>NZ_CP062260.1:0-2400000 GCF_014863545.1 Paenibacillus sp. JNUCC32 | reverse complement strand
CATATCAGCTTTATGGCTATGGGCGGCGTCATCGGCACCGGCATATTTAAGGGAAGCGCCGAGACGATCGGTCTCGCCGGGCCTGGCGTGATTTTCTCTTATATCTTTGCGGGACTGCTGCTGTTGGTCGTCATGGGTGCCATGACGGAGATGGCTACGGTATATCCGGGGCGAAACATGAAGGACTTTGTTCGGCAAGCGTTCGGAGAGCGGGTATCCTTTGTCATGGGCTGGATGTATTGTTTTATGTGGCTGTCGGTTTGCGTGATCGAAGTGATTGCGGCAGGCAGCTTTCTGCAGTACTGGTTTCCCGACGTACCGCTGTGGATGCTGAGCCTGGCAAGCGCAGCGCTCATTATTCTCATCAATATGATGAGCGTGGGGAGCTTTGGCGAAGTGGAATTCTGGCTTGCGGGCATCAAAATCGCCATGATTATGATCTTTATCGTACTCGGGAGCTTACTGATGTTTGGAGTGATTCCGAGCTCCGATGCTCCGTTCCTTCACAATTTCACAGCGCACGGCGGGTTCCTGCCAAACGGATGGTTTGCCATCTTTTCCGCCTTGCTGGTCGTTACCTTTTCGTACGGCGGCTCCGAGCTGATCGGCCTCACATTGACAGAAACCGAGGATGCGGACAAAATCCTGCCGAAAGTCGTGCGCAATTTTATTTTACGGGTGATTTTGTTCTTCACGCTTCCGATTCTGATAATATGCGGATTGATTCCGTGGAACCAGCTCGGCGGAGAGGCGAGTCCTTTTGTTCAAGTGCTGTCGGCTACCGGGCTTCAGGGAACGGCCCACATCATGAATTTTATTCTCGTGACGGCCGTGCTGTCGGCAGCCAATTCCGGCATCTATGGCGCGACGCGCATGATTTATTCCATGGCAGCCGCCGGAGAGGCGCCAAAGAGCCTGGCCAAAACCACGAACAAAGGCATACCGCTTAATACGTTGAAACTCTGTGCGATCATACTATTAGCGGGTTCCTTGCTTGGACTGATCGCGCAGGACCAGCTGTTTCGGGTTTTGATGGCGGTCCCTGGCTTTGTCGTTGTGCTGGTATGGATCTGCATTTGTTTCTCGCAGCTGAAACTGCGCAAAGCTTATCCGAAGCAGCCCAGCTTTAAGGTATGGGGGTTCCCCTACATAACCGGGGTAACTGCCCTCTGCTTGTCAGTGATTGCGGTCCTGTTTCTTATTGACGGTCAGAACCGGGTCAGCATCAGCGTATGTCTGGCCGTTCTGCTGCTATTGGTTGTCTGGTCCATCATGAAATTCAAAAAAGAGAGCAGAGTCGAATAATTGAAGGATGACGGGCTCCAACTTCACGGCAATCGAACAAGCCGGACATGGTGTCATGATCCGGTTGCGAGCCGCATGGCTGCAAACAAGAAAACCTAAATTAGAAAGAGAAGGCGGCAGAGGAAAGAATCCTCTGCCGCTTTTTTATGCGTGGAACAAGTAAAGAAAGTGAAAGGAATGTAAAAAAGGAGAAATTGATAGCGCTTACTTATGGAAATTATAATGAATTATACATAATTTGGAGATGCCTTGGTAGAATCGTCTTCATTAAAAATCTAATGACGAGGGTGCTGATGGGTTTGATGGTACATAAATTTTGCAGTCTGAAATGGCTGTCCATAGCCGGACTCTTCATCTTGATCGTGGTGACGATCCTTTTAATCGCAAAGCCTGCATTTACACAAACACATCATGAAGACGCTTATATCGCGACAGTTGACGGAGTAGAGATTCATGTAAGCGAATTTCAAAGAGCCATCGATGCCAATCGAGCAGGTATCATCAAGTACTTCCATGAAAAATATGATGCTGCACCGTCGGCCGCATTTTGGACTACGCCATACGGAGGTAACGAGATTCCGCTTGAGTTGATCAAAAAGAAGGCGCTCGAAGATAGCATCGATCAGAAAATTCGACAGATCCTTGCCAAAGAGCAGGGAGTGCTCCCCGATATCAGTTACGCCGGTTTTATGCAAAACTTCAATCTTGAAAACCTAAGAAGGCAACAAGCCATCAAGAATCATCAGGTAATTTTCGGTCCTGCTCAATATACGGAGGACGCCTATTATGAATACATGATGGCGAATACGGCCTTATCGGTCAAGAACCATCTGATGGAAGATGACTGGAAGCCGAGTGAACAACAGCTGATCACGTTTTACGAGGCGAATAAGAGAAGGTTGTACCATGCACCCGCAACGGTGAAGGTACGCCAATTATCGTTATCTTTTCTGGATGCCAATCGGAATGTCGATACACTTCTCAAAACGCAGGTGAAACGGAAGATTGAGAAGGCCAGGGAGAAAATCTCATCCGGGATTTCTTTTGAGCAAGCCGTAAAGGACATTAAACAAGATGATCGGGTTACGGAGGAGGTCTATAACTTGGATAGTTACAGGCACAAGGTCAGAAGTCCGGTAGCGCAAGCTTCGGCTGACCTTCTTCCAGGGGAGGTAAGCGACATTATTGAAGAGAACGGTCGCTTCTATCTCATGCAGTGCATGGAGAAAGATCAGTTAGGTTCCAAGTATCTGGCATTTGACGGTATAAGAGAACAAGTGTTAAAGGACTATATCGATACCCAATTTGAGGAGTACGTACGTGAACGGTTAACCGATGCGAAGGTTGTATTGAATGAGGAGTTGTACAGAAATTTCCTGATGTAATCGCCGATTTGGCATTACATATATAACAATGAAAGGAATGAAGAGGATTGAGTCAATCGTTTTTCAAAAAGCTTATCTGTATGGTTTCGATTTTTTCTTTCGTTTGCAATTGGGTTACCGTTTCACCGTCGACCGCTTTAGCTGCGGGAACCACTTATTATGTGGACAGCACAGGGGGAGATGATGGGAATAACGGCACAAGTCAAGCCTCTGCATGGAGATCGTTGGATAAAGTGAACGCAACTACCTTTGCCCCAGGCGACAAAATCTTGTTCAAAGCCGGGGAGAGTTGGAACGGCAGACTGTGGCCTAAAGGTTCAGGTTCAAGCGGAAATCCGATCATTATCGATATGTACGGTTCCGGAAGCAAACCATTAATCGCAGGAATTACGTCCGAACTGGAAGCCGTATTTTTGAAAAACCAGGAGTACTGGGAAATCAACAACCTGGAGGTAACAAACAGCTCGCCGCTGCCTTTTGATCGAGATTGGGAGAATCCGCGGGGCCAAAGGCGCGGTGTTTATATCTTGAATGAGGAAGCTGGTTTATTGAATCACATCTATATCAAAAACATGAACATCCATGATGTCGATGGATCGTATACCACACGCTCCGGGGGGATTATTTTCGATTCGGTTGGGTCGATGACACCCAGCGCTTTTAACGATGTTCTCATTGACGGTAATATACTGACGGACGTGGATGCCTATGGTATATACATTGGCTCCAATTGTATCTTGCGCTACGGAATGGGCGATTTATGGCCTTGGGTGCCTAAACCATACGGGCCCTGGACGCCGTCAACCCAAGTGAAAATATCCAATAATACGGTCATCAGAGCAGCAACAGGCGGCATCGCGTGGAATGTCACCGATGGAGCGGTAGTCGAGCGCAACACCGTTCAACAAGCTACGTATTTGGCAACCAACGCTTCCATTTGGTGGGCGTATGCGGACAATAATCTCGTTCAATTCAACGAATCGTTTGCCAGCGTGAACGGCGCGGAAGACGGGCATGGCTTCGACGTGGATGCAGGAAACATCAATTCGTTGGTTCAGTACAATTACAGTCATGATAACGCTGGCGGCTTTATGCTGTTCGTAAACGACACGTACTACACAATCAATACCATCGTTAGATACAACATTAGCCAAAACGACAGAAAAAGCATATTCCGTTACAGCGGTTCCATTGATAACGTCTATAACTACAATAATACGATATACGTAGGAAAATCATCCGGCAACCCGGTCATGAGCGATTACTTCACCAAGGCTTCGGGTGCTCCGCGCAACATTTATAACTATAATAATGTGTACTACAGCGTCGGCGATAAGGGATGGGATTTGACGGGCCAGACGTTTGACTACAACGCATATTACGGAGGGAACACACTCGTGCAGGCCGATGCCCATAAGATAACGGACGATCCGAGATTCGTTGATCCCGGTAGCGGCGGGAATGGCATGGATACAGTACATGGGTACCAATTGCAAGCGAATTCGCCACTCATTGGAGCAGGCATTCGTGTAAGCGATAACGGAGGGCGGGATTATTTCGGCAACCCGATATATAATGGCGCTCCCGACATCGGTGCCCACGAATACGAGGGCAGTGTGCCACCAGCCGGGAACATGCCTGATCCGATCGTCATCGTTCCGAAACGGCCAGCCAGCACACCTGTTGACAATCTGGCTACGCAGGCAGCTGCTAGTACGACATTTGAATCGTCCTCTTCAGGTCCGATCGAACATATCATCGATAATGAATACGACACGGCATGGGAAACCGGCATTACGCCTTCATTTCCGAACGATATCACGCTCGATTTCGGCGAGCAAACGCTGATCGCCAACCAATTGAAGTTAAATACTAGATACGGGCAAGAATGGGGAATCACGAACTTTGATCTTGAATACAGCAATGGTTCGGGATGGATTCCCCTGCGCACAAATATTAATCTGACTTGGGATCTGAACACGGGGGCAAACGAGATCAAATCCGTGGAATTTCCACTTACTCGATTCTCTAAAATCAGACTGAAGGTCCATGACGGTGCTAACCAATCGGGGCGAATCGCACTGAACGAGCTTGAATTGTATAACAATCCCGAACTGTCCAAAGATATGGTCACCACAACCTTTGCTACGGGGGCAGGCACCATTACCAGCATCATCGACAACAATTTGAACTCTGCATGGGGAAGTACCGGTGATATTGCCTTCCCGGGTTATATTACCCTTGACTACGGCAATCATAGCGTACCGGTCAACAAGGTTACGCTAGTTACGTTTTTTGGAATCGGGCAAGGCATCACTAATATTGACGTGGAGTATTTCGACGGTAGCCGCTGGGGAACGGCTTTATCTGACGCATCGATCGAATGGGAGTTTAATGACAGCACCAAAGAGCGCCAGGGCGTTTCTTTTCCAACGGTAAACGCCAATAAACTTCGATTAAAGGTGAATGACGGGAATCGGATATGGGGAAACATTGCATTAAATGAACTCATCGTTGAGCATACCTCTGATAACGTCCCCGTTACCGGAATTACGCTTGACAAACCGGAGCTCGTGTTTAATTCCTCTTCCGGCCGAAGCGTAGGGCTCCGAGCAACGGTTTTGCCTGATCATGCAACCAATAAGAATGTGACATGGAGCACGAATCAAGACCAGGTGGCAACGGTAGACGATCATGGCATCGTGACAGCAGAAGGGGAAGGAAGGGCTGTCATCACGGCTACGACGGAAGACGGTGATTTTCAAGCTTCCAGCCATATTACGGTGGATTGGACGGCTCCGGAGATTATGATAAACCAAGTCGCATCTTCCGAATTCAACACGGGTGTGTTTCAACCCGAATTTGAAATGGCAGACACGCTTTCAGGTATCGACCAAGCAAAAACCGAAGTCATGTTGGATGGGAAGGTCATAACGGATCTAAAGGGTATTCCTTTATACAAATTTGAGCTGGGTACACATACATTTACGATAAAGGCTGTGGACATAGCAGGGAATACATCTACACAATCCGTAGACTTTCAAGTGAAAACAAGTTATGCCTCCCTTGAGGAACTGGTTCAACGTTTTGCAGACGAGGGAACAATCAACAACAAAGGGATTGCTAACAGTCTGCTGAAAAAATTGCAAAAACAAAGCCTAAGCAGTTTCATTTCAGAAGTCCATGCACAAAAAGGGAAACATATCTCCACCGAGATTGCGGAATATTTAATACGTGATGCAGCAACGCTCCATAATCCATAGCAGATTATTTATTCGCCGTCATCCATGCCATTATATTGCTGGCGGACTCATTAGATTCATAGCCTACATTATTCTCATAGCTACGGCTCATGCGCAAACTTCCTTGCATGTGAGACCGTAGTTTTTTTTGCCAGTTCATACTCCGTTCATATTGTCGTTACGGGGAGTACATCTTCATTGGTTAAGATTTCATTAGCGGCACATGGAGGAAGCCTAACCAACCGATCAGGACAGGAGAAGATGAGCGTGACACAAACTGAGAAAGTGAATACGTGGAACGGGAAGAAATCCGAGAAAGCACGAAGTATATTGCTAAAAATCATTGGAGCAATCGTTATTGCCATCTTTCTTTTTCTGGGCATTGTGTATATCAGCAATGTGATCAGCAGCCATTCCGAAGCGAAGCGAATCGAGCCCTATGGCCAACAGGTATCTGTCGATGGCAAAAATATGAATGTATATATTCAAGGAGAAGGCGAAGAAACGATTGTACTCCTTCCAGGTGCCGGAACAGCAGCACCCGCTCTTGATTTTAAGCTGCTGATCGATGAATTATCTCCATTTTATAGAGTTGTTGCCGTTGAACCTTTTGGTTATGGCTTAAGTGATGGAACCGATAAAGAACGAACCACGGATAACATCGTAAGTGAAGTCCATGAAGCTCTGCAGCAGCTTAATATTAACCGTTATACGCTCATGGGCCATTCCATTGCAGGCATTTACGGAATTGATTATGTGAGCAAATATCCAAACGAGGTAAACGCATTTGTCGGCATTGATAGCAGTGTTCCGACACAACCAGGCATGGACGTTAAATTCCCAATGAAAAAGTTCGCGTTTCTTAAAAAATCAGGTCTTATGCGATTGATGATGAAGCTCGGTCCCGATCCCTATGCTGCTCTAGCATTTGATGACCATACCAAAGAACAAATGAGATTGATTACGAATAAAAACGCGTTAACCGCCACGATTTTTAACGAGATGGAGCATATTCCTTCTAATTTTAAAGGGGCTCAGGATTTAACCTTCCCTAAAGATCTTCCGCTTCTTCTCTTTGTACAAGCGGATAATCCAGACTTTCCAACCTGGATTCCATTGCATGAAGAGCAGGTAAAGGATTCTGACCACGGAAAAGTAATACCCCTTGAAGGAGAGCATTATTTGCATCATACCGAGTACAAAGACATTGCAGAAACCTTTAGCGAATTTATCGAAGAAGTAAAGGAGGGGCAAGCCCTTTAACGAAAATGTGCATAGAATGGATTCAATGAAAAAGCCGGGCTTTCCTTCTATGAAGGAATCCGGCTTTTTGTTGGATCAATGAGTTATTTCTTTGAAGGCGTTACCGATTTGTATTCGATAACTTGCAATACTTTCGGTTCAATAGCTTTTAACATTTGATCATTTGAAAGGTTGTTGGCAGGAAGTTCGCCATTCGCTTCACTTTGGATTTGCAAGTCAACCTGTGATTGTGCAATGACATCCACAACCTGCTGCTTCGAGACATTTTTGGATGCTGCAATCTCCACTACGGATTTACCTTTAGCTAATTCTTGCTTTAGTTCAATCGGGCCCATGTTGAGTAAGGAAAAAAGTTTGTCGTCATTCAAAAAGGCATCTGCAAAATAATCAGGCTTGCCATCCGTAGTGAAGAAACCTTCTACTTTATCGTCTGAGGACGATGTTTCACCTCCAATCAGCGAAAGACTGATGGAATGGTCCTGAACCAGTACCTGGTAGAAGGGGGCTGTTGATCCCTTTTGGATGTAATTCAGCATCAACGTTTTCTGATCCGGGTTCTCCATTGGCTCCATAGCAAACTCGTACGCTTCGATGCTGCCGTATAATGCATGGATCAGATGATCGGCCTTCGACTTGATTTCCTGTTCGGTTAAAGCCGTCAGCGGCTTCTCCTTAGGCTCCCAATTCTCTTGAATCACGTGTTCGATCTCACCCGTCACACTGTTGGTATGAAGGGCTATCTTTTTGCCGGTTCCTCCTTTTTCCTGAAGGATGATGCTGGTTTGGACACCTTGAACGGTGCTTGCATCGATGATCTCAAACTTTTTGGTTTCGGGAAATGCGCGGTACAGCTTCTCAAGGGTAGCTTTGCCAATCTCATCCGTCTTGACTTGTTCAGCGGTCATCGGCGTTCTGGTCAGCATTTCAATCAGGGTAGGTGCAGCAAATGCTGCGGTTGGAATCAAAATCGCCGTTGCTACTATTCCAGCTATAAAACGTTTTTTCATGGTTTTTCCGCTCCTTTGTCTTTGCAAATATTGTGTATAGGATTGCTCGATTCGGTTGGTAATGGCTTGAGGGCAATCCAACGTTTCTGCTTCTTTGCGCAGATGCTCTCGGATTTTGCGTTCAATAGTCATTGATCTTTTCCATCCTTTCCGGGGGGAGATTCCATATGTTTTTTCGAAGTGCCTGGATGCCCGCATGACATCTGGACTTGACGGTACCCAGCGGAATATCGAGTAGGGTCGCAATCTCCTCCAGCGTATAGTCGTGAAAAAAGCGGAGGATAATGACCGTTCGCTGTTTATCCGTCAGTTTGTGGATGGCCTGCGATATCATTTGGTTCGTCCCGTCCATTAACACCGAAGGTTGATCCCAATGCGACTCTTCCCGGGCGAAGGCACGAATGCGCTCGAAAATTCGGAATCTCCGCCAGCGCTTGACTCGAAATCTTTGCACTTGACGGATGACGAGGCCATGCAGCCAGAAATGGAAAGGTCGGTTCGTATCGTAATTGGCCAGCGACGTCCACATTTGCATATAAATCTCATTCATGACATCTTCCCGGTCCTGCGGATGATCCACCAGAAAAGAAACGGTCCGGTAGACATCCTGATAGGTGGCATCATACATCGCATGAAATGCCTGTTGATCACCGTCTTTCATTTGTTTGAGTAATTGGAACATATATTCACTTTGCATTCAGAGGGCCCTCCTGGGTAAGCAGCTTACACCCTATATTGTCTCTCTATCGAAAAAAGGTTCGGGTTCTTGATTATTTTTTCTTAAACGATCGCTGCGTTACTTTAAGTTTCAAAGGCGATGTAAGCTGGAGGAATTAATATTGGTTGATAAAATAATGACTCGGCAGACTCTATTATAGAAGCGCTGGATATGAATTTACTATGGAATACGTGGAAAAGTAGAGGATACTCTATCTGCTGGTCAACAAGGAACAACTTAAAAACCTCGTATCCTTCACGGATACGAGGTTTTTTTAATCATGGAGGGGATTTGAAGATCCATGCCAAGCAAAATCAATGGTGTGACATTGTTATAGGCAAGATCATAACAGATCTCGAATATAAGAGGGAGGTTGCACGTTAATGGTGAATGTCGCACTTGTTCATGATGAAGGAAATTTGATTCTCCAATCGGTTCAATCGTTCCTGCGTTTCCGAGTCTCCAGTGCCTTGTCCCCGCAACGCAGCAAGCTCTTGCTTAAGTTGATGGAGATCGTCGCCGGCTTTGGAGCAGTCGTAGTCGCTTTCCAAGTTGTCGAGCATTAGGGTTCCTCCTAGGTTCAAATATGTTGTTCTTCCCTAGTATGGAGGATGCTTCCAAAGTTATTCACGGTTTGGTTAAACCAGCTTTTTCCGGAGCGATCCCGAAATGAAATCGACCAAGGTGATCATCACGATGATGCCGAGCAAAATGATGCCGACGCGGTCCCAGTTCCGTGAGCTCAGCGCAAAAATGAGCGGTGTGCCGATGCCGCCTGCGCCGATGACCCCGAGGATGGTGGCGGAGCGAAGGTTAATCTCGAAACGGTAAAGGATATACGAGAGAAAACCCGGAAGCACCTGCGGCAGTACGGCGAATCGCACCATTTGCAGCCGCGTCGCCCCCGCGGCGATCAGTGCCTCGGTCGGACCTGTATCAATCTGCTCCACCTCTTCGGCGAACAGCTTGCCTAGCATGCCGACGGAATGCAGGCCTAATGCGAGTACGCCGGCAAAAGATCCGGGCCCGACCGCCTTGATAAACAGCAGCGCCATCACGATTTCGGGAAAAACGCGGATCAAGCTGAGCAACGTTTTGCCGGAGCCGGAAGCGAATACCGTCCGGCTCATGTTAGCTGCGGCCCAGAAAGCGAACGGGATGCAGATCAATGCCGAGATGACCGTCCCCAATATGGAAATGGCCAGCGTATCGAGCAAGCCCCGAAGCAGATCTTCTCCGCCAGGCAGGTAGACAAAATCCCAATCCGGCGAAAACAAACCGGAGAATATGGCCCTCGTCACCTGACCGGCGGTCTCCTTGACCCCGGAGAACGGAATGCCCGCGAAAGCCCAGATATAAACAACGGCAAGCAGGGCGTAGATGAGCCAGCGAAGGCGGCTTTTTTTCGGTTGGGGAACGACGTCGTTCCATGATTTGCTCATATCCATTTCTCCCGCAATTTCGTACTAAGGTAATCGATTATCAGGACCACGATCAGGGTGAAGATGATGATCATGCATGTTTTGTCATATTCGAAGAAGCCGAGCGTTACTTCATAATAATGACCGATGCCGCCTGCCCCCACCAGACCGAGTACGGCAGCGGCACGGACGTTGATTTCGAACGTGTACAAGGTGAAGGAAGCGAAATGCGCCCGAATTTGCGGGACGACGCCATACACGATCAACTGCGCCAGATTTGCACCGACTGCGGTCATGGCCTCCAGCGGACCGGGATCTATCGCTTCCAGCGCTTCATAGGTGAGCTTCGCGATCAAACCCAGCGAAAAGACGGATAGGGCAAAGATTCCCGGCAGTGGACCGAGTCCCAGTATCGCGACAAAAAAAGCGGCGAGCAGCAGGTCCGGAATCGTACGGACCAAGTTCAGCAAAAAGCGGACCGGATAAGTGATCCAGCGGCTCTTGATCAGATTGCCTGCACATAGCAGCGCCACCGGAACCGCCAAAAAGGCGCCAAGCGTGGTCCCGATCAGCGCCATGCGTATCGTCTCCAGCATCGCCTGCCAGATGTTGTCGAGATAGCTCCATCTCGGCGGGAACATTTCCTGCAGCAGATCGAGCATGTTCGGGAGACCTTCCACAACCTCCTTGAAGGTAGCATCCGTCTGAAGCGCACTGACCCATACCAGCAGCAGCAGGAATGCCGCCGTTAAATAATGCTTTAGTTTGCCAGGCGGTTTCGGACGGAGCAGGGGAGACTGCCCCGGTTGCTCGAATGGCGCCGTGTCGAGTTCCATCTTCATACCGCCGTTTCCTCCCATATTCCATCCTTGCCGAATGGCTCTCCGTATATTTCCGTAAATCGCTCGTCCGTCGCGTCCGACACGGGGCCGTCAAAAACAATTTCTCCGGCGCGCATTCCGATAATCCGCGTAGCATACTGCCTGGCCAGATCGATCGAATGAAGATTCACGATGGTCGTAATATCGGATTCCGCGTTAATCCGTTTCAGGTCATCCATGACCTGCTTTGTGGTCAAAGGATCCAGGGAAGCCACCGGCTCGTCCGCCAGAATGATCTTTGCCTCCTGCGCCAGCACTCGGGCGATTGCGACCCGCTGCTGCTGTCCGCCGGACAGCTCGTCTGCGCGGGCATACGCCTTTTGGACAATGCCTACCCGATCCAGCGCCTGAAAGGCCAAGTCCATATCGGGCTTGGGAAAACGGCCCAATAGGGTGCGCAGGGTGGAATGGTAGCCGACGCGTCCGGCCAGCACATTGCGAAGCACGGAGGAGCGCTTCACCAGGTTGAAGCTCTGAAAAATCATCCCGATATCCCGGCGGATGCGGCGCAGTTCCTTGCCCTTGGCCGATGTAATCGATTGGCCGCCAATCACGATTTCTCCCTCGGTAATGTCATGAAGCCGATTCATCGACCGCAGCAGGGTCGACTTACCGGCACCGGACAACCCGACGATCGCCACGAACTCGCCGCGGCCGATCGTCAGATTGATATGATGTAATCCTTTGGTTCCATTAGCGTATGTTTTTGAAACATTGCGAATTTCAATCATGGCCTTCAGTCCCTTATCTTTTTACTCGGTCTTTACCTTTTCGCCATATTCCCGGACAATCTCAAATTGAGTGTCTTCCGATTTGACATAACCTTCATGCGTGTAAATTTCGGATATGATTTTGTGGCCTTCCTCGTCTTGTCCGATCTCGATAAACGCGTTTTGCAGCTTCTCCACCCATTCGGGGTTCATATCGGAACGCACGCTGATCGTATCGTTCGGAATCTTCTCGGTATAGGTCAGCACGCGCGTATCTTCAAACACGGTCGGGTAATCCCCCTTGACGACATTGCGGGCATCCTGGAAGATGGCTGCCGCGTCGACATCGCCGTTCAGCACGGCAAGGACTGCCTGGTCATGACCTTTGACCGTAACCGGCTGGACATCCTTCAGCGGATCTATTCCGTTATCCATCAAGACCGCAGCCGGCCATACATAGCCGGCAGAAGACGAGACGTTCTGGTAGGCGATTTTCTTTCCCTTCAGATCAGCCACGGATTGGATGGCAGCGTCTTTTTTCACGATCAGCATCGCCTTATAAAAATCAACAAGCTCTTCCGTCGGTTCGCCGGTTTCATCCTTGACGCCGAAACGCTGGGCCTGAAGAATAACTTCGGCAGCGCCCTTCTCCTTGGCTAAAACATAGGCGGTGGGCGGCAGGAAGCCTACGTCCACTTTCTTGGATGCCATTGCTTCTACGATGGTGTTATAGTCGGTCGATACGCTGACCTCTACCGGGATACCGACTTTATCGGACAACAGCTTCTCTAGCGGTTTAGCTTTGGCCTCAAGCGTGTCCGCATTCTGGGAAGGGACGAATTGCACCGTCAGTTTTTCCGGGACGTATCCGGTCGGTTCCGATGCTGGGCTGCTGTCCGCATTCGTACCTTGCGGTTTCTCCTGGCTCGCGTTGGCAGCGGCTTTGCCGCCAGTGTCGGCATTCCCTCCGCATCCGCTGAGGACAGCGACGGATAAGAGCAGGGGCATCGTGAATTTCATCCATTTTTTCAAAGCAATGACCTCCGTTTTTTAGATAACGTATTTTGTCTTACCTGCTTCACTATAAGGACGGAGTGTTAATGGTCTGTCAATGAATTGATAACTCTTTGTAAAGTTTTGGAATTTTAATATAAAGCTGCATCTCGGTTGATAGAATAGCAAGGAGAAGGTAAGAACAGGAGGGATGGCATGAAATCGACGATCGCAAGAACGATCGCCGTGCTGGCTACTAGCGACCTGCATGGGCATCTGTATCCAACCGATTACCGAACCCGGGACGAACGGGATATCGGACTTGGCAAGCTGGCTTCCCTGATCCGTGAAGAACGGCGCAGACATCCGGGCTTGCTGCTGATTGATAATGGAGATGTGATTCAGGGATCTCCGCTGGCTGCCTATTCATTAAAAAACAATGCCGAAATACACCCCATGATTGCGGCTATGAATGGACTTGGTTATGATGCGGCTGTGCTGGGAAACCACGAATTCAATTATGGTATGGGAACCGTGGACAACGTCGTGCGAAGTTCCGTGTTCCCTTGGCTGTCAGCAGGCATCCGGCTGCAGGGCAGCAAGAAGCCGGCTTTCGGACAGCCTTACCTGATCAAGGATCTGAACGGCATCAAGGTTGCGGTTCTAGGCGTGACGACGCACTATATTCCGAAATGGGAGAACCCGTTTCATATTCAGGGTCTGGAATTCCATGATGCATTGGAAACCGTCAAGGAATGGGTGCCGCGCATTCGAAGGGAAGAGCGGCCCGATGTGATGGTTGTGGCATACCACGGCGGATTCGAGCGTGATATGGTGACGGGGGAGCCGACGGAAAATCTGACGGGAGAAAATCAGGCCTATGCGATGTGTGCTGAGGTAGAGGGCATCGATGTGCTGATCACCGGGCACCAGCATCGCCTGCTGGGTACGCATTTGCATGGGGTGGCGGTCGTTCAGCCCGGCTGCAACGGCCAGGCTATCGGCAAAATCAGCGTTGATCTCGTTCGGGAACAAGAACGCTGGGTCATCGTGGAGAAACGAGCCGAGCTGCTGCGACCGGAGCACGGGACGGCGGCCGATAAGAACCTGCTTTCTTCCAGCGGGGACCTCGAAGACCGGACTCAGGCATGGCTCAACGAAACGATTGGACGCGTTCACGGCAATATGAGCCTGAGCGATCCGACAGCCTGCCGGCTTGCGGAGCATCCTTTTATCGAGTTCATTCATCGCGTGCAGCTTGAATTCGCGGGGGTTAACGTTTCCTGCGCGGCTTTACTAAGCGAATCTTCCAAGGGCTTCGGAGAGATCATTACGAGGCGGGATATCCTTACGAATTTCATGTTTCCGAATACCTTGGTCGTGCTGCGCCTGACCGGCAAAGACATCCGGGCCGCGCTGGAGCAGACGGCCTGCTATTTCGTGGTCGGCCCGAACGGGAGCCCTGCCGTAAATCCGGCATATTTGGAGCCGAAACCCCAGCATTATAACTATGACATGTGGGAAGGCATTGAATATACGCTAAACATTGCGGAGCCTCAGGGATCCAGGGTGATCAATCTGAAATACAACGGAGTAGACCTCCCGGACGAGAAGGAGCTGGATGTGGTCATGAACAGCTACCGGGCAAGCGGAGGAGGAGACTACTTCATGTTCCGGGGCAAGAAAGTGATTCGCGAGATTCTCATCGATACCGCAGAGTTAGTAGAGGAGTATATTTCAGGACGTGGGTTCATAACGGCTTCTTGTAATCGCAATTGGAAAGTGGTCGTCGAAGCCAATGTCTCGCTTCCAAAGATCGCGAAATAAATTCATCTATTGATGACAATACTTGTCACTATTAGCGATTATGATTGATCTGAGCACGTCATCCGATTTCCTCTCTCGGGGGGAAGGAACGTGTAACCGATTTTACCAAGCAGAGAACGAGTTTCTCAAGGAGGGATGGGGTTATCATGTATAGAACCGTTGCCGATTTCATCACGGAATGGAAGGACGAAGCCGCTCTAACGCAAAGGATTTTAGACAGTTTGACGGATGAATCCTTACAGCAGCAAGTATATCCTGAAGGGAGGACGCTCGGAAGGATTGCATGGCACTTCGTAACGAATATTCCTGAGTATTTGTCTGAATTTGGCCTTGTCATTGAGCAGATACCAAATTCAGCAGAAGTACCCGCGGCGAAGGAAATCGCGGAGACGTTTAAGCTTCTAAGTTCCGACGCAGCAAAAGCAGTTGAAGAACAATGGACGGATGAGACGTTAACGCAGGTTCAGAATGCTTTCGGTCGTCAGGAATCCAATGCTACCATCTTCATGGGATTGATCAAGCATATTGTCCACCATCGGGGACAGGTTACCGTTCTGATGCGACAAGCGGGATTGAAGATCCCGGCGGTATATGGTCCTTCAAAGGAAGGGTGGATACAAATGGGAGTGGAACACCCGCCGCTGTGAACGTGTACGAGCTTGTAAAACTCGCCATTTGCAAGCAAATGAAGCCGCGAATTTCGCGGCTTTTTTTGTTGAATCTTTCCCTCCCGCAGCGAGGATTTTATAGTAAAATGAAATTTGTGGGTTTTATGATCGATCAGGATCGTGAATTTTCTGGTAGAGGAGTTATTGAGCAAGGTGAAAAAATTATATTCAACATGGTTCGGGAACTACTGGAGCCCCTATCTGGTTATGGCTATGGCCGGTATTCTCAGCGCCGTCTATTTCGGTATCACCCATACGGTTTGGGCCGTAACCGGTGAGTTCACCCGTCTGGGCGGGCATCTTCTGGAATTCGTGGGGGTGGATGTTTCCGGCTGGGCGTACTTCGACCTTGTCCATATGAACGGCACGACCTGGACGCGGACCGACGGATGGATCGTCTGGGGCATGTTCATCGGAGCCCTGATTACGATTCTGCTAAGCGGCAATTTCAAGATCCGCATGCCGAGACAGAAGCGGCGGTATGTACAGGGGTTTGCCGGAGGCATCATCGCGGGTTTCGGAGCCCGACTGGCCCTGGGCTGCAACCTCGCTGCCTTTTTTACCGGTGTGCCTCAGTTCTCGCTTCATGCCTGGATCTTCATCGTGGCTACGGGGGCAGGCACTTTCCTGGGTGCCAAGCTGGTCAACACAAGGTGGTGGAAAGGCAAGCCCGTGCTGAAAAAAGGCGGCAGCCTGCCGAGCGTTAAACAGGGTAAAAACCGGCAACCGCTCTTTGGGGCGGTACTCGGTCTGACTTACCTCGCGCTGATTGTCTGCTTCTATGCAACGGGGCGCACCATGCTGGGGACCGCCGCCCTATTCGGCGCAGCGTTCGGCATCTTGATTGAACGAGGGCAGATCTGTTTCACTTCCGCTTTTCGTGATCTGTGGATCAGCGGCCGGGCCACGATGACCAAAGCGATCACTTTGGGCATGGCAGTCAGTTCCGTCGCCACGCTGGTCATTATTCTTGTGTACGGATTAGAGCCGATTACGAAAATTGCCGCTCCCAGCACCTTGATTGGCGGACTGCTGTTCGGTCTGGGCATCGTCATGGCCGGCGGCTGCGAAACCGGCATGATGTACCGTTTGATGGAAGGACAGGTTGTCTTCTTGCCTGTGTTTATCGGTAACATTGTAGGAGCTACCGCATTAGCATACGCTTGGGATCACATGGGGGTATACGATCTGCTTGTGAAGAGCGGCTCGCCTGTCAACCTGATCACCGCCATGGGTCCGGCGGCTGCTTTGACGGTTACGCTCATCGTACTCGGGGTCGGATTCGCTGTCGCCGCGTACTGGCAAAAAAACTACCGCTTCGGCGTAGGATTCAAGAAAGGGGATGCAACCCATGTCCGTTGATTTTACTCTGGATCTCCGGGGGGAATCTTGTCCTTACCCGGTCATCTATACACTCGAAACGCTGCGTGATATGAAAAAAGGACAAATGCTTCAGGTCATTTCAGACTGTCCGTCCGCGTTTCGGAACGTGCCGGAGGAAGTCGTCAAGCACGGCTACACCATGGCACAGGAACCGGTCAAAAATGGCCAGGAGTTCAGCCTGTTCATTCAGGCGTAACAGGATCATCATATTTGCAGGAAAGCCCCCTAGTGAATGGGGGCTTTTTCGCGTGCATATGAGTCTGGGGAATGGGAAATTGTTGCCACCAGGGTGGCTGCTATATTCATGTGCAGGTAGAATGTGGAGCGATAAACAAACACGGTTAAATAAGAGTTTTTGCAACTCCTTTACGACTTAGTCGAGAAGAGAAGGGGGATCGCCGGTCGGATTTTGTTCATGGCGCGCTCTTTAGTCTCATCCAGCACATGGGTATAAATCTGCGTGGTGGATATATCCTCGTGTCCGAGGAGCTCCTGCACAGCACGCAGATCAGCTCCGTTGCGCAGCAGCTCGGTGGCAAAGGAGTGTCTTAACTTATGAGCGGATAGAGATTGCCCGGATAACTGCGGAAACTGCTCGGTCATCGCCTCAAACGTCTTCTCGGCTATCGTCTGCACCATGCGTTTACTGATTCTGCGCCGAAACTGCGATACGAAGAAGGCGTTATCCTTTGAGCTTCTGGGTGCCATCCGTTCTTCCAGGTACATTTGCAGCAGCTTGTTCAATTCGGCGGGGAGGGGGATGTACCTCCATTTATTGCCTTTACCCAGCACTCCGATGCTGGAGTTCTCCAGATCAAAGTCCGATACATTCAGCTTCACGATCTCGCTAACCCGAAGACCCGCATAAGCCATAAGCGCAATGATGGTCACGTCTCGAATTTTATATCTTCCTTCAATCCCGCTCAGGCAAGCATCCAGAATCGGCTTTTGAAGATAAGTAGGCTGACGGTTTTTCTCCACCTTGGCTTTTTCGATATCCATGGCAGGATTGGTGCTCGCCAATTTGAAACGGATCATGACTTTATAGAAGAGACGGATGGCGGACTGGCAGCGATTTCGATATCGTGCGCCGGCACCGCTTTCCCGCACCTGCGTCAGATAATACATCACATCAATGTCTGTGATATCCGTGATGGGTTTCCCTTCAAGGCTGTTCAGAAAGTGCTTGATATCATGAAGATAGGCCTGTTGTGTATCCTTGGCGTATTCGCGATCCTTCATATAGGAGAGAAACAGCTTCATTTCCCGCTCATAGTGCTCAAAAACTTCGGTATAGTTCATCGCTTCACACCCGTCCAATCGTTTAGAACAGAAATTGCATTAAATATAGATTTAATGCAATTTCTATTATAGCAAAATCGAGCAATTTGGCAAAATGATAGCGGCCGCCCAGCGTATGCCAGTTGCAAATTCCGTCAATGGAGTGGAAGCCGTCAACAAAGTCGTAGTCGTGGGAAAATATAAAAAGCACGCCAAGTCCATATCGATGGCTAGGCGTGCTTTGTCGGAGAGTTGATTCGATAATCTCAGTACTTGATTTTAAGAGTGTCATCAGGAAGATACACGCCCTCGGATCGGGTAATCGGAAGCTTCTGTTCCGCGGAGAAGCCGATGGTTTCCCCGTCCCTTAGCGTGACGTCCTGCTCCACGATGTATAAAGCAATGTCCATCAGGAATTCACGGAGCTCGGCAGGGGTCGCCTGGCTGTCCAGCACCTCGATCTCATCCTTGCCGAAGGCTCTGAGCCCATAGGTATATCCGTTGATTCCGGTTTCGGTGCCAACTAAACCAAAATATACGAGATTTAACAGGGGAAACAGATCTTCGGTCTTCATCGTTTCGGCCATATCGATATAGAACTCAGGCTGAAATACGGTGCCGGACGAGTAGAGCCCGACGGCATTCGGCAGCTTCAGGCAGCTGGCCGCCAGTTTGGCGTACACTTTTCCGCTATCCAGCGGAGACGCGGAGCGCTTCAGCACGGCCAGAATAAGCTGGGCAACATGGGTTTGGGTGACCTCGGCGGCCTCGGGCCACAGGTAGTTCCCTTGAGCGTAATGCTCGGCCTCGCCATCCGGCACCGGGGCATTGATGAAGCTGACTGCAATCATGCAGCCCTCCGCCTCAAAGACCAGCATGCCTTCCTTCTCCTCTTCGGCGCTGCCGTCTTCCGGGGAGCAGGAGATGCTCCAATCGCGCAGAAGATTGGCTTGGATCTGCTCCAAATCGCATTCTGGCGAGTTCAACAGAACGAAGCCGTTGAATATGCCGGATGACGTTTGGTTGTCTGTCGCGTCATCCTCTGGATTCTCCGCCGATTCATACTGCGCCGCCTGCTGCATCCAATACTCCCGGATCATATTGACCATGGATATCGCTTCCTCCTCCGCGGTGGCAGGATGATAAGGCTGCATCTCACTGAATACATGACCGCAATGCTCGGTGTCCGAGGCATGTTCATAACCGCCGCACACGCCAACCAGCCATTTACCAAGCATGGATTTCTTATATTTAAATATGTAGTAATGCATGCCATGGAGATTGAATTCTCCGGCTAATTCGATTTTGCTGGGCTTATGTCCAAGCTCTCGTTCATTTGCCAGCCATTCGATCATGGCTCGCTTGGCCGCTTGCTGTTGGACTGTCGTCATGGGTTTCTCTCCTTAACTATGTGTGATATATTAACTGTTATATTTTACAAGCTATTGAATGGCTCAGCAATAGATGGAAATTGCTAGTCTATGACCAGTAGATGGTATGACCATTGCCGTCTTCACATATAACTGGCAGGATGGTTACATAGAATGTGGAATAGGGTGTTTCGTTAAAATTATAAAAATGCTGAGATGGCATGAGAGGTGAGAATGTGAAACTTGCAAGGATTTCATATGAACAGAAGAGCGTATTGCGCAGCCTCATGGAGTTATATCAATACGATATGAGTCCGTATGAGGATGACAGCGATAATGACGTTAACGAGTACGGTCTTTACGATTATAAGTATGTAGACCATTACTGGACCGAAGAGGGACGCCACCCTTACTTTGTCAAAGTATCCGGGAAGCTTGCCGGATTTGTGTTGGTGAGGGAAATCGAAGCATCAGATCTTTCAGATCCCGGTTACTCCATGGCAGAATTTTTTATTCTTAAGAAATACCGCAAGCAGGGTATCGGCAAACAGGCGGCATTCCAAGTATTCGAATGGTTCAAGGGGAAGTGGAGCATCGCTTGGTTGGAAAAAAATCTGCCGGCGCAAAACTTCTGGACAACGATCATCTCGGAATATAAGGCGGGCGAATATTCGGAAACCACGTATGCAGGCAACCCTGCCATCGAATTTTATTCTTAGCATTCAGCACTTACGAAAAGTTCTTGTTAAGCGAGTCGGACGATTGTATTATGGAAGGAAAAGTAGCCGGAGATGATCTTATGAGCAGGATTCAATTCTCAGTTCAAGTTCGATTGGTATCCGATCTTTCCCGATCCAAGCAGTTTTATGAAGAGGTGCTCGGTTGTGAAGTGAACGATGTTTGGGCGGTCAGGGATGATTTTGCGCTAGGTTTCAAACTGATTCAGGCGGCAACGATGACGGACGTTAACCCGAATCCGCCAGGCCAGGATCAACAGACGCCTTGGGATACATACGCCTATGTGGATACGCACCGCGAATTAGACGAGTTGTATGAAGAACTAACCTCTCGCGGGGCAGAAGTGGTACAAGAGCCTGTGCTCATGGAAGCAGACTGGGGCGTGTGGAAGGATTTTGCGATCAAGGATCCGGACAATTACGTGATTGCATTTGGCTCCGGTAAAAGGAACTGACGGTGTGATGATGGACATCGATCTGAAGCGGATTTTGATAAGCAGCGACCCTTCCCTCCTGGATATGGATGCCATTGTACATTTTTTGCGTCAAAGCTATTGGGCTAACAAACGCTCCGATGAAAAAATTAAGAAATCGCTAGAGGGCTCAACATGTTTTGGCGCCTATATCGACAACCGGCAGATCGGATTTGCCAGGGTCGTGACCGACGACGCAACCGTGTATTGGTTATGCGATGTGTTTGTGGATGAGTCTTACCGTGGGCATGGCATAGGAAAGAAGTTAATCGAAACGATTACCACCAGCGATGACTACCGAAATTTATTCGGCATCTTGTCGACGCGGGATGCCCATGGTCTATACGAACAATATGGATTTGTCCGCGATCACGGAAAAACGTTGACTCGATTGCCGGACTTTCTGAGAAAAGCATAATTTTACATAAGAGACGACATGTGATACAAGCAAAACCCTGTTAAGGAAGGGGTACTTTCATCTATGATTATTTGGGTGAACGGTGCATTCGGCTCGGGCAAAACCCAGGCTGCGCATGAGCTGCAGCGAAGAATACCGAACTCGTGCGTGTACGATCCGGAGAATGCAGGTTATTTCATTCGCGATAATCTTCCGAAGGATGCCACACGCGATGATTTTCAGCATTATCCGATGTGGAGGGAGTTTAACTACTCCATGTTCAAGTATATGGACCAGGAATCCGATCAATTGATCATTGCTCCGATGACCATATCAAACGCGTCATATTTCGATGAAATCGTTGGGAACCTGAGACGGGATGGCGTTGTTGTCCGGCATTTCACCTTGTGTGCTTCCAAGGAAGTCCTGCTAAGACGATTGCGGAGCCGAGGGGAAGGTGCGAATTCGTGGGCAGCGCAGCAAATCGATCGGTGCATGAGCGGATTCTCGAATGAAGTGTTCCAGCGTCATATCGATACCGATCATCTGTCAATCGACGAGGTGGTAGAAACCATCGGTGCTTTGGCCGATGTGAAGCTATTGCCCGATAACCGCAGCAATAGCAGGAAGAAATTCGACCGTTTAAAAACCAAGTTTGCGCACATTCGGTTTTTTGGATAACCCAAGGGTTGTGATTGATCAAACCATATGAAAAAAAGACGATTTCTCTTGACGAGAAGTCGTCTTTTTTTGTGCATTGAACATGAATGAAATCCTAGCCTATTAAAATATTTAAATACAGCTAAATATTTTTCCTATGCGAAAAATAGATCCTGATTGCTCGGATATTATGGATTAAATCAAGCTTTTGAAGAAATGAAATGAGATACCGCGTGTACGAATTTATAAAATAACATTGACAAAAACCTAAAGATGGATTATTTTTTGTACATAGGAATTAATGTTGCATTAATGCAAAACAATTGTACGACGGCAGGACGAGGTTTTCATTTACATTAGAATGGTCGACTCATTATTTATTTGGAGTGGAGGAGAAGAAGATGAAGAACAAGAGGACTAGTAGAGGCAGGATATTCATGGGGGCAGCCATTCTGGTTTTGTTGCTGGTATTATCCGCATGCGCATCGGGGGAAGCGAAGCAGAGCGGAGCGGCAACCGAGCAGGCCGACAAGAAAATACGCGTGGTAACCACTATTGGACAGATTGCGGAACCCATCTCCGTCATCGGAGGAGATCGGGTGGAGGTGCTGAGCTTGATGGGACCTGGCGTCGATCCGCATTTATATAATGCCACACAAGGCGATATCAAGAAGTTGGATAGCGGGGATGTTATTTTCTATAGCGGACTTCATCTGGAAGGCAATATGACGGAAATCTTCGAACAGATCGGAAAAAACAAACCCGTGCTGGCGATAGCGGACGCCATCCCGAAGGATCGGTTGCTTCAGGATGACACGCAGGCGACCGATCCCCACGTATGGTTTGATATCGATCTATGGAAGACCTCCTTGGACTCTGCAGTGGAAGAGCTGAAGTCGCTGTCTCCCGCCGATGCCGACTATTTTGAAGAGAACAAGCAGAAGTATTTTGCGCAATTGGATGAGCTGAAAGCGGAGGCAAAGGATAAGCTGGGGCAAATACCGGAAGAGCAGCGGGTCATGGTTACCGCTCATGATGCCTTTGGGTATTTCGGCCGTATGCATGGTCTGGAAGTCGTCGGCCTTCAAGGCCTGAGCACTGAGGATGAAATCGGCCTCTCGGATATTAACGGCACGATCGACCTACTGCTGGAACACAAGGTGCCTGCCGTATTCGTCGAGTCCAGCGTCAACCCGGCATCGATCAATGCCGTCATTGAAGGAGCTGCCAAGAAAGGGCTGGACATTAAGCTTGGAGGCGAGCTCTTCTCCGATGCCATGGGCGAGACGGGAACGACGGAAGGCACTTATATCGGAATGTACCGTCATAATGTCGAAACAATCTATCATGCGTTAACAGGAAGTGGTGAATAAGATGTCTGTACTTGAAGTTCAAGATCTCCATGCATCGTATCGAAAAAATAAAGTGCTTCACAACGTGTCCTTCAGCGTGGAGCAGGGCTCGCTAACCAGCATTGTCGGGCCGAACGGCGCCGGCAAATCCACCTTGCTTAAAGTCATGCTGGAGCTTCATCCGAAACTGTCGGGGAATGTTTCCTTCTTCGGGTCCAGCTTAAGCCAAACGAAAACCCGCGTCGGCTATGTGCCGCAGCGGGGGTCCGTGGACTGGGATTTCCCGACCGATGCGTTGGATGTCGTCATGATGGGTTTGTACGGACGGGTAGGGTGGCTGAAACGGCCAAACAAGAGCCATAAGGATAAGGCGATGGCATCGCTTGATCAGATGGGCATGGCAGACTTTGCCGACCGGCAGATCAGTCAGCTCTCCGGCGGACAGCAGCAGCGCGTATTTCTCGCAAGGGCGCTCGTTCAGGATGCCGATCTCTATTTCATGGATGAGCCGTTAGCTGGAGTCGATGCCGCAACCGAGCGGGCGATTATGACAACCCTGAAGGATCTGAAAAAGGCGGGCAAAACCGTGATGGTGGTCCATCATGATCTGCAGACGGTTGAAGATTATTTCGACCATGTGCTGCTGTTGAACCGTACGGTCATTGCGCACGGGAAGACGGAAGACGTCTTCACGAAGGATCAAGTTTACCGTGCATACGGCGGTTCGCTTCGCTGGATGAAGGAGGCGTAAAGCATGCTCAATTCATTATTGTCGCCGAACACACAGTGGGTACTGTTAAGCACGTTAATCCTGGGCATGGCAGCCGGCATGATCGGCTGTCTTGCCTATTGGAAGCGGCAAAGCCTGATGAGCGATGCATTGTCTCACGCGGCGCTGCCGGGTGTCGTGATCGCATTCGCTTTGACGGGAAGCAAGAACCTGCTGGTCATGATTCTCGGGGCAGCCGCCAGCGCTTTAATCGGGGCCTGGATGATCCAGTGGATTCGGACTTCCAGCCGCATTAAAGAGGATACGGCGATGGGCATGATACTATCCGTGTTTTTCGGTTTGGGCATTATGCTGCTGACGATCGTGAACCGTACGGGCGGCGGGAATCAAAGCGGACTGGATAACTTTATTTTCGGGCAGGCGGCATCCATGGTTCGCAAGGATGTGGTTACGATGCTAATCCTGGCTGTTCTGGTCATTCTCGTTGTCTCGATTGGTTTTAAAGAATGGAAGTTATTTCTGTTTGATCCCGATTTTGCCCGGGGGTTAGGGCTGAACGGCAGACTGATGAATACCCTCTATATGGGTGTGCTCGTTCTTGTCATCGTCATCGGCATTCAGGCCGTCGGCGTCATATTGATGGCGGCCATGCTGATCATTCCGTCCGTCAGTGCAAGATATTGGACACAATCCTTCAAAATGATGGTCATTCTGTCGGCTGTATTTGGAGGCGGCGCCGGGTTTGTCGGTACACTCGTGAGCACTCTGGGAAAAGGATGGCCTACAGGGCCCTTTATCGTTGTAGCTTCCTCCGTGTTGTTCACGATCTCTCTGGTCTTCGGCGCAGAGAAGGGTCTTCTGATTCAGGCTCTGCAGCTCCGCTCCCAGAAAAAAGAGCATAGGGACGCGGGCAGTCAAACCGTTCTTGGTCCCCGGATTTCCGAGAGGGGGAGCAATCAATGACTTATACCGCATGGATCTTACTCACAGCCTCGCTCGTCGGATTGTCCTGCGGCATCGTCGGCGTGTTCCTGATTCTGCGCCGAATGGCGATGATGGCCGATGCCATCAGCCACACCGTGCTGCTCGGCATCGTCACGGCGTTTATCGTCACCCGAGAACTCAGCGGTCCGCATATGCTGGTCGGTGCGATCATAGCCGGCCTGCTGACGGCGGTACTGGTTCAATGGTTTCATTCCCGGGGCGTACAGCAGGACGCATCCATCGGCGTTGTTTTCACAACCTTGTTTGCCATCGGCGTCATCCTGATTGCGACCCAAGTTGGCAACGCCCATCTGGATACAAAGCATGCGCTCATGGGCGAAATCACGTTTGTGCCATGGGATGTGATGCACGTTCCGCTTCTAGGCGAGGTACCGAAAGCGACCTTTATGCTGGCAGCCGTTCTCTTGGTCGTGCTTATCGTGATCCTGGCAATCTATAAAGAATGGAAGATCACCTCCTTTGATCCGGCACTTGCGGCCAGCATCGGCATTCCCGTCGTGCTTATGCATTATGTGTTCATGTCGCTCGTCTCCATCACAACGGTGGCCTCCTTTGATGCCGTGGGGGCGATCATGGTGGTGGCTATGTTAATAACGCCTGCCGCGGCTGCTTATCTATGGACCGATAAACTCTCCATCATGCTGGCGCTAAGCGGGGCCTTTGGCGTCATATCGGCATTTATGGGCTATTATATCGCGGTATGGCTGGACACCTCCATTTCGGGATCCATGGCATTCGCAACCGGAATCGTATTTATCATCAGCTTTCTGTCCTCTCCGCGACATGGCGTGCTTTCCCGTTATATTCATAAGTTCAAAACGCATGACAAGGAGAAGAAACTGGAAGGATTTTCTTAATGTGAGATATTGAAAGAAGCTTGGGGGATAGGCTGCCCGGCTTCTTTTTTTATCTGCGACATACAGCGTGGTATAATTGGAAAAAATCACCTCCGCCTGTGCCGGAGGCTTCATGAAGGAGTGAGGTACCTATGCAGTTAGAGTCCCCTAGACTGACGATCCGCGATTTCCGGGATGAGGATTTTGCGAGTATTCATGCCTATGCTTCAGATCCAAGAGTGACCGAGTATACGATGTGGGGACCCAATACGGAAGAAGATACATGGAAGTATGTAGGGGAAATCCGCCGAATGATAGAGCAGAGCCCCCGTGACAGCTACGAGCTGGCGATCGTATTAAAGGATGGCGGCCAATTGATCGGAGGCGTGGGGCTTCATCGATCCGATACGAATGCAGAGCTTGGATACTGTCTGAATCCCGCTTATTGGCGGCAGGGTTATGCTACCGAGGCCGCTAGGGTCATGTGCCGCTTCGGCTTCGAGGAACTGGGAGTCAACCGGATCTATGCCACCTGTCGGCCGGGAAACGTCGGGTCTGCTAGCGTCATGCGTCACATCGGAATGAAGCAGGAGGGGCATCTACGGCAGCACTTATGGTTTAAGGGCCGTTATCATGATTCCTATTTATTCTCCATCCTGAAAGAAGAATTCGACGGGAGGAAATGACCAACCGTCTTGAAAAGGAGCACCTGCCCGTATGGTAAATAGCGAGTTATTGATCCGCCATAACGGAATATCGATTTACGAGGAAACGTCAGGCAAAGTGTATTATACCAAGGAAAATTATGTGTCCGTTGTTGTTCTGGCAAAGGATGGCGATCAGCTGCTGCTGATCCGTCAATACCGAGCGGCCGTGGATGATTACGTTATTCAGCTGCCTGGCGGCGGCGTAGGCGAGGAAGAGGACCTGGAATCGGCGGCTCGACGTGAAATGCTGGAGGAAACAGGCTTCATCTGCGGTGAGCTTCACTACCTAGGCAAGCTGTACCCGGCGTCCTGGAGGTGCAACGAGATCGCACATGTCTATTATACCGATGAGGTAATAAGCCAATCCGGCCAGCAGCTCGAGGGATACGAGCGCATTGACGTGGTACGTATGAGCGTCACGGACTGCTGGCGCGGGATAAAGGAGAATAAGCTGCAGGATTCCGAACTGATTTTTGCCATGATGCAGGGCTTGCTTAAGGAATTCATTCAGCCATCATAATACGGAGGTTCTTGATTAAATGGATTTTGTAGAGATTTTCATGATTGTGATAAGTATCGTAGTTTCCACCATTGTTATTCGTTACGCCATCAATTCATCCAAAATCATCATTAGAATGGATGCCATGCTTCAAGAGATGAGAGCATTGAGAAAAGAAATTCAAGAGATCCGTGCCAATGAACATATTATCGATAAAAAAGTTTAGTTATCAGTCAAATTCATTGGAATTATACGGCTGCCTTTAGTGTAGGTTTCATTCTACGCCATGGGCAGCTTTTTATTGTTAATGATGGACGTATTCATCATTTTGCATGGTCTTGCAAACTTGTCGGGGAGGAGTCGAATATACTCTATTACGAGCGGATAAGGAGGTCGACATTATGGGAAGGCACTTGCTGATCTATGACGTGCCCTGGTGGATCCTGGGTAAGAATGCCAAGGTTATTCAGCAATATCATCCATCGTTGGACCTCATGTCTATGAGCGAATTGGATCTCTATCTTGAACACAAAAGCAGTGGAGAGTTGAATCACCAATATGATCACATATCCGCCATGTGTCTTGGCATTGCGGCTTATTGCGTTTTCAAGAATATCCGCATCGATTCAGCGGCAGCCGTCTCCTATTATTACTTCAGTAAACACTACGAAACCTATAGGGAATGGAAGGATGAACTCGTTCCCGATCCTGACTTTCTCAGGCTGGTCCTTCCTAGAATCGGAAAGCTGGGCGCTATAAATCGGAGACTGGCCTCCATCTTGCAGGCTGTAGCGCCGAACACATCTGTGGAGTATATCGGTCATTTCGTGGATGACAAATTGTTTCAGCCATTGCCTATGGCTCGAATAGACAATGCTCCATTCGTGATCGGATGGGCCGGAGATCCCTCGAAAACCTCTAAAAACTACAATACTTTGTATATGCGAATTAAAGAGCATTTCAAGAGTGACGAAGGAATCGCTTTTATCGAAACTTCCGGTGCTCACACTTACGAAAGCATGCCGGGTTTTTATCATAAGTTGAACTTGTTGTTGAACACGGGAGCCAATGAAGGAAGCGGGGCTACTGTGCTGGAAGCGTATGCTTGCGGGGTTCCCGTTCTTTCCACGAATGTCGGTAATGCAAAAGATGCAGCTCATCCGGCTGCCCATGGACTGATATTGGATAGTGACTCTCCCGAAGATTTTATACACAAGATTAACCATTGGAGAAGTCGGACGGATGAACTTCGAGAAATCGGGTTAAGGTGCAGGAGTCATATAGAGTCAGGTTGGAGGATCGACCATGCGATGAGCCGATGGCTCCGCGTTTTGTTTCAAATTTAGTCAAGCTCTGCAGGTGAGGAGGAAGAAAAAGATGTTTGACCAAGTTTCCGTTCTGATTCCCTACCAGTCGGATCAAGGCGGGCCGAGGGATGCTGCGCTTAGGTGGGCGCTGGATTTCTACTCACGGACGATGCCGGGCATAGAAGTATGCATCGGTGAGGTCTCCGGTAATCCATTCAGCAGGTCGAAAGCCATTAACCGCGCAGCCCGCCAAGCAACCAGAGATGTATTCATGATTGCCGACTGTGATATCGTATATGATCCCAACCTCGTGCTGGAAACGATATCTTACGTGAATGATCGTCAATGGGTTATCCCCTTCAGTCGTATATTACGGCTGCCGGAGGACATCTCGCAAATGATCCTGTCTCAAACAGCGGATTGGCCGATCCCAACGATACTGGGAAATAGAGATGAGAACAGCGCTTATTATCTGGGAGGGTTGAATGCATTAAAACGAAATGCGTTTGATGCGGTGGGGGGATATGATGAACGGTTTATCGGCTGGGGCGGGGAGGATGAGGCCTTCGCATACGCAATGGACACCCTTATCGGTACCCACGTTCGATTGGACGGTGAAATGGTGCACTTTTGGCACCCGTTTGTTGGACCAGAAGGCAATCCCCATTATGAAACCAACTATGCCTTGTACAAACAATACAAGGAGGCAAGGGGGGATGTTCAGTCTATGCGCAAACTGATCGGCAGAGGTTAAGCGTAAGGGCCAGAACAGGAAGGAGAGGATATTCCATGAAGCTGTCGGTCATTGTACCGGTTTTGAATGAAGAAACGTTTGTCCCCTTATATATAGAAAGCGTGAGCCGTTTTGCTCATGAAATCATTATGGTCGATGGAGGAAGCACAGATGGCACTTTGAAGCATATTGAGCGCTTGCAGGATCGTTATCCAATCCGGTTGTTTCGTTTGCAGCAAAATGGAATGCCTTACACCGATGATTGGAATGAATCCCAAGTACGTAATTTCCTGATCGATCAAGCTCAGGGAGACTGGATTATGAATCTGGATATCGATGAATTGATGGATGATCGTTTTCAAGAAGCGCTGCCGGAGCTTATGGCCAACGCTGACGTGGATATTTACCAGTTCCCATTCGTCAATTTTTGGGGAGATCCGTGGACCATTCGAGTGAATAGCCCAGGGGATGAGCGATGGTCCAATGATATAACGAGAATGTGGAGGGCGAATAAAGGGATTCGTTATCGTAATGAGAAGCATCATTGCACGCTTGAGGCGGCAGAAGGGCAGAGCATATGGAGTATTCCAAGAGGGCGAAGCGATGTGAATATATACCATTATCATTATGCTTTGGGACGTAAGATCAAATTTAATGACAACCGGAGAAAAGACGTTAATTTACTTGAAAACGAAGGCGTGCCAGATTGGAGTTTTAAGCATTCGGAATACGAGATAACCACAACTCCCTTTCAAGGTCGTCATCCAGAAGTCATTCGGCGTTACTTAAAGAAAATGGCAAAAGAGCCTCATTCAAATTAAACGCCATGACCATGCTTCTGAACGAACTTCAGAAGCATGGATGGGTTTTTATTCTCCAGTTATTTAGGGAGTTCCGTTTTATACTATACGGTCGATATATCCCTTGTAAGAGACATGACATTACGTACGGTATGAGTCACAAGAGCATCCCCAAACACCTTGATATCGGGCAAGTTGGATTGAAGAGCTTTGAGCCGATGATCATGATAACAAAGCGAATCCGCTACAAAATGGTCGGAACGCAGGTAGGGGTAAACATCGGTTGAACCGCAGTATATTACATGATCAAATGTGACTTGAGAGAATAAATCGATCCGGTTAGTGAAATACAGTCTTGGACCCACCTTGCGAGTTCCGATTATCGGTTTGCCGTGGTATTCATGCGCATATACGATGACATACAAGTCCTCATCCTCCGTCAATCCCATGACGATTTTCTGCCAGCGTTTGGAGTGGGCATCCCATACTTTATCACCCAGAACCAAAGCGAACTTCTTCCCTGTCACATGAATCCGATTGGCGATTTCCTGCGGATGATCCGCCAAATGAAACAGGCTGTGAGGACCTTTCGGCAATCTCCAGGTTTTGTTCCATTTCTGCTCGTAGTATGCCTTGTTCTTTTCCCACAACGAATCGTATGCTTGGGGCCTCAGTTCTTTAATGGTGGCACTGCCGTAATGATATACAAAAGCATCTTCGACGATAGCCAGACGGTAACCTGCATTGCGCACCCGTTCACAGTAATCATCATCCTCGAACATGCCAATTCCATAGGCCGGATCAAGGGAACCAACCTTATCCCATACACTACGCTTCATGGCAACACAGAAGAATCCAAGCAAATCGGTATATCTGATTTTCTCATGGTACAGCTTATAGAAATCATGCAACCAACGAACATCGGCACCGTATACCGCGTCGCCGATGAAATGATCCAACGCTTGATCATTACCCACATAATTGGACATCGGGCCCGTCATTCCGATTTGCGGGTCTTCGTGAAATGGCCGGAGCAATCGGGTAATCCAGCTGCCATCAGGTACTAGCGTATCGTTGTTAAGCAAAATCATATACTCACCTGTTGATTCCAGGCATCCGAGTGTGTTCCCTGCGGAAAAACCAAGATTTTCCGGAGACGAAATAACTTTAACCAGCGGGTTGTTAAGAGCTTTAAGGTGAAAAGAAGTTTGATCCGTCGAGGCATTATCGACGATAACAACTTCCAGGTTTGGATAATGTCCCTTTTGCAGCAAACTGCGGAGACATTGCTCGGTGTAAGACCATTTATTGTGAACGACAATAATGACGCTAACCTTAGGAAACAGATGCTGTGTAATGTAGTCGTTTAGAACCTGGTATCTTTGAACCCAGTTATTATGACGGGCGAATTCTTGCCTTCGTTTGATCTGCTCGGTACCGGATTCCTGAAGTGCTTCATGAATTGCCTGTTCGAATTTATCCGGCGTATCTGCAATGGAGACCATATCGGAAGCAACGGCTTCAACCTCTGGCAGGTCGGTAGATACGACTGGTTTTCCAGCCGCAAGATATTCGTACAGTTTGACAGGATTTGTAGCCTTGGTGAGCATATTCTTCATGAAAGGAATTAATGCAACTTGAAATCGATGTAAATAGATTGGCAGCTCATGATAGGGCTTCTCGCCCAAAAGTACGACATTGTCCAGCTTCTCGACGTCAGTGGTATCACAACCAAAGGTGTGTCCAATCAGAACGAATGTCCATTCGGGTCTGTTTCTGGCCACTGTTTCGATCAGGCGTATATCGAACCAGTCGGATATCGCCCCGTAATAACCGATAATCGGCTGCTTTAAGGACTTCAGCTCCGTCAACGATTGTTCAGGCGGTTTTAAAAAATGAGAGATATCAGCGGCATTGCGGATAAGGACCGTGGATGGATTATGTTCAATAGCCCAATCGTACAAATGCTGTGAGGACGTTACGACAAGCCCGGCCACCCGAAGCAGGCGTTCCTCCTGATGGAGCATGGCAGGATCATTGGTCGAGAAACCCGCATGATGATCCATGCAATCATACACGATATGATGTTGCTCCATGGCCGTGACAAGAGGAGTCCAGAACGGTAAATCGACAATCGATACCATTTGGGATATCCCGAATTTGTCTCGTACATGCTCTATAGACCATTTTAGGTACTGGATATCCCAGCTGCTCATCTCATCTTTATATAGATTTAGAGGTTTATGCGCGCACAAAGTAACGAGCCATACGTTTCGATCGATGTTCTTAATCGAGACAAAACGTCCTACCTCTTCTTTGGAAGCCTCTTCCTTGCGCAAACCGATGATCTCCGTGGTTACATAGAAAACACGATGTCCCTGTTGAGCGAACTGTTCGGATAATTGCTGCGGCCGCTGCCATCTGAATTGCCAATCAATGACGGGAAAACGAATAATGTCGTATAACGGCGCTATCCCGGGTGCAAAAATCTCCGTTACCCGGGGCCCAGCAGGGACAGGGGCAGCCTCGTATTCAAAAGGGGTGACGGATTGTTGATGAGTTGTATGTGATAGGAAAATCGGAGGTACCGGCTGAACTGACCGTTTCTTTTTGTACAATTTATAGTTTGATTTACGAAGCTTAATCTGACGGGGACTCGTGCGATTCGTGGAAGATCTGCGCCGGTTGTTTGTGATTTTATTCAAGAGTAGCCTCCTCTCTCGTGTGTGATTGTCTCTTTAACAAAGTATGTATCACCCCATGTATCTGTATGGGTAGAACACCATCCGGCATTGGTTTTATCAAAATGGGTATGTATGATTCCCGCATTGAAATATCTTGCAACAATTTATACGGATCTATAGTTGTAGGCCCTTTTCTTATCTTTGGCTATTCAGGTTTCCATTGGATGGATTTATACATATTGTACCAGTGACTATATGGAGGGAGGCAGCTAGTGTGAGGAGATATTGGAACCGAAGCCATCAAAAAGATTGCAAATTCATTGTTGGCAAGAGAAAACATAAGCGTGCTAAAAAGCCGATAACGGTTCTGAGCAAGCTAAATCGGTTGCGTCGAAGATTGATTCATAGCATATCTCAAATCAAATTACAGCTCAGACGACTTACCATACGGGTAAACGCTCTTCAGAAACAAGTGGAGGATTATGGCTATGCGGATTGGAATAATGTCATTGCTTATTTAAGATCGCGTCTGAATACTCGAATAACCATCGAAACTCCGGCTGGTTCGATTTTCGGTTCATTGGTGTCTATTGGAGACAATTATATTCAAATCTCGGAGCCTAACGGAAGTATTGCCATAATACCGTTGAGCAGTGTTTTATCTATTGAATAATGATGGACAGGGAGGGAAGAGTGGATGGATTTTTCGGAAATACTGGCAACTTTCCTTGGCAGGACAGTGGAGGTTATCCAGGCCAATCAGTTCCTTCAAGGACAGTTATTATCGGCAGCAGGCGCGTTGATCACAGTTCAGGTTGTAAGCTCAAACTATTTGCCAGCATCAAGGCAGGTCACCATCATCAATGATAATATTTCATTAGTTCGCATACTTCCTTAGTCTTCACTTGAGATGGGGAACTTTGCAATAACTATTTCAAAATATCGCTCATCGAGTTCTTCCATTTCTCATAGTGATTAAGATGCCGATGCGTCATGCTTGAGCTCCTAATTCTTCTATGATACAGCGGTTTAGGAATGTAAACCGGATGGAAGCTTGAAACCTTGGATAACATCTCGATATCTTCGTATAGACGCCCTGCGAACGGGACTGAGGTGTTCCATCCTCCTAGCTGCTTGATTACAGAGATATTGAACATTCTTGGGGCTACTGCCATAGCTTCTACGAGGAGTCGCTCCGCGGACAAACGGGAAGGTCCAGTTCGGACCCCCTGGTAAAGGAGCTGTTTATTCAAACGCTCGACCCATTCAAAATGATTCGCATACAATACACCAACATTCGGTTCCCTGTTTGCTTCATGTAGAAGAACTTCCAGAATATCTGGTGACAGCCAATCATCGGCATCCAGCTCAAGAAACCAGGCCCCGCTTGCCATTTGTAGCGCTAAGTTCAGGGCATGAGCCTTACCCAGATTTTGATGTAGTCTCACTTTATTTATACGCTTATCTATCGGTAATCCCGCCAGGATGCTTGGAGTATCATCACTTGAATGATCATCAACTATGATCAGCTCCCAATCTGTGATCGTCTGTGACAATACGGAGCGAATAGCCCACGGCAAGTATTCACCATCGTTAAATGTGCACAGCGCAATGGTAACTATAGGAGGGATTTGTTTTTCATTTATAGTCTGAACGCGGGATGGAGCATGAAGAAGCGGAGAGATTGCGTTCCATTCCTCTGCTTCCTTCATCCAGGGAGGGGCAGCGCGATGATGGTATAAGATCCCGTCCGAATCTACTTCCTTCCATTCATAGTGGCTGGTTAGCTGGACCTGCTTATCGATCAACACGTATTTCTGGAACGGCAGCTGATCATTGCTCGAAAAACCCGGTGTCTGTCCTTTCATCACGATGCTCGTACGCCATAACAGGGGGCCGCGGGGAGTATGGAAGTTTGGAACAGGTCTTTTGTGTAATGCTATTGGCTGGACTGTTTTGGTTGCGGAAGTCAGTATAAAGCCAGCGGAGCCGTCAGCGCAAGTTTGCAGCCATCGTTCGATTTCTTTCTTCGCCATGGGCTGTACAGTATCTCCGGCACAGAGCGTCATGAACCATGGCGTATTCAGGTTATCGGACAGCGCTTCGTTCATTATTGCTGCGGACTCCCGTTCGTTTTGAATCACGATAGGACGGGCATTTGAAAAAACACGCAAAACCGAGGATACGGTGTTCTCGCTTAAATGAGGATATAATCCAGGTAGAATAAACACCAGCATGGCTATCATGTTCCTTTCTGTATCCTAACCGAAGGTGACTCTATACGGTTGTAATAAGTCATCAACATAGTTCTGTTTATCATATGCCCCCATTGGCATGGGGGATACAAATGCCGATAACTTACTCCATGTTGCGGCGTTTAGGTAAATCGGGAATAATAGAGCTTATAGACCGGAACCCGGGATAGGGGAGGTAGAATCAATGAAAACTCAGAGTGATATCATTCGGCAAGCCCGAGACTTTGCTCGGGCCGTACACGAAGGGGAAGCAAGCGGCCACGACTGGTGGCACATTCAGCGTGTCACCCGCATCGCCCGGATACTGGCTCATCTTGAAGGCGCCAACGTATACATATGTGAGTTATCGGCAGTCCTCCATGACGTAGCCGACGAGAAATTGAACGAATCAAAAGAAGCAGGATACGAGCGGGTTCGCCATTGGTTGGAGCAAGCCGGCGTAGAAGCATCTGATCAGGAGCGTGTGCTGGGGATCATCGGTACGATGTCATTCTCAGGCGGAACAGGGAGTGCTATGCAAACGTTGGAAGGCCAAATTGTCCAAGACGCGGATCGGCTTGATGCGATGGGGGTTATCGGAATCGCTCGTACTTTCGCATATTCCGGATGGAAAGGACAGAGTATGTACGATCCGTCTGTTCCACTCCGCGAGCATATGACCCTGAAGGAATATCGAAAGGGAAAGAGCACGGCCATTAACCATTTCTCTGAAAAGCTCTTGAAGCTGAAGGACCGGATGAATACCGAATCGGCCAAGCTGCTTGCAGATGGTAAGCATCAAAGTCTGGAGCTCTTCCTTGAGGCGTTCGATAAAGAATGGGCGATGGGGAATGAAGCCTACCTGCGGGAATCGCCGATTCATCGCGGGAACGTATCGCGAATCCATATTGCCTTTGATGAGTCGACGGCAGGATCGCTCAGGATCATGCTGCTGTCGAAACCCGGTGAAATCGTAGTGACATTAGGCGATAATCTCATGGCCGGACCGCTTCCGAACGATCATGCTTTCGCCCGTTCGTTCTCCGCCCGAAAGCAGTGGTTTGAGGAACGTTATAACACCGCGCATGCGGAAGACAGGAAATTAACGATGCTGCAGGCAGCGTTCGCGTGGCTGACCTTGCCTCAGCAGATGAAAGAAATGCCATGCCTGATCTGGGCCGGCGATTCCGCGGCGGAACAGCTGGGCCTGCGAAGATTGTTGACCTTAATGCCGGATCATTCTGAGGTAAGATTGGTGAATGCGACAAGCGTGCTTCATCAGCAAAATCCAAATCAATGGTTCAAAGGAACATTTGAAATGAACGCGAATCAGCTCCAGCATGTTCTGGACGCAGCCGAGCCGGTCCCATTGTCGCTGCAAGAGCAGGCTGGTTATCGCGCAGACTGGGAGCGCCTTTTGAGCGAAGGCGGGTTCCTTCGGGTGCTTCAAGGTGATATGCTGTGCACCGTTCCAGAGTCGTACTACGATGAAGAAATTCTGAAAACCGTATACCGCCTTGAAGCCAGGCATGGATTCTTCAAGAAATCCGCTCGGGTCATTGGCGAGGTCATCGGACAGGGGGAATTAACCGTTTCCGACTTTTTCATCGAGTACCGCATACGTCATCTGATTCAGACAGGTGCTTTAGCTTACTCCGGCGAGCTGGATGCCATGCGGCACTACAGCGTCTCGCTTGTGGATGCATCGAGTCCAAAGGAGCAGTGGAGTCATGAACAACGACTGGCTAAGGCTGCGAAGCTGAAGTCGCTGTTAAGTGAAATGATGGAAATGAATCTTACGGAGACAGGCTTCATGGAGGAATTGCGGCAGTTAGATGCAGAAAGCCTAGGATTATCTGAATTGTCCGGCTCGGATGCCGTAAAGGGCAGCATGCAAACTGAAATCGATCAACTGTTGAGCACTTATGAGGATCATAGGATACAACGAGTGTCTTTGATGCGCTCCCTGGAAAAGGCGTTAATCCAGATCGAGGAAACGGCTCCTAAAGAATAGATTAATAAATTCATAGATTATGATTTCATAAAGAGCAGACGATCATTATGAAAGAGAAATGATCACGGAAAGCGGTGGAGACATGGTATTTACGGAGCAAGAGATTCAAACCATAAGAGAACAAGCGCTTGGGATGGACAAGCATAGACAAGTAACTCCCGACGTGCTGAAAACCATATATGATCATCGTTTGTTTCACCTGTTTGTTCCCGACGAGCTGGAAGGAAGGATGACCCCTCTGCCGGATGCAACGCGTATCTTCCAAGAAAGTGCCCGCATCGACGGCAACCTGGGATGGCTGGTTACGATAGGAGCAGGCGGAGGATTCTTTGCCGCGCTGATGAGTTCGGATATCAGCCGCCGGGTGTTTGCGCGCCGCGAAGCGGTGATTGCGGGCAGCGGCATGCCGACAGGTACCGCCAGACAGGTGGACGGCGGTTATATCGTGACTGGCAGCTGGAAGTATTGCAGCGGGTCTACTTATGCCACGACCTTTACGGCCAACGCAGTTGTTGAACAGGATTCCACGCTACAAGATGCCCCTGGCGAGCCGACTGAAGATCAGGGCGAACCCGAGATCCGGTCCTTTATCATGAATCCTGACCAGATCGAAATCCAGCAGGATTGGAATGCCTTTGGCCTTCGGGCAACAGGGAGCCACACCATATCCGCTGTAGAGGCATTCGTTCCGGAAGAGATGACATTCTCGCTTACGGAAACGAAAGGGTATGAGGACGAGCCGATATATCGCTATCCATTCCTTCCGTTTGCTCAAGTATCCTTTGCCGGTGTTGCAGTCGGGATCGCTGAGCATTTCCTTGAAACGGCGGAATCGCTTGCGGTCAAGCGGGGGAGTTCCTCCCATGTGATCGGCAAGCTGAACGAGAATAAAGCGGCATTGCATCTATCGATCGCTGATTTTTATAAGTGGGTAGAAGCGTCATGGGCAGAGTTGATGGCTAACGGTGCCATATCGGATGCCACGGAGGCACATGTAACGGCCCAAAGCATCGAAACAGCTCAAGCAGCGTTATTCTGCGGCCAACAGCTGTTTCCGCTGTTCGGTTTATCTGCTGCCATGGAAGATTCCGAAATCAATCGCTGCTGGAGGGATCTTCAGACGGCATGCTCGCATGCGCTGCTGAGAAGCTATGAATAAAACGAACAACCATGAGCGGCAAGCCGAGCTGCTCATGGTTGTTCGTTTATATGTGGATTATCGCAGGTATACTTAATTACGCTTGCATGTATCTTTGGCCATTATACAAGGAAATAGCGTTGGGATAACGGCAGATGAGACGATGGGGCGCTTGTCAGCTTCTCGCCGTTAACGGTTACGGCGTAGTTCGCCGGATCGACCATGATTTCCGGCGTCTCCCCATTGTGGACAAGATCCGCCTTTCTCACGGTTCGGCAGTTCCTTACAGGCAGGAGCTGCTTACGCAATCCTAATGGATCCAGCGTCCCTAATTGCAGGGAGGCTTGGGAAACGAAGGTGGCGCTTAGCGCTGCCTGAGCGCCGCCATAGCTGCCGAACATCGGCCGATACATATACGGCTGCGGTGTAGCGATGGAAGCGTTGGGATCTCCCATGACGGCATGGACAATCATGCCGCTCTTCAGCACGATCTCCGGTTTAGCTCCGAAGAAGGCGGGTTTCCAAAGTACGAGATCGGCCATTTTTCCTACCTCGACGGAACCGACATAATCGGATATCCCATGCGTCATGGCCGGGTTAATGGTATATTTGGCGATATATCGCTTGATGCGGAAATTGTCCGATTTGGAATCCGGCCCGAGCGGACCGCGCTGCTGTTTCATTTTGTCGGCCGTTTGCCATGTACGGATAGCGACCTCACCAACCCGTCCCATTGCCTGCGAATCGGAACTGGTCATGCTGATCGCCCCGATGTCATGCAAAATATCTTCCGCCCCGATCGTTTCCGCACGAATCCGTGACGCGGCGAAGGCAACATCCTCGGGAATACGCGGATCCAGATGATGGCAGATCATCAGCATATCCAGATGCTCGTCAACCGTATTCACTGTATATGGCATGGTTGGACTGGTCGAGGAGGGGAGTACATTCGGCATGGAGGCAACCCGCAGCAGATCCGGTGCATGACCGCCTCCCGCACCTTCGGTATGGTAGGTATGAATCGCCCGGTCGTTAAAGGAGCGCAGGCTGTCTTCAACATAACCGGCTTCGTTCAACGTGTCGGTATGGATGTTGACCTGCACATCCAGTTCTTCGGCAACGCTCAGGCACTTGTCGATGACGTAGGGCGTGCTGCCCCAGTCTTCGTGGATTTTGAGTCCAGCCGCCCCGGCATGGACTTGTTCGGCCAGCGCTTCGGGACGACTGCTGTTTCCTCGTCCCAGAAAAACCATATTGATCGGCAGTGCATCGGTCGCTTGCAGCATTCGCTGCAAGTTCCATACCCCCGACGTACAATTGGTTGCCAATGTGCCCGTTGCGGGACCGGTGCCTCCCCCAACGAATGTAGTGATCCCGCTCTGGAGCGCGATTTCGACTTGCTGCGGACTGATGAAATGCACATGCGAATCCACGCCGCCGGCCGTTACGATCAAGTTCTCTCCGGAAATGACTTCCGTGCCCACGCCGATGATCATGCCGTCGGTGACACCATCCATCATAAGCGGATTACCTGCTTTTCCGATGCCTCTGATGTACCCGTCCTTAATCCCGATGTCCGCTTTCACGATTCCCCAGGTATCCACAATGATGGCATTCGTAATGACCAGATCCAGTGCCCCTTCCGCGCGGGTCGCGAGCGGATGTTGTCCCATGCCGTCACGTATCACTTTACCGCCGCCGAAGACGCATTCATCCCCATAAACGGTATAATCCTTCTCTATCTCAAGCCAGAGGGAGGTGTCGGCAAGCCTTACCCGATCCCCTGTCGTAGGTCCATACATGCTGGCATAGGTCGCGCGATCGATTGTTGTCATAAGCTCACCATCCCATTGGTTTTTCCGTTCGTCAGACCTGCAAAACCATGAATTTCCTGGCTCCCGCCAATTTGAACAAGCGTCACCTTCGTGATTTCCCCGGGCTCGAATCTTGCCGACAAGCCGGAGGCGATATCGAGCCTGTATCCTTGCGTTCCGTTCCGGTCGAATAACAAGGCGGGATTGCATTCGTAAAAATGGAAGTGCGATCCTACTTGAATCGGACGGTCGCCGCTATTTGTAACCTCACGCGTAATGCGGGGCCGGTCCGGCACCAGCTGAATCGGCTCGTCTCGCAGGTCGTATTCACCTGCAACAATGCCTGAAGGGACCGGAACGCCTTGAATCGGGTCATGAACGCTGACCAGCTTGGTGCCATCCACAAAGGTAGCTTCGACTTGAACTTCCCTGAGGAGATGGGCGACGCCGTCCATCACTTGATCCGCTGACAGCACATGGCGGGCTTCCTCCATTAATTCGGCTACGGACTTACCATCACGAGCACCTTCGACAACAAAACCTGAAATGAGTGCGGCCGCCTCCGGGTAGTTTAATTTCAACCCGCGGGCTAGTCGTTTTTGCGCTAATTCCATTGCCAGAAAAAGCATTAATTTGTCTCTCTCCTGGTAAGTTAAATGCATCTTAGCCACTCCTTTTGCATTCAGATGTGTTAATATTCATAACATAAATAAGGTTTGACATCGATTGACCTGCTGTGCAAAGGTGTTTATTTTGGATAAATGTAGCATTAGACAAAGAAATAGTCAATATTAATGTTATAATACATAACATATAGCTCACGAGTTTTAACGAAACCTCATATGGAATCGATTTCTTTAGGCAATAAAAAAGACCCCGGTTGGGGTCTTTCCAAGTTTTATCTAAATTTCCCGTAATCTTTGATATGAACGTCAATCACGCATTCGACCTGCAGCTTTTGCAATTCTTGCCGCCAGTCCATCTTTTTCCATTGCTCATAGCCAATCCGGTTACGGACGTACCTGCCGATTCCGAGGCTGTCTATCTGATGTTGTTTCATGATCGAGATCATGGCATTTCCTTTTTTCGTGATATATTGGCTGATTCGCTGCTCCAGCTCATGCCGTTCGCGGTCATTGCTTAACCTGGCATCGCCGATGTATTCCAGTACGGACCCGGAAACCTTGACGTAAAACATCACTTTGTCAATGCCCTGGTCTCCGTGCACGACCTTGACTTTTCGTGAGCTGATCAATGAACTGAACATGACGACTTCTTTCTTGTCCTTAGGATCCTCCGATAGATCAATGTTAAGTTGACCTTCTCTGAACTTGCCCTTCAGAAAGGAGAAAATCAATGCATCCTGCGGCTCGATCTTAGCAACATAGCGATCATCTTTAAATAAAGCAATTCCGTTCGTCGTAATGTAGTTCTTGTCATGCTTCTTAATTATTGGAGCAACCGGATCTACGCCCTGATCGAAATAATCCCTGGCAAAGTTGAACAGCGTTACCTTGGGAATGGTCTGACCGAGCGCCTCCTTTTCAAGCAGCATGTCGATATACCGCCCTGTTCGCGGATGCTGCTTGTAATCGTCTATTAACAGTTCGCCGGCATTTCCTTCAACCACGCTTATTTTTACTTGAGATGATATGGAAGGATCCCTGTACAAGGTATCCAGATGTCCGTGCAGCCCCTGTTCCGCCATCGAAAGCCCGAACAGGACGTTCCGCAATTGCCCGCTTACCAGCAGCATGCCGGTTTGTCTGGACATAATCATCTTCGCTTCTTTGCTGCTCTTGGCCGTTGCCGTCAGCACTTCCCGCTTAGAGGTAGTTTCCGGGTCCGCTTGCGGAATGGAGACCGATATCGATAAATTGCCATCCGGCAGCAAGTCATAACTGGTCGTCTGGATGAACCCCAGATCTTCCAGGATGCGTTGATCGCCGCAGCCTGCTAGAGGAAGGATGCATAAGAGTAGGAACAAGCATGCATATTTTTTTAACATTGCGCATCACGCTGCCTTTTTCTGCGCTGCCACAGCAGCAGCATAATTAGTATCAACGGCATGATGTAAGCAAACCCGATTTGGATGTAACCCAGAATCAGAAGCCACTCCCGGATTCGGTTCAATACGGAGGGTATGTAGGATATCAGCAGTGCTGCAAGAATGATAAAGAAATACTGCACATTCATCTTGATTTTTGGAAATACACGTTGGGTGCTTTCGCCCGCTGCCCAGAAATAAAGCACTAGCGTAATGAGGGTCGTGAACAGGAAGAAGCCGTAAAAAAGATTCTCGATTCGCTCGATAAACGGAAGTTTGATATACGCCAGCAAATCCAGTAACGGGAACAGCATGACCTTCAGCATATCGCTGCCAACGACGCCAAACGAAACAAAGCCGAGGAGGGTATAGGATACCGAACGTATCAAATTTCCGTAGATGACGGCCCTGAACAATTTGGTTTTCTTATCGGTATAGGGAAACAACAGTAAGCATAACTCATAACCCAAGTATGCCAAATAGATTTGAAACATTCCTTCCAACATGTTGGAACTGTCTTTAAATATATAGGGGGTTAATCTTTCAATACGAAATTCCCCTGCATAATACAGCAGCAGCAAACTCATCCAAATGGTACACCAAAAAAAGACCGTGGAAGCTTTGGAGATATTGTACAATCCCTTGGTCAGCAGCATGAAAGCGAGGACATCGATTGCTATCTTGAATACCATCGGGTTGGTTGTCGGGAATGCAAACATCTGAAAGATCAGCACGTACTGCTTGGCGACGAGGCAGCCGATCAAAGCCCATACCGTACTGATCGCCAGATAGAAGGGGGCCAGTATGAACTTGGGAATGCTTTTCTCCAGAATGACGAAAATCGACTGTCCTTCGCCCAGCCGGTACACCCAGTACATCTGATAAATGTTCAGACAGACCAGGATGGATGCCGGGATCGTAATAAGCCATCCGTTTGTGCCAAAATATTGGGCCTCCACTTGCGTAATGCTGAATACGTAGACCCCCGTTTGAATCATGTAGATGAGGATCGCAGTGTGAAATTGGGATAGTTTTTCCTTCAAGTTGCCTCACCTTTTCATTTTTAATTTGACCTTGTTTTTGGCTTTGACTTGGGTAGGCCGCTTGGCCAATGTGGAAAAGGGAAGTCTTAGAAATACGTCTTTCCAGTCATACGGCTCGAATGGTGCGATGGGTGTTAGATAGGAGGAGCCGACACTCGTCAAGCCGCTTAAGTGAATGACCATATAGGCCAAGCCAAGCGCTAGTCCCATATTCCCCCACAAACCGGCCATTACGATAAGCCCGAAACGGAACAAGCGAAAAGATGCGCTCATAACATAGTTCGGGATGACAAAGGAAGCGATGGCCGAAGAGGCGACGGAGATGATCAGAATATTACTGGTTAATCCGGCTTGCACTGCCGCCTGGCCGATGACGATACCGCCTACGATACCGATAGTCTGTCCAATCTTGGTAGGCAGCCTGGCCCCGGCCTCCCGCAGCAGCTCGATCGTCGTCTCCATGAGCAGCGCTTCGAAAATGGGAGGAAACGGCACTTTGCTTCTGGACTCCGTCAGCGTAAGGATCAGATTCTCGGGAATCATTTCATAGTGAAACGAGGTAACCGAGACATATAGGGCCGTCAACGTCACCGTTATCAAAAGGGCTGCAAACCTTAGGAACAAGGTCGCCGTACCAATGCTCCACCTCTGGTAATAATCGTCGGAAGACGAGAAAAATTCAAAAAAGTTGGCGGGCGCGGTAAAAGCAGTGGGACTTCCGTCCATAATTCCAACGACTCGTCCCGAAACCAGCTTGGAGGCAATGGTATCCGGCCGCTCTGAGGTCAAAAATTGCGCAAAAATCGAGTACGGATCATCGTCAATGCACTGGATCAGCATGTTTGTATCGTGAATGGCATCAATCTCTATAGCTTCGACCCGCTTTATTACTTCTTTGACGTATTTCTCATTCGCGATGTCCTGGATATACAGAACATAGATATCCGATTTCGTAACTTCGCCGACGGAAAGTTTGATGACCTTGAGATGAGAACTTTGCACTCTCTTGCGGATCAAAGACAGATTCGTATAGGCTTGTTCGGTAAACGCTTCATGCGGTCCGATAATGATGGATTCCGTTTCGGATTCAGCCACCGTCCGGGATGTCGGGAAAATAACATCGATCATGAAAGCTTGATCTTCATAATAAAACGCGGCCATACCGCTTAGAATACCTTCCACATAGGTTTTCGAATCCGTTATATGCTCATATTGTGATTGCTCCGTCAACAAATCGAGCGGGTTTTCGGAATTCAAAATGGGAGGAAGCAGATCCCGCTCCAGCCGATCCTCATTGACCAAATGGCTGAAATACATAACATGAAGGCGCCCGTGAAGATAGATCTTATGGACAAAGTCGGCCGAATCGTCAAACTGATCCGCGACATGCTTCAGCGTCAGCGAAACCTCTTCCTGGGGGTTGGGATCCTGTTGATTATATAGAGAAGTGCTGGATTCAGAATGCTCATGAGTGACCAAAAAAATAGATTTTAATCTCTGTTTCATCCCCACGCGTACTCACCTCGGATTCATGCATAGTCCGTCACAGTGTGTGTATTTTTCAAAAGAATTATCCAACGAATCCCAAGTCAGGAATAAGAAGAGCGTCCGCGGGAATCTTAGAATCAGGCAAAGTCTGCCAATCTCTAGGAGGAGGAATAACATGCTGGGGACCCTTTTATTCGCTAGCATTTTGTCGCTCGGGGTCACACCCGTTAATGATCAGGCGACTATGGAATCTTCGGAGTTTTCGTTTCAGCAGGCTATTTTTGAAAGCGGTGCCGGGCTGGCAGAGGAGGCGATAAGGGCTTGCGAGAAGCGTTTCGGCAGAGAAATCCAGCTCCCGCCGCAAGTGCCTGCCGTAGCTTTTACGCATCAATATGGTCGTTGTTATGGCACGCATGCCGGACTTGACGAGCATTTGGAGATCCATTATCGAAACGAATTTAAACCCGAGAACGACTACAGGATCGAGTTATATCCCGTTGAGAATAGACAGCAGCTGGAACACCTATCGTTTCAAGCATTAGAATTGACGGAGCAGACAACCGCTAAATTCTACAAAGGTCCGCTCAATACGCTGCAGCTGTTGGTATTTGAAAAGGCGGATTGGCAATATCTCATAACTACAGCAAATCGAGCTTCCACAGAGATCGGACAGCGTGAACTGACCGAAATTGCGCAGTCTTTGATTCATGCCGTGAACAGAAGAGAGCCTGCTTATGCCAAGTGGGGAACCTTAGCCGTCACCGAAACCAAGCGGAAATATAATATGGACGTCGTGGATTATTTGTATATGGGCAGAACCAAGATATCCAGTGTTTTGGCGGAGGAGAAGTTCAAACTGTGGCTTAAGAAAGGGAACGTTGAATTCGGCGTGTATGTCACGGTTTCGTATCATCCGGTAACCGATCAGATTCTATCGATACGTTATGAGGAAATTTAGCTGAAAATAGCAATTGACGGCAGGAATAACGCCATTTTCAGGAAAAAATAAAGGGCGGCTTTGTTGAAAGTGGTGTTTTCCTGCTGTTCAGACGCATGTATATGGTGTACCATATTTGGTGGAACTTGCCTCGTTGATTTCTACATTATGCGCCAGTAATAGCGATTTAGGAGTGATTCGCTTTGTCGTTTTTAGTCCTTAAGCTCCTATTTGTTCCCTTGATATCGATTTTTATCATGGTATCGTCGGTCTATCTCGGTTATCACACGTCCATTCCTTTGATGCTGCTCACGGCAACTTTGTTGTACGTATCCGTTGTTTTTGATCGAAAGTACGAATGGCTTCGTTATGTTCATTTTCTGTTTCTTGGGGCGTTTCACTATGTAAGTCAATTAAACTGGTGTATCCTCCTGTATTACATACTGATCATTAATACCATTCATAACAAAGAACGATTTAAGGAAACGATGCCGCTGTGCTTCCTGATCATTCTTCAGTATTCCTTAATCCGTCTGACTTACGTGCCGTTAACGAAATACAATGTTCTGGTCTCCGTGTTTGATTGTTTGGCTTCCTTTGTGATTGTGATTTCATTCCACTTTGTTAACTTTCTGGAATCGGAGAAAAAGAAATTATATAAGCAGAACGATTACTTAACGTACCATGATGCATTAACCGGTCTTCTGAATTATGACGGGTATTTGCATAAAGTCCAGCAGCTCATTGAGGTGAACAAGCCGTTTCAGCTGGTGCTGCTCGATATCAACAACTTTAAATCGTTAAATGCAAAGGACATTTCCACCGCAAATGAGATACTGATCAGATTCTCGCGTGCTCTGCGGAGATTGTTCCTGAACGACATGCTGGCCGCCTCGCGCTATGCGGGAGACCGCTTTGCCGTACTGCTACCGGAGCATGTCAACATCGACAGCACCATGTTCAATTTTGAGCATATCGGCGTACAGGTGACGTATAGCATTACTTGCTACCCGCACGAAGCATTAACGTATCAGGAGATCATCAGCACGGCGGAGGATCGGATTTTTCAAATGCGCCGCAATTCCTGGATGAGAAGCCAGGAGGAGATGATCCGTACGGAAAAAATGAAGATGGTGGGGGAGCTCGCTGCCGGAATGGCCCACGAGATACGCAATCCGCTGACTTCGATTAAAGGCTTTATACAGCTTTCCAAAAATCAAAGTTATAATATACAGCCCTGGTATGAGGTTATCATGGGGGAAATCACGCGGGTAGGGGAGCTGACGGCTGAATTTTTACATTTTTCAAAGCCGCATGCCAGCAATATGAGGGTTGAGTCCCTATCGGATTGCATGACGCGCGTTTACTCCTTATGTGAATCCGAAGCGGCCTCGCACGGACATGTGTTTCTGCTCGACTTAAGCGATGAGCCGATCCAAATCGTGATGGACCGGGACAAGATCATCCAGGTACTGATCAATCTGATTCGTAATTCCTTCCAGGCGATGGAAAACACCGGTTCCGTTCGAATCTCGCTTAAAGCAGAAGAGGGGATGGCCGTTGTTCAGATCGAGGATACCGGCAAAGGGATCGCTGATGAAAATCTTGCCAAAATTTTCGATCCGTTCTATACGACCAAGGAAGAAGGGACGGGGCTCGGGTTGTCCCTTTGTCAGAAAATTGTAGAAGATCATGGCGGGAGAATTACGGTACATAGCGAACTGGGCATTGGCACAACGTTTACTTTGCGCATGCCCCTGTCCTAGTAAAAATGGTTGGTAATATCCAAAAAAATAACCTATGATAGGATAGTTGCTTAGCAATCAAGATGGATTGCCAGCAGCATATCACCCATGCATCAATGTGTTGCAAGAGAAAGGAAGTATCTGTCAGTATGTCGATTTCCACCAAAGAAACCGGTTCAGCCATGGTCCTGACTCGCGGAAAGAGGCTGCAGTTTGCCTTGATTCTCGGATCCCTATCGGCATTTGGACCGCTCTCAGTTGACATGTATTTGCCTGCACTGCCTAAACTTTCGGAAAGTTTAGGGTCACCGGCATCGTTAGCCCAATTAAGCTTGACGGCATTTTTGCTGGGCCTGGCGCTTGGACAGCTCGTAGCCGGGCCGCTCAGCGATATACGGGGGAGAAAAGCACCGCTGATCATATCCCTGATTATTTATTCGGTCACCTCCTTACTGTGCGCATTTGCACCGACGATTTGGGTTCTGGTTGCGCTCCGCTTCGTGCAGGGAGCCAGCGGAGCAGCCGGCATCGTCATATCCAGGGCGGTCGTGCGGGATTTATACACCGGCTCGGAGCTGACCAAATTTTTCACTTTACTGATGCTGATCAACGGATTGGCTCCAATTATCGCTCCTGTATTCGGTGCCTTTATTCTGAATTTTGTATCTTGGCGTGGCGTATTCGTCGTCCTGTTTTTGATTGGATTGCTGATGCTGCTTGCCGTATGGTTTGGTCTTCCGGAAACGTTGAACAAGGAGTATAGAGCCAGCGGCGGGATCAGGCAAACCTTTCAAACCTTCGGTACGCTGGTTCGGGATCGCGTGTTTATCGGATATGCGCTCTCCCAAGCGTTCGTATCGGCCGCGATGTTCGCGTATATCTCGGGATCGCCCTTCGTGCTGCAGGATATCTTCGGGGTGACTCCTCAAACGTACAGCCTATTCTTTGCCGTTAACGGGGTTGGTATCGTACTATTCTCCCAAATTACCGGGAGGTTGGCTTCCCGAACAGGAGAAACCAAACTTCTGACGACGGGACTTGTTATTGCAGCCTTTGGCGGCACATCGCTGCTTGCCATTACATGGCTTGGCGGCGGACTGTTTCTCATTGCGCCGATGCTGTTCCTGATCGTCTCTGCCGTTGGGATGGTTAGCGCAACGACAACATCCCTGGCGATGCAGAAGCAGGAAGCCCATACTTCAGGCAGTGCATCTGCATTGCTAGGCTTGCTGCCTTTGCTCTTAGGCGCCGCCGCAAGCCCTCTTGTCGGGCTTGGAGACGGAACGACGGCAGCTCCTATGGGCACCGTCATCGGGATCGCGGAATTACTGGCCGTCAGTTCGTTTCTGTTTCTCGTCATGCCTATTAGCCGCAGGAAAGAGACACAAGTCTCTTTATAAAATCGTACTTTTGCAAAGAAGCCCGCACGATGAATGTGCGGGTTTCTTTTTGTGGTTAAGGAAACAATTCTGAATGAATTACCTAGAATGCAATCATAATACCAAAGAGATGTGTAAACGGGCATAGCAGGAAAAACGCACGAAGACGAGGAAAACACAAAGATAAAGCAGGTGAACCCACTTGAAATGGATGTCGGTCATTAGCCTACTGTTCATGCTCCTGCAAGGGACTGAACCGGAGAACGACAATTTAACGATTACCCAGGAAGGCAAAGTCATGGAAAGCGTGAATCGAAGCGAACATGCGCTTGATGTGTTCCCGCTGCTGGATATGGACAAATACGATCAATGGGTGGATAAACTTGATCGCAAGACGTATATGGAAGCCCGAAATGCCAAGATTGGCAGCAGCGGCCAGATCGTTCCGGGTCAGAACGGCCATCGTCTGGACCGACGCAAGCTATTGGAACAATACTATTCGTATTGGTACGGCACCGGGGCTTCTTCCATCGAAGCGCCGAGGTATCCGATATATCCGAAAGTGGACACCGAGCTTCTGGCTTCCATTCGCGTCAAGCCGATCGGCTACTATGTAACCTATTTTAATTCCAATAACAAAAATCGTTCCCATAACATCGCGTTGGCTGCTCAAGCGATTGACAGCGCAGTCGTATTCCCCGGGGAAACGTTCTCGTTCAATGAGGTCGTCGGCATGAGAACGGTGGACAGGGGGTACAAACGTGCCGGCGTGATCGTAAGAGGCGAATTGTCCGAAGGAGTGGGGGGCGGAATCTGTCAGGTTTCTTCGACGCTGTATAATGCGATTGACCGTGCAGGTTTGCAGATTGTGAAGCGCTACTCCCACAGCCGGAACGTCCCTTACGTGCTGCCTGGTCGAGACGCTACGGTTAGCTGGGGAGGCCCGGATTTTGTCTTTGAGAACGCCTATAATCAACCCATCCTCATTCGGGCATTCGGGAACGGGGGAAGAATGACCGTAGCCATATACTCTTCGGAACTCATCGAATATAAGCCGCGCAATGTACCGAGCATATCCAACAGCCTGCCGGAGGAGACCAGCGACACCAAGCATAATCCGGTAAGCGGCGATTAATCCGGGATTGGATGAAACGATGCCGGTCGCGGACGGGACGACCTATACCATTGCATGCACATCCACAACACGAGAACGAGATCCACGGCATCGCCGCCGTAATACATCAGCATTCCACCAAGCTTTGCCTGCTCGAAAGGAACGCCGTCGGGCGGATGGGCATATAAGTATTTGGAGAGTATCCCGTGTCCCGCCATGGCAATGATCAGGATGAACGCACGAAGCCGAAAGCTTCGGCGGTAGGGAACCACATCCACGTAGATCAAAGAAACCGTAAATAGATATCCGGCTGCAAACACATGAAAATGAACGGCTATATGAAGAATTAGGCTAGAATGCATGGCCGTGAACAACCCGGTGGTGTAGAGGATCCATAAGCCGCCAATATTCAACAAAGCGGCCACCAATGGATGTGAGATACAATGGACGGGATTGCTCTTAAGCAATCGGCTAATTCTTCTTGCGACCGGCACTGGGACTGACCGAAGCAGAAGCGTCATTGGAGCTGAAAACGCAATCAGCAGTGGCCCGAGCATGCCGAGCAGCAGATGCCCAAGCATATGCACCGAGAAATTCGCAGGGGCAAGCCGGGCCAACGGGCCTGCCAGCGATAAACCTATGCAGGTCAATCCCGCAATCCAGCAAACATAACGATGGGCAGGCCATTTGCGGTGGCGTCGGTTGGAAACCGCAGCAGCTGTCCAATAGAGCAGAATTAGGCCAGCGAGGAAGAAACTCATAATCCATTCCCAAGGGTGCCATACAGCAGCGCCTTCGAACATTCCGGCACCATGATGATGAAACGAATGGCTACTCATCTTAGGATGCGGCCTTCCGGGAAGGGACGCGGTTTCGAGTTCGTGCAATGAGTATGATGCCAGCGATGATCATGCCGGCAGCAATCAGATTCCAGACCCAGTCGTAGGGTCTTATATCGACGTAATAACGAATCTGATGCAGTCGCATCCATTTGTGCTGGATGATGCCGTCGTACAGTTGGAAAGCGCCACCGCCTAACAGAATGCCTCCAATCCATCGTTTAGCCCAAAACGCGTTCCTTCGGTGCAGATCGGCAATCAGAAACGAGGAGCCGATGGTAGCAAACCAGCTGAACGCATGAAACAGACCATCAGAGACAAGGCCGATATCGCTTGTAGACTTATCGTAGAAATGATGCCAATGCAGCAATTGGTGAAATACCACCTCATCGATAAATCCGACCAGCCCCAACCCGAACAAGATGCCGGCCCATAGGTTGCGTTCGGCGTAGTTTGAGCGCTGTGTTTGATTTTCATGGGTTTTAGAAGACTTCATTCGTCTCATCCTCTTTCTGTTACAAAATTCTGAAGTCCATCGTTTTACAAAGTGATACTTTCTAAGTTTACCCATTATTACCATATCAATAACTTTAACACCGGGTGGATAAAACGAGTGATATATATTATTCGCTTCGGTAAAGGACTAAAGCTCGTTGTTCATCAGTTAATTAGTTTACATAATGTTATATATGTTAACTGAATTGAACATATCCAAAAACAAAAGGCGAACCACTTTTAGGGTTCGCCTTTTTACTAGGTGTAAATATATTATTCTGCTGGATATTAAGAACGAAGTGAAATGGGGATCTCCTTCACGCCGCGCACGATCATACCCGGCCTCCATTCCAGCTCGTCGATTTTGCCCTGAAGCTCGAAATCGGGAAAGCGGCGAAGGAGCGTGTTAATCGCGATTTCACCTTCCAGCCTGGCGAGCGGTGCTCCGAGGCAGAGGTGTATTCCCTTGCCGAAGGCTAAGTGGTGGCTCTTCTCACGGGTGATATCGAACAGATCGGGATCCTCGAATTGTGTGGAATCGCGATTAGCGGAATTTAGGGCGATGACAACCAAGTCGCCTTTTTTCATATGGACACCGTGAAATTCCAAGTCCTCCGCGGCCCATCGTGAAGTGCTGAATTCAACGGGACCGTTGTAGCGAAGCATTTCCTCAATGGCGCCATGAATCCGTTCCGGCTGTTCCTGCAGAAGCTTCCGCTGCTCCGGATGCTCCAATAATGCAAGCACGCCATTGCCGATCAGGTTCACCGTCGTTTCATGACCGGCTATGATCATCAGGGTAACGACGCCGTATAACTCCTGTTCGGATAAGCGGTCACCTTGGTTCTCGGCAATGACCAGCTGACTGATCATATCGTCGCCGGGCTGTTCGCGAACCTTGGCGAACCAGTCCCTCAAATAAGCGATGAATTCGTTCATATGCTGGACGACCTGCTCGTTCATTTCCTGATTGGAAGCGCCGATGATGGAATTGGACCATACCCGGAACTTGTCCTGATCCTCGGCGGGTACGCCGAGAATCTCGCTGATTACTATAATGGGAAGCTTAAAGGCATATTCGTCAATAAGATTCATGGTGTCTTGGGAGGAGACGGCATCCAACAGGTTATCCGCGATCTCTTGAATATGGCTGCGCATATCCGCGATTCTCTGCGGCGTGAAACCCTTCTGGACCAATCCGCGAAGCCGTTTGTGATCCGGCGGATCGGAGAACAGCATATTCGTGCTGAACACGCTGGTCTGTTCCGCGCCCATTGCCTTCGCGACGTCCTTGCTGAACCGGCCATCCTTGAGCGCTTCGACGGCTTCAGCGTAACTGCTGATCAGCCACCCATGACGACCATCCGGAAATTGCAGCTTCATAATGGGATCGCTTTGCCTCAATTTCTCGTACACAGGATAAGGATTTTGCGTGAAATCATCTGTAAATAGAGTTGTTTTCGGAGATTCGTTCGCATTGACTTTCATAAGCAATAGTCTCCTCTCGATACATAGATTCTTATCCATTATATGATATGGAGACGAGGATAACCAAATTCACATGGTCTTGAGACCGACTTCGACAATATTTATCTATATTAATATATAAGAATACAGCTTTTAACTATGACCGATTTCATCATTCAACATAAGATATAGGATCTAGAATGTAAAGGAGTGATAGATTTGCCTACATTTGATAACGTATTGGTTACCGGAAACCAAACCATTCAACAAGATCTGCAGGTCAATGGCAATCAAACCATAGGTCAGAGTTTGCAAGTCAACCAGAATCAAACAATTGCAGGAAGTTTACAAGTAAATTCAAGTGAAACCATCCTGAATCATTTAGCTGTTGGCGGCAGTGCAAGCGTTGGACAAAATGCTAATGTTACAGGTGTAGTAACGGCAGGGCAAAGGTTGGTAGCCAGTAATATGCCTTCCGTACCGGCCGGAGGATCAGTTGCTCAGCAGGTTAGGTTCTATGCTACCAGTATTTTAGGTCAGCCGGGTCTCGTGTTAAAAGGGACCGATGGGTTTGATTATGTTATATTCATAGACAATTCGGGAGGAAGTGTGAATATCGGCATTCAGAGATTATAAGACATTTATTGAAACGTGATATTGAGCGGGAGACTTCATCTCCCGTTTTTTTGTATATCCGTCATTATATTCGGCTCTGTATAGAAGCCTGTAGTCTTCAATGCAGTTCGAACAGCTTCAAGATATTGATATTGATAATGCTTATCCGGTTCCAGGTACGTTCCTTCAGCCCATTCGTTCCATGCGTTTACGAATAAAAACTCGCTATTATACAAAGAAACGGCACGTTCGATTTGCCTTGTCAAATACCAACCGAATTTTTGGGGATTGGCTCCTAAGCAGCTTAATCCTCTTAATCCTAAACGAGGTGTATTGTCCCAATTCACATAAGCGCCCGGAAAGATTTTGCTCCGATCCCTGTGATGCGATCGATTTAATACATACTGCCATACAAAATCATAATCGAACACATAATGTTTCTCGTTGCCTATGTTCATATATGACCACAAACGATTTAATCCGCTATGCGCAAAGGTATAGTGCGGTTCAAATTCTAAATTAGCATCAAAGTAATCTTGTTTGGCCAAGGGGAATCCACCTAACGTCCGCACGAAATAGATGCCTTCGAGGCCATTTTTAACAGCTAGAATATTCCAATGTTTCATCATATCTTCACAGCATGATATTTTATCGGGACGGTATATGATGAAGATCGGCTTATTCTCTATCCGTATATATCGCTCATCACGGAAGGCATCTAATAGTGCGTAGAAGTGTAGTTCCCAATCTTCTTGTTCGCCATATTCTTGCGGCATGAGAACATCATGCTCTCCGCCGTCCCATTTTCGTGTCCAAGGTTCATTCGCCCACGACAAGCAAAACGGAATTCGAGGTTCCCCGCTGCTCAACACCTGTTTGAAAGGCGTTTCCAGTAGTTGTTTCCCCTTGAACCAATAATGATAATAGCAAAAACCGTATATGCCATAATATTGCGCTAGTTCCGCTTGCCATCTTCGGGTAGCAGGATCCGTTAAATCATAATAGTAATCTTCATATGGCTCTCTAGGCTGTAGGTGTCCCGGATAAATCGAATTGGCTTTTCTCGTGTTCGTCCATTCCGTAAATCCTTCTCCCCACCATTGGTCGTTCTCCGGAATCTGATGAAATTGCGGCAACAAGAAAGCAATGAGTTTCAACCGATCATACCTCCTAAAACAAGCTTATCATGTCAAGTTGTGCGAATTCATTGTTAATTGTGCACTACGACATGAAGAAGTTTTGACACGAGTTGAAGACAGGAATACTCGTATTTGCTTCCCCATAGAGAATTGGTGGCTACTTGTCTTTTTTGATCTACATGAACCATGTAATGGTTGAGTTTTTCTTGAAGTTCGTCGGGTGTATGGAAGGCAATTAGATTCTCGCCGGGACGCATAAATCCATATATATGCGGATGATCCTTTATTAATTGAAAAGCGCCGCAGGCAGAAGCATCGAACGCAGGGCGGCTCGAAGAACTCCAATTGATGATGATATCAGCACCATTATAAAAATATGATAATTCTGCATCTGGAGGAATGGGGGTAACCATGGCTTCATTTTCCCATCCTTTTCCTGAAATACGAACCTTCTTATTATTCAGCAAGAGCTGTATCCCTTGAAAATACTCTTGGTCGGCCGCGCCTGCATCGCCAATAATAAGGACGTCCGATTGATATTCGTCTGGGACAGACTTAGGAAAATAAATGGTTGGGTCTGCTGCAAAGGGCAGATGAACGACCTGCTTACACCCTGAGCCATACCAGTAGAACGGGATATGGGACGTATTTTGGGTAAAGACATAATCGAATGCGCTAACGACTGGTTTGAGCGAATCGGAAGCTCCCGGTTCATCCGATAACCAGATTGCCGTTTTTAAAGGAATTGTATTAATTATGTTTAAATCTTCAGGCGGTACATCATGACCAATAAACAACAATAAATCAGGGTTATATTGAGACAGGAGGTTAGTAAAGCCTGGATAAGCTTTGATTGAAACAACCTCTTTGACTAAGCGATGGAATTGATCCGATATGAATTGTTCCGTTCGCCAAAACGACTCTCCTTGCAATGAAGACACAATTAAAACGCTAATTTTTTTTGTTTCAACAACAGAATGATTCGATTTCTGATTAACGACAATCGGATCAGCCGATTTCCGACCGATCTGGGCTTTGGGATTCAATGAATGTTGTATATTTGACATCATTTGGATGATGGCTTTACGAATATATCGTTGAGTTTTTCGATGAAGCCGCAATCTACGAGATGGAATACGCTTCAGTTTTCTCCGGTAATTGTTAAATCCTTTCCGCATTCTTTTCCTCCTGTGCCATACATGATCTGGTTATTTTATGTCTGAGCATGACGTTTGCTATAGTGCAGATGTACTGCACATGACGTAAAAAGGCGGTTATCCATATAAATCCCAGCGTTCGGATATAGGATATGACGAAGCTAGGAAGTACGGGGTGAAACCGAATGGTCGAAATCTGATCTGCATAGGCGGGTCTTTTTGCGTTTACGGACGCTTACTAGGGGGGAAATCAGTGCCTTTTGGTCTACTGACTACGCGCATCAATCTTTGATATATTGGATCATATCTGAAGGGAAGAAAGGGGGAAAATGCCGGTGAAATCCGTTTCGGGAGAGAAGGCAGGGCTGTTGTTTCGATTTTTTATACCGTATGCCGTCATTCTGGTAGGCTCCCTATTGGTTGGATGGTTTGCTTATGGGAAAACCTCGGAGCTGATTGAAAACGAGACGGTAAAGAGCACCTCTGCGGCACTGCAGCAAATTCAGGAAGCGCTGGATCAGCGATTTGCCGAAATCGAGAACATCGCACGGCAGATGTCGAGCGAATCCAAGATCCAATCTTTTCAATTCGAGAAAGAACCATTTGCCGGCACAGGCCCATACCGTTTGTGGGATTTGGAAAAGAGCTTGTTTAACTACAAACTGTTTAATCATTTCATTGTGGATTATTACATCGCGTACAAGAACAGCAGCATGGTCATCTCTCCCCGCAAAGTGTATACGTCAGACCAGTATTATCGTTTGCTGCTGCGTTATGAAGGCCAATCGTTAAGCGAATGGAGGCAAGCATTGTTCGGGCAGTATCATTATAAAACGTATACGCCGGGACATTCGGTTGTTTATGAAGGCAAACCATACTCCGTCGTGAGTTATATGCAATCCTTCGGGAACAAAAGCAGCAGCGGGGTTGTTACGGTCCTGATTAACAATAGGCAGATCCAGGACATGCTCCGCAAAGTCGATCCGGAACAAGAGGGCTTTGCCTATATAGCGGATGCTAACGGAAACTTGATCAGCTCCATCGGATTGAAAGAACAGGATTTCATGAAAGCGCTTCCCATAAAAAGTGGCGATACCCATATCCGATGGGATGAACAGGAGATGCTTGTGACTCAATCCACATCCGAATACAACGGCTGGAGCTATGTATCCGCCCAGCCTAAATCCGTGGTGCTCCAAAAGGTATATTATATCAAGCAGTTGACGTTAACCATCTTCATTACAGCTCTGCTGCTGGGGTTAGGCGTAGCCGGTTATTTGGCATATCGAAGCAGCAGGCCGCTCCTCAAAATCCTTCAGCTGCTGCCTTCAACGCGATCGGAAGCAGCTCAAACTGCTTCGCGTAACGCCGTTGATTATATCGGCCATTCCGTATCCGAGCTGGTTGAAAGCCATGATTCGCTGAAGGAGCGGTTGGAAGAGCAGATTCCGATGCTGCGAAACGTTCTGGTTGATCGTCTTCTGAAAGGGAGCTTCACGTCGATGCAGGAGCTGGAGGCTGCCATGGAACACGCGCAGGTTCAGCTCAGGGGATCTCACCATGCGGTGGCGCTTCTTCATATTCGAGGATACCACGAGCCATTCATGGAAGAAATGCTGATGGAGCTCGATATTGTCAAAATCAACATCCGCGACCGGATTCAATCATTATGCGGAGAAGGGGCGCTGCTGCATGACTTTGGAGAAAATCAATTGGTTCTGGTCTTGTCTGGAACGGCAGCGGACAAAGAGGAATTCACGATGCAAATGCGTGCACATCTACAGTCGATCCATGAGCATTTGATTGGAATTTCCGGCACGGGCCTGTACATGGCTGTAGGCGAGTTCCGGTCCAATATTGCCGAGCTGTATCGTTCCTACGGGGAGGCCAAGTTTGTCCTGCATCATGCGGGATGGAGCGAGAAGTCTCCTATTTTCTATCATGCCGAGATGGTAATGCCGGCCTTTTCCTATTATTACCCGGCAGACGAAGAGATGCGGTTAATCCAGCTCGTGAAAGCCGGCAATCTGGATGAGACAAAGCAGCTTTTTCGGCAGATCAAAGAGAAGAACAGGTCGGATCGGCAAATGCCGATGGCCGTCGAGAAGCTCCTTGTCCAGGAGCTTAGCGGTACCCTGATGAAGTGCAACGAACAGACAGGGAATGATGGAAGCCACCGAACGGAGGAAACGGATGCCGTCATCCGAGCGTTAAATCCCGAGTTATCCCCTGCTGAAGGCATGAATATTCTTTATGCCGCTTTCGTTCGCCTCTGTCAGAAGAACGAGGAGAGGAAGAAGAGCCATAATGCTCATTTAACGAACCGGCTGCTGAGCTATATCGAGAAGCACTATGGGGAGAGCGATCTGAGTTTATCCGCGCTCGCCCGGGAAACCCACACTTCCGAAGCTTATGTATCGTACTTCTTCAAGGAGCAGACGGGCTTGAATTTCTCGGAGTATCTTGAGAAGCTCCGCATGGATGAGGCTAAGCGGGAGTTGGCGACTAGCGACAAGCCGGTCAGCGACATCGCTGCAGCTTGCGGCTATTTGTCACTCAACACCTTCAGCCGGGCGTTTAAACGCGTAAACGGGATAAGCGCCACCGAGTACAGACGCCTTCACCGGGCCGGAGATTATGCTTAATCTAAAGAGATGCGTACTGCCGGATTGATGAATAACAGCCCATTCTAAAATTCTGAATAGTCGACAGGAACATGAAGATTTACGCGGAACAAGCCGGCTGTATATACTCCAATCACGGACCGGATCGGGACGAATCCCATTGAAGATTGGAGTGGTAACTGCTGAGTGGCTGGAAGAGTATCATCCGCAGCTGGCAATTGTACGCGCTTTTTTTGCTCCCGTTATTGTACATCATCATATTCAAGTATGTGCCGATGTACGGCGCGCAGATTGCGTTTAAAGAGTTCAACGTCACAAAAGGAATCAGTGGCAGTCCATGGGTCGGATTTGCCCAGTTCGAACGTTTCTTCCAATCGCATGAATTTTGGCGTTTGCTTAAGAATACGTTCTCCATTAGCTTGTACACGCTGATAGCCAGTTTTCCGTTTCCCATTCTGCTCGCGCTCGGTTTGAATTATGTAAGAAACCGGCGTTTCAAGAACACCGTCCAGATGGTTACATACGCGCCTTATTTCATCTCTCTGGTCGTATTGGTGGGCTTGATGCTGCAGTTTATGGACCCGAGAACGGGGCTCATCAACACGATGCTCGGCTGGTTCGGCGCAGGTCCCTATCATTTCATGGCCGAGGCCTCCTGGTTTCAGTCGATCTACGTGTGGTCCCATATTTGGCAGAACGTCGGGTTTTCCTGCATCATCTTTTTGGCAACGCTTTCAGGCATTGATCCGGCACTCCATGAAGCAGCCGTCATCGACGGCGCTTCGAAGATGCAGCGGATGCGCCATATTGACCTGCCGGGCATTATGCCCATCGCCATCATTCTGCTCATTCTGAATACGGGTCAAATGCTGGAGACCGGCTTCGAGAAAATCCTGTTAATGCAGAATGCGCTGAATTTGCGATCTTCCGAGGTCATCGACACGTATGTGTACAAGGTTGGACTGGTATCCCAAGCGATGAATTTCTCTTATGCCACGGCGATTGGCTTGTTTAAAGCGATCATCGGCTTCGTGCTGCTGCTGATCGTGAATCAGACGGCCAAAAAGCTGAAGCAGGAAAGTCTTTGGTAAGGAAAGGAGGATATGTAATGCAATCACCTGCCATGAAGGAATCCGGCTCGGACCGCGTTTTTACGGTGGTGAACTACGTCATTTTATCCGTTTTCTTAATCGTTGTGTTATATCCGTTGATTTATGTAGTCAGTGCTTCGTTCAGTTCCAGCAGCGCGGTTTTATCGGGAAAGGTATGGCTGTGGCCCGTCGAACCGACGCTCGAGGGGTACCGTGCGGTGTTCAAAAACACGATGGTTGCAAAAGGCTTCATGAACACGCTGTTCTATACGCTGGCAGGCACCTCGATTAATCTCATTCTGTCCGTTATGGCGGCTTACCCGCTATCACGCAAAGATTTTCGGGGGCGCGGCCTGTTCATGCTGCTGTTCGTGTTCACGATGCTGTTTAATGGGGGACTGATACCGACCTATCTGCTGGTGAAGGATCTCGGCATGATTGACACGGTATGGTCGATGCTCATTCCCGGCGCGCTGTCGGTGTGGAACGTCATCATCATGCGGACCTACTTCCAGACGACAATCCCTACAGAATTGCTGGAGGCATCACAGCTGGACGGATGTACGGATTTCCGGTTCCTATGGCGCATCGTGCTGCCGCTTTCGGGTCCCATCCTGGCCGTCATCGCTTTATTCTATGCCGTCGGCCACTGGAACCAATATTTCAACGCCATGATCTATTTAAAAAGCGCGGATTTGTACCCGCTGCAGCTGGTGCTCCGCGATATTCTGGTGCAGAACGAGGTCAATATCGAAATGCTCGGAGACGCCAAAACCGCGGCGGCCCGGCAAGGGCTGCGGGAGCTGCTGAAATATTCGCTGATCGTGGTGACATCGGTTCCACTGCTGATCGTTTATCCGTTCCTGCAGAAGTTTTTTGTCAAAGGGGTCATGATCGGTTCGTTAAAAGGATAATACATCCATTATTTCAGGAGGGCGGGACGTTATGAGAAAAAGAACGCGGGTTATCATGGGTGCTATCACCGCATTCAGTATCCTTCTTGCAGGCTGTACAGGGTCTCAGGGCCCGAAAGGCGCGGATGAAGCACAAAATAAGGGTACCGAGGCAATCGCATTATCCGAACCGGGAACCTATCCGCTGGTTCAAGAGAAAACCACTTTGAAGGTGATGGTGCGGGGAAATCCGCTGGTCGAGAATTTCGAAACGAACGATTTCACCAAATGGTACGAAGAGAAAACGAATGTGCACATCGAGTGGGAGGTCGTTCCGGAGCAGAGCATGCAGGAGAAGCTGAATCTCGTTCTTGCCAGCGAGGACTATCCCGATGTCATCCTGGGATTGAACATATCGCCGGCGCAGCAGATGATTTACGGCTCGCAGGGCGCCTTTCTCCCGTTGAATGATTTGATCGAGAAGCAGGGGCCGAACACCAAGAAATTGTTCCAGGATAATCCGGAAATCCAATCCACGATTACCGCGCTGGACGGCAATATCTATGCGCTTCCGGAAGTGAATGAATGCTATCACTGCTCCATGAGCCAGAAAATGTGGATTTATGAGCCTTGGCTGAAGAAACTCAATCTGAAGATGCCGGAAACCACCGATGAGCTGTACGAGGTGCTGAAGGCCTTCAAAGAACAGGACCCGAACGGAAACGGAATCCAAGATGAGATTCCGCTGTCGATCTCACCGAAATCCTGGAGCTCCTCCATCGATGCGTTCCTGTTGAATTCTTTCATTTATAATCCGGTTTACGGCTCAAGTTACAAGCATATATTCATAAAAGACGACAAGCTCGACGTCGCCTTCAACAAACCGGAGTGGAGGGAAGGGTTGCGGTATATGAACAAGCTGTATGCCGAGGGACTGCTCGCTCCGGAGTCATTCACGCAGGATGACAATCAGCTGATCCAGATCGGGGAGAATCCCGATACGGTCATTCTGGGTGCTTCAACCGGCGGCCACCAGGGTATATTTACCCAACTCCTCGGCGAAAGCGGCAGATGGTTGGAATATAAGACGGTGCCGCCGCTCAAAGGACCGAACGGCGTTCGCTATGCGGCTCTCGATTCCACCGGATTGAACCCGGGTGCATTCGTCATCACGAAAAAGGCCAAGCATCCTGAGCTTGCCCTGCGCTGGGCAGATGGCCTGTACGAACGGGAGCATACGCTGCGCAGCGTCTATGGCCGTCCGGACCAGGAATGGAGGGAAGCGAAGGACGGAGAGGTCGGCATCAACGGGGAGCCTGCGGTCTGGTCTGAGCTAAAATCATACGGTACGGTGCAAAATATTGCCTGGATACAAACCGGCCCGAGTTTGCGGACAAATGATTTCCGCCTGAGCGCCGTTGCCAAAGGAGACGACGATCTGGAAGTCGTATTGTACAACGAGACGAAAAATAAATACGAACCTTACAAACCAACCGATGTCAGCACCGTTCCGCCGCTGTTTTTGACAAACGAGCAGGCGTCCGAGGTAGCGGATCTGTCCAAAACGATCAACGATTACGTGGATGAAATGATGGCACGCTTCGTGATTGGCGATGCCGATCTGGATAAAGACTGGGACGGCTACGTGAAGCAGCTGGAGGCCATGAATGTAGCCCGCTACCTGGAAATCTATCAGGAAGCTTACGATGGAAGAAGCAAATAAAGGAGGAATCATGCAATGAGGGTTGGTGTGAGCACCTACAGCTTGCTGCCGGCTATCCGTGCAGGCGAGATGACGGTGCTGGATGTGGTGGATTGGATCGCGGAGAACGGCGGACAGCACATGGAGATCGTGCCCTATGGATTTACGCTGGAGGACAATCCCGGACTTGCCGACGCGGTGCGTGAGCGGGCGGCCGAAGCCGGCATCGCATTATCCAATTATTCCATGCCCGCTAATTTCGTCCAGGAGAGCAGGGACGACTTCGATGCGGAGGTCGAACGGATCAAGCGCCACGTGGATACGGTCAACCGTCTGGGAATGAAGCATATGCGGCATGACGTAACGGCGTTCACGCTGCCGCCGGAGAAGATGGGCATCGATTACGTGGAAACCCATTTGGACATGATCGTGGAAGGCTGCCGTCAAATCGCGGATTACGCAGCCCGCTACGGCATCACGACCACAATCGAGAACCATGGCGTGAGCGTGCAGGCAAGCGACCGGGTACAGCGCGTGCTGCAGGCAGTCGACCGTCCGAACTTCAAGACGACCTTGGATATCGGCAACTTTCTATGCGTTGACGAGCAGCCGCTGGTCGGCGTGAAACGCAATTTGCCGCTGGCCTCGCTCGTCCACGTGAAAGACTTCTATTATCGTCCGTTTGATCAGGATCCGGGCGGGGGGAAGTGGTTCAGAACCTCCCATGGCAATTACCTACGAGGCTCCATCTTCGGGCAGGGGGATCTGGATGTGCGGCGAATCCTTCGACTCATTAAAGAATCCGGTTATGACGGGGATATTACGCTGGAATTCGAGGGCATGGAGGAGTGCAGGGAAGGAACCCGATTGGGTTTGGACAATCTGAAGCGGTTATGGGAGGAAGCGTGACAGGAGAAGCGCCAGAATATGTAAACGAAAACCATTAAAATACACAGGCCTGACTTGGAGCAAATCCGGGCAGGCCTGTTTGCGCAAATCGATAACCGAAAACAGCTCTGTACGAACCGATAATCACCTATATCTACTAAAAATGGATTCGGGAAGGGACAAAGACGATGCCAAAGCCCAATTTCAGTGATTGACAATTTATGGGTTGCGTTTAGTATTAAACTGAAGGACCAAAATTCATGGTGAATTTCACCAGCCAAGGGGGATAATATGAACCAAACCACCGTTCCTTATAACGAGATTGAACCTAAGCTGCAGACCGGAGATCTTCTGCTCGCTCATGGTGTAGCCAAGGGAAGTCTTCGAATTGAAGCGCTGGAACATTGTCCGTGGTCACATGTTGCGATGGTCGTACGCGCTCCGAACGATGAAGTGCTGTTATGGGAATCCACGTCGCTCGATAATCTGGAGGATACGTGGTTACATATCAAGAAATCAGGTCCTCAGCTCGTGAAGTTACGCGATCGATTGTCAACCGATGTCAGCAACCATTACGATACGATGTTTGCGATTCGTCATTTGCATGCCGATCGAACACCGGAAATGTACGAGCTGCTGGATCATTTTATCGAGCAGGTGCATGATGCCGTGTTTCCGGATAAAAAACAGATGTATTGGGAGATCATCGAGGGCAAGTTCGGCATCACTACTTCGTTCCGCGACTTCTTCTGCAGCAAACTTGTAGCGGAAACCTATATCCAACTAAAGCTGTTGTCCCCCGCTAAAGCACCCAACAGTTACGAACCCAAAGATTTTACATCCAAGCGACATCTTCGCCTGCTGGGGAATGCCCGGTTAGGCGATGAAATTTATATCGATGTTGCGTCCATTCTCGCATGAGATGGCGTAAACACGCGGCTGCCCTGTTTTTTTTTACCTGATCCTATCTTTAGCCGGCCATTCGGATATTGCAACTGCGAAGTCGTCCTTGAGCGTGCAGAACGGTGAGCTTCAGCTGGAAGGATGGGATTTCGGCACAGACGGCTCCATTGCGTTGAACGGAAAGTGGGCATTTTATTGGAACCAACTGCTGGATCCGGACGATCTGAAACAAGGGAGCTTTCCTGCCGTAAGTGCATACGTCGATATGCCTGAGTATTGGACGAATTATTCGTTGAACGGCAGGAAGCTTCCAGCCGACGGATATGCAACGTATCGTTTGACGATTAGCGGGCTTGATTCTGAAGAGCCGATTGCACTCAAGCTGCGTAACATCTATTCGTCATACGCCCTATGGGTCAACGATACCCTGGCGGCATCGGCCGGTAAACCAGAATCTACGCACGAGGCATCCATTCCGAAGTACGGTCCGTCTGTAGTCGTACCCGTTAAGCCGGACTCGGACGGACGATTGACGCTTCTGGTTCAGGTCGCCAATTTTACGTATCCCAAGGGCGGGATTAATAACGCCTTTGAGCTTGGAGACGCCAAACAGCTGCAGCAGGAGAAGTCGGTAGAGCTTGTAAGAGACAGTCTCGTCATCGGTTCATTGCTGGTGATCGCTGTGTATCATGTCATCTTGTACGTGCTCAGGCGCAACGACGTTACTCCGCTGTATTTCGGATTATTCTGTATGTGCATGGCAGTTCGAACGATGCTGGTGGGTTCGAGATTTATACTGGAAATATTCCCAGCGTTCTCATGGGTTTGGTTTGCAAAAGTATCGTATTTAACGATTTACGTCGGCGAATTATTTTTGATCTCATATATATATCACTTGTTTCCTCAATTTCTATCCCGCAAGGTATGTCGGTTGACGCAGTTTTTCACGATATTCTTGACCTTACTGGTGCTTACAACAGATATCCGGGTGTACGATTATTCCCTGATCCCATTTCAGGTCTATTCCATCGGGCTTGTTCTCTATGCCGTTTATGCATCCATCCGGGTAGCAAGGCAACGACAAGAAGGAGCTATCCTCCTCATACTCGGATTTACCCTGATTTTCCTGACGGCGGTCAATGATACCTTAAACCGTAATGGAGTCTTTACAACGCCAGCGTTGCTGCAGTACGGTGTGCTGGGGTTTGTATTATTGCAGGCATTATTGCTGTCCATGAAATTCTCACGGGCATTTTCCCAAGTGGAGCGTTTGTCGGAGCGTTTGTTGACATTAGATAAACTGAAGGATGAATTTTTGGCGAAAACTTCGCATGAGCTGCGTACTCCGCTCCATGGCATTATCGGTCTGGCCGATGCATTGATTGACGGAAGTTCCGGCAAACTGCCATCGCCTGTCATCGATCTTTTGCGGCTCATGAAGGTCAGCGGCCAGCGGCTTGCCCATTTGGTCAACGATATATTGGATTTCTCAAAGCTCAAGCACCAGGAAATCGGTTTGGTCCTCGTGACGGTTAACTTGCGTCTGGCCGTCGAGCTGACCCTTCAAGTGCTCAACCCATTAGCCGAGAAGAAAGGGCTTCGACTATCCCATCAATTGCCGGACGATATGTACGTGATGGCCGACGAGAATCGGTTGCAGCAAATATTGCATAATTTAATAGGAAATGCGATCGCTTACACGGAAACCGGGACGGTTACCGTCACGGCAAAGAGGCTGCAAGGACAAGTTTCGGTTCAGATAACCGATAGCGGAATCGGCATCGCAGAAGCTGATCTGGACCGTATTTTTGAATCATTCGAGCAAATTAATCCTCTGGATCGATCTCAACAAGGCGGTACGGGGATCGGGCTCTCGATTACTAAGAAGCTAGTCGAACTGCATGGCGGAAGGATTGGAGTAACCTCCGGTGTTGGAGAAGGCTCAACGTTCAGCTTTACGCTCCCCATGGTTGGCGAAGGAAAGCCGAAGAGCCCTCCTCTGCCCGTCGCAGATTACATTCCGGCAGAGTCATTCCCACATTGGGAGATCGTTGAGCCTGAGCGGGAGGCAGCCCACTCCAATAAACTACTGCCTTCGGTGCTCATCGTGGATGACGATCCGATTAACGTCCAGGTACTCTTGCAGTTCCTGGCGGGAAAATATTCACTCAGGTCGACATGCAGCGGACAAGAGGCCCTGGAATGGATCCAGAATGGATACAAACCGGACATTGCGCTTCTCGATGTCATGATGCCGTACGTATCGGGACTCCAATTAGGTGAAGAAATACGCAGGCATTACAATTCTGGCGAATTGCCTGTCATCTTCCTCAGCGCAAAAAGTCAAATGACGGATTTGGTTGCCGGTTTTGAACACGGCGGTAATGATTATCTTGCGAAACCCGTCGACAAGCAGGAGCTGTTGGCACGCCTTGAACTGCATCTCCAACTGGCACGCTGGAATGCAACGCTGGAACGCGAAGTGGAGGCGAGGACCATTGAGCTTGAGCATTCTTTGGAAGAACGGGCCAGAGCATTGTCGGAGATATCCGTGCTCGCCGAGCGGAACCGAATTGCCGGCGATATTCACGATCACGTAGGACATATTCTAACAGCCAGCGTCGTTCAGTTAGAGCTCGGTCTGAAAATGTCTTCGCAGAACGCACCGGAATCGACGGAGAAATTGAAGCATGCGTCCGACCTGCTCCGCAAAGGGCTTCATGAAATGCGGAAATCCGTGCATATGCTTGCCGAGGAAGCGGCTGCTTCAGCAACGTTCCGGGACTCCTTGCTGCAAATCATTAACGACTCCCAGCAATATGCGGAAGTCAGCGTGGAGCATAAGATTGAAGTCTCCGACGGAAGTCTTGAGCCGGAGGCCGAGAAGTTGATCCGCCATGCCTTGCAGGAGGGAATCACGAACGGTATTCGTCACGGCCAATGCACGTTTTTCCGGTTTGAGTTGATCGAGACAGAAGACGCTATCCAGTTTACGCTCGAAAATAACGGACTGCCCTTTACGTCCGAACGGCTTGGATTCGGATTGACCATGATGCGGCAAACGACCCGGCGAAGGGGTGGCACCTTCCAGGTCAGCACGAAGGATGGAGCAGGCTGTGTGTTATTACTCACCATGCCCCGTTCCGCGCTTAAGGAGTGATCAGAAATGTCAAGCATAAGCATACTCATTGCAGAGGATCAAACCATTGTCCGTGAAGGCCTAGAGACCATTATCAATATGGAGCCCGAAATGGAGGTCGTTGCTACGACGGACAATGGGCAGACCGCTTGCGAGCTGGTGGAGCAGCTGCGTCCTCAGCTTGTGTTAATGGACATCGAAATGCCGGTAATGAACGGAATTGCGGCAACGCACCAGATTAAGCAGTCTAATCCGGATACGATCGTGCTGATCCTCACGACGTTCACCGAAGAGGATTTCATTATAGAGGCACTGGCCAAAGGAGCATCCGGATATTTGCTTAAAGACTTTACGTCCCATAAAATCATCGCCTCGATCCGCGAGGCGATTCGTGGCGAGCTGATGCTCCCTTCGAAGGTGGCAGCAAAGTTGGCGGCCCGATTAAGAACGACAGGAGTTCCACAGTTTCCGGTGCAGAACTATAATCTGACCCCCAGGGAATTGCAAATTGCAAAGCTGATGACGGAATATAAGAACAACCGCGAGATCGCCGATATGTTATATATCACGGAAGGTACGGTTCGCAACTACATCAGCGTCATCTATGAGAAAATCGGCATGAATGACCGGACCAAGGTGATTCCGCTGCTCAAGCAGGCACTAAGGGATCCGGATTGACTAAGGGAAGAACACCGCTTTCAATGAGAGCGGTGTTTTTTTGTCATGTGTTTCCATGAGTATAGGGTTTGGCAGTCTATCGAAACAGTTACTTCTGTCATATAAAAGCCATACACCTGTCATGCATTAGTCATGATTCGGTCATATCCAAACGTTGCTGAACTGGGTCATGCCAGCAACACGATCCCGTTCAGCATTTTATATGAGATGAACGCAAACATTAGGTTTTACATTTCAACCCGCCTGATATATGATATAACGTGGATATTCATTATCCGCTTTAAATATGAATAGCATTTTAAACCAAATCCATACCGTAAAACGAGGTGCTGTTTATGCATATGAAAACCGGCGTGGAACAGTCCGTATATGCCCTGGTTCTGCTCAACATGCTGCCGGACAGGGCGGTGCTGCCCGGGGAAGCGATTAGCCAGCAGCTGGGAACTTCCGTGACCTATTTTCAGAAATTGTTGAGAAAGCTGGTAACCGCTGATCTAATCACGTCCGTCCCCGGCATCAAGGGCGGATTCAGATTAAGGAAGAAACCTGAGGATATCCGTGTATACGACGTTTACCTCGCGGTGGAAGGACAGCAGTCCCTATACTCGTCCCACGGAATTCTCGTAGACATGCTCGACCTGCAAAAAGAAGAGAGCTGCTGCCTGCTATCCGATTTGATGGAAGAAGCCGAGTCTTCCTGGAAAGCTGTATTAAAGCGAGAGACCATCGCTTCGTTGTCGGAGGAAATGCGCGGAGAACGCTTTAAGGACAAGGTTAGCGCCTTGGAGGAATGGATCAGCAGCAAAATGGTCATCTAATCGAATCGAAGAAGGGAAGATATCATATGAGATTAAGCGTACTGGATCAAGCACCCGTCACCAGCGGCAACACGGCGGAAAGCGCATTGATGAAAGCCGAAGAGCTGGCTGTTCTGGCCGATGGATTGGGATACAGCAGAATGTGGATGGCCGAGCATCATGGAGGACATACGTTTGCCAGCTCCGCCCCTGAAGTGACGGCCGCCCGGCTTGCGGCAAAAACCGATCGGATACGCATCGGCACCGGCGGCGTCATGATGATGCATTACTCTCCACTGAAACTCGCGGAAGTATTTAAGACGTTAAGCGCATTTACGCCCGGAAGGATTGATTTCGGCGTAGGGCGAGCGCCAGGCGGCGATACGAGTGCCATGTACGCTCTGTCCGAAGGGCGGCAGCTGATGCTTCATAACATGTATGACAAGCTCTCCGTCACCATGCAGCTTCTTCGCGACCAGGTGCCGGAAGATGAACTGTATGCCACGAATGCCGCTGCGCCTACGGGAGTCGCCCTGCCTGAAGTGTGGCTGCTCGGCTCTAGCGGCAACAGTGCGCTGCAAGCGGCACAGATGGGGGTCGGTTACTCCTTCGCACAGTTCTTTAACGGAGCGATGAGCATAGACATATTGGACCATTACCGTGATAACTTCCAACCATCCCCGTTCATGGAGAAGCCTGAAATTAACGTATCCTATATGGTAACGACAGCGGAAACAATGGAAGAAGCGGAGTATGAAGCGCTGCCGCAGGATATTTTCCGGCTGATGATGAGCAAGGGCCGAATTACGCAGGTGATGACACCCGAAGAGGCTCAGAATGTATCTTTAACGGAAATTGACCGGATGGCTATCCAGGAAGGGCGCAAAATTCATCTGGTGGGAGCGGTAAAAGACATCGCGGCCCGCTTACAGGAAGAGCAAGCGCACTACGGATTCCAGGAAGCGATGATATGCAGCATTCCGCATTCGCAGGAAAAGCGGCTGGAGGTGTATCGCCTGCTCGCACGTGAACTGCTGTAAATCATGGTTTTGAGAGGGCAGGCGGAAGCCTGTCCTTTTTCGATTGATGAAAATATCGTATCCCTTAGAAGCGTGTTGATGCTAGAATAGTAAAAAATCGTTTATACATAAAATCAACAGTTAGGAGAGATTATGCCTTTTACATTCGCGCATCCCGTCATCACGATGCCGTGGTGGAAGAAGAAGTCATTACCGGTGTCCGCGCTCATTATCGGGTGCATGGCGCCGGATTTTGAATATTTCATCCGTTTTCGGGCGGCTGGCGTATGGGGGCATGAGGGTCCGGGTATTCTCTTATTCAATCTCCCGATGATATTGCTGCTGTACGTTGTGTTTGAGAAGGTCATACGCCCGGTTCTGCACGTCTATTTACCTTCTTGGTTCCCGTACCGCTGGCAGCGGGATGGCGAACTTCCAGTCTCCCCCATAGGGTGGCTGGCCGTAATCCTCTTAGGACTGGCAGGCGTTGGCACGCATCTGCTCTGGGATCAGTTCACGCACAAGGGTGCATGGATCGTCAATCAGATTCCGCTTCTTTCGGAAATGCTGCATATCGGCGCCTTACAAATTCCGGTGTACAAATTAGGCCAACACGGCAGCACCTTATTTGGCTTGGTCATGACCGCATGGTGGATTCACCGTCATTTGTACGTATCGCCCACGAAAAGAGCGCATGCGCATCCGGTTATAACCTTCTGGTGCGTATTCGTTACGGTCTATATCCTTGCCATGTTCGCGGCCATGATGACGGTTGTAGAAGGGCGGGGACTGTCCTACGTATTGCAGCTTGTCGTCCCGGCCATTAGCAGCTTTCTGCTCGCACTGCTTGTAACTTGTCTCCTATTTTGGAATACGGCCAGGCGAAAATAACGAATCCAGCAAATAAACCAGAATCATTCTGTAGGAGGGGCCAATTTATGGTAACCATTGAGCAGTACACCCTTAAGGGGATCCATTTCTTAAATGAAGATGCACTTATGATTCATGAGCAGGCCGGGTTGTACGGCGTGTTAGACGGGGTATCCTCCGTGGTTCCCTACCTCAGCGACAAGAAGGAAACGGGAGGGTACCTTGCCGCTCAAGCGGTGAAGAACTTTTTTGAATCACTGGATCAAGTGGAACAGCTTGCGGAGCATACTGCGGCAGCAAACGATAAGTTAAGAGAACTCATGCAGCAAGCCCATATCGATATGGAGAAAAAAGACGGGCTCTGGGGAACGGCTCTTGCTCTCGTACGAATTCAGGAGGAACGGGTGGAATTCCTGCAGACCGGTGACTGCATGATCCTTGCCGTGTACCAGGAAGGGGAGGTTCGGCCGTTAACCTGGAGACAAGTCGCTCATTTGGAAACTCCAGCCATCGCGAAATGGGAGGAAGGCGTGAATCAGGGACTGACCCGTCAAGAAGAACTCCTCGGCACGGTAATAGATATCATTAGGGAGAACCGCTTTAAGAGCAACGTGAATGGAGGCTACGGCGTCTTGAACGGGGATCCCCGTGCCGTTGATTTTCTCGAATACGGAAAAATCAATAGATCCCGATTAGCCCACCTGATTCTATTAACGGATGGTTTATTCTGGCCTGTGAACGACGTGCCGAGTGATCGATCCTATTGGGACTACATCGCGCAGCGTATACTGTTAAAAGGCCTTGAGCAGTATACGCATGAATTACAGGATATCGAAGAGGCTGACCCGGAATGTTTAACCCATGCAAGATTCAAGAAATCCGATGACAAGACGGGCATGGTGATTCATTTTAACGACCTATAGTTGCTCTAAGAGCAAGCTCCTGCATTATGATAAAAGATTCCTCCGGTATATCATATCGTGGCACCATCAATCTCCGGGTTTGTCGGTTCACCTTTTATCCATACGATATAATAAGCGTGCTTTGCCTAACAACATTTTCATGTCCGAATCATATTTTATTGTAACGGCATGAAAGCGGGAGGTATGCAGTATGGGCCGAGGAGTGCAACATAAACGAAGACAGCAAGGGAAATCAAACAAAGCTACGGTTAAACAATTGGCGTTCATCGCAGCTATTTTGGTATTAATCGCCTCAGCCATAGGCCTCTACGTTGCTTATGATGACTTGTTTGAGGATGAAGGTGTGGAAATTGTCGTGTAGCCAAGCGCGTACGATCAACTTAACAAACAACATTTATTTCAGCTTTATCATATATGACGAAGGAATTCTACCTGCTTCAAAGCAAAGGCAGCCATTCTTGACTCCAAGAACCGGCTGCCTTAATTATGGGTTCATTTAACGGCAGATCGTCAGGATCCTGCCTCTTTTTTGGTCGTTGGGGCAGCGGGTCCATCTTGATGGGGGAGCAGCTTCATGCCGGCATGATCCAAATGGACTTCGACATGTACCGTTTCCAAAGAACCTGCATCCATCGGTTGGACAGACGACCGATGAATTTTTTTCCAAAGTCGGGTGTCTTTCTTAAACAAAACGTGCTCCAAGCTGTACAGATCTGTCTTTGAGGCAATTCCATTCTTATACGTAGATATAATCTCCTCCCGTACTTCCGCGGCCGCCTGGTTTTCCATTTCGGTTTTGTTCATGTCGTCGAGCGCTTCTACCACGTTACCTCCTAACTTCACGTTGATGTGGAATCGGGGCATTCCGTTGACAATGCTCAATTCCTTGCGAACTTTAGGATTCGACAAAACGACGTTCGCAGCGTATTTCCCGCTCTTATTTGTAATCATGACGTGAGAGCGTTTCGTATCGGGTTCCATCCAGCGTAGACCGGTGAGCTTGTCGTTTGGAAAGAAACCTTTCGATACCACTTCGGATATAGCGTATACTCCGTTAATCACCAGCTTCGGATTTTCTTTTTGATTCAGGCTCCAGGTCCCTTTATCGATCGATAGATTTGGAAGCAGTACCGTACTGGCCGGTTCGGTGATCAGAGCCATGAAATCAAAATATCGAATCGGTACGATATAGGATCTCTGTTTATACTCTTCGGAAGGCTCATGAGCTATCGTATTTAACGGGGAGAGATTGAAGAAAGCAGGAACATTAAACAATTGCTCGATAGACTCGTTTGTTCCATATACCCACGGCGTCATACGAATTTCCTGATAACGGCCGATCGTATCCAATTTGGTTAGAACTTTCGATTTCAAGACGGTATCACTGATGAGAATACATGAGATATGGCTCCAGCTTGTGCGTACCTGCGCTGAATCATAGATGGCATTGACCGCCATGTCAAACGTCTTGCCCCTGGTTTTGGAAGTCCATACTTGTGGTGGCTTTTCTGCTTTTCCCGTTTCGGTTTTGGCGACCGCCGTAAAATCCATCATTTGAGTGTATACGACAAAATCACCGTCCTCTTGATCGATGCCGATGGCGGTGATGTAATTCATGTCTTGTATCTCCTTGATGTCCCAGCAGCCGGTTAACATAATGAGCATTACCGTTAACCATATTAATTTTATGATAATGATACAGTTTCTCATCTCACGTTGGTTCCCTTTCTTCAGAAGTGTTATCCATATTCTGCAGCATTTCCGGTCGGTTTTTGTTGAAAGCCCACGGTTTTTTCAAGAGGGCATTCATTAAATCCTTGAAGGTCAGCGGCGATAGAGGAGCAAGGTACGGAAGTCCGAAGGATTCCAATACGGAGAGGTATGCAATGAGACTGAATACACCAATAAAAAATCCCAGCATGCCAAGCAAGGAAGACCAAATCAGCACATACAGCCGAATAATGCTGACCGTTCCGCTCAGTGTCTGGTTTACCAATGTGAACGTCGCGACTGCCGTCGTTGCAGATACGACCAGCATGGCGGGCGACGTTAAGCCAGCGCGTATGGCAGCATCCCCGATAATGAGGCCGCCTAAGACCGCGATGGTTTGACCGACAGCTTTCGGCAGCCTAATGCCTGCCTCCCTGAATAATTCGAACATGCCCAGCATCAATAAGATTTCCATTGGCGCCGACAGCGGAATCCCGAAACGGGAGACCGTGACGGTCGCAAGTAGCAGAAAGGGAAGCTGATCCATGTTGTAGCATATCAAGGCAATCCAAAATCCCGGGAGCATAATGGCGAGTACGAGGCCAAGGAGCCTGAGAAGACGCTCAAAGATGACGAAATGATAAGGAAAATAGGAGTCTTCCGGCGTTTTTAACAACTCCAGCAAGTTGCAAGGCGCAATCAACGCCATCGGCGACCCGTCCACAAGGATAACAAAACGTCCTTTAAGCAAGCATTCCACGACAAAATCCGGCCTCCCAATGTAGTCCATGAGCGGAAATAGGGAAAGTGACGAATCGGAAAGTGCCTCCTCCAGCTGACCGCTGGTTATTAGCGCATCGACATGGATGCCTTTTAAGCGCGACTTTGCCTCGTTGATGACTTCCGGGCGTATGATATCGGAAATATACAGAAGGGCTACTCTGGTCTGGCTGCGATCGCCAATCATCATTTGCTCATTGTGGAGCGTGGCCGTTCGCAATCTTTTTCGTACGAGTGCCACATTCATGAACAGATCTTCCGTAAATGCATCTCGAGCCCCTTTGATGGAGACCTCCGTATTGGACTCTTCTGGTTGTCTATTGGGAAGTGAGGCAATATCGATGGAATAAAAGCATTTCTCTCTTGAAAAAAATAGGATCATTCGTCCCGCAAACAGAAGCTTAACGACATCGGCAGGCTCCTTCAATTTGCTCCATTCCATCGATTTATCCAATTCTCTGGCTAAAGGCTCCCAATCCCTGAAATGTTCCAGTTTTTCTTCCAGATCCGGCAGCACATATTGGGTCATCACCATGGCATCAACCATTCCTTCGCTATACAGCAGCACTACGGGGATAGCATCTTCATGCTTTCCCGGGAAAGATTTGATGATCACATCCGCGGAGTTGGCAAACATGGATCGCAGGGCTTCCTCATCCAATGCGTCGGATGCAGGTAGCCTGTCCACTGCGACCGAAGATGGTTTCTTTTTTCGGCGGAACATGCTATTTCGATTTCTGTAGTTTGACATCGTCTACCCCCCTTTGGTATTGGCTCGAAATGTGACAGCAATGGCAATCAACAGCGTCAGCGCGGAAAGGAAGACCAGGTAGGACGGCGAATATTTGCCCAGCACGAATAACTCGATTTGCCGATCGATTACCGGGATCATCGAGATGATGGATGTGGCTACACCCACCCCTAACACGTACCACAAGCGTCGTTTGGGTTTTTTAAAAGGAATACCGTCCGCCATGATAAACAGGAACAGCGAAATACGGATTAATGTCCCCGATATCCATTGGTACAAAGCCAGAAAATCGACATGGGTTATATATTTCGTAATGGTGACCAGCATCCACTGCTCGTATGCGGGATAGCGGGATTCCATCGCGGGAACTGGCCCGAATGCGGCGATAGCTCCCATCAACGGTCCCAGGGTGAGTCCTCCCAGCAGTATCGACAATATGACGATCGAGAGGTATTTCATCCTTCGTTTCATGTGATGCTGAAGATAGATCAGCACAATCATCTCCATGAATCCGCCGCCGGCCACGAGCATGCTCTTGAGCATGGGCGTGTAACCTTCCACGAATAGAGGGGTCAACAATGAATAGTCCTTATATTGAAGATTCGACACGGCTACAAAATGGCCCAATACCCACACAATAGGAAGCAGGATTCCGGATATGATAGCGATCGAGCGAATACCGTTGTTTGCCACATATACGCACAGCAGCATAATGGTGAGGGAGATGACGGTTTTTGGCGTTGACGGCAGGTAGGTGACCCGAATCCAGGTCGTCGTTTCTCTTATGATCACCATGGTCATCCAGAAAAAATAGATCGTTGTTAAGCTAACGAAGATCCAGCCTATCACGGGTCCGAAGCTGTCTTTGAACCATGCGAAGATGGATTGTTGACGGGTCCGCTTCATAATGAAAAACAAGATGTACACCCAGCCAATATGCAGGATTATGGTTAGCAGCGTGCCCATCCACGCGTCCCGGCCCGCCTTTTGCAGAAGAAGCGGGATCAGGACAACGTGATTGGTGATGCCCAAGGACAGCAGCATGATGAAGTAAACGTCGATTAGGGATATCTTTTTGTTTGCGGCCATAATACTAATCTCCATATGAGGGAATACATGCAAATTCGATACAGTGAGTATTCACCATTTGCCGTATTTTATGTATGGAGCGAGGAAGCACGGCCGTAATATGGCTGCTAATCGTATGGGGGAGAGGATCTTATCGCCATGTGATTGTCGACTGCAATAGAGTAGGGAAGAGAGCCGGTCCTCAGATCGGCTGTCGAAACGATGTGGTTTTTGCGATTACCCAAGAAATAATTCAGCCTCTTTTCCAGGCTCCGAGCATGCAAGGAATTGTTTTTCCTTTTTAAGAGGTGAAGAGATGAAATGGTGCGAGGAGAGACGGATTGTAAACGAAGTCAGTATGATCATATGGGAGGCACAGCTCAGATTGCACTATGATGAAGGATAATAGAGATTATTATTTAATGATGTTAATCAATTAATTCATGGCATTAACTATATATTATTAATGATGTTAAATACATATAGTTAATGCCGTGAAATACAATGAAAGACCCGGCCACTAAGATGGGGAAATACAATAATAAAACAGGCAGCGCAGACCCGATTGGATTGGGCCTGCCGCTGCCTTAAGGAATATGCAGTCGTTTAACCAGACATCATCATTTCTTGCTTGCCGGCAATCCGTAGCTTTCACGGATCAAGGAGAAATAGTGATCGGCGCGTACAACTTTGAAGTCTGCTCCAAGCTGCTCGGTTAGAGCCAGCGCATCCGACGGAGTCATGCTCCAGGCAAGCATGCCGAGGGAAACGAAGAGCGGTGACTTACCGTCCCAATTCGCCTTGGCCTCATTCAGGACCTGCAATCCGTCCTGCACGGTGCTGATCCCGCGGATCGTTGACACGGGCAGGCTGTCGCCTACGATTTCAACCCCGTATCTGTCTTCATAGCTAATAAATAAACCGGGTACGTTATATTCCTCCTCATATGCTTTTGCTTTAAACGGTGATAACGGCACATTCTGACTATCGACTCGATTCAGAACATAAGGGATCGTCATTCCCGTCTTTTTCAGGTATTTCTCGGTAGACCGCAAGAACTGCTGAAAGCTTGCATCCGGCCATGGGCTTGGGTAAAAATATCCGGCACCGGACGGCCCGGCAATCAGCAAATCGTTCTCTGTAGCCGAATTGAGATAATAATTCAATATCGCTGGAGCACCTTCATAAAGCAGAGGACTGGAGGTCCAGTTGATCGGGACTTTGCCGCGAGCCGGGTCATCCCACATGACGCGCATGCGATGCTGGTTGTATTGGAAGTTGTCGCCTTCCGTAAAAGTATACGTTACATAAATCTTGTTCTCCAGAGCTGGCTGCGGAGGTGTTTTCGCCAGCTTGAAGTTTGGCTTGGTTCCCGAGAAGACGGTCAGATTGCTGAACCAGTCGGCCGCCAGCACATAAACGCCATATCGGGAAGCGATCTCGACCGAGCTGAACTCGCCTTCCACATCGTTGCTGAACCAGCCGAGGTACGGGGTACCCGGCTTCACACCGGACAGGATTTTTTCGAACAGCGCTTTTTGCTCAGGGACATTGGAATCCAGCCAGAATACCATCGCTTTGTTGGCTACGGCGTAATCTCTTAAATAACCATAGGGTTCCTGCTGCTCAGCAGATAGCGGACGGATATTTCCCGCGGAAACCTTATACTGGTTCCACATATCCACTTCGGCGACCAGGTTCTTGGTTCCGGCAGGAGGGGTGAACTCGTACACAAAATAACTGCCGTTATCGGCGAAGCGGTGACCGCCTTGTCCTTCACCGAACTTGGAATTTTGCCGATCATATAGATAGGCCTCTTCTTCCGGTGTACCTGCGATGAAACTCGCGATCACGTTGCCGTCAGCCTTGACCGTTACTTCGTGTACGGCAGGGCCCCAACCGTCCTGGGTGAAAGCATCGTCAAACCGAAGATATACCTCTGATTTTCCCAAGAGAGAGGATAAATCAAGCTGGTAAGTATCACGATTGCTTGCATCGCGAATCTGCTCCTTCTCCTCTGCAATCGTTACAAACGATTCCGGGAGGCCGGAAGGAATTCGGATCGCCGTATCCGGATCCAGTCCGACTAACATCTGATGATTCGTCTGCTTCCACAGATTCTCGTACTGCCAGGTGTAAGCTTCGAGCCGGTTATCGAATTTGCCGCGCAAATCATCCAGCGTCTTCAAGTTATAAGGGGCTTTGGACAATTGGGCGGCCAGCTCCGGATTGGCAACGACAGCCTTCTTCAGTCCTGCGAGGGTGGTGGCGACATTAATCGTGTCGGGAACTTCCGGATCATATACAATCATGCCTTTGGCTTCGCCACGATAAGCAGCGAATACGTCCCAATAGTCTTCATGAAGCGTATAAGGCACGTTTATATCTTCAAGCCAGGTCATTTTCCCTTCTTCCTGGGACTCAATCAAATAGATTCGGGGCTGTTCCCGGTTAACGATCCCCTGCAAGGTTCCTAACAGCAATTTAATGTCACCTGGCGCATCATAAATATCTGCGACATCCAAATGCTTCGGTTTCTTGAAACTTGGCAGTTCGCGGTTATTGGAACCGTCAGGTTTGGCTGACCGTGCATCCGTATCCGAAGCATAAACTGCGCCGCCGCTTAATGAAAAAGCACAAAGGATGGCTAAACAGAGAATCGTGAATCTACGAGCCATGGCGAATTCACTCCTTGTTATGGTCTGTTGTCAATTGGAAGCGCGTGCTCATCCGTTAACATTCACCCCTCCTTTTTGGCACCAACATCGTGTAGCACATCGCTTACCAACACATATTTAATATATTCAAATATAACTTTACAAGAGGTTCGACAAAACTTCCTATGATTCTTGCAAATCAGGCATGTTAAACGCTATCCTATCAAGGTATTGTCGTAATTGGCCGTTGTCAGCTCATGCTTGTTTATTGCGCTTGTATGTGTAAGGATATATTATATATTTCAAATATCATGAATGAATTGGTGATGTGATTAGTATGAGTACAAATGATCGAATTCCGTTGTATCAGCAAATCCAGGACTATATCCGACACGTCATAGCATCAGAAAATATGAAGCCCGGTGATCGCATACCGACAGAGAAGGAGCTGATGGACCAGTTTCATGTCAGCAAGATAACGGTTGCCAATGCGCTGACCGGATTAGCGAACGAGAAATTGATTGCCCGCGTGCCGGGCAAAGGAAGCTTTGTTGCAGAAGAAACGGACTTCTTACCCGGAGCGCAGCCGTCGGCTTCGTCGCACAAGGGAAGAGAAAGGACGCTGGCAACGGGCATGATTGGCGTGATTATGCCCACCATTCATGATTACTTTGCCATGAGACTCATTGAGGGGATCGAGCAGGCTCTTAGTGACGAAGGTTACCGCAGCATGATCATGCTGACGGACGGCAAACTTGACAAGGAAAAAGACGCCATCAAGGATCTGAAGGCTCTCGGAGCCGAAGGCCTGCTTATTTTCCCGATCGACGAGGAGAACTACAACGAGGAGATACTGGGCATGAAGCTGTCCGGTTTTCCTTTTGTGTTGATCGACCGGTATTTGCCTGGCGTCGAGACGCATTATATTGCGGCCGATGGAAGGCGGGGCACCAGGCTCGCCGTTGAGCATCTATGGGAGCTTGGGCATCGTGATATCGCCATCTGCTCGGATTCTCCCCTTCAGACCGTGACGGTTCAGGAGCGGATCGAAGGGTACATCGATGCATTGAAGGACAAAGGCGCGCTCATCAATCCGGCGCATATGATTACGGATTTCAAACCGCTGAACGTGCTCAAGGATGCGGAAGCCCACCCGTTATACCGTTACATCCGAAATCGCATGGTAACCGCCTATATTTCGCTTAACGGGAGACTGGGCGTGCAGATCTATCAGATGGCAAAGCAAGCGGGGCTTAGGGTGCCAGAGGACGTATCGATCGTCAGCTTCGACGATCCGACTTCCATCGTGGAGGAATTCAGCATTTTTACCCATGTCAAGCAGTTTGAGCGGGATATGGGATATCAAGCCGCCGGCAAACTTCTGGAAGTGCTGCGCGGCACAGGAGAAGCCAAGAGTTACAGCAAAATACTGATTGAGCCCGAGCTTGTGGTTCGCCAAACATCAGGCCAGGTTCCATGAACTTAATATTCACGCCAAAAATAAGCCTTTTCCGTCATCCAACGGAGAAGGCTTTTTTAATTCGAATAAAAAACATATTGAATATATTAATATTATATATTATATTCTAGAAAATGATGGAGGTTATGAAGCGACAGTACATTTAACCTGAGCAGGGAGGTATAAAACGTGCCGAGAGATCGCAGGGAAGAACGAACCGGGTTTCAAGAGTCTGCACCGTATCACCCCGACTATGATCTTCAGACAGACTTCGTGATGGTTTATGGGATTGACGAAACCATGCCTGAGCGGATTCGGAAATGGAAAGAGAAAGGATACATCGTCCATCTGATGACCGGAGTCGCTTGGGGGCAATACAACAGCTACCTGGACGGGGAGATAGACGGCGTACCCCATTGGGATGAAGCCCAGAAGGATCGCCATGGGGAGATGATCCTGCATGGCAAACAACCGGTCATTCCTTACATGGTGCCTACGATTTCCTTTGGCCGCTTCATCGCGGACCGAATACGCATCGCGGTGGATGCGGGCGTGGAAGCCATTCATCTGGAAGAGCCTGAATTTTGGGTGAACGGAGGTTATTCGGAAGCGTTCAAACGGGAATGGCTGCTGTATTACAAGGAGCCATGGATTCCGCCGCATGCTTCGCCAGACGCACAATACCGGGCTTCCAAATTGAAAGCGTATTTATATACCCGCGTGCTCGACCGGTTATGCGCAGAGATGAAGGATTACGCGTTAAAACGTTATGATCGAATCCTTCGCTTTTACGTTCCGACGCATAGTTTGATCAACTACACCCAATGGCGAATCGTAAGTCCGCAATCGGCGCTCGTGGAGCTCCCGTCCATAGACGGGTACATTGCACAGATCTGGACGGGTACCTCCCGGACGCCGAATGTATATGAGGGGCTGCGGAAGGAGCGGACATTTGAAACCGCTTACCTCGAATACGGCGTGATGCAGGAGCTGGTTCGGGGAACGGACAGACGCATGTGGTTCCTCCATGACCCGATTGAAGATAATCCGAACCACACGTGGGCGGATTACAAGCAGAACTATCTAAAAACCGTGGTCGCATCACTGCTGCATCCCGGGGTCTCCCATTATGAAGTATCGCCATGGCCGCGGCGAATCTTTAAAGGGACATATCCTTCCGAAGACGGTTCAGGCAAAGAGTCCATCCCGTCCGACTATGCAACGACGCTGCTCCAGGTCATGCATACGCTGGGCAACATGGACCAGAAAGTGATCGAATCGGCGGAAGACGACTTGCAAGTCGGCGTTCTAATTGCAGACTCCGCGATGTTTCAGCGAATGAAGCCTGAGCCTGGAGCGCCCGATGCCGGGAAATATGACGGCACGGATCCCGAAGGTTTTCAGGAGGCGGGCGACACGGAGCTTCTCGATTTCTCTCCGTTTTACGGTCTGACGCTGCCGCTGCTGAAGCATGGCATCCCGGTACGCACGCTTCAGCTTGATAATGTAAGGCGTTATCCGGGTTATTTGGCTCCATATCGCGTCCTTGTGCTGAGCTATGAATTCATCAAGCCGGAGTATCCTGACATTCATAATGCCCTCGCGCAGTGGGTGCGGGATGGCGGCGCACTGATCTATGTCGGCGATGACAGCGATCCGTACCACGGCATACGCGCCTGGTGGAACGCGGAGCTCGAGAGCGGAGCGTTCGGCTCGAAGTACAACTCCCCGCGGGAGCATTTGTTTGAGCAGCTTGGCCTGAAGGGGAAAGCGGAAGGAATCCATCAGGCAGGAAAAGGCATTGTATGCTGGCTGGATCAGCATCCGGCCGACCTGACCTTGTCGAAGGAAGGGGCTGACCGGCTGCGCCGCTCCGTCCAGGCTGCGATAGAAGCGCTACTCGGCACGGTACCGCCCTGGCATGCCAAGCATTATTTCAAGCTGCAGCGCGGTCCTTATATCATTGCTTCGGTTCTGGAGGAGTCCGTCACCGATAAAGACTTGACGATCTCGGGTCCTGTCGTGGACTTGTTCGATTCGAAACTCTCCGTTCATGATCAGTTTACGTTAAGCCCGGGGAAACAGGCGCTTCTCTATGATGTTGAAGCCGGTCGTCCTTCCGGAGGCAAAGTGTCCATCATCGCAGCTTCCTCCAAAATCGAGGAGCTCGACCAATCGGACGCCGGGTTCCGATTCACAGCCAAGGGACCGGCCAATATGCAGGCCAGCGCAAGGCTGTATTGTCCGACCGAGCCGGCGTCCGTCCAGTACGTCACCGGGAATCAAGCGATGCCTGCCGACTGGGTATGGGATCGGGAGTCGTTAACCGTCCTGCTGCAGTACGAACACGGTGCGGCGAACCAGGCCGTGATTCAAGTGGATTGGATACCCCAATCCGTGACGGAACCTGCAGCCGACTGATGCAATAGAGAGGAGCAGATCATCATGCCATACGAACCGATAAGGCTTGAACCGTTGAAACAAATGTTAAACAAACTCCGGGAAGCCATCTATGAGCCGGTTGCCGAGTTGGAAGTGACGGCATGGGTTACGCCTGAACCCGTATCGTACTCGGATCGAAAGACGGGAACGAAAATGACGCTTGTCCATGGACAGCGATGGGGGGACCTGTGGGACTGCGCCTGGTTCCGTTTTGCCGGGAGCGTTCCGGAGCATAGCCGGAAGAAGGACCTCGTCCTCCTGCTGGACATTAACGGCGAGTTGTGTTTGGCGGATCCGAACGGATCGCCGGTACAGGGATTGACCACCGTGAATTCGGAATTCGATTTTTCCTTAGGGCTCCCCGGCAAACGTGTCGTCCGGCTTCATGACATGTTCCTGACCGGATCGGATATTGAAGTTTGGGCCGATGCGGGCAATAACGATCTCTTTGGCAAATACCGGGGAGGAACTTTGAAAGAAGCCGTCATCGCCAGCTGCCGGGAAGATATCCGGAGCCTATATTACGATGTCGAGGTACTCTTGGAAGCTGCCGAGCAGCTCCCGGCGGGAACCGCCCGCAAAGAGAGAATCTATCAGGCGCTGTATGACGTTTCGTTACGGCTCACGGATTTCTCGCCGGAGCGCGTCGCGGAGGCGAAGAAGAAGCTGGCTGAACCATTGAGCCTGAAAGGCGGCGATCCGGTCTTAACGATCAGCGCCGTGGGTCACGCGCATATCGATTTGGCCTGGCTGTGGCCGATCCGCGAAACGATCCGGAAAGGCGCCAGAACGTTCTCGACCGTCCTTCGCATGATGGAACGCTACCCGGACTACGTGTTCGGGGCAAGCCAGCCCCAGCTATATGACTGGATGAAGCAGCATTATCCGGCACTGTATGAACAGATCAAGGAACGGGTGCGCGAAGGAAGATGGGAACCGCAGGGAGCCATGTGGGTAGAATCGGATACCAATGTGCCGGGCGGGGAATCACTGGTTCGTCAGATCCTGTACGGGAAGCGATATTTTCAACAGGAATTCGGGTTGGAGATGAAATCGCTCTGGATGCCGGACGTGTTCGGTTACTCCGCCAGCCTGCCGCAGCTGCTCAAAAAGTCCGGCGTGGATTATATGATGACCCAGAAGCTCTCATGGAGCGAGTACAACCGGCACCCTCACCATTCCTTCCTCTGGGAAGGCATCGACGGCTCCGCTGTACTGACCCATATGCCTCCTGAAGATACGTACAACAGTCCGGCAGCCCCTCGTTCCATCGCCAAAGCGGAGCGGGAGTATTTAGATAAGAACGTATCCGGCCATGCTTTGATGCTCTTCGGCATTGGAGACGGCGGCGGCGGTCCGGGCGAAGAGCATTTGGAACGGCTGGCTCGCGAGGAAAACCTGCTCGGTTTGTCTCCCGTCCGGCAAGAGCCTTCGTGGAAGTTCTTCGAACGGTTGAATGAAGAGCGCGAGTCGTTCCAGACGTGGCGCGGGGAGCTCTACCTTGAGAAGCATCAAGGAACCTTGACCAGTCAGGCCCGGAGCAAGCGTTACAACCGGAAGATGGAGAAAGCGCTGCGCGAGCTGGAGTTTGCTTCCGTGCTGGCAGCCCGGCTAGGGCGGGATTATCCAGCTGAGACGCTGGAGACGATCTGGAAGGAAGTCCTGCTGTATCAGTTCCACGATATTCTTCCGGGATCTTCGATCAAGCGGGTGTACGATGAGTCGCTGGCGCGGTATGAAGAGCTGCTTGGGCAGACGGAAACCATGATTGCCGACACCTACAGCTATTTAGCTGACCATATAGCACGCAGTTACACGGCTTCCGCGCAAACCGTCATCTTCAATTCGCTGCCTTGGGAGCGACGAGAGTGGCTGCGCATGAACGGACGCTGGCATCGCGTGCAGGTTCCATCGATGGGATATGCGGTTTTATCGAATGACGCCGGCCTGGAAGCGGATGGAGAAGCCGCATCCTCCTCTGAAATCTTGACTAAAACGCCAGGGGCGGGCGCAGACGCTGCAGCTGAAGGACGAAGCCTGGAGAACGACAAGGTCATCGTGACGTTCGATCAAAACGGGGCTATCCTGTCGGTTCTGGATAAAGCGGAAAACCGCGAAGTCATCCAGCAGGGACGATTAGGCAACGATCTTCGCGTTTATCGTGACGACGGGGACGCATGGGATTTCCGCCATGACTATGCGGCGAATCCGGGTACACGGTTACACCTGCTGAGCATGCGGGAGCTTCGGGAGGGGCCGAGGATCGGGCTTGTCTTCGAGTACGGTTACGGGGAGTCCTCGCTGACCCAGACCGTCGTGCTGACGGCGGGCAGCCGGCGCATCGATTTCGAGACGGACGTCGATTGGAGGGAGAACGGCAAGATGTTAAGAACGTCGTTCCCCGTTAATATTCGCACGGATCAGGTCCACTGCGAAATCCAGTTCGGCAGCCTGAGCAGACCGACTCACCGCAATACGCTGTGGGATTTTGCGAAGGATGAGATCTGCGCACATCAATGGGTGGACTTATCGGAGCCGGATTATGGCGTCGCGCTGCTCAATGATTGCAAGTATGGCCATCGCGCCATCGATAACGTGCTGGATCTCCATCTGCTCCGCAGCAGCTCCTATCCCGATCCGGAGGCGGACCGCGCGGAGCATCGATTCACGTATTCGTTGTATCCGCACCAAGGGAATCATGTGCAAGCCGAAATCTACCGAAGAGGCCATGAACTAAACGTCCCGCTTCGCACGGTGTCCTTGCCTGACGTATCGGATCAGGAGACAAGAAAGCTGCCTTTATCCCAAGCGTTTTTCAGGCCCGATCATCCGCACATCATGGTGGAGTCCGTCAAAAAAGCCGAGGACGGGGACGATATCATCGTTCGTCTGTATGAAACTTCGGGAACGCATGCGGGCACGTCGCTTCGGCTTGGATTTCAAGCCGCCGAGGCCTGGATTGCCGATCTGATGGAGAACCGCCTTACGCAGCTGAAGCTGAACGAGCCGTCTGAAATCGCGCTATCCTTCACGCCGTTTGAAATCATCACGCTGCGGTTGAATGTACCAGAACTATAGAGGAACGGGGCGGCATCGCCGCCCCATGTGAGAAAGGAGAGGTGGGAATGTGAACAAGTCACGATGGACAAGCAACCGAGTATTCAAGCGAATTTGGCAGCACAAGCTCTTTTACTTGTTCATGCTGCCCGGCATCGTCTGGTTTTTTCTGTTTTCCTATGTGCCCTTGTACGGAATTCAAGTTGCCTTCAGGGACTACACCTTCATAGGCGGATTTACAGGCAGCCCCTGGGCCGGATTCAAGTACTTCGAACAATTCTTCAATTATTATCAGTCCGGGGACATCATCCGCAACACGGTCATCATCAGCCTCATGAAGCTGCTGATCGGATTTCCGATGCCGATCATTCTTGCGCTCCTGCTGAATGAAGTCCGGAAGATGAAATTCAAGAAGACGATTCAGACCCTGTCTTACTTGCCTTATTTCGTATCCTGGATCGTGGTCGTCACCTTGATGCAGCGGCTGCTGACCCCATACGGCGGTCCGGTCAATGACCTCTTGGGCTCGTTCGGGGCCGAGTCGATCCAGTTTCTGAACAATCCAACCTGGTTCTATCAGATGATTGTAGGTTCCGATATCTGGAAGAACATCGGCTGGAATTCCATTATCTTTATGGCCGCCATTGCGGGCATCGACCAGCAGCTTTACGAAGCTGCCAAAATGGATGGCGCGGGGCGCTTCAAGCAGATGTGGCACGTGACGCTTCCAGGTATCCGCAATGTGGCCATCATATTGTTTATTCTCGCGGTGGGCAATTTGATGAGCGCGGGGTATGAACAGCTCCTGCTCCTGAACGGACCGGCGACTGCCAGCATGGGCAGCGTTCTGGACGTGCACGCCATCAACTCCGGTATCCGGGAAGGACGACTCAGCTACGCCGCGGCCGTCGGGCTATTCCAAAGCATCATCGGGCTCATCCTGGTTCTGACGGTCAATCGGATCGCCCGCAAAGTCAGCGATGTATCCCTGTTTTAAGGAGGTGACGTAATGAAACGCAAATGGTCTTTCTTCTCGGTGTTTAACTACACGTTTCTCGCATTGATCGGCTTCTCCATGATCTACCCGTTCATATACATTTTGGCGTATTCCTTGAATGACGGCAAAGATTCGATGATGGGGGCCATCTATTTCCTTCCCCGTAAATTCACGCTGGAGAACTATGCCCAGGTGTTCGATAACGCCCGTATATGGAAGGCATACCAAATTACGCTCATGCGCACCGTGCTCGGAACATTCCTGCATGTGGTGCTGTGTACGCTCATGGCCTATGCGCTTTCCAAGAAGACGCTGCCCGGCCGTTCCTTTTTTACCTTCTACATCTTTCTGCCGACGATTTTCAGCGCCGGGTTCATCCCGTTCTTCATTACGCTGCAGAAGCTGCATCTGATCAATACCTTTTGGGTGTACGTGCTGCCGATGCTGTTCAATTTCATGCACATCGTCATCATTCGCACCTTCCTGCAAGGCATACCGGAGGAGCTGGAGGAATCCGCCCGCATTGACGGTTACGGCGATTTTCAAATCTTCGTTCGGATCATACTGCCGCTCTCGGGACCGGTGCTGGCAACCATCTCCCTCTTCATCGGGGTGGCCCATTGGAATGATTGGTTCTCGGGCGCTTACTACGTATCCAACAAAGATTTGATCCCGGTGCAGACCTTATTGCAAGAAATGCTGACCGAAGCAGAAGCATTATCCAATTCGATGCAGCGCGCGGCGCAGCAGGGTGGTCAGACGGTGGGCGGAACCAGCGGGGCAGGCGCGACGCCCGAATCGCTTCGCATGGCCTTGCTTGTCATCACGGTCTTCCCGATCCTGTGCATTTATCCATTCCTGCAGCGATATTTCGTAAAGGGGGTTATGATCGGTTCGGTTAAAGGTTAGGTCATCCTGACCCGGAATTTGTCCAAAGCTTTACCAAGATCATTGATATCCATATTCCAGGAGGCGATTGGTTTGAAGAGGATTTGGTCGAAAGGCGTATCCGCATTGCTCGTGTCCATCATGGTTGGAGGTTTGCTGATCAGCTGCACGAATTCATCAGGGAACGGAGATAACGGAGAAGGCGCAGAAGGAGAGAATTCATACAAACTCAAAATATTACACAATTGGAATGGCTCAAACGGTTCCGATGCGATGACGCCGGTCGAAGAAGTCATCAAGGAGAAGACGGGCGTTACCCTGGAGTGGGAATATACCAAGGGCAGCGAGACGGAAAAGGTCAATCAGATCTTCGCGACCCAGGATCTGCCCGATATCTATACCGGACCTGCCTGGGGCGGTGAACTGGACGGAATCATCAAGGCGGCCAAAGAAGGACAATTGGTCGATATCTCCGAGAAATTGATGGATTATCCGAACTTGTCCAAATCCATCGCGGAAGAAAATGTCCCGCCGGCATTGTATGAAAAAGCGATTAACGCTTACGACGGCAAAAAGTATCTGCTGCTGCAAAATCAGCCGGCGACCAACGAAGATGGCATGGACTGGCTCTACGGCTTCTATGTGCGCAAAGACATCGCCGAGAAGGTTGGCGTTGATCCGCAATCCGTCGTGACGAAGGACGATTTCTATAACTTCCTCAAAAAAATCAAGGATGCCAATCTGCAGGAGAACGGCCAGCCCGTCTTTCCGCTGGGCGGCTTCAGCAACGGCTGGGCCGTCGGCATCGGCAACACCATGTTTTATTCCGGAGCGAGTTACGTAGACAAAGGCGACGGCACGCTCGAGCATAACTTCTTCACCAAGGGCTACGAAGAATACACGCTGTTCTATCGAAAGCTGGTTGAAGAAGGGCTGATGGATCCTGAAGCCTTCACCCAGACGGACCCGATTGCCAAGGAAAAAATCAATCAAGGCCGCATCGCCATCCTGGCGGCCCACTATCCGGCTATCCTGGATGCTTCCAAGGAATATGTCTCTTCGCATCCGGGCAGCGACTACATTCCGCTCGGCCCGCTGGAGCGCGCTGACGTCGAACCGGACAGGCCTGTCGATCTCGGAATTCAAGGCAACAATGTGACGGCGATCACCAAGAACTGTAAAGGCGCTTGCGTGGATGCCGCGCTCAAATTCCTCGACTTTATGGCTTCCGATGAAGGCTTTATGCTAGCAAGGTACGGGGTGCAGGGCGTTCACTGGGACATGAAGGACGGCAAGCCTGTCGCGAATCAGGAATGGTTTGACAAATTCAGCACGGACACCAACATGAAGCTGCGCAAGAACGAAGGCATCAGCATCGGCCTGGAATCGCTGACAGGGCTTGATCGCATCAATTCCGCTGCGGGAGGAGACATCTGGGCGGAACAAGAAAGGCTGGACGCGATGGAGAACGCTCGCAAAATCCTCCGTCCGAACGGCATTCAGGTCATTACGGCGTACAACCCCGGCGATGTCATCACCAAAGCGCCGGAATGGGAAATGTTGAAGCCTTCGATGGATCGGATGGGCGATGCGTGGAAGGAAGCGGTTTTTGCCAAATCGGATGAAGCCGCCATGAGCATTATCAACGAACTGCGGGAACAGCTCCGAAAGACCGGTTACGATAAGGCGATGCAGTTCACGAATGAAAATCTGAAGGGGAAAGACGTTGTGACCGTTCAAATGCCGAACTAATCATATCCATGATCAGGGGAGCCCGTTAATTAGGAAGGCTTCGCATGACCTTGTCATCCAAGGGGGCGAAGCCTTTGCTGTTTATTGAATCAATATTTCCAAATCGCAAGGAGATCCACGCAGCTTGAAGAATAAAGAAGACATGAAGGAGTTGACGTTAGATGACAACGAATTTCAGACCCCCATCCGTGCCGCTGGTAACCGTAGATTCTTATTTCAGCGTATGGTCCGCAGCGGACCGTCTGTATGACGACCATACCCGGCATTGGACGAACAAGATTCAGGGCATGACGGGGGTAGCCATCATTGATGGCGTACCGCGACGATTCATGGGAAAAGTTATCACGCAGGAGCCGTCAGAACAACTTGAGCCTGAAGCCCTTGAGCAAACCGATCTGACGGTTGAGCCCGTAACGACCCGTTATACGTTTCAAGGGGAAAGCATTGAACTTCAAGTTCAGTTTACCACCCCGCTTTTGCTGGACGATCTCGATCTGTTATCCCGGCCCGTCACCTATCTGACCTTTCACGTGCGTTCATTGGATGGGCAAGCGCATGACGTTAAAATTTACATCGATGTAACGGGCGAATGGTGCGTCCATACCCCGGATCAGCAGGTGACCTGGGAGCACCGCGTGATCGACGGACGATTGAATGCGATGTCGATGGGGACTGTCGAACAGCCGATCCTGCAGCTTGCCGGTGATGACACCCGAATCGATTGGGGGTATATGGTCCTGGCGGTGCCGCGTTCATCGCGGATACAGACGGTGATTCATTCGGTAACGACCCGGGAGCAGTATGTTAGGACAGGTCAATTACCTGCCCAAGATGATGCGCAGAAGCCGCGCTCCGTCTCCGATCACGTTCCCGTCATGGCAGCCGAAATCGAATGCGGGACCGTCGGGGATGAATGGGTATCCGAATATCTGATGCTGGCGTATGACGATATCCATGCGATCGAATATTTCCGCAAGCCGCTGGATGCTTATTGGAAGCGAAACGGATGGACCTTCCATGACATGCTGTTAGCGGCAGCCGAACAGTATGAAACGATCATGCGGCGATGCGAAGGATTTAACCGCGAGCTCATGACCGAAAGCCAAGCCGCAGGCGGCAATCGGTACCGGGATATTTTGGCGCTGACCTATCGGCAGGCGATTGCCGCGCATAAACTGGTTGCCGACGAAGCGGGCCGCGTGTTGTTTTTCTCCAAGGAGAATTTCAGCAACGGGTGCATTGCCACGGTCGATGTCAGCTACCCGTCGATTCCATTGTTCCTGAGATATAACCCTGAACTGATCAAGGGCATGATGCGTCCGATTTTTAAGTATGCGATGAGCGATGAATGGACGTTCGATTTTGCGCCCCATGACGTGGGCACGTACCCGAAAGCCAACGGTCAAGTGTATGGCGAGAACAAGCTAGAATACCAGATGCCGATTGAGGAATGCGGTAATATGCTCCTGATGGCGGCTGCGGTATGCAAGTATGAAGGAAATGCCGAGTTTGCCAGGGAGCACTGGGAGCCCCTTACCGCATGGGCTGGGTATTTGCTGAAGAATGGACTCGATCCGGATAATCAGCTGTGCACGGATGACTTCGCTGGACATTTGGCGCATAATGCTAATCTGTCCATCAAGGCGATCTTGGGCATTGCCGCATACTCCTACATGTGCGATCGGCTCGGCCTCCCGGAAGGCGGAGCTTATCACGAAGCTGCACGGAACATGGCGAATGAATGGATGTCCATGGCCGATGCCGGCGACCATTACAAGCTTACGTTCGACAGCGCCGGCGATTCCTGGAGCATGAAATACAATTTGGTGTGGGATCGGCTGCTGGAGTTCAACCTGTTTCCAACAGAAGTGTCTGCACGGGAGCTGGAGTATTACCAGCATCTACAGAACCGTTACGGCCTTCCCCTGGACAGCCGCGATACGTATACGAAATCCGATTGGCTGGTATGGTGTGCAGCCATGAGTACCACGCAGGCCGGGTTTGAGTCCATGATCGCGCCCCTATGGGATTTCATGAATGAAACCTCCGCTCGAGTTCCGGTGACCGATTGGTATGACACCATCAGCGGCAAGCAAATGAACTTCCAGAATCGCTCCGTCGTCGGGGGATTCTTCATTCGATTACTCATGTCAGGAGCCAGTTCAAATTCGAACAAAGACAGGTGATGTGTGTGAACAGCCTTCATGTTAAGGAAGAAATCGAAATGGATCTCATGCGGTTGAAGCAGCAATTCCAGAATCCGGACGCAACCTACCGCCCGCAGCCATTCTGGTTTCTGAATCACGAGCTCAAGGAAGCGGAGCTGGAAAGCCAGATTCAATCGATGTTTGAAGCGGGCGTCGGAGGCGTTGTTCTGCATGCGCGTCATGGAATGAAAGCCTCATACCTCTCGCAGGCTTTTATGGAAGCTTTGGAATTCTGCACCGTGGAATGCCAAAAACGCAATATGGTCGTCTGGCTGTACGATGAGGATAATTGGCCAAGCGGGACGGTGGGCGGCAAGCTGACGCGACAGCATCCGGAATATCGCATGCGTTACTTAAGAGTGGAGGAAAGGCGTTGTTACGGCGGTTCCGGGCAAGAAAGCTTGAAGCTGGATTTTGCACGCTATGAGAATAATGAGCTGATTGCCATTCTGGCCTATCGTGCCGTCGAGTCGGACGGGGAATGGCTGCTCCATGAAGAATCCGAGGACCTCACGCATGAATGGGGACGGGATTGGACGCCTCCGAATGCGGAAGACTCTTATGTCGTGCTGGCCTGCTGGTCCTGCGAAATTGCGGAAGGCATCACGTTTGCCAATGGGTACTACTTGGATACGTTGAATCCGGAGGCGGTCCAGGCGTTCATCCGGATGTCCTATGAACCGTTTCTGTCTTTGCAGAAATATTTCGGAACGACGATACAAGGCGTCTTTACCGACGAGCCGGGGCTCATGATCCACGACGGTTTCTTCGGGGTGGAAGCGATCCGGACGGCTGTTCACGATGTAGGCGCTACCCTGCCTGGCATGGTCTTTGCTTGGTCTGAAGGAATGGGTGAGCGGTACCGGCAAGAGAACGGGTATGATCTCATCCCGCGATTAGGAGCTTTGCTATATAACATGGCAGACGGCAGCCGGGCAACGAAACAGCAATATTATGATACGATTACGCGCTGGTATGTGGAGGGGTATCATCAAGCGATTTCTTCATGGTGCGAAGGGCATGGACTGCTGTACATCGGTCATACGCTGGAGGAGCCGGTCTGGGGGCAAGCCAGGTCGCAAGGCAACCAGACGCGCGTCCTGCAGCAGTTCCACTATGCAGGCGTGGATTATTTGACGCCCGGCATCGGCACGAAGGAGAATCCGCACCGGATCGTGTCCGTGAAGACGGCGGCTTCCGTAGCCGGGCTGGATAATAAAGAACGCGTGATCTGCGAGGCCTTTGGTGCCAGCGGTCACGGCTATTCCATGCGTCAAAGGCGGCTCGATGCCAATTTTATGGCTTTCCTGGGCGTTAATCTGTTTATTCCGCATGCGTTCTATTATTCGTTTGCAGGGTATCGGAAAACCGATTTTCCTCCCACGGAATTCAAACATGCGCCGCATTGGCCGCATTATCGTGCTTTTGCCGACTATCTCGGTCGATTGAGTCTGCTCGGCGCAAGCGGAAAACGAACCCCGGAGGTTCTTCTATTATCGCCTATTCAATCGGTGTACGAAAATATGTTCGCATCCGGACAATCTAACCGGTTTCCTTCATCTGATAGCTTGTTCTCGCTTATGTCGGATCGCATGCTGCGCCATTCCATTGATTATGACTATGTTGATGAATGTCAGCTTCGTAATGCTGCCCTTGTTGATGGAGAAGGGGTACGATTCAGTGATGACGGGAACGTATATTCGGTTTTGGTTATGCCCGAGGTGGAAGTCATGTCAAGGGACATTGCCGTTCTTCTGGTTGCCTATGTAAAGCAAGGCGGAACGCTGGTTGCCGTAGGGGCAATTCCGCGGCATAGCGAGTCCGTGCGCCAGGACCCGGAGCTGGCAAAGCAAATGCATGAGCTTTTTAGCCCGAATCCTCAGCATGGGGCTTTACGCCCCGTTGGCAAAGGGTATGCTTTATTTTATTCGTTGGAGGACAAGGACCACGAAGACACATTGATCGAGGATCATCTCGATTCCGGAGAAAAGCGGATACTTGCCGATCCAGAGATGTCCGGAGGCCGTATAAAGGAGCAGGCTCCAGATCTGCTCGAGCCCTTATGTGAAACGGTAAGCGGGTTATTAAAGAAAGCTTCTGCCTTACGATGGAAGCTTCTTGAAGGACAATATGAGGATTTGATCCATGTAGAACGTGTGTTCGGTGACCGTGTATTTGTATGGTTTATGAACTGGGCGGAGCATGACGTTTCCATGAAGCTTGATGCAGGAGAAACCGGGAACCTTATGGAAGAGTGGGACTTGGAAAGCGGGAGCATTCGCCGGTTAGTAGGCGATTCCATTCTTACCTATGCACCTGGAGAACTGCGAGTTCTATCGGTTGGTCCTGAGGAGTGCTCAATTAACGAAATAGAACAAACGTTCGGCAAGATGCAAAAAACCGAGGATATTATCGTTCTCGAAGATAAGTGGCGTTTTCAGTCTCTTGAACCCAACGTTTTATTACTGGACCAGTGGCAGGTCACGCTGAATGACCGAAACTCCAGGATGAACGCCACGATGCCTGGGCAAGTGAACACGTACCGTACAACGTTTACCGTGACGCAGGCATTGATCGAACAATTGCATTCACCGAATGGCGGAGATCATTCGCATCCACCAGATGTCCATCCATTAGCGAGGCTTGAGTTGATTTTGGACGATGTGGAGCAGAAAATACCGGCCCATATCGGCTTCCTGCAGCGCAGGCGCAATGTTGAAATCTTCGTGAATGGCGTCAGGCAGAATGCGATGAAGACATCCGATTGGCAGGATTCAAACTATGCTTGCCTAGATATCACGGTTCATTTGGTGGCGGGCGAGAACGAGCTCGAGATATTGACGGTTTCCTTACTGGAGCCGATGCCGGCGATTTCATTCCCAGCCTATTTGATTGGGCCGTTTGAAATAGAAGATGGGGTGAGGTTAAATGCGTGTTCGGAACATATGTTTGGTTCTTGGGCTTCTGCCGGCTATCCTTATTATGCGGGAGCGGGCGATTACTTCCAGGAGGTAGACCTGACTGAGGTCAACTTAGCGCCGGACGAGGAGTTATGGCTGGAAGCCGAAGATATTAGGGAGACAGCTTGCCTATATGTGAATGATACAAACGCTGGCATCCGGCTGTGGCCGCCGTATCATTGGAACATAACGGCGTATGTGGAACAGGGGATCCATCAACTTGCCATCCGTGCAGCCAATACGCTGGAGAACTTGTATGGCAAGAATGCTTTGCCTTCGGGGGTGAATGGACAGGTAAAGTTGGTACGTCGAACTTTATCTAAAGAAATGTAATCTTAGAAGAAGCTCATCGAAATGACTACACCGAATGCAGGTTGTAGTCATTCTGTTTAATAATAGTTTACATAATATAATATATGTAATCTAATGGATGATGACCTTACTTATTTCGAGTTACACAGCCGAGAGCTTATTTATTTTATTGAACATAAGATAACGGTGACTATTCTTACAAATGTATCGATTTGTCATAACATTCTCTTAATCAAGAAGGCTTACACTTAAGTAGTTTTTACGATTGATATCAACTCGGAGGTGCCATGAAATGCAGCTAAAGAAGAAAACCATCATGGTTTTGGCGCTCAGCTTGTCCATCCTTTCGCAAGGCATGGTTGTTCATGCGAACGCGGATGGGTCTAAGTTTAAGCCGGAAAGCAACGGCAAATGGATGACTGGGGAGTATCACGCGCATACGTATCAGTCCGATGATGCCAGTCAATCCTTGCAGGAATTGCTGGACAACGGGTTCGAAAAGTACGGTTTGGATTGGATCGCCGTTTCGGACCACCTTAGAGTTTCTAAACGGGATGATGAGGGGAATCCTCTTGCCGGCGGACCTGTTCCGTTCTCCCAAGGAATGGCGCTGTATCAGATCCCTAAGATCCAGCAGCTCCAGGCAGCAGGGAAATACAAGAATAACATTATCTATTCGGGTTTTGAATGGGACATGCCTACATACGAACATGTGGGAGTCGGCATTATAGCAGGCTCATTCGGTTCAGAGGCGAGCCTTAGGGCAGCCCGTCAGTTCGAGTATCTATTTACGGATCGAGATGAAGCGATGTTTGATCCCAAAGAAGTCGCCGATTGGAAAAAAACAGACAGCCGGGCCTACACGACGTCCGAAGATGCCCGAACGGCACTGGCCTGGCTCCAAAAAAACTACGCCAACAGCAGTTATGCATTGCTCAATCATCCTTCCAGAAAAACCGTATATACGATCGCTGACATACGGGATTTCAACAACATCGCGCCGAATGTCGTATTCGGGATGGAGGGAATGCCCGGGAATCAGATGGAACCGGATCGTGGCGGACTTAATTTAACTACGCCGGAAAACAGAACCTACGGCGGCGCTGATTACATGATTGCCAAAGTTGGCGGCGTATGGGATGCGCTGCTCGGCGAAGGACGCGAATTCTGGAACTTTGCGAACTCGGATTCTCATTTTGAGATTAGTGACAACCGTTTATACTCCAGCGGTTATTGGCCGGGACAATACGCCAAAAATTACACATGGGTGAACGGAAAGGATATGCAAAGCGTGCTGAACGGCATGCGTTCAGGCCAATCGTTCTCCGTGCACGGCGATTTAATCAACGCCTTGGATTTCCGCGTTCGCCATGGAAATAAGCAGGCCGAGATGGGGAGTAAACTTCAACTGAAACAAGGGAACCCTATCGAAATTACGATCCGATTCAAAAGTCCGAAACAAAATAACAACGGCGACTCCGTAGCCGTGGATCATGTCGATTTGATCTCGGGTGATGTCACCGGTAAAGCACAACCAGGTACGGCGGCATACAGCAAGAGCACCAACGATTCGACTAAAGTGGTGAAACGGTTTACGAGCAAGGATTGGACAACCGATCGGGATGGATACAACGTGATTACTTATCGGACGAAAGCAACGAAGGACCAATATTTCCGGCTAAGAGGGACGAACCTTGGCGTGAATGTTGACGGAGAAACCCGCCATGGCGATCCGCTCATGGATCCGAAAACGGACATCGAAGACAACGAGCAGCGCTTTGCGGAAATTAATAAACGGAATTACAGCGACCTGTGGTTTTATTCTAATCCGATCTTTGTCAGCGTTAACGATAAGCCGGTTAAAGCTCCTAAACAACAGGGGAAGCATTCGTAAGACGCGACTTGCGCTATATTCAGAAGACTGCCGATTATCCGGCAGTCTTTTTCATTTTTCAACTTTTAAAGAAGCCTGAGGTCTGAATTCCTATCTGGCTGCAACTGAAATCGCTAAAGACAAATGGCATACCGTTTGAGATCGGCGGGTTTTCTGTCGTTACCCTGCATCACGACTGGCGAAACCATTGTTACTCGCGGTGCATAAGTTTTGCGAGAACTTCAATAATATAGAAGGAACATCATGCCTTGAAAGATATGGATCTAGGCGAGTAGAGACAAGGAGGCAACCTAGCCATGAATATAGCTGAACAAAAATTGCTGGTCGCCGCGCTTGGCGGTGTGAATGAAATTGGAAAAAACATGTACTTCATACAGTACGATCAAGATATTGTGGTGATTGATTGCGGCTCGAAATTCCCTGACGAAAACCTGCCCGGCATCGACTTGATTGTTCCCGACTTCACCTATTTGCTGGACAACGCGGATAAGGTCAGAGCCCTTGTCGTCACTCATGGACATGAAGACCATATTGGTGGAATTCCCTATTTACTGAAGCAGCTGCCGATCCCTGTGTATGGGACGAAGCTTACGATTGAGCTGATTAAAATCAAGCTGAAAGAACATCGTATTCTGCGTAATTCCGAGCTTCACACGATCGACGCGAATTCCACTATTAAAGCGGGTTCCATCAATGCCTCTTTTTTTTCGACCAGTCACAGCATTCCGGATTGCGTGGGCATCGTTTTTCAAACTCCGGAAGGCAATGTCGTCCACACGGGAGATTTTAAATTCGACATGTCTCCCGTGAAGGGACCTTATCCTGACCTACACCGAATGGCAGAAATCGGCAAGCAGGGCGTGAAGGTGCTGCTATCGGAAAGCACAAACGCCGAAAGACCCGGGTTTACCCCTTCGGAACGCTTGGTTGGCGGTCATATCCTGGAGGCTTTCGCCCAGGCCAAACAGCAGGTATTCATCTCCACATTCGCTTCGAACGTCAACCGTGTCCAGCAGATCATCGATGCCGCGGTAGAGACGGAACGGAAATTGATTCTGCTCGGCCGGAGCATGGTTAATGTCGTTGCGGTGGCCAAGGAGCACGGGTATCTCAACATGCCCGATGATTTGCTGATCGATGCTGGAGACAGCGAGCGTTATCCGCCGGACCAAATCGCCGTGTTATGCACGGGAAGTCAAGGAGAGCCTATGGCAGCCTTATCACGGCTAGCCAACTCCAAGCATCCCCATATCGAGATTCTGCCAGGCGATACCGTCATTATTGCTGCAGGGGCGATACCGGGTAATGAGCGGAATCTGGCTCATGTCATCGATAATTTATATGTGCTGGGAGCCCAGGTCATCTATGGATCGGGTGGGACTTCAGGGATGCATGTATCCGGACATGGCAGCCAAGAAGAATTGAAATTGATGCTCACTTTGATGAAACCGGACTATTTGATCCCCGTTCACGGTGAATTCCGAATGCTCTATCAGCATCGTCAGCTGGCCGAGTCCGTGGGAATCCCGAATGAGAACGTGTTTATCGTTCAGAATGGCGACACAATACAAATCCAGCAGGGCATGGCATCGTTAGGTCCCAAAATCCCTTCAGGCAACAGCCTGGTGGACGGATTGATGATCGGCAACGTAGGCAATATCGTCTTGCGGGACCGCAGGCAGCTGTCCTCCGACGGGATGCTCATTATCGTCACCACGCTCAGCAAAACGGAAAAGCAGATGGTGGCCAAGCCCGAGCTTATATCCAGGGGGTTTATCTTCGTAAAAGATTCGGAGGAATTCATGGGTCAGATCCACGATATCGTCTCGTCTTCAATGAAGGATTTGACTGAAACCGGATCCACCCAATGGAATCTGATCAAGCAAACCTTGAAGGACCATGTCGGCAAATTCATATACAGTGAGACCAAGAGAAGGCCGATGATTCTGCCCATCATTATCGAAGTTTAAGTACTTTGAATAAAAAAAGCACAGCCTATTGGAGGCTGTGCTTTTTTTATGCGTATCGATATGGGGTTCAACCTAGGCATACACCCGGAAGCGGGCAGCTGCATACACTGCCGATAAAGAATCGCTTTAAGGTGTTGATCTTTCATTCACGTCTGTGAAAAAAAGAATAACACATATTCCGGATTCATCCACATAACCATGTACAGAATGGACATGAACGTCTTGTCCGATTGCCGGAATGGATCCGGTTACTAACGAAAGGAGGAGGATCGGTTTGTCATCCACCCCAGAAGGGAAATGGACTGCGGAACATGGAAATTGGGCAAAACGAAAGTTCAGATTTACGCGCAATGACTGGATGGGCTATCTATTCAGCGCCCCTCTGATTATCGGCGTCATCGTATTTGCCATTTATCCCATGTTTGCCGCACTGTTTATGAGTTTTCATCAGACTTCCGGGCTCAATTTATCCGGAAACTGGGTGGGCCTGAGCAACTATCGTTACGCGTTAGAGGATTCCTTATTTTGGCAAGCGCTTACAAATACGTTCGTCATGGGGATATGGTCCGTATTGCTAGGGATCGCGCTTTCGTTTGTTCTGGCAAGCCTGATTAATAATCTGAAATGGCATCTGGGACGCAACTTTTTCAAAGCGGTCTATTTTCTGCCTAACGTCGTATCCGGCGTTGCTACAAGCTTGTTGTTCTCTTTCTTGTTTTTTCCGTCCAAGGAAGGGCTGATCAACTTCGTGATTGGTTTGTTCGGCATCGATCCGGTCGGCTGGTTCACGAACCCGGAAGTCGCGCGTTACAGTATCGTGATGATGAGCTTGTGGGGTGCACTAGGATATAACACCATTATTTTTCTGGCCGGTTTGCAAAGCGTCCCGCGGGATCTCTATGAGGCTGCCGAGGTCGACGGTGCAGGCACGTACCGGAAATGGTGGTATATAACGATTCCATACTTGCGTCCGATCTTTGTGTTCATGCTCATCATGGGAACCATCGGCGGAATGAAGCGGTTTACGGATGTATGGTTAATCGGCGGAACCGCAGGTAATCCTGGGGGAAGCTTGATGACCGTGGTGCTGTATATTTACCGAAATGCATTCCTCTCTTCGCAGATGGGGCTGGCTACGGCCGTATCCTATCTGTTATTCGTCATCATACTCATCTTAACCGTGTTCCTCATGCTGCTCAACCGACGTAAAGACAGCTTGGATTAATCCCATTATCCATTTTCGGATCCGTAGGGGAACCTTATTCCAGAAGACAGGAGGGTAACTATGAGCAGTTCAGCCTTGCCCAAGGAGCCGGTGCGCCGTAAACGAATCACGCTTCCACAGCTGATGCTAACGCTGGTCCTATTGGTAGGTTCATTCATTATGATTGTGCCATTCTTATGGATGCTGGTAACGAGCTTCGATTGGGCCGCACGGTTAAATATTTCATTCCCGCCGAAAATATGGCCGGAGGAGCCTTCAATCCGAACCTATGAAGCCGCTTTCACCAACATCAATATGTTCCGATATATCGGCAATTCCACGCTTGTCAGCGCAGGGGTCATTATCATCAGCTCGTTGTCCGCATTATTATCCGGTTATGCCTTATCCAAGCTTCGCTTCAAAGGAGCTAATTTCGTACTGCTGCTGGCGCTAAGCACGATGATGATTCCGTTCGAAATGACCATGATTCCGCAGTATCTTTTGTTCAGTAAACTCGGGTTGGTCGACAATTATCTGGCATTTTATTTGCCGGCCATGAACTATGCGTTCGGTACTTTTTTAGCCAAAGCGTTCTTTGATCAATTACCCAGCAGTTTAAGGGAAGCGGCCGTACTGGATGGAGCCAAGGAAATTACGGTATTCAGCCGGGTTTATCTGCCGCTGTGTACGCCGATTATCGCCACCATGGTCATTCTGCTGTTCTTGGGCGTATGGAATGATATGCTGTGGCCGCTGCTGATCTTGAAATCGGCTGCCAAGTACACGATCCAGATCGGTTTAGCCATGTTTACGTACAACAACGGTATTAACCAACAGCCATCCATTATTATGGCGGCCACAACCACGAGCCTCATTCCGGTTATCGTCGTCTATATGTTCCTGCAGCGCTATATTATCGAAAGCATTGCGCTGTCCGGTATCAAGCAGTAATTCAGAAAGTAAAGCTAAAATTATGCGGGGGTGTTGACGTGATGAAAAAAGCTGTGCTGCTGATCCTGTCATTCGTGCTGGTGTTTACATTGGCCGCTTGTTCAGGCAGTTCAGGTAAAGATGTGACAGGCGGCGTTACAATTGAAAAAGTATCGGATATGGAAGGAACGGTTCGCGTTGCGCTGGCAGGCTGGCAGCTGGATAACGGGATCGATGCGCTGACAGGCAATCCGACGATCGGGCTCAACGAATATTTGGATAAAACGTTCAAAAAAATGTATCCGAACATCAAGCTGGAGGTTTATCAAATCCCTTGGGAGAACGTAAAAGCCAAACAAACGGCCATGCTGCTCTCCGGCGATGCGGATGTCTTGTATACCGGGGGAGCCTTTGCATCGCAATGGTACCAGGAAGGGCTGCTGCGTGACCTGGACGATTTGATTGCAAAAGATACTTCGTTTGACCCGAGCATCTATCTGGAAGGCATTATGAATAATTCCTACAGCACCAAGTCGCCGGACGGAAGCAAACAATTTGGGATACCTGCCGTGCTTGGCCGCCGGATGACGATTTATGATAAGAAGCTGTTTGAAGACTGGGGCGTTGAAACACTCTCGGCACAGCCGGGACCGGACGAAATTCTGGAGAAAGCGAAGCAAATGACCGGCAAAAACCCGAAAACCGGTGAAGACAATTTCGGTTTGTATTGGAGCGGCAACTCATTAAACGGATCTACCTTTGTTGCATTAACCCTTGCATATGGCGCCAAAGGAGCGGAAGGATCGCTGAAGGATATCAAGAACATCAAGTGGCACCTGAATACGCCGGAAATGGTCAAAGTGATGGAGTGGCTGAAGGAAGCCGCACAGCTGCCACCGGCCGGGTTCGTGAATGCCCAGGGTGCCGAGAACTTCGGACTCGAGAAAAACAATATCGCCATCGCGCTGGATTCCACCGGCGGCTCCACGATGAGTGAATACCGGTCGAAGCAGAACAAGGAGCTGCTGGACCGTTTTGAACCTGTGCTGAACATGGGTCCTAAAGGCGAAGGCTGGGTGGCGGTTGACCCGTTCATCATGGCAAAGAACGCCAAAGATGTGGATGCATCTTGGGAAGTGTTAAAGTTCTTGACCAGTTACATGACGCAAAAATACATGTATGAAAACTTCTCCAGTACCCCAACGCTCAAAAATGCCGATTTCGTAACACCGGAAGACAAATTCGTGAAAAAGGCACTTGAGATCGCGGAAGTCGGTCACTCCGAGCTCATGGATGAAGCCAATCCGTTCTATATGAGCGACATCGCTCCAGCTATAAACGGATTTATCAGCCAGGCAGCATCCGGTAATGCGCCGGATATTCAGAAGTTTCTGGATGATCTGCAGGCTCGTGCCGAGAAGTGGTCTGCGAATCTGAAGTAAAAACAGGAGGGGACTGCACAGGTGCATGGGTTTGATAAGCGTGGTTGACTTACACGTTGTCCCTGACTTTGACGAGACGGGCTAATCATGATGAGTATATGAGCCGAACAGCACAATATATTCCAATATTATGTGAATCGTGCATTGTCCCGATCATGCGGGAGAAAAACCGACCGAATATGGCCGGTTTTTTTATATTTCAAGGCGGATAAAATAACATATAATGGTAAATCATTAAGATGTAGAGGGAGGAGAGTTAATAAAAAAAATTAGGATGATGGATGATAACAAGCAAGCACAAAATAGTTCATAAGATTGAGCATTAATAAAAATCAAATCGATTAAGAACCAACGAAACATTAAAAATGTCTCAGTAGCGAAATTCCGCTAAAATGTGAAGCGAAATCGTAATAATAATGAAACAACCAAAATTCGATGATTATGATGATTTATAATGGCACATAAACAAACTTGAACAAAATGATCGATTAATGACGATATTAGACTGAATTAATTGAGAGTTTGATTAAAGCCTTTAGATTAGATGAATTGTAATCAAACGATTGAATCTAAATGAAGAAAGAATCCAATTGGAAAGTTAAAGTTGCTCGATAAAATAGAAGATGCGCAAGTAAAAAGGATTATAACGGCTTAACAAAATAGAAAGCAAAAACTAAGCAGATTCATACGAATCTAAATGAAAATCAGCTGTGGCGATTCTTTTCTCAACTTCTGTTTCACAAAACTCGTATTTTGTACATATGTATGGCAGGGTTGCATTCACATATACATTTGTATGTACCGTTAAACTTGTCCTTTTCTTTCTTGTACCATTTAAAGCTGGTAAATGCCGTTTGCAAATCCTGACTAACAAGACCATAAACGCCGAACATCTCAAACGCCCCTCTTTGTTCAATCCGGTAATTCATCTCGACATCCCCTTTTATTGAGATATGACTACTGGATCCCGCTATCCAACCAATAACTTTTCCCTCAGCGTTTACAGCCACTCTGCTTACTTATGTTTTTGTCACCCGACATCCATCGGACCCCGGAAACCCATGTATGACAAAAAAACGGCAGCCAACCCTGCAAGACTATTGGCTGCCGTTTTGCTGTTGTCGATTATTCGTTCGAACTGCCGTCCTCATTCTCACCCTCGTTTTTTTTAGGGTGAGGCGTACCGTCCAGTCCGTAAATCTCGTCATAAGTGTCAAAAATTTTACGGGCAACCGGCGCGGCGCTCTGGGAACCGAAGCCCCCTTCTGGTATTACTACAGCGACAGCGAGTTTTGGATTATCCCGAGGAGCGAAGGCAATAAATACTCCGTTTTCTCGTCTGTTTCTTTTACCGTTTGTATATACATCCTGCTCTGATGTTCCTGTCTTTCTAGCAAAATCATATCTAAAACCATCAAATGCTCGAAGTCCCTGCGTATTCATCCCTGCAATGACTTCTTTCCAGTACTGCTGCGGGAATTCCTCTTTATTCAATACTTCGCGCTTGAATTCCTTAATTACATTGCCGTCCTGATCTACAATCTTGCTAGCAAGCTGCGGACGGATGCGTTCTCCCCGATTGGCAAGCGTGCTGGCATACTGTGCCAATTGGAGCGTCGTATATTTACCGGACTGTCCGAATGAAGCGTATGCCATGGCAGCCAGATAACTTCCCGCCTGCTCGATATTGGTATATTCGATGATGCCTTTATGCTCCTTTGGCAGACCGGATTCGGTAGAAACCCCAAGCCCGAATTTCTTCATGTATTCATCCCATTTTTTAACGGACTCAGAGCCATATTTGTTCCACAGCTTTTCCCCAACCCAATCAACCATAAAAGCGTTTGAGGAGTGTTCAATTGCACTTCTTGGGTTCAAAGATCCATAAGCTCTACCACCGGAGTTTTGAACCCTTGAATTATCTTTACCAAAGAATGCAGCACCGCCATCATAATAATAATCGTTCGGACCGAACAATTTTTCATTAAGACCAATGAGTACACTTAGTGGCTTTACTGTTGAACCCAACAGCACAACCGACTCCAAATTGTTGACGGATCGGCCGGAGTTAAATGGAGAGACGGTCCCATTACCGTAATACTTCATAACGGTTTCCCAATCTTCGGTTCCATGCTCCCATACATTGGGGTCATAATCTGGCATGCTGGCCATGGCAACAATGTTGCCGGTGTCCACCTCCATCGCTACCGCATAACCTGTAAGCGCCTCAGGATGTGTTTTCCCGGAAAACGGATTGGTATGCAGCCATTTAATCTGATCGATGATCGCCTGCTGGGCAACCTTCTGTATATCCTTATGGATGGTTGTATGGATAGTATACCCCTTCTCCGGGGCGATCATGGTTGGAATTCCATCTGCCATGTTCTGCGGATTAATCGGAATACCGATATATCCGTTCTTGCCGCGGAGCTCATCCTGGAACATCATTTCGAGACCGTCTACGCCGACCTTCTCCTGCTCGGAGTAGATGAGTCCTGGATCTTTTTGCGTTTTGTTCTGCTCATCAATCTCCTTATATTTTTCCAGTGTCTTATTTCCGCGAAACTCTCTCAAATAACCAATGGTTTGAACGGCGATTTTGTCCGGGTTATATTGACGCTGGCTTTCTTCAACAACCTCTAAACCAGGATACTCGTTCTTATGCTCCATGAAATAAGCTACTTCTTTGTTTGAAAGCTTCGCTTTGATGCGCCTCGGCTCATAACCCGGCTGCTTGTTAAATTCCAGGTCCATGGCTTTAATCACATCATCTACCGTCAACTTTTCGGCTTTAAGATCACCATACTGTTCGAAGACCTTGACCATTTCCTCGGCCAGCTTTTCGATCTCCGGACGGTTCTTCTTCCCTCGTTCAGACGAACTGTAATCCTTTAACAGCGTTAAATACAGTGCTTGGGAGGGTGTTGAGTAGGCAAGAGGCGTTCCGGAAGCATCGATGATGCTACCCCGAATCGGCTGAAGCGGAAAATTTTTAACCTGCCCGCCGGTTTCGAGCTCTTTCAGCTCAGGTCCTTCAACGAACTGCAGTATGGCAAGACGTATAATAATGACACAGAATATGATAAACGTGCTGAAAAAAAATAGATTAACCCGCAAGTTAAACTGACTGCCGGCATCTCCATCCTCTAATTTACGTTTAGGCTTAAAACCTTTCACGGATGCGTCTCCCCTTTATCCACATTTCAACATTTTCATATGTTATGAATGTAATTGCTCACCGTCATTCGGTTTCAATTCATACGCGGTTCCTTTGCTATTGACGAATAATCCATTATACATCTCCTGTATTTTTAATATTGTCCATTAATTATTAATAACACCAATTATATACGGAAAGTTTGGTGTCTCTATTTTTTTTATTGAATTAGCCCGCCATGTCATTGAGTTACGATAAGAACTTATGTACTTCAAATAAAAAAAGTCGCATTTTATGCGACTCTGAAAGTACTCATGTTCTTTTCGTCTGATATATATTACTTTTCTTGGCAACGAAGCAGCCAGGCGCGATGCACTTAGTCGGAGCGGATATGTCCGGCTGATTCTGCTTCCTCGCTACTGTAATCGCCGAATCCACTTCTAACTCCAGCTGGGCCGAGAGGCGATTGCACGTGAACAACGTGTTAAATGATGCCGCCGGAATGAATTCATTTCATATTGCTACAATTCAAAATTGCATCCGTCAAACGGCATATCTCTTTCAATTAAATGAACCGCATCAATAATAGCTTTCTTTTGAAATTCTGACAGATTATCTTCATTCCCATCCCAATTGCTAAGCCACCAAAAGAAAGACCCAATATTTCTATAATCCATAAACAAAGGAATTAGTCGGATCCATTCATAATCTAACCTGTTATATTTTAAGTATCCTCCTAAAAACGCAGACAAAAAGTGCTTAGCAAATTCATTTTTTGATTCCCATTCTTGATAATGCGAACCCCACCATACAGCATGGGTTGCAGCAATTCCTATATCAAGTGCAAACCAACCGTAAACAGAATCATCAAAATCAAATACCGTGATTTCTCCTTGATCAATAAGAAAATTATAAGGATGGAAATCATTATGAATTAATCCGTAAGAATCTTTGTTCTTGGGCATAATTTTCAATTGTTTTTCAATTGCTCTCAGCTTCCCAAGAAGTAAAGAGTAATTTCCCCTTTGTAAATAAGGATTATTTATTTCTGTTGGTTTCCATTCCTTCCTTATGAACCTTTGATCACCTGGATCATATGATCTAGATAAACTATGAATGGCCCCCATAGTCGCGCCCCATTTACTAAACAAACCCGAACCCCATAACTCTGGTTCACTATCAAAGAACTTTCCAGGAACTCCTTCAAAAACAACGGCAATAAAACATTCTTCACGATCTATGCATACTTTCGTCATGTTGCCTTCTATTGTTTGAATTGGCAATGAGGTGCGAACACCGTTTTCAACTAAGTAACGAACCCATTGAACTTCAGCCTGAATCGTCATTTCATATTCAACTGGTTTTGGTGACAACCGTAGAAAATAGGCCTTACTGTCTTTAATGTATTTGTAGACTTCGTTAGTGGAGTTACTTACAAACTTTATTGAATGAATATCAAAATCGAAAGCTCTACTTGCTTGCGAAAGGATTTCGTTACTAACCAAAGCGCTTTCACATCCTTCCCCATTGAGATCAGTTTTTCGGTGATTCATCGCACGATCCCTTGTCTCTCGACATCAATAGCATTCAAATATTGTCTATCATTTCATATCAATACCACAATTCTTTAAATGATTTATTATGTTTCCATATGAATGATCGTCCCAAATAATAAGATAATATTTTTCCTTGTTTAATTTCTGTAATGCACCGAGTCGATGATTACCATCATGTAATCTAAAATTTCCATTTTCAATTTTTGCAATTAATGGAGGCATGTCCCAACCAGATTCAAATCTACTGCAAATTTGATCAATGTTATAGTTCCACCATTTAATATCCTCTACATATTCTAAATGTTCTTCTGGACCAACTATTCTTTCCAGATATTTCATGTCAATCTCAATAGGTCCTAGCCAATATCGTTTTTTCTTTTTTAAGTCTTCTGACATGACTATATTATCGCCTTCTCCATTTAAAAAAAGATGGACCCAAGTTTCAATATCATTGGCCAGAGCATATTCATTTGCAGCGCTTAATGTAAAAGCATTCATCTGCTAACCCCTTTTTTTGTATTGATGAATTTCACGAGTTTCTTATAACGTCTTATTCAAGTACTTCGTAAATCAAGTGCATACTTAGGCTATTCTCTGAATTTTTGGATTATCCTGCCCGTTAGTTGAACATAAGCAGCCGATCAACGCGGACGGGTCTCCTTTTTGTTCTTATTGAGCTATCGTTTTCCGTTAGTTTAATGATGGCTCCTTGATTTGATTTATTACATAGTGCCTTAAATTATCTAGATCTGACGCTAAAAAGTCTTTTAGCTTAGCTTCATTGTTATAAGAATCAACAACATTTTTAATGATGTGACGATATCGTATGGGGACTAATCCAATAGCCCAGTCACCAGCTTGTGCTTTTGAATATATCGCTTTGTTTTCTTTATATGACCAAATTCTAAGAAGTGTGAGGATTCCTGTAACGAGAAGCTCTCCATCTAATTTGCTAAAATAATCAATGCCCCAGACTATAGAGTCCCAAAAATCTTTTTCAGGTACTAAAGGGAATGTCTCACTTATGGCTCGGCCGTAGATACAAATACCGCTTTGGTTTATCAAAGTTACGTGACATGCTATATCTCCGTCTGTATATATATCCTTAAAATCCCAGAATGCCAAATCATTCTCGCTGGCTATTACCTCGAATTTGGGCCTCCAGTAGTCACTAAAGTGAAACTCATATGGAGTAGGGTGTCTCCATGGATTAAGGTCTGAGTAGCACAGAATACTTAACTCGATTGGTGAAGGCTTTTTATGTAATCTCAGGAACCCATTCATTAAATCTAACCGTTGAGAAGCAGTTAATGGTTGTTGGGTGATCACTATCATGTCTAAATCGCTATGAGAAGGCTGAAAGCTACCTAAACACATTGAGCCGTGAAGATAAGTTCCAATCAAGTTTTCGTCCAAGGTGTGATGTAAAAAATCCGTTATATTTGTAATCTGTGCCTTTATTTCTAGAGGGCAATTATCCCAGTTATATCCACTCAAGAGAAATCACTTCCTTGTTCTATAAACTAAACATTTAATCTGATCTAATTGTTAATAACACGGAGACACTGATTATGGTAATAATACATATAAACACCTATGTTTTTGACAACTTTACTACTGATTCAAAGGAATATACATACTCTGTATCTCCAGTACTCCAGGAATAAACCCGAGGTTAAGATAGACTGATTCTGCGTCATTTCCTTCCATTACGTATAACCTTAGAACTGGATATTTATCTTTTAGGACACTCAGGGCTCTTTTCAACATACGTGTAGCCAACCCTCTTCCCCTGTAAGTTGGCATAACGCCAATACTGTATACTGCTGCTTGATTGTCTTGTAAACATAGGCGACAATTTGCAATAAGCTGACCTGTGTCCTTTTCATAAATAAGTGTAGAAGCTTGAACTAAAGTCTCGTTTGTAAAATTAGGATCTTCCTTAGGTATAAAATCTTCAAGAGAAGATTTTTTTCTCCGTACTGCTTCAAAACCTCCTGTGAAGCTATTAAAATCACACCAAGCAATTTCATCTTCGTTAATGAATCTCTTTGCACCCGTCTCATCTTCCTTAATCTGAGGGCATTTAACTGTAAGATTACTATCCCAAATAACCTGAAAATGATCTGTAGGCCGCTGCATCCAACGACATCTAAATTCATCTGGCCAAAATCCTGCTCTCGTAAATAAATTAACTTGATCTGGAAGAATCTCAAAGGTTCTTATGTGTTTAGTTCTATCAGACCAGTGTATTAACATTTTTTTAAGAAGCTTCAGTACCTCATATGAATTATTAAATGGGGGGATATAAAATAAATGATAAATAGTATTTGGTGCCATCCTTACTCCACCTATTCTTGACTCTCCTTTATAGATCCAAAAAGAATTTCTTCGTGGAGTATTGAAACCTTCTTCCCTGAAAAAACCGTTATAACGCATATTATAATAAACCGAACAATACAGTCCCCACTCTTCATGATCGGCCCTACGAATTGAATATTCATTTGATAAATCAAAAAAATTTATGTCTTCAGACCAATTAACTAATTGCACACGTTATCCCCCTAATAAATGAGTTCGTGATTTGCAGTGATTGTAAATTAAGTAGAGTTCTCACAATTAAAATAATAACAGAACGTAAAATGTGGTTTCTTGTACAAATTAATTATATTTAAACTAATCTGCTCGTTAGCTTAATGAAATTGGAAAAACAGTTAGATATTTATCTAATCGGTAATCGGAACATGTTTTTGTCCTTTATGGTAATCGGTACAAGTTCTTGTCCTCGGCTCGGGACAAGAACTTGTACCGATAAAACAAAAAAGCCGCTATTTTAGCGACTTTCTATGGGACCATGTTCTTGTCCCTCGACATCATTAAAGTATTAAAAACATCTAATCGGTAATCGGTTTATGTTCTCCTTTACGGCAATCGGTAATAAAATAAAAATCTTGTATCTCGACAATTTTGGTTTTCTCAAATATTAAAACCATTAATAAAAATATTGAACAACTATAAGACCGACAATAATAACAATAGTTAATACTAAAGTGCCTTTCCAACCTAAATCGACTATACTATACCGAGCCCTACTATTTCCTTGATTCATATGACCAAATGGATTATTTTCCAATTCTTCTTGTCTTAGTCTTTCTCTTGTTCTTTCAGGAGTTTCATAATCTTTGCTCATTGTTTACGTACCCCCTAGGTTAATAATTTTAATTAGATATCCAATACCAATTTATTGATGCAGTAGTATAATAATAACATTTTTATGTTATTTAATGGGATTTAATTGAACATTGAATAGATCTTAAACTATCCTGCCTCCTGTTGCGATGCGTGAATATGTTGTTATTTGCTGTTGGAGCCTTCTTCGGATCTGCTTGCAAATTCTCTTATGAGTTCCTCTGTACTAGTTACTTTAACACCTATATTTCTCATTTCATGAATTCCCTTATCATAAACGCCTGATATTGCATCCTCGATCATAACCACCTTAAAGTCTCTTTCACTTGCTTGATATATACTTGTTCTTGGACAGTTCGGAAAATTGCACCCAATAAAAATCAGTGTATCTATATTCTTCACTCTCAAAAATGCTTCTAAGTTCGTTTGATAAAATGCGCCCCATCTTGGTTTATACATTACCCATTCATTATCTGCGATCAATTGTATTGTTCCTTGAAGGAGCTCCTTGTCGTCTAACTGAACTGAATTCTTCGGGCTAATCATTTCAACTAAGTCTGCTCCCGTTGATCCTGGTGTTACAATTCGAACGCCTGTTTCAATTAATTCTCTGCGGCAGATATCAACATTCGATCCATCTTCCTTATATAATCGAATCACGTGGAATATCGGAATGTCTCTACTTCTGCATGCATCTAATATTAACTTCATTTGAGGCAGTACATTAACAGTACCTGCAATTTCTGCAACAGCCCCTGGCAAACTAAAATCATTCTGTGTATCAATTGTAACAACCGCACAATTGTTATAATCAGGGTTTGTATATTTACTCATCATTGACCATCCTTCTAAAATCGTATTTGCCCCAATTGCATATAACGTTCTCAGTATTCACGACGCTCGACGAAGTCGAGTGTGTCCGGCTGCATCAACTTCCATGCCAATTGCATCTGTCCGGACCAAGGGGCCGTAAGGCCCGAAGTGTGAATATAATGTTATCGGATGTTAATGCCTTCCTTGTGATGCCTCCAATATAAATTTAAAATGTTCTAAACCATTCTTAATAATTTTGTTTTCCATAGATTCTATTTCTTTAATTAAGTCTTTCATATTACTCTTTGCCAGGTTATAGTCCTCTAACTCAATGTCATTACTATTTAAAGCCTCTTCAAGTTCATCTTCATCCTTAATATATAAATTACCATTAGGAAAAACAATCTCATCTAAATAAAGATCATCCCCAAAAGGCACTCCTTGATCACTAATCCCAATATTCTTAGATATATCGAAATACCATTGAATTATTTCTTTTTTCTCATTAAGCATCGTTGTAACACAGTAATTTGATTCCGAGGGGAAGTGCTGCATCCAATAATAACCATTATCGGCTATACAGAAAAGATGTTTTGGAAGTTATCTCGGGGGTGTGAAATGAAAAGAAAACATGCAGACCGATTAGACTTAAATAAAGATTTTGTATGTAGGTTTTTCGATGAAGTCGAATTTAAAGGACATATTACCTTAATTACTATTCATCAAGTCAAAGAACCATTAAAAACAAGTATTGAAGATAAAGAAATAGCATTAATTTCCGATAACGTCTTATCTACGAACTTCGTAAATTAATCCATATGTAGAGTATTCGTGAATTTAATAAACTATCCTGCCCGTTAGCTTAATGAAATTGCATGGAAACATAGTTAGATATTTATCTAATCGGTAATCGGCTCATGTTCCTTTACGGCAATCGGTACAAGTTCTTGTTCTCGACTCGGGACATGAACTTGCACCGATGAAATAAAAAAGCCGCTATAATAGCGACTATCAATGGGACCATGTTCTTGTCCCCAGACAATTTGGTGGCGTCGTCATGATCCGCAAATCTGCCCTTTAGCGCAACGCGGCTGCCGATCATACGGCAGCTTCTCCCTGGTCGTTTATTCAACTATCGTTTCCCGTTAGCTTAACAATTCAGAACGAATTGTTGAACATATCGCTACCAGCGATGTGTGATCTGACACGTCTGTCTAATAAAATAATAGATTCAAGCGTTATCCGAATTGATAAAAAATCCTGCATTCTCCTTAACCCACTCTGCGAACGTATACGGTTTGTGTCCTGTTACTTCCTCCACTGTCGACAAAACGGTATAAGCAGATTTAGGCGGATTAAGGTGCCAACTAATCACGTAATCTATCGCATCCTCCTGAACACCCATTTTCCTCATCTGTTCACGTTCTTCTTCTTCAGAGCTTTCGATAAATTGAATTTCACGTCCAATAACCTCACTGATTATCCGAACTTTATCTTGAACCGACAAACTCTCAGGCCCTGTTATTGTATATATTTGACTTGCATGACCTTCCCCAGTTAGTGCAACCGCTGCGACTCTTCCAATATCGGCTTCATGAACAGGAGCAATCAGTGATCCTCCGAACAGGTCTCGAACAACCCCCTCGGAGCGTATAGAGTTCGCCCATTTCCGTGCGTTTGACATAAATTCAAAAGCTTGAAGCTGAGTCCACTCCAGACTGCTTGACTCAACCGCCTTCTCAAAAGGGCCATTCTCTCCGTTCCACAAAACTGTAACCCTTCGCACCCCGGCCTTCTCAGCAAGCTCAACGATTTCTGGTCCTGTTTGTAATGGGGCATATTCGGCACCTGTTGTAATTAAATGCATGCCGCTGATGCCAACCAACGCAGAAACTAGCGTACTTGGATCACTTAAATCTCCCGCGACAACCTCTACACCATGAGGAAGATTGGCTTGCTGCGGATTACGTGTCAATGCACGTACCTTTTGCCCCCTTTGAAGAAGTTGGTCCACGACATGCCGCCCTACGGTTCCCGTTGCCCCAGCAACTAATATAGTCATTTATTATCCTCCTCCCGTTTTTGTACCATCCGATTGATTTTTTCAGCCAAATTGAACTTCGCTTTGTTTAAAGCAACTAATTGTTGGTTAATCTCGTGCATTTTCGACTGATACATTAGCAGTAATTCCTCACAATAGACGTCTTTATCTTTATGCTCCTGTTGCTCAGGAAATCTACAGAAGAGAATGTCCCGAATTTGGTCAGTTGTCAGCCCTAAACCTAAATAAAGTTGAATTGCGTTAATGGATTCGATCGCCTTTTCGTCATATTCTCTATAATTATTTTCTTGACGAGATGTTTTGATCAATCCTTTCTCCTCATAATAACGAATCGAACGGGCACTAACGCCAGTTATTTTTCTTACCTTTCCGATCTTCAAAACGATCACCTCATCGATTAGGAACGTTAGCTTTATTATAAAGCTTCACATTAATGTAAAGGTCAAGAAAAAAGATTAAATAAAAAAGAGCCCCTTAGGGGATGGCAATTAGTCTAGTCATAACTCGCAGGATGTTGTTCGGTTTCGTAATATTTGCTGTGTTAAACTGCCCGTGAGCTTAATCAATTGCATGGAAACATAGCTAGATACTTATCTAATCGGTAATCGGATCATGTTTTTGTCCTTTACGGCAAAAGGTACAAGTTCTTGTCCTCGACTCGGGACAAGAACTTGTACCGATAAAACAAAAAAGCCGCTTAATTAGCGGCTTCTATTGTTACTATGTTTTTGTCACCCACAAAGTGATCAGCTGTCTATTTTAAGATTGTTCCATTGTTGTAAACTTAATTACCGATCCTTTAATTGATTAACTAATATTTCCCCTTGATCGCATACGGAGCAGAATAATTGCCGCTTCGGCACGTGTCATTAATTCGTTAGGTACAAATGTACTCCCACCTCGGCCGTTGATTAAACCTTGCTTCGCAGCAGCTGACACATAAGGTTTGGCCCAGAATGGTATCTCAATTGCATCCAAAAAAATCACTGTCTCATCCTCAATGATTGGCAAATTCATCGCTCTGGCGGCCATAACTGCCATTTCTGCTCTTGTAATGGAAGCGTTCGGTCGAAATGAACCGTCTGGATATCCACCGGCAATACCCGCTTCGAGTGCAGCCCCTGTTGCCTCTAAGGCCCAGACCGGAATTAAATCCACATCTCTATATGATGCGCTGTTTCCTGAACCTTTCATGTCCAATGCTCTTACTAACATTGTGACAAACTGACTTCGCGTCACCGGCTGATTTGGACGAAAACTTTTATCTTCAAAGCCAGTAATGAAGCCTGCTTTCACCGCTTCAACAATGTCATGCTCTGCCCAATGACCTGCCACGTCCGCAAAATTAACCGGTTTTTCTGCTTCGTTGAATGGATTATTAACTGACGGTTCACTTTCTTCACCCTTTTTATCGACAGCAAGTGTATATGTACTGGTGTGACCGTCATATGAATTCACTGTAATCGTGATATCCGTGCTGCTTTCATTCCCCAACTGTATAAGCTTCGACCAGCCTTCTTCTATTGTTTCACCGTTAACCGTAATTTTACTAGGGCCATATGCTGCAGGACGAATACGAAGAGCATTTACCTCAGCATCTACTGTTACGGTGTATTTTTTAATCCATGGAGAAAATGAAGGGCTCATCGTTCCCGCCGAAAGCTCGATACTTCGAAGTGAGGATGCATTCAATAATGTATGGGTCGTATCTTGATCTGGGGATGAAGCGGGTCCGCCGGTAGAAGGTTTGCTCTTAACGGTAACCGTCCTGCTCACTTCGGCCGCTACATTACCTGAAGAATCCTGTACATTATAAGTCATTGTATAGGTTCCCGGAACATCAATATCGACGCCGCCGCTCACCAAGATTTCCTCCGTCAAGTCTCCTTCAAAAGAATCAAATGCTGTTGCACCCGTATCAGTGAATGCCTCGCCCTCATATATGCTAACTTGGCTATCACCCCTTAGAGTAATGACAGGCGCATTTGTATCCTTGACATATACACTACGTACTACAGATGCCGTGTTTCCAGCATGATCAGAAACTTTGTATTCAAGGCTATAGTCAGCAATTTGGTCGGTGTACACGCTACCCGTGACGGTAATGCTGTCTGTCAAATCCCCATCCTGTGCGTCTTGAGCCACAGCTCCTGGATCGGTAAAGGAACTTCCTGCTTCTATCCGCATAGGATTGGCACCTAAAAGTGTAATGACCGGTCTCTCTTGATCAAGTACTACGGAGAGGTTATATGTATCCAGAGCCCCTTGAAGATCGACCAATCCTTGTTCGACATCAGCTTCTAAAGCTAAGCGGTCACTCACTAGCGCCTCCATTGCGATAATTTCCTGGCTTAAAGCAGTTCTGGCACTAGATGGATATTGTCCCGGAGAATTCCCCTCCACAGTAGTTTCCAAACGATCTTGAGCTTGTTCAATCAAGCTGATTAGGTCTGTTTTGTCCGCTTCGCGCACAACGTTAATGTTATACATCTGATTCGCCAGCAAGTATGGAGCATGTTCTACTGAGATATGTGCTGTTTGACCGATAATCGGGACAACGGTCCCTTGTTCGGAGGTTTGTTTGATCCCATTAATGTAAATGTCAGCATACCCGGCTTCCTCTGGTATTCCACGCACCTCAACGGATGTGATATCCGAATCTATAGCAATCGTGTATGCATATTGATCGGAGTCGAAAACGAAAGGTATTTTATTCCCATCAGGACCTGTCATTTCCAAACTCTGCAGCAAGCCTCCAGGAACCTCAGTTTGACCATCATCATTCCATCCCCAGGCAACTACGGTGCCATCCGATTTCAAAGCTAGAGTATGATCGCCAGCAGTATCTATAGCAACCACACCTTGCAGACCGAAAGGTATCCTAATTTGTCCATTTTGATTCATTCCCCAACCAACTACCGTACCATCGGACTTCAAAGCAAGTGAGAAATAGCTTCCAGCAGTAACAGCAACTACATCTGTCAGACCTGAAGGAGGATTAATTTGACCAAAATAATTATATCCCCAACCGACTACGGTTCCATCTGATTTTAAAGCCAGAGAATGGTTTGACCCTGCTGCAATGGCAACAACATCTGTTAGATCCGTCGGTACATTGGTTTGGCCATAATTATTATTTCCCCAGGCGACTACGGTGCCATTCGACCTTAAGGCAAGGGAATGTGTGCCTGCGGTTGCAATAGCAACCACGTCTGTCAGACCCGAAGGAGGATTAAGTTGCCCCAAATCATTATTTCCCCAGCCGACCACAGTCCCATTCGATTTTAAAGCCAGAGAGTGGGAGCCATAAGTATCAATTGCAATAACATCCGTAAGATCCGCTGGGACATCGGTTTGACCCCAATCCGCCCCTGCATAACCTCCCCAAGCGACCACTGTTCCATCTGACTTCAATGCCAAAGAGTGGTACGACCCTACTGCTATATCAACAACACCACTTAACCCTGCCGGAATATTAGTTTGTCCATAATAATCTGCTCCCCAAGCTGCAAACGTACCATCCGTTTTCAAGGCTAGGGATACCCGACCTCCAGCTGCGATTTGTTTTGCTTTTACAAATTCGCCTGCCTCAACTGCGGATACTGTTGTTGGCAAAAAAGGCGTAAAGATCATGATCGGAACAAGTAAAACCGCGATGATGAAGCAATACAAACTTTGCTTAGGTAAATTCCTTTTCAACATCTAACCTCCCTTCAATTTCATATTAGTTCAATAATAAAATATCATAATACCTTGTGTGTGAGTTACAATTATTTTGCATATAGGATATGAATTATGATTTCAAATACCTATAAGTAAATACAAGTAACACTTACTATTTGCTCAGAAGGCACGGTGAACTGGATTGTACACGATGTCCCAACCAAAAATCGAACAGATTGATAGTAAGTTATATGCAAAAATCAATGGTTTAACCAACAGTACCCACTCCTTAGTGTGGCATCCATTAGCATTCTCTGAAATGGCCACCCATTCGGCTAAAGAGGCTGTTAACGACACAGCCAATGCCGCACCCACCGCTAACAAAGTACCGAATTCAACTGCAGACTCAGTTCAATTTGTTGACAAAACAAAAAGTAAGATTCACGATACTGATAATATTTCTTCTGTTATAGAGACAAGTTGGAGCTCTGTTTATTATGATTTTTATGGGGAGCCGGGACATAATTTTCCTGTAATATGGAAAAAACTTGTTAATGGTAAGTATGAAACCCGACAAGTTTGAGAGAATCAATTTTATGAAAAAGGCCAGAGGCCAGGATCTTGGGACAGGGAGCCAACACTTCGTGGATAATTATATTAGAAGATTCTGACAATGGATCCTCTGCAATATATACCTATACTATTGGTAACATTATAAGAGCTTTTTATTTATCTAAATATCCAAAAATAAGCTAACACAATATTTCAACACTTTATAATAAGAATGTGTTCAATAGCTATCTTTATTTCTTTCTTAAACTAACCTGCCCGTTAGCTTAATGAAAAAGTTGTGATATTTAATTAGATATCTATCTAATCGGTAATAGGAAAATGTTCTTGTCCATTCCGGCAATCGGTACAAGTTCTTGTCCTTGACTCGGGACACGAACTTGTACCGATAACATAATAAAGCCGCTAAAATAACGACTTCAATGGGAATATGTTCTTGTCCTCCGACAGCTTTTCATAGAAACGACCCCAGCACACTATCATCAGCTTCTAGATCTTCTGCACTTCAACCAATACTAGTACCCTTATTTACTATAAGCATTTTCAACACCCCTTAGGTTCGTACTCAAGTTTTTCGCCGTCACTTATGGTACGGTTCCACCGTGCTGTCTTCAACGACAGGATTAAGGCCATCCTACTTTTGTCAATGGATGGCCCTCATCGCTTTGGCCGGCTCCTTTGACGATAATATTGAACTCATGATTGAACTAATATTATCCGTCGTAACAACCGAATAATCTTCTGTGAAAACGTCGCTGAAGCACACCGGAGGTTCCGGTGTTGTCCGTTACCCTATTTTAAAGAACTCGACAGATTGACCATTTCGGCACTTACTTCCCAAAGACGAGCGGCCAATTTTCGATCATAGGTGGTTGACTTGGATTTAACTGTTTTTCGGTTACTGAAATATTTACCGGTAACCCCTTCCATTTCATGAGACATTGCTAGATAAACTGAAGTATCCGCATGCTTATCGGGGGTTTTTAGGAACGGGGTGAACAGCGAAGTTAGAAATTGAGCAAATCCCCCTTCTGTATAAACGCTGATATTGGTCTTTGCTTCTCCAGGGTTAAGACAATTTGCAGTTACCCCCGTTCCCTCCAAACGCCGGGAAAGCTCATAGGTGAACAAGATGTTAGCAAGTTTTGTCTGCGCATAGGCCTTAAAATAGCGATAACGCTTAGAGAAGTGTAAGTCGTCAAAGTGAATCTTTCCATAAAAATGTCCAAGAGAAGAGACTGTTACGATTCGCCCCGCCTTACTCATCTTAAGCTGTTCTAATAACAGGTTGGTTAATAAAAAGGGAGCGAGGTGGTTGACGCCAAATTGCATTTCGTAGCCGTCCAGAGTAAGCGTCCGCTCTCGCGTTATAATGCCCGCATTATTGATTAATACATCCAGACGATCATAGTTATTACTGTATTCAATCGCTAATCTTCTAACGTTGGACAGTGCGGAGAAGTCACAAATCAACAAATCGATCTTCGGATTGCCGCTTTCTTTCACGATTTCCTCTTTTGCAAGTTCTCCACGATGTGGATCTCTACAGACCATAACAACTCTAGCATTTTGCTTTGCTAAAGAAATTGCCGTCGCTTTGCCCAGCCCGGAGTTTGCTCCTGTCACCATAACGATGCGCTGTTGTTTCAAGTCACTCATGAATCCACTATCCTTCCGATTTTATTCAACACAAATGTTGATTATCATGATTTACAAGTTATATAGTATGGAAGAGTCGAGGAAAACTCAATCATTAGATAATCCGGGATATGTACACTAATGAATAAATAAGAATAAATCTGTTGATTACTCACTAAAATATTGGAGGACTTGCACGGGATGAAGATGGATCGGAGAAAACTGAAGACAAGACGGCTATTGCAAAAAGCTTTACTTGAAGTAATTGAGGAAAAGGGGGCAGGACGTGTTACGGTCAGTGATGTTACCAAGAAAGCAGACGTAAATCGTGGCACCTTTTATCTACACTATACGGATTCCATGGATATGCTCCAAAAAGTAAAGGAAGAAGTATGGGAAGGTTTGAGAGAACGTATAGACAAACTAGATCCATTCGACTACCTGCATTTTGCAAATAACAAAGCGCCTTACCCCTCATTAGTGGATGTGGTTGAGTATTGTGGGGAAAATGCAGATTTTTTCCGAGTTATTCTCGGACCTAAAGGCGACCCATCCTACAGGATTCGAATTAAGGATTATTTAATAAAGCAACATTTATCCAACATACTGAATTCTGAACATCCTAAAGTATCAAATTCTTTACTGCCCTTCGATTTTCTCATTGCTAGTATCGCATCGGCGAATTTAAGCATCCTTCAGCACTGGATTGATACAGATAGACGACAATCGCCTGGAGAGATCGCATTAATGATTACGCATCTGATAGGAAACGGCGCCTTTCAACTACTTGATACGAACCACTTGCCGAGAAGGTAAAATTACTGATCTCCCTATCCAATATTTTCCGCCGTCACTTATGGTACGGTTCATCGTAACGGTCTATAGGCAAACAAAAAGGAGCCATCTTTGATAGTTTTTCACAAGTCATAATGTACTCCGGTTAACTTCTCAACCAAAGTTTTTCCGCAAGCTGCACATACAATGCCTTTTTGGGGAAATCTACAAACTTCGGTTTCTTAGCCTTTAGAGGATTCATTCCTAGCCCTACGTAAACATCTCCGGTGATTGTCGAATCCGTCGCCGCAATAAGTAATGGCCAAGATGATTGATCAGGAAGAGTTCCGAATATTTTCATTAATAGCAGTCCGAATGCTTTGGTTCCCTTCGGTGCGTTTCTTCCGAGAGGAGATGAAATTTAAGAACCCTCTCATGCCTCTTCTGCAGAAATCTATATCATTGGCCTCTTATTATGCATGTTGCTCTAAAATGAATTTATCCCAATAATATAGATGGCCTACAATTTCCCTAACTGACCATTTACCCAATTTGGGATATGGTGTTTGAAATATTGCCCTACCTTCGTCAGTTCATTCATTACATAAGTTATTTTTTGCTCATCTAAATACCAATTATCTTTTGTGGTACCTGTCTTGTCTGTAACCGAGCTTACATAAAATTCAACCTCATTAGGAAATTCAACCTGGTATGTAAGTAAAGCTCGTCTAGCAAAATAAGACTTGCAAACTAATATTGCCTTTCTTGGGTTAATCCTATGATGTTGAAGAGACTTCCAAGAATATCTTGCATTCTCAAATGTATTTGTGGCTTTATCCTCACATAAAATTGAACTTTCTGGTACACCCAAACTCAATCCAACATCTCGAAGAAATTCCCATTCAGTAGAGGACACATTTGGAGTTGGCCCGCCTGAAGGGAGTATATAAGGAGCCAGACCCTTATGGTATAACTCAGCAGCTCTCTCCATTAGTTGAGGATGACTACCACCAGGTATTAGTATTACATCAGATGGTTCAATAGCAGTTTCGAAAAACATAAACTCAGTAATACAGTCAAATGGATAGGGCATGTCGTTCATCCTCTCTAATATTTTCATGATTTGCACCTATTTCTTATAACGTCTTATCTACGATCTTAGTAAATAATTCCATATGTAGAGTATTCGTGAATTTATTAAACTATCCTGCCCGTGAGCTTAATCAATTGCATGGAAACATAGCTAGATACTTATCTAATCGGTAATCGGAACATGTTCTTGTCCTTTTCGGCAATCGGTACAAGTTCTTGTCCTTGGCTCGAGACAAGAACTTGTACCGATAAAATAAAAAAGCCGCTAAATTAGCGACTTTCAATGGGAATATGTTCTTGTCCCCCGACAAGAACTCTCATCAAGAACTACTGCCCTAGTTGAATAACACTGCTCGTTAATTAAGATCATTCCACCCAGCACGTTTTAGTATGTCTCTTACAAAATCGCTTTTTGCATTTGTATAACCGGAACGGTCACCTTTAAATTGTTTAACAAGCATTTGTTTCAACTGACTGTATCTTTTTGCGTCTACCGGATGATTTCTCAAGTAGTCTCGAAAAAGAATATGACGCTTATACTCAGCATTGTCAACAGTACATAAATAAAGGTGATGCCAATCTACATCTCTTGGCGGAATAAAAGCTTCTCTTCCTGGTATCCCTAGATCTCCTTCATGAACATATCCTAGCTTTGCAAGTCTTGTAACAGCAACAAGAACATCTGATTGTGTAGGGATTACCACATCTATATCAACAATTGGCTTTGCTGCTATTCTTGGGATTGCCGTGCTTCCAACGTGCTCTATAGTGACCTCAAGATCACTTAATACTGGGAACACAAAATCCCTTAACTCTTCAAATTTGTTAACCCAATTAGGATTGTACTCAACAACGATTAGCTTGGTGCCCATCAAACATCCTCCTAATCCATGATAACTACCTCTTCTATGATTATTAGAATCATTGATGGCGTTAAATCTTTACGAAAATTGAACATTGCCTGCCCGGCAAACTATTCCATGCTATTTTCAACTAACCTTTCTCGGTAGTTGAATGGCAGGGCTATCAGAATATTGCCCGCTTCGCGAACCATTGATTCAAATCGACAGACCCTTGAACTCCTAACAAACGGTAGAAGTAGCGGTACACCTTGCGATATTTAGATAAATCGGGGGGATCAAGGATTGTCGAATAACCATTAAGGAAAGAAACTGCAGATATCTCATCCAGCACATACTCTAGTCCGACAAAATCAAATTCACGTGGGCCTATCGCATAGGCTTCAACATCGACGACAGCAGACAACATCCCGTCTTGAATTAAGAACTGGGACGGATCCAGATCAATAAACACAGGACAGAAGTGATCCGGTAATGGTAGTATAAAAAGCTCACTGATAATAGCATCGACCTGCATCATGATATTGCTATCATTCTTATAATCGCGCTCGACAAGCTGCCGAATGGTTTGGGACATACGAGCATGAAAGGATTCTTTTCGATCAATTTGGCCGGAGGAAAGGTTCCCGAAGTAATCGTAACGATTTAAATGCACTTGGGCCATCCAGACACCTAACTGATGAAGAAGCGCATCAGATTGCCCGATGAATGACCGAAGTGCCTCTCCATTCATTTTCTCGACAATAAGATATTCCTTGTTTTCGATAACTGCACGCGCATGCACCCGAGGTGCGGGAAATCCCGAAATAGCACCGAGCATGGCAACGTTTGCTTCGAAATGTCGCATTCGTCTGGGATCGATCCCGAATAGATCGAGGCACCCCCACCAAAACTCATGTGTCGGTGCTTCGGTCCATCTGGACGAACGCACGACACGCTCCTCCCGAGCTGTTTTGACCAACCACACATCGCTGGCATGCCCGGAGTAACCAGGATCAAGATATGTAATCCGTTCGATCGGTTCGCGAAAGAGTTGCTGGAGTTTAGACTCGATAGCCATGGATGGAACTCCCCTCGTTAAAATATTGTTGTACCTTCATTCTTTGTACCCACTTAAATTCCGTAGCAATTAATGTATTCTACAAATTTCCATTTTAACCTGCCCTTTAGTTAAACAAAAGCAGCCGATCCACGTGGATCGGCTAACTTCTTGTTCTTATTGAGCTATCGTGTCCCGTTAGCGAAATAGTTAAGCTTTATCAAAGCTCCATCCTTTATAGGCTCCATACTTTTTACCGAACATACTCATGAGATGCGTCTGATAATTAATAAGAGCTATGGCTTGTGTTTTGGTAGCTATAAACGTAAACTGATCATCCGTAATAGATAAGCGCCGAATCGCGAATGACGTGAATGAGATTTCTTTTTCAAACTTATCGGCGTTTTCGGACGGAATCTCAAAATGATGCAATATATGACAGGTATTAACTCGCCTTAGATTTATTCCAGAATCAGAAACCTTTTTGTTATCAAGTATCCACCGAAGTTTTTTTTCTTCGTCCGTTTCTACGATACCGGCGAGTCCCTCATCGAATATGCTGTCGATTTCGTAGCGGTTATAATCCAGGATCCATTTTCGGTGTAGATGGTAGAGTGGCAGAAGAGCGCTTTTGTCGGAACTGAAAACATCACAGCCCCGATCGTCATACATGTGAAACAAAATGTCATTTGATTTGTTGTATAGGTAAATCCGCCCACCGGATGTTGGTTTACGTATGAAGTCGCCATTTTCAATGGATTCAAGTACATAAGGCATACGTAATTCTTTAGTCTTAACTTCAACGATCCATTCTCTTGTGTAAAGCTCGTCATCCGATTCATCGAACTCATATGGCAAAGTGCGCGATTGCAATAGCCTTAATCGCGTTGTGAAAAAGCGTTTTAAGTGGATCTTTTGAACTCGTTTTTCACTCTTACTATGGCTGGTGCGATGAATAAAAATCACATCGTCTTCAGAACCAAAAATTGAACGATAAATGGCTAGTGCACGACGAAGACTCTCCCTTCGATATGCTTCATCCATCAAGCTGTCGAGTCCTAGTTCAAAACGAATGTAAGGACCATGCGCTTTCATTTCTTTTATAATATTCACCACGTATATCCCTTCGCTTTAAAGTCTTACTAAGTAGCTGCCTACATGTCTTAATTGAGCTATCGTCTCCCGTTATTCAGCGCTATCCATTTATTTGAATATTATAGAAAATCGTCGATCAACGATAATCCTTTGATGATCCGCATCCGACTGTCTTTCAGAAAATCGCGAGTCCAATTATCCGGCTGACGTAAATCCCAGCTCCGGTTCATACCAACGAATACAATTATTTCGCGAAGCTTAAGGAAGAGTAACAACTGATCCTTCCAGCCTTCTGGCAGCCGTCGGCCATTTTCTGTATAGCCTCGTGCGAAATGCTCAATGAAGAGTTCGTACTGCACTTTCCGTTCGGTCTTCGAATCTTCCCCGAATACATAAAGCAAATAATAGAGTTGATTGGCAATGTCCTCTGTATACCAACTGTATTGGCATTCGTCAAAATCGAAGAGTGTGATTTCACCTGTTTCGTCGACCATAAAATTGCCTACATTGATATCCCCGTGAATTAGACCGAAATTATCCGGAGTAACAGGCAGACTAGTCAAACGCTCTTTAAGTTCAACAAGGATACGAAGGATTGGTGCATGCTCGGGCGGTAAATACTTCCGGGCGAGTAAAAGGTAATCGTTGCGCTCCCACGAGTGTCTTCTGGTCAAAGGTTCATAACGTTTGGCCAGATCATGAAGATGGCCGGTCATGCGTCCGCATTGCTCATAGAGCATGGGATTATTTAGACATTCCGGGTATCCAATTTTACGACCGGGAGCATGTCTGAAGGAGGTCGCGTAGAAATCGATTATCTTTCCAGAGACACGTTCGACGTCTATCCCTTGAACTGAAGGGATCGGCTCTGAGACTGACATTCCATTCTCCGCCAGATAACGGATCCATTCTAATTCTGCTTCAAGTCCTTTCTGAGCACGCAGAGTACTAGGTGTGAAACGGAGAATATATTTGCATCCTTCGCGATTATAGGAATAGACAAAATTTTGAAAGCCCCCAATGAATGACAGCTCTTCCAGGCTCAAACCGAATCGCGCGGCACCTTCTGTGGCGTGTTCATCCAGAAACAGTAGTTTAATATGTGGGTCCATGGGTTCTCCTTGGGTAAATCGAGTCGTGATTGAACTATTCATCTCTCGATAGAGCTTATTTTCTGCTGGCCTTCTGTTACCTCAATTTAATAAAATGTATACCTGGTGACATACGTAAGCCTCACTTCCAAGAAGCATTTTTTACACTGTAATCATAACCATCCAAGTTTTAACAGTCAATGGAAAGATTACTTATAATAAATGGTTTAACCAGCCCGTTAGTTAAAGGGTATCCGCCGCCGTCGATGAAATCATATCGGGAATGTAACCATGTTCTTGTCATCAGTCGGGAATGTTATCAAGTTCTTGCCATTGTGTTTTGACAAGAACTTGATAACATAAAAAATAAAAAGCCGCTTAATTAGCGGCTTCTAATGTTACTATGTTTTTGTCCCCCGACAAATAGCGACTTTAATGGGATTATGTTCTTGTCCCCCGACATTCTTTGAATACTGTGGCTAACTGCTCCAAATTAATCTATATTGAACATCCTTACTATAATATTGTTGATATTAACTGCTCATTCCTCACTTCTAAAATATACTCCTTGTATACATAATCTCTACCGCCATTTTTTTCATACCAATTACTTATACGTTTAAGGTGCTCACTATCACTCCTGACATTTGCTTCTATTTCTTCGTACTTCTCAAAGCTGTCATATTCCCAAATAGCAAAAATTTCTGTAGTCGAATTATTCGTAGGTGTCATCCACCTTCCTAACAATCGAGCTCCATGCTTAATCTGATTAGGTAAATTAGTTTCATTAAAATGTGTGTTTAAGATTTCAACAAAATCATTTTTTACAATGTAAAACTTTCTTCTATAGAACAAAGTCGTCACACCCTTCAATTAGTTTGAAAGTGAATAATCTGATTTGTTCAGTCATTTACCCTCTACCTGAGCCACGATGACCTTAATGCCTAACGCTTGAATCCGTTGGATAGTTACTGGATCAGCATCCTCATCTGTAACCAACAGATCTAAATCTTCAATCTGTCCAGCCTTTGCAAATCCTTCGTTGCCAAGGGTATGGTGTGTTGCGATCCCAATTCGGCGGCGTGATGCAGCCGATACTGCCCGTCCGAATGCCCCTACTTCAGGCGTGGCCACAAAAATACCTTCTTCCGAGATACCGCCCCCCGTAACGAAGCTGATATCAAACTTAAATTGGCGGATGAATTCGTTTGCGAGTACGTCGGTAATATTTCCTGATGGCTTTACCCGACCACCAATCAGATAGGTTTCAACCCCCTGACGTTCCTTTAAAACATCGGCTACTCGCATGCTGTTTGTAACGATTGTAAGCGGTATTTGATCGGGCAGATGCTTCAATAACACATAGGACAATGAACCGCTACCAATAAATACAGTGTCGTTTTCTCGAATATATGACACAGCCAGTTTGGCAATCGCATTTCCTTGCGGTGTTCCTTCACTGTATCGTTTTTCTGGTAATGGAGGGGCATGTCGTACCTTTACGGACGGAATTGCACCACCGTGAGTTTTCTTAAGCAATCCTTGCTCTTCCATAATGGAGAAGTCACGTCTGATCGAATCAATTGAAACCTGGAACTTCTCCGCCAAGTCTTTGGCCATAACACGCTTCTCTTCATTCAGCAATGCTAGGATCTTTTCCCGTCGTTCTTCAGCAAACATCACGGTGTCTTCCTTAGTCAAGCTTTATTCCTCCCGTTTATTCATTTTTATACCATGAATAGTTCAATTATATTCCGTTTTATTCATTTATGCTAGTATATTTAACCAAAAAAATCGTTTATGTTCAGTTTCATGCAACTCTCTAAGTGTCGATTTAAGAAAGCCAAAGACGGAATTTATTAATATACTATCGCAATGAACATGGAAATATAGTTAGATACTTATCTAATCGGTAATCGGCTTATGTTCTTGTCCTTTTCGGCAATCGGTACAAATTCTTGTCCTCGACTCGGGACAAGAGCTTGTACCGATAAAGCAAAAAAGCCGCTAATATAGCGACTTTCTATGAGACCATGTTCTTGTCTCTCGACATTTTTTGAAAGCATCGGACAGTGCAGGGTTGTCCGCCTGCCTCCTCTTCCTCGAAAATCCTCGGGCGGACCAAGGGACGCGCCAGCGAATAGCAGTGTGAATGCAGTGTTATATGATACCACCCGACTTCCACGAATAACTCACAATAGAATAATGTCCTTTAGTTCAATCAAAGTCTTGATTCGATAGCTGGCCTGTGAAAAGTCATGCGTTTTTGTAAACTCGTTATGGACAATAGCACAATCGATACCGGCTGCAACGGCTGAGTTCAAACCTCTGTTTGAATCCTCTACAACCAAGGTCTCTTGTTTGGTAGCGCCGAACCGCCTTAGAGCGGTCAAGTAAGGTTCAGGGTGCGGCTTAGTGAGCTCATAGTCTTCACGAACAAGAATGAACTCCATGAATTGTCTGATCAGGCGTTTTTCATGAATAATTTCAAAATCCGCACGTTTTGCAGTCGTCACGATGGCCATGCGAACGTACTTTGACAGTTCGGCTAGAGTTTCAACTACGCCTTCAATCTCTATGGTTTCTGTTCTTAGATATTCCTGATAATAGGCGTTGCGTACCTCACGCTGCTTGCTGATTGTCTGTTCATTTATACCTGCCGCTCTAGCTTGTGACCAAGTACCTAACGACTGAGTCATGTCGCGAAGGTATTGATCCTTATCCAAGGTAAATCCAATGTCAGCCAGAGCGCGTTCTCCCGCTTTAAAATACCAATATTCAGTATCAACCAGTACACCATCATGATCAAAGAGTATGAATTTTTTCATTGTTTTGTTCTCCTTTGTTATCAGCCAACCATGCATGCAATAACGCACCGTTGATTACCATTAAGGTAGTCTGGCCTCTCCTCATTTAGCTCTTTGGGTTTTTCGGGTGGTTTCATATAACGTTCCCGTATTCACGACGTCCCACCGACTTAAGGCCCCCCAGGGTCTGCGGCCGCGATGCGGTTAATCGGTGCGGATGTGTCCGCTGAATCTACTCTTCTGCCGATCAAATCTAACTGACCGAGGAGCCGCCAGGCTCCGATGCGTGAATATTATGTTACATGATGTCAGTGCCCTCTCGAATTAGCCCACAAAATTATCTTTAATTAATTTCATTTCGATATTATTCCATGTGCGTCCTGCTTTATCTTGATATACATTCTCCTTACGATTCATCTTCTCAAAACCAATATTCTCGTAACATCTAATTGCCGATATATTAAAATCAAATACGTTTAAATTTATTGCCTTTAATCTGAATTGTTCAAATCCAATCTTTACAATTTCCTTTAATGCCTTGCTTCCAATTCCTCTTCCTCGATTTTGCGTTTCACCAATTAAAAATCTTCCAATTACAGCTTCTTCAAGATCTTTATTAAACCTGCAAAGTTGTATTGTGCCAACAAATTGCTTTGCCTCTTTGATCCTATATATAAAAACATCCGATTCAATCGTATTTATTCCTTTACTGTAATGTGCTTTCAATTGTTCTATGGTTAATGGATAGGAATAAGTTAAACCTGCCCATTGTACGATGAAATCTTCATCTTTTTGATTTATCCATTCTATGATCGTTGTAAAATCTTGTTCTGATAATGCTTCTAAATAAACCTCCATTGAATGATCCTCCAAAATAAACAGCATTGATTTCATGTAACGTTTCCGTGTTCACGACGCCTCACTGCCTTAAGGTTCCGAAGGAACCGCCCGCGACGCGGTTAGGCAGTGCAGGTGTGTCCGCTGAATCTGCTTCCTTGCGCAGAAATTCCTCTTCGTTATCACTTCTTACTTCTTGCGGACCTAGGGGGCTTGCCCCCGATGCATGAACATAATGTTAGACGAAGGAATCTTGAGTTGCCCCAGAAAATATCTTTATACAGCTTTTATATAGTTTTTATATAGTCTTTAATTAAGTCTTTATTAGTTTTTATACTGGTTTTATACACTCTACTCGGTTGCCAAATGGATCCCTGAATTCAAATCTTTCATATCCTGGTATAGGTACGGATTTCAGAATTTCAATCCCATTGTCTGTTAGTAGTTTTTCAATAGCTTTTATGTCATTCACTTCATAAGCTAAATGAGCTTTTGTTAATAATCGGTTTACACCATCTTCAGTTCCAATGTGTAACTGTTGATCTCCAACCTGAACCCAAAAACCACCTCTGCCAACTAAGGATTCTGGTTTTAATATTTCCTTCAGTTGCAAGATCCCACAATAGAAGTTTCTCGCCTCATCTTCTTTGCCGTTTGGAATTGTAATTTGAGCGTGATGGAATCGACTAATCATTTCGATGCTCCTTTGGTTGGTTTTTATCAAGACAGCTTCGTTCTTTCGTATAACATCTTATTTACTAACTTCGTAAATAATTCGATATGTAGAGTATTCGTGAATTTATTTAACTATCCTGCCCGTTAGCTTAATGCGTTTGCATGGAAACATAGTTAGATACTTATCTAATCGGTAATCGGCTCATGTTCTTGTCCATTACGGCAATCGGTACAAGTTCTTGTCCATGGCTCGGTGCCGACTTGTCATTGTGTTTTGACAAACTTGATAACATAAATATAAAAAGCCGCATTATCAGCGGCTTCTAATGTTAATATGTTTTTGTCACCCGACAACTCCACCCCGCCTGAACATCTCAATGTTATCGGAATGGTCTTATTGGTCAACCGATCCCTCCACCCAATAGCGGGTGGAAACCGTATGCAGGTCAGCAGGTTTGATCACCTTGAGCCATCTTTTCATCCATTGCCAACAATCGGCAATATTTCACTGTTTGTAACTGTACTTACTGATTGGATGCTATCATTCGCAAGATCAAATCAGCATCCGGTTGTTGAAAATGACCATCTTCTGGTATACCCAACAGCATAAGGCCGGAGATGACAGACAAGTATCCAGCTATAAGTTTTCTTGGTTCTATATCAATAATTTCGCCTGCTTGCTGCCCTTCTAGGAATATCGGAAGCAATTCATCAACGTAGGTATCCATAGAGTATTGTTTTAGGAGCTCTTTCACCTTCTCAGGTGTCTCATCAGATGTTCGTGCCTGGTGTATAAGCATAAAATAGGTTCCGTCGCCTTCAGCGAGAATCATTTCCGTAAGGATTCTAATTTTTTCGATCGGTTTTCCGGGCAACTTATAAGCGTAAGTCATTGTTCTATGTGATTCGCTTAACGCCCATTCAACGAGAGTCGTGAAAAGTTCGTCTTTGGATGTAAAATAATTGTATAAAAGACCCTTACTGATTCTTGCCTTTTCAGCAACCATACTCATTTTGGTTTCGATGATACCCTTTCGCGAGAAGACTTGTAGCGCTGCACGAAGTATTTGTTCTCTTCGATCATTGCGAATCGGGTTACTCCCTTCTTGTGATGCCATGGTACTCTCCCTCTCCTTTTATTTGAATTTAATTATTTTTATAAAATTCCGAAATCTCTTGAAAAGCTTTTTTAGGTTCCCAATAGCCACTTGAGTAAGGCTGATCGGAGTCTTCTGGATAGACCTTAATTATACCATAGCTCCCCATATCCAAATCATAACGAGGGTCTGGAGAATGAGGTTTATTGGGCATAATAAAATCATAAACGAATGCGCCGTATATATGTTCTAGTTTATAGATTTGAAGAAGCTCCAAAATGTAATTTGCTTGGGCTTTCTCACTCCTCACTGCATTGCCTCTTATTTCAGGGACAGTCCCAGTAGTATCTACAATTTCATGCCCCGAAGGCCCCTTCTTATCTGCTCCCTCGAAGGTGCAGCACCCAAATTCAAATATGGTAACGGGCTTATTGTAACGATGGAACTTCCGTAAATTCTTCACGTATTTAGATTCGTTATAGGACATCTTATAGAGATTCAAACCAACGATATCGAACTCTTTCCAGTCAACCTGTTCCCAAAGTGCCGCTGCATAGCTAAGCTTCCCATTAAAGCTTGCTCTGGCAGTTGCGCACGCTTTTCTAAGATAATCGTTCAATTTTTTGTTATACCAGGGCAGCAACCACCATTTACTGAACAATTTTGAGGCTCTTTGTTCAAAATTGCTTCCCGGCATAATACCGGAAGAAAAGATAGAAAGTTCACAGCCTATATTTAGGTCAATGTTCTGGTATTGCTTCCGAAGTTCCTCAGCTGCTTGTGCAACCATCGATAAATGTGCCAGTGTTTCTTCTTGGTTGCCTTCAACTAAACGTGGTTGAAGCCAGACGTGAAGTCCATTTTTTAAGGCAACTATTGCACTCTCCATCAATCTGTTAATATCTGTACCGTAAATTTGAATTGAATTGCAATGCAACTGCTCGCTGATGATTCGAATTTCTTGCTCCAATAAATCTTTGCGCCAAATTTTGCGTGTAAGAGAACCGGGATTAAAGTTGGTTCCCGCATCATAGTTAATTCCTTTTTGATATAGACTATTATGGATTTGATTTTTCAATGTAATCCCCCTTTTTACAGTACTGACCCGGTCAGTCATTTTATATATTACTTGATATCTCTATCCATGTAAATATCGCAAAATGCAATGTCTGATGAACAATTGGAGGAGTGGATGGTACTGTCTGACGTTATGAGTCAAAGCCCTTCCTGCGTAGGTGTGAGTAATCATGCGTTACTTATTTGCCAAAATAGCTAACTTATAATCAGTTCATCTCCTTGTGCTTTCTGCAAGCCAAAAAGGCTTCCCCTATTACAATAATTGGAGAAGCCTTTTAAGTGTGTGTACAGGGGTACGCTATTACACTTGATTATCCCCTGTCCCTACAGCTTCCGGAGTATGGATTCCCTCTCGATAGAAGCTTCGAGACAGGCGGAGATTCATAGCAAGAAGGATAATCGGGACAGCACACACGATGACCATGGTCTGTATTCGAACAACATCGGCTAAGGGACCAAAGATGGCCATGCCGAGGGGCATGAAGCCGCTAAACATGACCTTCAGCAAGCTGAAGACCCTGCCCATCATCGAAGGTTCGACCTTTTCCTGCACCAGGGTGTAAACCGATGTTTGAGCGAACGGTATCGTAAAGCCGATAAAGAACATGAGTGCTACAAAGAGCCAAAATACGTTTGTGAATCCAATTGCAAGTGATGTTACACCATAAACCAGCATCCCCAAGAATAGGGTCTTAACTCTGTTCTTAAATCCGCCGGTCGCACCGAGCAGTAGGCCAGCAAGCACGGATCCAGCAAAACCAACCACTTCACTCACAGTAAGGAACATGATATTGTCGCCGAAGGTTCGTTTTATCATGAGGGCCGCGAGGAACCCCGAAGGAACACACAGGAAAATGTACAGACCGTAAGTCGCGAACAGTTTTCTTAAAAATCTGTTATTCCATGTGAAGCGGAACCCTTCTCTCATCTCTTCCAATGCAGATGTTTTCTCTGCCTTGGGAACGGGCTGATGCTTTGGTATTTTTAGAGTTGAAAGAATACTGATTCCGATCATGGCAGTCGCAACGTCAATAAAAAGGATGTTATAGATCGGACCGATAGCCATAATCGCACCTGCCGCTATAGGGGAAACAAATTGCACGATGGACTGAATCGTCCCATTGAATCCGTTTATTCGAGAAAGCTTGTCCTCGGGTACGATTTGCGGAAGGGCAGAGTTTATTGCTGGGGAGTGAATCCCTGCACCAAAAGAACGGATGGCCGACACGATAATGATTACTGGCAGAACCGCATTGCCGGTGTTACCCGACATCATAAACAGAGCGAGCAGCAGAGTTGTGATGGCAATAACCCCATCGGATAGAATCATGATTAATTTGCGGTTGTATCTATCCGCCCATACTCCCGCAAGGGGTGAGATCAGCATTTGGGGCAAGAATGAAGCCAATGTCAGAATCGTAACCCAAATCCCTGACGACGTTTCCAGCGTCACATGCCAGATGATTGCCATCTGTACAAGTTGGGAGCCGAATAGTGAGATGCCCTGCCCGAACAGAAAAGCCGCAGTTCTACCCTTCCAGCTTTGAGATTGTTTTTTATCAAGATTCATGTTGTCCCTCCTACCAAACACCAAAAAAATAATTGCTTAAAAAAGTATACATCCAGCATTTCAAGTGGTGGCGTAATGGAGACTTATTCACGTTCACCGTTGATTCCGTTTGTGTTTCGCTGAATGGAACTAAGGATGCTAGTAAGTTCTCCGTGATAGGTCAGTGTAAGCCTATGCATAGCTCTTGTGCATGCAATGTACAGTAAGCTCCGATCATATTCCGATTGATAAACATCAGAGTTTACGGTAGGAACAATGACTTCATCAAACTCAAGACCTTTGGCCATATATATCGTGGTGATGATTATCCCGTTTTCAAATTTTGAGCTGTCGGAATTTAGGAGGGAAACTTCATGTTTCTTTTTCAATTCTCGGTAAAAATCTTCTGCTTGACCGATTGATCGGCAGACAATACCAACTGTTGCTAAACCACTGTTTTTAAATTCCTCAAGCCTATCGTCTATCACAGACAGTTCAGAATTCCAATCCTCACATTGGATAATCTCCGGTTCTTTTCCATGTCTTTCTATAGGCTCAATGCTGTTGTTTTGTATATGCTGAGCAAATTTGATGATTTCATAAGTGGATCTGTAGCTTTTCGTGAGTGTTACGTACTCTGTATTTTCGTAGAGATTAACAAAATCCTCTCGTGAAATGGAGTTATAAGGATTAATGGACTGACCGAAATCACCCAAAATCGTTTTCCTGCATCGAAACAGCTTGTTAATGACCGCATACTGCACCGGCGTGTAATCCTGCATCTCATCAATCACGGCATGTTTAATGTCATCATATCCCTGTATCCCTTCAAAAAATATTTTTAAATAGAGATAAGGGTATACATCCGACGCTTCTAATTTATTTTTGCCTTTAAGCGAGAATAAATCCGGTCTTTTGATATATTCAAAAAAGCCATTATAGAATGACAACGTACTATCATAATGCAACATTGAAACTAACTTTTTTATGACCTCCTTTTTTCCAGGGATGTTTCGCTTCGTTCTAGTTTCCGATTTTATTTTCTCAAGAATGTTTCCAGCGATTTCTTCCATCCTTTGAAGAATTGGCCTTGCTTTCAGAGCATGATATCTCGTTTGGATAAAATCCTTTGAAATGGCGATTTTGCCAAAAGAACAATCACAGGGGAAGAAAAGATGATCATCCGCATACTCAAGGTACTCATCCAAAAGGGATAGAAACTCCATGGAGGACTTGAATTGAATTCGTTCCGCTAGCTTTTTGTCATTCCCTTCAAGGGTCAGTTCAATCTGCTCGGCAAATCTCTCGAAATGGATGGAGTTATTCAGCATCTCCGCCGCAATATTCTCAAACCCCGTTTCTGTCACAGGCTCTTCACCCAACTCCGGCAATACGTTGGAAATATAGTCGGCAAATACCCTGTTAGGGGAAATGATCATAATATTCTGAGCGGCTAATCGGTCTTTGTACTTGTATAAAAAGTAAGCTATCCGGTGCAGGGCAATGGATGTCTTCCCCGATCCCGCGACGCCCTGAATGACCAAGACATTGGCCTTTTCATTTCTGATAATCTGATTTTGCTCTTTTTGGATGGTCGCAATTATATTTTTCATTTTTTGATCCGAGGTATGGCTTAATTCTTTTTGAAGCACCTCGTCACTTATACCGATTGAGCTCTCAAGAGCATACTCCATAATGCTGTTCTTAATCTTAAACTGCCTTTTCAGGGTCATTTCACCTTCGATCTTGCCCACTGGAGCATCATAAAAGGCAGGCCCAAGCTCAAAGTCATAGTACATCCCGGATATCGGTGCTCGCCAGTCACAAATCAGCATATTGCCATTTTGATCAACATAAGAAAACCGCCCAATATAAAACGGCTCTGCTCCGCCCTCATCGTTAGGCCTGAAATCAATTCTGGCGAAATACGGCGAATCCATTAACTTTTCGATCATTTCTCGCCTTTTTACGGTGAATTCACCTAAGTTTACGTTTCGGCCAATCGACTGCTCGTTTGAAAAAATCTCCATGGAATCCATATCACTTCTATTTTTCCAAAGATCTTTCATGGATTCCTTAAATTCATCTTCATATCTGGAGACTGTTTGATTCAATTCCTCTAGAGAATCCTCCAATTTTCCCATGATCATTTTCAGATGCTTTATTTCATCAGATAATATAACTGTCATTGTTTTACTCCTAATTTTGATAATTAATGTGCATTGCGATTTACCCTACTATATAGATATTTATTCAAGAATTGCCTTTCCTCATGGCATCAAGCATTTTCAGCATTTCCAGTGCATCTGCTTCTGCCATGTCGAGTGCTGTAATATACCGATCAGTAGCATAAACAATGTCTTCCTCTTCACCGGGCGTATTAATAACTTCCCGTATATTCCCTTCTCCACGATCCAGACGATTCAGCATACGAAGAATGGACATCATGGAATAATGGGCACTCCGAAGGATGCAGATGATTTTCAGTCGACTCATTTCCTTTGAGCCGTATCTTCTGTATCCGTTGGCATTCCGCGGCACCTCAATCAAGCCGTTTCTCTCCCAATCACGAAGAACGTCTTTTGTAATGCCAAGAGCTTCGGCAGCTTCAACTCTGCCATTGAACATAACCTTTTCTTCTTTGTTTTTGCTGTTCTCAATGATATTTAACGTAATGCTGATTGCTTCCTCAGCTCTAGCTTTTTCTATCCGCAAATGCTCTAAATAGTTCAACGTGCTTTGATACGCCCCCTGAATATCATCCGTTGCTGCAATCTTCACGATTTCATAGACTTCCTGCCTGAGCCTGTCACTGATAATTTCCGCACGGAAGGCAGTACGCAACAGTCTAAGCTGTTCAAGATGTCTCTCATTAAAGATTCGGTATTTGCTTTCTGTCCTTGGTATCGGAGGAAGCAGATTCAGCTTTTCGTATAGCCGTATGGTATTAGGATGGACTCCTACTAATTTGGCTATTTGAGCGGTTTTATATGTCATAATGAGATTTCCTCCTTTACTTCAGATATTTGCGCAAAATAACCGCTGCTTGGTTCAAACGCCAGCGTTATTTCCCGCTGACGAACTGTCCCGTGAATGCAATTAGCTTTTATTTAGGAATCTGTAGGTTTAAATTTCAGATTATTTTCTTTTGCTCCTTTGATCGTGACGAACATTTATTCTTCTCCTCCTTACAGGGTTCGTTTTTATGCTACAAAGTTAGCATAAAAAAACATACCACCAAATTATACAGTGGTGGTTAAGTGGAGAGTTTGAAATTGTTGTTTTGCCCATACAGTTGTCAAACTATACTGCCCGTTAGCTTAATGAATTTGAAACCCAGTTATATGCTTATCTAATCTGTAATCGGCTCATGTTCTTGTCCAGTACGGCAATCGGTACAAGTTCTTGTCCTCGGCTCGGGACAAGAACTTGTACCGATAAAACAAAAAAAGCCGCTAATAGCGACTTTCAATCGGAATATGTTCTTGTCCTCCGACACAATCTGACTCAAACCGCCCCTCGCGATCCGCAATCCATACAAAACCTGTGTCACGTCTTCGCCCCAATGCTGTGTACCCGGGCTGAAAAATTTCACGGCCATCGTTAGCAGCCTGACATCGTTATATTCGCGGAAACCGCTATTGTCAGCGTGGTCATGCGGTACCAGTAAAATCCCACCCCTGTCAGCAGTATGCATAGAATGACAAACATAACGATAATCTTTTTGCTTATCGAAAAGGATCTCATGGTTCCACCCACTTGTCGGTTGTTCACAACCTCACTGTATTGGCTTCCCTGCCGGTTAGCAATAACTCTCGTGAACCATTTATTCGTTTTAGATTGTAGGGCTCCTATCGCGTTCTAAAATATTAAACATTCATTTGTCTATCGCATTACCGATCTTGCATGCATAAGCTAAGTATTATTAATAGAGGAGGTGAAGACGCTATGTCTAAGTTTCTTAGCTATCTCAGCGGAGTCATTGGTGGTTTCGGCCTAATTTACGTCCCAGTATCGGAATTACTGCCAAGCCTGGAACCTGTACTTGACACAGTAGGCATCATATCTGTGATTGTGTTCTCCATCGCCTTAATCGTCAATGGTGTGCGTTCCTTGATAAGCAAAGCGTAACGGATTAGCTCGCTACTAAGATAGAGATATATTGACATTTGGGAATAGGGTGCCCAGAGAATTTATGAAAACAGGGAGCAGCCTGCCGCGCGGCGTTCTGCTCCCTAGTTATTGCACTTTCGTTTCCCGATAGCTTATATATCGTGCATCACACTTATGTCCATTACAGCAACATGACAGAATATTGTAAGTTCCACATAATTGGTAAATTATACTTATTGGGAGGGCTATTAGATTTACAAATTGTTCATATCAATCAATCGGTTAAGATTCATAATCATAGTCTCCTTTATACAATAATTAGGCTTCCAATTGCCTCATTAAAATCTTTAATTGGTGCAATGACTGACTATTATATGGATGACCTTGATGATGCTGACAATGCGCCTTTATTATAGTACAATCTCTACATCCAATTTTGTAGGTGATTGATATTGCTAGTGCTTGAGTTGAAAGTTCCCCCATTCCCCCTGCTAGCCACGGTCGGCCATACCTTATGGTCGCCGGGAATTGTCCATGCAAGGCGTCAATTTGATGTTTTTGACATTATTATTTGCGTCAGTGGCACACTCTATATGGAGGAAAACGGGATTCAATATGAAATCAAAAAAGGGATGGTATTGGTGCTTGAGCCTGGAAAAATGCATCGCGGCTATCGCCCAACTGATACAAATACGGAGGTGTATTGGATTCATTTTGAATATCCGCTATTGTCGAAGCCTGTGCTAGTCGATAAAAACAATTGGCAGCAGCCTCTGCTGAACAGGACGGACCAGGATACCGAGGCTCCTCCAGGCATGGTGGACATCCCCAAATTTACCGGGATAGATTTGCGTACGGTCGTCCCCCTTCTGAAGGAAATGATAAAAGTACACAGCATCCTTTCAGCATACCGCTCCTACGAGCTGCAAATTTTATTTGGCCGATTCCTCATTGAAATTCAAAGCAGCATGAAAAAAAGCAGCCCTCAGGCCCGATCCCTTTTTCTTGGGGAGAAATTTGCCTCCTATTTGGCAGATTGCTTAGAAGATCCTTTTGATTCCGTACAGATGGAGAACGACCTGCATTACCACTTCGATTATTTGGCGCGCTGTCTGAAACAGTATTCGGGAATGAGTCCTCTGCAATACAGGCATCATCTCCAGATCGAACGTGCTAAACAGCTCCTAGCGAATTCAGAACTACCTTTAATCCAAGTCGGTGAACAATGCGGATTCCATGACAACAATTATTTTACGCGCCTATTCAAACGCCAAACCTCGTTTACACCTGGAGAGTATCGGAAGCGTTATCAGGTATTTCGAGTGGATTAACACAAGAATAAACGTCCTCCCAATTGAAAAAAGCGCTGTTACCATTCAATGGTCAAGCGCTTTATTTAAGCTGTGTGCTTCGTTAATAATGATCAAGTTATTTTCTAATCAGCCAGTTTGCTGGAATAGTTTGGAGTTCCACCGGATGACGATATCGTTTTCCGATTTCTTTAAAACGTTCTAACACATTCGCATCCAACAAGCCGCGCTGATCTGGAGCTCCATTTAATAAAAATGTCACGTTATGGTTGTTCGTATCCTGTACTTTATCCAATACCCAATCAGTGGTTTTGAGTTCCATTTTCGTATCCGAAGCTCTCCAAAACCACGTTTCAGTTAAGATATTGCAGCTCGCACCAGGACCTACAAAGGATTCTTCAATTTCTTGCCCAGCAGCATTTTCATAAAAAACGATATCTGTATGATCCAAAGTCGATTCACAGCTAATATTCATCAATAAGCACTGAGGCTGCAAACTTTTCACGAGTTCATTAATTTCTTCAAACGGAAGGTCCTCATAATTAGGGCCTCCCCAATGGGCGTTCCATCCGTCAATGATCAAAAACGGAAGTTCGCCATAGTTTGTCAGCAATTCTTCGATTTGATTTTTAATGAACCGCTTATCTTCCGCTGTGCATTTTTTTCGACCGATTTGATGATGCAAGTCTAGCATAGAGAAATAAAGACCCGCATTAATACCTTCCTCCCTAAATGCATCAAGATATTCTTTGACGACATCCCTTTTGTCGGGTGCATTACGGATGCAATGCTCCGTATATCGGGTAGGCCACAAGCTGAATCCTTCATGATGCTTTGCTGTCAGTGCAGCGAAATTCATCCCCGCGGATCTAGCCGCTTTCGCCCATTGCGCACAGTCCAGCTGCTCAGGATTCCAGAGTTTTGGATCAAATGGGAATCTGCGAGGTTCATCATGATTCTCATGTCCGTATTCCCAATCCTTAATTTCCGTTTCAGCAAACTGAAATGTAGCACTATTAAAGTGAATAAACATCCCGAGTCTCTGATTCACAAACCATAGTTGTCGTTGTACCAAATCATGATTATCCAAATGATAACCTCCTCTATTTCCGTTGAATACTCACCATCATATGATATCTACCACTTTAATGGATTATCATCCTTGATACATCTATCAAAAACGACATTTCACCATACAATTTCTACTTTTCTTTAGGATTTTAACGATTTATTTATTCTCGCGGCGAGGTAACGAACCCACTGAAACTCAGCAGTAATTTGATGCTTATCTAGTCGGAAATCGGCTCATGTTTTTGTCCATTATGGCAATCGGTACAAGTTCTTATCCTTGGCACTGGACAAGAACTTGTACCGATACAACAAAAAAAGCCGCTAAAATAGCGACTTTCAATGGGACTATGTTTTTGTCGCCCAACATTCTCTGGGTTTTATGAAGGATAATTAATTTGTCTGTTTGGATATCGTCCCGAAATATTCCACAACTACCTCACGGAATTCGAGAGCAGCCCGCGAAAGGTACCGACTCCTGTGCCATAACAAAGCGATCTCCCGTACCAATTCATGATTCTCTACTTTGAGATATTTGATATGTTCCCCAGAATGCCTTGCCGTACTTGGTATAAAGGCTATGCCAATTTCCGCTTCTACTAGAGAACTTAGCCTTGCAGGTTCGTCACCCTCATACACATATGTAGGTACAAATCCAACCGATTTGCATATAGAATCCACCAGATCACGAGTACCGTAGCCTCTTTTTACACCAACAAAACATTCATCCCTTAGCTCAGTCAAAGATATGCTGTTTCGGTTAGCAAGCCGATGCCCTGTGGGAACAGCTACAAGAATCGGGTCGATGAACATGATTTGACATTCAATGTCTTCCCCATGTATAGGAGGTGAGGACAAGCAAAAATCAACCTCTCCTCTATGTAGAAGCGTAACCATTTCCTGCGTGGTGAGCATTTGCACATGAAATTGGATATCGGGACGCTTGTTCCGAAACTCTCGAAGGATCTGAGGCAATGTGCTTGCGGTGGTCACCGCCAATTCGAGTGTGCCATGTTCTGGGCTGGACACATCGCTAATCTCCTGCTTCCCTTGTTCCAATTCAAACAACGCCCTTTCAGCACGGCGATAGAATCTGCTTCCAAACTCATTCAATCGCAGTTTCCTCCCTATTCGATCGAATAACGGGACCCCCAAATCCTCCTCCAAGCGCCCAATCGTTTTGCTTAGTGATGACTGAGTGACATGCAGACTTCTTGCTGCTTCAGTCATATGTTCCAAACGAGCTACCTCGAGAAAATATTTCAGTTGAAGAAGTTCCATTTTACACCCTCCTCTCATTCCCTTGAGTCAATGAAATCATAACATAAAATGCATTGGAATAAATAAATGATTTCAAGTACGATGATGACACAAATATACAGAGTGGGGGATTGAAATGAGTATTCGCAGTAGGTGGTTGATGATCTCCGTTGGACTAGGGATTCTATTGAACCCATTAAATTCTTCAATGATTTCAGTTGCTATTCCAAGGCTACAACATGTGTTCCAACTCGACTTTACAGTGGTATCCTGGATCATTTTTTCTTTCTACATTGCGAGTGCTATCGCTCAACCGATCATGGGAAAAGCCAGCGATTTATTCGGTAGGAGGAGGATATTTCTTAGCGGGCTTGTTGTATCCTTCGTTGCATCATTATTAGCTCCACTATCGCCAAACTTTGGTTGGCTCATCGTGTTCCGCATTGTGCAATCCATCGGAACAAGCATGATGGTTGCGGTTGGAATGGCCATTGTGCGAATTCATATTACGGAGAAACAAGCAACTGCACTGTCAGTCTTGTCCATATTCCTATCCGGAGCGGCAGCGATTGGCCCCTTCATTGGCGGGGTCATCATTCACTGGTGGGGCTGGCCTGCTATCTTTTTGGTTAATATCCCCTTCGTAGTGACAAGCTTTTTATTAGCTTGGAGGCATATTCCTAAGGATGATCCGTCTACGACATCCGTTGCTCGCAACATGTCCTTTCGCAAATGGTCAGATTTGATTGATGCGCCAGGAGTTCTGCTATTCACCGTGGGTCTGGTTGCTCTGCTCGTTGGAGTATTGTCCGCAAAATCATCTGGTCAAATTTCATTTAGTAACGTTATTGTCGGGCTGATTGGCTTCGTTGGACTGGGAGCTTTCGTGCGACATGAGTTAAAAGCGAAGGCTCCCTTTATTCCTTTACGCACATTCGCTAAATATCCTGCAATGACTTGGGTCAATGTCGAATTCATGGTCGTTAACTTGCTTTTTTACTCTCTCTTTTTCGGGCTTCCGTCCTACTTGCAAATCGTACGTCATGTCAGCGAGTTCCATACCGGAATGCTCATGCTAAGCTTAGGCTTGTGCTCGCTCGTTGCTTCTCCAATGGCAGGACGATGGATCGATAAATCAGGACCCGGGCCAGCATTGCTTATGTCCGGAATGCTGATGACATTTGGGTCCGTATGGATCGTGATCATGACACTGGATCAGACTTCACCGGTTATCAGTGTGTGTCTGGCTTTAGCTGCATTCGGTATTAGCAACGGGTTAAACAGTGTCGCTATGCAAGCGGCCTTATTCAAAAGTTCACCAAAAGAAATTATAGGCGTAGCATCTGGAATATTTAATACCTCAAGATACCTGGGAACCATTCTCTCTTCATTACTCATTAGCAGCGTAATGGGAGATAACTTCAGCTTTGAGGGATTTCGAGTACTTGGGATTATCCTCACGTTAATTGCATTGTCCTTGTTATTCGTAAATTGGCGTCACAAGGAGTCCGGGCAGTTGCATGAGTCCTAGTTAGCTGACAGATGTAGCTTACCCTTCGTTACCTCAACAGAAAGCGGTAGCTGATCGTGAGAATCGGCTAAGCAGAATGCTAATTAGATATATACCTAATCATAAATGAGAACATGTTCTTGTCCATTTCGGCAATCGGTACAAGTTCTTGTCCTTGGCTTGGGACAAGAACTTGTACCGATAAAATAAAAAAGCCGCTAAAATAGCGACTTTCTATGGGACCATGTTCTTGTCCCTCGACAGTCGCCCAACAATTCTCCTTGTTTATAGTTCTGATCCCGTTTATGGATTGTATGTACATTTTCCTTTATAAACTGAACAAAAGCAGCCGATCCACGTTGATCGGCTGCTTGTTCTTATTGAGCTATCGTTTCCCGTTAGTTTAATGATTTATGTAAAAAACATTATTCAAACCTCTGCCTAGGTCCGATGATGTGGAATAAATGATCACTACTTGTATTAAAAGCATCCTTTATACGTGAAATAGTAAAATCACTAATCGGCCTAGGCAAATCCTCTAAATTGAAAAAAATACATTCAGTAACTTCTTCCGCATCTGGCTGTGGTTGTTGATTGTCGACCACCTTACAAGTGAAAACAAAGTGATGCATATCGTGATTGGGTTCATAATACACGCCAGTCAAGCGCTCTACAGTAACTTCAAGACCAGTTTCTTCAAACACTTCCCTCTTTGCTGTATTCTCTGCAGACTCATTTTGCTCAGATAACCCACCAGGTAGTTCCCAATTGTATTTTCCGTAGTTATGTTTTACTAGAAGAATTCGCCCTTCCGAATTCTTAATAACCGCAGCTGCTCCTACTGGCTTTTTTGACATCCACACAAGCCCTCCCGAATGATTTAATTTGTAAATTAATCCCATAATATAAACGATAATTTTCTTGAATTAGTTTCGTTCTTATTAAAGTAAACTGCCCGTTAGCTTAATGAAATTTCTTATCTCATCGGTAATCGGACTATGTTCATGTCCATTACGGCAATCGGTACAAGTTCTTGTCCTGATTCGAGGGCAAGAATTTGTGCCGATAAAACAAAAAAGCCGCTATTTTAGCGACTTTCTATGGGACCATGTTCTTGTCCCCGAAAAGAAATCCTCCACAACCCGCAAACTTCAACGGATCGCCGTTCCCCTCCTTTGGTGCTGTCAATCAGTGCTTCACTTTTTCCGCCTACGAGGATAACGGTTTAACCGGACATCAAGGATTGGAACAATGCATCCCAGTCATTGACGGTTTTCACATTACCAAATACAACACCTATACGATAACCCTATGTACCTTTTCAAACGTTACCATAGTCCGGAACCTGCAAACCTATATACAAAAATCCGTAACTTACAAGAAATTCCGCAAAAACTTGCCCTTACTTATGATACGGTTCAACGTATCATCTATAGCGCGAATTTTGGTGCGACTAAACGGTAAACCTATTCAAAACCGCCCATCCGATCACCGGATGGGCGGTCTTACTTCCTACTTCTCCTGCTCCTTGATCACCTGCTCAATCCCGAGCAGAATCAGCTTCAAGCCGAATTCGAACGCCTTGTCGGTACCCATTAGTTCGAACAGCCCGTTCGTGAACATTCTCCGGAATAGTCCCGCATCCGTCTCGCTCATGGAATCCAGAAGGCGAGTCATTTCCTCACCCGGAAGCGCTCCCGCTCCATGGTCCTTAAGAATCGCGGAGACATTGCGCTGGTGCTCATAATCATCCAGAACGAAGTTGAAGACATAATTCATGATCGTAAGAACCGTTTGTATTTTTTGCTCTTGCTCAAGCGGCGTCGATTCCACGCAGAGCAGCATACGGTTGGTGAACCGGATGATGTCCGGTTCGTGGGGCAGCGTCGACATCATGAGCTGCGTGGAGCAAGGATACCGGCTGAGCACGCTTCGGACCGTTACCGCAAGTCCCTTCAGCTGCTCCTTCCAGTCCCCCTCGGAGTGGTACTCCTCCAGAATGATTTTCGATACCTGGTTGGCCAGACGCTGGTAGAGATTCTGCTTGCTCTTAAAGTACCAGTATATAGAGGGAGCCTGAATCCCTAGCCTAACGGCCAATCGTCTCATGCTGAATTTCTCGATCCCCTCCTCACCGAGTAACTCCCACGAGGCTTCCAAAATCCTATCCTCCGAAATCTGAGGTTGCTGTTTTTTCATCGTTATCCGCCCTTTTATCTAACAGTGTAAGTTTATTCTTTACAGGTTCATAGGTTCATGATATCATCTAACACTGTAAGGTTCAATCTAACACTGTAAGATTGAATCCAAAATAAATAAAGAAAGTAGTGACCCGCATGGATGCAGAAAACCTCCATTACTTTGAAAAAGCCCCGGTCGCAAAAGCCGTAGCTCACTTCGCTGTACCTATGATGCTAGGCACGTCAATGAGTGTCATCTATTCCATCTTGAATGCCTATTTCCTTGGTACACTTCACAATACCGCCATGTTAACCGCACTCGCATTAACCTTGCCGTTATTCGCAATTATTATGGCGCTAGGCAACTTGATTGGCATGGGTAGCGGTACATTCATCTCCCGTTTGCTGGGTGAGAAAAAATATGATGATGCAAAGCAAGTATCTTCATTCGCTTTTTACAGCAGTTTGGTTCTCGGTCTGATTGTGATGGCCGTCGGTCTTCCGTTGATCGATCCCATCGTTTATGGCCTGGGGGCAACGCCTGACTCCTTCGGATTCACGAAGGACTATGTCACGATTATGCTTATCGGTTCACCAATCGTCGTATTATTCTTCACGCTGGAGAATATCGTGCGCTCGGAGGGTGCAGCCATCACATCGATGATCGGTATGATTCTCAGTGTGGTCGTCAATATTATTCTCGATTCGTTCGTCATCTTCGTGTTTCATTGGGATGTGATTGGCGTTGCGTCTGCTACGGTCATTTCCAACTTGGTTGCGAGTGCATTCTACGCCTTCCATATTGGATACAAGAGCCAATTCTTAACCGTCTCCGTAAAATGGTTCAAGGCATCCAAGGAGATTCTGAGCAATGTATTCAAAATCGGAGTTCCCGTCTTTATTATGAGTATCTTTTTGGGTGCTATGTCGCTCATCTTAAATCGTTTTCTTATTGAATATGGAGATCCGGCCGTAGCGGCTTACGGAATTTCATCACGTTTATTGCAATTTCCTGAGTTTATTCTGATGGGCTTATGCGAGGGAGTCGTGCCGCTCATTGCCTTTTCCTTTACAGCGAATAAATTACGGATGAAGCAAACCATTGGATTTACGATCAAAACGATTGTGGCGTTAGCCATCGTATTCGGTGTCATCGTCTATCTGATTTCCGATCACTTAATCGGTTTATTTACGAATGACCCGCAATTAATTGAAATGGGCAGCTACATTTTGCATGTGACATTCTTATCCTTGTTCATTACAGGAATGACCACGTTGTTTACGGGGATTTTCCAAGCAACAGCGCAAGGAACGGCCGCGTTTATTATGTCCGTTATTCAAGGAGCTACTCTGATTCCTGTGCTCTATATCGCCAATTGGATGAACGGCTTCCACGGGGTGATCTGGTCGCTCGTCATTGCGGATGCCGTCGCATTCCTTGTCGGTGCCATCATGCTGTATGTTTTGCGGAACAAATTGCAGCCGGATTTTGATAGTTTAGTACAGTAGAAACCAAAATCTAAAACACGCAAGAAGGGCAGGATAAGGGCACCTCCTGCCTTTTTATACACGGTGAAGCCCAAAATTTCACCGTCACTTGTGTAAGGCTCAATGTGTTTGATCTTCAATTATCCTGCCAGTTAGTTTATGAAATTGCTTCGAAACATAGTTAGATACTTATCTAATCGGTAATCGGCACAAGTTCTTGTCCTCCGACACATTCTATAAAACGAGTCTATAAACCAGAAAATACCTGCCCCTCTCCCGGGCAGGTATTAAAGGTGAATCGTATGAATGCTTACCAACATCGATCACTAAATATTAGTCCAGAAGGCTGTAGATCTGAATGCTCTCCACCTTGGCATCCTTGATATGAAACGACATCACATCCACATAATTGGATGGCTCGTAACGGAAGTCATCCTCCTCATTAGGGGCTCCATCACCAAGCAGTTTCCCCTCAGGGTAGGCGTTTTTGAGTGTATCCAGGCTATCTCCTGCTTTAATGTTTCGCACTGTCGCGTACTTAGGATCTGTAATTTCGATATGAAAGATGGAGTCTTGTTTCCCCTCCGGTATACTGATTGTTTTAATCTCCAGACCAGGATACGTATAAACCTTTTCTGTAAAACCGATTAACGTATCCATGTTTGTTCCATCGCCGGCACTGTACGTATGAGATTTCAGGTTATCCGGTTTGCCCAGCATCTGTTCCATCTGATCTTCATTCGCTGTATCCGAAATCGCAATGGTGTGCTCATTATAGACAAAGGCAAGCTCCTTCAGCACTACATTGCCTTCCTTCTCCATCGAACCTTCCTTAATAGCTTCAGCACTTTGTCCTTCCGAATTTTCTGAAGCAGGCGCAGTAGAATTTGATGCTCCTTCGCCTTTGGCCTGTTCGTTCTGCGTCGCCTCTGGCGACTTGGCACCACTAGACTGACAGCCCGTCATTGCTAATGCTACCGTTAGTAAAATACTCAGCAGGGTAACAGCTCCAGCTTTGTTTATCCGTTTCATCATGATCCCTCCATAAATGTGTGATTTGTTCTTATGAAGTGATTATAAAAAAAGCATTTGTTAGTCTCATAACAGAAATGTACCAATCTTGTAACGTTACCTATTTAGGCTTGGGTTTAGATGCAGGTCTACACACGAGGCAAAACAATCGTAACGGTCGTTCCTTCCCCGATCTGACTTTCCATGTCGATATATCCATTAAACCGCTCTACAATCTCCTTGCAAATCGAAAGTCCAAGACCTGAACCGTTCGCTGTGCTTGCATTTTTTGCTCGGTAAAAGCGTTCCTGCACTCTCTCCAGTTCATCGCTCGCGATCCCGATACCTTGATCACGTATCCGAATAACGATCTCGTTTGGCGTATGTTCCATCTCTACATTAATCTGTGAGTGATTGCCTGAGTATTTGATAGCGTTGTCCACAAGGTTGGCAATCGCATGGGACATTAACATTGGATTGATGTTGGCGTAAACTCTTGTGGTATCCTCATCATCCGGTTCTCCCTGTGCTTTACTAACCATAATCTTGATCCCTTTATCCTGGGCCTTCGCTTCCATATTCATTGCGACATGCTGAATCAGTTCGTTCATTTCCGTTTTCTCGGCTTCCAGTTCGTTAGAACCAGCCTTGTCGAAGCGGGATAGCAGCAACAGTTCATTAATCAAGCGTGTAAGTCGATCCGACTCCTGCAGCAGATGACCATAGATTTTTTGCAGTTCCTTGTTCTCATTCTCCCCTTCAACCAAGTATTGAGAGAAACCACGAATGGCTGCCAAGGGTGTTTTTAACTCGTGAGATACGTTGGAGACAAATTGTTTCTGGTACTGAATGTAATCATTTAGCTGACGCCCCATGGAATCCAGCCCATCTGCCAGCATGCCCAGCTCATCCTTCCGGTTAAGATGAACCCTTCGAAACTCTTGTCTAGAGAAACTTTGCACTGCGCCAAGCAGCAGCTTAATCGGCTTGGTTGTGTTGCGGGCAATCCACAGACTCGCTAACGTAATCAGCACAATGAATCCGCCTGCACCCGCAAACAAGATATAACGGATTTGATCCATAATCGCATAAAAGTACGAAATGTCGTCCACGAACTCATACACATAAGCATTTTCGTAAAATTGATTCTGAATGGGAGTTGCAAAATAAAGCAGATGATCTTCCGTTACGGTGTAGGCATAACTGCCGCTCAGGGCTTTCTCAATATTTTTGTCAAAAATAAGCGGTTTGCCTTCATTGATGATGATGCCATCCACTGCCAAGCCCAGCAACTGCTTGGAGCTATCATAGATACGTACTTCCTTGCCTGAAGCTTTCAGCTTCTCCAGAGCAAGTCTGACGATTTCTTCTGTCTGCGGTTCTCCTGTCGATGATCTATGCTGTGCCAACACTTCACGGAAAGACAACTCGGACAGATCCGCCTTCTCCATCATCTGTTTTTCGATGGTAATGAAGCTGTAATAATCGATGGCTTTATTCACCGCAAAAATGATGATGCCAAAGGACAGCACGGAGAAAAATAAATAATTCAGCAGTAACCGGGTTGCATACTTCAGGCCTCGCCACCTCCAAGTTGATAGCCAAATCCATAGATCGTCCTGACATACTTCGGTTCGTCCGCGTTATCCTCCAGCTTCTTTCGTAATCGCATGATGGTCATATCCACACTGCGACTGTCTCCCATAAAGTCATATCCCCATCCGATCTGCAGCAGCTCATCCCGGGTAAAGATTTTGTCCGGCCTTTTGAGTAACGTTTCCAGAATTTTAAACTCTTTGGCCGTTAAAGACACGGGTACACCGTTTTTCAGCACCCTTCGGCTTTCCAGATCAAATGTCAGCTCTTCATGAATGATGCGTGTAGATTTCACTTCTGCTCCTTCACTTGATTCCTCATTGCTCTCGTTTCTTCTCAGAATCACCTTGATCCGAGCGAGCAATTCACGATTGTCAAAGGGTTTGGTCATGTAATCTTCCGCCCCTAGCTCTAGTCCCAACACCTTGTCGATTACCTCATTTTTGGCAGAGAGCATGATCACAGGAACGGCACGTTTCCCGGTGATCTCCTTGCACAGGTCATATCCGGAGCAGTCAGGCAGCATCAAGTCAAGCACCACCAAGTCCGGCCCAAAAACATCCAGCAGCTGCAGGGCTATTTTTCCGTTTTCAGCCGTTTGAACGACGTAGTTTTCTCTTCTCAGTACGAGCTCAATTAAATCTCTGATTGCGACTTCATCGTCAATGACAAGTATTTTCTTCAATGTGCACCCCTTCTAGCCTTGTTCCCCAGCTTGAATCATAATTTACCCTCATCTTAGCACAGACACTGTAGATTCCTCCACCAACTGGAAGATGAGGTATATTCCACTGAGTCCAACTTAACTAGTAATAAACCCGAAGAATGGAGAACAATCCATGGATCTGCTCTGGGTACTCATTGTTGGTGTGGACTTATTAGCTGGTTAAGCGGCAACTTGTTTGGGCGGATCGTACCGAGCGGTGTACTTGGGAACATTATTGCGGGTTGTATCGGTTCCTGGTTAGGAACAGAATTGCTGGGACCAAGGGGCCGGCGATTAGCGGATTCTATATTATTCCAGCCATCGTTGGCTCGATCATTGCCTCCCTGCTCATCTTCTTCGCTCTGGCACGCGGCGGAGCATTTATGAAATGCGGAAACTGTCCCACATAATGCTACTTCATGAGGTTTTAATCGCTTTTCATTTAGATACTCATCTAATCGGTAATCGGACTATGTTCTTGTCCATTCCGGCAATCGGTACAAGTTCTTGTCATCGCCTTGGGTCCCCGACATCTTAGGCTAGCTTGTACCGATAAAACAAAAAAGCCGCTAAATTAGCGACTTTCAATGGGTCCATCAAACGGGTTTTAAAAAGAATTCAATTATTAAATTTATAGTTCAACCGATGAAGTTCTTGTCTATGTAGGAGGAAATAGTTTAATAACCATTTTTAATTATTTCAACAGCTTTCTCAACATACTCGTCCCTACCTTCCATAATTCCTTCAATCGTTGGATCAAGACGAATATCAGGCTGCACTCCTATTCTTTGCGTTGGTTTTTTATCTGGATAAAATACACCAATTCCACTTATGCCAGTTTTTATATTTCCTGGAAGAGTAATATTAAATACATTGCCATCCGCTCCAGCAGTTGGCCTCCCAAGAACTATTGAATTTTCTGTTTTTCTAAGCAACATCGTTGTAAACTCACCGTTACTAATCGTATGTTCATTGATTAGAATCACAATTTTCCCTTTAAAAACCTCGTCATCTGTCCGTTGAGGCTTCCCTGAGGTAAGAGGTTCAAAATAATATTCACCTGGTACTGCACGATTAGGAAGTGATACTTTGGCAAACTCTTCCTCAGAAGGGATCAGATATTGGGCCAATTTATAGTCAACTGAGCTAGAAGGATAGTTTCTAAGATCAACAATCAGACCTTTAGTGTCCCACCATTTTTTCATGATGCTATCAATCTCGCCATCTTCCAACAGACCGGCATTAATATAGTAGATCTCTCCGTTCTCCATTGCTTGTGATTTCGTATAAACAAAGTAATTATTCTCTTCTAGGCTGCTCGTCGCACTTATGTTCATTGTTTTTCCCTGTCGAATGACAGTAACGTCCATATTCTTTTGATGAGTTCGGAATAATGCATTATAGACATGTCCTGACGTGTCTTCTCGTGATTGTGAGATGTATTTTCTTCTATCTCCTAATAATTCATCAATATTATTATCACCTACTTTTAGTACAATGTCTCCGACCTCAAGTCCACATTTGTTATGGACTGTACTTATAACAATCTGATTGTTAATTTCAACAAAGTTTACGGGAAGCCGATACGTTCCAAAATACTCAGTAATGGACTCTCTATTTTTGCCACTCAAATAAACATGAGAATCGTGTACTCTAGTTGTTAGTTCTGCTAATGTCATGAAATAGGAATGATAATCAGATCCATCTATCATTTTAGGAATAAAATCTATAAGTACTTGATCCCAATCCTCTTCGATGACATCTTTATAAGGAAAATAGTATTCGATAATATTCCAATAGCGGAATAAGCCAAGCAACCTGTAGCCCGTGTCATCAAATTTCATATTAGTATAAGCGTTTTCATTATGCATAATCCCTAAGGGTGATTCATCATTAAAGCTAACGTATGCATTTTTTCGTTCTGAAATGTTAGAATCTAAAATCTTAGATAATTCAAGACTCAGATCTGTTCCAAGATATTCCTCATCCTCGGACCAATCTGTGGTTGGACTGAGTTGTATGGAATCTTCGGAAAACTGGTATTGCTGTTCAAGATCCCCGGAAATGCTCTCATTACCCAGCGTATGAACCCAATCATAGAGAATTGAATTCACATCCGAATTTTCTTCTAAAATAGAAGGCATCACCCGAAATAGCTCATAATCCCAATTTATATCCCCAGATACAACCTTAGGATGGTAATATTTTACCATTCCCCATACCTTACTGAGCTTAGCAAAATCCTCGATCTTCTGTTCAGAAAGGCTGGAAAATTTCATTCCACTTCCTTGGTCATACTCCTGCTTCTGCTTCTGCTTCTGCTCCTGCTCTTTCACTTGCTCAAGCTGATGAGTCTCTTGTGATGCAAAACATCCTGCAGTCATGAGGATAAACAATACACTGATAAATACAAAGAACATCCGGTTTCTTCGTTTTTTTAGTTTCACCGTTTTCCACCTTTCAGCTCAATAATTTATCTTTTTTCTTGTAAATCTTTTAGAATACATTCTCACTTTTCACTCTGTAACCGTTCGTCTACTCCTTTTTATTTCATATATTACACCAAATAAAGGAATATGTAAAATTCTTCCTGCTACTACAACAAAAGCAGCTGATCTAGGTGATCAGCTGCTTTCTTATTTTGATCGTGCTTTCGTTTCCCGTTACTTTAATGGAAAATTCAATTTGCCTTCACTGCTTTGTCTTAATTAAGCATTTCTTAATAGGGCATTATACTAAAATAAATACTTGGGATTCTGCTCAGCTCTTACTTCCACAAGCTGGTATAAACTTATTATAAGCATTTAATGAATGAGATTCCGTTGTTACGGATAACTTTGCTTCCAACGAAGGTCAATCGTCAATTCCATTAATAACTATGTCATTTCACATAACTGAACAAATTTCAAAGAATAAGAGATCCTCTGACTGCCGCTACAGAAGGAGAATCCCTATTAAAGTAACGTGCCCTTTAGGCCGTTGGGTCAACCGCACACTAAGCTGGAACGTAGGTCAACCTTATCACCTTCTCGCCAATTCGATCGCTTGCCACGAGGCGCAGCGGCGGCCGCGGACCGGCGAAGAACGGCTTGCCGTGACCCAGCACGACTGGATGGAGATAGAGTCGATACTCATCAACGAGACCGAGCTCCGTTAGACTGTGGGCCAACTCCGGTCCGGCAACTTCAATCTTTCCTTCATGCTGAGCCTTCAGCCCACGTATGGCCGCTGCGAGGTCGCCCTCGATCAGAGAAGCGTTTGGACCGACGGACTTTAACGTCCTCGACACCACCCACTTCGGTTTGCTTTGCCACGCCGCTGCGTATTCCCGTTCCGGCGCATCCCATTCTAAATGGTCTCCGTCCCAATACCGCATGGTCTCGTACATACGGCGCCCGTACAGGATGCCTGGGAGGCCGCGCACGTCGTCGATGAAATGACGGAATAGCACGGGGTCGGGCTGAAATGCCGTGTGGTCGTGGTCAACGAATCCGTCCAGAGACTGGTTCAATGCGAAAACGATCTTTGCCATGCAACTGACTCTCCTCCCTGGTTTTCTCGCACATTCATCATCAAGATTGCACGTTCCATATGCAGCCTTCTTTATGTCTAGATTTTATCATCCAACAGTATGTCCGGTTTCTCATGGATTGCTAATGTGCACAGTTCTGGCCTGACTGAATACTAATTTAATTTAACGAAGGATGGTAAATTAAACAATAATGCCCGTTAGTTTAATCAAAGGACGTCTACCACCGTCGATGATATTCTTTTCGGAATGTAACCATGTTCTTGTCATCAGTCGGGAATGTTATCAAGTTCTTGTCATTGTGTTTTGACAAGAACTTGATAACATCAATTCAAACAAGCCGCATAATTAGCGGCTTCTAATAGATGTTAAAAATACGTTTCTCTGTTTGGTTAATATGATGCAGTTGCACGTTGATTGTTTGTTGTTATATCAGGTGAGGTGGAAAAGGAAAATACCCATCAACTACTGCGATAGCAATGTTTTCTCCTGTAAGATGCGATGGGACATCGAGGAAATCGCTTATGGATGGCCATTCCATGTTCTTAGCTTCCTTCTAAAAATACAATCGATCAGCAAGTTGTACCTTATTTAATTTGTCCCGTCCTTTTCAGTTCATATAAATCTTTTATTATGATTTTAATATTTCAACACTGCTTGACATGTGAATTAAATACCGTTATAGTGTGAATCAATTCACGCCTCACATAAAGGAGTAATCTATGCCAAAAAGTACTTTCTTTCGTTTAGATGAAGCAAGGCGCGAGGAAATATCTAAAAGCGCTATGCATCTTTTTGTTGATCATCTTTACGAGGATATAACTATGAAGATGGTTTTGGATAGTTTGTCCATGCACCCCGGAACATTTTATCGGTATTTTGAAGACAAAGATGACTTATATTGTCTCTTAATACGTAATGTGACCCAGAAAAGAGCTGCGTATTTTAATAACAGTAATGAAGATTCCCTCCTCCAGTTTTTCCTTACTGGCTTATTTGGTAGCGTTAATGGCATTGTGACCGAGCCGCTGAATGAGTTGGAAATCAAACTCACTGAAACACTTTTAAACATTCCTGAGAACATTTTGCTTAAAATATATCTGAATGTGCTGAAGGGCGAGTCATTCCCCTTAATCAAGGACATTTTACGCCGAATGAGAGTTGATGGATATCTCCGACCTGATATTGACGACGACCTTATTTCTTTTATGTTTGAGTCGATGCAGTTTAATTTAGTCATGTTTTTTAGGGAATTCAATATTAAGGACTCTACGCTGCAACATAAGATTAGCAAGTATTTTACTGACTTTATGAGTCATGGGCTGCTTGAAGATCATAAATATGCTGAAATGGTTCGCGATCTCAAGAAAGCCAAGGAGTAGATATGATTCACCGAGGATTGGATGTAATCGTTTCACAGTTTTGAAAAGCGCTTATAGCGCAATGTATGTATTTCACATTCGCCACTTTTAGTATTAGGGGGGAACAAGAAAATGAAAACTTTTGACGCATTTCCAGAACCAATCGGCAGCTATGCTGTCGGTCGAACCCAGATGGATTTTGAGTATACGGCATCAGATCATTCAATAAGAGAACTGACTGCGTTTGTGTACTATCCGTCCGACAGTAGCGAAGGTAAGACTACATCAACGTACATGTTTCCTGAAGTCTACGAAATGCTTGATGAGCAGCCACTTCTCGCTCCGTTGAAGGATGCTTACTCTATAGATATCAAGACCCAGTGTTACGACGATCTTGCTCTCTCCTGGAAGGAAAAGCGCTATCCGGTATTATTCTATGTCTGCGGCGGGGGCGGTTCTCCAGAATGGGGTACCGTGATCTGTACTGACTTGGCAAGCATGGGATATGTTGTGGTAAGCATCGGGCATCAGAATAGCACGATGTATAAGCGTAAAGATGGGCGCCTGTTTAATGTATCAAAGGATTTTTCGGATGTCATTATGGCGTTTTCTGAAGATCCGGAGATGGTGGCGTTGGCTGGTAAGATGGAGATGCGGCCTGACGATGAAACAGCCATTGAGATGTGCCAAAACGTGCTTACACTGCCGATACTTGCCAAGTTAACAGAGTATAGCGAATTACAGGCAGAAGATGTAAGGTATGTAGCCGATTATCTTTATAAACTGGACTCTGGAGAGCTGAATTCCATCTTTAAGGGAAGATTGTTGCTTGACTTCGGCATGGGCATAGTCGGACATTCTTATGGAGGGCCTACGACGGCGATGGTTTGCCGGGACGACGACCGGTTCGCCTGCGGGATTGGCTTGGATAGCGGCGCGTTCGGCCTTCAGGGCAGCGACCTAAAGAAACCCTTCTTGCTACTGTTTTGCGAACCTAACTATAACATGAATGCGATAATTGGCGCTAACAATAGCATGGAAACCTATTATTTCTCTGTTGATCGTGTTGCGCATTTAGATTACTGCGACATCGTGTTTACCAGTGTTAATGAGGAACTCAGAGGCGAACGGGATGCTGTGGAGATGCGAAATCTTGTTACAGACTATACCAAGAACTTTTTTGATCATTACATACTGCAGAAGGCCGCAAGTGTGGAAAGTCTGGCATACGATGGCGTGGACTTGATCAAGAAGACCAGCAACAAGTGACATAACCAAGCGGTTGCTGATAAACGCATGTCAAAGAGCTAGTTGTACAGACAGAGAGCCGATAACCCTATTACGCGGTTATCGGCTCTCTCATATTTCAGGGATTGTTTTCAACTTGAGATGGTAAGCGGTGTTTTCAGCGTTGAAGAACACACTTGAAGATGTTAGTAATAGGCTGAACTCTAACAGACATTGAGATTACAAGCCAAAGCTTCTCCTTTGCATTATATTTATTTTTGTGTATCCATGACAACTAAAACATTTACCTTTCTTCCGGTGGACTGGATTGGTTCAGGTTCACACCGGTGACAGGAATCGATTGATTAAAAGCCATAATAGTGAACTCCACATAAGGACTTGCTTTATGTGTATCCGTTTCGCGGTATCCAACCCAGTACGTTCCGGGCGGCAGATTGGCAAGTGTATCACCTTCTACATTTAATCAGGCGACCCTATGATCTGAAGACCATTCCACGGAATCATTCACCCCGGTGATGCGTCCATCATTGGCGCCAGCCGCTGTTTCATCGACTTTCCCAAGACCCTCTGGCGCAGCCTATGGTCCTCCTATGACCATAGCTTTGAAATCATCAAAATCGATGGAGGCATTGGCGTATCCGTCAATCCCAAACAGTTGTCCGATCAGCTTGTCACCGCCTGTATGGCGGAAATTGTAATCCGTAGCTACCGGAACATCGTCGAGGTAGACGGTGTAGGTCTTGTTATCCCAGTTGGACACCATTTTGATTTTGTACCATGTATTGTAGGACACGTTTTGGACTGCTTTCTTGGATCCGCCGTTCTGTACAATAAACTTACCGGTATCAAAAGCAGTGACCATCGAATAATTGCCGGTACCGCTGTCGTTTCTCATCATGGCGCCATTCGCGTATGGGAAGCTGCTGTTTAATCTGGCGCGGTATTCGATGACGATGCGCTGATCCGCCCCAGCCTTTACCTCGCCTGTATATGGCAGGAACAGGTTTGCCTTGCCCGAGGTAGCGGTCGTGGTCAGTCGAAGAAATTTATTCCCGTCCTCTTCCTTTACCGTTGCGGTAGCTCCATTGGTCAGATCTTCGGTGGTGATACCGTAAGGGTATTTGCCTACCGTATCGCCGGAGAAATCCCGGTAAGCTTTATAGACAACGCCATCCTGTACGAGGTTAAGTGAAGCTAACAGAGCCTCTTCCGCTTGAGCGAGATTATCCAGCTGCCCGTCAAACTGCTCTTTGCTCAGATCCGGGTTGGAGGCCATCTCTTCTGCTTTATCCACCTCGGCCACAAAAGCGTCATACTTGGATTGGCTATAGTTGCCTAACCCCGTGCCCAACGGATAAGAGAAATTCGCCAGTCTATTGCGGAGCTGATTCACAATGTCATCAAGGCCCCATCCTGCAACAACTTCTACGGGTACAGTGGAAGGAATATCTCGGCCATCCACCTTCAGAATGACTGGCACCTGAACCGTACCAAGAGAGCTGAAGTCCATCCCCTCTGGCTTCCAGCTGACAACTTCCACCGTCATCGACTCGCTATTGTATACAACATCCACAACGCTTGGCGGATCAGGAGTCACTCCGGAAGGAGTCTTCACTTCGGAAACCACCTGAACTGCATCAGAAGCCTCGATTACCGTCAATTGGATTGCCGTTTTGCTGCCGTTGTATTCGGCTGTAATAAGAGCTGTACCCGGTTTATCTGCGTATACCGATGGGGTGACCGAGACAGTATCAATCCGGGCCACCCCAGGATCGCTGCTGGTATACTGAGTATCCGCTGTCACATTCTTCATTTCATAGTTGTTATAGAGAGCAGTTACCTGCAATGGACGGCTTCGCTGTCCGCTGGTCAGGACGCTGTCCAATCCGCTCATGTCAAGAGACTGCACCGATCTGGGCTCTGCGACTACGGTTACCGCGGCCGTTGTTGTTTTCCCATGATATGTCGCGGTAATTGTCGTACTGCCCGCCCCGACAGCTTTAATCTGATTCCCTTCATCAATAATGGCTACCTTTGTGTCGGAAGAACTGAAGATAGCTCCTGTATCGATTGCGGTATAGGTAGCGCCCGTAACCGTATACAGGGGCAAACTGCGGGTTTCGTTCAACCCCAGGGTGAATCCCGGGAATTCAAATAAAATTTCCGATGTATCCAGCTTAAATAGATCCATACTGTCGATTTCGGCCAGATTGCTCCCTTTCGAGAAGCGGATGATGTTGTCGCCTCCCTTAAGGAAGACTTTCGCCGTGGAGGCTCCCCAACGATTCGGGCCAGAATAGACGATGTTCAATTTGGCACCGGAGCTGCCGTTGACCGACAATATATGGGAGGCATCCGCCGCATTGGGGGAGCCGTTGGCATTGCGCACGGACAGGTTATAGAATCCCGCCTCCGGCACATTTACTGTAAACTGTGCATAATCATTGGCGTTCTTGATACCCGCGATTTTCATCCCGTCTGATGCGGTGCTTTCCCGCAGGACAGCCGGAAAAGTTTCTCCATTCGGATCCTTCACCAGCAACGCATGTTCCGCTTCATAGCGCTTCCGCATCGGCTCACCGGAAGGTATGGCAATCGGTATGTTCGGATCTACCGGCGCTCCCAGGTTCGGCGTATTGTCGTCATTCCAAGTGAATTTCTGTGCGTAGACTTTGCGGGTCCAGCCTGACCCCGGCCAGCGGGCAGCATGGTAAATGATCCAGTTCTCCGCACCATCAGGAGATGAGACGATACTATGGTGGCCAGGGCCATAAACACCATTGGCGCTAGAAAAGATCGGCTTATCCCGCTTTACCCAGGAGCCAGGGTTCATTAAATTGTCGCTAATCTTGGCCGTGATCAACCCGAGGGAGTAACTGTCTGTCCAGCTTCCGTTGGCCGAATAGATCAGATTGATGGTGTCGCCCTTTATAGTGACCTCGGGGCCTTCATTGATCCTCCCCGGGGAAGTTTCCCAGTCATATTCAGGCGTTGAAATCAGGACCCGTTCTGAACTGATGGTCCGCGGATCGCTCATTTTTGCAATATATAAATTTTGAAAGCTTCCGTCAGTTTCCTCCCAGCCGGACCAAATAAAATAGCGATCCTCATTTACAGTCAGCACAGTGCCGTCAATTGCCCAACGATCGGTGGAATCGGTAATCTTCCCTTTGAACTTCCAGGTTCCCGTCATCGGATTATCACTGGTGTTCTCCAGCACGTACATACGGTGGTTTGCGTTGGTTCCGTTGTCGGCTGCGAAGTAAATATACCATTTGAATTGGCCGTCGTTATCTTTGAGATAGTGCATTTCAGGCGCCCAAACATTGGAACTGTACATGGTACCCTTAACCGGTGTCCAGGCAAGGCTTCTCTCGCCCGCCTCAATGCCGGTAATGGTCTTCGTTCTGCGGATCATGATTCCGCTGGCATTGACAAAGACATTGTAGTAGTAGCCGTCCGTATGCTTGTAAACCCAAGGATCGGCCCCTGTTTGCATGATAACATTGTAGAAATCAGACACATCCTTTCCCTCCTGCCGGGATGCTAAATTCGCCCTATCTGGCGGTTGCTCTGCCGCCATAGCCGCTCCGTTCCATTGTGGCAGTATCAGCAGCACTGCGAGACAAAACAGCAAATACCTGAATCTTTTCCGATCCCATAAAACCGCTTTCAACCTCATCCATCCCCCTGTCATTGATTTTTTCAGCCATGTCTTCATTCTACTTTCAGAGAAAATTTAAAAAATGTACTATCTTAAATGGTTTTGGTAACCGTTTTAGAAAAAGTGTCTTGACCTTCGGATTATACTTAACCATCTCAACGTCTGATTATTATCGCCGGGAATTCGAAGAAAAAAAGGACACAATCCCCAATGGAAGGGATGTGTCCTGAAGAAAAACAATACATTGTTGGGAGTGTGTCCGGCTATCGACATAACCTTACTCTTCCGAAGGTTTGCGGTTGTTTAGCAGCTTTGGAATCCTCACGGTCACGGTCGTCCCATGGCCGAGTTGGCTTTGTATGGCGATCCCGTAATCCTCTCCAAACAATAGCCGGAGCCTGTTATGGATATTGGAAAGTCCGATGCTTGTAGCAGGTTGGCCATCTGGTGCAGGTTCAGGGGATGCCATGCCCAGCTTAGCCTGAAGGGAAGCCAATTGCTCCGGCTCCATTCCCTTCCCGGTATCCGTGATTTGGAAGCACAAGTCCCCATGCGCATCTATGCTCCCGGTAACTTGAAGCCGGCCCCCTAGATCCATCCGCTCCAGCCCATGATAGACCGCATTCTCCACAATGGGTTGGAGAATCATCTTGGGGGTTTGCATCTCCAGGAGTCCCTCGTCCACATCGATCTCGATGATAAATTTATTCTCGTACCGGATGGCGATAATGTTCATATAAGCCTGAATACAGTCCAGTTCATCCTCTACCCGTACAAGATTATCTTTTTTTATACTGTACCGGAATATTTTGGACATGCAAGACGCGATTTGCGCGATCTCCCTGCTTCCGTATTCCAATCCGATGCTGCTGATGCAATTGAGCGTATTATAGAGAAAGTGGGGGTTGATCTGGCTTTGCAGGGCAGCAAACTCCGCCTGTTTCTGACTCAGCTCAGATTCATATAATCTGGCTTGGGTATTGATCATATCGCTTGCCATCTCTTCCCTTTCATTGATGACCCGGTTAATGTCGCATGCCAGCATGCCTACTTCATTGGTAGACCGGACTTTAATGCGGAAGCCCATGTCCCGGCTCCCCACTCTCTTCATATCCAGCACAAGTCCCATCACCGGACGCATCAGATTGTTCATAAAGAAACTGCCCATGATAAGCATGCTTAGAATCATCCCCATCCCCACGATAATGCTGACTTTCCGTATAGGGTTCATGTCTGCAGTAAGCTCTTGCACTGGAATCATACTCACAACCCGCCACCCGTTTGCCTGCTCCAAATCCTTAACCTGGACAAGAATATCTTCCCCATCGATCGTTGTTTTGACCCCGTTAAGCAGGATGCCCTTATCCATAGACAGAACTTCCCTGAATAACGCACCTCGGGCATTGGAATTGGTGGAGGCAATCACCTCATCCCGGCTATTCAGAATGTACAAGGTAGAGTTGGGCGTTAATTCCGTATTTTCTACAAGCCCCTGCATTTTGTCCATATTGACCAAAACGGTACAGTAACCCGTAATTTGGGAGAAATAGATTCCCCCGATGGCCTCCACAATCGGCGCTATATAAAAAAACTGTTCCGTTCCTGTTCTGTCGTCTTTTAGAATCGAGGTGAACATCCCCTTGTCCCGCAGCGAAGGATCTTCCTTATACTTCTGGATAAAGGTATCGTAACGATTAAGAAAAAAAATATCTCCGCTTGCTGATGCCGAACTGTAAAGCCGTCTTCCCCGAATATCATTAATTACGATTCCGTCTACATACGAATTAAAGGATCTCATATATTCCATGAGATCCAATGCATTTGGACCGCTGTTAAACGCCCTTTGGTAATCATCATCCACTACAGAAAATTCCTGAACCCGTCTGCTATTGACCGCAATGTTGGTGCTAACCCTGATATCACTAAATGCAGAATCAATTTTGCGGCGTGTTTGTTCTATCATCTGGTTACTGTAATGGGCGGCTCTCTTTTGGGTCAAATTAGAGAAACTATAATAATAATAAAATTCCATGACAGTAAAAATGATGATGGAGAAAAAAAAGATAAGCCATATCTGATGCTTCAATTTCAGTTTACTGATCTTCATGGCCCGCCGCTCCGTTCATATCAACTTTTTCTGAATTTGGCGGGGGTCATCCCGCAATGCTTCTTGAACACTTTATTGAAATAATAATAATCGACATACCCGGCCTGAATGGCCACTTCTTCAATGGATAGATCCGTCCGCTTCAGGAGCTCACGGGCTTTCTTGATTCTCAGCTCCGACACATATTCTGAGAAGGTTTTGCCCAGATTTTTTCTGAATAATTGACAGCAATACACCTGGTTAATAAAGAATTGGGCTGATAAATCCTTCAAATACAATTTCTGCTCAAAATGATGGTTGATATAATGGATCATCCTGTTGAAGCAGGACTGGATGTCCCCTTCCTGCATAGAGCGGCTGTTTCCTATCCTGATCGAGTCGAGAACCTCATGTAAAAAGCTGCATAGCGACTCAAAGTGTTCAAATCGTTCCTTGATCTCGGAATAATTCAGGAATTCCAGTTCCATATCCTTCAATTCCTCAGAATATGCTTTGATAAGGATCCCGACGGCTTGATTCCAAAGGTAGACAACCTCAGACATGCCAAGACGATGATCCCTGAAATATGCCTGCAGCCCTTTAATGTACGCTTCCACATCGTCAAATTGATTTCCCTGAAGGATGTGGTGGATTTCATCGATACATGGCTTCACCAGATGAAGCTTCGGCTCGTAGTGAACGACGCCCCCAGCTTCTTCAAGAAAAACCTGGGAAGCGGACAGGTCAGCTTCTTTAATGAGCTTGCTCATGTGCTTTAGTTGATTCGAGATGCTGCTGACGCCCATAACATGGATGCCCGTCTTATTCAAAACCCGCTTATCCGAATGTCCTTCCAGACAAGCCCTATGCTCCGTCATCAGGACAACTAGCATTTTTCGGGCTCCGGCTTCAACTTCCACAACATGAACAGGCTTTCCCTCCAAAGAAAGCAGGTTCCTCATATTTTTATTTTCTCCCTCGAAATAGATGGTCAACACCTGATAATAGTACACAGCTGCATCATCGGGAAGCGGTAGGAAGCTCTTGATCGCGTCCTCATTCGCCGAGGTCAGCGCATCCAGAAGAAGTTGGTTGCGCACTGTGCTTCTTCGGGAGAAGTGCACGGCCAGCTTCGCAATGAAGGGGTCAGCCTTATCGATATCCAAAGGTTTCAGGAAATAATCCAGCGCGCCATAGCGCAGCGCTTCCTGGGCATATTCAAATTCCGCATATCCGCTTACGATGACAAACTCAATGTCCAGCCCTTCTACTTTGGCCCTCTTCATCAGATCCAGTCCGGATATCTCGGGCATACGGATATCCGTAAATACCAAATCGGGTTCATTCGCTTTTATGGCATCCCATGCGGTGTAAGCGCTTTTAAATTGTCCGATAATTTCAAATCCATATTTATCCCAATCGAAGGCGTTGCGGATTCCTTTAATTGCCCACGGCTCATCATCTACAATCATGACCTTGTACATGGGTATCCTCCTGAACATATGGATTCCCCCGAATAATTGCAAAATTATTCGGGAACAGCAACGAAATAAGGATAAACCACAGACTGGTTTATCCTTATGCCATGGATTACTTGCTCTGTGCTTTGATATCTCTATAATTCTTTATATTCTCATCCTGAACAGCCTGACCGCCGGCGTCCATATATTCTTTCACCAGCTTGTCGTACAAGGCGTCGAACTCTGCCGGCTTGGCAACGACCAGCCTGTCACTCATCTGTTTGTTCATGTCACCCAACGTTTTGCCGTACTTGATACTAGCTTCGTTCGAGACGCCGTAATAAAAGCCTGTATAACCATCCGTCGTATTGATCTTGTATGAATCGACAGCCAGTTTTTCATAGCTCTGATCTCCGGCTGCTAATGCTGCTGCGTACGTTCGGACATTCTTTTCGGTATCGCCCAGCTCTGCACCGTTTACAATTAGAGTATAATCCATATTCAGATTGCTCGTTTGCATATTTTCGCCGGTTTGCGCAATCCCTTGCGGGATCCCGTTTACAAGCTTATGGTTGACGCCTTCTTCGCCAAACTGAAGGAAGAACATCACCTCCGGATCAGCCATCCAGTTCAGATACTTTATGGCCAGCTCCGCATTCTTGCTGCTTTTCGGGATGAAGGAGAAAATCCCGTTTTCGTTGTACATCTCTTTCAGGTATTTCCCCTCATCGTTTTTGAAGGTATCTACAGCAACATAGTTGGCATCAGGTGCATTTTGCTTCAGTGGTTCACGAATTTTTTGTGATAGTGGATAATCCCAGTTGGCAGCGTAGAAGCCTACCTTCCCATTGGTCACATCGGCATCCGCTTGTTTGGTTGTTTTATCCAGCGCAAAGTCGGGGCTGATCAGCTTTTCATTGTACAGTTTGTTCAGCCATTTATACGCATCCTTGGTGCCGGGCTTCAGCCAATTGGTGGTGGTAACGAATTCCTCCTCCGACATCGGACCCCAGAACGAAGGAATCAGGTTGCCAAAGGTGTAGTTCATGCCGGAAGCCGCAGTTGCCCACGGAATGACACCATCCACATTACCCGGGTTCTTGTCACGGAAAGCAACGAGGGTATTATATAATTCATCCCGATTCGTAGGAACAGGCATTCCCAGCTTATCCAGCCAATCCTTGCGGATAAACATGCCGTTCCAAGCGATCAGAGTCCGCTTGCCTGGTATCGAGATTTGTTTGCCCTCATATTTCCCGTAGGAAAGAACGTTCTCGCCCAGATAAGACTTTAATTGCTGGCCATGCTTCTCCAACAATTCATCCAGTGTATAGAGGCCACCGCTTTTTGCGAAACGGGTTACGGTATTCCCGTCGTAGGTGAAGGAAATATCAGGAGCCTCGTTGGCAGCCATCAAAACATTCAGCTTGTCGACTTCTTGGGAACGGGGGACAGGAACAAATTTTACAATGGCGTTATTAGGCTTCCCGAATTTTTCATTGACATATTTGGTCCACGTGTTGTTGTTCAAGTCCGGTTGTCCCTGAATACCTCTGTCAAACACTTCCACTGTCAAGGTTACTGGGGAACCGGAGCCCGTTTCCGATGCGTTGGCCCCTTTTGATACCGTCTCCCCATTGTTATTGCCTGCACCACCACAGCCTGCCACTCCTACGGCTAGAAGCACTGTGCTAAATAGAATTGTTGCTTTCTTCTTTATGCCCTTATACACTTTAACCACCCTTTCGTTCTGGTAATTGATTCTCTTAAATCATCCGCGAGGCCGGGATCCTCCCTTCATCATAATCTGTTTCCCCATCACCCCTTGATAGCCCCAGTCATCACACCATCCACGAAATACTTCTGCAGTTTAGGATAGATCAGCAAAATCGGAATCGTTGTAAACATGACACTTGCCGCTTTCAATGACTCAGGGACAATATAGGAGCCGACACTTCCTTCCCCTCCTTGTTGGCTATCCAACTGCTGATTGGCCGAAATGATCTGGTATAGCTTCATCTGCATAGGGTAGAGCTCTTTTTTCGTGATGTAGAACAGCGCATCCTGGAATCCATTCCATCTGTCCACCGCATAGAAAAGGCTTAATGTGGCGATCGATGGCAACGAAAGGGGAAGCACAATCTTGATGAGAATGCCCAGATCCGAACACCCGTCAATGGCTGCCGATTCCTCCAAGCTCTCCGGAAGGTTGCTGAAGAAGGTTTTCAGGATGATCATATTAAACACGCTCATGGCCCCCGGCAATACCAGGCTCCAAACCGAATTCATCATGCCTAGGTTTTTAACCAGAATATAGGAGGGAATTAAACCGCCGCTGAAATACATGGTGAAGACCAACGCCGTCAAAATAAAGTTTCTTCCCTTCAGCCGCTTCTTCGTTAACGGATACGCTGCACATATGGTCAGTAACATGCATACCAAAGTGTAGAATATCGTAAGCACAATACTGTATCCAAGCGTATACAGCATATCCATATCGCTCAATATGGTTTTGTACGTTTCTGCTGTGAAGTCTACTGGCCACAGTCCTACCTTTTGAGAAATAATCGCTTCGTTGGAACTGAAAGAAAGCGCAATCATGTACAGGAACGGTACGATACATGTGAAGGACAATGCCACGATAAATACAATGATGGCCATATCCGCTACAGTCATTTTTTTCATCTTGCGCTTATTGCTCGCCACCCTCACCATATCCCATCCTCGCCTAATTTTTTCGCAACAAAGTTTGCAGATAACAGCAGGATCAGGCCGACCACGGATTGGAACAATCCTACCGCCGTTGCCTGGGAGAAATCACCCGAACTAATACCAACTCTATACACGAAAGTACTGATAACATCAGAGTAATCGCTAACCAGTGAATTCCCCATCACAAAGGGACGGTCAAATCCGATAGAAACCATTCTTCCTATTTGGAGAATCAACAAAATATTGATGGTTGACTTAATGCCAGGCAGTGTAATATGCCACATTTTGCGAAGCCTGCTGCAGCCATCAATATCGGAGGCCTCATACAACTCCCTATTGATTCCGGTTATGGCCGCCAAATAAATGATGGTGCCCCATCCGATATTTTGCCATACGCCAACGGCAATATAAGTAATCAACCAAGGTGTTTTCTGCGACAGAAACTCGATCTTCTCCAAACCAAAGCTCGACAGGAAATTGTTGATCATGCCGCCGTTAGAAAACATCAGATAGACCATACCGCCAATAATAACCCAGGACAAAAAATGGGGCAGATACAACACGGTCTGGGTCATTTTCTTGAATTTTGCTTGTCTTACTTCATTGAGCAAAATCGCCAGAAGAATGGGCGCTGGAAAACCTGCGATCAAGTCCAGAACATTCAGGACCAGCGTATTCTTTAATGCACGGTAGAAGCTGTCCTGCTCAAAAATAAAACGGAACACATCCAGTCCTACCCATTCGCTCCCTCCAATTCCTTCAAAAATGTTGTAATCTTGGAATGCCATCACAAGGCCATAGATGGGAGCATACTTGAAAATCAGGATATAGGCCATAGGCAGCAGCAAAAGAAAATATAACAGACCGTCTCTTTTGATGTAGTACAGAAAGTTTTTTTTCCTTTTTGTTGCGCCATACTTTCGGGAGCTGTCTAAAACCGCTTTCATTTTTCCCATCCCTCCGACTGTAATAAAGAGCTCTCATGTTTATCATTCTACCTTCAGGATGAAATAAAAAAATGTACTCCCTTAAATCAATTTGGTAATAACTTAAAAAGGTAGTTGTATGTAAACTGTAGAGTGAGGAATTAGTCAGGTAAACAAAATAAAGAACCAGAGACCACTTGGTCCTGATTCATTTAAATAGGTATCATGCCTCCAAAAATACATTAGGTTAAACCTCGACATTGTAAAAAGAAGAGCCCTGAAGGAACGCCTCTAATTGGTCGGTCTACCGTTATTTGTGCGCATAGTGGCAGGCAGCTCGAATCGGTTGTAGCCCTCCATCCGGAACAGCCCGGTCGGCGTCGCCCAAGGAAGCGGATATTCACTGTACAGTTGCCGCTTCGCTGCCGCGTCTCTCATCTTCTCGGACAAGCTGGGCAGCAGGCGCACCGTGGAATCTCCATCCTCCCGCTCGGTCACGAATCGGCTGGGAATGGCACGAACGGCGCGAGCCGACTCATAGGCGCCGTTGGATACCAGCACGAAGCTTCGGCTTGCCTTGAGCGGCGAGAAGAGCGGTTTCCCTGGGGTTTCGATCGCTTCCATCAGGTTCAGATACATGCTGCACATCAAATCGGTCGGACCAAACGCCAAATCCTCTTCGGCGTCCTGTGCGCGAATGGTCAGCTTGTTCTGGTAATTCCAATGCGCTTCCCCTCGCGTTCCGTACACGGCAATCGAAGGCACTTCACTTACTTCGTGACAAAGCATGGCGTAAAAATGAACGCTCACACCGTTAGCCATAACGGCGCGAATACAGGAGACATCGTCCCCCTCGATGTCATTGACGTGGTAAAGCTCGGCCTGCACCGATTCCGGGTACAAGTCTGCTGCGCCTCCTCCGGCCGCCAGCAAGCTATGGTGCAGCAAATGAGCAAACGGATTGTTGAACGTCCCGTCCAGCATATACTGGCCGTCGCTGACCAGTCTGCCGGCCCAGCGGGTTCGATCGTAGTAAGAGCGAAGCCGTTTCCACATGCCAATGCCGACCACCTGCTCCACCTGCCCGAGCACACCGGAGCCGATCCTTTCCAGCAGCGTTCGGAACGCCTGGCCCGACGTATTCTGGAAGTTCACCTGGCACAAGCGCCCGGTCTCCATCTGCACCGCGATCATCTCGTCCAAGTCCTGAATCGTTACCGCCGGGGGCTTCTCCACCAGCACGTGAAAGCCCATCCGCATCACCTGGATGCACATCGGCTTGTGGGAGGAGATCGGCGTGACGATGACGACGAAATCGATATCCGAATGCAGCGTGAGCATCTGCACGTAGTCTATATAATGGACGGCCCCAAGCGCGGTCAGCTTGCCGTAAGACTCCTGATGAGCGCCGACATTCGGCTCCGCAAAAGCAGCAACCTGCAGGCTACCCTCTTCGACCAGCTTCTGCATGACTTTCACATGTTCAGCGCCGAATCCCCCGATCCCGATCAGCGCGGTGCGACAAATCTTCACATTCCTTCCCTCCAAAGCTATGCCTTGACGAGCCGGGAACGATTCTCCCGGCCCGCCAAAGCTGCAAATTTATAATTCATACATGCTGCAAATAACGTTCCTTGATGAGCGTGAGCGCCTCGTCTCCCGGCATATCCCATACCTGCCGGTTGAAGATTTCCACCTCGATCGCCCCCGCGTAACCGGCCGCTTCAACGGCATGACGCATCCGGCGCAACTCGATAACGCCGTCCCCCATCATCCCTCTGCCCATCAGCAGGTCGGGTACCGGCACGATCCAATCGGAGACGTGGAAGCCGAGTATACGCCCCCTGGCCCGCTCAATTTGCGCGTACAGCTCCGGGTCCCACCAGACGTGGAACGCATCGACGACGACGCCGACGTCTTGCGGGTCGTGCTGCTCCGCGAGCGTGTTGGCTTGCGCCAGCGTATTGATGACGGAGCGTTCAGCGGCGTACATCGGGTGCAAAGGCTCGATGCCGAGCTTGACTCCGTGCGAGCGGGCGAACGGCACTAGTTCCGCGATCGCTTCTTCGACCGTCTTGCGGGCGAAATCGATATCCCGGTCTGGCGCCGGACCGCAAACGAGCACGAGCACATCGGTGCCGAGCTCGGCCGCCTCCTCGACAGCGCGGCGATTGTCGTCCATCCGCTCTTTGCGCGCAGGCGCGGTGGCCGCCGGAAAATAACCCCCACGGCACAGGCTGGAGATGCGCAGGCCCGCGTCCCGCACAAGCCGCTTGCTCTCGGCCAGGCCGGTTTCGGCCACTTTATGCCGCCACAGCGCGATCCAAGGCACTTCGGCTCGAACGCATGCTTCCACGGCCTCACGCATATTCAGCCGATCGGTCGTAATCTGGTTCAAGCTGAGTCTGTCTATGGAACGAAGCGGTTCCATGCTGATCCCTCCTTGCTTTCAAACATTTCTATAAATGATTACGGCCGAATACCCGCCAGCGCCAAGACAGGCTTCATCCGTTCGGCGGCAAGCTCCGGATCGGCCAATAGCCCGGCCCTGTCGGCAAGCACGAACAACTGGGCCAAATGGACGATCGAGCGCGATCCCTCCGCTCCCCCGATCATGCGGAAATGCTGTTGGTGGCCGTTTAAGTAGGCCATGAACACAATTCCCGTCTTGTAGGCGTACGTCGGCTTCTGGAAAATATGACGCGACAAGGCAACTGTAGGCTCCATAATCGCCTCATAACTGACCAGATCGCCTGCGTCAAGCGCATGAAGCGCTTGGGCGGCGGCCGGCGCGATCGCGTCGAATATGCCGAGCAGCGCATGGCTGTAGCCCTGCCCATCACCCTTGATCAGTTCCGGGTAGCTGAAGTCGTCGCCGGTGTACATCTTGACGCCTTCCGGCAGCAGCCGGCGCATCTTGATTTCTTTACCGGCATCGAGCAGCGAGATTTTAATCCCGTCGACCTTGTCCGCGTTTGCCCGAATGACGCGCAAACAAACGTCCATCGCCTCGTCCAGATCGTCCTTGCATCCCCAATAGCCGGCCAGAGCGGGATCAAACATATCACCAAGCCAATGCAGGATGACCGGCTGTTTCACCTGTCCCAAAATGCGCCCATACACCCTCTCGTAGTCTTCGGGCGCTTTCGCGCAGGCGGCAAGCGCTCGGCTCGCCATCAGAATGACTTGACCGCCCTCGCCTTCGATGAAGCCGACTTGCTCTTCATAGGCGGCTTCCACGTCGGCGATCGTGACCGACGGTCCCGGAAACAGATGGTCGGTTCCCGCGCCGCAGGCGATTTTGCCACCGACTGAGCGCGCTTCCGCGATCGAAGCGCGGATAAGCTCCTTCGAGCGGTTCCAGTCGAGGCCCATGCCGCGCTGCGCGGTATCCATCGCTTCCGCCACGGCCAGACCGAGCGACCATAAATGGTGCCGGTAGGCGAGCGTCGAGTTCCAATCAATCTGCGAATGATGCAGCGGATCTGCGTCCGCAAACGGATCGCAGACGACATGGGCGGCCGAGAAGGCGATGCGGCCCGTAAACGGCTTGGCCGGCACGGAGAACGAGCCTGCTTTGCCCGGAGTATATTCATACAACGCTCCCCCTGCGCGGGGGAGGAGCAACGACTTGGCCATCTGTATTCCCCTCCTTAAGAGGTAATTAAAAAATCGGCCGGTGCTGAAAAGCCGATTTTTTTAGTATTTATTTTTCCAGGCTCAGCTTCGGCACGTCGATCCAGCGGCGTTCCAGCCACGACTGCAAGCTGAGATCGGCAAGCTGGGTGCCCTTCGCGCCTTCGAGCAAATCCCACGGAAACGGCGTGCCGATGACGACATGCTTCAAGAAGAGTTCCCATTGCACCTTGAACGCGTTGTCGTATGACGCGTTATCCGGCACCTCCACCCATTGGTCACGGAACTGGAACGGGTTCGGAATGTCCGGATTCCATACCGGCTTCGGCGTGTTGACCCGATGCTGCGTCTTGCAGTTCCGCAAACCCGCCACGGCGCTGCCTTCGGTGCCGTCGACCGTAACCGTGAGCAGATCGTCGCGGTCTACCCGCACCGCCCAGGACGAGTTGGCCTGCACGATAATGCCGCCTTCCAGCTCAAATATGGCGTACGCCGCATCGTCCGCCGTGCATTCGTACGGAACGCCCTGCTCATCCAGACGTTTCGGAATATGCGTAGCGGCAAGACAGGAGACAGCCTTCACTTCCCCGAACAAATTCTCGAGAACATATCGCCAGTGTGCAAACATGTCGACGATAATACCGCCGCCGTCTTCCTTGCGGTAGTTCCACGATGGCCGCTGACCCTGCTGCCAGTCGCCCTCGAATACCCAATAGCCGAACTCCAATCGCACGGACAGGATACGCCCGAAGAAGCCAGAGTCGTTTAAGCGTTTCAGCTTGAGCAATCCTGGCAAAAATAGCTTGTCTTGCACGACACCGTTTCTCACTCCGGCCTCAGCGGCGATGCGAGCCAGTTCAAGCGCCCCTTCCAAATCGACGGCCGTCGGCTTCTCGCAATAAATATGCTTTCCCGCGGCGATCGCCTGCTTGATGCTTTCGGCGCGGCGCACCGTCGTCTGGCTGTCGAAATAAATTTCGTAGTACGGATCGGCGAGGCAAACTTCAAGATCGGTACTCCAACGTTCGACGCTGTGGGCGGCGGCCAGCGCCTGCAGCTTGCTCTCCTGCCGGCCGATCAGAATCGGGTCGGGCATGATGACGTCTCCGCTCGGTAGCGCAACGCCCCCTTGCTTGCGAATCGCAAGAATCGAACGGATCAAATGCTGGTTGGTTCCCATCCGTCCGGTAACGCCGTTCATAATAATGCCGATGTTGCGAACTGCCACATTCATCGCTCCCTTCGCTTCGTATAACCGTATTGTAGTCGATGAGAAACCGCTTTTCTTACGATTACGGGAACACGATTCTCAATTTTGGAAGCGAATTATTCGAGCGAAAAACAAAATCCCCGCCGGCGCTTATCCGATGGGGGATGAAGGGGAAAATATGTTTCAATCAATCGGCCGGACATCCCTTGATCGTTATCTTGTTCCTTTGATCGCACATTGTGCACTCGCTGTCCATTTGACGGAAGGATCCCTGCCTACTCAGCATGCGCGGGCGCGTTCAGCTCCCGGTACGCCTTTGGCGACAGCTTGGCGACAGCTTTGAACGACCGGTAAAACGTAGACACGGAATCGTAGCCGACCTCGAAGCAGATCGAAATAATGTCCTTACCCGTTTCCACCAGCAACTTCTGGGCGACGCGGATGCGTACCTCGGTCAAATATTGCATCGGTGTCATGTTGTACCGTTCCTTGAAGATGTTGTTCACGTGCCGCGTGCTGATGTCCAGCTTGGAAGCGATGTCCCCCGCGGTCAGCGGATCAAAATACTTCGAATCGATATAGCTGCGAATTTTCTCGGCACGCAGCTTGTTGGAGCTGGAGCCCGCTCCGGCTGCCTCCGTTCCGGCCGATCGAACCAGCAAAAGCAGCAACTGGGATAGCTGGACTTTGAGCGAAAGCCGGACGAGCGGCGACAGCTCCCTGGACTGCTCGAACAGCATTTTCCTCAGCAGCTGACGCAGTTCGCTCGCAGCAAACAATCCCGGCTTCAGCAGGCAGGAGGCCGGAAAGTAGGCGTGGAGCAGCTGCGCCCTCATATCCGGATCGAGCACTGCCTCGTCAAACGCCAACACTAACAAGGTCAGCCTGAAGTCGGACATGACGGAGTGGACGGAATACGGAACGATCAGCGCCGTATCGTCGACCGTAAGCTTCCGAACTTCATCCCCTAGCCGGATCGTGCCTTCCCCTTCCAGCACAAATAGCAGCTGGTGCGTCTGGTGATAGTGCTCGGACACGAGATGCCCGCCCCTATGTTTCTGCTCGTATAAGTCTATCGCATTCCTGGACAAGTCGATCCATTTCATCGTCACGGCGAAGCCCCCGTTTTTTTGAGCGTTAATTTAAAGCCATTTTAGCGCGATCTGCGGCTTCTATACAACATTTGACAGAATCAGCGTAGCATATCCAATGATGCGTCTGATTGTAAACGGGCGCATCCGCTCAAAATTAGAAATTATCATCCGTAACGTAAACGGCTAGGCCCTAACTCCAGTAATAGTAAGTGGCGATAAGGTTACACTTTTTCAGATTAAAGGAATAAATAACGACAATACCGTCATGTTTAAAAACTTAACGTATGTTTTCGTAAAAATGTTGGAGGGCCCCTATTTGAAAGTTTATCTTGCATGGCGCTTTATAGTTGGAAACGGTGAATCGCTCCATACACTCATGTCTTGGTCAATCGAATATGAACAACGGTGCCCTCCGCCTCCGGATCAAGCCAAATTTGCCCGGCATGCCGCTCAACTGAACTTCGTGCGATGGCTAAGCCGAGCCCGCTGCCGCCGTCACTTCTCCTAGCTTGATCACCGCGCACGAAAGGTTCGAACACCGTCTCTCTCACAGGGTCCGATATTCCCGGACCGTCATCTCCAACGGTAAGCAGGATATCTTTCTCGCATGCCTCCAGCTCCAGCCATACATGAGCACCCTCCTTATTGTATTTCAGGGCATTCGTCAATAAATTCGAAAGAGCTCTATGCATGAGACCTTCGTGATAAGACAACATGACTGGCGATTCCGGAATGCGGATGTCCAGCGTAATTCCCTTCCGTTCAAACGAATCGTACAGATCGGCTGCCGCAGTGCGGCACAGCTCAGCTAAATCGCCTATCTTCCGCTCGTATGACAGTTCCGTGCTCTCCAGTTTGGTTAACTCAAACAGGTCATCAACAAGCGAAGCGATAAACCTCGCCTTGGTATGTATGCGGTTCGCATATTTCTGACGCTGCTCTTCGCTCTGTTCCATACCGAGCCGCAGCACCTCTGCATAACCCTGCATCGTTGTGATCCGTGTAGGTTGTAACAAACTATTAAAACTGTTCTGTCTTTAGGTTATTGCAATTTCCTAATTTCAGCTGATTTGGAGGATGTTCAAGTCAAGATGAATCATTGTATTTATTGTGCGGATATAGTAGTAAATCCGAAAATATGTGTTCTGACATAATCAATGTGTAATTTGATAAGTATTTTTCTTTTAAAACAGTTGTATGCTTATCTAATCGGTAATCGTACTATCTTCTTGTCCTTTTCGGCAATCGATACAAGTTCTTGTCCACAAATCGGGACAAGAACTTGTATCGATAAAACAAAAAAGCCGCTATAATAGCGACTTTCAATGGGACCATGTTCTTGTCCCTCGACAGATGTCTAATGACCTTATCACCTTTCAGCCATTATTTATTATGGATTGTTAAAGTTACTCTCATTATTGACACGATTTTGCCCTCTTCTACTCGTTTCTAACACATAAACTTTTTGTTTTGGAGCGCAAACAGTGAACAATTCCATTGCACCATATAAAGGGAATCTTTATGTCGTAACCTCCAACCAAAGGGATGACTTTGTGTCATTAACTCCGAGCAAAATGGTAACGTTGTGTCATTTTTATCCATATTATTAACAGAATTTTACATTTCTTCGTGCGCGCCCGGACGGTGGTGATCGTTGTGGAGCACCGTGTAGTGACAGGTCCCCCTCCCGTCATCTTTAGCGTCAGCCTGTGAACAACTAATAGATATAGTACGATAAACATTCCCCTGCCAGTATAACACTACATCATCTCAGCAGTTCCCGAAGGAGTTAATGTACAATGAGGACTGGGCAACTTGATAACTGAGAAACCTTGTGGCTGACACTTCCAAGCATCATTCCTTTTACTCCCCTTAGGCCACGGCTTCCGATAATAATAAGTCGCTGCTCGGTATCCCATGCATAATTTAATATTTCATGTGCAGGATCTCCCTTAAGATGAATGGTTTCCGGGTTAATTCCCGCAGATTTTAATTTAGATTTGGCTTCTTGCAGCTGTTCCAGACTCGCTTTCTCCATTTCGTTCAATACTTCTTCCAAGAAATTCACTGGTACATATGTCATTCCGTTCGACACATAATCCTGGCTGACATGAACCAAGGTAACTTGGGTTTGTTTGTTTCGGGCTATTTCAATGGTTGCATCGAGGATTTTGTTCGTTATTTCAGCTTTATCAATGGCCACCATAATTTTGTCAAACATATTTATCATCCTTTCCGTGGCAACTCGTAACGATTCCGGCTACCTACAAAACGATTACTTGCTGCTCCTATACCGACTAAAAAGAGTACGACCGAAGCCCCAAGCAGAATGAAAAGTGGCAGGTTCCAACTATTTGTCGCATCATGCAGATATCCTATAAGGGCAGGGCCGATTGCGGCAAGAAGATATCCGACCGATTGGGCCATGCCAGACAGTTCCGCTGCTTGATGCGCATTTTGAGTGCGCAACCCGAAAAACATCATGGACAAACTAAAAGCGAAGCCTCCACCAATTCCGAGCATGATGATCCACAGCAGAATGATATTGGAGCTTCCGTAAAGAAGTCCGATCGTTCCCGTCATAAGCAAAATGGTTGTGATGACCACTAATAAACGTTGGCTAGACATGCGCCCGGCAATAACGGGGACAATAAAGGTAAATGGGAGCATCGCTAACTGCATGATCGAGAGGTACCATCCTGATTGGTTGGAGTCAATTCCTTGCTGCTTTAAAATTTCAGGCAACCATGCGATCAACACATAGAATACCATGGACTGTATACCCATAAATAACGTTACTTGCCAGGCAAGCGGGGATCGCCAAACATTCACATCGTAGCTGACCATCCTTTGACTCGTCGTGGCAGTTTGTTTTGTTTGATTTCTTAATTGGGGTAGCCAACAGAGGATCGATACAAAGCTTAGAATCCCCCATATTCCCAGTGCTCCCTGCCATTTTAGACCTGCGTTCACGGCTAGCGGTACACTGATCCCCGATGCGATTGCTCCACATAAATTCATTGAAATGGAGTAAACACCTGTCATGGAGCCAATTTTATCCGGGAAATCCCTTTTGATTATACTTGGCAATAATACATTACATACGGCAATGGCGAATCCAAGAACTGCTGTCCCAATAAACAGATTAACTGCGCCAGATAATGAACGTATGACAATACCAGCAGTCAGAAAGATAAGGGCAATCCAAATGACACGCTCAACCCCATATCTTCGTCCTAATTTTGGTACTAAAGACGATAATAAAGCAAAGGCGAGCAAGGGTACCGTTGTGATCAGGCCTGCTAATGTATTTGAAATATGAACGTCATCCCTTATAAGACTCACTAAAGGACCGACTGAGGTTAAGGGAGTACGTAAATTAGCTGCGATAACAATAATGCCGAGAATAATCAGCAATATAGAGGACGGTACGTTTTTTGGTTTGTTCGGCATTCTTCACTTCTCCTTCCTGAATTCTTACGTATGATTTGCTACCTGTTGATTGAAAAAAACTTTGCTATAACATCCGCGCGAACAACAAAAGTATATTATAATATATTAAAATTAACAATAAATATTTTAAGATATACCAAAACTCATCTGACAATAAAAAAACAACTCTGAATTCCCGCCATGAATTCGGAGTTGTTTTTAATAAGTAGAATTTATCGACTTTTAGAAACCATATTTTAAGGATATATGGAGCACTGTTTCGCTATTCGTATGATTGGTATAAGAGTGAGGACAATCTGCACGAAAACTGATCGTATCATATTGATTCAATGTATAAATCTCTTCATTGACTTGAATTTCAATGGAGCCAGTCATTACTGTCGCGATTTCAGTTGTATTCACATGATGACCTTCAGGGTAATACGAGCTATTTGGCTGTAGGTATGCCCGACACATTTCCATATCGCTGCTTTTAAAGACTGGTTCAATGATCCAATTTTTTTCATCATTAGAAAACCGTAATCCTTCGCCTGCTCGATACAAACTAACAGGGTTCTCTGATTTGAACAAAGCAAATAGCGGTAAAGATATGCCTTTTGAAATTTTCCATATAATCGCTAAAGTTGGATTTGTTTCGCCACGTTCGATATTCCCCAGAGTAAGTTTGCTTACGCCCGTTAATTCCGCTAAATCGTCTAAGCTCATATTTTTTTCTTTTCTGTACTTTTTCAAGGCACCGCCCATTTGTAATACAATTTGTTTTGATTCGTTGACTTCATCCATTTAATATTCTCCTCAACAATAAACTGTTATAGCTAGTATATTGTTAATCTAGATTCTTTTCCATACGATACCACTTGTAAGTCCAGTGGATTTCCATACCTCCCTTACGTACTTAAATTGTTCACAAGTTCAATATCAGATAAAATCTCGATGAAAGTTGAAGGTTGACCCCGGTTCGAGCTTGAGCTTTACCAAAACTAACTTTAACTCCATACAAATTACAGCTGCAGGGGCCACAGCCGACACCGGCGACAGGCGAGATCTGTATCACCTCACGCTATCGGATAAGTTATTAAAACCATAACATGCTCAAGCGGCACCCAAAGGGTGCCATTTTCTTTTTAATGTCCTTTTGTATCGCCTATTACATAATTACGTACGTATATTTTGTTCTCGTAAAGACCTTACCTTGGAAATGGACTGCATCTCTTATCCTTTGTACAGTGAAATATGACAGGAGATGGTAGTTCGTCTATGGGGAAAAACTAATTTCATCAACTTCTCCTTCTTCATTAAAAATTGTAAAACTTGTACCGATAAAACAAAAAAGCCGCTATTATAGCGACTTTCTATGGGACCCTGTTCTTGTCCCTCGACACCGTTAGCTTAATTATTTGGGAGTGTTATGAGCTATGGCATATGCGGTAAAGTTTTCCCCGATCAGCAAGCCGTTTTAATGCCCTTCGACTTAAACGTCAGACAATTAGATAAACACCAGCTGCTTATTTCATGTCCTGCCAGCTTTTAAAATCGTGAACGGCAAAGCCGGCATAGCTTGCGTAGCGAGCCAATTGATTATGGGCAGATTGAAGCTCCTTTTCCATCACTTCATTGCTCATGGAAAAGAATGAGACCCGCGGACCCTCTGTGCTTTTGACCGTTTCTACAGCAACAACAACTTTCTTCTTCAGAGTGGATGCTTCTCTCAGCATGGCCTGCGCATTTTCCACAATTCCATTGCTGCCTAATGCATGATTCCGATAATTCATTATGACGAGGCAATCGAACTTCTCGAGCAGCCATGCGCTCATACTGTAATCCTTCCCCGGAACATTAATCGTATTCAGCCAATACGGAACATCGATAGCAATTTTCAAGCCGCTTCCTCTGGTTTCTTTCTCGATCAGTCTCAAATTGTCCATCCAGCTTTCAATAATCGCCTTGTTGTCCTTTTTCCATTCGCTTAGCGCATAAGGTTCAATATCGAAATGCAGTCCTGTAAAGCTTGCCTCCGGGCCAACAAAGGAATTGTAGGTTTTAACCCACGTGATGAATTTTCGAATATCCTCCTGCTTAGACTTATAGACCCATTCGGGGCGCCCCTCAAGGGCTTCCACTTGAATTCCTTCGCTTTTGGCTTTTCGTATAAAACCTTCATATATCGCTGGATCGATATCTCTATTCACCTGAAGGTAAACAGATGTCACACCCTTCATTTTTGCAAAGCTTATAATTTTCTCTTGATCCTGTTTGATGATCTGACTGTCCCATATCCATGTTCCTTTCGGAACATTGGCCACGGAGGTCATAATGCTCACCAGATTGCGCGTGGGCTGCCACTCCACATTAGCATGCAGGGCTTCACTTATAAAACGCAACGGAACCATCGTGCGGCCGTTTTTGAGCACTGCCGACCCTTCAAAGTCTACTCTTTTACCGTTCACCAGTGCATGATGATCGCCAATCACCAAAATAACAGTGTCACGGTTAAGCGAGATCGTGATTTGTTTTAATTTTGAGTCCCATTTCGTAGCAGCTCCAAGCTTGTCGGATATAAAAGCAAGTGGAACCATCGTAAGGTTGGATCTCTGATCGACATATGGGTGCTCATCCGGGAATTGTACATCACGCCCATCCACGGATACTTGGACTTCAGAAGCGTAAATAGCGGGGGTAAACGCAGCTAAACTTAGCATGATAGCTAACGTGCATACTAGCAATTTTCTCATGGTTGATTTCCTATCTTTTTGAATTTGTTCTTTTTCTTACTGTGCACGCATTTGCACATAATGAGATTATAAGGTATGTAATAATTGGTAACAAGATCAACAGGCTCGATCGATTGCAGAATTTGAAATAAAGGATGGCTTATACATAAATCTCGTTTATCGTAATTGATAATATCAATTTTCCCGGACCCAAAAGCGTAAGCCCGCGCCCATTACCAACGAAATACTTGTGATTGGCGACACGGTTACTGGGTAGACGGATCAGCTTGGGACACATCGGCACATGTTCTTGTCCTTTTCTTTTTTAGTCATGAAAAAATCCCCTTCATTCGTTAGGCAAGATTAAGTCCATCTTAACAGATGTCTTTTTTCTCTTGTCTACTGAAAGGGGATTTTTCCCAATAAAGTGATCAAAGTCCGGCAAATTGTATATATTGGGCTACACTGCTTAATCATATCCGGTTTCGATAATTTTTTTTGAAAATGTCTGAGACAGCTCAAAAAACAAAAAGCTTCGTCAAAAGCCGAAGCCTTTTGACGGAAACTCACCGTGTCTAAGGCAAATACGTTCCTTGAGCAGCTACGCAGGTCATTTGCCCATGCGGAAAAAGTATCGGCGTAAGTTCGGAAACATCATCGGGATATACTCGATATAGACAGACAACCATACCTCGACATTAGTAAGCCTGACTCTACTGTATCCGAAAAAGAAGAATCTATGTCAAGCCTATCTGTGCCAAAACCGTCTTATCGTTGATCAGGCAGACGTAATGCATTTGCTGAAGTTTGCGCTTGATCTAAAAATTCCTCAGCTTGGGTCAATTGCTGCCGGGCCCTCTCTAAAGCTTGTGAATTTGTTGCCGCATTAGATTCACTTATCGAGCTTATCGCCTGATTTAATGCAGTTTGTGCCTCAGAAGCAGCGTTAGATGCATGCTGCTCCAGCGTATTACCGCTGGAATTAAGTGTACCTTCTGCCGGTTCTCTTGTAGTTTCGGTGCCTAGATCAATTTTGTTTTTATTGGGCACAGTGAGTACTCCTCCCTTTTGAGCAAGATCATTCAGTTAAGTTAAACAGAATTAAGTATGAGGTTAAGAATTTGTTTATATTCCTGTGAACGGTATGGGAATATACGGATCTTACATCTCCGGCAATCCATTTTAGTATAAGATCCGATGCGTTGGAAAATCTAACGTTGATGAAAAGGGAGGTGATCATTTCTGAATGAAAAATCCAACGCTAGCACCGCACGAATCGATGGAACTGCATGAAGCGTTAAACTTTAAAACGCTCTGCCTCGCTAAGTCAAAACTTATGCAAGGCCTGGTCTTTGATCAAGAGCTAAAGGCCTTAATGCAGAAAGACGTAATCCAATCCATACAACAGCTCGCCGAGCTGCAAGCAATCTACGCAAGAGCTCCTTTCCAAGCGCCTGTTCCGAATAGTCCGACACCTATAACACATTAAGGGGAATTCAAATGAATACCGATTATCTAGACCCGATTAATTCATTAAATATGCCGGAAATGGCAGATATGACTTTTGCCATGGACTTCCTTCTTCGTGCCAAGGAGGGTGTGCGTAATTTGTCCATCGCCCTGACGGAAACGGCTTCACCGGATGTAAGAGCCCTGCTGCACAATCATCTTAAGCAGGGTATTGCAATGCACCAAGAAATCACGGAGCTCATGATTCGCAAAAAATGGTTCCATCCCTACGAGCTGAACGAACAGTACCAACTCGACCAGCTTTCGGCAAACAATACGGTGATGATCGGGCAGATGAATTTGTTCCCGGATGATACGTCGCGTAAAGGGATGTTTGATCGGACCCCAGATGAACATATTGGAGGACACAAAGCATGAAGGCGGTAACGTATCAAGGGATTAAAAATGTCGTGGTCAAAGAGGTGCCGGATCCGAAGATTGAAAAACCGGACGATATGATCGTAAGAGTCACAAGTTCCGCCATTTGCGGTTCGGACCTTCACCTGATTCACGGAATGATCCCTAACCTTCAGGAAAACTATGTCATCGGGCATGAACCGATGGGGATTGTAGAAGAAGTAGGTCCTGGAGTGACCAAGGTAAAGAAAGGCGACCGGGTGATCATCCCTTTCAACATCGCATGCGGAGAATGCTTTTATTGTAAGAATCAGTTGGAAAGCCAATGCGACAATTCAAACGAACACGGGGATATGGGCGCCTATTTCGGTTACTCCGGAACGACCGGTGGTTACCCTGGTGGGCAAGCTGAGTATTTACGAGTTCCGTTTGCTAATTTCACCCACTTCAAGATTCCTGAAAACTGCGAGCAACCGGACGAAAAGCTAAGCTTGATCGCCGATGCCATGACGACGGCATTCTGGAGCGTAGATAACGCCGGCGTCAAGAATGGAGATACTGTCATTGTGCTCGGCTGCGGTCCGGTCGGACTTCTGGCCCAGAAATTCTGTTGGCTAAAGGGAGCAAAGAGGGTTATCGCCGTTGACTATGTCGATTACCGCTTACAGCATGCGAAGCGAACGAACCATGTGGAAATCGTGAACTTCGAACAAGATAAGAATATCGGCAACAATCTCAAGGAAATGACCAAAGGCGGCGCCGATGTCGTCATTGATGCGGTAGGCATGGACGGCAAGATGAGCGATCTTGAGTTTCTAGCCAGTGGTTTGAAACTGCAAGGCGGCACCATGAGCGCATTTATCATTGCGTCACAGGCTGTCCGCAAAGGCGGGACTATCCAAGTCACTGGGGTATACGGCGGACGCTATAACGGATTCCCGCTCGGCGACATCATGCAGCGAAACGTGAATATCCGCTCCGGGCAAGCTCCGGTCATTCACTACATGCCGTATATGTACGAGTTGGTTACGTCTGGCAAAGTGGACCCTGGAGACATTGTTACGCATGTCATTCCGCTCAGCGAAGCAAAACGGGGCTATGAAGTGTTCGATACCAAAACGGACGATTGCATTAAAGTCATCTTAAAGCCTTAAATTATGGATAGATACACGGGAGGACAATCCGAATGAATTCCAATCACGCTTTGCATGAGATGCTGGAGGTTCATGAAATGGCTGCGTTCAAGACGGTTTGCATGACCAAATCCAAGACCATGCAAGCTCTGGTAACCGACCCTGAGCTCATGCAGATTTTGCAACAAGACGTACAATTATCACAACAGCAGCTTCAGGAACTCGGTGGAGTGCTGTCTAAAGCGACCCTATAGGAGATAAAACATGAACCCAATATTAGAACACATGACAGGGCTTCATATGCTGACCGATGAAGTGATCGCAATGGATTTTTTGATGAACGCCAAGAGCGGAGTCAGGAACTACGCCATGGCCGTGACGGAATGTGCCACCCCCGAAATCAAGCAAATTATGATGAAACAGCTCGAAGAAGCCATAGAGTCCCATGAAAAGATAACAAACTACATGATGCAGAGGGGCTTATACCATCCCTACCATATTCCAGAGCAAATTCAGCTTGATCTGAAAAACATTCAGACCGCTATGAACATTCTGTCCTGACACCGTATTTCGTCCAGGCAAAATGCATAAAACCACAATGGTTCACGGCCCTTTCCGCAAAACTGTGGAGGGGCTTTTGCTTCTAGGAAGCAACATTTTCCCGCCAAGTACACCATTGTCATCCGACCTCAAAAAGCCCTTAAATATTTGCTGCGCAAACGTTTTTCAGGGTCAGGTGCCATTTGCGGGAATATATCATAATTTCAACTGACAAAAAAGGCAGCTCCCTGATGAGGGATAGCTACCTTCGTTTAAGATTATTATGAAAAGGTAGGAGCAGGGAATTCATCAATTCTCATACGAAGTAAACTATATGGTTTTTCCCGCAGGTCTCTTCCATAATGAAATCTCGCCTGCCGATGTAATTGATTCACAATGACATATAAGTATTGATCGGGGCCAATCGAAAAAGTATCCGGCCATAAAATTCTCGGGTCATGCGCGATGGTTTCCATTGCGCCATTCGGCAATATTTTCCGGATACTGTTGTTTTCATAGTCTCCCGCATAAATCGTTCCTTTTGCGCCGGTGATCATTCCATCAGACGCACCTTTTTCTCCCCAATACTGCACATATTGGGATAAATTCATGTCCTGTATTCTTCTGTCTCTAAGGGCTTCTGTTGAGATGGAGAACAGTTGACGGCTGGTTAGCGGAGCATAAAATAAAACCTTTCCATCAGGAGAAATCGCTAAACTATCGGAAGCCAATCTAAATGGGAAAGTCGAGCCGTCCGGGTTTCGATTCATCAAAATTTCACCTTCTACTTTCGGTAAAAAATAGGGATCAGGTGAAGTTGATTCTGCCCCATTTAATCGTCTAAACGCGTTCCCATTGTCTAAATCTACGACGATAACAGCCCCTGGCCCTCTGGAAGAAGAATCCGTTATATATGCATATCCCGCGCTTCCAACCCGAAAATCCAAACGGACATCATTCAGATAAGTGGTTGGCAAGACAACATCTTCTGTAAAGGTATATACTCTCCTTATTGTATTCGTGCTTAAATCAACAGCAACTAATTTTGCTCCCCCTTGAATAGGTTCAGAAAAATTTGGTGCCCCTGTATCTAGTACCCAAAGCGTTCCTCTTCCATCGGCAACGATACTTTGGACACTGACGAAAGACATTGTGATATTACCAGTACTAACCATATTGTTTTCTAAACTGGGATAAGGCTGCAATTCACCCTCAACAATTTCCGCCACAGTAAATGGAACGTCGTCTCCCCATTTCGGAAAGCAAACAAAAATACGACCGGTTTCGGAAACGCTGACACCTGTAGGCATTGCCCCATAAAAAGCATGGACCAGTTCAAACCGTCCAAAATATTTTTCCATAGGTAACATAGGTTGCATAATATCCTCCTCATCAAATCCGAACGGATATCAATTATATATGATGAAATTTTTTTGTAGTGCCTGGTTCTTGATAAATTTTCTATCTTATCATTAACGAGGAACAATTGTATCGTTTGGACCGCCAGTAAGGTAATGATCGTCGAAAAGGATACCATCAACACATCTGCATATTTGACTATCCTGCCTATTAGTTGAACAAAAGTTGCTTATGGTACGGAAGCACAAAAAAGCGCATTCTCATTGTAATAGAGAATACGCTTGAACATGATGTCGGCTGATCGTTACTCTTTAAAGGATTCGTGTGCAATTTCAGCAGCGATATATTGTCTCATCCAGTCGCACACCTCCCATAAATTCGCCACAGGTTCATTGCTGAAATGCATTGTGTGCAAATAATTTGGCGGGCCGAAATCGGTCGTAACCGACAAGCACTCTGCTCCCTCTTTACTACGATGTTGATAAATCTCGCGCCACCAACGGGTATGAGTTAAGAGTTCCTGCTGGTATTCGGGAGCTGCGGGATGCGGAACTTGCGGTCCTTGAGCATAGCCGACACGGGCATGAATTTGGACGGATCTCGAGATCGTGAGCTTTACGCTGTTGATCCTGCAGGCCGGGAAGGCCAGCTTCAACCCCATCGTATTCCGCCCCAGCGATTGGCTTGAAGCTTTCTTCCCAACTGCCGGTCATGCCCCACAAAGCCTTATATATCGCTACTTTCATTAGATCTTGGCCTCATAAAGCACAGGCCAGGCTTCACCTGCGAATAGCTCTCCATCTTTACCTGCCATCATTTGCGCATTAAAATGGCCATCTCCTCTTGGATTGTAGGTGTATCTCGTCTCCCCCGTCATCAAATGCACAGCCATCGAGCGTCGAGCGCCTTCGGTTATGTTAGGGCCGCTGCCGTGAATGGTCAGTGCGTGGTGGAAGCTTACCTGACCGGCTTTCATCACCATCGGAACTGTAGTGAAGCTTTCATTTTCCGGAATATCCATCGTTTCCTGCTGCTTCTCCATGTTTTGCTCGAAGAAATCACTCACGTTCAGAAGCCCCCATTTATGACTTCGCGGCACCATTTGCATACACCCATTGGACAAGTCCACATCGGTAAATGCCACCCACGCAGTAATGAGCGACGGCTCCTTACAGCATTGCCAATACGAATAATCTTGGTGCCAGCCCACATTAGCCGTTTCTTTACCATTACCTCTGCCCGGTTTATAAAGCAGTTGGTCGTGAAACAGCCGAATCGCATCGGCATGCATCAGTTTGGCGGCAATGGCTCCGATGGTAGGGTCGGTCGCAACCTGACGAAGCGTCCTGTCGGACCAATGAGAGTTATCCGTTTTTCGCAACGCTTTCGGGTTATTCTGACCTTCCAACCAATTGCATACCGGTTCTCTCCCCGTCTCGTATTCACCTGTGTACATCTTGTCTTGATGTTCCTTAATCTGAGCAAGCTCTTCCGCCGAGAAGATGACCGGAGACATCCAATAACCATTCTCGTCAAAAAAAGCAACATCCCGCTCCGATGGAAGACAATTCACACGTACATCATGATGATTTACCATCTGTCAACACCTCATCCTAACTTTTTTTGAATCTGCTGTAATTATACTTGTGATACTGCGGGATGTATTTTTAAATAATTGCTTTAAATTTAAACATTTTCACCAATTAAACTCTTTTCTGCGTCTTGCACTGCGCAGGATGGACCGGTCAACGAGAGGTATTGTGATTCCGAAACTCGAGGGGGGATTTTCCACTGTGCCGCTTAAAGAATATGCTGAACGTATGGATCGATGTGAAATGCAGCTTCACGGCGATGGAACTTACCGATTCGCCGGTTTCAAGCAGCAAGTGCTTCGCCTTGTCCAAACAGAGTGAACGAATATACTCCCCGATGGTTACCCCCAAATGCTCTTTAAATTCTCGGGCCAGATGAGAACGACTGATATGGAACTGATGCGCAAGGTCATTGATTGTAAGGTCGGCACGAATTTCGGCATGCAAGTAATTTAAAATTTCGATAATGTCCGAAGGCAGTTTTTTCGCTCCATGATTTCTTTCTTGCGATGAGGCCTTATAGATTCGTGCTATGGAGACAAGCAATTGGATAAACAATCCTTGTACCATCGGTTTACTTAAAAAGATTTTCATGCGCAGTTCTTCAAAAATGTTATCGAATATGCTTTTTATGAGACCATTTTCGTCCTTCTCCACCCGATTAAAACCGATTTTGTAATATTCCACTTCCAAGCTTCTCATCTGCTCGAGATTAAAGCCAAGGTAATACAACCTAAACGGCAAGTCTCCAGCGGCAGCTCCCTGATGACTTTCGCCTGGTTTCGTTATAAAAAGATCTCCCTGACTAACGGTGTAGTAAGATCCGTCTATCGTAAACCACCCTTGCCCACTTTCCACATAACACAGTTCAAAATGTTCATGATGGTGACCGGGCACATGCCATGTTTCGTATAAAACGACTCCAATATAAGATAAATTTTCAAATTCGGTCTCGTAAGGAAGCTCGAAACGAATTTCTTTGTCTGATTCAAGCAAACGTGAATCCTTTGGTGTGTTATATTTGGCGGAACGTTTCTTCTCCATCTGGCCACCTCCCTTCTTCAAGAATATACTTAAGATTCAAGTACAACAAGGGTTATCAAGACTCCAAAGCGAATGGTCGTCACACCTTGAGCCCGGTCAATACTACCCCATCGAGAAGAGTCATAGGCGATTATCGCAGGCCGATTCCATCCATCAGACTTCTTATTTGCCCTGTCTTCTCTCCACATCCTTGGCATTAATCATACCCCCTAACCAGTTTCTCCTGCGCGGCAGCCACTTTGCAGGGCCATTCCAACTGGTCGTCCGTAGGCTTCCGGGCTCCGGGCGATGGGATCACTGGGAGAATCGCCGCTGATCCGAAACATTTCATGCACTTCCTCCAACTTATTTGGGGTGGCTTAAACTGATTGTTCCCAGCAGCTCTGTGATAATGTGCGACAACGATATCAAAAAACACGTATAATACAAAATCATGGTTAGAATAACAAGCTGATTAGATATTTATCATATCGGTAATCGGACCAAGTTCATGTCCATTACGGTAATAGGTACAAGTTCTTGTCCTCGACTCGGGACAAGAACTTGTACCTATAAAACAAAAAAGTCGCTAAATAAGCGACTTTCTTTGGGACCTTGTTCTTGTCTCTCGACAGAACTTGATAACATTCTCCCACCCATACAATACTTGAGAGAGATCTCGAATGGTAACAATTAACCCCCGTCTGGCATTTCATGTTGAACGTCCTCTTTTGTCGGTGGAAACAATGAAGCTTTAGGCGGAGTTTCAATACTTTCGACAGCGTTTTACGTTCAGGAGTCATAACGATCGAGTTTCCAAATAACCTAGGTACCTTTAATGCGATTCCGTCTATCCCGCTTAGGATTCTCCGAATCGCTTAGCGGCTCGTTCCCGGGCCCGAGCGATCTCGACCTCTCGATTGCGGGGTTCGGCTTGAGTCACCAGAGAATCCAGCAGCTGCCGTGCAACGGCGGTAAACTCTTGCACCGCTTGGTTAAACGCCGCTTCGTTCGCTTTGGAAGGACGGTTAAACCCCGAGAGCTTCCTTGCGAATTGCAGCGCTGCAGCCTGAATTTCTTCATCCGTCGCAGGCGGGTCGAAATTGAATAAGGTCTTGATATTTCGGCACATGGCATTTTAAACCCCTTTCTTGAAATGAACGCACTTTGTTGTATCTAGCATAACATAGTTTGTTCATTCAAGTAGTTCTTCAACTTCTCATCCCTCCGTTTACGAAGTTCTATTCTGTATCGTCGAAAAAGCACACCCCGGGCGCGTTACCGCGCTAATCGGAATGTGCTTAAATCAATTGTTCCCGCTTCTACTGCTGCTGCCCCTCGATTAATTGAAGAACGCGATACAAGAACATCGCCGCTTCAGCCCTGCTGGTCGTACTCTTCGGCTTCATGTAGCCGTTAGAGCCAGTAACCAGCCCATACTCGAACATCGTTGCCACGCTGTCCGCAGCATATGGCGCAATCTGGCTCGCATCACGGAAGCCCTCAAGCGTTGAACCGGATGCGGATGGCTTTATTGCCCCCGTCGTTTGCAGCGCTCGGGTCAGCATAACCATAGCATCCTGGCGGCTGATTGAATCACGAGGAGCGAAGTTAACTTCGTTCACTCCCGAAGCGATTCCCAATTGCTTGGCGATGGAGACCGCATCATAGTAATAATCATTCGGTTTCACATCGGCGAACGTCGAGGCGATTTCGGCACGCAGGTCAAGCATGTTCACCAGCATCAAAATAAAATCAGCTCGCGTTACCTGATTTGCGGGGCTGAACGTGCCCTTTTCGATCGAGGTGCCTTTGACGATGCCTCTTTCCGCCAGCTTCTCGATCGCCTCGCGCGCCCATTCATGCTTGCCAAGGTCGCTAAATGCAGCCGGATTCTTGCCGCCGATAGCATAGACGCCGACATGGTCGATGGAGAATCGCAGCATATTCTTGTCTTTGTCATAAGACGCGCCATTAATTGCCGCCGCGCTGTCGCCCATCAGCTCGAAAGCTTGCAGATCAACAGCTTGCTCTCCTGCTTGAAGCGAATACGGAATGGCAATCGAAATCGATGCCTTCGTATTTTTCCAAGACAGAGCTTCACCGTCCAGTTGCAATGCAATTTCTACGATTGGCCTGTTGCCGATCCGCCCGGCCGCTTCGTTACTGCGATACTCGCCCGCATAATCGCTTACGATTACGAGCAGCTTTACAGCATTCTCCTTGACTCCTGCCAGCATGTCACCAGTCAAAACAAGCTGAGCGTACGGCGTGGAGATATGCAGAATCAGATTAGGCTGGTTCGTCAAATTAGCCGCCGGAAGCTCCAAAGCATAGCTCCCAGCCGCGTTCGACGACTTCAATTCAACATGAACATGTTTATTGCCTTTGCTGTCGGCCACTGCCCTCTGAATGGCGGCATTCAGATCCGACGCCCCGACCGCAGCGGCAGCCTGCTGGCCGTTCATCGTTGGGACAAGCACGGCTTTGACTGAACCGTCCGCTTGCAAGGTATACGGATTCTGCGCCTGACCGCCTCCGCCGCTGCCTCCACTGCTGCCACCACCATTGCTTCCACCGCCGCCTCCATTGCCTCCACCACTCGTAGGCGTCTTGCGGTATTCGAAGGTTACCAGCTCGGGAATCGTCATGTCATCCGTTTCAAGCTCGACCGTATACTTCCCTTGCTCTTCTCCGGTCAACGTAAAGGCGATGCGGAAGCTTCCGTCATCCTCAGTGCCCGTCTGACCGGTATATTGAATGTTGCCTTTTGGGTCAAGCACTTTCACATACAAATGTTCTTTCTTGCCGTTCATGACCAGACCGTCAATCGTGACTTTCTTCGTGGAAGCGTCCACAGCGGCTTGTATGCCGTCCAACGTCTTTAGTTCTTGCTGCGGAGCAAGATCGTACACGCCGAATTCATAAAAGGAATAACCGTAAAACGTTGCCCGATTCAATCCCTCGAACTTGATGTATCTTGCCGTCGTTGCCGGGAAAACCAGGGTGTTCTTGCCGTCGGCAGCTTTAACCACGCCATTGTTGCCGACTTTCAAGGGCTCCCACGTTTGCTTATCATCCGAGACGCTCAGACGGTATTGGTCCGCGCGCGCATATTCCCAATCGATGCGGATCGTGTCGAAGGTTTGCTGGCTGTCCAGATCAACCTGGAACCAAGACGTATCGCGAACTTCGCTTGCCCAACGCGTGGCCGGTGCGCCGTCGAGCGCCTTCGCAGGCTCCAGACCTGCGGCTTCCGTTGAGGATGCCTCTGCTTCTTTATCTTGTGCGATGCTGCCAGCCTCGTAATACACGCCTTCCTTCAGCGCCGTATAAGCGCCTTCCGTTACAAACTCAAGGCCTTTAGCTTCTTCCAGCTTCGCATTGAATGCCAGCAAATAGTCCCTGGCTTGCTCAGGGTTGCTCTCTTGCGTACGCTCCATCATGATCAAGGCGTTGCGCATAGCGCGTACCGTATCGGCATTGCTAAGCTGCTTGTTGTCCGCGTACTTATCAACAAGAGCCAATAGGCCATCAGCGCCCAAACGAGCTTCTATTACGAATTTAACCGTTTTGGATTTGGCAGCCGCCACCGTCAGCTCCAGCACATGTTTGCCCGGCTTACCCGTCAGATCTACAACAGTTCCTTCCGTATAAGGCTTGCCGTCATACTTGGCCGTAACTTTAACGATCCCGCTCCCGTCGTCTCCCGGAATGGTCCAGGTGAATGCGGCCTGTGTCGTATCAGGCACGATCGTATGCTCCGAGATCGGCTGCCCGTTCATGAGCGCTACAACATCAGGCGGAGCAGCGTCTTGCTTCTGATAAGTGCCTTTAGAGAATTGGTATAGCCAATCGTAAAGCACTCGGGTAGCAGGGTCTGTGCTTTTCGCCGCGTTGTATACAGCGTTGTTGCCTTGATAGTAAGCTTTATATCCATGCTGCATCAGACCGGTATCCACGCCGCTGTTCAAGTACTCGATGAACCGCTCGCGGAAGACGGCGTCGTTAATCATCCGGTCGTCGAATTCCAGCTCCAGCGACATGCCGTACCGCTTCGCCATATCCGCTGTATCCTCCAGACGCGAAGGGTCCAGTTTCTCGAAGAAATAGTTCGGCTGCAGAGATACGGCATCAATGCCGACATCCTTCCACATGAATGCCTTATAGGCCATAAAATGAGGAATCCAGAACAGCTTCAGGCCTGCGTTATGAACGATGTCGCTCGCTCTCTTGACCATCTCCGGCCCGGTCGCATGCGTGCTGATTTGTTCCTCCAGCCAATACATGCCGACGAGCTCCAGGTTCGAGTAACCCGCAGCCGTCCATCTGGCTTGCACTTCATCGACCCACCACTGAATCGCTTTGGCCCTGTTATCCAGCGATGCGGCATCGCCGACCGCTCCTACATCGAAGTTCAGATCCTCGCCGTCAATGCTGCCGAAGTCGGACTGATACTCGCCCGGTTCTGGAATCATCAGAACAACCTTCGTCTTATGGTCGGGCTCGCCAAGCTTCACGCCTGCCTCGACCGTCGCCTCGTTCAACGCGCTCATATCGCCGCCAGCGTTAAACGTTTTATCCAAATACCATTCCCATTCCTGTTTTCTGGCTTTTCCGGCCGCTTCTGCCGCTCCGAAGCCTCTGCCGTTATCCGATGTCAAGCCCAGATACAGCACGCCGTCGAACAGCCAATCGACAGGCTCTCCCTGCTCGTTCACATAACTGATATTAGGGATAGCCCGTTCCTTCGTCCAATTTCCTGTGCCGTCCGCGTAGTGTCCGTTATACAGCAAGCCCAGGTTTTGAATCCCGCCAGTAGCATCTCCAGGCTGCAGGAGGGCGTACGGCTCAGGCTGTACCGGCTGCGCTCCGGCGATCAAGCCATCCGCACCGGTAATCGTCACCTCGTCGATCATGCTCCATGCCCTCGGATGCATGGAGAACACCACTTTCACATACCGAGCGTATACGAGTCCTTCGGTATAATCGCCACGCTTGACTGCTCCAGTTTCAGGGCTGCCGTCCCATGCAAATGTCTCGATGTTGGTCTGGTCGCCCCATAACAACTGAGTTGCATTATGAGACAATACGCCCCAGCTCGCCCCATCGTCCGACGCGTAGAACGAAACGGTGAGCGGCACAAGCGTTTCGTTGTTCGGCCAATCGTGCAGGAAACGCGCGCTCACCTCCTGAACCGTCTTTTGCTCGCCTAGATCAAATACAACCGAACGGGATTTCTTGTTGCGGTGGCCCACCCAGTTGCCGCTGTCACGCGAGGGGTCGGCGGCATTGCCGTCCGTCAGCTTCGTCCCGTCATCCGGGAAAGCACCCTCCGGCTGTTCCGACCATGTGTACGGTTTCCCTTGGGCCAGATTATAAAAGCCGGCGCTTTCTATGCCCGCCTCCTCCGCATACACGGAGGAGATTAATGATAACAGCATGACCGGGACAAGCAGCAAAGCAGTCAAACTTCGTCTAGTTTTCACCTAATCTCACGCTCTCTTTCTATGCATAATTAGTTCTGCTCCTGTTCCTTCAACTCCCCAAGCGCATCAAGCATATTTAGAATAACGGTTACTGCTTCAGCTCTCGTCGCCGAGGCGGCCGGTGCGAAACGGTTGTCCCCGCGACCGTTCATCACTCCCGCCTCCTGGGCTGCTGCCACGTACGGCTTCGCCCAAGCCGGGATTTGATCCGCGTCCGCGTAAGAGAGCTCATGCCCTTCCGAAGTCTTCAGACCCAAGCCGCGAACAATCATTGCTGCCAGTTCTGCTCGACGAATCGAAACCTTTGGTCGGAATGTCCCGTCCGCATAGCCGCTGATCAGGCCGGATTCCAAGGCCTGTGCAATATAAGGCTTCGCCACGGTTTGAATCGAACCTGCGTCCGCGAAGTCCAGCGAACTGTTCGCACCCTGCAGCTTCAACGCTTTGACCAGCATGACGACGAATTCGTCTCTGCTGACCGTCTTATTCGGCTTGAACGTCTTGTCGGTGTAGCCCGTTACGAATCCAAGCTCAACCGCCCGTTTGATGGACGCTTCTGCCCAATGGCTCGCAATATCGTTCAGCCGAAGCGTTGTCGATCCGCCGGACTCCCCGCCATTGCCATTGCCATTGCCGTTCTCATTGCCATTGCCTGGATCTTCACCTCCCGGATTCGAACCGCCGTTTTGACCTTCTTCCGGATCAGGAGTTACTGGAGTCGGAACCCATCCTCCGCCCCCGGAGCCAGGCAGCGCTTTGATTTTGATCTTGAACGTTTTTTCCGCGGATGCAGCTCCCTTGCTGATCGTCGCGGTCAGCACGACCTCCATGTCGCCCGACCCGCTTGACGGACGTTTCAACAACTGTCCATTCGCATTCAGGTAGTCTGGTTTTGAGCTGTTCCAGACGATGCGCGTACCGAGCTGCCCTTTCTGCGGCAGGTAAAGGTTGGATGCGATACTTCCGTTCACATTAAGCTCGATCAGGTCCATTACGTCTTCGATCGTGAGACGATCGCGAGCAACGCTCAGCTCGGCATACGCCTGCTCGGCCTCAGGACGAGACAGTTGGGCGGATTGAATAGCCGCAGTCGCTTGCCCAATCGCTTGCTGAAGCTGTGCCCAGCCCTCAGGAGAGTAATCGTCCTCCACAAGCTTGTCGGCCTCGATAGCCGTCAACAGGTCGATAATCGGCCGTAGATTGCCGAGTTTATATTCCTCGCCGTACACTTCAAATTCCTCAAAGGAATAGCCGAACATAGTAGCTCTGGACACCCCTTCGAACTTCACGTATCTGGCTTGCGTGCTCTGGAAGGTAGTCACGACACGTCCCGGCTTTCCGTTAATCTCCCCGTTGTTGTCTTTCACAACGTTCGTCCAGTTCTCCTTGTCCTCGGACACGAGAATGCGGTACTTCGAACCATATGCCGTTTGCCACAAAATAGATACAGCATCAATGTTCTTCACTTCACCTAGATCCACCATGAACCAGGTATCGTCCACCCAATCGCTGGACCATCTGGTATCCCCTCTGCCGTCCACCGCTTTATCCGCCGTGTAGGACGAGGATTCCGGCTGCGAGGATTCAGCTTGCTTATGCAAAGCCAGATTTCCATGCAGGTCCAAGTAGGTGTTCCTTACGATGAGCTCGTCAATCAAGCCTTTAAACGCATTCGTCTCGCTGCCGATTTTGGCTACCGGCAGAACGAATGTTTCCAGCTTGGAGCCGTCTTTGAGAGTAGCCGTATATTCACTGCCGTTAATGAAGATGGAGGTCCCCGTGTCGTCGCCGATCATACTGACATGGGTCCAGCGATCGGTCGGCAGCTTATAATTGAATTCGCTGACGTAATTTTCTTTTGTGATGGCGATTTTGCCGCTGCCCCCAATGTTGTATTTCAGCTGTCCGTCCGGAGATTCCAGCAGCACAACTCCTTGCGGGTTGTCAGTGTCCGGTTTGATCCACATGGACATCGTCCAGCCGAAACCAAGCGTGCGAAGCGGCGTTTCCACGTAGCTGGCCCCGCCGTTTAGCCTCACGGCTTGACCGAAGATTCCCTTCTCTGTGCCTGCATTCACCGCGTTGCCGTCAAAGCCGTTCCCCGAACGGTCCGCGAAGCCTTCGTCGAAGGTATAATCCAGCACGAGATGCCGCTCATTGTCGATTTGAAGCTTGTGTGACTGATGAACACCCGGCGGGTCCACGTACTTTGCGGCATCCGCCTGGAAGCTTGCGAAGTTCCGATCGATTCGGTTGCCTCTCCACAGCTTTTCCGCCAGCACTTGCATGGAAGGCAAGATCCGCTGATGCGAGTCCGCCATGGATACGCCTTTCTCTACGGACACATCGTTCCAGAGCGCGAACATGCCGCCTTTGACCTGCGGATGCGCATAAGGAAGCTTCGTCTCCAGCCAATCGTTGGGCTCCCACTCGTTGTAAATAAAATCGTAATTCAAATAACTGCGGTACAGCTGCGGAACGATGTAGAGCAAATTCGTATTGGTATTGATAATATCGTAGCCGAGCTCCACGGCCTGCTGAGCGCTTCCGTACGGTTCATACCAGATGTCCATCGTCGCATTGTTGCTGACCGGCGTCGTGCCGTCGTATGCGGACAGACTGCCCCATAGACGGGCGCGTTTGCCTTTGCTGTTAATGTGGTTAAGGAGCATATCCGCGTACCTGCGGAACGCCTCCTTGTCGTCGCCGAAATATTCATCCGTGCCGACGTGCACATCCGGGCCGACGAAGGTCGGATTGCTGCCGTCGAGATACTCGTCAAACAGCGCTTTAATGAAGTCGAGCGTCTCTGGACGATGGATATCCAGTTGATTGTTGCTGCCCAATCGAGAATCGTAGGCGATGAACGCGCCGGAGTGGCCCGGCGTATCAATTTCCGGCACGACGTTTACGCCGTATTCCATCCCAAGCAGCTGCAGGTCTCTGAATTGCTGCTTCGTATAATAGCCGTCCTTGCTCGTCACTCCCGGAAATTTCTCGCTCTCCAGACGGAAGTAACCGACATCGTCGACATCATCGTTCAGGTGAATCTGGAACCGGTTCATCTTATAGTAGGACATCAGCTTGACATAGTCCTGCAAAAACTCGATCGTATAAAACTTGCGGCCCACATCGAGCATAAAGCCCCGATCTGGGTATTTCGGATAATCGCGCGATTGCCCCTTAGGCATCGCTTTATGATCGGCAGCGTGGCCGAGCAGCTGCAAGATCGTTCTCGTGCCGAACATGACACCCGTCTGCTCGGACGCAGCAACAGAAGCATATTCGCCGATATTCAGCTCATATCCCTCTTTCCCCAATCCCGTATGGGCGGCATCCAGCATCAAATAGATATCTCCCTCTTGAGGAGAACCAACCTCAACGGTCAGTGACAACTTCGATAAATCCAATAAGTCCTGCTGCAAAATGTCAGCCGTCCCCCGCAGAGCCGCCTCATCATCTGCGCGAATGACGATTTTGGATTTGTCCGACAAGCGGAACTCGCCGGTTGCGCCCAGCCACTCACGCAAAGAAGGAATGACGCGCGGCTCCGGGTTCCGATCGCTCGTCTGCTCGTAGAGACCGGGTACGGTGACTAGCGCATTATCCGTTAAAAGATAAGTCGGATCGCTGTCGCTCTGGATTTGCAGCAGCAGCTGAACCTGAGTATCGACAAGCGGCGCATGAATATTGCCCTGCACGTCGATCACCGGCAAGCTGTCCGTGTTCACCAGCGTCAGCGTATAACCTTCCGGTACAGCGGGCAGATTCAGCAGGGTATCCCCTTCCGAGACGACGATGCTGTTTTTCACCGCGTCCATAATTGGCTGCAGTTGAGGTCTGCCTTTGTATACCTCGAATTCCCAGAAGGAGTATCCGTAATAAACGCCTTCAATAGGACGTCGCGTCTCCCCTTGAAACTTGACGTATTGCGCCACAGTCGGCTCGAAATCGATCGTATCTTCACCCGGCCCGGACGCGACGAGCACGCGGTTGTCCGCGAATACGTTCCGCCAGGATACCGCATCGTCGGATACGAGAATCTGATATTGCTCCGCCGGAGTCTGCCAGTTGATGATTACTCTTCCGATTTCTACAGGCACACCCAGATCAACGTAAAACCACTGATCGTCCGTTCTTTCCGAAGACCAGCGGCTTGCATGTTCGGTGCCCCCATCGACCGCTTTCTCAGGTCCGAGAAAATCCACTTCGTTCGACGACGAATAAGCCGTCTTCCCTAGAGCCATATTCCCTGTTGCGGCATTGGACCTCTCCGAAAGGGTGGTCACCATTATGAAAGCGGTAACAAATATAACTAAAAAAATAACCCTCTGCCGTAAACCCACGAATATCCCTCCCTTTGTCATTTGCACGAATTACCACAAGCAACCCGCATGACCTTCCATGCTATTTGCTGCGGCAACTTCATTATAAGTAGAGGGCAATGAAGCATCGATATACATGTGTTTACATTCCATATACAAATGTGGACATTTGGCCTTCTACGGTTAATCAAGGCTATGGGTGCCAGCATTTGGCTTTTCTTCATGTTATCGAATATCGAATCCTTCTATAGGTTCGGTCAGTTTGAAATATTCCTTTATATAATTCGGGTTATCAGAAGCATTTTGATGGTTGGGACTAAGTTCGTCCCCAATAGTTATCCAGCAGCCGTCGGACGACATAATAAGTCGGATTAGAATGGTGTCTCATGGCATATAGACGGCTGATATGCACTTCAATTTCTCCAAAATCAATTAACGGATTGTAATGTCAGATGCGACAACTCTTCTGAAAAGGATTCGTGTTCCTCTTCAACTTTTACGATCCTCCAATAATGTCTTGCAGCGACCAAAATGGTTTCATCCGCAACATTTTCTTTATGCATCGCTACGCCTGCGAAATAGCGCGGTCTGCTTAACGCAACATAAGCCAGTTTTAATGTATCTTTCACAAGCGATTCTTCAATCAATCCAGATTGGTGAGTGATCCTGCCCGTTACCTTAATGAAATTGAATGGAAATATAGTTAGACGCTTATCTAATTGTAATCGGCTCATGTTCTTATCCTTTACGGAAATCGGTACAAGTTCTTGTCTTCGAATTGGGACAATAACTTGTACCGATAAAACAAAAAAGCCGCTAAATTAGCGACTCTCAAATGGGCTATGTTCTTGTCCTCGGACATATGGTAAACCTTTTTCCCCCATATGCCCCGCCGGGAAATTTGCACTAACGGTACCTTGTTCCGAACCACTCCCGCTACAGCCTCCGGGCTCCAGCAAGGGACGTAATTGCAATGCGTTACGGGAAGAGTCTAGGTACAGGGTCTGACGCGCTATGCGTACTAGCGAGCGATTCAAGTCGGGGTTACTATAAATTTTACTGGGTTATTGATCGATACTGCTTCTTGGATTTGCTCTTTGTTCAGCTTACTCACTGTTATAGCTCCTATCTTCTATAACCATATTAAATAGTGTCAACGGAATCTCCGAAAAAAAGACTGAATGTCAGGGATTAGAAGATCCGGTGCATCCATTGCGGCAAAGTGGGTTCCGCGCTCAAATTCTGACCATTGCACAATATTCGTGTTGTCACGTTCAGCAAAGCGTCTTATAGATTTGAAATCATCTCCGAACACGGCCACTGCTGTCGGTGTCGTATTCGGTCCCTGCGGCTCCTGACTGTGGCTGTGCGCGTTCTCATAATACAAGCGAGAAGATGATTCCGCCGTATTGGTCAACCAATATAAGGTGACGTTCGTCAGAAATGCGTCCCGGTCGATAAAATCCACATGGTCACCAAAGCCACAAAATAAATCGGCAATCCAAGCAAGCTGACCTGACGGCGAGTCTGTTAGCCCATAGGAGAGTGTTTGCGGGCGTGTGGATTGAATCGAATTAAAGCCTGCCCGTTCATGGAAATTGGCAAGGAATTGAAGTTTTCGCTGATCTTCTTCCGTTAAGTCAGCCATCTCTGCCGGATCTCCGGAAGGGAACGAAAACAGCTGCAGTACATGAATGCCGCGGAGACCCTCCGGCTTCAGAATGCCGAGTTCTCTGGATACAAGTGCACCGCAATCGCTGCCGTGGGTACCGTATTCCTTATATCCCAAACGCTTCATTAAGACATCCCATGCTTTTGAAATACGAGCGATATCCCATCCCGATTCAAGAATTGGCCCTGAAAACCCAAATCCAGGAACGGAAGGAATGACTAGGTGAAACGCTTGAGCCGGATCACCACCGTGATTGCGCGGATCGCTGAGCGGACCGATGAGTTCCAAGAACTCGACAATCGAGCTAGGCCATGCATGGGTAAGCAGTAGTGGAAATGCGTCTGGTTCTGGCGAACGAACATGTAAAAAATGAATGTTGGCACCATTGATATTCGTAGTGAATTGAGGATACTCATTCAGGCGAGCTTCGAATTTACGCCAATCGTATTCTTTCTCCCAATAGAGTGCTAATTCTTTCACATAATCCAGCGATACCCCATATTTCCAGCCCGCTTCACCTAACTTTTCCGGCCAACGAGTCCGAGATAAACGATACCGAAGGTCCTCTAGATCGTCTTGCGCTACGGAGATACGGAACGGCTGAATTTCTGTGCTTTCCTCGGAAATAATAGGTCTTGTATTTGTCATGTGAACTTCCTCCTTTAAATGTTTGTTTTGCTGATATACTCATAATAATCCATGAACTCTGACTACATTATGTCAGGGTTCATGGGTTAATAACCCTTATACAAAGCGAATTCATTTCAATTACATCTGCTCCTCATGCTAACGCGTTAAACTATGGGGCACCTATGGGCATTAAATCATATACACCACATATTGGAAAAAACCTGTCCGTTAGTTGAGAAAAAGCAGCCGACCCAAAAGCCGACTGCCTCTTTATGTCTTCAATGAGCTAACGTTTCCCGTTATTCAGCGCTATCCATTTATTTGAATACTATAGAAAATCGTGGATCAACGAAAATCCATTGATGATCCGCATCTGACTATCTTTCAGAACATCGCGAGTCCAATTATCCGGCTGACGCAAATCCCAGCTCCGGTACATACCAACGAAGCAAATAATAGAGTTGAAAGGCAATACCCTCTGCATACCAACTGTATTGGCATTCGTCAAAGCGTGTGATTTCACCTGTTTCGTCGACCATAAAATTGCCTACATTGATATCCCCGTGAATTAGACCGAAATTATCCGGAGTAACAGGCAGACTAGCAAAACGCTCTTTAAGTTTAACAAGGACACGAAGGATTGGTGCATGCTCGGGCAGTAAATACCTCCGGGCGCGTAAAAGGTAATCGTTACGCTCCCACAAGTGTCTTCTGGTCAAAGGATCATAACGTTTGGCCAGATCATGAAGATGGCCGGTCATGCGTCCGCACTGCTCATAGAGCTGGGATTATTTAGACATTCCGGATATCCGATTTTACTTCCGGGAGCGTGTCTGAAGGAGGTCGCGTAGAAACCGATTATCTTTCCAGAGACACGTTCAACGTCTATCCCTAGAGCCGAAGGGATCGGTTTTAAGACTGACATTCCATTCTCCGCCAGATAACGGACCATTTTATTTTGACAAGAAGTTGATAAGCCGGATAATCAGCGGCTTCTAATGTCACTATGTTTTTGTCGCCCGACATCGTTCTTTTCTTTGTATTAGATATGTGTTAAATCGGTAATCGGACATAACAGCAAATGTCTCATATCAGTTAGGTTTTCTACACTAAAGTACGTTTATACTTAACTAACCTGCCCGTCAGCTGGATAAAGCCAGCCGGTCAAAGTAATCGGCTGGCTTCTTGTTCATTATTGAACTATCGTTGGTCGGCCGGCGACCGCTCTACCCCATGCACAACCGGAAGGAGTCCAGCCTCAAGGCGTACCGAGCCACGGTGCTCAGCTCTGTTTACTGGCCGGTTCGGCCGCGTCAGCCGACAGCCCGCCGCCGAACACCTCCTCGACGAGCCTCTGCGTCGCCTTCTGGAACGGCACTGCCAGGGACATTGCGACGTCGTCCACATAGTTCACGGAGGCAGTCAGGGTCTTGCGGCCGTCGGGCGTGCTGTACATCAGTGCCGCGTAGCCCGAAATGCCGCCGTTGTGGGTGATGATGGTACCGTCGCCGTTCGGGCCGGCGTCCTGCACGAACACCCCCAAGCCATAGCCTATTTTGGGATGCGGCTTGCACATCTCGGCCAGCAGCGGGGCCGGGAGGAGCTTGCCGCCCATCAGCGCGGAGATGAACGTGTGGAGATCCTGAGTGGTCGAGATCATGTCACCGCCGGTGGAGATCCAAGAGGGGTTCTGGCGGGTGACGTCGACCGTCTTCTGCTCACCGGCGTCCTCGTACCGGTAGTAGGCGTGGGCGTGCGGCCCGGGGATCTCAGGTTGGGTTTCTGGTACCACGGTACCCGACAGCCCAAGCGGTCCCAAAATCAGCCTCTGCATCTCCTCGGCGAGCGAGCTGCCGGTGACCTTCTCGATCAGCAGCCTGGCCAGCACGTAGTTGGTGTTGGAATAGCTCCAGTCCGTTCCCGGCTCGAATCGCATCGGCTTGGACAATGCCAGCCGTACCAGCTCCTCTGGCCGGTAGGTCTTGAACCGGTTGTCTACCCACTCTTGGCCTTGCCAAGGGATCCCCGGCACGACCGTCCCGTCTTCGTAGTACTCGCCGGTAAAGTTGAACACACCGCTGGTGTGTTGCAGCAGCATCCGCACCGTGATCCGCCGGTCCAGCCCGAACTCGGGCAGGTAGTCTACCACCGGGTCGTCCAGCCCGATCCTGCCCTCGGCAACCAATTGCAGCACCACGGTCGCGGTGAAGGTCTTGGTGTTGCTGCCGATCCGGAAGTGCCCGTTTGTAGGCGGCTTCGCCTCCTCGCCCAACCTGCTCACCCCGGCGCTGCCGACCCACTCGCCCTGCTCATCGTGCACGCGCAGCTGCACTCCGAGGAAACCGGAATCGACGATCTCCTGGATGGCCTTCTGCAGCTCCGGGCGATCCTCCCCGGCAGCGAATCTTTTTTCCTTCACAATTTCTGACGAACTAAAATTTTCTGTTGTTTTCTTTTCCATTTCGTTTCCCTCACTTTACTTTTTTATCAGTCCTATTGTTTTAAACTATAAATTCCCTGGCTTAGCGTTTTCCTTTATCCAAGAATCGGCTTGTGTTCTTTCACTATAGAAGGCTCCGAAACGTCACCTTTCAGCACTTGGTGCTGCTTGTTGGATTATTGCAGTCCTTTTGCTTGAATGGTCTTGGTTTGCATCGGATTCGCTCCCTTAAATGGCTGTGACTTTTGACAAATTGGCATCCATGCCTTTGAGAGCAGCAAATGTCTCGCGTACGTCGCTTCTCTTAAATGTACTGCCGGTTAAATCCGCGCCCGAAAAGTCGGAACCGGAGAGCGCGCTGCCCTTAAACAGTCCTTTAGGGCCGTTACGCCCGCCTAAGTCACTCTTCGCCAGGTTGCTTCCGCTAAAGTTGGTCACGACTTGTTGTTCCAGCGAGCGGGTCATTGTCAATTTCTGATTCATTACATTCATATCTTCTTATAGTAAGTTTCTAACAAGCACTTTGAATCCGGATCACCTATTCATACCAACCGATGGTATGTATAGGCTTAAAAATAAGCTGCCTCTCGGCAGTTTAGTTTTCTTTGCTGACTTCTCTAGCTGACATACGCAACAGTTCCTCGTACCGTTGTATCATTTGCTCATCGAACAGGTCAAGCCCCAGGCCTTTCAATATTTCATCGAAAAGCTTTACCTTGCGCAACACAACCTCGGGCGAAGCTGGAATGATCGCCGGGTTTAGCCAAATGTTGGTGAGTACCATCAGCACTTCGCTAAGCTCCCTAGGATAGTCGGTTCGAATCGATCCGTCTCGCATACCCTGTTCGATAATGGGCTGGATATAGACGGGTACGGCTTTATCGATGATGTTCTCGATCAGTGCCGCCAGCATCTTCGGATTGCGCAAGAGGTTCGGTGCCACCGATGCCAATTCGTCTTGGGCGGGATTGTCGAGAGAGACGAGGGAAATCTTGCGAAGCTTTTCCCGTCCGTTCAGCTCCTTGTCGTCCCGGACACTGGACAGCATATCATCAACACCTTGGAACAAATGATCGGTGACAGCCTGCAGGATCTCCTCCTTCGACTTGAAGTGATGGTAAATTGCCCCTTTTGTCAGCCCGCCCAACTCGTTGATGATATCCTGAATGGAAGTCTGCTCGTATCCTTTTTGCATGAACAGGTTAAGAGCCACGGTTAGGATTTGGTTGATTGTTTCTTCAGGATATTTATTCCTTGCCATTCGCCTCCTCCTTTCATACATTCGGTTGGTATGTAACAAATATATCCGCTCATCCTTTTATTGTCAACACCAAAAAACAAAATCATTTGTTATGGGTGTTCCTCGTTTTACTTTTCAAAAAAACTTATCAGATTTAAGCAAGAGGTTCCATCTGAAAAAGAAACGGTAGGACCTGCATCTAAAGTGCCTAAGTGCCAGACATACCACGTTCACGCGTTGAACCCCCGTGCAATTAATTAGTTTGTTCACCATGAACATTCAATATCATGATATACACTCAAAGATATTTCATATCTAAATTACGAGACAAAACATAATTCAAACCAAAAAAAATCCGCGTAAAACGCGGACTTAAATGGATATGTATGTTCTTTCCTCTTAAATGAATACTATGCAAGTGGCAATAAACTTTCCTATCTATTATTGAGCCCGCTATCGTCCTTAGTCGTGCGATTGTAGACGACGGTTTCTTTGGTGCCGTCCGCGTATTCCAGGTCAACTTCGTCGATACGGATTGAATCCAAAGCACCTTGATACGTGAAGAGCTCAAACACACCGAGTTCTAACCCCGGTATGACCGGACCGACATATTGAAGATTGAAAGAGTTCTTTCCGGAGTGCTCGTCATACGAAGGGTCCCCTACGGGATTAAATGTGCTGACCTTCACGGTATAGTAGTTGATCGTTTTGCCGGTCAAATTATCGACGAGCCACGTCAGCGTGATACCGTTCGCTGAATTGACACTATATCTGAACTCTCTTGGGTCGCTGAAACGATTCTCCGCTGTCACTCGGGTAGCTTCGGGTTCGTCGTTGGCCGTTTCGTTACCTCCTTGATTCTTAGCCGTGGAAATCGTTGCGCCTTTTTCGCCATCTCCGTTGGAAGGTTCGTTTTCGGCATCCACTGTTTGCCCAGCTTTAACTATAGTTGGTTCACTCCGACTATAACCCAAGTCTTCCGAGAAATACACACCGCAGCTGAACGCGATGATAATAGATATTAGAAAAGATAAAAAGATATTCAATTTTTTAGCCATGCTGATTTCCTCGCCTTTTCCGTTATTTGTTTTATAATAACAGATCTAGGTCCAATAGGACAGACAGAAAGTAGTAATATCGAACTATGATTATATAGTAAGTCCTAACTCGGAACTCCTTGTTCCTTCTTCTTACATGCATTCTTTATTATGAATTCCTGCGAATCGTAAATCTTCCTCTTCCATATCTCCATATTCAAATCTGAAGTTATCAAAATCCATATCGAGATCCTTTCACGATAAGCTGCCCGTTACTTCAATAAGAAAAGAGGAGCCACATCGCTGCAAGCTCCTCTGCTATCGTATCCCGTTAGTTTAAGGCGCCTCATCGACTTCAAACTTTCACCTTGGAGTGAGTCAACCGAGGTTTGATCGTTCCACTATTGAGCTGGGCATGATTTGGTTAGATATCACTACTGAAGATCGGGTTCCAGGCTCATATTAGGGATCTGTCTCAAATGATCGCTTACCTTGTCCACCTTCCATGCTCCATTAGCATAAATAATGTGCGCTTCCCGATCAAAAACATAATGCAGCTCGCCCGTTAATATATTTCCTGGAATGTAGGATTGAATAAGGATCGCGCTAGTATTGCTTGCATAGTTTACCGTTGCCGTATTCATATCAAAATTCATTTCTTTAAAGTGAAGTCCTTCCTGCTCTATGATTTGCTGAATTAGACGATCCGTAAAATAAGGTTTGAAGTAAGTGCGAACCTGTTTCACTTTCGATAGATCAGATGCCTCGTTCAATTTCTCCGATAACCGCGCAATACGAGTATCACTTAGTCGTTGGTTGGTAGGTACTTGATACTTCGGCTTCATCAACTTAACGACGACTTGCTTTCCATCAAGGATAACGGTAGCTTCTTTGGTTTTCTGATCCCACTTCACATCTGCTCCCATGGTTTGGCTAACGAACCTTAAAGGTACATAAGTTGTGTTTTGGATGAGCTCAACCGGAGCATCAAAATCAACGCGGTCCTGGTTTACTAAGGCCCTTTTGAATTGAACCGCAAGTGTGATTACAGTTTCGCCTTTGGTCAATTGAGCCGTTTTTTGAAATTGGTTCCATTTCACATCGATACCCATGTTCTGAGATACTGCCCGTATAGGGATCAACACTCGATTGTTCTTTAGAATACCATGCTCGATTACTTCATTGCCTGATGCTTGTGTTGGAATGACGTTCGCAAGAAAAAAAATCATGAACGTCGATATGCTAATCAATATCTTTTTCAAATGCGCTCCCCCTCAAATCAGCCCTATTTTCTTCCAGTCCTATTTATTTAGACGTCCTATTCCATGAAAAAGTTGCCCAAAATGAACGGAATACCTATTTCCGCTTCTCCCTTTCGAGATAGAGATTCCGTCTTGTGTTAGAGCAATGCCAAGTTTACGCAATGCTTCTTCCGGAGAATGGACAGCTTTGCTGCTTGCCGTCTCCCCGCATACCGCCGACAGAAGCAGATGGCTTCCCGGCTCAAGGTCTGCCTGCTGAGTCGGCAAAACTGTTCGGGGATAAAGTACATTTGTATTGGCATTCGGATATACCATCTCTACCCTCTCGTACCCTTTCAAGCCATAAATGGCGCTTCGGCCAAGCGCATGGTCGACCGACAATCCCAGGCTGCCTGTTCTCTCGATGTGTTGATCTTGTCCCGTGACGAACTTTTCATATTTGGCCGAGGTATGCGTATGTGCGTTGCTTGATAAATGTCCGCTGTTGAATGCAGCCACATGGCCCGTCTCCTTGTTCCGGCAAACCACTAAATGTGGCTCGGGCTGTACCGAGATGGCGGGGCCTGCCCGAAGGTCCTCCTCCACCGCGGTCCAGAACGGGAAATCTTCAGCAAGTGCCAGCACAAGAAAGGTTTTAAGCGCCCAATACGCGAACCCGGCGCATTATAATTTTCCGCCATCACCAGATTCGGATAGGCATAACCGAGGGTAAGCACGCCGGTCCTGTCAAAAAGGTATCTCACGCCTAACGAGCAGAGCGCGAGTAAAACACGTCCCCGTGCATATGCTGAATTCTGCCCCAGTGGGCGGGATTCATCGTGTCTGGTGAGCGGTTCTCCAGAATGGCCTGGTACAGTGCCGTCTTCTCTTCCAAATGGGCAACGTGCTGTTTGGCTTCTTCGAGCTTAGCGAGCGCAGCTTCTTTATGCTCCATCATGAGTCTGTAGCGTTGTGGAATGGTAGAATCCCCCTCGAGACATAAATCGATATACATTTTTATGACATCGATCGGCATCCCGGATTGCTTGAGGCATTTGATGCCATGCAGCCAGTTGATCGATTCTTCGTCGAATAATCGAATATTATTCTCATTGCGTTGTACGCTTGGCACTAGAGCTTTATCCGTATAAAAGCGCACGGCGTGCTCAGTGAGCCCCGTGATTTGAGCGGCTTCTTTGACCGTATACATGTGGAATCCCCCTTGAAAAAAAAGAATAAGAGCCTCTTGCCTTCGTGTAACACGAAGGCACTATGCTTATTGTAACGCAACTTTGTCGTAATCGGAATTCCCGCTTCAGTCCACGATGTTGGGGATACGCGCCGGTTGCTGTTATACATTTGATCAATAGGAGGAATCGCAATGCAAACTGTAACTTTGAACAACGGTGTGAAAATGCCAATCCTAGGCTTCGGTGTCTACCAGATTCCCGATGCTGATGAGTGCGAAAACGCGGTGTACGAAGCGCTGTCGGCCGGTTACCGCTTGATCGACACCGCCGCCGGTTATCTTAACGAGGAAGCGGTCGGACGCGCGATCAAGCGCAGCGGTGTACCGCGTGAGGAGCTGTTCATTACGACCAAGATTTGGGTTCAGGATGCCGGCTACGAGAGTGCCAAGCTTGCATTTGCAAAATCCCTGAAGAAGCTGCAGCTTGACTATCTCGATCTGTACCTGATTCACCAGCCATTTGGCGATTACTACGGCACTTGGCGTGCGATGGAAGAACTGTACCGTGACGGCAAAATCAAGGCCATCGGGGTCAGCAACTTCATGCCCGATCGTCTGATGGACCTCATTGTGCATAACGAAATTGTGCCCGCCGTCAACCAGATTGAAACGCACCCGTTCTACCAGCAGACAGAGAGCGCTGCTTTCGTAAAAGAGCAGGGCGTGCAACACCAGTCGTGGGCGCCGTTCGCTGAAGGACGAAACAATATGTTCGGCAACGAAGTGCTGACCTCGATCGCGGGAAAACACAACAAATCCGTCGCCCAGATCGTATTGCGATGGCTTGTTCAACGAGAAGTTGTTGTCATTCCAAAGTCAGTACGAAAAGAGCGAATCGTCGAAAATATCAACATTTTTGATTTTGAGTTGGGCGCGGACGATATGGAACACATTTCCACCCTTGATACTCGGGAGAGTCTATTCTTATCGTACCGCGATCCGGGAGTCGCCAAGATGATGGGCAACTGGAGAGTCGAACTGTAAACCTTGGTCCGGTTTCTCCATTTAGAAAGGACAGGCCGGAACTCCTGTCCTTTCGTGTTGTAAACTCGCTTGTCCTTTAAACTCATTCACTTATTGTCCTCGACTCGGGACAAGAACTTGTACCGATAAAACAAAAAAGCCGCTAAATTAGCAACTTTCAATGGGACCATGCTGTCCCCCGACAGGTAATAATTGAGTCGCATATGCGGCTCTTTTTTTCTGTCTATAAGCCATGCACTGCTAAGGGTTCGCTCTCGATCTATCGGTTTCCGATTAACGATATATCTACGAACTTCGTTCACACCTTTTCTTAGAGACGCACTCAATTTCCAACGTTTCCTGATTAAACGTTATGGTGTTATGAAAAATCTCGCTGTAACTAGTATTTATCCCAACCCTAGTTCCGTAGAAATCACATTATCGTCATATAAGGTTCTAATTACTTCCTCTCTATTGTTTATCAAAACCTTTAACCACTCATTGAAATTATCCATGATTCCATACAATCTGGGGTTGTGACTATCGAAATAAGCAACTTTGTATTCTTCATTCTTCATCTGGCTCGCAATGAAACACCATGCAATTCCATTATGATCTAGAGAAAACGGGATTAAATGGCCTATTTCCACTGAACCACCCTCTCTAATATTGATCATTTTATGAGTCTCAACGCTCGTCATTCTTTGTAAAGAAAGTCTCTGAATCGATAAGATTTGTTTGTTTCCATCTCCTACTGCGCTTACTTCTTGAATCATGTACAGAAATGCACCATTGCTAAACTGTGATACAAAATCACAATAGGATTTTGGTAGTTTGTAATTCAAATCATTTTCAGTTTTTTCTATATCTTCTTTCGATGCTACTTCATATGTTTCATGGATCTCTTTTTCTTTAACAAGGGATTTTAATGAGGTATTGTCCATACATTCTAGAACTCTCCTTATTGCACTTTTGACTTCGCACTATCATTCTATATACCTTCGTGAATCATTCCATATGTAGAGTATTCACGAAATTATTGAACTACCCTGCCCGTTAGCTTAAAAAAAGGAACAGCTGCCTACAGGCGAACTGCTCCATGCTATTTTAAATTAACGTGTCCCGTTAGTGTAAAACAACTTCATTTCCTTACCATTAGAGAATGACCTAGAAACCAGCTGTATAATTCCGGATTATCGTATGTTTCTGTCCAAGAGTTGTGATTCGACTCAGGATAAATTGTGAAAGAGACTTTTCCGCCGTTTTCGCGAAGTGCGTCTACCATTTTTTTTGATTCAGCAATGGGCACTATATCATCCTTCGCGCCATGGAATGCCCAGGTGGGTGTTCCTATTAGTTCATGTACCCGGTTGGGGTTACCTCCACCACATATTGGAGCGATAGCTGCGAACCTTCCTGGATATTCTGCTGCTAAGTGCCACGTCCCATAACCACCCATGCTTAGCCCCGTCAAGTATATCCGATCTGGATCTACGTTATAGTTTGCAATGATCTCATCTACTAATGCCATCAATCCGTCTTGTTCAGCATTCCAAAAAGAATCCTCCGGGCATTGAGGGGAGATCGTAATGAATGGAAAAGAAGGATCGCGTTCTGCTATCATAGGAATTCCATGTGCTTTAACCAACTCCAGATCATCTCCACGTTCACCTGCCCCATGAAGAAATAAGATTAAAGGCCACTTAATTGCGGATTCTTTTTCATGTTGATCTGGCAAATGTAAGAGGTATTTCATCCGCACTCTTTTAGTTATTTCTTTTTCAAATTTATTTGCGGTTTGACTCATCGTATCTCCCTCACTTTACTGATATCTCCCATATGGGGTAAAAATAGAATTCCCCATATTTCCTGGAATTCCTTCAGTTGCATTAAACTGCCCGTTAGTTGAACAAAAGAAGCCGATCTCGATAACGGCTGCCTTCTTGTCTTCTATTGAACTAACGTTTCCCGTTAGTGCAATGGAGTGTCATCTAAATATAATTCTGAATTGTATAGATTGTTTTCTAACGAAAAAAGGAGCAGCTGCCACCCGGTAACTGTTCGATGTTTAAATGAATAGACGAGAAACTAGTGAGTCAGCCTCGTGGTTATACCCTAATAAACGAAGATCATTGGCAATTCGGTCAATTAAAGTTTTATCACCAGAGCAAGTATGTTGAAGATGGCGAACGAGTGCTAACATTTCTATAGTTTCATTAGACACTGCTGGCATAAATTGTTTGGTACCAATTGAATCTAGAGTATTTACAGTTACTTGGAATGATCTTTCTATACGAAGATTGTTTATATAGGAAAAAGGCTGTTCTATAGGCAAAATGTTGAACCTATTCTTTACTTCATTTAACACCTTTCCTTTTTCGAACTTCCACCGATCATGATCAAACCATTCTGAATTACTTTCCCTACTTTGTTCTTCTTGGAGATGACTTAAGTATCGATCTTCATTTTGGAATTCGTTCCATGCTAACGATTCATTGTAAAAGTGAAGTGAAAAAAAATCATTTATATTCTTCGCAACTATACGAACACGTTCATGATCCATAGGAGACACTCTAATAACTAAAGCCTCTTCTAAATCTTTAACTACTCCAAAATCTGTTAGGAGCGCAAAGTGTACACCGTCTCCACCAGTGCTGGCAAATGGAATGCTGTCTACGGGAGTACAGAAGTAACCATCTTGACTATAATCTAATCCGAGGAAAAGTCCTGAAGGGTTTTCTAGATATGCAACCTCATGTGCAAAAGAACCTTCCCATTCCACAAGTTGTTGCAGCAATTTAGGTGCCTTGCAATTGGAGTTCATATTACACCTCACTATGTAATTGATAATTAACTATTTATCAGTAAAATCTTTGTAGTACTAATATTCAGGAAAAATATTTTATACATTCGCCAATTGGCCTATAATTTCCCTTTTACCAGACAGCAAAATTATTATTTTTAAACTAAACTGCCCGTTAGCTTAATGAAATTCCATGGAACCATCGTTAGAGACTTATCAAACCGGTAATCGGACTATGTTCTTGTCCCTCGACAGATGAACATATTAGCTTTCCATTTATATTCACAAGGTATGTATCTTTTAAAGTTGAAACCTTAAGTATCCTTTTTGAAAATCCGGTTTCCGAGTGTTTTGATAAACTTGATAACATAAATATTTAAAGCCGCATAATCAGCGGCTTCTAATGTTACTATGTTTTTGTCACCCGACAACACAGCCGGCCCCTATAAGCGGATGTGTTGAGTCAGCCCCTCCCCCTACTTTAGGTAAAATACGATGCTCTCAGATTAATGAATACTATTATAAATGCTTTTAAATTCATGAACAAAGTCAATCGGCAGCATAGGCTCATCAGAAGCGGCTATTTGTTGAAGCTCTTTTAACCTGTTCATTGATTCTTCATCCAAATTTGACACATCGTTTGCTTGATGAAAATAAATATACTGCAATACATAACGAAGTTTAATAGACTCTTGTAAATATTCTATTTCTTCTTCTTGGATTGTATTTTCCTTCAGATATCCTTTCATAAAATGGCGGAAAAACAATCTATAATATCCCGTTTTATTTTCAAATTCCTTATACGGAAAAAAAAGTGCATAACACAATGTAATCCCAATATCGTTTACGAAATACGTATAACCACAATCATCGAAATCGAACAAATAAATGTCTCCGTTATGCAGATGAAAATTACTTTGATGAAAATCAGTATGAGTCAAACCGTATGTATCTTTGGACTTCGGCAGAGAAGTAAGTTTTGTTAATCTTTCTTTTACAATTGATATCATTACATCATCAGGTCGCAGGTACTTCTCCGCCTTTAATTGAACTTCTTGGTCCCAGGCTTGTCGTTTAAACGCCGGATTACTCCATTCGTAACTCTTTGTGGCATGATGAATTTTCCCCATAAATTCGCCCCATTTTTCGTAAAGCGATTCATTCCAATCTTCATCCGACACTTCTTTTCCAAGAGCCATTTCGTATGAAATGGCTAGGAACGAACCAATTTCTGCAGCAATTTCTTCAACCATATTACCCCTGGTCGATGGAACAGCATTTGAAACTGTCAGTCCTTTATTCGACAAAAAATTTAAAAATTCAATTTCACCCCGTATATTATTTCTCGATCTTCTAATTGTATGTGAGATTTTTAATATGAAAAATGCGTTGTTTTTCTGGTATTCATAAACAAAGCTTTCATAACCGCCCAATGAACGAACAGTGTCTTTATTAATGTCATATCGCTTTATTGCTTCGGTAAGGATCTCTTCAGTGAATTGCTCTTCAATTTCACGTATCATTTTCTATACCTTCTTTCATTCAACACATTTTCGCTTCTTTCTCACTCTTCCCTCTATAACCGTTCATCCCGTCTAATTTGATACTGGCGTCTTCGCTAAACACGCAAATCTTCCTTTAATCGATTACCTTTATATTCCATACGAACATTGAATTATCCTGTCCGTTAACAAGAACTAGTACCGATAAAACAAAAAAGTCGCTAAAATAGCGACTTTCTATGGGATCATGTCTTGTCCCTCGACAGTTCTTGTCCCTAGACCTCTTGGGATCCTTTTCTACATAAAAAAGCTTAAGGACAGTTTATATTTCCTTTTCTTCGAACTTACGAACTCCTTTATTTTTAGACGTCACTGGTTTCAGACAACCGTAGCTTATTTTCCTTTTACCTATTAGACACTTACTGATATAATTGACCCAACCCTCTGAAGAATCAACAATCCATTATCAATACTCTCAATGAAGTACTTCTTATCATCTAAAATAACAACATCAGTTTCCTTTAATTTGGCTTCGCTTTTAAAATATATGAAGTTATCTGATCCAGGTACTGCTCCTTTATAGTAAATCATGCTGTTCTCAACTCCTTATAAAACTTATTTCACTTACACCAAAAAAAACGATCTTCCGCCTGTACCTTTGGTCCATGACTTCTTTCACTGGAATGCCATCCAATATTCCGGTTAACTAACTCTTGTAGCCAACGCAAAAACACCTCCCGAAATTGTCTCCATATCTTATGACATGGTTTTCTCTTGAAGGTGTTTTTAATTTATCTCACGCTATGGAGCCAGTCCCACCTGCTTCATCTGAAACGCTACTTGGTTTTGACTATTTGCCCCTGTGCTTCTTCTTCGCCTTTTGAACTCTAAGTTGATATTTCCTTTCATTTTCCACAAGATTTTGTTGACGATTATGCACTTTTCGTTGCAGTTTCCTGGATTCGAGGTCCAGCTTTATTGCCTCCTGAGCATGGCTAGATAAACCTCGTTGGGCAATCTCTCTAGACGCCTGCCGAGCTAGTCTTTTCGGATTTATTCGAGTGTTTTTACTTCGTTTCGCATCCGTTCCTACCTTCGTAAGGTTCATCAATTCCATCATTTTCTCGCTAACGAACTCTAATATCTCCGGATCCTTTGGCTCGTTGCCAAAAATATGACGACAAGCTTTTAGACGTCCTTGTTCTTCCTGCTCAATCACACCAATCCAGTACTTACAACTTTCATCAAACAATACGGTAAGCTTCACACTTACTCCCCCTCTGTTTTTACTGGAGTGATGGACATCCCGAGGGGGGAAGGTCACTGACACTGGAACTGACCCTGTGCGACCGGACTACCAACCGATCTGTGTTTTTACACTCCTTTAAGGTTATATCACATTTTTCACAATTGTTAAACCGTTCCACTATCCTGCCCGTTAGCTTAATGAAATTGCACCTTGAAACAGGCAGGGAATGCAGATGTTATCCGCGTATTGCGGATTATCAGTTGAATGAACTTCACCCGACTATTGCCATCGTATTGAAATGTTCGCGTATAAACAGCATTTCTATGTAGCTAGGATTACCATGTATACGATGATTAGCTCTCCAACGGCCCAAAGCTTGGAAAGTCCGCTCCACCTCTTCCCTGCGCATCCCTAGCCGAAAAGGACCGATACCGACATGCGGCCTTACGATAATAATTGCGTCAACTGCAAACTCCTCTTTATGACAACTTCTAATTATTTTTCTTCTGGAATGTCAACAATAATATAGTTTTCTTTTAGATTAACTTGAGGAAGTTCGGCTTGTTTAAAAACAACGTCATTCCAATTCTCCTTAGTGATTAAACCATATCCAGTAGAAGTAATATGAGGCATCCAGCGAAAGTTGGCGAATGTCGTATCTTTAAAATTCGGTAGGGAACCGTTCTCTTTTGCAAAGGAGCGGTTTATGAAATAAAGGTTATCTTGCGTAGTGGTTTTTTCGCTAATGCTAGCTTGCCACTTAAGATAAGCAGTGTTCTTCGTGATTTTATAATAGCGGAGTACATTATTATTGACCTCGATGAATCGGTCATGGGTGTTTTCCGGAAAATAATATTGAAGACTGGATGCTTCCATAATTGGTTTAAAGTCCTCCGTGAGCTGTGATACTCTAGGAAGATTGATTGCAGCATTTCTGGCCGTGCTTAATGCACTACTCTTAAAGTCAGTCAGCAGTTTCGCGCTTGGTTTTGAAACAAACGCCGTTCGGGTCTTTTGATTCCAAGTTACTGAACCGTCCAATGCTTCTGCAACAAAACGTAAGGGAATCATTGTTTTACCGTTTTGAACAAATGGAGCAGTACTTAATGAAACAGGAGATCCATTTTTTTGTGCTACTTTATTATTCATAGTCAACTGCAAGTTTGTGTCGCCCCCCTTCACTGTCGCTTGCTTGGCAGTATTATTCCAGGCAAACGTTAAGCCACCTAAATCTTTGAGTGAAGTCAGACTAAAAAATACCTGATTGTTCTTAATGAAAATATCTTTTGAATCTAAGTCATGATTATTCACAACAACTTGTGTTCCTTTTGGACTTTTTACTGCTGCGGCTGCCTCATTGGTTGGAAGTAACAAAATCGAAGAACATAGAACAGCAAAGGTAAATAATACCAATTTCTTCATCGCTAAAACCTCTTCTCTTCTTTATTCAACTTTCCTCTCCCGTTTACTTAATTAATCATTTCTTTTAAAAATAGAATAAGAAAAATATATCACTCCACCAACACCCAAAATCATTGATATCGCAAACAATATCCACACTATTTTCACATCAGTATCGCTAATACCGTTACCTACTGGACCAACTTTTGGTTCGAAAAAATGATTTAGTTTCCATATACCATAGAGAATGAGAAATATTGATGCGAACAATCCAACAAAATGTTTCTGTTTAATGTTTCACGCCCCCATCCGTACTGATAATAAAGTAACGCGGTCATTAAGTTAATAAATAGATAATACCACATATTGGAACTAACCTGCCCGTTAGCTTAATGAAATTGTATGGAAAGCAGTTAGATATTTATCTAATCGGTTATCGGCTCAAGTTCTTGTCCCCCGACATATAATCTCATCATTCAACCTGATTCTTCTGAACCCAGACAGATGGCGGCAGTGATGATCCAAAATCTGTGACAAACTGAGCCTGGAGCCAAGGTTACATTGAGTGGCGAAAGGGATGACTGGCAGTTGAAGCCATCACAACCCTTGTATCCCAAGGCATCATGGATTCGGATAGACGGCTCCATCCATACAGTTCCAAACAGCTGCTGAAGCGGCAGGAAGCAAGCGCCTTATTGTATCTAGCATTTGATTACTACAGATTGCCAATCCGTAATGAACAGAAACCATAGCTCTGAAAAAGTAAAAATGGCCTATAAAAATTGAAATGACGGGTGTCGATCATACGGAGTAAATCACTCACGTATGATCGACACCCGTCACCAGGATACATAACTTGCGGTTATTCCAGAAGCCCAGCCTCCCTGGCTTTTTGCACCGCTTCCTCCCGGTTGCGGACCCCCAGCTTCATATAAGCCGATGACGCATAGTTTCGAACCGTACCATCGGATAAGTACAATTTGGAAGCAATGCTTTTATATCGCAGCCCTTCGGACACGAACTGTAAAATTTCAAGCTCCCGCGGCGTTAAATCATAGGGCGATGACGCTTTGATTGACGAAGGATCATCCCCGCTATTGTCCGCTTCCAGTTGGGCAAATAATTTGTGCGACATGCCCTGATCGATCAGCGTGCCCCCGCGGTGGACGGTGCGAATCGTTTCAGCCAGCTCTAACGGCTGCATGGACTTCAATAGGTATCCATCCACCCCGCTTCGCATTGCCTCCATAGCCTGTTTGGTATCCTCGAACGTGGTGAGAATCAGAATCCGGATGTGGGGCCACGATTCTTTTATCGTACGGGATGCGGAGATTCCATCCACATTCGGCATCTCAACATCCATAAGCACCAGCTGCGGCCTAACTTGCCTGCACAGCTCGATCGCTTGCTCGCCATCCTCTGCCGTCCCGACAACCTGAAAATCCTGCTGCTCTTCCAGCAAAGTCCGCAAGCTTTCACGAATAACGGGGTGGTCATCGACGACCAACAGGCGGATGACTTCATCCTTAAGCTCCGTTTGTCTGGGTAGCGTGCAGGTAACGAGAGTGCCTTCTCCCCGCTCCGTATAGACGGCCACATAGCCTTGCAAAATCATCGCCCGCTCCTTCATGGCGTTGAGGCCAAAGCCCTCCCTTCCATGCTCCATCCCGCGGCCGTTATCTTGAATTTCCAGTCTCGTCTGTTGGGGCTCGAAATGCACGGAAACCTTAATCTCTGTCGAGTGTCCATGGCGCACGGCATTCGTCAACGACTCTTGCAGGCAGCGGTAGAGCGCTGTCTTCGCTTGCTTCATTACAGGGTATTCCTCCCCGTAGGCATGGAAAGTAACCGGCACCTTGGCATGTTCCTGAAACTCCTCCGCCAGCTTCCTCAAAGACTGAAGCAGCGGGAGAGTCTCATGCGGCGATTCGATTTGATGCACGTAGCCTCTGACCTCCTCCATATTTTGGCGGGCCAGGTTCAATAGGGAATCGAGACTTTCGGTTCCCGTATCCGTTGCCATCTGAGGACGCAACGTTTCCAATCCCATAATGAGCGAAGTGTAGGCATGACCGACGGTATCATGAAGCTCTTTGGACAGCCGGCTCCGTTCTTCGGCAAGCGTGATACGCTCGATTTGGGACAGGTACTGCTCCAACACCGCATTTTGCTCGCGAATCGTTTCGCCTTGACGATGATTGAGCACGAGTAAATGGAAGGAGAATCCGAAGATATACGCCAGCCCGATGTGAACGGCCATGACCCAGTATTCACTCTGCTCTGCAAGCTGCTTGATTATGGCTGGCAGGAGCAAGATGGTTACTGGCCCTGACCAGAGATAGGTCCTATGCGCGCTATGGGCAGCAATGAAAAATGCATACAGCAGGAATGCTAAGTAGGCTTGGGGAAAAAATGAAGCCAGATACAAACACAACCCACCCGAGATCACAATTTCGGTAAACAAGTAGTATTTATAATTGAGCTGCAAGCAAAGCCATGGAACGGAAAAAGCAATCAGCTGCCATAGGACAAGGACCACAATCGGCAGCGTGAAATATTGTTGCAGACTTATTGTCGTAAACACGAGAGAAATGCTGGATATCAGGCGGATTATAAACATAAGCCAGTCGTACCAGTACCATTGCTTGACCATATCGAACAAAACCATCATCCCCTAAAGACTTTCAGTATGACATTACGTAACTATTATAAAGTAAACTGCTATAGAGTAAACTATCCTCCGACGACCTACGAAGCGAAGCAGGGCATTCGTCTACCGGTTCACATGCTTGATCATTAGACGCGTGTAGCCGCCTATCCAACGCGCCAAGCGGTCTGCAAGCCAGCAGCTCACCAACATCAGTACGATCCCTGTGGCCGATACCATCATAGCTTTGGCAAACGTGTCTACCGTCGCACCCAAAATGGAAAGGCTGATAAACGGATAGAGGAACGGAACCGCAATCAATACAGGCGGCGCCACATAGAGTAAGGCCGCACTGATCAGACTTAAAATCCCTACCGGAAACTTCAACATCAGCCAGCCAATAGCGATCCAGTTGCGTCGGTTCAGCAACTCCTTTTTTGCTTGGAGCCAGTTGGATACTTTCGGGATGACAGCTTTAACACATGGCTCGGTGGTGATATCCATATAGATCTTGGTTTGTACTCGTTCGAATTGCAGGAAGGCAGTTGTCGTGCGCAAAACGTTAGCCAGGAGAGGAACGCCCACGACAGTAAACGAAAGACTCAAACCCAGAATAATGGCAACCAAATAAAAGCAGAAGTAAAACAATCCGGTGACGAAAGTAAACAGCAGGAAATAGCCGTTTTGAACAAAACTGGCGACGGTTCTTGCCATCAAAGAGCTCACATCCTTTGCAAGTAGTAAACGTATCCTACTGCTCTTGATGTCAATTCTGCCAGTGTCATAATGTCATATGACATAAAATGAACGGAGTGTAAGCTACGGTTATGACCAACTGCACAGTAGAATTGTTCAAAACCAGGAAGACCCCTGTGTGCCAGTATTCTCTTACTATACTACAGGGAAAAAAGTAATTAAGCACTAAACCAAATCAGCCAGCTTTATGCATTTTCTCTTTCAATGTGCTTTCATATTGAATGATCGCTCTAAAATTCAGCCCAGAACAAAATCATACACCGTATTCTCGCTGTCAACATGACAGTCCATATTTTGGAAGTCTATCGGTTTTTGACAAACATAAATCGTTAAAACAAAAAAGCCGCAACTAAGCGACTTTTAAGCATACATAATTAAGATTTTATTGATTCAGTTGAGAGGGCTTCACTTTCTGAATGTGAACGAGGATGTCAAATGTTTTACCTAATGATACATCAACAGTCGTTGGGATATCTGGACCTACCGTTGTTACTCCGGCAAAAATAGGATGTTGCTCGTTTATCCAAGTTTTAGTCACTCCGCTTGCCTTACGTAAATCAACAAAGAACTGGTCGTATTTGACTTGTCCAAACGTATAATTAAAATTGTTCGGGTCATCTAATTTTAAGATTCCATAGGGCCCGAATTGTTGGCTGGTGTTATAAACATTGTAACGTCCCTCGAAAACAGATGTTCCAATGGTTACATACCGTTTGCCATAATGTTCTGCTAAGTGCTGCCCAGCCATTTTAGGGTATACGAAAGGAAGCATATTTGTTTTCGACACGTGCCCATTATGGCCCCACACGATTGTTTTTCCTATATGTTCTTCAGTCCATTTCGCATTCTCATACATGGCAATATCGTGTTTCAAATAAAAGTCTTCCAGGTTATCAGGATATGCGGCTGTCATTGTCGTAAATTGCTCAATAATACGGGCATTTTGTTTGATCCATGCGAACTCTGGGGATTTTCCATTCAGTTTATGTTTATTTTGCTCTAATAAAGCGCTAATTTGTTTCGCATCTGAAACATACCGTGCTTTCGTTTCTTTCTTAAGGCCGCCAAAGGTATCTAAATCCTTGGTTACAGGAATAAGGCCTTTCATCTTTTGATCGAAACGAGTGACAAGTTTTGGATCGTATTTCTTTATATACGCTAGGATATTGTTATAAACACTCTCGTTTACGGTTTGTATATCCATGCCGATGATCCGTATTTTGGATTTATGCTTTGGATCCGCATTATATTGGCGTATCCATTGAAGCAGATCAATGATTTCTTTCGTGTTAAATACAGGACTTAGATATTGGCTTGGGTCCCCTTTACCCGTAAGAACATAGCGATCGAGTCCCAATGCTCTGTCCCATCCCTCTTCTAACACTAAGGCCTTAAAGCCCATTTCAGCTGTCAAATAATTAACAATGCGATGCTTCATGGTAAAAACTTCGTGAGCTCCATGCGTCGCTTCGCCTAAACCAACAATTGTAGCTGATCCGATCATATCCTTAAGCGGTCTTAAATCCTGAAGAGATGCTGTTGGATCCGTTGACTTTAATGGCATGGCATGCTTTTCTAACCATTTTATCTGCTCGGCTTTCTGATTGGAGTTGTAGGGAGCTATAAGAGAATCACCTACTTTCGAAGCTGCATGAATATTTCCTGTAAAACCAGCCAGTGTGATCATCGAAGCAGCAATTGCGATACCCATTTTCTGTTTCATAAAATCCTCTCCTTAAATACTTTGTGATTTGGTTTGATGAGATATATTCTAGTTCCCAGAACTCTCTTCTGTATCCTACTGCACTCGTTGTTATGTACAACAGTGTCAAAATGTCATATGACACGCCTTCCCCCGTTTACTTAATAAAAAGACGTATGCTGCCTCGATGAAATCAAATCGGGAATGTAACCATGTTCTTGTCATTGCTTGATAACCTAAATATAAAAAGCCGCATAATCAGCGGCTTCTAATGTTACTATGTTTTTGTCACCCGACAATTTTTACTAACTTAGTCAATCTCCTCCCCCACCGCCATCTCCCGAACCTCCATCATTGCCACTGTCACTACTGTAGTATGAACTCCCCCCGTCTGCTCCACTGTCACTATCGCTGCTCGGAGTTCTCCCGGAAGTTGTCCCCCCAGGTATTCCCTTCCAAGAACGATTAAAGACATAATCGATAGCGGTATCCACATCGTTATCAAACAGGGAAGAAGCCTCTGATAAAGGAAAATCCGGGTTTTCTTTGCTTACATTTCTCATAAAACGTTCTCCTACACCAAGTAATAGCGCATCTTCCCTCATCTTTTCCAGCATTTTGCGGTCATTATTAGCCCTTCCTACGTCATGTCCGCCTCTAGCCAGCTTTCGTCGATACCGCTTTATAGCGCTTCGGTAAGCTGCCGAACGCTGATCTAATGCTCCTCGGGGTAATAACCCAACAAGTAAAAATGAAAGAATTACGAAGTTCAAGTATTCGTCTACCAGGGGATCATACAAAATTGGAGCTGCCACGAAAAAGCAAACGACCAAAAAGACGATGATGTATCTTTTGAGGCGCCAGCGAAAAATAGCTAATATGAGTCCGCCGCCCAAAACAATGGCCAATACTCCTACCCATCCCCAAGGTGTTACGTCTGCAATGTACAGATAGATGAGCAAAACCAGATGTATGAGAGCTAGAGCCGGCATGATGACTTTTCTCGCCGCGTATTCCTTGTACATGATCCCTTTGCTATTCTCAGTCTCCACAAGCTCCTGCCAGCGGCTGAGTCCCTTTTTAAGACTTCTCATGCGCTTTATGTATTTACCCATAGTCGCTTTATTCCTGCGCTCTGTTTTCGTAGGGCCAGAAAATTTATCCAGGTTCAGGACAGTCGTACCGTGAGACAGCCAACCAAGCAAGTAACGGTCCGGTTTGTTCAGGGCTGTACGATTACCCTTGAATGTAAACTCGGGAAGCCTCTTCGGCGCTCTCGAATCTTCCTGGAATCGCATAGCTGATGGCACTAAGGAAAGACTCACCATACCTTTACGGCGCAGCGAAAATACACCGGCCAGCCCATCTGCAAGCCGGAGCTTTCCCTTCCGGAAAAGGTAAATCATATCGATTGGATCCATCGCTGCGATATCTTCGAAGCTGATCCTCCTCCCCCTCCACCAGGATGAAATCCTACGCAGTGAAAGGGAATAATATACGATACCTGCTATGGCTGCATAGGTCAGCCAGCGGCTGATATGTTGACCCGCTTTCAGTAAATGTTCACGCTTTTCGAATCTTTGCTGAAGCTTCTGTTCAGCTAACAGTCGTTCCGAGAGTGAGGCTGAGGTCTCTTCTGTTTCCCTCTCCGTCAGCACCTCTGGGGGGAAATACAACTTCAGCCTCGCACTATCCCCTTCAGGTAATAGCGCGTTTTCGTACCTGATCCAACGATTGTTTACTTCTGTCAAGCTGCCTCTTGAGCGATCGTAAGCAAATCCAGATAAATTCTCTTTTGCAGGCTGTTCCGTATATACCCTAACGGTTACGTTGCGATGATCAAACCTGTTATCTTTGAGTACGGTCCAATCCAGCTCTCCACGATCGTCATATTTCACAGCTTCTCGATCAAGCCTATAGCGATAATAGATCTGCCTCGTTTCATCTTTAGCTTGTAATTCGATGTAATAAGAACCCGATTTAGTTCTTAAATAGACCGGATAACGCTCCAAATTAACATAACCAAGATTACCGAGCTCTCGGTCATTCGGCGGTACATAAGCTTCAAAAAATTCAATATTCGCTCCCCCGAAATTGTCCATATATCTAGGAATTCTTTCATACTCTCCTTGTACTGTGTAAGTGAATAGCTCTTCCACATATAAGTCACCGTCCGCCATTACCTTGGCCATAACGTCCACTTGATCAATCGTTAACTCATTGTCGTTGCCACACCCGACTAAGATAACAACCCAAACAATACTAACTGCCAAAAGCATCGCATGTTTAATCTTTATTTTCACAGTAAACCTCCCGTTAATATACCAGGGCCTCACTGTCCATTTGTTGAACAAGAAGGCAGCAGATCACGTTGATATAAGCATCTTGCTTCTATTGATAATAGATGTCTTTCTGCTCCCAGATGCCATTGTCGCACTCTATGATGGATCTTAGCTCTACGTTTACATAATCTCCCCAATATCCCAGTGTAATAGAGTTTTCATGTAATGAAATCCACTGCAGTGACACGATAAAATGTTCTATATTAAAATTACTGTTTTCATAGACTTCTTTACAATAAAGCTGCACTCCATTATCAAATACATCCATTTTAGATAGAAAGTGTTCAAACATTTGATAAGAGATATTTTGGAAACCGTCTACTTCTATTGACCAATCCGAATGGGCGGATTCTAATAGTATTACATCTTTTGATTTATCCGCGTTTTCCCATGCCGTCAAAACTTCATTTGCTGAGAATCTGTTGAATTTAAACAACAGTTGTTGTTTCATCATTAGTGTCACTACCTTTCAAACTTCAATTACCTCTGCTTCTAAATTCATCAAGCATCCTCTTGCTTTCTCCTAATGAGCGAAGCTGGACAATATCCCCTCTTTCATTTAAAGTAAAATGTCCTTTGAAAGCATCTGGCATGGCATGATATTGTTTCTCTTCCTGCTCATATGCCTGAACAAAACAAGCATATCCATATTGATTTACTAAATACGGCAGCCCAAAAGTAGAGCGAAGCAGCTCATATTCTTGATAGTTATAAGGCGTGCTTTCAGGACGCTTCATCAGAATTTCAATGAATTTAGTCATTAGTTTCTCTACTTCTTTCTCAGTTGCATACTTTGCATAGCCTCGAATTGCAGTCAATCTCATATCTAGGTAGCGCTCTTTTTTAAACGCTTTTAAGAAGAATTCCTTTAAATCAATATCTTCACAGAACACAAGTGCTTTCAATATTGTGTTGCGAGTGTACAAATTTTTAGCCTTAAAATACAGTTCTATTAAAAATTCAACATCTTCATTTGACAACGTTATATCCTTACATCTTTCCAGCAGCTGTTGAAAATCGTCTTTATTTTCATACCCTCTTTTTTGGGACATCTTCTTAAGCTCTTCAATTATGTTTATCATTTGAATCCCTCCACCATTTCCTTCTCTTCTCTGGCTTTACCCTATTGGCACATCATTCGCCCTTATCTTTTTAACTTCTTAAACCTAGTTAAATATTCGCTGACCAATTGGAATTGCACTAACATGTCCCGTTAGTGCAATGGAGTGTCACCTAAATATTATAAAGGAAACATTCCCCATCTGTCTGATAATAATGACCACCCATTACGCAAAACTGCCAGTTAGATTGTTTGGTATACATAGTTAGATGCTTATCTAATCGGTAATCGGCTCATGTTCTTGTACCGATAAAACAAAAAAGCCGCTATTTTAGCGACTTTCTAAGGGAGCATGTTCTAGTCCCTCGACATGATTTCTTTTTTTGGCTACATATACCTAAAGCTATGATCCAAAAAAGGCCAACCGAATGGATTGGTTGACCTCATTCTCCTTCATGTCATTGCGTGAATCATCCCTTCTTCGGTGCGGCGATCTGACGTGCTACCCTATCGGCTAATGTTGCATCGGCCTGGAATAAATAGCCTAACACAACCCTTTGAATCTCATGAGAAGCCGCCGATAAGTCATCAGCGAGGTTCTGAACAAGATGATCCTGCTGAACTTGTGTGAGCGATTGGTAGAATTGTCCCGCTTGCGTGAAATTATCGGCCTTCGGAATATCGGATCGAACGAGCCGACCGGCTACATAACGACCTGCCCCGCTCGTTACCTGTTCAGTCGGTGACCAGTTTGCTTGATGGTTAATCGGAATTTTGCGGAAATCCGATCCAAGGCGATGCCGCTGTGAATCCCAATAAATATTGCTGCGACCTTGCAGCATTTTATCATCGGACAGCTCGGCACCATCCAGAAGATTTGACGGGGAGAATGCCAGCTTCTCGATCTGCTCCTGATAATCAGTAGGGTTCGTATCCAATACGAGTCGACCAACCGGCAGCAGAGGGAATTGATGCACATCCCACACTTTCGTGTCATCCAGCGGATCGAACGACAGCATCGCTTCATCCTCTGGGTTCATCAACTGCAAATACAGCCCGTATTGGACCGGTGTGCCTTTGGCAATCGCGTCATACAGATCTTTACCCGAATAATCCGGGTTCTCGCAAGCCAAACGAGCTGCTTCTTGCGCATCGATATATTGCTCTCCAGCCAACGGAATCCAGCGATATTTGACGTAGAAGCGGACGTTCTGTGCATTTTTCCAAACATAGGTGTTAACACTGTGTCCTGGCGTATGGCGGAAGCTCTTGACCGTCCCTTCGTCCGAGTACAGACGTACAACGAAATGGGTTGCCTCTGGCGCTGTAGCAATGAAACCCCAGAATCGATTCGGATCGATGAGATTGTTAACTGGTGATGGCAGGAAAGCATGAATTGACTCAGGGAACCGGATCGGGTCTCGTACGAGGAACACAGGGATATGATTACAGAGCAGGTCGAACACGCCATGCTCGGTATAAAATTTCGTCGAGAATCCACGCACGTTGCGGGATGTATCGGGTGTCCCTTTGTTGCTGACCGCAAGTGAGAAACGAACTGTAACGGGTACCCGTTGTCCCGGCTGCTGCAAGAAGCACAGGTTCGTATAAGCGGCCATCGAGTGAAGGGTTTCAAAATAACCCATGGCACCAAACCCCTTCACGTGGACCGGACGCTCTAATAGCTTTTCATGGACAAAGGTTTCAAGTGTTTCATGCAGCATGCTGTCCTGTTCCAGAATCGGTCCCCGTTCCCCCACCGTTTGCGAATGGTGTTCCGGCGACTGCATAGCACTCCATTGTGATTGAGCATTGCCTCTCTGCCAGCTTCGATCGTTTGCCTGATTGTTAGCTTTGTTACCGTCCATTGACCCGCCTCCCATACCTACATTCTCGGGGATATATATGCATGGCTATGTACGGGTATGACAGCATGTCAAATTGTAAATTGAATTGAAATGAGTAAATGTGTATCCCATCACATAGTAGAGAAATCCTGTAAACACACTACGTTATCCGCATAGCTTTCTGCTGCGCTTTCAGACACAGTTCTGCCGCCATAAAAGCGGATCGAGCGCAACAGCGGCGATGATAAATTCACCCGGCTTCACCACCGGACTGGGCTTCCCCTTCGGGGCATAGTTCATTCCGTCGCTTTTCTGCATCATGATAATCCTCCGCCCATATCATTTTTTTTCGCCATAATTGCTTCCTGTCGTGATCTTCCCATCCTCAAAATTCTCAATGCTCTTGCCCTTTTGGTAAAAATAAGGAACGTTTAGTTGAGCACCCTCTTGCGTATAGAAGGGATCATTCTTTTGTAGCGGGAGTTGCACGTTCTCTCCCATGCTTGCGGATTGGTAGATGCTCATGATCAACTCTAGCGTGCTGCGGCCGTCTTCTCCGTCGATGAGCACCGGCGTTCCATGCTCGATCGCGCTCAGCACATTGTCGATCTGACCAGTATGACCTTCGTACGGCAAATCCGGCAATTCGTCATAGTATTTCTGGATTTTTTCTTCTAGTTCCAAATCGCGATCAGGGAATCCGTTCGGCAAGGAAGTGGAAGCCGTTACCCGCCACGGGGCAGAAATCCGTGCATACTGTCCTTGGAAGATGTATTGCTGTTCTTCTCCGTGGTGGACGACCGAGCTGGTAAGTTGCCCCAAAGCTCCATTCGGATATTTCATCATCGCGATGGATAAATCCTCAACCTCGGCATTGTCATGCGCGACATTAGCCATGTAGGCTTGTACGTGGCTAGGACGACCAAGCATCCACAGCAATCCGTCGATATGATGTACGGCATGGTTCAGCGTAGGGCCTCCCCCCTCTTTCTCCCAAGTGCCGCGCCACCATAAGTCGTAATAACTATGGCCCCGCCACCAAAAAGAATCCACTTGGGCATGCAGAATCTTGCCGGCCAGACCGCTATCCAGCACTTGTTTCAGCTTCATAATCGGATTTCTGAATCGATTCTGGGCGATCACGGACAACACCTTGCCGTTAATTCGTGCCGCTTCGATCATGTCATCACATTCCTTAAGCGACGCTGCCATAGGTTTCTCAACAATGACATGGCTTCCTGCGTTCAGGAAATCGACCGCAACCTGCGCATGAACGTACGGAGGCATACAAATGGACACGAGATCGATTCCGTCTTGAAGCAGTTCCTTATAATCGTGTGCGATTTTAGCCTCCAGTCCGTACTGATCCCGCCTTACTTCAGCCTTCTCTGGGTAAAGATCGCATAAGGCAACAATTTTACAGCGGTCCTTAAACTGCAGATATGCTTCGATATGACTGGGCGAAATTGCACCCGTACCTATAATCGCAACCTTTAACATACGTTATTTTTTACCTCCCAACTTTATTTTTTATATAAAAAATTATATGCGGTGCAAACTTGTAAATGTGTTTTGCTATGGGGGAAAAATAACGCTAGATTGCGGATTGTATGGTATATTCAATGCATGTACGAAGACGAGGAAGAAGGAGGCAAACAAGTTGTCATTCGTTGCAAGCAACTACAGTATCTCTCCCTTGTACTTTGCCTATAGACGTAAAAGCGAAAATTACGAGCATAAAGAGACTTTCCATTCCCATCTTGGCCTTGAAGTGTTGTTCATTCATCAAGGAAGGGGGACCATGATCGTTAACAACAACAGCTATGAGATTAAACCGGGCATGCTTTGTATATTTCAGCCCTGTCAACTCCACCACCTAAAGCTTGAATACGACGATCATCAATGCTTCGAACGTTCGATTGCGATTTTTGAACCGACGGTGTTTGAGGCTTATTTTAAACAGTGGCCCGCTCTCCATGAATTTTACAATTTTATTTATCTAGGCAATCTTCCTTTCCCTTGTTTATACGAGGTCGACGACCCGTATCTGGAAGGTGCATACAAGAGCATGAACGATCGATTCCCGACGCTGTCCGACACGGAAAAACATGAAGAAATTTCGCTGTTTCTTGTCGCACTTTTTCGCTCCTTGAAACCAATCTGGGATAAGCGGAAAGTACGGAGTTCAACTTACCAAGCCCGTAAAAATCATCGGGTGGAGCACATCTTAACCTGGATTGAGACCAATTATACGATTCCTTTCCGATTGGACGACATGGCGAAGTCGCTGCATCTATCTCCCTACCATTTATCACATCTCTTTAAAGAAGCGACAGGGATCAGCATCACGGAATACATAGCAGCCCGAAGGATTCATCAATCCATACAGCTCCTAGCGACTACAAAAAAACCGATCTCGCTTATTGCGGAGGAGATCGGATTAACGAATAGCTCTTATTTTTGCAAATTGTTTAAGTCGCAAATGGGAATCACGCCGCATCAATATCGAAAAAAATGGACGAGTACTTAAATAACGGGAATGCGCCTGATATTTATATGGACCTTAGATAAAAAAGTTGATCGTGTCAAGCATGATCAAAGATAGTACACGAACTGGGATGTAAAATCAATGATTGATATAATGGTCATATAATTGCTCGATGGTTGTAAAACGTTCGACTTCTCTACCGACCTTACCATATTCGTCTACATATTCATCCATCATTTCAAGGAACTTCTCTTTCATTACTGATAAATCACTTGCATCAAAGTACTGCATAAGATCAAATTTCTTGGTCCCTTTCTCCGCAGCCATTTCATCAAGATATCCTTGTGCTCCAAAGGCCGAAAGAAAGGCATAGGAGGCATCGTTCGTTTTAACACTGTTCAAGATTTTATTGCGGTAGTTGCACCACAATTCTTCGTAAGTTCCCCTCAGATTATCAAAAGTCGGAGCGGGTTTAACAATGAAGTTATCACACATCTTGCTATGTAACCTCGTAACGCTTTTCAACATATTAAAAGAGGCAATTCGGATATCTTCAATGGTATGAGCTTCGATGACAGACATGTATAAGGATTCGAGGTCATCTGGAACATGGCGATACGAGCGTATTTCTTCTAAATATCGCTTGACACCTCGTTTGATGCACGTGTTATTCATGCTGACCAAGGCATTGACCAAATTGTACAGAACGCCGGCAGATGCATGTCTCACTGAACCGATATTATCACCCAGCATCGTATCGGTGTATGCTTGCTTAGCCAGATCGATCCATTTTTTTGCTCGATTAAGACACGCTTCTCCTATCGGCTCCGCAAGCGCATCAAGAGCTTTTTGCCTAAAGTCGTTCAATTTCTCCAAATCCTCAGGCTTTGCATAATAGAGAATTTTAAGCTCGGTTAGGCTCGACACGTTAGGACTCTCTAAGATGGATTGTGCGTGTATTCTTGTATCCCATGGGGTGCAATAGATGTCATAGCCAACGTCATCTAAGATGAAGCAATCGGATATTCCCCATCCCCTTTCCGTATTATTTATGATAATTAAATCAAGATCGCTCTTTTCGTGAAAGTCCCCGGTGCTAAACGAACCAGTAAGCCCAATAATTGCGATATCGTCTTGAAAATCTCTTCTTGCGCGTTCGATCACCATGTTGATCAGTAGTTCATTTTTGTCCAGCAGCTTCTTCTTTATGATTTCGTTCATTCGTTACACCCCTTCGTATGAGCTGGCCGTCCTTCATCACAACAACCTCAACTAGAGTCTATCGATTTAGAGGTGCGGTTGCTATGTATAAGTTGATTTAATTCATCTTTGCACAAAATCCGCTAAACCGTCGATATGACGATCAAGCGGATTTCAGTAGTTCTTTTTTCTTTATGCCTTCGCATGACAAGAAATGCCGATCCGCCAATAAACAGTCCGTTAGCTTAATGCCTGCAGCAAGTTTAGCTTTGTACCTCCGTTTATGCGGGCATCCGCTTATTGTTCTGTGAAATTGAAGGATTTAATGGAAAATAAATCAAACATCACCATAATACTTTTAACAAAAATATGACTGAAGATGTATTTCCGATTTGACATCATTTTGATTTAAAAATTTCATTAAATCATGACTCAGCTGCACAATCTCATTATTCGCATTATTCGCATAATCCGGCAACATCATATCCCTAACCATTTTAGTTCGTAGCCATGTCATAAAGAAAAGATCCAAAAATAAGTTTGGAAATTTAAGCACCATTTTAAGCATGGGTGGATCAATTGAAACGCCAGCTTTTTGTATTGCCAATAGATACGCTTTTAAAGTGATTGTTATTTGGCGTGCCGTCTTTCTGGTTCCGATTCTTTTTTTGTCAATTATCTTATTTTCAGACTGCAAAACGCTCAACATGGCAATATCTGATACGGAATGCGTGATGAGATACGCTTGCATATCCTTTTTAATAACGTAGGGAAGCTTTGCTGTTTTAAATAATTTTGCGAGTTTTTCGATGCGTTCAGTCACTTCACCATTCATTTCTCCAAATGCAGTTGCCGCTATAATCTTTGGTAGAAATCGAGCATGCAATACTCCATCTTTAATCTGTCCGCCGAAGCCGGGAAAAGCAGGTAAAAGTCGATCCCCTACAATATCCAGCCACGAAGAAAACCCAATTGAATTACTAGTCATCGTAACTATATGTTTGCTTTGATTATCTTTTAGCGCTAACAACGCTGATTCGGACCGATCATAACGAACGGTGACGAAAATAAAATCGTATATATCGTCATTTTCGAGCGAATCAATGACCTTCACTTGTATAGATTTAACTGAACCTTTTTCTGTATACTGCAGGCCATTTTCGCTTAATGATTTAAATCTTTTAGAATGTGCAAACAGCGTAACGTCAAACCCTGCTTCAATAAGCTTCATTGCGTACATGCTCCCGATGACACCTGCACCAAAAATTAAAATTCTGTCTTGTTTTGCTGACATGAAAACCACCCCTACTTATTAACATTTCCTTTGGATTATCAGACAACATGTTGTATGATGTGATCATAAATCTTTATTATTCCTTGATCAACCATCAGTATTTTAGAATTTGTCGGATGATATTTTTATTGGCTAGTAGGAGGGTATCATGAAAAAGCAACCTCAAATAACGGAGAAAACAAGACAAACGTTTATAGAAGTTTTTTGTGAGTTATATAGCCAAAAGCCGATTGAAAAGATTTCGGTACAGGAAATTGCGAATAAGTCAGGATATAACCGCAGCACCTTTTATCAATACTTTACTGACATTTACGAATTGTTAGACTCTGTTGAAAATGACTTATTAAATGACATGAAAAAAGAATTGGCGAATAAAGAGCTATCGATGCATACGGTTCAAGATACGCTCTATTGTCTGGATAAAAGAGAACATCTCCTGATCCTTAATGCCCTTTTGGGTGATTATGGAAGTACCCGTTTTTTAAAACGCTTAAAAAAAGAAATCACTTTGGATCAATTAGAATTAAACGTTCCGCAAAACCATTCCTTAACGCCATACTTCATTGAGTTTTACCTCACAACTTCCCTTTCTCTATTTCGTCTTTGGCTCCAGCGTCAAAACGACTTATCGTCAGAAGAATTTTTCAAGTTAGTGGAGAACCTATATTCAAGAGGGATTACGCCCTATTTTAAAGAATGAGCCTGTCATTCAAACCGAATCCATATGTTGTATAACTATAAAAAACGCGCATAAGACAGCCTGACTAACTATAGCTTAATCGCAATTTTTCCAAAACCCAAAGGGAAACACACGATCGATGACCGGATGCAGTTGATTCGCTGTAATCGCATGATTCAGTGTCTCGAACATTTCTCGACTGCCTCCATTAATTCTTTGAATGGTCGGCTTTTTCAACATAACCGAAGGAACATTAAATTTCTTGAGGAACATTAAATTCCTTTGCATTTATACCGGTCCGAAAGGCCATCCTCCAAGACAACGCCTGCTGGTTTACCGCAACGGCCCCTCGCAAAAGCATTTAACTTATACACTTCCACATTCATGTTCCTCTCGTCCTCTCCTTATCTTAAAAAAACCGATGTGCGCATCCGTACGTCCTACTCGATGCCATGAAACGGTTGTCGGGGCTCCCGCGCAATTTGGAATCGTTCCGTATTTGTAACATCGTCGAAGTTCATTAAATTTGACCGATTTTTCGGATGAAATTATACAAAAATACAAAGTCGCTAATCAGCGACTTTGTATTAGGGCATAATCAAATTTTGATGTTAGTTCGTTCAATCTGAGATTCTATTACATCATATAGAGCAAGTTTATAGTTTATTTTATCCAAATTAAGATATAGCTCTCTTATGCTTTTCTCAATTTCTTTTTTATGATGGAGCATCATCATTTTTCGTTCCGAAATCGTCGAATCCCCTTCTTTATACAAGTAGACATACTTCTGAATTTGGGCAATCGGCATTCCTGTTGCTCTAAGCGCAGTAACGAAGTGAATCCAGCTTAAATCATTTTCGTCATATAACCGCTTCCCATTTTCATTTCTCTTCACATGTGGAAGCAGCCCCTCCTTTTCGTAATATCGAAGTGTGGGAGCCGCTATTCCTGTCAATTCAGTCACTTTCCTTATAGTCAACATAAATAAAACTCATCGCCTCCTAATTAAAGTAAACTTTAACTGATTTTTTGGCATATCCAATTAAATAATCCAAATTTATGCTGTGAAAGAAGAAGGAAGATAGGATTAAATCAAATATTTCACTGTTTCATTATACACTTTTTTTTCAGTGGAAAAGTCTTGACTTAAAGTGAACTTTATAATCTATGATAACAACGTAATTAAAAATGAGCTCTGGAAGGATGAAGTTACAATGAATAATATCTCAATCGTCACTGGTGGTAGCCGTGGACTTGGTCGCAATACTGCCATCAGTATTGCCCGTCATGGCGGTGATGTCATCTTGACCTATCGTAGCCAAGCAGAAGAAGCAAAGTCTGTTGTTTCTGAGATCGAATCTTTGGGTCGTAAAGCAGTGGCATTACAACTTGATGTTGGAAATATTGCCAGCTTTGCGGCCTTTGTTGAGACAGTACGTTCGACCCTGCGGTCAACTTGGGATCGTACCACTTTCGATCATTTGGTGAATAATGCCGGCCACGGAGAAATGATAGACTATGCCGAAACTACAGAAGCTCAGTTCGACGGCCTGTTTAATGTGCATGTCAAAGGCGTATTTTTCTTGACCCAGGCTCTTCTGCCGCTTCTTGCAGATGGTGGTCGTATCTTGAACTTCTCATCGGGACTCACTCGCGTTTCTTATCCTGGCTTCTCTGCCTATTCCGCTGCAAAGGGCGCGGTCGAGATTCTAACCATCTATATGGCCAAAGAACTTGGTCACCGAGGCATTACCGCTAATACCATTGCACCTGGAGCAATCGAAACCGATTTTCTAGGAGGTTCTGTACGCGACATACCTGCTTATAATGACACGTTTGCCTCGATGACTGCCCTTGGTCGAGTCGGCGTACCTGAGGACATTGGTCCTGTAGTCGCCAACCTGCTTGGATCCGACAATCGCTGGGTTAATGCGCAGAGAATCGAAGTCTCGGGTGGTCAGAACATCTGATCGCAAGTAATAGCAGCAAAGACAATCCGTGATACTGGGGCTGTCTCCGAACGAATACGACCATATTGGGTAAGAATAAGTCCCACCCCCATCTTGGTCGTAATCGTTTCTCCCAATAAGAGAACGCTGATCACGATCGCAATGAGAGGGACCAGAAAATTAAACGATCCGATTTTGCCGGCTTCGCCTCTGCGCAATTCTTGACGAATATATTGCGAATCATTGGGGAGAAACATCCGGGGCTGACATTTGAAATTCTTGTGCATTACGGTAATCGGTACAAGTTCTTACTCGGGACAAGAACTTGTACCGATAAAACAAAAAAAGCCGCTAATTTAGCGACTTTCTACGGGACTATGTTCTTGTCCCTCGACAGGAAACAATACTTGTTCCAGCTCCTAAAGAGTCTACGAGTCGCACAATAGGACGACTCCGCTTCTCGACTTCTCAGCATTAAGTTCGATAATAGGACAGCACCCAGCACACGCCGTTTCGGTCGGTAACGATAGCCAACAGTCCGTTAAACGGAGCCTCATATGCTTCCGAGTTAATAATCCCTCCTGCCGCAAATTCTCCGTAGATCCTCTGGAACGCCTCCTCTGTCTCGATTCTTAAGAAAACTCTCACGTAATCGCCTTTCATTACCGGCTTTGCCGCTTGAGTATCAGCAAACTTAAGGGTTACCCCCTCTACATGCAGGTCCGCGTTAAGCACCTCTTCTCCTTGCTTGCGAAGAATGGCAATCTCACCACCAAACACGCTTTGATAATACTTGATTTCGTCTTTGCAATTTTCCAGTACGATGAACGGATTTGCTATCATCATTTACATCCTCCTAATTTTATTTGATCATATTTAGAACGTGCGATTTCAATGGCATGTGCAACATCTTGCTCGGTAATTAAATAAACGGATACCCAGCCCAAATCGGGATATGATGCGGCCTTGCGTTCCCTTCTTCAATCCATCGATCGCGTTCCGTTTTCGGGATGAGCAGGTCAAACAATCGGTTTCCGTGAAGATGCCCAATTTCATTGCCGTTCAACTTAAATTCTAACCCCCCGAACCGATGAGGGCGCATAGTAACCCCAGACCATGTCAACAGCTCTTCGCTCAAGCCTGCCCCTCCGTTCCCACTCATTTCTTCATCTCCTACTACTCGCTCAGATTCCGAAGCACAATTTTAAGCAGGTCTACAAACAAGTCATACTCCTCATCGGTAATGCCCTTCCGGGTTTTGTTCTTAACGCGGTCCAGCGCCTCCTGTACCTTCGGAACCACTTCACGTCCCAATTCTGTCAAATAGAGCAGCTGATAACGGTTATCGGCGGGATCGGCTTCCCTCCGCACGTATCCTTCTGCTTCCAGCTTGGTTATCGCCTTGGCGGTAGTCGTCTTGTCGATGAGCAACTTCTTGCTTAACGCCTTCTGCGTAATTGGCTGCTGAAAAGCAATCGCCATCAGAAATATATACTGTCCGCTTCCGATTCGATATGGCGCCAGCTCGGCTGAGATCAATATCTGCATGTGGCGATAGATGGCTGAGATGTATTGGCCGTGCGATTCCGTTTCGCCCTTTTCAGGTTGTCTCCAATGCTCGCTCAATTTACTCTCTCCTTGAATAGAATGTTATTGCAACTAATTTCATAATAAGCCATATAGGATGTTATTGCAACTATTTTTATGTAAAATTCCACCATAATAGTTACCGCAACTTGGGGTTCCCTGCAGTATTATTTCTCTTTGTAATTTATTGATTTATCGTTTCCTGTTAGCTTAAAGAAAAAGCAGCCGTTCGCATAGAACAGCCACTCTTACGTTGTTGGACTAACGTTTCCCGTTGATTGAATGTTCATATTTATCTATTTAAAAGAAGCAATCCGAAACTACCACGTTTAGCTCGCAAAAGGAAGCGCAACTGCTTGAAGGCTCTCTGCTTGTAGGGTTGGTTCAACCTGCTATTTTCCGCCTACACTTCGAATTTCCAGCACTCTAGTGATTTGATTAAAGCTCAGAACAAACCTCCTGCCGGATGTGAAGCCAAAAAATGCTGCAGTCCTACGACTCGTTTCAAACCCATCACTAAATCCCGCTTCACCCTCTGCGAAAAGTCGAACCTTCATTTTCTTTTCTTTGCCGGCCCTTCTTACCGTTATCACAGTATTGTCTGGCGGCAAATTGAGTGCGTTGCTAGTGAGTCCAGCAGCCAAAAATACATTGTCTCTATTAACATCGACTTGTTCAATGCCGAAAGGAGCGATGGTTTGAGTTCTTCTAAGACTTATGGTTAGAACATTCGTATTTGGGTCAAATTCCAGCGTATACAAAAATCGGCGATTAACCAGTCCAAACATTCTTGCGGTTGCCGGACTGACATCCAAAAAATTGTTAAACTGTTCTCCTGGACAGTTTTGTCCGGCTTCGGCATTTATGGTGACACGTTTTCTTACTAATCTTCTTTGGAATATCGCAGAGATTCCATTAGGAATTTGAAGTAGTGAACTGCCGCCTTGAGCACATCCGTCTACAAAAACGACGTTATTCGGAACCGATCTGTTAATCCTTACGATAACTGTTCCCCTGACCAATTTAATCATCCTTTCCCGTGGATCCTTTTGAATGAAAATTGGTTGGATAACCACCATGGCATATTATGCAAATCAAACAGCATGAGTTCTAGTTGACAAGAACTTAAAATCTATTTCCTCCATCCTTCAATTCCGTGACTTAGTATTTGTCATCGGCGCTGACGTCAGTAACTCCTGAGAACCAGGATGTCTGTAACACAAAACTACCTTAACTCCTCGTAAGCGCAACGCGGCTGCCGGAATAAGCTGGCAGCCGCGTTTTAGTTATTTATTAAACTCAATAGCTCATCACCGAGTTCGTAATAAGAATCATTCCATCATCTTTGCATTCTCATTTACACCTCTCCTGAAAAGGAAAATGCCCCTTCGAAAAAGGGGGTGCTATTCTTTTGATGACGGAGGTCGTTGGATGAATATGCTCGAAAACTTGAATGGAGGATTAGATTACATCGAACAGAATCTTGAGAAAGAGGAGTGATGAACACGAGATAGCAAAACGTGCTTACTGTTCGGTTTTTCATTTCAAAAGGATGTTTTCATACCTCGCAAGTATTCCTCTTCAAGAATATATTTGTCGTAGACGTGCTCAACTAATCGGTAATCGGCACATATTCTTGTCCTTTATGGCATTCGGTACAAGTTCTTGTCTTCGAATAGAGACAAGAACTTGTACTGATAAAACAAGAAGCCGCTAAATTAGCGACTTTCTATGGGACAATATTCTTCTCCCCCGACATCAACTCAACAGCCTTTTGTCATGGTGCTGCTAACGTTTCCCGTTAGTTTAATCATTACTTTTCATAACCAACGGGCCCATTTCTCTCAGTGTAGTACGCCCCCACTGCTCTACAAGCTTACAATAACTATCGGAGTCACGCATTCGAGAGGCAACATCGGCGATTGTCATGGTCCAAGCTATCTTAGGTAGCGGTATTGCATTCATCGGCCTTCGAATACCCTTCGTGCTTCCTGGTCCACTTGCCATATCTTGACGTATCGACTCCGTAGGATATCCTTCCTCCAGATGCTTCCGCAAAGCGGTTTGCACCCATACATACATTTCATCGCTGTAGCCTTCATGTTGAACCATGTACGAGGCAACAGTTAGAAAGTGCACCTGCCCATAGCTAGGATCGGTGAATTCAAGTGCCATAAATTCATTGAATATCGATTCGCATGTATTCTCCTTCGACAGCTTGGCGCCACATTTAACACAAGAATTCAATATGATTTCCTCCTATGTAATAGTTACAGTCTATTTTATATTCTTGTTCTTAGCGTACCTTTGGACTTAACTATTTAAATCACGTATCTATTCATCTGTGACCACCATTTTCCCATGCTTCTTCTTTAGTGAGAGGAGACCTAAACCATTATAGTAAGCTATTATTCTTTCAGAAATGCCCGTTTCTCGCTCTACATAACCTGTCGTATAAATCTAAATCTCCTCTTTCATTTAAATCATAAACCATAACCTTAAGGTAGAGTCAATATCTAGTGAACTCAAATTATCTATGTAGGGTTTGTATTATTTGTTATAGTGTTCTCGGCAATCGGTACAAGTTCTACTCCTCGCCTTGGGACTTGTACCGATAGATAAAACAAAAAAGTCGCTAATAGCGACTTCCAATGGGACTATGTTCTTGTTCCTCAACACAATAAGCGATTATCTGCCGGAGGACAAGAACTTGTTCGATTAAATGATTCGGGCAAAATCGATATAGTTGCGGACACCAATCCCACTCCAGTGCAAACTCTCATGCACCCTATAAAGGTAGGATAGATTTCCCGTCCGCCCTAATGATAGCAGACCCTGCTATTTATCGGATACGCCAAGCGCTTTGTTCCGTTCTTTAAACCTCTCGTTATGCGACGATACATAAGCCATTCTCGGCGCCTCGGGATCCAAGTACCGTTTGGCGCTGTTAAGCGCTAAGGCCGCATCCGTGAACGCTCCTGCAATGAGGTTAAGCTTGCTTTCGTAATTGGCGAAGTCGCCAGCCCCGAAAATGCCCGGCAAGTTCGTCTCAAGTCTCGGGCTGACGAATATGTTCCATTCGTCCATATCCAGTCCCCAATCAGATATACCTGTAAAATCAGACTTCAGCCCGTGGTTGACGATAACCTCGTCTATTTCTATCTCGCGCGAGTCCCCTGATTCGGTATGGGTAATCGTCACCCGTTCAATCGTCTTTCCGTTGCCGCTGTATAACTGCGTGACTTCATATGGCGTATGCACATCGGCAGAAGACTCCTTCATTCGAACAATGTTTTTTTCATGTCCGCCGAAGCGGTCGCGCCTATGTACGACTGTAACCTCAGCAGCGATGGGAACCAGCTCGTTCGCCCAATCGACAGCGGAGTTTCCCCCACCCGAAATAAGTACTCGTTTCCCCCTAAAAGGCTCTAGTTCTTGCACGGTATAGTGAAGATTGGACACCTCATAGTGCTCAGCCCCTTCCAGCTCCAGCTTCGCCATTCGCAGAATGCCGCGGCCGATAGCCAGAATGACCGTGCGAGTCCAGTGCTTCTCCCCCGTTGCCGCCTTCAGAATATACGTCGAATCCGCTTTTTTCTCCAGTCCGATGATGTGCTGGCCGAATACAATGGTCGGGTCGAACGTCTTCGCCTGCTCCGACAATTGGGCGATTAACTTCTCGCATAGGATCGGCGGAACCCCGCCAACATCCCAAATCATTTTCTCGGGATAAATAAGCATCCGCCCGCCGAGCTCGTCTTTCACTTCTATTAGCTTTGTCTTCAAATCGCGCATTCCACTATAAAAGGCAGTATACATTCCCGCAGGACCACCGCCGATAATCGTCACATCGTATAATTCAAGCTGCTCAGTCAATTGATATCCTCCTCAAGCCGGCTCATGTAAAGTTCATGCTGTGATAATCATTATCAATATAATTGTAGCTTCAGCCAGGTGATAATAACAATGGACAAAATCGACGGTTGCTTTATACAAAATACAAAATGGAGAATGCAGACTTTTCAGTGGCAAGGAAAACCGAATCAAGCTAAAGAACGCAGTATATCATCGATTTTTTTACCGTTGGAAATAATTCCGTTATTCATCCAAGTTAGAAAATCAACCTCGTAAACGTGGTTATTTCGTACAGCGGGCAGCTCACGCCACTCCGGCTGCTCTAGCAGTTCCCTCTCCTTTCCTTCTGCCTGGCTATGCCACTTATCGAAAGTAATGAACAGATGATCCGCGGTTAACGTGCGTAGGTCCTCTACAGAGAGATTGAACATGCCCGGCCTATTCGTTTTTGAAGCTACACCTACTGCGGAGTGGGAACGCAAGCCAACATCTCCATAGAGAACAGTCGAAACAAAGCCTTGCCCTTCTTCCGTATATTGAATGATGTGGTCCGCCGAGATACGCAAAAAAGCGACCGTTTCACCTTTTATAACCTGACTCAGCGTATGACTCGCACTCCGTGCTTTGAAATCATACTTTGCGATAGCATCTTCGGCCAACTCTGTCCGACCGAAATAATCAGCGACGGTACGCAGCAGCGTACGCCAATTATTGGTCTGCTCACGCAGGATGCATATGTTGGATATGCGTCGGCACTGAGAATATTGCTGTTGCTCATAACGATCCATAAGCAATATCAAATCCGGCCTATAACCGGAAAGCGCGTCAAAGTTGCCGCCGTTCTCGTCGAACGTCGGTATATGGTTTAAGCCTAGATAGTCTTGCTTGCCCCATTTCGCATGCCAGTACTGGGCGATAGGCTGCATATCCAGCGCGACCAAGAAATCCTCCAAATACGGCGCTACTACTCTAAGCTTTTCCTTGCGGCTGCGACGGTATTGTCCGGGCGATATGCCTACCGTCTGCTTGAAACGACGATTGAAATAATATTCATTGTTGAAACCTGCATTCAGTGCAATATCGAGCAGCTTGTCATCGGTGCTTGCCAGCCACTTCTTAGCTTCATTAATCCGTACTTCATTCAAGTACTGAAGCGGTACTTGACCCGTAGCCTCTTTGAACAGACGAGTATACTTCCAGCGATCAATGGCTGCGAGGGAGGCTAACTCCTCCACGGTCAGAATCTCACGGTAATACTGATGAATATGACGTATGCTGAGCTCTATCCCATGCCGCTCGATATCCGTTCCCTTATCCTCGGCTGCAGGAGCATTTTGACGGAATAGAAAAAGCAGCAGTTCTTGAAATCTTACAAATCGTTGGAACAGCTCGAGTTCGTCGCTCGCCCCGCGGAGTCCATATATCTCATCAAGCAGCTCCATCGTCTTCGCGAAAGGTGCGCAGGCAAGCTCTTGCTTATCCGGCAGCAAGCTCGAAGCTGCATCATATCCGCTCGTTACGAAGCACACACGGTAATAGCTGCAGTTCATAATCTCTTGATCAATAGATAAAGATCTCCCAGGACCCTGCAAATAGCATTTTCCTTGTCCCGTCCCGCTCATTATAATGAGCAGTTCAAAGCTTTCCTTATCGTTTCTATCGCTGCCGTCCAAATCACTCATTTCTACTTGCTCGCCCGCAACGATCAAGCGGATTGATCGCAGCACATAATGGACTAAAGGGGCAGTCCCAGCTTGTTTGCGCTGATCAATATCCATCGTTACTATCAACCCCTTTTTAATTGATATTCATTCTCAATGAACATAGTGTAAATCAAAAAGAGCCGCCCATCAACCATCGTTGAAAAGCGGCTCTTTCTCAATTATGGCGATGAGCCCTGCCAATGAACTTAATCACGCTTATGTCCTGCTAAGAAGCCAGCAGTCGAAGTAAATCATCCATCTTCAATCCGTTGGCCGTAATGGCTCCCGTCTGCCAAAACGATCTCTCTACGGGATATACATGGCCGTTCTTAAATGCAGGAACGGTCTGCCATAGCGGATCTGCCTTCATTTCCTCAAGCGCTTTCGCGTTGCTCTCTTCCTCCCACGTTCCGTTGGACGGAAGCAAAATAATATGGTCCGCGTCAAGCTCCGGAATGACCTCTTTCGACAAGACGATATTGCCCTCCGTCATCGCCTCGGCGAGCCCCGGTGCCTTCAAACCAAGATCCTCATACAAGATTTGTCCGACAAACGTGTTATGAATGCCGAAAATATTAATCGATTTGTCTACAACGTTCATCCGCAGAACAACAAGCTTTTCATCGCCGATCGCCGCGTTCAGCTTCGTCTTCACGTCGACAATACGGGCTTCGTAATCGGCAAGAACCTGCTCCGCCTTGTCGCTGAGACCAAGCAATTCGGCGATTAAGGTCAATGTTTTGCGCGAATCCGCTAGTACGTCATCCGGCAAGCGGAACGTCGGTGCAACCTTGGAATAGAGCTCGTATTGTGCTGCATCAACCTCTCCGGCGCCGATGATCAAGTCCGGTTCGGACACAAGCAAAGCTTCGATGCTGCCGGTCACGTCGAACAACGGTACTTCCAGCTTCAAATAATCCTGCTTGCCCCACATCGGGTTATAATATTGCACAATAGGAGTTACCCCAAGCGCAACCAAATAATCTTCACGATAAAGAGCTGAGATTCGCTTTGGATTTGCCGGAATCTCTACCTCTCCGAAGCCATCGGTTACGACGCGCGTTTCCGTCTGAGGCGGAGCTTCGCTTGGCGCTGCGGTTGCCTGTCCAGGCTGATCGGTAGTACCGCCTGTCGAGCCGCAGCCTGTCACCGTAATCATTGCTGCCGTTATAAGTGATATCCATCCTGTTTTCATAAATCCCGATCTTACCATGATTTAATTCACTCCCATAAGTTTTATGTTTTGTAGCAAAACAATTCGTTTATTGTTAATAATGATAATCATTATCATTTTGCTTGAGTAGATTTTACACCAAATTGGTTTACATGCTCAATATACATTCTCTACGACAGGCTTTATACAAACTCGTGACTTCCTACTAACGAATAGCAATGAAACATTCATGACCCTCTACCGGGTCACAGACTATGATGAAATGTCTTCTAAACCCTCCAATATTGCTAATGAACCAAGCAGACCTCGTGGCTTTCTGTGTTATAAATACGGAAGCGGTAACCTTGAAACACATAGGTTCAGGCACTAAGTCGTATCTTACAAAACCTCACAGGTTATGGCTATTAGAATCATTAAACATTGTCATGTCCTTGGCACGGGACATCTTGTACCTATAAAACAAAAAAGCCGCTGCAATAGCGACTTTTAATGGGACTCGACAACATTCTTAGCTTCAGCACCATATTCCAGTTTAAAGCCTTTGTGTATACAGAAGCATGGCTTTTGCAGGGCTCTCTGGCGTTATCCTCCACCTATAGGGCCCTTCCTATTTGAAACGAGAGACAAAGCGGCGTTGCCAAGGCGTCTCAACAGCTCGTGGACTGTATTGCAGCCGAATATAGTCGACAGCTTCATAATTTGGTAATCCATCAATCACAGCGAGACAAGCTAGTGCCGTACCCGTTCGCCCAATCCCTCCCCCACAGGCGATCTCAACCCGTTCAACTTCAGCCCGAGACCATGCTTCCCGAAGTGCATCAGCGGCTGCAGCCTTGTTTGTTGGCAACCAGAAGTCCGGCCAAGGAATCCAGCGGCTTTCCCAAGCAACGGGCGCTGGTTGTCGTCCGAGCAGGTAGAGTGCAAAAGTGGGCTGATGCCCTTGGGGAAGTGGACGTCTGAGTGCTCGGCCGCGGACGAGTCGACCTGAAGGAAGGCGCAACACACCTGGCGATTCGGGGTTCCAAGTATCATTCATTGTGTCACCCTCCTAAGGATTTAAGAACACCTACAACTAAACACTCCTTCGAAGCTTAACATTGCATTCTGACGTTGTCGCAGTGACGTACTCCATATAATTCACAGAGCCGTTAAAGTTCAAATAAGCTTCATAACGCATGCGGATTGCGGGTAAAGTGATCAAATCCAGAACATTCTCCTTTGGAACCCACCTGCATTCGCTAGATTCTTCAGTCGATTCAGCTAACTCTCCACCCACAGCTTTGCACACGAAATCAAACATGACCTTCGTAGGAACATCAGTTTCACCGTCATACCACTTATGGACCGCTGTATTCGAAACAACACTAATTAAATGGCTAACAATGGCGTCTATTCCACTTTCCTCTTTAATTTCACGGATCACGCCATCAATCAGGTTTTCTCCAACTTCAGTTATTCCACCAGGATATACCCAACCGTCGTCGTGGGCTTTTACTAACAGGATATTTCCAATTCCATCTTCTACAATTCCGCCTGCCGATACAATATGTGCCGGAAACGACATTTCTCAACCTCCTAATACCGATAATTTGTATATTTATTCCACGTGTTTCTTGTACTTCCCTGCTTTCATAAATTTATATGCTTTAAGGTACTCACGAAACGATTGGACTATCCTGCCCGTTAGTTTAATAACAGGGCGTCTGCCGCTGTCGATGAAATCATATTGGGAATTATTCTTCAAACAAAAAAGCCGCATAGATTGCGACTTTCAAATTCATCATGTTCTTGTCTCTTGACACGTGTCTGAATAACAAGCCAGCTCTTCAATGTCTTCATTGAGATATATCGTGTCCCGTTAGCGTAATCTACTCTTGGAGACAGAGTCATCGAACCGTCTGGTAAACGAGGCCTATGGCTCCAGAATCAAATGTCTTGTTTTCGATAAGTTTAAGATTGACCTTCTCCTTGAGACCTTGGAATAACGGCAACCCGCTGCCGATCAGGACGGGAGAAACCGTAATTTTATACTCATCTATTAAATCAAGCTGCATAAGGTAGTGTGCGAACCTAGGACTGCCGAGGATGACCATATCCTTGCCTGGCTGCTGTTTGAGGTTTTTGATCTCTTCCTCGACATCTTCTTTCACCAGTCTGGAATTGTTCCATTCGACTTTCTCCAGCGTCGTGGAAAAAACGATTTTGGCTGTCTTTTCGATCCACTCGGCATGATTAAGTTCATGCTGCGAAGCTGATGGGTTCGAGGGCACAGATGGCCAGTAACTGTGCATCATCTGATAAGTTCCACGTCCCCAGATGACAGTGTCGGCAGTACTCAGAATTTCTTTCGCGTGCTTCTCCAAATCAGCATCGTAAGCAACCCAGCCAATGTCCATTTCACCGTTCGGCCCTTCTACAAAACCGTCAAGCGATGCGTGCAAAAATAGAACGAGTTTTCTCATTTTCAGTTCTCCTTTGTTCATGAGGGATCTCTTACATTAACTACATTATAGGACAACTCAGCTTGAGTCGTTTCTTACGGATTGCTAATCACAAATGGGTTCTTAGAAAAGGAGAAGCGCTGGAATGCCTCTCCTTCTTCTATCAAATCACACCCATAAACGACCTGTCTCGCAGGTTTTCTTCACTCGCCTTTATTGATCCATGGTTTCTATAACAACATTCTTACCAAAATCTTCGCTTAGCAGAATCTCAATTAATTTGTGCGCAGTGTATTCAGGCGTTTGTAGCTTCCCTTCCTCAGAAAATCGAATGAACTCATTAACATATGGGAAAAGATCATTACTTACGGATCGAATTTCCGATTGTAAATGGGTATCGATCATACCTGGATAAACAGCGACTACTTTTGCTGGATATGTCACGAGCTTTTGCTCAATGTCTATACTTTTGGTAAATGAGTCAAGGCCAGCTTTTGCAGTGCTGTAACAGCTTTGTGAGGGTAATAAATATTTTGCGGATGCTGAGGATATGTTTAAAATTCTTTTGTCCACATTCATATCTTGGGTACGTTTAAGATAGTTAGCTGTTATTATCATTGGTGCTAATAGATTTAAATGGATGTTCTCAATTATTTTATCCGTTTCTATCCGTTCAATTGGGCTCACTGGAGTCAACATGGCAGCATTATTGATAAGATAGATCGCTTCATCGTTGGAATAAAGCTCAATTTGACGGAAGATGTCCTCAAAAAGTTGATCAATCTCGCCAATGTTTGTTAAATCAAAATTAAAATAATCAATTCTGCAGTCCCTATCCTGGGCTAGATCGATAATCCGTTGGTTCGTAGTTCTAGAAATGCATATAAGGTGATGGTTCTTATCGATTAATTGATTAGCCAACGATTCACCAATACCTCTTGATGTACCTGTTATCAATATATGTTTCAACCGGATCCCTCCTTATAAGTTAACTATGTATTTTCTCGAATAATAATTCTATTAACCGTTTCTTCCCAAATCATCTGATACTCCAAATCCATCTTCATCATCTTACATCTAGACAAATTATCAATAAGAAGGGCAAGAATTTTAGCACTGACTTCGATTTTTGTAGGTTCAACTAGACCCAGATCACTGCCTTTTGACAATAAATCACAGAAACCGTTGATAAAATCTTGTTGAACTTTCAATAAGGGAGCTCTAAATTGCTCATCACGCTCGGCTAGCATCGTGAACTCACTGAGCACTCTTAATGTTGAACGATACTCTTCATCATCGCTTGGCAGCATATTTAAACCGCCCCGAATTATCGTTTCTACGAAATTGTCTTTATTAACGGATTCAGCGTTAAAGTAAGCAGCAAAATAATGATCCCTAAAAATATAATCAAATGTTCGGCTAATCAACTCTTCCTTTGTTGCAAAATGATAGTATATGGAGGATTTCGTTATGCCTACTTTTTTAGAAATCAAGCCTAAACTCGTTCTCTCTATCCCATGCTCTGCAAACAGCTCATATGCCGCTTGGACGATATGACTTGATGTTATCTCTCTTTTCTTGATAACCTTCAGGCTCCCTTCATCTGAATTAATGCCATTATAAGGATTATCATAATGCATTGTCAATAATTTAACGACCGATCGTTCAAAAATATTCAAATAAATCTATCTAATCGGTAATCGGTACAAGTTCTTGTACCAAGGCATGTGCAAAAAAATTATACCGATATAATAAAAAAGCCGCTAAAATAGCGACTTCAATGGTCCATATTCTTGTCCCTCGACATTTTAAAAAAACAACCGATCGCTCTGACCGGCTGCCTCCTCTTCTTTATTCAGCTTCCGTTAGCGAAATTGATCTGATTAATCGATTAAAGGCTGCCAAACTTCCCATATGTTGCCGTCAGGGTCAGCAAACGTTATGTTTGGTCCGCTTGTGACCCGTTCTCCTAAAATATTCACTCCGTTTTTCTTAAAACGTTCAAATAGCTCTTCGATCCGTGGTGTAATAAAACATGCAATTGCGTAGGGCTTGCCGTTGTCCAATGACCATGAAAAGCGTAATCGCCCGCCCTCTTCGTCTGATTTGTGAAGGAACAGAGCGGGTACAACTTGCCTTAAACCAGGCGAAGGCAGGTTTCCATTCCGATCGGGAATATTCAAAACAGCCATGACCATCCCAGGCTCAACATGATCGATGTTTGCAGGTTGGTACCCTAAATTCTTTTGATACCATTTAATAGACTCATAAACATCACTTACCGGTACGTAAATACAAGTAACTCCCGTAATGTCTTCCAGCCTTTCTTCCAGTTTGAATTCCTCATTTGCCCGCATAGCTTATCATCCCTTTGTTCATTCTTATTCTAGCCTTTTATCAAAACAAGGTTAAATGCGATGTTTTTCCTCTGGTGTAGCTTGGAGAAATACTAGAGGACAATGAGGCAATCTTTTCTCCATTGTGCACTTCTCCACTCTTCCTATAGGAGGGGCGAAAAACGTTTCCAATTCCCTTCGGAGACAACTTCAACCGTTCCGTCGATCACTTTGATCGCGGTCTGATCATCAATCGCATACGCTGGCCCTTGCATCCCGGCGGCCCATCTCTCTGCATCAGCCATGGTGTTTCTCGGCAGCATTTCGTGATCCAGATGCGGAAATATTGCAAAATCAACCAGACTCAGCGCGTCATCGCCGCCAGTGGGTGGAGTCCAGCCAACGAAGAATTCCCCGATGTTAGGTGCCATCACCATACTCCCGGCACTCAGTCCCACATAAACTGCCTGCAGAGACGGTAAGAGGTCTGCAAGTCCGGACTGCCGCATCCAGTGGCACAGGTAGAGGGCGTCGCCGCCCGAAACCAGCAGGACGTCCGTCTCCCTTACTAGCGGCACCCAGCGGTCTTTGTCGATGCTTGGCAGCGCTGTGAGCTCCAGCACGCCGACAGACTTCCAGCCTAGGTCGACCATGGGATTCTCGGAATTCCCGCTGATGAATTGCCAGGCTTTGACGCCGGGGCCTACCCAGGGGTGTCCGTACATCGCGGTGGGAATACACAGGGCATTGCAGTCGGCGATCGGCTTGCCCAGCATGTCAACTAGCGCATTGTGTATGCTTTTGTTATTAATGCCGGCAGATGTGAGCAATAATTTCATAACTTCACTCCTTTGTTTGCGGTTGTCGTTTATTCTTTAGACTTTAGGGGGCTACATAAACTATAATATAGTACATTTCCGTGCGGATTGTTTCTTACAGATTGCTAATCTAATCTGCCCGTTAGTTCAATATAAGGGCGTGTCGCCGTCGATCAAATCATATCGGGAATGTTATCAAGTTCTTGTCATCGTGTTCTAACAAGAACTTGTCCCGATAAAACAAAAAAGCCGCTAAATTAGCGACTTTCTATGGGTCTAGGTTCTTGTCCATCTACAACTTTCAATGAGACTCTCAATGAGACTTTGTTTTTGTACTCCGTCACATCTATCATATAGACCATCGTACTTTTTCAGAAATTTTCTAAAAAATCACTAGCGTTATATTTTTGAATGGCTGAAACTTACACTCAAGCATCTCGTTTACGGTAAAATACAATAGCTGCCGTAATAAAAATCAGTGTCCATATCATTGAAATCCCTGTCCCTTGCATTGGTGAAAGGACATTTATTACATCAGAGGAAGGCGGCATATACATATAATATCCTGCAGTATCCGGAAAATACATTTTAATACTAGGCAGAAGATTTCTCGATAATGGACTGACAACGAAATAATAACCAAGCAGCACCACTAAAGCAGGAGTGGTTCGTCTTAATAAAGCACCTATAGCTGCACTGAGAAGTGAGGTTAGTGTCAGATAGCCTGTTGCACCTGCTAATGCTTCTACCATGGTATCTATATCAATCGCTGCTGCTGTGTCTTTCATCATCAAATAAGTATATAGTACACCGGATGCAGCGATAATAAAGGCCGCGGGAACCGTTATGATTGCCAATGCCAAATGCTTCATGGATAATTGAATCCCACGACAAGGCATCGCAGCTAACGTAGTTCGAATCTGTCCACCGATATACTCTGAACAAGTAGCTAGGATCCCAAGAATAATGAATCCTGCTTGAAGATAACCCATCGAAGCAAAACCTATATTCAGTATTTTTTGCGTCCCTATTGCTCCTTGTAAACCTATAGAAGTAAAAGCTGCGGCTAATCCTAAATTAAGAATGAATGTACCCATAAGAGTGAGCCATATCAATGGTAATGTAGCTAATTTATCCAGTTCAGCACGAAGGATTTGTGTTATCTTTCTAATAGAAGGGACACTCATGCAGCAACGTCCCTCCTATGGAATACGATAGCTGCAGCAATGAAAAGAACGACTACCCAGGCAGACATGACTATGCCGCCTATGAACGGGGTGAGGAATCTGTCGCTCAGAAACATAAACATTTCAAGGCCAGCCCGATCCGGTAGGTATAACGCTAACTTTGTAACTTTAGAAAGCAGGAAACTAAATGAAACAACGGATGTATTTATGATGAGCACAGCAAGCGGAATCGTGCCATTCTTAGTTAGTACAGTAATCCCGAATGCTAATAGAGCAGTGAATGTCCAGTAACAAACTGCACCGAGCAGCTTCGACCATTCAAATGCTGGGGAATACTCACCAAGAACAAGATGCGTGGCTGACACAGTTGTCATGATAGCAACAATACAAAGCAGTATACTGATTACTGTCACAGCGCCTGCTTTTGCCAGCAAAAATTGAAGCCTTGATGAAACAACCGTTAAACTTGTTGTAATCTGTTGTCCTCCGCCAGATTCACTGCTCTCTGTCAAATACTCGCTGCTGACAGCAAGCACACCAAGGATGATGACACCTTGTACACCAAGGGCTAGTCCAATATAGCCAACTTCCAAAAGCCGTGTGCTCACTCCAGCTATAATCTCCTCTTTTTGAGCTATACTGTCTAAGGCGGCTATGACCGCAGGAGAAAATGCTCCAACAAGAAAGGCAAGCCAAATGCCCGGCAGGGAGAACAATTTAGATAGTTCCGCGTTGAATGCTCTCATACAACACCACCAGCATGATCAGATGTCCGGGCAAAAAAAGCTTTCTCCAGCGTGGAATGGTTACCTATTACTTCGTCCAACGTTCCATCTGCAACGATTGTTCCTTGCTTAATAATAACCACATCATCGACTGTCTCTGCAAGCTCTCCTATTAGATGACTGGATAGTAACACCGTGTTGCCAGACTCAGCCCGTTTGCGTAAAAATGTCCGGATCCAACGAATTCCTTCCGGGTCGAGCCCATTTACGGGTTCATCTAGAACCAATATCGCGGGATCACCCAGCAGCGCAGCGGCCATTCCAAGTCTTCTCCCCATACCAAGCGAATATTTTCCCACTCTTTTGTCAGCTGCATTAGTAAGACCTACGATTTCCAAAACTTCCTCGACACGTGAGTTAGACAATCCTGCGGCACGAGCAATCCAGCGCAAGTGTGCCCGCCCTGTTCGCATACGATGGGCCCCAGATCCATCAAGTGCAGCACCTATTGTTACTAAGGGATTATCTAACTCTGAGAATGGCTTGCCATTTATGAGTGCACTCCCTGATGTGGCGCGATCTAATCCAAGCAGGATGCGAATCGTTGAGCTTTTACCTGCCCCATTTGGACCTAAAAAACCAGTCACTCTGCCAGGTCTCGCTTTAAAACTGATACCCGATAAGATTTCTTGAGATCCGCGATGTTTGACTAAGTTATTAATTTCAAGCAACCATAACACTCCCTTTCTGTTATGGCTCTCATTATAAAGTAGCAAAGTTACATCACGGTTATCATGGTGTTTACTTCCGGGTTACCTTTGGGTTACGCTCTACCAATAACTACTCTTGTGCCATTTTCATTTGAGGTAAAGTCAGCTTTCAGCTTCATTTTTTTCAACATATAATTTGAAGTCGATAAACCAATCCCTGCCCCATGCTCATGGGAAGAGTTATCCAAACCTGGACCTTTGTCTGCAATAATGATCTGTTCTTTTTCTACATCAACCACAATGTTTGCATATTTCCCTTCTGCTGCATGGCGAAGAATATTCTGAAATAAATTATCCAAAACCCGTGTCATCCAATTCGGATCTGCTTCCCAATAAAAAGTCTCCTCTCCCGGTAAATCAACATCAAGCTGAATTTCTTTGTCTTCAAATACAGGGTACCACGCAGCAACAGATGCTCTTACTAGACGTCCAATATCTGTTGAAACGGGCACAAAAGGATGTTTTCCCGAGGTAAGCAATGTATAGGACAGTAAATCATCCATCAGATCTCCGACTCTTGTAATCGTATGGTTGATCTCCGTTAACGAGTTTTGTCCTTCTTGACTCATGGGTTCTTTATTTAAACGGGTGACATGTCCTCTCAAAATGGTAAGCGGTGTTCGTAAGTCGTGAGATAAATTCGCAATGAGTCGATGTCGTAATAACTCCTCTTCATATTCTCGTTTGCGACTGTCTTCAAGCTGTTGAATCATCCAATTAAAAGAACTTCCTAACTGGTCTATCTCATCCATACGATCATTTTGAACAGATATGGTTTTAGGAAACGAGTTGTTTTTAGCTGAAAATGACATGACTTCTTGCAAGCGGGCAAGACGTCTTTGAAGTTTCAAGAAGAAGCGCCAAGATAAGATCACAAATGCGACAATAATAAAACCAAGCACTAGTACGGTAACGTAAAACAGATTTAACGTATTTACATTTTTATCATGGATATCTGAAACCCCAAAAAACGCACTGATGAAAATAATCATAATGGGAGGAAAAAAGATAAATAGAAAATGTACTTTTAGAAAACGACGAAATAATGATCTGTTTTGCTTCATAGTTTCACCCGATAGCCTATACCCTTCAACGTTTCAATAATCTCGGGGGAATCGGGATGACGTTCCAGCTTTTGACGCAGCCGGTGGATATGCACCATCAGTGTTTTATCGCCTGTTATATAAGCTTCTTCCCAAATAGCTTCATAAATTTGTTCTTTTGTTAAAACTTGATTAGGGTGACGTATGAAGTACATTAAGATTTGATGCTGTTTCCCTGTTAAAATAATTTCTTCTCCTGTGTGTTTGTCAAATATCATTTGACCTTCCGGATCTACTTCAATCTGATTTCCTAATGAAATTCGATCGGATGTTGATCCACCGCTACGACGGATTAATACTTCTATTCTTGCAACTAATTCATCCGTATGGAATGGTTTCGTTACGTAGTCATCAGCAAATTGCAAACCATCTACTTTATCATCTATCGATGTTCGAGCAGTTAACAGCAAAATAGGAATAGCAGGAGCTGTCTTCTTTAATCGTCTTCCCACAGTAAATCCGTCTAAACCGGGTAACATGATATCCAATATAACGATGTCGTGCTGATTGACTTCTTTTTCGGCTCCTTCACCAGTTAGCAGCCACTGAACCGAAAACCCTCGGTGTTCCAATTCTTCCTTTACCCAACTGCCTATTTTCTCGTTATCTTCAATGTATAATACGTTTCTTTTCAAGTAACATCCCTCTTTTTAAATGGAGTCCACTACAGATTAACACACTATAAAAAAAAATTTCCAGTTAAGACAGGGACTGACCCTCGTTTGTGAGACGGGGACCATCTCATCCAGGTATCCACTTGTGTCTTATTTCGTATATTTAGTTTGTCCATGACTTCTTTCACTGGAATCCCATCCGACCTCATTTCAATAGCTTTCTTTTTCACTTCTACTGGATTGCTGACTCTTGTTGCCAATGCAAAAACACCTCCAAAGTTGTCCCCATATCTTACGACATGGTTGCATTCTCTTGAAGGTGTTTTTAATTTGTCACGCGTTATGGGTTCAGTCCCCTCTGACCAACTGCCTGCTCTACTTTATTCAACGATCACTTCCCGTTAGTTAGGGTCCTCATTTATTAAAAGATTTTGGAGAACTGCCGTTAGAATTGCGTCTATTCTTTGTACTGACGATCGTAAGCTTTCTGATAAGTTTCCAAGTATTGTTCCAACCCAATATTGTTCAAACTCTCAACATATTTATTCCAATCTGCATCGAGATTTAAATCACCCATTATAAAGCGAACAGCTGATTCCTTTACGTAGTTGGCTAGTTCAACGGATATTGTCTGGATTTGTTGACTCTCATTCGCCTTGAATTTAATTGGTGGTAAAACAGATAATGCATCGGTTTTCGGTACATACGGTTCATATTTATTTTTCGTTTCATCACGTAACAACTTTTCCAGCCCTTCAGCCGTAAAGGGATCCACATTCGGATCCACCGCCTCGCCGAACCGGAATTCCTCGGGTGCATAATCGACCCCGATGTGCATCAAAGAATGGTTTTGGGGTTCCTCGGCATAAGGAATAAGTCTTTTCGATAAAGCCGGTTTTCCGTTCAGTCCTACATCTCCCGGTTTGGCCTCTTCCCATCCAACTCCTTTCAGCCCTACTTTCTTCGTAATAGCTCCTTCAAAAGTATAGAGATAGTCGGCCCACCGAAGCGCAGCTTCCGGATTTTTGCTTGTAGCAGGAATATAAAACGATCCGGGGATGGCTGCATCATACTTCGAATGGGTCGCATATCGAACGCCTTTAGGACCTTCCAGCGGCGCCAGCGCGACAAAATGTCTGTATCGTTCCGGTCCAACGGTTGCCTCATCAATAATGTTAACATTGGCTCCTGAAACGAAAGCTCCTAAAATTTCGGCATCCGGGTTAGCTGCCAATTGTCTCAATTGATCATTATTTTGTGTATACGATGGATTATATAGCAAACCTTCTTTATATAATCTTTGGATGTAAGACAGCCCTTCGCGGTATTCCGGTGTATTCACAATGGTTTCTATTTTGCTGTCCTTAACTATGAGTTTTAAGTCATCCGCACTGCTATAGGTAAACGCATTCATAAGAAATATGTTTGGATCGGTATTCCATCCACCGCTTGCAGCTCCGGCAAACGGAATTTCATCAGCCTTTCCATTGCCGTTCGGATCCTTCTCTTTAAACGCTTTTAATACCTGATAAAATTCTTCCGTAGTTTTCGGTTCTTCCAGCCCGAGCTGCTCCATCCAATGTTTATTTATCCAAACTTTCTTCGACATGCTGCAATGATAACAATCATTCCATGAAGGCAGGCCGTATATCTTTCCATCTGTGGCCGTAATAATGCCTTTCAATCCATCATGCTTCTGCATAACTTTTTCGAAGTTTGGCGCATATGTGGGTATCATGTCATCCAATGGCAAAAACATCTGCTGTGACACGGCATATTGTTCCTCATTAAAAGTAACCCCAAAAAATGCATCCGGCAAATCACCGCTGTTTAATATCAGATTTACCTTTTCCGTGGCTGAATCAGACGGAATGACGTCCCATTCGATCTCAATATTGGTTTTCTCTTCGTACCATTTAACAAATTCATTATTTTTGTAATCGATGATCATCGGGTTTTGTACAACCAAAAATTTGAGCTTTGTTTTGTTTTTTACAATAGGAAATGTCTCCCCAACAGCAGCTTCTTCACGCTCTTCAGGAATCTGTGTATTCGCTTTGTTAGAAGAGCATCCTGAGGCCGTGATTGCAAAAACAAGGATAATTAAAACCATCAAATGAAGTCTCTTTTTCATTGTAACCCCCCACATCAATTTGTTTTCAACCTGTCACGCCCTACAAATTTTCAGCCTAGCCTTTAATCGAGCCAATCATGACCCCCTTAACAAAATATTTTTGTACAAAGGGGTAAATGAGCAGAACCGGAACGCTAGCGACAACGATCACAGAGTATTTTAATACATCGGCCAGACCTTGCTTGCGCTGAAGCGCTTCAAAATCTACCACCATGGTCGGATCGATATTATTCACCACCAGAATGCTCCTTAATATGATTTGCAAAGGAAATAAATCGGGCGATTTTAAATAAATGAGTGCATTAAAGTACGTGTTCCAATGACCTACGCCATAATAAAGCGCCATGACAGCAATGATCGGAGCTGACAGTTTGATTGCGATACTGACGAGGAAGCGGAAGTCACCCGCGCCGTCTAGCTGTGCTGCTTCATAAAGCTCTTGCGGAATGGTTGCCTGGAAGAACGTTCGTGTTATGATTACATTCCATACGGACATGGCGGCAGGGATAATCAATGCCCAGCGCGAATCTAACAATCCCAGATTTTTAACAAGTAAGTAACTGGGGATTAATCCCCCTGAAATAAACATTGTAATGACAAAATAAAGTGTTATTACGCTTCTTCCTTGTAACTCTTTGCGAGATAGTGGATAAGCCGCTAGTACAGTCATAACGATATTCACTGTCGTACCAACAATCATATAGAATAATGAATTCATGAATCCGGTTACAATTTGCGAATTTTTGAACACGGCAGCATAGCCTTCCAGCGTTGGTTTTACCGGAAAAAGCCACACCTTACCAGAAACAACAGCCTGTGGATCGCTAAAGGATGAACTTAAAACATACAGGAGTGGGTAAGCCACAATAATAAACCCCGCACATAGTACAGCATATACAAATACATCAAAAATTCGATCGCCAACTGTTGGTTTAATCAATTTGCTCACGATGCCACTCCTCTGAACTTTTTTCAATTTCCACGCCTACCAGAGCCCGGAATCCGTTAACTTTCTAGCTGTAAAATTGGCGGTGATAAGTAAAATCAAATTAATTACAGAGTTGAATAAACCAATTGCAGTAGAAAATCCATAGTTAGAGTTGATGAGTCCCACTTTATATACATAAGTCGATATAATTTCAGAAACAGAAAGATTCAGATTGTTTTGCATTAAATAAATGGTCTCAAATCCAACACTCATAATGCCACCGACGTTTAGTACGAGTAAGATCACAATAGTTGGTCTGATGCTTGGCAAGTCAACATGCCATATCCGTCTTATCTTGCTTGCACCATCAATGATACAAGCTTCCTGTAAGTCTTTGCTTACTCCGGCAAGCGCCGCTAAGTAAATGATGGCCCCATACCCAGTTCCTTGCCATATTCCCATCCAAACGTAAATCGATCTGAACGATTGCGGATCACCCATAAAATTAATCGATTCCCCGCCGAATAATTGAATGAATTGATTGATAAGGCCAATACGTGGATCCAATATTTGCATCACGATCCCTACCAGGACGACGGAGGAGATAAAATACGGCGCATAAGTTAACATTTGTACCGTTTTCTTAAACCACTTGATTCGAACTTCATTCAGGGCTACAGCCAGCAGGATCGGTAGCGGAAAACCAGCGACTAGCGAGTATATGCTGATAAGAATCGTATTTTTTATTATTCTCCAGCTGGACGGGGAACTGAAGAATTGTTCAAAGTGACTGAATCCCACCCATGGACTACCGATGATGCCCTCCAAAGGCAGATATTGTTTAAAGGCGAGAAGGACACCGTACATTGGAACATAGTTAAAGATAGCTATATAAATGATCGGCGGTAAAATCAAAATATACAATGGCCAGTGATTCAGCATTCTTTTAAAGCCGGTTCTCATTCTAACTCTAATCGGTGGTTTGTGTAGGATTGATTCCGTATTCGCTTTCATAAATTTGTTCACCTCCCTTCACTCGTCATAGGAAACTGTAATTCAAACTATCATGGAAAAGTTAATGTACACAACAGACATCATTTAATGAGCGGACATTTCTTTAAAAAGGTGATGTTAAGCAATATTGACAACAACGATGCTGATGAGGACATTTTGTAAAGGGCGGACCCATGTCAAAAACTCGTTAATATCAAAAAAAAGATGACCTTTGCCTGGTTTTGAGACCAGAGCAACGGACATCTGTTTAAACTCATTTATTCTTGGTTAACTGGAATAGGCCATCGGTGAAACTCCCATTACTCGCTTAAATGCTCTTCGAAAAGAACGATCGCTGCTGTATCCGACCATCAGTGCAACTTCCTTGATCGCAACTTCTCGATTTCTAAGCAGTTCGCAAGCTCGAGTGATCCGCAAGCTTTCGATGTAGTCACTAAATGTCATCCCCACATAGTCCTTTATAAGATGGTACATCATTGTTTCTGTTATTCTGAATTCGTCGGCGACCATGGCTAGCGTCAAATCATCGCGCACAAAGTTTTGCTGGATAAATGACTTTACTTGATTTCGCAATTCAGTCTTCGCACATTGATCATTGAAATGAATTGCTTCGCAATAACGGAGGAATGCTTTCCCGATTTTAATAAATAGCTCTTCAATGACTTCATTTCTTTGCTGTATTTCGATGTACAGTTCATGAATTGCCATATCTTTTGTTTGATCTATTCCCCGAGATACAGCGCCAATCATCAAATAAAGGAACTGTTCTGCATCAGGCAAGGATAAATTCCTGGTTGCAAAATTTTCATTGTAGAGAAGTGTTAATACTTGTTCGACATCTGTTTGATTCCCTGATTTAATACTGTTTACCAATCTTAATTCCAGATCTATTGGAAAGTAGTACTTATCGCTTTCTTGAGGAATGTCCTCATAGCAGGCAAATCTTTGCTCTTGATTTTTACTCAATACGTACTCAAGGGCTTGCTTTGCTTCATAAAAAGACATGCTTATATCGCGTATTCCCTTATAAATTCTGCCGAAAGCAAAGGACAATCTCATTTGACAAAGATGATCTAGGCTACTGGTTATGTTCTGCATAATCTTTATTACTCCCTCGATCCCATTCTGCCTTTCTTTGTCTTCGTCATGATATTCGATTATAAGCGCAAATTTATATTCGTCGATATCGTATTGGAAATACGTTAAATGCTTCATGTAACCTTCAATAGCATTATTAATTACAATCTTTAACATGCGTATTTCTTCTAGAGAGGCTTCGCTTGTGTTTCTTTTTCCTTCATCAAGGCGTAAAAGCAAAACGAAAAAACTCCGGTCCGATAACTCCATGCCAATATTACTTTGAAAAATTTCTATTTCTTTATCATTAATAAATTCGCCATAAAGAAGTCTCCGGAAAAATGCTTGCTGAAGCAGCGGAATATGCTCCTGAACCTTCTCATTTAGCTGCTGGTGATTTTGAATCAACTGGGAAATGGAGTCTTTCAAATAACTATACTCATTGGTATGTCCTTCCTCTCCGCTCCCCATCCACCCACGCAACTGTTGAAGCAATTGCTTAATTGGCTTCCAATCACGATAACCTAGAAAGAAGGCAAGAAAAGTACCTAATACGATTGTTATGAGCGCTGCTGCCATAGTAACGTTTTTAATGTGGTGTACTTTGGCAAGTACCATTGAAGCAGGCACAGCCGATACATATTTCCAGCCATTCAGACTCGAAACTACTTGTGAAATATATAACTGGTCCCCATGATCTGTTTTGAAAAAACCGTCTTTGTTCGATGTACCCTCTAGCTCCTCTGGAGCTATCTTCGTCTGTTTACCTGTAACGGATGTGACGATATTGCCTTCATTATCACTTATATATATCAATCCGCGTTCCCCGATATCCAGCTTGCTTAATAACTGATTGATTTGATACTGGTCAATCAAAATCAGAACGACACCGAGAGGATTATTTATAGCATCCACTGGAAACGAATGTAGATAATAGAGTACTTGATGTTGTTTCTTATCCAGTGTCACTTGACTGCCGGTCAAGAATGTCGACTGATGAAACTGTTCCCAGAGCATACGTTGAAATTGTTGTTTGTCTAGGGATGCATTGTCCCTGAACAAGCTCTTCCAAAACCATTCTATATCTGGAAATGCCGTATCTGATGAGATTACCACGGAATTATTGCGAAAAAACACGAAATGATTAAGAACGAACGTGTTGATCGGGTGGAAATTTGGACTATCATGAACCGATTTCCAAACAAGGTATTGTTTCGGAGAGCCCTCCTCAATGTCTCTGGCGTTCATAAGTGAATTCATCTTAGAATCCAGGACAATCTGTCTACCAATTCCTTCGATCTCCTTAAGGCGGGCATCCATAATTAATCTCGTTTGCTCCAGCATCTGTAAGTTATGCTGCATCGCATCCTTTTTAACCGCTTGTACAGCTGTCTTATATACAAAACTGCTAATTAATATGGGGATAACAAGCACAAGGAGATACGAAACCGAAATTTTCCAGAACAACGACCGCCTGATTCGCCATTTGTATGTAACCAACGCAGTCCTCCTTAACCATCTGATTCTGTCTTTAATGTCAGTTGCACCCATCTGGTAAAAAATACGTTCAATTAATTACACCTGATCATTCGTCAACCGGATAACTTAGGAGAGCGCTTTCAAACCATCAGCTGAAGAATGCTCACTTCAGTCAAAGTGCTACTTACATATTATAAAGGATAAAAAAGTTTGACAAGCTAAATATGCTACCTTTTCGCCTAGCTCTATAAGCTAATTTCATTTGCAGATGACACATTGAGCGTAAAGAACAATCTTCGTGCTCGGATGTGCACGGCCAGGATAACTTCTAATACGACTAGCCTCTAAAAAACCGCATTACGGTGCGGTTTACAGACGTTTCGCACTCAAGGAGCCGCTATAATAAACGCGGCATATTATTTAACTTGTCGGTAATTGTCATTGGCGCTGTGTAAGTTCTCGTCCGCTGTTCGGGATAAGAACTTGTACCGATAAAACAAAAAAGCCGCTAAATTAGCGACTTTCTATGTGGCCATGTTCTAGTCCCTCGACATTGCCGGGCATGTAATACCCTATGGAGCTAAGCTCCTTCCCTATGAGTATGAATTCTGCCTGTAACATGCAAGTATGACGAGTGCCCATACATTTCAGGAATGGCCCCTTCTGTCCTGCAACCTAATCTCTGCCGGTCAACAGTCGTCTTCCTAACTGCAATCGTGCTTCAAGCTCAATCCTGTTTTTGCAATCTTCGCAGCAATGCATTCCATTGAAATTTCGTTTCACACGGTCGTAAACTTGAGTCCCCTCAATGACATAAAACTCTCTTCTGCAATGATAACAGGTGGTACGAATACGAAAAAATCCATCGATTTGCTCTAGCATTGCTTCCCTCCCGTCAATCACAACAAAGTCCAGTACTATTGACGTGTTAATTGCGACGCGATATAACTAAATAAACTCTAAATAACACAGTGTGTTATTTATTTTAATTCATTGTGCTAAATAAAACAAGGGGGCGTTAGCCTTGCCGAAAGTCGTGGATCACGAACAAAAAAGAAAACTGATCGCCGAATCAGCATGGAATATTATTAAAGAAAAAGGGATCGAATTCGCGTCAATCCGTGCCATTGCAGCTGCGGCAGGGTTATCACCCGGCGCATTGCGTCATTATTTTTCAACACAGGACGAGCTGTTGCTATTTATCGTGGATTATTATTTGACAAGAGGAGTTGCCAGAGCAGAAGAGCGCCTCGAAATAAGCCCTATTCCGATGAAGGCTGCGAGGGAAATTCTGTTACAACTGCTCCCTTTGGATGCAGAAAAACGAACGGCCGGCGGCGTCTGGTGGGTCTTCGCCATCCGCTCCCTCACGAGTCTGGCATTACAAGCTAAAAAAGACGAGCTCACGGACGGACTCCACTACCTGACAAAAGCCGTCCTCGAAATCCTAGTTGAAGCGAAGCTTCTCCTCCCTTCGGTAGACATTCAACTTGAAACTTTAAGATTGGCCGCGATTGTCGAAGGCTTGACGATACTCGCTTTGCTCCGCCCTGAGCTCTACACGCCGGAGACAATTGAGCAGATCGTCAGCCGCCATCTTCAGGAGCTGTGCTCGCAAGCTATGGATGAATGAGCATGTAGACTTAACTAGAAACTTAACTAATCAATAGTCAGCTCATGTTCTTTTCCTTTGCGGCAATCGATGTAAGTTCTCGTCCTCGAGACATGAACTTGTATCGATATAACAAAAAAGCCGCTATAATAGCGACTTTTTAACAGGTTCCGATACTGTGTCTCCACCCTTCTATGAGGCTGACTCAACGAATGTCTTCTGCGATTACGGCTCGTAGACGATACCAGGATAACCCCGATCCCCTATCGCATGCAGCTAAGCTTTATTTTCTTCAGATTCTCGGGAGGTCATAAACTCTGCTTTCATCCGGACGGTGACAGAGGTACCCGCACAGAGTTTCGACGAGACGCTCAAGCCATACCCCTCACCAGAGTGCAGCTTTATCCGCTCGTTCACGTTAAACAAGCCGTAGGAGCTTCCATTGCCCGTGTGATCACCAGGGCTGACTCGCTCCTCCGTCAGCAGTCTGCGTGACATCTCCTCGTCCATGCCAATGCCGTTGTCCGAAATCACGAAAACGAGATCGCTTTGATCCAATTCCACCGTAATATCGATAAGCCCTTTCCGGTCCTTCGCCTTGCGTATGCCATGCAGCAACGCGTTCTCGACGATCGGCTGCAAGATAAGCTTAGGCATGCGATATGCCTTCAACTCATCCCCCGCAGCCACCTTGAAATCGAACGAGCCGAAAAATCGGCTCTGCTGAATTTCGAGATACACCTCTGCCAGCCTCAGCTCGTCCGAAACGCTTACGATGGTATTTCCTTTATTGAGACTGAGACGGAAATACTTCGCGAGACTGTCGATCATCATACTGATGTCAGTCGCACCCTTACCGATGGCAATCCAGTTGATCGTATCCAGCGTGTTGTAAAGGAAGTGCGGATTGATCTGCGCCTGCAACGCTGACAGCTGGGCTTCCCGTTCGCGAATCTCAGCTCTGTAGTTTTCTTCGACGAGCGTACGCACCCTTAGGATCAGATGGTCGACGCTTCGCTCCAGCATATGGAAGTCATCATTAACCGCCGGTAACTCATGCAGACCGTCGATCGCTTCCTTGCCCTCCTTCCCTTCCTTTCGGATGACGGTGATCACGTGATTGACTCGCCGGTTCATCCCCCGCACGATAATCGCCAGAAGGACAAACGGAAGGATCAGAAACAACGCGACATATTCAATCAGCGAGCGCCACTCTGACTGCTTCGTCTGTCGCTGCGTAGCGGGCGACAGCTGGGATTCCGTTCCCTGGGCGACAAGCTTCCAGCCCGTCGGCGCAAGCGTCGTATACAGCACGTCGCTTTGTTCATTGTTCAGCAGAAGCAACTTTGTTCCTTCCGCCCCCTCGTTCAGCGCATCCAGCAGGTGAGGTTCAACCGCCTTGCCGATAAGTGCCTCATCGGGATGATAAACGATTGAGCCATCCTGAGCAACAAGATAAACTGCTGTGCCCGGGGCGAACTGAAGATCGGATAAAATATTGGAGACGATGTCTTGACGGACGTCGATCATGAGCACACCGGACACTTTGTCATAATTATCGGGATCCCGCAGCATTCGGGCAGCAGATAATATCGTCTCATTGGAGCCGCCGAGATACGACTCCTCGTAGACACCCGTCCATACGATCCCACCGCTTCCATCGATGATGGAATGAAACCACGGTCTAACCATCAAGCTATCCAGCGTAAAGAAATTGATTCTCTCTTCTGCATACAGCTTAGATTTGTCCACGAACACCCGAACATGAAACACGTCGGAGTTAGACTGTACGGTCTCGACCAAATACCGCAAATCCTCAATCACCTTGATCTGTGTGCCGATGGACTGATCATCCGAATTAATGGATAAGTACGAATGCAGGTTTGCGTTCATGAATGCAGCGTCACTAATATCCTCGATGCGCTCCAGCCGGTAGGAGAGATTGCTCCCGGCCTGCTTTAGCGCTTGCTGCATCGTCCGGATGACCTCGCTCCTCAGAATATCCGCGGAACGCGCGTAATAACCATACAAGAAAATGCCCGCCGGAAGCACAATGAGCAGCAGATACGCGATTAACCAAGAACGGGGGATCGAGAAACGGCGAATCGCCGCTGGCTGGAGCAGCGGCGAAAGCAAGCCGGTTACGGCGACCCAGGCTCTACGCATGAGACCCCCGGTATGCGCTAGGTGTAACACCCGTTACCTTTTTGAACAGCTTTGAGAAGTAACTGGGGTCGGTATATCCGATCGCGTAACAAATATCATAAAACTTGTACTGCGGATCGCGCAGCAGCTCCTTCGCCTTATCCACGCGCACTTTAGTCAAATATTCGCCCACCGTCTGCCCCGTCTCTTGCTTAAACAGGAGACTGACGTACGTGGAAGACAAATAGACCGCCTTGCCGATATCGGCTACGGTAAGCCCGCCGTTGGCGTAGTTCTGATCGATATACCCGCGTACTCGCTCAATGACGTTTGCCACCCTGCCAGTCCGCTTCTCCCGAATGTGTTCCCCAACAGTCGCCAGATACGATTCGATCAGCCCCCGCATATCTTTTAACGTCTCCTTCGCGTACAACGCCTCTGTCAGCTCTCCCTCCATAACTTCCAGTTCGGGGTCCCCCGCGCCAAGCTCCATGAGCAGCTGTCCGATCGCGAGCACAAGCTGCATGCACAGATTGCGGCCGTACTTCAGGCCGTCCGGGCGGGTGTAGGACAAGCTGGCAAAAATCATCTCCACGGCTTCGCTAATCTTGTCCTCATCGTCCGCCTTGAGTGCGGAAATCAGCTTCTCATTGAGCTCGTAATCGTATTTCCGCATGGCGCCTTCCTCCGGCTCTGCGCTCTCCAGACTGTCCATAGTGATGATACGGTTTTTGCCGAGGTACCACTTGTAATCGACCGCTTCGCGAGCTTGCTTGTAAGCTGGCGCCAGTTCGGATAAGCCGCCTGCCATATCGCTAATGCCGATCGTCACGCCGATCTTGAGCCAGCGTTCCAGATTGGAGCGAAGGTCGCCGGCCAGCGCAAACAGTGCCTCCGCCGCTTCGGATACCGAATCGCCGCCGGGCTCCGACACCTTCAGCACGCCTACAAATTCGCCGGTACGTTGCTCGAAGGCATACCCTCGCAGATGCGCATCCAGCAGCTCTTCGTAAATGTTCAGCACCGAATACCACAGCAGCTGGCGGTCGCGCTCGGAACGGCTGGCCATCACATCGGCAAGATCATCCACGCAGACGACCATCACCCAATAGGAAGCATTCACGGGCAAGTCCAATCCCAGAAACGACACCCGCTCCGCCAATTCCGACTTCGGCGCACCCTCTCTGATCATGGAGAGCAGGAACTTCTCACGCAGGAGCGGCATACCTTCCTTTAGTTTAACGAGCAGCTCCTGCTTATAAATCCGTTCGGAGCTCTCCGCGTCCAGATCGGCAACGACGCGCTTGATGACCGTACTCAGCTCCTGCAAATTAACCGGCTTAAATATATAGTCGACCGCGCTGACCTTCATCGCTGATTTAAGATAATCGGCGTCGTCGTGCCCGCTCACGAATATGATCTTCATGGCCGGATATTCGGACGAGATACACTGCGACATCGTAATACCGTCCATGTTCGGCATTCGGACATCCGTTAGTATAAGATCGGGCTGATCGCGGGCGATCATCTCAAGAGCCACGTCTCCATCATCCGCTTCGCCTGCCACTTCAATTCCGTAAGCGGCCCAATCGAAATAAGCGCGCAAGCCCGCTCGGACCGCCGGTTCGTCATCCACGATAAGCAATCGATACATCGCCCGCCATCTCCCTTCTCCTAATTTAACGGCCTAACAGTCTAGCGTCTTGATTGGCAAGCTCGGCCTGGACCTTGTCAATGTCTACTTCGCGAACGGGCACGCCGTCTTCGAGCGAGATCGCGGCCGCAATACCTGCTGCTTGACCCAGCGCATAACAAGTCGCTTGGACGCGCATCGAAGACATCGCGACATGCGTTGCGGAAATCGATCTGCCCGCAACGAGCAGGTTGTCGATATCGCCAACAGGCACCATCGTGCGATACGGAATATCGTAGCCGTCTACGCGGCGCTCGTCGGTTGTCTTGCCCGCATCCGGGCTATGAATATCGATCTCGTAATTTGTTTGGGCGACCACATCCGGGAAACGCGTACCGCTTACAACATCTTGTTCGGTCAACGTGTACAGCCCTTCAATTTGATTGGTCTCCCTAACACCTGTCTGCGGTGCGATGTGTGCGATGGCGTATGTCTCGAAGCCCGTTCTCTGCAAATAATGCGCGATCGAGAACACCTGCTTAAGCGCTTCGGTCTCCGCGTAATTGACTTGCTCCATATCGGCTCCGTTCGCCTTGACGCGCGACATATTAATGAGCAAAACGCCGTCTTCGCGCTGCTTCCAATATAACCTGCGCCCCTGCGGCAGATCGGATACCTCCTCGTAATAATAACAGCCTTCCGGAAGTATCTTCTCTACTGGCTTTCCCGTATCCTGCATCGTAAACATAAGTGTCATCGGCTGCGTGAGTCCATCAGTCTCGCGGCCCGTGCGGTAAGGTACACCCGCATCGATGGCTACTCGCGCATCGCCCGTGCAATCGATGATGACATCGCCTTCTATCGCCCTTAGGCCTTCGCGCGTCGAAACGATAACCGAACCGATCCCTCTGCCGCTGCGGATCGTGCCCACGAATTCACAATGGAAGTAGACCGATACCCCTTCCTTTTTCATTTTGTCATTCAAGTATTGGCGAAGCAAAAATGGCGAATATTGCGGCGCGACCGATTCGTCATGGCCTGCGGGCAGATAGTCGGCCAGCATCTCCTTGATGATCTCGCGGTAGATGCCGGTCACATTGCCGACAGGCATAAACACGCTTACGTTGGCAAGCGTCCCCATCCCCCCGAGTTGAGCGGACTTCTCCAGCAAGATCACCTGTTTGCCGCGTCTGGCTGCGCCAATGGCAGCGGCCGTCCCCGCAGGTCCGCCTCCGATGACGACAACGTCGGCCTTGGCATGGGTTTTCACTTGACGTTCGAACGAATACACTGCATGTTTCATGATGATCTCTCCCTTAGATCGAAGTAGCGGTGTGAGCAACAAAGGATCACCACCGCTTATCCTGTTTTTTATTTAGTCGTTGCGTACCAATCGTTAATTTCCTTTGAAGCCGCTTCCCCGCCCGCTGACATAAACTTGGATTGAAAGTCGGCAAGGCTATCGATGGACTCCGCGCCGGCGATCAGTTTGACCGTGTAGTCGCCAACCATGGTGCTCAATTGCTGATTCGTCTTCGAATATTGCTGCATGTACGGAGCAAGACCCAGAACGTTTTTGATTTTCACTTCGGCTGGCTGCTCGTTGTTCAGGAAGTTAAACGCATCAAACATTACCGGGTTTTTGCGAACGCGCGCTTGCCAATATTGCGGATAGTTTTCTTCATCCGTTCCCGCCATGTAGTTATTCGCCAAGTTGCGCTCGTCGGTGAAGATCGGCTGGATTGGCTCGTATGCTCCGTCTACTACTTTATAATGCGTGCCTTCCACGCCGATCGCCATATTTTTGAACGTTTCCGGCTCCAGGCTTGCATTGATCCATTTGATCGCATCTTCCGGATGCTTTGATGCTTTCGGAATGAACGTCAGACGGTCAAATCCGGCGTTTGCCGCGAAGCCGGCTTCTCCGTTAGGCCCCTTGAGCGCCGGCACGAAAGCGAATTTGGCCTCCGGCTTGGTCTTCGCAAGGGAATCCGAGATGGCCGGAATGTCCGCCCAGTGAACAACGATGGCGCCAGCTACGCCGCTTGCGAATTTCTCCTTCGCTGTAGCGTCTTTGTTGGCTACGAATTCTCGGTCGATCAATCCTTTCTCGTACAAGTTGCCTACGTAAGCGACATAATCCTTAAATGCCGGGTCCATGACACGCGGCACGAGCTTGCCGTCTACGTCGTTCCAAGTATTGGCGATGCCGAACGCGCCTACGAGGTTGTCGATCATCGATTGGTCACCCTTGATCGTAAGTGGTACGTTGCGGTCGCCGTTGCCGCCTGGGTCCTTCTCCTTGAATTGCGTGAGAACGTTTGTCAGCTCTTCGGTCGTCGTCGGCATGGACAGACCCAGCTTATCGAGCCAGTCCGTACGGATGAGTATGGAGCTGTTGATATCATACGTAACGGTTACCGGGATTGCGTATAGCTTGCCATTTACCTTAAGCGCTTCCATCGATTCGGGCTTTATAGCCGCCTTAATATTTGGGCCAAATTCGTCGATAAGCGGCGTCAGGTCGACAAGCGCACCCTTTTGCGCATAATCCGAATATAAAGCCATGTCGTTATAGGAAGTGACGATGTCATACGCTTCGCCGGAGGACATGATTAGGTTCAGCTTCTCCGCCCACTTGTCTTGAGGCAGCATATCGTATTGCACTTTGTAGCCCGTTTTTTCTTCGAGCAGCTTGGCTACCGGGTATGCATTGTATTCTTCGTTCTGCCATACGTTCAGTCGCTTTAAGGCTGGCTTTTCCGCATCCGGTTTGGCCGTCGCTTCGTTGTCCGTGTTCGTTCCGTTGCCTGTGCTCGTTCCGTTGCCGGAACAAGCAGCCATAGTCATTGCCAGAAGCGCAGACATGGCCATGACAGACATCCATTTGAATGCTTTTTTCATAATGAGACCCTCCTGCAATTAATATAATCTATATCATTAATTTTCCCGCAACGTCCCGATGAAGGGGCGATTCTCCGGTACCTGAAGTCATGCCCTGACGTTCATCTCCATTGCTGGAAAAGTTAATGCCTTTGGAAAGCTGCTTTACATGCCTGTCATCAACCTTTTACGGAACCGATGAGCACGCCTTTGATAAAATATTTCTGCAGGAACGGATAAACGAGCAGAATCGGAATCGTGGATGCGATGACCGTTGCTGAACGGACGCCTTCCGCAGGCACGTTCATGAGATCGTCGGCCGTCTTGTCAAGCGCCGAAGATGTATCGGCATTCATGACGATGTCCTGTAGGTACAATTGCAACGGCTTCAGCGACGAGCTGTTGATGTACAGCATCGGGTTGAAGTAGTCATTCCAATAATAAACGGCGTAAAACAGACCAATCGTCGCAAGCACGGGACCACTTAGCGGCAAAATAATACGGAACAGAACCGTTAAATTGCTCGCGCCCTCGATTTTGGCGGATTCCTCCAGGCTGGCCGGCAAGCTTTCAAAGTAGCTCTTGATGACCAGCATGTTGAACACGCTGATGAGCGCCGGCAAAATGAGTGAGCCTAGATGGTTAATGAGGCCCAACTCGCGGATGAGCAGATAGTTGGGGATGATGCCCCCGTTAAACATCATCGTGAAGATGAACAAAATGATGATGATGCCCATCCCCGGCAGTTCGCGCTTCGAGAGCGGATAAGCGGTCAGCGCCGTAATGAGCAGCGATGCGAGGGTACCGATGACTGTAATCAGCACCGATATCCAGAGCGAGTTTAGAAACTGGCTGTTCGTGACGACGAATTTCATCGTTTCGAGCTGAAAGCCGACCGGGAAAATTCCGACTTGGCCCGACAAGATGGCCCACTCTTCACTGATCGACTTGGAAAATACGTTTACAAACGGAAGCAGTGTAATAAGCCCCATTGCGATGAGCAGAACGTAGATAGAGCCATCGAGCATGAAATCTTTGACAGTTTTCCTATACATGGTCGTTCCTCCTTTACCAGATGCTGCGATTCAGGAATTTGCGGCTGAGCATGTTGCCGATGACGATAAGCAGGAATCCGACCGCTGAGTTGAATAGGCCAACCGCCGTACTGAAGCTGTAATCCTGCTGGCCGAGTCCCATCCGGTATACATAGGTGCCGATGACGTCCCCGGTCTCGTACACGAGCGGATTATACATGGTCAAAATTTGTTCCGTCCCCGCCTCCAGCAGGCTGCCGATCCGCAGGATGAACATCAACACGATGGTAGGCAGCATGCCCGGAAGCGAGATCGACCACATCTGTCTGATCCGCCCCGCCCCGTCGATGGCTGCGGCTTCGTATTGCTCCTGCTCGATACCCGCAATCGCGGCGATAAACACGATAGCGTTCCAGCCGATTTCCTTCCACCCGGCCGTGAAGACAACCAAGCTGCGGAACAGGCTGTTGTCGGTAAAAAACGAGATCGGCTCTCCGCCGAACGAACGGATGATTTCGTTCACGATACCGCCGGTAGGTGACAGAATGTTAAGGAACAACCCCGAGATAATGACCCAGGAAAGGAAATGCGGCAAATAAATGATCGTCTGGATCGTCCGCTTGAAGAACATGCGCCTCACTTCATTTAGCATAAGCGCGATGACGATCGGAATCGGGAATAAAATCGTTATTTTGTACAAGCTGATGAGCAGCGTATTTACTAATACTTGCAGAAATTCATCCGATTGCAGCAACCTCTCGAACTGCGCCATCCCTACCCACTCGCTGCCGGATATGCCGCCGAAGATGTTGAAATCCTGGAAGGCGATTACGATGCCGTACATCGGCGTGTATTTGAACAATAACAAGAACACAAGGCCCGGTATAAGCAGCAAATACATATCCAAGTTGCCTCTAATCAGCTTCCAACGCCGTCCGCCGGCGTACAGGAGAGTGCCTTCTCTTCCGCTGCGTTTGCTCACGATCTCCACCTACTTTTCTCTGTCTTGTCTCTTATTGTAGGGGAGGCAGCCCAGAGGGAGTAGAGGTCGATCCTTTTATTTCTGGTCTTTTCCAACACAGTTTGCGAATGGGCTTGGGACATGGCGGGGCCCTGTAGTGTGCTGCTTTGCCAAAAATTTTAGATAGCGCTTAAAGTCCTTTAAATCCTATCGCCCCCCGTAAACGATTGCCCGCTCAGGGGATCCACATTACTAAATAGGTATTGCAGCAGCGTCTATAAGCTCGTTCGCCAGACGGTCATAAACGCACATTCGACCAAAACAGACGCATGTTGGGATGCCGGCATGATCAATATAAATCTGGATATGTCCGTCAGGAGCGCAGCATAATGGAGGTTCGGTTCGCCACTCATTAATCTTGTAAAAATGACCCTGATTGCACAAAGCAATAGGGTCATTTTTCTAGTGTACCTTCAAAGAATTGGTCAGCAATTTGTCCCTTACAGCAATTGCCCCAATTCTTGTCCCTCGACAGAATTCTATCGGCAAGTCAGGTTAGCCAATCGCCGTATCTCATCGCTTAACTTTCGATTGACTGGATACACCTCTTCTATGAAATTTAAAATTCGAAGTGCCGATTCTGGAACATGATCGTATCCCTGTATCATATCTCCTATGATTCCAGCAAAACGCGGGTATCTCCTCTCTAGCCGCCTCTCATTGCCGAACGGATCGGGAAAGTAGTCCACCTCTTGCTCCAGCAGATGGAGCACGGATAGAATCCGATCCACTGCGTAACCTTGAACAAACCTTGTCGCGGAGAGACGCTCTCCCCTTGCATAGCGACCGAGCCCCACGTAAAGATTGGTTAACGCTTCATTCAAAGGAAAGTCCAAGGAATCCACCTTTAGGTTGGGGACCGGGTTGGAAGGTTTGGCGATGGCCGTATTGGAATACAGGGGGTTCTTCCATATGACTCTGCCTTCCGTATAGGTCGCATTCGCCAGCTCCCACTCCTCGAATACAGCATATTCCCCGAAAATACCATCCTCGAACAATACTTTGTAGCCAACATCCGAATTCTTAAACGCATAGGCAAGAGGGTGTACGTCCTCGAGCCAATCCAACCGGTCTATATATCGGTTTTTCTCCCTTGGCTCTACAATGACAAAGAAATCTAAATCCGAATATTCATCCAACCGTTCAGTTTCGACCCCAACGGAACCAACACCTAATAATAAAAGAGCTCCCCCCTTGCGTTCGAGCGACTTGCCGATCTCGCCCAGCCGCTGTAACAGCAATTCCGTTCTCAACATTACGAACCCTCCCCTAGTTTTGGAATGCAAAAAGGGTCCAACCCACTTTTCAGCGAGGTTGAACCCGAAGGTTGCATTGCCTTTATTATCCTGCCATCAAGGTATCACGTATTCTTATTGCCGTCAATCGAAAAAAACTTGCCATGATTTGTAATTACGGTTCACCGCAAATGATCTCAATCTATCCTGCCCTATATTTAATGGACTTTGAAGCTGCTGCCGGCGGCAAGCTGCTTCCTGGTGCGTTTGAACTATCGTCAGGGCACCGTGGTATCAACATAACAAACCCTGACATTCTTCATTTGATCAGCATGGATTTGAGAGGCACCATCGATTCCTCTGGGACGTAATAATTGAATTTGTTGTCGCTGATCTGTCCAAGCAGCTGGCGGCGTATCGGATCGGCGTCCTTCAGCAGACTCACAGACGCCGAGTGATAGTCAATAGGACGCATCCAGATCGGGCTGTAGCCCAGGAACAGCTGCCTTCTTGTGAATGTGGAGCGATTCGGCGAGCCAGCATGCCACAAGTTTTGGGCGAACACGAAGACGTCACCTGGTTTTCCGCACACTTGTACCTCTCCGTCAAGCTGCTGGCGCACATCCTTGTGATTCGGATTGTACGGCTGCTTGTGACTGCCCGGAATCACTTTCGTATTGCCGCGATCCGGCTCCGACATATCGCTCAAAATATAACAAACCTTAATATAATAGGTTGCCGTCAAGCCGTTAATGACAGGAAACTGCGGATGCGGACCGTCTTGATGCCAATCGATAAAGCTGTGCGTGTCCGTTTGGGTTTCGCTTGGATTCGGTTGCCTGATCGTGAGGTGGGAGATATGAAGCTGGATGTTGTGGCCAAGCAAATTAACGATTAACGGAAGAATGGCAGGCTGATCGATTAATGCAGCAATCTCGGCATGGCGTTCTACGCTGTTATAAATATTGTGCGAAAGCGCTTCCGGTTCAATCGAGACAATTTCGTCGATCGCGGCATTCAGCCGGCTTACCTCTTCCTGCGACAAAATATCTGGTATAACCAAATACCCCTGTTCATGAAATTGCTCCATTAATTTCGGTATTTCCAAATGGGCTGTCTTCATCCTTTATACCTCCTACTTGTATTTAATTTAATTATATTTGGCGATCCATCATGTTATAATGTAAGAAAAATCGATTTCCCTTGTAAATAATTTCAATATTACGAAAGGGTGTTGTCATGCAATGGAGTTCAGCGGATTTCTGGATCCCGATTTGCAATACCATGTCTACGTGAAGGATACCCCTCAATTTCAGAAAACGCATGATACATATGATCATTGGGCGTTGTTCATCGTCGAAGAAGGCGCTTTTAATTACAGAATGGGCAGCCAAAGCGGAAGGGCGGTCAAGGATGACATCGTATTATGCCCGCCCGATCTAACCTTCTACCGGCAAACGGACGGCTTATCATTCCATCTCATGGGGTTTCAATGGATCAATTCCCTAGAGGGGCCGCCGCGTGCGGCGGATTTCCCGACTTTCGGCAAGCTTCGGCTATTGAACCACAAACGCTTCCAATCCACCCTCTCTCAATTTCGCGAAGCCCAATACTTGCATGCAGGGATTGGTCATACGTACAAGAAACATCTTCTCAGGGATCTGCTCTATTTGCTTCAGATCGAGCAATCCGAGCAGCATACGATGACCTTGTTCAGCGAGGATCCGACCCTTGGGAGAGCCCTGCATTTGCTTCAGCAGCAAGCAGAATTCGGCCTATCGTTGAAGTCGATCGCTGTGGAACTTGGTCTAACCCAGGTGCAGCTGACAAGACTGTTTACACGCGAGTTCCGCATAACGCCAAGCGCCTACGCGACTAATCTTAGAATGGACAAGGTGAAGCAACTCCTTGTATACTCTTCGCTTACCCTTGCCCAGATCGCCGAGCATTGCGGATTTACCGACGAACATCATTTAAGCAAAAGCTTCAAAAAACTGTGCGGCGTCAATCCTTCGTCGTACCGAAAAACGCATAGCGTATAATTGAACAGGCCGACCTGCATCGAATGAGGTCGGCCTTTCGTTCCCGTTATTTAGTCACACCGTAACCGAGCGCCTTGAGCTGTTCCATGGCGCTGTCCACTAACGCTTTGTAGTTCATGGACGTTTCCAGCGTCTTGATAAAGTCATCGTATTCGGTCAATGGACGTTTATCGTAAATAAACTTCGCGATCTCCTCTTCCATGTACCGATTCGCATCGGCAGGGTTATACCCCTCCGGATTGTCAACAAATCCGTTCAACGCTTCAATACGGGGTTGATCGTTCGCGAATTCGATTGCAGCCGATTGTGCGGCGAACTTCGCTTGCAAATACTCCATTTCCGGTCTGCCGGTGAATTGGTACAGCCAAGAATGGCCGACTTCGCCCGCCTTGTCCGTCATCATCGGCTTGCCGTCCTCAAGTGTGAAGTGCGTATCCTTCACCCCGAACTGCACGAGCAGCGAGCCTCCGTCCGGATTCGAAATATAGTTGAGCAGATCGAACACCCGCTGCAGTTTCTCCGGGTCTTTCTCAAGCGCTTTCGGAATGGCATATCTCCCAGGCGCCGCGCCGATATCCCACGAACCGTCGAATTGTCCTCCTGTACCCGAAGGAGCGGCGATTTGCAGCCATTCCGCATTCGGATTAACGGTTTTGATCTGTTCCACGAACTGCTCCTTCGTCATGTTCGGCCAATCGATATAGACGATGCCCGCCTGCCCTTTGATCGCCTTCTCCTGATGCTGCAAACCGCTGTTGGCCAGCAGCTCCGGATCAACCGATCCGGAACCAATCATGTCCTTAATAAAGGCCAAAGCATCTTTCATTGCCGGCTCATGAAGCGCATTGACGACTTTGCCGTCCTTATGGTAGAAATTGCCTGGCATTCCGACGCCGAAGGCTCCGAAAACGGTCGAGAATGCACTCAGCTTGCTGCCCGTTAGACCAAAGGTATCCGGCTTGCCATTTCCATCCGGATCGTTCTTAGTGAACGCATCCGCTACGGAAGCCAACTGTTCCACGGTCGTCGGCACTTCCAGCTTCAGCTTGTCGAGCCAATCCTTGCGGATCCATAAGGTATTGTATGGGATTTGCGGAGATTTGGAGATGCCATATACTTTCCCGTCGACCATCCCCTTCTTGACGCTGTCCTCCCCGATGAACGCCACCGTTTGCTCCAATTTATCCATATACGGCGTCAGATCGAGCAGCAGCCCTTGCTTGGAAAATTGAATTAACTGCTGCCGGTCGACCATGAACAAGTCGGGAAAGTTCCCCGAGGACATCCGAACGTTTAGTTGATTGTTGTAATCGTCCGCTGCTGGATATACCGTCAGGTTCAGGTCGATATTCAGCGCCTTATCCAATTCCTGCTTAATGATGTCTTTATCGGGTGACGGAAGATTGTTCCCCGTCTCGATAATGTCGAGCTTAACCGGTTTGCCGCTAGACTGCTCCGTCGTTTCCGTTCCGGGCTTGGCGGTAGCGCCCGAAGGATTTCCCGGATTATCGCTGCTGTTCCCACCCGAACACGCCGTAAGCATGGCCCCCGCTAATGAAACGGCTACGAGCAAAGTCCCTAATTTCTTCATGATCTTAACCCCTCTCTGAATGGTTTCATCGGTTAACCTTTAATCGAACCAAGCAGCATCCCTTTTGTAAAATGCTTTTGAAGAAACGGATAGATCACGATGACCGGCAAGCTCGCAATCATGACGGATGCCATTTGCATCGTCTGCGTCGGCATCATATTTTCCGCGTTCTCCAGCGGCTGTTGGCTTTGCATCAGAATCTCCCGGACGACGACCTGCAGCGGATACAGCGTGCGATCGGTCACATAAAAAATCGCTTGAAAAAACTCGTTCCAATGGCCGACCAGGTAAAACAATCCAACCGTCAACAAGACAGGAACGGAAAGCGGCGTAACGATTTGCAGCAGGATGCGGAACTCTTTGGCTCCATCCATTCGGGCCGACTCGAACAGCTCCTCCGGCAGCCCTTCAAAAAAGCTTTTCATAATAAGAACGTTAAAGCTCCAGATTGCATTCGGCAAAATCATCGACCAGATAGAATCGAGCAGCCCCATCGACTTAACGACCAGATAGGTCGGAATAAGCCCTCCGCTGAACAACAAGGTGAACACGATCATGAGAAGAAAAAAGTTTCTTCCCGGCAAATTCCGGCGACTAAGCGGGTACGCCATCAGTGCCGTCAAGACGAGATTGACCGCTGTTCCGATCACCGTAATGAGAACGGTTATTTGGAACGCCTTCGGAATATTGGACTCCGTCAGCAGCGTGCGGTAAGCGGAAAACGTAATTTCCTTCGGGAACAATATGAATCCGCCGTTACGCAGCACTTCTCCGAACGGAGTGATGGATACGGATACGACATAAAGGATCGGCAGAATGGCGACAAGTCCGCATATTCCGAGAATGACGTATATAATTGCGTTGAAAATTTTATCATCGAGGCCCCTTACCATATGCCCTCACCCCATTTCTTCGCCACACGGTTAGCTCCTAGCACAAGGATAAGTCCGATGACCGATTTGAACAATCCGACTGCCGACGCCAAACTGAAATTAAGCTGCTGCAGACCGGTTCGGTAAACCCATGTGTCGATGATGTCCGCAACCGGGTATACTTGAATATTGTACAGAATGTAAATTTGATCAAAGCCTGCATCAAGCAGATGGCCAAGCTTCAGAACGAACAGCAGGACGATAATGCTTCTAATGCCAGGAAGCGTAATATGCCAAATCATTCGCATTCGGCTCGCACCATCCACCTTCGCCGCCTCGTAAAGCGTCGGATCGATGCCCGCCATCGCGGCCAAATAGATAATCGCACCCCAGCCGAGATTTTGCCATACCTCCGATCCAACCAGTATGCTGCGGAAATATTCCGTCGAGGTCAGAAACGGGATCGAGCTTCCCCCCGCTTCCACAATCCAGCGGTTGATGAGACCGCCGTTCTGGGAGAAGAGCGTCAAAAGAATGCCGAAAATAATGACCCAAGACAAGAAGTGCGGCATGTAGGTCAGCGTTTGTACAATCGACTTCAGCCAGCGAATGCGGCATTCGTTCAGCAGTACGGCCAGCATGATCGGCGGCAGCGTCCCCCATAACAGCTTGTAGAGGCTGATCAACAGCGTATTGGTCAGCAGCTGGCTGAAATAAGGCGACTCGTAAAAGCTCTGAAAATGCTTATACCACGGATCAACCCACGAGCTGCCCGTTATGCCGTCCAGGATTGCAAAATCTTTGAAAGCGATAATGACTCCGTACATCGGGAAGTACCGAAATATGACAAAATAAATAATGCCGGGCAGCAGCATGATGTAAAAGGCTTTAAACCGCCATGCTAACTTTAAAATCATGAGCAGCCTTGTCCGCAGAGAAAACCGTATCCGAGGGGCTGGCGTTAGGCTATGGTTGGTTTCCATCGTATCCCTCCCTAGTTGAATGCGCTTCCAATAAGGTAAGTATAAAGGTCCTGACGTCTCCTCGATATACACAAAAACGTAAAAAATGTAAGCATTTCCTTCATCATCATTAACATCGAGTATGGATCCATCTGCATCAATTTCAACGATAAATGAGTAAAGGCTGTCACGAATGGCCTGAAGAAACCACGTGACAGCCTTGGTATCGTTTTTGGTTAACGCCAAATACCTAATCGTTCGTCGCTTTCCGTCAGGACGGGCATATCGACGCGGACCACAGTTCCTGCCCCTTCCGCGCTTCCGATCCGCAAGCCGTACGTCCCGCCGTGATGGATCCGAATTCGCTCATGCACGTTCCGCAGCCCGATGCCCGTAAACCGGTACATGGAGCCCTGCCCACCGTCCTGATTTTCCAACAGCAGCCTGCTTCGCTTCTCCCGCCTGATGCCTATTCCGTTATCGCGCACATAGAGTCTCAGAACACCCTTCCTCAGCCCGCCTTTCACGACGATAAGCCCGCCGTGATTCGGCGTTAATCCATGAAAGAGTGCATTTTCTACAAGCGGCTGCAGCGTAAGCTTAAGTATGCGATACTGCAAAAGGTCAGGATTGATATCAATCATAAACTGATATTGTTCCCCAAAGCGCACCTGCTGAATATGCATGTACATTCGCAGCCCTTCCAGCTCCTCCTCAAGCGATACGTATTCCGATTGCTTGTCGAAGCTGAAGCTTAACAGCTTGACCAGTGAACGAATCGTATCGCGCAGCTCGTCGATACGCTGCTGCTTTGCCAAGCTGCTTATGCAGGCAAGGGTATTATACAGAAAATGGGGCGCAATCTGGCTTCGCAGCATCTTCAGCTCGTATTCCTTCTTCTGCTCCTCCGCATGTTTCGTCTTCTGGAGCAGGCTCTGAATCCTCTCGAGCATAGCGTTATAGCTCTGCGTTAGCCTGCCGATTTCGTCCATTCTCGTGACAGGCAGCTTCGCCACGACCTGAAAGTTGTTAAGACGGTCCATCTTCTCGACAAATCGGCGAATCGGATGCGTGAACGATCGGCTGAGCAGATACGCGCTGATCAGTAGCATAATGATCCATACGATACTCGCGGTCCGGTAGTTGCTGTTCAGCTTCTGCAGGTCCTGATAGAAATAATCCTCTTCGATGAACGCCGCAAGCGACCAGCCTAGACGGTTTTTGGTCGACTTCACGGCAACGAGCGGATTCAAGGAATCCCCTTCTATGCCGCTGACGCCGACTTTGAGCAAGGCGAGCTGCCCTCGAAAGCTCTCCTCCAGCTTCGGCGGATACGAGGCCGATTGGAAGGGGAGCAGTTTATCGCGGGAATCCAGCCGATTAATGACGCTGCCTTCCTTCGTGAACAGTATATAAGATTGATAGATCATCGGCGCAATACGCTCTGTGAGCAAATCGAGATTAAGTTCGGCGACAACGACACCCTTCACCTTATTGTCTGCATCCGCAATAGGCAATACGTAAGCAAGCGTTCGCCCCGACATCGGCGAATCATAAGGTTCGCTCACGTTAATAGCCCCATAGTTAATCAGCGCTAGCTCATAGAGCTGGTTCAGCTTTGGATTGCCGATGATGTCATAAACGACCTGCGAGCTTGCAAATACTTGGCCGTCAGCTCGAATCATGTACAAAGTTCTGGCAATGGAATTGTTAATCCCAGCGAACTTGCGAAGCGTCTCGACGGCTGCCTCCTCATTCCCTTCCTCCAGCAAATCGGCGCGGGTCGAGAGTAGCAGCAGCATATTTTCCACATTATCCAAACTTGCATCGATATATTGATTCGTCCGGCTGACGAGCAGCATGGCATCGCGAATGACTTGATTCTGAAGCACACTTTCCGCCTCGTGGAGGTTTCGCCATGCAAGCACTTGAACGAGCAGCAGCGTCACGATGAACAAATAAATAAACTGCTTGGAAGCGAGACCAAGGCTGGCATACCAATGAAACAGTTTCCTCATTTCCACCCTTCCTTCGCGCTCGTTCTCTCTCACCTGTGCTTTCAGCCATTCCGTTTATAGTCCGTCGGCGATACCCCGGTCCAATTTCGAAACGTAACGGTAAAATAGCGGTAGCTCGGAATGCCGACCTCTTCCGCGATCTCATATACCTTCTTATTCGAATGCCTAAGAAGCTCAATCGCCTTCTCCATACGAAGACGGGTAATATACTGATTGACCGTACTCCCCGTTTCCTCGCGAAACAATTTGCTGATATAGTGTGGGCTCAATCCTACCTGCTCTGCAATAACGGGCAGTGAGATCGGCTCCTTGAGATGGTCTTTGATCCATTGCACGGCCAACCGAATCTCAAAGCGCGAACGCGACTTCCCTAGCTCGACAGCTTCCATAACCTGAACAATATTGGTAATCATCTCGGCTAACGTTCCTGCGTCCATTAATAGCCCCATACGGACTGCGCTTAGCTCAGCGCCCTCTTGCTGCCTGTGCCAGTCAACCTGCCAATGGAGTATCCGTTCCTTCAGTTGACTTGGCTTCACTCGCTCAGCGATGCACCAATCCCTGAACTCGCCAAGCAAGCATTCCTTCAAGCTCGCAAGAGACAATGATGCTTTTCTCAGCATCTCGTTTAATTCCTTCGTTTTCTTTTCCGTCAGATCCGATAGAGGCAGCGAATGCTGCGCGTACACAGCGCTTTCCTCGGGACATCGGTCGTAAAACAGCGCATCTTTCCACTCGTTCGAATAGGCGAGCGCCGATGCAATTTCTTCCTTCGATGCGACCGGTTTGCTAAATAAGGCACATACTGTCGCCCACCGTCCCTGCTTGGTCTCTTCCCTATTCAACAGCTCCGTCAAATGCTGAACGACCGTGCGGAGTGACTCAAGAACAGCATTGGCAGAAGTTCTGCCTTCAAGCAGAACAAAATATTCCCGCTCCCGTACCGTCAGCCAAGTCAGCCAAGTTGGATCCCTTTTTTCCTGCTCGGTCAGTCTCTGCCGAACCGTTTCCTTCACGGGTAGATAGGCTAATGGAGGAATGTCTAGCTGAAGTCGTACCAGCCGAATCGGACGATCTACGCTTAACGTCATCGATTGCCAATCGGAGCCGGCTGGCTCTTGCCCATGAAGCAGCTTGCCGAATAAGGCGGCTTGCAGCTGCCTCTGTTCCCTTCTCGCATGCTCCTGCACCATGCGCTCCTTGACGACCGCAGCTCTCACTTTGTCCATCGCCTGCTTAAGCTCTTCTTCCTCCAATGACACCTTCAAAATATATTCAAGCGCTCCAAGACGGAGCGCTTCTTGTACGTAATGAAAATCGCTGTGACAGGTTAACAATATGATCTGAACGTGCGGGTGCCGCTTCCGGAGTTCCCGAATGAGAGCAATGCCGTCCATAACCGGCATCGTAATATCCGTTATCACGACATCTGGCGTGCGTTCAGCACATAGCTGCATCGCTTCCGAGCCGTTGCTCGCTTCCCCTATCCATTCGGCTCCGCACGCCTCCCATGGAAATAGCCGAAGCTCTTGCCGCAGAGGAATTTCATCTTCAACGATCAATACGCCAAGCGGCTTTATGACCATGATATCCTCTCCTTTACGTCTCAAAATGTAAGCGCTATCATTTATTTTATTCCATTATAGAGCATAAACTCTTATTTCGGCAACCTCCGCGCGTGGTCCTCCGTTCGTTTCGTTGATCCATAGTCTAATCGTATGTGACGAGATGGAACGGCTGAGCTTATGCACTTTTTTGCGCTTATGGTTGTGCTTCTCTTCAGCCAGTGTAACCCATTCCTCACCGATGAGCGCCTCTATCCGATAAGCTCGGACGAGCTCGGGAATCGCTTCGAAAGCCGTGCGATGATGGTGCAAATTGATTAAATCTTCATTAACGTCGTCGTTAAAGGTGACGTGGATCTCGGCGATCGATTGCACTTCAGCCCACTCCAGCTGCAGCCATTCCGGTTTGCCTGGAGACATCGGCTCGGACATCCATAAATGCGGACCGGCAAACGGCCGAATATACCCGTCTGTCACCGCTGCGGCAGCGTACGCTTCCGTATTTGGCGTAACCTGCAGACACAGCGGCTTGCGGTTCCAACGGCGCATGCTCCACTGTACGACCGGCTGATCCGGTTGACGATCCTCTAAAAGCGTAGAGACGATCGGCTTTGGCCCCTTCTCAAAGCACAGCACGCCGGTCATCGGACAATCCGATCCGTGCAGCTGAATCGCTTCGTTCGCCTTAATAATAAGGAATGCATTACAGGCTGCATCGGGCTGCCAAAATAAGTCCAGCTTAACCCATTGCCCGGTACCTTCGGCTACTGACACCGATGCTTCAGCTACCATCTGCTTTGGCACGTAGTTTTCACCTTTATCCGTATGCCACAGCTCCACTTCAAGAGTAGCAGCCTTTGCCGCATCGATCAGCAGCTTCACCGATTCAAGCGAGGGATTCACTGGAAACAGGATGCCCAGTTCTTTATCCAACGGGTGCGTATAGGTTGAGTCCGTCAGCGAAACTTTGGTCATTGTGCTGGATGCCGTAATACGGGCCGACTTGGCGTGATCGTTAGGGTCGTTTGCCGCGATCCCGATAATCGACGCATCCTGCCTGAGCATCGTCTGTTGCAGGTCGTTCATATGGTCACGGTGCAGAGCACGCGGCGATATCCCTTTCTGCACGCACAGTGCGGCACCGCTTCCGGCTGCTTCGCCGATGACCGCACAGGTTGCCATTACCCTCGTGGTACCGAATGCGACGTGAGTTGCGCTGATATCGCGGCCTGCGAACATCAGATTGCTGACGTTGCTGGAGTACAGACACCGAAATGGAATATGATAGATGCCGTCCGAAAATAAATGCTTTGAACCGCTCTCTGTCGAATACATGCCTTGCGGCGGATGAAGATCTATCGACCAGCCTCCGAAGGCGATGCGATCAGTGAAGGGCTCCTGCGTGATAATATCGTTTTGGTTCAACATATAATCTCCCGTGAATCGGCGATACTCCCGTTTGCCAGGGAGCGATCCGACCCATTCCAGCGTCATGCGATCGGCATCGAAATTGCCGGAGTTTTTGATATAATCCCATACCCCGTAAATGACCGACCAGAGCTCATCGCGTATTCGTTCATTATCATGCACCGTATCCAGCTCGCCGCCCCATTCGATCCACCAATAGTGGCAGCCTGAGTCGCCGCTGCGAATGACCCGCTTCATCGGGATCGCCGTTTGGGTAATGTCCTTCGCAAAGCTCGGCGGAATGTATTTGACCGGCCGATCGGCCTCCTTCGTATAGAACAGGAGCGTGCTGCCAAGCGTAATATCGTCCGCCGTCTCCGGAGCCCAGTCCTCGTTGTATTCCTCTGCTGCCTCGCGGCCGATCCGGTATTTAGCGCCTGCCAGGAAACCCGCAAGGCCATCTCCTGTACAATCTATGTACATATCGCTTTCAAACCGGATTTTCCGCTCGGAGCCCATCATCCAGCCCGTGACCGACTTAATGGTGCGCTCCTCCTCCGCGCCCTCCGCTTCGACCTCGTGCACATCCGTATTGAGAAACAAAGCAATGTTCGGCTCAGCTCGGACCGTCTCGAGTACTACGAGATCCCATAAATACGGATTTCCATCCGGGTTCCGGTATTGATTCTCGACGAACATTTCTCCCATGATGCCGGTTTCTCTCGCGTAACGCTGCGTGCCATGCGCCGTAGCGCCGCATACCCACACCCGTACCTCGCTGCTAGAATTGCCTCCGAGTACGGGTCTGTTGTTCACGAGCGACACGGTTTGGCCGAGACGTGCGGCTGCAACGGCAGCGCATACGCCGGCCAATCCTCCGCCAATAACGGTAATGTCGGATTTTACGAATTCAAACTTCAATCGAATCCCCCCAAGTCTAGAATTACTATCATCTTAATCGAGGGGGTCGTTATTTAACATGCACTGCGCTATCATATTGGCATATACTTTATTTCATTCTGGAGCTGATTGCGGTGATGATGTTGAATCGAAGCCCCATCCTATATCCTAGCCTAATGCATCATGTCTTTTGGAATCATAAGAAGAAATTTCAATACAGCGTGGACACCTACGGACATTGGGTTCTATTTGCTGTGGAGGGCGGCAGCTTCCGTTATGGGATCGGCGACAGCGAGGGAGTGGCGCAGATGGGCGACGTCATCGTTTGCCCTCCGGGCGTCGATTTTCATCGCGACGTTATCCATGCGCCGTCCTTTCATTTCATCGGATTTTCGTTAGGCTCTATATCGGGAGATGCGGTTGCAGGGCAAGAGGCAGAGCAGGACGTCCATCATCGTTTAGCGGCTTCTGCCTACAAGCCCACAGTCGCGCATAAGGAGAGGTTTGCCGATAATTTGAGATATTTCAAGAGGCAGGACGAAGCAGCCGCGGAGATCGATCAGCGGAGCTATTGGCAAAACCATGCGCTGAACGATATTTGGTTCTTTTGTTTGCAGTCGATAGCGGCCGGCGTGGTTGGCGTAGACAAAGAACCTGCCGATCCTCTGATGGAGCAGGCTCGGCTCTATATCCAGCAAAACGCCTATAAGGACATGAGCATGCTGCTGCTAGCGGACGAGCTGGGCATCAGTCCCGTTCAGCTCACCCGCAGATTCACACGAAGCGTGGGGATGACTCCTTCGCGCTATTTAAGCCATATTAGGCTGGAGCAAGCAAAGTCCTTGCTCGTCGATACCCATCTGAATTTAGAGCAGATCGCATTAGCTTGCGGCTTCAACAATGGCTTCTACCTCAGCCGCGTGTTCACGAAGCTGATGAAAGTCAGTCCTTCCGCTTACCGGAAAACGAACCGGGTCTAATGCCTGCAACAATCCCCTCTATTCAATAGTAGGAAGCGACAGGACAAATAGACTTCATTGTTCCGAGCTTTCCCTAACCGTTAGCAGCCTGCTCTGAGCTTGAGCCAACTGCCTGCGAACGTATGGCGAAGGCCAGGCCGGGAATGGCATGCTTCTAGTTCTCGCCGGGGATGAACCGCTCGAAGTATTCTTCCTGTTGCGGCAGTGGTATGCCTTGACCGTTGTCAGACACCACGCATCGTCTCTTTCGCTTAGGGAGACGGGGATGCTTAGCGGCCGATTCGGATGAAGGGACTGTACGATTTTATTGAGTAATGTCTTCCAGTCCTTCTTCCATTTTGAATTCCTCATTTACCTGTATATCCGTTTCATCCCTTTGTTCATCAACGTTTCAAATCATTTTTATTGCTTGCAATGCCACATGAGGCAGTGTATGTGAGACGGGTACATAACTGGGACAGATGATGTCCTGAACTGGTAGAGCGAAGGCCGCTTGCACTGCAGGTGGCTTTACTTGCTCTTCCCCCTTCTAGAACAACTAAAAAGCGGTACCACGCGCGGTGTAGTTGGATTTTTGTTATATCTAGTAGCCTCCACGGCTAAACTGACCAAGCGGAGGCGAGCCTAGTGGTTACAGCAAGTCAAGCGCTCTTCTGACTTTTCTGGCGAAAATGAGCGGCTTTTGTACCGCTTCGATGTTGACATAGATCAATCTGGGGCGCTCGAACAGCCATTCGTTATGAATGGACGAAACGATGATGCCCTGTTTAAGAAGGCTTGCGATAAACCGATCCGTTTCCTTTTGCAACAGGGCAACTCTTCCCAAACACAACGCTCTACCAGTCACAGCATTTAACGATTCAAACGAGAATGATGAGGTTAACATAAACCTTTTCTTTAAAATCGTTGCCTTTACTCGATTGCGCGAAATGGTTGCGACGCATTTTCCGCCTGCAAATCCGGGGGTTCCTCCAATGATTTTGGCAAACCTTCCGCAAATACGTTCATTTCTACTCATGCTCAACCGAATTCCTCCTTAAAAGCGTAGCAGATTCCGGAACTGCTTTTGCTTGACCTGATTCATTTTCACTTCGTAATAGGTACCCCTGGCTCGGCTGAGCTTCGGCATTAGAATCGGGGGAATAGCCAACGGGTAACATATTTTTTGAGCGGCACAGATATATCCTCCTACTGAAGACTAGACATTTGTAGGTTCAAGGCATTCGCCCTGAAGTCCTGATATAGTCTAATGCCGCATCGGAGAAACGCGATACGTACAGCAGCCCACGGATACCATTTATTTTATTACTCTAAACTTGCGAAAGAGAAGATTTTGATTAGGCTGTTGTTTTGGAGACCATTGATCATTAAGCTCAGTGGGGGTACGCCTATATATTAATTCATATGAAGAGACCCCACCTGAATTATGAAGCCAGGGTCTTCGTCATGCGTGACATCGAGCACGATAGGCATGATTACGAGTAACAAGGTCATCGTGGGTTTGTGATCGTTCCTGCCAACGTGATGCTTATTGATTATTTTATGCACAATAAAAAGCCGCACATTGTGCGACTTTGTTTATATCAGCCTATCGCCATACCGGTATCTGATAACATGACATCTCTTGTATTCAATCTAGCGCCATTGTCAGACAATCATGCGGTAGTGAAGATGAACAACGCCGCTTGGGAAGTGGCGCACACCGAGCAGCTCGAGCCGCATGCTGAGGTTGTCCGGCAATGCTCGTTTACCTCCACCCAAGACGATCGGATTAAGAAGCAGATGACACTCGTCGATCAGTCCCGCTCTCATCGCCTCCCCAGCAAGCTCGGGGCCGCCAATCGTGATATCGGCTCCTGAAGACTCCTTCAGCCTCCGGATCGCTTCAGGATCGAATTCGCGCTCGATCCTAGTCCTGGCGCTTGAAACCGCCAGAAGTGTCCGGGAGAACACGATCTTCTTAGCTGCTCGCCAAATCTGTGCGAATTCCCGTATTACCTCTGGTTGATCACTGGGCTTGGCGCTCGCCGTCTCCCAGTACACCATCGACTCGTACAATCGGCGCCCGTATAGGTAGGTGCCAATCGGCCGCTCGAAGTCAGTCCAGAACGCAAATACCTCGTCATCGGAGATCGTCCACTCGATATTGCCGTGTTCGTCCTCAATGTAACCGTCCAAAGAAACGTTGGCTGCATAGATCAGTTTAGCCATTTCCATAACGCCCTCCAATTTTCAGTTTCCAGCCAGACCAAGTATGACTTCTGAATTTGCAATCCTTGTGATATAAACGAAGCAGCCGACAAATGTATTATGGCTCGTATAGCAGTGCCAAGCCGCGGTGATCAGCCAGGCAGTGTTATCGAACGGGCGTGTAGTGGAGCACGACGGCGCCGGAGCCGAAAGGCTTGGTCTCGGTCAGCTTCAGATTCAGTCGATCACGAACTCCTCCCAATAATTGGGGGCCATGTCCGGCAACGATGGGCTGCACCAGAAAGTGATACTCATCCACTAAGCCTAGTTGTGCCAGGGTGGACCCGAGTCCGGGACCGCCGTTAACGACTAGGTTCTTCCCTTCTGCCATAAGTCGCGGCACCTCCTCGGAAACAGGCCCCTTCAACAAGAAAGAGTTCTGCCACGACACGTGATCCAGCGTCCGCGAAAAGACGTACTTGGGTTTCCGATCGAGCTTCCGCGCGAAGTCGACCAAGAACTGAGGTCCGTCGCCGCTGCTGGCAATGGATGGCCAAGCACTTTCCATCAACTGGTAGATTTTACGTCCGAAAAGCAGACCATCCGACTCGTCCATCAAGTCCATCGTATACTGGTGGAGATCCTCATCCGCAATTACCTGCTTGTGGTCACAGCAACCGTCCAGTGTCACATTCATCATCAGGATTATACGTCCCATATGCAACCTCCTTATGCCTACATTTTATCATCCAAAAGCAGGCCATGTTTCTCATAGATTGCTGATATGAACAGTCTGGGCCAGACCGAATACAACTTTAGTAAAATGGAGGATAGTAAATTAAACAATTTTGCCCGTTAACTTATTAAGTAGGTTTGTGTTTTAGTCATTGAGGATTTCTGTTACGTTCCAGTCTATTTTCCAAGTCTACTTCTAGTTCATCAAAACAAATTTTTATCCCTCCCTTTGATTCCAATATCTGATAAACTTCAACGAGACAGTCCCAAGTTAGTTCGTATACTTTACTATCTTAAAAGTGATTCCTTTTTTCAGAGTGAAGATCGTTGTTTGATAGGGTACGAAGTCAATCTGTATCTATCATTTCTGAGATACTTTGTATATCCATACGTTTCCTCTTTCCTTAACTATTGAAGAAGTTAACGGAATATATATTATGTTACCATCTAAAAACCCCCAACCCTATATTTCAGTGTTGGAGGTCTTAGCGAATGCAACATATTAACATTTTTGTTTCATTCCATTACATCACTTTTTCTAAAATGGTGATTAATCCTTATCCTTAACATCTATGCATAATGTAATGATCCAGAAACGTATTTCGAAACTTCCCTATTGGATCGTATCGAAGTAGCAGCTGACGGAAATCCGCTAACCGCTCATACCGAGCTTGTATCATTTCCGACTCCATCGTAAACAGTTTCGCCCAATGTGGGCGTGCTCCAAACGGTTCGAGTTCACGTTCTACAAGCGGAAGTAATTGGCGCACGCGCTCCCAGTCCGGCTTCCATGTAAAATGAAAACCAACACTGTCTTGCCGGTAGCATGGGCTCATCCAGAAGGTATCCGATGCAATTGTTCGAATCTCGGAGATAAAGAGCAGAGGCGCAATTCTATCACGCAGTTTTCCTAGCGCACGCATTGCCTCGACCGCATGACGCCTCGGAACGAAATATTCACTTTGCAGTTCGTTGCCCGCGCTGGGGGTAAATTCCATGCGGAAATGAGGCAACCGTTCATACCATGGTCCAGGAGCGCCCATCTGCTCGCTACAGTTCACCACAGATTGGCCAGTTACCATATGCCGTTTTTCCGGAGCTGGCAAAGCCCCGAAGAAATCGGGAGATATCTCATCCTCCCCGTTTATTCCCACCTTTCGTTTTACCCACACTTGATTGAATATGGGCTCTGCCCAATCCGTAAACAAGCTGACACTGTATGCGGAAGAAAAAATTTCGTCTATGCCGTGATCCAGTGCAGAAAAAGGAAGACGATCATATACGATCTGACTTACCTGGAACGAGGGTACTAAATCCAGTTTAAGCTTTGTGACGACTCCAAGTCCGCCGAGTCCGACAACCGCCCCATCGAAGTCGGGGTCTATCCCGCGTGTGAGTACCGTAACTTCTCCATCCGATTTCATTAGCTCGATAGCACGTACAGAAGACGCCAGGCTTGCATTCAGATCACCCGAGCCGTGCGTGGCTGTCGCCACGGCGCCAGCCACGCTTATGTGCGGCAGCGATGCTAAATTATGCAACGCATAGCCATGATCATTTAAATAGCGGCACAGATCGCCATACCGAATGCCACCCTCGACGGTTACAGTTCTCTGTACACGGTCGAGATCGATTACCCGATTCATCTTTCGAAGCGAAAGATGGCTGCCCCCGGTGTCGGCAATCCCGTTAAAAGAGTGGCGCGAGCCAAGCACGCGTATGCTTGTGCGGCTAACAACTAGGTCCTTAACTTCATCTAGACTTTTAGGCTCAAGCAACTCCATCGAACAGTAGCGATAATTCCCGGCCCAGTTCAGTTTATCTCCCATATGTACGCTCCTATTTCATATGCTGGTTTTTGTCCTGAATCTATTTGATCATTGGTTTACCTGATTATCCAAATACTCCTCACTTCCGTCCAAACGGTACTCATAAACTTTCACAAACAGAGGCTATCGCACCTTTGTGTTGATTTACCATTACCTTACAGGAAAATCAACTTAAAACTAGGTATTCGGCATAGCGCCCCGCTTTCCTGCCCATTAGCATAATGAATTTGCATGGAATCCGTAGTTAGAAACTTATCTAATCGGCAACCGGACAATGTTCTTGTCCTTGGCTTGGGCCAAGAACTTGTATCGAAAAAAAAGTCGCTAAATTAGCGACTTTTAATGGGATTATGTTCTTGTGCCCGACAAAATAGTAATTTCTCATGGTTGTCGAGTAAGCTAGCTTCTGTTCCCTCTTCTATCATCTCAAAATTATTCTTATGATCCTGATTTCTCGATGACATTTCAGGGGGATTGTCGCGATTCATTCAGCGAGCCACATCGATAGTATCTGGGAACTCTGATCTTGTAGTTGAAAGCATGTAGGGCATTATGTCGTTTCAATTTGATAGCAGTCTGCATCCACAGCCGAGGTGCCCTCGTCAAGAATAAGAATCGGCATGTTTCGAATCAGCGCTGGCATGCCGGCTATGGCTTTTGGATCATATGCTTTTCCTTGTATTCCTGCGGTGAACAGCCGGTAGCCTTTTTGAAAAAACGAGTAAAAGAGGTTGCGGTTTCGTAGCCCACACGGCGGGCAACTTCACCGATTCGGAGATTCTCGCTATGAAGTAAACGCTTCGCTTGCATAAGACGGGAGGAGTCGATAAACTCCGTCAGATTGTTTCCGGTTTCCTGTTTGTAGATACGGGATAAATATGACGGATTCAAATATACTTGTTCCGCCAATCGCACCAACGACAGGTCTTCATCCAAATGATTCCGAATGAATTCCTGCAAAAAATCGATGATATGATCCGCGCGTTTTTTCTGCTCTACTTTTTGCAAGTCGAACAACACAGACGATAACTCCGTCAAATATAAGGAAGCTTCGCTCCAACTGTCAAAAAAATCGATCCGCATCAGTCTGTTTTGACCCAACTGAGCTTCAATCTTCTCATTGAGTGCCCATCGATTGATATAGGACATCAAATACAGGGACACAGTGTAATAAATTTCCTGGGCAAAAGCATTATTTTTTGTGCGAACGTCTCTGATAGGACCAAGAAGCAGCTCCAAGGCTTCAAAATACTTACTCCTTTGTCCTGCCTCCAGATATTGCTCGATAAGCGAAAGATCGTTGGACTTAAGCACCCGCGCAAGCCTTTCTCCTTCGAGATCCTCTTCCTTCAAACCCTGAACATTGCCTGCCTCATCGGGTTCATCATGACTAACCACATCGTCGATCAGAAGAACTGTATTTTCGAGTCCGATCCGGTAATTGAGCAAGTGGTGGAGCGAGTGATACTTATTGGAAACCGATTCCCACCCATCCGCTTGGCTGCCGATTGTAAAGCTGATCGGAAGTCCGATATTTTCCTGGCATGCCGACTGGATGACTTCCAATATTCCTTTAAGGAACGACACTGTTTTATTGAACGTCTGTAGGATGGTCTCCGCATTCTCAGTACCGGTAGCGGACAACGACTCCTTAGGCTGAATAAAAATCACGAATCTGCGACTATCATCCAGCACAATCACAAAATTGACACGGGTCGCTAAGTACCTATGCATGATTTGACGTACGGCATAGATTTGCTGCATCTTCTGCATATAACCGGTAGAGTCGGGGAATTTATCGATCTTGCCCACGACCAGGGCAACCGGCCACTTAACATTCAGAGGGATCGACAATTCTTCGAACTGTGATTGGCTGGCTTGTAACCCGCGGCTGCCTTTTAACATGCCTAGAAGATAATCTTCTTGAAACAAATTCAGCGCTATGTTTATTTGTTCTTTGGCCTCCCGGATCAGATCTTCCGTTTTGATTTCCTGGCGGATTTTTGATACGGTCTCTTCGACCACCTGAATCACTTTGTCGATATTCTCGGTCTTCAGAATATAGCTGACATCCTGATACTGAATCGCTTTGTATACATATCTGAATTCACTGTGCCCTGTCAAGAAAATCACTCTGCACTGAGGCCAGCTTCGAAAAATCTCCTCCATGAGCTGCAGACCGTCAATGTGGGGCATGTCGATATCGGTCAACACGATATCAATTCTTGTACGGTTGAGCCACTCAATGGCTTCTTCTCCCCCATATGCTTTATAGACATCGAGATCCAAATGGTCAAATCCTCGAAAAATTTCATAAAGATGATTCACTATAATCTCTTCGTTATCGACAATCAGGAGTCTGTACATCCCTTACACACTCGCTTTCGGGTCAAGTTGCAGCGTCACCTTCAAGCCGCCCATTGCGCTTCGTTCCAAAATCAGGCCGTGTTCGTCACCATATATCAAGCGAAGCCGGCGATGAATGTTAATCAGACCTGAGGTCTCGATATTGGACGTATCGTAAAGGAGCTTTTGGAGCGCGGATAATTTGGACTCCGACAGATCCGTTCCGTTGTCCTCTACGATTATACGCAATGCGTGGTCGTCCTGCTGAAAGCGCATTGTGATCAAGCCTTTGACTTTGGTTTGTTCCACAGCATATTTGAATGCATTTTCAAGAATCGGTTGAAGAATCAATCTAGGCACCTGAATTTCCTTGACCTCATCCGGAAGATCTTCAAATTGGATCGTCAGCCGGCTTGGAAAACGCATGAACTGGATCTCGCTATAGGTCCGTGCGTGCTCCACTTCCTCACGCAGCGGCAAAAAATCCGAAGCATTTCTTGTAATAAACTGAAAATAATCGCCCAGCAGCTTAGTAAACGGGATTAAATTATCGTCCCCTAGTTTGGCCATCGTGTTAATCAAAAACAAACTGTTATATAAAAAATGCGGACTAATTTGCGATTGCAATTGCTTTAGTTCCGCTCTCTGGTTTAGAATTTTCTGCTTGTATACCTGCTCGATCAAAGCAGATACGTTCTGTACCATGGAATTAAAGCCTTGATAAAGATAACCGAACTCGTTTTTGCTGTTTACGTGGATCGAGACGTTAAAATTTCCGCTCTCGACGTGTCGGAACGATCCGACAAGCTTACGCATGGGCTTGTGAATTAAGTTATAGGTGTAGATAGAGTAAAACAACATAATCATTGCGCCTGCACCGGTGAATACCCACAGCCAGATATAAAAATCCTGCAACGGCACAAAGATGAGCTCTTGGGGAATATAACGCAGTAAGAGCATATTCAAATATTCCGATTTGACAGACACCACATACATTTTCTGACCGTTTATGTTGCTGTATGTGACATTCCCGTTCTTCAGTTCATGGTAGTTTCCCGCCAAATCTTGTAAGCGTACATTTGCATCGTTACCTTTGCCGCTAATGACGATGTCGTGCGTGAGATCAATTAAAAAGGATCCGCTGTTGTCGTAGGTATGAAACTGGCCCAACGCCTCTTGAAACGCCGCCGTATCCAGTTCAATCTCGATCATGTACTTTTGAGGCAAGCCGGCATTTCCGGTATGAAGAGTGGTTATGTAAAGATTATTCTTGTATTGTACCAGCTGCGCGCCAGTTTCCCCCGCCGGAACGCGAATCTGATCGAATTTGTCCATATCGATCGGACTTACGGTAGCCGTGGAGGAAATGGTTTTTTGAATCGGTAAAATGTGTGCGCTTACATTCGAGGTGTAGGAGCTGCTGTTATGAATAGTGACGAGACGCTGATGGAGCTTTCGCATGCTTTCCATGATTTCATACTCGTCCATGATGGAATAACGTACCGCGAGTTTGCCCAGGTATTCATCAGTCAAGCTTTCGTGTTGCAAAATTTTAATGCGTTCGATCTCCTCCTCCAGGCTGGTAAGGTAGAACGAAACCTGTGCGGTCGAAGAATTAATAATTTCATTTTTTACGGTGTTCAAGCTCCAATTGTACAAATAGATGCCCAAGAAAATAATTAGGACGATCGCCAATAAGAAGGACGCGATCAATCGTGCGAAAATGCTGTTCTTGATCTGCCCTCCCTCCCTTATTCACGATTATTATTGCGGGAAACGAGGTCGGCCTTTCGTGTTTATCCTTTCACGCTCCCGAGTACAATTCCTTTGACAAAGAAACGCTGCAGGAACGGATACACGCAGATGATCGGCAGAGCTCCAAGGAAAATCTGGGCCGAACGCAGCGTCTTATCCGAAATGTCCGCCATGAGCTTGGCCTCTTCCGGCGTCATCGTGGCTAACGAGCGCTGAACGACGATCGTCTGAATGTAGCTCTGGATCGGGTAATGGCTGGGATCGTTCATATAGATTAACCCATCGAACCAGCTGTTCCAGTGCGTGACCAGTGAAAATAGCAGAATGGTCGCAAGAGCCGGCAAGGATACCGGAACGTAAATCTGCCACAGCGTTCGCCAATGTCCGGCACCATCGATAAACGCGGCCTCACTCAGTTCCTTTGGCACTGCTCGAAAAAAATTCAACAGCAAAATGACACTGAATACAGGAATTGCAGTTGGGAAGACCAGCGCCCAGATCGTGTCGATCAACCCGAGCTGCTTGACAACCATATACGTCGGAATTAATCCGGCCCCAAATATCATTGTAATAAAAAAGGCCCATGAATAAAAGGTGCGCAGCCGGAATTCTCCCTTTTCTTTCGAAAGCGGATATGCGACTGTAGCGATCAAAACGAGATTCAGCGTCCCTCCCAATGCGATGCGTTCCAAGGAAACGAGCATCGATTGCCAAAAGGCTGAACGATGTGCGACAAATTCATAGGATTTCAACGTAAATTCCTTCGGCCACAAGGTTACGGTTCCTGTTGCAGCGACAGCGCTGGAGCTTAATGACACGGCCAGAATGTGTATCATCGGAATCAAACACAGCATTCCGACTGCGATCAAGAATATACTATTGCACACAACAAACCAATCCAGCCTCTTTTTTACAGGCATATCGGTCCCTCCTTAGAAAATCCTGTAGTCCGCAACTTTATACGCGATGTAATAGGAGACGGACACGAGAACAAGCGCGATAACGGACTTGAATAATCCTACTGCGGTTGCAACCCCGAATTGCGCATCCAGCAGTCCGATGCGGTACACGAAGGTATCGAGAATATCCCCGCTTTCATATACCATCGGGCTGTACATGTTAAAAATCTGGTCAAATCCGGCATTCAGCAAATTCCCCAAATTAAGAACCATAAGCAATACGATAACCATCTGCATCCCCGGCAGCGTCACGTGAAGCGTCTGCCTCCAACGGCTCGCTCCGTCGATTTGCGCCGCTTCGTACAGGTTCGGGTTGATGCTTGTAAGCGCGGCCAGATAGATGATGGTTCCGTATCCAAACTCTTTCCATACGTCTGTCAAAATCATGGTGTTTGGGAACCACCGATTGTCCCCAAGGAAAAAGATCGGTTCAATCCCGAACGATTGAAGCGCCCGGTTGACCAAGCCGTCATTCGGTGACAGAATTTCGATAAAGATTCCGCCCAATACTACCCAGGATAAAAAATGGGGCAAGTAAATCGCGGTCTGCACTCCTCTCTTCAATGCCATATGCCGGACCTCGTTTAATAGAATCGCAATCACAATGGGCACAAGCAGTCCTAGAATGACTTTCATCATCGCGATATAAAACGTATTCCACATGATGTTATCGAAGTTGGGCAGGTTCATTACATATTCGAAGTTGCGCAGACCAATCCAGTCCTGATCGCCGAACAAACCTTTCGCCGGTATAAACTTTTGGAACGCAATAATGATTCCGCCAATGGGAAGGTAATTGAATACCAGCAAAAAAAGAAAACCCGGCAAAATCATAACATGCAGAGGCAATTCCCTTTTCCAGCTTCTTTTTTGCATAATAAATCACCCGTTTCTTAAGATGAGAATGAGGAAGGGAAAGGATGCCCTTGATCAATGCAGCATCCTTTCTCATGGTTCTAGGTACTTATTTTACAGATGCGTACCACTCATTGACTTCTTTGGTCATATCGGCTCCCCCAAGCGTATTCCAGTTCTCTACGAACTTGTCGAACTCATCAATCGAAGTGGCGCCCATAATGATTTTGACAAATACCTCGGTTTCCAGTGCTTTTAGTGTAGACTGCTTTTCCGCCATCGTTTGGGTAGGCGGTCCGGCAAACGCCTCAAGCATGAAATGGTCATTCTCCAGGTACTTCACGCTATGCTGGAACACGCCGTCTTCCCCATAAATTTTAGGCCATCCCCATAAAGTGGTTTCTCCATTGTTGAAGGCTTCCATATTTTTCTGAATCGACAGTGCCTCGCCGGTTAGCTGATCCAAGGTTTTATTCTTACGCGCCTCCTCGATTTCCTGGAACGCATTCACGTTTTTAAATGGCGGGTAAGGTTGTACCGGCGAATATTTCCACACGCCTACGCTGTCATTCGCGGAGGGCATATAATAATAATCGAAATCTCCGCTTTCTCCCCAGTTCAACTCAATGTGCAAATTAAACATTTTCACCAGGGCTTCCGGATTGGAAAATCCTTTTCTGACGACCCAGAACTCCGATGCGGCAAATTTCTGCGGTGACAGCACCGGTTCCCCGTCCACCGAAACCAAGGCGTAGCCTTTCCAATCAGCACCCGGATCGTTCTGATAGTTGCTGATGAGCGGGTACATCGGATTCCATTGTTGCCCGAACTCCATGCCCACCTTGCCGGCGGCTATCGTCTCAGCCACCTTGCCGCCGTCCTTAACTCCGAATTCCTTGTCGATTTCACCGGCTTTATACATTGAAGACAGCGCTTTCAATCCCTCCTTTACTTCAGGAAGCGTACTGCCCCAAACCAGATTTCCCGATCCGTCATCGATCCACATGTTCGGGTACGCGTGGTAGCCGGCAAAAAAACCTTCCAGCCCCATGGCTCCGCCGTACAGATCCTTCGTAATTGCTAGACCGTAGGTGTCGTTGACCCCGTTCCCGTCCGGGTCCTGCGTGGTAAACGCTTTACTGATTGCAATCACATCATCCATCGTTTTGGGCTCTGAAAGCCCGAGTTTCTCTAACCAGTCGGCACGAAGCCAGATAAATACGCCGTCTCCGTATACCTCCGGCGGACCAAGGCCCATCATCTTACCATCAACCGTAGCGGCCTGGAGGACCGCAGGCCCTTGCACCGCGTACAGCTCCTTCATTTGGTCAGAAGCATATTCGTCCCAGTACGGTGTGAGATCCTCGATCATATCTGCTTCAGCCATCTGTTTCATTTGTGCGGCTGTGACGCGGATCATGTCCGGAATATCCCCAGATGTTAACGTTACGTTAACCTTTTGGGTATAAGCATCCCCGCCGCTGACCGTCCAATCGTATTTTACGTTGATTCCCAGTTTTTCCGAGAACGCTTTCAACCAGCGGTTGTCTTCCACTGTTTCGCCAGGTGTTTTGGGTATGATGTTATCCTGCATATCGTTGTCTACATCGCGGGCAAATCGAATCGTAAGCGGTTCTTCATATTTGCCGAAAGGTCCTTCCGCTGCGACGGCTCCCCCTTCAGATGATTTGCCTGAACTGTTTCCTGACGGATTGGCTGACTGTTGATTGTTTGAGTCGGAACTACATGCGGTGATCAATCCTGTTAAAAGTATTGTCGCTAAGATGAGGACGACTTTCGGGTAAACCCTTCGTTTCATGCTAATAACCCCCTTGAAATCGTTTTTGCCTTGAATCACGTTTCATTTTAACCCTGAAAATTAGGAATGAATACAGGCGAGCTGTTACATTTCTAACATTTGTTTACTCTTTTGTCTCACCCCATGCTCGCAGTTTTCAACAAGTTTATCATTTCTTTACGACCTCGTTTGGGAGCATGAAATCGGGTTGAACCGTTAAAATGAAAGCGCTATAATGGAACATCGCAAGGAAGTTCACAGGTCTAGCAATTATAATTTTTCCGAATGGAGAGGAAGGCTATGGCGTTACTGTTCATCGATTCAGGGCGGAAGTACGGAAAAATCAACAAAAATGTTTACGGGCATTTTTCAGAGCATTTGGGACGAGGTATTTATGGCAGCATTTATGTCGACGAAAACAGCCCCATTCCCAATATCCGCGGGATACGCACCGACGTTGTCGAGGCATTGCGGCATATCCGGGTGCCGGTGCTGCGCTGGCCCGGCGGATGCTTCGCTGAATATTACAATTGGAAAGACGGCGTAGGTGCTGAGCGCAAGCGCATCGTGAATGCAGGCTGGGGCGGCGTCGTGGAGGACAATTCATTCGGCACCCACGAGTTTTTGGATCTATGCGAGCAGATCGGCTGCTCGGCTTATATCGCCGCCAACGTCGGATCCGGTACCCCTAGAGAAATGAGCGAATGGATTGAATACATGACCTTTGACGGAGACTCGCCAATGGCGAACTGGAGGCGCCAGAACGGCAGGCACGAGCCGTGGAAGGTTGAATATGTCGGCATCGGAAATGAGAATTGGGGATGCGGCGGGCACATGCGGCCGGAATATTATGCCGATGTGTACAAGCAATTCAACACTTATGTTCGCAATTACGGCAATCATCGGATTTTCAGGGTTGCTTGCGGTGCCGACGGCAACGATTATGCCTGGACGGAAACCTTGATGCGCGAAGCGGGCACAAATATGGATGGATTGTCTCTGCATTACTACACCATGCCGGGATATTACAAATCTGACGAATATCCCGAGGAGCGCAAAGGTCCGGCTCTGGAGTTCGACAAGGCGACCTATTATCGCACCCTGCGCCGAGCGTTGTATATGGATGAATTAATTACCCGGCATAAACATGTCATGGATCGCTACGACCCCAAAGGGAAGGTGTCGATCATTATCGACGAGTGGGGAACCTGGCACGAGGCGGAGCCTGGGACTCACCCGGCATTCTTGTTTCAGCAAAATGCGATGCGAGACGCCATTGTCGCCGGAGTGTCCCTGAATATATTTAACGCCCACAGCGACCGGGTTCAGATGGCCAATCTGGCACAGCTGGTCAATGTGCTCCAATCGGTCATCCTGACGGAAGGCGAGGATATGGTGCTCACACCGACGTACCATGTATTCGATCTCTATAAAGGGCATCAAGATTCGACACGGATCGAAAGCTATATACAACCGCAGCTGACGGGGACAACCGAAGCCGAGGTGCCGGCTCTGCACGTCAGCGCATCGAAACGGGCGGACGGCCGCGTTCACGCGACAGTAGTGAACTTGTCCGCAGATGAGTCCCAGCAGCTCCTTTGCGTGTTAGATGGCCAAGCGTTTTCCTCTGCCGAAGTTCGTTACATTTCTGGGACCATGACGAGCCACAACGCGTTCGGACGTCCCCCGCAAGTCGAAATAAAAAAGATGCCGGTTATTCCAATTAAGGACAACCGTTTGGATATGCACCTTCCCGCCTGCTGCGTTGCTGAAATCGTGTTGTCTTAATGCACCCAGGCTAGCTAGTGGCCGAGTTCGTTGATTTGTCGACAGCTTCACTTTCCCAACAGATGAAGCCGGAAGGCTTTTTGCTTGAGTCTTCTGAAAAGCTTGAATTTTGTTCTTTATTTGCATCATTAAATGCACCCCTAGAAATCATCGGAATAGCCAGGAGATTCCAATGTCTATTCTAAGGGGTGCACTTAATGGTCTGATACCGCTTTTGCCATTCACATTTCTTTATATACAAAATAATCAAAATCAGCGTGTTTGCGGGTCCCGCCAAGATCCTGCACGCAAAGACCGATGTAGGTTCCCGTAAACCGGATATATTCAGGAGATTCATCCGACAGATGCGTGATATCGAACCATCCGCCTGCCGGGTGCCAGGACGGATCATCCTGTAACGCATAGTAGAAGCAGGCACGGTCATGATCAACCACAACCTTTAACCGGATTCCGTTCACCGATTTCAGCGGAATATCCTCCAGCAGCTCATCGTAAACCCCGTATCTGGACTGAATGATTCCCAGGCACAATCCTTTCTCTTCATGATAAGTTACCCGTAAATAAAGATAGTCTTTCGTATCGTAATACAGAATCAGCCCTGCCATTTGCTGCGGATGGTCCGGTGCAAACTCCAGACAAGTCTCGGCTTCGCACGCAAAAGCCTGCAGTCTTCGGGCGACCATGCTCTGCCTGTGCGTCGAGCTCATCGACTCCATGCCGCGCAGGCGCAAGTAACCGGGACGTTCCGTAAGTCTCAGCCACGTCGGATCCGGCGGAATACGAAGCGTATCCCAATCGCTCCGGAGCATGGGTTGATCAAAGTGGTCCATCTCCGGTACCGGTTCAAAAGGGTGCGGCTTGATTTTCGGTGCAGGCACCTGAACCTCGGGATATCGGTCACCGTTCGCAAGCCGCAGCCAGCCGTCCTCGCTCCAAGTGCACTGCTGCAGCGCCGTCTCACGGCCAAGCGTGCAAAATTGTCCTTTGACGGGCCGGCCGACCAGGTGGGCCAAGTACCATTCGCCGGTGTGCGTCTCGACGAGACTGCCGTGACCGGCCTTCTGGAGCATTAAATCCGGCCTGCCGTATGAAGTAAGGATCGGATTGGCAGGATCGACCTCATAAGGGCCCTGTAACATGCGGGAGCGTGCTACCGTCACCGCATGCTCGTAACCGGTTCCCCCTTCAGCCGTTATTAAATAAAAAAAATCCTTATATTTGTACAGATGCGGCGCTTCCGTCAGCCCTAATTCCGTGCCTTTGAATATGTTCACGGCGGGCCCGATCAGTTTTTGTTCCTGAACGGAATATTCCTGGAGCACGATGCCCGAGAACCGATTCTTTCCCTTACGGTGATCCCAAATCATATTGACCAGCCACTTGCGTCCGTCCTCATCATGGAATAAGGATGGATCGAATCCGCTGCTGTTCAAATACACCGGCTCGGACCACGGGCCTTCGATATCCGTTGCCGTCACAAGATAATTATGGGTATCTTTAAAAGCGCCGATCCGGCTTTTGACATCCGTGTAAATCAGGTAAAACACGCCGTTGTCATAGCTAAGGCAGGGAGCCCATACTCCTCCGGAATCGATGTTGCCTTCCATATGCAGCTGCGATGTCCGGGTAAGCGGAGATTGTATCGGCTTCCAATGAACCAGGTCCCGGGAATGGTGAATCCGTACGCCCGGGAACCATTCGAAGGTGGACGTGGCGATATAATAATCCTCCCCCGCCCGGCATATGGACGGATCGGGATGAAAACCGCGAAGAACGGGGTTTGTGATCATATTCATTTAAGTTCCCTCCGGTATGAAAATGATGATTGTACAAAATGGTTGATTTCAGTGCCAGCCCAGTGCTTTTTTGCCGGCTTCCAGAGCGGTTATGATCCGTTCCACGTCGTACACATTCCCTCTCCATGTCCCTCCGCTGACGGACTGCAGCGCAGCCCACAGCCTGGTGTCATCCGGCAGAGCTTCATCCGGCCGCATATCCGGATGGAAGGGCCTCTGTGCCAGGATGAGAGCTCCCTCCTCCGGCGAAACCTCGATTTCCCCTTCGCCGACAAAGTTCATGCTGCCTTCCAGCGTGTTGCGATCCACGACGATATCGATCAAGTCACCGTTCCGAAGCTTGCCGATCGGCCCGCCTGCCAGTGCTTCGGGGCCAACGTGGCCAATGCACGCCCCGGTGGAAACACCGGAAAACCGGGCATCGGTAATGAGCGATACGTATTTGCCGAAAGACAAATGCTTCAGCGCAGACGTAAGTTGGTAAGTCTCCTCCATCCCGGTCCCTGACGGCCCCCGCCCGAGAAGTACGACGACGTCGCCTGCCAGAACACCGCCGTTCTTAATTGCACGGATCGCTTCGCGTTCGGTTGTAAACACTTTTGCTCTTCCTTTGTGACGATACACGCCATGGTTATCCAGTACCGTAGGGTCGATCGATGTGGATTTGATCACAGAGCCCTCCGGAGCGATATTCCCTGTTGGAAATGTCACGGTAGAGGTAATGCCAAGTCGCTGCGAGTACTCAAGGCTCATAATGACACTGTCCGGATCTATCCCGTCCTTCTCCTTCAGCTGCTTCCGCAGCAGATGACGGCGTTCCGACGATTCCCACCAGTCGAGAACCTCGCTCAGCGTCGTACCTGTTACGGTAAGCACGGACTCATCCAGTACGCCAAGCTGCCTGAGGTGAAGCATCACTTCGGGCACGCCTCCAGCCTGAAACACTCGAATGGTCGGGTGGAAGATCGGGCCGTTCGGCAGGGCGCTGACCAGTCTCGGCACATGTTTGTTGACCTGGATCCAGTCCTGCACCGCAGGCACGGTTAAACCGGCTGCATGGGCAATGGCGGGAATGTGCAGCAGCAGGTTGGTAGAGCCGCCGAATGCGGCATGAACAGCCATCGCATTGCGAATCGCCGCATCGGTGACAACGTCCGCCATTCTCAGCCCATCGGACTCCATCGCCATCAGTGCGCGTGAGGATTGGCGCGCCATTTCGATCCAGATCGGCTGCCCGGAAGGTGCAAGTGCGGCATGCGGCACCGTCATGCCCATCGCCTCGGCGACGACCTGGGCCGTTGCCGCCGTGCCCAGGAACTGGCAGCCTCCCCCCGGTGTAGCACATGCCCGGCAGCCGAGCTCCGCCGCCGCTTCCAGGGAGAGCTCGCCGCTGACGTACCGTGCGCCGATCGTCTGAATTTTGCCGGCGTCCTCTCCATCGACAGGCGGAAGGGTGACGCCCCCGGGAACGATAACACCTGGCAGCTGCGGCATGCCTGCAAGCGCAAGCATCATCGCCGGCAGACCTTTGTCACAAGTGGCGACGCCGATCACGCCTTTGCGCGTCGGTAGGGAGCGAATCAATCTGCGGAACACGAGAGCGGCATCGTTTCGGTACGGCAGCGAGTCAAACATGCCTGTCGTTCCCTGTGATCTGCCGTCGCAAGGGTCGCTGACATATCCGGCAAACGGGATCCCTCCGCGGCTTGATATCTCTTCCGCCGCAGCCTTCATCAGCAGGCCGACCTCCCAATGGCCCGTATGATAGCCGAGGGCTGCAGGACTGCCGTCCTCATTGCGAATTCCGCCCTGGGTGCTCAGGATCAGAAACTGTTTTCCGTTCAATTCCCCGGGCTTCCAGCCCATTCCGACATTCTGGGACATGCCGAACAAGTCGCCGCTCGGAGCGTTCCGCAGCAAGTTATCCGTTAAAGGCAGCCGTCCCGCCGCCCCCGGAGCATGTGCTTTAATATCGAAACGGCTTGAGTCCATCTCTCCCATTATCGACATAATCTGTTCGTGCATGGCACCCTCCCGCATCTTATGACTTCACGAAGACCGTTTTGATGGAAGTGAAAAACTCGATCGCCGCTTGACCCTGTTCCCTGGAATGCGAGCTTGACATCTTCATCCCGCCGAACGGTGCCTGCAGCTCTACGCCGGCCGTTTCCGCGTTGATCCTGACCAATCCGGCATCCATATCCCGGATGAAAGACAGCATTGCGCCGACATTTTGCGTATAGATGGAAGCACTCAGCCCAAAGTCGCTGTCATTGGCCGTCTCTATGGCTTCCTCCAAGGAATCCACCGCGATCAACGCAAGCACGGGGCCGAAGATTTCTTCCCGGGCTATGGACATATGCGATGCTACACCCTCAAATACAGTCGGCTGGACATAGAATCCCTCTTCAAGCCCTGGAGCGTCCGCTCTTTTTCCGCCGGTCAGCAGTACGGCACCTTCATCATGCCCTTTTTGAATATAGTTCAGCACCGTTTCGAGCTGTCCTTCGTTCGCGCACGGTCCCATCCAGCTTTCGGATGACATGCCATCGCCCAGCCGGATTTCCCGGATTTGCGACAGGAGCTTTTCTTTAAAGGCTTCATATACTTTCCGCTCAACAATGACCCGGCTGGTGGCGGTGCATTTTTGGCCGGTGGATTTCAAGCCGCCGCTGATGGTCGCCTCGACTGCCAAGTCCAGGTCCGCATCTGCCGCGATAATGATCGGATTTTTGCCGCCCATTTCAAGCTGATACTTGGCCCCGCGCCCCAAAGCGGCGACGCCGACCCGTTTTCCGACTTCGTTGGAACCTGTGAACGTAATCCCGTTGACATCCGGATGCTCGGAAAGCGCAGATCCGATCACCGATCCTCTGCCGCATACAAGATTGAGAACACCTGCCGGAATTCCCGCTTCCTCAAAGCATTCGATGATTTTGGCTGCCGTGACCGCCGTTTCCTGTGCGGGCTTTAACACAACCGTATTGCCGAATATCAATGCCGGGGCCGTCTTCCAAATCGGAATCGCTACGGGAAAATTCCATGGGGCAATGACGCCCACGACGCCAAGCGGTACTCGAGTCGTAAACATCAGCGCTTCGCTGTCCGTGGAAGGAATGACATCGCCGATTTTTCGCATCCCTTCGCCGGCGTAATACCTTAGGATCGCGACGCCGCGCATCGTCTCTCCCTTAGCTTCTGCGAGCGTTTTTCCCATTTCCCTGGTCATGGCCTCGGCGACCTCGTCGGCCCGGCGTTCCAGCACATTCGCGGCCTTGTACAGAACATTGCCGCGTTCCGCGCCGGTTAATCGCCGCCAGGCTCGGCCTGCTGCTTTGGCCGCTGCGACAGCACGGTTCAGATCCTCTATACCGGAAACCGGTACATACCCGACTACCTCATTCCGGTTTGCCGGATTGATGCTGGGTTCGGTTTCTCCGGACGCAGCCTTCATCCATTCTCCGTTGATATAGTTCCTGTATACTTGTTCTCCTTGAAATGCCGTCATGGAAGTACGTCCTCCTTATTCAAAACTAGTTTGATAAAACAGGGTTCACCAGCGTACCGATGCTGCTGATCGAAATTTCAATCCGGTCCCCGGGCTCAAGCGTGAACTCATTAGGCGGCACAATGCTCGTGCCTGTCAAAAGCACCGTACCGTCAAACAAATCATTGTCTTTTGCCAGGAAGGAGACCAGTTCATCCAGCTTTCGGTTTAATTCACTCGTACTGGCCTCGCTCTTAACGACCATGCGCCCCTCGCGGTAAATCTCGCAGACGATGCTGAATGCATATGGATTCTGCACCGTTTCCGCAAGCCGGATGGCCGGTCCGATGGAGCAGGATTTGCGCCATATTTTGGCTTGCGGCAAATACAGCGGGTTCTCCCCTTCAATATCGCGGCAGCTCATGTCATTGCCGACGATATATCCCACAATGCTGCCATCTGCGCCAAGCACCAATCCCAGCTCAGGCTCAGGGATCTGCCATGTGGAATCACTGCGCAGCGTGACGGCCTCGTTCGGTCCGATGGTGCGGGCGGCCGTGGATTTGAAAAAGATTTCCGGCCTTTCTGCCTCATAAACTTTGTCGTAAAATGTCTCCGCATCCAGTTTTCCATCCGTAGCTTCATAATTTCGTGCTTCGCGGCTTTGTTGATACGTAACGCCTGCCGCCCATACCTCCGGTGCTTCCACTGGCGTGACAAGGTGCAGAGAAGTCCAGTCACCAGCCAACTCATTCGCAGGACTAAAAGCGCTTTCAACCAGTTGGACAGGAGAGATCCCGCGTTCCCTGGCTTGATGGATCAAAGTCATAAAATCTGGCTGCGGCAGACGATAGGCTGCTTCATCATCCGTAACGGCTGCCAGCCGCTTCTGTTGCCTGTCTAGAAATCGAATAATTCTCATTCAGGCTTGCCCCCATTTCTTCCCCTTCGGGTTGATATTACTACGATAGCACCACCGATCGTCTATGACGATGCGCTAATCTCTACGACGATTTACCCTTTTCACGCATGATTTTTCTGTTAAGATGAGTCTAACCGTTACTGGAAAACAGGACATACCGAGGAGGTTTGCTGTGACCAAGTTTTCCGAAGCCGTATATTTAGGCCGTCTGCCCGATGTTCGCATGTCTTTTCAATTATTGGGGCTGCATGCAAGAAAAGTGGGTTCCCGCTGGACTTATCCGTCCCACGAGCATTCCATGTACGAAATTCATTGGATGATGGACGGAGAGATGAATATGGTGGTAAATGGACAGCTGTACAAACAGTCCGTTGGAGACTTGTTGTTCATCCGCCCCGGTATGACGCATTCCTGCACCGGCGCCGGTCCGCAAGGTTTCACTTACTTTTCCGTCCATTTCAGCGTTCACGATACATCCTTTTGCAGAGAACTCAACCGCTGCAAGGACATTTATTATCCGGCTGATTCGGTTTTAGCCCAGGGACTGTCTTCTTCTCTCTCTACACTCTACTGTCTGGCCACAGAGCACTTATCCAGCCCACCGCCGGCCTTCAAACAGATGAAAGTGCATGCCGCCGTCTTTGAACTGCTCGGCTCCCTGGTCGGACAGCTGTCTCAGACCCCATCCGTCACCTTATCGAAAAAAGAAGCTATCGCCCGACAGATCGCCGAGCAAATTGAAGACTCCGTAAAATATATCCATCTTCACGGTGAAATTCAGGAGACCGAGCGAACCTGGATCCAAGACATCGCCAAGGAGCTGAACCTTAGTCCGTCGCAGGTGAATCGGATCTTTCGTGAAGTGTACGGCAAAGCACCTCGCAAGTTCTTGTCAGAAACCCTTTTGGGCGAAGCTCAGCGGCTGTTAAAGCAAACGGATTTAAGCATAGACCATATCGCGATGATGCTAGGATATAAGACCAATGCGCATTTCAGCCGCCAGTTCAAGCGGTGGACGGGGATGGCGCCCAGTGAATACAGAAACCGAGTCCAGCAGCAGTCATTAGATGATGAGCCGGATCCGCAGCCTCATTAATAATGCGTATCACGAGCAATTAAGTTAATTGATGTTCACTCCTCCCTTTTCTTGGTGAACGTGTAGGAGCGGCCGGCTTCCCCCGTAAAGGAAACAGGGTCAAGTCCAGGTGCTTGTAAACGGCATGGACCGGAAAGTGCGCAGGACACGACCACTTCAGTAACCTGTCCCTTCGTCCAGGTGAAATTCAAGGTGAAGCCGCCACGTGCCCGCAGCCCTCTGACTTCCCCATCGCTCCAGCTGTTAGGCAAAGCGGGCAGCAAACGGATCAAACCAGCGTGGCTTTGCAGCAGCATCTCGGCAATGCCCGCCGTGCCGCCGAAATTACCATCGATTTGAAACGGCGGATGGTTGTCGAAAAGGTTAGGCAGCGTAGAGTGGTGAAGCATCGCTCTTACGTTTTCGTAAGCTTTGTCGGCATCCAACAGTCGTGCCCAGAAGTTGATGATCCACGCCCGGCTCCAGCCGGTGTGTCCGCCGCCGTTAGCCAACCTTCGTTCCAAAGTCGTTCGAGCGGCTGCGGCGAGCTCCGGTGTGGAATCCACGTTAATGCCTTCGCCCGGATAAAGCGCAAACAGATGGGAGATGTGGCGATGTCCCGGTTCCACTTCCTCGTAATCCTCCATCCACTCCTGAATTTGCCCATGTTTGCCGATCTGCGGTTTGGGCAGCCGCTTCAAGGCGGCAGCGAGATCCTCGCGGAACGCCTCATCCTTCTCGATGATTTCTCCGCTGCGGATGCAAGCCTCAAACAGCGCTTCGATAATCTGAAAATCCATCGTGGCCCCGGCGCAGAGAACACCTGTTTCGCCATTGGGCAGCATGTAGCTGTTCTCGGGGGAGACGGACGGACATGTCACCAGACCACCTTCGTTGTCCTCGATTAAATAATCGAGCAGGAACAACGCCGCCTCCTTCATCGTCTCGTATGCCCGCGCCAGAAAATATCGATCCTGACCGAATCGGTAATGCTCCCACAGATGCAGGCACAGCCAGGCGGCGCCCATCGGCCAGAAGGAAGCAGGAAGGTACGTATCCTGCGGGGCCGTGTCCGCCCAAATATCCGTATTGTGATGCGCGGTGAAGCCCCGGCAGCCGTACATGACGCCGGCCGTGACCCGCCCGGGCTCACGCATCCTTTCGATCAAATCGAACAACGGCTCGTGGCATTCGGCTAAATTACAGTTTTCCGCATGCCAATAATTCATCTGCGCATTGATATTGATCGTGAATTTGCTGTCCCACGGCGGGGTAAAGCTGTCGTTCCAGATGCCTTGAAGATTCGCGGGCAGAGAGCCCGGCCGGCTGGAGGCAATGAGCAGGTAGCGCCCGAATTGAAAATAGGTCGTGATCAGGCCATGATCTTCCTCGCCGTGTTGGAACCGCTTCAACCGTTCGTCGGTCGGGAGCGCGGCTTTGTCCGGATTCTCGGGCAGCTTCAGTTCGACCCGTCCGTACAGCTCGCGGTAATCGGCGACATGCCGGGCTAACAGCTCGGCATACGGAACTCGGCTCAACTCCTCCAGCCGCCGTTTGCCGTCAAGCTCCGGGTCGGGATGCCGGAACGTCGTTCCGGCGGCAAGCAGCAATGTGACCGAGCTTGCGCCGTCCACCAGCAAATACTCGCCAAGCATGCGGCAGACGCCGCCTTCCGGGACCGCCTTCAAGACGGCGCTGAAGGAGCTGCCTCCTTCGCCGCCGCAATCCCCGCGCATGACCAGCCCGCTCGCCTCCCATTTGTCCGTCTTCTCCACGTACCTCCAGTTCCGGCGGTTGAACCGGGCTTTAAACGTGACCACCTCCTGCTTGTCGGCGGTGATGCGGATGACGATCGCCTGATCCGGATAACTTGCAAACAGCTCGCGCGTATACCTGATCCCGCCGATCCGATAGCTGACCCGGGATACACCGCGCTCCAAATCAAGCTCCCGCATGTAATCCTCGGCAACCTGGCCAGGCTGACCGAACGACAGCAGCAGATCGCCGAGCGGCACATAGTGCCGCTGCGCTTCGGGCAGCCCCGCCATCGTCATCGCCGCCAGCTCCTCCGCTTCCTGCAGCCTGCCTTCCATAATCAGCTTGCGGATCTCGGGCAAATGGGGCAGCGCATCTTCGTTGTTGCGGTCGCGCGGGCCCCCGTACCATACCGAATCCTCGTTAAGCTGCAGCTTCTCCTCGGCCGTGCCGCCGAAGATCATCGCGCCCAGCCGGCCGTTTCCGATCGGCAGCGCCTCATTCCATTCTGCCGCCGGTTTCCTATACCACAAGCGATGCTTCAGTTCCATGCCATTCAAACTTGTCATGCTTCTCCTCCAATCCGCTATCGCTATTTTGAACTAGTTCAGCTCCACCAACGCCTTGATCACCTTCGATTCCGGCAAGAGCCAGCTGTCGAACCTGTCGATCATGTCCTCGAGCGAGCTTCGGTGGGTAATGTAATCGCCGATGTCAATGCAGCCGCCGGTTATGGCCGCAATCACCCGCTCGAAGTCCTCCCGCGTCGCATTACGGCTGCCCTGCACCGTCATTTCGCAAGCGTTTCATGGACGTATGCAAGAAAATCGACCTTGTTCCAGCCCTTACGGTCGGCCTCCGTTACCGTCCCCGAAAGCTTGCAGAAGATGTTCGGATATTGGGCGATTTCTGCCATATGGCTTCTCCAGGGTTCCATGACCCTAGATGCAATCGGCCGTTTCGCTTAATTTCAGAATGAATTCGGTTTCCTCGATCGTCGGCGCAGCCGGAACAAGAATCGTATGGCCGATGCCGTGTCTCTGCAAATGCGGTTTGAGATCGGAAGGCAATAGTCGCGGTAAAGCACCGGAATTTCGGGCGTAATCCATCCGTAATCGTTGCGTTCGATTTTCCAAAAATGCTGATGGGCGTCAATGAGCATCGAACACAACCTCCATTCCACCTTGTTGTAACATCTGATAACAGAATTAGAAATTGCCGAATCCCGCATATTTGTACCTTTTTTTGATGTCACGGTCCCAAATCGAAGATCACTTACACGCCGAACTTTAAAAATAATGAAGACAAGAGTCCCCGCGTCCTGAGCGAAGACTCCTGCCTCCAAGAAGCCGGGCTTATCGGGCCACGGTTTATTTCGATATTGTCGATGAATCGTAAGCAGCCTGCATGATTTCAATATAACGCCGCATGTTCAGACCCTCCAGCCCTTTCACGTAATCATCCCAATCCTTATCCAGGCTCTTGGCACCGGTGATGAACAGCAAGGCGTTCTGGTCAATATAGTCCTTGATGTTCGTCTGCATCATGCTGGCTTCATCGGCAACCAGCGGGTCTACCCATAGCGCCCAGTGCGGGAAGATATCTTGCGGCTCCTTGCCTTCCATCAATAGCGTTGCCTCGTACAGGCGGCGTTCGTAACCGTCATCGGCGTAAATATCCGTGCCCTGAACCTCGGCATCGCGGTATGCCCGGTGATGGTTATATTGGGTTAATGCTCCCCAATTGTCATTGCGGGGCTGCTCCCCGGGTTCAAGCGGGATCGCTTTATAGAGCGGCTCCACTTTATCGTTCAGCGCGATTTCTCCATCCTGCGGCTTACGCCAGCTTTTGCCTTCTTCACCGAGGTAGGAAAGCATCGCGCCTTCTTGCGTGTAGAAATAGTCCAGCATTTGAATGGCGGCGATTTGGGCCTCTTTGCTCGCTTTATTCGTCAGGACGAAGGATGCGCCCGGATCAATCGGATAGTTGAATGTTGCAAAATCGGCATGCGGTCCTCGCAAAGGCGGAAGCGGGTTATAGTCCTTGCTGTACGGCGCGTCTTCTCCCGTCGTCAGGAACAAGGCGGGATGCATGCCGGCCCCGGCGCCCAACAGCTGTGCGTCCGCGTTATCCCCGATTTTTTTGTACGCGCCTGCATTTTGCGTAAAGGCTCCCGGGTCAATGAGCCCCCCATCATAAAGCGATTTGATGTAGGCCAGCGCTTCCCGCCATTCCGGTTTGTTCGCGGCGGTGTCTACCTGGCCCTCCTTCATGATGAGATACGTTCTGTCGTCGTTGTATATAAAGCCGTTCATAAGGTACGGGATTACGTGAACGCCGAAATTTTCGACGGATCCGCTGAGCGGCACTTCGTCCGCCTTGCCGTTGCCGTTCGGATCCTGTGTCTTGAAGGCCTCGAGAACCGCTTTGAATTCTTCCGGCGTTGTCGGCTGCGCAAGCCCCAGCTGATCAAGCCACTTCGTATTGATCCACATTTTATTCGGGTAGGAGCAGTGGAAGCATTCGTTTAAGCCGGTCAATCCGTAAATGTTGCCATCCGGCGCGGTGTTCATCGCTTTATAATATTCGTTGTTCTCCAGCACTTCCTTAATGTGCGGAGCATGCTCATCGATCAGTTCGTTCAGCGGGATGATCACCCCCTGCTGTCCGAACTTCAATAAGTCCGTCTGCGAGAAACGGTCTACCCATGGAATAAGCATATACAAATCCGGATAGTCGCCGGACGCGAGCGAGATTTGCCGTTTTTCGGCCGCGCCGTCAAACGGAACGGTTGTCCAATTGAATTGGATGCCGAATTGCTCTTCCATTTTTTTCGTAAACTTGTTGGTTTTCAGATCCATATCCGATCCTTGATGGGCAAAAACGTTGATCGTTACCTTCTCGCCGGAGTCCGGCATGCCGCCTTCCTTCCCTGCGCTTCCCGGGTTGTCATTTCCGCCGGAGCATCCGGCAAGCACGAAACTAAGCATCAGTATGAGAACAAGCAGACGAGTTGCTGTTTTCCTCAAATCAATCTCCCCCTCATGAATTGGTAATGCAACATAACGGGCTCTGCCCACGATCAGCCCTTCACGGAGCCAATCAGCATGCCTTGCACGAAATAGCGCTGCACGAACGGATAGATCACCAGCACCGGGAGGCTTGCCACCACAATAAGCGAGTATTTCATGAGCTCGGCCATTTGCTGCTGCTTCACCATCTCCCCGGCGTCCATATTGCCCGTTCCGCTTCCCAGGATGAGAATGCTGCGGAGAATGAGCTGAAGCGGATAGAGCGATTGCGATTTCAAGTAGATCAAGGCATCGAAATAGGCGTTCCACTGCCCCACCGCATACATAAGCGAGAGCACGGCGATAATCGGTTTGGCAAGCGGAAGAACGACGCTGAAAATGTAGCGGATGTCGCTGCACCCGTCGATGTCTGCCGCCTCGGAAAGCTCATCCGGGATCGAGGTCTGGAAGAAGGTTCTGGCGATAATGACCTGCCATACCCAAATGGCATTCGGAATGAGCAGCGCCCAGCGGGTATCGATCATGCCCATCGATTTGACGACCAGATAGGTCGGGATCAACCCGCCGGAGAACAGCATGGTGAAAGTAATGAAAACCATAAGCGGCGTGCGGCCGAAGAATGACTTTTTCGACAGCGGGTAAGCGACCATGATGGTCAGGGATACGCTGATGAACGTACCGGCAACGGTATAAAACAGCGAATTGGCATAGCCTGTCAGCACCTGGCCGTTTCGGAACACCGCCTCGTACCCTGCGAGCGATACGTCGACCGGCCACAGCCACACCTTGCCTGCAGAGACGGCACTTGGACTGCTCAGGGACGAGCTTACGATGTAAATAAGCGGATACAGGACGGCAATTAAAACCAAGATCAGCAAGATGTAGGTCACGCTCAGAAAAATACGGTCCCCCAGCGACTCCTTGATCCTCACGCTCCGTCGGCTTCCGGAATGGGCCCGCAATGCGTTCATGTCACTCACTCCTTTTTGTGAAATTTACCAGAGGCTGGTATTGGATGCCCGCTTGGCAATGGCGTTGACGACTAGGAGCAGCACCAGATTGATCAAGGAATTGAACAATCCTACCGCCGTGGCGAAGCTGTAGTTTGCGTTCAGCAATCCGATTTTGTACACATACGTGGAAATGATCTCGGACGAGGACAAGTTCAGCGGATTCTGCAATAAGTACATTTTCTCGAAGCCGAGTGCCATGATGTTGCCTACACTGAGAATCAGAATGATGACCGCGGCCGGCAGAATGCCGGGAAGATCGACGTTCAGGATTTTCTGGAACCGATTGGCGCCATCCACTTTGGCCGCTTCATATAATGACGGGTCCACTCCCGCCAGAGCAGCAAGATAAATCACCGCGGAATAGCCCATGGTTTGCCATACGTCGGACAGCACGTAGATCGTACGGAACATGCCAGGCTCTCCAAGATAATTGACCGCTTCAAAGCCAAGCGCGCCAGCAATGGTATTCACGATCCCAAGACGCGGGGACAGAAACAGCATGATGATGGACACCATGACCACCGTGGAGATGAAATATGGCGCATAGGTGACCATCTGCACGGTTTTTTTGAACCTTGCGCTCTTCACCTCGTTCAAGGCCAACGCCAGCAGAATCGGGATCGGAAACCCGACGATCAATTGATAGAACGAAATGTACAGCGTATTTTTGATCAGTGTCACGAACGCAGGGTTGCGAAAAAACATCTCGAAATACTGTGTGCCGACCCATGGACTCCCCCAAATCCCTTTCATTACGTTATAATTCTTGAATGCTAGCACGGCGTTTGCCATGGGCAAGTACTTGAAGATGATGAAGTACAAGACCGGCGGAATGACCAGCAGATACAGCTGCCAATGTCTTCTGAAGCTTCGATAGGCGGCTCTTCCGATTTCCGAGCGCTTGCCGCTCGGGGCTCTAACCGTTTTGGACTTGGAAAATAGAGTACTCAGTTCCATCCCTCCTTCGATGAGTAGCTGCCAATGAAGCCAGAACTTATTTGGCAGCGCTTTCTTGTGCGTAATCATAAAATTGCACGCTCGGCTTCGTAAAGGCACACTTTCTCCCTTGCCGTACAATTTCGGAAACGGATGCTTTCCAAGCCTTGATTTTACTAGGTTTTTCATTAGGCGGATTCGATTAAAAAACGTCCGCCAAGACGTTCGATCCCCTTCGATTAAGCAGACGGCTGACTTCCCTTTTACGCAAAAGATTGGCGAGATCGCCGTCTCCTTAATCGGCCATTTGCCGGAATGTGCTCGGCGACACGCCGCGAACCCGCTTGAAGGCCCTCCGAAATGAATGGGCGCTGTTATACCCTACCTGCGCGGCGATCTCGTCAATCGTCAATAGGTTCTCCTGCAGCAGCTCGGCCGCCTTGCCGATCCTCACCAGCTCAACGTAGTCCGAAGGATTCGTTCCCGTATGTTCCTTGAACATTTGGGAGATATACTTTTCGGGCTTGCCAATATGCTCCGCGATACGATAAAGCGTCAACTCTGCGTCGGAGTAACGCTCGTGGATATAGCGGCTGATCTCACCCACGGTCTCGGCATGCATGTCGCATTTTTTCTTCCGGACGTCCATGCAGATATCATGAATGAGCTTCCCGAATCTGTCTCTGAGCTGATCGACCCCGTCCGTCGTCGAAACGGCAGCGATCTGTTCCTTGATATGGTCGGTCAACGGCTCGTCGTGGAATATTTTTTGTTCGGCCAGCTTCAAAAAGGTTCCCTTGAGCTCCGTCACAAACTGCTGCGTCATATCGTACGACAGCTCCCTTTCTTCAAAGTTCCGGCTGAGCAGCTGGTCAAGAAGGCGGCTTGTTTCCTCCAGTTCACCCGCCTTAAGCGTATTGAGCATACGCTGTTCGGATTCAATCGGATAATAGTACAGCTCCGTTGCTTTCATGGCATCCTCGAACCGGGTGATGCCGACTGCCCCAGTATGGACGGCATATTCCAACGCTTGCTGCGCTTCGTTGAAAGAGTCAGCTACGCCGTTCCACGCGTCGAACACCGAACCCAGCCCGATCGTGATCGACAATCGATGCTGCCGATATACGGTATCGACCAGTTCGAGCAGACCGGCTTCCAGGCGACGATGTAAATCGTCCAGCGGCTCTCCGGCAAGCGCATGCACGAAAGCGATCTGGTCCGAACCCCAGTCCGTAACCAGCACATCGGGTTCCAGCAGACTCAAGGCCTGCCGGACGATCAACCGTGCGACGCTGAGTTCCTGGATGATTTCCTCACTGTCAGCGCTGCCATATCCGGCAACTTTTAGAATGCCTGCACGTCCATGCTCGCCGCGGAGGCGGACTCCGGTTTGACCGGAGACCGCCTCAATCTCGCGCAGCGTATAGAAGTCGCCTGTCAGCAGCCGCTTGATAAACGCATCCCTAAGCAGCGGGAGCTGATCGTTCAGTGAAGACTCCAGCAATTTATTGTTTGCGATCAGCGCCGCGATATTGCCGGCCAGGAAATCATACTCGTTACCGATCTTCTCCCGAGAAATGTGGTTTTGCTCGCGAAACACGGACAGGAGCGAATGGAGCTTAACACTGTGCCGGTACGCGAGCACAAGTCCGATCAGCAAACCGATGACCAGCGCAGCCAGCGTAAACGTCGTCGTGACCCGCTGGATTTTGTCGGCCTTCGTCAACAGCACCTGCTCGGGTATTCCGGCCATATAGGTCCACCCGTTCAGGTCGGACCGGATGGAAATCAACAGTCTGCCGTCGCCCGTGGGGCTGATTTCGCCGTTTTCGTCTCCCGGAGCTTCGGTGAAGCGCTTGGCTTCCTCTTCGCCGATGCCGCGGGACAGGATCAAGCTGCCTTCCCGGTCCGCAACCACCGCCCAGCCGCCGTATTGGTCCACGATGTTTTGCAGCAGGCTGCCCATATGATCTTCATCGATCATAACGCCGATCATCGCCTGTGGATTGTTGAAGCTGTTAAGCGGTATCGACTGCAGAAACGTGACTGCCGGCTTTTCGACAAACACCGTATCGCGGATTTCCCGCCTATATTTCTTAAGCGGAATCAACTCATTTAGATGAGGTTTCTTTATTACGGCCTCTTCCCATTCCTCGAACGTCATTCCTTCAAGCCGATTCGCCTCGTAATAATGCTCAGGCCGGTAATAGACGGTGCTCGGCGTAATAATGGCGTTATAATTGCGTATGTAGATGAAGAAATTGGACAGGTAATCGTTCGTGCTGCTGTACATGGACAGACTGCGCTGCATCCTCCCCAAGCCGTAAACGTTGTTGCTGTCGAGCGGCTTGGGATCGGCGATCAGACGATATAAATCCTGATTGATCGCAAGCTGCTTCGTGAAGGCTTCCACCTCCACCAGATGCCGCTCGATGATCTCTTTTCCCAGATTCAATGAACTCAGACTGTTTTCGATCGAGCTTGATTTTGCTACTTCAATCGAAGCCCTGTACGATGCATAACCTGCGATTTGGGGGATTAACAGCACAATCAGGTAGGAAATCAGAAATCTGCGGAACACCGGGGAGAACTTGGACCATAAACGCTGCATATGTACCCTCCTCTATAGAAAGCGTTTTCAAATATGAAGCAATTCGATGATACACTTGACTGTTCGCAAGAAAAAGGTACAATTCCTTCCTCGGAGTACAATTGCAAACGATATGGCAATAGGTTAGGAGCGAAAGGACGCAAATTCCTTTACGAGGCAATATGATCAATCGGAGTTAATATAAACATTAAGGGGTTTGGGTTTGGCAGGAACCACTGCGAGCTGAGTGTCGGCACTTCGTGGATTTCCTTATTGATTACCAGCCCAGAACAAAGAGCTGCCCTTCCAAGTCACCCTTGTGACTTGAAGACAGCCCTTATCATACGCTTTGTTAACAGTACCGTAGACGATGTGTTACCGGAGTTCACCTACAAAAGTCGTAACGCTTTGCGCGGGAAGATGAGCCCAGAAATTGTTCCCTGTTATATTGAGAGACGTTCCGGGTTGAAGATTGCTGCTGCTGCTCGTGATCCACCTTGATACCTGCGAAACGGATCCATTCTGAAGAACAAAGTTCTGATTGACCCCGGAGTTGTTCCGGTTTATGGCAACGATAACGATTTTGTTGTCGCCTTTATAGGCGGATACGTAAACGTTCGTTTCTGGATTTTTCGAAGCATCAACCCTGACATAGCCGGGACGGACAAACTTGGAGAAATGAGCCATATTGTAACCCCTCTTGCTGATCGTGCCGTCCTCTTTCATCGGACCGTAGGATCTGCGGATATACCACCATACGTAAGCTTGAAAATCTCCCTCTACCATCGCATTGTGGATATGGTAAGACACATCCAAGGCTTCAGGCCAGCGATCCGCCGAGTTGTTGTCGCTATTCGGGTAATACACCTCGGTCATCCAGAGGTCTTTTCCCGCTCCTTTTTGTTTGAATAATGGATACGCAAAATTGCTAACTTGGGTACCGTACAGATGAGCGCCAAGAATATCCATATTGGCAAGCGCCTGGGGATCATTTAGAATCGGGTCCGACATATTTTTCAGATATTGGAACGATTCCGGTGCGATCACTCTGCTGTTGATCGATCCGGCATGTTCTTTCATAAAGCGAAGCATTTCCTGCGGCGTCCACCACGTCCAGTCATGCGCATAATCGGGCTCGTTCTGGACGGAAATCGCGTAGAGATTCACGCCATTGTTTCTCATGTAGGTTACGAAATCGTTAAGATGCTGGGCATACGCGGCATACTTGTCGTAACGAAGTCGCTTTGCCGACGTATCGCCGTTGCGGTTGAAGGTCTCGACCATGTCGGCGGGCGGATTCCATGGCGAAGCGAATACGATAGCTCCAAGGGCAATCGCTCGTTTGGCCGTATCCAGTTCACGGTACCACTGATTTCGGTCTTCGTGCACGTAGATTCTTAATATCGAGAATCCTAACTGGTTGTTTCCGTTTCCGAATGCGGTTTCTCTCTGTGCTGCCGTCAAATCTCCGATCCATGCCGGGTGGTTGATGCCTCCGAAACCGCGTATCACTTGTTTCTCCGACGATACATTCACAACGGCGTCGCTGGCTGCGGCAACATCGTCAGGTGCCGGCAAAAGGGACAACGCAAGGACAAGGGCCAAACATGCACTTATGGCTTTCTTATAACGTGAAATCAAGAAACGATTCATGAGACTGCTCCTCCCAAAATTTTTTTTGGATTCGAGTCAGGATGCACTCGGTTGAATTCATATCCGACCTTTCAATTCCACTCCATCCCTTCCTCAGCTAGCAATCGCTTTATCGCTTTGGAAGCCTCGACGAATAGTTGGGGATTGGTAAATCCCTCGAACCTTCCAGCGGCCCGCAGATGCGGCTCCAAGGACAGAAAGCCGGAGTACCGCCTGCGGCTAAGCTCTTGAAGGAGCAGACGTAGCTCGCCGTCTCCATCGCCTGCGGGCACGACCATCCCCTTCCCCATCATGGCGTCTTTGACATGGATATACGCCGTATAGTCGCCGACCAATGGGTAGGCCTCACCTACGGGTTTCACGCCGCACTGCACGAAATTCGCCGGATCGAATGCCGCCCGCAAATGGGGGGACGAAACTGATTGAAGCAACTCCAAGCATCGCTCGCCGGTGTCTCCGTAAATATGACTTTCGTTTTCATGAAGCAGTACAATGCCTTCCTGCTCTGCCAACTGAGCGAGCCGAAGCATGCGCCGTATTACCTCTGGCCGATACTTCTCGTGGTCTCCGTCGGGAATGTAAAAGGAAAACACGCGGACATAAGGCGCCTGGAAATACTTAGCCAAACAAACGGCATGCTTGGCATGTTCGAGATGAGGTTCAAAGTCGTCGGTGATTTGGATTTTCCCGATCGGCGATCCGATTGAGGAGACTCCGACTCCCCGCTGCGATAATCGTTCTTTTATGCCAGACAACTCTTCTTCCGTCAACTGCAGCACGTTTTTCCCCCATACGCCTCGAAGCTCAAGATAACGGATGCTTTCGGATTCAAGGACATCCAGCTGTTCCTCCAAATCCGGGGAGATCTCATCCGCAAACCCGGTTAACGTGATCATTCGACCATTCCCTTTCTTAGCTGAAAATTTCGATAATCGCAAGCGGCGATTCCATAGTAAAATTACAATCCAATCACAGGTTGTAAAAGTTCATTAAGACGTTACAATTTTTTTAAAAGGAGGCGATTTTCGCATGGAGCTTGAATATCACCCTCATCTCGTACCGAATATCTTTCTGTTCGTAGACCGTAAATGTTATCCGGATTGGAAAATTCAGAAGTCCCGAATCGGATTTCATGATTTGACGTTCGTTGTTGAGGGCCGGGCAAACTACTACATTAACGGCAAAAAATTTGCAGTCGAAGCAGGCGACCTGGTATACGTTCCCGGAGGAAGCGTACGAGAAGCCCATACATGTAAGGAATCGCCCATGCATGCGTATCCGTTCAATTTTTTCTGGGCCGATCCGCATAATTATATCCGGCTTCCGTTTGGCGTGGTCACAAAGAAATTGATCACCAAGGAGATTCTTGCCTACATCCGGGAGTTTAACCACGTGTGGATGAATAAACAACCGTTTTATATGATTCATGCACGTGCATTGTTCGAACTCATTCTCCACCGGCTGCTTCACGCTATGCATCGCCAAACGATCCTGCATATGGATCCGCGGATCAAGAAACTGACCGCATTCATCGAAGAACACTATGCCGAGGACTTGTCAATAAACGATTTTGCCGAGCAGTTCAATCTTCACCCCGTTTATTTAGGAAAACTATTCAAAATAAACACCGGTTCGACCTACAAGGAATACCTGCAGCGCGTTCGCGTAAATAATGCTGAAATCATGCTGGCGACCGGCAATTGTACTGTAACGGAAGCCGCGGAATGCTGCGGTTTTTATGACCTTTCCTATTTCAGCAAAGTGTTCAAGGAATCGAAAGGCTATCCTCCCTCTGCCATTAAGAGGCATTAATCGAAATCGCTTTCCAACACGAATGGCTTTACCTGAAGCCGCCCTCCTAATCGAAAGAGGATGCGAGGGCAGCTGTTATGCTTGACGATCCCTGCTCACTTTTTCCAAACTGTATCAATCGCGGCCTGGAACGGTGCTTTATATTTCTCGACGACCGTCGAAACCGGGATGCCTTCCATGATCTCCCCTATAAAATCGTAATAAGGCATCGATGGATATCCGCTCTCGGTATCGATCACTTTAATGCTCTCACCGGCCATCTTGGCATTTTCAATATCGTCCTCGTTGCTGAATAAAGTCTCCAGCGTAGATTGTTTCGGATAGTCGTAGATCGAGTCGATATCGTTGATTTTCTCATAAATGTAGACCAGTCGTTCGGGATGCTTCACCGCGCTTGGAATCGTCAAGTAGTTTGGGATCGTATTATGCGAATGATACCCTGTGGCGCTTGGCCCTTTCGGGAATGGAAGAAAGCCGATATCGTAATCCGGCATGTCCTGCTTGAAGTTCTCCATTTCATAGTCGCTGCCGGCAAGCATCAATGTGTTGCCTTGGCGGAAAAATTGGCCCGCCTCAGTCCAGTCCCCTCCTTCCGTAGGCCTGCCAACCGCCTCGGTTGCAAGTCGCGATAAGAAGTTCAATACTTCCAAGGTTTTTGGATCCTCGAGTCCTTGCTGATCGAGAATGACCAGATTCGCCTCGTTCGAAGCCATGGCAGGAACCAGCAGGGAAGCGGTTGCAAGCCCCCAAATATCCAACTTGCCGTCGTTATTTGAATCTTTGTTCGCTTCTTTCGCGACTTGAATGAATGTGTCCCAGTTCCAGTTGTCTTCGTTGACGTATTCCTGCAACGGCTTTATGCCCAATTGATTCATTAGCGTGCGATTATAGAAAATGCCGGATGATGCGCCGTTGATGCCGGTCCGAAATCCGTAGCCTCTTCCTTCGTATTGGGAGTACTCGTTCGTGTACTGCTGGATGAATACCTTCTCATTCTTGGTGTATTCATCCACTGGCGCGAACAAACCTTGATTGACCAGCGTCGGAATCATCCATGGCCTTGCAACCCGGATGATATCGCCGATCGGTTCGCCCGCTACCAGCGAAGCTGTCACCTTGTCCTGATATTCGCCGAAATCCACGGTTACGTATTCCATTTTAAAATTATGCTTTTCCATTAACTCTTCCAAATTTCGTTTCCGATTAATGTTGTCAGGGTTGTCTTCCTGAATGGACTCGTCATACCAGGACACCCATTTGATGGTGCTGCCGCCCATATCAAAATCCATTTCCGGCGTACCGGTTATGTCTTCTTGGGCGCTTGGTTTGTCTGCCCGTTCCTCGTCTTTCACTCCAGGCGCGTTGACGGCCTCTTCCGCTTTGCCGGGCTCGACTGTCTTCGCGTCGCCGCCCGAACCGCTGCTGCATGCCGTCATGATCACCAGAATCAGGCTGCAGAACAGCAGACTGATCTTACGCATCCACATGCGTTATTCCCCTCCCTTGGTCATGGCTGCATTCATGTTGCAGCGCTTACATTTTGTAGCTACCAAGATCATATAACTGCTTGCTTTAACGGACCAGAGAGAAACTAAACATGATTTGTAAATTCTAAAAGTGTTGATGCTCTGGGCAACGCAAAGGGCCGGAAAGTGGAAAGCGCATGAGCATCGGCTAGACGGTGTGCCCAATCTGAATTCATCATTGGCAAAGGATTAACCTCGGGTTCACGTCGTCAAAACGCAAAAGAAGCGCTGCGTACCCGCACACGGGAACACGGCGCTTCTTTTGTTCTTCATGTTCAACAATTCGCACAAACCGAGAAAAGTTGTTGTTCCGTCAGCCTTCCACCAATGCTTCCACCTGCACATCCAGGTATACGGACGCAAGCGCTGGATTCAGGTCCTTCTCTTCCGTCAAGCCCAGCATCGGTTCACCGTCAACGTCGAAATGCACGCGACGGAGACCCGAGCAGCGGGGCTCTCCGATGCCTGGACGAGCGTGATATACGCTCCAGATCGTTCCTTCCTCGTCCTTCACATAAGAATTGTGTCCTGGCCCGTATTCGCCCGGCACGCTTCTGGAGGTTAGCAGCGGGTAATTTCGCTTCGTCCATTGGTTCGGGTCAAGCAAATCAGCGTCAGAATTGACGGTGAGCATGCCGACGCAATACGTGGCATCGACCAGAGCACCGGATATCGTCACGAAGATCTTCCGGTCTGTCATGAGTGCAAAGGGCCCTTCCTCCACGAACGTTTGATTGTTCGCCCAGCCGTAATCGGGCTTGGACAGCAGGACAGGCTCCGATATCAGTCTCCACGGTTCCCTCGGATCCGCCTCGGCGATATAGATCCACGAGCCCAGGTCATGCGGTACCAATTCCCTTTGCGCCCAGAGCACATATAAACGGCCTTTCCGCGCTAATACGGTCATGTCCAGCGTTATGCCGGCTTGAAACAGCGGGCTTCCGTCATGCCTGGCGACCCGGATCGGGGTCCCCCAATCCGCAGCCATTCTCGGATTGCCGCCATTCTTTAACCGCATAACATGCGATTGAATGTCTTTGAACTCGCCGCTGCTGCCGGCAAGAAAAATATACAGATCGCCGCCGATGCCATGAAGCTCAGGCGCCCACAGAAATCGCTTCAGATGATCATGCATGCCTGAATCCAGGATTTTGGTTTCTTCTGCCGAGACCAGACCGAATATGGAATCCGCCTCCCGGATCGATATCGTATGGTTGCCGTCGGCATCATTGGTCGCGACAAAATAATACCTTCCGTCCCACTGCGCAATGCAAGGGTCGGCACGGTTCATCGCCATAGGAAACGTATAGCGATCCTGCCGAATGCTTCCAGAAATGCGATAAGTTCCGGGACGGCTCCAATCGATCTCGGACGCATCCCACTCAATCGGCTTGATCGCGGTTGTGCCATCACTGTATATCGCCGTCACTTTAACGGCTTGTAACTGTTCTTTGGACGTAACGGCCACACGCTCCGGCAGTTCATTACGCACATGAACCGGTACCGTAAGCTTATGAATCAGCCTCTGAGCCACGCCTCGCGATACACGAATCGCATTGCGGGGCACTGCTCCTTCAATGTCGACGCGTCTCGGGCTTAGCGTGAAAGCTTCGCGCGGCTTCGGCTTGGCAGCGTCGTCCGGGCATGTCACGTCCGCCATTTCCCTTTGATAATACCTACCGTCTTCTTCACGCCAACGAAGGATATACCTTCGGGAAGCATGTTCATATTCGCACATGATATCTTGTACATGAAGCCCGTTCGTTAGGTTCAACAGACCGAGCTCCCGATACTGCAGCAAGTCCGGGGAAGTGAACAAAAGCACCGAGCCCTTGCTCTGCTGATCGGGAGAACCGTCCGCTTCCGTCCGAATGACCAGTACGCCAAAGTTTCCGTCAGCCATGTGGAACAGGTACGGATTCTTCAAACTCTTGGCGGACAGCGTGGCGTTTGAGCGCTCGGCGGCTTTAGCGAACAGCACCCCCGAGTTGTGATTAAGCTCCCGATAACTCATTCCGTCATCGGTGTAAGCGAGATGCATGCTATATGCAAGCTTCGGGGAATAGATTTCCGGTTCAAGCGGTTCTCTCGTATAGCAGAGAACGCTGTGAATTTCATTTTCCATACGCTGCTCCTTCCCTCCTAACGGATAAGGCTTTTCAAGAATAATCTCTTCCAGCTTTGCACCCGGCTTCGAGTAATGAATATTCACTCCGATCGTCCCGCCGAACAGGAACGTTATATGAGACCTCCGACAACTTACATCTCTCAAATCTCCATTACGGAAATGGCAATTTTACCGATCGCAGTATCCTCCTGTTTGATCGTACTGGTCCTCAGCCTAGATCTATCGCAGGAATGGATGTTGATCGGCTGGACACACAGAATATTTTTATTTTTCTCTCTTCACTATAATTTTGTACGCGTTACTTTGAAGTAAATTTGATAAGGTTCGTACCCGATATCCCGAATTCGTTTGAATGTGATGGCAGGTTCCTGGTTGACTGTCTTGAAGAAATACCGCCAACTCCCCCATTCACGTTCATTTTCGTTCTCGATAGCGGACGCAATATCCTCATCCCACATATAGAGCTGCTGTTCTGATTCGCACAAGCCTGCCAACACTTCTGGCCCGTATCGGAAGGCACCTGTTCGTTCGTCGTCCGGTAGCGGGACAAACCGAATGCCGATTGGCAGCATAATCGAGACGGTATCGCCTTCCTTCCATGCTCTGTGAATGTCATAGAAGTTCTCGCTGTCCAGAGTCGTCCCTTGCAGAACGTCATTGACGTACACGGATGCTCCCGCCATGATCCACTCAGGTATGCGGAAGCGGAGCGTGAACGTTGTCGGTGCGGCAGCAAATACAATGAAATCGTATTTGCGAAAAGTAGGTATATTTTGATTTATCGACGCTGTATCATTAATAGCTTGGTACCCGGCCGTGTTAGACGAGGATAGGAGGCTCCCGCTCATTTTGTCCTGCGTCTGTACGATCCGTATGAGGGTTCCAGCGATACTTGTGTCCAACTCGGAATCGAAATATTGATTGATATAGACGATATCCCCGTCCTGATAATAAATTCCCATGTTCCAGGCCGCATTCGCCTGAACCATCGTGCCGTGGCAGCAGAAGAAGCTGTCGGTTTCCGTGCTCCACTCCTTGCGCAGACCGGCCTTCATGGGGAGGAAATAGGTCAGCAGGCCGGTTCTAGGATAGTTATGCTGACTACCAGTCAAACCATATTCCTGATAATAGGCTTGCGCCATAATGCCATTGTATAGATTGTACTCGATATATTGCGCGTAGGTAGGGTCGCCAGATTGACGAAATAAGAAATCTGCTAGTCGGATCATGTTATAGACAGTACAATGCTCCTGATTTTTGTCACCTAGGCGGGCCTTCATCTTCATCTTCGGCATCCAGACCTCTCCAGCGGTTTGACCGCCAGTCGCAAGGCTTCCCCTTTCCGTTACAGCGCAATTCCAATACGCTTGGACGATGGACAGCCACCTGTCATCTCCGGTAACCTCATAAGCTCTCGCACAGCCGAGCACTTCCGGTATCGTAGTGTTAGCATGCATATTCGTAAGCGGATCCTTGCCCTCCAGCAAGGGTTGAAAGAGCCGACTGCGATAATACCGGTCTAACAGCACACGATATTTGTCCGCTCCGGTTATGTGCAACAGATCGGCCCAAACCTCAAGCATTCCGCCTGTCTCCACATCGAGAATATCGTCGAATTGCTCTCTTGTGAATGTGCCGCTCCATTCGACAAACCAGTCCGCGAACCGATCCACGATATCCAGGGCCTGCCGATTACCGGCATATTGCCAGGCATCGACCAACCCCATTAATATTTTGTGCAAATTGTATTGGGGCGCCCAGATGCTTTTTCCGCTTGCAATCCAGTGCAGATATTTTTCGGGAATCGGACCGACCCACTGACCGCCGTTATCGCGTTGGCATTCATGCAACTCATGCACAATAGCATCCAGTTTGGCCTTTAATTCGATGTCGCCGCTTTCTTCATAATGCAACGCCGCACCAGACAACCAATGACCAAGAAAATGGCCGCGCAATTGGCAGACCGGCGTTTCCCAACCGCCGTGCGCACCTTCGGGAATCGTTCTTCCATGAAATCTTCCGGCCTCCAAATGATAATTAAACAACAGATGACCGCTGTCCAGCTTCATCAGATAGCTTCTGTTCGCTCGTTCCCTGCGAATCAGTTCTTGCTCTTTCAAAATGACCTGTTTGCCTCTCAATGCTTTCATTGAGTTCCTCCCTTCGATATGTCGGCAGAACGAGCTTTTAATCTTTCAGCCCGGATACCGCAATGCCTTTAATAAAGTACTTTTGTCCTGACATAAACAGCATAATAGGCGGAACGAGAACCATCGTGGCCGCCGCCATCAACAACTCCCATTGAGCTGTGTAATAGCCAATAAATTGCTGCAGGCCAAGCGCCAGCGTGAACTTAGATTCCTTGTTGATGTAAACAAGAGGGCCCAAAAAATCGTTCCACACACCCAGAAACTGAAACAGCGCAACCACAATGACGGCCGATTTGGATAAAGGAAAAATAACATGCGTGAAAATGTAAAAATAACCTTCTCCGTCAACAAGAGCTGCTTCGTCATTTGGGGATCGTTCTATGCGATGACCCGGCACCGCTTTCTCATAATCATCCATCCACTCCCGGCTGGCTGGAGGTAATAAGTAAATATCGGCCGAATTGAAAATAGGTTCGATCAGCCCCTTATCCTCTCAGCCCTCCCTTAAACCGTTTCAGCCTGTCTCCGGTCGACAGCGTGTTTTTTCACAGCTATCTTGCAGACTAAGGGTCACCCGGATGAACAGTTCAGTGTAATCTTTACTATGTCGGGCAGCAGCTCAGAATAGGAAACTTGGCTCAATTTCTCCAACGTTCATGAAGATCCATCTTTGTGTTTTCCATATCGTCTATTTCACAGTAAGCTTCTGGCGGCGTCATACCACCACGGAAGGGTCGCTCTTGCGGGACATGCCGCGCTGGGCGGAGATCAGATTGTAGTAGATCCCCTGCTTTTTCATCAATTCTCGATGCGTGCCGATTTCGGCGATCCGCCCCTTATCAAGGACGATAAGTCGGTCGGCATTTCGCAGCGTGGATAGACGATGCGCGATAGCGATCGTCGTGCGATTCTTCGTCACCCGTTTCAGCGCTTCCTGGATGGCGGCTTCCGTCTCGATGTCAAGCGAAGCCGTTGCCTCGTCCAGAATGAGGATTCGGGGATCGTTCAGCACGGCCCGTGCGATTGCTATGCGTTGACGCTCGCCACCAGACAAGTTGTTCCCGTTCTCTTCGAGCCTCGTATCGTAACCGTCGGGCAAATTGATGATAAAATCATGCGCGTTCGCGATTTTGGCCGCCTCGATTACTTCTTCCGGTTTCGCGCCCGGCTTCGAATACTGAATGTTCTCCGCAATCGTCCCGCTGAACAGGAACGTCTCCTGCAGCACGACTCCGATCTGCGAGCGCAAATCTTCCTGCCGGATCATCCGGATATCGATATCGTCGATCCGAATCTCCCCTTCGTTCACATCATAAAAACGGGAAATCAGATTGATCGTCGTTGATTTGCCCGATCCGGAATGGCCGACGAGTCCGATCATCTCCCCCGGCTTCACGGTGAGGTTGATTTCCTTCAGAACAGGCTCATACGATCGGTAACCGAAAAAAACGTCGCGGAACTCGATCGAGCCCCGAATCCGGTGGCCCACCGCGTTCTTTGCATCGATGACTTCCGGCTGCTCGTCGATCACCGAGAATACACGATGCATAGATATGACGGCATTCGCGATCCAGCGCGGCATGAACATCAACCAGGAGATCGGCCCGAATATCATTGCGGCGTAAGCGCTGAACTGAATCAGTTCGCCAACGTTCATTTCCCGGCCGATAATCATGTAGCAGCCGATCATGAGGACGAGATATTGGCCGATCTGAATCAAATAATTCGAGATCGGCGATAAAACGCTGTACAATTTCTCGCTCTTGATCGCGGCTGCGGCAAATTCGCCGTTGTATTTCCGGAATCTGCGGATTTCCCGCTCTTCCTGGCCGAACGCCTTCACGACCCGGATGCCGCTTAAAACGTCGTGAAGGAATGAGTTCGCCTTATCGGAGATTCGCCACTGCTTGTGAAACAGCTTGTGCAGCACGCGTCTCCAAATATAGTAGTGCAGATAAGCAACGAACGGAGCGGGAAGGAGCACGACCAGCGCTAGCCGCCAATCGGCGGTAAAGAGCAGCGCCGCTGACGCGACCAGGATGATCAGTTGGTAGATGGCCGTTGTGCACATCTCCTGAATCAAATGACGGATGCGGTCCGTATCGGCCGTCACCCTGTTCATCAGGTCTCCTGCCCGCTGGGACGTCAAAAATCCGAGCGACATGTTCTGAATCCGATCGAATACCGTTTTGCGCAAATCGGCCGCAATGCCCGTACTGACGCTGGCCATGATCCGGTTTTTGGCGATGCCGAGCAGCTCGCCGAAGGCCAGGGCGAACAGCATCCCGGCGAGGGCAAGGAAGAACACCCTAACGTTCGCTTCTTGCCCGGCGGGGGGCAGCAGCGCAGCGTTGACGAGTAGCTTCTGGAAATAGGGTCCAGCCATCGCCAGTCCCGAAGCGACGATCAGAACGCCAAGCCCAAGCATTAAGCCTCGCCAGTGCCTTCTCGACACGAGAAGCAGTCGTTTGAAAGCGGCTGTTCTGCTCATGCATCGGGGACACACCCGCGTACCCGGGACAAGCGATCGTCCGCAAGCTGCACAAACCGGATCCGCTTCATCATGATAAATACGGATGGGGCGATTGGCAGCCATGTCATTCAAGATTTGGGCGATATAGCCGTACCTGGCCGCATGCTGCATCGTCACCCGGACGACGATTCGCTTCGTCTCGTTCTCCGTGGCTTCGAGCACTGCATTGCCAACGAACGGCACCAGCTTATAATCGCTGGCGTCCGCGATGTTTCCCTCGTCTCGCACCTGGCCGTCTTGCACATAGGCCCACCTGCCACCGCCGATCGCAAGATAGCCTTCCACCCGCCGCCCTTCCAGCGACAGGTCGGCCGGGACGCAATAAGCGATCTCCGCTCCGACGACTTGCCGCACCGCCGCTAGATCCTGCTCTGAAAGCGTGAAATTCAAATTCATCGATTGTCCTCCGTTACCGCCGTTTACAATCTCATTTCGACCATTCGGTATTCCTTTTCGCTCAGACGGTCCACCTGAGGGATGACGAATCGGTTTCCGTCGACGTCGATAATCAGCAGGCGGTTCTCCGCCGCGAACTTGACGTTGCCGCTGCCGTTTCGCACCGTAAACCTGCACAGTCCGGCAGTCGTTGCAACTTCCCAATAGGAATAGCCGAACTCCTCGGTTACGGCAATAACCTTCGTTATTGCCGGCGTGAAATAACGGATTATCATCTGCCTTTCAATCAGGGAGGCCGTGCCTTGGGGAAAATCGTCAAGATGGCGGATCATGCCGATCTCCTTGTTATCCGCCGTACGAATCGACAAGAATGAGCGCTGGTTCGTATGCGGAAAGGAACAATGCACGTAAACCGGCGAATGCACTTCGCCCCCGGTACAGACCGATAGCATACGTCCGTTCGTCTCCGTAAAATCCGTATTGCCCGGGGTCAAATATCGGATGCCTGCCGCATCCGCCAGCTCTGTCCCCCGATGTTCGTCCATCGTCGTCATGCGATGATCTCCCCCTTCATTCTGAGCGCTTCGACATGTTTGCGGACCAGTTCCCTATAGACGCCCTCCATCGCCATCAGCTCGTCGTGCGTGCCCTCTTCGACGATGACGCCTTTATCCATCACAACCAAGAAATCGGCTTGCCTTAACGTGGACAGCCGGTGGGCGATCGCGATCGTCGTCCGTCCTTTGACAAGCGAATCGAGCGCCTGCTGAATTTGCAGCTCCGTCTCCGTATCGAGCGAGGCGGTCGCCTCGTCTAGAATGAGCACCTTTGGGTTGTGCAGCACAGCCCTGGCGATCGACAGCCTCTGCTTCTCCCCGCCGGACAAGCTGTAACCGCCCGATCCGACCTGGGTATCATAGCCGTCCGGCAGCTTTTCGATGAAATCGTGCGCATTCGCGATTTTGGCCGCATGCAGAATGTCCTCCGTCTGGCAATCGGGATCGGCGTACGCGATATTTTCGGCGATGCTGCCCGAGAACACATAGACATCCTGGGATACGATCCCGATATGACGCCGTAGTGAAGCTGTCGAAAGATCCTTGACATTGACGCCGTCGATCCGGATTTCCCCCTCGGTTACGTCGTACAATCGCGACACCAGATTGACAAGCGTCGATTTCCCCGCACCCGAATGGCCGACGACGCCGATCATCTGCCCCGGTCTCGCGCACAAGGACACCTGCTTCAAAATCGGTTTGTTCGGCTCGTAGCCGAACGAAACGTTATCGACCACGATATCGCCTTTCATCGCCGGCAAATGAACGGCGCCAGGACGCTCGGCTACATCCGGCACGGCATCCTGGATCTCGAAGATACGCTGCGCCGCCGCCATGCAATTGGACCACCAGCCGACGATATTGTTCATGAACTGAATCGGCCCGTACAGCATCATCATATAGTTGACGAACGTCAGCACGGCGCCGAACGACATCCGGCCTTGCATCACGTACCAACCGCCGAACGCCCAGATCAAGATCCCGCCCGTCTGCGTCAGAAAATTGAGCACCGGGAACACGGTTCCGCTCAATTTGTTGAAACGCTGTTCGGCCCCGGAGAATGCATCGTTCGCCCGCTGAAAGCGGCGGATCTCCACCTTTTCTTTACCGAATGCCTTGACGACCCGCGAGCCGCGAACCGAATCGCTGATGATTGAATTCAGGGCGCTCACCCTGCGGTGCCTTCGCCAGGACAAGCGCCACAGCTTCGGAAACGCGCTCCGGACAAGCCAAAGGACCAGCGGCATCGGCAGCAGGCAAATCAGCGTAAGCCGCCAATCCATCCAAAGAAGCACGGCGGTGATGCCGATGATGTTCAACGCATTTACGATGAAATAAGAAAGCCCGTCTACGAAGAAATATTGCAGTTCCTGTGCGTCGTTATTCACTCGGGTCATGAGATGACCGGTCTGCCTACGCATGAAAAAATCGAGCGACAACCGCTGCAACGCGGTAAATACGGCCGATTTCAAATCGAATGCGACCTTTGCCGCCAGTTTTGCGATAATGGTGCCGAACAAGACCCCGAATAACAGCGATAGCGTTCGGAATGCGAGAATGATCACAATGACAAGACCGATCTTCCCCGCGAAAGCGCCACTTCCGGCAAGCGCCTGATCAAAGAGCACCTTGCCTTGAAAATAAGGAATGACGAGACCGGTCGCCGAGTTGAGCAGCATAAACAACACGATAAAGAAGAGGGACAGCTTATACTTGCCCGCAAACGACAGCAAACGTGCGAAGACGGCATGCCTCTTCATGCATTTCGGGCAGAATGGCCTGCCTTCTTCAGGGTACATCAATCCGCATGTCGGACAGGAAGCCCCTTCCGATTCCTCGTTTTGTTCGAAGGCCTCAAACCGCTCGTTTTTCTTCATTTTGTCGAAGGCTCCCGCAAATCGGACGGCCTGTTTCATTTGACCGCTCGTGAATGCGCCGATCACTCGCTCTTCCCGCTCCTTGGCCACGACCATGCCGGAAGCGACCAGATTAACGATGACCAGGGATTCCAATCGTTCGACGGGAATGCGTTCCCATGCCCAATCGACGGAACGGTCTCTCCCCGGCTTGCCAGCGTCCTTGCTCCGGCGGGCTGCATCACTCGAAAACGTCTTCTCCTTCGAAGTGACGCTGCCACGAAAGATGTGAAGATATTCCCGGGACAAGACGAGATATCCGTCCGTATAGCCGCCGTCCGGCAACCGGTCACACTCCATCCAGTGCACCAGATCAGCGGATTTTGTACCTTTTCTGTCCAACATGGACATGATTTCCTTCGGCAGTAACGTCATGATCTTTTCGCCTTTCGGTCATTTTGGCTGAAAGTAAAAAGCCCGGCCATAAACGGACAAGGCTTCCTTGCACATTAGCTATCTTTAAAAAGGTGCTGAGAAAAATGATACAAATCGCTCTTCCATACGGACCAATCATGTCCGCCAGGTTCCTCAAACCAAATATGTGGAACCTGGTGCTCCGCCAAATACGCATGCGTCCGGTCGCTAATCGGCTTAAGACTGTCTTCGTCGCCGCATGAAAGCCACAGCAATTTGAGCCTGGCCGACGCTTCTTCCGGATGCGGGACGAGCTGTTCAGGAGATTTCGTATTGGGAGCCGGGGAAAAAGCGCCGATCCATGCGAAACGGTCGAGGTGCTTCAAGCCGATATTCAAGGATTGCCCCCCGCCCATGGACAACCCCGCAATCGCACGGTTTTCCCGACCTGTCGATACCGAATAACGCGACTCGACAAAGGGAATCAGGTCGTTTAGCAAATCGAATTCGAACGTCTCGAATGCTTTCACTTTGTCCGGATCAAACAGGTCCCCTTCAGCCCGATCGTTCGGCATCGCACGGCCATTGGGAAAAACGACGATCATCGGCGCGAGCTTCCCATCCGCGCATAGATTATCCAGAATCGTCTGCGGATCCGCATGGCGGTGCCATTCCGACTCATCACCACCGATCCCATGCAATAAATAAAGCACGTTGTACGTTTTATCATCGCCATACCCCGGAGGCGTGTAGATCATAGCCTTTCGATCATTGCCCACCGTTTCGGATGCATATCCCACCGTTTCGATTATTCCCCTGGCGATATGTTCCCGTTGCCGGTCGAATCCGGCCGGGGCCTTCTCCTTCATGTTCCTCTCCCCTTCATCTTATTGATTTAGCGCCGGTTAATGCCCAATCAAGCCTACCCTTGGAACTTTAAGCTATCGCAATCCTACGGGACGTAACCGAAGCCCAAAATCGTGAATCGCTTATCCTCGTGCCCTTCCGCCATTTGGATCTCTACCACATGTTCTTCTGACTTGGACTCATTGTATAAAATCACGGCGCTGCAGTGCGTCCAATTGACTTCATGCGGATCGGCGGTCTTCTTCAGCTTCCTGTCTACCCATATGTTCGCGGTCCCGAATGCCCGGCTTCCGGAATCTTTATACACAAGGATAAGACTCTTGCTCCGGATGGTCATTTTAAAGCTGTGCTTGCCGGAATCGGCCGTATGCATCCAGTTGTGCGGGAATTGCGGCGTCCCGTATGCATGATCGTCCATTTCCGCCGTCTGCAGATCCGTGTCGGTGTCCGAAAAACCGCCAGGATCAATGCGGGCGAAACGGTCGCCATTCCTGCGATCGAGCAGCTTCGTTAAAGCGAAGTCATTTCCGATCAGCGGAGACTGTACATCCGTCAGGTCCTCCTCGTCGATGGAGGAACGATCGGTTACCTCGAATAACCAGCCCAAACAATCGGCCATCACCCGATGTCCTGCATTGGTCGGATGATATATGTCGTAGAAAAACTGCCTTTTCGTAATCACGTTGCCTTGCTCCTTGCTGTATCGAAACTGTTCCGTGACCGCATCCTTCACGCTGACCATCGGAAGGTTGTAATGCCAGCCTACGGGAGCTAGCCGGTCTTGAAGATTCCAGTCGTTCACGAATACGCTGAACAGCAAAATCACCGCCGGCTTGTGATCGGCACGAAGAGCCTTGAGGACCAGGCTCTCGTAACAGTTTCCTTTCGTTTCGTCGCCGGCGTCGTTGACGGCAAACTCGACGATCACGATATCCGGCTGTACCTCCCCTTCTCGAAGCACATCCCGATCATAGCGGACGATGCCCAGCTCCGACGGCGTGCCGCCTACGCCGGCTTTGATCAGACGCATCGGGCTGTCGGCGGCTGGTGCAAACCTTCGCTTGAACAGGTCATAGGATTGGTATGCGTAGCATTGGGAATGGAGCGGGACAGCACCGGCCCCTTGGGTGATGGAACCACCGATGTAGGCGATGGTTACGGGCTCGCCTCGCTTCGCTTTTTCGATCGCCGCTTTTAGTCGTTTGTTATGGCCCGGACTTATGAGCGATTTCTTTATCATGTCTTGATATGCTTGTGATTCCACATCGACCGGCGGGTCGGCTGCAACCTCGGGAACTTGGTAACCGTCACGAAGATAGAATACGATGCTTGCCGTTGCCAACGCGCCCCCTCGCTCAAACTCAAAGACGAATTTGCCCGGAACATGGTCATCCGAATATCGACCCTCGTCGTCATCCAGAACCAAGAGCGTTTCCGTTCCGTTGGCTGGACAGGTTATAGTCTGCCGGGATCCCGTTTCGTATGGATTCGCTTTTCCCCAGTTCCAAAATGTGAATAGGGCGCTCGATGCGTCTCGTTCATGAGCATGAACGGAGATCCCGATACAGTCCACCAGCCGGCGGAGACCGCTGCTGCTCTTTAGCAGCTCAAGAATGGTTTCATCCGTCACACCTCCCGTAAATCGGGCTTTATCGACGAGTTGGCTCCCGTCCAGGTAAATCTCTTGCGTATATTTCCCATTGGGACGAATCGTCGCTTCGATCATCGTCTCATATAGGATGTAAAGTCCGCGGCGTCCGACTACCGGATTCTGCGGTGCGGCCGGGCCATCCGTTTCATTTGCCGCTGTCGTCCCATGGTCTGCCATGGCTCGTCATCCTCCTGCCCTACCGTTAGGCTTTTTCGTAGCGGAAATAATCGAAGTCGGCATGGCCGCCGATTTGCGTGGTGGCATAATAAAATAACCCGATCCGATAACCCATAAAGTGATCTAACGTATACCGCATGTTCAGCTCTCCGCCGATCGGCATCCACTCCGACCCGTCGACAGAATAATGAAAGGAAGCCACATCTTTGCTGTTTTCAAAATCAAAATGGATTTTCAAATGCACATCCCTGCCGTGAAAACGTACGGTTTCCAGCTCCTTCTCTAGGCCATCCCCATCGTTCACGCTCATCCCGATGAACTTGTCGCCGTTTTCTGCCACCTTAACGCCTACGGTGCCGAAATGGCTTTGCAGGGCAACAAGCCCAGCTCGATCGCCCGGCTTCATACGATCCGTATCCAGCAAGGCCAATCCCATGCAAGCAGGCCCTTCCGTACGCTGCGTTAACGTATTGCGCGCCTGAAGCACGCCTGCAGCCAAGCTGCCCGTCGTCAGTCTTAGGAAACCGGGGCGTTCGGTCACCGACCACAGCCGATGATCCGGGTTGTGGTTCCACTGCCAATTCAGCGCCAGTTTATCCGATTCGTATTCGAATTCGTCGCTGATCACGAGCGGCTTCGCCGCGCCTTGCGGCAAGTCGACATCAAACCGTTCCGGCACCTTGCCTTCCATGCCGAACACCGGCCAATCCTCCTCCCAGGCCACCGGCACCAAGCACGGGATTCTGCCGACGGCATCATGATCCTGGAACAGCATCGCGTACCACTTGCCATCCGGCGTGTCGAATATTCCTCCCTGGGCAATTCCCTTGTTACGGTATCCGAGATCGTCATCCAATACGATTCTTCGTTCATAGGGGCCGAGCAATTCCCGTGACCGGTAACAGATTTGTCTGCGCCGGCCGTTGCCGAAGCCTGCTTTCGGCCATTCAATGAACAGCAAATAATAATAACCGTTGATTCGATAGGCATGGCAGCCTTCGCAGCGAAGTCCGATACCCTCCGCTTCCGTTTTGAACAGCAGCTGGTGGATTCCGTCCGATTTAAGAGCCGTGGTATCCGCGGTCAACTCGGTGATGTAAATATCCCCGTTGCCGTAGATTACGAAGACGCGGTCATCATCGAAGAGCAGGCCCGGATCATGCCGAAGTCCGTCGATGACCGAACGCTGCCACGGCCCCTGAACGATATTGTCCGTGCAGTACAAGTAAAATTTCCTGGTATCGTTGCTGGAGAAACAAACATAGAATTTGCCCTGATGATAGCGTAGGCTGGCCGCCCAGGATCCTTGCCCGTATATATTTTGGCCGTCTTCCAAACGATGGGCCTCATTGTCTTCGAACGTATCATATACGTAACCGACAATTTCCCAATGCATCAAATCCTCGGATCTCATGATCGGACAACCCGGCATCGAATGCATGCTGGTGCTGACCATATAATAAGCATCCTCTGCGCGGATGACATCCACATCCGGCACGTCCGCCCATATGATCGGATTTGTGATCAATGTCTTGTTCATAGATGGTTTCTCCCTTCAACTATTGGAGACTGCTGGGAACGGTGCGCGATCAAACATCCTGAAATGTCTGATCTGCCCTGGCTTCCTTCAACAGGTTCCAGTAAGATTCCTTCGGATGATGATTCTCATCGAAGACAAACGGCCAATTTTTGCGGCCCCTTACCGGAAAATGATCCAGCCAGGTATAATCGTCCGCCGCGCCCCAGAAGGTTACGGAAGTTATGCTGCCGCTGTACTCTTTAAGCAGCCGGAACAATTGTCCGTAACGCTCCGCCTGGCGCTCAAGCATTTCTTCCGTCGGCGCCGCCTGATCGGTCCGCTTATCCTCATGCGTGAAAACGGATACGTCAAGCTCCGTTATATGGAGCATCATGTCAAGGCTTGCATATCTTTCGATGGCCCTGCGGATATCGTCAAGCGAAGGGAACTCCAGATTCCAATGAGCTTGAAGCCCGACGCCGTGAATCGGCACATCCTGCTCCTTTAACGATTTAAGGAGCGCGTAAATCTTCTCCCTCTTCTCCGGTACGGATTCGTTGTAATCGTTATAAAACAGCAGCGCTTGCGGATCCGCTTCATGCGCGTATTCGAATGCCTTGGCGATAAAATCCTCCCCGATTGACGCAAGCCACGGGGAAGAACTAAGAAGTTCGCTTCCGCTGTCGGTAATGGCTTCGTTCACGACATCCCAAGCATGGATATCTCCGCGATAACGGCCAACCACCTCATCGATGTGCGCTTTCATCCGCGCAAGCAGCAGCTCGCGGCCGGCTTTTCCGCCGGAGCTGTTTTGAAACACCCATTCCGGCGTCTGATTATGCCATACGAGGGTATGTCCTCGCACCGCCATTCCGTTCGATTTGGCAAACGATATAATCTGGTCGGCTTGCTCGAATGTATATACCTCTTCCGATGGGTGCAATCGCTCGAATTTCATTTCATTTTCCGCCGTAACGCTGTTGAAATGGTGCGTCAACAATTCCTTTTGGGTCACCATCGTGATCGGATTCACGGCAGCTCCGATGTTGAAGCTATTTCCAAAGGCTTCATGAAGCTTGGGCAGTTTCTCCACATTCATTCTCATCATTCAGCTTTCTCCTTATCACGTTTTTTTCGGTAATCGGCATCGAGCTATAAAATTGTTTATCCATAATTCTTGCTCGACTCTGCGGTAACGTCTGTTTATAACTCGGTCTTCGCCGCCTCAACAACGGCCCAAAATGCCGGTTTGGGCTGATGTCGTTGATCGAACAGCAAAGGCGCATTGGTACGTGCGACCGGAAAACCATGAAGCCAGGTATGATCGTCGGCGATGCCCCAAAATACGACGCCGCTAAGAATGTGCTTGTTTTGGCGGAATACCTTAAACAACTCGCCATATCGTTCGGCTTGCAGGTTTAGGATTTCTTGCGGGAGATCTTGGCCGTAATCGCTGCGGTCGTTCCAGGCATAAATGCTCATGTCGAGCTCGGTGACGAGATTGTCGAGGCCAAGCTCCGCGAATTTTCGCATCGACGCGATGATGGAATCCACCGATGGACCATACATGTCAATATGCGTCTGATGTCCGACACCGTCGATCGGAACACCTTGCTCCAGCAAATCTTTCACCAGCTGAAACAAACGGTCCCTTTTCACAGGGTTATCCGTTCCGTAATCGTTAATATAGAGCTTCGCTTCAGGTCCTCCGGCTTCCCGAGCCGCTCGAAAAGCCGTTGCGATGTAATCGGTACCGGCAATTTTATACCAATCGCTCGCGCGCATCCCGTCCGGATCCCCGGGTTCAATGACTTCATTCACCACGTCCCATGACGTAATCTCGCCCTTATATCGGCCGACGATCGTCCTTACGTGGGTATCCAGGCGTTCCAGCAGCAATTTTTTGTTCGCTTCCTGGCGCTTGGGGTCTGTCTCATCCACCATCGGCTTGCCTTCCGCATCTTGGAAAAACCATGCACCAACTTGGGTATGCCAGACCAGGGTATGGAAACGGACTTGCATGTTGTTCTCCTTGGCAAATTCCACGATTCGGTCGGCGTTCGTCCATTTAAACTGGCCTTCCGATGGCTGGATCGCATCCGGCTTCATTGCGTTCTCCGCCACCAGCCAGCGGACATGCTTCTTCAGCAGCTCCGACGATGGGCCGTTGGTCTGATTCGGTTCGATCGCGGCGCCGATCGGAAAATCCTCCTCGAATAGTTCATGAAGCGATGGAATATCTTGCCGTACAGACGGTTGTGCCTGCGGTTCAGTAGACGCGGGTTTGTTTGCCCTAGCTGGGGATTCGGCACTCGAATTCCCGTTCGACGCTTCGGAGTTCCCCCTTAGCTCCGCGGCTCCTTCCTCCAGTGTTCCTTGTGCCTGACTTTCCGCGGCCTGCTTGTTGCGGCTGTCCATATAGGACACGATTAAGAGGAGAACAACGGACGCTGCCACCGCAGTTGCCACTGACGTTACCGCCCATCTGCCGAGTTTAGACATACGAAGCAAAACACTGCCTCCTTTCCGCTTCGAGCAAAAAACAGAAATCCGGTACGGAACCCGGAACCCCGCCCGAATGGTCATAACTCCATATTAGCGCTTACATTGTTTTTGCAACAACCTGCCAAATTGGGGTCCTTCACCCGTCCAATCTCAGGTTGTCAAAATTTCTTACGCGTTCACATACCGGTTATATTCAGTAAGAAGTAAATATCGGTTAGAAATATAAAGATCGGCACATTGTGATCCAGCCTTCCGTTCCCCATAATGTTATCAAACCGTATGTAAGCGTTATTACAAAGAAGTTAGGGGGAAGCATTGTGCATGATATTCTGCTTGTTGATCTGGAAACTCATGATGTAGAAACACCGGGAAGCCTGCCGGATTGGAATGATTTGAGATGCTCGCGGTGCCGCTGCGTCAGGTCCTCCTCGTCCGCTATGCAATTCGTTGCCTTGGAGCCTTACACGGTAGTAATTATCCATGCGTTCGGTTCAGATTCCGCAGGCATGGAGTTATGCGAACAAATCCGGTGCGTAAGCCGGGTCCCTATCATTGTTGCCGGAGGCAGCACGGACTTTTATTGGACCCGGAAAGCCTTGCAGCTGCAAGTCAACGATTATTTGCCAGCACCGTTCACGATCGAAGAGCTCAGCTCCAGCTTGCAGATGATCACGCCGGCAACCGATTCCGGTGACGGGAATCCGTGTCTTAGAGTGTCCCATGTCCATGCGGAAAAGGAGGATCAGGTCATTCAAGAGGTCAAGGAATACTTGGAAGATTCGAAGTATCAAAACGTCACCTTGAAAGAAATTGCCGAGCGGATGCATTTCAACTACTCCTATTTAGTCCAAAAATTCAAGTTCCACGAGAAGATGACCTTTAACGAATATCTGTTGCAGCAGAGGATGGAGAAAGCGAAATTCTTGCTGGTACACACCGACATGAAGATATACGAAATCGCTGACATGGTGGGTTATAACGATATGGACTGGTTCTATAAAAAATTCAAGTCCTATGCCGGCGTAAGCGCTAACATGTTTAGAAAAATGCATGGATCGCAGACAGTTCAGATCGCCTCTGGCCAGCATTAACTTGTACGTACATTATAACCTCGAAACCTAAAAAAGGCGCTGCTTTTTTCGAGAGCGCCTTTTTAGATTGCAATCATGTTATTAACGAACAGGCAATATCAGCAATCAATGATGAAATTTCCATGCTTCGAAATCAAATAGCCTCTGATCCCGCTGCCCGGTAAATACGAAGTAAAGATGATGGATGCCGGATGCGCCCGAAACCTCTATGGAGAATTCCCTACGCTGTTCCGTACTGGATGAAGGCGGTACGTCCACCGTACCGATCCGTTCTCCATCCGGACGATCCAGCCGAAGCTCCAGCCGCCCTCCCGCATATATACCCGAGACCCAAGCCGTAAACGCAGATGCTCCTTTCCCGAAATCAGCATTGGCCACAGCGATCCAATCCTTGTCATGGATGTCCGTGACCGTCAGTATCGGGCCGCCCTGCGAGTCCTCAGCAGCCGTAGACGTATCGACTTGAATTCCGGCATTCCATGCCATCGTTGCCGCCTCCGTTCGTTGGAAAGGATTGAGCGGCTGGATCCCTTTCACGCCTTCCATGTCAGCTTCAATCTCCCTGATGGTACCCTCCGGCTCGAAATAAACCCGGTTCAGATGGGTTGAGCGATAGCCTTTGGGAACCCCCATGGATTTCGACAACGTTTGGGCGTGATAGGCAATATACCAGTTTTGTCGGAGCTGAAAGATGACGTGATGATTATTCCCTCCGACCCCGAAGAAATGCCCTGGATTTTTCAAAATAGTCCCTTGATACGTCCAGGGTCCCATCGGATGCTCGCTGACCATATAAGCGATCTCGCCTGGAGGAGGACTGTTCTCCGGCCGCGTTCCTCCGGAGAAATTGGAACAGTACGTATAGTAATACCTTCCACCAAACTTGTTGATTCCTGAATCCTCGAACATATAAGGAGCCGGAATCGTGACGGCTTCTCCAAGCACGCTGACCATATCGTCGCCAAGCTGCATGACGCGTGCCGTATCCGGCATTTCGGCTTTGTCTTCCGGAACGCCGCCGCCAAAGTAGATATAGGCTTTCCCGTCATCGTCAACGAGTACGGCGGGATCAAACAACCACGTGACTCCTTCCACGCCAGGCGTGTTTCTTGTGATCAGCGGCTTTCCTATAGGATCTATCCACGGGCCAACGGGGCTGTCGCTCGTCAGTACACCGATGCCGCTGGCATTGTTGGCAAAATAGAGGAAGAATCGATCTTCCCCGTGAATCACCTTGTGCGCGGCCGCTGGTGCCCATGATTGCGTTGCCCATGCGGCAGCGCCGGTCGGTCCTGCAACCTGGATTGCGCCGTGATCGGTCCAATTGACCAAATCCGAAGAAGAGATGACGGACAGCTTGTTGATCGTGCTGTAGCTGTTGTCCTTGACGTTCCCGTCACCGTCATACTCTAGTGCGTCATACGTGTTATATAAATATACACGTCCGTCTACTGCCAGCGCATAGGGATCCGCGCCGAATTTATGCGAGACGACCGGATTCCCATTCGGAGGAATCTTGCCGATCGCGACCGCGTACGGCTCGCTGCGGGTGCTGTCCGCATCCCGAATCGTATCCATGCTGCTGCTGCCCTGGTCCATCATTTCAGTTCCCGCCTTGCCTGCTTTGATTTCATCACTCATCTGGTCACTCAACTCCTGGTTTAACAGTTTTGGATCGTCTTGGCCACGATTCGCAAGGTTTGCAAAGACAAACATTATGCAAACGAACGCGAATACGGTAGATATGACCAGTAAAGGCTTTACGGGCTTCATCCCTGAACACGCCCTCCTCCATCGTTACTTGGCGACCTGTCATTCCCATTACGGGTCGACATTCCGGAAGTGGTCGTAAAAAGTGTACCTCTTGCTAAGCAAGGTAACAACCCGACATTCCATCTGAAAACACCGGACTAATGGTAGGTGGCCGGCCTAATTCACGAGATTGTCCCGGTACTCCTGAGGCGTTAACCCCGTCGCCTTTTTGAAGAAGCGGGTGAAGGAATGGGCGGCATCGTATCCGACAAGAGGAGCCACGTCCCTTACTTTCAAATCCCCTTCCTTAAGCAGCTCCTTGGCTCTTCGTATTCGGCATTTTTCGATATATTCGGAGATGTTGATTCCCCGTTCTTGCTTAAACAAGCGCGATAGATAGGACGGATTGAAATAATAGCGTTCGGCAAGATGCACAAGGGTCACGTCCTGATCCAAATGCTCCTCGATATATTGACATACCCGATCAATGACATGCGCCGTTTTGCCTCGCTCATCCATTCGTTTGAAAGCGAAGATGTCTTCGGCCGTTCGCCTCAAATACCGAAAAGCTTCCTTCATGGAATCATGGCCTTCCAAGTCCAGCAGCTTTCCCCGTTCACCGGTCGGATCCTGAAGACCTAGCCGGGTCAGCTTCGCATACAACACCAGCGCAATAGAATAATAAGCTTGGGCAGCGTGCTGATGAAGATCGTCCACGGTCAGCACGAATTCCGACATCTGCTCCAATTCTTCCATAAATTCATTTTCCCTTCCGGCCTCCAAATGTGCTTCCAAGATGTCCGCCTTATGACTCGCCTCCACTCCTTCCTTGCAGTGCGGCGATTTGTCAGAGTCGGTTTGATCCTTGAGAATCATCGGAATTCCGTCGCCCAGCTTTAGCTGCTGCAGCCTTCGCAGCCGTTCATACTGTGGTGTCACATCCTCCCACCGGCACGGGAAGCCGCTTATGGTGAACGATACGGTAAGTTCAAGAGAATCAAGGCAGGCTTCCTGGATGAGTTCAAGCGTACCCTCCAAATAAAGAACCAGACGATCCCCGGTTGGGTTCTCGGACCGCGGCTGGAGCAGCCATAATAAATCCCCGTGTTTGTCCACGACGCCGATGCTGCGGACATGCTCCTCCATAAAAGAATTCCATATCCATCTTACCGATCGATGGCCATTTTTCTTTTCTGCATATGCTTTGCCTGCTGAATACGCTACGCGGCCAAGCGCTAACAGTACAGGGAGTTTCGGATCCAGCCCAATGTTCAAGGTTTGGAAATCGTCAATCATCGCTTCGTTATCCGCTCCAAGCAAGCTGCTGTCCGCTACGAATTGCCGGAAGTACTCCCCCTGCTCCATCCACTCCAGCGCTTCGATCTGCATGCGAGATTGCTTAAGCCATTCTTTCATGCGGTTGCCGCTCTCGATTTCATGGATAACTTCCTTCACGACCTCCATGACCTTATCGAAACCTTCCGTCTTCAACAAATAGCGAATATTGGGCATCTGGATCGCTTGATAAGCGTAATCGAAATTACTGTACCCGGTCAGAAAGATAATTCTGCACCTTGGCCAGAGAGCGCGGATGCTCTCCGTCAATTCCAATCCGCTCATGCCCGGCATGCGTATGTCCGTCAGAACGATGTCGATTCTCGTGCGCGACATCCAATTCAGCGCTTCCTTGCCGGAGTAGGCCCGGCAAACATCAAGCTTTTCGGGCATCCATTGATGAAATACTTCGAACAAACTGTTCGTAATAATCTCTTCATCGTCGACGACCAGCAATCTATACATGTCCATTCCCCTCCGTCAGCCTGATTCGAATCTGGACCCTCAATCCATTCAATGGACTTCTTGAAAGAACTAATCCGCTGCTTTCCCCGTACGTTAAGGCAATTCGCCGATGGATGTTGATAAGGCCCGTCACTTCAGGGGATTCAGGGGATTCAACGGATTCGGACGTCCGTTCAAGCCGCCTGTTTAGCTCTTCGATTTCGTTATCCGTCAGCCCGTTTCCATTTTCTTCAATCACGATGGAGGCTTCGTCATTATCCAAATGAAACGCTACATGCAGCAAACCTTCATCCTGCATTTTTTCGAGACTGTGCTCATAGGCGTTTTCGATAATAGGCTGAATGATCAATCGCGGCACCTTGATGGTCTCCATTTCCTTCGGCAGCTCCCCGAATTGAACGCGGATCCGCCTTGAGAATCTGAGCTTTTGAATCTCGGTATAAATGCGGGAATGCCTTGTCTCTTCCAGCAATGGAACGTTGTCCGCATCATTGCGGGTAATGAATCGAAAATATTCTCCAAGCATGTTCGTGAACAACTCGATTTGCGCGACATCCCCCGTTTTGGCCAGGGAACTCAAGATGAAGAAGCTATTATATAAAAAGTGGGGATTGATCTGGGATTGGAGCTGTTTCAGCTCCGCCCTTTGCATCATGAGCTTATGCCTGAAATCCTGATCAATCAAATGCTGCAGCTTGATAAGCATATGATTGAATCGATCGTATAAATAGCCGAACTCATCCCTTTGTCCATGCCTGATCCGGATATTAAACATGCCATCTTCCATTTTCCTGAAGCTTTGGACAAGCAGGAGCAGCGGTTTATGAACCAGCTTGTATGTCGATACGGCATAGATGGCGATGGCTAAGAGCGTCGTGCCTGCAAACAGCCAGGCCCAGACATAAAATTTACTTAGCGGCCGCTTCACCACCTCGGTAGGCAAGTAGGTGAACACGGATAATTTCAGCTTGTCGGAATACGCCTTATCGATCAGATACCTGCCTGTACCGATCGTTATCATTTGGCGATTCGCATTTGGGATGGCCTGCATGGCCCCTCCCATTAAACGATCCGCCTCCTCATGGCTGGCCAGAGCAAATCCGGACGGCTCGGAGACGATAAAAGCCCCGCTTTCCGGATATACGCTGATTTGCATCAGGGATTCCCTGAGTTTGCTCGGATCCAGTTCGATCTGAACGATCAGGAACGGCTCTTCCCCTTTTCTAGCTCCGTATTTAGCCGCTACAAGATGGAGCGTATCGTCGATCTGCAAGAGTCTCGCATTGCCGCGCGCCTTTCCTACTTGGACATTGTTATACCGTCTCGAGTCGAATGGGTTCATCCCGGTCATGGCTGAAATCGTTTTATCCATGCCGCGGATATGAACGAATACGTCTTTTATGTAGACACTGCTGTTTTTGATGGAGACCAGTCGAGGCAGCAAATAATGGAGGCTTGCTTTTCTATCGACCGTGCTCATCATCTCCCATGTCAGCGCCATTTTGTTGAGTTCCCCGTCCTGCAAAATATCGTATTGCTGAATTTCCAACCATTCGATTTCCCGGTTCAACCCGTCCAGGTAAGCCGAAAGTTGCGCTTGCGAATTTTTGGATATTTCCTGGCTAGCGTATTGGTAACTCCAGTTATACAGATAAACACCGAGAATGATAAGCGGAAGAATAACGAATAGATAGGTAGCAACCAATCGAATAAAGATGGTATTACGAATGGAATTCACGGGTAACTTAAGCAATTAAACTCCTCCGATGCGTGTGAATATGCTTGATGATTAGCCGCCTGATGGCCTTTGAAGCCAATCATGCTTGCGGGGCTCATGGTTCTATGGACGGCCTTTCTTGTCCTCATGCCATTGATTCACTTCGGCCGTAATGTCCGCGCCGCCAAGCCGATACCATTCCTCGACAAACCGGTCGAATTGGTCGACGGGTTCGCCGAGGATGATATTAACGAAGTAATCATGCTGAAGATTGTCCAGAATGTTTCTTCTTTCGATCATGGTTTCGGTCGGAGCGCCGGCAAATGCATCGAATAACAACTGATCGTTTTTCTCGTATTGGTCCAGGATGCTCATCGCACCGGATGCCCCGTAGATTTTTTCCCATCCCCAGCCGGATTCGCTGTCTTCTTTCTTATCCATATATCGATCGATTCGGTCTTGTATGAATCCGGACTCACCTTGTAACTGTGACGTCGAGCCTTGTCGACGCGCTTCGGCGATTTGCCGGTAGGCTTCGAGGTTTTTATCAGCAGGGAAAGGAGTCACGGGAGATAGACCCCACACGGGCGAGGAATCGTTGTAGTAAGTCCCGTACTCGGCCGTTTTGCCCCAATTTTTTTCAAGATGCAAATTGAACATTTTCAGAATCGCTTCCGGGTGAGCGAAATCCTTTCTTACGGCGTAAAAAGAACTTGTGGTAAATTTAAGCGGAACCTTTGGCGCCTTGCCGGAGTCAGTAACAATGGGAAAAGCCTGCCACTCTGCATCCGGATCGCCGCTTCGGCTGGATTGAAACAAGAATGCTCCCCATTGCTCTCCATAGGCCATTCCGATCTTCCCATCGGCTATGAGCTGTTTTGCTTTGCTTCCGTTTTTAAAAATGAATTCACTCTCGATTTCATGGTTGCGATACATATCCTGAAGCGCTTTGAGCGCCTGTTTCACTTCGGGCTGAATGCCTCCGTATACGAGTTTGCCGCTCTCGTCTTCAAGCCATATGTTCGGGTAGGCTCCATAACCGGCCATGAATCCGGTTAAGCCCATGACGGGGTCCCACAAATATTGGGTAGCCGCTATTCCATAGGTGTCCTGTTGGCCATTTCCGTCGGGATCCTGTTCTGTAAACGCTTTCGAAATTGCCAGGACATCATCCATCGTTTGCGGAGGCAAGAGTTCCAATCGGTCCAGCCAATCCGTTCGAATCCACAGAAACATCGCCTTTTCGATAGAGGAATCGGTCTCTGGTATGCCCATCAGCTTGTCACCGATTATGCCGGATTCCAGGGTGCCGCTCCCTTCCTGACGATGAACTTGCCGAGTCAACGCGGAAGCATATTCCTCATAAGACTGCGTCAGATCCTGGATCAGACCGGCATGACTCAATTGCCTGAGCTGCTGGGCATTGACCTTGACGATATCCGGAATGTCCCCTGAAGCCAGCATAATATCCAGCTTTTTGTGGTATTGTTCGCTTCTCACAGCCCATTTGTATTTGATTTGAATGCCAAGAACTTGTTCGTACAACTGACTCCAGCGATTGTCCTCCAGCGTTTCATCAGGCAATGCCTTCAGAATATCTTCCAAGCCGTCGCCGATTTCTCTCACAAGCGTGACTTCGATCGGCGGATGATAAACGCTTAATGACTTATCGTTGTATACGCCCTCCCCGCGTGTTTCCGGCCCCCGATTGTGGTCGATACCGCTGCTTTGGTGACAAGACGCCAGTGTTGAACCAAACAGTAAAGCGCTTAGCATGACCTTGGAGAAGTTCTTTACGATGATCAGCAACAGATAACACCCTTTCCTATCGATTAATTGTATTATTATACTTTAAAGGCTCCGGCCCACAATAAACATTTTTTTACTTACTATCCCATTATTTACTTGTTGCTGCATGCAAGCAAAAACCGCCATCCCCTAGATTCGGGGTGGCGGTTTTCATCTTGAAATGTTAGCCTACGATACCGGTACGCTCGATACTTTCCACGAAGTATCGCTGGACGAACAAATAAATGACGATCAACGGAAGGATGGCCAGCAAGATGCCGGTATCCTGCACCATACTCAAATAAAAAGGGTCTGCCTTCGACGGATCGCCGCCCAGCATGATGGACAGATTGTACGGCAGCGATGAAAGCTGGGTGGACATGACCTTGCTTGAAGTCAGATACGTCGTCGTGTAGAAGCTGTCGTTCCATTGCCAGACGAAGGAGAACAACGTCGTGGTAATGACGGCAGGAATCGCGTTCGGCATCATGATGCGGGTAAAGGTGGTTCCGACGCCCGCGCCGTCGATATACGCGGCCTCCTCCACTTCTTTCGGAATGCCGCGGAAAAATTGTCGGAATATAAAAATGTACAAACCGGCTTTGAGGGAATTGGCCGTCAGCGAAGTCAGAATGAACGGCCAATAGCTGTTTAACAGATTGACGGATTTCCCGGTTATGAGCGGGATCAAGCCCATCAGCGTAAAATCTTTCAGATTCAAGTATATAGGAATGAGAATCGTGGTTGGGGGCACCAGTATCGTCAGGATAACGCAAGCGAACATAAATTGGCTGCCCTTGAACTTCAAACGGGCAAAGCCGTATCCCGCAAGCGCGCAAGAAGCGGCTGTCAAGACCGTCGTCGTCGCCGACAGCGCAAACGTGTTAAACAGCGTTTCCCAGTAATCCATAATGCGGATGGCATCAAGGAAATTGCTCATCGTGAAATTTTCCGGAATCCATACGACGACCGGTGAATAAAGATCGGCCTTGTCTTTGACGGCCGTCGAGATTTTTTGCAGAATCGGATACAGAATGACAAAGGACAGGCCTGCGATCAATGTTAAACGTATGAAAGACCAGAGCCATCGTTTCCAATGTTCGAGCGATAGCCACCGAGATACCGGCATTGCATTCACCTTCTTCTATTCATGGTAAAAGACCTTCCTGGATACCAAATATGCGCTGATTAATAGGATGATAGTAATGGCTAAGAAATAAATCCAGGCCATCGCTGAGCTAAGGCCGAAATCGAACTGAACGAAGCCCGTGGTCCGGATTAACTCTGTCAGCTCATTTCGGGAGAACGAGTCGATAATCGTATAAATCATATTGACCAGGATTAGCGGGCTGACCATCGGAAACGTGATTTTCCAGAAGGCTTCGTAACCCGTTGCCCCTTCCATCTTGGACGCTTCATACAGCTGGGGAGATATCGTCTGGATGCCAGCCAGGAATATGAGAATCTGTACGCCGGATTGGCTTACAATATCATAGATACGATCCACGGCTCCCGTTAAATAGTTTACGATGGTCTCGCTTACGCCGGCTTGAAGCATTAATCGCTCGAGCTCAAAGCTTCCCAAAGCGTTGATCAGCCCTCCGGAACCGGCATTCTGATCATTGATCGCCTGAACGAGGCTGCTGCTTTCCAGGGTCAGTATGACCCCGGAAGCAAGAATGACAGGCAGGAAGAATATCGATCTGGCAAAGGAACGGCCAAGGAATTTCTGATTCAGGACAACAGCCAGAAAGAGGCTGAAAATAACGATCAAGGGCACGTTCACCACCATATTAACAATCGCTTCGGTCAGCATTCGATTAAAGCTGGTGTTGACCGTAAAGGCGGTCATATAGTTTTTCATCCCCATTAGCGTAATGCCGATTCCTTCGGAATTCGCGGTTACAGTGCTAAAACTGTAGATCAGGGAAGTCAGCAAAGGGATCAGGAAGAAAAATATAAAGCCGAGAAGCCAAGGCATAACATAAGCAATGCCCCATAAAGCCTTCTGTTTCCCATAGCTCCTTTGCTTTCCCCCCAATCGCTGGGTTATGAATTTCACGGCGCTTCACCACCTGTCACATAGCTTTCGGCTTCAATGGTTAGATCGTCAATCGTCACCGGTACATGATTATAATTCACGATGACATAAACGCCGCTCTCATATATCGTCTTGAATACGCCGTCAGCCAATTCGTCATGTCCGATGATCCGATCATGGCGAACCTTTTTCAGAAAAGCATTCACTTCCTCATAGATACGGGCGGCTTCATCGATCCATATCTCGTAATTGGCGGAGAACAAGTCGTTATGCGCCGTGTCCTTTATGTTGTGATTCGGTTCATAGATCCATTGGAAGTACACGCCGGAACCGTACTCCAAACACTTCAATATATACGGTTTGGGATCGGTATACGCAGTCAGATTGTAGGGTGAGCCTGTGTAATCGATATAACCGCGGACGACCATTTGATAGAACGGGATTTCCGCGTCCTCGATTTTAAACCTGCTGCTTGCCATGGGCGCGTGGGTGATATCGGTTAAGAAAGGCAGCGCATAAGCATTTCCTCCGTCAGCCATGACCTGAAGATTGGCATCTTCAATTTTGTTCAGCGCATCCTGAGACAGCTGCTCGGACTCCGTGCGGTCAATTTGGCGGTGCTTGCGAAAATCGCTATCGAGCTCGGCGGCCAGATCACTCAGCGAAACGGCATTTGCGCCGTATTTGCCATAGTCCTTTAAGAAAGCTTCCGTGTAACTACCTATTAACCGCGGCGATATGACATAGGTCGGCCAACCGGTCCGATCCCGGCGATTCAATGCCGGATTGAATGAATAGAGCTCTGCGGGGACGCCTCGCAGCGTTCTGGCCGCCTCCTTCGTTACGTTGAACCCGGAACCGGACAATGCCGTAAGGAAGGCGACATCCGGATATAGCGTTACCCCATTCTCGTTAGCATAGGATAACAGACGCCGAAGTCCCTTCTCTCCCCCTACCTGCTGGTCAACGGAGACGCTGCCAGGTACCTCATGAGCCAGCCCCTTGTTGAACCAGCCGCTATACTTCAATTTGATGTCATGGATTCCACGCTGGCTCATGTCTGTCAGAATACTTTGCGCTTGTTCAAAGGTCGTGAGCGGCTCCAGCGCCCGATAGGGAATTCCTGCAAAATGCTTCTTCTTATAAATGCTGCCTACGAGCTCCAGATAGAACGGCATATTGTCCCCGTTCCTCTCGTCAATTGCGGGAAGACCGCCATGCTGCTCCAAATATTTCCTGTAATAGGCAGCAAGTCCTTGATAGGAAGCCGACTGCTTGCCCACGAAGGCATATCGGACCGTAAAATCGCTTCGCATCGGAGCTTCCTGAAATTTCGGAAGCGAGCGCTGCTGGCCGTTCGCATCCAGGCTTAAGTCGCCTTTGTTGATCACCGTGAACGTCGGGTAAACGTAGTTATAGCTGTTCAGTCTGCCGCTAACGTCAGCATTGATTGTCGCGGCCGGAGCCCCTTCCTCGATGATGCCGATAAATGCCCCGGCTTGACGGATGATTCCGAACACCGGCAGCCTGATTTCCTGGCTGAGTTCTGCCGTTTCGATGCGGCTCATGGTTCGGTCCGTTCCGTACACGTTCTGTTGGTAGGCTGGATACCGGGTCTTGCCGTTATTAAAATGGATCAGCGCCCCCGATCCGTCCGGAATGAAGATCGAGCCTTTTTCTTCCGTTCCCCCGGCACCGAAGAAACTCAGGAACGATATGGTGTTCACCGGATATTCACCCGGGTAATCGATGCTGGAAACCGGGATCTTGGCGAGCAGACTGTCGCCGTCCAGCGTGTATTCAACCGAAGCATGAAATACCCGCGGTTCAGGCTTGGTCTGATCCAAATGGTTTTCCTCAATGTCGACCAGCAAATCTTCTTCGGTATACCCGGCATCCTCAAAGGCTTTAAGCGCCCGCTCCAGCTGAAGGCCTTTAAGCGCGCCGTCGGACCGGACATACATCTCCTGTTCCGCATCCTCGGTGTACGCGATTTTCAGCGTTCGCTGGCCCGTGCTGTCCAGCTTGCTTAACAGGTTCTGCTCGAAGCGCGCCTTGCTGATCTTCATGGGCATGTCGTCGATTGTTTTCTTGTCCGAGCCGAACCGGTAGTTTACGCGAACGCCATTTGCGATTTCCTCCATGCCGATTTGTTTATAGGCCACGCTATCGGCATGCGAATTGACGGAGTTTATTTGTCCGAAACTATTATAAAAATCAAGCTTCAGCTGAGAGGACAACAAACTCTTGTTCACGCCTGCAGCCAGCGGATCCGACTCGCGCCCGGGAGGATTGCTGTGCCAAACTTCCCCGCTCGCTTTATGCACGACGGCGATCGTCCCCGTCTGATCGTCCGCTAGCAGCTGCAGTTGATCGTTCTCGGCGATGCCTTTCATGCCTTGGACTTTCGGATTGGCGAACGACGCCTTAAGGGTTGAATCGAGTTTAAACGTTTCGGTGAGCCTGTTGACTTGATCGCCAGCTGCCTCATCGGGTCCTTTATCCGTACATCCGGCCATGATCAGCGCTGTCAGTACACTGGCAGCAAGCAGCATATATCTAGCGAAATTGCCCATTTTTCCTCCTCCTTAAGTTCTCATGACCAATTCTTGATAGATGACGGATATAAAGGCCACGATCTGTTGGACCAAGCTGAAAAACAGCAAGCTGATAAAAGCCATGAACCCCATGGCGACCAGGGTCAGCATCATAATTCCGATCGTTTTGGACGGGGAAAACTGATGTACGGTCATATTGCCGATAAACAGCAGATATACGAACCAAAGAACCGCAACGGAGTTGGAAAAATAATAGAAGGCGGTCTCTTGCAGCGAAACGAGATTGCTGAGCCAAATCCATGGAAATTGAATGATCACGAGCGGCAGAAGCGCAAAGCAGGTCGACGTGAAAATTTCGACGAATTTGCCTTCTCCGTCCATCAAGGTCGTAAGCGACCAGTTGGCCACGCACCAGAACAATACCGGCACGATCACATAGACGATTTCCATGAAGCTGTTCATGGTCTCTGGATTGTACACATGGACTAGAAAACCGCTGTACTGGCTCCCCAAAATGTTCGTAACGGCCACCAGGAACAATACGCAAAATGAAATGATCAACGTGAATTGTCGGTTGCGATCGTATTTCAGGTCCCAATAGCCTTCAAAGGGATGAACCATGAGATTTAGGGGGAATCGAATCCAATCCCTGCTCATGCGGAAGCCCCCTTTCTTCGTTCCTTCACTTTCCGAAGCCTTGCCGCGGCAAAAATACCGATTCCGGCTAAGAACAGCATGGTCATGATCACCGGAAAATGCTCTCTCATGACTTCTTTTCGATATAGCAGGAATGCTTTGGAATAGTTTTTTTGATCCAAACTGCGTTTAAAATGCTTCATGGCGTCCTTATAATCGCCTTGACGAAGCAAGGCTTTACCGATCCCCGCATAGGCAAAATCCAGATTTGCATTCATGGCGATCGTTCGATTAAACAACGCAAAAGCGGTTTCTTCCTCGCCACGGTAATAGCTTTTGACTGCTTCATTCAGCGTTCGCCCGTACTCGGTCGTTCGGAAGACGGTGATTTCGCCCAGCGCTTTATCCAGCACAAGAAAATCCTCGCCGATTCGATCGATGGCGGCCGGCGTATGAAACTGGCCCAATTGGTTCCCCAGCCCGCCGAATACGTACATCAGATGACCGTCCCCGTTGTAAGTGAACACCCGCCCTCGCTTGCCATCGAGAACGGAGTAAATCTCGCTGTCTGTAACATCGATATCGATCAGCTTAGAAGGACCTTCGCTGCTGATGTAAAGAATGTCGCCCTGCGGGTCGGAATACCCAGTTCTTCGTAAAATGTCGCTGCCTTGCGCGTTTAGCTTCTTAATGTTGTTCCCCCACTGGTCTCCGTTAGTGGCATAGATAAATCCTTCCGAATCAATATCCAGATTCGTAAACTCCGTAGGCGTAAACATGACCATCTGGCTTCGCTGCGCTTTAGTCGAGATCTGCTTCCAGAAATATTCGATCGGATCGATATAAACGCGATTCGCGCCAATGAAAGTAGTAAACGCCCCTTCGGCGTTGAATTCCATGAACCCGTCAAACACGCCGCCAGCCATGACATAAATTCGCTGCGCATGGTCCATTACGACCCGCACAGGTTCGAATTTAAACGAATCCTGCAATAGTTCCGACTCCGGCGAATCGATGATCTTGACCAGCTGAAAATCCGCATCTAAGTGAACCACCCGCTTGTTACCCGTGTCCGCTACAAGGACATCGCCGTCATCCGTCACGAAAATCCCTTGCGGTTGAAGGAATGTATCCGGCTTGCCCTCTCTCGTAAAGGAATCCACGGTGCTTACCAGCTTTAGATCACGGTCCAGCACAACGATCCGATTGTTGCCTGAATCCAGTACGTATACGCGATTGTCGGCGGCGACGTGGAGATCGCTGGGCTCTTGGAAAGGTCCCGTCCCCAGGTCCGAGCCGCTGATCCATTCGGTCGCCACATAAGCGGCCGGCACTGCGACGGCATCGCCCCAATAGGAATAATTGTAGGAGTCCGCGGCGCTCTCGGCGCTTACGTTCCCCGTTCCTGCGCCAACCCCCAATAAGCAGCAGATCAAGATGAGGAGAGGCGTTTTCAGTTTGCGCAAGCTATTGATCAATCTGGTCATGCCTCCTTTCTAATCCTTCATCCCTGAAGTGGCCATCGTCTGCATGACGCTGCTCTGGGAGATGATAAAGAGCGTGATGGGAACGATCATCAGGAGCAAAGCAACGGCCGCGCCGACGCCGGCTCTTGCGATTCCGCCTTCCGTGATCTGTCCCAGCGCGAAGTGTAACGTCTTCAGATGCTCGCTGTATATAAAGCTGCCGCCATCGCTGCCCCAAAGCGCCGGAAATTGCAAAATCATAAGCGTCAGCCAGGCAGGCTTCACGTTCGGCATCACAATGGACCAGTAAATCCGATACTCGCTGGCCCCGTCAATTTTGGCCGCCTCGAGCAGCGCGTCGGGAATTTGCTCCATAAACTGCTTCATCAGGAACAGCCCGAGCGGAAAAGCCAAGGAAGGCACGATGATGGAGGCATGCGTATTGATCCACCCCAGCCAAGACATGACCATATAATTCGGGATCGCCGTTACATGGGGCGAAAACATCAGGGCGAGCACCACGATGGAGAACAGCGCTTTCGAGCCGGGAAACCGGTATTTGGCCAGCGGATAGGCTGCTGCGGACGCCAGCAGGATATGTCCGGCCGTTCCAATGATGGTGATCAATAGCGTGTTTGCGAAATAGCGCGATAAGGGTACCCAGGAATTCCCCATTAACACCATCAAGTCCAGGAAATTATCCATCGTCGGATTGTTTACGAAAAACCGTGGAGGGAAAATGAACAATTCGTCCAGCGGCTTGAATGCGTTGTTCACCGCGTAAATCAAGGGCAATGCCATGAAGGCTCCGAACAAGGCGAGCAGCGTAAACAGCAAAATGCTAACGGGCAAAGAACGGTTCAGCGTTCTCGGCAGCCGGAAATATCGAATCATTTTCACAGCCAACGTTACTCACCTATCTTTCTCAACATTTTTTGCGTCAACTTGTTGGTCCCTACCATCAGCAGGAACAGGAACGTCGCAATGGCCGATGCGTAGCCGAGTTCAAAGCGGATCGTGCCGAAATCCATCAGATGGGTTACGATCGTGTGCGCCGCATAGTTAACGCTCGGAAACCCGGCGAGCGCGATGGAAATATCCGCGACCGCGAATGCGGTTGTAATCTGCATGACGGCCCCGAACATCAGCTGCGGCCTCATGGACGGCAGCGTAATATACCAGAGCTCCTGCCAACGATTTTTTATGCCGTCCATTGCCCCGGCTTCGATCAGTGACTTGTCGATCGTTTGCAGACCGGCGATAAAAGCCAGAAAGCTGGTGCCCAGGCTGAGCCAAAGCTGTACGATAATCACGATCCATAGAATATAGTTTTCATTCAGAAGCCATTGAATCGGTTCCAAGATAAAGCCGGCTTTCATAAGAAATCCGTTTAAATACCCGTAGCTGTCACCGGAAAAGATGATGAGCCAAATGAAATAAACGTTTCCCGATATGGAAGGCGCATAAAAGACCAGTGTCATGAACGCTCGCACTTTGGGCGACAGTTCATTGATGATCCATGCGAATACAAAGCAGGCGATATAACTGACAGGACCGGTTACGACTGCAAACATCAAGGTGTTTTTCAAGGCGATCATAAAGATATCGTCATTCAGAAATAGTCTCGAATAGTTTTGCCAACCGACGAACCTCGGAAATTCCAGCATGTTAAAGTAAAAGAAGCTTAGGGCAAAGGAAAAGACCACTGGAATAACCGTAAACAGAAAGAAAATAATCATATACGGACTCATCAGCAAATAGTAATGCTTGCTGCGTTTTAACTCATTTATGAAGGAGACCCAACGGCTGTTCCTCTGCACATTCGATTTGGGGCTCTTCACGGTTTGAATTCCTGGTTGCATCGACTACCGCACCTCCCCTGTTAATATGGCAAATTGAACTCCTTCCGCTTGATCTCGATTTCATCGTTAATGTACAGAATATAATCGGATAAGGCTTCTCGCGGATTTTCGCTGGCATTCACCACTTTTCTAAACGCATTGTCCAAATGCCTGCCCGTGAAATATCCTCCTGGCACTTGCGGAATGCCTCGTACCCATTGCCATTGGTTCTCCAAATTCCGGTAATCCTTCATCGGCCAAGGCAGCTCCTCCAGTGCTTCGATGTTGGCCGTCGGATAGCGGGCCGCCTCACCCATCAAGCCTTCCATCTCTCGTCCATACGCAATTTGCGTCTCCTTGCCGGTCCACCACTTCAGAAATTCCCAGGCGGCCTCTTTGCTCTTCGAATTCTGAAGCAGCATGACGGCGGACGTATGGCTGGCAACCTCGTGGTTCACGGTGCCGTCCCCGCGTTCAGTGCCCGGCACGATCGTAAAATCCCACAGTCCCTTAATCTCTGGGGCCATGACCGTCAGCATGTTGTACGTCGTGTAATCCGCAATCCCGATCGGCATCTCTCCGGTCCGGAAACGGTTCGGGAAATCCGCTTGAAGCGGGAACTTGTAGCTGGTATAGAACTGCGTCCACTTCTTGAAGGCTTCCATGGAGATGTCGGAGTCGAGCGCGCTCTTCGTATCGTTATCGCGGTAGAAATGCCCGCCGTTCTGGTAGAGCAGCATCGCGAACGTCGCATTCGGGACCAGGCTTGCATTGGTGGCTTCCAGCGGCAAATAAAATTCCATGTTGTGCTTCTGAAGCACGGATATCATGTCATAGATTTCTTGCCAGGTCGCCGGCGGCTTTAAACCAAGTTCCTCCAGAATATCTTTGCGATAGAACAGCATCGGGAAGGTTTGCTGCTCAGGCAAGGCGTACACCCCGCCGTTATATTTGTAAGGCTCCAGCCCGCTATCGCGGAACCGGGTGGCTACCTGCTCGAAATCATTGAATTTCGTCAAATCGGCCGCAGCGCCCCTCATCGCGTAGTTGACCGGCACATCCTCGCCGATTTGCATGGCGACATCCGGACCCTCTCCGGCAAGCGTGGCTGGCAGAAGGATATTTCCCGGAACAAGCCGGAGATGCACCGGAATGCCCGATTCAGGCGTAAACGTGTCGTCGATCAAAGCTTTCAGTACTTGGGCCTGATCGCGTCCGGTCGTTACCCAAACGGTAATGGCGTCTTCTTCATCGCCGGCGTTGCCGATCGTGTCATAGTCTTCCGTGTATGAAGCCACGTAAGCGCCTAGCTCATGGCCCGTTACCTCGAGAAACGACGCGTCCGGTTTGGGCAGCTTGCGATCCGGCGAGTGAATGATAAGGTAATCGAGCGAGATGGGCTGCTCTTTAATCTGCAGCATCCAGGTTCCCAGACCGCCTACGTTCACTTTATACGTATCCAAGCGCTTCGCGACGGTTTCGGGATTATCGGCAAGCTCGTTCAGCTGGTGCACCATCGAATGCAGGACGGCTACCTTGTCGCTTCGCTCGCCCGTAGCCTCTTCCAGGTAATCGGCCACGCTCTGAATGATTTCGGCCTGCTCGGCGAACACCTCCACCATATCCGGAATCCGCTTCTCCAATTGATAATCGCGGAACGGATCCGGCGTATTGGAGGTGATCATCAATATTTTTCGGTACATTTCATTCAGTTCCAGCACGCTGGATTCCATCGTCTGCAAGAGCGGCGCGATCTCGCCAAGAGACACCATCATTCGGACCCGGTGCGTGCCTTTGGTGAAATGGAATAGATAAGGCTCTTCCTCGCCCAGCACATTCATCTGCCAATCGCGGTCGTAATGAAAGCGGATTCGTTTCATTTCCTGAAAAGGAAACTCCCCGTCAATCATAAGGCTGCGGGTGGCGAAGACGCCGCGGAGCTGGTCCTGCTTTTGCTTTAAGGCGATTTGGTATAATCCGTCTTCTTTCACCTCGAACTCCCATTCGATCCATTGTCCCGGCAGCTTCCAGTTGACGCCTCCGATGGTGTTGACTCTGATTTTGGAAACGTCGTAAGGCACCACGGTCGGGCTGGATCTGTCGGATGTTGGATACAAGGTCGGCGACGATTTCCGCTTGGCGTCCTCCGCTTGGATCAGAATGTACTGATCCCGGCTCGGCTCCAAGCCCTCGGACTCATATTCATTCGCCAGCTCCTCGTACGTTCTCAAGGCATGATCCTGGTAGAGCTCGATATAATCAATGGCCATCGGCTCCCGCAAGGACGTTAGCGTAAGCTTCTGCTTGCCCTTGTCAAAATAAAAGGAATACGGCTCATCATAATAGCCATACCGATCGGAGAGCGGCGCAAGCTGCCACGAAGGCTTTTCGACCTGCCTTGGCCGCAGATCGTTTCCCCGGTTATCCTTCCTGATTTCTTCGTCCCGATTTCCCCATACCCTGTCGAATAGCACGATATCCGCACCTTTGAAAGGCACCTCGTCATTGATAGAGAACTGTCTTTCGATCGCCGAACTCTTCCCTTCAATAGGATAGTATCGGATCCGTATATGGTATAAGCCCGGTTCCTCCACGTTCACGTCCCATGTGATGGAACCTACCTCTGGCGTGATCACGGATTTGCCTTCGGAACCGTGTAATTTCTCCGCGATCTCGAATCCCTTCCCTGCGGTTGATACAAAAGACTCGCCTTCGATGCGGACAATGCGGTCCGGACGATTTGCCGATGCATGGGCGTCTAAATACTGGCTGTACCCGTCCTGCCCTTCCGTTTCCATGATCGCTTCAAAGTCGGCGGTCGCTTGAACGGTGCCTTGGTTTGTCGATTTCGAAGGGTAGAAGGCCCATAGAGACAAAAAAAATAGGACGATGACAAGTATGGCGCTGCCGAAACGCTTGTTCCTGGTGTTCAATTTCTCTCCCTCCCACACGGTTAATCCATCCAATGACCGTCCCTGCCGCAGCAATGAGCTCCGCAGGGACGATCGGTCTTCGGCCAATATTCAAGGTCAAGGACCATATACTTCGTCGATGGCCGCTTGAAACGTTGACTTATACTTCTCAACAACGGTGGAAACGGATATCCCTTCATTCAGCTCCCCGACGAAATCGTAGTACTTCAAATTCGGGAATGTATTGTGGTCAAGAATAATCATATTTGGCGCCACCATCTTGGCGTTGTTCAAGTCATCTTCATTCGAGAATATCGTTTCGTACGAGCCTTGGTCCGGATAATCGTATACGGAATCAATGTCATTGATTTTCTCCCAGATATACAGCAACTGTTCCGGATTTTCGACTGCTTTCGGAATGGTAAGCGCCTGGAAGAGTGCTTCGGCAGAGTGGTATTCCGTTGCGTTCGGCCCTTTTGGAAAAGGTACGAAACCGATGTCGTAATCCGGCATATCCGTCTGCAAGCCGCTCATCTCATAGAGGGCACCGGCGTACATTAATGTATTGCCTTGACGAAAAAATTGCCCTGGCTCCGTCCAGTCGCCGCCCTCGGTCGGTCTTGCTATTTTCTCGGTAGCAATACGAGAAATGAATTGAAGTGCATCCAATGTTGCAGGATCATCGAGATTTTGCTTATCTTCTTTGGTCAGCCCCGTATTGTTGGAATACAAGGCATGGTCCATGAGCGAGGAGTTTGCTAGCCCCCAAGTGTCCAGCTTGCCATCGTTGTTCGTATCTTTGTTGGCTTCCTTAGCCACTTGGATGAATGTTTCCCAGTTCCAGTTATCTTCGTTCACGTACTCTTGAAGCGGCTTTAAGCCAAGCTGGTTCATAAGTGTACGATTGTAAAAGAAGCCTTGAACCAGATTTGCCTGGTTTTCGGTAAACCCATATCCCCTGCCTTTATACGTGTAGTATTCCTTCGTAACCTTTTGATTAAAGGCGATGGGGTTTTGGGTGTATTCGTCGATCGGCCAAAGCAGATCCTGTTTAACCAAGGTAGGCACCGTATAGGTTTTGCCAAGTCGAACGATATCGCCGATCGGCTCACCGGCTATCAGGGAAGCGGTAACTTTCTCTTGGTACTCGCCATAATCGATCGCCACGTACTCCACTTTAAAATTATGCTTTTGCATCAGGTCTTCAAGGTTCTTCTTGCGCTCGATATTGTCCGGAGTATCCTCCGGAATCGTCATATCCCACCAAGAGACGATTTTGATGGTCTTGCCGCCTAAATCAAAATCCATATCCGGCGTTCTGTAGACTTCTTCCTCGCCGCTGTTTTCGGTCTCTTCCGTTCCCTTCGACGTCTCGTTTTCAGTGCCGCTATTCGTCTCCGATTCCACGGTTTCTTGGTTGCCGCTGCTTGGGTTGCCTGAGCCTCCGCTGCAGGCTGCAAGCAGCAGCGCCAATCCTAATAACAGAACCATTAATTTGCGAACACGCATCTTTAATCCCCCTCAACGATTGATGTTTGGTCCATATTCATCCAAAGTTTAGCGCTTACATTTCCATGCAACAACCTGGGGAAATCGGGATGTTCAACCTGTGAAACGCTAGATAGCCAGCTTGTTCTGCGGCATGTTCACCGATCTTTATAACCCAGATATCAAAGAAGTAAAGAACGGCTAGCTATGCAAAGAAAAGCACATTGTGAAGAACGGGATCAGGGCAACATAATGTAAGCGTAAACATTTTGAATGATATTCCGTTTAAGGAAATGTACGGGGGGGAGTCATCATAGCTAAGATGCTGTACATCAATCTGAGTTGCTGTTCAGGAAGCGACATGCTTCGCCTGCAGGATTGGGGCAAATGCGGGATGAACATGGACATATGCGAACATGATTGCGACGTATCGCTGCATCTGATTGAGGAGAATGGATATTCGCTGGCCGTCATCAACATGAACGGCAAACCTAAAGAAGGGTTGGAACTGTGCGGTCGGATCCGGAGGATAAGCCGATTGCCCATCATCGTCATCGAGGATGCCATGAAATTTGACGTCATTCGAAAAGCGCTGCAGCTTCAGGTCAGTGATTACTTACCGAGCACGTTGCCGGCTGAGGAACTGGTGAAGAGCGTAGCTGTTATAATGGCGAACCATCACCGCACTGAGGATGACGTGATCCACAGAGTAAAGGAATATGTAGGAAAAATGCTTCACGAAAATATTACCCTGAAAGACTTATCGAGCAAATTCCATTTCAACCGCTCCTATCTTGGTCAAAAGTTCAAGAACCATGAAAATATGAGTTTTAACGAATATTTGCTCATCCAGCGCATGGAAAGAGCGAAAATATTGCTGGAGCAAACGGATCTCAAGGTTTACGAAATTGCGTATGAGGTGGGCTATACGGAAATCGACTGGTTCTATAAGCGATTTAAATCCTATACCGGCGTAAGCGCGAACGAATATCGGAAGATGGTCGCCTCCTAACGCCAAAAGCCCTAGGTTATCCAAGGACTGTCCCCCTTTGCCCGTCCGTTTTGATGAACTGCCAGGCTTTGACACCGGGACCCACCCAGGGGTGACCGTACATCGAGATGGGGATGCACTGTGCGTTGGAGTTGGCAACGGCTTGCCCAGCATGTCAACTAGCGCGTCGTGCATGTTTTATGTTATTAACACCTGCAGATGAGAGCAATAATTTCATAACTTTATGCGTCTGTCGTTTATTATTTGACTTAAGGGGGCTACATAAACTACAGAAAAGCTACATTTCGGTTCGTATTGTACCGCTAAAACAAAAAAAGCCGCTAAATTAGCGACTCTCAATGGATTATGCTCTTGTGCCCGACAAGTTAATTGAACTATGATATCACTTTTTCTGCTAATAGCTTTATTTTGTCTAAAGTCTCTTCCCAGTTTTTATCCGAGTGTTCATACATCGTTGGTGTTGAAAAGTTGCGGTGCGTTAAAACAAGTGTTGTACTGTCGTGATTATCAAATAATCGGAACGCAATAATTGAGTAATTTTCTGGAGTGTCTGGAGTTCCCGAAAACCCACTCCAATAATCATAAGAGAAAGTGTCCGGTTCCATGAATTTCAATATATGTCCCTTATCGGTAAGGTTTTTTCCGTCCCATGAGAATGAAAATGTGATCGGACTCTCTTCTCTCCAATCCGTTTCAATATGTACCCCTAACCAATCTCTAATGGAATCAGGATCAGTTAATACCTTCCAAACAACTTTCTTACTTGCATTAATATCTCTGGTTTTTTCAATAATCAAATCCATTGAAATTGTTCCCCCAATTCCGATTTTTACGAACATTCGTTCTGTATTGATTGTATTCATTAATCTGCAAAATGTCAATTTATACCTCCTCACTACTTGTATCTTTGCTCGTTAGGTTCAGCAGAAAAGCTCCACGTCGAAGCAGCCGACATATGTTAGCCGGCTGCATCTTGTGCTCATATAGATTCGTCTGGCAGTGCCTAGCTGCGGTGATCAGCCAGGCACAGGCAGCTAACGAACGAGCGTGTAGCGAAGCACCACGACGCCGGAGCTGAAGGGTTGGGTCTCGATCAGCTTCAGATTCAGTCGATCACGAACTCCCCGATAATTGGGGGCCACGTCCACTACCGTTAGCTTAAAAAGGCAACTGATCGCTCTGACCAGCTACACCTCCTTTAGTTTTTATAAGACTTCCGAACTCACTTGACACTCTACCTACTAGTTGGTAGACTGATGACATGAAAAATTTAACTACTACTTCTGATGACATTCTGACTTGTGCTCGTTCTTTGATCATCGCCGGCGGCTACAACGGTTTTAGTTATGCTGACATCGCTGAAGTGGTTGGGATTCGTAAGGCGAGCATCCATCACCATTTTCCAAGCAAGGTCGATCTGGTTCGAACACTGGTTGCGCGGTATCGGGAAGAAGCTGAAGCGGGGATGGAGAATATTGAACTCCATGTATCCGATGCTCTCGAACAGCTTCGGTTTTACGTTGGCTATTGGGAAGCCTGCATCGCGGACGCTAGCGCTCCGATTTGTGTCTGCGCGTTGTTGGCAAGTCAACTCCCTGTCCTGCCCGAGGAGGTTGCCATGGAGGTCAGGGAGCATTTCCGCTATCTGTCAACGTGGTTGACATCCGTGCTGGATCGCGGATCGCGGCTTGGGCAACTTCAACTTAGAAGTACCCCGCAGGCCGAGGCCGAAGCATTCATGGCTACGGTTCACGGAGCTATGCTTTCGGCGCGGGCCTATGGCGATCCGAATATGTTCAGCTTCGTGACAGGCCCGCTCTTGGAGCGACTCGCAATTCCATTGTGATTGGTCCAGTGTCGAAAATTACAGACATGATCGAGATCACAAGAGATTAACTTAACCCCTTAGCTTAAGTCATCTAGAGAGGAAGCTACGTACTGTTGAGGATATGCTCGCTATTGTCGAACGAATCGCGTCATATCCGCTAAGTGCCGATATATGGGTCATCTAGTTGTCGGCAGTCTACGAAGAAGGCATGTTCGTTCGCAGTCCGACAGTTGGTGGCGCGAAGGACATGATGTCAGCCGCTAGTATTGGCTCGCGTAAATCTATCGACATAACAAAACAAATTACCCTTGTCTTTAAGGACTGAAAGGAGTCAGTTATGTTTGGAATTTCATCACTCGGCTGGGTGCATACGCTCAGCAGCTTGCCCGCCATTCCGCTGGCTACATATATGTTTGCTCGCTACGGACGGATTGTCCCTAGGTCAAGGCCTGATGTCGTCTACTTCATTTCGATGATAATCGGCGCCATCACGGTATTCCCCATCGCTCATCAGTCGGTAAGCTATGTCATTAGCACGGCAACGATCCTGCTGCTGCTCGGCGGATACGGCGTCGGGCGTATTTCAGGCTTTGGGCGTTCCGGCAAGTACCTTGAGACCATTTTCCTTAGCCTGACGGCGTTTCTGCTGATGTTGCCGACTATTACTGAAATCCTGACCCGTGTTCCAGACGGCAACCCCTTAGTCTCCGATCTGAGTTCGCCAGTCCTACTTGGCGCTCAAGCCACTCTCCTCGTCATTTTTATCGTTGGTTTGACAGCACAAATCATCCATTTACGCAGGCAAAACAGACTGGATACTTTCGACTCGTCAACTGAGATGTCTGCCTAAAGATGTGGGAAGGAAGATAATGAGTCAAGGATTAAACCGAGAGGATAATTAACTAAAAAGAAGGAGCAAAACATGTCATTAACTCAAGCATTAGCCACAGTCAAACAGGAATTTATAGCGCATACCCCTTTGGAGATCCAAGCGGAGATGTTCCGACAGATCCAGGAGCAACAGGAGTCCGGTATAGCTTACGGCCGACAGGAGGGGCAGAAGGCCAAGGATTTCACACTCAAAAATGCTTTGGGAGAAACGGTTAACCTCTATGATGAACTGTCCAAAGGACCTGTTGTCCTTACTTTCTACCGGGGCGGATGGTGCCCGTTCTGCAACACTCAGCTTAAGAGCTATCAGGAGCTACTTCCGGATATTGAAGCCCTCGGGGGTCAGCTCATCGCAGTCAGCCCACAAAGTCCGGACAACACGCTTTCCCAGCAAGAGAAAGAAGAGCTGTCCTTCCAAGTGCTTAGCGACACAAACGGTCTCGTGGCAGCCTTCTATAATATTCTTTACGACGTTCCGGACTACATCCAGAACATTATGAAACAAGTAGGCATGGACCTAACGGAATACAATGCGATGAACCGCTGGGTCCTGCCGATTCCTTCCACCTTCATGATCGATGAATCTGGTATTATCCGTTCCGCCTATGTCAATCCGGATTTTATGCAGCGATTGGATCCGGAAGACATTCTGCATGAGTTGAGAAAGCTTTAAGTTTTTGTTCTTTGTCAGAAAAACACCTTTAGCTCGCAACATCAAGAACACGAATACAAGGCGCTTTGAGGTTTGCAATTATATTGAAATTGTATACTACCTAAAAACGGTACCAAAGATGCCATGTTTTTGTCCCTCTTCACCTATCTACAGAATACTCAGCACGTCAGTTGAAAAAAAACAGCCGATCACATTGGTCGGCTGCCTTTTTGTTGTTATTGAGCTGTTTCCCGTGAGGCGTAACATGATTAATCTTTTGACCTACCATGCAAACATTTTAGAATCGAACCCGCACACTCTTCAGATGAATTTATGTATGTGTTGACAGTACAGTCGTACTGTATATCTTTTGCCATCATTCTGTTTTGCCAGTCTGATTGATCTTCAGCTCTATCTCCACGTTCAATATTTCTTTGGCGGCAAATTTCCAAAGGACAAAACACTTCAACCATATAAAAGGGGTACCCGGCAAATATGTCCTTAACTTTTTCATAATGCGGCTTTAACTCAGGTCTTTCTACCAAGATGCCATCGATAAGCACATTTTTACCATGGTCAGAAAATAGTTTGGCGGTATGATACATCATAATAATGGCATCACTTAAATATTTCCAATAATCTTCTCGAAGATAGTGATCGCCAATTGTATTCTCAAATAGATCGTTAGCAACAACATAATAAAACTCATCCGATTTTAATTGAATAGCGTCTACAATAGATGTTTTTCCTGAACTGGTTACTCCGTTCAAAAACACGATCTTCCCTTTACTCATCTCTAATTCCCCAATCGTTCAATTTAATTACAGTTTAACAGTTTCAATGTATAAACAGGATTGAGAAAACAATTATAATTGAACTATGAGTAATGAAAATGAAGCAGCTGCCAACAGGCAAACTGCTCCATCTGTTTTCTTTCAACTATCGTAACTTTGAGATTCCGTTGTTCCCGTCCATATATTAAGCTATAATGAACCTCTATGATGATAGTTCAATTTTTACTTATTCTATCTTCTTACCGGAGGAGTCATGAAACTAGTTGCTTTTTTTCCTTATCGAAATGATGTAAGGAAGATCCTGATCCCTTATTTAAACCAATTGACGGAAGAACAGTGGTATGCAAAGCATCCCGATCATCCCAACACTATCGCCTGGATCGTTGAGCACATCGCGCGCAGCGAAGACGAGTGGATTAACGTGATTAGTTCTAAGGGAAAATGTCTACTTCCGCAGTCTTTGGAGCACTCGCAGCAAATTTTACAGGCCTATATCGATATTCGGAACCAAACGGAGCTGAAGCTCAATTCCATGGTTTACGATGAATATGCACCAGCCATACAGCTCCCTCGTTTTTCAGACGGTTGGGAACCGCCTTCGGCGCCAACTCTGCGATGGATTTTCCATCATGTTTTCGAGCATGAGTCGTACCATGTCGGTCAAATCGGCGTCATCGCACGTCTGAATGGATTCCCCGGTCCCCTATTCTGAACCTAAAAATCATTTTGTCTTATAATGGTAAAGCCTGTTGCTACCCAACGTCGGACTAATCCACAGGAAAATGATGCTGAAAATGACTTTCCGACTCTCCTTCTTTAACAGTTCACTTTAGCTTATCCAGACCTTCAAGTTCCGGAAGACCCGCTTCTCAACGTTTCTAGAATAAGATGATTTATATTCAGTGGTTGTTAAAGTTAAGGAAGGTGAAAAATAGCCATGCGTAAAAAAGGCAGGAACGTAACAGGTATTGTATTGGCCGTAATTTACTGTGTTGTTCTTTTTGAGATTTTAATTGATGCACCCCCTGGTGAAGCTCCAAATAATCCGCCGTGGGCATACGCAATGATTCCACTTGGAGCTGTTGCAATCACCTTTCTCTTTGATTATGTGATCAAGTTCGATTTCTTCAAAAAAAAGAAAGAGTGAATGGGATGCGATAAATGACAAAATTAAATATGGATAACACATTTTGCGGAGTTCTCCTTTGATTGTTGAACTACCCGGATCGATGATGCTTGCTATGCCGAAACACCCACTATGGTTTTTTAGCCCATGTTCTTGTGCCGCGGCAATCCTTGACATATACCGTTAAAGGACAAGGCCCCTTTCCCGCACTTGCCCCTTTTCGCCTATCACCTATCCAATGTTACCAAGACGAGAGCTCTGTTCTTTTCCACTTGTTTTCGGTAACGCAAACATATACATAATCGTCGTCCCATGCTATCTGACCCTGACTACAGGCATCTGTGGATGAAGCTGGCGTAAATTTCTCCCGGATTCGAAGCATATCCCCGTTTACATCTAACTTGGTATCGGGGTCATTCGTACCTAAACCGACATTACCGCTGCTGCGCTTTATGGTTAGCGGGGAATCAACGACGTTGCCGTCATCGTCGTAACGAACGAACTGCATATCGGCTCCGGAATTATCCCCCGGTTCTTCGGAACTATCTGCCCGAAGGGCCCATCTCGTTATCGTCTCATTTTCCTTGCCGGCTACACTGAACTGGATATCCCGGTTAGTCCCTTTTTCCCCTGCGACTCGCAATATGCCGTTCATTACATTGAAGTTGGAAGAATGCGTACGAATCTCGCTAACGTCAGTATCGTAAGGAATTTCAAACCGGGTAAACAGTTGGTTCGGATATTCCCCCGTTGGCGACATCGTCGTCTCGAATGAGATATGCTTATGGTCGTGCTGATCAGGATTGTTAGCCTTGTCATGCGATATGATCGCCGTTTTGTTCATTCCCTTCTCGTCGAGCCACACGATTGCAGGTTTAGCCCTTTCCGCCGTCCATTGAAGCCGAATCAGATCAGACTGATGCCCTTCTTCCTCAACCCACCTCTGATCAGTAGACATATGCAGTCGGTCATTATGTGGTACGCGAATATTGTTATCGGATTGTTTGAGTTCGCTTAGGGTTATCTCCGATTCTTGTTTCTGAACGGTACAGCCAATGCCCAACAAGCAGATGCCGCCTACTATCATCATAATCGTCCTAATGTACTTCAAAGCGTTTCCCTCCGTTGTCGTAAATTCGAACTTGTTACGTAATAAGACTGATCGTATTATATTCAACAGAGGTCGTATACCCATTTCATCAAACTTCCCGGAAAAATGATTCTTTTCGTCTATACAAGCAAAAGAGCACTCCGCCAGAGAGAAAGTCCTATAAATTACACGAACATAATCCCACGAGGGGATATAACCGAACATGATTGTTATGGATTCACGAATGTATGATCATCCATATTAGCTTGTTCAACGTCCACCCAATTCGTATTTAGCATCATCTCGGAAGAATCCCCATGAAATGCCTTCATGGCTTCCTGATCATCAAACAGCCGATATCTCATCCAAGCCGTCAAGTACCCCCTATGATTGCCCCCATTACCTTCAATCGCTGTATGAGCAGCACCTTTCGCCATCCCCATCATAACTGGCGTGCTTGCATGAGTATTATGTAAGGCTAATTGATTCGTTGATACCGGTGAGATTATGAAATCTCGTGTACCTCCCATAATGAGAAAAGGAACGGTAATACGTGCTGTATCGTACACATCTTCCGGATCACAATGCTTCAAATCCGGGAGAGCGATGGAAACAACCGTCTTAATCAACGATCCACTTTTATAGTTGGTATGTGCATTAATGACACCTGTAGCCCCTTGAGAATGCCCAGCTGCACCAATATGTTCCATTTGTATTTTTTGATAAAACAAGCTGTTTGCTTGTTCGTTTTCATTTTTCAAATAATCAATAGCCTCCACAATTTCTTTGCCTGTTCCTGTTGTCTTGCTGTACGAATCTATTACTATGAATCCCCAGCTAGCTAGATGAGTTAAGAGCTCATCATAACGATCTGGCGTGGCATCCGTTCCATTCCCCCATGAAATAATAGGATAGGATTCGTCTTCTTGAAATGCCGGGTAGTATATTCTAAATAAAGCCTCCCCGCTCATTCTCTTAACTTCTTCTACCTTTACATGATAGCTTCCTTTCTGCGCATACCGCTGCTCAATGCTACCATCCGCAAGTTCTGGTATATTTGAATGAATGATAATTTGCATGAAAATTGTTATTGGAACTGCAACGATCAGGACTAAAGCGGACAACCATAAAATCCACTTGCGTTTTTTCAGAACCGACATATACGTGACCTCACGATAGACTACCGATTTCTCTATCGTCTTCTCAGTTAAAGTATGAAACTGAATGGATATACGTTAAACTTTGGAATGTTTCATTTCAGCTCTATGCTTTCTAAAATCTTTGGGTGTTCTTTCGTGGTACTTTTTAAAAGACTGAATAAAATGATTGACATGATTGAAGCCTACCCTGCGGGCGATCTCGGTTATGGTGTCGTCCGTTGATATTAATAATTCGCTGCTTTTCTTTATCCGGTACTTGATCAGATACTCGTAGGGGGTCATATGAACCGTTTTTTTAAAACATCGGGTGCACTCCGAGATGCTCAGATGCGCAACATCGGCAATTTCTTGCAGCGTTACAGGAAACGAGTAGTTTTGATGTATGAAGCTAAGCATGAATTGCAGTCTCTCCTGTTGCCGCTTCACGTGTTTTGGTGCTTCCACGGGAGAGACCGACATATTGGAGATCAAGATGTACCATAGCTGTACGGTTTGAATCGAAATCTCATATTCCCATCCCCAGCTTTTTTTAATATTAAACTTCTTTCTCATTTCCCAGAGCAGGTCCAATACCTGCTTCTCCCACTCCGCGTCTCCTGTGATCACGAGCGAAACGAAAGAAGAATGGGTAAAAGGGAGCACATAATTTTTTTCCATGGCACTGTCCGCGTGGAAGGCGAGCAGTTTCTCAGGAAAATTGAAACTCACATATTGACCGTCATGCGTTAGCTGCGTCGCCACATGAAGAACTCCCTTGTTGATCAGAATCGCCTGGCCGGTTTCCAGCTCATGATCCATCCCATTTACTTGAATACTCAGTTTTCCTTTCGTCACCAACGTGATCTGCAGATCTTCGTGCCAATGCAGATCGTTGAATCCTCTGCCTTCGGGAATGCTTTTATGAAGCGTATGCGTGTACATGATATAAGGAAACGAATCGTCGGGGTACAAAATAGTTTCATGCAGCGGCTTTGCCATTCCAACTAGCTCCTTTCTATGACGATATATCTATATTATTGAAGGATATAATTACACAATACAATAATATACGATGATATTATTATATCATGAATTTGGCTTATCACTAGCCTGTGCACAGACGATCGGATAGGCCCTCTTGGAGGGTAATCATTGAAAAGATATAAATTAACGTTACAGCTTCAACCGTATATCCTGCTTTTTATCGCCATTCTGTCGGTATCCGTATCTTCGATCATGATCAAATCATCGGACACGCCAACCGCTGTAGCCGGTATGTACAGACTTTATCTATCGGCACTCATCATACTTCCGTTTGTCCCCTGGAAAACGCTCCGCTCCTCGAAACTGGACTCGAAGGATTGGAGAACCGTTTTTTTGGCCGGCCTGCTTCTGGGATTGCATTTCCTGTTTTGGATGGAGTCGTTGGTATATACCTCCGTGGCGAGTTCCATGGTTATCCTGGCGCTACAGCCCTTGTTTGTGATGATCGGTTCGTACTATATGTTTAGGGAACGAGCGAGTGTGTTGACCGTTCTCTGCTTGGTTGCCGCCTTGTTTGGCTCGCTTATTATCGCTTGGGGAGATATTGGAGTTTCAAGAGAGGCATTGATCGGGGACGGTTTGTCACTGATAGGAACCATACTGGTGTCGGCTTATATGCTGGTCGGACAGAAAGTGAGCCACAAAATCAATGCGAATCTATATACTGTTGTCGTCTTCTTTATTGGGGGGAGTGTCCTGCTCGTCTACAGTTTGTGGAATCACCATTCTTTGACCCATTACAACGCTTCGGATTGGACATACTTCCTTCTGCTTGCGATCATTCCCACGATCTTTGGCCAATATGTTTTCAACGTGCTGCTCAAGTCCATTGGTGCAACAACGGTTTCCGTAGGCATTATCGGCGAACCCGTTTTGGCCATTATGCTGGCTTATCTGTTGTTGGGAGAAACGATCTCCGCATTTCAATTTGTAGGTGGAATGATTACGCTGCTGGGCATGCTGACATATTTTTGGCTGCAAACCTTAAGATATTCAGCTCACAAAAATCTTTCGCATTGATCAGTGTATGCAGTATTAGTACATCGGTAGAATGTAACTAGCCAGCATCCTCCATATGGAATAGGATACATTGCATCCCTTACGATTGCATGAGGTATAACATTATTAAGCTGCTCATTAGCTTAAACACAAACAGCCGATCCACGTGGATCGGCTGTTTTTAAACCCTTCTTTAAAAATATCATGCAGCGACATCATAATTCTTCTGGCGCTTATCCTGCTCTCGACCGTATTATGGCGCAATAATTTGTCTACCCACGTTCACATCATCTACCTTCCATTGGTTATCAACCAATTTATAGAATACAAAACGATCAACAAGCTCAAGATTGATAGGTCCGCTTTCAAAATAAGCCGATTGGTGCATTCTCGCCGCTGTGGTACTACTGTAAGTAATATCGGCCTTTTTTGTTAGTATAGCGTTATTTTTAATGCCATTACTGTGAATAATCTTGTTTATAAATGAGTCCGTGAAATAAGGTCTGAAATGTGTTCGGATTTGGGAATAGCTTGAGAGATCGGTGGCTTCATTTATCTTTTCATTCAGTACGTTTATTCTTTCTTGACTCATTCTCCAAGGCTTCTGCGGCTCTGTATGGATAAAGACCTGTTGCAGACCGATCGTAATGGTTGTTTTTCGCTCTTGTTTGGACCACAGCGCCGTTCCGCCAAAAGCTTCAGCAAAAACACGTGCGGGCACATAAGTCGTTCCATGATCGATTTTTGCTGGCACATCAAGGCTGAAAGCAGCGTTATTTAATAAAGCTGTGCGAGAGTTCACGCGCAGCAATAGCTCTCGTTTGCCGCGAATAATCGTAATGCTTTTTTTGGCCTGGTTCCAAGTTACTTCTGAATTGAATTTCTCTGAAACAGCGCGTAATGGAATCAGCATTCGTCCATTTTCGATTATTCCATTGTCAACCGTGTTCGATAAATTATCGGCGAAGCTTATCGCAGGATTACCGATTAGTAAGGTACACACTAAAGAAAATGTTAGTGCGAGTATTGTTTTTTTCATGGATGACTCCTCCCACGGTTCGATTATATCCTTGACCTTAACTCAATCCTTGTTATTTTAAAACAAACCCCTCCAGCAATTTACGCCGGAGGGCTCAGGCAGTACGTAATGAAGCTATTTTTGCTCAAATATGATTACCGTTTTGGGATTCGCCACGTATTCAACGGGAGAGCCTAACAGCTCGGACACGAAGCGTACGGGGATAAACGAACTATTCTTCTTCAACAGTAACGGCGCATCAAATGAAACGGTTTTTCCATTCACGTTTGCTTTCTTTTCATTCACTTTCCAACGGATCGTCGTGTTGTCTTTGCTGATCGTTACCTCTTGTTTGCTTTGGTTCCACCCTACCTTCGAACCCAATCGCTCGGATACAAATCGAATCGGGACATAAGTGCGGCTCGATGCAATAAACGAGGCTTCGCTTAACTTAAAGGAACTCTCTCCTATGTAAGCAGTTCTGCTCCCGATCACTAATCGCTGGGCTTTCAGTTGGCGGGATCCATCCCCACCGAGCTTATTGAGTAGTTGATACGTTTTGGTCGTACTTCTTAAATCCAAATAGTTACCGCTTAAATCCAACGCGTATCTAATTGCTCCCGTGTCAAAATGAGGAGGATCGAACGTATGATTTCGAATGGGATCCAAATTCCACACACGGTTATCCGCTAGATGTAAATAATGAAGTTCGCTTAAGGATTTCAAAGGCCCAAGATTGTAAACCAAATTAGAGTTTAGATTCAAGGAAGACAGGTTAGACATTTTTTTCAGTGGATCTAGTTTCTTGATCTGATTGTTTTCCGCGGAAAGAGCCCTCATTAGCGTCATCCCTTCAAGCGCACGGAGATCCGAAATTCGATTGCTTCCGATGTTTAGGCTCATTAAACTTTTGGATAGAGGCTTAAGTGGACTCAGGTCCGAGAATCGATTGCTCGCTATTTCCAAATTCTTTAGCTTGGTTAATCTGCTCAAGGGCTGAATATTCGCGATCTGGTTCCCGTTCAGTTGTAACCATGTTAATTCTGTGGCCGACGATAATGCCGTTATATTCGAGATTTGATTATCGTTCGCTTCGAATGTATGCAGACGCCCAAGCTGCTTGATCACATCAATCGACGAAATTTGGTTCCGGTTTACGATCAACATTTCCAAATCCGTCATGGCGGACAAATCCTGAATTGAAGCGATCTGATTGTCCGCAATATCAAGTTCGCGAATCTTAATCAATGGCTTGAGAGGCGTAATATCGTCAATTTCATTATTGGACAAGTCAAGATATTTCACATTGGAAGCATATTGCAAGCCTTGAATGCTTTTAATTCCTCGTCTTGAAAGATCAAGTAATGTTAATGATTCCATATCTTTCTGTGTAACAGCCGCATTTTCATCCTTTTTTAAAATCTGCTTTATTGCTTGCTCCAACTGCTCGTCCTGAAAACTTACTTCCAGGGAAGCCTGTTCCATAGATGCCACGCCCGGTAAGCTGTTCATCATTACCAAAACGAATACGAGCCCTGATAAAACCTTATTCATTTCCTTTCTATCCCCTCTTCTACTGGTGTCTTATGGTAATGACGCTTATAACCGATAAAAGTTGCAGTACATTTTTTTCCATTGTGCCATCAAGACGAGTACAAAAAAAGGCCAACCAGTAGACTCTGGCTAACCTTTCCATAAATCCTCCAGCCTTACACGATACTTTACTTAGTGCTCATACGCTCGAGCATATTTCTCATGGTAGTCGAACATCTCGTCCAACTCGGCTTCCTCGAGTCCTTCACTTCCCATGGGGGCGCCAGGACCGATTCAATAGCAAAAGCCATGGGTCACAGCGTGAAAAATAATGCTGCGCTCATGGCTTTTTATTAGGAATCATAAGATACCGTTCATCATGGCGCGACAGAATATGTCATGGAATTCACTGCCGTTACCGGATGCCCGGTATTTACGGCGTCGGCGGCAAAACGACGGCACCATTCGCCTTGCCGTCCATGCCAAGAACTTCGATTTCATCAAGGAAGACCCAGACGTTGACCGGGAATTCGATCTTGACGTAGCGGGCGAACACTTTATCGGCTCCCGCTTTCCCCGGCACGCCGTCTGCTGAGCCGCTCCATCTCACGAATTCGGCAGAGGCAGCATCATGAGCCGATGGCGGAGAAACGGTTGCCAGTGAGCTCCAGGTTTGGCCGTCGTTGAAACGGAAAAAGCGACGTTCTGAGGGAAATAGATGCCAGGTCCTTGATCCTGAAGAAAATGGGCTCTGATTGATCCGATCGATTTGTTGCGGCCCAAATCCAATGTGATGGTGCGGCTTCGTTCTTCAGGGTAGGCGCTTCCCGCATGGCCCTGCCACTGCTCGTTGCTGAAATCCGTTCCGCCGAATAGGCCGTTCGTCAGTTCATTCCCGGAATCGGGATAGTTGCTGTTAGGCGGTCGCGAAATGGCATAGCTTAGACCTTGAGCCAGATTGCTGAGGCCCCAGTCGTCAGACCAAGTTTCCATGAGAACTTGGGCATAGGTATCAAGCACCGTTGCTGCCGGTGCCGAAATCAACCCTTGTGCTTGCACGGCCGGGTCGTGAATGTGTACGAGGAAATCCTGCATATACGTTACGGCATCCTTCGGATTGTTTTGCTCCAGAAGCAGCTTGATGATCTGCAAACGATACAACAACTCATTGCCAAAAGCCGAATTGATTTCGTTCGACGCGACATAACTGCGTACAAGCTCCTCCATTGTCTCCGGTGTCGGGCTGCTGTCAATCGTGTACGTTCCGTTCAAGAACTGGTACAGCCAGTCATACATCAAACGCAAGCTTGGGTCTTTGCTTACCCCTAAGTTGTAAACGGCATTATTGCCTTGGTAATAAGCTCTAAAACCATTTTGCATCAAGCCGGTTTCAACGCCGCTGTTCAAGTATTCGACATAGCGGTTGCGGAATACGTCGTCCGTCAGCATCCGATCATCGAACTCCAGCTCATTCGACATCCCATATTGCTTGGCCAGGTTCGAGGCATCTTCCAAACGGTCGGAATCCGTTCCGCCGAAGAAATAGTTAGGCTGAAGCGCCACGGCATCAAACCCTACCTCTTTCCACATAAAGCTTTTGTATGCCAAAGAGTGCGGAATCCAGAAAAATTTCAAGTTCATGTCATGAACTTTGCCGCTTACAGCTTTAAGTAAATCGGGGCCTGTATCGCTTGTGCTGATTTGTTCTTCCAGCCAGTACATGCCGACAAGCTCCAGATGGGAATAGTTCGCCTCCTGCCACTTCTGCAGAACCTGATCCAGCCACCACTGCATCGCTTTTATCCGGTTTTCGAGCGCTTTCTCTTTGCCGACAAACGAGTCGTTAAAGCTTTCGGATACCCCGTCACCGTCAACGTCGCCAAAGTCGTTTACGTATTCCCCCGGGTTCGGAATCATGAGCACAACCTTCATTTTATGATCAGGCTGGTCCAGCTTGGCTCCGACTTCCACTGTTGCCTCATTCAACTGCTGCATATCCCCCGCGGGTGCGAAGGTTTTATCCAAATACCAGTTCCAGTCCTCCAGGATCGTTTGTCCGACACCGAAGTCACGGCCGGCAGGCGAAGCCAGTCCGAGATATAATATACCGTCAAAAAGCCAGTCGACAGGCTCGCCATCATGATTTACATAACTGATGTTCGGGATGATCCGGTCCTTGTTCCAATCGCCCAACCCATCTGCATATTGTCCGTTATACAGCAGATTCAGGTTCCGGATACCGGCTGTAGCTTCTCCAGGCTCCAAAAAACGAGGCTGTTCGGCAGGAACCTTTACCGCCCCCTGAGCCTTGCCATCCGTACCTATAATTTCGATTTCGTCAATGTATTCCCATTGCGAAGGATGCATCGTAAAGGTTACTTTAACATAACGCGCATAAGCCAGCTTGCCGTCCGTATTCCCGCCTTTGATTCCATCCCGGCTGCCGTCCCATTCAAAGTTCTCCTGCCTTGGCGGTCCTTCCCCCCAGAGCAGCTGAGTGGCGTTATGTGACAGCAGGCCCCAATGTTCTTTATCATCGGAGACATACATCGATACGGTCAAAGGTACGAGGATCGAGTTGGTAGGATAATCTTGGAAGAAGTGAGCGGTAATCTTTCCGATTGACTTTTCCTCACCGAGATCAAAGACGACTTCCCGCGTTTTTCCACGCAGATGCCCTACCCATGCCGGGTCATTCATATCCAACGTGCCGTATTTTCCATCCGTAAGTTTGTAACCGTTGTCAGGATGCGACGCTTCTGGCTCCTCGGACCATTCATATGGGAGGCCGGCCGCAAGATTGCGGAATTGCGTCTCCTCCACTGCCGGAACAGGCGATTTTGCCTGCACCGCAGAAATCGAGGAAATCAGCAATACTACTGTCAGCAGGACGGATCCCCATTTCTTGTTCAACGTCATTAGGTCAGCTCCTTTTTAATCTCAAGTGTAGAAATGCCTGAATTCTTTACCCGCTTAGTGATGAATACCTAAATGGATCCCCCCTTTCACGAAATTCGGCAAACGCCCTGATTGGAATCGCTTTCAAAAATAAAAAATTCTCATTCCTCATTCCCTTCTTTGCTCGCGAAATGTCTTAGAAGATCAGTCCGAAGGTGAACCATTAGCCGGCAGATCATCATCTGCAGCGGCTATGGCGCCGTCCACCCTCGCGGCTTCATTCAACTCATACGGCGAATTTGCGGTCGAATTAATTCAAGTTCCACAGTTGTGTACAATTAAACGCCCGCTTCTTCCTTCTGATACATCTCGGTCAGCTTGATGCTTCTGCCCTGCTGCAAACGGGATCGTTCGGAAGCGAAGGCAATCAAATGGCTTTGCAAGGAAGCGGTAGCCGATGTAAGGCCTTGAGACGGGTTGCGGTCGAACTTATGTACATTTTTAAGGAAGGAGCTCACCATGCGCTCATCGCCTCCGCCGTGGCCGTCGCCCTGCACGCTGCATTTAATTTCAATCTCTTCGCCCGTCGCATAACGGTACAGCGTAAAAGAACCCTTATCCATGTCGCCCATGATCTCTCCCTGCGTACCCATAATCTGCACACGGCGAGTACCGCTTTGGGTTAATCCCGACATAATGAAATTAGCATTAGCGCCGCTGGCAAATTCCATATTGACGACCTGATGGTCGACAACATTATTATCGCAGCGATAGACGCAGCGGCCGAACGGTCCTTCCTTGAGCGCCCGGATAATGCCTTCCTGTGATAAATCGTGCGTCATATAGCGCGCCCAATGATCGGCAGGTTGCTCCAAGTACATTTTAATCGCTGAAAAAGCACATTCCCTCTCGGCTTCGCAACCATCGATGCAGCGGTCCGTAGCACCCTCCGGCGCGTTCTCGGCTTTAAAATGAAGCAATGAGCCAAAGGAGCTGACCGCTGTGCACGGTTCATCCATCAGCCAGGAGATGAGGTCCAGGTCGTGGCAGGATTTGGCCAGAATCATCGGACTTGTTTCCTCGGAATTGCGCCAATTGCCGCGTACGTAGCTATGAACCATATGGTGATAGCCTACGTTCTCTGTCAGCTGAATGGTGCCGATGGCACCCAGCTCCCCATCCTCGATGCATTTTTTGATGCCCGACCAGAACGGGGAATAGCGAAGCACATGCGTGACCACCAGCAAACGCTGATGTTTAAGGGATGCTTGCTCCAGGTCTATGCATTCCCGCACATCCGGTGACATCGGCTTCTCCAGCATGACATGGTAGCCAAGCTCCAACGCTTTCATTGCCGGTATATAATGCATCCGATCAAGCGTGCAGATGATCATCACGTCGGCTATTTTCCCCTGCTCGAATGCTTGTTCCCAAGAATGATAAACATGCTCTTCAGCGATTTGATGAATCTCAGCAAAACGCTGTCTGCGTTCCTCATCCGGCTCGGCTACTGCAACAAACTTCAGCTCATTCGGAAATTTCTCCGCATATGGTCCATAGATGTATCTTCCTCTACTGCCTGCGCCTAATAGTACAGCCGTTAATGTTCTCAATGTTAGTCCCCCTTGCATGTACAATTGCATCCTAATTTCATTGTAAGGGGTGACTCCGCGCATCAAAATAGATCATTGCTTACATTCCATATACATTTATTGACCTTGGTGCATGGTTTCGGTGCGAGCCGTTCGAAAATCCTGTGGCGTCATATCATTTTGCTTCTTAAAAAAGCGGATAAAGGCAAGCGCGGAATTGTAGCCGAGTTTGGCGGCAATTTCATTGACCTTCATGGATGTATTGAGCAGCATATCTTTTGCTATGACATTGCGGTAATCATTTACGTATTTAGAGAGACCGATTCCCGTTATCTGTTTGTATAGCCTTGAGAGATAGGATGGATTCAAGCTGACATAATCCCCGATCGCGGTTAGGGATATATCATCCGCAATATGCTCCTCTATATAACGATGCACCTTATTGACGACCTCCGCCGGCAGCTCTGTCCCTCGAAGCGCATTCCATTCAAAAAAGCAGTCCGCAATTTGCCAATAGTATGGAATGAGCTCCGTCCATGAAGCGGTCTCCTCCTGGCGGAACAGCATATCCATATTAATCTGGGTGTTCATATAGTCTCGCATATCTTTATTTTTGTGCAAATGTGCCAGAAATACCGCAGATAGGAAATGGTACAACTCAAGCTTGCGCTCATAAGGAGTATCCGGATCGTTCCAGATGTCTGTCAATTCGACAAACAGATGATTAAACTGCTCGCGGTGATTATTTTCAAGACAGCTCATCAGCAGCTGCACGCGAGCGTGAAAAAAGCTGTCATGATAGCTTTTCGCCTTCTCTTTTTCTTCGGACTTCTGAAGATCTTGATCGGTCATGATGACCTCATGGAACAAGCCATGGCCTTGCATAAGCCCGTATTTCATCGCATGAAAACGATCCGACAGCCGATTCCATGAGACAGCCTCGCTGCCAATAAGAAAAGATACGGAGAGGCTCAGCAGCTTTTTGCTGGTCGCCTGGATCGTCTCCAAATTGCCGCTCACATAGCGGTATGCCCGGGTCCATTCCATCGTACCGGTATCCGCCGTTATCTCCGGACCGGCTTTAGGCTGAAAGATCCATACCATTTTGTTCATATCAAATACGACGGAGAAGCAGCGCACATGGGCGGATAAATACTCATCGCCGATATTTTGAAGTGCGTAAGCGAGCAAAGCCTTGTCCGGTGCCGTGAACATTTCCTTCCAGGCATCGATCCTGCCAATCAGTAAATAGACAGGGAGCGATGCGTCGAGCGGAATGTCCATTTCCGCAAAAGCGTCCCGAAGCTGCTGACCCGTCATCGTCTTACCTTGTAATAGACCCCAGATATATTCCTTCTGCAGGGAAGGCATCGCTATTCTCATTTTGGACTGGGCCCGCAAGATCATTTGAGCCTGACCCTGTTCCTCTTCGATTTCCTCTATCGCCCGTTCAACGGTATGAATGATCTTCTCGTCGCTTTCCACTTTCAGCAAATAATCAAAGGCGCCAAACGTTAGGGCGTTCTTCGCATAGTGAAAATCATTGAACCCTGTCAATAAAATAACTTTGCACGCCGGCCACTGCGATTTGATTTCCTGAAGCAGCTCAATGCCCTCTATGCCGGACATCTTAATGTCCGAAATCACAATATCCATCCGGTGATGGGACAGCACCTCAAGCGCTTCTTCGCCGGAATAGGCCTTCATGACTTCAAGCTCCAAATGCTCCGTCTTCTCGAACAACTCCAGAAGACCATCTACAATAATCGGCAAATCATCCACGATTAAAAGCCTGTACATGGCGATTCCTCCTTAGCTCATGCTCAGTTTAATAATAGCTTGAAGCCCGCCAAGCTCAGAGCGTGATACGGTAATCCCATACTCTTCTCCATAACGAAGCTGAATTCTGCGATGAACATTAAGCAGGCCGGTTGTCTCCTCCATCTGGTTCGTTGAATAACGCAGCTTCTTGCCAAGCGCTTCGATTTCCTCATCCGTAATGAACTCGCCGTTATCTTCTACGTAAATGTAAAAAGCATCATTTCGCAGCTTGCTGTGCACCCATAGCTCGCCCGTGCCGCGCATATTGCCAAGGGCGTACTTATAAGCATTTTCAATAATAGGCTGCAAAATCAATCGGGGAACTTCAATCGGCTGGGCTTCGACTTCAAACAGCACTTCGATTCGTTCCCCGTAACAGATCGACTGCATCTCTACATAAGTGCGGGAATGCTCAAGCTCCATCTCCAGCAGAACGTCGTCATCATGATGGCGAGTAATGAACTGAAAATATTGCCCGATGTACAAACAGAACTGGTAGGCTTTTTCCTTCTGGGTATCGGATTTAATCAAGCGGCAAAGCACGAAAAAGCAATTATATAAAAAATGAGGATTGATTTGCGATTGCAATCGCTTCAGCTCCGAACGCTGATTGCGAATTTGCTGCTCATAATTTTCCTCAATCAGTGTTTTCAAAGATTTCACGGTATCGTTAAAAGCCTGGTATAAATAGCCGAACTCATCCTGCCTGCGGTCGATCAAGATCGGCTCCAGCTCGTTTTGCTGCATGCGGCGGAAGGAACGCACCAGCTTTAACAACGGACGGTATATTAATCGGATGATAAAATAGGTAAAAAATAAAAAAATACAAACAGCAAGCGCGCAAGCCCACCAAAACAATGCCCTATATACCTGCAATGAACCGAGAATCATCTCTTCCGGTATGCAAGTTACCGTGTATGAATTCCAGAGACTGGAATACTTGAATACGGTTAGAAAGCGCTTGTTTTTATAATGAATCGTATCATAGCCTTCATCTATTTTCGCTGCCTGCTTCTCAAAAGCCAGCTGCTTCATCAGATCATGCAATTCAAGGTCGGAGCCGCTATTGATTTCCCAGCCGCGCTCCAGGTTTAACAATACGGTCTGGCCTCCCCTGCTATTGCCGATTTGCGCTAAGGTTTCTTTAATTTTGCCGGTTGAGAGCTCTACGCCTACCACATAGAGCGGGTTTTTTTTGCTTGCAGGGTACTGCATCGTAATAAACAGCCGGTCCTGCCAGTAAATAAAGGGCTCCGTATAAAGCTTCTTGTCCGGCTGCATCGCTTCATATTCTTCCGCATTCAGCTTGGTTTCAAAGCTGTTGCTCAGCACCGTGCGCTCGATTAGCGGAATGTACGCCTTCGCCTCGCGAATGAACGGACTGGAATTTTTCATTAAATCCAGGCGGTGCTGAATATCCAATATTTTATACGACCGCTCATAGGAGTTCATCTGCTCGCCTGTCGCCGCCACTTCCATCAAATCCCTGTCCATAACGTAGTTAGGCAGATATCGGCTGATCCGGTCTGCTTCCTGATCCAGGGATTCTAAATAAAACCTTGTCGTATTCAAAATCGAATCGGATATTTCACTGCGGATATGATCGGCCCCTTGCTCATTTATCATCCAGGTAATTGCCATAAGCGGCAGTAAGGCTGCCAAAAAGGCAGCCATTATTTTTTTGAATATAGAGGAATCCTGTAAAAAGAATATACTTTTCATCGTCTGTTCTCCTGTGCCCGAGATCTACGACCTTCTTTGTCTATTCTTTTACGCTTCCCATTACAATGCCCTTGATGAAAAACCGCTGCAAGAATGGATAGACAATAAGAATCGGGAAAGCCGCTACGAAGATTTGTGCCGCCCTGCTTGTACGGTCAGACAGCTGGAGCATGAGTTCCACATTTTCTGATTTAAGAAATCGGAAATCCATCTTAATAATAACGGTTTGCAAGAAAGTTTGCAGCGGATAATTTTCCGGGTGATTCATATAAAGCATGCCGTCGAACCAGCTATTCCAATGCCCTACCATCGTAAACAGCCCCGTTGTCGCCAGTGCGGGCAACGATAGCGGTACATATATTTTCCAAAGCGTTGCAAAATGCCCGGCTCCGTCAATCCGTGAAGCGTCCTCAAGCTCCCTGGGCAGATTGCGGTAAAAGTTCAATAGCAGGATGACGTTGAACACGTTAATTGCCATAGGTAGCACCAACGCTCCGAGAGTATCAATAAGTCCCAAGCTTTTAATTGTCAAATAGGTAGGAATGAGTCCGCCGTTGAACAAAATCGTGAAAACAAATATCCATGCATAGACGGTTCTTAGACGAAACGTATTGCGATCCTTGGATAAAGGATAAGCTGTAATAATCGTTAACAACATACTTAATACCGTCCCGACAACAACCCGTTGAATCGAAATGCCAAAGGCTCTTACATACTCAGGCTTGCCGAACACGTTATCATAAGCCGCCGTTGTAAACTCTACAGGCCACAGCGCAACCTTGCCGGCTGCCGCCGCCGAACCCGAGCTAAACGAAATCGCCAAAATATGAAGGATCGGCATTAAGCATAAAAAAGATATAAACGCTAGAAAGACTAGGTTGCAAACTAGAAAAGCCCTTCTTCCGAATGACGGTTTAATAACCACGGTCAGTCTCCTTTCTGAATCACCGACTTTTCATCTATTAGAAAATACGGTAATTCGCTAGTCGGTATGCGAGTACGTAGGATACGGAAATGAAAATAAAGGATACGACGGATTTCAATAAGCCGACAGCTGTGGCAAATCCGAACTGGGCTTGCTGGATCCCCATACGGTAGACAAAAGTATCAATGATATCGGCACTTTCATAAACCGGTGCGCTGTACAGGTTAAAGATTTGATCAAATCCCGCATTCAGCACATTGCCGATATTAAGCGTCAGCATAAGAACGATGATCGGCATCATGCCCGGCAGCGTCACGTGAAGCGTTTGTTTCCAGCGGCCCGCACCATCGATTTGAGCGGCTTCATACAGCGTAGGATTAATTCCTGTCAGTGCGGCCAAATAAACAATGGTACCAAATCCAAATTCTTTCCATACATCGGAGATGACCATGACATAAGGGAACCAGTTATTATCGCCAAGAAAGAAAATCGGCTTCATGCCGAACCATCCAAGCAGCTGGTTCAATATGCCGGAGGAAGGAGACAAAATATCGACCAAAATCCCGCTCAGCAGCACCCAGGATAGAAAATGGGGCAGATAGACCAGGGTTTGGAACGTTCTTTTCATCCATTCTCTACGCAATTCATTAAGCAAAATTGCTATCGTGATTGGCACGAACAAACCGGCAACGATTTTCATTACAGCAATGTATACCGTATTAAAGAAGATGCGGCCGATATCCGGATAATCCATTAACAGCTGGAAGTTCCTCCATCCGATAAACGGGGAGCCGAACAACCCTTTATTCGGCACATATTTTTGAAAAGCCATCATGATTCCTGTCATCGGAATGTAACTAAAAATAACAATCATAGCTAAACCCGGCAGCAGCATCAAATGAAGCGGCCATTCCTTCTTCCACATGCGCGTAAGACTATTCATATCTTCACCTCGCTGATTAAACTTTTCATGTTGTGCGCATTCCTTGCTCAAGAACCTGATTGTTCTTGAAAAAAGGAGGGATTGCATAGATTCAATCCCTCCTTTGCGCTACAGATCCTATTTCATCGATAGATACCACTCGTTAACTTCTTTCGTGATTTCATCGCCGCCAAGCTTCTTCCACTCTTCAACGAATGTATCGAATTCGTCTACGGATACTTGGTTCATTATGATTTTGATGAATATTTCATCACGTTTCTTCGTTAAAATTTCTTGACGGTCTGCCATCGTCGGCGTAGGTGCGCCGTAGAATTTGTTTTGCAGGTATTCTTTGTTTTGCTGGATTTTTGGGTTATGCGATACCGCTCCGTTCGGCCCCGAAATCAGCACTTCCCACCACATATTGATATCGCTACCATCGATAAATTTCATCGCACGTTCATAACGACCCTTCTGGTCTGCAGTTTGAAGAATGCTAGGATCTTTCGTTTCGATCGCTTTCGGCAGAATTTCGCCGTTGTTATCCATCTGTTTGCCTACGCGAAGCGGGTTCAGCAGCCAGTAGTTGTTGCCTTTTTCTTGTTTGTCTTTACCATACAGATAGATTTTTTGTTCATCTGTCGGATTCATCGTATTATCAACGACGATCCATTGGTTCAGCAATTTGATAACGCCTTCAGGATGCTTGGCTTGTTTAGAGATCACATAGTACTCGTCAACACCAAGACCAATTTGATTCAATGTAGGCTTGTTGTCTACGGAAGGGATAGGGAACACTCCCCATTCTTGAACAACCTTCCCGTCTTTCACAGCGCCCTGCACAAGCTGCGCCGGTGTCCAGGAAGCACCAAATACCATGCCGATGCTGCCGTCGTAGATGAGCTCAGCGGCTTTTTCCGTATCTTTAACCGCAAACTCAGGATCGATCAACCCTTTTTTGAACATGTCTTGCAGCGCTGCAAGCGCCTGCTTCATCTCGGGCTGGATATCACTGTTCATCAAACCGCCGTTCCCATCTTCCATCCAAATGTTTTCATAAGCGTGATAGCCGTTCAAGAACGCTCTCAGACCGGTAACGCCTGTCTCGATACTAAATGGGTTTTTGCTGACCGCAATACCGTAAGCTTGTTTTGTGCCGCCAGGATTCTTGGTTTTGAACGCTTCGGCAATTTTTATGAAATCATCCATTGTTTTAGGCTCAGGCAAGCCAAGTTCTTTCAGCCAGTCGGTACGAACGAACAAGTATTGATAGTTGAACGGGTTGTATGAGCTTGGAATCCCCATCATTTTCCCGTCGATCATCGCAGTTTTCATCTGCATGCCGCCGTCCATGGTCAGAAACTTTTTTGTCTCTTCCGTAGCATGCTGATCATAAATCTCTGTCAAATCCATAATCATATCTGCTTCCGTTAGCTCTTTAAGCTGAGCAGCGTTTACAAGCAAGAAATCGGGAAGATCGTTGGATGCGATGGCAATTTTTACTCTCTCTTTGAATTGGCTGATGTCTGCAATCCACTTGTTTGTAATTTTGACACCGATATCTTGTTCATAAACGTCATAAACTGAGTTTTTGTCGAAGTCTTCACCTTCGTCAAATTTCAAGTAAGGATCGCTTGGCGAAACCGTTGAAACCTCAATGATATCATTGCTGTTTCCTGTGCCTGTTGTTTGGATCGGTTCCTTGGAATTTCCAGATGGTTGGTTTGGCTCAGACGACGTTTTGAAGCCGCAGCCTGTAATCGCCAATGCAAGCGTCAAGGAGATCATTGCAAGTGCCTTTTTGCTCTTCAAATTTTACCCCTCCGGTACATTTCGTTTAGTTTTCTGCAAATTGTATTGCAGTCTTTCATAATTCCAGTATAGAAAGAAGCCCCCCGCTGTTCTATATACTAGTCTTTACTTTCGTATACACCTCTTGACACCAGGCAAAAAGCAAATAATTATCGTGATTCACTTATACATCGGCAGCATTTACTTTTCATTTAGAAATACCTCAAAATGTATGTATGAAAGTAAATAACAGTATCTGGTTGAAGTCATCCCTTGTCTATATACTTAGCATATAAATTCATGATTGTCTGGAGGCGTTGGACATAATGAGACTTCATATTGCCTATGACCATCCCATTGCTATCAATGCTTTCGAATGGACCCCTGCCACTTATCGGCAGCCGCCTCATGTGCACGCAAGCCTGGAGATCGGTCTCTGTTTAACAGGCAAAGGCTATTTTTTCTTTGGCAACAAACAATATGCAGCAAAACCTGGCGACTTATTTCTGGTCAACAATGATGAACGGCATATTGCCCAATCTGCCCCCGATGACCCGAGCCGCTATCTTTTTATTAATTTTGATCCCGCGCTGCTGCTAGCGGAGGAGCCCGGTCTTCTGCTGCCATTCTCCTATCGCTCCACTCATTTTTGCAATCATATTATGGGCGGCTCGCCGCTCGCCAAACAGCTTACGCCTTGGGTGCTGGCTATAGCGGAAGAACTGCGGGAAAAGTCCCCCGGTTATTTGGCAATGACCAAAAGCGCGCTCATTCAGCTGTGCGGCCGTCTTCTTCGACATTACAACGGTTTGCTGACCGATGATGAGCGTCATCATATGCTACATTCCGTTCGCCAGGCGCAATCGCTTGCCGCTTTGGTCGAGCATCGTTACCACGAGCCGGTTAGCTTAGGGGAATTGGCTGATGAACTTGGTTTAAGCGTCTCGCGCGTGAGCCGGGCGTTTCTGGAAACGACCGGTTATCGTTTCTCGGAATATGTTTCCTTGCTGCGTATCCAGGCTGCCAAGAGGGAATTGGCAGGAACAGACAAAGCTGTAGCCGATATTGCTTTCGAATGCGGCTTTCAAAGCTTGCCGACCTTTTACCGTGTTTTTAAAGAGATTGTCGGCCTGTCTCCGATCCGTTATCGGCAATCAATAGGGATTACGGAATGAGCAAAAAATGAGAATAACGCTTTCATGATTTGAGAAGCCATTGCCGGCATGGCTGGTTATAATCAAGGCATATTTTGATTACATGGATTTCAGGAGGGTAACCTTGATGACGAAATGGAATGGACTGAGGGAATTAGTTCGGGAAGAAATCAAACAGCGCGGAGAAGAAGGCTGTCATGTTGAGGGGATGGCCGAGCGGCTGGAAGCAGCCGGCACAGACGAATCAAAGTTAATGGAAGTATACCAGGCTTTAATGGCTCTTGAACCACATGAGGATATCAAGTATTTCGAGCCGTCGGAATTGGAGGCCATTCGCGCCGAACGTCCGGATGGACCGAGATTCCTGTCCGGAAACTGGGATGAGCTTAAATGGCAGGATAAATTTCATGGTGCGTGGCTCGGCCGTTCGGCTGGTTGTGCGCTCGGAAAACCTCTCGAAGCTCCTTCCTTCATGCAAGGCTCGGGCGGAAGACCCGGCTGGCACAATGTTAAGTTGTGGTTCGAAGGCGCAGGGCAATGGCCGATTTGCCACTATACACCGGGTGAATCAACTGCAGAAGCCGAGTACGGTATCGAGATAGCAAGGTGGAGCAGCTTGGCCAGCTGCCGGGATAACATTCGCTTTATGGAAACGGACGATGATATTCGATATACCGTTCTCGGCCTGCTCATGCTTGAGGAACGCGGGCTCGATTTCAACTCCTGGGATGTGGGCAAGCTGTGGCATCGTCATTTGTCATTCGGGCAGGTATTCACGGCTGAAGCGCAGTCCTATCTTAATTTCGCTCGCGTCACTTCACATATTAGCGGCGATCGACCAGATGACTGGGAGAAACACATCCAATGGGGCCGTTCTTATTTAAACCCCTACCGCGAATGGATCGGCGCCCAAATCCGTGTGGACGGCTATGCATACGGTGCTGCCGGCCAGCCCCAGCTTGCAGCTGAGCTTGCTTGGCGGGACGCTTCCTTCTCCCATGTGAAGAATGGCATTTATGGCGCCATGTTTTGCTCGGCTATGATTGCCGCCGCATTCGTTGAAAGTGATATGAAGCGAATTGTTGAGATCGGATTGAGTGAAATTCCGAAACACAGCCGTCTTGCAGAAGATATCGCATTAGCGGTCAACATTGCCGAGGAAACGGAAGACACAATAGATTTGGTGAGTAAAATATGGGAAGCATTTAAGCACTATCACCCTGTTCATACCAATAATAATGCTGCATTATGCGCGGCTGCGCTCATTCATTCCGGAGGCGATTTTGAGAAAGGCATAACAACAGCCGTACTTGGTGGCTGGGACACCGATTGCAATGGCGCCACCGTCGGTTCCATTCTTGGCGCATCCCTTGGAGCGGCGGCGCTTCCTGAGAAGTGGATCTCGCCGCTAAACGATACGTTGTATGCCGATGTCAGTGGCTTCCACCCCATTGCCATCTCCGAATGCGCGCAAAGAAGCTATCGCGTCTTTCGAAAATTGCAGCATTAACATGATTTAGGATGAATCGAGTATAATGCGGTATCATATTAAACTAATATGTCCGTTCACTTAAGAAGGCAGCTGATCGCTCTGACCAGCTGCCTTCTCTTTTTTATCAAATTCCTCTTGAGAAATTACCCGAACATCAACTTTCAAAGCATTTAAATAATAATCTGTGTAACACCTCCAATAATATCCTCTTGGCAAGTGTTCTGTACGCCCGATGAGCTCATTTCGATTATTCATTTTTGAAGGCATAAGCCATTTTCGTGTAGGATAATATCTGCTTTGCTGCAGGTCGGACGCCGATACATGCATCTTACTACCCGCGTCCTGCGTGTCGCCTTTGTTTTAATGACAATTGAAAAATCACCATCTATACTAAACCTATAAAGCGTATGGAATGGAGGAGCCGTCTATACATGAAAATTTCACTCGACATCGACCCGCGCAACGAAGAAACCACGGTGACGATTCACTGCAAAGAATTGACCCCAGCCATCCAGGAGATCCTCGAGTACCTCAATAAGAATGATATGGATTTGATCGTCGGAAAAGATGGAGAGAATCAGCACTTAATTAAGCACGAGGAAGTACACTACTTTCGTACAGAAGGCGATGTGGTCACAGCCGCCACCTCAGAAGGAATCTTTAAAATAAAAGAAAAATTATATGAGCTCGAAAACTCCCTTCCTTCCCATCGGTTTATCAGGATCTCAAAATCCGTCATTGCAAACCTGCATGCAATGAGCCATTTCGAACCATCATTTAACGGGACCCTCTGTGTTCACTTTAAATCAGGTGAAAAAGAATATGTTTCGCGTCATTACATTGGCCGAATTAAAGAAATTCTAAAGATGAACAGGAGGGAAACGAAATGAATGCATTTCTTTTCAGAAGCATGATCGGTATATTCTTCGGGGCCTTTATTGCTGTAATGACTACAAGTGCGCTTATTTATTTTGGCGGACAATCGACAATAGACGGAATGCATTTTATTAAAAATGCATTTGGCTATATATTCTGCGGCTGGCTGTTTAATGTCACACCCCTCTATTTCAAAATTCGCTCACTTCGCCTGCCCATACAAACCGCCTTGCACTTTTTAACAGTCACCATCGTCTACTTTTTATTAGGCCAATGGATCGGCTGGATTCACATTAATGTAAAGAACTTTTTGATATTCCTGGGAATCTCTATTATCGGTTACGCCATCGGATGGATTGGATTTTATCTTTATTTTAAAAATGAATCGAAAAAGCTGAATAACGATCTTAGAAGACATTGAATAAAAGGAGAAAACGCATGGAGAGTGTCATTACAGTTCGCAATCTATCGAAAAACTTTGGCGGGACCAAGGCAGTAAAGAATCTTTCCTTTGATGTTTACAAAGGTGAAATCTTCGGAATTATCGGGCCGAACGGCGCAGGGAAAACGACCACCCTCGAAATCCTGGAAGGAATCTCTGATCCAAGCGAGGGAGCGGTTGAAGTCCTTGGACTCGTTCCCAATAAGCAGCTTCGGGAGTTGAACAAGAGAATTGGTGTCCAGTTTCAAGCCACTTCGATCCAGAAGAAAATGAAAGTAAAAGAAGCGCTGGATCTCTTTTCTTCATTTTATGATAATGCCACGAAAAAAGATCATTTCATAGAATTGCTTGGCTTAAACGAAAAGCTGAACGTAAAATTTGATGACCTATCCGGCGGATGGAAGCAGCGGGTAACTCTTGCTTTAGCCACTCTGCATGAGCCTGAAATCTTATTTCTTGATGAGCCGAGCATGGGTCTTGATCCCTCAGCAAGGCGGGAAATGTGGTCTTTGATCCGGCTGTTACGGGATCGTGGAAGTACGATTGTGGTGACCACGCATTATATGGAAGAAGCTGAGCAGCTGTGCGACAGGGTGGCGATGATTTACAGCGGCCAATTAAAAGCTTTAAACTCCCCTCGTGAATTATTAAACGAAGGTGCTGCTAATTGTCTTACCTTTATCAGTGAAGGAGTCGCCCCCGAAAATCTAAGCTCGCTTCCCGGCGTGGAGCGCGTTGAAAAGAATCAAGACGAATTTAAAGTGTTTTGTGATGACCAACAGACAACGGCTTATCACATTTTCAGTTACTGTCAGGAAAAAGGCATCCGATTGTCCAGCTTCAGGTTTGAAAAAGGCTCTCTCGATGATTTATTTATCCAGTACCTAGAAAAGGAGAAGATCGGATGAACGCAATCGTAAAACTCGCCAGTTTAGAAACGAAAATGTTCTTTAGAGACCGTTTAAGCATGTTTTGGACGTTTCTCTTTCCTATTGTGATGATCGGGCTGTTTGGATCCATGTTTGTTGGAGATAACATGAGTCAAAAGGCTTTTGCGGAATATTTTGTTCCTTCGTGGATTGGCGTCAATATCGTAACCACTTCCTTTTTTACTCTGGGAACTGTTTTAACCAATTACCGGGAAACGGGCGTATTGCGAAGATATCAATCAACACCGCTCCAGCCATGGAAAATCCTCGCCGCCCATACCTTTCAAGGGACCGTCATCTTTGCAATATCCGCCATGCTTCTGATGGTCTTTGGCATGCTGCTCTACGATTTAACCCTGCCGGCCTACATCGGAAGCACCCTGCTTTCATTGCTTATTAGCATCCTCGCTTTTTTCCCGTTTGCTTTATTCCTGACCTCATTAGCAAAAAACACTCAGGCTGCTTCCGCAATCAGTTCATTATTTCTAAACCTGATGCTGTTCCTGTCAGGAGCGACATTCCCGCTGGAAATGATGCCGACGGTTCTTCAATATGCAGCGAAAATACTCCCGCTCTATTACGTCATTCAGTTGCTGCGGGGGACGTGGACAGAAGCGCCAATTACGGAGTATGGCTTTGAAGCAGCTGTTTTGATTGGCATTGCCATTGTATCTGTTGTGCTTGCTACACGGTTTTTCCGGTGGAGCGGGAAATAGGAATATTATAAGAAGACTTGCATCGCATCATTTATAATCGGTTGACCCGGTTTCAAACCTGAAACGATCTACTCCATAGAGCGTATTCATATGCTCCATATGAGCCGCTCCCCAATTGTTCAATGCCTTTAGCACCGTGCTTAAACCTTTGCCATACTCGGAAATTGAATACTCTACTTTTGGAGGGACCTGGTTATAAACCTCTCGATGTACAATATCGTTATACTCAAGCTCTCTTAACTGTTGGGTAAGCATTTTTTTGTTTATACCCGGTATCGATTTTTGAAGCTCGCTGAATCTCATGGTGCCGTTGGAAATCAGTTGAAGTAAAATGACGGGCTTCCATTTCCCCACCAAAATATCAAGCGCTGATTCAAATTTGCAATACTCTTTCATTGAACTCCCCGCTTCCCTGTACCTTAGGTAACTTTTTATTCACTATGTTTAGATAAAGTGCCTACTTCATTGAACCCAATTACTAGACTATTATAACCTCAGAGAACGCAAATAAGTAATAAGGAGGTTAGCACCATTCATGAATATCGCATTATGGATCATTCAAGGGCTTGCTGCGCTGGGGTTTGTCTACTCAGGATGGTTAAAGGCGTTTCAGTTTGAAAAAGCCAACGCGTCTTGGGGATGGGTGAAAGACGTTCCCAAAGCGTTCGTCGTCTTTATTGGGGTAGCAGAATTGGTAGGAGCTTTCGGACTCATTCTGCCACTAGCGATGTATATCGCGCCCATATTGACGCCTATTGCCGCTGCAGGTCTTGCCACAATCGTTCTTCTTGGCGCCTTATACCATGTTGCACGCAAGGAGCATCGAGAAATAGGCGTAAACGTTGTCTTCTTTGTGTTAACTGTATTTATTGTGATCGGTCGTTTTTAAACCAGCATCTGCCGAAGCTGGATTCAATGTTTCAGTAGTGAATATAGCAGCAGAGAATCGACCTGCAGGTCGATTCTTTGCTCTATCACGATCGATGGTACGGTCCACCGTTAATGATCTCAAACGATCCTGCCCTTACTCTCTCATTCTTCTACCTTTATTTGCTTGGCGCAATCCCTTTTACCAGCAATTCCGTCCACTGGGCGGTATAAGGGAGTATCTTTTGGTAGATATGCGGGCTGGATATCCCTTCAACCAGGGCCTGGAAATATATCAGAAGAAATTCATCCGAATATTTCAGATCAACCTTGCCTTCTTTGCGCCCACGATGAAATAAATCCAACATAAGACTGTAGCTTTCGTTGACGTACTCCTGCATCATCAGTGATAATCCGTTATCGTCCTTCTTTGTAAAATAATCCATTAAATCGAAATAAAACTGCTTGTTGATCTTCTCCAGAAAATGAATTTTGATCTGACTCATGGCAATGATCGTTTCTTCGAAGGGTTTATTATCGGCCATGATTTTTCGGGCATTTTCCCCCATTTGAGTTAAAAAATATTTAAACACCTCATGGATCAGGTTTTCCTTGCTCCCAAAATATTTAAATATCGTCGTTTTACCGACATTGGCATGTCTAGCTATCTCATCCACTGTTACATTTTCGATGCCGGCTTCGGTATTCAACAAGTTAAAAGTTGCCTCCAAGACTTGATTTTTCTTCGCTTGCGTCCTCTTTTCAAAACCATTCATTCCTTATTCCTGCTTTCTAACGATAATGACTAAAATAAATTATTGCGGAGGTTTTAGTTCGTAATTTTCCTTCCTATTTATTATATAGCGAAATTATGAATTATCAAACTCATATGAGTTTTAAACTTTAGTTTTTTTGCATTGACTATGCCAATAAACGGGTGTATAACTGAAGTTGTAAATGAACTTTGGTTTAAAACAAAGCATTTTCAGCGAATATACGAACTATATCTAAATATTTAGTTCATAATTTATCAAGATTAAGCTTTGTTTTAGACTGGAAAGCACGTTACTAAAACTGGTTAAGAAGGAGTTTTAGTGCTATGACAAACATTGTAAAGGTGCAAGGCTTGCAAAAAAGCTTCGGGAAGTTCAAAGCGTTGCAAGACGTATCATTTACGGTAAATGCCGGGGAAGTTGTCGGATTTATCGGGCCGAACGGCGCGGGGAAATCCACAACAATTCGTACGTTACTTGGGATTATCCGTCGGGATGCCGGGGAAGCGAAGATCTTTGGCAAGGATGTATGGAAAGACAGCCTTGAGATTCATAAACGAATTTCTTATGTTCCTGGGGATGTGGCGCTTTGGGGCAGCTTAACTGGCGGTGAAATCATTGATTTATTTATGAAATTACATGGCGGCGGAGACAAAAATAAACGCGACTATTTGATTAAACGGTTTGAATTGGATCCGAAGAAGAAAGCCAAGGGCTATTCCAAGGGAAATCGGCAAAAAGTCGGCCTGATCGCGGCTTTGGCCGTTAATTCCGATTTGTATATTTTCGACGAACCGACTTCCGGCCTTGATCCGCTGATGGAAGCCGTCTTCCAGGATGAGGTCGAAAAAATCAAGCTTGCAGGAAAAGCCATCTTACTGTCCTCTCATATTTTGAGCGAAGTGGAGCGGCTGGCCGATAAAGTGGTCATCATTCGCCAAGGCAAAGTGGTTGAAACCGGGACATTGGATGAGCTGCGTCACTTAACCCGTTCTACGGTAACGATGGTAACGCAAGACAATGTGGCTATAATGGCATCCGTTAACGGTGTCCATGATTTCAAGCAATCCGGCAATCAAGCGACATTTTCCGCGGATAACGAATGTATCAATGAAATTTTGTCCGAAGCGGCAAAATTGGGCGTCAAGAAGTTTGAGTCCGTGCCGCCTACGCTGGAAGACTTATTCATGCGTCATTATGAAGTCTAAGGGCGGAAACGGAGGAAATTATAATGCAAGAAAAATTTGCACGTTCGCGTGTACTATTCGTCCAATATCTGAAACGTGATTGGAAAAAAATCATCATCTGGATTTTAGGTTTAGGCTTGTTTTCAGCCGGATTTGTTCCTGCTTTTGAAGAAATCGGCAAGGGACAAGGTTTGCAAGGAATGTATGAAACCTTGCAAAATCCTGCCATGATTTCCATGGTGGGTCCGACACCGGTTGAGACCGCAGCGGATTATACTTTAGGCGCGATGTATGCGCACGAAATGCTGTTATTCTGCGGTTTGTTTGCGATGATTATCGCTGCATTGCATGTGGTAAGCCATACTCGCAAAGAAGAAGATCTTGGGCTTACTGAACTCGTACGCTCCTTTCAAGTAGGTCGTCAAGCCAACTCGCTTGCGGTAATTGCCGAAGTTGTTGTGATCAATATGATATTAGCACTCGTGATTGGCGGAATGATGACTAGCTATGGAGCAGATACGATTTCGGCCGAAGGATCCTTTTTGTTTGGCGCATCCATCGGCATGGCCGGGATCTTGGGAGCCGTAATTGCCTTAGTTATGGCACAAATCATGCCGACTTCATCCGGTGCAACCGGTTCATCACTCGGAATTGTAGGCTTGCTATATATTTTTCGCGCCGGAACGGATGTGTCGAATACGGATCTCTCCATGATTAATCCGATGGGTTGGACGTATCTAACCTATCCTTTTACAGGAAACCATTGGGTCCCCCTAATTGTGGCGATAGTCTTCAGCGTCATCGTCGTGATCATCGCTTTTGGCCTTGAAGGCCGCCGAGATATGGGAGCCGGTTATTTGCCCGAACGTGAAGGACGGGAGTCGGCAAAAAAATCATTGCTATCCGTACCCGGCCTGTTTACGAAGTTGAACAAAGGCGTAATGATCAGTTGGTTGATTGCTTTCGTCATCATGGGAGCAGCCTATGGTTCGATTTATGGAGATATGCAAACTTTCCTTGAAAGCAATGAAATCATGAGTCAAATGTTTGCGATATCCGGTGTTTCCATCGAAGCAGCCTTTACCGGGACCATTATCATGGTCTTGATGGGATTGGTTTCCATTTTGCCGATTGCGATCGTAAACAAATTATTCTCGGAAGAAACGCGGCGCCATTTAAGTCAGCTTTATGCTACCAAAGTGACGCGAGCTCAGCTCTATTGGTCGAGTGTCATATTGGCCAACATTGCTGGAATCGTGGGTATTTTGCTCGCTTCAAGCGGTCTTGGCGGGACAGCCATTGCTGCCATGGGTGACGGCTCGCCCATGAATATGGGTGATTTTATCGCCGCTGGTTATAACTTCCTGCCTTCCGTGTTGTTTTTTACCGGACTTGCCGCTTTGGCTTTAGGTTGGGCACCTAGACTAGGCAAAAGCGTATATGCGTACCTTGGCTATTCCTTTGCTCTAAACTACTTTGGCGGCATTTTGGAGTTGCCGGAATGGTTCTCGAAAACAGCCGTTCAAAGCTGGATTCCACGGATGCCGGTAGATCCGTTTGATGCTGCCACCTTTATTGCGATCTCAGCGATCAGTATTGCCTTCATGGTTTTGGGCTTTGTGGGATATCTCAAACGGGATATGGTTGAAGGAGCTTAACCGATAAATAAACTGATCTCATACTTTGATATAAATGGAACAGAAAACGGGCTGAATCCTACATATTCAGCCCGTTTTTTTCATTTACGAAGTTTATCTGTATAACTAACAATATTGCCAAACTGCTCGCCCGCCATTATTCGCTGAAACGCGGTAGTGCTTCATCTATCGCGTAGATCCGCCCATTGGCTTAAACCACCTTTAAGTATTGGAATAGGAAGCATCATTGTCGGGTCAGCCGGCGCGGCGGGAGCGGACCAGAGTTAGCGCACCGAGGATCATACCGATCAGCCCCATTACAATAGCAATGATCGCCCCAGCTCTCCCGGCGCCGGTACCGAAATCACCAGTGAATATGGTCAGATGCACTATAGCGTAGACTAAGACGATCAGCCCTAATACCATGGCCACGATCGACCCGTTTCGCCCACCATTTCCGGTACGACGTACGGAGCGGGCCAGAGACAGCCCACCGATGACCGCGCTGATCAGGCCCACCACCGCGTCCATCGTGGCCCAGAGTCGCCCGGGGGTTAATCCGTATCCGACATTACCGTTGGTCACTTCAGCAGAGGCAATAGTTGGAGCAAGTAGAAATGCACAAAGCATTACGAATGTAACTAGCTTCAATTTCATTTGTTAATTACCCCTCTCGGTTGTTTTTTCATCATTTGCAAGGAGACTTCATGAGTTTGATAGGAGTTCCTGCTAGATCAACTAGTAAGATCTGTTTAGCACCAAAACCTGGCGACAATATCATTACGGGTATAGGCCCGCTTTAAGCAGGGTTCTCCTCCTAGATTCTCATTTCTGGCCTAGACGTTCCAACGATCAGAACACTCGTCCGTATGCAATGACTGTGCTGAACTCAGCTAATTCAAACGTTTTTGTTTGTTTAGATCATCCAGCAATGTCGTACTTCCGTTCTACTCAATTGTGACGGAATTTCCGGATAATCCCCCCTTAATGCCGAGTTCAAGCAGCGCTTTCTCAATCGATATCGTATACAATCCGCAGTTCATCCTTCCGTCTTCAAAAATTACGTTTCTCAGAATCCGATTCCCCAGATTCATTGTCCTTCTTGTTCTTCGCGACCATCTCTCTCCTTTCACAGCCAGTTTACACAACAAATGTCGAGAACTTATGCAGATCTTCCGCTCTTTGTGTGGATTTCTTTAAGAACCTACCTAATCACGTTATAATTTTCGGTAAGCGTAGTGTACTCGCTATGGAATCAAACTAAGGGAAGGATGTGATGGGAATGGAACCGAAATTGTTGATTGTGGAGGACGAACCGGGAATGTTGGAGGAGATGCAGACCTATTTGCAACGTGAAGGGTTCAAGGTATCGACAGCCTGTACCGGCAAGGAAGCGCTCATGATTGCCCGCTCTGAGCGGCCTGATCTCGTCGTGCTTGATTGGATGCTCCCGGAAAAAAGCGGAATCGACGTATGCCGCGAGATAAGACAAACCTCGCATTGCGGCATTATTATGGTCACGGCCCGATCGGACGAATCAGATAAAATCGTCGGTCTGGAAATTGGCGCAGATGATTATTTGACGAAGCCGTTCAGCTTGCGCGAGCTCGCATCGCGCATCAGAGCTTTGCTTCGCCGTTTACGCGGACCCGAAGACAAGTCGATATTCTTGGAAAGAGACAACCTGATCATTTCCGAGGCCAAATGTCAGGTATTCAAAGACGGTCAGGAACTCCAATTGACACCTACCGAATTCAAAATTCTGTTCACACTCGCGGGTCGTCCCGGCATTGTCTTTAGCCGTTTGCAATTGTTAAAGGCTGCTTTGGAGGATGAGTACATGGGATACGAAAGAACGATGGATTCCCATATCCGGAATCTTCGCCGCAAACTGGGAGACGATCCTGCCAATCCTCGATATATTCAAACGGTATATGGTTTCGGTTACCGGTTCGGTGAACGTACATGACGGTCCGTATGAAAATGTTTGCCTGTATGGGACTGATCGTTTTCATTGTAAGCATCACGTTCTCCCTGACAACGCAGGTTTACACAAGCGGCTTGATCGATCAATTTCAAAGGGAACAAATCGATGCCAACTATTTGAGCGCATCGCCCGAAGAGCAAATCGAAATTTTTAAATCTTATATCCTTGACAATATGCAGCTGAACGAACTGCTTAATGTCACGCACGGCGTGCGCTTGTTCTTTTTTGTTGCGATCGGGTTGTTCTTCAGTTATTGGATGTCGGGGGTGCTTACCCTCCCGCTCAAAAAACTTATAGCCGCCATAGAGCGCGTGGCGCAGGGTGACCTGAACGTCAAAGTACCTGTAGACACGAAAGATGAGTATGGGAAAGTTGCCCAAACGTTCAACGATATGACGTTCCGTCTGCGTGAAGCCGAAGAGACCCGCAGGCGACTGGTGGCCGACATTGCTCACGAGCTTCGCACGCCGCTCTCCGTGATGCAGCTTAAACTGGAGAATTATCAGCAGGCCGGTCATCATGTCCCGCCGGAAATGCTGCTTCGGCTTCACGATGAGGTAATCCGGCTCAGTCAGCTTGTGAACGATCTTCATATATTGTCGCTGGCCGAATCGGGCCGGTTGTTGCTCGAACGCAAACCGCTCGATCTGACGATGCACCTAGAACGAATTGTGGACGACGTGAAATACGAAGCGGAAGAAAACGGTTTAGACGTTTGTCTTTATACGATTTCGAGTCCGGTTACCGTTATGGCCGATGCGAGACGGATCACGCAAGTATTCATTAATTTGCTGACTAATGCGATTCGTTACACGCCTCGTGGAGGGAAGATTACTGTTGAAATCGAAGACCGGGTCTTTGATAGGAATGCGTTCTTTGCATGTGTCTCGGTGATCGATACCGGCATCGGAATACCGGCGGAAGAGCTGCCCTACCTATTCGATCGATTTTACCGCGTAGACGAAGCGCGCTCGAGGCATACAGGCGGTACGGGGCTCGGGTTATCTATCGCCCATCATTTTGTAAGAGCCCACGGCGGGTTCATCCGCGTTGCGAGTCAGTCTCATGAAGGTACTACATTTACCGTTTTTCTGCCTATAGGGCGATGATGTCTATAAAAGTTGATAACTCGGCATATAAACTTGCAGGAATTCCATTTACGTTCAATATCCTCATATATCCAGGTCTGGTAGCTTTATAAGGCTGAGACAAGACCTTTGGGGAGAGTATAGGCACAGCATATTTATAGAGAATTTAAAGACATTGACATTATATATGGCCCCTCATATAATCTATTTACATTTTTACCACTATTGAACTAGAAAGGAGAACGCAAACAACAAAATCAAATAGTTTATCGAAATTTACCGCATAAAGGAGGAAATTCATGAAATCCTGGATTAAAAAAACGGCCATCCTGTTCACTTATTCCTTAACTTTAAGTTCACTTGTACCTTTTGCTTCTGGATTTGCCCAGAGCTCCACCATGATGGTCTCCAATTCCTCTCCCGTCATTAACAACGCGGGCTTTGAAACCTTGGGAAGTGGTAGTGAAATACCGGGCTGGACTTATTATTGGTCACCGCTGACTGACGAATATTCCATCTCGATCACAGATTCCAAAAGCTATGAGGGAAACTACGCTTTAAAGATGGTCGATGGAGGGCCAAAGTCACTGGGATTAATCAGTTCTTCCTTTCCGGTCACGGAAGGAAGCAGTTATGTCACCTCCGTGAAAACCTGGCTGGAACAAGGTTCGGTGGCGATGATTGTTTATTACTACGATGCCGATAATAAGGAAATCAGCAACAGCCGCTCCTCCCTATCCTCCGTAAGCAGCGATTGGTTGGACTTTACGCATGAAAGCGTCGCGCCAGCCGGTGCCGTTACAGCCAAGATTATGCTGTACTCCGGTACTGCCGGCTACAGTACCGCCTATTTCGATCATATGACCGTGTCCGCATCCACTGCAGCAGATATCCCCGTTGCCTTCGGGGATCCGATTGACCTGGGAGCCGCGACGAAAACGGTCAAAACCAGCGGGGCCGCCATGGCGAACGGCGAGGTTTACTTTGCAACGAATGGAACGCCTTCGACTTTCTATGCACTGGATGCCTCAACCGGCGAAGTCATCTATTCCTCTCCGGTCCAAGGCGTGAACACGGTATACGGTGTAACAGCCGGTTCCGACGGCAATGTATACATATCCGGCGTGGAGAACGGCATGCTGTATCGTTATTCCCCTGCCGCGAAAACGTTGGAGTCTGTAGGCGTCAATCCATCTGAAAAGCTGGTCTGGGATTTGGCAGCCACCTCGGACGGCAAAATTTACGGGGCCACGTACCCAAACTCCAAAATCTTCGAGTATGATATTGCTTCCAATCAATTCCGTGATCTCGGAAGCGTTCGTGAGAACGTCATGTACGCTCGAGGAATCGGTGTGACAGAGCAGTATATCTATGTCGGGGTGGGAAATCCTGCTTTTTTATACAAGATTGATCGTCAAACAGGTGAACAATCTGAAGTCAAGCTCCCGAACTCCGGAGCCAATGACATGATCGCCGACATCTGGTCGTATAATGGAAAGCTGTTCGTACGTTCGGGCGCTACTACCCTGTTTATCTTGGATGAAGAAACCGAAGAAGTGCTTCAATCTCTCCCTTGGCCTTCTCCAACCCGTTTTGACAGTATGATCTCCCCTCCTTCCCCACTGGACAGAGATCTGGTGTATTTCCGGAATGTAGTTAACAGTGAACTAGTCACCTATAATACGGCAACCAATGAAGTCATCCCTTTAGAAGGTGTCGTTCTGCCAAATTCAACGGTGCGGGCATATGATTGGGTTACTCCTCAAACCGGGCATAAAGCCGGCAAAACCTTGCTGGCCATGGTAACAGAAAAGCTGGAATACGTATTATTTGATCCTGAAGATCGGTCTGTCGAAACCATTATGCCTGAAATTGAAGCGGAAGGCATTGATATTCAGAGCATGGAGATGGGGCCGGAAGGGAAACTGTATATGGGCGGCTTCCATACAGCCTTATCCATCTTTAATCCAGTTTCCAATGCGTATGAACTACAGAAACGTGTCTTTCCACAAATCGAAGGGATCGGCTTTTTAAACGATAAAGTATATTTCGGCACCTATGGGGGGGCTGTCATCTACAGATACGATCCATCCCAACCGTACAAGAAAGACGTCAATCCTTCGCTCGCATTCAATATTGAGGATGGTCAGAGCAGGCCGTTCGCTTTTGCTTCAGGCGACGACCAGCTGTTCATCGGAACGATCGCCGACTATGGTCTCGTTAAAGGGGCATTGACCATGTACGATGAACCAACCGATACTTGGACCACCATTCCGGATATTGTGGAGAATCAAAGCGTGATGTCCGTTGCCTATAAAGACGGTCTGGTCTATGGAGGAACAACGATCCATGGTGGCGGAGGCTCGACCCCCGCAGCTTCGGAAGCCAAAATGTTTATTTTTGATCCCAAAACCAAAAGCAAAGTCAAGGAGTTCTCCCCTGCGATCCCCGGCATGACATCCCACCAGCTAATCGGTGACCTGAAGGAAGGGCCAGACGGGCTTTTATGGGGTGTGACTTGGGGGAAAACAGCTTCAGGAACCACCGTATATTCGGTCTTCGCTATGGACGCAGCATCACAGATGATCAAAAAGAGCAAGCTGTTATATCCGAATACCCCGTCCGGAAGTACATGGAGACCTTATTTTATCCGTTTTGGCGACGATGGTCTGCTCTACACCACGGTCGGTCGTACTCTAACGGTGATCAATCCGGAAACAATGGATTCCAAAAAAATAGCGGACAGCGTCAACCTCATGACCTTGGCAGAAGATGGCGGAATTTATTATGCGGAAGGCTCCCATCTCAAGAAGCTCCCAATCGCCTTAAAAGAAGTCGCATTGAATTTGGATGAATCGTTACTCACTGTTGGCGACCAGGCACAGCTTGTGCTGAGCGGAACCCTGTTTAATGGAAAATCCGCAGACTTGGCCAAAGCTTCGATCAACTATAAGAGCTCTGACGAAGGCATCATCACCGTGTCCGATTCTGGTACCATACAAGCTATAGGTGCCGGGAGGGCAGAACTACAGGCCACGGTTGTTCTGAACGGTATCACCGTACTCTCCAACTTGGTAGTGGTTGAAGTCCGTGCGACAGCGGAACAATTGACAGAGAAACTTCAACAGGAATTCAATCTTCGACTGGCTTCGGGCGAGATTCTTAAGCCGCTCGCGAATCAATTGGAGAACAGCCTGAAGCAAACCGAACATCAATTGCTCAAAAAACATACGACTCAGGCCATCCACCATCTTGAGAAATTCACCCGAGATCTTGCAGATCCGAAAATGAATGACTATATCGTTCCGGCCGCCAAGGAGGCATTGCTGCTCCAGGCTGCGGAGCTGCTGAATATCTTAAATCAACAATTGGACAGTTGAAATCGATGCTAGAGTTAAGCCTAAACAGCGTGTACCTATCGGTACACGCTGTTTGCGTGGATGAATTCATTACCTTTAGCTTTCGTGCATGTAGCCATTTGCCTCGCCTTTGTTTAATAATCAGCTTTAATTATTTCTACGGCTTTCTCAACATACTCGTCCCTACCTTCCATCATTCCTTCAATGGTTGGATCAAGACGAATATCAGGCTGCACTCCTATTCTTTGCGTTGGTTTTTTATCTGGATAAAATACTCCTCTTCCACTTATTGCAGTTTTTATATTTCCTGGTAGAGTAAATATAACTTTATTACCGTCAGCTCCGGCAGTAGGCCTCCCAAGAACTATTGAATTTTCTGTATTTCTCAGCGACATCGTTGTAAATTCACCGTTACTTATCGTATGTTCATTGATTAACATCACGAGTTTTCCTTTGTAAACCTCGTCATTTATATTTTGAGGCTTCCCTGAGAAAATATGCATATAATAAAATTCACCTGGTATTGCAGGATTAGGATATGACAATTTGGCAAACTCTTTTTCGGAAGGGATCAGATATTGAGCTAATTTATAGGAAAGTTCGCTAGTAGGGTAGTTTCTAAGATCAAGAATTAAACCTTTTGTATTCCACCATTCCTTCATGAGTTTATCAATCTCTCCTTCTTCCAACAGACCGGCATTGATATAGTAGATGTCTCCATTCTCCATTGCTTGCGATTTCGTATCAACAAAGAAATTAAACCATTGTCGATAGCCTGTTGCACTTATTTTCATCGTATTTCCCTGTCGGATAACGGTAACGTCAGTATTCTTCTGTTGAGTTCGGAATAATGCAGGAAAGAAATGAGCTGACGTGTCTTCTCGAGACTGTGATATATATTTTCTTCTATTTTCTAATAATTCTTCGATACTATCGTCGCCAACGTTTAGCACAATGTCTCCGACTTCAAGTCCACATTCGTTTATTACTTTACTGATAACAATCTGATTATTAATTTCGATAAAGTTTACGGGAAGCTGATACAATCCAAAATAGTCAGTAACAGTCTTTCTGTTTTTGCCCAACAAATAGGCATGAGAATCATGTATTCTAGTTGTCAGTTCTGCTAAGGTCATGTAATAGGAGTCATAATCAGACCCATCTATCATTTTAGGGATAAATTCCAGAAGCACTCGATCCCAATCCTCTTCGATGACATCTTTATAAGGATAATAATATTCAATAATATTCCAATAGCGGAATAAACCAAGTAATCTGTAGCCTGTATCATCAAATTTCATATTTATATAAGAGTTTTCATTATGCATACTCGGTTGGGGTGAATCATCCTTAAAACTTACATATGCATGTTCTCGGTCTGAAATGTTCGAATTCAAAAGCATTGATAATTCAAGACTCAGATCTGCTCCGAGATATTCCTCGTCCTTGGACCAATCTGTAGTTGGTCTGAGATGTTTATAATCCTCGGGAATTTGGTATAGCTGCTCAAGAGCCCCGGGGACGTTCTCATTACCTAACGTATGAACCCAATCATAGAGGATTGAGTTCACATCCGAATTTTCATCTATAATAGAAGGCATCACACGAAAAAGCTCATAATCCCAATTTATTTCCCCAGATACAACCTTAGGATGGTAATATTTCACCAATCCCCATACCTTACTGAGCTTAGCGATATCCTCGATCTTCTGTTCAGAAAGGCTGGAAAATTTCATTCCACTTCCTTTGTCGTACTCCTGCCCCTGCTCCTGCTTCTGCTCTTTCACTTGCTCTTTCACTTGCTCTTTCACTTGCTCAAGCTGATGAGCCTCCTGTGATGCAAAACATCCTGCAGTAATGAGGATAAACAATACACTGATAAACACAAAGAACATCCGGTCTCTTCTTTTTTTTAGTCTCACCTTTTTCCACCTTTCAGCTCAATAATTTATCTCTTTAGTCATTCTTGCAAATCTAGGACCTGCTTCGCCTTTCTAACACGTGGAATGTTAATATATTACATATTATATAAACTATCCCTCGAAATCTCTAGTGCAAATAAAAAGCCCAGCCTATATATTCTCCTAGGCTGGGGCGTATGTTGTCTGAGCGTTTATCAATAACCATAAGGGTGATAACCCAACAACATTCGTTCAACAACAACTGATTATTGCAAACTTGTGATGCTCAAAATCTTCATTATCCTTGGTAAATTGCGGACCCGATAGATAAAAGCTCTTACTCTACCTCGCCTTATACCGCTGTCTATATTCGCTCGGCAGCATGCCTGTCTGCTCTCGAAAGGTTCTGCTGAAATATTTCTCATCCTCGTATCCGGTTTGCTTGGCAATCCAAACAATTGGCCTGGCCGTCTGTTCCAGATATTCTCGCGCCTTATCGATCCGTACCTTGCGCAGATATTCATTGAAGGAATAGCCAACGATTTCTTTGAAACATTGATAGAAGTAGCTTCGGCTCAGATTGACCCGCTTCGCGACATCGATAGCGAATAACGGCAACTCAAGTTCGTCGTGCACGATTTTGACCGCGGTCATAATGCTGCCGCTCACTTCGGGGCTCAGCTGCAGGCTGCCTGATAGCGTTATCCCATTTTCCCTGAATTGTTTCAGCCAGTCCGCAACCTCCCGCCAGCACGTAAATGTGTCAGGCATCTTGATATCATCAGGTTGTATCGCTCTATAAAGCCGGTTCCAGTCAACCATACATCCATAGATCCATTGCATTAGCTTGGAGACGGGTATACGCAGTTCTTTCAATCGACTGCAAAGCTTATCAAAGGCTTCATCGTCATGGACCCATGTGAAGGCGTGTAGTAATTCCTTTACAGTGGCCGTCTCTTCTTCTCCCGGTTCAGGACGTTCCGCCATCAGCTCCATGACAGACTTCTCAATCGGATAGGGCTCATTGCCGTCGCAGTCGTAGAAAAAATCTCTGCTCCTATAGGCCCGTATTCGTAGAAGCAGCTCGGATGGAGATAAACCGGCTGTATGCCGTAGCCGTACCATATGCCATCCGGTGCTGCACGTTCCGTCTGGAAGCGGCGGCAATGGGTCTTCTTCCTCATTGCCATGAGACGGAACCTCCTTGGGAAGTTCCGTCAGCCACATCGGAATAGATCCATCCGCTTCCGCTATCCAGCCCAATGAAACGCAATCCGCTACCATTCTGCTTGTCAATGGCTCATCCGGGTACGTCAATAGTGCATAGGCCGTATCGCAAGAACAAGCCGCTACTATCGAATCCGACTCATTCTTGTGCCTCTGCTTCACTTCCACAATGCGCGAGTGAATGCGCTGAAACACTTCTTCGAACTGTTCTTTTTCAAGCTCAACCTTGGCAATGTAATCAATGGCACCCAGTCGCAGCGCTTCCTGAATGTATTCAAAATCCTGATGAAGAGTCAGCACGGCGATCGCAATATTCGGATATTGCTTGCGCACAACCCGAATTAACTCTATGCCCGACATTACCGGCATGGCCAGATCGGTCATTAACAGATCTACCCGATTCGCCTTCAGAAAATCGAGCGCCTTCTCCCCGTTGGCAGCTTCGCCTACAACTCTCATTCCGAACGATTCCCATGGCAAAAAAGACATCAGTCCCTTACGTACAAGCTTGTCGTCGTCTACGATGAGAACATGGATCATTTCGTTAAATTCTCCTCCTCGATTTGTATCGAAATGATGATGCGGGTTCCTTTGCCAAGCTCGCTTGTTACCGTAAGACTCGCTCTCCCTTCGTAATGAAATTCTAACATTCGTTTGACATAATTCAGTCCGATTCCCATACCCACTCGATGGCGTTCAGTCTGTTCCTGCTCAAGCAATGCCTCAATCTTTTCCTCAGAGATCCCCCCGCCGTTATCTCGAATTTCGATCTCAAGCCTGTCATTCTTTCTAACCACCACCTCGATTCTGCCGTTATCATCTAGCCCGTGATACAGCGAATTTTCAACCAACGGCTGCAGAATGAATCTAGGAACCGTCACTTCGAGTAATGCGTCGTCCACGTGAATATTGACATCGAACTGAAAATTGTATCGAATCTGCTGGAGAATGAGATATTGCTTCAGCGAATCAATCTCATCCCTGATCGTCGCGACACTGTTGCCTTTACGGAGATTGTAGTAAAGCAGTTTGTTCAACGAAGTGACAAGCCTGTCGATCTCCTCCTGACCGTTCATAACGGCTAGCCAATGCGCGGTATCCAGCGTATTCATCAGAAAATGCGGATTAATCTGATACTGCAGCTTCTCGATCTCCAGATCCGCTCTGCGCTTCTCCTTTGCCTTGATTTCAGAATACAGCTGCGTAATCTGAACCTTCATATGTTGAAACTGGTTTAACAACATCTCAAATTCCGGGATCCGCGATTGCGTGGCAGCCGCATTAAAATTGCTGCCCGCAATCGATTTGATCTCCTTATTAAAGCGCGACAGCGGCCGGTACACCATTTTCCATAGAAGCCAGCCAATGGTCAGACTGACTACAGCGAACAGCAGCGCCAGCCCCAGCATCTGCATCATCCAGCGATTTTTCTCGCGGTTGTAGTCGGATTTCGCAATAAGCGAGACCACACTCCAGCCCTGATTGCTGACTTGTCGATACCAATAATAGTCGGACGTAATGCCTGTTACCAGGGAAGGCGCTAGAGCGTCCGAAAAAAATGAATTTTCAGGAAAGATATCTTGAAGCTCGCTGTATGAAATCCTTCCATTGTTGTCCAGAATTAAATGATTGGTATGCTTGCTGACTTCATCCAAATCAAGAATGCTCTGCGTCAGCTTGAAACCGGACTCAATGTAGACATAGGCGTCTTCCCTCTCCGGCAAATCAACTTTTCGCAAGGCGGAAAGCACATATTGATTGTTGAATCGATCTTTACTGATATGCGGTCCAAAATAGGTGATGCCATAATACGCTGCTATGATGGGAAGGTCATCGATATCGAATGGCTGTTTCATGCCTGTATTCTCAAAAAGAGTGGTCCGATCGTCGCGTAAATAATACAGCGTTAATCCGACATTGGGATTGGTGAACGTGATTAGATTCAGCTGGTTTTTGATTTCATCCGTCAGATAACTCCGGTCATACGGCTGCTTCGCCATCAAAAACTTCTCAAGCTGCCTACCGACATTCCCCTTAAAGGTCAGTTGTTGGGAAACGTGATTCAGATTGTCCAGCGTGTTCTCAAGCGACAATCGGACCTGCTTTAAATTGCTTTGAATGCCGGATTGCAGCTTCGTATTCAGAATGGATGTAATGGTGTTGTATGACAGATAACAGGTGCAGATGAAAGGGATCAATGTTGCTGCGGCAAACAGTAAAAGAATTCGATTTTTCAAGGTCAATCGCTTCAGGCGGGACTTCCAATCCTTTTCCGGTTTCATCGTTTCATCCCCATCGATTATCGACTCCTCCTCTCTTTGAATCATATGGTCTATGATGCGCATAATCAGAAACAGGCGGAAAAATCTTTCTAGAATATAACACAAATTAAAATGATTATTGAGCATAGATTTCAATAAATCAGGTGCCAAATCCGTTAACGTTCAATTGAAAAAATCACGGGTAGACAAATGTCTTCTCCTTAGTGGGTGAAATGTCCAACCACCCGCAACAGCCGTAAATTTTTGTACATATGACCCCCTCATTTAGAAACCACCTTCTATCCATGAAGGCGGTTTCATTGTGCTACAGTTAAATGGTCCATACGAATAGTTATTCCATTCATCTGAAAGAAGGGGTGTAATTATGAAAAACAAGTCAAAGACGTTAGCGCTTTTACTGGCCTGTTTTCTCGTTCTAGCAGCTTGCAGCAATCCAACGAATAACACGCCGGCTGCACCGGAGAAAAGCGCGGAGTCCAGCGAACCCGCCGATCCATTTGGCCGCTACGAAGAACCTGTTCAGATCAGCATCAGTATTGAAATCGATCCCACCGATAATGAATTGCCTCCTGGCGACACGCCGTTGGACAATCAATACACTCGTCAGATTAAGGAAGCGCTTAATGTGGACGTCGATCATCAATTTGCTGCCTCTGGCCAGAATCTTCGTCAGAGAATTAGTCTCGCCATTGCAAGTAACGATTTGCCGGATGCTATGGTCGTCAATGCCGTTGAGCTGCGCCAATTGGTCGAAGCCGACCAAATTGCCGATTTAACGGAGGTGTATGAGCAATATGCTTCCCCGGATATAAAAACAATCATTGAAAACACCAACGGTGCTGCCCTGGATGCAGTAACATTCGATGGCAAAATCATGGCCCTCCCGGGTGTGCAAGCCAATGCCGATGGCATTCACCTCTTGTGGATCCGGCAGGACTGGCTGGATAAGCTGAACCTTGAACCGCCAACCACGATGGCAGAACTTGAGGAAGTCGCCCGTGCTTTCGTCGAAAATGATCCTGATGGTAACGGTCAGCGCGATACGATTGGGATCACCGGACCGGAAAGTGGTGGCAAGCTGTACGCGAACTTCCTTGAGTCGAAGAACAATTTATACGGTTTTGACGCAATTTTCTCCGCGCATGACTCCTTCCCTGGATACTGGCTCGAGGACGAGGATGGCAGCCCTGTATACGGCTCAATCCTGCCGGAGACACGTGAGGCGTTAGCTAGTTTAAGAGATTTGTATTCCAAAGGACTTATTGATCCAGAGATGGGTGTTCGTAACAAAGCGGATGAGCCCATTATTGCCGGAAAATCCGGAATGTTCTTTGCGCCATGGTGGATGGCTTACGGCCCGCTAACCAATGCCGTAAAAAATGATGCCGAAGCCAATTGGCAGGCTTATGCTCTGCCTTTGAATCAAAATGGCGAATTTAAACCACATGCTGCTACACCTTCTACTGAGTTTGTGGTGGTTCGGAAAGATTACGAGCATCCGGAAGTTCCCATGAAATTGCTAAACAATCTGTTTAAAAACGAGCAAGAGAACACCTTTGACCCGAGCAAAGGCGGTCCTGGTTACTATCCGCTCCGCGTGGTATACGCTCCATCCGACGAAATTGAATTTACAGTCAAAGCCCTCCGTGATGTGCTGGCAGGCAATAAAACCGCCGAGGATTTTGCAAATGACAAGGCCTACAAACTGCTGCCTTCGGACATCGCAAGCATCAAGACGATCAAAAACGAGCCTTACGATTCCATGGATCTTTCAACATGGAACCCTGAAGCGAACTGGGGAGCATGGACTCGATCGTACTCCATCATGGTGGGCGGCAGGCCGCTGGTTGATACCGAGTTTGAGGAGGTGCCCAGTCTTCTGTATGAGCAGACACCGTTAATGGAGAGCCGTTGGGTGAATCTGCGCAAATTAGAGGACGAGACTTTCCTGCGCATCATCATGGGTGCGGCTCCGCTGGAGACATTCGACTCCTTCGTCGAGAACTGGAAACGTCAAGGCGGCGACCAGATTACCCAGGAGGTTAAGGACGCGCTTGCGCAGTGATCTTAAGGCATACAACGAACCATAATAGCCAGAGCTCCCGGCAGCTGTCAGGAGCTCTGGATCACTCGATGCAGGATTCGGGGAAGGGAGTGCTGTCATGCGTATGAAAGGCTTCGCCAAACATTATTATCTGATGCTGATCCCGGGATTTCTATGGCTGTTCGTCTTCAGCATCGTTCCGATGTTCGGCATCATCATTTCGTTCCAATATTTTAATCCAGGCAAAGGTATCCTGGGCTCGGATTGGGCAGGGCTTGAGCACTTCAAGTATATGTTATTGCTGAAGGATACACAGGAAGTCTTCAGCAATACGCTTGTGATCGCGTCCATGAAGATTGTCGCCAATCTGATTGCGCCTCTGTTGTTTGCACTCATGCTCAATGAGCTGCGTTTGATGATTCTCAGACGCTGGATTCAGACCATCGTCTATCTGCCCCACTTTTTGTCTTGGGTTATTCTGGGGGGCATTGTACTCGACCTGTTCTCCTATAACGGACCCGTCAATCAACTGACTGCCTTGTTCGGATTCCAGCCTAAACTGTTCTTTGCCGACTCCCAACTGTTTCCGTTCCTCGTTGTCGGCAGTGACGTCTGGAAGGAATTCGGTTTTGGCACCATTATCTATCTTGCCGCGCTTACGGGGATCAACCCGGCACTGTACGAAGCTGCCAACATCGATGGCGCAGGACGCTGGAGAAGTCTCTGGCATATCACTTTGCCAGGGATCCGCACGACAGCCGTATTGCTTACGGTACTCAGCTTGGGTAATGTGCTTAACGCGGGCTTTGACCAGATCTTCAATCTGTACAACCCGCTCGTCTATTCTACAGGTGATATTATTGACACCTGGGTCTATCGTACAGGTTTGCTTAACCTGCAATATGAACTTGCGACCGCCGTCGGCCTGCTGAAGTCCGTTGTGGGCTTCCTGCTGATATCCGTCTCGTATTATCTGGCTTACCGTTTTGTTAACTATCGCATATTCTAAGGATTCATCCTGTTGCAAAGATATATAAACCAATCCCATTCCAACTAGAGTAGGAGGTGCTGACCGTGGTCAGAGACCGGACGTTCGGCAACCGTGTGACGGATATTATACTGATTGTTGTCCTGATAGGCATTACGTTGTCATGCATTCTGCCGATCTGGTACACCCTCTCCCTTTCGCTTAGCTCCAACTCTGCCGCTGCGGCCGGTAAGGTCTGGCTATGGCCGGTCGATTTCAATCTCAACGCATATGCCCAGATTCTCAATGACCAGCAGTTCTTCCGATCCTTCTGGACCTCGACCCAGCGAGTGCTGCTGGGGGTTATGCTTAATTTTATCATGGTTGTGCTCATGTCTTACCCGCTCTCGCGGACAGCGAAAGAGTTCAAGGGGCGCAATGTATTCATGTGGATTCTCATTTTCACGATGTTATTCAACGGTGGACTGATCCCGCTGTATTTGACGGTCAAAGAGCTCAACATGCTGAACAGCATCTGGGCACTTGTCCTGGTCGGCGGCGCGCAGACACTCGTCTTCAACGTCATCCTCACGATGAACTTCTTCCGCAACCTGCCCAAGGAGCTGGATGAAGCTGCCCTTGTCGACGGCGCGGGACCATGGTACATCCTGTTCAAGATCTACATCCCGCTGGCCGTGCCGGTGCTGGCGACCGTCTCGCTGTTCAGTATCGTGTATCACTGGAATGAATTCTTGTACGGCCTGATCTTCATGTCCCGTGAGCAATTCTATCCACTCCAGACGTATATCCAGCAGCTTGTCGTCTCGGTCGATCCATCGACGATGTCCGAGGACCAGTACCGTCGCTTGTCTGAGTTATCCAACCGGACACTCGATGCCGCCAAGATCTTCATCGCCATGCTGCCTGTCCTCATCGTCTATCCGTTCCTCCAGCGCTTCTTCATTCACGGGATTACGCTGGGTTCGGTTAAAGAGTAGCTCCGCCACCCAGGACAACAGCTTTCAGAGATCCGAGCCATTTTCTTCTTTACATGAATATAAAAATATACTGAAAACATGCGCCGGGAGTACGTATCATCCCTCCCAGCGCATGTGCATTGTTATCCTATGTACAGACAACCTCATTATCTTGGTTGTCTTTTTTTTATTCTACAAATATCCCTCTAATGGCTGACCTTCGTATGGTTCACCGTGTGTTAATCGCTTCACTTCGAGACCGTCTTCGATCGTTCTTCATAAAGATTTCAAACAGATGAAATTTCACGTAAAACACAATGTATCGTCATAAGTTCACAACATGAATTTGTTATTTTAAAACGGTAAACAAGAACGCTACGGATTAGAAATTCAGAAACGAACATTAGGCCGACCCATCCGCTTTCGAGAATATCAAGAATTTTGGTCCTCATATCGTTCAATCACACCAGAAAGGAATTGTTTATAATGAAAACGCTCGATATCGTAAAAGAAAATTTGTTGTTTATTCTTGGTCTTGGCGCATTAGCTCTAGTGAGACCCATTATGAAGATGACGGGGATCATGGATTTGATCGGACAACAATTCGGCAGCATTCTCATGACGATTCTTATTTCCTTAGCTTGGATCGTTATCGTTTTAATTAAGAAACCCGCTTCTCCAGTGGTCATTCTTAGTTTTGCGGGTATGAGTTATGCCTTATATGCCGTCATCCTTAGCGGCTTAGTCTCTCCGCTTCTTGATGGAAAATTACAAGGTCCATTAACTAATCCGTTTGCTCTTGTAAGTGTCTTTGCTATAAATGCCATTTGGGGATTCATCGTTGGATTCATTGCCAAAACACTACGCCGTTAACGTTTGATACAACTGTTATCTCTTCCCACCATCTCTCGAATTCTTGACGTTGTAATTGTCATCGGCGCTGACGTCAGCAAATTCAGAGAAACACAATATGTAACGGAAAACGGCCATCTCCGCCCCTATCGGACGGAAATGGCCGTTATGTCTGTACCTTGAAGCCCTTACCGTCAGCTCGCCTTCGCGAGTTTCGTGCTGCGAACCGATGCCACAGCGTATACAACGAGCGCTGTCCAGATGAGCGCGAAGCCGATAAGCAGAACCGGCGAGACCGATTCCTTGAACACGAATATGCTCAGTAACAGCATGATCGTCGGCCCGATGTATTGTACGAAACCGAGCGTGGATAGCGCCATCCGGGCGGCCGCCCGCGCAAAGAAGAGCAGCGGCAGCGCCGTTACCACGCCGGAAAGAAGCAGCTCAACGAACACCGGCGCAGGCAGCGTCCATGCCGTCGTCTTGCCCACGGCGGCCAAATAGATCCAGTAGCCGAGCGCGACGGGCAGGATTACGGCCGTCTCCGACAACAAGCCAACAGAAGCGTCCTGCACGATCTTCTTCTTCGCGAGGCCGTACAAGCCAAACGATACGGCTAACGAGATCGCGACCCAAGGGAAACGCCCGTAGTCGATGGCGATGATGAGCACCGCGGCGCCAGCGATGGCAATTCCGAGCCATTGGCCGCGGTTAGGCTTTTCACGAAGGAAGACGACCGCTAACAGAACGTTCAGCAACGGATTCAAATAATAGCCAAGACTTGTCTCGACAACATGGCCGTTGTTGACCGCCCAGATGAAGATGAGCCAATTCGCAGCGATCAGTAGTCCGCTGGCGGCGAGCGACAGCAGGAGCGAGCGGCTAGCCGCAACCCGCTTCATGTCGCCCCAGCGTCGCTGGACGGCGACGAGAATACCCATGAAAACGAACGACCAGACAACTCGATGCGAGAGAATCTCGCCTGCCGGCACATTGTCAAACAACTTCCAATATAGTGGGAGAACCCCCCACATGATATACGCGATAATAGCGTTAACCAACCCATTGTTCATTATGATTTCCCCTCTTCTAGCTCCGATGTCTTAACGGATTATACGCCTCGATCCTCGCTTAAGTAAAGAAAATAATTCGTGTCCGCTGGTAGACAGTCACGCTCTAGTTTGATTCTCGTTGTATTTTGAGCTATCGTTTTCCGTTCGTTTGCAGACTCGATGGAGCAAGCTGACACATTCTGCGCTGTTAGTCATTGATTATTTTTCCAAAATAGGTTATTTTATAGACAGCTTAGCGATAAGCAAGTTCCTATCACGAAGGGAGATGTGTTTTAATGGCGACTACTTATATGGTGGTTTGGTCTTAAAACTGAATAGCAGGCATACGGGAATAAAACGGGACAACGCCCGTATTATTTGGTGTGCCATTCAAAGTAACCTTTCGTGAATATTGCTGTTTGCGAGATACGATGAAGGTCGTATCTTTTTTGCGTCCTGATGCCGCGCGACAGCAGCTTCTTTAGAGGCTGCTTGACCGTGGCATTTTTGCGTCCAAAAAACAACATTAAAGGAGCTAACAAAAAAAACATGATGGATTTGAAAACTTATGGCTACTCAGAAATAGAAGAAATTCAAGGCGGCTTATTGCCCGGCAGGGTGACGGAGCTTCGGCGCAAGCGCTTCAGGGTCATGACCGAGCGAGGCGAGGTAACGGCGGTGCTCAAGGGGGCGTTCTATCACGGTGCGGAAACGCGAGTGGACTTTCCTTGCGTCGGTGATTTTGTTTTGCTGCACTACAACGATAGCGGAGATTCTCTCATCGACAGGGTATTGCCCCGTCGCTCCAAGTTCTCACGCGCGGATTACTCAGGGCATGCCGCAGGCTATGCCAAAACCGTGCGGGAACAGGTCGTTGCAACCAACTTTGACTATGTATTTATCCTTTCTTCTCTGAATTGGGATTTCAACGTTACCCGTATCATGCGGTATCTGACGCAAGCCAGGCAGAGCGGCGGCCAGCCGGTCATCATTCTGACCAAGGCTGATCTCGCCCCAGATTATAATCTCCTGCTCGCAGAAGTCACACAAAGCATCCCTAATGTGCCGGTTCACGCGATCTGCAGTCATACAGGCCTGGGGATGAACGAACTCGATCCCTACTTGATGCCAGGTAAAACGGTCGTCTTTCTCGGCATGTCCGGCGTTGGTAAATCGTCTTTGCTCAATGCGTTGATAGAACAGGACGTAATGAAGGTTCAGGCAATCCGGGAGGTCGACAGCCGGGGACGGCATACGACAACGCACCGTCAGCTGTTCATGCTGCCCTCCGGTACGATGGTCATTGATACGCCGGGTATGCGTGAGCTTGGGATTTTTGATGCTGACGAAGGCATACGCGCAAGCTTTACCGATGTGGAGGTATGGTTCCCGCAGTGCCGATTTACGGATTGCCGCCATCAGGCCGAGCCGGGCTGTGCCGTTCTTGCCGCGCTTGCCGACGGTTCATTGCCGCGTGAACGGTGGGAGCATTATGTTGCCCAGCAGTATGAGAACAAGTATGTCCAGGATAAAACCAGCTACCTCATCGACAAGAGGGCTCGAAACAAAACGAACGCCATGTGGAGCAAGCAAACGAAAAAAAACGGGGGATGGAAAATATGAATATTCAATTCGAATCGCTGATCTATGCCTTAAGCCGACAGTTCAAAAGGGATATCATCTCGGCCGACTGCCAAACCAAGCCGTTGCAGGGCGGAACTGTGGGAAATGTGTACCTGGTAACGGGAATCGCCGATACCGCGGATGGCGAACAATTGCCGTACCGTATCGTGCTCAAAATCCAGCAGAAATGGGAGCGTTACGGCGATCCGGGTTCATGGCGCCGGGAATATGATCTTTATGCGTCTGACTTGGGAGCGACGTTCTCGGATGCCTTCCGCTGGCCGACATGTTATCACGCCGAGATCAATGCCGAGGAAAATGAATTCCAGCTGTGGCTGGAATATATCGATGGCGTAACCGGTTTAGATTTGACCGGTGACATGTATGAACAGGCTGCGCTGGAGTTAGGACGCTATCAAGGCAAGCTGTATGCGGAGCAGCCCGCTGTGCTGCAGAGCCTGACCAACCTGAGCCATGCGGATCTCATGAAGAATACGTATCTCCATTACCGGTCTTGGCCGGTCGTCTACGATTATATACGCTCGGAGAACTGCGATTTCCCGCAGCACGTGCGGCAAATGCTCATCGACATCGATGAGCATGCAGACGAGATTCTCGATCGCATCGAAAAATTGCCTCTCGTGCTATGCCACCGGGACTTCTGGGTGACCAACCTGATCTATGCCGACGGGAAAATCGCACTCATTGACTGGGACACATCCGGATGGGGCTACCTGGGCGAGGATCTCGCAAGCCTGATTGCGGATGAAGCGGATATCGATCACATGGTCGAAAACTACCAGCGATGTGTCCCCGCGTATTACAAAGGCTTTTCGGAATATGCGGATGTTCCTCCTATCGCCGAACATTGCGTCTACGAGCTGATCCTTCTCGGCTTCGGATACAGGCTTGTGGAGTGGTATCTCCACACAGAGGACGATGACGAAAAGACGAAGCATTTCCATACGCTCCAAAAAATCCATGACATGAAGACCACCCCTGTACTGGGTTGACTTTTAAAAAAAGAACTCCGAAAACCCTTGAATATAGTGGGTTTTCGGAGTTTCTTTCATAACTCCCATTCGATCGTCCCCGGAAGCTAGCTCGTGATAACATCTCATATTGCTATACATACACGTTTTAAAAAGGTCCGGTTATTTTCACCTTGATTTTATTGGATTCAACCGTTACCCCGTTCAATGTAATTCGAATCGACAACTCGGCTTGCCCCGGATGCTTTGCGATGATCTTTCCTTTCGGGTCGATCTCCGCCTTATCCGGACGGCTGCTCAAATACTCAATGACTGCGCCGGATAACTCCTTAGTCGTTCTTCCTTTATCAAGGAATACTTCGTAGGAATAACCGACTTCATCTCCCGGACGAAGCTGGAGCGATTCTGCCTCAAGCTGTACTTTGTCTAGTTGCACGACCAGATTCGGATCGCTATACTTCATCAGCTCGCTGCCGTATTTGAAATATAAGTTGCCAAAATCGTCCTGGGCCAGTTTTTCCGCATTGCTCTCCAACAAGATGGACAGCGATTTGCTTGCAGCTTCAATCTTAAACATTTTGCTAGTGTACGTATGGTCAGCAACATATCCCGTAAAAATGGTACCGTACACATTCCCGTCGGTTCCAACGGTTAAGCGAGGATTGCTGTGTGCATAATCTGCTGCAGGAAACATATCTTCGCTGTAAATAATCTCTTGGCGCTCCGGATCATAGATAAACAGAGACCCTAGCGCCATTCCCCAAACGTTACCGTCAGGGCCCCATATCAAAGAGGTTACTGCTTTTTTGCCCGCAACAGGTACCTGTTCCAGCTCTACTCGGCCGGATGCTGTATCGTAAATGGCAAGCTTCCCCTCTCCGCCTGTCATCGCGCCGGTGGCCATAAACAGCTTTCCATTTTTGTAAAGCAACGAATTGATCGAATGCCCGGATATAATGTCACGTTTCACATCAAACGTTCCGGTAACGGGATTATAGACGGTAAGAGCCCCGCCTGTTTTGCCTGCGATTGGATAAGAACCGATATATAACAGGTTTTCTTCCTCGACCCCGAGCATGGCAACGGGCCGGTCTTGCTCTGAACCCAGCTGACCAAGCCGCAGCGGATTATTCGGCTCTGATGGGTCCGTTCGGTTCCATGGCTTGGCTGGATCGTATTCAAAGATAGTCGCTCTAGGATAAACGCCGAGATACATTTTCCCGTTCAAGGAACCGAATCCCTCGACTTGGCCGATTTGAGGATAATGCTTGGTCTCGTTACGGGTTGGGGAGTAAATCCCCATACCCCCGCCTGAAATGAAGCCAGAGGACAGTATCTGCCCATCTGTGCTCTTCCCGATATTAAACAATTCCACGAACTGTGCCGGAAACGGAAGCTCCGGCGTTTCAATCAAACCGGTTTCCAGATTGTAATAAAATGCTCTTCCGCTATTTCCGGCCAATCCGACTAATGTCCAGCCCGGATAATTTGCCTGGTCTAGCTGTACATAACCAAAAGCTACGCCTGCTCCTTTGACGTCGACACCCAGCGAGCCGTAATCTCCCGTTCTCACGTCGTATGAATAGAGAGACCATTGCTGCGCGCCACCTGGAAGGGTTTCGTAATAGGTGTAGAATACCTCTTCGCCGTCAGGCGATAACGGTGAAAATCCTCGTGCATTATAGGCAGTATTATTGTTAACGATCCAGCTAGCGGTATCGGGATCATACACGAACATAACCGGTCCGGGATCCACGCGCACGAACAATTTACCTCCTGCATACTGGAGATCGTAAACCGAAGTCTTGCCGATAAATTCGGGATGATGAAGCGCAATCGACGTGCCGCTAGCAAGATCGTATTGATAAAGCTTAGCGACGTCTGCTCCCCCCACATAGATCATTTGACGATCGGAATCGTAAGCAAGGCTGCGGATATGAGCCTCTTTCGATGAAGTCTTGAAGGATTTAAGGATTCGAGTCTGGTCGGTAACGGGATCATATTCAAACAGCGATTGGGAATATCCTGTTCCTCCATACACTTTGCCATCTTCCCCGGCTACTAGCGTCCAGATGACGGTATCGGTAGGAACAGGTTTCCCGATGGCACGCAGCTTATCCTCTGCCGGATCATATTGAAACAACGTCCCGTTCGGCGTACTTCCGATGTATACCTTTCCGTCGGAGGCTGTCACAATCGCCCAAGCTGCCGAAACGTTGCTCCCGTCAAGCGCAACAAGTGGATGAGTGGATTTCACTTCTTTCGAAGCAACATCCATCACGATGAATTGTGCCGGATCACCCTGTGCGACCGTAAACAAAGCATCCTGACCATTCCTATCTTTACCGAATGCAGCCGTCATTAAGGTTAAACTTGAAGATTGCGGTCCTAAATTCGTTAAGTACGGGGAGGAAGCCTGCGACTCCAATGAGACGCTGTCAACGAAATACCTGCCGGTTAGGTCACCATTAAAACCAAAGGCTACCCTGACCTCCGTTGCATTTTTAGGGGCAGAAGCAGCCACTCTTAAATTCTGCCATTTGCCCGATGTTTCACCGACCAGGCCGCTCACTACGGAGACAAGCTTTCCGCCTGCATCATAAAATCTGAGGTCTGCTTTGCCGCCTTGGCCTTCATCCAATAGCACGCTTGCTCTCATGATGACATTGCCGAATGGTTGGGCGGCATATGCATCGCTCACAACTCCGGAGCCTGCGGCGGGCGACAGGCGTTCCATCTGAAGACTTCGTTCCCCTTCTGCGTACACGGACTCACTTACAGTTATGACAGCTGTGTCTTCATCGGGCTGCCAGCCCGGCAAGCGTCCATCTTCTTCGGAATCCTCGAAGCCGCCGTTGATCATAACGTTGGTCAATTCTTCGTCTGCTGCATACGTGATCGACTTTGCCCACCCGATACTTGCGAACATCATGATGACTGTTAGGGCTCCGGCAAGCCGACTCCTCCACTTGCTTCTCACTAAACTCTCCCCTTTGCGAATAAATTTTTTCAACAGGTAGTAAACGCTTTCATTACGCTCTCATCTTATCATATCCCTTCATTCGTATACAAGTAATATACATGTAAATATAATTCTTTCCGATAAATGATGTCGTGTTCCCAGTTTGCCAATGGCGCCGCGCCGTCCGGGGTCGGATATACAGGGACAAGCTGTAAAGTTGTATCCAATGCCGAGCTTCGTAAACCACCTTCCGTCCGTCCCTCCGGGGAGCAGCATCCGCACCGGAACGGCCTCCTTATCCACTCTTTCGGCACATCGGACAGCAAACCGAACATCCCCAGTCGGGATTTGAGGCGCGTGGGTCATGGTGCGGTACTGGGGCACGGCATGCCGTCTCCGTCCTGAGACGGAGACAAAAACCATTCTGCCGTCCCTCACTTCTTCTCAGAGCAATAAGTTATCGTTGTATTAACGCCTGTTGATATATCGTTACACAGTCAAAGAATTCTCTTTGTATTTAAACACGCAGCAGAAAAACCTAGTTCGAAAACTGAAAGGGGCAAGCATGATGAAGCTGATCTATCAATTAGAGCATGTGAATAAAACATACAAAAAAGGCAAGGTTGTCGCCAATCAAAACATAAGCTTCGACGTTCAACAAGGGGAAATTCTCGGTTTGCTCGGTCCGAATGGAGCCGGCAAATCCACGCTGATCAAGCAGATGGTAGGCCACCTTGCTCCCACCTCAGGTACGGTACGCTATAAAGAAACCAGCGTGCAGACACAAACCAAGCGAGTTGCCCAGGAGGTCGCCTACTACTCACAAGAGCCTCACGCCCTGACCAGTTTAAAAACCTGGGAAGCCTTGTATTTTACAGGAAGATTGCGTGGGTTGACGAAGGAGTCCGCCTTAAAGCAAACAGAGGAATTGTTGGAACGCTTTGGTATGCAAGACCTCCGTCATAAGCTGTTGAAAAACGTTTCCGGCGGACAAAAGCGTTTAATCGGGATCGGTACTTGCTTGATCGGTTTTTCCCCCGTCATGATCCTGGATGAACCGACCAATGAACTGGATCCTAAAAAGAGAAGGCTCGTATGGGATCTGATTCAGGAACGCAATCGCCAAGGAGTAACCGTAATCTTGGTAACACACAACGTGCTGGAGGCCGAACAGGTCGTGGATAGAGTCGCTGTCGTAAATCACGGCAAGCTATTGGCCATCGATCATGTCGGTGTCTTAAAACAAAGGGTAGATCAGCGGATGAAGCTGGAAATTACGACTTCCTTTGGCGAAAGCGATTATGTTTGCCGAAGCTTAAGCACACTAGGGCAGTGGACCAAAACGGGAGAAAACCGAATCCGGACACTGATCGAGAAGCAAAACGCCAGCTACGCGATCGACTGCCTGACTGAGCAGCAATTACCGATTGAAGAATACTCGTTGGTCCCTCCGAATCTTGAAGATGTCTATTTTCATATTGATGATGATCAGGATAAGCATGCCAAAGAGGAGGTAGTCTAAACATGGAAAAGATAAAACCATCCATGCAAAGCCATGACTTGCAGCTGCAAGAAACCGTCTTTCTCCAAGGGCACGAACAGCAGAGCATAATCCAGCGCAGAATCACGGAATGGCTGATCTTAGCCCGCATTCAATTTACGATCATCCGCGAGGCATGGGTTTGGATTTTCATCATGGCATGCATGTTTCCGTTAACGACGTTGTTGTTTCTCAAATTCTTTACGGTCGACCCAACGCCGGCGGTCATGACACGTATTATTACGGGGAATATGCTTTTCGGCTTAATCGTCATGGGACTCAATTCCATGGCTCAAGAGATATCTTGGCAGAAGCATCAAGGCCATTTCACGTACTATTCGTCCCTGCCGATCGCCAAGGTAAACTTCATCTTCGCCAATCTGCTGCGCGGCTTGATCATGTGCGTACCGTCTTTTATTATCTTGGCGATGATTGGTCAACTTGCTTACGGCATTCAATTTCACTACAGCTGGGGACTTGTCCCTGTATTGCTGCTCACCGTCTTTAGCGTGGTTGGCGCGGGTGTACTGATCGGCTTCTGGTCACCTAGCCATCAATTGACCAACATGCTGGTCCAGGCGCTGATGATGTTCATCTCGTTTTTGACGCCTGTCATGGTGGATATGGATCAATTGCCTATGATTTTGCAATGGTTCTCTTATATCTTCCCAACCACTTACGCCGCTGAGGCCATGCGGGAGGTATTGATATCGGGCTGGTCCGGCTCTGTCGCCTGGAACACGCTTGTTCTCTTGTTTTTCTCGCTGATCTCCATCGTATTGATCTTGAAAAAGGTTGATTGGCGTGTTGAGTAGTAAAGAAAAGTTCTCCTTGTTTACGTTCTAACTAGCAACCTCGACGAAAATAGATAATCACGAGCAGAACAAAGTCGTCTTTTCAGGCGACGCTGGACACCTACTTGTACCTATCAAAGCAAAAAAGCCGCTAAAATAGCGGCTTTTAATGTGAGATGGCGTTGTCCCTCTGCCCGAAATTTTATAAACGTGGGCAATGCAGATTCCAAATGGTATCTGTTATTTGAACGAGATTTTAAGAGCTAATCACCGTTTCTTCATTCCAGAATTCTTTTACTTCGTCTAATATTTCAGCAGCAGGCGTTATGGTGGCCTCGAAAATCGTTCTACCTGTTTTCCTTAAATAATTTTGAATTAGATAATATCCGCACGCGTATCCGGCACTATAAGGCATGTTGACCGGTTTAAAGTTTTGAAGTTTGGCGATCTCGTCACCATAAAGATACGGAGCGATATTATCAAAACCCGTTAACTGCAATTGCTCTTTAAGCACAGGCTTTATGCGCCTGTTCAGTGTTACTGCGTCTGTTCTCGTTACCCAAGGGCCGAGCAATTCTTCTCCAAACATGAACGTAGCGTAGTTTTCGGCTAATCCTTCACTTACAATGAGCTCGCCCAAATGAACGGTGTGATCCCACTGAATAAATTGATATCGCACATTATGGTTGCATTCGTGCGCGAGCGCAGCCTTCATTCGAGGAATCGTGTACGCATTTGGCAAGATGGTACCCCAGATATACCCGGGAATGCCCCCAAAACCGCTATAACCTTCGTTAATGGTTAAGGCACGGCTTTCCGGATTCCCTAGTTGAATAGTAAATAAATATTCAGAAACAGGGAGGTTTATATCATGTTCCATAAATAGTTGGAGGCTTTTCCTTACTGCGTGCTCACACTCTAACCAAAAAGGATCTGACGAAATCAAATCTACCTCATGTGAAATCTGCTCGGTAATCTGATCAGGAGATCGATGCATTATGCTATTAAACGTAATAACGTCAAAACCGTTAGCCTCTTCCGCTCGAAAAGGGATCTGTTGAATTTGCCATTGTTTCATAAAGGGAGCCATCATTTCGTTTCTGAATAATTCTAGTTTTTCCTCGGGCGAAGCTTGGGCAACTTTTTGATAAATATGGTCTGAACGCAATGTTCTTATGTTCATTTCTATCACTCCTAGTTATGTATTCATAGAGAGACTTTTGCACGGCTACGATCGATTTCTAACCGTAATACATAAACATCATATTTGAATAGAAGACAACGAGGATATGCCGATTATAGATATATTCATTTATTACCTCTTCCTGCCCGTTTCTTCATTTGAAAAAGGAGCAGCTGCTGGCGCAATCTGCTCCCTTTCATTCAAATCGTTCCAGTTTATCTTTGGTAACGCAATCGAAACACACCATAATGGGATCTAATTATTTTATCCCGCCCGTAAAATCCCTTATTTTGTCCGAGATTTCTTTTGGATGAGAACGATATAAATAATGTCCCGCGTCCAATAAAACCATTTCTCCATGTACAGATTCCTCTAATTGCTTCTCATGCTCGGGGATCCATCGGTCCGTCACAGGGTGATTCGCTTGAACAAAGAAAAGAATAGGTAAATCGGGAGGAAAATTCAGCTGTTCTGCTGCTTTAAAGTTGGAATACATGCTCACTGCCTCATTTAATTGCGTGTTGTTATACATGTTTTTGCGTATCATAATGTTCAATTGTTCTATGGTTTGTTGATCATATGGCAGTCCTTCATAAGGGTCAGCGCTTAGTTTCAATTGTAACCGGGCGAAGCCCAAGTTGCGGAACCATTTAACCGGTTCAGTGTCTGACGAATCAATCTTCTGTTCGCTCAGAGACGGAACGCTGCTATCCAGCCCGATAAACGCACGCACTTCATCTGGATATTGGTTCACGTAATCCAGACTATAGAGCCCCGAAATGGAATGAGCCATGAGGATATAACGATTGATCTGGAGACTTTGTAACGCTTCGTGAATTTCACTTGCGATATTTGCTGTACTGCGCTCCTTCTGGGTTCGATCGCTCAAACCGTAACCAAAAGGTTCAATCACGACGACTTTATAATAAGGGATTAACTCTGATATGAGCGGCTGAAAATCAAGTGCAGGTGCCGCTGTTCCATAACCGGGAAGAATCACAATGGTTTCTTCACCTTGACCTTGAATGAAAACATTCATCTGTTTTCCATCTACAGCTATACGCTGACCGTATGGCTCCATTCTTTTTTGTTCTGCATGACTGCTGATTTTATTTACGGTATACACGGTGGCGATAAAAAGCAGGATGGCTATAACTACTGTGACGATTATTTTAAGCAAAATATGTAGTACTCTCTTTGTTTTTGTACTATTCCTTACTTCCTTTCCTGCTGATTGCGTCAAACTCTTCAGCTCCTTCTTGTCTATCTGTACAATGGCCATGGGGTCCGCTAATGCAAGTCTAGCCAACCAAGATGTCCTCTCAATGAATGCGATATGAACGGAGCATGAACAAAGTTTATTGGTAATCGACACCCCCTATTGTCCTCGGCCAGGGACTAGATCTTGTACGGACAAAACAAAAAAAGCCGCTAAAATAGCGACTTTAAATTGGTATCTCGAAAGCACAATAAATAGCAAGTGAGCACTTTGCTGTAATCCGTAAACAGCGAGTTGATCATAAGGTGAAAAGATGCAATTAAGAGCAGTTATAACCTACCTTAAGTGAATAATTTATAGCAGATGCTTCCGACCCATACGGCGATTAATACCCAAATCAAAATGAATAACGCGCCAGTCACCCAGTTTCTCGGTTTTCCCTGCTTCCTGATCTCCTCCGCTTTAGCTCTACATTCTTCAATAACCGATTGTGGAATCATTTTAAGCGCGATCGTAATTCCTAAAGGCACGATGATCAAATCATCAAGATAACCTAATACGGGAATGAAATCCGGTATCAAATCGATCGGACTGAAAGCATAGGCAACCACTAACACCGCAAACAACTTTGCGTACCACGGTACTCTTGGATCTTTATAGGCCAGGAACAAAACAAAAACATTTCGTTTAATTTCTCTTGCCTTATTCTTTGCTTTTGTTAGAACCTTCGCTTCTCTCATAAAGACCTCCAACATCATTTGCTATGTCCCCTGGCGCCGCTCATTATCGGAACAAATGATGTTCCTTATTTCAGATAACGGCAGCTGGATCGGCTGCCGTTTCTTGGCTATCATTCCCTTATCTTTCGTCAAACTGCCAGTGAATTTTGGCTTCATTTTATACCGACATCACGAACGTGAGAACGATAGTGAGAACGATAATTAGATAGTTCTCCAGAAAGTATTATTAATTCAGCTAACTTATCAGAACTCAATTGGTCTTGACCATAACCCGCTTTTAAAATCCCAATTTCAATGACCGCCTTTTCTCTTAACCCAGCACTTTCCTAATTATATCACCAAAATCATGTGGCTATAAAAGTGAGTTAAGACGCTCCATCGGCTTTTTAAAAAGGCTTTACGACCATAAGCACCAATATGGCAATCATCATCAGCTGTGCTGCCGTCTCGATGGGGACGATCTTTTTGATCAGCAGTCCGAACTCGGCGGGTATTTCATGACTCTGGTCTTGATTTTCAGATATGAGCTTAATGATCTTTTTCAAACGCGGCTCGATCCATCCGTCGATGAGGACGATCATGAGGAGCGATAAAAGGATAGACGCATTCAGCCACATTTGGGATATCCCCATTTTGGTTATGATCATAAGCCAAACCCCGGTTACAATAAGTAGAATGCCGCCCATTTTAGGTATGATGGCAAGTTTGGTCGTTATACCAAAAGTAAAGTGCAGCTGGCCGACGGTTCTAGCGGATCTTCGAATGATGGGCATTACGAAAGCGGGACCAATGATGGCGATCGTAGCCAATATATGCAAAACGAGCAGTAATCCAAACAAACCCATGCTCCCCCTTCTCCTCAGCGCACCGAAATCTTGCTTTGATAGGCTAGCCCGACCCTTTTCCTTTTAAATGCTCCTCCGAGCTCAAGATGGTTGAGCATACACATTACAACATCGTCATAAGCAACATTGAGTTCTTGAAATCGGCTGAACAAATGACCGGCTATTTCTGCCTCGGAATATTCCTTGATCGTCTCCGACATCTGAACGGGCAAGGTTTCCGCTGTTACATGTAGATGAACCGGATCTGGATGCTCTCTTGAATCCATCATGGTTCCCGGACACATCATGGACCAATCGAGCCCAGTCCGTTGCAGCCTTTCGAAATTCAGGTTGTGATTTTTATACTCGGGTGGGAAGCCGGGTAAATGGTTGCCGATCAGATCGGTATATGGAATATCCAGCAGACCGGCTCCTCCCATGACCCATACCCGCCCAGAGAAACTAGGCTCCAATTCACATTGGCTTATGATGTTATCGACGATACGAACAAACTCTTCCCCCTGTCCCGCATGACCGGCCGCAATAATAGCGGCGTCTTGATGCGCAAGCGCCTCGCTGACGCACACTGGGTTCAACATATCGTCCACGATCACCTTCACATGCTTTGCGGAAGGCTCACCTAGTTGATCATAAAGCTTCTCGGAATTCCGCACAAACGCGGTCATTTTATGCCCCATTTTTATTCCTTGTGCCAGCACTCTTTTCCCCGTATTCCCCGTCGCTCCAAAAACAATAATGTTCATTGTTCTTTCCTCCTCTTTAACGGCTCCAATATTTGGTTGACTCAAGCTTAGCATCGCTTCAAAAAGATGTTAAGAACCCACTTTAAAGTAGGGTACTTACTTAAAAGTAAGCTTCACAGAAAGAGAACCCATATTGTGCGCGGAGGTCGGGACGATAGGAAAAATCTTGTGGCAGATTGTGCGGCTGTAGACGAAAAAAAGCTGCCCGGAATTCCGTGGCAGCTTCTGTTATGGGTTGATTGAATTAGATTCGATTTCATTAAATCAGCTTTATGACGCTGACTCTTCATACTTCCGTCTATTATGATTTTCTCCCCAAGCACACATGACTTCTGCTACAGGAATCAATGTTCTGCCGTATTCACTAAGGGAATATTCAACTTTTGGAGGGATAGCAGGGTAGACCGTTCGGTCGACTATGCCTTCGTGTTCCAAATCTCGGAGATGTTGGGAAAGCATTTTTTGTGAAACATCAGGTATAAGCTTTTCCAGATCGTTGAATCGCTTTGTGGATTCAATCAAATGCCATAAAATCAATGGCTTCCATTTGCCGCCTAAAACATGCAGGAGTGTTTCGACTGGACATTCGCGCTGATGAATCATGGATCAATCATCCCCCTTACTTTTGAGTACGTGTATTATCCGATATTAATATAACAAAATTTTACATTAGGGATACCATCAAGTCAATCAGAAACCATTCTAATCGCCGATGGTATTACTGTTATGACTTGGACATTTATCGGTAATTTGATAATATTAATTGTTTTCCTTGCGGGAACCATACTGGAACGAGCAGTCAAAAGATAACGCCGAGGACACTGGCACCCCAACCTTCCGTGGCTATCCGCGACCGCTTCGGAATTTGCCATTCACCTAGGGTGGACTGCTTGCCATCATTATACAAACCTGCATTATCTTTTGTTTTGTCTTTTCTTAGTACTCTTTTTTCTTCCCTGCTTCCCTACCCCAAATTAATCTCCCGGATCTTTTCCAGCGACACTTTCGGTTTTCGGTCTTCGGTAAGCAGGCCGTTAACCTCATGCTGAACGTCCGTAATCTGCGATTAACAGTAACCGGATATAAACGGAACTGCTTTAATCGCTCCGGTTATGCTGGCGAATCGCTCCAGGAAAGCTTCCTCACTCTCAACCTGATTGCCGTAACCCCAGCCATGCTCGCTCCTGAATGCAATCCCGCCAAACTCGCTGATGATAATCGGTTGCCCTTTATAACTGTAGCCTTGGGCGAACGCAAATTTCCACTCGTTGTACGCACCGTTGCTACCCGTAATCGCGTCTTTATCCTTGTATGTTTCGTACAAATCTTCGCCACGCTCCACATAATCATGAAGAGTCAAAATATCAGAAATGGTGTGCTCCCATCCATCATTAGTGATGACTGGGCGATAAGGATCAATAGATTTGGTCAAATAATAAATACCTTCCGTAAATTTTTGCTGCCGATCGTCATGGATAATATTCTGAATGCCCCAGGATTCATTAAATGGTACCCAGGTAATGATGCAGGGATGATTGTATTGCTGCTGCACAACTTCAATCCATTCCTTTGTAAAACGTTCCACGGACTCATCGTTATATTCAAAAGCAGCCGCCATTTCGGACCAGACCAGCATACCTTTGACATCACACCAGTATAGGAAACGAGCGTCTTCAATTTTCATATGCTTGCGCAAACCGTTGTAGCCCATTTCGGCGATCGCCTCGATATCTTCGATCAGCGCTTCTTCGGACGGAGGCGTCAGATGACTTTCGTTCCAGTATCCCTGATCCAGAATCAATCTTTGGTAAAGGGGAATATTGTTCAGAAGAATTTGTCCGTCTCGGATCGAGATTTTGCGCATGCCGAAATATGAACCCACCCGGTCGATCTCCCGTTCTCCTTCATACAGCACAAACTCCACATCAAACAGATTGGGATTGCCCGGAGACCACATGTTCTGCAGCCATGGCCCGTTGATGCCGTTCATCATGCTTGTTTCCACCGTCAGCCAGGCTCTGTCCACCGAAAGGCTCAGCTTTCTTACCGTTTCGCCTTTAAATGTGATTTCTGTCTCCAGCCGGAGATCTTTTTTGTTTTTCGTCCCGTTAAAGCGGAAGTCGAACCGAATCATTTTGGCGGTCGATGTCCGGTGTCATTTTCACCTTATCCAAGCGGGTGTCATGGACATGTTCGAGCCAGACGCTTTTCCAAATGCCTGTCGTCTGCACATAAAACGAATCATGATTTCGTCCGGCCCAGCGCTGTTTGCCCCGAGGCTGCAGACAGCTATCGCTGTCTTCCACTTTCAGCACAATTTCATTTTCGGCGTCTTGCTTGAGGAGGTCGGTAATATCCAATGAAAACCGAGCATACGCCCCTTCATGCTCCCCCGCAAAACCACCGTTCACCCAACAGGTAGCTTTATAATCCACGCCTTCGAAATGCAGGATCGTTTGTTTCCCTTCCGCTTCTGGGGAAAGTGTCAGTTTTCTGCGATACCAAATCTGCGCATGGAATGTCTCCTCGCCGATTCCGCTCGCCTGGGTTTCATAGGTAAAGGGAACGTTTATTTTTTGTGCAGCGGGAAAATGGTCCATAAAGCGTTCTGCAACACCGGCTTTTTCATCATCGAAACAGAAATCCCACGCTCCGTTCAGATCCAGCCACTGGCTCCGTACAAATTGGGGTCTCGGATAGTTTTTTATATAAAATTTCGTAGCTGCTGTGGGCATTTTAGCACCTATCCTCTCTCTAATAACTGATGTATAATCTGTATTTCTTATCACAGATTACTATCTTGATCTGAGAAAGAAAATGATTTATCCTATCCTTTGACTGATCTATTATCCTTTCTAGGAGTGGAAATCATTGATACATCTAAACCGATGTGGATATAACGTGATTCATCCGGAAGGCTTCACTGTTGACCGCCCGGACGGCTCCGGGGATTACGTCTTTTTATTCTTCCGGAGCAAAATGGAGCTTAAGATTCATTCGCAGGCTGTGTTTGTTGGACCTAATACCTTTATTATTTTTAACAAAAACAGCCCGTATTTCTACCAGCATGCTGAACAACCTCTGGTCCATGACTGGTTTCACTTTGATATGGAGGACGCAGAGGCTTTTTTTGATCGGCTGAATCTCCCTTTAGATACCTTAATCAAAGCATACGACCCCTTCTATATTTCCAGAAAGGTGAATGATATTCATTGGGAGAATCTGCAGAACGGAACCTTCCGAAATGAGATCATCGATTATACCATTCGCTGCCTGTTCATGAAGCTTAGCGATATTCGAAATCATTTGGAGCCACACCATCAGATTAGTAAATACTACGATCAGTTCCTGAAGCTGAGAAATGAAGTTTTCAATTCTCCTTCTACTTGGTATACGGTCGAGTTCTTGGCGGACAAGATGAATATGAGTCGGTCGTATTTCCAGCATATGTACAAACAAATCTTTGGCATATCGGTAATTAACGATATCATCCTTAACAGACTAGGATATGCCTCTTATTTACTGAAGAACACTTCGTATGCGATCAGCCATATTTCTGGAATATGCGGTTATGAGAACGATGTACATTTTATGCGGCAATTCAAAAAATACGTAGGACTAACTCCGAGTGAATACAGAGGAAGGGCTGATGGTAGGCAATAATTCTATTTTCTCTCCTCATTACTTCAGAAAAGGAATCAACGTGCGCGTATTGTACAGTGTTTTCGAGGCAAATAATCAACGCGATTTGTGACTCGATGCAGACAGAAACGGACTAGCTTATGGTCGAACGCTAGTCCGTTTCTGTTTGCAAAATAATGAGTCCCTCAGTTCAAGCATTGAACTGAGGGACTTTTCCTCTTATGCTATTTTTACCTCTAATCCTGTTCTTTTTTCACCTGTACGACAGGCAGCATCATGCCGTCATCCATGCCCATCAACGTCACGCTGGATGATTCGGGTATCTCATCGTGCTGCGTAATATCTACCGGGGTATCAAAAATCGGTACCGCATAAGCAAGATGCGTCCGGCCTCGCGCCAATATCTGGCGGTAATTCCCGCTTTCGCCTTCATAACCGTCATGGTCCCACGGAACGAACGACCGAGCGTTACAATAATGGCACACATAGGAGCGGCGATAACGGTCCTTCGTTCGGTTCCGATATGAACGGTGGAACAAATGGGAATCAAAGAACAGCACATCTCCAGGCTTCATTCGCACTGGAATGGGGGCCGGATAATTGGACACCACTTTGGATAACGTGTTGACCTCATCGTCGAGGTGACTGACATTCTCCACGGAATGGAGATCGGTGAATGCTTCTTTAGCATGAACACTGCCGCCGTTATCCCCTGGCGGTGGGTAAATCGGTTCGTGATTGGAACCGGGAACGACCCACAAACACCCATTCTCTTCATCGGCATCCTCCAGGGCAATCCAGGCTCCGATTAGTGTGTCGGGATGGGTCTTGATGTAATATGCATCCTGATGCCAACCTTGCCCCCCTTTTCCCGGCGGGTTAAAGAACATCATCGATTGCAGAGCATAGACATCGGGCCCGATAAGCGCCTCAAGCACATCCAAAATCCGGGGATGAAGCATCAGCTGCTCCCCTTCCGGATGGACGCGGGAGATCATATGAACCCTCGTTTTCTCGGCAAACTCCGATTTGAGAGGGTCCTTATCTTCCGTAGATGCCTCTTCACGTTTCCCCTCATGTTCAATCCGCAGTCTCTCTGCCCACGCTGCATAATGCTCTATTTCTTTCGGATCCAACAGTCCTTCAACAATAAGGAAACCATCTCTGTGATAGTGCTTGTATTGCTCTACCGTTACATAATAACGGCCTTCTCTTAGTTTGGCCTTAGGTACATAAGTCTGCCCCATGCTGATCCCTCCACAAGAATTGATTACCTTAAGTGTGAAGGATTCCGAAAGCGTTCTCAATGGAGAGGACACGGAAAACGGTGGACTGATTTGATATCCGTTATCATGTCCGTTCCTGATTCAGAGCGACAAAATGCCGGTTCAAGGGATAAGCGGACTCCTCTTCTTCGGTCATGGCCAACTGACGAAATAACGGATCCGCAAAACGATCGCGGAATTCCACGGCAGTGACACCGCGTGTCCGTTTGAACATGCGGGAGAAATAGTGCTCATCGGCAAACCCGACATCGTAAGCGATTTGTTTGATCGTTCGCTCCGCTTGGATTAATAGCTGTTCCGCTCTACGTAGACGGCGTTCCAGCAAAGCCTTCTGGGGAGGGATCCCAATCCAGCGGACAAACATTCGGGTAAAGTGCTCATGAGTCCAGCCGGAACTGCCCGCAATCTCTTCAATGGTAATTTGGTGATGAAGATGTTGTTCCATATAATCCAATGCCTTGATAATCGGGGCAGGCAGGTTCATGGAAGAGAACGAATCGTCTTCATCGATCGCCTGCCATTCCTCCAGTACGCTCAGTAGCAAAATGGCTCCTCTTCTCTGCCAGCCGCGGGGTTTTACATGCACAATTTTGAGCATTTGTTTCAACAGGGAGGGAACAAGACTTCCCCCGGCAATCACCGACCAGTCCTGGCATTCCCCTCGGCTATCGTCTTGTCTGCAGAAGGTTTCCCGGAATGCTGCATGTTCGAAGTGGACATATAAATGCCTGGTGGGAACGAGCGGATCAAACCGGTACCTATGCGGCTCTCCGGGACAGGTGAATACAATGCCCGGCCGATCCAGCAGAAATTCACCCCGGTCGTTTTCGTAAACGGTACGGGAGCCCGTCGGAAAGAATACCAATTCGAAATCATCAATCGTTCGCACCCCCAGAACGGATCCCTTGTTAACGGTGATATCCCCCATGACATGAAGTGCGGGCAGCGTTAGCGACAACGTATAACCTCCCATTCCTTCCTTTTGTTCTACATAATATGACGCAGGGCACAAGTTATAAGTTCCATTTAAAACGGTTTATATGCTACACCACTTAACTCGTATGAGTAAGGAAATAACTGCCGAAAATCATATGGACGATCTTTTTGCCAGTATGACGACGGGAATCAAGAAAGGACAAAAAGCGAAAGGAACTAGCATTGGCCAGCTCCCTTATATACGTCTAACAAATAAAGCCGACTATCGTTCGAATTTCAAAGTCATCATATTCCTGTCCTCTGATTTACTCTTCGCCAAAACTGTTTATAGTTCCGCATCCCGGGATGGCTATTTGTGCATGAAACTTCAATTACTGTTTCCATCCCGATATCCCACTTTTACTTTGTTTTATCCGTAATCTTTTTTATGGCCTTGCTTTGGTCAAATGATTCTTGATAGATATCAGCGTAAGTTTTTAAATCTTTGATAAGATCGTCGCAGAAAGCCGCTACGTCACTGCCCGTTACTTCGAGTACGCCTTTTCCCACGGCCGCGCCCTCTTCAAAAAGATCGATAATCCCCGAGAGCAAACCCGTCCCGTCGGTTAGTTCAACAGGGCCGACCTTAAAGAGATATTTTTGAATCTCTTTATAAACAATCTGATAATCTTTCGGGAGTGCTTTGACACGCGCCACATGCGCTCGCCACTCTTTTTTGCCTTCGATGATATCTTGTATTCTCATGTTATCCTCCTATTTACCTAATTTTTTAGCGATATTATTGTTGAGCTGCTCGCGCCACTTGTCACGAAAAGACTTTGCTCCTTCTTCGCCGGCCAGCGCTGAACAGAAACCTTTGATATCGATACCCAAAACCTCTTGGACATTCTGACCTTCCGCCGCCGATTCTTCGAGCAAGCCAAGCACGCCGTCAAGAATTGGCATGAGGTTGCGACCGGTGAAATCGGAGTGAGGCCAAAGATTGGCATTAATTTCATTCCATGCAGCTTGATAATCAGCCGGCAGCTTCTTGGCTCGTGATTCAAAAGTTTTAAATTCTTTAGTCATGTCGCTGCCGGTGATTTTTTCCCAAAAATTCATGATTAATTCTCCTTTAACTCGTTTATTGTTGATGATACGAACTCCCATGTTTCCCAGAACCTTTTCAGCTCCGCGCTCCACGTACACCCTTCCCTCCACAACACGGAAGTTCAGTCGCTGCGTGATTTCGTAGCCGTAGGTTTCAATGCGGCATATAATTCCAAGGACACACCTTCAAGCATCCCTTTGAGCAATTCCGTTAGGTTTTCCAGCACAATTACCGCTGGCTATTCTGTAGCACTGGTATGAAGTGTTACTTACTACTTCTATAAAGTAACACGTAGTAGTTGGTTTGTCAATTGCATTTCCTCTGACACGGATATTATATGTTCAACAATCCTGGCCGGTGGTAGAACAAAGGCAGCCGATTTTATGAACGGCTGCCTTTTTGTCTTCGATTGAACTAGTTCTGCTAAAGGCATGGCGATAGTTCCTATATACTAACGTTCCTCCGGCTATTTTTCATATAAGATAAGAAAGTCCCTCCACTTTCTCTGTTCTGGGAACACGGCTATGAATCCACTTCGCTTGCTCAGTTGCACGCTGCCATTACTCAACTGATCTCAGGACCAGCCGGATCGGTTTATAAGGTAAGTTACAAGTTCATCGTCGAAGACGATGCCGAAACCCGGCGTGGCCGGAACATGAATCTCTCCGTTTTCGATTCGATAGCCTGATACATCCATTCCTTCAATCGTGATGTCGTCATATTCCACAAATTCGAAGTTTCGCACCGCGGCTGACAAATGTCCCGACGCGTAAATGCCATAAGCATTGCCGTAACAATGCGGCGCAGACCGCAAACCATGGGCATCCAACTTCTCGCCTAATTCCATCCAATGCGTGAAACCAGGCCAAATGATATCGTACTGCAGTACATCAACACGGCCGCGAGTCGCCCACTCAATAAGATGAGGGGAGGCAAGCCCTTCCCCATCCGCGATAAGCACATTCTGCCCACGTTGCCCGAGCCAATCCTTCAGGTCCTCGTACAAGGCTTCATCCTCATGAAACGCTTCTTCCAGCCAATACAGATTCACATCCGATAAAGCCGCCAAGACCTCTTTGGTTAAGTTCAAATTATAGGCATTATTCGCATCGATCATGATCTTGCCTGCGGGACCTGCCACTTCCGAGATCCCGCGCACGATTGCGATATCTCGTTTCGTCCCTTCCCAGAGCGGCATATGGCGTCCGCCTCGGCCAACCTTAATCTTAAAATGACGTTGGCCTTTCGCATAACCTTGCATCGCTTCTTCCTGCATCAGCGCGACCGCTGCCCTCTCATCAGGCAAATGCAAATCGTCGAAGTATAGAGAGGTATCATAGCAGGGGACAACCAATGGGGCTCCCTTTTCCAGGTGGGCACCGGACACTAAGTCATACACTGGTTTGCCTTGTCTCTGTCCTAACCAATCGAGCACAGGGTATTCCAATTGCAATCGATACGCTTCCCGCAGTCTGCCCTGGTGATCGAATAAATCAAGCAAACGGCGGCCTATTATGTCTTCGGCCCATTCCGGTGTCATATGAATCGAACTGCCGTAACCTGTTTGACCATCGATCGTAATTCTGGCGATATCCACTGTGCAGCCTTTGCCATGAACGCCGATTCTGCCATTGGCCCCCGCGCTTCTGGCTCGTTCACCCGTTAACTTGGCGAATTCGATCTTCTCCACTTTCCAGTCAGATTGTATACCGGTAATGTTCATACGATCCTCCTTAACCGACTCGAACGGTTTCTTGTCCGGATTTGATTCGTAAGTAGAATACCATATCATAGAATGATACTGTGAGTTGAACTTTGATATTCGCACGAATAAGCCGCCACGAATCGTATCGTGACGGCATATCCTTTTAGCTATTTGCGGTCCATTCAGGCCGATAAACCCCACAGCTCCGACCAGAGCGACCGATGATCCGGCAAGTCCCACGGCAATGAGAAGCAGCCATAGGCGTTGTCGCTGCACAGCCGCGCCGATGCCGGTTGCGATCCCTTCCCCTAGCGTGTGAATGTTCAAATGACGGGCATTCAACCAGATGATCCCGCCGCAGAGCAACGTCCAAGGCATCAGTGTTAGCACCTGGTTCCAAGTAGTTTCATATACGCTGCCGGTTAGGCGGAATTTCATTCATTTCTAGAGGGAAGAACCCTCTGGCTGTCCGGCAGGCGAACGATGCACCACTCCACCGGAGATCGATTGCGGATATTTCAACAGGTTGTAAATCGGACATACGCGTTCAACCGCTTTATGAAGATCGGCGATGGTTTCAGCGGATTCTTCGGATACGATGTAAATGTTATATTCGATATTATGCGGATAGATAGGAATATCCTCGTATCCCGGTTTGCCGGCAAGCGGGTGCAATTGACCCGTGACTTCGACTTCAAGGGATTCCAGCGATACGCCTCGTTCCGCTGCCTGAATCAACGTAATATGAGTCAGGCAGCTGCCTAGTACGCCAAGCTGAATTTCGGGTGATGAAGGACCGAGGCTATATCCGGCATAATTCTCGGGACTGTCGCTGATGATTTGGAAGTCGCGTATGCGTATTTCACGAACGCCGCTGCGGCCTTTCGCTTGTACCTTGGCCGAATAAGTATTCGGCTTGGGGTCTTGCTCCGCTTGAGAACGCAGGGCCTCCGCCGCCGCTTTCTTTTGCGCTAAATATTCATTTAATGTAGTCATCGTATCTCGCTCCTTTAAAATATTGATGATTTTAACGAAAAAAGACACAGCTAAGCAGTTTATCTCTGCTTTAAGCTGTGTCTCCGACGATTCGGTCAACACTCGTTGCTCGATTATACCATTTCATCAACGGGATTGGATAATAGGCTAGGGTTCATTCCCAAATAATCGAAGAGCCCCTGTTCGATTTGTTGAATTCGCTCCACTCTTAAACTATAGGTCGATACCGTCTCCCCGACGACATGAACGTTGAGCAGCCCCGCGCAGCGCAAATTGAAAATATGGTCATGCGTAATGCCTTTGGATATGCCGAGGTGTCGAACCACTTCGATAAAAGTGCGCGGTTCGCTGCGCAAAAAGTGCAGGATTCGCAAACGACTCTTTTCACTCAGGCTGCGGAGAAGCCGGTATAATTGAAGCGACGGCTCATCCTCTTCCTCAGAATGCGGCCAGATCCTGGAGCCATAATGGCAGAGGGTCAGGCTTCCGTACGAGTAAAAGATATTGCCGGGCTGAAAATGGTAATGCGGAATCAGAACCAGCTTCTCCAGCCCGTTCACCGGCTCGAAACAAAACCCGTTCGTCAAGGCTGCCGCCTTCTCGTAAGCTTCAAATTCATTCCATTCCGTCTTCTCTTCCGCTTCGGTACGCAAAGCCGTGACGATCTCCTGGTCGATATGCTTAAAATAGACTTCGTTCCATTCAGACAGCATCCGATGCTGCCGGTCTCGTACCGCGCCGAAATCTTCGGGAAACGTCTGGACATACGGCGACAGCACGGCATAAAGTTCGCCCAACGTGAGTTTATGCAGCCAGGATAGAAAATCTTCGACGCTATTCTTGTTCGGGGACACATAGGCCAGAAGATGAAGCAGCTTCCATTCCAAATCGATTCCGGTCTGTTCCAGTTGATCGGCGAATTCTGAAGACAAGGATGCATGTACATTCTGAGTCCAGTCAGGACCAAGATCAATCCGTTTGTGCCAGCTTTTGCAAAGATACGTATGGAGGCTGTTGATCAGTTCGTTGACGGGACTGAACGATAATTCCAATTGATAGGACAACAAGTTGCACTCCTTCTTTGACCTGTTATGACGGACTGAATGCCGTTAATTCAGCAACTGTCTCGTTCATATTGTACAACATTTGGCATCGGACGACACAGCCCAAGGCATATCCTCAATGTGTTATAAAATGATCTGAAAATGGCGTGCCGCTTCAATCGAGATGACAAGCCACGTAATGATCGTCCCCCACGTTTCGGAGCTCGGGCACGACCTCCCTGCACTGCGCCAAGGCATATGGGCAGCGTGTATGGAACTTGCAGCCGGAAGGCGGATGGGCCGGACTTGGAATATCCCCTTTAAGCACGATTCTCTCCCGCTTCAGCCTCGGAACCGGGACAGGGATCGCCGATAGCAATGCTTGCGTATAAGGATGCAGCGGACGGCTGAACAGTTCGTCACGCGAAGCCATTTCCATCATGGAACCAAGATACATCACCCCGATGCGATTGCACAAATGCTCCACGACGCTTAGATCATGCGAAATGAACAAATAGGTTAATCCGCGGTTATGCTGAAGCCTTTGAAACAAATTGATGATCTGTGCCTGGATGGATACATCAAGCGCAGACACCGGCTCATCGGCGATAATAAAATCGGGATTCAGCACCAGAGCGCGGGCAATGCCGATCCGCTGCCGCTGGCCGCCCGAAAACTCGTGCGGAAACCGATTGTAGTGATAGGCAGATAAGCCGCAAGCCTCCAGCACATCCAATACCTGATTGCGAACCTCGTCTTTTTCGGCCAAACCGTGCTCAAGCAGCGCTTCGCCGATGGCGTCTCCGATGCGGATTCGCGGATTCAGCGAGCTGTAGGGGTCCTGAAAGATAAGCTGCATTTTAGGTCTAAGTTTGCGCATCTCCGATTTGGGAAGCTTGTGAAACAGGATTCCTTTATAAAGGATGTCCCCGCTTGTTTTCTCATGAAGCCGAAGAATCGTGCGCCCGACCGTGCTTTTGCCGCTGCCGGACTCGCCTACCAGGCCGAATGTTTCTCCGGCCCGTATGCTCAAGCTGATGTCATCAACCGCTTTGACATGACCGACGGTACGGTTAAGCAGCCCTGCGGTGATGGGAAAATATTTTTTTAAATGTCGTACTTCCAGCAATGCTTCACTCATGCCGCGCCTCCTCTTCGTACAACCAACAGGCCGTCCTGTGACCGGGCTCCACTTCTCTTAATGACGGCTGCCGGGTTCGGCAGACGGGCATGCAGCTCTCACAGCGATCATGAAAATAGCAGGATTCCGTCAATTCAAGCGGATTGGGAACCTGACCAGGGATGGAGTATAACTGCTCCGAGCGCTGGCCGATGATCGGCTTCGATTTCAACAATCCCTTCGTGTAGGGGTGTTTCGGATGGTCGAAGATCTCCTCGACGTCTCCTTCCTCGACGATTTTCCCCGCGTACATGACGATGACATAATCCGCCATCTCGGCCACTACGCCAAGATCATGCGTGATCAGCAGCATTGACATATTGGATTGCTCCTTGCTTTCCCTAAGCGTTTCCAGCACCTGCGCCTGGATGGTAACGTCCAGTGCGGTCGTCGGTTCGTCGGCGATTAACAGCTTGGGCCCGCACGAGATCGCGATTGCAATCATAATCCGCTGCAGCATGCCTCCCGACAATTGATGGGGATAGGAAGCCGCGATTTGTTCCCCTCGGGAAATGCCGACCAGCTCGATCAATTCGAGCGCTCGGGCATAAGCTTGTTTTTTGTTCATTCGCCGATGTAGCATGAGCGGCTCCATGATTTGCTTGCCGATGGTAATGACCGGGTTCAGGGAGGACATCGGTTCCTGGAATATGATCGAGATGTCGTTGCCCCGGATTCGACGCATCTCTTCTTTGCTGACCTTCAGTAGATCTTTGTCCCCAAATTGGATCCTGCCGTTCACCACCTTCCCGTGCGGCCCTTCGACCAGTCCCATGATCGACATGGCCGTCATACTCTTGCCGCAGCCGGATTCGCCCACGACGCATACCGTTTCGCCTTCGCGGATACGGAAGCTGATATCATCCACCGCTTTGACCGTTCCGGCTCCGGATTCGAAATAAGTGCTTAAGTGATTGATCTCGATTAATGAATTCATCATCCGTTCACCTGCTTGTATTCTGTTTAGGGTCGAGTACGTCACGCAAACCGTCGCCGAAAATGTTAATGGCAATGACCGTCAAAAAAATGGCCAAGCCTGGTGGAATCCACAGCCAGGGCCGTTTCTCAAAATCGATGACGTTGTTGGCCGCATCGATCATATTTCCCCAAGTTGGCGTTGGAGGCATGACCCCCAGCCCGAAGAAGCTAAGGACCGATTCCGACAGTATAGCACCACCGATGCTAAGCGTGGCGATGACAATCAGAAGCGGGAAGACATTAGGCAGCAAATGGCGAAACAGCTTCCGTTTATCGCTGAGACCAAGCACGTCGGCAGCCAGCATATACTCTCGTTCCCGCAAAGTCAGCATTTGGCTGCGGACGAGCCGAGCTACGCCGGGCCATCCGATGATGCTGAGCATGAGCATGACCAGATACAGCCGATAGTCGGTCGGAACCTTCCAATCCGACATCAGCGCACCCATGATAAAGAGAATTGGAAGACCCGGAATCGTGAAGAGCAAATCGGCGGTTCGCATGATCAACTGGTCGACTACTCCACGATAATAACCCGAGATGACGCCGAGAACCGTCCCGATCGTCATAGATAGAGCCATGGACGCAAGACCGACCGTGAGCGATATTCGGCCTGCTTGCAAGAGTCGGGTCAGCACGTCGCGGCCGAGCAGGTCCGTTCCGAGCCAATGCTTGCCGCTTGGGGGCTTGTGCATCATGGCAGGATTGATTTTGCCATCCGCATACGGCGAGAACAACGGACCGATAAAGCATGCGACAAACATCAACACGATAAAGGCGAAGCCGGCTACGGCCAGCTTATTTTTCCTAAGTTGCCGAGTGGATTGCTTCCACAGGGAGTCTGGAACATCCATTCTTCGGGCGGCTTTTCCGGCTTGACTTGCCGTCGTTGGGATCGACAAGGTAGTCCCTCCTTTCTTTAAAGCCTGACCCGGGGATCGGAAGTGTGGTAGAGGATGTCGGATATGAGCGTCCCGACGACCGTCAAGATAGCCAAAAACATCGTAAAGCCCATAAGGAGCGGATAATCCCGCACCGTGAAGGATTGCATGTACAACTGGCCGATGCCTGGCCAATTGAAAATCTTCTCAATGATGATGGAGCCGCCGAAAAGGCCCGGCAATTCGAAACCGATCAACGTAATCGCGGGCAGCATCGCATTTTTCAATGCATGGCGGTACAGCACCGTTCTCTCTTTCAACCCTTTCGCACGGGCGGTGCGGACATAATCCTGCCGGATCACCTCCAGCATGTTGCTGCGGAAATAACGGGTGAGCGACCCGACGCCGAGCAATATCATAACGGCGGCCGGAAGCAGCATATGGTGCAGCACCTCGACAACGTAGTCCCACCCCTCGGCCCGGCTCCCCGTCGTAATCATTCCCCCTGGCGGGAGAATCTTTAAATCGACGGCGAATACTTTGATCAGGAATAATCCGATGAAGAACGAAGGAATCGACATCGCGGCGAAGATGCCGATCATAACCAGGGTATCGAGCAGCGAATATTGCTTATAGGCCGTAATAACGCCCACGACGACCGCGATGAACCAGGTGAAGAACGTGGAAACCACCGCCAGCACAAAGGAGTTCCATATGTAATCCTGAAACAGGTCGAGGACGGGGCGCTGCTGAGCCAGAGAATAGCCGAAATCGCCTGTGAAAATGTTGGCCATCCAATTAACGTATCGTTCGATGACGGGTTTGTTCAACCCGTGGATTTCCCTTAGTTCCGCCTTGCGCTCCTCGCTCAAACTCAAGTTGTTATCGACATAATCGCCTGGCGTTAGGGAGTACAGGAAGAAGATTAACAGGGATGCGCCAATTAATATCAAGAGCATGTACAAGCATCTTCGGAGCAAATAGGTTCTCATGTTCTCTCCTTCATTAGTCATCTCCTTGCCTGATGGGTTCAGGCAGGAGATGTCTTCTTTGATAGAGCAGTCTAATCTTCCCTCCAGCTGCCAGCTGGCTTATTGCAGATTCCATCCCGGCAAGCTGTATGCGATTCCCGCCAGCGGGTTCAATTCGAAACCGTCGATGCGCCCGTTGATCGCGATGACCGATTTGGTATAGTTGGTAAACATGATCGGTAATTCGTCATTCAATATTTTGAACATTTCGTGGTAAATCGCTTTGCGTTCTTCGACGTCGCCCGTGGCAAGACCCTGGGCGTAGAGCTCTTCGATGCGCGGATTGTCGTAGCCCTTCGTTTCGCCTTTGATGAACCGCTCCAACCCTTGCGAAGGATCGCTGATAATCGTCGTCGAGAACGAAGCCATGTCATAATCACCGCTGTTGACCTTGGATACGAGTGTGTTAAAGTCCGGGAATTGCTCAGGCACGAAATCAACCCCGAGTTCTTGATAGTTCTCTTTGGCGACGGCAATGAAAATATCGGTATTCGGGCTCTTTGATCCCAGATAGTTGATACGAAGTTTGACCCCTTCCTTCTCCCGAATGCCGTCTGCGCCGACCGTCCAGCCCGCTTCATCCAGCAGTTGTTTTGCTTTTTCCGGATCATACGGATACGGGTTGATATCCTCCTCGGTATAGGACCACAGAATCGGAGATGATGGGATGTTGGCGATCGACGCTGCCCCTTGCCTGGAATCCACGTAGATCAGCTGACGATTCAGGCCGTAAGTCAAGGCTTGGCGAACCCGCTTGTCTTTCAATGGATCCCTCTCCAAATTGAATTGATTATAGCCGTAGTTGCTGGCCGTGGACGGAATCAGGTTCAGGAAACCAAGGGCTTTCAGTTTCTCGATGTTATCCGTCGTAGCCGAGAAGCTGCCATAGTCGACTTCTCCGGTTTCGATAAACTGCCAAGTGTCGCCTTCCGTCGTCTTGTAGATGAAGTATTCGGTCTCCGGTTTGCCTAACGCGTAGTGTTCATTGGCAACAAAACGCACTTCTTGGCCCGGAATGAACTTCTCCAGCTTGTAAGGGCCGTTCGTGATCGGATTGGCGTGCAGGTTCTTAATATAGTCCAGGTTGCCGAACTGATAATCCTTTCCGTAGTAGGCTTTAGACAATATCGGTCCTCCGAGCACCGTCAACGCCGTTGCGTTGGTCTCTTCCAGCGTCACGGAAATCGTTCGCTCGTCGATAATTTGAATGCCTTCAATGGAATCCGCTTTGCCGTCCTTGTAGGCTTGACCTCCCTTGATCTTCGCCTCTACCACGCTGTTGAGACCGTCATACGACGGATCATGAAGCAAGGTCCATGTAAATTCCACGTCCTCGGTTGTCATGGGGGAACCATCGCTGTATTTCAGCCCTTCCCGAAGATGATACGTATACGTCAGCTTATCCTCGGAAATTTCCCATTTCTCCGCGAGACCAGGAACCGGTAAACCATCGGTATCGACGCGGACAAGCGGAGTGTACAGAACAGAGTTTACATTACCGTCATAACCCACTTGGGTGAAATATGGTGTGAATGCCCCGCTCGGATTCACCAGAGTGACGATAATGGCATCATTGCGCTGCTTCGCTCTGTCCGGTAGCTTGTTTAAATCGGTTGCAGCAAAGGGTTCTTCGAGCAGATGGCCCTCCGTACCTTGCTCAGCCGGCTCACTGGATGCGTTCGCTTCTGGAGTTGTCGGCGGCGATGCCGCCGTCTCCTTGTTAGCAGGTCCGGAGGAGCAAGCAGACAATATCAAAAATAGCGACAACAACCCTAACCATAACAAACCGGAATATCGTTGTTTTCTCATAGAAACCACCTTTGACATTTTTTAAAGTTTAACTCCTAAGTAAAATTATAATTCAAATAGGTTAAGTAGGATTTATTGCCAAACTGATGCATCAGTAAGCTCATTTTAGCCAGCGTTATTGATTCTGTAAATAGCTAACTTCCGCGTGTTTCTGTCTAAACAGAAACATTCTGGCTACTTTTGGGCATTACAATGTTGGCCGTAACTTCGCCGGCATTTGTTCAAATGTTGGATATCAAATCATCTTTGATTCTCCAAGGTTTGCGATGGCTTCCTTCTATCGATTCTTGTCCTTCCATCTCCGTTCTATGGAATGACATGCCTCCTAATAGGTAGAAATCGAATCTTCAAGCTGCATCTGTTCTTGCATCGCTATGACCTATTGGGCCCTGGGAGATTCCGGTCCGTTATTTATCTTGATGTTGAGTTGTCCATATGGACCGAATTTAGTAATTCCATTCCGGTTTTCACATAAATTTTTTTCAAAAAAAAGTTTTTTCCTCCCCCTCTTTTCCGATTTTTCCGGTTCCGTCTACCGACGGCATATCCACTTCCATCAAGGTACTTTTTTATTTGAAACTGACACACCAATATTAATTTGATAAATTGGCCTAAATGAGTGTTTTGAAATTGGATCTTTAAGTGAGTCCGGTTGATTCTTATAATTTGTGTTATTTATGAAAGTTAACTTTTGGAGGAGTGAAGCTTCATGTTCCATGGATTATCCGCATTTCCACTGACCCCAATGAATGAAACATGAATTAATGAAAATGAATTTGTTAAGCTAATTGAACGATTGGCAGCAGCAGGCGTAGACTCCATCGGGGCACTGGGTTCGACAGGTAACTATGCCTATCTGAGCCGAGAGGAACGCTACCGGGTTTTGCAACTTGCGGTCGGTTACGCTGAGGGCATTCCCGTGATGACAAGCATAAGTGCAATGCGCACGGCTGATGTGCTTCGTTTGGCAGAAGACGCACAAAGAGCAGGAGCAAGTGCGGTGCTGTTAGCTCCTGTTTCTTACCAAGCATTAACGGATGAAGAAGTATACTCCTTATATAAACAGGTGACATGCTCACTCTCTATCCCGCTTTGCGTTTATGATAATCCGGGGACTACGCATTTTCATTTTAGCGATGAACTGCATGGCCGAATTGCTGAGCTCCCCAATGTACGTTCAATCAAAATCCCTGGAGTGCCGTCTGAACCTGAAGCAGCCAAGACACGAGTAAGCCATCTTCGCGAGCTCATTCCTTCCAGCGTAACCATCGGAGTAAGCAATGATCGGTTTGCAGCCATCGGCTTGAATGCAGGTTGCGAAGCTTGGTACTCGGTGCTGGGAGGCTTATTTCCTAAGACATGCATGAGGATGACTCGATTGGCTTTGGAGGGCTTTGCAGACGAAGCCAATCGCCTTTCTAAACAGCTCGAACCGATTTGGACGTTATTTCGCCAATTTGGTAGTCTTCGCGTAGTATCTGCAGCAGCAGAAATGGATAACTTGATTTCAAGTCCCAGCCTCCCTCTTCCGTTACAACCACTGAATCCTTCAGCCAGAGAGCATTTGAAGTCCATACTTGTAGACATTCAACTTATGGAATCATCTTGATTGACATCTATATTGGGGCTGTTGCGCAGCCCTAATATTTTTATACATAGTAATTGACATGGATCAAAGTATGCTTTTATACTGTTAAATGAAACTTAATATCTTACCTAAAACCTATTTGGGATGATGTGGACTTTTCTGGAGAGTTATCTCTCCATTTTCGCCACGCAAAGGCCGTACGGTCGTTTGTGTGGCTTTTTTGCGTTTAACTAAGGAGGATAATGATTAGATGAAATTATGGCACTATGCATTGATCGTTTTTTTAGGAGGCTGCAGTTATGGGGTTTTGTCCACCTTCGTTAAATTGGCCTATGCAGCAGGTTTCACCGTGTCCGCAGTAACCGGAGGACAGTATCTCTTCGGCGTTGTCCTCTGTTGGCTTGCCGTGTTATTTACCAAAAAGAAAAAACTGACTCGGATCCAAGCTTTAAAGCTTATCCTTTCTGGAATTCCCTTCGGGTTAACGGGCATATTTTATTATCAAGCCCTACAAACTTTAAGCGCCTCTCTAGCAATCGTTATTTTGTTCCAATTTGTTTGGATCGGAGCCTTGTTGGAGTGGGTATTCCACAAGAAAAAGCCAACCAAGACGAAACTCATTTCCATCGCCTTGCTTTTGGCTGGTTCCGTGTTGGCAGCCAATATCCTATTCCAAGAACCCATAGTGTTATCATGGCAGGGATGCCTCTGGGGAATGCTTGCGGCATCGTCCTTTTCCGCATTCGTATTTTTGAGTGGGTCGGTTGAAAAGGAAACCCCTCCCATTTTAAAAAGCGCCCTACTTTCCACGGGAGGCGTATTGACCGTATTTATCGTTTTTCCGCCAACGTTTTTATTCGACTTGGATGTATTCGTGGGGATCATTCCTTACGGATTGGCACTGGGCATATTCGGCGGCGTCCTCCCCCCTCTTCTGTATTCGATTGGAATGCCGCATGTCGGTTCGGGATTGGGGACCATTCTTACGTCATCCGAATTGCCGGTTGTCATTGCCATGTCCTCTTTAGTCCTGGGAGAAACCATAAGCTGGTCTCAGTGGATTGGCGTGATCATCATTCTGGGCGGAATTTTTTACAGTAATATTCGATTTCGTACTCGGAACGGAGAAGCTTTGACAACCACTGTGTAAGCTAAAAGCATGTGACAAAAAAACCGCTAAACCCAATAGGATATGGCTCGATATTAAGTAGATGGAGTAAGAACAAAAAAATGAATCCTTCGGTTCCATACTAGAACTGAAGGATTTTTGCTCTTTACGCCATTCGTTGGGGACAAGCAGTTCGGCATCTTTGCCGATTGCATAGCTGTGAACTCGTCCATATGCTGACCCTGGCATGTTTATCGTTCAATAGAATGCATCAGCATTTAATATCGAATAACCCTCTATGAATCAAGTTTGCAGTAACCGGCTGCTTTCCGATTTCTCGCGACCAGATAGACAATTGACCGATATGATGAATTTCATGGGCGATCACGTGACGCATCACTTCGCCGAATGTAAATCTTTCCTGTTCCCCGTCCTGGTTCGTGTCAACCATGATGTGATCTTCCAAGCTATCATTCCAGTCGTAGACGAAGGGTGCAATTTCCGCATGGGCTCGGGCCGAATAATCTCTTAATCCTTGGACGCTGGCACAATCCTCGAACGAAGGAATATCCAGCTCTTTCCCTTGCAAATCCCCGCACAACCAGGCATATTCAACGGTCACGATATGATACAGTGTGAAGAGAATGCTTCCTATGCCACCGGTGCGTTGTTTCAACAACTCTTCCTCGCTCACGGTATCGCACCAGTCAAACCAATCTTGGCGAACTTGCCAGTTATACTCGAATAGCTTCAACATGTCACAGCCTCCTGTAATCATAAACTTTGTTGCGTATACTCATGATTCGCGATCTAATTCCATTATCCTCCCTCTATGAAGATTCCGGATCCGAGGTTTACCTCTAGCATGTCATGTATTGTTGGATGAAGCGTCTCTATTCAAAGATAAGAAAAGAACCATAGCCATGATGCAGGACATCCCAATCCATTGGAGCCATCCGAACGAATCCTTTAACCAGAATACGGTTGTGAATACGGCTGCCACTGGTTCTAAGCTCCCCAAAAGACTTGACTCTTTGGGCGATAAGTGGTTTAAGCTTTCGATATAAAACCAAAAGGCCAGCATCGTTCCAAAAATAATGACGAATATCAAATATAAGCAGGCTTCGAACGGCAAGCTTTTAATATTCATCTGCCAAGGCGGGTGGATAAAACTCAATGCACCCCCCCCGATCAACATCGCCCAGCCAACAATGACTAATGAGTCGTATTTTGCGAGAAAGCGAACAGCATACAAGGTATAAAACGCAAGGGCAGCCCCGGATAATATTCCCCAAAGCACAGCGTCTGAGGGTACGGATAATTGAGACAGCGAACCATTGGTCAGCAAGAAAAAACTACCCAGTAATGCGAGCGAAACGGTATACATATCTTTTCTCGTTGGGGCAGATTGCTTACGGACAAACAAGTAAATAATAATCATTACAGGAGCTAAATATTGCAATAAAGTAGCAACTGCAGCGTTTCCCTTTTCTATTGAAGCCATATACGTATATTGAACCCCGAGCATACCAACTAATCCAAAAATAACGAGCTGTAACGAGAACCTTTTATTCTTCCAGATCCCAAAAATATCGGCAGGTCCTTTTTTTAAAATGTGAATGCATAGGAGCAGTAATCCTGCGATAAGTAGTCGAATCGTAACGAACCAACCCATATCGATGCCGTATTGCTGGAATAGCTTTTTTGCAACCGTCCCTCCGATTCCCCAAAATATTGCCCCTGTCATGATGAAAAATAATCCTTTTCCTTTATCCATATGTCAACTCTCCATTAAAGTTATAAAATAGTATCGTTTACAGACTATAATAAAGAGAAAATGTATAATTAGATACGAGAATCAGATCATAAAATATAAGTATATTGAGATTGAGGTCATATGGATGCAAACAAAAAACTTCAAAGTCGGCCAAAATTTTAAAGAGCTGACCGAACATCGAACCACAGTCTTGCCAATGGCATGTTATCGCACAACCATTCGTCAAAACATCAATGGATATATCCCCTTGCACTGGCATGAAGAATTTCAATTTGTTCGGATCATGAAGGGACAAGCCATCTTTCAGATCCAAGAAGAAAAAGTGACGCTGCATGAAGGTGACGGAATTTTTATTAATAGCGGCTCCCTGCACCTGGCAAAAGATGATAACGACTCAGGTTGTCACTATATTTGTTTAAATGTTTTGCCTAGTTTTGTTCTCTCACAAGAGCTCTTTCGAACGTATGTATATCCTTATATCGAAGCGACGAACTTATCTTATATCATCCTGCCCCCAAGGGAACATTGGGCAAAAAACATCCTGGATGCGATATTGGAAATGGACCGACTGATCCATCAACGTCCAGCTTTATATGAAATAGACCTTACGATACAGTTAACTCACATATGGAGAAATTTGGTTGTTAACGGTTTTCCATTGGAATACAAAGAAGCAGATATGCTGAAGAACCATAGAATGAAGCAAATGCTGAATTGGATTCATCACCATTATGCTGAAAAAATCATATTAGAGGATATCGCAAAGGCGGGGCAATTGAGTCGGTCCGAATGCTGCCGATACTTCAAACGACTTCTAAAGAAATCGCCTTTGAATTATGTGATGGAATACCGTATTCAAAAAAGCTTGATTTTATTGCAGCAGCCCGAAAATAACGTCACGGACGTTGCCTATCAGGTAGGATTTAACAGCACCAGCTATTTCATCAATCAATTCAGAAAAACAATGAACATGACACCTTTAACCTATAAAAAGCTGAAAAAAATAACGTAACATGCCGTAATGGAGTTTAGGAACTTTATATGCTTCAAACAAAAAAGCCGCATACCATGCGGCTTTTCAGTGTATTCATACCTCTTGTCGTTTGACAAAAACCAGCGGTACGGGTAATTTACCAGACTCGCCGTCGATCGTGCAGCACAAGAAGAATGATCATTACCATGATGATCCCCAAAATAATCCCCGCTTCCGTGGTCAACACCCGCAGCAACGCATACTCCGGCGAAAATTGGGAGTCCGTGCGTATGGCGGAAAAGAGATTGTACGAGAATAACATTCCCGACGAAATCCACACCGTTGCCATCGGGGGGAGAAACCTTCGCGATCCGTTATCCGAAGTTAGAACCCGAGCTCCCCACGCTCCAACGATAGACCATGCTCCGGTACTAAACGTCAGCAGATGCCACCACACATCGCGTTCATCCACTCTTGCCGGGTCAATGCCGAAGGTCCCTCCCGCAGCCCAAAACACCTTAATGGTGCCGAGTAGAATACAGCCAACTCCAACAAACTTGGCCAATGTTTGCTGCAGCTTCAAAGTGTTCCCGGGTAAATCACGATAATCAATGAATGTGCCGAAGGCCTCCGGCCAGCGTGTTCTGGCGTAACCTGCTAGGGCGAGAGGCAGACAAATGCCGACACCGACCAGCGATATCATGACGAACAACTGTTCATAAACCCAAACATCGGCCGCGCCTGCCTCCTTATCCCGAGTCATGGCTGCCGGTCCTAGTACTGGTGCCAAGAGCAGCATAGGAACCAGCAGACCCGTACCCATCCAAATGGGGATGGCAACCAGCCAAGCAGGAAGACGTTCGCCCCATGGCATGCTGAACGCCAGCGCCAGCAGGATTCCGATCATTGCGAGCACTACGGTAGCTGCGTTGATCGCACGCCAGCTAACATCGCCCATTTGTTCGGTCGGAATGAAGAAACCTAAAGTCCAAACGATTTTGATCAACAGATACGGCAACACCGATATGGCTGCTCCATAGCCGCATATACGACGCATTTTCATCCATAACGGCGCCTGCAGCTCTTTCGACATTGCCATGTTATCATACCTCATGTTGGATTACTTACCTCCTTAAATAACGCTGCTTGCATATCCCATTCTATCTTCTGATTCGAAAAGTAAAGCGACCTTAAGTTTAAGAATGGGTTAAATTTCTACATAAGTAGCCTTACGCGAGGTAATTGATCAAAAAAAGAAACTGCATGCAATCGTAATCTAAATGCTGCCGCCGCTATCCTTCCAAAGATAAAACGAGCTTCCGTTTGCTTCGGACTTCAACTCCCATTGCAAACCCATCTCCCTGGTCATCATGGATACAATGGACAATCCAATTCCAGCTCCTTTTTCAGGAGACTCGTTACAAGTGCCGGGACCCTTGTCTTGTACGATAATAGCCTGATTGGGATAATCCGTGATTTGAATGCCGATGTATCGGCCAACTCCAGCATGACGCACCACGTTCTGGAACACATTGTCAATGATCCGATGAAGCCACATGGGGTCTACATTCCATAGGATCGGGCAATCAGGCAGCTCGACAACAACATCAAAGTCCTTTGCCTCGAAGATCGGATACCATTCGGCCACGCGGTTACGAACTTCTTCAGTGATATCGATCGATTGGATGTTAATGGGATACTTACCCGCTGATAGCAGTGAGTATGACAGCAGGTTATCCATCAACTTGTCGACTTCATCCAGCTTGTGGTCAATGATAGAAAGCGACGTCTGTTCCTGGGAAGCAGCAGGATTACTTCGAACGGAATGAACATGCTGCCGAATGACAGTTAACGGAGTCCGGAGATCGTGGGAAATATTCGAAATGAATTGCTTACGCAGTTCCTCCTCCTCCTGCTCCCGCTGCTGACTTTCTTTAAGCTCGCAGACCATCCGGTTAAAGGCGCCTTCCAGCTCTCCAATCTCGTCTTCCTTGCTAATAACGACTTCATTCGGGAAGCCGGTCTTCCCGCTTAAGTTCATCGCTGATCGAAGTTTAATCAATCTTTTTCGAAGATTCACGAAGAACAGAAATGACAGTACCAAGAAGCATAGACAGACGGTGAAGAACATAATGGCTAACGGCATGTTCTCTGGAAACGACATTTCCGCAGATATAATATAAGATTCGGGAAGACTCATCACCATAAAGCCTTGTTTTGGATCGTTTCCGATGAGAGCCGTCAAGGTAAACGCTTCCTGGCTGCTATCCAGGGTTTGAAGCGAGAGCATATCCTCATAATTCCATTGCGCCGGGATATCGTTCGAGGTGACCTTGATCGCATTCGTTCTACCCGACGAGTCGACCCAGAATATCTCCGCCTCCGGATATTCCTTGCTCAACGCGCCTAGTTTGGCATAAATCGCGGCACTTCCTGCACCATTCAGCTTGATGGCCTCCTCTTGCCACCTACGAGTGATCTCTTCCGGACGATACATCGAATGCTCGCTGAATAGGTAACCCGGTAAATAAAACATCGCTGGAATAACCGGCCATAGCAGCAATGCGGTCATCATCAGAGCCAGGTATTTGCTCATTAACGAGGTGCGCATCCTCATGTTCTCACTCGGTATCCGACGCCGCGAATCGTCTCAATCGTGAATGTCTTCATCTTCACACAGACTCCTAACAAATGGTATAAGGTTAGTCTAACACACGAAGGAAATACGGTGAGAGTTATTACGAGAACTTCTATGCTTCAAGCAAAAAAGCCGCAGCTTATGCGGCTTTCCTAATAGTCAATTTCGATCTGCCTATATATTCTCCTGCTTTAACGCATCAATAATGTTTTCCTTTTTTAATTTCCTGCTGGAAAAAATAATCGCAGAAACGACAATAACAAATACGGCGACGACAACTGACAGCACACTCAGCCAGGGAACGGTGAATCCGTAGCTGAATCTGTTCGCAAATGACCTATAGATCAGAATCATCACGGCGACACTGACGGGAAGCCCGAACAGCAGCGACTTGACCCCATAAAAAATACTTTCATAGTTCATCATTTTCGCAAAGCCCTTTGGCGTCATGCCAACGGATTTTAACATCGCAATTTCTCGCTTACGAAGGGATAAGCCCGTTGAGATGGTATTAAAAATATTCGCAATGGAAATCGCGGAGATTAATACGATAAAACCGTAAGAAAAGACGGCCGTCAATAGAATCTGTTGTTCTTCGCTTTTTCTGGATTGATGTACATTGTAGACATTCAGATTGGTCTCAAACATCTCTTCGATTTCCTGCTGTGTTCTCATCGGCTCCGTACTTTTCAAATAGAGGTATGTCTGAAGGTTAGCCGGCTCCTCGTCGTCTGCCAATTGATCCATGATGCGTTCCGACACGATCATATTTAACCCGCCCACGCCTGCCCCGCTCATCCCCATCGGCGCTTGATCCGTCAGCGCGGCAACGGTCACCCGGCTTACCTTCGTTTCTTCCGCATTATCTTTATAGCTATTCGTTAGTTCGAAATTTTGACCGACATTCGTATACACGGCCTTCGTCTGGACATATTTCCCCGCATCCATATCTTGGTAGCGTATCGTATCCATCACGATCGCGGCAGGATGATCCGGATCCCTAAGCTGTTCGTAATTTGCACCGACGGCATTGGCATAGGCTTGCAGACTCGAATCGTCTAATGCATGGATCTTAATCTCGTAAGGGTATTTTCCGTCCTGCAGTAAACCCTTATCCTTCTTAACCATCTCTTGCAATTCATCGGCGATGTACGCTTCATCGACCCAAGCCTGCTTATAGAACTCTTGAATCAGGTTGTATTCCGTTACACCATCTAAGGATACAATCGATTGCATCAACCGGTCGTCTATTCTTTTTCCAGTGCTGTACGACACTTCAATATCATAATTGACGCCTTCCTGCGACAGTTCCAGGGATTGTTTCATGCCGGCGGTAAAAAACGATACCGTCAAAAACAAAACGATGCTGATGACAAGCGAAAATACAATGGCATGATATCTCCGTTTGTTTCTTTTTAAGTTTTTCAATCCGATTTCCGCTTCGATGCCGAAGAGCTTGCGAATGAACCTCGACGTTTTCACGGCTTTCGCCGTAAGCTTAACGTCGGACGTTTGGCGAATCGCGTCCAAAGCGGAAACCTTGGATGCTTTGATCGCCGGAAGATACGTCGAGATGAAAATCGTCAGCATCGAAACAACACAGGCAATCAAGAGTGATAATGGCGTGACGATGACCGTCAGCTTTTCACTGCTCCATAATGCCCCTTCAATCATCGGGTTCATGAACCAAAAGGTGATTCCGATCCCGGCAAGACCGCATAGAATGCCAATCGGAATGCTGATCAAGCCAATAATGACACCTTCAAAAAGCACGGAATTTCGCTTCTGCCTTTTCGTAGCCCCGACGCTCGCGAGCATCCCTAAATGACGGGAACGTTCCGAGACGGATATCGCAAACGCATTATAGATGAGCGAAACCGAGCCGATCATAATGACCGCCATCAGGATCGCCGATAAAGAGTACATCGTGCTGTACGATTCTTCGTTTTTGGATAAGCCGTAATAATGCAGCAAGTCGTTATTGTATTGGACCGATTCGATGTCGTTTCTCTTTGCCACATTTTCCGCATGCGCGAACAAGGACGGTTTGATTTTCTGCAAGACCACCGCCGCATTCACGTGATCGTTTGACCCGATCATATTATCATCGACATAGCTGATAATCGTATAACCCGGCCCCCAAGCCGTTTCCCATTCGGGACGCTTGATGTAGCCGACCACCGTATAATCCCTTGTCTCGATATGCTGCAACGATTCCGTCAATATGCCGTCTTCCCTACGCAGCGGTTCGGTCTGGTCCAAAGGATGATCGCCCCCTTGTTCGAACCGTTCGCCAATGCGAAGGGTTAGACGATCGCCGATTTCGTACTTCACTTTGGCGTTCGTTGCAACGGGCTCGGAGATAACGACTTCCTTGTCCGTACGGGGTAGACGCCCCTTGCTTAGTTCAACCTGAAATTGCGTGAAACCTTGCGCATCATACTCCTTAATGAACAAGTATGGTTTGTTGGGATTTTGTCCCCCTTCTAAAGGAGCGAAGCCAAGATCCCTTGTAATCGCAACGGTTTTAGTTGCCTCATCGGCTTGTATCGCCGCAAGCTGTTCTTTGGTAACATCTTGATATTGGACATGCCACTCCCCGCTATCCGCGATGGTTTGCCTGATCATTAAATCCGAGAAGGAGAACACAAGCGTAGCGACAGCGGTCACCATGGCAACCGAAATGATGACGCCGATGATGGTTACGAGTGTTCGTCTCTTGTTTTGCTTTATATTCCGGATGGCAAGTTTGTAGACAATATTCATCGACGGATCACCTCGTCTTTGGCAATCTTCCCGTCTACAATTGAAATGATCCTGTCGGCCTGCAAAGCGATTCGTTCGTCGTGAGTGATGACAATCAGCGTCTGATGATAGGTTTTATTCAACATTTTCAACAAATCGACGATCTCGCTGCTATTTTTGCTGTCCAAATTCCCGGTAGGCTCGTCTGCCAGCATGATGGCAGGGTTACTGATGATCGCTCTGCCGATCGAAACCCGCTGCTGCTGTCCGCCGGATAACTGATTCGGCAGGTGGTTTAAACGATGCTCCAAATTTAGGGTCTTTACGAGTCCATCGAACTGCTTCTTATCTTCCTGCTGGTTGTCAAGCAAGAGCGGAAGCGTCATGTTCTCTTTCACCGTTAAGGTGGGAATCAGATTGAAAAACTGGTAGATCAGTCCGATTTGTCGCCGACGGAAGATGGCCAGTCGCGTTTCGTCCAATGCATAGATGTCCGTATTTTCAACGAAAACCTTGCCGCTTGTCGGTCGATCGACGCCTCCCAGCAGATGAAGAAGGGTCGATTTTCCCGATCCGGACGGACCGATAATCGCGACGAATTCGCCTTTTTGAACCGAAAACGAAATATCGTCAAGCGCCTTTACCGCCGATTCGCCTGTGCCGTATATTTTAGACAGATGCTCGATTTTTAAAATTTCCATTGCCATATCTCCTAAAAGTTTTGTGGGCGTTACTTCTTGAATCGACTTCGTACAAAACTCACTTCGGAACCATGAGCGCTCCTTCATGCTCAATTCCAGCTATAGACCATCTCTTTATACCCAACATCCCACAGGGTTACATTTCCCTCAATGGTTATCGTAAGCTCATTGGCCTGAGGGAGATAAATGGAACTCATATCCGGCTCATGACGACCGGCTTCTACAGATACAGTCAGGAACTCATGTCCATCGGCGGTAATCCTAATGCTGCCCCGGGAATCCTCCTGATCGGGAATTCCATAATTCAAGAAGAGGTACACCTCCTTCTTATTGCCTAGCGTGTACCTGTACGTTTCCTTGTTCTTGCCTTCGAGGCTGTACACATTATATTGGGGTTCCACTTCTTGACCGCCAATCTCAAAACTGGCCGTTTTGGGTCCTGTTGTTGGATTTCCCGTACGATCCCTTAAATCGTTTATCGCTACAAAGGGTCCCAAATCTTTGGTGAACGCTTGGTCAACCATTCCGAAGATCCCCCATACCCCGAGCATCAAGACAATGCCGGAAAAACCCGCAGCAGCAATATTTCTCCAGTAGTTTTTTGTACGAAAGCCAAGTTTGTACGCCCCGAATCCGATGGCTGCGCCCGTTGAATTCTGTATGACGTCGTTCATGTCGAAGCTGCCGAGGAAAGTAAGCGCCTGAATCGTCTCCAGCATAAGAATGGACAGGACGAACAAAGTCATGAAGCGAACAAAGTTGGTTCGATATAACAACGGAATCAAAATGCCAAAAGGAATGAAAGCGGCGACGTTCCCGAAACCCACAAAATCCATCAACGTCGGATGTAGAAGGTCGGATAGACCTGGCAGCCTAAAAAAATCGTCCGGTAAAAAAATAAAGGTGTACCCCATGATTGGATCTGCCTTACCTACTCTGCCGAAAGCGAAAAACAAAAAATAAAGAATAAACAGGGTGTAAAATATCGTGATAGCAAAAATAATCTTACGCTGTTGCTTCGATTGCATTGTCTTACCTCCATCGTTCTTCTGATGAAAATCATTTTATCTGCCTAAAATGACTTTTCAGTGACGATGGAGGTGACAATTCAGTCACTTAGAGGAGTGCTGCTAAATCACCTGCTTATAAAATTTAATCCGAAACTGCGTACCCTTCTCGCTGTCGCTCGTCACATCGATCACGCCGTTCTGGCTGGCAATGATGCTCTGGGCCATCGCAAGGCCTATGCCGATGCTCCCTTCGCTAGCATTCTTTCCTTTGTAGAAACGTTTGAAAATATACGGCAATTCTTCTTTCGGAATGCCTTTTCCGTTGTCGGCAATGACGATTTCCGTGTATAACGCGTTTTCGGAAAATGAGATGGCGATCGCACCGCCTTCAGGCGTATGCTCCACTCCGTTTTTCAAAATATTGATAACCGCTTCGGCAGTCCAATTGAAATCGCCGACAAAAGAGACATCGTCATCCCCCGCAATGGAAACCGTCTGTCCCTTAATATCCATCGGAATCATTACCGGCTCTAATGCCTTTTGGATAAGGTTTTTCATGGGTATTCGATCTTTTTTGAATGGGATGGTCTTCGCGTCCATTTTCGATAGCTTTAATAAGGAAGAAACAAGCCAGTCGATCCGTTCAAGCTGGATGCGAATATGGTGGGTGAACTCCGTTCTTTTGACCGGAGGCAGGTCGGGGGCGCTTAGCAGATCCGCCATGACGGTCATGGAGGTGAGCGGCGTTTTGAGCTGATGCGAAATATCGGAGATGGCATCCGTCAATTGAAGTTTGTCCCGCTGCAATAGCGACCGGTGTTCCGACAGCATGCGCGTCACTTTGTAAATATCATTCTTTAGGATGCTAAGCTCGCCTTCTGTATTATCCCGTACGTCAAGGGTATCATTGCCGCTGCTAATCTCCCGCAAATAGACGGACAGCTTTTCAATTTCCCGGTATCTCCATTTCGTAAATAACAAGCTGCCGCCAATGAGCAAAATCGATAGGAAGAAAACGAGCACCGCGGCGGCAGGAGAGATCATAAGAGCTGCAACAATCGCCGCAAGGCTGATTGAACCCATAACGAACAATAACATCTTAATTTCTCGATTGCGCAGCATCTAATCACCAACCTTATATCCCAGTCCGCGCACGGTTTTGATCAATGTCGGATGTCCAGGATCATCTTCCAGCTTTTCCCGCAGTCTTTTGATATAAACGGTTAACGTATTGTCGTTCACGAAATCGCCGGCCACATCCCAAATTTGCTCTAATAGCTGATTTCTTGAGAGAACCTGCCCGATATGGTTGCCAAAGATGAGCAATAAGCGATATTCCAAAGCGGTCAACGCTATCTCGGCACCGTTCTTGAACACTTTCCCTTCCAGCGTATTGATGCGTATATCATCGATATCCATGATGCTGTTAACTTGGGACGGCTTTTGGTATCTCCGCAAGACGGACTTGATCCGCGAAAGAAGTTCGCGAACCCGAAAAGGTTTGGTAATATAATCATCGGCTCCCATATCAAGCCCCATCACGACATTAACCTCATCATCGATCACGGTTAAGAAGATGACCGGAATGTCACGCCGCTCCTTCACCATCTTGCACAATTCATAGCCGCTTCCGTCCGGAAGCTGTAAATCGAACAGACATAAAGCGAACTGATCGATGTCTTCGGCGAGCACCTGTTTTGCAGATGCGACATCATGGCAAATAACGGTGGAATAGCGCTCTTGCTGCAGCGAATATTCCAGGCCGGACGCAATCGTTTTATCATCTTCCACTAACAAGAATTTCATATCCAAAAAGATCATCCTAACGTTATGATTAAATTTATGACCCCATCTTCATTCTGATAGTTTACCAACGCATTAGGAAAAATAAAAGCCGTTGCCACAATGAAAACGGCAGCCGATCATTTGACCAGCTGCCTCAATATGATGCTTCAACATCAACTACGGATAGGCAAATCTCGAATCTCAAGCTTTCGTTGCTGTTGTCCATACAATACAGCCAACGCAGCGGCAATCGCCATAAAGATGGCGCTGGATGCCACGCCGAATGGCAAGCCGTATTGTTCGACGATCAAACCTCCAACGATGGGACCGATGATCTGTCCAGAGGCAAAAAAAGCAGTGGCTATGCTGAGGCTTGGCGCATACGCGTGGTGAGGGACATGACGACGAAGAAGCGCGGTTGTCATCAGCGGAGGGGTAATAAAGGAAACCAACCCAATCGTGGTGGCTCCAAGTACAGTAAAGAACATATTATCAGTGATTACCCCACACGCACCGATCGTACCTAAGGTTAATCCCGACGCCAGCGTATACCCGCTCGGCCATCGGTCAATGGCTTTGCCTCCGATCCATCCGTTAAACAAACCCGCGAATCCGATACCGGACCATATCAGCCCGGCATAGAGGGATGGAATGCCTTGGTTCACCAGATAGGGAATCAAATACGTGAAATAGATGATGTATCCCCAGCCGAAGAAGAAATAAGAAGCGATTAGGAACAAGAGCTTTTTGGGGTTCAACAGGAGACGATACACATGATTGCTTTCTTGGTCCCATGGCTTCGATTCGGTCGGCGCCGGTATTTTTACGACTCCCCTCTCTCTGGTAACAACGAACTCGAAGCCAAGCGCGGCAATTACACCGAATACGCCCATGATTACCCAAGCATAACGCCATCCCTGCAGGTGTGAAGGATCAATGATAAAGGGGGCGAACAAACCCGTCACTAGAATGCCGGCAGAACCCCCCAGCCATATAAGACCCGATGCAACGCCTCGTTCCGCCGGTCGAACGGCATCCATGGCAATGGACAGAACTAACACGGTCGCGAAGGCAGATAACAATCCGATGGCGAACCGCCAAAGCCCAAGCTGGGTAAAATGGTCACTAAATGCCGAGCCGATCAAAGTTAATCCGAGCAATAAGCACGTCATCCGATTCATGATATGCTTGTGGTCTGGAAACCGCGAGATCAATGGGGAAAGACACAACGTCCCGATTAAATAACCGATAAAGTTGACGGTGCCGAGTATACCCAACTGTCCATAGCTCCCCCCGATGACCCTCTGGATCCCGGGCAAAAACATGCCGTAGGAGAGCCGGGAAAAACCGAGTATCACGACAAATAATAACGATGCCCATAGCGTAATCCAATTCCATGCCGATTTAGTCCCCATATCCCCCATCTTCCCCCAAAATAATAAGACGAACCATGAACCGCTACCCTTCCTGCATTACAATCTCGGCTTCGATGCCCATCTGTTCGCACAGCTTGTGAATCCGGCGCATCTCCTGTGTGCTGGTGATCCATTCGCAGCCCAAGGCTGATGCCTCGTGAGCCGCCCATTGCAGGATATAGACTATAGCATCCGCATGGGCTTCCTTCGTAGCGAAGTCCTCCAGTATCAGCGTGCCGCCCCGGATCGAAGCACGCACGTATGCCCAGTGCTGTCCGGCAAAGCTGCGTGCGACAAAACGCGTTTCACCATCCGACGGAGAATGTATGGAGAGCGCTTGCAGCCATTTGCCGAAAGCTCCTGACCCCGTCGGAGCTTTCGGGTTCCCCCATTCAAGTGAATCGGCAGCCAGCTTCCGCAATTCATCCTCGTCAGCGACGCTCTTCCACTGCTCACTTTGGTAAGAGTTCGGGAGAGTCGGTTTGAAGCGGACTTGCCAGCTGCGTTCGCCTGCCCTGATGCCATTGGCACGAAGGAGATCGGATACGGTGATCATATCAAGACCCTTGGCATGAGCATGGTGTACAAGCGATTTTACGGCCTGCGGCGTTTCTTTGGCGATTTCATTGGCATGAAACATCAAAATCGTCCCATTATCCAGCTTAGGTATCACCCGTTCCACAAGCTGCGCGCTTGGCGGTCCCGACCAGTCGACGGTATCCTCCCCCTCGATGACCAGATAGTTCCACTCCCGAAGCCATTCCAAATTTTCTTCCCGATAAGAGGCGTAAGGAAACCGCATGAAAGTCGGAACCGGCCTTCCCGTTGCTTCTTGATAAGCAAGCTCAGCCCATTTCAACTCTTCCAAGAAAACGGCTTTGGTCACATCTGCCATTCTGCGGTGATGGTAGGTATGCGTGGTAAGCTCATGGCCCCTGGCTATCATTTCTCTTGCTTTCGCCGGATACCGATCAAACCACTCGCCCGTTAAAAAAAACGTCCCGCACGCGCCTCCCTGCTCCAAAGCATCCAGCCATGCGTCAACAGGAACCCGCATCGGTCCGTCATCAAACGAAAAGGCACAGTGAGAAAGCGCCGGATTGCCGCGAGTAATGACCAAATTAGACATCGTAAATCCCCCTTCTGTAATATCTTTTCATCAGAATACCGGTGAACCTATTGTAAAATTCCAGCAATGTTTTGTAAAATTGAATAATATGAACAAATGATTCAGGTATCTTAAACAAAGGTGATGGAAATGATGGATCTTCGAGCTTTAAAGACCTTTGAGGCTTGCGTGCGTCTTGGACATTTTTTGAAAGCCGCCGAGGAACTCCAATATGCTCCTTCTACGGTAACCCTTCAGATTCAGCGTCTCGAAGCTGATCTTGGCGTTTCTTTGTTCGTGCGCGACGGAAAACGCGTGATTGTGACCGAAGCCGGCCGATGGCTCTATCATGAGGCCTCGGCTTTACTGAAATCGATCGGAGCCATGAGGCAGACCGTCTCGGATATTGCAACGGGAGATAACGGCTCAGTGCGTTTTTCCTCTATCGAGCCTGTCGCAAGCCAGCAGCTAGCGGCCGTGATAGCCCGCTTTTGCAAGACTAGACCGAAAGTGCAGTTAACCATGGAAGTAGGCGGCAGCAGATCCATTGCGGAGAGGGTTCGGGCCGGCGAACTCGATTTTGGTGTTTGCTCGGCTCCACCTTCGAAGCTCATGCTGGAGTTTGAGCCGCTGTTTGAAGAAAGATTAGGCGTCATGTTAAACATGAATCACCCATTAGCCGATCGAGATAGCATCACCGCAAGCGACCTCGTGGGGCATACCATTCTAGTCAAAGAACCGACTTGTATCTATCGGGAGCTTTGGGAAACGGCGATTGATGAGGCTGGGGATAACCTGTTCTCTTGTATGGAGGTTGGAAGCTTCTTTGTGATTCAACAAATGGTAAAGGCCGAGCTCGGTATCGGGATTGTTCCGATATACAGCGGTCTGGAACAGGAGGGCTCCTTGGTTATACGACCTATAACCGATTTGAATCCTGTCATTACGATAGGCATCGCTTATAAAGACAAAAACGTCCTAGGCAAGGCAGCTTTATTGTTAATGGAGGCCATTCGGAGCATCCGCGAACCCAAGCCTGCTCTCTAAAATTCGACAGGACCTGTATGGAAAATGACGATGAGTTAACTCCCATGAAAAATTTCGGCGGTAAAGCCGTGCTGTTCATGCCCTTCTTGTTCAGGGCTGCAGCGTGCGCGGAAAGTTCGAAATCGTCCTCATTTGCGTAAAATAAAAAAAGCCGCAACTGTGCGACTTTTAAGCATATACGTTGTATCGGTCCACGGCCATACCCCAGGACTACCCGTTCTGGCCGGATACCTTCGCCCAGAGTTCCAGCTCGTTCGTGCAGATAAGCAAGGAAGGATATTGAGCTGCCAATTTCATGTCGCTTTCTTGATTAACTGTCCATGAGATGAGTTGAATGCCTTCTTCTGCACAGCGATGGATGAAAGGCTCCGTAATATGTTGATGTTCGATCGACATGTAGCCGCAATGGATCTCTTTGGCAAATGGAAAAAATGCCGGCGAAGCCCCAATGTTGATCAGGCCAAGGCCGATTGTATCGTCAAGCTGTCTTACTCTTTCGAGGGAATAGTGGTCGAAAGATGTGATGAAGACCTGCCCCTGCATTCCTTTTTTCTTGACCATATCGAGCACAAGCTGTTCCATCCCCGGGTATAGATCGCCCATCTGCTTCAATTCAATATCAATGATGATCCGGTCCTTTAATAAATCGAGCGCTTCTTCGAAGGTTGGAATGCGCTCCGTCCCGTCAATCGTCAGCTGCTTCAGTTCGGCCAGCGTCAAGTCCTTCACTCGCCCCGCTCCGTTGTCAGTCATACGGTCGACAGAAGTATCATGGATGACCACCGGAATGCCATCCTTGCTTAATTGAACATCTAACTCCAGGTGAGTGAAATTCAAATCGCAAGCTGCTTGAAAAGATATTAACGTATTTTCAGGGTATTTACTTGGATACCCCCGGTGCGCCATGCCTTTAATATGTTTTTTCATGCCATCCTCTCCTTTGCCCCTTTGCTTCGGGGAAGCAAATCCAGCGCTTCCAGCACTTCGATCATACCGTTGCTCATCGCCATTTTCGCGGCCGCAAATGAAAAAGCCTCAGGCCAGCAGCAACGGATGGATGTTGGCAATCGCGGCTAACGGGCCCTTAACGATCTTATCACCTGTATATTACAGTGAGCGGCGCTATTGCACAATGCGTTTCTTCCAACTCTTGCATTCAGATCGTCAATAACACACTTCGCTTGTTCCCTGCGCTCAAAATACTCAGTAGCTGATTGTCGGACATCACATGCAAGAAGCATGCGCACTTGCTGAATCCGACAAACTGTGATATTTTAATTTCCAAGTAAACAATATGGAGTGTGAGACCGGAACTATGGATTACCCTGATCGCATCAAGTCAATCATTTATGAACAGCTGCTTCACTTCTCTCATTTGCATGAACAGCGAATGGAACTGGAACTTAAAGAAATCCAAGAGATGGTCCAGCTTCATCAACTGAAAGGCGTACCTGGAAATTTATCGACCATCCATGTCCTGGATTGCATCGGCCAACATGAACCGATCAATCATTCCGCGATTGCCGAAAAATTAAATTTGTCGAAGGCGAGCATTACCAAAATCAGCAAGAAACTGCTTGCGCTTGACCTTATTCATCGAACCCAGCTTAACGACAATCGCAAAGAAGTCTATTTTCGTCTAACGCCCCAAGGTAAGCAGTTGTTCGAATTGCATCGGACTATGCACGAAGCAGAGGAGCAGCGCTTTATGCGATTTTTGGACGATTACTCCGAAAGCGAGCTGCAGACGCTGTTGAAGTTTTTTCAAGGAATGGCCCGGTATATCAGCGAGAGATAAGTAAATTTTTTTAGTATTTTTGTTTACCGGTAAACTATATTATATAAGGAGGAATCAAATTGAATATTCCCCAAACGATAAGAGAACGCAGAACCATCCGGAGATTCAACACAACGCCGGTACCTCCCGAACTGGTCGTATCCTTGTTGAACGATGCGGTCAACCTGTACGAAGACAAAGGTACGCCCCGCTGGCGCTGTCTTATCGCTGGCACGCCGGAGTCCCGTCAAAGATTGGTGGAGAGCATGATGACCAAGATGAAGGAAAACCGATTCGTTAAGCTCATGCCCCCAAGAATGATTGATTTTTTCATTAAACGAGTAACGGAAATTCCCGCTCACCTGATTTTCATCGCGGAATCGGCCTCCGATCGGAGGCAGAGCGACGAAAACTTCGCTGCAGTTTGCAGTGTGATGCAAAATTTTCAGCTGCTTGGCTGGGAACGTGGATTGGGTGCGCTGTGGGACACGGACCCCATGCTTCAAAGCAAGTCATTTCTTGCGGAAATCGGTTTGCAGGAAGGTGAAAGGTTTGCCGGGATTTTGCACATTGGATATTTCGATAAAGCGCCGAGAGCCCGAAGAAGAACGCCGGCCGAGCAGAAATGGACCGCCGTCGGCGAAGGCCGAGAAGCGGATGGGCTACGGTCGGAACGCGGCGGGATTTCAGCGCAAAGCATTCTGGAAGTGCTGGATGACGCTGTCTGGGCCCCGAATGACGGACTAAGAGAACCGTGGCGCTTCATCTATGTGACGGGCAGCGAAGCGGCCGCAAAGCTCTCGAATTCGGAAGGATATACATCATCGGCTTTTCTCTTGATTATAGCAGAGCATGAAGAGGATCCCCACAAGCAGGAGGAGGATTATGCGGCGATTTGCTGTTTGATCCAGAACGTACAACTATTGGTAAAATCCAGGCCGTGGAACGCACGCCGATCGATACCGGAATGGATTTATGACCAGGATCAGTGCAAAGCGTTCGGCATTCAGCCGGAGGAGCGGGTTGTAGCGGTGCTGGAGCTCGGAGAAAACAATCGATCGTTGCAATCGGTATCGTCTCCTCCCCCGCTCCTTAACCTGACGCATCTATGATGATATAAGCGGGGTGGACCTCCCCAGATCGCTTGATGTGAAGTCCACCCCGTCGTATTTGTGCAATAACCCCGTTCAGATAGCCGTGATTTCGCCCTGTTCTTAAGATAAGCGGTTCTTCGGTGGCCGTAGCGCCCACGAGACGATATTAAGTGCCGCATAAGAAAGCGGTAGGATAAGATTAAACCCGGAATCCCCATAGTCGTTAGCAAATGCATGAGATAATGCCGCACCCGTCATTAAAAAGAAGATGCCGGCGTGAACCCATTCTTTAAGTCGAGGTAAACCTGGCACGAGGAGAGCGATGGCACCAAGCACTTTCCAAATTCCGAGAATGGTCAATACATACAGTGGATAGCCCAGATTCGTCACCAATTCGAGGTTTCCCCCAAATTGCATCAACTGTCCGATGCCGCTTAACATAATAGCTGCTGCGAGCAGTCCTGTGACTGACCAATAAGCAACCGTTTTCCCTAGAGGGCGGGTATTTATTTTCATGCTTGTTTCTACACCGATCACCTTATTCATTGGTTTCCACCTCTTCATAATAATCTCTCTTGATCACAAAAAACGAGCCTCGAATCGTTCCTGCAAGTTTCGACTTCTGCCTAGCGAACTTGAACTTCCCTTCTAACTCTTCGGGCACCTCCATCCCCTCCGAAAGCTTAAAACCAACAGCTCGCTTCTTAGGATCATCCACGGTATACATTACGTTTAACCCGAGACCATTCTCGTAAAAAACATAGGCAAATTGAATGTTTTCCACTTGAAAACGTGACGTTTCCAATGGTTTGGCCGCAAACTCAAGATCACGCTCTTCTTTCAATATTCGGTTCACATAATCCAGGGTCTCCTGGCTCTCGCTAGCCGGTACAACCGTAAATGCATGCTTATACTTGTTCATAAAGTAACGGGCTTCATTCGCTCGTAAACCAGCAAGCGCTTCTGCTACGGGCGAAGACTCTAAACCAGTTGAAGATACATGTTTAAAATCAACGATATTGGACACGATCATCCCTCCTAATAGTTTTGCAAGCTTTCCTTCTACTATAGGCAAAGCTCGCTCGAAAGCATTCGCGGCTCTTTATTTCCGAACAACAGGAATCCACATTTCGCCTAATATTTGGCCGTTTCGCTGTCCCATATCCACCATGGCATTCGGCCCGCCGACATAAGCGAAATTCTTGGCTTCCGGCAATACTTGACCAAAGGCGATACCAGCAAGCAATTGACTCAGCTCATCAGCCGACTGCCCCTCCCCTTTTACAACGAGGTAATCCCCTTTAGGAAATTGGATAACGCGGGTTGCTTCGGGCACCGATTCCTCTGTCATGACGCCGGCGTAGAACATCATCTTGTTGTTAACCGCTTCGTTTACGGCAAAAATGTAGTCATTTGCGGCGATGCCCTTTAATGTGTCCAACCTTCCGTCTTGCTTCACGGCTTCCCAAAAGTCGGCCTTCTCCTTGTTAATGCCCGCATAGTCGGTGTAGTCGCTCTGAAGCTCAGTTCCAATTCCTAAAACGATAAAGCTGTCTTTTTCCTCGAGGATGTAATTTGTCATTTTCAATCCCTTCCTTTTCTGTGAATATTCATTTCGTTCGATGGGTTAATCATAACTTTTAATCATGTCAAAAAATGATACTGTTTAGAGGGCTTATGAAAAAAGTTAAAACGGATGAATTCCATCACTTGGTTTCTTATCCTCAACTCGGGTCAAGAGCTTGCAGCAATAAGACAAACTAGCCTCGATTCTCGCAATCTCTTATGCATGTATATTCTTGTAATCAAGTGCTTACAAGAATACAAGCAACAAAATAAGAACGGGAAGTTTCTCCCGTTCTTATTTTGTGAGCACTTCTAATTCATGTCTTTTTGCCTGATCTGCATGTTTTCTTTTGTTTATGAGGCTTCCCGGCTTTTGACCAGGTAATTGTACATCAGTTCGGCTGCCATTGCCCGATTGGTAACGGCCTTTGGAGACAGCTTGCCTCCGCCGGTGCCTTGAATCAATGCGGCTTCAAGCATGAAATCCATCGCTTCCCGCGCATAACCGGATACGTCCTTCGCATCGGAATAACGATCCATGCCGTCTCCTCCGCCCGGCAACTCGCTTCCGGCCGCTTCCATCATCGCATGAAGCATGACGACCATATCCTGACGCGTGATCGAGTCCTCCGGTCTAAACCGGTTATCTCCCGTTCCATGAACCAGTCCCAGCTGCTTCGCAGTGGACAAATACGGCGTATAGTACCTGCTCCCCGCATCTGCAAAATTCATGGCGTCATCCGTTTTCCCTGGTTTGAAGCCGAAGGCATTCATGGCCATGACCAGGAAATCGGCCCGGCTGATCTTCTCCTGCGGAAGATATCGCCCTCCGCCTGCACCTTTTACAACGTCCCTGGCAGTGAGGTAATGAACGGCGTCCGCATACCAGCTGCGCGGGTCTATATCCAGGTAAGATACTTGCTTATATGCGATCGCATACGTGCCAAGCTTGCCCGTTTCAAAGGTCAGGGTACGATGCTCGACATTGTAATAACCGTTTAGGACAGCGGATACGGATCCCATTGCATTGAGTTCCCACGCGACCAGCTGATCCAATCGCTCGTCAGCCTTGGCCTCATAATGAAGCGATACCTTTACAGGTGTGCTGCTTCCCGGCCATTCCACCGTCTTGCCATCGATCTGCAGCAGCAGCTCGACGATCGGTCTGTTCCCAATTCCGGTAAGCCGATCCCCGGAAAGCCCGCCTTGATTGCCCGGACGAATCACGAGGCCCGTGAACTGCCCTGCTTCCTTCAGATTGTTCAGCATATTGGAAGGCACCGTCACGGTTGCCTGCGGGGTAACGATTTCGATCCGTTCCCTCGCGTGGTTCCGGTTCAAGTACGCTGACGGTACCTGGATGACGATTTCGCCGTTGAACGTTCGGACGCTTTCATCCAGTTGAATCGTGACGGTCTTGATTCCCCGCCCATCTGCAGTTACGCTTTCGAAGGCTTCGCTGAGCTCCAATTCGCCGATGGATGCCTGAGCCTTCTGACCGTTTATCGCGACTTCCGCCGTAATCGTTCCCGGTCTGGAAGCTCCAGTGGTCGGCGGTGTGCCACCTGGCTTGCTTGGGCCCGGTTGATTGCTGCCGCCTCCATTATTGCCGTTGCTTCCGTTGCTTCCGTTGTTTCCATTGTTTCCGTTATTGCCGCCACCGCCATTGTTTCCGCCGCCGTCATTGCCGCCACCCGGAGGCGAGGATTTCTTTGTGGTCGTAAAACGATAGATTGGACTAAGCTGCCTGGCGCCGAATTCATCGGTAATATCCATATACCAATAATATGTCTCATCGGCTTCTCGTCCATTCCATACGGCAGAAGCAATTTCTCCGGACTTCACGTCTTTTTGCTCGCCAATCAGCGTATCTTTGTACACATTGACCGCGAAATAATCGGTTGCCACCCGTTTTTGAATATCCCTGAACGCAAACGGCTCCGTAAAATCCTCAATGGCGTCGTCAAAGAAATTATAATCGTCCAAGTAAGGCGAATACGTATCCACATCCAGCGTGCCGGAGGTTGGATCGAATTTCAGCAGACGCAGATAACCGCTTCCTCCGTTCGGCCCTCCCTGATAATCCGCCAGCATTTCAATGACCTGTCTTGACGATCCGTCCGGATGCGTCACCGTTTTCACGACCCGGTTGGCAGCATGATAATGGCCGCTTAGCACCAGCTGCACGTTTTTGTTCGGCGCAATGACCTGGTCAAAAACGCGCTGCGCCATACTGGACAAGGTTCCGTTGCTCTCCAGATAAGCGTGCATGCCCACGATCGCGATGCGGTCCGCATGCTTCTTCAGCACCTCGTTGGCCCAAGCGATCGTCTCCGGTGTATCCTCCAGCCCGAAGCCGATATAGAGGAAAATAAAGTCGTGGCCTCCGAACGACACGAGGTCGTAATGGTTGCGGTTGTTATCCATTTCGCCGCCATACCATGGATTGTTCTTGTACCGGTCGGCCCCGACATATTTCCCGTAGTAGGAGTAGTCCACGCCGTCAATGATGACGTCGTGATTGCCCGCCAGCACGCCATACGGTACGCCCGCTTCGTCCAGCTTCTTCAAATTCCGGTCGGCTACGGCCCACTGCTTCTCGTCGTCGGCCACGTTCACGATGTCGCCGGTATGGATCACATAACTGAACAAGCCCTTCTCATATTCTTCCGTGATCCAATCGCCCAGCTTATCGAAAATGTCCGGGTACGATTCCGCGTAATACTGGGTATCCGTAAACCATAAAATGTTGAACGGCGCATTCGCGCTCTTCACTTCATCTTGGACCATGGCCTGGATTTTGCCGTTTCGCACGTAACGGCTAGGATCCACTTCCGCTGTCAAGACGATGTCGGATTCGGCTTCGTCACCGGTGGCCGACTTCAGTGCCGTCCACTTTCCGCTCTCATAATCCCAAGCATACAGCGTCACGATACGGCCCGGAAGCGTGCGCCCTTGCCAGTGCAGCTCTACGGTATCCTGTTCCGACCATGCTTCGTCCAGCTCGATTTCGAATCGATGATAAGGGAACCCGGAATCCGTATCCGTGATAAGATACTCACCGTCCGGATAAGCCATTTTCTCGGCTTCCTCCTTGCCGATCCCTTTCTCTCCGTCCGGCGCCAGCACGAGCGGAGGCTCCCGGTCTGCAACGTTGAAATGGCCTTCGATCCCGTCTTCGCGGGCAAAGTCATATTTATCCCCTTCCAAGAAGCGAACGTCCATCGAATCTCCGCTCGGATCGCTGAGTCGTGCTCTTAGGCTCGGATTCAAACCCACCTTCTCCGCGAAATCGGCTGGGGAAACCTCGCCCGGAAGAAGAGGTTTCTCCTCTTCGATCATAAAGGTGCGAGAAATCTCCGCCGAATTGCCGGCCCCGTCGAGTACGGTCACATTCAGAATATGCTCGCCCGGCGAAAGCAGCGTGGAAGATGTTTCATAAGGTAGCGTGATTGGCTCGCCATCTAGCTCCGCCGTAATGCCCGTTACGCCTGTTAAGTTATCTGAAGCGACCACATCCAGCATGAACGGCCCTTTGAGCTGTATGGCGTCGGTCAATAATTGCCCTTCCCCATACGATATCCCTTCAATCTCGGGTGCGGTGTTGTCCACAGTCACGTCGACGGACTGGAAGACTTGACCGTTCACCGACATGCTCAGCGGATATACCCCGTCCTTTACCGAAGCGGTGTCGAGCTCGGCATATCTTGCCGTGAACTTGTCTTGCGGAATCGGAAAATGGAAGTCGCTGATCATCGGCTTGTTCGGGTTGCTGCCGTAATCCGCATCGCCGAATCCGTAGTACGTATCCTCCCGGTAATCCACGGTCGACTGCCCAAGGTTGCCCAGGTAGTTCAGTACCTTATCCGGTTTGACCACCGAACCGTCCGGCAGCACAAGATGTAGATTCATCACTTCAAAATCATCATGGTTGTTCTTGCCGAATACCTTGTCATGGTCTTTGACTTGATATGGCGCATTCTCATTTCCGGTATGCACGGAAACCGTTGTCCCGGTGACGAACAGGTCAGGAGCAATATCGAACATCGACCAGGCGCCGTCGATGTATTTGGGCAGGATGCGGCTGAAAAATACCGTCTCCCCGCTTGCATCCAGCCCGCTTGCCGACGCTTGGTAAATCTGATCGATCCCCCGGGTCTGCATGCCCAGCTGTACCTTACCCGGCAGTGCCTTGCGAAGCGGCAGCGGATTGACCTCAAAGCGAACTTCGATGTCGTCTTCAGCCCGGGAGCCGTAAGCATAGAAGGATGACTTTCCGCTGATCATGCTGCCGTTTGATAAGGACAACCCCGGCGCCGGCAGCTCCGTTCCCGTATTCTCTTCGTTAACCGTTAGCAAGCCGCCTCGGGAGTTATATGGAACCCGCGTGCGGTTGCCGCTGCCGTCGGCAGCTTCAATGATATACCGATAGACGCCGATCTCATTTAGCGTGATCGTGCCTTGATAGACGTAAAGTCCATTATCTTGGGACGCAAGCGTCAGCGCATGCTTGTCCGTAAACGCTGTCGGCTCCTCGGAAGCCGCTTCAATCAGCACTTCAATGGAAGCAAGGGGCTCATCGCTGATCACGGAAACCGGATAAGCCTGTCCCTGGCCCAAGTTATAGGCGGTCTGCTCATGCTGCAGCGTCGGGGCAATCATGTCGACACCTGCAACAGGCGGCACCTGAACCGGATCAATGCTGCCAGGATTGGCGTACATCCGATTATCCAGGCGTTTCATGGTCGTTCCTGCATCCGGATAGGCATATCGAACGACCGCATTGCGGACGTCATTGACCAGCCTGTCCGGGCTGTCCGGAGCGCTGGGATCGTACCAGGCCTGTACAATGTACGAATTGGCCTGTCCCGGCGCGGACAAGGCGATCCCTCGATGCAGCGAATTCGGAAGATTGAAATCCGAAGCTTTCGAATTATCGTAGAAAATAATATCGTTGTCGTTCAGCATGCTGTTAAAATGCAGATTGAAGTCCGCCGTCGTCGTATAACCCTTGCCGTTAGCCACGGCTTCCTTCGCGAACCAGATAACCGCTGCGCTGTACGGCTCGATCGAGGTATGATCCGGTACCTTCCAGCTCTTAGGCGCCGTTGTGCCCGGATATAGATACCAGAGGGTGTAATCCTTGAGGTCCAAAACCTGATCCGAGTTATTGTAGATTTCAACGTATTCGTACTGGTTGCCGCTTCCCCACCGGTAATCCCCGGCCGGGTTCGGAAGAATTTCGGTGATTAGAATACGCGGTACGCCCCCGCCTGCAGAAGCTCCGGTTAAAGCCGTTTCATAATCGACAGATCTCGACTGCTGAAGTCCATCCGCTGCCTCGATATAATACTGCAGCTTATCCCCGGTCAACTGATCGGCCGGAATGACCGCATCGAATTGATCACCGCCCCGATCGATCATGTCGATCTGGCTGTAGGGACTATGGACCGCCGTTTTGTAATACATCTTAACTACCAGCGCATCTCCGTCCGCGTCATAGACGCTTGCGCTGACGGTCAGCGGCTGTGTCCGCTCGGTAAAGGCAATGGGCGTATGATTGATTTCCGGCGCACGATTGTCAAGCGGCGATAGCTGGCCCAAGTCAACGATTCCGGCGCTAGGCGCAGCTTCCCTGGCGTAAGGAATCATCGCCGAACCGCCGGGAGGCAGCTGAAGATGTACACTCTTGCCGTCGCCGACATCATTGGCAGTATAATAGAAGCCGCTGATCACGGCGGCGTCGTCGCCTTTTCGGGTTATGTATAAGCCGCGGTCCGTATTGTTGAGGCCATCCTGTCCCCGAAGCTTGAATACCGGTACCTGGTCGGGAATCGAATGATACCGGCGGAAATCGGATTCCGTCAGGGCAGCGGCTGCTCCGGTAATGGATGAGCTTGTCCGTTCCACCCAGAGCACGGCCGGGCTGTCCGCCGGGATGACCACCCCATCCGGATTGCCGTATACGGTGTCCGTTACCGTCAACGTCTTCACGCCCGTATTGTAGTCGTAACGCATGTTGAATTCGTCATTAAACGAGATCGGCGCTCCCGAATGATTGTAAACCTCCACATATTCGAACAGGTCGGCCCCGCCCGCGCCTTCGATCGTCTGCTGATTCGACCGGTCATCGGGATAAATTTCCGAGATCAACACCGGCATTGCTCCCGAAGGGGCCGCATAGGCCGAGTTGCATGCAAGCGCAAGCTCAAACAAGCTGCTGCCAATCAGTATGCCGGATAATAATCCGGCGATCCATTTTCGCTTCATGTGCTCCTCCTATTTGCTTTATTTCTCTAAAATCCTAAAGCATAAGGGTCAAGCGAATATTAAATGTAATTGCGTGTTTCGTAAACGAATTCTGAATAAAAAAAAGCCATCGCTAAGAACGCGATAGCTTTAAACTTCATTTCATTATTTATTGAAAGTGACCTTCTCCGAACCGCCCTCAAGAATGATCGACGTGTCCCGCGGCTTCGTTTCGGCGATTTTGCGGCCGCCTCTGAACGAGTAGAGCACCCCGGCCTGTTTGCGTATAGCCTCATATTCGTTCTCGGCTTCAAGAACGATGAAGTTCGCAGGCTTGCCTTCTTCAATACCGTACACGTCCTCGATATGCAGCGTTCTTGCACTGTTTTTCGTAATGAGATCGATCGAATTCACGATTTGATCGTAACCGAGCAACTGCGAAGCATGGATGCCCATGTGCAGCACCTGAAGCATGTTGCCCGTGCCTAGCGGATACCATGGATCAAAGATATCATCGTGACCGAAGCATACATTAAGACCGGCTTCCTGAAGCTCTTTGACGCGAGTCAGCCCTCTTCTTTTCGGATATGTGTCAAAGCGTCCCTGCAGGTGGATGTTGACCAGAGGATTGGAGACGAAATTGAGGTCCGCCATCTTCAGCAATCTGAACAATTTGTAGGTATATGCATCATTGTATGAGCCCATCGCCGTCGTGTGGCTTGCCGTGGTGCGGGAGCCCAGCCCGCGTTCGTAGGCTTCTTTGGCGACGACTTCCACGAAACGGGATTGCTCGTCATCAATCTCGTCGCAATGGATGTCGATGAGACGGTCGTATTTTTCGGCGAGGTCAAACGCAACCTTCATCGATTCAACGCCATATTCCCTCGTGAATTCGAAGTGCGGAATGCCCCCAACCACGTCAACTCCCATTTTCAGCGACTCCTCCAGCAATTCCGCGCCGTTCGGGTAGGAGTGAATGCCTTCCTGCGGAAAAGCGACAAGCTGAATATCGATGTATGGTGCCATTTCTTCTTTCACTTCAAGCATCGCTTTTACCGCGGTCAAGCTTGGATCGGTGACGTCCACATGCGTTCGTACATGCTGGATGCCCTGTGCCATCTGCCACTTCAGTGCCGTTTTGGAGCGCGTCTTGACGTCTTCATGCGTCAGGAATGCCTTGCGTTCAGACCAACGCTGAATGCCTTCGAACAGCGTTCCGCTTAAATTCCATTCCGGCTCGCCTGCCGTTAACGTTGTATCCAGATGAATGTGAGGCTCAATGAACGGCGGCAGCACAAGCGAGCCGCCCACGTCAATGACTTCCTCATTCGCCGTTGCTTCCAGCGACTGCGTAATTAGCTCAAACCTTCCGTCTTTCACGACGATATTCCACAAACCTTCTTTACCCCGCAATTTTGCGTTCTGTATAATCATTGTTTTTCCCCTTTTCTTTGGATTCTTTTGCAGGAGCGATCAGCATCAACACAATGTAGGCAACCGCCGTACCGATTAGTGCGTTCAATGGCGTTATGCCTGGAGCAAGCTGGGCGAACGCCACGCCGATAGCCCAAGCCAGCATCGCTATCCAGTTTACCTTCTTGAAAGTCATGTCGGCAAATGGCTTATAGTTTCTGCGCTTCACAAAAAAGTAGTCCGCGATGATGATGGCCCCGATGGACGGTACCGCCGCGCCCAGCACATTGAGGAACCCGACGAAATTATTGTACATCCACATGGCAAATAGGGTACCCACGATGCCGTTTACGATGACGAAGAATTTTTTCGATATTTTTGTGATGTTGGCAAATCCCAGTCCGGAAGCGTAAAGAGCGTTATCATTGGTCGTCCAAATATTCAGCCCCAGTACGATGATCGCGGGAATGATCAGCCCTTGCAGGAACATGACCTCCGAGATATCTGCCAGGTTATAAGCCATGGCGCCAACCGCACCGAACAGGAACATGAGCGAATTCCCCAGGAAGAACGCTATGACCGTGGCGGTAACCGCCTGCCTCGACGTCCGGGAGAACCGTGCAAAATCGGGCGTCAAGGTTCCACCGCTAATGAATGAGCCGATACAAATGGTCAGGGCCGCTGCCGCGGTCAGTGTCTGTTCAGGCTTGTAATCGAGCAAGCCTTGCAAACCGCCCAGCATATCTGCGCCTTTGAACATGGAGTAACTGCCGAGAATGGTAATGGCCGGAACCGCGATATAACCCAGAATGACCAGCGACTTCATGCCGAAGATGGCCGATGCCGTCATCGCGAGACCAAACAGGAAGATCAACAGGTACACGTTCCAATCCATCGCTTTGGCAACCGGAATCGCGAACATGGCCACGCCGACGCCGAACCATCCGACCTGCGTGAAGCCAAGCAGGAATGATGGCAGGTACGAGCCTTTCTCACCGAACGCGTATTTTGCCAGCAAATGCGTGGAAAGGCCCGTTTTTGCAGCGATATGTGCCAGCGCTCCTGTGTAGATACCGAGTGCCAAATTACCCGCAAGCACGATTCCAATAAACTCCATGAACGTCAAGCCGACTCCGAGCGTCCCTCCCGCAAGCATGCTTGCGGAAAAGAATGTGAACCCTAACATAACGGATAACGTCTTCCAAAAATGGTTTCTCTGCGTTTTCGGTACCGCTTGCCACGAAAACTCTTGATCTTGTTTGCTCATCAGAATACCTCCAGGTTAAAGTGTTCTGATACCAAAGAAGCAGAAAAAAGAGGCTACTCGTCAAGTCTTCACTGACAAGTAGCCTCTTTCATTACATCATAACCCGCGCGAAGACGCAGAGCATCCCTGACTGAATACGCTCTGAATCACGCGTGATTATAAAAATCCGCTGCCCTTGCCAGCCTCTCTGGACTGAATTAAAGGTACCAGTATTCAATTACATTCTATTATTTTGGAAAAGCCTGCAGTTGTCAATGTTATAATTATCCAATGGTTAAAATCCTCTTAAGTATCTTTAATGCGGAAGGATATTGTAAAACTCAAGAGCACGAAGATAAATTGGAGAGACAAAGCCAATAAGATCGTTGTTCTGCGACTCTAGTAGTTCATATGGGTTTTGTACTTTTCTTCATCACTCCACGTGTACTTATTAGGTATAGATTTCTGTAACTATTCTAATTGCATCCTTAGCTATGATGAACGAATCACAATTAAGAACATCATATACATTCAGCGATTTGGCATCAGTTGTCTGCACATCCGGAATGTTATTTGCACTTTTATACACGATTTGATCCGCCTCAGGTGTTACAATAAGCACTTTCTTATTGGCATAAAGAGCTGTAAGCATGGCAATGATCGATTTTGTCCTGTAAGTTTCAAGTTTAATACGGTCAACTACGATGAGTTCGTTATCTTGCACCTTGGCGGATAAAGCTGATTTAATCGCAAGACGTTTAACCTTTTTATTAAGGCTATAACCATAGTCACGAGGTTTGGGACCAAACGCAATCCCTCCGTGACGCCAGTGCGGCATCCGAATGGAACCCGCCCTCGATCTGTCAATTTTATTTTGCTTATAGGGTTTTCTACCTCCACCTCTAACTTCGCCACGGGTTAAAGTCGAATGTGTCCCACGTCGCTTGTTCGCTAGATGGTTAACAACAGCTTCATGCAGTACCGATTTGTTGGGAATCACCCCGAAGATGGATTCTTCAAGCTCCATCTCGCCCGTAATTTTACCTTCCATATTATAAATAGAAACGTTTAACAATCTTAGCTACCTCCTGATTATCATCATAAATATGTGGATTTTTTATGGGAACGTATAGCTCAATAGTGAGCAGAAATAATGATAATCAGTTGTTTTGTTAGATTTAGAATATCAACTTTTTCTTCCTGCTCACTTATACTGCAATCGAAGTATTTACGATAACATCCATCACTTCGACCCCCTCCTGATACATTTTTTAAATGGGTTATCCCCATGTTTCTCTTACATCTTCACGATAACAGATCGAAAATGTATGCTCTATATACAAAACGATGTTGTAGTATTTTTTATTCGTTAACGTAAGCTGCATCACATATAAGTGGCTGCTCTGATGTCCCGTTTTTTTGCATTAAAAAATCCCTTCAAGTAACAGTGCTGGATTTTAGCACGCTTGAAGGGATTCGTAGGTAATTATTTCTGATAAATTATTTTTCTGATAGCGTAGGTTGATAAAAAGAATGATTCTGAGAGTTCCTCGACTGAAGCGCCAGATAAATACGCACCCACGATAGCATCATTTCTTTGGTTAATTTCTTTTCGTGCGCCAGACAGCTCTCCCCAGACTTTAAATTCATTTTTTCTAGCTGGTATATAGAGGTATTCGCCTTGGACATATTCCTGTAATTGTTCTACTAGTTCCTCCGGCAAGACGACAGAAGCATTAATATATCTCACGAACGACTCACTCCTTGAAATTATTGTTCAAGCAGCAAAGCCAGTTTCTATTTTGTTGGCTGCTCCATGCAAATACTCAAAACCGGCTCTGCATGGAGAATCACATGTGTTATAGATGTATTTTTTAAGAACATTGTATTCCTCCTGGTTAGTTGATCGACTTATTAAATGTTACCGTTTGATCCATATAGTTGACCGCATGCTGCGTTGATGTCTGATCCGAATTGGGTCCTCACGGTGACATGGATTCCCTTTGACTTCAAGATTCTAAGGAACATATTGATGCTGTTCTGATCCGACTCTACAAAACTTTGTGATGTGGCATAAGTGGAATTGTATGGAATTAGATTGACGTGATATAAATGTTCCCACGACCCTCTTCCACGCAACAAATCAGCAACGGCTTCAGCATGTTTAGTTGAATCGTTGATACCCCTTAGCAGGATATAAGCAATGTAAACCTTTCGCTTTGTTTGCTGAATATGCTCGTCCAACACGGTCAAAACTTCTTCTAATGGAAAATGATTGTTAATGGGCATTAACTCGCTTCGCTGATCATGAAATGGTGAATGAAGCGAGAACGTTAAATTAATCTGTGGAAATTCCTTCGTCAACTTTTTTACTCCAGGTAATAAACCTATGGTAGAAACCGTAATCCTTCGATGTCCTAAACCGAAAAGTTTAGGATCCGTCAGCACATGCAAAGCATCAAATACATAGGGATTTGCAAGTGCCTCTCCCATTCCCATAAAAGACACACTGTCCAAGGGATGGTTATTCAAAGTAAAATAAAGCAGTTGATCCGTTATTTCATCCGTTGTAAGATTCCTCTTCAAACCGAGTGTTCCCGTAGCGCAAAATGTACAACCAAATCCGCAGCCGCACTGCGAAGAGATACAATAGGATTCCCAGCCCGTTTGATAACTTAACCTTACGGATTCAATGTATTCATCGCCTGGGATAGCAAACAAAATTTTGCTAACTTGGTTGGATTTCTGCTCCATTTTTGGTGTGATGCTTAACACATTGTTTCCAAGCTCTTTGATTAATTCATTTCTTACAGGCTTAGGCAAATTGTTCATTGCTTCGAAATTTCCGATCTTGTTCTTGAAGATTGCCTCTGCTATTTGCGAATATCTATAATTCGGTTGATTTAGAGCCGATAAGATCTTACGTATTTTTTCATACTTAGATAAATGCTTCATTTCTATCTCCCTTTAAACGGAGAAAACGCAAAAAAGCACCAGCTCACCGGTGCTTTTTTGCGTACATTAACCTAACTATACCTATACAAAAATAAGAGACTAACTATAAATAAGTCGCTAACTGTATATATGCATAGAAGGATAAAGTTCCGGTATCTGATTTGTAATTATGTGAACCTTGTCAAACATCGCTTTACATGACAGGTTCACGTTTACATCTACAATCTCAGAAGCAGTCATCACTTTATCCCTCCCATTGTTCATCATCGTTATTACATGAAAAAAATTTAACACAAGATATATGTTTCGGTCAAGGCGAGTTAGATAGCAGGCATATTTCCTCCCCGCTTCGGACTTTTTATTGATCCTTCCTCATCTTCTATTGTTCAGTCGCGAACTTACGAGTCATGTTCCTATACTTTGTAGGTGAAATACCTTTTTTAGCTTGAAATTGCTTAATAAAGTAAGTGTCATACTCGAATCCGGTATCGCGTGCAATTTCATCAAGCTTCATACCTGTATGTGTCAGAAGATCGCACGCAACGTTTAAACGATAGGAAAGCAAGTAACCGATAGCTGTATTTCCGCATCTCTCTTGAAACAGCTTATTTAGCGTCACACGGTTCAAATGAGCGCAATTCGTCAAATCTTCCAACGAAATCTTTTTGGGATAGTTGGTGTGTATATATTCCAATACCAAATCAACCGGGGATTGTTCACTATTATGATTTAGATCCTCCAGTAAACCTAAAATTTGAATGAGGTATTTTTTTATTCTGCATACCCAGCGTTCATCACTTTGCGCTTGCACTTCCGTACCGAGTATGAAGAACCACTCGAATATACGCGGGTATGCTTTTTCCGTTACACGAGGTACACCAGAGTTTCGATCATCTCTTTGAAAAAGCGAAAGACCCCTTTGTATACTCGGACCCGTAGGAATGTAACTCTGCGTTTCGGAAAGTGTTACAGTGTTAAGGAATGCAGGGTGAAAACGAAAGGATTGTGCAGCCACGTTCTGTCTCTCAACGACTTTCATCTCATCTTCTTCAGCAAGACAAAGGACGCCCGGTGCGGAAATTTTAATTGGTCGTTCGTTTAATATCCCGCTTAAACTTCCTGACGTAATGAGAACCAGGGTAAGACGTTCAGGATAAGGAAGCACACTAAAATCCTCTGTTGCGGCAAATTCAATGTACACGGTGCGGTTTTTGTGACGGTCTACTTGCGGCATAGCAATCACCTATCAAATCGTATAGTCAGATGCTTCATTTAAGCCAGTGTACCACACATAGGTGCGGGATATAATAGCGATGTAACAACTAAAGGAGGAGATCCATATGTCGATGGAACGTTATCATATTCACGTCTCCGATGAGATCCTTGCCGATCTCAAATACAGACTTCATCACATCCGTTGGCCTGATCAGCTAGAACACTCGGGTTGGGAACGAGGCACGGAATTAAGCTATTTAAAGTCGCTGGTTTCGTACTGGCGGGACCACTACGATTGGCGGGCACAAGAAGCTGAGTTGAACCGTTATTCCCAGTATAGCTGCAATATCGATGACATGGATGTGCACTTCGTGCACGAGCGTGGAAAAGGACCTAACCCCATGCCTATTATTCTTACTCACGGATGGCCCGACAGCTACCTTCGTTACCAAAAAATCATCCCCCTCCTTACGGATCCGGCCAGCCATGGTGGTCATTCCGAGGACTCTTTTGATGTGGTTGTCCCTTCATTACCTGGATTCGGGTTCTCAAGCAGCCCCAAACAACCTGGATTCAACAATAATCGCGTCTCCGAAATGTGGGCTAAACTGATGACAAAAGAATTAGGCTATAAAAAATTTGCTGCCGCAGGCGGAGATATTGGCTCCGGCGTTACAAGATATCTGGCAGCAAACCATCCCGAGTTATTATTTGGAATTCACCTGACCGATATCGGCATTATCAGAAATCTCATGAATGCATCTGGTCAGGCTAATCTCTCGCAAGAAGAACTGCGATACAAGACAAGCGCTTCGGAATGGATTGCTCTGGAAGGTGGCTATATGTCGATTCAATCGACACGCCCCCAAACCCTTGCATATGGACTTTCCGACTCGCCGGCAGGTTTGGCAGGCTGGATGATCGAAAAATTCCGATCATGGAGTGATTGTAAGGGTAACCTCCAGCAAAGATTCAGCAAGGATGAACTCCTCACCCACATTATGATTTATTGGGTTACGAATACGATGGGATCGTCAACACGCATGTATTATGAGAATTCACATTCATTACCGCCATTGGGCTATATCGAGGTACCGACAGGCATCGCATTGTTTCCGGAAGACATCTTGCTGCCGCCCAAGGAATGGGCCTCACGTAACTTAAACGTTACTCGCTGGACTTCGATGCCATCCGGCGGACATTTTACCGCCATGGAAGAACCTGAGCTTCTAGCTCGTGACATTCGTGCTTTCTATAAGCCATACAGATTGGGAAATAGAAATTAATCTAAATCAAAACTATTTCATCATGCAAGCTATAGATGAGCGCTCATTAGGATTCAACGGCCTTTACTGTTTCGTCTTTAGTGCTGTTGAAGCCTGCACCTCTGATCGTTCTGGTGGGTAGAGGGTAAATCGTTATGAGTTTCTCATATATTTCCTTTACCTCTGATCGATTATCTTTTTTTATATGGACTACCAAAGATTCGAACTCCGGAATGTCCTTCTTTCGATACAAGTCATATCCAAGCTCTATCGTTTCGGCAAGTTGATTGCGAAATGCTTGAGAAACTTCCGGTCTTTCGAGATACATCTTAATGGAGTACATAATATTGGACCCATACCGTTCTCCGGCTTGGCTTAATTCGTCGGTTCCTGAATCAGCATGGGGATTCATATTCATGGACTCAACAGCTTCTTTCGTTGCTATCTCTTCTCGGATGCGTGGATTGCTTTGTTCACTAGCGCTGCAACCGACACTACATGCAATGAACAACATCATAGTGATGCGGCCAGAATTTTTCACAAAACTCTTCAAGCCTGGTTCCTCCTCAAACTTTATATTGGTAGTTTACCAGGCCGAGGTTTATTTTTCTATAAAACCCATTATCTTCATTAGATTATGGTTTAGCATGCTGCCCATTCCATTCATTCGTCTTATTTTTGGCTCGTAAAGTCTTCTTGGATCTTTTTCAATCGTTCAAGATGTGGTTTCAACTGCCGCAGCATTTCCGCTTTATATGACTCTATTTGATCCTCGAAAAACATGTGATGTGCGGCATCCTTGAACGACATAATCGTTTGGTTTAACTCACGGAGTTCAGTCGCAAGCGAGCGCAAGGTTTCTCTGGTCTTGGCGTCAATTGTTTTTGGATTAGACTTCCAATACGAATAGCTTATTTGGTATAACGGTCGCCATGTCCTTGCCTGAAAAGCGAGAATAAACATGTCCTCCTGGTTATCCATTGTCATTGCCGTATTATTAACTGAAAGCTTGGGAACCGCGTTGTTGGGGAAGGTATCGCTAAATTCAATGATCGTTAATAGCTGCTCATCGATTTCCTCCGCTTGGATCTTCGCCTTATCGATCCATTGCCGTATCTTGGCAGGATCTTCATTTTCCTTCGACTCGCTGATCGCCATCAGCGTATCAGCAAGCGAAATCGTTTCAGAAGCGTGCTTCACTAAATAGGCAAATACCGAGTCGTTCTTCAGCTGATACAGGGAATGGAGGCCGTTGTATCTAACAGATGCCTGGTTTTCCAAATGCCTGTACACCGCAACGTTTATAATGATGATAATAATAAGTATTGGTGCGTAGATCTTTATGTGCTTAGGCAAAGCTGTACTTCCTTTCTGATACATTCATCCTGTAAGTAGGATGATTTAATGCTGCTATATGAAGCTGCTAGTTTATTTTCGCGAATGTTAGTTCATATTGCAGTCGAAAAAATAGTTTAACATACCAATTCATCAACCCTAAATGGATAAGATATTCCATAAAAGTGCCTATTAGCTTAATAAGCAGTAAATGCACCTGACTTAAGTAACAACAAGAATTTATATACTTCAAACAAAAAAAGCCGCATAGGATGCGGCTTTAAGGTCTTCAAGTTCTTTTCGTCCAATCAAAAGAAAGTCCAAAAATGATCCGCCATGATTCCAATTGGTTATCCCGAATTTAATAGAAACTCCTCACTCCGCGTTTCGATGTACAGCCCGTAACGCAAAGTCATGAAGATTGCGGAAACGCCGGCCCAGCAGCTCATACCCCTCGGCTCCAGGGTGTAGGCCATCCGTCAGAAAGGCTTCATCCTCCGGACCGAACCACTTCAAGCCGTCCTGATAGTATAACTGGCGATCGCCCCGAGCCCTTAGCAGCTCCACGGCCTCGCGGATGAATTCCCGCATGATGGGCAGGGTGAAGCCCAGCGAATTGAGCTGCGTTTCGCGGACGGTGCCATAAATCGGAGAAATGACAAGCAGCGGGGTATCCCTGTGTTTGTCGCGTATCGTCTCCAGCAGGCCAATCAGCAGCGGCTTGAACATGCGAGGGCTTAAGGTGCCCCCGCCATAGATGTTCACGCCTGCACATATCGAGATGAAATCGGCCGGCAAGTCGCGAATCAGACGCCCGATCATCGGTTCCATGTGGCAGTTGCCGGAGAAGCCGAGATTGGTCAAGCTGAAGCCGCAGGCTTCGGCGGCAATGGCTGGCCAAGCGCGGGAGGGGCTGGAAGCCCCGACGCACTGGGTAATGGAGCTCCCGTACGTAATCCAGCGGGGCCGGGTGTCCGGCAGCGGGACTCCGACGGCATGGGCATCAGTCCGTAGGCCGGTGACGGTTATTCCTATATTTTGAGGGAGCCAAATCTCCACATCCTTGATTCCGTCCTTAAGTCCGCTGAACAAGGCTTCTGTTGCTCCGCCGGACAGGCTGAGCGTCTGGCATAGTCTACCTTCTGCAACGCAATCCATGGCGGCGGCGTCCGCAAGCGGTGCAAAAGATACGGCCACCTCGGTAGAGTCCGTCCGCAGCCGCAGGCGAACACCGGCACATATCTCGGCTTTGCCATCGATTCCCCCAGGCGGATACAGCTCGTAATCCATGTAAGGAATACGCCACGGCTTGATACCATCCTCCCCGTGTTCGAGCGACACGGCACCGTGAAACCACTCATCCGTTAATGGAAGCTGCTTCACGGCGCATTCCCTCCCTTCTGCTTATCAGCCGGAATGAAATCTTCTCCCAGCCATACATCCTGCTCCAGCAGCCGCTGCTGAAGTTCGGCTACGGAAATGCCGCGCGAGCCGGTGCCGTCCCGCAGCGCCAATGCAGCCGCCGTTCCCGAGGCCTGGCCCATGGAGAAGCAGTTCGGCATCACCCGAAGGGAGCCTTGCACTGCTCGGTCCGAGGATACGCAGCGTCCGGCAACCCAAAGGTTGTCGATGCCAATCGGCAGCATGATCCGGTACGGTACGCCGTGTGAAACCCCGGGCGGCAGGTGGTTAAAAGTCATCTCGCTTTTGCTGTTGGCGAGATGAATATCGATGTAGTATGCGTTGCGGGCAATGTCGTCCGGGAAGGAACGCGCAGCAAGGAAGTCATCGACCGTCAGGATATAGTCCCCTTCAATCCGCCGCGTCTCCCGGATGCCGAGCTGCTCACCGCTCGCTACCATATGGGCGCGCTCAAAGCCCGGCACGTAGCGGCGGAAGAACTGCAGCTGGCGTTCCGCCGTGCGGCGCCCTTCGATCGCCCCCCGTGTCAAATCCTCGGCAAGGGTGCCGTCCACGCCGAATACATGGCCGAAGTTGACGCCTACCAAATAGTCGCTGACCCAAGCAAGGCCGGAGATCGACTTGCGGCCCTCCGGCAGCGCACCGTCCTCGATCGCCAGCTCCACCGTCTTGTGCAGTTGGCCCGTATCCCCGCTCTCCTCCAGGTACCGTCTGAACCTTGGACGGTCCACATTCGCAAGCAGATAGCACATGCTGCCGGGCTGAAGCTCGCCCGCTTCCCCGCCCTTCTGAAAAGGAGCTCCCGCCAATGCGGCAACATCCCCATCTCCCGAGCAATCGATAATATACCTGCAGGGGATGAAAGAACGTCCTGTTTTGTTAACGACAACGACACCTTCAACCTTCCGGCGGTCCTCAGACAGGACAACATCGTAAACAAAGGTGTGATACAGCGGCGTCACACCGCTTTCCAGAATGGCATCATCATAAACCCGTTTCAGCACTTCGGGATCGATCGGCACCCAATCCAGCATCTCTTGATATTCCTCACGGTACTGAGGATCGCATGCCTGCTTCATCCGTTCCATCAATTGAAGGCCGAGACCGCGGATAATCGGCTTCCGCTTATCCGTAAAGGGACAGAAAGCCGGAACGAGCGCAACCGTGCCCATGCCGCCAAGGAATCCTCGCTGCTCCACCAGCATTGTTTTCGCCCCCCCTTTCGCAGCGGCAATGGCCGCAGCGATGCCTGAGGCGCCTCCGCCGATGACAAGCACATCCACCTCGCGGCTAACCGGAATGCTGACGGATGGCAACGTAATATGTCCTTTCATAGAAACCCTCCCCATTCTGTATCAACATGTCATCATTACTTATGGACTGTGCCTTTCAGACAAAGATGCAGCAAATCATCTACATGCGCAGTCGCCAGGCATTCTACGGTATCGGCCGCGCCGTAGTAGATTTTGACTTCTCCGGTATCCTCCAGAATCATGCCCCCCGGAAAAATAACATGATTGCGGAAGCCCCCATCGGTCTCATAATCGGCTTCCGGGGCAAGCAGCGGCGTCTCCGCCATGCCGATGATCCGGCTGGGATCGGCAAGATCCAGCAGTAAAATGCCGGACGTATAGCGCTTCTTCCAGCTGTCCTCCCATCCGTTCTTCCCCCGGCTGCGATCGATGTCCACGGCATGGAACAGGGTCAGCCAACCTTTGTCCGTTTTGACGGGCGGAGCGCCTGGTCCTACCTTGTCATTGGCATAAGCAACATCTTCAACCGCCAGCAGCAGCTTGGAGTTGCCCCAGTATTTCAGGTCAGGCGAGTCGCTCATCCACATGTCGAAGCGGTCTATCCCCCCCCGGCTGTATACAGGCATCGGGCGCTCCAGCCGGACGTACTTGCCCCCGATCCGCTCCGGGAACAATACCATGTTGCGGTTATCCGGCAGCGATAGGCTCAGCACCTCGAAGGATCTGAAATCTTCGGTGACGGCGATGCCGCCGCGCAGCCCGTGCTTGGTATCGACCGCAAAGCACATATAACATTGTTCGCCGATTACCGTTAGACGCGGATCATACACGCGGATGACCTCTTCATCATGCCAAGACCAGCACGGTTCCGGCTGCGCATCCCACTTAATGCCGTCATCGCTGAAGGCCAGCCCCAGATTCGTTGTATGATGAGGGGCGACAATCCCTTTAAGTTCATCACCGTAGTCATTGCGAAAAACCATCACATATTTGCCTTTAAATTTGGTAACTCCGGCATTAAAGACCAACGCCGGACCGTAGGGCACATCACCCGGAGTCAGAATCGGATTCGCGGAATGCCGGGTCATGATCGGGCTGGAAAACAAATGCCCCACTATAATATCGCTCATATGCATCAAACTCCTTGTTTATGAATTATGAAATTAACCTTTCACTGAACCCGCCGTCACTTGAATAAAGGATTTGTTCGCCACAATATAAGCGAGAAGCATCGGCAGAATCGACAGGCATGCTCCCGCCATCATCAAATGGATCTGCATGGCCGCGGAAGAACCGTAACGAAGATTCGCCAGCCCGACGGTGAGGGTCTGCAGCTGAGGATTCGTCATCGTGAAGACCAGCGGCAGAATGTATTCGTTCCAGGCATGGCGGAAAGCAAACAGCCCGGCAACGCCAAGCCCCGGCGTCAGGAGCGGGAGAATAATCCGGAAGAAGGTTCGGACAAAGCCGGAGCCGTCCACCATGGCCGCTTCGTCAAGCTCGCGGGGAATCGCTTTGAAGAAACCCAGCAGCATAAAAAATGTGCTGGAATGGGCACTGATCAGAATCAGGATCACGCCCCACAGCGTGGTATTCAGGTTCAGCGCGACCATCAAATCGAATTGCGGGCGCAGCACGATCGCACCGACGGATATAAACATCATCGACGCCTGCGTCGTAACATACAGGGATTTGCCGGGAAAATGGCGACGGTCCACCACATAAGCCGCCATGGCAGCTACCAGCAGGGTGCCTGCGGTAACCATAATGCTGACAAAAGCGCTGTTCCAGGTATAGCGGGCAAAATTAGCCTGCTTCCAGGCTTCGGCATAGTTGACGAACTGCAGCTTGGCCGGCAGCAGGCTCCCGCCGGTCATCATTTCGGCGCCGGTCTTGAGCGATCCGGACAAAGTCATCAACAGGGGAAATAATGTCAGTATCGCCGTTATCAATAAGAACAACCACATCACCGTACGGCCCGCAATTCTGCCTATGTGGCCGGAAGGCGGGCGGGCGGCGATTTGGCCGCGCGCATCCGGCTGTTGGGGTAATTCCTGTTCGTTCATCTGCTGATCCTCCTGCACGCCTGCAGCCGTTCATGATCAATCGGTCTGCGGCGTTGTTGTCAAATCGTAAGGGCCTTCGCTAAGTTGGCGTCTATTGTTGCATATAGTGCTTGTTCAAAAATCATGTTAAGTGGGTTTTAAAAAGAAACTCTAATAAAGCTTGTTCATTTTACGGCTTAATAAGAAATACAAACCCGTGATCGCACCCACAATAACAGCGGTTGCGAAGCCAACGGCGCTGCCGTATCCAAGCTGCTGCTCCACAGGCGAACCCGTGGAAACCGGAAACAACAGTTTATACAGATAGAGATACATGACCTCGGTTTTGCCGATCGGTCCGCCTTCCGTGATCAGCATAATGCTCTCATAGCCTTTCAGGGATGCGATAATCGCAAGCATAATGACCAACTGGGCAACCGGAGCCAGCATCGGAAGCGTAATGCTCCAGAACCTTCTTCCTGCATTCGCGCCGTCCATGGCCGCACTTTCGTACAAATCCTGCGGAATGCTCTGCAAGCCAGCCAGAAACAGCAGCATATAGTTACCGACCGCGCCCCATACCGCCACAAGAATGACCGTAAGCATCGCATGCTTTGGGCCGAGCCAGTCGATGGGCTGCGAGACAAGATGCAGCTTCATCAATACGGTGTTTACCATCCCGTTATAGGAATTGAAGATCGTATAGAACACCACGGAGATAACCGCGGTGCTGATGATCGTCGGCATAAAATAGATCCCGCGCAGCAGATTTCCGCCCCGCAGCTTGCCGTTCAGGATGACCGCGAGCAGCAGGGACAACGGCAGCGTTAGCAGCAGCTTGCCCCCGGCATAGATAAAGGTATTGCCAACCGATTCCCAGAACAACGCATCGCGCATCAGCCGACGGAAATTGTCCAGCCCAACGAACAGCGCATCGCCATACCCGGCATAGTCATAAAACATATAACGCAGCATCCATAACAAGGGATAGATACCCAGAGCCACCGTCAAAATGATGCTGGGGGACAGAAACAGAGCATTCTCCCCCAGCCGTCTCCATTTCATACTCACGATTCGTTCCTCCTTCGGGGAAAGAAAAGGGGCATCCGCCAAAAAAGTGTGCGGCAGCCCCATCCTTGCCTGTTATTCTCCCTGCGGTTTCGTTGGATCAAAGGCTGGGTTCGGCGTTACAGTGACCTCACCTTTCTCCACCGCCTTGGACAATGCGGCGTTGTATCTTGTGTTTAAATCCTCCGTAACCGCTTTTAGGTCTTCATCGGTAAGGATATATTTGAAGAAAGCGTCCGCATAGGTGGAACCCTCCGGAGTAACGTTTGGCGAAGCAGGCCAGAGCGAGTCGTGTTCCCCGACCAGGAAGCCTTCCATGCCATTGATCTCCGGATCTTTAGCCTGTTCTACAATGCTTGGCACAATGGCAATACCGAAGCCTTTTTCATGATAGGTCTTCAGAACCTCATCGCCGTACATATACTGCATGAATTTCCAAGCCGCTTCCTTATTGGCCGATTGGGCGCTGATGCCGAGCCACGTTCCGGCGGACACGATTTCGGAAGTTCCCTTGATCTCACCGTCCAGCGTTGGAGCCAACGCGCCCCCCCAGTTGATTTCGGTCGGGAATTGATCCATGTACACTCCCGGCTCCGTCGAGAAGGAAAGATACATCCCGATTTTGCCTGCGGCGAACTGGGCGCGCAGCGGGTCGATATCCAGCGCTTCCGCTCCAGGCAGAATGCTTCCGTCTTTATGCATTTGCTTGAAATATTCAATGACCTGCGAGTAAGGCTCGAAATCGAATTGGCCTGTTTTCAGATCAAAGCCAAGTCCCTGATAACCGCTCAAGGAAAGAATCTCCCGGACGGAACGGTCAAATGCTTGCTTCGGATTTTTGAAGTTCAGCGCAAAACCATAGATGCCCTCGGCTTTGCCGACTTCGGTAATTTTCTTGGCATCCTCCACCATTTCCTGCAGCGACTTCGGAGGATTCTCGATGCCCGCTTTGGCAAAAAGATCCTTGTTGTAGACTAGGCGCATGGTGAGGCCGGTATTGGCGAGCGAGTACACCTTGCCGTCAAAACGGTTGACATCGTCGATCAGCAGGCTGCCGAACTTCGCTTTCAAGTCATCGGTAAAATACTCGTCAATCGGCGCGAGATACCCTTTTTTGACGAATCCGGATGTATTGGCGCTCTTGAGACGCAGTACATCCGGCGCTTGGTTGCTGGAAAATGCAATGTCGACGCTTTGCGCGTAATTCTCGGACATGACCGTCAATTCCACCTGGATGTTATCGCCGTTAGTTTCGTTGAACTTGTTGATTAATTCCTTGATATACTCCTGGTCATGACGGTCGTCAGTCCAGTATTTAAGCTGTACGGGTTGGCCCGTCTCGGTTGATGGTGCTGCCGTTCCGCCGTCAGGCTTGCCATTCGTCGTACCGCCATTGCCATTGTTGTTGTCGCTCCCGCCGCAGCCTGCGATCCCGGCGGCCAGAATGAGGCTCAAGCCGAGGCTTAACCATTTTTTTCGCATACATTCTACCCCTTTGATTAACGTTTGTATTGTGAGCTCGTTTTTTATTATAGAATCCCGTTCTCGGAAAAGGAGTGAGGCAAATTCACTCTCAAGGGATAGAATTCTATGGTCTCCTGCAGCACTCGCCTCACGCCTCCGGCCGGTCCATGTGATAGCCCGCCCTGAATTCCGACGGTGTCTGGCCGGTGATCTTCTTGAACATCTCGCTGAAATATCTGCGCTCCTCATACCCTACCGCCGCAGCCACCTCCTGCACCTGCGCTCCCTCTACCAACAGCTGTCTCGCTTTGTGAATGCGTTCCGAGGTGATAAACTGCGTGACCGTCATCCCGGTCACTTGCTTGAATAAGCTGGAAAAATAGCTGGCGCTTAGATGCACATGCGCTGCACATTCGCCAACGGTAATATCCTCGGACAAGCGGCCCTTGATATAGCCTATGGCATGATAAATAACCTTCTGCCCTTCGGATACGCTGTTTCGGCGAACCAGCTCGGCTCCCTCCGTGCACAAGGCATGCAGTTGACGCTGCAAAGAGGCCAGCGGCAGCCCCGCCGTCCCTTGTACCGTTCTGAATTTCTGAATCATCGGCTGTATCTCCGAATATGAAACCATTTCGTAAAGCGTGCGGATCGCTGAAGCGGCCAGCTCATCGTACAGGCTGAGGAGATAATCCGGACTTTGCCGGGAGATCCGTTTCTGCAGCGCTTCCGAAATCGTGGACAGAATCGCGTCCGTCCGGACAGCATTCCCGGAACGAAGGGCCAGCAGGAGCTCGTCCTTGTACTCCAGTGCCAGCGGCTCCTGGCTTCCGCTCTGATGGATATCGTCATACATAATGGCGGCATTGCCTTCAGTGAATAAGTGATGGGAGAGCGCCCGATGAGCCTGGCGATAAGAATCCGGGAGCCCGCTGATCTCCTCCGCTCTGCCGCCGACCCCGACCGAGATCGTAAACTTGGTGTATCGTTCAATATTCCGGCAGCACTGCTCGGCAATTTCGATCGGACTGGACGGTCCTGAATCGTTCAGTACGGCCAGGTACTGATCATGACGGGCACGGAAAAGAACGCTGTGCGCATAATGGGCAAGCGTCTCCTGCATAATATTCAACAGCGAGAACCGGATCAGCTCCATCTCCTTCACGGCCAGCTCGGCAACTTGCTCCCGGAAACGATCAATTTCAATCAGCATCACGACGAAGCCGTGCGGCTCCAATTCAATATTCAGAAAATCCCACCGTTCCGATGCCTCTTCCCATGATGTGCGGTGACTTACGAGCAGCCCAAAGTATTCCTGCCGCAGCGCCGGCATGCTCTCGCGAAGCTTATTCTCCATTTCCCACAAACTTATCCGTTTGGACCTCTCTTCCATAACCTCTGCTTTGGCTCGCAGCACAGCCGACATCATCTCTTCTTCTGTGAAGGGCTTCACCACAAAATCAAATGCCCCGAGCTGCACCGCCTGCTGCGCATATTCAAAGTCGGCATAGCCGCTGATCAGAATGACCTTGCAGCCGGGATTCTCTTCCAGAACCAAACGCAGCATGCTCAACCCGTCCATGATCGGCATCCGGATATCGGTAATAACCAGATCCGGACACAACCCGCTGATCAGCTTCAGCCCCTCTTCTCCATTGCTCGATACACCTGCGACCCGAATCCCTTGCTCTTCCCAGTTCATGGCGGTCAACCCGTCCACCACGCTCTTAATATCGTCGATAATGCAAAGACTGATCGCTTCAGGATTGCTCATCCAAATGCTCCCCTTTCTTGGGTAAAGAAATCCGTATTTCGGTTCCGCGTTCCGGCGCACTGTCTACGTGAAATTCCGCACCGTCCCCATAATAGAGCCGGAGCCGCCGGATCAAATTAGACACCGCATATCCCTTTTTCGATTCTAGCCAAAAGAGTGCGCGCACTTGGGCCTCATCCATGCCCCTGCCGTTATCGCGTACGGCAATCGTCCAGCGTTTCTCATCCCCGCTAATTTCGATTTCGATTAGGCCGCCGTTCTTCAGGTCGCGAAAACCGTGCAAAATGCTGTTTTCGACCAGCGGCTGCAAAATGATGCGTGGAATCGAAATCGATGACACCTCCGGTTCGCGTACATGGATCTCATAAGAGAATAAGTCTTCATAGCAGCTTAACTGCAGTTCCAAATACTGGCGCACATGCTCCAGCTCTTTCGACATTGTCGTAATTTCCTGACCATTGTTCAGCCCGAGTTGGAACAGGCGGGAGAGCGACATGACCATTTGCTGCGACGGTTCGATCTGCTTCAGTTTCAATTTCCAGTAGATGGTATTGAGCGTGTTGTACAGAAAATGCGGGTCCATCTGCGCCGACAGCGCCTTGATCTCTGCAGTTCGCTTATGCGTCTGCGCTTCCGTAACCTCATCAATCAACACCACAATCTGTTCCAGCATCCGGTTAAACCGAAATCCCACTTGAGCCAGTTCATCTCCGCTGCCGCTCTCAAAACGGGCGGTCAGATCGTTGTTCTCGACCCGCTTCATCACCTTCAGAAGCCCTTGCAGCGGCTTTAGCAAATAGCGTGAAAATGCGCCCGAAATCAACGTGGTGACGGTAAAAGCTGCCAGCGTAACCCCGGCGATCAGCCATTTGACGTATACCATGCCATGGAGCACGTCGGCCCGGGAACGAATGGTGGTCATCGTCCAATCCGCTATGCCGAGACGGGCATAATTAAGCAGATAGGTTTGGCCGTCCAGATCAAAAGGCTGACTTCCCTCCGAGCGGTTCATCATGCCGCTCAAATCTCCCGTCTCCACCGCTTGCCTGACCAGCGGTTCCTTCACGGGGTAAACCGTATCTCCATCAGCGTTCAGCAAGAAGCTGGACGCTCCTTCCGCGGTGTTTCCCTGCACCAGCTTGCGGAAGCCGTCCTCACGGATATTCACGACAATATAGACACCGCTGACCGGCGTGTCAAAGATCGGCTCCAGAATAAGCGAAATGACACGTTCCTTGCCGGAGAATAGCATGTCCTCATGCCCCTCCACCCACAGATTCTTTTTCTCCTGTTCGATGCGCGAATACAGCACGGTGTCCTCGAATGCGGTGAGCCGATTGCGGTTCATGGACGAAGGATAAAATTCGCCGATCGGCGTAAATACGTAGATCGATTGGATAAGCGGCTCGGCAATCCGCGCCTGCGAGAAAACGTTATCAAGATCGTTCAGATGCGTGTAATATCTGCTGGCATCCTCGGAGGCGGCATCCTTCAGCATGTCGTAGAAAGGCTGGCTGATCATAAACGTCATCATAATCAGCATCAGTTTATTCAGCTTCTCATCCACGATCTGTGCTGACCTGACCACCGTGTCCTGCGTGAGCTTCAGCGCATTCTTTTCCAGCGTGGCAGCCGAGATATAATAAGACAATCCTCCGGTCATCAGGACAGAAAGCACGATGACAGCCAGAAAAGCGACCTTGAGTTTGTTGCGGAACGATTGCCTGCGGAGATACTCCAAGCTTTTCACGCCTTCCGTTAAATTCTATTCTTTGATTATGTCACTGCATCCCCTGTACGACAATGCAAAAAAACGAAGCTGTCCCGAGCAGCCATTCACGGCTTTAGGGGCAGCTCCTTCGTATGATCCCATTAACGATGTTCGACCTGTGGATCGGCTCTTATTGACATGGTACGGGATGCCGTACTAGTTAGATCGGACCAGATGCCAGTACCACGGCATCATCAAAAGCGACGCCTGCCGAAGTGGTCCGAAATCCTATTTTTCCTGCAGTCAATTCCGTCTCGGGATTGGTCCATTCCACTTTTAATTCTCCATCCACATAACCTTTTATTGTGTTCCCATCAATGGAAGCCTTCATCGTATACCACTGGTTCGCCTGAGCTGTAAACGGGGTACTGGATACAAGAGTCATGACGTTGTCCACGGATTTGTACAACTCCAGCTTTTGGGCTGCGGAATGGATTCGGAACATATAGAAATTACCCGCATCCTGTACCCTAAAGAGAATGCCTGCGTTGGCATTGGTAATGGGCATTTTCGCTTTGGCTTCATACGTATAATCCGTCCACGAATCGCCGGCAGCAATGACTGCAGCAGCAGCTTGATTCTGAATCAAGGCTTTTGTGCCGTCAGTTGTTACATCCCAGGAACCTGAAACAGACGTCCATCCTCCGGCATTTCCATCTTCGAAATCGTCGCTGAATCGGATGACCGTAGGATCCGGATTCACGGGAGGTTCATTCACGTCCATGACATGGATCGTAAAGGTCTTCTCAACATACAGTCCGCCTGAGTCTGTACTCCTGACCCGGATGCTGTAGCTATCCTTGGTTTCGTAATCAGGCGTTACGGCTAGAAACAACTTATTGTCCGAAATGGTGAAGCTGTCGTTGTCCACATCCCCTGCCCCTGCTATCAGCATATAAGCAAATGTTTCTTCCGCATCAGGGTCGCTGGTGGAAAAGCTTCCGACCATGCCTCCCGCCGTCGTGTTTTCAATAACACTGTTGTGTGAAAGAGCAATCTCCTCAGGCGCTTTATTGAGGAGACTAACCACGGCATCGTCAAAATGGACGCCCGCCGATGTGGTCCGGAATCCGATCCCCCCAGCCGTCAATTCGGTTACAGGATTGGTCCATTCCATCTTTAATTCTCCATCCACGTAACAGGAAATCGTGTTCCCTTGCATAACCGCCTTAACCTTATACCACTGTTTCTCAATGGCCGTGAACGGCGTACTGTTTACTAGCGTCAGCTGTCCATTTACGGATTTGAACAACTCCAGCTGTTGATTCGATGAATGAATGCGATACATATAATAATTGTTTGCATCCTGCACCCTGAAGACCATGCCCGCGTTGGCATTGGTGATGGGCATTCTTAATCTGGCTTCATAAACGTAATCCGTCCATGAACCCCCGCTATTAGCGGTAATCAGGGAGGTGGTTGTCTGATTCCCGCTGGACAGCACGTGATTCGTGCCGACTGTCGGGACGGTCCAGCCGCCGGACATCGACGTCCACCCCGCCGTATTTCCGTCTTCGAAATTGTCGCTGAATAGCGGCGGCTTGGAATTGGCAAAAACGATACCATATACATTGTTATTAACGGTAACATTCAAGTCGTCCAGGTTTGTTGCAAGCTTGCCTCCAACATAAACATCCGTGAACGTGACGCCGTTAACCCTTCCGCCTTTCGTGGCATTCCCGGAAATTCTGGATTTCTGGGTGCCGGTCTCGCGAACATGGATGTTCTTGACTACAACATTGCTTACATCGCCGGAAGTGCTGGTGGACACTCCAAGCCAATAGTTCCCGAATTGATTGATGCCGACGCGTTCGATGTCGATATTTTCAAACGTAATATTTTGGGCGTAACCTTCCTCCGGGAGGGTATTCAGTTGGTATCCATGATCAATAAGCAATGCTCGGGCGCTTTGATACACATACGAATTTCGGATGGTTACGCCGATTTGCGGCTGGGCTACACCCATGCCAATCTTGAAAGCCGCGCATCTTGTCCATGCAAAAGCGTCATCAAAGACCACATTCTCCAAATGTTCAAGCTCGCCCGGCCAGTCTTTGGACATCCCCGTCTGCAGCCAGGTTTTAGTGGAATACGTGTCATCATCCGAGATGGCAATCGAATGTTGAACAAGCACGTTCTGACTCTCATTGATATCGATAACGTCATTCTCGATTTTGTATAAATCCTGGAATCCCTTAAGATTGTTTATGGTCACATTGTCGGAACGTACCACCATAAACGACCAAAAACCGCCATCCCGCAATATTAGACCGTCAAAAGTAAAATTGGATGTTGCGATCGGAACGAGCAGGTTATTGAGGAACCCTTCATTCTTATTCGGCGCCGGCATCTTTCGCTCTCGCATCGCAATGCCTTTTCCATCAATGGTTCCCCGTCCCCGTATCGTAATATTGGTGGAATCTACGGCAGTACGAATAAAATACGTTCCATCCGCGTTTCGTGAATCCTTGCGAAAATCAATCACGTAGTCTTCCCCCTTGCCCGTGCCGACAATGACGGCGCCGCCGGCCAGGTAAAAGGTTACGTTGCTTTTTAATGTCAGGTTCCCGCTCTTATAAACACCGGCCGGAATGAATACAACGCCGCCGCCGGCTTGATGGGCGTCATCGATCGCCTGCTGAATCGCACCCGATGCCAGCGTTGTACCCGTGTTATCCGCGTGGTATGGCGACTGCGTCACATTATAAATCCCGGCACCTGTGGACGGGGGAATATCCGTCTCCAAGGGATCTGCTGCGATAACAATCTTCTTCCTCTGGTCATTGATTTTCACGATGACATAGGTAGAGGATGAAAGATAGAACGTTAGCTTGTTCCCGTTGACCGTGCCTTCGATATTTTTAGCCTGAGGACTGATGGAGTATGATGTAATCGGCACATTGTTGGTAACTTCGATACGGACCGTGCCGGAAAAGGAAAATTGAGCATAATCATAATCAGCCAGATAACTGATTACAGGAATCGCTTCGTTATTCGCTTTCAACGAAAACACGCTGGATGCGGTATAGATGGATGGCATCGGGTAATTTTGTATCGTGGCCGGAGCAGCGGCGGTCTGTGCCAAAGATGCCGGATCAGCGGCATCCGTCATATCCATTGAAGAAATTGAATAGCTATCGATTTCTACAGCGTCCGCAGTTCGGGGTGAGAATCCTGTGATCATTACGGCAAGCACGACCAACAAACTAACTGCTTTTCTTGTAATGGTAAGCATAAATACCTCCTCAAGATTATTCATCTGCCACACGATAATAAGGCACCGCAGCTTCTGTTCTCCCGGTTGTATTCTTGCTTGGTTTTTTGTGAAGGCGCTAACATTTTATCGGAAGCAAGCAGCCCGCTTTCTGACGTTCACTCCCCCCTCCATCCAAACTTTTCACTGTCACGATGGATTATAATCCCTGCCCATAAAAAAAGGAGTGGGGCAAGCCCACTCTCTAGGGATACATTTTAACTGTTCTCCATCGCCACCAATTCACCGGCAGCATAGCGTTGCGGGAATGAGGATCTGCGCAGACGCTATCTCCGTTGATTGCTACCAAGGCTGCTTTTCCGATAAATCGTCGTAAGAAAGGACTCCCAAAGTCATGTGCTCAAAAGTTCCCTCCTCCAAAATTTCATGGCCCATGCGATGCAGAAGCGATATTGCGGCGCGAAAAGGTCCTGAGCCGGTGCTGATACGCTGAATTCCTAGCGCTTCAAGTTCATTTGCAGAAGGCATTCCCGGCCCGGCCAATACATTTATCGGACAGCTTATTTCATGGCGCAGTGTTTGGATGTCGGAGATTTCCTGGATTCCGGGGACAAAAATACAATCTGCCCCGGCTTCCAGGTAGGCATGGGCCCGCTTGATCGTCTCTCCAAGCCTCCCTGCAGGCGGCATAGACTTGATCCAGTAAGCATCGATACGTGCATTGATAAAGAGAGGATACCCCATGGCATTCCCCAGCCCTCGGATCACGGCTAATTTGTTTTGCTGGAGCAAAATATCATGCAGCGGCGCTTGTCGATCCATGCTGCTGTCTTCTATGTTAATCCCCGTCGCGCCTGCCTTGATCACCTGCTTAACCGATTCTGCGACTTCATCAGGCGTCTGTCCATACCCGTCTTCCATATCCACGGTAACCGGAATATCCACCGTTTGCACAATCCTGCGGACCGTATTCAGCATCCTGTCGAAGGGCATATTCCGATCCGCGTACCCATGGGAGACCGCTATGCCGGCACTTGTCGTGCCAATGGCCTTGAAGCCGCACTTCTCGAAAGTCTTCGCGCTTGCAGCATCCCATGCATTGGGCAAAATAAAGAAATTAGAGTGAAGCTTTTTAAAGGCGGTAAGCTTTTCAAGCTGTTTTGTCATGTCCATACCATACCTCTCCCCATCTATTATCGACTGGCGTACTTTTGTATATAGTATAAACCGAGTTCTATTCGATACTCATCGAAATATGGAATGCACTTTGAGTTCCAGAAGGATATGAAAAGTCTGACTAGAATATTAATCAGAACCTATAAGAAATTGGAGTGAATACGTTGGGAGAAGGTGGACCATGAATGACAAAATAAATGAATTTATGATTTGGGCTGAAGACAACGGTTGGACGATAACCACAAATCAGGATCATCAGTTACATTTAGCTGGCAGCTTGTTATCAAGATATAAGGAAATCCCTAATGATTATTTGGAATTTTTAAGTGTTGTAAAACGATGCATCACACCTGATGAGAAGACCTGGTTTCTTTGCGAGGATGAATACAATAATCGCTCCGATACTGATTTTAAATGGAATGAATTTGAAATGCTCAGTTTGGAAGAAAATATTAATACTCTAGCAGACGGCCATGATCGTTCCATTGACCGTACATTTTGTTTTCTCTTGTGTTGGATATGAATTTGTCTAATCTGCTCTTGAATAATTCCGGCTGATTCTTATAGCTTTGTATTGTATCAATCCGAACTCTTTTATAAAGATCCGGAAATGCCACGAAATTCTCAAATACTAGTTTTTCCTCCTTTAGCCTTTGTTCTATGACCCCCTCTATTCTGAAAGAACCGGGATCCATGTCAGGAAGAACTCTTCTGCCTTCGTCACTCATGAAGCCCAACTTTTCGAGGCGGCGGACACGTTCTTTATTCAATTCGGTCCATGAGCTTTTTTTGCTTCTAGGAGACAGTCTCTGGGCCAGCTCGGTTTCGGACATTTTCTTTTTAATGCCGTCAATCCATCCAAAGCATAAAGCTTCCTCAACGACGTCCAAATATAACAACATATCAGGGGTTGGCGTCATACTAACCAATACCCAGCAAGACTTCTCGGTCTTGCCATGGTTCTGCAGCCAAATCCTTAAATCCTCTCTCGATTCTGCTGGAATGACATGCTCAATTTTCATAGCTAATACCCATCCTCCTCCTTTCTAATGAGAGTATCAAAACATGGCCTTTCATTGGAAGGCCATGTTTTAAAATGCGTTACTGTTTGTTTGAAATGACTTTATCCAGGAAGCGATCTGCGTCACGATTAAATTTCCAGGCAACTCCGAATTTATCAACCAGCAATCCAAAGCACGAAGACCAAGGAGTATTGGATAACGGCATCACAACATGGCCGCCAACAGACAATTGGTTAAAGTATTCTTCCAATGCTTGTTGATCCTCCATGACTAGACTAATAAGTATGCTGTTTCCTTTCACCAACTCACCCGTTACCTGCTTCATGGAAGGCAAAATATCCGACATCATGATTTTTCCGCCTGCAAATTCAACCGAGGACTCCATGATCATATTGAGTTCATTGTCTGGCAATGGATAGTTTGGATCCTGCGGAAAATCCTTAAATTTCACTTTTTTTACCTCGTTCGCCTGTAAAGCCTCCGAATAAAATTCAATCGCTTCTTCGGCGATTCCATCAAAGTTCAAATATGCAATAGCTGACATAAAGTTGTACCTCCTTCTTTTGATAAATGAAGTATAATTTATTAGTGGTGACAGACGTATGTCACCATTTAAAATTTTATACCGAACGAGGGACGGCTATGGAGAAGGTTGAGAGATTAATATCTATAATCATGATTTTGCTGAAAAAAGATATTGTTTCAACAAAAGAATTCGCACAATTATTTAACGTTTCCAAAAGAACGATTCTTCGCGATATGGAAACACTGAGTTTATCCAACATTCCCATCTATTCTGTTCATGGAATTCATGGCGGATACGGTATTATGGACGAATACAAGGTGGATAAGCGACTTTTAAACAGCTCCGACCTAGAAAATATATTGACTGCGCTCGGCGGATTGGAACAAATTCTAATTAGCGAGGAAGTTGAAATCACGATTAAAAAAATGGAGGCCATGGTTCACCCCATGTCACTGAAAGGTTCAGTCCGTTTATCATTTTATGATTGGGAGGGTCGGTCCGAAATTCTTCAAACCTTGAAGACATGCCAAGAATCGATCATAGGGAAAAAGTTGATTTCATTTGATTATATAGATAAAAATGGCATGATAACGAATCGAATCGTCGAGCCGTATCAGCTTCATTTTAGCGAAACGAGTTGGTATTTGAAGGGATTCTGTTTACATCGCCAGAGCTATAGAACATTTAAATTATCCAGGATCGATAATCTCAATATGAATGAAGAAGCCTTTAACCCGAGAGATTATGCATTAGAACAAGACGCTGCCAGTTATCAGCCGCAACTAGTCGCCATTAAAGCGTTGATTGCGCCCGGCATAAAAGATCAGTTTATTGAAAGGTACGGTCGAAAGAGTATTGAAAGCCACAGTTCTGAATATTACCTGGCTACCATCCAAATTCCTCAGAACCCTATTGGATTTCAATTTTTAGCAAGTTTCGGTACAAATCTAGAAATCGTAGAACCGAAATCATACGTGGAGGAGTTTCGCAATTATTTGCTTAAAATGGTCGATAAATATTCTTGAAAAGGTTCTTTCAAATGAACATGTCGGCAATTTCTAACGGATAGATGCATCTTGCTGCCAACATAAAAACACCTTCAAGACCGTCTCCATCTCTTACGACATGGCTTCGTTCTCCTGAAGGTGCTCTTTTTTTACCGATTCGTCACTTCTCCATCCCGGTACCGGCGCCCTTCAAGCCCAGCCGGGAGTTGAAGAGTTGCTCGATCCGGGTGCAGGTATCCGCCGGGGTTTCCATGCCGGCCCACAGCAGATTCAGTTCATCCAGCAGCGTCAATATCTCAGATTGGTTCATGTTGAGGATATGCAGCGGGTAAGCATGCGGCAGCACCTCGAGATAACGGTTATAGTGCTGCGGATGAATGTCCGGATTCAGCAGGCTGTCATCCTCGGCAACAGACCGTAACACCGGAATGGTGCACCCGTACTGTTTCAGCAGTTTCTGTGCTTCCTCGCCCGTCATAAAATCCACGAGTTTTTCGGCGATGTTCCGATGACTGCTCGCAGCGTTGATCGACAGACCCCCGCCTAGCAGTATAGTGGCGGGCTTGGTCCCTTTCGGCAAGGTCATCACATCCCAGTCGATGGAATGGTCGCGGAATTCATTCATGAAATAATAAGTGGACATGATCATCGCAACCCGTTCCTTCATAAACAAGCTTTCGGCTAAATGGCTGCTGCCATGGGAAAAGATCGGCGACACATGTTCCTTGTACATCAGCGATACGCAAAACTCCAGCGCTTCGATGTTCCGTTCGTCCGCCATCGTGCTCCGGCTGCGGTCTGCAGCCATGATGCTGCCGTCATTTTGAAGCAGGAAGACCGGCCAGCGGTTGGGGGACGAAGAGAAGCAGAACCCGTAATGATCGGTCATACCGTCTTCGTTCGGGGCCGATGTGCTGGCTTTGGCCGCCTCCAGCAACTGCTGCCAGTCGCCAAGACTGACGGGGTGAGACAGGCCGTGCTGACGGAAGATCGATCGGTTATAACAGATGACTACCGGCGAGAACACAAACGGCGCCGCGAGCATGCCGCCTTCATGATTGAACAGCTCGAAGACCCGCGGATAGCTGACCCCTTCCTCCATCAGACGGGGAGGAACATACCCTGTCAGCAGATTCGTGCGCCCGCTTTCGGTCCATTCCCGGAAATGCTGATCCGACATAATAAACAGATCAGGCCCTTGACCGTCCTCAATGGACCGGATGATGGTTTCGGTGTAGAAATCCTCGGAATACAGCACCATCTCCACCTGAACGAACGGATGCTTCCGCTCGAACGCCTCGATCATTTTTTCGATAATCGGAATCTCATAGGAAGAAGAGAACCAGGCGAGTCTCAGCACGACAGGCGTTCTGTCCTCATCCGGCACCTTCACCCGGTTGCCCTTGCCCGCGATTTTCTCGATCAATCCTTCGTTCACCAGCTCATCCAGCGCCTTCCGGATTGATACCCGGCTCATTTCGTATTTTTGGCTAAGCGTGTTTTCCGGCAAAATAAATTCACCCGGCTGAAGAACACCGGCAACGATTTCATTCCTCAATTCCTGGACAAAGCGTTCATAACGCTCATGAAATTCATTTCTTCTACGCAACAATATATACCGCTCCTATACATGTCTATAAAAATCAGTATATCATGAGGGACATCAGGATTCCATGCACTCCGGATAAAGAACGCGTATATATTTTACTCGGCAAGCTGTTTTTCAAGAAAAGCATAGGCACGCTGCCGGATATCCGGCGGAAAATCGTGCCCTTCATGACCGGTCCAGCACTCGAAAGCAGATGAAGCGCCCAGAAAATCATACAAACCATCCAGCTCCCCCAGTCCCGTGACAATCTCTCTCCAGTTCGGAAAAATCGGGTCTCGCGTTCCGGACCACATCAACATCGGCACCGGAGCTGCAAGCGCCGCGATTTCATGCCACTCAAACGGAAGGGAGCCGCTCCTCAGGGTGTCCGTAATGGATGGGATATGGGAAAACCATTCCCGAAGGCCCCAGCGGTTCGGCTCCGGATCGCCGCGGAACATCGTAAATCCGCAGCTCGAGACGACGGCCTTGATGCGTTTATCCATTCCCGCCAGAAACCAGCCGTTATAGCCGCCAAGCGAGTGGCCGATGACGCCGATCCGGCGTGGATTTACCTGTGGCAGCGAGGACAGCACGTCGACCCCCGCCATATGATCGGAGATCATTTTGCCGACTGCGGTCCAGGCCTGGTGCCGTTGATAGAATGGAGCCGTTTGAAACGGCGCTTCCCCTTCATAGATTCGGTCACCGAACGTGATGGAATCCGGAGCCAGCACGGCAAAGCCGCGCTGTACCAGCTCTAGACCATACTGCCGGTTCGCCCGTCCGGAAGCCAGACATACATCGTCTTTTCCATTCTCGGTTGTCGGGTGAAGGGCAAGTACAGCGGGGAATCCTCCTGCAGCAGGCTTTCCTGAAGGGAGCAACAGATAAGCCGGGATCGAATCCCCGTCCGGTGATTCGTACATAATCGCCTGTCTAGTGTGATCTTCTTCCTCATGCACGGAAAGCACCCGAAAGCCCCCGCTGTCTGCGACGGCTCTCGGCTTATAATCAACCGGCTCCGGGGGCTCCCCCAGCAGCTGCAGCCAGCGTGCTTTCAGCCTGGACTCCTTCTCCATCCAGGCCTCAAGAGTATGGATTCCCTCTAACAGCGGCACAATTTCCCCATTAAAGCGAGTCATATAAGTAATCACCCTCCTCTTCCATCCGATACCGCCACAGCTCAGCACCGGAACCGAAATACACGTCTCCGTTCAGGCAGGCGATTCCGCTGGTCGCTTCGACCGGAAGCACTTCCAGCAGCTCCGGCTGCATACTTACTGTATTTACGGTGAACAACGCCCCGCTCAGCAGACCCAGAAGGAATGGATGCCCCTTGCGCTCGATCATGAGCAGTCCCTGCCGGACAATACCGCCCCAGGAGGATAGATCGCAGCAATGAATGATCTTTTGCAGTCCTGCATCGTAAACAAAGAACACCGATTCCGAGGTCATGCCATAGAGAAGACCGTTAGCGCCGGAAATCAGCTGAGCGATTTCCCTGGCTCCCGGAACCGGTACCCAGCGCCGAATCACTTGACGGGCAGGCCAATTCAACTCATACATCACCGCTTCCTCGGCTATGCTGATCCCGCCGCCGGGCGTCTCGATGCTGGTGCCGCCGAATACCCTGCCATCCGGCAGCACGGCAAGCGAAATCGTACTCTGCCCGCTGACCATTTCCCGGTTCTCCAGCATCTCCACTTGCCCGGTCAGCACATCCACGATGCCGAGCCCGCCGCCGGCCGCACCATAACCGGGAAAGCCGCCGTACAACACATGGCGGCCGTCCGGATGCGCGACTGCGCATCTCGGCCTGTGGACAGCGGCATTTTCATAGATCAGCCGGGGATTCCGATGAGGTCCTTGTTCCGTGCACCATTCTTTCGTCGTATCCAGCAAATGGACCAGGCCGCCGGCATAAGCCGCACCCACGATGATGCTGCCTTGAGCCGCATAAGCGGCAATATTGCCGCCGCCTCCCCGCTCCACGATATCGCCGCCCCAATCGGTCAGACGCTCGGCTGCGGTATCGTACGTGAACAGATGAAGCGGGTGATTGGAAGTGCCGTATAGAATGCCGTCCGGACCTCCGAACAGCGGGGAGAGTGACGTTCCGCCTCCCTTGTAGGCAAGCGGAAGCCGGCTCAGGCTTCCGTCCGCTTCCGTGATTTCGATCTGCCTGTCGGACAGCTGCCATTTCAGCAGCACTCGACCGGCGTCAAGGTCCCGGTGCAGCTTGTTGTATCCTGCCCCCTTATACAGGGACGGGTTAACCTCCTCTGCCGCCACCTGCTCTGCCCCCTGCTCGCCCAGCAGGTACCATATGCCGGCTCCGTTCTCCCCGGATGGCAGCCAGCCGTAAACGGCGCCGTCCCAGCCTTGGTGAACGGCACCGCTGCCCGTCGTATCCGGCGGCCCCTCCAGTACGATCTCCAACACTCCGGTTTCCTTATGAAAGCAGGCGATGGCCGGCGACGTCGTGCCCAGTCCGGCATAGACCTTCCCCCCGCTTCCGCAGGCGAGCGTCATGGCATACTTCCTCTCGGCATCCAGCCTGCATAAGGTACGCGAGGAGTTTGACGAAGCATCGAACTCAATCAGATAGCTTCCCGGATAAGTTGTTGCGTAGACCCGACCATTTTCATTCAAGGCAAATGCAAAACCGGCTCCCTCTTCCCCTTCAGGTACCCGGTGCTGCCCCACAAAAGCCGGGGTGAACGGATCGATAACGTAAAAATAACGGCCTGCTCCCGTATAGAACCATCCCCGGGAATCACTGATCGACGCAAACGGATACTGGCCCTCGCCTTCTGGAAAATAAAGCTGGGTGCTGCTTCCTGTTCCCGGATCCGCGATCAGCACATATCCCCGGGCTGCGATTACGATGCGCTCGGTCCCGTCGGCTCTCCGGCACACCGCCGCGGATCTGCTCTCGTCGACATCAACGGGTACGCCGATCCGCTCAAAAGCCCCCATCGTCCCCGTTGCCTTGCTGACGTTCACTTCTTCCGTATTATTCATGGCTTTTCGCATAATAGGCGCCCACCTTGGCAACCGCCTGAATGATATGCTCAATATCCTCGGGCGAGTAGAATTCGTTCATCGGAATCTGCACCGCCGTGTCTAATATCGCCTCCGCGACAGGACAACGGCCTTGCTCATAAGAGACGCTGCTGCCGTCAAACGGAAAATGGCTCCCCGGATAAGCCTGCCGGTTCTGGAACAGCGGCTGCAAATAGCATACCTGCGGGATATAGCCGGCACGGTTGGGGATCCCCTCAGCCTCCAGCGCCCTGCAAAACTCTTCGCGGCTGCACGTCAGCTTGCCCAGATCAAGGCGCAGCATGTAGAACCAGTATGTACAGTCATGCTCCGGGTCGACCTGCGGCGGAATGACGCCCTGGATTCCCTGCAATCCTTCATTGAGTCGGTCGCCGTATTGCTGACGCCGCCCGCAAATCCAGGGCAGCTTCTTGAGCTGGGCGATACCGACGGCTCCCTGCAGCTCGGTCATCCGGTAATTCGGCGCAATATAGCTGGTTCCCCGGTCAACCGTGGTGCCGAGTCGGCGGTAGTTTTTGTCCGCGAAGGCGTGAGCGGTTTCGTAATCCTCGCGCACTCCCGAATTGATCAGCACCATGCCCCCGTCCCCGGTGGATATATGCTTAAAATCGTTCGTGCTGAAACAGCCATAATCGCCAATGGTGCCGGCCAGCCTCCCCTTATACCGGGTCAGATAAGCCTGTGCGCAATCCTCAATGACCTTGATGCCATGCTTTTCCGCGATTTCCATGATCGGGTCCATATCGCACGGATATCCCGCCAGATGGACGACAAGGATCGCTTTCGTTCTCGGCGTTATACAGGCCTCGACCGAGGCCGGATTCAGATTATAAGTGTACGGCTCCAGATCGGCAAACACGGGGACCGCATTCTGGTACAGAATGCCGATCAGCGTTCCCTGGTCCGTAATCGGGCTTGTAATGACCTCGTCCCCTACGGAGACCCCTGCCGCACCCAGCGCCACATGAATCGCCGCGGTGCCGGAGGATGTCGCTACACTGTATTCCCGGCCGTACATCGCATTGAAATCGGTCAAAAACTGTTTAACCTTGGTGCCGAAATGATAAAACAACGTGTTCTGCTCCAGCGCTTCGAGCAGATGCGCGGCCTCCTCTTCCCCGAATCTTTTGCCTGTGCCAAAAGGACCGGTCTTGACCGGCTCTCCCCCATGAATCGCTAACGCTTCCACTGTCTGATTCCTCCTCATTGCCGTTATTCGGCTGCTGCTTTCATCATGCTCGCAACTTCAGCACATGGCCGCCCAAAGCGAATGTCCGTCTGCGAAGCTGACGGGTCCGCCTCCGCAGCCAACGGCTGGCGCACGACCGCTCCCTGCGGAAGATTCTCGGTGATGAGGGTGCCGTCTGCGCCTACCCGGAGCACCGCAGCTCGTCTGGCCTGCTCCCAGCGGGTGATCTCCTCGCTCGTCCAGAACGCATAACCGAGCCGCTTCGCGGTTTCGACCGCTAGCGAAAACGCATGCCGGACGTTCCCTAGATGATGGATGTGCTGCTGGTGAAACAGAAAATGGGCGACGCCGCGGACTTCCGCCACCTTTTCGAGAAACGGGGCAATCACCGACGCATCCGAAAGCGTGGGATGCTCCAGGTCCTGGGTCAGAAAGCCGATCTGCAGCACCCGGTATAGCCGGTTGCGGTCATCCGAACGAGCGATCGGGTAATACGGATGGCTGGTACCGAACGGAAAGCCGACATTTCCTTTTTTGCTCGGCCCTCTAGTTTGATCCGCTTCGATGCCGTTCTGCTCGCACCATTCATAGAGCTCTCCCCAGCCCTCAAAGCGGGTATAGTGGTTCTTGTTCGAAATGATCGGCGCGCCGCTGGTGCTCCGGATTACGTTCAGTTGACGGGCAAATTCCTCGGCGCTCCATATCCCCTTCTCCTGCTCCAAAGCATTGTAGTGAAATGCCAGCTCATGCCCGGCAGCCTGAATTTCTTTGTAGAGCGACGGGGAATAACCCGGTTCGATCATGCACCAGGTCGAGCGGACGCCGTTATCCTGAAGCACGCTCAGGGTCGTTTGGGCCGCCTCCTCTATGTTGAAGTCGCTGTCGTGCGAGATCATGGCCACCTGATTGACGCCTTCCGGCCAATAGTCCAGAAACGGAAGCGTCATTCCCAGCGCATCTGCTTCCTCCATCAGCTGACGGACAATCACCTCGCGCCACCAGTCTGCATGCGGCGTATCAAAGTATGGCATCCCGGTCTCCGTCACCGAGCGGTCCTCATCCCAGTCCATCTCACACCGGTCATCGGCCTTCAAAATGCCTTCGTCCACCCCTCCCGTACCGTCCGGTGCGGGGATGCCGTCCTGGACGACAGGCCCGCCGCCCTGCTGAAGCATAACGATATTCGCGGGGATGTCCACATTCCAGCGGATCAGCCGGCCTGCACCTAGCGGAAACTCCAGAACGGCTGCGGCTGCCTCGGCACCAGCTTTACGGAGCCGGCGCAGAACGCCATCCGCTTGAACCGGGATGTCGGATTTCTCTGACACCATCCACGGATCGCTGCTTACCGCCCTTAAAACCGGTATGCCTTGCGCATAGCTTAGCCCTGACAGGTCCCCATACACCGCATCCCGGATGGCAAACCGGGTACAGCCCAGCCGGCCGGCCATGCGGTTCAATCCGCCGTAACTGATGAGCGTCGCTCCTCGGCGGACCCACTGCTCCAGACAATTCAGGTCCTCTTCCTTCTCTCCCGGGTGCAGTACGACGATGATATCGGGTTCATATGACTCAAGGGTTTCGGCGTCATCAAACCTTGCATAAGGAATGCCAGCATGACCAAGCACCTCCTCCACATATAGCTGAAACAGGTCCTGGCCGTGCCCCCAGAAGTATTCCGCCGACTGCCTGTTAAACCACAGACCGATTTTTGCTGTCTTTTTCATGATACAGGTCTCCCTCCTCCACAGCTCGCATTCCCATAGGCGCTAGTTACTCCAAAGCAGAACAGGGGCAAAAGATTTGCCCCGCTGTCCTACGGATCATGTTTAAAGCGTTATTTCCAAAGTCTCACTTAAACAGTGCCTTCGGATCCTTCTCTTTGATATTCGCGTTGTATTCCTGGATGATCTGGGCACCGCCTTTGTCCAGATACTCCTGTACCAGTTTATCCCAATCCGAAACCGGACGGGTCCCCGCAATCATTTTTACCTGCTCATCCATGACATACTTTCTCAGCTCGGCGCCCTTCGAGTTGTCGGTCGGCGACTCCAGTCCATTGATCGGGTTTGCATAAAGCTTGATTTCCTTATACATGGATTCGATCTCCTCAACCAGATCGGCCAGCTGCTTGGTCTGATACGTAATGGAGTAATCATTATCGAAATCCTGCGGCGCCCACGAAGTGTTATCAACAAAATAAGTGGAAGGCGCAAGTCCGTCGGATGCGAAATTCTCCTTGTTGACCTGCACGCCGTCCTGCATGTCATAACCCACACCGACTTTGCCCGACCACCAATCAAAATCGGCGTTTGTATCATTCCGCTGATCCTGAGGATAGAACTGGCGGCCGAAATCAATCATTTCGAAAATCTTCTTCAGCTTTTCCGGCTCATCGGCAAGTTTGGCGCTCAGCACGGTAATTCCGTTGTAGCCCGCCCCGGACGTAAGCCCTTTGTTGCCGTAATTGTCCTCGAAAGGACCAAGACTGATAAACTGGGCATCCGGATGTATACTGAGCAGGCCGTTCATGTAATCCTGCGACATGCCGCGCGGCGTTCCAATAAAGATGCCTGCTTTGCCGGAATAGAACTCCTTGTTGGTGTCTCCCCAGTTCAGGATGGCGTAGTCCTTCGTCATCGCTCCCTGCTTATAAAGCTCAGACAGCATCGTAATGAACTCCCGGCGGCCTTCACCGATAATGCCCGGGATGTAGTTGCCCTGCGCATCTTGGTGGTACCAGGCATCCGGGTCCCAATACGGTCCCTGGTTGAAGTTCGGGTTAATGTCCTGACCAATGGCGATTCCGTAGGTGTCCTTCTTGCTGTTGCCGTCCGGATCTCCGTTCGTGAATGCCAGCGCTACCTCTTTCAGCTCCTCGTAATTTGTCGGCGGTTTCAGGCCAAGCTTATCGAGCCAGTCCTTGCGGAGCACCGTGACGACCTGATATTTCGGAGAATACTGCGGGATGGCATAAATCTTGCCGTTCACCCGCATGGCATCCCAGATAAAATCAGGCACCACTTTAAGCGACGGATACTCCTGGATATAAGGCTCGATGTCCAGGAAAGCCCCTTGCTTCGCAAATTTATTGTAACGGTTCTTGATGTCAGCCGACATAAGTCCGATCATATCGGGTATTTTACCTGAGGCGAACACGGCGTTGATCTTCTCATCAAAGGCGGTATTCGGCACAAAAACCGGCTTGTAGTCGACTTTAAATTTCTCGTTGATCATATCAAGTCCCGGACTTGAAGTCGGTGGCGGATCACCATAGCGAAAATCAATCGTAGAGATTTCATACGTCTGCTCTGTCGGTGCCGGTTTTTCCTCCCCCCGAGTGGTCGTTCCAGGTTTCTCCTCCGCCTTCGGCTGGCCGCCGCATGCTGCCACGCTGATGGAGAGCAAGGCCGCCATCACTGCGGTAAGTCTGCGTTTCTTTAACATGAGCTTTCCCCCATTCTTATCAATGTTGGAGTGTGACCTCCGTTTATGATTCATTCGAACAGCTCCGTTATTCGGCCGTTCGAAGTCATCAACCTTTGACGGCGCCCAGCATGACGCCTTTCGCGAAGTGCTTTTGCAAGAACGGATACACGATCAGAATCGGCAGCGTCGCCATGAGAATCGCGGCCATCTGGATCGTTTCCGGGGGCGGCGGATTATCCATGAACATGTTATCTCCTCCGAGCGTGCCCGTCGTTTCCCCCACCACCACAATCTGTCTCAGCACGACCTGTATCGTCCATTTGGCCGGATCATTGATGTACAGAATCGGCGCAAAATAGTTGTTCCAGTGCGTGACCGCATAAAACAGGCTGAATGCTGCCAGCGCAGGCTTCGAGAGCGGCAGGATGATGCGCCCGAAAATCTGCAGGTCATTCGCGCCGTCCACGATGCCCGCCTCGATCATATCGCTTGGGATGTTCATGAAGAATTGGCGGATGACAATCAGGTTGAAAGGCGCGATGGCCACCGGCAAAATAAGCGACCAGATGGAATCAAGCAGCCCCGTTTCCTGGACGACCAGATAGGTCGGAATCATGCCGGCCGAGAACAATAGCGCAAATACGACCATAAACATGACGGTACGCTGGCCGACGATCGGTCTTGACAAGGCGTATGCCATCGTCGCCGTAAAAAACAGATTGACGATGGTACCGAGCACGGTAACCAGCGACGTGTTTAGCAGCGCCTGCCGGAACGTCCTGGAGGCCCAGATATATTCATAGGCGTCGGTCGTCCATTTGGACGGCCAGAGCAGCAGTTTGCTGCCCAGAAAATCCTCGAACGAGGAAAATGAAACCGAGAACAAATATAAAAACGGAAACAGCATGACTGCGGATATGACAAGCAGCAGACTGATATTCACGCCGCTGAACAAGCGTTCCGCGATGGATTTTTGCTTCATATGTCGTTCTCCTCCCAGAAAGAATCGAAGCCCTAATATACGCCCTGTTCGCCGAATCGCTTGGACAGCTTGTTGGCGGCCATAACCAGCACGAGACCTACCAGACCCTTGAATACGCCGACCGCGGTCGAGAAGCTGTAGTCCGACTGCTGGATCCCCTTGTAATACACGAAGGTATCGAGCGTATTGCCGATGTGCATGTTAAAGGCGTTCAGTTGAAGGAACACCTGCTCGAAGCCGACCTCCAGCACGTCGCCCAGACGTATGATCAGCATGATTATGATCGTGCTGCGGATAGCGGGCAGCGTAATATGCCAGATTTGACGGAAGCGCCCTGCGCCGTCCATGACGGCCGCTTCGTAAAGAGCCGGGTTGACGCCTGCCAGCGCCGCCAGGAAAATAATCGTTCCCCAGCCGGCTTCCTTCCAGATGACCTCCAACACCAGAAAAGCTCGGAAATAATCGGGCTCGGTGAGAAAAGGGATCGTCTGCTGCAAGCCGAACCATTCGCGCAGCACGTCGTTGATCAAGCCCTCGTTGCGGAAAAAGATCGTCACGATGCCGACCACCACGACCCAAGACAGAAAATGCGGCATGTAAACGATGGACTGCAGCCCTCTTTTCAAGAGCGGATTTGCCACCTCGTTCAGCATGATGGCCAGAAGGATCGGCGCCGGAAATGCGAACGCGATCTGCAGAAATGAAATGATAAGCGTATTCCAGATAACCTGGATAACCTCCGGGCTTTCGAAAATTCGGGCAAAGTTCGCAAAACCGACCCAAGGACTCTCCGCGAACCCCCGGAACGGGCTGTATTCTTTAAAGGCTAGGGATATGCCCAGCATGGGCATATACCGGTACACGATAAAGTAAAGCAGGCCCGGCAGCAGCAGCAGGTATAGATAACGATCCCTCCACATTCGGGTCCGGATTCGCTTCCAAGCGCTCTTCTTGACGGGAGCGGATGGATTGACCTCCGAAATCACGGTTTCCACACAGCTTCTCTCCCTTCCGCCTGACCACCTCTGCCGGTATTCATAAGATTCCATTCATAATAGCCGGGTGGTGCGGTTTGTTTGACTTCCACGCCAGCAGTTATCTGCCTCAGCTTGAAGGAGACCTCCACAGGGTGGGGGTTATGCACAATGCAGGTTAAGCGGCGGTCATCGCTGTATATACTCAGAGGCAGCTCCGCCTCAAAAGCGATGTCTCCGCCGGACAACCGTTCAGCCTTCCACAAATTAAGCATGCCGTTACCCGATAAACGGGCGGCTTCTCCCAGGAAAGTTATGCCCCGGTAGCGGGCTTCCACAGCGTCAGCGCAAAACAGCCAGATATCCTCCGCCCCGCCGGGCCTTTCCATCGTTAAACCGGAAGCCAGGCTTCCGGTATCCTGCTCCTCCTGATGGATGGCCAATCTCTCGCCGTAATGGACCCGCGGATTGATCAGCGTGATGAACCGCCGTCTTTTGCCTTTCGTGCCACCGACAACTACATAAGGACCGTAGGTTTCAGCCCCGGGGTACTCGCGGAGGGTGAGCACCTTCTCCTTGGGAAAAGGAAACATGAGCTGCAGTGCGGCGCTTTCTCCTTGGAATACAACGGATTCACTTCCCAGAATCTCGCCCGGAGCCTTGGGCTCTTCTCCATCCAGAACCGCCGAAGTCGTATGAAACAGCAGCTCGGCCTCATCCGATTCCTGATGAAGCTCCACGTCATCCACGATGAAGTAATATGCCGAATCGATATGTAGGACAGATCGCCGGTAGCGTTTCAGCAGCCCGCCATAGCTTTCGGCAGCGTCCCCGACAACCGCCTCAAATGCCGGGAGTAGCAACTCCTCCCGGAGACCCCCGCCACCCAGGCGGATTTGCCCCTGACCATTGACGAGCAGCGAATTATGGCCCACCGTGCCGGTAGTGTAATCCGCCTTCGGACCGGGTACATAATCCTGGTAGCCGGGATTGGTCAACAGCCACTCTCCGCCGACATTGATCACCAAATTGTTCTGGTCCTTGTGATTATGGTCCTTCGCCGAGCTGCTTGAGGTGAAGCACAGCAGATGATCCTCATCGCCCCATCCCGACCGCAGGGCGGCCCAGCCTACGCTCCGGAATACTGCGGAAGCACGCTTCCCGTACAGCTCCGTTGGACTTGCAGGTGAGGTCTCTTTCCGTAAATAAAGAAGCGATGCGTGATGCGTTGCAGCATGCTTGTGCAGGTACCAAACCGCTGCCGGATGGTCGTAATGGGTAGCTGTCATGGCCATGAGGTAAGCGATATCGAGCTTGTAAAACGAATCCGACAGATTCGGAAACGAGCTTTCCTTTCCCGGTGCCAGGAGCCGAAAAAAACGTTCAGGAAGCTCTTCCCGCAAATACGGATGCTGAACCAGGCCGTCATCGCCGCTGATTCTCCGATAAAGATCCGCAGCCATCCAGGCATGGCGCGCAGCCACATTGTCGTACAGCAGCCCCTCTGTTTCTCCAGACACCCCTTTTCGGTCCAGATAGCTTTGAAGATAAGTAAGTCCGGCTTGCAAATATTTGGCGGCAAACGGGTTCTCATCCATAATGGCCGACGCGCCGTACACCATCGCCACCTGCTTGGCTGCCACGATGTTGTGCATATCACGGCTTCCGATATCGATGGCCAGCGGATGCAGCCCTTTTTCCAGAATGGCTTGGCGAATGGATCGCCGCTCTTCTTCCGTCAGCAAGCTGTGAATGGCGTCATAGGCGCAGGAAGCGCCTAGCAGCAGATGGGCGTTGCTCAGATTTCCTTCCGCGCCCCGCTCGTCGAACTCATACCATTTGCCGAAGGCGGCCAGGGACAACAGATGCTGCTTCACTCGAACCGCATACTTTCTCTCTTCCGTCACTAGGAAGGCCGTGGACATGACGACCAGCCGATCCTCTATCGCTCTGGCGTACATCGTCCAGAACGGGAAGAAGGTATGGCCTTGCGGTTCTCGTACCCGCTTCGGCTCCGTTAGGGGCAGCGCAACCTTCCACTGATCCGATATGGACGGATACAGCACCTCGAAGCTATCTTCCTCCACATAGTCGTCCGCTTTCGCCAAGTATCCGGCCCATAGCACGGATGCATCGATTGCCCTCGCAGAACTGCCGTCATCCCGCTTAATCCGACCCCGAAAATCCGCGAGCTCATCGATCGAAAACAAAATCCTCGGGCGGTCCTTCAGCTTCAATTTCGCGGGTTGACCAGCCGGCCTTACAAGAACCTTCCATTTAAACACTGAAAATCTATCGTCCAGAAAGTCTACGGCAATTTCGGTCTCGCCCGGCTTCAGCCCGGTGATCGCGCTGCCGTTCACCTCAACGATCTCCGGGTCGCTGCAAGTCATGCTGAAGGTCGTATCCGATTGCGGCTCCATTCTTCCGCAGGGGTGCACAAGCATGAAGTTAAGCCGATGTTCCTCCCCGGTCTCCAGGAGCGAGGGCTTAATAAATTCCATCCGCAACAACAATCGCAAGCTCCTCCTTTTAATAAGTGAGTATCTTTCTTTTCAATCGATCAAGAAAACGCTGTCAAAAGTTTTTGCAACAAAGCACCGATTGAAGCCGTCCGCCGTTACGTAACTTCTGGTTGTCATGCTTCAATTGAATCTCCTTTTAAATATACATGTATATTACTTGTATGTTTTGTGATCTGTCAATTCAAATTTTTGTTGCTTTCGTTCAACTGCAACATGATCAATCGGGAGGAAATCCCCCGTATACGGCCTGCTATAAGGAAACTTGCCCGTTCCAAAGCGTTTGGCTGCAACCATATTTATTTCCGACTTTAAATCCTTGTTGTTAATCTCAATCCTTCACTTGCGGCGTCCGTTCAGGAGAAATCCAAATGTAAAGCGGCACCAAACATTCCATTTGGTGCCGCCTCTTTTTGCCTTGCTATTTAACCGTGACTACACATTCCGACTTCTTGCTGCATCGAATTTTTGCCAAAAGTCTATGATCCATTCCTAAAAGTTAAGCAATTAACATTAAAACTGCCTGCCGGGAAGCTTGATGCCGCGCCATTCGCTTACATCGCATTGGCCATATTCATTATCACCCACGGCTACGACCGTGCCGTCCGATTGAAGGCCGAGCGTATGAGCGCATCCCGCCGCTACCGCTACAATATCGCGCCAGCCGCTTACATTGCATTGGCCATGCTGATTCCAGCCCGCGGCAATGACCGTACCGTCGGATTTAAGACCGATGGTATGATAACTCCCCGCCGCTACCGCCACTATGCCGCTCCAACCGATTACATCGCACTGGCCGTGCTTATTTAAACCCACGGCGGCCACCGTGCCGTCCGATTGAAGCCCGACGGTATGAAGGTAGCCCGCCGATGCTTCCACGATGTTGCGCCAGCTGCTTACATTGCATTGGCCGTACCGATTATTCCCCACGATCGTTACCGTCCCGTCCGCTTTTAGACCGACCGTATGCCAGTCACCTGCGGCGACCGCCACGATGTCGAGCCAGCCGCCTACACTGCATTGACCTTCATTATTTCGTCCCGCAGCCACCACTGCGCCGTCGGATTGAAGACCGACGGTGCGACGCCAGCCTGCCGCTACCGCAACCATATCGCGCCACCCGCTGACATCGCATTGATTATGCTTATTCCAACCCACGGCCGCCACCGTACCGTCCGATCTAAGACCGATGGTATGAGCATTCCCCGTATTCGTTGCCATATGGACATTCCCGGCCGCGACCGCTACGATATCGCGCCAGCCGCTGACATCGCATTGGCCATAATGATTATCTCCTGCGGCCGTGACCGTGCCGTCCGATGTAAGAGCCACGGAATGACGTCGACCCGCCGCTATAGTATGTTTGGGCCACCGTTTTACTTTGAACGCCGCTTCTAGTTGGGAAGTGCAATCCATGTCTTACCTCCTCGAAAAGTGTGAGTTTCGATATTTCTTCCGGAAAGTTCTCCTATTCCATTTCGATTATGATAGATCCAAATTTAAAGCAGGGCGTACGCCATAACCGTCAATACTGTTATTTCCGTAGCTGCGAGCACTGCAGCCTGTCCCTACAAAATACGCACGCGAAGGCTTGTTTCCTTGCGTCCGCAGCCACCACCAGGAACAGCCGGCTTCTTTGCCGTCTATGATCATATAGTTGTCTTTGTTCGTTTTATCATATACATATAAGCTGCATCCATCGGGCTTAATCGTTTTGGCATAATCGGTTCCGACAGCGCGTCTCCAATCCTTGCCGTGAGTCTCAGATACATCGTTTAGTTCGGCAACGCTGAGCAGAAAAACCTTATCCTCCGTATCCGGGCAGCCCTTTCCGTTGTCCGTGCAATGCGTCGTCTTGATGAGTTCTTTCTCCGAAGCATTGAATGCGACGTTATAGAATTCATGATTCAGCCACTCGCGCAAGTCGCAGTCATGCCAAGATATATCCATGCAATCACGCCACGTCAGATCCGCACGCTTGCCCTGATACCTTTTGCAGTCCAAAATATATTCGCTCAATACCAACAGCTCGCTCCCTGAGTTTTGAAGAACACGCCAAGTAATCGCCCGTTCTTTGCCGTCCATAGACTGCGGATACGTGCCGAACGTAATGAATTCGCCGGCCTTTAGGTTGCGATATGACGCTAAAGCATAATTCCCTTTTTCCATGACCTTTACCTCCTCCATGTTGCGTTCCTGCTTCGATCATATAACATTCATGCAAGATTTCGCTTGATATACCGGGAATCCTTGTGGGGAGGGTCATTGTCTCTTATAATATTGTTGCCGTACTTTAGAGTTTGACTTTAAGGAAGGTGCACGCAAATGGACAGAACCTTTACACCGAAACAGATGGCCAAGAAACTTCAGGTCAGCACCACTACCTTGCGAAGATATGAAACTCTCGGCTTGGTGCCTGACGTACCTCGGACTTCAAGCAACAGAAGATATTACACGCCGCTCCATGATCAAGCTTTCCTTGCCTTACGATCCTTGGTCCAAGGATTCGATCTGCCTATCGCCTACGAGGTCATGAGTTTATTAAAGAAAGGTCATGTTGAACAAGCACTTTGGATGATCAATGTGCAACAGTACAACATCCAGGTAGAGAAGCAGCGAGTCGAGGAGGTTATGAGGCTCATCCATCAAACGGATTTCTCCAAGTATAGAAATATTCAGGTCACGGATGAAATGAAAATCGGGGAGGTCGCCGTGATCGCTGGCGTTAACCCCTCCGCTATTCGACATTGGGAAAAGGAAGGACTTATTCGCGCTAAGCGAAACGCGGAAAACGGATATCGAGTCTTTACGTCCCAGGAATTAAAAAAGATTATAGTGCTAAGCAGTTTAAGGAAAACCGTCTTTTTCATTGAAAGCATGAAACAGCTGCTTGAAGCTTTAGAGACACATGATCTAACTACGATTGAACGCTCCTTCAAAGTGGCTCTTCAGAAGCTGAATGAGCAACTGGAAAAGCAAATGAACGGCATATCCGAAATGATGAGATATATACAATTTTTCAAGTGAAGGCATTTACTTCAAACAAAAAAAGCCGCATTTCACGCGGCTTTTACAGTATCCATGGCCATTCTGTTCGATGAAAGATGTTACCTGTTCTCCGATCATCTAAGGAGGCTAGGTGTATTTAACCTAACTGGCGTTTAAAGGCTTTATTAGCGAAAAAGTAAGCGATGACCATGATGCCGACGCACCAGGCAAGCGCGATCCAGATATCGTTGCCGACAGATCCTTCATGCAAGAGGGCACGAATCGCATTCACGATGGAAGTCACGGGCTGGTTCTCAGCGAACGCACGCACAATTTTAGGCATGGTTTCGGTAGGGACAAAGGCCGAACTGATAAACGGCAAGAATATCAGCGGGTACGAGAAGGCCGTCGCCCCTTCCATCGTCTTTGCTGTCAAGCCGGGAATGACCGCCAGCCATGTCAGCGCCAGCGTAAACAACCCGAGTATCCCTGTTACCGCGAGCCAATCCAGGATATTAGCGCCGGAACGGAAGCCCATCAATAGAGCGACGAGGAAAACCACCACGACCGTAAGCGCATTGGAAACAAGCGATGTCAACACATGAGCCCACAATACCGACGAGCGCTTGATCGGCATGGTAATGAAACGCGCCATCAGTCCGCTCTTTACATCTCCGAACAGCCGGAAGGCAGTATAAGAAACGCCGGATGCGATAGCCATCAGCAAGATTCCCGGCAATAAATAATTGACGTAGTTGGCCGTGCCTGTCTCTATGGCGCCGCCAAATACGTAGACAAACAACAGCATCATCATTATCGGCGTAATCGCCACCGTGATAATCGTATCCGGGCTGCGCATGATGTTGCGCATTAAACGCCCCAATAATACCCCTGTTTTGCTTTTCATTTACATTTCCTCCTTTTTGCCGATGATGGCAAGGAAAATTTCCTCCAATGTCGGCTGCTTCTCGATATACTCTACTTTTGCCGGCGGGAACATCTCTTTGAGTTCGGCTAGGGTACCGGTCGTGATGATTTTTCCGCCATGCAGGATGGCGATACGGTCCGCCAGTTGCTCGGCTTCCTCCAGGTACTGGGTCGTCAGCAAGATGGTCGTGCCGCTGCCGGCAAGCTCCTTGACGGTATTCCAGACTTCAATTCGTGCTTCAGGGTCAAGTCCTGTGGTCGGTTCGTCGAGAAAAATGACGGCTGGACTCCCGATCAGGCTCATGGCGATGTCAAGCCGACGCTTCATCCCGCCTGAATATTGGTCCGCCCGGCGGCCCGCCGCATCGGTCAGGCTGAATTTGGCAAGCAGATTGTCAGCGACTTGCGCAGGATTGGGAACTCCCCTCAGCTTGGCGATCATAATGAGGTTTTCCCTTCCTGTGTTCATGCCGTCTATAGCTGCAAACTGACCTGTCAAGCTGATGCTCTGGCGAACATGATCCGGTTGACGTTGGACGTCAGAGCCGCAAATGCTCGCTTCGCCGCCATCGGGCTTCATCAGCGTCGAGAGGATGTTGACCGTCGTCGTCTTGCCCGCTCCATTGGAGCCCAGCAGCGCGAAAATTTCGCCGCGCCGCACTTCAAAATCCACCCCTTTTAAGACTTCCTTGTCTTTAAAGGATTTTTTTAACCCTTTTACTGAAATCGCTGCATTGCTCATATTTTTTCCTCCTTATAATAAGCTCGATTAGGCTGCACTTGAGAATTCCGAAACTTACGGTTAATTGCCTTGAGGGCTAAATTAACGCAACTAGTTAGTCAGACTGATAATCTGTATTACTTACTACTGGACTAAAAATATAACTGAATAGCGACGGTGGCAATTCACACGCGTAACCAGCTAATCAGTCGGTATTATTGTAATGAATTTATTTCTTACCCAATCGTTTCATGATGCTCTGATTCAAATCTTCACGATACTTCGTGACATAGGTTTTAGCGTTAGCAACCAGCTCGTCGGCAAAGGATGCCACGTCGTCCCCCGTGATTTCCAGCACTTGTCTGCCTTCCGCCGCACCGGCTTCGAACAACTCAATTAATTCATACTGCATATGCAGCATATCCATCCCGTTGCCTGAGGAGAAATTCCACATGTAATTTTGAATCTTCTTAAATACATACTGGTAGTCTTCTGGCAGGGCTTCAACGCGCGCCATCATCATCTTGTATTCTTTTTTATCGCCGATCATTTTTTTGAATATTTCCATCATGTTATGGTTCCTCCTTTTTTATAAAACCGAACCCGACACTCCATTTATCGGACGGAATATCTTATGATGCTACGTCGACTTCAAGACGTTGATTTTTGATGATACAAAATCCCACTTTTCCCAAAACAACTCAAGTTCCTGGCGGCCCGCTTCATTAAGCGTGTAAAACTTGCGGGGCGGTCCCATGTCTGACGGTTTTTTTTCGATGTTCACCAGTTTCTTCTTCTCTAATCGCACGAGAATGGTGTAGACCGTCCCTTCCACGACTTCGGTAAACCCAAGCTCGTTCAATCGGCGGGTAATCTCGTAGCCATAGGTTTCATGGCGGCTGATAATTTCAAGCACGCAGCCTTCCAGCGAACCTTTCAGCATTTCAGTTAAATTTTCCATGTTCAAAGCCTCCTCTTTTTCGTCCCTCCTCTATTTAGTCTGACCAATATTCAGTACAACATAGTACTAAGGGAATGTTTTACCTAACAGCTTTTATAAATCGAACTATTTAGTATTACTTACTACAGGTACATTGTATTACAGAGTAGATGGAGTGTCAACTGTTTTACTAAAATTATTCTCCACATTCCGCGGTTCGGTATTTAGTGTGACATATTACCGGTATATCGTAACACAAGGTAGCTGGTTTTTCAACTTGATTGGCTTTTTCCTTGTAAAGCAGGATCAACCTGACGCTTCCCCAATTATTCACACTTTAGTCCTCCATCCTTGATTTTAGATTCTTTACATAGCATGACAAGGACAATCAGGTCACTGCAAGCCATGCTTTTGGAGGGAGTCCGAATGATGAGCCTGCCGATCTCAAGTCTGGATTACGTATCCTCCGTTGTTGACTTCATGATTGAGGAATACGCGAGCAAGCTGCAGGGCTACCAGACCATCCTGCGTTCGCGATTTATGGAGCTCGTCGCCTCGCCAATGGAAGAAGCGACGCACCCATGTAAAAGGCGCGTCGCTTCATATTTACAGCTTCTGATAGATAAAGTTTTTAAACGTAACTTCGCCGGAACCTTTCGCCCTGAGAGCGATTCGCAATGCAAGAAATCCGCCCAATGTGTTATGATGCCAGCCTGAGGTTTCGAATGAATGCTCAAATTTATGCCATACCGATCCATCCGCACTGTAATAGAAGACGACTTCATGCTCGTTATTTTCAAGACGAACGATGACACGCCGATGCGGAAAAGGCCTTGATGGCGTCTCCCAGCCGCGAATAATCCCATAAAGCCCCTCTTGGGATATGCCGAATCCGCTATACGTCGATCCATTATAGAACAATAACAACTGGGCTTCCGATTCTTCCGAGAGCTCAATCTCCACCTGTGCCGCGTACGAATGGTCTTCCGGCATCATAACCAGGGGCGCCGGCTCGGGAGCAGCTTGGATCGTTATCGCTTGCTTCTGCAGAGTATATTGAATATGATTGCTGGATTGGTACCAGCTCCACGGATAGCCCAGCCCGCCGGACGCTTCTTGAAATTCACCGTAAGTCATGCCATGCGGAACGGCATCTCCCGGCGGTTTTGGAATAGCTTCATCTGTATTGCAATGAAGCGGGACGCGGAACCATCCGTCCTCCGTCCATTCCAGCGGTTCGAGCAGCTTTTGCCTGCCGAGTGTGTAGTACCCTTTTTCGTACGCATGATAAACGATCCACCAGCCGCCGTCCGGGGTGTCAACCAATGAGCCGTGACCTTTGGAGCACCATCGTTCATTCCGGCTTTGCGTTCGAATAATCGGATTGAGGGGAGAATGTTCATATGGCCCCCATGGCTCTTTGGAGCGCGCAGAAGCGACCATATGGCTAGTCGAAGGCCCCGATGTTCCTCCTTGCGCCACGGTAAGATAGAAATATCCGTTATGAAACGTTAGTTTGGGAGACTCCATAAAGTTTCCTTCCACGACCCATTCCTTCGGAAAAGGCCAGCCATCGTACACTTTGCGCGGAGTGCCCACAGCCGACAAACCGTCCCCAGCCAGTTCTACCATATAACCATCGCTAAAAAACAAATACCGGTTACCATTGGAATCCGCGACATGTCCCGGGTCAATTCCTTGCACCCCCACCTTTTGCGGATCACTCCAAGGTCCGTGCGGATGCGTCGCCGTCAGCACCATGATCTCTTCATTGATGGGAGCATAGATATAAAACCGGTCTTCATAGTATGTCAAATCAGGCGCCCAAACATCTCCGGCATAATCGGTTAACGCTTTGGCGATGGGTTCCCAGTTCACCAAGTCTTTGGAGTACCAAATCAATAACCCCGGCGCAAACTTAAAACTGGAGTGCGTCATATAATAATCGTCTCCGACTCTGACCACGCTAGGATCCGCATAATCACCGGCCAAAATCGGGTTTCTATACGTGCCGGTTCCCAAATCTCCGCTTGCTTGCATGATCAAACTCCTCACATTCCATGATGTTATGAACTGTCCAAAATACAATTATAAGGAGATCGAAATGACCGGACCTTGATTATTCTGTCATGGATTAGCATGATTGAGACCTTGCTAGCTGCGAGTGCTCTTCCGAGTTCATTATTACAAATCATTTTTCGGCAAAGGATATAAGTCCGAGGCCTTATCAACCTAACATATAGTGCTGTACGGCTATCCTATTTTTGCGTATATTGGGAAGTAAGACTTTTATAAAGGAACGTGAACGGTGACAACCATACTCGCAAAGAACCACAAACGATTTCGAATCATCAAAATACTCCCGCATATTGCGGCATTTGTCGTTTTTTTGAGCATGCTACTGGGGATCCGTTGGCTCTGGCTTGAAACCTATGCCCCTCCTGCAGATCAACCGAAAGTCTCCAATGGCATACTCGATTTGAGAGGCTGGGATCTGTTGGGCTCAAAATCCATCAATCTGGACGGAGAGTGGCAGTTCTACGCCGACATCCTGGCTAAAGAACAGGAAATGAAGCCGTCCCATGAGTTTTCCTACGTAAATGTACCTGGAGACTGGAATAACAATCGTACGAATAAGGCAAACACTTCGTTTGGCAGCGGAACATACAGGCTTCGCATATTGCTGGATCGCCCGCTTTCGGCCCCTATCTCGTTCTGGATCCAGGAGATTCAATCCGCCGCTACCGTGGACGTCAACGGCGAAACGGTAGCTTCCATGGGAAGGACGGGCGAGCCCGGCCAAGCCTCCTATCTGCCGAACCGCACCTCTTTCGTTGTCGATTATGTTCCCGACCGGGATGCTCTCGAGCTCGAACTGATCATCCGCGTGGCGAATTATGAGCATCCTTACCTAGGCGGAATCGCAAAGCCGATCAAGCTGGGATCGCACCAGGCGATCCAGGATGAGCACGGCGTTTCCGTTGATCTTCAGCTGGTTATGTTTGTCGTCCTGATGCTGCACGGACTGTACGCTTTCATTCTATACATATTCAATCCGCGGGAAAGGTCGCTGCTCGATTTTTTCCTGCTGCTAGTATCGGCCGCTTTAACCGTTGTAACATCACACGATAGTCTCCTGTTGAAATGGGTGCCTTTAAACTATGAATGGGAGGTCAAAGCAACCTTTCTCTCCTATTCGTGGCTGTCGTATTTCATATGGAAGCTGAGCCGCACCTTTACCGCCCGAAAACGTAACGTGTGGTTTATCACATTCAGCACGCTTCTAGCCCTATATACGGTCGTGGTATTTGCCGCTCCTGTGTCTTGGGTTCACTGGCTCGTAGAATACCGGGTGTTCGGCGCCTTTTACCTGCTGCCGATGCTGATGTCGCTGTTCCTGTTTACCCGAATGGTCTTTAACAGCCAGGATGATTCCATATTCCTGCTGCTGTCGGCCAGCGGCGTGCTGGCAAGCGCCGTATGGGGGGCGCTTAATAAATATTGGGAGCTCCCAGCCGTGTATTATCCGGTGGACGTGCTCGCGGCCATCATCGGGTTTTCGGCCTATTGGTTTAAGCGATACTTCCGCAACCTTCATCAAATCAGCAAACTCAACGATAAGTTGAAGCTCGCGGATCAAATGAAGGACCGGTTCTTGGCCAACACGTCTCACGAGCTGCGCACGCCGCTGCACGGAATCATGAATATCGCCATAATCCTTGCTGAACGGGAGAAAGAAACCCTCGGCAAACAGAGCAGCGAGGATTTGAACCTGTTGATTACGGTCAGCCGTCGGATGTCGCATTTATTAAATGATCTGCTGGATGCCGTCCGTCTTCAGGAGAAGCAAATTCAGCTGCAGCCGAGCCGGGTTTCCCTGGTTTCCGTCGTGAACGGGGTATTCGATATCGTAAAATTTATGACGGATGGCGCGCCCGTTCAGCTCAAGATGAATATTCCCAATACCATTCCTGCCGTACAGGCGGATGAAAAGCGGCTCGTTCAAATTTTGCTCAATCTGATTCACAACGCCATCAAGTACACGGAGAAAGGCTCCGTTACCGTCTCCGCCTTTACCAAGGGCAGTAAAATGACGATCACGGTAACGGATACGGGGATCGGGATGGACCCTCAAACGCTAAACCGTATTTTTCTTCCGTACGAACAGGGGAATCAAGGGTTAAATGACGCGAAGGGGATCGGTCTAGGGCTTAGCATCAGCAAGGAGCTCGTTGAGCTGCATGACGGCGAGCTGACGGTCGAATCGGAATTAGGGAAAGGAACGACTTTTGCATTCACACTCCCGCTTGCGGACACAAACGCAGAGTACTCTGCTTCGCAGCAGGTTCCCGTACCCGCTGTAGACCCAGCTGTCTACAAAGAACTCGCAGCCAGCTGGGAAGTTGCAACAGAAGGTACCCCTATGCAGGTACCAACTAGGTTATTGTCGAAAGAGCATCCCGTCAGTATCCTGGCCGTGGATGACGATCCTGTAAACCTGCGCATCCTTGCCGGCATTCTTTCAGCAGAGCCGTACAACCTGAATGTCGTTGCCTCGGCAGCCGAAGCGCTCGAGCTTCTCGGCTCGCAGCCGTGGGATCTCCTCATAGCGGATGTCATGATGCCGGAGATGTCCGGCTACGAGCTCACCCGCACCGTAAGGGAGCGCTTTAACGCCTCGGAGCTGCCCGTACTGCTGCTGACGGCTCGAGGCGAATCGGCCGATGTGTATGCCGGCTTCCAATCCGGCGCAAATGATTATGTGACGAAGCCGGTTGATCCTGTAGAATTGAGATATCGCATCCATTCCCTGATCACGCTGAAGCATACGGTGGATGATCGCATGCGCATGGAAGCAGCGTATTTGCAGGCACAGATCCACCCTCACTTTTTGTTCAACACCTTGAATTCGATTATGGCGCTTAGCGAAATGGACATCGATCGCATGCGAAGCCTTGGCGAGGCTTTCAGCTCCTATCTGCAGATCAGCTTCCATTATCGGAATCAGGATCGATTGGTACCGCTGCAGCAGGAGCTTGAGCTTATCCAAGCCTATTTATACGTAGAGAAGGAACGATACGGGGAACGCCTTAACGTGACCTGGGAAGTTGATTGGAATATCAATATCCTCATCCCGCCGCTGGCGATCCAGCCATTATTGGAGAATGCGGTTCGGCACGGCATTATGAAGAGGGCCCTTGGAGGCACGATACGGGTCAGAATTGCGATGCAAGAGGACTTTATCGTTGTTGAAGTGACGGATAACGGGCTTGGCATGGAACCCGACCAGGTTGCCCAGCTGCTGAATGCACCCGACCATCGTAAAGGCGGCATCGGTCTCTACAACACGAATCGTCGTCTGCTCCAAACCTTCGGCAGCGGGCTGGTCATCAAGAGCACGATGAATCAAGGCACTACGGTTTCTTTTAAAATTCCGATATAGCTCCCATTACATTCTTTATTAAAAAAAATCCCAACCTCAACATGTTGGGATTTTTTTATAAAGTGGGTGAGTACATTTACAGGTGAAGAGCGGCCTCTTACCGGCGCAGAGGACATTCTTCACCTTGTTCCTACGGCCTATTATCCTCCTCTGTTGCAAGAAGTTCCCTTGCCGCTTCTATGAACGACATCATGATTGGTGAAAGCCACTTGTCCTTATGCCACAACATTTGTGTATACACGTGCAAATCCGGAATTTGCCATGGAAGGGCAACCAGTTCCCCTCGTTCCACTTCGGCTTCCGCTACGATTTCAGGAAGAAAGGCAATGCCGATTCCCGAAATGGCACATTGTTTAATGGCTTCGGCACTTTGAAACTCTAAATACGTAATACTGTCAATGCCCTCTTTTTCAAAGGACCGGTCAAACATGGTTCGATAGGGACACCCCTTTTCATTCGTCAAGAACACTTCTTCGTGAAAATCTTCGAGCCGCAGCACAGTCCGTTTTGCGAGCGGGTGGTCTGGAGCGGCGAATAAGCGGAACGTTTCTTCCAGCAAGGGTTCCACGGCAAGTCCGCTTGAGCGAATGGGTTCGTCCAACATAAAGACAACGTCCGCGCTTCCTTCAAATAGTGTTTGTTTGAGCTCTTGATTGGGAACGGAGCGGAAGATGAGACGCACGCCCGGATGACGCGAACGAAATAACTGAAAGACGGCCGGAAGCCGATAGGCGCAAATCACCTCGTTGGCACTGATCGTTAGGGTGCCGCTTAGAACCTCGTTGTCATGAACGACGGTTTTAGCTTCTTCCAATTGGTCAAGAACACTCTGGACATGTGTTAAAAATCGTTTACCCGCCGTCGTGAGTACGAGCTGCTTGCCCAAACGGTCAAACAGGCGAACCCCCAGCTCATCCTCCAATGCCTTCATTTGCATCGTGACGTTGGAAGGGACGTAACTCAGCACTTCCGCAGCACGACTGAAATTTAATGTGGACGCCACCGTGCGGAACGTAATCAGTTGGCGTAATTCCATATACGATGCCCCTTTTACTTTCAATTTTATTGAATACTGTTTTGAATTCTATTCACTTTTATTGAGAGTACCATGACTCTATACTGAGTACAAGAACGACAATCTAAATATATGGATTCATTTTGAAGGGAGCAAACGATATGATGGATTATGAAATTTTTGATTTGGGTGACGTAACCTTGCAATCCGGAGTGACGTTACCGGACGCTTTTCTTGCTTATAAGACATATGGACGATTAAATGAGAAGAAAGATAATGTCATCGTCTATCCAACTGCTTTTGGAGATCAGCATATACAGAATGAATGGTTGATTGGAAACGGAAAGGCCTTAGATCCGCGTGAATATTTCATTATCGTTCCAAACCTGTTGGGTAACGGATTATCTTCCTCCCCCAGCAACACGCCTCCCCCATTCGACCGGGCTCATTTTCCGCAGGTAACCATCTATGACAACGTTAAATTTCAGCATCGGCTGGTGACCGAAAAATTCGGCATTCACAAGATCGCTCTTGTCGTTGGGTGGTCCATGGGAGGCATTCAAGCATTCCAATGGGGTGCGAGTTATCCCGACATGGTGGAGCGAATCGCCCCTTTTGCCGGCGTTGCCAAGACTTGGCCCCAAACGTACGTGGTCCTGGAAGGAATGAAAGCTCCGCTCATGGCTGCAGTCGGCTTCGATTCAAGCAAACTAAACAAGTTGACTTCCGCAGACATGCGCGCCGTCGGCCGCGTCTATGCCGGGTGGGGCGTATCGCAGGCGTTTTATAGAGAGGGACTTTATCGTGAGATGGGTTTTGACTCTTTGGCAGAATTTATGGAGGGCGTCTGGGAAGACAGCTTTATGAAGATGGATCCGCACAATGTCCTGGCCATGTTATGGACTGGTCAACATGCAGACATAAGTGCGAACCCCTCCTATGAAGGAGATTTCGATAAAGCGCTCAAAAGCATTTCGGCGCTTGCCTGCATCATGCCGGGTAGCACGGATCTCTTCTGCCCGGCCGACGACAATGAATACGAGGCCAATCTTATACCTCATGCTCTATTTAAGCCCATTGAGTCGATCTGGGGTCATTTTGCCGGACGCGGAATCAACAGCGCCGATAATCAATTTATAGATGATAACTTAAAACGCTTGTTAGCGCTTCGTACAAACGAATAGAACATCAATAGCTGAGGTCACCAGAGCTTGCTGGTCGACCTCTTTTTATCCATCGCCCTCAAGCCCGGATAGGATGAGTAAAATCTCTCAATGCAAAGAGTCTATAAGAATATCCAGAATCGTCTTACAACGTTCCCATTCTCCTCCACATACTCCGACTCAAACTGACCACCATTCTTCAGAATCGTTTTTTCCGATGCCACATTTCCTTTATCACAAACCAGCAGCACTTTGTTTAGTCCCATATCTCTCGTGATTTCAAGGGTTAATGCTAAGAGTACGGAAGCATAGCCCTTTCTTCTTTCCGATGGACGTATTCCGTAACCGATATGCCCGCCGCTGTTCAAAAGTTTTTCATTAAGTCTGTGTCTAATATTGACTGCACCCATTACTTTTTTTGAATAGCTGTCGATAAGCCAGTACGTAGAATGTGGGACAAAGCTCTTGTTCTGTAATTTCTCCTCTGTATCCTCCGCATATAAAAATTCGATCATGCAATCAAAATCAGAAGGATCTTTCCTCACTACCCACGGGGTAATATCCTGTTCATCCGACATCCAATCTTCGTAAAAAGACAGATACTCCTTCTTATATGCAGCTGAAGGTTTCACCAACTCAACGGAGTTCGACATTACACCATATCCCATCTGTTAAAATTTATGTAACTCCTAGTAAAATGAGTTTACCTTTATTGTCGTCCGACCTTTTTTATTGAAGTTTGGCTGAATAGACATGGTCTAGAAACTCGATAGAGATGCGTTCTGCTTCCTTTTTGGTTACAATTTCCGATGCCTGGCGTAAATTTTGGTACAACGCTATCGTATTCTTTAAAGCCTGGTAGCAACTTTCAAAGTTGTGGAGGGAAATCGTTCCTTTAAGCTCCTCTAATTCCTGGACACCGTATTTCTCTAATTTTCGAACCCCTCGCGGTTGCTGGCCGTTACTCATGAGAACGAGCGGCCCCAAGACGGCGCTTCGCATAAATGTTAAAAGATCTATTACTTCAAACAACTCGCCTCTCCCTAGTTTTGTTGCACCGTAATGAACCCATACCCAAAAGCGGTCTTCAATCCATTGCGGATCAGGGTTAGGAAAAGACATCGTCGTTTTGTTCAGTATCGTTGTAATGTCAGAACCTCTCTCCCATAGAATTCTCGGATCTTCGATTCGAGATTCGAGCTCTTGCGGCTGTACAAATTTGAGGTCGACATGAAGCGGATCGGGGCCGTATAGGCAAATAACCAAACGAGGCTCACCAACATGCTCCCCGGTGAATGCCGACAGCAGGTTACCCAGCCCTTCCGCAATTTGAAGCCGTTGTTCCATGATCTCACTTCGGAATTCATTACGATAAACCACAATTAAATCTAAATCACTGTACTCATCCATAGCGCCGTGCACCATAGAACCGCCTGCGAGCAAACCTGCAAATCGTTGATCTTGGCGAAAATGCGCTATTGCCTGTTCAATGAATCGTTCATGCACGGGTAACCTCATACAAAACACTCCTTAAATGATGACCCATAAAATGGGTATTATTAAAAAGTAACATTGAAGCAATGCGCGTGTCAATCAAATGAAATCCAATTTGCGAAATATGAAAAAAGCCGCAGTTTATGCGGCTTATCCATGTTTATCTGTTCTTGTCGTCCAACAATAGCAGTTGACAAGGTAGTTACCAGCTGGACTTCGTTATACCAGGAATTTGCCCCTTATGGGCCAACTCCCGAAAAACAATGCGTGAAACGCCAAATTTACTGATATAACCTCTTGGCCGACCGCTGACCGCACAGCGATGATGAAGCCTGGTCGCGGAAGAGTCGCGGGGCAGTTTTTGGAGCGCTGCATAGTCGCCCTTCTCTTTCAGTTCCTTACGCTTCTGCGCGTATTTAGCAACCATCTGTTGTCTTTTCCGTTCTTTCACGACTTTCGATTTTTGTGCCACTTGGAACACACCTCCCTTCCTATTCGCGATTATTCATTCAAAGCCTGTGCTAAAGCGTCGAGATTTTGTCGCATAATGGCAATGTAATCATGGTTATCCGCGATATCTTCCTCGGTTAACCCTTCGATCGGATTAAGGACGGAAGTCGAAGCCCCGATCTCAGAGGCTATCGTCTCTGCAACGTTTGACGACACAAGCGTTTCAAAGAATATCGTTTTTACATTGTGCTCCTTGGCAAATTCGATCACTTCAGCCATTTGAGAAGCCGAGGGCTCTTGATCCGGAGACAAGCCTGCAATCGGCACTTGAGTCAAACCGTATTCTCTGGCTAAATACCCGAACGCAGCATGCTGCGTAATGAAGTCTTTTCGTTTGGTATTTTTCAGCCCGTCTCGAAACTCCTTGTCCAATGCCTCCAGTTTACTAACATAAGCATCTGCGTTTGCTTTGAATGCCTCTTGATGTTCCGGAGCAGCTTTGGCCAAACCTGCCTCGATGTTGCGCACTTGTTTGACAGCCATGGCCGGCGAGAGCCATACATGCGGATCCAGTCCACCGTGGTCATGGTGATGCCCCTCATCCTCATGATCATGGGCATGCTCATCATGGCTGTGATCGCCCTCTTCACCATGATCATGGGCATGCTCATCGTGGCCGTGATCACCCTCTTCACCATGATCATGGGCATGCTCATCGTGGCCGTGATCGCCCTCTTCACCATGATCATGAGAATGACCGGTACCTTCCATGATCTCTATTCCCTTACTGGCCTCAATTGCCGATACCCCGGTGCCTTGGATGCTCTCCAGAACCTGATCCACCCAGCCTTCCATGCCGGCGCCATTATACACCAGCACATCGGCATCGGAAATTCCCGCCATGTCCTGGGGTGTCGGCTCCCAATCATGCGCTTCAATACCCGGAGGAATTAAATTCTCCACATCTGCCAGATCGCCCGCTACCTGTCTAGTAAATTCATACATGGGATAGAAGCTGGTTTTAACTTTCAGCTTTGTAGTTTCCGTTGTGGAGGCATCTGTCGCTTGGTTATTGGCGGAGGAAACGTTTCCCTCATGAGTAACCGTCGATTTTCCCGAGCCGCAGCCTGCAATAGCCAATACTGCGGATAGGGATAGTAGGGTTAATACTCGCTTAAATCTCTTCATAATTCTTATGACTCCTATTTCTATTTATTTTTTGTATCGACCTTCGATTTTGTAACCGAAGTAATTTTTGAAAGATTACGGCCATGATTAGAAATCCTAATAGAATCAGGGCAATGGTACCTCCTGGCGGCGTATTGAGATAGTATGAAGCTGCAAGGCCCGAAAAAACACCACTCAACCCAACAACGACGGCGATCCCCATGGCTGCTAAAAAACCTGTTGCCATCCGCAGTGCGATCGAGGCCGGCAGCACAATTAACGCCGAAACCAACAGCACGCCGACTACCGGCATGGCGGCGGCAACCGTCATTCCCGTAAACACGGCGAATAAAAAAGACAGGAGAGAGACACGCATACCGGATGCCGCAGCGGTCTCCTCATCAAAAGCAAAGTTATAAAGCGGCCGGCGCAGTCCAACAAAAAAGATCATTCCCACTGCTGCTACCACCGCAATAAGCCGAAGCTGCGTATCGCTAACCGCAACAATCGATCCGAACAAATAGGAGCTGAAGCTCTTGCTCAGATTTTGATTCAAGCTCATCAGGACCACCGATAGAGCAAGCCCAGAGGTCATAATAATGGCAACCGGAACCTCGGTGTATGTACGATACACTCTTCTAAGCTGTTCAATCACAAGTGCCCCGATCATAGCCATTGCAAAACCGCTGAGTGCGGGATTCAGTTTCAAGAAAGAACCCAATGCGACTCCCGCCAAGGATACATGAGAGAGTGTGTCCGCCATGAGAACCTGGCGCCGGAGCATTAAAAACACGCCCAGAACGGGACCGATCACGCCGATCAGGCCTCCTGCCCAAAACGCGCGCTGCATAAATTCGTAACCGAGCATCGCCATCCCTCATTCTCCTTTCGCTCCAATTGGACGACCTGGTCCATATATGGACCGATTTCATCAAGCGAATGGGTGACCATAATGACCGTGCTGCCTTTGTCCTTGACATAATCGTTTAATAGTCGGTACAGATCCGTACGACTCGACACATCCATCCCTGTCGTAGGCTCGTCTAGAATCAACACCTGCGGCTCCTGGGCCAACGCTCTGGCAACGCAAATTCGCTGCTTCTGCCCTCCCGATAACTCGCCGATCCTCCGATAACGATATTCCCACATCCCCACTTCCTTCAGGCTTCGCTCAACGATCTCATGATCTGCGGATGTGAAACGCTTGAACAATCCAAGTCGTCCGTAGCGGCCCGATCGTACAAGCTCAATCACTTTACTGGGAAAGCCAGCGTTGAACGAGGCCACTTGCTGCGGAACATATCCAACAGATATCCTGGATCCGTCCTCCAATACTCGCTTGAAAACGATGGACCCGCTCCAGGGCTTTATCAAACCAAGCATCAATTTCAGCAAAGTTGATTTTGCGGCGCCATTTGGACCGGATATACCGATGAATTGTCCGCCATGAATGTCGAGCGACAAATTCTCAACGACAGCTTGATCCCCGTATCCAAACATAACGTCGCGCATGGAAGACAATAACATATCCCCATCTCTTCCTTCCTTGTGACAGAAAAACTGTTTTATTCAGCATGAAACCCGGTGTATCCTAAGTCTAATCCCTTTTCCAACTCGGCAGCATGACAGCCGTCCCACTTAAACCTTTGCCAGATCAGGGTTATATTCATCATAGGAATCTTTTATATGGCTTCTTAGCAGCGGCTGCCGTTCAATAATGGCTTTTCGCTTTGCTTTCAATACAATTTGCTCCATGTCGGCAAAGCTGCACCCTTCAAGCAGGTCGCATGCCTCCGTCAACGCTGACGCCTCACACCGGAAATCTCCGAGAAGAATTTCGATATAATGCTGCCTTCTGCCAAAGTCCGGCAGGGAATACGTCATCTTCGTGTCGAACCTGCGCCATATTGCCTGATCCAATTCCTTCTCCAAATTGGTCGCCGCCATCATGATGCTTTTGTCCCCAAAATCATCCAGACACTGCAGCAATGTATTTACGGCACGGGCCATCTCCTTCACTTCATCGTTGCTGTCCCTCGTCCTGGCAATGGCATCGAACTCATCAAGGAAAAGAACGCAGGGAAATGTGTCTGCATAATCGAAGATTTTGCGAATATTGCTCCCCGTTTCGCCCAGATGACTATGGATGATAGCATCCAGTCGAGTCAGAACGAGTGGAAGCTCCAGTAGGTTGGCCATATAAAAGGCCGTTAAGGTTTTACCTGTTCCCGGAGGACCGTACATGACGATCTTGTTAGGTATCGGTACGTGATGCTCCTCGAATTCCTCCCTCATCCCCAAAATGGCTATAAACTCATCCACAATTCTCTGATTGAAATCCGGCAAAATCAGGTGCCTCGCTTTTTTGCCGCACTCCTTAGGTGAATACACGGTTGCCATATCGATCCCTTTGGCACGCGGAATACGCTGGCTTGCATTGCTTTTGCTCATGATCAACTGCTGCTCCTTCACTGCATAAATCGAGTATCATGACGTGACCGTTCTTTCTCTGATTCGGTACGTTAACCTCTCTACCGTTTATAACTTAATCGTTTCTTGAACTTATCGACACGCCCGCCGATTTCGGTATTTTTCTGCTTGCCCGTAAAGAAAGGGTGTGAAGCCGAACTGGAATCTACGCGAATCACGGGATAGGTTTGACCGTCTTCCCACTCCATCGTTTCTGTCGAAGTCTTGGTGGAGGCACTGAGAAATGAATAGCCCACGCTCGCGTCTAGGAATATGACTTTTTGAAATGTTGGATGTATCCCTTTTTGCATGGTAATGTTCTCTTCTTTCCGAGCCGATCGACTCTGTATTATTTGTTATTCGTAATATTTACGATTAACGTCATGGATGAATATTAAAATATAAAATCATTTCTGTCAACTCTCGGCTCCATACTGAAAAAATCGTTTCATTACTCTTGGGCATAAAGAAAAAACCGCATACCACGAATGGAATGCGGTCGGACTATGCGATCATAAAGGCGTAAAGTCTAATTTGATAGAGTTCTAAACTAATCTTTAATCGCTTATACCCTAGCCGTCAGTAATATGTACAACAAAAGCATACGAGGTGAATCCTGCCTTCCAATCCGAATTCACTAAAATCGTATAAACTCCCGGTTCCGTTGGCAGCTGTAAGCGCCGATTCACCACCATCATGTCAACAAACTGCTCGGTTTCATTGCCCGTATCCATGACGTTAAATACCGTCAATCTGTCAGGCTCCAATCCAGCCGGATAGGTTATTACAAGATTAGAGTCCGGCTTCACCCTGACCGGCGGATACCGGGCTTCGGTTACCCATTGCCCTACAGAGTCTTTTACTTCCAGGCATCCATTCCAGCAAGAGCTTCCCTGTAGCAGCGGAATCTCCTGCATCCAAACGCTACCATCCTTGTATGTGTTCTCATAAGCAATGGATGGAACGGGTGCCTCTACCTGTTCATCGAATGCTAAGCTTTGCTGTTTGATCGTGATTAATTCCTTCTCCTCATCGTAATGAACTTCAGCATGCATTTCTTCCCCTACAAGGCGAAGAGGAACGTAGACGTTTCCGTTGTAGTTAATGACGGGCAGTCTTGCTGATATGCCATTGATCACAAATTTTCCGGATGTCAGGAAGTCGATCGAGGAGCTTGCGCCATAAGCCACCAGACCGATAACGGCTAACAAACCGAACCATAACCATACCAAAACATATTTCCGCAAAAAGCATCTACGCTCCTTTCCTTAGTCAGTCATATCAGTTATTTATTCAGATATTGGCATTCATCGCGGCAGCCTTACTTCAAAAACTGTACGAAGCAAGCTGCTGTCGGCCGTGATCGTGCCATTATGCTGCATCATGATATTTTTCGATATAAATAAACCGAGGCCTGTGCTGCCCTCCCGATGAACCCGGGACGCATCGCCGGTATAAAACATGTCGAATAGATGCGGCAGCTCGTTCGGATGGATGCGATCCCCATAATTGATTACCTGGACCACCGTTTCGTCTGCTTCAAGGAAAGCGCGGATATCTACAAACTGGCCGTCGCTGCCGTACCGTATCGCATTGGTCATTAAATTTTCAAATACGCGTGCCAGCAAGTCGCCATCTCCCGAAATGATCAGATTAGGCGTAACGTGCAATCGAGCTTCCAGTTTATTTTTCTCAAGAGCCGGAAGCAATTCTTCACTTAACTGTGTCAGCAGCTCGCTTAAATTGATCGGCTGTTTATCGACAGGCAGCATACCGTAATTCATTCTAGTGATTTCGAACAATTCGTCTATCAGCCTCTCCAGGCGCTTAGACTTCGCGAAAGCAATGCCCGTGTAATGCCGTACCTGTTCTTTGGTCAATAATTCGTCCCTAAGAATGAAATCCAAATAACCGATGACGGAAGTGAGCGGCGTTCGCAAATCATGAGCCAAATTCAATATCAGCTGATCTTTGCTGCTCTCAGCAAAATCTCCTCTCGCCACCGCTTGCTTCAGCATCTCTCCCGTCAGATTAATATCCGCCGCGATATCACCGAACTCGTCCCGGGACGAAACCGAAACCCGCTTGTCGAAATCGCCGCTGGCGAGATGACGAATCCCCGCAGAAATTTCACGAAAATATGCCACATAAGGCTTCGTAAGCAGGAAGAAAAACAAAACCGCCAACGGGATAAAAAATATCAGAAAAAAATTAATATCCCCGACCGTTCTTATGAACAAGCGGACATAAGCCAGCGGATCCTCGAATTTGACCTGTGTTCGGTAATAATATTGCAGGATTTTATATAGTGCGTACATGATGATGCCGGATATGATCATGCTGAAGCCGAACAGCACGATCATTTTGGAGCGGAAGCTTCGTATCAAGTTAGCCATTGAACGTATAGCCTACCCCCCAAACCGTTTTGATCAGCTTATTTTTGTTCGTATCATCGCACATCTTCTTTCGCAATGTTCGAATATGGACCATAACCGTATTGCTTGTTTCAAAGTAGGCCTCGCCCCATACGTGTTGAAAGATATTTTCCGTACTAAACACCTTCTTCGGGTAACTGGCCAATAAGTACAGAATGTCAAATTCCTTAGGCGTCAGCTCGATCGTTTCGCCGTATAGGGTAACAACTCGCTGATCGGGGTATATGACCACTCCTCCTGCTTCCAGGGCGGGTTTGCCGGAAGTCGCCGGCTGGTTCATCTGCATATAACGGCGAAGGTGCGCATTCACGCGAGCGATCAACTCCATCGGGTTAAAGGGCTTGGTCATATAGTCGTCTGCGCCTCTCACCAGCCCGGCAATTTTATCAAGATCGGACGTTTTCGCGCTCAGAAAAATGATCGGCATATGATTGCGTTCCCGAATGTGCTGGATCACTTCATAACCGTCCAGCTTCGGCATCATAATGTCCAATATCGCTAAATCGACGGAATGCGCTCGAACGGCTTGCACCGCCTCCTGCCCGTCAGCCGCTTTCAGGACATCATAACCTTCTTTTATCAGGTGCAGCTCGATCAGGTCCGCTATTTCCGCCTCATCGTCCGCAATGAGAATAGTAATCCGCTTCATGGTATGTATCCATCCTTTGCATATCGTTAACGTAGGAACATGATTGAAATTTAGGACAATAAGAAGGAGGTTCGTTAACACTCCATTATGCTTGTAAGAACCTTCCGACTATAGCTTACGTGGAAAATCTTAAAAATTCTTTTAGAATAATTAAAGAGTTATTAAATTGACAAACCAAACGGAAAGAAGTATATCAAAAACACCCCCGAACCTCCTCATTCTTCAGGGGTGTTGTCTTCACTGCCAGTGTATTGGTGATTCTTTTAATCGGTACCTGGCCTGTTGGCCTGATTCTCTTCATACATGATTGGATAGCTTTGACTTCCTAGCAGCATTCTACGTCCTTGGAACTCGTCATACAGATTGATTCGAACCGCCCCTCCACTCACGATTTTACTGAAGTTGCTATTCAAGCTAATGGAGTAGGATTGATTGTTGCCGATGGTCAAATCGGTACCGAGTGTTAACGTCTTCTCTGTCGACTGCCCGGTTGGGTCAATCAGCTCCATGATGAGTTTATGGTCATAAGGACCTGTCTCGTAATCCCCATTCCTAGAGAGATTATAATGAATAACGGTAGTGAGCATATCTTTCCCTGCGCTAAGCGTACCTTCTCCTCTCGTGATGGTGAGGAAGTACGGAAACAATTCCACATTTTGCAGATTCGTTGCCGGATGCGTAACTTTAGGGTTAAGCGCTAAACCCACCGTATTGATAGATCCCGTTGATTCTTCCCCTAAATTTGTCATTTTTCCGTTCGCTACGCCTTCCCCGACAAATAAAACAAGCTGGGAAGCATTCACATTCTGCGGAAGCTTGCTCCAAATGGTCACAAGATTCTTTCCATTGGCACTTGTCTTTTCGGATGATTGACTAATCTTTGCCTCAAAAAACTCGTTGTCCGGTGTTTTATAGTAAGCAACCAGCTGCGCCTGTTTGGATTGGCGTGTTTCCTGACTCGTCATCACCAGTTCCGTATATATTAGATTGGAGCCGTTGTCTTGGTATACGGTCGTCAAGCGTTCCCGGACTTCCGCTTTCTTGCCTGTCGTATGGATAAGATAAGATTCGCCGGCAGCCACCTGTTTCATGACATTGTTGAGCGAATGGGTATTCAGCGACAGAAATTTGTGAACATCCTCACCTGAAGTTTCCTGCAGATCGACTCTGAGCTGATTGAATGAATAGGAATACGGTACATTGGCAAGCACATACAGCTCCATGGTTTCATTCGGCGCCAGAGTTGTTTGATCATTCGGCACTACCATTTGGGACGTATTGCTGAGATTGCGCATGCCTGCCTTAACTGCAGCTTTAAACTCAGGCAGCGATACGGTCGTCGATTGGGTATTGCGAATGCTGATTTGGGCTACAATTTGATCCACATCTCCCAGCGGCACACGCTGATATGAGCTTAGTTTGACGCCGAATGTTCCATGAGCATTTTCGACGATGTTTTCTACACCCAGATGACTTTTCCCCTCAGGGGCATAAGGAATTTTATAGTGGGCAGCCGGGAAGCTGATCCTCCCCTCCACAGCCGGCTCTGTCAATTGCAGCTGCAATTGATTCTGTTTCATGTGCAACGGCACATCTGCACTGAGGTCGATAAGCTTCTCTTCCAGCGGCTTCAGCGTTACATGGTCAAGCGCCTTCGTATTCACCGGGATGCTGTAGCCTTCATCCGTGAGGATGGAAAGCTCATAAGCCGGCAGCTTCAAGGATTTATCACCGAGATTTTTAACGCGGAATTGAAGGTTCCATTTGCCGGTATCGTTCTCTGCAAATACCGAAGCATGTTTCAGCTGCGTCTCTATCGTTTGATGGTTCACCGATATGTTTCGGATGGCATAATTCGCCGCAGGCACATCAGCGGTAACACCCGGAAGTTTGAAGGTTTTGACCGGAAGCAGCTTGTTCATAGCCTCGTCTTTCTGCGTGAATTGCATCGTCATTTGGTCTGTTTTAAGTTGGGACGGAACCTCTGCCAGATAAAACACCGTTCGTTTTTGTCCTGGCTGGATCCTGAAGCTGCCCCCTGTGACATCCTCAGGCGTAAGATCGAATACCGAGCCGCCGGCCGACTTCAGTTGTACTGTATATCCGGGATCACTCAGCACCTTCTTGCCTCCGTTTGCAAAATGAACCCCCACTCTCAAATACACTTTTCCATTATGCTTCATTCGCTTCACACTTTCCGCCTTGACCGTAACAGGCTGTTGTTTCATAATCAGCTTTGCGCTTTTGCCCTTGGCCACGGCGAAATCCGTCGCTGCCGCCGGAAGCTTGAACGTTTGCACAGGAATACTGATCTTCAATGCTTCGTCCTCCTGCGCCAGCTGCAGTGTCATGCCGTTCGTCTTTATCGTGGATGGGATCTCCGCCCAATAGAAGATGATGCTGCTCTCCTGAGGCTGCAGCTTGTATCCGGTGCTGGCTGAATCGGAGGTGAGCTCAAATACCGAGCCGCCGGCCGACTTCAAATATGCCTTATACCCGGGGTCGCTTAATGCCTTTGTCCCTCCATTCGTGAGCCTGAGTCCTAATTTTATAAATACTTTTCCATTGATGGTATACCTCTGCAAGGTATCCGCCTTGGCCGTAACCGGAAGATGATTCATCGTGATCTTCTTGCTCTTTCCTGTCGGAACTACCGAAGAGTAATCGGCCGGAACGGTGATCTGCCCCAGTTTTTTCTGATAGTTCGCGCTGTCAAAATTCCATCCGTACAGGGAAACCTTGGCTCCGTTGACCTTAGTTGATTTTCCAACGTTTACATAATACGTCACGGAGAGGCTGCTGTTCGCCGGCACCGTTCGTTTAATAGCGTCACTCGTAACGTTCTTGCCTTTTCCCGTTGCCCCACTAGGCATAGAAACTTTGGAAAAATAATCGATAAGATCTACTCTACTGCCGCTGCTGTTACGATAACGAAGCGTATAGACCAAAATATTCCCGTCTGGCTGAGTTAAAATATCCATCCCCGTCAGCTTCACGCTGACGTTCTGCTTCAATGGAACAGAGCCCAGTTTATCTAATGCCATGCTGGACGCGACTGCAGCTGCTGATTTAGAAACAGAGTAGCCTGTTGCGGATGCCCCATACGCATCAAGGGCAAACCCATGACTTAACATCAGCGCACCAAGCATGATGACCGCGCATGTCTTTTTTGGTCCGTGCATAATGTACCTCCTGTATAAAAAGAAAATCAAAAAGCCTATTCTCCGTTGTCTCTCTTCTGTGAAATAGGGAGCAGCGCACAAATGTGGGCTGTTTCCTGGATGATCCTCCTATTCGTTTAAATAGGTGGTGACCCGGTTCTGGATCAGCTTCGCCACTTCTTCTGCCGTTTTCTGTCCGCTGAAGTACGCCATAGACTCTTCACCGGCAATCGATATCACTTTACTGTCCAGATCGACGTATTGATCCGCGGACTGAACAATTTGTTTAAACACGTTGAATTGTTCGTCAGATACTTTGGCCGGCTGCCCGTTCGGAAGTGTATAATCGCCGCTCCCCACCTTTTCCTGGAGGTCATTGATCAGCTTTTCATTCACGGATTTAAGCATCGAGAACCCTTCTCTTTCCTGCAGTAATTGTGCTTCTTCAGACAATAGGAAGGAAATGAACTTCCAAGCTTCTTCTTGTGCTGGCGATTTGGCATGGATCGCGAACCCGGATGATGTAAAAACCCTCGCGCCTTTTTGACCCGCGGTTTCTCCCGCTCGGGGTAACAGCATGATCTTGGGATGATCAAATAGCATATAAGGGCCTTCGATAAATTGAAGCGGCGACAATATTGGGGTAGAGCTGAACAATTGATTGCCCGGCTTTGCCTCGTCGGATGTAATGATCTTGTCATCATTCATTTTCATGGCTTGCTGAAGCAAATCCACAAATTCCGGAGAATCGAACGTTGCCTTTTTGGCTGTCGTATCAACAAATGCAGCGTAGTTTTCATATAGCATCTCCTGAAAGAGGTATTCCGGCGGGTAGGACGCTAATGCATAAATCTCATCGGTACCGCTCTCCTTTGCCTTTTGGATAACTTCCTTTGAAACCTTCTCGAACTCCTTCCAATCCCAGGTTTTATCATCGAACGCCACATTAGCGTTGCCCAGCATGTCCCCATTACCAACCAATACTCTCAGGGAGTATCCCAAAGGGATGGTATACACCCCGTCATTCAGTTTCAGACCGTCCACAATATTCATTTGCAAATCGTCTTTATGGAGCGTCTGGTCTTGCTCCAGCAAATCATTCATATTGAGCATGAAACCTTTGCTCACATATTCTTTAACAGGCAAGCCGCCAACTTCAATGATATCCATGCCTTTGCCCGATAACATGGCTGTATTCGTTGCAGTACGATACTTCTCGAATTCTCCAGGTCCCCATAGTTCACCCATGCTTTTATATGCATGGATCTGCAGGTCGATATCCGGGTATTTTTCTTCGAACTTTTTTTCGAGCGTTTCATAGAACGGACTCGACTCTGTCAGTGACAGGGTAAGCAACGTTTTCCCCTCTTTCGTTGCGGGCTTATTTACGTTCCCGCCTTCTCCTGGGCCGCAAGCGGTTAAACTCGCGATTAAAGCCCCCATAGAAATAAGTAAAAGCCATTTTTTCATCGTATGATTTCCTCCTGATATGTTCTGATTACAATGCCGCCTCACTATTCCAAGCGAACCCGGTTGCCATCCTGCAGAGGCTCGCTGCTTTTCAGAATGATTTTATCTTGTTCATAGATGCTATCCGTTTGGATCATCGTTTCTTTGTCATTCCGCTCGCTGAACTTGATGTTGACTTTCCGGGCAACAAAAACATTACCGAGTGCACCCGGCTGCTCCTCGACTACAAAAACGTACATGCCTTCCCGGTCCTGATGAACAGCTTCATTAGAAACAAGCAGCCCTTGATCGAGAGAGTTTTTCTCGATGTTAATCCGAGCCTGCTCACCTCCCTTCAGCTTGGCGTTGATGAGTTTAATACGAATCCTCTTTTGAGGGACGGTTACCGTCTCCGCTCCTTCGGTTGCCCCCTCAATCATCGGCTCCGCATTGGTGATTTCTTCAATGATGCCTTCAATGACACTGGCTTGCTGCTCTTCATCTGTCTGCACCTCTACCTCGATCCGCTCACCAACGGATATCCCGATGCTGGACAAGCGTTTTGCATCAGCACCAACGTCAAACCTGTAGCCTTGACTGCTATTCGAGACAATGACATCCGGCTCGCCCGCAGATGCCAGTCCTTCTACCGCATTCAGCTTCGTTACAATACCGTCGAAGGGAGCGGTAAGCATCTGATCTTTTGCCAGTCGTTCTTTCATCTCGTTGATCTTGCGTTCCTGCGCAGCAATATCAAGTTTCCCTTTTTCAATTTCGCGTTTTGCGCTTCGCAGCTTAAGTTCATCCTCTTCAATAGAAGATTGAACAAACTGATCCTGAAGATTTTGCTGCTCAATTCTTTGCTTTTCCAGATTCGTTACCTCAAGTTCGATTTCTTGTCTTGCCGCTACGTTGTCATAAGCGATAAGCTTCTGTCCCTTCTTCACACGTTCACCTTCTTTTACGTGAATCTGCTGAACCTTCCAGTCGTTTGAACCGGATAGCTTAGCTTCGGCGATCGGTTGAAGTATTCCGCTTCCCTCGATCGATAGCGCAATGCCTCCCTGTTTCGGCTGTTCCGTGGTCACCTTGGGCAAGGTCAACGACTGCAGCGTGTTACTGAACAAGGTAAACAGCAGCAGCATTCCCATAAAAACCATGAACACGAATTGAAGGATTCGCTTTCGTCTTTGGTCAGCTAACCCTTTTCCAAGCTCCATATCCTTTCTTCTCCTCCTAAAAACCGCCTTGAAAAGTTACCCCTTAACACCTGACAATTGAATGCCCTCGATGAAATACGACTCCGCATACAGAAATAACATCACCATCGGGGCCATATAGAGCATGGATGCAGCAAAGGCAATCCCCCGGTCAGTATCATTAATCCTGGATAGAAAGACAGACAGCGGCTGCTTGAAGGGGTCATCCAAAAAAATAAGCGGCTGCTCCACCATGTTCCAATAATCAACGAACAGCAAGATCACAAGTGCGGCCAACCCCGGCTTGATCATCGGGACAATCATCGTCATAAAAATCCGCAAATGTCCGGCACCGTCTATTTTGGCAGCTTCAATATAGGCATAGGGAATGTCCAGCATGAACTGTCTGAGCATGAACACGCCGAAAGCTGCGAAAATGCCGGGAACAATGATGGCGCCCGTACTATTCAGCATGCCAAGCTTATCGACCATAATATAGTTGGGAACCAGCGTGACTTGGAACGGCATGAGCATCGTCATGACATATACCAAAAACATCGAATCCCGGCCGCGGAATTTCAACTTGGAGAATGCATAAGCAGCCAGTGCTGCCACGATCGTCTGACCCACAATGATCGGCACCACCATGAACACGGAGTTCCAGAACATCGTCAGATACTTCGGGTTGTCGATGAACACCTTCCCATACTGTGCAAAAGACACCTTGTCGGGAATTAATTTCAGGTTTGCAAAAGAGCCGTCTTTACCTGGAATAACTTCATTCATTTGACCGATGAGACCGTAATTGATCTGAATCTCCAGTTCTGTCATTAATGAATTTGTGAATGTAATCACAATTGGTGATAGTAAGATCAGGGCGATAACACCCAAGACGAATGTTAATACACTTTTTTTCAATATATGGACGATTCGCACGAAGCTTCGCTCCACCTCCTATTCCATGTACTGCCGATGTCGGCGCTCAATAGCAAACAGCACCAGGACGATTAGCAGAATACAGGCAAACATCAAGGATGCCGCTGCGGTCAGCTTCTGAATGTCGAGTGAAATGAACATATTATTCATATAGTGCTGCATCATATAAATGCTGTCGTGGGGATAGTCACCTGCGATGAGATACGTTTCCCGGAACACTTTGAATGAGTTGATAATGGACATAATCACAACAAAGAACATGGAAGAAGTCAGATAGACCAGCGTAACGCTTCGGAATTGCCTCACGCGGCCAGCCCCTTCAATCCGGGCCGTTTCGTAGTAATCCTTCGGAATTTGCTGCAGCCCGGCCAAGAATAAAATGACGTTGTAACCGATGTTCTTCCATAGATACACCATGATCACGACCAAACGTGCCGATTCCGTCTTCATCCAGTCCACGCGTCCATATCCAAAGCTGTTCAGCCATGCGTTCAGGGAGCCGTTCCAGTCAAATAGCATCTGCCAGATCATGATAATGGAGGCGACGGGCACAACAAGCGGCATAACGTAAGCAGTCCGAAGCCATTTTTGAAAATATGTATTTTTATGGAGCAGGATCGCTAACCCGAGCGACAGCATGACCATAAGCGGAACACTGACCGCGCTGAAGAAAAACGTGTTGGATGCCGCCTTGCGGAAGGAAGCACTCCCAAACAGCTCCACGTAATTATCGAGACCCGCAAAATGGCCGTCTACCGATTGGCTCATAAAGGAATAGTACACACCCATGGCAAATGGAATAAGGTAAAAGAGTGCAAATCCGATACCGCTTGGCACGAGAAAGAATATGGCCGCCGAAGCATCCTTGCGGAGCCATTTATTCATGATTATCTTGATCCATCCCTTCACTGTTAATTTAAGTCTCCCATGCTGCTGACTCCTGTCGCGCATCCCCATGCATTCAGATTAGATAAGATTGCTTAAGAAAAAAGGGGGAAAGTATTAAAAATATCTAAAATATTCGTATAATATTGTGAGCCTAGCTCTCACTATGCCAATCAGATATTGAATCGAAAATGATGATGATAACCTTGGAATCGGAAGATAACGAGTGAAAATAAAAAAACAACGAGTCCACTCACTTCGAGCGGTCCTCGCTGTTTTTTTGTAATGTGGGTCTTACGTGTGGTCAGAAATGGAAACGCTACGGCCATATTGTTGCTATTCATTGTAAAAGCGCTCGCCGCCTGATTTCCGAAAGTGTGTGGGTCATGATAAGATCGATTTGCTCTTCATCCCCCATATAGAAAGTATGGGTCCCCGTCTGAACAAACCCCATTTTATTATAAAAGGTAATGGCATTCTCATTTTTTTCCCAAACCCCTAGCCAGATCTTCCTTAGATTGCGTTCCAACGCGATCTCTACGGCTTGATTCATTAGATATTTGCCAAGCCCCTGTTTATGAAAGCTTTGCTTGATATAGATCCGCTCGATCTCTAGGCAATCATCGCCCATTGCTTCAGACTGAGCATGCTGGGTGTTAATTTTTAAATATCCTGCAATTTCCCTACCAGCATAAATAAAATAGAATTCCGAAAAGATATTCGATAATTCTTTTTCCAATTGATTCAAATGGAAAGCTTTATCTAAGTAGGCTTTCATATTTTCAGGCGAATTTTGATCCTTAAAAGTCTCGTTAAATGTTTTAATGCTTATTTCTTGAAGTAAGCCCAGATCTTTAATCGTGCACTTTTCTATAGTTATGGTCACTTTGCTTCGTCCTCCTTCGAATACATCAATAGTGTCGCTTGTTACCCTTTTTAACAAACTCCCAGTCTTTTTCCACATTGTGTCGGACTCTTTGGAGAAGCTCGAACATGACTTCTACTTCGCTTGCAGAGAATCCGGATAGTGCAACCAAATTGGAATAATCGTTCTCCCTTTTTATTAATGGATACACATGGCTCCCTTTCTCCGTAGGAAACAGTTTTTTGATTTTTTTGTTATATTGATCTTCTCTCTTATCAATAAACCCATTCATCTCAAGCTTCTGTATAGCCCGGGCCGTTGTTGTTCGGTCGACCTTTATCATTTCAGATAATTTTTCTTGAATAATTCCTGGGTGTTCACATATTCGCACGAGGTACAAATACTGTCCTTTTGTAAGGTCGTATTGCTTAAACTCAATATTGCTTATCGAATCCAATGACCTGGCGATCATACCAATCTCACGTAGTACGTCCTTCATATATGCAACTCACGCTCTTCTCGAATTTATTCAAATGAAGCAGTAAGAGAATAGTACATTATTTTTGTTGCATTTACAACATAAAATAAGCGCTCGTAGGTCCCGATCAAACACCAAGCCCTGCAGGATAACCATCAACCAAGGATAAGGCAAACAAATGGAACGATCATATGGTTATATTCTCCTGTAATGACCGGCAGTCAGAAATCATCGGGTTTCCGTACTTTACATGTTCTGGCATAACTTTCTGGCCGAAAAACAAATACTATTCATGAGAGAGGGTCAACATGGTTAATATCAACCCTCTCTTTCAGCCCTTCCCTATCCGTTTGGGCATCGCCGATGCCCGCTTGCGTTTGCTTTAACGGCCGCCATCAACTTTGTGGATTGGGGCAATAATTCGCGGATAGTCGCAGGCATCCTACACCAAACCATCCTGCGCCATTTAAAATGGACTTCGCAAAAAAAAGCGCCGATGGACTCGGTAAGATCCTCTAACCAAGCTCATCGGCGCTTCTCATTTCGCTGCTTATCTCGACAGCCTAACATATCTAATACGGATGATCTTACGAAGCTCTTACAGGATCCATTCGGTTACCCTTCTACGATATCCGCCCGCAAATCAGTTGCAATTTCGATCATGAGAGGCACAAGCTCTTGATGGGAAACGGCGACATACAGCTCTCCCATGTAGTGCCTGAATGGAATCAAGGCTTCCCCATGTTTCCACATAAAGAAATCGCCTTCTACCGACATGGTGCTCTCTTCCCCTCTCACAGTGAGCTCCGTCTGATAAATAAAATCAGCTTTGGTTGAAAAATATTGTTGGCATTCTTCCAATGAAATCTCCTGATCGCCAGCGTCGGGTTGCATGGATCTCGTGATCCGAAAACGTTGATTCATTATTGATCCTCCAAAATAAAATAACTTGTATCTCCAATTACTTTCGTTAACCAGCCCTTCTCTAACGGTGGTGGTGTCGAAGCGCCACCGACTCAGCCAATACTATTCATACCACGATTGGTGAACCTCGTCTACACTGCCTTAGACTTTCCATGCCGTTCAATTAAAATCCGATTGGTATGCGAAAATTTCTTTGATATGCTGAAATCAAACATATGGAACTGGAGATGAAGCATGTATGCATAAGATACTAATCGTGGACGATGAGGCGGATCTTCGAAAGCTGCTGACCGATTACTTTGAAATCAATGGATATTTTGTCATGACGGCCAAGGACAGCCGGGAAGCTATGCGAAAAGTGGAACTAGGACCCGATCTCGTATTGCTCGATATCAACATGCCTGAGGAGAACGGCCTTGAAGTATGCGAAAGAATTAGAGGCTTTGTCTCGTGCCCCATCTTATTTTTGACCGCTCGAATCGAAGATGCCGATAAAATAGCCGGCTTTCGGGCAGGAGGTGATGACTATATCCTGAAACCTTTCAGTATTCGCGAGCTTGGCGCCAGAGTAGAAGCGCATTTGCGCAGGGAACAGCGAGTCCTAACCAAAGCCTCGGTGAGGTTTAACCATGATTTGGTCATTAATTATACGGCCCGGGAGCTCTATTTCCAGGATAAACGAATACCTCTGGCCAAAAAAGAGTTCGACATTATCGAATTACTGTCCATGAATCCCGGCATGGTATTCGAGAAGGAGCGCATTTACGAGAAAATTTGGGGCCTGGACGAAGAAGGCGATAGCAGCGTCATCGCGGAGCATATTCGGCGAATTCGCAACAAATTCAAGGAATACGGCTGCAGCGATCGAATCGAGACGGTGTGGGGAGTAGGATACAAATGGCTAAACTCGTAAATAGGCTGCTGCTAGAAAGACTTAATTTGCTGCAATCGTTCATCCTGTTATGCATTCTTACGCTTTTTGCTGTACTGGCCATGATCACTTTGGAATTTGCCTGGGCGGAGATCCTGCGGGAGCGTTTTGAAGAGGCCGATTGGTTGCTGCCCTCCCTCGTCGCGGCGGTGCTGTTGACGGTAGCCGCAGGAATTGTCGCCATGGCCGTTCTATTTTACAGATGGAAGCTAAAACGACCGCTGACGATTCTGATGCAAGCATCCAAGAAGATCTCGGCCAACGATCTAGGCTTCAGCATCTCCTATGACAGCCGGGACGAGATGGGCGAGCTCATCGCCGTATTTGAAAACATGCGGTCACAATTGGAAATCAATTTAAAGGCACTCTGGCGTTCGGTGGAGGAGCGCAAGCAGCTCAATGCAATTTTTGCCCATGATCTAAGGACGCCGCTGTCTGTGCTGAAAGGGTACGCCGAGTTTCTCGCCACCTATGTTCCCGAGAAGAAATTGTCGGAAGAGAAGATTCTGGACCTGATCCATACCATGAACCTTCACATCGTTCGCCTGGAGAACTATGCGGAGGCCATGAGCTCGATTCAGAAACTGGAGGATACCCCGGTGCATCGCGATCCCGTGGATATCATCCCATTCACGGCTTTGTTGAACGACAGTGCCAATCAAATAGCTAGTCAATTCGGCATAAACTTTGCCTCATCCATTGATAACGCTGATTCTGAAATCAGCCTGGATGCCCATGTCGTCATGCAGGTATTCGAGAACCTGGTAGCCAATGCGGCGCGTTACGCAACCAGTCAGGTGAACGCTCGTTTTATCATTCGGGAAGCCTCTATGGATATTGCCGTCACGGACGACGGACCCGGTTTCTCGAACGAAGCCCTAAACAAGGCTGCTCTTCCTTTTTACCGCGGGGATATGTGGGATGCAACCGAACATCGTGGGCTAGGACTGTATGTTTGCAAGGTGCTTTGCGAAATACATGGCGGGAGCTTGCAGGTCGAAAACGGACCTCAAGGCGGCGGGTGCGTAACCGCAAGTTTTGGATCGTAGTTGATAAATAGTTGAAAATTATCCGATAGCATATCCTTATCTTGATTGAAGGAGTGCTATGATGCCGAAAACAATACAAAGAATGTTTACCGTAATTACCTGCCTGCTGCTAACTTGGACCGTGATGGCGGAGTCCGTATCTGCATTGGAGGACGGGGACCGCACGGAACTTTGGCGGGACATTGACGAATACATGAGCCGGAGCATGAAGGCCAACCATATCGAAGGAGCGTCCTTGTCGATCTCCTTAAACGATAAGACCTTCTATGCCAAAGGTTATGGTACGTTTGGTGAAAACCAAAGCATAACGGACGAAACCCCTCTACCCATTGCTTCGCTTAGCAAGTCCTTTACCGCATTAGCCGTTCTGCAGTTGGTGGATAAAGGCCGGATTGATCTGGATGAGGCTTACGTTTCCTATTTTCCCAAACTGACTCCTCAGGATCCCCGAGTTCATGACATAACGGTCCGGCATTTATTGAATCAGACCAGCGGCCTGACGGATGGCTCCAATCCCGATATGACGAGGACTCCGCAATTCCAAGCACTGCACGAGGCGAACCGGTTATTAAATGAGGTTGAACTCGCCCATAAACCTGGAACAACTTACAGCTACCACAATCCCAATTACGTGCTGTTGGCGAACCTCGTGGAAAGCATCAGTGGAGAGCGGTTTTCGGATTACCTGAATCGTCATATTTTTAAACCCCTGGGTATGAACCATACGTACAGCGTCAGCACGACGCATCAAATCAATGGGAATGAAGCGATCCCGCCGGGTCATTACTCGATTCTGGGCCGCTCCGTGAATCGCTCAGAGCCGCTGTGGTTTATTGACGGTCCCGCAGGGATCGTTTCAACCGCGGAAGACATGTCCAGGTGGATGATTGCCCAATATAGCGGCGACCTTCTTCCCCCGGCGTTGATGAAGCAATTTCATTCAGCCGGAGAAGCTTCGCCGTACGGCATGGGTTGGCTCGCAGACCATGATCCATCGGGAGGCCGAACGATCTCCCACAGCGGCATTTTCTGGACGTACAAGTCGGAAGAAACGGTTTTTTTGGACGAGCAAATGGGGATCGCGGTGATGTTTAATTCAGGATTGAACGCATTTGTGAATTACTCGGGAATCATCGATGGGGTCGCGGCTATGATGAGGGGAGAACAGCCCAACATCTCATTTCTTAACGATCGAAACATGTCTATGATCATGATGGCGTTGATTCTCGCAACGCTTGTATGGGGCGGCTATGCTTCTATTCGTATTCGTCGGAAGAAAAAACGCCTTACGATCGGCATGTTCATTCTCATATCGGTCATTAGGCTGATTCCGGTCCTCATCCTCTTGTCTCTCCCCCCATTGCTGACGTTTATCGGCGGAGGGCGCGTGCTGCCATGGTCCGGTCTTTGGACTACCCTATCGTCACCGATCATCTGGCTCGTTGTATGGTCGCTCGTCAATTTCGTGCATGTGGCTTGCTATTATATCGTCTATGCTCGTTACGCTAAGAATAGTCAATCGATGGCTAACAACCCATAATGCCACAAGTTCAACACAACTAAATGAAGAAAAGGCAGCTGCATCAGCTGCCTTATTAAATCGTTTACCTATACATTCACATGCTGGAATCAGAGCTGGTTTTACCGCTGGTTAAACTTTGTCCCCCTTGAATCAGGATGAGATAGGCAGCAATAGATAATACACTGGTGGAAAAGATGACAACTCCGAAAGGAATCGCGGAATTTTCGCCCGCAATTCCTACAAGCGGAGACGTAACGGCGCCTAATGCGAATTGTAAGGAGCCGAGCACGGCTGAAGCGCTGCCTGCAATATGCCCCTGCGACTCCATAGCTAGCGTAAAAGAGATCGGCCCGATGATCCCAATGGAAAAAGCGAATAAGAAAATCGAAATAAACATGGCAGACAATGCGCCATGTACCACTACGACGAACAAGACCGCTGCAGAAGATATGAACGCAATGATTAATCCAATCCTGAATAGCCGGCTTTCCGTTACCCGGCCTGCAAACAATTTGACGATTTGAGATCCCGCAATGATCGCAAGGCCGTTCAACGCAAAGAGGATCGAGAACATTTGCGGCGACACGCCGTACATGTTCTGATAGATAAACGGGGTACCCGCCACATAGGCGAAAACGCCTGCGAACAGTATGCCGTTAACTAGTGCATATCCCATAAACGACCGCTCCCGGAACAAGCTGTTATAATTTTTTATCAATGTGCTGAAACTGCTTGGAACACGCTGCTGTACAGGTAAGCTTTCCTTTAACCCTCCTAAGGTTATCGCGGTCAGTGCTATGCCTAGCGCCCCCAAGAACAGAAATACACTTCCCCATGAGCTGTATGACATTACCGCGCTTCCGAGCGTTGGCGAAATTAACGGTGCCACATTGCTGATCATCGTTAAGAGCGCGATAAACTTCGTCATTTCAACACCATGGAACCGGTCTCGGACAATCGCTCGCGAAATCACGAGTCCGGCCGACGCTGCAACCCCTTGAATGAATCTTAAACATATGAACCACTCGATGCTTGGCGCAAAAGCGCATCCAATCGAGGAAAGGATGTACAAGATCATGGAGGTCAGCAAAGGCGGACGCCTTCCATACATGTCGCTTAAAGGCCCCATGATCAACTGTCCCAATCCTAATCCTAACAGGCTGGTGGTTAAACTCGCTTGAACCGCAGCTGCGCTTGTTCCAAAAAATACAGCGATTTGCGGAAGCGACGCCAGGTACATATCGACCGTAAACGGCCCCAATGCCGAAAATGTCGCCAAGATTAGGGCAAAACCGAGAGAACTTTGTTGAGCTTTATATTTCATTTCTCTAACTCCTATGACTGATGAGATGTTTTCTTATAAAATAACGTCTCTGCTTAAGACGATTGCGCAGGTAGCCGTTCGTTCGACCGGCTCCTCATTTAACTAAAGGGCACACCACTCGGCGTGCCCTTCTTGATTCGGGGATGCAATGAATTCTTATTCGTTCTCCATCGTGCTGATATCAATGACAAATCGATACCGGACGTCCGAAGCCAGCACGCGTTCCCAAGCCTCATCAATCCGATTTGCGGAGATGACCTCGATCTCAGGCGTTATGTGGTGTTCAGCGCAGAAATCCAGCATTTCCTGCGTTTCTCGAATGCCGCCGATTGCCGATCCGGCAAACGACCGACGATGCGGGATTAGCGAAAATACTTGAACAGGCAATGCCTCCGGCGGTGCACCGACGTTGACCAAGGTACCGTCCACCGCCAGCAGCGAGAGATAAGCATTCAAATCAATCTTCGCGCTCACCGTATTCACGATGAGATCAAACGTGCCGGCCAACTTGTTAAATGTCTCCGGATCGTTGGTAGCATAATAATGGTCTGCGCCTAACTTCAAACCGTCTTCTTTTTTCTTCAAGGTCTGTGATAAAACCGTGACTTCGGCTCCCATGGCATGAGCCAGCTTTACAGCCATGTGGCCGAGCCCGCCAAGTCCAACCACTGCGATCTTCTTGCCAGGAGCGGCACCCCAATGGCGAAGCGGCGAGTAGGTTGTGATTCCGGCACATAAGAGCGGTGCAGCGGCATCAAGAGCAATGCCGTCGGGAATGCGTACGACGAAATCCTCCGTTACGACGATATGGGAGGAATAGCCTCCTTGTGTATATTGACCATATCTGTCGGTAGCTGCGTAAGTACCCGTATGTCCTTTCAGACAATATTGCTCCTCTCCTCTGCGGCAGCTCTCGCACTCTCCGCAGGAATCAACCATGCAGCCGACGCCTACTCGGTCACCAACCGTGTACTTTGTGACATCCGAGCCAACCCGGGCGACAATGCCGGCGATTTCATGTCCCGGTACGAGAGGATATTGGACCGGCCCCCAATCGCCGCGAGCGGTATGGATATCCGAGTGGCAAATCCCTGCATATTTGATTTCAATGAGCACATCATGCGGCTTAAGATCCCTTCGCTCAATAGTTGTTAGTTGGAACGGACCTTCCGGACCGAACACAGCACGTGCATTAGCATTCATCATGTATAACCTCCAGGTAATCTTATTTTTCTCAACTAGTCCTCTTTAAAAAATGGGGGTAAACAGGCCATTAGCCGTCGTTATCCACAAAAAGCGAATAAACAATTTAAGTTGTTTAATCAACTCATGTCTATTATTATAGGAGATAGATGTTGAAGTTCAATGGTTAAATCAGCGCGATTTGTTGAGATATCAACAAGATCATCAAAAGTGTTCATTATGTTGGGAAGGTCAGGGGGTTAATACAAGATGGCAAAAGTGGATCGTAGAATCCTAAAAACGCAAGAAGCCTTAAGAAAAGCCGTCATTGAATTGATGGCCGGCAAAAACTTCGATGACATAACCATTCAAGACATCGCAGACCAGGCAAATTTGAATCGCGGCACGATTTATCTGCATTATCAGGACAAGTATGATTTATTGAATCAAATCATGGAGGCACACATTCATGAATTAAAAGAGATGGATACATGGGCGTGTGAAATGGAATGGGCGGATGCTCTCGTGCCGTATTTCGAATATTTTGAAAAGAACTATGTGCTTTTTTCAACCATGTTAGCGTCCAAAGGCGCCCCTTCCTCTTTCAGAACGCGGCTGCTTACGTCTTTCATGGAAGGATTCAAAGGTGAGATCGACAAAGAAAGCGGAAAAAACGCCGAATTGCACGAAGATGTGATGCTGCAATATGCCGGGACTGCTTATGTCGGGGTCATTGAATGGTGGATCCGAAACGGAATGCCTTACCCGCCGCAAGTCATGGCCAAACAAGTGGGGACCTTGTTAGCAAGAAGCCTCTAATCGGCGTACGTGTGGCCGGGGCAGCTGATCACGTAATCGAAACGTACGTCAAGTGGGAATGACACGAACGATAGTCCTGAAAATAAAAAAAAGCCGCATTATTAACGCGACTTTCAGAAGGCAAGCCTCTCATCGTTCATCGTATCCTCATGGCTTCTGTACGCATGCAAATCTCTATCAGGCATCACCGATCTACGGAAACGCAGGTTTACAGGTGCTTCTTCGAAGCTGTTATTGTTGCTGGCCTCCCTGATAGACCGTCTCGTCCTGACGTACTTTGCTTCCCGCCGCTTTGGCTAACTCAAGCAGCTTTGCTGCGTCGTCCTGAGGTTTGTATCCGATCAATGCTTCCAGATAATCGATGTTATAATAGTTATCCGTATTAGCGGAGGTTCCGTACAAGTTCAAATACGTTAGTTTGTCATCTGCTTCAATGCAGCAAACGATCAGTTGAAGCATATCGCGTTCCGATATCCAGATATGTCCGGCGCGCTCTGAATGAGGTCGATCGTCTCCAGGGAAGTTGCCGATTCGAATATTAATCGAAGAGATTTTTCCCTGATCTGAATACAGCCGGCCCAACAGTTCGATATAGCATTTGCTGAGTCCGTAAAAGCTATCCGGGCGGTACGGATCGTCTGGCTCTACCTTTTCGTAAACCTTGTAATAACCGGTCGCATGATTGGAGCTGGCAAATATCAAACGCCGCACGCCATTCTTCACGGCTGCCTCAAACAACTTGTACGCGCCGCTCACATTTCCCTCCAGTACCTTACCGAGAAAATCCCCGTTGTCCTTAATCCAGGCAAAATGGAGCACCGTATCGACTCCTTGCGTAAGCTCTGCCAGCCGCGCCTCGTCCACGATGTCCAGCTGCACGATACCCTGCCTATCGTCCGCCTCAATATCCGCACCGATGATGTCATACCGGCTGTCTTTTTGCAGCCCCTTGTAAATTACGTTCCCTATGGTGCCCGCCGCTCCGGTTATCAATAGTTTGCGTTTCATTCGTTTCAAGCCCCTTTCCCACTGATCGTCACGTTTTTCTGTGCTGTTAGTTATTACCCGTTGGGAGAGGGATGTATACGATAAAATTTGGGGTTCCCTCTTGAGGAAAGCGAAAAACGGCTAATGGATCATATCTCTTGGTACCCGTTAATGATCATCAGCTTCTGCTTTGGCAATTACAAAAAGCCGCAAAGATGCGGCTATTGTAATTGTATGTTCTTCTTTAACGCGATTCTGACACACGAGTAATTCTTAGAATTTCTCAGGGAATTGCTTGACAATGCCTTCTGTCAGAATATCCGCTAAATGAATCATGTGGATCTCGTTTTTGTCGGTTGCAGCAATATCCGCTTTCCAATCTCCCTTGATACAGCTAACGACGATTTCCGTAATCAATTGGAGATGCGTATATAACATATCCTGGAGCTCTTTAAACTGCCAGTTCGGATTCGCTGCGCTTAAGAATTTGGCGATATCGTCAGCGTTTCTGTGCCAATCCGCCTCTAATTTGTCCACTTCCGACTGTTTGCCAGCCTTGGCCGCAGCCACGATTTTCACTGCAATCAGAATATGTTCTCTCATTAGATCGGCAAGCTTATTCCCGGCGGCTTCCCCATAGTAAGGTTTGATCACGTTGCCAATGTCCTGCTGGTTTCGCAAAAGCCGGTCCAGAACGTCCTTCTGATCAGGACGATTGGATATGGCACTCACGATATAGCTTCTTGTCCATATCGTATGGTCGATCCAAACCTTCTCCATTTCGCCTTTCAATTGGACTGCTTTGGGACTTATGCAATCCGAATTCTTCTTCTCGCCCACCATGGCTTGCACAGGCGCTACGGCCTGCGTCGTGCTAATTACAAACACTAAGGTTAACGCTAGCAACCATTTGTTTTTCACACGTATCTGCTCCTCTGAATGGTTTGGAATAAAATAGGCTGTATTATTATGATGTAAGGTTCCAATTTTTATTCTGAGGATCATGTTCACGGTGCCATGGTGTTCTGCAAAGCCGCTCAATAAGTAGATTCACCCATGAGATGCTATAATGAGCAATTTATATTTCCTTGATTTTAGTCAGATCTCCGCTGCATAACGTTTCAAGATGGTCAAAAATTTTCCGAGCAGGCCAATCCCACCATTGGATGGCAAGGAGATGGTCGATGAGTTCGTCTTCAAATCTTTTCTTAATAACCCTGCAAGGGTTCCCGCCTGCAATATGATAAGGGGGGACATCTTTTACAACAACCGAATTGGCCGCTATGATGGCTCCGTCGCCAATGTGTACACCGGGCATTACGGTCACGTTTTGACCAATCCACACATCGTTGCCAATGACGGTGTCGCCTTTTAGGGGTAAGTCGGCCAGTGCCGGAGTCGATTTCTCCCAACCGTTGCCCATGATGTTGAATGGATAGGTAGTAACACTGTGCATTCTATGGTTGGCGCCATTCATGACGAATTCAATCCCCTTTGCGATTGCGCAAAACTTCCCGATAATCAGCTTGTCACCAATAAATTCATAGTGGTGCGTGACATGCTCTTCGAATTTTTCGGCACCGTTTAGATCGTCATAATAGGTATAGTCGCCGACAATAATATTGGGACGTGTCACTACGTTTTTAATATAGCAAATACTTTTTATGGCCTCATTCGGGTAGATTGCATTAGGGTCGGGCCCATATGGCATATAGAATCCCTCCTTCGTTTTATATCGATCCTGATGTTGTTCAGCGTCGTGTCTATCTATCCATGAGGTGTCCGATACCAGGAGACGAACTTTTTACATTTTCAATTTCGACGTTTTAATTGTTTATCCTGTTTGAATCTGCATAAAATCACTCAAGCTCGTCCCTCAAAATGAAAACATCCCATTTCCACTTTGGTGAGAATGGGATGTTTATTTGATTTTATCCATGGATGATTTGCCAATTCATTTGCTTTCATTTGTTTTTATATGCTGCTTACTCACGGTTATTTTGTGCCTTGTTAACCCCGGAAGCATAATAACTGATCACGACAATACCCAAGAAAACAATGCCTGTAATCAAGGAAATCCGAGTTTCATCGTTAATCCACATACCGACCAGCACCAAAAGCAAAAAAGCAATCGTCACATAGTTGGTCACCGGGGCGAAAGGCATTTTGAACGGATGATCATCCAAGGCACTCCCCTTGGTTCTTCTGAAATTGATTTGACTGATCAAAATGACGAACCACGGCACCATACCGGGAAGCACGCTGGCGCTGTACACATGCACAAACAGATTTTCCGGTGCGATATAACTTAAAAACACCCCAAGGCCCAACCCCGCGAGTACGCCGATCGTTCCCAGCAGGGGCACGCCGTTACGGGACAGTTTCGTAAATATTTTCGGTGCCTGTCCATTGACTCCTAACGTATAAAGCATGCGTCCTGCGCTAAATATTCCGCTGTTGCAGCCCGACATGGCGGCGGTGATGACAACAAAGTTGATAATTCCGGCTGCCGCAGTAATGCCGACTTTCGCAAACGTGGCAACGAACGGACTGCCGAGGGCTTGCAGCTGATTCCAAGGGTAGACCGTAACAATCACAAAAATCGCGCCGATATAGAAGATCAAAATGCGCCAGATAATGCTTTGCGTCGCGCTCATTAACGTTTTTTGCGGGTTTTTGGCCTCACCTGCCGTAATCCCTATCAGCTCGACGCCTTGATAGGCTCCGATCACTAACGAGAGAGCAAAGAAAAAGCCTGACCATCCGCCGGTAAAAAAGCCTCCATGCTGCCACAAGTTAGAAAATCCGATCGCATTTCCGCCATTGCCTAATCCGAACAAAATCAGACCGAGCCCGGCAACAATCATCAAGACGATGGTTACGATTTTAATCATGGCAAACCAAAACTCGAATTCACCAAACGATTTCACGGAGAACAGGTTGGCTGCACCGAGAATCGCCATGGCGACGAGCCCTGGTATCCAAGCGGGCAAATCCGGAAACCAGTACTTCATGTACGTCCCAACGGCAATGATTTCCGCCATCCCGACGATCACCCATTGGAACCAGTTGCTCCAGGCCGTCACATAGCCCGCCAAGGGATGAATGTACTTATGGCCAAAGGTCGCAAACGATCCCGTGCTCGGTTCGATGTACTGCATTTCCCCCATTGCGCGCATAATGAAGAAAATAAAAATCCCTACAATAGCATACGCAAGCATCACCGATGGACCTGTCCATTTGATCGTGCTTGCCGAACCCATAAATAACCCGACACCGATGGTGCCGCCCAAAGCAATCATCTGAATGTGGCGAGCTTCGAGCCCCCTCTTTAGTTCGTTGTTCTTCATTCCAAGTTTCCCCCTCTGTTACTCTCTTAGCTGTCAATTTGAACAAGAGCAAAATCTAAACGCTAATATGTAAGGCTTGATCCAATTGTAGTATCTTTTTCCTGTGAAAACAATTATATTCATTTGGTAATCCTGCAGCGGAGCCGGAAAAACCCTCCATTTACCCGACAGCCCCGTTCAATCATAATGAACCGATGTCGTTGAATGGAGGGTTCTGTTGTAGGCGTTTCCAATTATTCGGATTGCTCAGGGATGTTACATTCAAACCGGACATTCTCCAGCCACTTGCCTGCAGCGAAATCCCGGCCTCTGACGATTACACGATCTGCATAAACCTCGACGAACAGCCCTTGACTCCCATCTTTATGTTCGTCTTTATCCGTCCATAGGTACGCGACAGAGGATCCGTTAAACATATAAGGCAGTTGTTCCTGACCATCGAACATCGTATGCTGAGCCTCCAGCTCCCAGTGAGTATGGCCCGTGAACAGGATGGCATGCCGGTGTTTAGCCAAAACTTTCTTGAGCGCTTCGTCCTGAGCAACGCCGTACCACCGCTGCGACTCATAAGATCCTGCAACCGTGTCTTTGAGCGGCTGATGCAGGAAGACGAAAGCCGGTTGAACCGGATTCTTGCTCTCGGTTAGCTTAGTATCGAGCCATGTCAGCTGAGTTTCGGACAAGGAAGCAAACAGTTCCAGCCCCTCCTCGGTTCCGAGGAAGATAAAGTGGTACCCATTCACCCAATGATCGTGATAGGGTCCCCTCATCCCCGTGGCATCCAGATAAGCTCCCAAACGTGAAGGCCAATGCCCCAGACCGACATCGTGATTGCCTGCAGCAAAATAACTGACCGGCAATCCTGCGCCATGCTCCCGCCATATTCTGCGAAACTCCGCATATTCCTCCGTACTCCCCTGGTCGGTTAAATCGCCTGCGTGCATAATGCCGTCACTGTCCGGCGCCATTCGTTTAATATCTTCTAGTGCCCTCGCCAAATTACAATTGTAGCTATGTCCAGGGTCCGCCTTCACGTGCGTATCGGTGATAACCTGAAATCGGAGCAGCACGTCCCCCTTCCGGTTTTCTCCATCTTGATTTCGCTTGTTCAAACTACTCAATCCTCCTTCAAAGTGATGTCGAATATGGCCGACGCGTTATCCCGGTGTTCACCGCAACGGTAAAATGCCGTCTAACTAATCATATGCCCAGCATGCCTACGAGTAAGATTCCGATAAAGATAATGCCGGCCGATACGATCCGCAGCCCTCCTTGACCTTCCTTCAGCAGCAATACGCCCAGCAAGGTGCCGAATACGGTTCCAATCTCTCGAAGAGGCGCTATGTATATTAACGGGGACATACTCATGGCAAACAAGAACAACAAATATGAACCTGGAGAAAGGACCGCGCCAACTGCAAGCCATTTTCCATGTTCTCTTATCTCTCTTACCCAGCGGATTTCGCCAAAACGGATAAACGGGGCCAGCCCCAGCATAAATCCGATATTGGATATTTCCAAAAGCAGCGTTGGCGAAAAATGCTGCAGATTCACTTTGTCTACCATCACGTACGCCATTGTGCAAAGCCCCACGGCTGCAGTATAGAAAAGAACCCTGTGAGGGGCATGAAATCTTTGCTTCCTCATAAAGATGCCGCTTGATAGAAAGAAGCCAAATGCAATCAATCCGAGTCCCAGCCATCCCCAGACGGATAACCGCTCGTTCAGGAGAATGACTCCGCAAAGAGGCAACAAGAAAGTGGAAATGCCTCTCATCATCGGGTAGACCTGGGATAGGTCGCCATAGGTTAAGGACTTGGACAAGAAATAGGCATATCCCCCTTGAATGAATACGGACAGGAATAACAAAAGATAACCCGACATGGGTGGATTCGCAGTGACGATTTCGATCATAAAGCCCGGGAGCAGCATAAGCGTGGTGGGGATATAAATCATAAATAAAAACAACTGCTTATTCCCACTCGACTTTGCCAACATATTCCATATTGCATGCGCCATGCCAGAGCCTAGAACCAATAAAACTGCAAGTGAAATTGCTACACCCCCTCTAAAAACACTAGTTTACACACTTTTATGCTTATAAACACACATTTTCACAACTTGATTTTGATCGTATCATGGGATTTTCTTACTGTCAATTGATATGATGAGCAAAAAAAAGAACCTCGTCGAAAGGCTCTTCTTGTTCCTTTGAAATTATTAGCAATCGATGTTGACCCCTGCCTCCCGATATTGTTCAAGGACATCATGCCCTAGCCCGGAGTCCGTCACAATCCGTTCAATCTGATCCAATCCGCAGACCGGTGTGAGCGAAACCGCGTTAAATTTACTGCTGTCTGCAAGCACGATGACCTTGTGTGCCCGGGCCAGCATTTTCTTCTTCAATTGAATCTCGCTTAACCCATAATCCGTCAAGCCTTCGGTCAGGGATATGCCGCTCACGCTCATAAAGAAAAGGTCGGCATGAAACTGAGTGACAAAGGATTCGGCAAAATCGCCGACCACGCAATGTTCCGAGTTACGGACCACCCCACCGACAAAGATGATCGTGAAATGAGGTTTCTCCATAAGTATCGATGCGATCTGAAAGGAATTGGTCAGTATCGTCAATCGATCAAAGCGCGTCATCAAGGCCTTGGCGAATTCGGTATTGGTGGTGCTTACATCCATGAACAAGGATTGCCCTTCTTCCACGTAGCGGAGGGCAATCTGGGCCAACTCCCGTTTCTCTTGAAGCCTCTTCATTTCCCGCACGGTAAAAGGCAGTTCTTTCTGATAGTCCGCTGCCGGCAAGGTTGCCCCGCCATGAACCCTTTTTAAGAAGCCCTCTTGTTCCAGATATTCCAGGTCTCTTCGAATCGTCTCGAAAGAAACTCCGAATTGCGCGATTAAATCCGTTGTCTTGACCGATTGGATTTCGTGAAGCAGTTTCATGATTTGTTGATGCCGATCATGTGCAAGCATTGAATATTCCTCCAATAAACGACTACCGCGTTTGAATTACTAGTACAGAATACCACAAAAACACACAATCTCACATTGTTCTCTGATATTAAGACGTGATAAGAAGCGATTTACACTTGCTGGGGACTGGACATACTAGTTGCAATCTCGAAAAAAGCCGCCATTACATGGCGACTTTTTCGTAAAATATTTAAAAAATCGTATCCGGCACATAGTAAATTTTCTGCGTGTTTTTCTTGTTCTTGGGATCCGTCACGATCGTAAAGTAAACCTTCCCGTTCTTGGTCTGAACGCCCTCGATTTCATGCTTTCCCACATTCGTAATTTTCACCAGGCTCTTGTAGGCGCCCGAGCTGGTCATCATGGCGATCTGCGGGGTTTGGCCTTCGGCACCTCCCGAAGTGTAAATTTTGGAGCTCCCCAGCATATCTGCACCTTGAAACGATCCATTCGGTCTAATAATACGATTGCCGGATTGAGTGAAACTCGCTATGCTCGCTTTTACCGCTGCGGCACTATCCATTCGAACCTGCTTTTTGCTGTCCAGAAGCTTGTTCAGGGCCGCTGTGCTATATATGGACCAGGTGACGGTCTTTTCCTTGGTTTGTACGCGGAAGAACGTATATTTGCTGTTGCCGCCGCCGTCGACCCTATAGGTTGTGCCTAATCGTTTGCCGGTCTTGTTGGCATAATTCATATAGACGAACCGGTCCAGCTTCGTATAATCGACCTTTGATCCCGCCTTATATTTTAGTCTTGCCACTTGGAGGGACCAGAATTGCTTAGTGGAAGAATCGGCTTTGGAACTGAAGTAGAAATAATGTTCCCCTTTGTACGTATACATATCAAGCGTTTGACAATGGCCGGTATTGGTGACGGTCATTTCGTCAACGTACTTCGCGTCTTTCCCGCTAATAAGCAGCCTGGAAAGATAGCATGTACCCTTAGACCGCTGCGTAACGTAAACATACTTGTCTGCAATATATGCTTTTTGAACGGCCACATTGTGCTTAAGCCCTTTAAGATTATAGGCCAGCTTAGCCGAAGCATTCACGGTTTTGCCTGGTGATGCAGCTGCAGCCGGCAGGACCGGCATGATAAGTAAAATAATGGCGAGAACGAACGATGTAAAAATCTTTAAGTTCTTACCGCTGAGAGCAAAGCGCTCCTGAAACATTAAGATACCTCCTTTGACATGATGTCTCACTGGGGTTGATATGAAGCAGGAATTATAGCTGACGACAGCTAATCACAATCCTCCTTTCGGTTTGCGCGTAATCAGCACTTTTCACTGGAATGTGATGGTAAAATAAAGTGCTGTAACTAATGATTACCCTTTTTTTAAAATAAATCAATATCATCAAGTTCCGAAACATGAAAAAAAGCCGCTGTATTTAGCGACTTTTATTGATCACTTCGTCTTGTAAGAAGCAACATTATAAAGGAAATCATGATCATGGATGCTGTCCACGCCCATGCCATCGTCGTATTGCCCGCATCAACCGCAACGAATATGGCTGTAGGAATGGTCTGTGTTTTGCCCGGAATATTGCCTGCTATCATTAACGTCGCCCCGAATTCACCAAGTCCACGAGCAAATCCAAGAATATAGGCAGTTACCAACGAGCGATAAGTCAAAGGAAGCGTTATATACCTGAAGACCTGCCATTCGTTAGCTCCGTTTGATCGAGCTGCTTCCTCGACATCCCGTTGGACAGAAGAAAATCCCACCTTCATCGTTTGGTAGACGAGCGGGAAGGCTACGACGACCGAAGCGATCACGGCAGCCCACCAAGTAAAAATGACGGGCGCGTCAAAGAGCCATTCTATCCATTGCCCAAACCAGCTTTTTCGACCAAGTATGACCAACAGTACAAAACCAACCACGGTTGGCGGAAGAACTAAAGGGAGCATAAAGGCGGTCTCAAGAACCGTTTTCCCTTTAAAGGATTTGTGTGACATCCACCAGGCAGCAGCCACTCCAAGCAGGACAACCGTTAGGCTGGACAATACGGAAACCTGTAGCGACAGTTTAATCGGTAACCAGAATTCGTTCCAATTCATATTGGCCCTAATCAATTCGGAACGGAAAATCCGTACTTCACAAAGACGTCCAGCGCTTCTTGAGTCTGCAAATAAGTGTAGAAATCCTCAGCCTCTTTTCGATGTTTCGTTGCCTTTACGATTCCAATCGGATATTCAACAGGCGTGTATGTTGCGGGATCCACAGCAAATGCAACCTTCACTTTGTCAGAGGTTAATGCGTCCGTTTTATACACAAACCCGACATCCGCATTACCCGTTTCTACATATTGAAGAACTTGACGTACGTCTTTACCTTGTACGATCTTGGATTGGAGCGAATCCCAGAAGTTCGTTTTTGTAAGGGCCTCTTTAGCGTAGCTTCCCGCAGGCACACTTTCTGGAATGCCAATGGCAATGTTCTTTAGTTCGGACTTGGACAAGTCGGCAAAGCTTGCAACCGGTACTTGTCCATCCGCAGACACGACAGCCACCAACTCATTGCTAAGTACATTTTTTTGTTGATTTGCATCAATCAGTTGTTTATCCACGAGCGCTTCCATGTTCTTGGCTGCGGCTGACAGGAACAAGTCGGCTGGTGCTCCCTGCTCAATCTGCTGCTGCAATGCGCCGGATGCGCCAAAATTAAAATTTAATGTGATATTTGGATTCTTCGTTTTATAATCCTCCTGGATTTCCTTTAGAGCATCTGTCATGCTTGCTGCCGCAGATACGGTCAATTCAACCGTCTCCGCTGCTGCCAAAGTTGGCGTACTCTTATCCGCAGCTTGAGAATCGATATGATCTTTTGCTGCCGTACCGCAACCCGCCATTACTAATATCATGGATAATACAAGAGATAAAACCACGCTAATCTTTGCCGGTTTAATCATGGGTCCCCTCCAAAAAACTATATTTAGTTATATTCAAGCATAAACATTATACTGTCATGCATAATTCTTTGTAAACCAAATATATCTATTTATATCTAATTCTATGATATCTATATAATCCTGAAAGGGGAGAAATCAGGAGAATCGTTTGAATTCATTCAATTGTGTTATAATTAGCCTCAAATGTTAAACCATTTATACAGTTAACCGGGAGGAACATGATATGTCCAATGACATGTCTTATACAACGGAGGAAATTGCCAAGCTCTTAAAAATATCCAAACTTACCGTGTATGATCTAATCAAAAAAGGGGAGCTGCCCTCTTATCGGGTCGGCAAACAAATGCGGGTGGATGCTGCTGACCTGGAGGCCTACAAACAAAGAACGAGAACGGTTCCGGTATCCAACCAACCTGTTGAGGCGCTTTCGCCTTCACCTATCCAACCGCCTACATTCACCAGTGGGAATCGCCCGATCGTCATTACTGGTCATGACATTAGCCTAGACATTTTGGCCAAACATATGGAACAAACAATCCCCGCCATTCGGCCCTTGCGTTCATTTGTCGGCAGCCTCGACAGCTTAATCTCTATGTACAGAGGCGAGTCGGATATCGTCAGCACGCACCTCTTGGACGGAGATACAGGAGAGTACAATCTTCCATATATTCGAAAGCTGCTCGTTGGTTCTTCCTATGTGGTCGTCAATCTTCTTTCCAGAAATGCAGGGTTATATGTCCAGCCGGGGAACCCCTTCGGTCTTAAAAGGTGGTCTGATTTAGACCGTTCCGGGCTGCGATTCGTGAATCGCGAGAAGGGATCAGGCGCCCGCGTGTTGCTCGACGAACAGCTCCGCCTTCACGGAATCAATCCGCAGCAGCTTTCCGGCTATGATCATATACAGACCAATCATCTCGGTGTGGCGACGAAAGTTGCTACCGGTGAAGCCGATGTTGGCGTAGGCATTGAGAAAGCAGCCTCAATAATCGGTCAAATTGATTTTATTCCTTTGATTCAGGAGCGTTATGATCTTGTGATACTTAAAACCACGTGGAGTCAGACTTGGATTCCCGCCCTTTTGCAAATTCTGCAATCGGACACCTTCCAAAAGGAGCTGCGTTCGATTCCGGGGTTTGATGTATCCCGTACGGGAGAAGTCCTGTTTGAGACTTGAGCACGGCAGCAATTTGCATGCTTATAAATAAAAGCCGCATACGATGCGGCTTTTATCGTCTTCATTTACTTATTGTCCTACACCATTCAGAAGTGTCAGGGTTATCTAACAAATCCGTAAATTACTTCTGCACGATCTGAATAAGGTTCCCGCAGGTATCGTCAAAGACAGCTATTGTGAGTTCGCCCATTTTTGTCGGTTCCATCGTAAACTTCACGCCTTTTTCCCTTAACCGCTCGTACTCTTTGCGAATATCTTCAACGCCAAACATGGTTGCCGGGATGCCTTCGGCAAAGATCTTCTTTTGATACTCCTTTGCGGCAGGATGCTCGTTCGGTTCGAGCAAAAGCTCGGTACCGTCTTGAACATCGGGCGAAACAAGCGTTATCCACCTGAATTCTCCGACAGGAACATCTTCCTTTTTAACAAATCCGAGCTTCTCTGAATAAAACTCCAGCGCCCTGTCTTGATCCTGCACGAATATACTGGTTACAATGATTTTCATGATTTTATGGCCTCCTCCAGCATTATAAAATTAAAAATTACTCTATCCATCCTTTCAGCAAATTCTTCAGTGGTTCGTTGTTAAAGATAATGACTCGATATTTCCCCTTACGCTTGGTTATGACGAGTCCGGCATCTTCCAATGCAGCAAGATGTTTAGCTATCGCTTGCCGCGAAATGGAAAGGTTGTGCTTCATGATGAGACGTACCGTAAGTTCATACAACGTCAGCTCATTGCTTTCGGATAGTTCGTCTAACATAAGCCGCCGTGTTGGATCGCCAAGAGCTTTGAATATTGCGTCTTTGTCCCACTTCATAGTCCGATTATAAGCAACCCCAGGGTTGCTTGTCAACAATAAGCAACCTCGTGGTTGCGTGAATAAACCGTAACGTATAATAAGCTTCCTAAGTCCGCCGATCGCCCCAGCCGATTTATTTCCATGCAAGGCATCTGCTTCCTAAATGCTGTTCAATAATTGAAAAAGCCGCGAAAATCGCGGCTTCATGTTGGTATTTATTATAATATTTCCACATACCCCTCTGTTCCATTCACGCGAATGCGCTGTCCATCCTTGATCCTTTTGGTTGCGTTCTCGACGCCGACTACGGCAGGCAATCCATATTCACGCGCAATAACGGCTCCGTGGGTCATCAGTCCGCCCACTTCGGTGATCAATCCTTTAATGGATACAAACAATGGCGTCCAGCTAGGGTCCGTAAAAGCAGTGACTAAGATGTCTCCTTCCTCCAGATCAGCGTCTTCCATGTTTAAGATGACACGTGCTCTTCCCTCAATAACGCCCGAAGAAACTGGCAGCCCTACAATGGCTTCAGCAGGAATATTTTCCCGTTTGTACTCACCAACAATGATCTCGCCATCCGATGTGATCACACGCGGAGGAGTCAGTTTTTCATATAATTTGTACTCGTCTTTTCGTTTGTTGATCATTCGGTAATCCAATTTATTTGTGCGTACGGCATCGTGAAGTTCTTCAAAAGAGAGATAATATATATCTTCTCTGTCATGAATAACGCCCGTTTCTACGAGTTGTTCGGCTTCTTTCAGTAAAGCCTGCTTATATACGAAGTAGCGATTAACCATGCCGTATTTCGGATACTCCCGATAACCAATGAAATTCCGGATAAGGTCGATCATTCGTTTGGTTTCTGCGGCTTTTTGTTCACCATCCGGCAATCGGCTTAATCGTTCCAGGAGTTCTTGTTCTTTGTTCAGCGCTTCCTGTCGTCCTTGCTCAAACTTTCGATGGCTGGCATTAGGCTCAAAGTTTTTGATGTTACCCAGAATCAACGGGACGAGCGTAGCGGGTTTTTCGCTCCAACGAGTTCTAGTGATATCGATTTCTCCGGCACATCGCATCCCGTATTTGCTGAGAAAATCACGAATCGCGTCTCGGGCTTCACGCCCGCCATCAAACGTAACCAGCTCATCCAAAAAGTCATCATGTTTGACTTTCTGCAAATAATCAATGACTTCCGGATAAGGACGAATCGCATCTGCGACATCGAGCAGCGCCAGACCCATTTCCGAAGTAATATTATGGGGTACAGACTGAGAAAGCGTGTCTGCTGCGTTTTTTTCACCTAGCCACTCGTTCATTTTTTCGTTGATCCATGATGAAGCATTCATGGCAGCCATAAAGACAGCCGAACTTTGCGGGTCGAACAGAATCTTCTTCAATTGCTGGATATCTTCCAGAATGAAATCAAATAAATCCGTCCCGGATTTCGTCCCGATGTTATGTTTTAACTCTTCGATCGATGTTTGACTTCGTTGAATCAGATCATTAACGATTGTCGGCTCGTTTTCGAATTGTGGGGGGGCACCGGCAGACGGCATAGCATTACTGCTTTTAACGGGACTCGCTTCTTTTTTATCAACGGGTAACGATTTTATAAAATCTCCTCGATCTATGATGGTCATAAGTGCGTCTTTCATGAGCGGATCGTGTTGTTCCATGCTATTTAATAAAAATTCTCTGCTGTTAGGCGATGCCAGATGATGTGTGACATCAACAAACAATCTTCCGCCGGCTTTGCGCATGGGTGCAGGAGTCGTTAGCAGGAAAAAAGACAATCCCAGCGGTTTCATGGGATCCGTCATCATTTGTTGATGACCAACAGAGATATAGACGCGATTTTCTTGATCACTCGCTTCAGGAATCGGGTATAACGTCGTGATCGGCCGGCTCTGAACGATATAAAACACGTCATCGGCCAGGCACCATTCGATATCTTGCGGCCGGCCGAAATAAGCTTCAATCTGTCTTCCGATGCGTGCCAGCCGTAAAATTTGTTGTTCGGTAAGGGTTTGGATCTTTTGCTGATCGGGGGCAATCGACTGGGTCTTTGTTCCGCCCTCCTGTCGTCCATAGATCGCCAATGTTTTGGCGGCTATCCTCTTATCGACGATGACCTCATCCTGTACTTTGTAACAATCGGCAGATACCAAACCGGAGACCAGCGCTTCTCCAAGTCCAAAGCTGGCATCGATGGACAGCAGCTTTCGATTGGATGTTATCGGGTCTGCCGTGAATAGTATCCCTGAAGCCTGCGGGAAAACCATCCTTTGAACGATCACGGATAAATAAACTTGACTGTGGTCAAATCCATTTTGCATCCGGTAGATCACGGCGCGATCCGTGAATAGGGATGCCCAGCATTTACTGATATGCTTCAAGACGGCCTCTGTCCCGATGATATTTAAATAGGTGTCCTGTTGACCGGCAAAGGAGGCATGCGGTAAATCTTCAGCTGTCGCACTGGAACGCACGGCATAAGCATGTTCCTCGCCATACCGAGAGAGATAATGAGTTACGGCTTTCACGACGTCGGCAGGAATCTCTGCGTCCATAATGATTTGCCTGATCTTCCTGCCGACTTCACCAATTCGCTCCCGATCCTCTGCTTTTAGCATGGCTAGCTGTCCCAGCAAATCATGATAGGTTTCGTTTTGTTCGATGGCTTTTTGATATCCCGCGGTTGTAACACAAAATCCTTCCGGTACGTGTATTCCTTCGATTTTTGCTAATTCTCCTAGATTCATTCCTTTTCCGCCAACGAGCAACAGCTGGTTTTGTTCCATGTCTTGAAAATCGAGAACCAAAGAACGCATTCAACATCTCTCCTAACCATTAATTTGAGAAAAAAACATTTGACAAGGGTATTTTTAGCGTGGTAAAATTAAATTGTAATATGAGATATTTATACCCTCACATCTGATTGTGCCGCATTCAGATTGTATCATCGTGTCTATGTAATTGCAATAATAAAGAACCTGAAATCAGAGGATTCAGGTTCTTTTTTGGGTTTTCGTTATTTATTTGACTTCTCACCGCTTAGTATTCCTTTTTAATTACAAAGAACGAGCCCCGAATGGTGCCGGCTAATTTGGACTTCTGCCTTGCAAACTTAAACTTCCCTTCCAACTCCTGCGGTACCTCCATCCCCTCCGAAAGCTTAAAACCGACAGCCCGCTTCTTAGGATCATCAACCGTATACATGACATTGACCGCGAGGCCATCCTCATAAAAGACGAAAGCCCACTGGATATTTTCCACTTGAAAACGCGACGTCTCCAAAGGTTTGGCCGCAAACTCAAGATCTCGTTCTTCTTTCAATATTCGGTTCACATAATCCAAAGTCTCCTGGCTATCGCCGGCTGGTACAACCGTAAATTCATGCTTATATTTGTTCATGAAGTAACGCGCCTCATTCGCTCGTAAACCAGCCAGCGCTTCCGCTGCGGGCGAAGACTCCAAACCAACCGTAGATACATTTTTAAAATCAACGATATAAGCCATGCCGCTTCTCCTTTGATCTTATTTATTTCCTTACGACGGGAATCCACAATTCGCCACATACGAAGCCGTCCCGCTCTTCCATCTCCACCGTTGCATTCGGCCCGCCGACATAGGCAAAATCCTTGGCTGACGGCAATACTTGACCAAAGGCAATGCCGGTAAGTTTATTGCTCAGCTCATCCGCCGTTTTCCCTTCCCCTTTTACAACGAGGTATTCCCCTTTAGGAAATTGAATAACTCTAGTGGCCTCTGGTAACGACTCCTCCGTCATGACGCCGGCATAATACATCATCTTGTTATTGACCGCCTCGTTTACGGCAAAAATGTAATCATTCGCAGCTATGGCCTTTAAGGTATCAAGCCTTCCATCTTGCTTCACCGACTCCCAAAATTCCGTTTTTTCCTTGTTGATGCCGGCATAATCCGTGTAATCGCTTTTAAGTTCGGTTCCAATACCTAATACGATAAAGCTGTCTTTTTCCTCAAGCGTATAATTCTCCATATTCAAAACCTTCCTTTTTTAAAATTTTTCAAATGATTTGTCTTTTCACTTGATAGGTTTATAATAACCTTAAATCATGTCAAAAAATGATACTGTTTAGGAGAGTCCGATGAAAAAAGTTGAGCGGATTAATACCATCATGCGGTATATCAACAACCGCGCCCACTTTACCATTTCTGAAATAATGCGCGAATTTAACATTTCTCGCTCGACGGCGATTCGAGATATTCGAGAAATCGAAGCCATGGGGATGCCGCTTGTCGCTGAAGTTGGGAGGGATGGGGGGTATTTTGTCATGAACAACTCCGTCCTGCCCACGGTCCGCTTTACCGACACTGAAATCAAAGCTTTGTTTATCGCCTTTATGGCCACTCGAAATCAACAGCTCCCTTATCTAAAGAGTCGCCATTCTTTGGCTGAAAAATTACTCGGCCTCATCTCGGAGAACCAACAAGACGATCTTGTTCTACTAAATCAAATATTGCTGTTTGAAGGAACCAATCCTCATAATCCCGACTTGCTTGATCTGTCCGACCTGCCCCATCCGATGTTAGAAAAACTCATCCAACTCCTTCTGCTGGACAACTATTTATTGGTTTCCATCCAGGAAGAGAAGGAATTAAAATCTTATCCCATTTATCTCCTGCACCTTTATCGTGAAAAAAGCTTATGGTTAATTGAAGGCTTTGACTTAGCGGAAGAAAAGAGACGGATTATTCCTGTCGACAATCTTTCTGACATAGAACGATTCCATACGAAAAAAAGAGTTGGCAAGAAAAAGATTTTAGAGCAGCTGAGTAAACAGGAAGAGCTCATCAACCTTGTCCTTGATCTTGGTCCAAAGGCGATTGCCCAGTTCAAAAAGTACCATCCTGTAAAGTTTTCCATTGCATATACGAATCCTTACCAAACCACAGCCGTTCTTAAGGCTTTTATCGATGTGAACAAGGTGGAAGAATTGACCGAAATCACGAATTGGCTGCTATTTCTAGGTGGGGATATCAAGGTTAGGGAGATACCCGAACAAGTCGTAGAAAGTTTGAAAGAAAGATTCAGCTTGTACTGCCCATAAACACCGCCAGTGAAACGATTAATTCAGTGATAGCCTTCCCGTGGCCTTTCATCGAAATGAGCAATAGGAGCTCCATCCAAAATTTGGCCCGCGACAATTAGCATAACTTTTGTTCCAGTTCGGCCTTCTGGAGCAGGTGGTATCTTATGATTCGTCCGCGCTCGGGCCATACATCCCCGGTACCGGTATGCCGAGCAGGCGGAGATAGACCGTCAACTGGCCCCGATGATGATAAACGTGGTTGAACATCAGCGTGCGCGCCATGTCGATCCGAGGCGCTTCCAAAACGGTCTCCCCCTTGCTGACGAGCCTCCAGGTATCTCTTAGACCGTCTTCTCCCCATGCCCGAAGCTTGGTCTCGGCGAGTGACATGCTATTTTCCAGTGCATCAAGCAATTCTTGCCGGTTAGTCGGCTCGGGCAATGGTACAACCGGAACCTCGCTGACCGAATCATCCAACAATATAGCCAGCCCTCCGGGTACTCCGGCAATATGCAGGGCAAGCTGCCCCAAAGACATCGATATCGGATGCGGTCTCCAAGAAAAATTGTCTTCCGGGAGCTTTTCGAGAAGCGCCCGTGTCGATTCGGCTTCCCTTTTCAATTCGCTGATCCATTCCTCAATTACGCTGATGGTGATCTCCTCCTCCGGCCTATGCCGTTCATCTCTTCCACCTTATCATCCCATGCGGGTAATCGTTTCTTACGGATTGCGGAAATCGCATTGGATCCCAGAGAACGCAAAGCTCCAAGCTGCGAGTAACGCACCTGTACGCGCATGATCAACGTGTCTTTTTTGAAAGCAGGCTATTTTACGGGATCCGGTCCGAATACCGGCGCCAATTTTGATGCAGACAATTGCTCGCTCAGTCCGAAATATTCGCAAAAATTCATAATCATCGGATTCCATTTCGCTGGATCGATATAATTGGGGGTACCAGTCACAAGAAGTTCTTCTTCAATATGGATTTTTTCTATTCGAACTTCAATGGCAACCAGCGAGCTGGGTTCTTCAAATGCATGGAGCTTCACAAGTTTGGCTTCCAGCTGCACTGGGCATTCTTTGACGCGCGGAGCCTGAACGATTAGGGATGGAAGTGGTGTTAAGCCAGCGACTCCGAATTTATCCGCCTCAAACCTGTAGCCCCTCTGTGCTTTAGAATCAGGGACTGGGTTGCTCCCCGTCAACAGCGTCAGCCGATCCACAGCAGGAATCAAGTCAACCGACGGAAGACTAAGTACGCACTCCCGTTCGCGGATCAAATTTTGAACCGTCTTCGATTTTCTGCTCATACCCAGCATACACGATTGGTTGAGCCACCAGGCTGACGACATCGGAGACAGGTTGGGCGTACCGTCTTCGTTCATTGTGCTGATTAACACAACCGAAGTCCCGAAGTAAAGGATTTTGGGTTCAATTACTTTATGCATGACAGATTCACTCTCCTCGATAATAAGCTTCAAGGGTAATGTATCACAAATTTCCGGATGTTCTGGGGAATATCGAGTAAGAGCACAAGATACTGAAATTATGGATTCACCGCAGATACGACTGCAAAACTTCTGACTTAAAAACCGCTTTAACAACCATTTATAAGTTATAAGAAAGCTGCGAACAGAACTTGCACCCTTAATGCAATTACGATACTGGACTTTAGTCGAGGTCTGTTACCTGCCGCGGTCTGTTCCGAACCACGAAGATATTCGTTACAATATAGCGAAGACGTTTAGAGGAGCGATTGATCATGAATTACGAGCATAAAGTACAGAGGGAGATCGCCGACTGGGAACACCAGATGTTCAAACCGCCGGGCTGGCTGGAAAAAACATCGAAAACCATCGGCAGCCGGATTAATCATTGGATTCCCCCGAAGGTGCACACCATTATAACGACCACCATACGATCGATCGTGCGTACGGCACTGTTCGGAGCAGAATATACGCCTAGCCGGCCGGTCCAGCGTTCTCTGGAACTGGAAGCTGCCGATCAAGAAGCGAAAGCGTTGTTTGCTCTGTACCAAAAAATCGCGGTTGCCGAAGGAGCTGGTACCGGAGCCGGCGGCATCATGTTCAGCATGGTAGACTTTCCGGCTTTAATCGCGATTAAAATGAAATTTTTGTTCGAGCTGGCGCATGTTTACGGTTATGACACCAAACACTTCTCGGAGCGGGTATTCATCCTCAAGGTATTTCAAATGACGTTTTCGGGGCCCGAAAACCGTGCCAGGCTGCTCGATTCCGTCAAGCGTTGGCATATTGAAAAGGAACAATGGCGCTCCGATACCGAATATGCCCGGAATATGGACTGGGAAACCTTTCAGGTCGAGTATCGAGACGCCATGGATTTCCGGAAAATGCTGCAGATGGTGCCCGGGATCGGCGCTTTTGCAGGCGCTTGGGCGAATTACACCATACTTGAGGAGCTGCGCGAATTCGCCATGAACGCTTACCGCCTGCGCAGATTGCACGATTTCGAGGGATTGGGTTAGCCCTATCCCTCCCCCTAAACATCTAAGGTACATGAACGAAGCATACCAAAAAGCAGCTCATCCATAGGATAGCTGCTTTTTGGGTGTTTCCATTGTCATTGCCACGCGCATACTTCCATTTCCGAAATGGCGAACCCCATCCCGAAATTCCGCTACTACTAAATTTTGGAAAACGGAATTATAATCTTTTTGTCATCGCATGGATTGACACTTACAGTCAGCCAACTATCACGCCAAAATAAAGGAGGGATGCCGTTTCAGTCCCGATTGCGAAGTTGTTTTAATCCTAAGTCCAAAGGAGGAAATTTGATGATGCAGAAGGGAATGCGTTACCTGCTGGTTCTGTCGCTGCTGCTGACCTGTTGGTCCGTTTTCGGTACGAGAGCCGAAGCTGCGGACTATACACAGGGGGTTGAATTATCCGGCAGCGCAGCCACCGTATGGTTCAAATCCGCCGTCAACACTAGCTGGGTCGATGTCCATTATCGAGTAAACGGCGGTGAACAGCAAAATTTCAGAATGTCTTACCATGCCGGAAAATCCCGATATGAGCAGGCCATCTCAGGCATTGCTGCCGGCCAAGTGATTACTTATTCGTTTACTTACAATAACGGGATCCCTGCCTATGACACAGGTGTATTTTCTTACACCGCCGGTTCCACGCCGCCTCCCTCTTCTTCCGGCTCCATATATGACATTCTTCCATCCACTATCCCCATGCCGCCAAACGGTGCCGTCTCGGTCAAGATCATGAACGGAACCCATGGCGCTTATACCGACCAGCAAATATACTGGGGCGTTCTCGGCATCAATCCCGTCAACAACCAGTGGAGCTATTTGGACCTTAACGGCAATCTGGTACCGATCTCCAGCGCCTTGAATGATGCGCCAGGCCATTTAACCAAGAACGGCATCAACTACGCCAACATTTATCATAAGGTCAGCGATGCTTCTTGGGTCACATTGCCCCAGATCACATCGGGCCGAATGTTCCTTAGCGTCGGCACTCCTCTGTACTTGAAGACCTTTAACGATGGATTCGCCGGCCCCGATCTGAACAATCCGACCGACCCGAACCGCGATATTTATTTTGATTTCGTTGAATTCACGATTGACGCCGCCGGCTATCACGGCAATACGACACGCGTCGACGGATTCGGTTTTCCCCTTCAGCATCGTCTGGTCAATAAATCCGGTTCCTTCGACCAGACTGTAGGCGAGCTGGAATCCGAAACCCGAAACGGAATCTTCGCCAAATTCCAGGCGGAAGTTCCTGCCGCCTTCAAATCGTTGGCCACGATTCAAGCACCGTATCGCATTGTCGCGCCGATTCACGGTTCTTTTGCCCAGGGTGGCGCGAATGCCAACTATTTCGGCGGGTACGCTCCGTACAGCACCCAGGATATTTTCCGGTGCGACGGCGCTTTAACGGATGCGGCAACTTGTGCCGCCATTCAACGTCATGTTTACAAGGCCAACGACTGGAATAACGTTTCGAATTACTATCAAGCCGCCCCGGCCAATTATTACGCAAAATTCTGGCACGACCACAGCATTAACCGCTTGGCCTACGGTTTTCCGTATGACGATGTCAACGGCCAGGCCGCTTACCTTGAAGTTGGCGACCCGAAAGGCCTGATCATCCGCATCGGTTGGTAAATCCCCCATGATACCTGAGTGACTGAGATTGGAAATAGCCTACTCGCTTTATCTATCATCTTTAGTGCAAAAAAGCCGCGATTTTGGCGGCTTTTCATTCGTTTATACCCAGTAAACCGGTTAGAAACCACATAACGCCGTGGAGAACAAGACCGGCCTGCCCATTAGGGAGCCTCATAGTTTTTTAACGGCATACCTACATATTCGCGGAAGGAGGCAATCCGCTCTCCCTCGAACTCGAAGACGATGGCAAGCTCATTACTAAAAGACCGGCCATTCAACAAACCTTCTGAGCGAAATACCACCATCCCGTGGTCCGCATTCTCAATCAAGACGAGCGGAATCAGCTGCATCTGAAATACGGAACGCTCGAACCTGACCAGCTCCTCGAACCGCTCTTTGCCTTGCTGCTTGTGATCCCACCCATCTAGCGGGAGCGGAACAAAGAAATGAAAACCATCTGTAACCTTATCGAGAAAATCCGCTGTATGCCCTGTTTCTAAAGCCTGCTTAAAAGCTTCAAAACTTTCAGTCGTTCGGGTTGATACGGAGTCTACGGATTTTTGCATGTAGGCTTCCTCCTTATGGTTAATCGTTAAAATGATAGCTCCATTCATGAAACTGTCGATCATTCGCCTTTGTTTACGTTTTCCAAGCTTTGATTAGCGTGTCTGAACCTTTAACTGGCTTGATATCGTTCCGAGGTGAATGGCTTCGTGAAGCAGCGCGAAGTTGAACAGGTCCCCAGCCGTACTGAATTGGAACGGTCCCATGACAAACGGAGTTGAAAGCTTCTCGTCGAGCATATCAGAATTCAGCCCAGATAGGCGTGAAAGCTGAGCTGTTAACATCTCGACCAGCTCTTTTTTCGATGGAGGAGCCACCTTCCATTCCGAGGGCTTGGTTCCGGAGTTAAACAGTAAAGCATACGAGTCCGGTATGTCTGATGGGGAACCAAAGCTCAGGGCAGTATACGTATCCATCCAATAAATGATATGGCCGACATTCCAACGGATGGTGTTGTTAAATCCTGCAGTTTGTATGTCGAACTGCTCCTCCGGTATAGCCTGCACCTGCTGCAGCACCACTTGACGTCCAATCTTCGCCGTATTGATTATCGCTTCGGACATGTTCATTTCCTCCTTTGTCATAATAAACGTTTGTTATGCTCCCAAGTATAGGTCGCACGGAACGTTACATCAATACAGTGGACATTACCGGAACGTTAAGTATAAGTTAACGATAATGAATTGACAGATCAGGAAGATAACGCCACAATAATCGTGAAACATCCATTCAATGATGCAAGGGAAAGCAGGTGTGCAGGATGGAGTTAAAACAACTGCAGTATTTTATGGCTATATGCGAAGAGCTTCACTTCTCGAGAGCAGCCGAAAAAATGGGAGTCAGTGCTCCCAACGTAAGCCAGCAGATCAGGAGATTGGAAGAAGAATTAGGGGTTCTGTTGTTCGATCGCGTGGGAAAAACCATTGTTCTTACGGACGCTGGAGCGATTCTTCATGAACATGCCGCCGCCGTGTTCGGGCATCTGCAGCAAGCGGGCGATGCCATTGCCGATCTGAAGCAGATGCAAGGTGGATCGCTATCGATCGGCGTCTTGCCCGGTGACGCGGATCTCATGTTTAATGCCTTGCTGCTGGATTTCCATCAGACCTATCCCACCATCTCGCTGTCCCTTCTGGAAACCATGAAGGTCACGGAACAGGTTCTGGACCGAAGCATCGATATCGGCGTAACCATCGGACCCGTTAACGATGAACGTCTTACGTCAATCCCCCTGTTTCACGAGGAATTCTCATTGGCTGTACATAGGAACGATCCTCTTGCAGGGGAGAACTTCATCCCATTGAACAGGCTGCGCTCCATGAATATGGTCATGTTTCCACCCGATCATCAATGCCGCAAGCTGATCGACCGCTTCTGCATGGACAACGGCTTTGCATTGCAGCCTCATATGGTGACCACAACATTATCCTCCCTCCTCCAGATGGTACAGAGCGGAGTTGGCGCGTGCGTTCTGCCGCGACTTCTACTGGATAATCTTCGCAATGCGGAGATCAAAGTCGTGCATCTAAGGAATCCTACGCCTTCTCAAGACATTTGTCTGATCTACCGCAGCGACAGATTCGTGGGATACGCCATGCGCACATTCATAAAAAATTTGAGGGCTTATATCGAGACAGCCATCCGTCATTCAAAGTCTTCATGAGATAGGGATCTTTCCGTGTTCAGTTGTGCACATAACTTTTTCAAATGATTTGCTGCGCGATCTCCCACACATGCCCTGCCGGATCTGTGAAGGCAGCGGTTCGGACACCCCATGGCCGATCCATTGGACCGTTAAGCAGGGTAACGCCGCGTGTTTTCAATTCGCTGCATACTGCATCTACATCATCCAACCGGATCGTAAACTGGAACCGAGATCCGGATTCACGGCTCGCGACTGTTCCAGGACGGATCAGACCGTGGGCTTCGGAGATATTCAGGAGGTTAATGCTCATATTTCCGAAATTGAACACCGCAGAAACATCGTCTTCATAAACGGCGGAAAAACCGAATACTTCTTGATAGAACACCTTCACATTGTGCAAATCCTCCACAAACAATGTAATTACATCGACATTCAACGACCCTAAAGACCTCATACATACACCCCTTCACACTCAAATCAACTCATATTCATCATAATAGAATTAAGGAATTGATATTTCTTTTTATTTGCTATGCCATTCCTATGAATATCTCATTGTTTCTTCATATCATATAAATTTCACTTGCGGAACTTTGTTAAGTTGCTCTTTTATAACGCGAGCTATGGTTTGGACTCCGATTTCGATGTGCTCCTCCTCTACCTGCGATACGCTTAAGCCTACTGACATGAGTAGGCTGTTCTACGCAGATATTTTTTTGCCATTAGGAAAGGGAAGCGAAATCAATAGACGAATCGCTTGCTGTGACCCGGATACCACGCAGATTCGGTCAGGAACCGTAAACACTTGCAGTTCTCGCAGACGCGGATTTTTTTATGTATGTTGACAAATTGCCGCTGTTTTTGTTATTTCCACCAAACGACAGCATGATCAGGCTCCGTAGAATATGCCGATGGAGCTATTACTACCGATTCCCCAATTTGAGGAGTGAGTATGTGCACATGTTTTTGTTTAGCAGCCATAGTCACGCGTTCGATCGGTTCATTCCAGTCATGCAAGGCCAACGTAAACCCTGCCCAATGGATCGGAATCAACCATTGCCCTTTCACATCCAGATGAGCCTGTACCGTCTCTTCAGGCATCATATGAATATTCGCCCAACGTTTGTCGTATTGACCACATTCCATGAGCGTCACATCAAATGGGCCGTATTTTTCTCCGATCTCATGAAAATGTGGACCATACCCGCTATCCCCGCTGAAATACACTCGACTCTTGTTGCTGATAATGACCCAAGACGACCATAAGGTCGAATCGCGGTCAAACAGGCTTCGCCCTGAAAAGTGTCTCGCTGGCGTGCAGATGAGTTGTAGACCGTCTAACCCGGATGCATCCCACCAATTATGTTCGGTAACGCTCGATTTCGAAATCCCCCAGCGCTCCAAGTGACCACCAAGGCCAAGCGGCACATAAAAATGCTTAGCCTTCTCCTTTAGCTTCTGAATGGAGCTGAAATCCAGATGATCATAATGATCATGTGACAAAACGACGGCATCAATGGGAGGAAGCTTGTCCAGATCAATAGGAATCTCCCTGCTATAACGTTGATTCCCAAAAACAGGGATTGGGGATGGAGACGTTCCTAACATAGGGTCGAACAGCAGCGTTTTCCCCTCGATTTCCAGCATGAATGCAGAATGCCCAAACCACGTTACACGTGTTAGCGCTTGTTGTTGTATACTTGCGGGATCTACTCGCTTTATCGGTAATGGAGAAGTCGGCTTCCGATTGGGATTCCGTTTCATGTAATCGCGTAACAGTGACATGAAGTCCGTTGTTCCCATCCTCATGGAGGTATGGATTGGATTCACAAAATGATTACGGTCGAAATTCGGGAGTTTGCGAAATTCGTTTCGTTTTTCCCTAGATACTCTTTGGCCGAATGGCGGATAATATCTCAGAAACAATGCAATGGATAGGATTAAAGCAGCGCATATTAAAAAAATGGTCATAGGGTTCTACCTCGATTTGTCCAATCTAGTCTAAGATAAAAGAATCGGATTACATAAATTGTAATGCTCCTTCTTACATTTAAGCTTTCACAGCATCCCAGCTCATAACGATAGCTGCTTCCAATTCCCGATTACCAAATCGGGTTCCGTTCTTCAGATGTGATTTCGCCAATTCGGCTACGGGTAAAATCGAATAAACGATCAACATATCCACATCTTCCGCTTTCAATATATTCTGCTTCTTTCCCGTTTCAAACATCTCGAAAATGGGTTGGAACAGGCTTGCGGTCTCGTCCAAACACCATTTCTGGGGCAATGGAGAATTCATGATTTGCTCTAAAAATAGAAAATAGTCTTTGTGCGTATGTATAAACTCCACATACTTCCGGATGATCGATTCAAAGCGTTCTTTAACCGATCGCGTATCATCGAATCCCTGTAACATGCTCTTACTCATCTTGCCCTTCACCTTTAAGTAAGTCTTAAGCAGCAGATCCTCCTTATTCTCATGATAAATATAGATCGTTGCAGCCGATACATTAGCCTTCTTAGCTATTTTGGATATCGACGTTTCCGCAAACCCAATCTCATTCACTAATTGAATCGTCGCGTCAAAAATGGCTTCCACTTTGTTATCGTCTCTATGTCTCATGAAACAATAATAAACGATCATTCGTTTATAATCAAGAAACCGGGCCGGGAACTCCTCCCGAAACCCGGTTTTTGATAAGTTAGTCTGCCTGCTTCTTGAGTGCATTTTCTGTTTTCATGATGGTATGTTCATATCTTGCGATTTTATCGTTCAAGCGTTCCAGTGTGTTCGTCATTTCTTCGATTTTGTCCCCCAGTCGATTGCGCTGTTCAATCAACAATCCCTTTCGCGTTTCAAGCGTGTCGTCGCCTTGTTGAAAAAGCGAAACATACTCGATCAGTACCTCGACCGGAAGCCCCGCGCTTTGACGCATGCATTTAACAAAATCAACCCATTTGATGTCTTCCTCCGAATAATCCCTGATACCATTTTTGTTCCGGTTTACTGGCGGAATCAACCCAATTCGCTCATAATAGCGCAGGGTATCCTGGGAAAGCCCGAACCTTTCGCTGATTTCTTTAATCGTCACCGTCATGTCTTGATTCACCTTCTCTGTTCAATACCGTTTCCTGAATAAGTCAGTTGTTAAAGCTATAAGGCGCCCACAACCCGGTGAGGTATGTACGGCTCTTCCAGGGAGGCCATCTCCTCCGGCGTGAGTTTGACCGTAAGCGCGGCTGCGGCATCCTCCAGGTGAGATATTTTGGTCGCGCCGACAATGGGCGCCGTGATCGGTTCTTTCTGCAGCAGCCAGGCGAGCGCAATTTGAACGCGCGGAATGCCCCGCTCATTCGCAATGCCTGCAAGCCGTTCCACAATGATCCGATCAGCATCCGCCGTGGCATCATACTTGGATTTCTGAACCATGTCCGTTTCGGAACGCTGCGTCGTCTCCGACCAGTCTCGCGTCAATCTTCCCGATGCTAGTGGGCTGTAGGGGATCACGCCGATTTTTTCGGATTGGCACAACGGCAGCATTTCGCGCTCTTCTTCGCGGTAAATGAGGTTGTAATGGTTCTGCATCGAAACGAACCGGGTCCAGCCATTCTTTTCAGCGGTATGCTGGGCCTTGAGAAACTGCCATGCATACATGGCTGAAGCTCCGATGTAGCGAACCTTTCCGGCTTTCACCACATCATGAAGGGCCTCCATCGTTTCTTCGATAGGCGTATCATAATCCCATCGATGAATCTGGTACAGATCGACATAATCGGTACCCAGCCGCTTGAGGCTCTTGTCGATTTCGCTCATGATTGCCTTCCGGGACAGCCCCATCCCATTGGGGCCCTCGTGCATACGGAAATGAACCTTTGTCGCCAGGACGATTTCGTCGCGATTCGCATATTCTTTCAAGGCGCGGCCGACAATTTCCTCGCTTGTACCGTCCGAGTAGACATTCGCCGTATCAAAGAAATTGATGCCAAGCTCCAATGCCTTTTTAATAATAGGACGGCTGCTCTCTTCATTTAACACCCATTGATGCACCCAGCGCTCTGCTACGCCAAATCCCATGCACCCAAGACAGATGCGGGAAACATCGAGACCGGTGTTCCCTAGTTTCACATACTCCATCATAATCCCTCCTTAGACTTAAGTTTATCACTTGGAGTTAACTCCAGGTCAATACGCAATAAACACTCATGATGTTCCGTTTGACGCTAACCTGCAAAAACAAAAACCCCGCGTTCATCACGGAGTTTTTGCTGCAGGATTATGTATTGCCAACTTATGAATCGCTTTGAACCGTGGATAACGAAACGAGGACTGGACCGGCAAAGTCCGAAGCTTCCTCGCTTTTTGGATTGTGGAGACGGAACAGAAATGCGTCACCCGTTTCAGACTTCTATACGATATAATCGATAATCCCTTTATCGCTTGAGGCTTGAAGGTATAGCTCGGCGGAGCCCAGCGGATGCTCGACGAGTTCTCCACTGTAATCGAGTTATTACCCAAGAAGTGGCAACGAAATCGGGTTCGCGTTAGAAAGAGATGGATTTTTCGTTTTTATCCTGACCTTGCCATAGCATAACCGGGATCAGAAGCAGAGCGAGTATGCTCCCGGCAAATGAAAGTGTGGCATAACTGGAATGAGCAACCACCATACCTGAAAGGGCCCCACCTGATGCCCCCGCGAGGGCAATCAATACGTCAACAGACCCTTGCACTTTCGCGCGGTTTGTTGAGGTTGTTGCATCTACGATCAATGCCGTTCCGCTGATCAAGCCAAAATTCCATCCCAACCCTAGAAGAGATAGGGCGACAATCAATACGGTCATGGAATCAGCCGGTGCCATGGCGGCAATGACCCCTGCAAGCAAAAGCGTAACTCCAGAAGCCATTGCCATTGCCTTACGTCCGATTTTATCGACCAGGATACCGGTTATCAAGGATGGAAGATACATCGATCCGATATGAAAACCAATGACAAGCCCCACTTCGCTTAGTCCATGACCATGATGTCTCATATGTACGGGCGTCATGGTCATAATAGCTACCATTATAATTTGCGTTAAGATCATAACCACAGCGCCGATTGCGATTCCACGCTTTCCTGATCCTGCAGTACCCATTTCTTTTGCAGAACCGGCATGCTCATCCCAATTTCCCTGCATGGCTATAGCATTCGCTACCAGCAAAGGATCGGGACGTAGAAAAATTAGCAAAACGATGCCTGCGAGAATATATGCCGCAGCTGCCAATAAAAAGGGGCCGGCCAAACTCGGTATCCCCACCGACAGGGCGAAATCGCCAGTGACATTGACTAAATTCGGGCCTGCTACTGCACCAAAGGTAGTGAATACCATGGCCGTACTGGCTGCGGTTGCTCGTTGCTTAGAGTTGGCCAGGTCCGTCCCGGCATAGCGTGCCTGCAAATTCGTTGCGGTGCCTGCACCATATATCAATAGTGAGATTAAGAGCAGAGTCAGGCTATTCAACACGGCTGCTAACACGACTCCAATCGCTCCTATGCCTCCCGCCAGAAAACCGAGTCCCAATCCCAAACTGCGTCCATATCGCTGGGAAAGACGGCCAACCAGCAAGGCCGCACCTGCTGAGCCTAACGTAAACAGTGCCGTTGGTATACCCGTAAAGTTGTCGGTTCCCAGCATATCCTGAGCCAAAAGCGCCCCTACGGTAATGCCTGCCGCAAGACCAGCGCCCCCGAAAATTTGTGAAACAACAACGATGTTCAGTGTCCGCCGGTACAATTTACGTTGTTTTTCGGGTGAATCCACATAGCCTTGCAGCGAAGCCGGCAGCTTCGTCATGTCTTTTTTCGAATACATTCAAATGACATCCTTCCGTAGAAATACGATATGAAGTTGCCCGTCTGATTACCTTGAATCGCGGCCGGTTCCACAGACCTTAAGCTCTCCAATTCGTCGTCGTATACCTTCATGATTGGGTGAATTGATAAATTGAAGGAAACTTGTTTCACGAAATGGCCTGCTCTTCGCTGTTTCGCTTATTCGTAAATGCTTCCCAGTCCTGAACCCTCTTGCTTAAGCGAGCCGCATCGATTCCTTTGGACTTTAGCATCTCGATGGCTTTGATAGACATTAAACAGTGAGGACCCCGGCAATAGGCTACGACTTTGGCCTTCGCAGGCAACGTATGTAGCTGTTCGGCCAGCTCTTCTATAGGTATCGAGATAGCGCCAGGAATATGAGCAGCTTCATATTCGTCCTTTGGACGAACATCGATCAGCGTTACTTCCCCTGCTTCCATGCGGCTCATGAGTTCTTCAAACGATACTTCTTCTATATCCGATAGCTGACCCAGGAATTCATTTTTAATATGCTGGACTTCAATAAGTCGTTTTTCAGATAAACCATACAGAGAATCTAAAAAGTGCAAGACTGCAGGATCAGCGATTTCATAAATAACGAAATTCCCTCGTTTCTTATAATCGACTAGTTTGGCATGATGGAGGGTCTGCAAGTGTTGAGAGACATTCGCTATAGACATGGATGTGATTTTCGATATAGCTTCTACGGATTTTGGTCCTTGTGTCAAAACATCCAGAATTTCTAAACGTTTTGGGCTGGAGAGGCATTTTCCAATTCGTGTATATTCCTTGTATAATTCGTCTTTAAGCTCTCTTTCGTTCATCGATTCAACCCCCCTGCAATAAACTATTCAATTGATATATTGAATAGTTTAAGTGGCATTCTGTCTTACGTCAATATTCTTTTGGCAAAGAAAACAGGCTGCCGGTTGAATGAACCAGCAGCCTGTTAACTTGGCGTGTATTCTTGTTTGGAAGAAAGAACTCCGCGGTTAGCGCAGCGTGTAATCCCCAATATGTAAAAACAACTAATCGTTTAATCCCTTTCCATTCAGGATATGCGTGATATATTTTTCAACCCTGGACTCTCGTGTTTTGGCTTGCTTGGGTGCGGAGAAATGCAGAATGTACGCTCTTTGCCGACCTGGCGTCAATGCTTCAAAAGCCTCTTTTAGGTTAGTCATTTCCTCGAACTTATTTTCCAGCTCTACAGGTATGGTGTAATCCGTATTCTTTTTAAAATTTACTTGCAGACCGGCTTTCTCCACTTCAATGGCTTCCGTAATATAGGCTCTCACGAGCAGTTGCATTTCATCTATATCTTGAGCATTGGTAAACCGAATCTGGCGTGCGGCCTGAACGTTCTCCGTTTGCTGGATCAGGATCCCATGGGGATCTTTTAATAATGCGCCTTTGTGAAACAGAAGCGCACAGTAATCCTTAAAACCGTGGATCAACACGATGTTTTTACCGTCGATCGTGTAACAAGGATGCATCCACTTAAAATCCTCGGTCAGCCCGCAGTCCAGCGCAATTTCTCTCAATAGCCCGAACTCTTCCTTCCACTTTTTAAGCTTATTAAAATACGGATCAATCTTTGTATTCCTTTCACCTTTTGTCATCAAGGTGCCTCCTCTGCTTTTGGGGGTTCTGGCTTGCTCGTTTGCGGTTCGATATATCGATCAGTACAATACGGATTCTAATGTACTGGCACAAGCCCCTTTGATCTAAGTAACTCTAATTTCACTAGAGGTATACTTTTTTCAAGTTCGCCATTTGTTACATCCAAGCCCTCACGATCGACAAACACAATAAAGTCTTCAGCAAGTATGAAGTTTTCGGACCAATTCGTTTCATTTAATGAATAGGCCACTTCCTGCCACAACTTCATACCTTCCTCCCACCAATCATCTGTATTATGCCAAAACATAATCAGATTTCTAAGTTTCTGAATTAGTTCTTGATCTGTAAGTTCTTGTTGGTACTTCACAGGATGCTCTCCCGAATTCCAGATGGTCTCATAGTCCTTTTTGTTATCCACTTGCTCATCTCGTATATTTTGCAAGCCAGGTTGGAAAATCGGCGAGTATACCGTATGAGCTTCATCATGTAGAAAGATGGCAAGAAAACAACAGCTTCTATCTACTAATACTCGGGACAAATTACCAATTATCTCTCTTAAAGCTGCTATTAGTCCTTTTTTAACTTCCTCTCGGAGAAGCGCCACCTCTTCAGCCAACATCATCACATAAATTACACCTTTTGTGCCATCTAATACTCGACTGAGAATGCCTTTCTCATCATACTCAAAATAGGTTCGGACTAGGTGATCAAAATAACCTGAATTACTTTCGTATTGAGGCTGATATACTTGGATCAACCGTTCACCCTCATATATGTAATCTTCGTACTGTAATTTATCATTCCGAGCAGAATATTCTATGCATCGCTTGATAAAACCATCGTATATCAAATATTCCTTTATAGAGTCCAATACTCCACGGACATATAATCTAGTGATGATTCGGTTTTCTTCGTAGACGGTATAAGCGTATCCATCAATTAATTCATCACAAGCTGAAATGCGAAGTCTATCATGATTATCGAATTCATAATAAGTGTCCGTCTCCTCTTCAGTAATTTCCCCTGGAACCGTACTTTGTCGCCCATACCAATACGGAGAAATATCATAACGTTTGCTTATGGTATATTCTCTCCTACAAATTGAAGACTCAGCCTCTTCTTTATAAAATTTATAATTATCTTGCGCTTCCTTACTTAATTTCAAATAATATTCTTTATCAACCATTTTGGGCTCCTTTTTACATTATGATTGACAAGCAATTCGACACAAAGCTAAATTTCACCTTTTTTGTCCTCTTGCCCTACAGTGATTATTCACAATCTTTTTTTGCTTGATTGTCATAACAAAAAAATAACCTTGGCCGACTTAAAGGCCAAGGTTATTGACATACGAGCAATTCGGAGACGATTCACGATGAGCGGAGGCTGCATCGTCCCTTCGGCTCCGATCGGTTTGGTTTTGAGTAAAGGGCTTGCGTTGCTCCCTTACCTATTTCTACTGCTCTCATCGTATTCTAGATGGTCTAATAGCCTGGTTAAAGAGCAAATTATGTTGTTTTCTCGTACAAATGCTCAGGCACTGCTTGCACGAACGGAGACCACTCGCCAGTCGCGTAAAGATACAGTCGGTGCATGGCCCGCGTACAGGCCGTATAAAGAAGCTTGCGTTCGTTTTCCCTGCCGTAGGCTTCTGACGAAGCATCATAGACCAAGACCGCATCGAACTCGATGCCCTTTGCGAGATATACGGGGACAACCATCACCCCGTTTTGATAGGTGACGGTCTCCTTCGTAATGAGCTGCAAGGCTTCGAATCCCTCCAACTGTAATGATTCCAATGCTTGTCGGCTCTCGGCCGCAGTCTTCGTAATGATGGCAATAGAGTCGATGCCGTCGGCTTTAAGTGCCGCGATGTCTTTAAGCAACTGCGCATCACGTCTCTCTCTGCCTTCAAACCTAGCAAGAACAGGCTTCGGTCCGCTCCTCTCAAAGGGTACGATGTCCGACTCATCGATAAGCAGTTCTTTCGTGAATTCCACGATCTCCCGTGTAGAACGATAACTGCGCACTAGACGAATCAAGCTTGTATCGGCTTCACCATAAAGCCGAAGCAGAGGCGAATCGTCCCCTTGCAGCTTTGTGGACTGCATGAAGATCGCCTGCCCGAAATCGCCGAGTACCGTCATGCGGGCACGAGGGAATAGTTTCTTGAGATACTCGTATTGAAACGGCGAGTAATCCTGTCCCTCATCGACGAAGACATGCCGAATCTCGGTGTTCGTCCGAACGCCTTCGATCAATTCTTTTAAATACAAATATGGAGTCGCATCCTCATAGAATAATTCGAGCCGATCCAGCTTTTCTTTGGTTTGCTTGCAGATTTCAGGCCACATAGCAGGGACATCGGATTCCTTCGTTTTTTCCCGATATGCAGCTACATCGCCGAATAATTGGACGTATAAGCCGTGGGCATCGATAAACGATAATTTCCTCACGGTTTGCCTCAGCGGTTTGAAACTCTTCTTCACGATCCGCTGGCTGAGCAATTCCTCTTCCCGTCCGGCGAAATCAAAGTCGCCTTCATCTCCCCGGCGTTTATTGCTTTTTATCTCGTTCACTACGGCGTAATGCTCGGCAATGTCAAAGACTTCCCGATCCTTGTGCAGCTCGCCGAACACTTCCGCATAGAGTTCTGTATCGAGGTAACTCAGCTCCTCGACTACCCAGGACGCCTTAAGCTCCTTGCGTTCCAGTAGCGATAGCTCCTTCAGCAGCCATTTCTGTAGCTGCTCGACCCGATTGGCCAAGCTCAAGGAAGGGTCGTAGCTGTAAAATTGGGTCCTCATTTGCTCCGCCGTAATCAGATCACGCTCCCGGAATCGAATGCCTTTGAATAGCATCCCTTCCCGGCCCAGCCACTGCGCATAATTCTGCAAGGCTTTCATGAAAGACTCCGATGCCTTGTATTGAATTCCCTGAAGACGTGTCTCGTAATTCGGGGTTGATTGTGCGGTCAGCACATATTCGATCTGATCAAAGGGATCCTCCAGTCGCAAGGATGGACCCAGCCAGTATTCGAGATATTCCTGCAGCGTCGTCTGCTGCATGTTCTCCTCGCCGAGCTCGGGAAGAACAGAGGATACATAGCTGTTAAAAATCGGGTTCGGCGAGAAAAGAACAATCTGGTCAGCCTTCAGCGAATCGCGGTTTTTGTACAGCAAGTACGCCACGCGCTGCAAGGCCGCAGAGGTCTTCCCGCTGCCGGCCGCGCCCTGTACGATCAGAAGCCGGCTGCGATCGTTTCGGATGATGGCGTTTTGCTCCCGCTGAATAGTGGATACGATGCTTTTCATCTGTGAATCTGCGCCCTTGGCTAGCATTTGCTGGAGCAGCTCGTCGCCGATCGTCAGGTTCGCATCAAACATATTTCGAATTTGACCATTGTGAATCTGATACTGCCGTTTCAGCTCCATCCTACCCGAAATCTGCCCCATCGGGGTGATGTATGAGGCCGCGCCTGGGGAGTGGTCGTAGTAAAGACTTGCGATAGGAGTACGCCAATCATACACCAGAAAGTTCATTCCATCTTCATCGATGAAAGATGATACGCCGATATAAATCTGCTCGCTCAGGTTCATGCCGTCTTCCAGAAAATCGACGCGCCCGAAGTAGGGAGAAGGCAGCAACTGATTGAAGTTCTTCCATTGCTGGGTCAGAAGCCGCTGCCGGCGTTCCCGTTCGGTTAATATCGCGGCCTGTTGTTTGATCGTATAGAATGTTTCTTCGAATTCTTCATCCGTGCTTGTGTTGACCGTTACTTCTTCCCAGAATCGTCTGCGTATCTCAGCAGCCTGATCGCTTAGCCCGGTAACCACAGGTTCCAACTCGCCAATCCTTGCTTTCAGCTTTTCCCTGACCTGTTCCAGCCGTTCTTGTTCTGTCTGCCATTCTTTTGCTTCCATGTTGTTCTGACACACTCCTTTTACCATTTTATGGGGATAAAAAAGAGCATTGACAAATCAGAGGTCACTGGTGTACAATCAAATTAGGAATAGTAATGATAATGCCAGTTAACTTGATTTTTTCAATAGCGCTATTGATTATAACATAGCGTATTTTTCATGTTCAATATTTTTTTATTGTCGCTTGGCTTATGGCCAAGCTTTTTTATTTCTCCATATGACGAACTTCTCCGCTCTCCCTCATAATTCCTTGTCCCTTCTCGTATCCACTTCTCACCAACGATCCATCCGTCCGTTTCATGGAGGAAATTTAATAGTACTTAACAAAAAAACAGCCGATTACGCGTCGGCTGCCTTCTTAATATGGATCTATCGGATTTCTTGCTGTTCATTCACTTGCCTGTGAATAAGTTACTATCATACCCGGTATACATATGAACAATGCGATTAGCCGGTTACGCGATTCACGATTTTCAGTACGGCATCCCTCGTTAATTTGCTTCCGCCAGCAGATATGAGATTTACTGTGGCATGAGCTAAGGATAATGGGATTTTGCAAAATTTCAATGCTGGACCATCCTTCAAATCGGCAATATATGAATCGGCAATTTGTAAATTTCGGCGTGTGTATTGCTGCATCTCCTTAAATCCCCAACCATCCGGATAGAAGTCGACGCCGCGATGAAGATCCTCTTCTCTATTGCGAAGGATATTTACCGCTTGCAGTCCTCTTCCGAAGGCAATTGCTTTGGTTGAATCAGACTGCGTCCCGTCATGCCAGAGCCAAAGCTCGGATAACATTTCTCCAACCATCCCAGCCACGCTATAAGTATATCTGTCCAAATCCTCTTCCGTGTGGATATTCCACCCGCTTTGAACCCACTGCGCCATATGTAACGACATCTTGGCGATGTAACGATATACGATCGGGGCGCCGGATGACGGACAAAGAAGCGCCCAGTCATCGATCTGCATCGTAACGTCCGGTAATATTTCTTGGTAAGGTGAGAGCAAATGTTGTGTTTGGGTTACCATCATATCCTCGGATTTGAATATATCATGAATGCCCAGCAGCAGTTTCACTTTCAATTCGTCCGTGAGTTCTTTATGATCCTCAATTTCGTCAATTGCCCTCATGCATAGATAGGCAGATGTAACAGCCTCCTTTAATCCCAGTTCCAAATAACTAATGGGTATATAAAAAGTCCGGCTCGTCTTCTTTAACATGATCATCGCTTCATTCAGGGTAACGTTACTAATGAGTATTCCCTCCAAGTATCAGGCTCAACTATATATTAATTATTACTATGATAACATACATAGATATGGTTAAAGCAAATTTGCTAACGTACATCGTTAAAACAAAAAAAGCCGCGGTTTCCACGGCTTTCTATGCATGTATAATCTTATCCTATTAAACACGGCGAACTTAGCAGCTTAGCGGATTCCGTTCTTCTTGTCTTGTTATGCAAATAGCTCCAGGCCAAGAAAGAGCAGCAAACCGCTAACACTTGCATAAGCACTGAGGAAATGTTGTTTGGTATCCTTCATATAGCGTCTTTCTACAAGGGAACGGAACGCATGCAGAATAGCAACAACAAGAATAATATCCTGATGAGCCCATACTCTCCATTCCAATACATATCTCATAACGAAAATGGCAATGAGGGCAGCGACTACAAGGATGAGCTCTCCAATTAAATGAAATCGATTGATATGCTTATACAGCAGTCCGTCTGACGAGGATACCTTCAGCTTTTTTTTGATCCAAACATACCCGCAAATGAAGATGATTACATACAATATGATTGTCATGAGGAACATTCTTGAGGTCCCCCTTTCAAAAAGTAGCAGTCATTATCAGCTTAACATCTTCATGATAGGTTTTCCACAATTACATGATTATGGAATAAGTTTGATTTGTAATGCTGAACACCAGATGTCAAAAAAAACCGGCCATGATCCTGGCCGGTTCTTCCGCATGAAAATGTTAAAGCTTAGGTTTGTTGTGCAAGATGTCCGTGATCCGGCGCTTTTTGATTCATGATCGGCACCATGACCAGTGAGCCAAGAAGAAATAATAGTCCTGCCCCGCTATAGATCGTGCTCAGTGAGAAGGCATCCTTTAACGCGCCGGCGAAAGACATCGAAATGACCATCATGCCAACGAACATCGGATTCAAAACCCCGTTCACCCGTCCGACGATGGAAGCATTGGACCATTTCAGAATCATCGTGCTGATCCCGATATGAATGCAAGGGAACACGAGTCCATTTAGAAATTGAACGGTCAGTGTCAGCGGAATGCTCGTCGAATACCCGACAATTGTCGTGCAGACGGCGCCTGACAGCATGCCTATGGCAAGAAGTAATTGCGGCGGTACCCGCTTCGCAAAGACGGCTACGATCCCGCCGCCGATCAGCATGGCTGCACCATTCACCATCAGCAGATATTGCAGGAACTCCTCGCTCCTGCCCAGCCGCTCGGTTACGATAAACAGGTTGAGGGCTTGAGCTACGCCAACCGCAAGTCCCGCGAGAACAAACGCGAGTCCAAGCATTCGCAGCACCTGGCTTTGCCACACATAGCGGAAGCCCTCAACGAAATCTCTACGGAACTGGCCTTTAGCCGCGATGGTCTGCGGCTTCATATTATCCTCCGGCAGACGAACAAGGACGAGTGCGGACAGCAGAAATACCGCGCCCATGATCGCAATCGATGTTTCAAGGCCGAACGTGCTGTAAACGAAGGTGCCAAGCATAGGGCCGAGCACCATGAAGATGGCCATCAACGATTGGAATAAAGCCATCCCTTGCTGCAGTTGTTCTTCTGCCACATGATACTTAAACAAACGCATGCTTGACGGCTGCGAGAATTGTGAAAGGATAGCCGAGATAAACGCAACGAGGTAGACGGAATGCCAAGAACCGTAATGTATGGTCAGAAGGACAACGAATACCGATACCGCGGATAACAAGTCGCACCAGATCATTGTTCGCTTAGGCCGCCAGCGGTCGGCAAATGTACCTCCGATGAACGAAAAAACAAAAATAGGAGCGAATTCTGCTACGCTGATTAACGAAATCGCATATGGATCATTATTCGTTCGATCCGCAACGTACAGGAGAATAGCAAAATTACGAACCCAGATCCCGATCTGCAGGAGCACGCTAGATAATAAAATCGTCTGCAGGAACCGATTGCGAAGCAGGCTTGGTGCTTGGGTGCTTTTATCGTGCCTAGTCAATCTTTTCTACCTCCAATTTGTCAATGAAAATGCATTTCTTGTGTAATGGAATGACTCTCCTTTCATGATCTAATTATACGGACCGCATCATCGTTCACCTCCTACTTAAGACTGAATTTTTACTTATGTAGTTCCGCTAAATTAAGTTCAATTACAGCTTTTTTTATACCCATTCTCTCCCTTGTACCCGTTCGGAATCGGGAATTATAATGATGGTACCACGCCAGCTCGTTGAATAAACTCCGTAAGCTTGCTTGCATCAATCGGCAGCTTCGGTGAATGGATGCCAACGAAATCCAGAATCTGAAACGGTGTGTATTGAATAAACCAACTGTTGACTTTTATAAAAATTCACCCTAGGAGGCGTTGAGCGTATGTTTGAAATTACCACCGAACTTGTACGCCGGTTAATCCATAGTCAATTCCCCCAATGGAAGGATTTAACTATCAACCCAGTGGAAAAAAGCGGACACGATAATCGCACCTATCGGCTGGGTAACGATATGACCGTTCGTCTGCCAAGTCACGAACGCTACGCTTCAGCTGTCGAGAAAGAGCTGACATGGCTCCCTGTCTTCAAACCCCATTTGTCCTTGCCCATTCCGGCTCCGGTTGCAAAAGGAGAGCCAACGGAAGAGTATCCTCTTCCATGGTCGATCAATCGCTGGATTGAAGGCGAAACCGTAACGCATGCCAACATTTCGGATGTTAACGAATTTGCCGAAGACCTCGCTGCATTTTTGAAGGAGCTGGAGGCGATCGACGCAAGCGGCGGCGTACCGGCGGGCACCCAAAATTTTCATCGCGGAGGAAACCTTGCCGTCTACGACAATGAGACCAGATCCATCATCGAAACGCTTTCCGACGAATACGATCAAGTGCTTTTAACGGAAATTTGGGAACTCTCCCTTACGACAAAATATCAATCCGCACCGATGTGGCTGCACGGCGATGTGGCGGTAGGCAATCTGCTCGTAAAGGATGGACGGCTGTGCGGCGTTATCGACTTCGGGACGATGGGTGTCGGCGATCCTTCAAGCGACCTCGTGATGGCATGGAACTTTTTTGACGACGACAGTCGCCGGATTTTCCTAAACCGCATGAATTTTGATGATAACACCGTTCATCGCGCACGAGGATGGGCCTTGTGGAAAGCACTCATCACCTTCGCTTGGAACGAGCATGGCTCCGAAGCCTCGAATTGGGGGAAGCACGTGATGGATGTCATTATCCGAGACTATAAAAAGCACGGTTTATGATGATGTTTTCAACTCATACAGCTGCGAAACCGTCCTGTCGAGCCGATCTTTAATGAGAATCGCTTCCGCATATCGGGCTGGTATGCCTTCATACCCGTAGTAAATACCCGCCAGCCCGCCGGCGATGGCGCCGATCGTATCGGAATCATTCCCTAAATTGGCCGCCTTCTGTACGACTCCTGCAAAATCTGATGTGTTGAGCAAAATATGCAGTACCCAGCGGAAGGTATGCACCACAAAACCGCTTGCCGGACAATCGGGCTCGGCTTCAATCAAGTGTTCGTATTCGCTTCCCGCCACCTCGGCCATGACGGCAGCCCTTAAGTTTTCACCCTGCAAAAGGCGCCACGCGATTCGGTTGTACATGAGGCAGGCATCGGCGCACCTTGGATCGTAATGCGTCATCCTCGACTGCAGAATCGTCACTCGTTCCATGTCCGCCGGATCCTTATAGGCCAGTGCCGCCGGCAGGCAGCGCATGAGGGATCCATTCCCCCCGCTTTGCCCCATATCCATATGCGCAACAAAAGCCGCTTCGAGCCAATCCCCTTCGTAGGTTTGAAAAACATGACGGATGATATTCCCGATGTCTTTGGGACGCGATTGATACCATTCCATAAAGAAACGCCCGATCGCTTCCATCGGCTCTGCAGGATTCTCGATAATGCCTGCCGCGACGCAAAGCGTCATCATCGTATCGTCGGTCACTTCTCCCGGTTCCAGATTCCAGACCCCGCCGCCGATGATTTCCGTCAAATAACCGTACTGTGCTTCGATCTCCCGCGTACTCATAAACTCTGTCGTCCCGCCCAAAGCGTCGCCCACGGCCACCCCGTATAGTCCGCCCTTGATGCGATCGAAATATTTGTTGTCCATGCAAACACCTCACATTCTGTCCGTGTAAAACCACTCGCAGCATTATATCAAAGTTATAGAGGCGGATGTCATCCCACACAAGCGATACTCTGTAAAAAGCAGTAAACCCAGCCTTGGTAACGGACTAGGTTTAGTACTTAAAGTCAGTTTCGCACTTCATGAAAAGGCATTAATCCTCAGTATAAATCTGGAAGGTCACGCCGAATTTATCGGTTACATCGCCAAAGCCTGGGCTAAAAGGGGCTTCCTCGAACGGCATATTCACTTGACCCTCTTGCTCCAAGGCTTCAAAAAATCGTTTGGATGTCTCCACGCTATTCGTTGAAATGCAGATGGTGACCTGTTTGCCTTTCGGAATCGAGGTGCCGGTCGGTGCATCCGAGAACATGAGTTCAGCTTCGCCAATCCGCAGCTTCGCATGTGCGACAAGCTGATTTAATGCATCCGTGTATGTGTTCGGCATTTCCGGCATGTCTCCGTAAGTAATGATGGAAAGGACTTCGGCATCTAAAGCTTGTTCATAGAAGCGGATAGCTTCCCTTGCATTCCCTTCCATATTTAAATAAGGGGTAAGTTTGACTGTCATCCTCAATCAACTCCTTTTTTTCAATCATAGCAAAACAACCAAGAATGGGTTTCTTATGGATTGCTATCTTGAAAATCAGGCTAGCCATCCCCTTTATAAAAGCAACCCAAGCGAATGGGCTTGGGTTGCATCGTTTTTTTCAGCATGGATATTAAGCCGTGCACTTTATGAAACCGAAATTTCCTTTTCCATTATATAATCGTCCATCACGAATCCATTCCCGATATCCGCGATTTGTTCCCTCACGGTCCGATAGCCTTTTTTCTCATATACGGCGATGCTGGATTCATTATGTCGATTGACCGTCAGCCAAATATGGCTCAAGCTTCGGTTCTTACACAGCTCTTCCAGGAACACCATCGCTTGACTGGCATAGCCGCGTCCGCGTTGCTCCTTGCTAATGTAAAACTTGCTCAGGAAGAGCTTGTCCTCTTCTTGTCTGACCGACATATAACCGACGGTGGAGGAGTCAGCCGAATGGATCAAGTAATATTCGTAGTCCTGATTCCGGATCTGATCCGTAATCGCCGGGACAGCTTGATATTTGCCGATCATATATTCGATCTGCTCCATAGAAATGATGGATACGTAATATTCGCGCCAAATTTCTGCCGCCAGTCTGGCAACCTCTGCGATTTCTTCCACCGTTTTCACTTGTGTAAATTTCATTTTCATGACATCTTCACGCCTCTCCCGGATCGTTGGTTCACGCACTACTACCATATCATCCGATCCCCGGCAGGTTCAAGAACGGTTGGTTGAGCCGGGAAAGATTGTTATCGTAATACTCATCAGGAAGATACCTTAAGTCCGTTCTCCCGAGTACATGCTTTCATCCTGCAATCGAACCAATACCTTGCCGTAACGCCCACTCTGCCGGATCGTGACGTTGCCGGACGGATAAGCTTGCTCTAAATAATCCGTTATCAATTTACGCTTCTGATCATCTGGGGCTTGACCATGACCGCGAAGCCAGTTCATGATTTCCTGCAGCGCAGCTTCGCTTGAGACTTCCGTCGTTTTCGTTTCCCGCGTTACAAGGGACTCGTAGGAATATCCTTTGAGGTATAGCAGGTGAAGCAAATACCCGAATTCCATATGTTTCGATCGGTAAGGCTGATCGGTGATGAGCGGCCGGATTTCATTCATCAGGCTGATCTCGGTGGAACCTGCGGGCATACTGATATAACAAAACTCCCGGGCGCATTGCAGTACCTTCTCTACGCTCTGCCAATCCACGATGACCGGGCACATCGAGAGAAAAACGAGATCGAACGCCTGGCTCCACCCTTTGGCCTGTACGTCAATATCTTCAAAACGTTCGGGAACGATCTTCACCTGATCCTGTGGAAAATTTGTTATATTCTCTTTCAGCAGATCGATCAAGGGCTGCGAAGACTCCACGGCCGTTACATCAGCCCCGCGCTCCGCAAACGGAACCGAAAACACGCCCGAAGCGGCCCCGATATCCAGAACGGAGGCATTATCGAATCGAACGCCTTGCCCTTCAAGCCAGTTCATGATGCGCGAAGTCCTTTTTCTCCCTTCTTCATTAAATGATTGCTCATTGAAAGTCCGGGCCTTATGATCAAATGCTCGGGCCGGTTCGATTCCGGCTTTTTTCATTTTGTTGATGACGCTGTCGCCATGTTCCTTCCAAGCTTGTTCCCATATGGCTTCATTAAAAAAATCGTTCAAGACATCCCTCTCGCTTTCCGTTATGGTTTATGGTGCATGGTATTACAGTTATGGATATTACATATCCATAATTGTCGCGCACGAAAAGTATATTACTTCCCGTTTCAGCATACTGACAAAAGTTAATTACGGATCTACGTTATCCATAATATATGATTCATTCCCCATTTGCAATGCCCTTTTTTGATTAATCTGCGGTTGGCACACTGCCGCTGGCAACATAGCTTAAAACATAGCCGCTCATAAAAAATGCTCGCCTATTCCACCAATCGTCTGAAATCAATATCTCCGTTAAAGTTATACAGCCGATCTTCCTCCGGAGGAAAATCGGCTGTGCTTCTGAAATTTACTTAGGGATCTTGCGTTGTTGTACTTTGCTAGCCTTACATGTCGGTGACGCGAAGGTAGAAATTCACCCGGCTCATCAATGGCAAGATCAGGCTTCGCTTATCATTTGCCGCTCAATTTGTTTCATTTCATAGAAGTAGCCCTTTTGCTCCATCAGCTGCGAATACGTGCCTGCTTCCAAGATCCTGCCTTGATCCATGACCACGATCCGGTCCATTTCTTCCAAGCCGGTCAGCCGATGACATATGAGAATAAGCGTATCATCCTGCGCTTGCTCCAGCAATTGTCTGAAAACGCGCTGCTCGGTGATGTAATCCAATGAAGACGTCGGTTCGTCCAAAAGCCACAAACGCCTTTTCCGAAGCATGGCTCGCGCCAAGGCCAGCCGTTGCTTTTCTCCGTCGGACAAGTTCTCGCCCTTCTCATCTACCGCAGCGTCCAGAGATTGATTCGGCAGTTGGACTTTATCCAGTATAGCGGACAACTCATGATCGTCGTGATGTTCGGCATCCAGCAGGAGGTTGTCTCGAATGGTTCCGCGGAAGAAATGACTGTGCTGCAGCACTACATTCGACGCTTCCCAAATGCTCGCTTCATCCAATTCCTGAATCGAAACATCATGCAAACGAATCTCGCCTTTTGTCGGTATGCGCAGCTTGAGCAGCAATTCGACGATCGTTGTTTTCCCTGACCCGCTCGGCCCGACAATGGCCGTTTTGGAACCAGCGGGAAAATGGAGGGATACGTTTTGGAGTGCAGGACGCCATTCATCTTCATATTGGAACGTAACCCTGCGCAGCTCCACCGAAACGGCTTGATTGACGGATAGCATGCCGCTCGGCTGCGGCGCCATCACATCGGCAGCATGAACGATTTCGGCGAGCCGCTTGGCCGCGTGCTCGCTGTCCTGCTTATAAGCCGGCAGCGTGGCCATTGGCGCCGCCTCTTCGAACACCGTAAGCGAAGCCATGACCAGCATGGCGAGAAACACGCCGGCAAGGGAGCCGTCCATGATCAGATAAGCTCCGAGAATGAGCACGCCCCAAGAAATGAGATACGTCACAAAAGTATGCAGCGATTGCCCTCGCAGCAGGTGCACGGCAGATGACTGCTGCTCCGCTGATAAAACTGCCGAGGCATGCTGCAGCAGCTCCTCTCGCTGCTTCAGCTGCCCATATACTTTTAAATCACGGAACCCGTAGAGCAGTTCGGTCACTTCCGTGGAAAATGCCGCCCGCTGCCGGCGAACGCGACCATGAATTCTTCTCTGTCCAAGCAATACCAGCGCTGGAACCACAAAAGCCGTTCCCAGCATCCCCGCCACAAACAAACAGGCAATCCAGATCGAGAAAGCGGAAGTAAACAACACCGTCGCCAAAAACACCATGACCACGATGATAGGGGGATAAGCAACGCGCAAAAAATAATGCTGCAGGCTTTCTACATCCCCGACGATCCGCGCGAGCAGCTCACCGCTCCGCTTCTTGCCCAGTATCCCTGGCGTTAACGGAACAAGCTTGGCAAAAAAAGACGTGCGCAAACGGCTGAGCAGAGAAAACGTTGCCCGATGGGAATACAAACGTTCTGCATAGCGGCTGCCGGCCCGCAGCAGACCCAGGATTTTCACCAGAGACGTCAGCACGATCAAGGTATAGAGCGGCGGGGCAAAAACCGTCTGCGAAATGAGGTATCCGCTAAGTGAAAAGAGACATACTCCTGCGATGCCGGCTATGAATCCGCCGATGATGGCCATGGCAATATCCTTGCGTTCCTCAATCATCGCTTTTGTTAGAATTGCCAGCTCTTTCATGCGAACCTCCCTTTCCGATGGGCATCCACCATTTCGGCGTATTGCGGCAGCCGAGCAAGAAGCTCTTCATGGCGCCCGCATCCAAGCAGGGCTCCGTTGTCCATAAACAGGATCTTGTCGGCATCTTTTATCGTATACAAGCGGTGCGCAACGGTAATCATGGTCGCTTGGCTTGCAAGCTCGGCAATGGACAGCTGCAGCACGCGTTCGGTGTGGAGATCCAATCCCACCGTGGGCTCATCAAACAAAATGACGGCAGGCCGCTTCAAAAAAGCGCGCGCCAGCGCAAGCCGCTGCTTCTCGCCGCCTGACAACCCCCTGCCCCCTTCGCCGACGAAGGTGTCATAGCCATGCTCGAGCTCGGCCGCAACCGCGGCAAGTCCGGCAGCTTCCGCCGCCTGCTCGACGTCAGTCCTAGAGACGTCCCTGCCCGCGCCAATCGCAATATTCTCGGCAAACGTGCCGGCAAAGATATAGGGATGCTGGGTAATGTAGCTGACATGATCAAACCATGAAGCCTCATCGTCTGAATTAAGCGCCCTTCCGTTCACCAGCACTTCACCTGATACCGGCTTCAGCAGCCCGGCCACGAGATGCAGCAAGGTTGTTTTGCCGGACCCGCTTTTACCGACAATCGCAATATGCTCTCCTGGTTCAAACGATATGGAACCCACCGCAAGCTCGAAGGAATCCGGCGCATACTGAAACCGGACATCCCTCAGCTCGATGGACGGGGGCATTTGAATGAACCCCCCACCGGCTGTCCCTGGCTTGTCCAACGCAATCGTCCAATCTAACTCGCCTGTTCCATCCCTATGATCAGCACCCTCACGTCGAGTGCTTAACGCTTCTTCATCTTGCGTTTCCTCAAGCATCTCTTCCACCTTACGGATCGCCCCCATACTGGTGCGGCCCCCGTGAAAGGCGGTTCCCGTGTTTTTTAACAAACTGTAAAACTCGGGTACCAGCAGCAGGATCAAAAAGGCGGTGTGGAAGGAAAGCGATTTGAAGACCAGGAGCTGAAGCGCCAGCTCAAGCGCAACGATGCCAATGCCCAGCATGACGATGGATTCCAGCATGAAGGTATTGGTGAACGCAATTCGCAAAATGTCCATCGTCGCATCCCGGTACCCCAGGCTGCTGCGTTCGATGTCCTGCTGATGATGGCGAGCACGGCCGAAGAGCTTCAATGAAACGAGTCCTTGCAGAGAGTCGAGAAATGTGCCGGAAAATTCAGCCAACTGCGCGAATTTCTCCTCCGATTTGTTCTTCGTTTTGAGCCCCACCAAAACCATGAATATCGGAATAAAGGGAGCGGTAACCAGCATAATGAACCCGGAATTCATATGCTGCGTAAATACTACGGCCAAGATCAGAATAGGAATGATGGCAGCTTCCATCATTCGCGGCACATACTGGCTGAAATAACTGTCCGCCTCATCCACGGCATCCAGCGCCACGCTCACCTTTCCGCCTGTTTGCCCGCGAAGCGCCATCGGCATGGAAGCCTTGGTCAGCTTTCGCAGCACGGCCGCTCGCATATCCGTTTTGGCCCGGGCAGCCATCTGCAAACCGATTCGTCCATTGCCATACGACAGCAGCGTACGCGCAGCCATGACGCCCAGCAGAATAACAAGAATGACGGCAACCGACGATAACGAAGCACGCTGCACAAATATCTTCTCCACCGATTCTGCGAGCAGCACGGCCTGGCCCACGATAGCGGCACCGAGCGCAAGCGACACGCCACCCATGAGAACAAGGGGTCTTCTTTGCGCGGACATTTGCTGGGAGATCAGTCCCGTTTTTTTCTTCATGATGACGTCCCTCCTTCATGCCGACCTCTGTATGTGATTTCACAACGCATCAGTTTATTTTTTGCCTTTTACATAATCCGCATCAAACAAGAATAGCCTGAAGACCAGGATAAGGGACGGAATCAGCAGACACAGTCCGCCGATAAAGGCGATCACCAGCGCAACGCCCATCGACTCGTGCGTGGCACCGCTTTGAATGGTGATATACGGATCCAGAATATACGGATATTGTCCGATGCCGTAAGCAAAAAAGGCACAGAAAAACTGAAGCATCACGCAAATAAAGGCTAGTCCGTAGCGCCGCCCGCTGTACAGAAGCCATACGGATATCATGAAAAAACCAACGGAAAGCGCCAGCAGCCACCATAAGTCCATCATGTTTTGAAAATGCCGCTCATTATGCTGAGAGAGATAAATGAATGCCGTTAGCGCGGCAATGATGGTTGGCATGCTCCAGAACAGGGCATAAGTCCGCATCAGCTTGAGCGCAGGCTGGTCGTCCGCCCGGGAAGCGTAATAAGACAGGAACGAACCACTGATAAACAGCACCGATACAATGGCCAATGCGACGATGCTCCACGACAACGGGCTTGTCATCAGCGACAAGTACTCTAAAGAAACGGCCCCGCCTTCCTCCACGATAAAGCCGCCCTCGGAAAGGGTCAGTGCCACCGACAACGATGCCGGGATCAGCAATCCCGTGGCCCCGTATAAAAACAGATACACGATGTTTTCTTTGGAGCCATAGTTCTCAAATGCGTAAAAGGACCCTCGAATGGCCAGCAAAATGACGGCGATGCTTCCCGGCACAAGCAGCGCAGAACCATAATAATAGGCCGTATCGGGAAAGAACCCGACGATGCCAACGAAGAAAAAGACAAAGAACACGTTCGTGATCTCCCAGACCGGCGACAAATAACGAGAGATCAAACGATTGAGCAGATGGTCCTGCTTCGTCAAGCGGGCATAGAAGGCAAAAAATCCGGCGCCGTAATCGATGGAGGCCACGATCAAATAGCCGTACAAAAACAGCCAAAGCACGGAAATGCCTATCAACTCGTAACTGATCATAACGGCTCACCCTTTTTCCATGGAATGAATTTGCTTCTCTTTGGACAGTTCTTCAAGCTCGGCTTCTGCCGGCTTGTTACGGAATAAGCGCCGCAGCACAAAAATACACATGACGCCCAGCACGATATACAGAAGGAGGAAAAGGAAAAAGAGAACCCTCACATTCGGCGAGGAGGTGGCAGCTTCCTCAACCCGCATGTATCCGCGGATAATCCACGGCTGTCTACCGACTTCGGCATAGAACCAGCCCAGCTCTACCCCTAAGAACGCCAGCGGCGCGCTAAGAACGATGGCCCGAAGCAGCCACTTGTTGAGCTCGTTCCGTTTCTTCCACATCACGAACAAGAAATACAAGAACGCAACGCCGAGCATCACAAAGCCGATGCCGGCCATCATATCAAACAAATAATGCACGAGCAGCGGAGGGCGCTCATCGAGCGGAAACTCCTCCAGCCCCTTCACCTCGGCATTAAAGTCGCCAAAGGCCAGGAAGCTGAGCGCCTTCGGAATGTGAAGAGCCCCCATGACCTTCTGCTCGGCGTTCAGCCATCCCAACAGGATCAAATCCGCGCCGCGTTCCGTTTCAAAATGCCACTCTGCGGCCGCCAGCTTCTCCGGTTGATGCTCCGCCAAAAACTTTGCGGACATATCGCCGGCAATAGTGGTCAGCATACTGAAGACCAGCACCGCGCCCATCATCAGCTTCAACGCTTTTTTGTAATACGCCGACGCTCCTTTTCTGAGGATAATATAAGCCGCAATGCCCGCCAGCAGGGCTGCCCCCGTCAAGTAGGCTGAGGATAATACATGGAACACCTTGGAGGGCGTTGCCGCATTAAACATCGCCTGCAGCGGATTAACCGCCGTAAAGTGACCGGCTTCCATCACAAAGCCTTCAGGCTGATTCATAAAACCGTTCACCGACGTGATAAAAAAAGCGGACATGCTTGCGCCAGCTACAATGGGTAACGTTAGCAGCCAGTGAACATACGGATTGCGGAAGCGATCCCACGTGTACAAATAAATGCCGAGGAAAATGGCTTCAAAAAAGAAAGCAAAAACCTCCATGAATAATGGAAGAGCGATCACGTTTCCTGCCAACTGCATAAAGTTCGGCCATACCAATGCCAGCTGCAGGGCAATCGCCGTTCCGGTTACAACGCCGACGGCCACGGAAATGACAAATCCTCTCGTCCATCTCTTGGCCATCAGAATGTAGTGCGCATCCTTCTTTCGTATGCCGACGAATTCGGCAATTGCAATCATTAATGGAACACCGACGCCGACCGTGGCGAATATGACATGAAATGCCAAGGTTAACCCTGTTAACCATCTGCTCCACAGCACCGTATCTACGACCATGCCAGAATGTCTCCTTTCAAACGCAATTCATTCGAATCGGGTCAGACCCTAACCTATACTTACCCGATATTCAAAGGCTATTATAACGAAGCATGATCACAATTGAATCACATCAGCGCTCCGTTCATGAAAGGATCGAATCTTTCTGACATCTCGGTGAAAAACAAGAAAACCACTCGTTCGAGCCATTGCATTGTCAGACGATACATGGTATTCGCGGCAGTGGTAAATTATCGAAAAAGAACCCCATTTCTAGCCCATGAGCGGGTCAAGAAACGGGGTTCTTACAACTACAATTCTTTTTGTGATGACGGATAACCATCCACCTGTTGATGTTACAAATTCATGCTTGAGCGGCTTCTTGTTTCTGCGAGCGCTTAGCCTGTAACAATGCAAAGGTTATGAGTATAAATGCTGCGAGTGCCAGCATCGGGATGGTCAACCAACCGAACCAATTCAAGTAGTCGTCCTTACAGGACACCGGCCCGCATGCCGCCGCGCTCAGATCGTGCGGAAGTTTTTGGATGACGATATGGTAAGTCGATATCCCTCCCCCAATGAGAACCAGTGGCAGGATGTACGGGACGATATCTGTCTTTTGCCGGTACGCTGCGATTCCCAGCACAATGACTAACGGATACATGAAAATCCTTTGGTACCAGCATAAGACGCAAGGCGTAAAATGCCAAACTTCACTTAGAAACAAACTTCCGCTAGTGGCCACTGTGGCGACCGTCCATGCAAAAAACAACCAGACTCCGGTTTTGTTCATGGTTTCAAACTTCGTCCCTTCTATTGTTGTTTCGACATCATATCGAAATGGATGTATCTTATGGTCAGCGACTCGGTCCCACACTTCCTTCGAGCTGATGACATTTCTCATTTTCGCTTAATTATAAATATAATAAAATGGCTCCTTTGGGCTATAAGCTGCTCTGGCCAGCTTGTTCTGCGAATGGACACATCATGTTAACGTATCAAGTAAACCAGCGAATAAAAAAAGATTTTGCCGCTGATAGGGACAAAATCTTTTTTGGTTTGTACACTCCATTGATGAATACCCACTTTGCATGTTCTGAGCTTTTGTTACATACCTATGAGGGAAACCTATGCTTTCAGGTGAAGGAAGGGATAGAATGAAGACCAGATGGGGGATAGCTCTGCTGATCTGCACGATCGCGGCCATCCTGATGTTTCGACAGGTTCAGGATCGTACTCCAACGGAGGATCTTTATACCGATGGACAGCTGCGTATGGAAATACAAACCGTTTCGTCTGCTGCTGAACCCATGCAGGAAACCGTTTTTGAGCTCTTCGTGACCGAGCTTCCCGAGAAGCCGATTACCGATGCTGACATTGAACTTCACATCGCGATGCCGGATATGTTTTGCGGCGTGTTCCCCGCAGAGGTCGTCGAATCCAAGCCAGGCGTTTACAGCGCGACGGCAATCCCTGTGATGCAAGGCCTCTGGGAAGCCGAAGCCGTTCTACGTTGGGAAGATCGCCATGTCGAAGTAAGGACGTTGTTCAAAGTTCGCTGAGCCCCTGTTACCATAACCACGGGTGAATGCCCGGTATCCATCCATTGGCGCTTAGTCCTTTTAAAATAGACAGGATTCCCATCAGAAAAGCTAGAAATCCGCCGAATTTCCGCATGCCCCTGCGCCATTTTTTCGTCAGGCTGCCGGCAGACATCGCCACCACGAACAGGATCGGAAATGTCGCAAGTCCAAACACCAGCATAATCATAATACCTTCCAGGCCGGAACCGGATGCCGCTGCATTCATCTGCATCGCATAGGTTAAGCCGCATGGAAGAAACCCAAGCAGAATGCCGGTTAAAAAAGTCGCAAGCATCTCATAACGCTGACCAAGCCGTGCCAGTTTCGCTTGAAAAAATGGATGTCTCGGCAGATGAGCGTTATATATGGGCAATGTGTAGCGGCGAATGGTCCAGAGCAGAATGAGCATTCCTCCAATGATGCTGGCTGCTCCTTGGAAACCGACAAAGCTGCCGGCCACATCCAGGAAGGAGCCCACCACTCCCATAAAACCGCCAATGGCCGTATAGGTGATAACTCTGCCCGCATTGTAGGCCAATACGGATTTCAGCGGAGAGCCTTGGTTTCCAAGTGCCAGAGAAGAAACGATTCCCCCGCACATGACCAGACAATGCGGCGCACCCATTAATCCCGCCAATGCCACTAACGGTAATCCGCTTCCGGTCAAGGCCATGCTCTCGCCCCCCGTTTTCCCCACAGTTGGAGCCGCAGCGAGTTGCCGACAACCAGCAGCGAGCTTGCCGCCATTCCAATACATGCAATGCGCGGGTCCAAATAACCGAATGCAGCCAAAGGTACGGTCAGGACGTTATATAATAGTGCAAAGAGTAGATTCTGATGAACATTCCGCATCGTATAACGACTCCAGGTGTAGGCTTCCGGAATTCGGGATAGCCTGCTTCCGATCAGGACGACGTCTCCTGCCTGTTTGGCTGCATCCGTTCCACCGCCCATGGCGATGCCGACATCGGCGGCGGCCAGCGCAGCCGCATCATTAATGCCGTCGCCGACCATGGCCACGGAACGACCTTGCTGCTGAAGCTCGCGTATGAACGCAAGCTTCTGTTCAGGAAGCATGCCGGCGCGTACCAGCTCAATGCCTGTCGCGGCAGCCACGGTCAGCGCCGTTCGCTCCTCATCGCCAGTTACCATCCACACTTCGGCTTTTTGCTTCAGCTCTTGTACGACGCCTCGCGCATCCCGCCTGAGTTTGTCAGCCATATCAAACGTACCGATACACGTCCCGTTCACGGCTATATAAAGTCTTATATGACCGGAGGCCGCTTCCTGATGAAATCCAAACCTTTTATTCTCCGAAAAGCGTATGCCCATTTCCTCCAGCCATTTCCGGTTCCCCACGCATACGTTGTTTCCTTCCACATCGCCTTCCATTCCCTTTCCCGGCCGTTCGTGGAACGAGGCTGCTTCCGGAATGGGGACCTGTTGGTCTTTCGCCGCTTTCACAATGGCTTGCGCCAGTGGATGCATGGACAGAGAAGCTAGAGCCGAGGTCAGGCGAAGTACGTCTGCGTCACGTTGTCCAGCCGCTTGGATGGCAACAAGCTGCGGCAAGCCTTCGGTCAGCGTTCCCGTCTTATCCAGCAATACGACATCGATTTGCCGCAGCCTTTCCAGGGAGCGCGCCTCTTTGAACAAAATGCCCTTTTGGGCAGATGATCCGGTTGCAATCAGGATGGAAATCGGGGTTGCCAGTCCAAGCGCACAGGGGCAAGCGACCAGTAAAACAGATAACGCGTGACGCATTGCGGTTTCAGAGAGATCAGGGCCATGGGAAAACAATAGCCATCCTGCAAATGTTATCGCCGCACAGCCCAGCATAACCGGTACAAAAACCGCCGCAATGCGGTCAACCGTTCTTTGAATGGCCGGTTTGCTCTGCTGCGCGGCTTCGATCAGTGCAATCATCTGGGAAAGTCGGGTTTCCTTATGCTTCTTATCGACCATGATATGCAGACTCCCGACCAAACAACGGGTTCCGGCATATACGCGGTCTCCGCTGCATTTGGTCACCGCCGTGCTTTCGCCTGTCATCATCGATTCATCCGCATCCGCCGTTCCCGAATGAACCACACCGTCAACGGATATCCATTCTCCGCTCTTCACCACAATGCGGTCCCCTGTTTGTGCCTGATCTGCCGTAATCCATTCTTCGCCATGCTGTCGCAACACCCGCACCAGCTTCACCTGAAGCGAATATAAGGCACTCAGTTGTTTCAGCGCTTTTCCCTTGGCAATGGTCTCCAGCCACTTGCCTAACAAAACCACGGTCATAATCATGGCAATCGTATCGAAATACAGGGTGGGGTGAGAGGTATCGTGTGCGGCATGAAACATCGCGTAGTGGCTGTAGAAGTAAGCAACGGACGTGCTGATGGCAACCAAGGTATCCATGTTTGCGCTGCGATGGATGAAGGCTTGATAAGCGCCGTAATAAAATGGATAGCCCACGCCAAACTGAAGAAACGTCGCAATCAGGAATTGAAACATGGGCTCCATGAATAAATTCGGCGTCCATGGTTGAAACCACACGAACATATGGGCCAGCATCGCCCACAAAAGCGGAATGGACAAACACGCAGCGATCGCGAACCGGGTGCGATAGGCGCGAGTTTCGGCTTCTATTCCTGCTTGGGGATGCGAGAGCTTGCCCGTTGCCTTATAGCCGAGCTTAGCAATTTTGGCGGTGATCGCCTGCATTCCAATTTCCCTCGGTTCGTAGTGAACGGTAGCCCGAGACAAAGCCAAACTGACATGAACAGCTTGAACCCCCTTCTCCTTGCGAAGCGCTTTTTCGATTCGGGTTGCGCAAGCCGCGCATGTCATACCACTTACTTGTAGTTGCTCCAGTTTCATATTCGCTCACCTCCGGCGCTCGTTCATGGGATCGCTCGTCCATAAATTGTATGAAGGTGTTCGAATATTAAGAATAGCTATAAAGAGCCATGCAAATTACACCTGTCCTATCAACATGGCAAAGGCGATCAATCACAAAGACTGGCCGCCATTAAAAAGATAGCTTTATTGTTCTTGAATCGAAAAAGCCGCGTATTACGTTACGCGACTTTTTTGAGTCATAATATGTTGTCTCATCTCGATCCATTATTTCCTTAATGACAGCTTAGAAATTAAATTAAAGCTATCTTCCTTACGGCGAACCATAGTTCAACGTAATTAAGACCGTCTCTGCCGCCGTAGATTTCAAATTCCATTCCATCGACTTGTTCATATCCCGCCGTAGGAAGCCACTCAGAGAAGAATCGTCGATATAACGTCTCGATGATCTCATCAAAGCTGTCCCATGTGAATGGATCCGACGAAAAAACAGCCCAAGTATGCGCGGGTATCGTTATGTTCGTGTATCCGTTTGCATTACTGGAGTCACTTTTAAAAGCGCACAACATGTACGGAAAAGAGTCATTTTCCGTTTTTCTGTAACTGCAAACCGCATGTACTTTATATAAATCCTTGTTTAAAAAAGAAGGCAAATCGCCTGCATGGACAGCAAGTCTTTCAACCTCGCCATTAGCATGGCTTTCCTTCCAGAATTCTGCGGGCGAAGCCACCGATTCGCCATCTCCGTTTATTGGAAACACTCTTTCGATTCCAAAGATCTGTAAGGCTTCCTTCGTTTCAATACGATAATTCATAGCCTCTGCCCCTTTGATTGAAATGAGGAAGGAAATCCGAGGATAGGCCTTTAGAGCGGTCCCTTCTTGACGAGCTATTGCTGGATTGACACCATGCAGCATGTGAAAAGCCCGCGAAAAAGAAACCGGTGATTCATAACCGTATTTCAGGGCAATATCAATGACTTTGGCGTCGCTATTCTGCAATTCAAAAGCCGCAAGGGTGAGACGTCTTCGCCGAATATATTCCGCAAGTGTCACATTCGTTATGAACGAGAACATTCTCTGAAACTGATGTGACGAACAGCAAGCTTTACGAGCCACTTCAGCCAACTCAATTTCATCGGATAAATTCATCTCGATGTAATCTAATGCCCGATTCATCCTCATAAGCCAATCCATGTGGTTCCCTCCTCTCAACCAAAGTATAGTTTTGCTATGGCATTGCAGCGCAACTATTTGTGCGCAGTAAAGTTTCGTCTTCTGTTTCTACGGCCTAGAGCTTTTTTCTCATCGCCAAAACGTCGTACAGTTTGCCTTATCCAGCATATTAAACTCGATCATTCTCTCCAGCAATGAGAAATCAACCGGACGATCCCACCGAATGCGGACTAGCTCCTTGGTGTGATCATAGCCGGCCTTGACGATTTCATCCGAAAACTGATGTATCCCTGCCTTTTCAGGGGCAACCGCCAAGTGAGGTTTGGCTACGCTAAAGCCAATGATAAATGTGCCGTGGTCGGTGAACATTGGCTGATTCCACGCCATTTTCGGCATCAGATTCGGAAATTTCTCAGCGACCCACCCCAAAACTTCTTCGGTTCGCGCCCGATGCTGCGGGTTTTCGATTTTCGCTAAAAAATCTGCAAAAACCTCCATGTTGTTTCCTCCTTCTAAGACGCCAGCTTATGCGGCGTTCATGCTTAAGCTATTCTCTATCCACGATTTCTTTGCTATGCATGGATTCCGCTCTCTACGATTAGTACATTCAATTGCTAATATCCAAAAAAAGCATCCTTTTTGATATTCCGCTTGGATACACCCTTACTTTGCAAGTACGCAGTAACCGACTCCACCATGGATTTCGGCCCAGCGACCAAATACTTGCCATGATCCTTATGCCGGGCGATGAACTTATCGATTTCCTGATCTAAATCATTTCTTGAATCAAGATAAGATACCTGGATCGAAGGATGGCTGGCTATTGCATCAAGTTCATCTTTATATAGATAGGACTTCTTGCTATCCATATAGAGAAGTTGTATGGGTTTCAACTCATTTCCGGCTGCCGTTATTTGTTTTAAAATTGACCGAAAAGGCGTCATTCCGATTCCGGCCGCGATCAGGAGCGAGGGACTTTGAGGATCCAAATGAAAGGACCCTACAGGACCGCTCATTTTCATATGCATGCCTGGTTTTAATTCCAGCAGCGCTCTTTTGAATTCGCTTGGGTTATCCCCGATGCGCGTTGTTATGTTAACGACGTTCTCTGTGGGAACAGAACTGATGCTGAATGGCTTTGTAGCATTCTTCATGGTTTTATGCGTAATGCTGAACAAACCGTATTGCCCTGCTTTCCATGTTAAATCTGGTCCTTTTTCGAACGAAAAAGTGTACACGTCTTCCGATTCTTTGCTGCTCTCTATAAATATCATTTCCCGCTTTTGGATTATGGATAGAAAATCTTTAATAAAACCCATGATCTCCCCCCTCGTTACATCAAATATCTTCCCGTAATCGACAGCTCCGCCTGAGTGATCTGCGCCGGCGTGCCCTCGAACACCACTTGCCCGCCCTTGCTGCCTCCGTCCGGCCCCATGTCGATGATCCAGTCCGCTTGGCTGATCACCTCGAGGTTATGCTCGATGACAATTACCGTATTGCCTGCGTCCACAAGACGGTTCATGATCTCCAGCAGGTGGCCGATATCCGACATATGCAGACCGGTGGTCGGCTCGTCCATCACGTAGATGCTGCCTTTCTTATGCAGCTCGCTTGCCAGCTTGATGCGCTGGCACTCCCCGCCCGAGAGCGTGCTGAGCGGCTGGCCGAGCGTAATATAGTTCAATCCCACATCGCTCATGGCCTGAAGCTTGCGAACAACCTCTTTGAGTTCAAAAAAGTCCAGTGCCTGCTCCACCGTCAACTCCAGCACTTCGGCAATCGACTTGCCGTTCAGTTTGTACTCGAGTACCTCATCCTTGAAGCGTCTCCCCCCGCACACATCGCATGGCAGCTTTACGCTGTCGAGGAAGGAAAGGTCCGTATACAATACGCCAAGCCCTTGGCAGTTCTCGCAGGCTCCCTTCGAGTTGAAGCTGAACAAACCCTGGTTCACCTTGTTCGCCGAAGCAAATGCTTTACGAACATCATCCATTATGCCCGTGTACGTTGCTGGATTCGAGCGCGTGGATACGCCTACCGCCGATTGATCGATGACGATTGCATCCGGATGCTGTCTGAGAAATACTTCGTTGATCAGGGTGCTTTTGCCCGAGCCGGCGACACCCGTAACAACGGTCAGCACTCCGGTCGGAATATCGACGCTCACGTTCATTAGATTGTGCAGCGTGGCATCCTTGATGGACAGCTTGCCGGATGGCTGCCTGCAGTCGTGCTTCAGCTGGAGCGGCCGCTTCATATGGGTCCCTGTTAAAGTAGCGGACTCCAGAAGTCCGGAGTAGCTTCCCTCATATACGATGGTACCGCCGCGGCTGCCGGCGTACGGCCCAACGTCGACGATATGGTCCGCCAACTTGATCACATCGGGATCATGCTCAACGACAATCACGGTGTTGCCCTTGTCGCGCAGCTTCTGAAGCAGTTCATTTAACCTGTGTACATCGCGGGGATGCAAGCCAACGCTGGGCTCATCGAAGATGTAAGTGACATCCACGAGGCTGCCGCTCAGATGCTTGACCATTTTGACGCGCTGCGACTCGCCGCCCGACAAGGTATCCGTCTCGCGGTCCAGCGTCAAGTAATCCAAGCCGATATCCACCAGATGCTGCAGACGCTCCGTTAACGATTTGATGATCGGTGCGGCGATCGGATCATCGATCTCGCGTATAACGCGGATCAGCTGGCCCACTTCCATGGCGGACATCTCCGCAATGTGGAGTCCATTGATTTTGCAGCTCAGCGTCGCTTGGCTGAGTCTTGCGCCGCGGCAGCTGGGGCACGGACCCTCCGTGATAAATGGCATCACGGCTTTCTGCGTGCGTTCGGACTTCGTTTTCACATCCTGCTTGATGTATTTGTTGGTGAACTTCTCAATGACGCCTTCCACCGTAATGTTCGTTGCCTTACCGGCGAAATCCATCTTTACTTTTCTTGCCTTGGCATACAGGAGATGCTCCAATTCCTCATCGGAATAATCGCTCAGCTTTTTGTCCGGATCAAAATCGCCCGATTGCAGTATCATGTTCCACTCCCAGCCGTTCACCGAATAGTCCGGCAGCATCAGAGCGCCTTCATTCAGCGACTTGGTCATGTCCACCGCCTTGCTCATGTCGACGCCAAGCTTGCGACCGATTCCGTTGCACTCCGGGCACATGCCTTGCGGATCGTTGAAGGAGAATAAATGCGCGGGTCCGATATGGGGCTGACCCACTCGGGAGAATAAAAGACGGAGAATGGGAGAAATATCGGTAATGGTGCCCATCGTGGAATGGGAACCGCCGCCAAGCCGCTTCTGATCCACGATAACGGCCATGCTCAGATTCTCGATTGCGTCCGTATCCGGCTGGGGAACGCGGGGCAGGAACGTACGAACGAACATGCTGAAGTTCTCATTCAGCAGTCGCGTGGATTCTGCGGCGATCGTATCGAAGACAATCGACGATTTGCCGGATCCGGATACACCGGTGAAGATCGTGATCTTCCGCTTGGGAATGCGCAGGGATACGTTCTTAAGATTGTTTTCCCTCGCACCCGAGAGCACGATATACTCCTGATTTGTTTCGCTCATGCATAACATCCTTCCGATATGGGTGATTTAAGCAATTTTTCAAATGAATCGTTCAAGACTTAAACCGGCTGCAAGCAGCATGCAGCCGGTTATATCGATGCGGGCCGGCAGGTTCAATCAACGTCCTCTATTCATTTAGCGCTTGGGTGCGTAACGTTAATATGGATGCGGTTAATCTGCCAATGCCTTTTCAAGCTTGGCGACCCATGCACTCCATCCATGCTTAGCCCCCTCGAGCCCATGAACGTTGGAAAATCCGATTTGTTCGAGATGGAGGTTAACCTTTCCGCCTCCTAAATCCTGCAGCGTCAAGGTAACCGTATGTCTTTCCTCACCGGTGGCCCAGGTATAGGATAGAAGATTAGGCTCGTCCACGATAAGCACTTCGCCTTCAACAATCCCATCCCACCATTCTGATGGCTCATGGCGAAACTGAAATCGGTGCCCTACGACGGGTTTAAAATCATTTTCCGTAATCCACTTGGCAAGCTGGTTTGAATCGGTGATGGCTAACCACAGCTTCTCGATCGATGTCTTGAACGGAAAATCCATAGACAATGATAAGCTCATTCATCTTCCTCCTCTAATAGCTGGCTTAAACGCAGCATGTTGGCATTCCAGTACTTGTTGTAAAAAGCCACCCAATCTTGAACTTCTCGGAGTGGCGAAGCGTTAAGCCTGAAACGCGTTTCTCTGCCGACTTTTCGGTCATGTACCAGATCGGCTTCCTTAAGTATTGTTAAATGCTTGGACACTGCAGTACGGCCCATGGGAAACTGTGCCGTTAACTCATGCAGCGGCAGCTCATCGGCTTCCGCCAACAGATGGATCAGTTGGCGCCTGGTCGGGTCTGCAATGGCGTTAAACACATCGCGAGACTGGTAGTTCTCGTTCACAACACCCTCTCCTCCATATTACTGCCGAGGGACAGCCGTTCATTTTCCATCCCTATAGAGTGCGGCCCTGCGGACGAGCGTTCGCGGGGCATGTCCTTGCGAATCGAAGCAGCAAATAAACGGCAAATTTAAAGCCCCGTATCCTGCCACGCGTCCATGAAATGGAGTTGTGTCCGTCTGATCAAAGTGTAACCCTATCATTGATAAGCTGCTCCTCGGTGCTGAATTTCTACATATTCGATATTTTTGATAATCGGACACCATTTAGTGACATTTTGATTATAGGTCACCATTTGGTGTCATGTCAATCCATCGGGCTCGGGATTTTTATGAACGAAAAAGTATAAAACGAGGCAGTGGAATTCGATTCCACTGCCTCGTTTACTTAGGTCAACCTAAAGCGGATCAGGTTGAGTGTGCCTTTTATTCGAGGGGGCAAACCAACCGAGAAGGGCGATGGCGACCAAGACCCCGTAGAAAACGATGGTCCAACCTGTGCTGTGCGGGAAATGATGAGCCAATACGCCAATATCTTCATGGGCCAGGGTGATCACAGCGAGCTTGACGCCGACCCATGCCACGATGGCATATGCCGTGGTCTCCAGTGCCGGCCGTTGAGCAAGCAGCTTCACAAACCATGTGGCCGCGAATTTGATCAGGACAAGCCCTGCGATCCCGCCAAGCACGACAACCAGGAATTGTCCTCCGTCCATCCCGCCGAAATCCGGTAGCGGCGAATCCGGGAGGCCCAGTGCCAGAGCCACAGCAGCAAGAATGGAATCAATCGCAAACGCGAGATCCGCAACCGCAATCTTTCCAACGGTCGGCCAAAAGCCTTTTCCCGCGGCATCTTTCTTTATGTCCTCGCGAATATTTTTGTTTTCCTTGCCAAAACGGGCTTTGATGATGTGCTTTAATCCGAGGTATAGGAGATAAGCCGCTCCAATCGCCTGTATTTGCCAGACGTTCGCGATAAACGATATCGCAAACAGGGCGGCGAAGCGAAATACAAAGGCCATGATGATTCCGTAATTGATGGCTTTCTTCTTTTGTTCCTCCGGTAAGTGCTTCGCGATAACCGCCAGCACAAGGGCATTATCCGCCGATAATAAACCTTCCAAACCGATAAGAATCAGTAATGCCCAGGCATACTCCAACCAAAGTGATTCCAACGGTACTTCCCCTCTCTTATGTTAGAATGTTCAGGACCCATTTGTTGCTTCAAGCTCCACGTTTCAGCTCTTGAATTTTGATTGCACCGCTGCTCCCTGTCGTTATTACGTTGTCAAGTAATGTCTCGTTTCATTCATTAGGCATCATAATGAAAAAAATTTTATAGGTTATGCTATTTTGAAACAAAACGCTTCGCATTATTCGGCGGGCCAAAACATCAAACCACATTTTGGGCTGATGGTAACATCACTTGATCGAACATGGATCGATATGCTCGGGGGTTATTACAACTGCACCCTATGGCTAATAACTACAGCCGGCCTTTGGGCCGGCTGCTGTGCAATGATTGATTTTATGAAAGAATACTGGAATCATGTTCAACAAAATCCAATGACCTCTCTCAATATGGTTATCTTTCGCTAGCGCTAATTTGATAGTAGCTTCGAATCCTTGAGCCCTTTTGGTTTCATTCTAATGCCCAATAGGATGAAGATGACATAAATTACGATGGCAACCGAATCGACTACCGTGTCCGTTAATGCCGAAACATTTTGAACTGCCGTTATGCCTAGAATGACCATCAGTCGTACGATCAGCAGCGATACGATCATCCATGCAACGGCCCGGATTTTCGATCGTTCGCGTTGGAATGCCATGCAAATGAACGCGATACCGAAGACCAGATTCTCCGCCGTGATGATATGCCAGACATACGTGAATATGATCTCGGAATCCAAGGCGATCTCGCTCGCGCGAAGTGTCGGCAGTACAGCGGATTGCCCGTTCCAAGCATGCGTAATGGCAAATAGCACGGCAAGGATACCGGCAATTAAATAATATGGATTCTTAATCTTCATGTCCAAAACATCCCTCCTCGGATATTCCATTCTCCTTCCTGCGAATCGTTTGGTATATCTCGCGAACGAACGCTGCCAGCCGCTGGTCGCTTTCATGATTAAGGTCCCTTAGCGTTTCGGCTGCTAGCTCAAGCAATTGACTGACCTTTTCCAGACGAGCAATCTTCTCGCGCGTTTCCGCATTCTTGGCATCAAGGAACGAAGCTACCTTCAGGCATTCTGCTGGGTCAACCTCCTCCATTCTGTGGAATCCAAACTTCCCCTTGATTTCGTTAAGCGACAAGTCAGCAAACTGCAGGATTTGAATATTCATTAAATCCATGAGGTCACTCCTCGAATACCTGCGGTACCGATTGTCTTCCCGGGCCGGCGATACGATTCCAATTCGGTCATAGTAGCGAAGTGTATCCTTGGGAATTCCAAGGATCTGCGAAACTTCTTGTATTGAATATAATGGTTTCATGCATTCAAAATAACATTGGAGTAAACTCCAGTGTCAAGTCGCTTTTTTACGAGATCACCATTGCCTTATGTCATATCTCATTTAGACCTACAAGTGCCACCATGATTAGAAGAACAAACAAACGTCGCGGAAAGGAGTGTTGAGGATAAAAAAGACTGCCGGTACCTTTCACCGGGCAGTCTTTTGATTTCCAAGTAGTATGCTCTCCAACCTATTCGCTGGACAGTTCCTTGAGCGATTTGATTTTACCATGGGGATGCTGTTCTTGCTTACGCGACTTCCAGGCAGCTTCTTTCCTTCTCTTCTGGTGAGCCATGACAGATATCCTCCTTTGGAAACAGAGATGTATACTACCATCTTATATTGTCATTCCCCGGCTTGGTTCATTCATGAAAATAGGATGCACAACACCACGCGTTATACTCGCGTGAAGCCCAGGACCTTCAAGGCATTATGAAGCTCATTGAATCGCTCATCTCTCGCTCAATTCCGCTTGGTCCTTTAAGCGCATGTCCTACGCTGCTTGTTCCGTTTATAATGGAATAATGACAACCCGTCGTTACCGGAAGAACGGATGCAACCCGCGTCGAATGAAAGGAGCAATCCATGGACAACAAACAAATGCGCATGTTGAAAAAGCTGTATCACCATACCAATTACAACTATGACCGGGAGCGTGAGGTAAGCGTATATAATACAGAAACGCTTACTGCGGCAGAGCAGGAGCTGCTGGAGGCCAGCGGATGGGTCGTAAACGATCTGCAGTATATTCGGCATGACGAAATCATAGGCCGACTGATCGAGCTGCGTTCGAACGTTCGCTTGACCTGGTCCAGCATAGGCAAGGCCTTTGTTGCTGGGGTGGGTGGAAGCTGGCCCCGAGGCATATCCACGCTGGCCAGTTATCACGCCATGATTCATGCACGCCCCCACGCTTACGAGGAACCCGAATGGCTTCGGGCTTGCAAGGTCTGTGGCTTCAGCCACAGCCATGAAGGCTGGGACAATCTGTCTTACATACGTTACGCGATGCATTTGGGCAACAATTACAGCGGATCAAGCTTCGGCGCATACGTGGATATGGCCGAGTTGGTCGAACTGCTGGAGCAAGAGCCCGTTGAGGCAACGGACAATGACAAGCACGCCTTCAGACAGCTGCTGCAGAGCTTGGACCGGGCCGAGGCTGGCGAAACGCCGGGGCAGTATGAGAAGCGGTTAACCGGCGAAAAAATCTTGAAGGGTCATGCGGGCATTCGCCGTGGCATGCTCCAGGCGCTAGCCAGGGTCGGCGTGCTCCCCAACCGCATCCTGGAGCTCTCTCCGGACCGCTGGACGGACACGGCAACCATCATCCATGCCGAGTTTGAACTGGACAACACCAAGGGCCGTTCCGACATGGAGATGCCTTGGGCTGGCTGGCAAGGCAGCTTGGGCGTCGATTGGAACAAAGCCCGCACGATTTTCGGCGATTGGGTTTGAATGTCGGTTCAGGAGGTTTCCTATTAAGTTTCGCAGGAAGCCTCCTTTTTGATCATGGCGACTTCTGTCCCGTATGATCCATCTATGATAAAACGGTTTATGGCTTTTAGTTATTTAAAATAGGCATCTCGCCCAGCAGTTTCTTCAAATAGATAGAATCCCATGGCAGATGCTCCGTGATCCCTAAACCCACGACATCGGTCTCTTCAGACAGTTCCTTCAGCAGATGAAGCAGTTGGGGCAATTGCATGGTTCCCTGGGGAGATAAATTAAAGGGTTCTTCAGGGTTCGCGAACAGCAAAGACCGGAATGCCTTGGGATCAAGCACGTCCAGATCGAGGTGAATCGCCAGGTGCTTAATGCCGCGTTCTTTAATCCACGCTTTAATAGGCGAAGCACTGTTCTTCAACTCCTCGGTGCCAGCAGTACGAATGCCCAGCCTCTGAATCATGTCCGTGTCCTGCTCCGCAAAACCGATGCCTAGCTTTTGGAATCCTTCCGAGATCACCTTGGCTTCTTGTTCGGTAGGCGTTGCTAATCCTGCAATAAAGACGTTTTCGGGTTTTAGAGGGATGTTCACATGTTTGGCAAACTCCTCATCCCCTTCTCCCAACAGATTCCCAAGCGGTACCGTATGCCCGTTGTCATAGCCTACATACCTCACCAAATCACTGTGAGCATCGATCCAGATTAAACCTAACTCCCCGTCGTATCTTTCGTTCAAATAGGCAAAAGGAGCTTGTTCGACCAAGCAGTCGCCGCCAAACATGACAATGCGATCCGGCTTATGTGCATGGATAAGATGATGAGCCGCCTTTAACTGTTCGAGCAGCTGTGTTCTGCCATTCATACCGTTCTCGTTTTCAAGAGGCGTTCCATCATAGGTTTGGACGGGAACATGGATAAGGGGTTGATCATTATCCGGAGCCAGCCAAGCAAGCAGTTCGGCTCCAAAAGAGTAGTTGGGGTTGTTCCCCCCTTGCCATTGCGGCATTAACAGGCGTATCGTTTTCGTTTTTTTAGTCATGCTGTCGTCTCCTTTACTTCAAAGTAAGGTTAGTATAGACTGAGCACAAATAAAAAAGTAGTACGCACTTATTTGAAAGGTACTACCCGAAAGGATAGTGTAAATATGAGCATGGCTGAATTTAAAGGTAAAGTTAAGAATATTCAAGATACGCCTTTTGGTTATACGGTGTCCGTGATCGGCGGCAAATGGAAAATGGTCATTATCTACCTTCTTGCAGAAAACCAAACGGTCCGCTTCAATGATCTGAAAAGACAGATCGGCGCCATTACTTACAAAACATTGAGTTCGCAGCTTAAGGAATTGGAGGCGGACGGACTCGTGAAACGGAAAGAATACCCTCAAGTCCCCCCTAAAGTCGAGTATAGCCTCACGGATAAAGCGGTAACGCTATTACCCGTTTTGGAAGGGTTATGCGAATGGGGAGTAAAGAATCAATACGAATAAAATCGGAACGGCTGGCTCCTTGACTACGCTCCGCGAACGACCCGAAACCCTTGATCCGGGCCAAAGCCATTGGCATCGAATTTGCCTCGGAACGAGATCTCGTTGTTGCTGACGTCGCCGATCCAGCCGCCGCCCTTCACCACCCGAAAGATGCCGCTCTGGCTGTTCGAGTCGCCGTACCAGTCCCAGCACCACTCCCTAACGTTGCCTGACATATCGTATATGCCTAACTCGTTGGGCTTCTGGGTGCCGATCGGTTTGGTTTGATTATGGTTGTTCTCGATGACGGGCCAGTTCCAATCTCCGGTTAAGTATTGATCTCCGGCGTTTCTCCAATACCATGCAACCTCGTCGGCATTATGGCTTCCGCTGTATGCGTAACCCTTGCTCACCTGGCCACCGCTTGCAGCATATTCCCACTCCGCTTCAGTAGGCAACCGGTAGCCGTCAGCTCCCTCATTGATCGTGACGGTCCATTTGATATGATCATTATCATTCTTATTATTTGCGTCTTTTTCATCCTTGTGGATGTTGTAATACGGTTCGAATCCTTCCTGTATGCTTCTTCGATTGCAGTACTCCACAACGTCATACCAACTCACCATTTCAACCGGCAATTGATCCCCTACGAATTCCGAGGGATTGCTCCCCATGACTTCTTCCCACTCTTTTTGAGTGACCTCATATTTGCCGATATAAAAGCTCGATAACGACACGCTTTGTCCAGCGTAGTTGGACTTGTCGTTCTTAATAGGCCCGCCTTCTACGAACACAAGATCTTCCTTCTTATCAGGTTTATCCTGCGAACAGGCGCCGATCACAAGCATTGCTGCTATGAAAAGAAACATGCATAGCTTTCTCATGGATAGATCTCCTTTAAGCTGATGGAAGAACCGATAAGTCATGCCCCGGTCTGCAACTCGCCTCCGGCAACGTCGAGGCCGCTGCTCAGACAGAGAACGGCCTGCAACGCATCCGGATAACGGTTTGGTTAGGATGACGGCTTACTTATGATTGATGGTCAGGAAGTTACCACACCGTTACGTTGGAGCTCCCGCTGCTTTGATAGCCCTCTGTCGCTAACACCTGGTAAGACCAGCTGCTTCCCAAATTCATTCCTTTGCTTGCCCATGCGTTCACGTGGTTGCTGAACGTGATGCTGGAGTTTACGCCTGTAGCTCTCTTCGATTGCCGAACGCTCCAATACTGGGCAAATGTTTGTGTGCCGTCAATCGAGGGCGCGTTGTATCGCATCGTTGTATAGATGTCATAGGTGCCCCCATCGCTGGTCACGGTGCCTTTATGCGTTCCGGTAGGCCGGTAAGTACCCCAGCTGTCAACGACGTAATATTCGATCAGCGAGTTTCTCGTCCAGCCGTAGAGCGTCAAATACCCGTTGCCGGAAGGCGCCCAGACGCCGGCATTGTAGTTAATCGTCCGGTTCGGCGATCCGGTATTCCAGCCTTTGCCGACAACGAAATTCCCGGTATTTTGCCACGTTACGCTGTAATTGCCTCCGGAGCCGTTAACGGCATTGACCGTGCCGCCGCCATCGGTCCAATTCTGCCAGTAGTCCGTCGCTGCGTTTGAGGTTGTTGCAAACAAACCAAAACTCATGGAAGCTGCCAGCACCAGCGTCATTACCTTTTTACTAAACTTAATCATAATCTACCTCCTCTTTTGTGTTTGCTCTGTACAACCGAATGTCGAATGATTCTCTTTTTTTTACTTTCACCTCCTTTCTAAACAAATTATAGGATGACAGCGGTTACATAAAAAATTAACAAATTAAATATGATGTCTAGATTATCTTGGTAATTATAGTAAGTAATGGGGCGATCAGGATTCGTTGATAACTTGCCGCTAACCTTGCCGATAACATAAACAAAAAAAGCCGCGTTTACCGCGACTTATGCATGCTTATATTTTGTCCCTATTCGATTGAGCTCGATTCTTCCTATTGCAGACGTTCCTAACACCTTACATATTTGCGTTTAAATCCGATCTTCCCTCTCTCGATCTCTTTTTGAATATTGTCGGAAGCCAGCAGGATGCTGCTCTTCTTCTTGTCCCTTTTGATTTCGACTGGTCCGACGGCCTTCGCGATTTCTACCGCCTTATCATGGCTTGGCAAATAAGAAACCCCTACGGTGTATATAAAATTGTTCATAGCGGATTTCGTTCGTTCAGGGGAGTCGTGGATCGTGTTTTTCACCTGTTCGAGCATGCTCTCGATCTTGACGGTATCAAATGCAGCGTCCGCACGGTTACCCAAAAGCCAGCAGTAGCAGCTCCAGCCTGCCGACATTTTAAGCTCTTCACCGCTAGCGATCCACTTATCGGCAACAGCTTGCGCAATTTCCGTTTCGGCCAAAGTCACGGCAACCACATAATCTGACAACATATAAAAATAAGCGCGATCCATCCAACGATCGAAATCGGCTTCCGTCATGATCATGGGGTCTGCAATAATGCCGGCAAAATACATCGCATCATAATTGCCGGTGGCGTAAAGCTGCTCTGCTAAAGGTTGATTTTTCTTGATTTGCTTTGCTAATGGCTTCATTGCGCCAGTAGCAACCCCAAAAAGCGGCTCCTGGGCACCATTGCTCATATAGGTTTTTTTAATCCGTTCCTTGCCGAGTGCCTCCAGTTCCTGCATAACCACGTCGAATTCCAATATAATCCACTTCCTTTTTTGTACAGTATTCATTCACAAATCACGTAGATATCCGGGTAAGGATGGAAATATATTAATTACGAAGAATTATATCATAAGTCGGCTTGTGCAGCCTTACCACCAAAGTTAACCATGTTGCTTCTTTCTCTTTAAAAACACCCCGCTTCTCCTTATGGTGGACTGACCCATCTTCATTGACAGGTATAGCCGTCAATGTTAGAATTCAACGTATCATTGATGAGGAGGCTCGTGATCTATGTTACATTCCATGCGTATAAGATAAGCTGGCAATCAAAAAGCGGATGTTCCAACCACAAATGTGGGCTTTTTTTGAGCTGCTTATTTCCTGCGTATGTAGACATAGATTGCGACACGGTTAGCTTTTTTGCTTTGCCTTTGTGTCGCCATCTTCTCTCGTTATCCATGCAGATTTAAGCCCCGTTGTGGACTCGGATCTGCATTTTTTATTGCCAAAAAACGGCCGAACATCGGACATGGTACAATCCAACCTCATGGGAAACGACATCCCTGCGATTTGGGCTGGACAGGCGTTTTTTTCTCTATCAGGCGTATGGTCAATAAAAACGTAAAGGGGCAAATCTTATGAGATCCATGCATTGGTTCTTCTTCATTTAATCCTCTCTTCTTCAATCGCAGGCGATCCTGCGAACAGAAACTGCGATTTTTGAAGGAGGAATCCATATGGGATTTTTGATAAAAGCAAAAGATATGGTTGTGGAATATTCGGGGCGCGATGTACTGGACATTGATGGACTGGAGCTTTACGACTATGACCGAATCGGTCTCGTAGGCGCGAACGGAGCAGGTAAAAGCACACTGCTAAAAGCCTTGCTGGGGGAAATTCCTTTGTCCCAAGGTACTGTCATTCGGGAAGGCAACTTCCGTTATATTCCCCAATTGGATGATGTCATTGTACAGGAGATTCAAGATTACGCTTTAATCGGCAAGCTGGGAATTGAGAGCTGTGAAGCGGAATATATGAGCGGCGGTGAAGAAACACGGCTAAAAATAGCACAGGCCCTCTCCGGAGAGGTGCACGGAATTTTTGCCGATGAGCCGACATGTCACCTGGATCGGGATGGCATAGACTTTCTGATCCACCAGCTTAAATATTATTCCGGCGCCTTGCTCATCATCAGTCACGACCGTTATTTCCTTGACCAAGTCGTCGATAAGATCTGGGAGTTGAATGAGGGGAAAATCACGGAGTACTGGGGCGGATATTCCGATTTCCTGCGCCAAAAAGAAGAGGAGCGGCATAGTCAGGCTGAAAAATACAAGCAATTTACTGCGGAACGGGAGCGGCTGGAGAAAGCCATTACCGAAAAGCTTAGCCAGGCTCGAAAAGTGGATCAAAAGGCCAAAGGCGCTTCACGAAAAAACAGCTCCGAAGGCGGCGGCCGCCTGGCTCATCAAAAATCGACGGGAAGCAAACAGAAAAAGCTCCATAATGCCGCTAAAAATATGGAGCATCGAATCGAAGCTCTTGGTGAGGTGAAACCTCCTGAAGCCATGCGATCCATCCGTTTTCGGCAAAGCAAAGCCTTGGAGCTTCATCATCCGTTTCCGATTACAGGGAAAGACATTTGCAAACAGTTTGAGGGCAAGGAAATTTTCGAGGAGGCCTCCTTCCAGTTTCCATTGGGCGCCAAGATCGCGGTCACCGGCGGGAATGGATCCGGGAAAACGACGCTTTTCAAGATGATACTCCATCGTGAGCATGGTATTTCCGTATCCCCTAAAGCGGAAATCGGTTATTTTGCCCAAACGGGTTACAAGTTTGACCCTGATCAAGGGGTTATGGAGTTCATGTTGGAAGACAGTGATTATGAAGTGTCGGACATCCGAGCCGTTCTGGCATCGATGGGATTTTCTCAACAGGACGTAAGAAAGTCTTTATCCGTGTTGAGCGGCGGAGAAATCATGAAATTGCAGCTTGCCAAAATGCTGTTAGGACGGTACAACATCCTGCTGATGGATGAACCCAGCAATTTTCTGGATCTTCCTGCGGTGGAAGCGCTTGAACAATTGATGAAGCACTATGCGGGAACGATCATATTCATATCGCACGATGTCCGTTTGATCGAGAATGTAGCCGATACCGTATATGTAATCGAGGACAAAAAAATCATTCAGAGGGCTTAATCACCGATCGCTCTTCAAGCGGATGATAGGGTATGTTGTTTCGCTGTGTAAACCGTTTGGCTTAGGGCAGCCTTTTATGGCGGGTCCTAAGCCTTTTTGCGTTTAATTAGGATGCTCCATTTTTATTCCAGCTGGTCTTCGTCCATTCGATATTCTAAAATATCTCCGGGCTGACATTCCAAAGCCTTACAAATCGCCTCTAATGTCGATAATCGAATCGCTTTCGCCTTTCCGTTCTTCAATATGGAGAGATTGGCCATCGTTATTCCAACCTTCTCCGAAAGCTCCGTAACGCTCATTTTTCGTTTAGCCAGCATCACATCGATATTGATTATTATGGCCATGTCGTTTCACCTCAGATTATTAAGTCGTTTTCCGATTTGATATCAATCGCTTCTTGTAACAGCCTTTGAAGGACGGCGGCAAAAACGGCAATCACCATGGAGGCGAAAATCAAGACCAATCCGATCAAGATGATGCCCGGGGCATCGTCTTTCTCCGCGACAAGATAGAACAGCGGCAGGCCAACCACGAACAAGCTGCTGATTGTGATTGCACAGTATTTTATACGCTTTAAAGCTCGTACAGACCATTCCGAGAACGCCTTGTTCTTATCAATATAACTTAAAAGCTTAAAGGCTTGATACAGCGCATAGTAAAACGGGATCGCCGCGGCATAAAAATCGATGAATACCAGATATTTAATATAACTCATATCCGGATACAGCTCGGCAGCAAAATTCGCGATCTCCGGCACCAAAAAGATGCACAAAGCAAGAATCGGAATACCGATAAGAATAACAGCCACCTTTAAAAAGAGCGTTGAAACTTGTTTCATCAAGAGCACCTCACTTCGATATTTTCATTTTTGACTTTAACATATAATTTATCGATTTACAATAAATCATTGTTGTTTTTGATTATATTATTACTGTTACTCGATTACACCTTGTATTCTGCAAAAGAAAAAAAGCATTCTTCAATACGAAGAATGCTTTCATCCAACAATTTGTCACCGGAACAGGGATTCAAGGATGCCTGGAGCAAAATCGCTCACGATTTTATACTCCTTGCCGTATCTTTTATGCTTGCTCGAATGGTTATAAATCAGTATATGGTCCGGACTATTAACGACTAGCGTGAAGGTCGGCCCGTTTTCGGTACTCAACAGGATCTCATATTCGTCGCCGCTGTGATCCCTTACGCTGTTCTTACGCAGTTTGAGATCCGAGAAGCCGTTCACGATGCGATCAATCTCCGCTTGATCCGTCATTTTCAGCTGCTGCTCCTTCGGGCGGTTCCGGTTTCTTACAATGTCCAGCTCACGGATCGAGCCGGACTCCTTCAGCTGATCAAGGACCAGCTCCTTGAACGAGGTACGGTTTTGACTTGCCGAATATACCGTCGCGCTAAGCAGCATCAGGACGCAAATTGCCAAAAAGACATACCAAAAGCGCTTGCTCATCCGCATCTCCTCCCTGGTGGCGGGTCATAAAATTACAAGATTGTTTTCGAGTGTTCGCGGCAGCTTCTTCCATAACTATATCAAAACACAAGGCTTATCGTTTGGTAAAGCGACTCAAAAAAATGGTTCCTGTTAAGGAGTTATTGAACCCATGCGTTTCTTCCCGATGTTTCAAGCCGAGTTGCAATACCCGCGTGATGATCTATAAGAAAAACAAAATAACAGACGGAGGAAAGTCGTAAGACTTCGCCCCCGTCTGTTAGAGGATGTGAATTGTACTCCTGCAACCGAAATAAATAACCGTATCTCCAGTTAATAGCAATGATCTGCCGAAGTATCGATTTACTCCGGCGTTCCTTGGGTCACGCCATGGATATAGGTGAGCCAAGGGGTATCCAAGGCTCCTTGTCCCGGGTTATAGGTGAAAAAGTACTCGACGGTGTCCCCTTGCTTGAGATTGTTTACAGGGTAAGTATAGTTGCCGTTCCCCGTTGGGGTCATGGCTACGTTCAGCTGCCCGCCGTTATTGATCTTGTAATGCAGATCGGCAAAGGTTGCGCCGTTGATATAGAACAGCAGGTCATTGCCGATTTTTTTCAGTCCCCTCACCTCATCGCCGATGACAATCACGCTGGATGGCGCCGGTACCACCGTGATCGTGGAAGAAGCGGTTTTCTGGCCATCGACGCTTGTAGCCGTAACGGTTGCCGTACCCGGAGCGAGCCCCGTCACGACGCCTTCCTGACTCACAGAGGCAACACTCGCACCCGAAACGGACCAAGTGACCTGCTTATTCGTTGCATTGGAGGGCGCTATGCCGGCGTTTAACTGAAGACTCTGCCCCACTTCCACTTGTCCGGAGGTTGGATTCAGCGTGACGCCGGTAACCGGCACATTTCCGGGATTTCCGCTGCCGTTTTCTTTATAAACCCGCACATAATCGACCTGCATCGTAGCAGGAATATCGGACGGATTCGGAGAAATGCCGCCGTCAAAATTTCCGCCGAGCGCCAGATTCATGATGAGGTAGAAAGGCTGATCGAAAGGTGCGTTCGGATTGTTCGGTGCCGCCAAGGAATACCATTGTTCATTCGTCACCTTGAAGAAGAACTTGCCATCCACATACCATTTGATGTTGTCCTCTTCCCATACGACGGAATAGACATGATAGTCATTGTTGATGTTCTGCCCTTCCGGGAAATGATATTCGCCAGAAATATGTTGGTTCGCCGGCCATGTTCCACCGAAGTGCACGGCACCGCTCGTCGAGCCTGGCAATCTCCCTCTCGCTTCCATCACGTCGATTTCGCCGGATGCTGCCCATGTTCCGTAAGGGCTGTCTTGCGGCAGCATCCATAGTGCCGGCCATACGCCATTTCCTGTTGGCAGTTTGGCACGGAAGTCGACTCGTCCGTACTTCAGGGTAAAATGATTCTTCGTGTTAATCTTACCGGAGGAGTATTGGGCATACCGGTTTGGATCCTGCGGGAAAGACTTGGGATCGTTCAATGCGCGGATGTTCAGCTTCCCGTCCTGCACGAACACATTTTGCGCACTATCGGTATAATGCTGCAGCTCCGCGTTGCCCCAGCCCCAGGTGTTTGGATCATCATTGAGATAATAACCTTGTTCATAGTTCCATTTGCTTGTATCCAATGTCGTGCCATTAAATTCATCCTGCCAAATGAGGTTCATGCCTTGAATGGCCGGGTCGCTTGGTGTCCCGATCGCAATATCCTCTTGGTCGCTTACATCCGGACGAGGAGCATCGGGATTGCCGATCAACGTGTAGTTGACGTAATTGCTGCCCACGCTGCCGCCTTTTTGCCCGTTCAGTGGATAGCCGATCCGGATCTGCATATCTTCCTGGATGGGCTGAAACCACAGGCCGTAAATATAATCGGCCCAATATCCCCACTGATTCGCATCGGACATGTTGTTGTAGCCATTGGCAGCGTATGTAAATCCGCTCTGGCCGGAATTCCCCAGCTCAACCCACTGCCCGTTGATGTTAATCTGGTATACGAAATTATCAAGCTCCTTGCCTATCGGCGCTCCCCCGTCAATCTTAGGCAGCGGAATGCCGATCGAACCGTTTGCATCTGCCGTAAAGGTCGTACCCTCATAAGGCGTAATGACATATGAGTTTCGTACGGCTTCATTAAAAGTGATGGTATACACAACGTTAACCCCGGAGGCTTTCGATTCCAATTTGACGTGGATCGACTCCGTAACGTTAAACCAGTACCCGCCGCCTCCATCGGTGAATTGTCCGAAATTATGATCATAGATCCAGCCGCTTGCAGCGTTGTTGTCGATGTCGATCCAGGTGCTGCTGTTAACCGGTTTCACATACACCTTCAAATCATCAGCGACGGCTGCATAGGTCACGGCAGGATCGTTATTGAACGTAGGGTAGGTAAAACCGGCGCCACCCGTAAAACTTGCAGTAATCTGCGGCCCCTGGGTCGGCGTCATGGCTGTGATCGTGGTTTTGTTAATGTTCTGAAACACCAGCCTGTAATCCAGGGTAACCCCATTCGCTTTCGAGTACAGCTGAATCTCTGTCGTTGCAGAAAGCGTGAACCAATAACCTGTAAATCCTCCGTCGCTCCAATGTCCCCAATTCTGATTGTAAATAAAGCTGCTCACACTATCGATATCGACCCAGCTGCCGCCCACTTTCACTTTAACGCCCACGTCTTGGGCTACATCATTCCAAGTAGCTGCGCCTCCGTTGAATATGGGCATGACAAAGCCATAGCTGGCCTGTCCGACTCCTGATTTGGAGATGACCGGTCCGTCAGCCGCCGAAAAGTAATCCATCGAGGTAACCGTGGAATCTGCTGCCTTGACCTTCGAAGCTGGCCATAATCCGACACTTGCCAGCATGACAACCGCGAAGAACAAACTCAATCCCTTTTGCAAGTACCGCCTTTCCGCCGCGTAAGATCTCTTCATGAATACCCTCCCTTGTTCATATTGTGTGCTCTCAGCATGAGCGCCTGTAGGAAAACGCTTACAGCTGACGACGTCTTCATTCTATCGAATTCCTAATCTGATGAATAGGTACCATATTTAGGGTGAGGTCTCAATATTTTGGATAACCCAAATACAAGACTTGGCTTTCCGTCAGAAATTAATGAATCATGGTGCGTAGAGTTATTTTCCATACGACAATGAACAGAAGGCTGCCTCTTCGGCAGCCTTCTGTCTTTTGGATCAGTTGACATAATATCAATTGGGTAAACTTTAAAGTTCATAATCGCCTGATATCGATTCCCTCATTTTTCTTGCCCTAATAGATAAAAGATCTGTAGACCTAATGCTCATTAGCTCCTTTTTCTTATAGCACCAACTTTGTGGTTATCATGTGGTGGACGCGCCAACAATTACGTCCTTTGGTTCGCTTGCTTGCTCAAAATTCGGTTCACTTTCTCGGCGCTTAGCCACATGAAGATGAGGAAGGCAAGCACAACGGAAGGGAACAATCCGATGCTTGTCTGCGAAGCGACCAATCCAAACATGGGGGGAAGCAGCGTGGTCCCCGTATAGGCGACGGCCATTTGATAACCCATCAGCTTGGCCGAATGTTCTTTTCCGAACCGAGACGGCGTTTCATGAAGAAGTCCAGGATAAATGGGCGCAAGGCCAAGTCCAATCAGCATGAATCCCGTCAGAGAAAAGGAAGCACTAAGAGGTAGCACAAGGATAATCCCTCCTAGAATGGTGATGAGCTGTCCATAGCGGATCAACAGACGATTGCCAACCTTCAGCGTGATAAAGCCGGTAATCAGTCTGCCTAGCGTAATACCTCCGTAATATAAAGAAATCCATATGGCAGCCGTATCGGCTGAAATATGTTTAGCACCGACAAGGTAACTAGCTCCCCACAACCCCACCGTGGTTTCGACTCCACAATAGAATAAAAATGCCGTAAGCGTTGGTTTAACGCCTCTGATTCGAAATATGCCTGCTTTTACGATCTGCTCCTGTTGGCGCTTTTCATTATCGACTACATTTTCGGTTTGCGGCCGGTCAATCTCCCGCATAGCTGCGACGCGTTTCCATAAAGGGAGCGTAATGAGCAAAATGATTACGAGCGAGAACTGGATTATGGATACAGCTGTATATCCGCTTCTCCAAGAATTATGATCTGCAATGTAAGAGGACATAATAATGGGCCCCATTGTTGCCCCGACACCCCAAAAGCAATGTAACCAGTTCATATGATGCGCCTTATAATTTTCAGCAACATAATGATTCAAAGCGGCATCCACAGCACCCGCCCCTAATCCCAGTGGAATGGCCAGAACGACAAGCCATGCCATAGAGGGAGCCAAGGAGAAACCAAGCAGTGCTCCTGCAGTCAGGAAGCAGCTGAACAGGGTGATTCTCCCTGTTCCTAACCGCTTTATCATAGAGCCGCTTGCCAGACTAGAAACAATGGTTCCTCCTGCAATAACCATGGACACGATTCCTGCAGAGCCGACGGAAGACCCGATGTCGGGCCATATCACCGGCCAGGCCGATCCAAGTAAAGAATCGGGTAGTCCCAAACTAATAAAAGCCAGATAAATGATAATCAAAAACCAGGTTGCCAAGCGTACACCTTCTCCCATTATAAATGCATCGTTTCCACTAAATAAACTGTCTTTATAAAGTGTATTTATTTAATATGCAGCAGCATCTTTTTTTTGTCAAGATTCTAGACGCAAAAACCCCCGGAATTTCAATTCCGAGGGTTCCGGTCAACTGTAAGATCAAGGGTCGGTTCCAATTCTTGCAGGGTTAGCCAGCGCATGCCTGCTTCAAAGTCCTCTTGAAACGTCTGCTTCAACACCACTTCGGGGTAAGAAGGCATGGGATGTTGAAGCCGATAAGCTTCCCAAGCCTGAGACCAGGCATCTGCCTCCATTCGGTATTGATATATCACGATTTTGTCAGGTGCCAGGACGGCATTAACAGTATGTATGATTTTACACACAGCTTGCACAAACTTCTCCGTTGTCATCTCTTGATTCCAATCAAGGCCAATGGGCAGAAATTTGATCTCGCCCGACATGCCGTTCTTCCCTTTAACGATCCTCCCATCGAGATAAATAGCTAGACCGGGTGGATATTTCATAGGAAAGTACATGCCTAGCACGCATTGGTCCCCTTCCAAATCTTCCTTCATCGAATAACCGCTAATGGCTGCATTCACATCATTCTCGACCATTACGGGCAGCCCGAATTGAGATTCGATCTCTTCAATCATGCGAAACCCGGTTAATTCTCGATGACTGCTTACCGTAATTTCTCCATTGACGGCCTGTCCCGGTATGCCGATGCCAATCACCTTGATGGAGGGATAAAGCCCAATGTAATGCTCAATGATTTCATAGAAGCGCTGTCGATCGAATACAGGCATGGTGTATTCTTCTTTGGCCAACAGATCATTTTCCAAATTCACGACGGTTGCCGAGATCAGCTCTTCTCCCTGTTTCTCCTTCAAATAAACGACAAGAGCCAGGCTGAAATTATAATTATATCTATAGGTAAGCGCGGGCCTCCCGCCGTTGGACGGAACGATATCGTCTTCAAACAATTCCCCAAGCTCGTACAGCTCCTTGACCAACGAATTCACCGTAACCACACTCAGCTTGGTCAATGACGCCAATTGGGGCTTCGTCGCCGTTTCTACTCGCTTCATGGTTTTGCGAACATTATTTAAATTGATTTCTTTCATTAAGTTAGCGTTTGCTTTTTTCATAAGCCCCCCTGCACACATGTTTCAACTTAATCTATGTTATCCCTATGATATACTACTTTTCCTGGTATACAAAACGGCATAATTATGCGTTAAGAACAAAAAAACCGCATATGTCATGCGGCTTTCATGTTACTGAGATGAGATCCGGTAAATTAATTCGGTGAGGCTTCTTCCTGCGGCAGCGGCATGCCCGCTTCAACCAATCGCTTATTGCGCATGAAGAAAACGGTAAGCACGAGCATAAACAATCCGGTACCGACCAGCAGCCATTCGATTTTGACCACGTCGGCAAGCGGACCGAATATCAGCATCCCGATAGGCATCATGGAAGTCGAAATCATCCCGAAGACACCGAATATACGCCCCAGATAATTTTCATCCACCTTCTCCTGCAGCATGACGGTTGTTGGCGTATTAAATATGGGCATCGCTACTCCGAATACAGCCATGATGGCCAAATAAATCCAGAAAACAGGCACAATGCCGAGCGCAAACGTGGACACGGCCATGACGAAGCTGGCTATAGCCATCGTGTACACTTTATTATTAAAGCCGCCCCAGGAAGCAATGATCCCCCCTCCAGCCATCATGCCGACGGAAAACGCGATTTCGATTGCCGTCAAGCGCCATACATCGTCCCCGAAGCTGCGGGTAACCTGCAGCGGGGTCAGAAAGGCTGCAGGCGCCATAAGCACGAAGAAAAAGGCGAAGAAGATAAAAAACGACTTGAGAAAAGCATGCTGTTTAATGTAGGCCAAGCCCTCTTTGAAATCGTCCAGATAGCCCGTGCTTTGCGTGTCCGACGCCTTTTTGTGCAGCGGAATTTTGAGAAAGGCAAACAATGTGAAGATCGCGATCGCAGCCGTAACGACGTCGATAAAAAAAATCGCTTCGATCGTTGCTACGGTGAGCAATCCCGCGCTGACGATGGGCGCTACGAACATGATCAGCGCTTGTAGGCTGCCGTTAATACCGTTTACTTTCGTCAGCTTATCTTGCGGCACGATTTGAGGCAATATGGCTCCGACCGCTGGAGTCTGAATGCCGGCCCCGAGCGCGCGTACGGCGGAAATGATAAACAGCAGCCAAACCGCCTGATAGCCAAGCATAAACGTAATGGCCAACATCAGCGTAACCACCGCGATCATGGAATCCGCGATCATAATGAGCGTTTTACGGTTGAAGCGGTCCGCCCATACCCCGGCAAAAGGCGACAGCAGGAACGTCGGAATGAATCCGCAAATAATATACAGCGTCATCATGATGCCCGACTGCGTCGTCAGCGTAATGTGCCACATAATGGCATATTGAACCAAGGCAGACCCGAACAGCGAGAGTGTTTGGCTGCTTAAAAAGAGAATGATGTTCCTTTTCCAATGGATTTTCTGGGCATCTTCGGTTTCTGACATCGTCCCACCCTTTCGTATGGTCTCGCTCACGCGAATTACACTCATTATAACGTTTAACGTTAGGCGACATTTCTTTTTAATTGCTCATTATGGATTATCTACGATACATATACCCTACATATTATTTATAATTTATCCTTTAACCGCTTGATGAAAACATGCTTCGCTTTTTCTTATTTGCTGCCGCGCTCCACCCTGCGTTCCGTCAAAAAGTAGAGCAATGCCAAGGCCGGAAAAAGAACGCCCAGCCACATCGCCGCTTTCCAGCCGCCCATAGCGTAGGCCCATCCCCCGGCTGCGGAGCCTATGGCCCCGCCGGCAAAAAAGATCGCCATATACAAGCCGTTCAGCCGGCTCCGCACCTCGGCTCCCAACGTGAAAATCGCGCGTTGTCCCAACACCAAATTGGCGGACACGCCCATATCCAGCAGGATGGCGGCAAGTACCAGGATCACGATAGAAAGCAGAGAACCGCCGGCAAACACGATCGGCAAAAGTCCGGATAGTATCACCAGCACGATGGCAATTCCGGTTGCGGGCCGGATCAGACCCTTATCCGCAAAGCGGCCGGCAAGCGGTGCGGCGGCAGCGCCTGATACTCCAGCCAAAGCAAACAACGCAACGCCTGCAGAGGAAAAGTGATACAGCGGACTTGTTAATACAAGCGGAACCGTTGTCCAGAACAGGCTGAACATCCCGAACAGAAAAGCGTGATACAGCGCCCTGCGACGTAGTATCGGCGTCGTTTTCAGCAGCCCCAGCATGGATGTGATGATTGCAGGATAATTATCGGTTGTTTGCGGCTTCCTTGCCGGCAGTACTTTGATCAAAACCAGAGCCAGCACGAAGAGAATGGCGGATGACATCATAAAGATAGCATGCCAGCCGAAGTAATTTTCCACCAAACTCGAAACCGGACGGGCCAGCATGATTCCTAACAACAGTCCGCTCATGACATTACCGACATTGCGTCCTCTCGTCTCCTCCGGGGAGAGATGCGCTGCATAAGGGACCAGGATCTGGGCCGCAACGGACCCCACGCCGATAAACAAGGAGGCGGCAAGAAACAGAGCGGCGTTTCGGGCTGCGGCGGCAAAGATTAAGACGATGGCCGTCAGCATCAGCAGCGTAACCACCAGTTTGCGATTTTCAAGCAAATCTCCCAAAGGAACGATGAACAGCAAGCCGATCCCGTAACCGATTTGGGTCAGCGTGACGATAACCCCTGCGGCTCCTGAAGATAATCCTATAGATGAACTGATCGACTCAACTAAAGGCTGCGTATAGTAAAGATTGGCAACGATCAAGCCGCACGCAACAGCAAGAATCAGCATAATCCAGGGGGACGCGGAAATCTCCAACTTGCCCTTTGCATTTCCATTAACATTCATGAGAAGCACTCCTTTTATAAAAATGATAGTGTAATCATATTGGAACGTTCATTCCAATATGGGAATACGTTCCCCCTGCATGCTTAAGCAAGGGGGATCCAATCGGAATGATTGTTCCGGAATGATGAAAAAAAAAGCTCTACAGCGACTCGATAACGGCGTTCATCATGCCGCGGACTTTATCGCTGTCGCTTTGGATCCTGGCCATCACGTTGATGCCGTGGTTGAGATTAAGCAGCAGGAACGACAGCATCTTTATGTCTTTCTCGGGGGAAATTTCGCCCGTTTCCTGGCCCTTTTTTAATTTCTCGTAGAACAGCTGCTCCAGCTCCGTAAAGCTTTGGCGAATCGTATTCTGCAAGGGCTCATCCATGGCATCCAGACCCACGGAAGCGTTCGTAATCAGACATCCGTTCGGGTAAGCTTCACCGTGCGTCGCAAACGCGTTCGTGATATGCAGTTCAAAATATTGGCGGATCCCGGCGATCGCAGAAGGGGCATGGTTCATCAGATCGCGTTTTTTTTGCGACATTTTTTTGTATTGCTGGATGGCCTCATAATAAAGCGTTTGTTTATCCTGAAATGTTTCGTACATGCTGGACCTGCTTAATTCCATCGCTTGCAATAAATCCGGTATGCTTGCCCCCTCGTACCCTTTCTCCCAAAAAACGATCATCGCTTTGCGAAGCACCTGCTCACGGTCAAATTCTTTGGTCCGTCCCATTCATACCTCCTCCTTCTCAACACGAGTATAGACTATTCGGAACGAACATTCCAGTATTTTTTTCAATCACTTATTTTCGCCGTACCTCCATTCGAAGCAAAATAGATGGGGTTTGTCACTACAGCCATCGACATGCCATCCGCCTGTCCGAACTGCCGCCAAACCTCTGCCCGTAAGAAGCATCTATGCTTTGCGTCAAACGTCAGTATAACGCCACCTTCCGAGTCGACAGCAGTTTCTGCCTCAAGACCGCGCTCGCTGTACAGGCGAATCAGATCGCCCGCCATTAAATCATCCAGTTGAACGACCACCTCGTGACTGGCTTGCTCATATGGCACTTCATCTCCAATCCCGTAATCACCGCACTGAAGGTTGGCAAAAGGGCCGTCTGGCGAATTGGTAATCACGACGCGGCCATCCTTAATACCGTTTAGAACACCCTCCACCGTTTTTTCATGGGTCCAGACCCATACGCATGGCATCGCATGCTTCACATAGGAATCCGGTCGATGCACATCGCTTCCGCCTACGGCTACCAGGCGTCTCCCTGCGACAAGCTGCTCCTGCCACCAAGAAAGCGCGCGTCTGTTGTGCTCTCTCCATGGCCCGTTCCAAATTTCTACCCCGTCGTAATCCACATCGAAATCCCACTCCCACGGGCAGTGATCACAGTGCGTATGGTTCAGCACAATCTTGGCCCCCCGCTCGCGGGCGATTCGAAACTTCTCGTGAACATCGGATATGCCCGATACGCGAAAATCATCCATGGGGCTCGACACGCCAAGGAAATTACTATGACCATAATTCGTCGTAAACTCCGTACCCGGTATCATAAGCACCGAGGTCCCGCGCGGATAGGCAAGGTTCTGGCTGCTCGTATTATGATCGGTCATGGCCATAAAATCGCAGCCTAGGCTTTCCAAGATGGCCGCATTTTCTTCCAGCGTATAAGACCCGTCGCTATGAACGCTGTGCGTGTGAAGATCTCCCTTCAGCCAGCGCCATGTTTTGTAGGTAAACTCGATTTCGATCGTGACCAAGCAACCCTCAGCGGGCACCTTGTAGGCATTATGGAGAATAGCCCATTCTCCTGTGGCCAATAGTCCGGGCAGATAACCCGGGGTGGCTGTATTCGGACCGATATTGAATTCCTGACGAGCCCCTCCGCTCCAGCCTCTTACTTTCTCGGCGTCCCGTATCCCTAGATCAATGACCGCTTCGGCAGGGTCGCCGCCACGGGAATCCACCAGATAGCTTACGTGAATTTCTTCGACATCCGGTGGCATTTGGAACGGAATTTCAATGTACGAACTTTGTTCCGAATGTTCAATGTATCGTTTGTAAACCGATGTGGTCCTCCGCTCGATTTGTTGTGTCATATGAATTCCTCCTCTTCTCTGCCTATTCTTTATTTGCGCCGACAAACATTCCTTTGACAAAATACTTTTGCACATACGGATAGATGATGATGAGCGGGAGCAGGGCAATGACAATCCCCGCCATTCGGACATTGGTCGTGATCATGAAATTGCTCGAGGTCGAATCGGTATCGACGATGAGCGATTTCAGCGCGATTTGCAGCGTATATTTGGACGAGTCGTTGATATAAAGGACGGCCGGCGTGAATTGGTTCCAGCGACTGACGAACTCAAACAGCGTAACCGTTGCCAGTCCTGCGCTCGCAAGCGGCAAGTACATCGTAAAGAAGATCCGAGGATCTCCGGCTCCGTCAATCCGGGCAGATTCCGACATTTCGTAAGGAACACTCAAAAAGAAATTTCGCATGAGGATGACACTGAATCCGGATACGAAACCTGAAAGTATTAATGAGGACAGCGTGTTAAGGAGTCCTAAATCCTGATTCACGATATAGAGCGGTATCATAATCGCCTCGCTTGGAATCATCATCGTTAGCAGGATCGCGGTTAACATCCACTTTTTACCGGGAAGTCCTTTCTGTATCAGGACATAGCCCGCCATGGAACTTAGGAAGACATGACCTAAGGTACCGACAACGGTCACAATGACATTGTTCGTAAAAGGCAAATAAAGCTTCATGCGGTTCCATACGGTGGAGAATCCCTCGAGGCTGAATTCCTTGGGCCAGAGTACGATCCCCGGCTGCATGGAAGCAAAATTGGATGAGAATGCAAGCGCGAGTGTATTTATGAACGGAATAACCATAGTCAAAACGAGCAGAAGGAGGAACAGAACATTGATCGTATCAAACAAACGGCCAGGCAAGCTTATTTTATTCATTGATTTCATATACCGACTCACCCTTCATCATAGCGGATCACCGCTCTTGTTACATACGTCAGCGTGAATGTTGCCAAAATCACCAGGAAGCCGGCCGCCGTTGCAGGTCCAACGCTAAATTCCAATATCCCTTTTTGATAGGTGTACATCATAATGACGTCAACTTTCTTGGCAATGGCGCCATTACTCATCACGAATATTTGATCGAACAAACGCAGGATACCCAATACATTTAACATGATGACCACTTTCATGGTGGAACGAAGCATCGGAACGGTGACGTAACGGACCTTCTGCCAGCGACTGGCGCCGTCCATGCTAGCAGCCTCATACAGCGAGGGATTAATGTTTACGATGGCGGCCAGGTACATAATGCAGGTATATCCCATCTCCTTCCAACCTGAAGTAAGGATCATGACGGTGCGGGCATAACGATCCGAAGAGAGGAACCCGACCGACTGGCCGCCGAATAGCTGAATGATCTGGTTCACGATGCCTGTATCCGGAGACAACAGCAGAATCCACATCCCGCCTACGACCACCCAAGAGAATAAATGAGGTAAATAGACAATCATCTGGGTCATTTTTTTGAACCAGGCGGAAGCCACTTCATTTAAGGAGAGCGCAAGAATCAGCGGCAAAAAGAAGTTGATGATAAAGCCTCCCGCGCCGATCACGATCGTATTTTGAAAAACTTCCCAAAACACCGGATCCTTCAGTACCCTCAGATAGTTATCGAAACCGATAAAGGGCCGGTCACCGATCAGCCGGTAATCTTGAAAGCTGATGGCAAGTCCCCGGGCCAGCGGATAAAAGGAAAAGATGAGGAAATAGGCCAGGATGGGAAGCATCATAAAATATAGAGTTTTGTATTTGAATACGGCTTTCACGGAAATTCACCACCATGATCGAAAAATAAAGAGGGAGCGGCGTGATCACCGCCCCCTGCTCTTAAAGCTTTTAATCGATATACCCGCCGGCTTTAAGTGCTTCCCGCATTTTCTTTACGGCGTCGGCTGCCGGCATCTCGCCCATGATCGCTTTGAAGGAATGTTCATTGATGATCTTCTCGGCATCTGCCCAATGGGAAGGCGTCATTTCCAAAGCAGCGTATTGATCGACGAGATCCTGCGCTTCCTGCACGCCCGGCAGTTTACCGAAAGGCGCTTCGACATTACGGTTGTACCAGAAAGGAACGCCATGATCGGAAGCATGCTCTTTACCGGTTTGCGTCAGCGTAAACTTGCCGTTGTCAACCGTGTAATCCACATCCTTGATGCCTAAGCTGCCCAGGGTTATCCCTTCCTCGGAATGCCACCATTCAATGAATTCGAAAGCTGTTTTCGGATGCTCCGCATTAACGGGTATAACCCATACGTCCGGATCGCCCCTGCGCAGCATGTGGTTGCCGTTCGCATCGGCTGCACCCGGCAAGCCCTTCGCTTCGAATTCCGTATTCGGGTCTTGTTCATGGCGCGTGTTGTTCAGCATGCCCACCCAAGCGTCCCAATACGTAATCATGCCGACGCGATCGGCAAGGAACAGGTCGCGCATTTTACCGGTGTCATTCGTGGTGAAGTTCGGATCCAGAATGCCTTCCTCAAACAGCTTGTTCAGCCATTCATAAACCGGGATGGCCGCATCCGTGGAATACGGAACGTCCAGCTTGCCGTCAGCGGTTTCGACATATCGCTGTTTCAGGCCTGCGGCGCTGAAGAAGCCCTGCAGTTCGTACATGCCGGCCGTGCTGAGTCCGTACGTGTCTTTTTTGCCGTTGCCGTCCGGATCTTGTTCGGTGAAAGCTTTGAGGACGGTGTAATAATCGTCCAGCGTTTCAGGCTCGGGCAGATTTAATTTGTCCAGCCAGTCCTTGCGAACGATCGGCATCGTTCCTCCTTGGTACTTGGTGAACACGCCGTAGATCTCGCCATCCTTCGTCTTGACTTGTTCCCACTCCTTGGCCGGAATGACATTGGGATCCGAAAGCACCTTGGAGCCGTTCACTTGATCGGTCAACGGTGTAAGAATTCCTTGATCAATGAACGTGGACATTTTCTCCTTGCTGATCTGCAGCAGATCGAACTTTTCCCCGGAAGCGATGGCTGCCAGCAGCTTCTGGTCATAGTCGGCAGCCGGCTTGTTCATCGTAACCTTGATGCCGGTTAGACGCTCGATTTCCTGCTCGAACTGCGTATTCTCCTCAGGCGTTTTGCCGCCGATGACACCCGTCATGATTTTGAGCGTGCGTTCTTCGGCATTCGATGCAGCTTGGGACGCGGCATTGCCGCCTTCCTGTGTGCTACTGCTGCCGGCGTTCGGGGAACAACCCGCAAGCAGCCCGCCGAACAGAGATACAGCCATGATTGCACTCATGATCTTGATTCTTTTTACCAAGCTAACCACTCCTTCATTGTCGTTAAGAAAGAAATTTGCAGGATTCCCTCACAACCAGCTGCGCGGGTATGATGATTTGCCTGTGGATACGTTTATCGCTTATTTTCTCGAACAACAGCTTGGCTGCTTCCGCTCCGAGCGTCTCTGCCGACAATTCCACGGATGTCAGCTTTGGATTCATATCCTGAGCCAGAATAGCATCATTGCTGAGAGCGATGACCGACAGCTGTTCGGGCACCTCGATATCCAGCTCCCTGGCAGCCCTCAGCACGCCAAGCGCCACTCGATCCGTGTCCGTAATGACTGCCGTATAATTCATGTTTCCATAAGTGTTCATGATGGACATATATCCGTATTCCGTTCCGTTGGCATGCAGCTTGTGGTCATAGTACACCACATACTCTTCGGGCATCGGCAGGCCGTGTTGGCTATAAGCCTCCGCCAAGCCAAGTTGTCGATCGTAGGACACGGTCATATCGGAGGATGCATTCAGGAAGAGAACAGTTTGATGTCCGCTCCGGAGCAAATAATCTCCAACCATTTGAGCCACGTTTGCATTGTTGTTATCTACGTAACTGATCGTATCGTCATAAGGATCCGACCGCCCCACCAGCACTAAAGGAGTGCCCATCATCAGGTACCGTTGAATTCGCAAATCATTTTTTCGCGGGTTGAGCAGAATGACGCCATCGACAGGATCCTGCGAATACAAAGTGGGATCCTCCTGCTCGGGCAAGGTGTCCAGAACTAGGCGGTACCCTTGCTTGGAGCATTCCTTGATGACACCGTTAATCAACTGAGTATCGAATGCCGTCATCGTCCCATCAGGCGGGAGAGGTATCTTGAGGCCGATGCTCATCGTCCTCTTGATCGCCAGGCTTCGGGCCAGGTGATTCGGGAAATATCCCAGCTCTTGGGCTACCTCTAATACCCGCTCCGTCACTTGTTGGCTGATCGGCCTTTTTTTGCTGAACACACTGGACACGGTTCCCTTGGATACTCCAGCCATCCTGGCAACGTCATCAATGGTAGCCATCTATCGTTGTTCCTTTCTCTAGCAGATTCTGATGGATTGCTTGATCATTAAACCGGTTTAATAACCCTACGTGATTGATTTTAAAAAAGAATAATTGAATAGAATGCAGGTTTATGTTAATTGAAAATTAAATCTTAGGTATAAAACTCGTTTCTTTTTGACAAACCAAAAAAGCCGCCTATCAGGCGACTTGGTATGCACGTATATGATAGAAAAGCTATCCCTACTGAGCTCAATTACCGTTAAAGTTTATCCTTCCCGCGTATCTCCTAGGCTTTCTTTGAGCGCATCGCTTTACATTGAGTAATGCTTTGATCGTTCATGAGTTTGAGGTATTCGTCTGACTCTACGGCGTAGATTGCGACTTTCCCTTCAGCGTCATGATGAATCCCCCAGCCATAGCGCTTGCCTAAGGACGAGGTTCGGAGACAAGGCTGCCCTTTCGAAAAAAACTTCTCGCGAGCGGCTGCTCTTTCCGTTTCCGGAATCTGATTACGCTCGGCAAACACTTCGAACAATACATCTTCTTGCGTGTATCGGTAAGGGTGGTTCGACAGCAGCTCATACTGAATCACCGGTATGGTCTTAGACTCGCCTTTTGCTTTCGGAATGACGGCCTCGCTGACAGGGCAGTCTTCGGCAATTTGAATAAAGGTGTCGTATTCATTCATGTCTTTCATATGTAAGAATAACCTCCAATTCTAATTAACATTCAGTATACATCATATCGTAGCATCATCTACAGACTAGCGCTTGAATCTTGAATCTCTTCCGCCTTGTATCCGAAGCAGCGGCTCCAGGCAGCGGATGCTGGCTTCGACCACTCACTTATTGGAGATCAAAACAGTTGTATGGGCAAGAACAATCCCTTTTCAATCAACGGTCCGAATATCAACATCCCGACGGACATCATGGACAGGCTTCTCTTAAATCGTAATCGCCAAAAATGAAGTGCTCATGACTTTATCCTGATAAGTTTCCTAATGTCCTGGAATAAATAACAGCCTCAATCCGTCCTTCCGGGAAATTGAGACTGTTATGTTATTGAGGCACAAGAATCCGAATCTCATTCACCCGTATAATATCTAATCAAAGCCTGCGTGCCTTTATCCTCAAGCCCCTTCTCGGCCAGCTGGCTGTACAGCGATTCGGCTAGGGACAAGCCCGGCGTAACCAAGTTCATCGCCTTAGCGGATTCCAGCGCGATTCCCATATCCTTGATGAAATGCTTGATATAGAATCCCGGCTCCAGATTCCCGGCAATCATGCGAGGAGCCAAATTGCTAAGCGACCAGCTGCCCGCCGCTCCGCTCTCGATGCTCTTGAGCACGATTTCGGGATCCAGCCCGGCGCACTCCGCATAGGCCATCGCCTCGCAGACTCCCATCATGTTAGAGGCAATGGCGATCTGGTTGCACATCTTCGTATGCTGTCCGGCGCCGGCTTGCCCTTGATGGACAATATTGCTTCCCATCGTCGACAGCAGCGGCTGCACCGCCTTGACGTCTCCCTCTTCCCCGCCGATCATGATGGACAGTCTCGCCTCACGTGCCCCCACGTCACCGCCGGAGACCGGAGCATCCATGGCATGGAGCCCTTTCGACGAGGCGGCTTCATAAATACGGCGGGCTAGCAGCGGACTGGACGTCGTCATATCGATCAGATATGCCCCTTCCCTGGCATGCGCCACCAGCCCGTCCGGTTCCAAATAGAGTTCCTCGACATCCTTCGGGTAGCCCACCATCGTAATGATTACGTCGCAGGCCTGCGCCAGCTTGGCCGGGGTATCGTGCCATACGGCGCCGTCCGCCACCAGCCGCTCCGCCTTGGAGGCGGTTCGCGTGTATACGTGCAGCGGGTAGCCGGCTTTCCGGATATGCCCTGCCATGCTGTGGCCCATTACGCCCAAGCCGATAAACCCTACGGTCGTTTGATTCGGTGCGATTGTCATCATGTGATCCTCTCCTTTTATTCTATATAAGCCTGAGTCTGTAAAAGCAGTTTTCCTATCTTACCGACAGCCGATACTGCCGTGGAGACATCTGCAGGAATCGCTGAAAGGCCCGGTTCAGGTTTCGTTCGGAATAACCGACGATTTCAGCAATCTCCGTGACCGTGTAATCCGTATCCTTGAGCAGCTGTTTCGCCTTCTGCACTTTGAAGTTCATGACGTATTCAACAAAGGATATGCCCATCTCCTTCTTGAACAGCCGGCTGAGATACGATGGGCTCACCCCCACCAGCTCGGCACAGTCCGCCAGTGAATGAGCACCATCGGGATGACGGCAGATATGGCTGCATACCCGCTGAACGATTAGGCGGGTGGATCGGGTGCGCAGGTCATGGCTGATTTCCTGGTACAGCGGGAACAGCACGCCGATGAACCAGTCATGCATTTCACGGGAGGTCTGGTTCTCCTTCAGCTGGTCGAACAGGTTACCCCCCAGCAGCTCCAGCACGCCGGGACCTTTCTCCTCCATCGACTGGACTATGGCCGAGAGCAGCACGTAATAGCTCTGGGAGGTCACGTTGTACGATTCCGACACCCGAATACGCCGGGAAAATTCATGAAGCGACGCCTCGGCCTGCGGAAGATCCCCGTTCCACAAATATTCGATCATCTCCGATTCGATATCCTTCGGATACATGAACACGGGATTACGCTCGATTCGGATCATGTCTTCATAAAACAGTACGGTATCCGCATCATGGAACAGGCGATATTGCAGAGCAAGCTGCGCCTCCTTATAGGATTCAGCCGCCCGGGTCAATGTTCCAGTATTGCCGATGCCGATGGACGCGGAAAATGAAAGATAGCGCGCCAGGGACTGGCTGACGGATTCCGCATAACATGCGAGGAGGTCGCGGAACTCCTGGGGGGAAGCCCCGGGCTCTCCCGGCCTCAGGATCGCCGCCGCTTCACGATCCTCCCGGTCCACCACGTAGCCCTCCAGCTGCCGGTTGTTTGCCAGCAGCTCGGACATGACGTTTTTGACCGCAAACACGATGACCGGACCTTCGTTAGGCAAGAATCGTTTTTTCACCGGATTCTCGACTTTCACCACCATCGTGGCATATGGTCCGCTCATCGGGATCTTGTGCTTCGCGCACCCCTCCTCCAGTGTGCCGGACCGCCATGAGCTTCCGGACAGCAGCAAACGCTGCAGAAACCGTTCCCGTAAATCCGGTTGAATTTTTCGAATGTAGCTGTTCAGGGATTCCGCCTGCTCGTTTAAGTAGCTGAGGGAGGAGCGGATGTATTCGATTTCATTCTCTTTGACGGAGCTCTCCACCCCACTCCTGCCGTTTCTTCTCAAATGCTCCCCGTAACGAAGGAGCTGCTGAATCGGATTGTACGCGATTTTGGACGAGAGCCAGGTGAGCAATACCGCGATCAGCATGAAGACGGTCACCGACATGACGATCAGGACGCGGATCCACCTCAATTGCTCGATCATCTCCCGCTCCGGCATCCGGGACACGTATAGACGGCCCATAGACGTCTTGTAAAAGGCGATCAGTTCCTTGCCGTCCTCCCCGGTCATGACGTCATGGCCGGACGTTTCCCCGTTCTCTACCAAAGATCCCAAAATGGGGTCTTCATCCGCGGTTTTGCCGATCTCGCTGCGTCCATCCGTATGCAGCATGACCCGGCGATCGGAGTCCAGAATGGCCAGCGACTGCTCCTCCAGGGAAAGGGAATAATTGTTCAAAAGGCTGCGAAGCGATTCCTCTTTCACGTGTATTAGGATGGTGCCCCTCGGTTGGCCCTGCACCATAACGGGAAGATGGCGGACGTAAGAGACGTATCCGTTCTCCGACGACTTCGGGAGGTGCATCCACCTCGCTCCCCCTTCCTTCGCCAGGGCTTGCTCAATATCTTCTTTTCCTTTATACCCGTCCAGGTGGACCAGGCCATAGGAATGCGACAGCAGCAGCCGGTGCCGAACATCGTAAAACAGGATGTCTTCGATCAGGTTATTAGTATTTTTGTGCAATTGAAACAGCTTGAGCATATCCAATTGCTGCATGTAGTCCGTCTCATATTCGGGATTTTCCAGCGCGCTGCGAATCAGCGGACCGCTGGCAAGCTGAAGCGATTCATGCTCGATGCTTGTTATGATATTTTCGACGCGGTCCTTCAGCTGCATCAAGGAAGCCATATTATTTTCCTGGAACTGGACCGTCAGCTTTTTCATGGAGAAATGGTAGTACGCGCTTCCGGCTAGGATCACCGGAATTACGGCCGACAGACATCCGAGCCAAATCAGACGCTTCAGATAGCGGTTCGCGGAGAACCAGCGGAGGAACGATGCCTGAATATGCTGCCAAAGAGACCTCACGATTTATCACCTCCGGTTCCCGCGGCAGGAACTGCCCTGCGGATCACTGTGCCATCCGCAACTCTCTACGGATGATCCTACACCTGTTATACTTCGTCCTCCCGCTTCCTCTATCCTTCAACAACAGCGTTAACGGTGGGATTCAGCGGAATCCGAATGCACTCCCAAACCTCCAGCCGCGGCAGGGTGAAGTTCAATTCGTCGTTCGCTGCGAATCCTTCTATACAGCCTCCGCCGATCAACATCTCCAGTTTAAAGCCGCTCCCTGTAGGCCATCTAGTCCCCGGTCTCAGCCGGACCTCGATGTCGTGCAGAGGCAGCGCCACTGCAAGCGGCCGGCGGCCGGCTCCGTTCACGAAGTGGAGCAGCAGATCACTGCCGCTTCGGAACAGGGTCGTCTGCAGTCCGGGATACGAAGTCGTTACAGACAGCAGCGGCCTCCCGTCAAGCAGGTGGTCAATCGCGTTAGCCAGCAGCATCTCATGCTCGGGCAGCCTGAATTCGCGGAGCAGTGCGCCCAGCGAGAACGCGAAGTACATGGCGCGGCCCGATCCCCACGAATGCTCCAAAGCCAGCGGCAGATCGGTGCGGGAAACGGGCAGCGAAGCCCGCTCCGGAGGAGCTCCCACGCTTTCCGGCGGAGAAAACGGCGGTACGAGCGTCGCCAGTACCCGAACCGCTTCACTGTGCGGCTGAACATAAGCGACATGGCCGCGGTGAGCGATCAGCGCCGTCGTATCCATTCCCTGCTGAAGCGGGTTGATCTCGCACGGCAGCTCCTGAAACCGTAAATAGGAGGCAATCAGGTATTCGCTTTTGAAGGCTTCCTCCGAAATGCCTAGCAGCTCATGGAGCGGCTTGACGCCGGCGTCGGCTGCAGCGGAAGGAAGTGCCCCTTCCGTTAGCAGTTGTCCCCCACCATGTACGTACGAACGCAAGTCGTGGATCAAGGACGGGGTATATTCCGTTCCTTCGGGAATCAATACAACGCGGTAGCGGTCCAACTCCCAATCCTTCCTGCTCTGGGGAAGCAGCACGTCAAACGGGATTTGCCGGTTGATCATCGTTTCGGCCCAGCTCTGCGCCTCGCCGCGCTCGTTCCAGAGCAGGGCGGTTTCCGCAGCCGATACGGCTCCGTCCATATAAGCATCCAGCTTGGCGGCATGATGATTCAGCTCGGCTACGGTTTTCATAATCCGCTTGTCTTCGATCGTATCGGGTATGCCCGTGACGGAGTGCCAGATCTGACCGCCGTTGGCCGGAATTTGAGCCAGCCAGAAGCGATATTCCGCTACCGGAAGCCCGGTATGGCGCCAATCCATGCCCGGGCAGGAATGCACGATGCCAAACGGAGCCGGCCTGCCCGGAACCGACCGCCCCACCTTGATGCTGAGAGCCGGCTTCCAGAATTCAGGGATCCGGGCATGGCCGAGCGAGAGTACGTCCTGCGGCTCCGTACACAGCATATCAGTGATCTGAACGCGCTTCGACAGATTGTCACGGTGGAGGTTGTAGTATAGAATCATGGGCACCTCCGGCCTCTCCAGCTTGATCAGGTCATACATCGCTTCCATATTGTCATCGAAGCTTCTCGCCGCGAAATCCGGCTCCAGCTCCCGCGAGGAATCCGGCAATTCCTTGCCGTACTGCTCCGCGTATTTACGCCTGCATCGCTCGCATCGGCAGAACACATAACCGGGGTTATTAAAAAAAATGCCATCGATCGGATACCGCGACAACGCTTCGCGGAGCACCGGAGCGGCGACATCCGCATTGCGGTAGCCGCCGTTGATGCAGGTGGACATCAAGAGCGGCCACGGTCCGGGCCGTTCAGCCCCGATGATCTCCGGGCGGCCGCCCTCCTTGCGGACGAACCATTCCGGCCTTCGGAGATACGCACTGTCATCCGCTTTGCTGAAGTCGAACCTGGCGATAAAGCGAAGGTCCTCACGGTGACAGGCCGTGATCAGTTCCCCGAGCAAATCGCGCCCCTCAGGGAGATATCCGTTCACGGTATGGTATGGAACCTGCGTGTCATACCAGGCATATATGCCGCCTGTATTGAAGACCATCGCATTCGCCCCCATCTCCTTCAGCTGCGCGGCAAGCCGGGGAGGGTCGATGCAGGCGGTATCCTGGACCTGCATATTGGGCTGTATGACGCGCAGCGGCTTGTGCCACCAGAAGCGTTCCTCATTAACCTTCGTCATTGCCTTACCTCCTTCTCATTTCAAACTGGCAACAAACGGGCGATTCGCAAGGCGGAGACAGCCGGTTTGAACAGAGGCTTCAACGATGCTGTCTCCTCCCGTTCTTCAACATATTCGCTCCAGAATGCGAGACCGCCCGAGCCGACTGTCCGTTACTCCCCGTTGAACTGCTTGTATGCTTCGGCCATTTGTTGGTACGCTTCCTGAATGTCCGGCTGGTTGTTCAGCTGATCAACGTATGCGCGGAACTCCTCCATTGGAATATGCCCGACGATCGCCTTTGTCACCATGGAAGCATATTCGTCGCTGTATTTAGGCCATGTGCTGCGCCAGCCCTCGGACGTGATGACGCGATAGTGGTCGATTTTTCCGATCTCGTCGTAATTTTCCACCTCTTTGATTTTGGCATCGTTAAAGGCTTTATCGCCGGAAGCGCTGATCACCTTGCCCCACTTGGCATAAGCCAGTACGCCCGCTCCCTTGCTCGTCGTATTGACTTCTTTGACCCCTTGTTCCGTCAGCACCTTCTGCCCGTCCTTTTCGGTGTAATGGACGCCTTCAATGCCGTAATAGGCAAAATCGGTCATTTCCTGGGACGCCGTCTGGTCGAAATATTTGAGCAGCTGCTTCACCTTCTCCTCCGGCACCTTCTTGGAGATGTAGAACCCGCCGGCTACGCCGGTTTCCAGACCGACCGCATAATCCCCTTTCGGTCCCTTCAAGGTCACGTTCAGGATTTTGGCATCAGGCTGACCGGACTTCTTCATCGCCTGCTCCCATTCATGATCCCACCAGATCGGACGGCCATAGGAAGCGGCGCGGTTCGTCTTGAAGAGTTCCTCCGCCTGGCTTTCCTTCATGACCGCGTATTCCTTGGACATCAGGCCGTCCGCGTACAGTCCGCGCAGCCATTCCACCATCTCGACGTACTGAGGCGTAAGGGACGGGCTCATCAGCCCGCCATCATCGGTATAGGTCGGATTGTATACGCCGAAGCCGGCCTGGAATGATGCGGGCGGGTTTTTGATATATAGGAGACCTACCGTATCCTTCTTCCCGTTGCCGTCCATATCGGCATCGACGATCTTCTTCAATGCTTCCTTGTATTCTTCGAAATCGGTCGGAACCTTGATGTTCAGCTTCTTCAGCCAGTCCTCGCGTATTTTCAGCCCGCCGTCGATCCGCGAACGGGACCGCGGCACCGCATAGATGCTTCCCTCGACCGACAGATATTTCAAGGCATCCGGGGCCAGGTTGTTTTTCAGATTCGGGTATTCGCTGAGATCCCCCAGGAACGGGGTCAAATCCCAAAACGCGCCGTTCTGGATAGCCGTAATCAGCGTAGGGCGGATCGGGTTCTGATAGGCCACGACTTCGGGCAGATCGCCGGAGGCCAGCAGCAAATCCAGCTTCGTGTCCAGATCCCCCGACGGCACCCATTCCACGTCCAGCTTGACGTTGGTGCGGCGCTCCCATTCCTTCCAATAGTCATTGTTCATGTCGGGGATCTCGTTATAGAGCCCGGCAAACATTTTGATTGTCATCGGCTTGCCGTCATTGCCTTCTGCTTCCGATCCTCCGGCGTTCTGCGGTTTCTCGCCCGCCTGCCCCCCGCAGCCTGCCAGCATGACGACGGCCATGAGGGCCGCGAGCCAGGGCTTCCAGCTTCTATGCGAGCTCCCCTTCTTTGATGTGTTTTTCATGTAAACCCCTCCTTATGGATGCTCATCATCCATGTATTGTTCTTGAACAAAATCCTAACTCCTTCCCGTCATTCGCGGCGGGATAACGCTTTCAACCTAACCGATCGCATTTTGATCGCAATTCCGATGCGTAAGGGGATCGTTGCCGCATCCTTCCTCAACCTTTAATCGACCCGAGCATCACCCCTTTAGCAAAATGCTTTTGCAGAAATGGGTAAACAACCAAGATCGGTACCATCGCTAGTACAATTGAGGCCATCCGGATGGTCTCTTGCGGCACCACGTTTTCGTCGCTTGCCCCGGCCTGGGCCACCGCCACCGAATTGGAATCGATGACCAGCGTTTTAATCAACAGCTGAAGCGTCCACTTGCTGGAATCCGATAAGTAAATCAAGGCGTTAAAATAGGCGTTCCAATGCCCGACCGCAAAGAACAGGGTGAAGGTGGCGATCGCCGGCATCGACAGCGGGATTATCATTCGCAAAAAAACGCCCATATCCGAGCAGCCGTCCATTTTCGCGGAATCCTCCAATTCGGATGGAAGCGAATCCAAGAAGCTTTTGATAACGATCAAGCTCCAGGCGTTGGTCAGGCCCGGCCAGATCATGGACCAGTAGGAATTCAACAGGCCTAGTTCCTTGACCAGCAAGTAGTTGGGCACGATACCCGGGCTGAACACCAGCGTGAAGATGACGAGCCCCATTACCCAGCGATTCCCGGGCATGGACCGTTTCGTCAGCGCGTAGGCCATCGTAAAGGAAACGACGATGTTGAGCGCGGTACCGACGACCGTGATGAAAACGGTGCTTTTAAACGCATTCATAAAGCTGTTGGTCGATAGAATGTACTTGTAGGACTCCAGGGACCACTGCTCGGGAAACAAATAAAATTTAAGCGGAACATAGACCTCGGGATCCGTAAAGGAAACGCTGAACACGTATAGAAACGGAAACAAGCATGCGACCGAGAACAAGGTGATTAGACTGTAGTTGACCCAATCGAACAAGCTTAGCCCTTTTTTTCGGATAACGAAGCTCACGCGGAATTCCTCCTTTCGTTTAGCATAATGAGTATTCGGCAGACGCCTTTGGAGGCTTAATAAATGCCTTCATGGCCGAGCCGCTTTACGATTTTGTCGGCGGCCACGATCAGGACGAGCCCCACCAGTCCCTTGAACATGCCGACCGTCACCCCTACGCTGATTTTCCCTTGAAGAATGCCGTGCGTGTAGGAGTACGTATCGAACACCTCCGCCACCGAGCGCACCAGCGGATTCATCATCAGCAAAATCTGCTCGAAGCCAGTGTCCGCCATGCTGCCCAGCCGAAGAATAAGCAAAATGATGATCGTTGGCCGGATGGCCGGAAGCGTGATATGCCAGATCTGGCGGAACCTGCCCGCCCCGTCCACGACGGCGGCTTCGTAGCGCTGGGGATCCACGCCCGCCATGGCCGCCAGGAAGATAATCGTTCCCCATCCGGCCTCCTTCCACATGCTTTGCGCGGTCAGAAGTCCCCAGAAGTAATTGGGGTTGGACAGAAAGGAAACGGTATCCCTGCCGCTTTCGGCAATGAGTTTATTGACGATCCCCACGTCCGTCGACAACAGAAAGAACGTCATGCTGGCCACGACGACCCACGACAGGAAATGAGGCAGGTATACTATGGACTGGTTCAGGCGCTTGAAGCTCTCATGCCGGATTTCATTCAGCATCAGGGCCAGCAGGATTGGGAGCGGAAAATGGAAGATCAGCGCGATCATATTGATCGCAAACGTGTTCCGCAACATAATATAGAAGTTGGAGCTCGAGAACAGATCCGCAAAGTGCTTAAATCCAGCCCATTCGCTTCCGGCAAAGCCAAGAAACGGATTGTAATCTTTGAAGGCCAAAAGCAGCCCCCACATCGGAGCGATTTTGAACAGCAAGAAGAAGAGCAGCCCGGGCAACAGCAGCAAATAAATGACGCGGTGCTTGACGATGCGGGACGCGAGACTGCCCGGGCGAAGCGTTAGGCCCGGCTTGAAGACCCTGCCGGCCCTTTGGGTAGGTATAGCAGATTTAGGCTTTGGCATCGCTGGTGATCAGCTCCTTTCGATCGCCGACAGGCGCGGCCTGAAGCCAAACCGCTTCATAACGGCCGATTTGCGGCAGCGTCACCGTCACGCGATCTTGCGAGGTTTCCACCTGCGCATCGGATTCGGCACGGAGCAGCCTGCCCCTCGCTACCGCGTTTCTTGGCAGCATCCACTTTTGCGGCCAAGACCCCGACGCATTCGCTACAGCGGTTTCGTCCACGCGATCAACGGTCAGTTCCACCTGAACATCATATAACGGAAGCGGATTCATAAAAGTCGTCCCGTTATATCCGGAGAGATTCAGCAGCTGAACCAGGCATCCGCCCTCCTTCAAACGGTGAACGAACAACTCTAGACATGGAGGTGCGTTCGTAGTAGCAACCCGATTCGGCACGATGTCATGTAGAACGTCCGCCATTACCTGCCTGTAGTCCTCGAACCCGTGGCGATAGTAGAGCTCGCCTGGATTCCAAGGCATATACACGCCGGTTCGGACCGTTCCCTGCTTGCCGACCCGCCTGTGCAGCCCCAAACCGTAATCTGCTCCGATGCGGTGGCCGTAGGCACGCTCCGGCGGCCCGAACGTGGACGGTTCGATGAATGGCAATCGGCACTCGGTCGTATCCGGGTCAAAGGCAACGCGGGCAAAGCTTCCGCCCGCGACGATCCAGTCCCGGCCATGGGCAAATCCGGGGAAATGCGACTTGTCCGAAACGTCCAGGTAAGCGCCCGGCTCCGATTGTTTCACGCCGGCGAACGAGGCCGCGAACCATTCCTTAAGCAGCTCCGGCTGCCGCTCCAGCGCGGTTCCCGTTGCGACCAGCACCGCGCCGGCATCCGCCGCCCGATGCAGCGCTCGCGCCGCCGCCACCGACAATCCCTGAACGCCGGGAAGAATAACCGCTCGCATATGCATTAGTTTGGACTCCATGGCCACCAGCTGTTCTTCCATCACCACGTCGAAGAGGACGTGCTCTTCCTTTAGCATTTTGAACATACCGTGATACTCCGCTGCTGCTTCGGGGGCCGCTGGCTTGACGAGCGCCGCTTCAGCCATGGAGCCGAGCTGTCCGAACAGCTCCTCGTGCTCCGCATGGTATCGGAAAATATCCTTTACCGTTTCGAAGCTTGCCCGGTCCGGGTATCCTTCGAATGCCCCGATAATACAGAAATCCAGCCCCGATCCGCTTCCGATGCTTTGATATAAACGGATCGCATTTTCATTCTCGGATACTCCTGTGAAACGGTAGGCCAGGTCGATGGCATTAATGCTGCAGTTGCTGACCAGCTTGTCATCCCAGCTGTCTTGTATGGACGCAACATTCTCCGAGGCTGAATACAGCCAAGGCTGGCCGCTCCTTTTCAGCGACGTATTCGATTCCTTGCGGACGATATCGACCCGGTGTGGGTGATACGTGCTAATGGCCACATCGGACCGCAGCGACTTCACGAATCCGTGAATGCGCTCCAGCATTTCCCTTGACGTCCGTTCCTGGAAGGACCTGTACAGCTCGTGCATCGGATGTTCGGGACCGGTATACGCAAGCAAATCTTCGCCGGTTACTTCGCGAAACCGCAAGCGGCAGTTTGGGCAATAACAAGGACCATAGAAATTTCCGCTGTAATCCCAATGCTGGTAGCCGAACATATTGAAGAAAATCCCATCCACCGGATAACGCTCCAGCACTTCTTGAATGCTCTCCAGCGACTTCACCTGCTGATAGACTCCATTCAGGCACGTATGAACGATGCCGTGATAATTGACCTCCCGCCCCTCCCGGTCCCGGTAAAACCATTCGGGATACCGCATCCACAACGATTCATGCGCTTTACTGAAATCGAACCGCGCAATAAATCGCAATCCATTAGCATGGGCTTTTTCTACCGCTTCCCCCAGAAGGTCCTTGGTTAAATAAGGCGTTACATATTGATGCATAAGCGATGATGGATAGAACGCAAATATGCCTCCTGCATTCATCATGAGCACATTCGCTTGGAACGACTTGAGCTCGCGAATCAAAAGATCCACATCCATATCGGCGTCCGTCTCGCGAAGATTATTTTGAATCAATCGGAGACGGTTCGTTGACCACCATTTCATCCCCATTCCCTCCTTTGCTTGTGGTGTATGTCTACCATAATGAAGCTGAGGGCAGCAGAACAGGGACAATTCTTGCATGAGCACGTTAGGAAAAATATGTCCGATCCGGCATGGGGCGATATCCAGCCCGAGGTCCCCTATACCTGACAGATCCGCAAGGTAAGAACAGGAGTTTATCGGTCATTTCTTGTTTGGCAGGAAAACTGCAAAAAATGTCCCGTTCCAACCTTCTCTTGTACGGCGGATTATGTCTGCATGATCGATTGAGTTTACGGTTAGGCATCCAAACGATGGGTATGTATTTTCTTTGTACTCGCAACAAAAAAACTCACCCTTGGGTGAGTTTTTTCAATCATGCGCGATTAAGCGAGAATACGTCTCCGGCTACGATTATGCCAGATTGATGCCTCGGATCGCTTCCACGTTTACTTTCGGTTTACGGTCTTCCGTCAGCAAGCCGTTCACTTCCTGCTGCACGTCCGTAATTTGCGTATAACAGAAACCGCACACATAAGGCAAATTCTTGATCGCTTGTGTGATTCCTTCGTACCGCTTCAAGAATTCGTCCTCGCTGCGAACCTGATTGCCGTAACCCCAGCCCTCTTCGCTTGTAAAAGCGATGCCGCCGTATTCGCTGATGATGACGGGCTGGCCCCGATAGCCATATCCCTGCGCGAATGGATAACGGTGTGTATTATGCGCGATTTTGTTGCCTAACAGCGCATCCTTGTCCCGATACCGCTCTTCCAGCATAGCGCCGATTTCTTCATAATCATGGAGCGTAATGATATCCGAAACCGTATGCTCCCAGCCGTCGTTCACGATCACCGGCCTCATCTGGTCGAAAGCCTTGGTCAGATGATAGATCGATTCCGTAAATTGCTGCTGCTTGCGGTTGGTCGCTATATCGGAAATTCCCCAAGACTCGTTGAACGGTACCCAGGTGATGATGGAAGGATGGTTGTAATGCTGCCGGACGACGTCCATCCACTCTTGCGTGAACCGCTCGACCGCATCGTCTCCGAATTCGTAAGTCGACGGCATTTCCGACCATACCAACAATCCTTTGCGGTCACACCAATATAAATAACGGGGATCCTCCAGCTTCTGATGCTTGCGCACGCCGTTAAAGCCGAGCGCAATCGTTTTGTCGATGTCTTCCAGCAGCGCTTCCTCCGACGGAGGGGTCAAATGCGTATCGCTCCAGTATCCTTGATCCAACAGCAAACGCTGATAAATCGGCGTATGGTTCAAGATAATTTGATCCCCTGCGATCCGAATGCTCCGCATGCCGAAATAAGAATAGGCGGTGTCGATCGGCTTTCCATTTTGCTTCAGAATCATCTCGACGTCGTATAAATTCGGATGGTTCGGATGCCACGGCTTGACTTTCCATTCGCCCACGGCTTCGTTTACGACGCTCACATCGACCGTTACCGTTCCGCGTTCCACGCTCGTTTCCGTCGAACGGATCAGCTTCCCGTCAAACCGGATGATGGTCTGGAGGGTTAACCCGTCGTAGCCGTGCGCGGCATTGCCCAGTTCATAGCCGAAATTCGCCGACCCGCGTTCCAGTTCCGGCGTTATCTTCACCCGGCTGATGTGAATCGGATTCACGTATTCCATCCACACGGTTTGCCATATTCCGGTCGTCTGCACGTACCAGCACCCGAAGTTGTCCTTCATCCATCGCTGCTTGCCGCGCGGCTGCGTACAGCTGTTGCCGTCCACGACTTGAACGGTAATCCTGTTCTCGCGTCCAAACTCGACTGCTTCCGTAATATCGAAGGCAAAGGCTGCGTATCCGCCTTCATGCACGCCGATTTTGCTGCCGTTGACCCACAGGGTCGCCGCGTAATCGACCGCTTGAAAATGTAAAATGATCCTTTTGCCTTCTGCCTCGGCAGGTACGGCTACACTACGTTCATACCATACGCAAGGATGAAATGTTTCATCCGCGATGCCGCTTGCTTTGGTCTCGTACGCAAAAGGCACCGTGATTTTACGGTCAGCTTGAAGGCGTTCGTACCACTTGGCGCTTTCTCCTTCTAGAGCATCGTCGAAGCGAAAATCCCATTCCCCGTTCAGATTTACCCATTCCTCGCGTACCAATTGCGGTCTGGGATAGTCCTTTATATATTTGTGCGAGCTAGACATTATGTTCCACTCTCCATCTTCTGTTAGTTTATCGTTTCTATTTGGTTCCTATGGATTCCACCGTTAAATCGCCAAGCCCGATCTGTTCAGCATGAACCGATCGAATGCCGACCCTCCCCTGCATGAAGGCCTGGGGATCGTCATACGTCAGGACAGGCTCTTCTCCATCCTCGACGAAGACGCGGATCGTCCCGTGAACTGCTTCGATGCGCAAGCTGACGGGCTTGTTCCGTTCCAGCTCAACTTTGATGCTTTGAAGCAGCTCGGAATCGTAATTATGTTTGTACAGTTCCAGTTTCGTGGCGGTGACCGCGAGGAAATATCCCATCAGCGAATCGCTCACTTGATCCCTGAAATCCGACTCGTTTGTCACCCGGAAGAGTACGCCCGCTTGACCGGACGGATCATCGCCCAGCGTTACGGTCGTCCGGATGCGGTAGTCGGACCAAAGGCGGCTGCCTCCATACATCTTGGCATCGGCATCGGCTGCCCCGGCATAACTTCCGGCGGTTTCGTTCCAACGGCCGTGAACATCCTCGGAACTTGCTTGTTCCAATAAACGTTCGATCTTGAATGCTTGATCATCGACCAGCTCGAATTCCATCGTTTTCCACTCCAGCTGCCCATAGTCCAATTGAATGGCGAGGCTATGTAATCCCTTTTCGAGCTTTAGGGATCCTACCCGAATTTTTACCCAGGGTTCGCTGCTGGCGTCATGGCTGCCGTCGATTTTATAGCTTCCGGCTTTTTGATCGTCCACGAGCAGCTTAAAGGCTGCCGGCCCCGCGTCAGCCTTGACCGACAAGTCCAGCGCATAGGTGCCCGATTCCGAAACGTTTACTGCATAACGCAGCCAATCGCCTTTTTCCCTAAGCGCAGCCGAATAGCTGCCATCCTCCGCCTGCCGGATCGCCGTTCCGTCCGAATGACGCCATGCGGCGGTTTCCGACGGTTGACGAACCGCATACCCCCTGCCTTCGCCGCTAAGATAATGCACGGCTTCCATGCTGCCGGGAAGCGGCTTGGCCGTTTCGAAGTCACTGCTGCCGTCGGCTTGATTCGAGAATGCGGTATACGACAATCCCGGTACGCCGTTATCGTACCGATACCCGATACGGCCAGGTCCGAACGTTTCCGAAGATTCATCCAGCTTCACTACGCCGTCCAGGTAAACCCGAAGCCGCTCGTTCCCTCGTTCAATACGAATCGTGTGCAGCTTCGACCAATCCGTATCTTCCGGAAGCTCCGCGGTGGCGAGCACTTTACGGTTGCCATCCTCCATCCTGCCCAAGGATAGTCGGTTTAGTTCCGGTTCGATTTCTGCGAACCCGAAACGGTTGGTCTCCTCATAGGCAAACAATGCGGCGACCCGCGTCTTTGACGGCACCAAATTATATTCCGCCGTATAGATGCGATCCGTGCTCTCCTTGGTGATGATTCGAGCGCCTCCTTCCGATTTCTCCGACTCCCACCGGCTCTCATCGATGGCGTCTGCGTCCAGCCGATCGGCAAAGACCGGCCCTCTCGGGATAGGCTGATCGTAATTCGTAGGACCCAGAATCTCCATCTTGTCTCCGTTGAATACCAGCCGGTCGATGTTCATGCGACGGACAGGCGGGCCTTCCTGGGATCTTCCCGTCAAGTTATGATAGACGAGATAATAAGAATCCAGATCGGGCCCCATCACCGTCGAGCTGTGGCCAAGCCCGTAAAAGTCCGGCTTAGTGCTGATGACGAGCGGATTGTTGGCCGGAATGCTGTACGGACCGAGCGGCGAATCATGCGATACGGCATAATGAATGCGGTAGCCTTTGCTGAATACATGATTCCCGGTATATGTCATGTAATAGGTACCGTTCCGCTTGATGATCATGGACCCTTCCGTCCAATGCCCCAAATAGGGCCCGGGAATCGTCTGACCGACGCCGAATTCGGCGGGTCCGTCCATCGGAACGCCGACAATGCCCGACGATCCAGCATGGGTAAACAGCCAGGAGCCGTCATCGTCGATAAAGACCGAGCCGTCGATGCTCATTCCGACATTCTCGGAGATTCTTTCGAACGGGCCTGTCGGCGATTCGCTTCGGAACACGTAATGTCCCCTTCCCGCCGGAGAAGTGTATAGATAAAACCACCCGTTCGAGTAAATCACTTCGGGGGCATAGGCTCCGGTCGATACAGGATCTTCCGTCACAAGCCCCGCATAGCTCCAATCGACCAGATTGTCCGATATCCAAGCCTTGATTCCCGTCCGATGATCCTTAGTGCTTACATACAGATAATAGCGGCCGTCATGCCGCAGCACATACGGATCCCCATTGCCGTAATCCTCCCATTCTTCCTCCAACGACTGAAAGGGATTGGCATACATTTCATTGTATATTTCCATATCGACCGCCTCCGGTTTCGTGGTTGTATCGCATCCCGACAATGCCAATCCGGCCGCTAAACCTAACGCTCCGATACAACATGCGATTTTTGACAGGCGCGGCATTCTTATCCCCATGCGCCTCACCCCTTGATTCCGCTGATTGCCATCGATTCGATAAAGTATCTTTGGCAGAAAAAGAACACGATGATCACCGGCACCATGGAAATGATGGCTGCGGCCATGATCATCGGATAATCCGACTGGCCGATGTACATCGCCTGCATGGAAGCGATCAGCACTTGAATCGTTTGCTTCTCGGGCGTATGCAGGTAAATCAGCGGGCCGAGGAAATCGTTCCAGATGCCCATAAAGCCGAGAGCGGCTTGGGCAGCGAGCGCCGGCTTCATGATCGGCAGCGCGATTTTGAAGAAGATGCCCGGAAAGCTGCAGCCGTCGATCTTCGCCGCTTCGATCAATTCGGTCGGCATCGCGCTCTGCAAATATTGGCGTATAAAAAAGATGACGACGATGTTGCCGAACAGGCCGGGTACGATGAGCGGCAGCAAGGTGTCTACCCAATCCAGCCTGGAAAACCCGATATACTGCGGTATCATTACCACCGAATACGGAATCATCATCGTTCCGAGCAAGCCCATGAAGAGCATGCCTTTGTAAGGGAATTCGAATTTGCCGAATGCATAGGCCGACATTGCGGATACCAGCATTCCTATGGTCAGGACGATCACCACGATGATCAAGCTGTTCATGAATCCATGCAGCAAAGGCGACTCCAGCCAAACCTTCGCATAGTTGCCGAACGTAATCGGTTCGGGAATCCATTGCGGAGGAATTTCGAATACGTTTCGCCGATCCTTCAACGAAGTCGAGATGGTCCAGATGAACGGAGCGACCATAAAGATCGATCCGAAAAGCAGCAGCAGCAGCGACCAGAGGTCCGTCATTTTTTCCCGTTTCACAGATTTCCCCCCTAGTCTTGGTAAACCCAGCGATTGGAAAGCTTGAATTGTATAAGCGTGACAACAAAGATGAGAATGCCCAGCACCCAGGCAACCGCGCTTGCATAACCCATGTTAAAGTACTGGAACGCATGCTGGAAAATATAATAGACCACCGTGGCCCCGCTGTATTCAGGCCCGCCGTCTACCGCCAGCACGTAAATTTGGCTGAACGACTGGAACGCCCCGATGATTCCCATGACCACGACGAAAAAATGAATAGGCGTGAGCAGCGGGATGGTAATCCGCGTCAGCTTGTGCCATGCGCCAGCGCCGTCGATTTCCGCGGCTTCATAATACGTCGAGGAAATGGATTGCAGACCTGCAAGGTACAGCACCATGTTGCCGCCGATGCCGCTCCAAAGCCCGATCAGGATTAACGAAGGCTTCACCCACTCCGGCTTACCCAGCCAGTTAGGGCCGGCAATGCCGAACGTTTCCCACAGAAAATTGTTGAGCAAGCCGTAATCCTGATTTAATATCCACTGCCACAACAGCGATACGGCGATGACCGGCGAAATGACCGGAAGATAATAGATCGTGCGCATGAACGAGATGCCGGCGAATTTACGGTTCATCAGGATGGCCAGCAGCATCGAAAGCACCATGCCGATCGGAATGCCGATCATTAAATAAATCGTATTGTACATTGATTTGTACACTTTCTCGTCGCCCATAAGATCCTTATAGTTGGCGAGTCCCGCCCACTGCGGATCGGATAGCATATCCCATTTGTGAAAGCTGATATATATGGAGAACAAGATCGGCACAAGGCCGAACAAAAGAAACCCGAGAACCGGCGGAGCGACGAACAGATACAACCATGCCAGTTCTCTTCTGCGATACCCGCCAAGCTTGGTACCCATATTCCATTCCACCTTCGCCAGTATTCGATTGATCAGGACGTCTTGATACGGCGGGAGGCGCCGATATCCATGGCTGGCGCCCCGCCTGCTTCATTATTTATTGCCTTTGTCGTAGAGTTCCTGCATCTTCGGCTGGATTTGGGCCGTAAAGTCTTTGGCCGACATCTCGCCGTTCCACACTTTACTCGCGTTCTGATTGAACGTATCCATCCATTGCGTATCCTTGGAGAAAGCTATAACGTTTGGTCGTCCGTAATCTTGGATAATGTCCAGAAAGACTTGGCGCGTCTGCGGTCCTTTGTCCATTTCCTTAAATTCGCCTTCGGCCATGTTGATCAGGTTGGGAACCGCCTGGCCGAGCTGGTAGTTTTCGCGCTGGCCTTGCTCATCCAGCGATAAGAAGGCGGCCAAATCGAACGCTTCCTGCGGGTGCTTGGATTTTGCCGATACGGCAAATCCCATTGAGCCGAGCCAGGTCGCCGTTTGTCCCGTGTTCGGGCTTGCAGGCCATGCCGCAATATCCCAATCGAAAGGCAGCTCCCAAAATGCCGGCTGATCCCACGGACCCATCGCAAACATGCCTAGCTGTCCGTTAATGAAGCGCGTATACGCATTCATCGCTTGTTCGGCTTCCTGATTCGGGCTGACCTTATACTTCAGATTCAGGTCGGCAACAAATTGCATCGCCTCGTAGAATGCGGGCTCGTTGACCTTTACCGTGCCGGTGGCGTAATCGATGAATTCGCCGCCGTTGCCCCAAACCGCCGATTCCAGACTGTAAGCGCCTACACCATACTGTTCAGCCTTTCCGTCTCCGTTGTTGTCGACCGTCAGCTTCTGGGCAGCTTCCAGCATGTCGTCCCAGGTCCATTCCCCGGCTTTGGCCGAAGGATACGGCACATTCGCTTTGTCAAACAAATCTTTATTGTAGACAAAAGCCCACGGACCTACGTCCTTCGGCAGGCCGTACAAATCGCCCGCCCCGACCTTGCTGCCGTCAAAACGATAGCGGTCCATGGCCTGCTTCCATACGTTATCGGGATTAAACAATGACGTCTGATCCAGGTATGACTGGATGTTGAGAAGGGTGCCGGCTTCGGCGAAACGGTAAAACTCCGGACCGCCGACATAGAATACGTCCGGCACTTTGCCTGAACTGATCAGCGTTGTCATCTTCTGCGAGTATTCGCCCGGCGGCACCGAAGTGTATTTAACGGTGACGTGCGGATACTTCTCCTCAAAGGAAGCGATCAGCTTTTCGAAAATCTTTTTTTCGTTCGGATTGCCGTGGCCCATAAACTCAATCGTGACGGGTTCCTTCTGGTCCGTACCGGTGGACGCTTCCTGACCTGGCTTCGACGCGTCCGGGTTGCTTGTAGCAGTCCCTTCGTTTGTTCCGTTGCTGCCCCCGCTGCAAGCGGATAGCGCAAACACCAGCAGCAGCATCAACATACCTGCAAATTTGCTTTTCGTTTTCATGCGATCCCCCTCTTCTTTAACAAATGATTTGGTTGTAAGCGCTTTACGGAATCATAATAACTTATATTATTATAATTTTATATACTATATTTATTATAAAATTAGTGGTTTTCAGTGGCTTCACGGACGAACCTTTCATTCGTTTACCAGCATGACCGGCACCATAATCCTTCTTGCCTCAAAGGCTCCTTCAATTTGCTCGATCAGCAGCTCGACGGTCAGGCGGCACATTTCCTCTTCATTTTGACGGATAAACGGCACGTGCGGCAGATCCGGCGGATCGAACGTAATCAGCTCCAGATCCTCCGGTACGCGCTTACGGGATGCAACCGCCGCTTTATATGCACTTCGGCATAGCTCCGTATTGGCCGTAACGATGCCGGTAATTTCGGGATTGCCGTCTAAAAACTCCCTGATTTTATCGACGGAGTTGCCCGAGGCGATCTCCTCTAACGGGATTAGGCACCATAAGCTTTTGTCGATCGACATCCCGCGTTCCAGAAAAGCCTGCTCGAACCCTTGGGCTCTCTCGTCCGTCACGGTATTCGTAATCTCCGGTGAGATGAACGCGATCGACGAATGGCCATTGTTAATTAAATACTCCACGGCTTCCTTTGTCCCGTTGACGTTGTCCGAGCTTACGCTGTACGTCTTGATTTCCTTCAAAAAACGGTCGATCAGGACAAAAGGGAAGCGGTCCAGCGACAGCCTTAAAATCGAATCGTTGTATGTCTCGTTTTCAACCGGAAAAATGATGATGCCGTCCACCCCCTGGTTCAAGAAGGACGAGATGACCTTGGACTCCTCGACCTGGGATTCTCGCGTAATTCTCAGCATCAGCTCAAAGCCGGCGGCGGTGGCATATTTCTCGATGTTGTCCAAAAATCGCTGGTCCACTTTCGTTTTCATCGTGGGCAGTACGAGTCCGATCCGTCCGCTTCTGCCCGGACCTGCCGTCCATTCGCCTAACTGATCGAGTGCGGAAGCGTTCTCCGGCCTGCTCATCACGAAGGTACCCTTGCCCTGGATCCGGACGAGCAAACCTTCCTCCATGAGTCCGACCAGCGCGTTTTTGCTTGTAATTTGACTGACGCGGTAACGTTCAGACAGTTCCTTCTCGGAAGGGACCCGGTCCCCTTCCCGCAGCTTGCCGATGGCGATCAGCCGCTTGATGTCTTCCTGAATTTTTTTATATAGCGGCAACGATTTCAACGCGCATCACAACCTTTATATTGTAAATAGTATATTTAGTATATTATTATAATATAACTTTCGAAATGTAAATATAAAACTGAACAAACCAGTGATTTGCCTCAAAATATACGAAAAAAACGGCTGAACGAAGTTCAGACCGTTTTCACGATGATATTTCTCCTGTGTATCAAGCCAGTATCCTTGATGAACGGATCATTCCGGCCAAATCCATTGGACCGGGACGACCTCCCTTCGAGGCTCGTGCTTACCGGCCAGCTGTTCCGACAGCAGATCGACGGCACGCCGGGATACTTCATCCGGTTGCTGCCGGATATAAGGAATGCCTTCAATATCCGGATCGTCAAAGGCGGCGAGCTGCGGTTTGCTCTCCGTCGCCGGCCAAATTTCCCGCATGGCGTAATGGGCATAGCGGGCCAGCTCCGCATTCACGCAAAAGACCGCGGTTACATCACTGCAGCCCTGCAAAAAACGGAGGACCTCCTGCGGTCCGTGTCCCTCCTGAATCGTAACCAAATCCAGCAAGCACCATAGCCTTTTGTCTATCGGCAAGCCCTGCTCCAGAAATGCGGCTTCGAAGCCTTTGGCTCTTTCGTCCGTAACCGAATTCGTAATCTCCGGAGACAGGAAGGCAATGCGCCTGTGCCCCTCCGCAAGCAAACCGGATATGGCTTCGCGTACGCCCTCGTAATTATCGGAGCTGACGCTATAGGTCCGGATCTCCTTCAAAAAACGGTCGACCAGCACCAGGGGGACCTGATCAAGCGACAAACGCAAAATTGCGTTATTGTAGCTTTCCTGCTCGACCGGAAATATCAAAAAGCCATCGACTCCCCGTTCCCGGAACTGCTCGATCGCCCGGGATTCTTCCTCCTGCGATTCGCGTGAAATACGGATCAACAGATCGTATTCTCTTTCCGCGCAGTAGCGTTCCAAGCCGTCCAGCAGCTGCTGATCGATCTTGGTTTTCATCGTTGGCAATATGATCGCAATCGTTTTTTTCGTATCCGTCCGGGGCTGCGGTCCTTCCGAAGAGCCCTGCTCCCTAACAAAGGTGCCTTTTCCCCGGTAACGCACCAGAAAGCCTTCCTCCACCAAACCGTTGAGCGCATTTTTGGATGTGATCTGACTTACGCCGTACCGCTGAGCCAGCTCCTTCTCCGACGGTACCAAGGCACCTGCCGGAAGCTCGCCGCTCTGAATACTGCGCCGTATATCGTTCTGTATTTGTTTATATAACGGATGCTCCATGTCATACCTCGCTTTTTACGACTGTCCAAACTGAAAAATAATATATATTTAGTATATCTTAATTTATACTAACTGCGATACAATCCATTTTAGAAAGCGCTTTCTAATCTGGATTGGAAGGATTGTTGCTTATGGAACGGAACAAACGCTTTTGGAAGAGACCGCTTGCCTTTATCGTGATGCTTGCGCTTGCTTTAACGTCATTTCCGTTGTCGCCGGCTCATGCTGCCTCATCCGGTATGGCATGGGCTTCGCAGAAGATTGCTGTCTATACGCCGCCTTCAGGCGGCGTATGGTATCCTCGGCTGCTCAAACTAACGCCGAGCGAATGGCTCGTATCGTTTGACACCAACGCCGGCGGAGGGAACACCCGCATCGTGGTTTCCCGGACGCAGGACGGCGGCTACACATGGAGCAATCCGGCTACGGCCGTCTCAAGCAGCGCGGGAAATGTTGGGAACGGACAGATGATGAGGCTGCCGAGCGGAGAAATTTGGTTAGCCTACCGTCGTGTCGTGCAGAGCGGCTCGACCTATGATATCCAGCTAAACGTCCGGCGGAGCGTCGACGGCGGGTATACTTGGAGCGATTTGCCTGGCGGCTTGATCGGAAGTTCAACCGCCTCCAGTTTTAAAGGTCTGTGGGAGCCGCATTTGGAAATGATTAACGGCACGATAGCCGTCCTTTATGCAGATGACAGTCCGGCGACGGTAGGTACGACCGGGCGGCAAAATTTGTACATGAAAACGTGGAACGGAAGCGGCTGGGGCAGCCGGATTACGGTCAGCGACGGCGTTGCCGCCGGTTCTCGCGATGGCATGCCGGTCATCACGCGGATGCAAGACGGCCGTTATATGACCGTATTCGAAGCGTCGGACGTCGCAGGCCACCCTTTTGTCATTAAATATAAAATATCCCCGGACGGCTTGAATTGGTCGGTTCCGCGCCAAACGCTGTACGTGCCGGTCGGCAACGGCAAAAAAGCCGGCGCTCCTTTTGTCGTAACACTTCCCGACGGCCGTCTGATGGCCGCATTCCAAACCGATGAGAGCAGCGCCAATACAGGGGATCCCTACACTTCGATGTTTACCATGATCAGTTCCGACAACGGTGCGACATGGCAGTACAAAACCAACGTTTTTCCGGTATCCGATACGAAGTCTTCCAATTGGAACTCCCTGATGACCGTCGATTCGACCCGCGTCGCAGCCGTGACGAGCGCGACTGATCCGGTTAGCGGAATCTATCTGCGCTTTGGCTATACCGTTACTCCTTCGCAGACGAATCTCGTTAACAATCCCGGATTTGAAACGGCGAACGTAGCTGGCTGGACCACGTACGGCGACGATTACCCGAACCGCATCCTGATTCACGGAGCCAATGACGGCGTCGGGCTTCCCGCGGCGGAAGGCTCTTACTTTGTTGGACTTGCGGGCACGAGCGGGCCTGCAACCGCCTACGTCGGCCAGACCATTACCGGTCTCGATAACGGTACGTATACGATGAGGGCCCGCATGCGTAGCAGCGGAGGCCAGAACAGCTGCGTCATGGAAGTGAAGGACTATGGCGGCGGGATGCGCCAAACGGGCTGCCCGGTCACGACGGCGTGGACGCCTGTCACGATCTCGAATATCCAAGTGACGGCGGGCAAGGCAACGATCGGGTTTTACGTGTCGAACTCCTCCTCTTCCCAGTGGGCAGATATCGATCAGGTTGAGTTTTTTCGTAACTGAATGAAGTCAGCTCTCTGCCGAATCCCATCCGGGTCAAACAAACATTGGCAGACTGTCGTAAAGGGACACGCCAGCTAATAAATCCATGAAAGCGAATAATGAAAACTAAAAAGCCGCTCTAAGCGGCTTTTTAGTTTCCTCTTTTTCCAGTCAGTCTGATAATCATGATGGTTCCCGCACTTCACGCCCCTCTTAAATCTCCTCTAATGTTGCCTCCGCCACAAGAAACGTGTTCCCGTCGTATTCGTAGCGCAGCCGGACCTCTGCCGGAAAGTTGCCCGGCGATACCTGGATCGGCACCGAAGCATAGAGGGTGTTTTCTTCCACGGAATACCTGACAATGCTGCCAAGTGCGGGCTGGTCCAGCCAAAAACCGGCGTCCTCCTCTTTGTATTCAAAGCTGCGGGTTACGCCGCTCAACGTAAGTTGAAATATCCTTTTCCCGTCTTCCGCCGTCATATGGTAGCTTAGTCTGGATTGTGACGCAAGGACCGGGTCGGCTGCCATCACTTCGATGAGATCGTCGGTAAGAAGTTTCAATGCGGATTCGCGCATCCCTGTTCCGTAACCGGTTGTCAAAACGATTGCCAGTATATCCTTCTCCTTCCCGCTGCTGCCTGGGGACAGTATCGCGGTTTCCGGATAATAGGATTCGTTACTCACGCTGCTCCAATCTGCGAAGGTTCGTTCACTGTCGCCATATTGAACATTGATCGAACGAATGGTTCCTGCCTCCTTGAACAGAGTACCCGTAATCTTCAGATCCAAGGCTGCATCTTCCTTTAAAGTAACGGTTGTTCCTTGATCGTCTCCAGCCTCGAAATCGTCCCGTGGTGTTCCCTTTTCGTCAGTGCTTATTAGTTGGATTTGCGAGATTCGGTGGGTATCATTACGAATCGTTACATCTATCGTTTCCTCATATACCATCGGGATCGAATCCCGGAGCAGCAGACGGAGCTTGTATACCGTTTGTTCAGCATCTGTCGTAATCTCGTTTACGTATATTTCATAAACCCAGGGACTGGACACATCATAGCGTTCAAGCGGCCATTTAACCTCGGGATGCTCCCAGATGTCCGGCGTCGGGCCGCCCCAGATGCCAATCTCCCGCTTTAAAAGCGCTGTTGCCAGCGTCACGATCGTACGGTCACTCTCCTGCGAGACTTCACGGTCCGCAAGGTTCCACCAATCGAAATCGCCTCCTGACCCGGATACGAAGCCGGATTGGAACGTCCCGCCCTTAGGTACAACCGGACCTGGGCTTACCGGATTAGCGTTGGGTACAGACTGGTAACCGAACCAGATTCCAACCCCGAACAAGAGCAGCACTACGGGAACAAAGGCACCGATAGTTCGGATCCAGTCCCTGCGGAATCGTTTCTTTTCAACAGCCTGAAGACGTTCCTCCACGGCCTCCATCATGTCCGTCCGGAAACGCTGGTTCTTAAATGGCGGATCAGCCAGCCTTCGATTCCAATCCGGTCTCCAATCATTCATCCTCGATCGCTCCTTTCCATGCGGCGGCCACCTTCTGTTTGGCCCTGAAAATTCTGGACTTTACCGTGCCTGGCGAAAGGCCTGTAATGGCGGATATTTCATCTATGGATAGCTGATGATGCAGACTAAGCACGAGCGGATCTCGAAATTTAGCTGGCAGCTTCAGTACCTGCTTCCACAATTCATCGGCCTCTGCCCGTTCCAAATATTCCGCTTCGGCTGATGGCGAAATCGGGGTCCGTATCGTCCCCTTCTGCCCGGTGCCGGGAGGTTGCTCGCCCATCAGCACCACTCTGCGCAGGAACGCTCGCTTCAGATAGGAAAGCGCGGTGTTGCGCGTGATTTTCAAAAGCCAGGTCTTGACGGAAGCCTCCCCCCGAAAGGAAGCAAAATGTTGATAGGCTTTAATAAACACATCCTGCGCGACATCATCTGCCGTGTGCGTGTTTCTAGTTATGACGAAAGCATAGTTCCAGACGTCCTCCCCGTAGGATTCCATAAGCATCCGAATGTCCGAAGTTTTCAGCTCCGCGGAATGCTGCATCTGCATTTCCTTCAAAGCAGTTCTCCCCCCTCACCAAAACAGACTCCTTAGGGTCGATGAAAGTTCCCGAAATTATATAAATTTGCATAGGTTCATACATATTGGTGCATTGTAGTAATGCAGCTTTTTACAATGGATATATCATCACATGGAGGGATCATTTTGGCAAAGAGCAAACAACAACAGGAAGCACATGGGATCGGACAAGTCGAGCAGCAGCTCAATCATCAAATGGAGGCTGCCGAAGAAATTCAAGGAACGCCGAAATTGGACCGGGAAATTAAAAAAGCCGTTAACCGGCAGGCTGATCCATTGAATGACCTTTCGGAATAAGGAGAATTGTCATGAATAAACAACGAGCGATTGAAATTTCGGAATCGGCCATTATGAAACATGTAACTTATCAGGATACCCCCATCTATATCCAACATGTGAATGAGGATGAAACCGCTCGGGTTTATCCGATCGGCAACTCGGAGCAGGAAATGACCGTCCCTTTATCCAGTCTCACGGAGCATCCGTAAGATAGAAGATATAAGCTTCTACAGCCCATTCAAACCTTCAAAAAAAAATCCCATCCAGATTCAGTGGATGGGATTTTTTATTTCTAAAACGACTTTCTTATAGGCATCAAAAAGCTTGGAACCTGTTCTGGTCCCAAGCTATAATAAGGAATATTATCTAGTCTTATACGTTGATGCGTCGCTCATAAACTCTTCTTATAAGTTCTTCAATAATTTCATCAGGCGACCGGTCACCCAACCAGGTTTGACCATACATTTGCAATATTTTAATGAGTGGACCATCTTCCCAAAATCCGACGAATTCATCATTGAGGTAAATCTTTTCAACGACATGCTGGTTCATCTCATCGAGGCATTCTTCCAATACTGATTTCGCGACTGGATCGCTAATCCAATCGCTAATCAGGCTGAATTTATGAAATGATACTTCTTCCTTTCCAAAATCACAATACAATCGCTCCGTAATTCTTATATCGCGAGAAGAGCTGCCAAGCGCAATTTGGAAATAACCGCTCTCCGCTACCCAGCGGTTATACTTGGTGTTGTAATAAGCAAAGTCTCTTTCTTCAAGTTCAAAAACAATCTGCTGTTTCTCCCCAGGAGCCAACTCGATTTTAGAAAATGCCTTCAATTCTTTCTCCGGACGCGTCCAGGTGCATTCTTCGTCATGCACGTAAAGCTGAACGACCTCTTTCCCTGTTCGGTTCCCGATATTCTCCAGCCAGAAAGAGACCGTGATCCCTGTCTCTGTTTGAGTTGTCTTCATATCCCTATAGGCAAACGAAGTGTAGGATAAGCCATGGCCAAACGGAAACTGCGGAGCGAGTTCCTTTCGATCGTAGTATCGATAGCCGATGAACAGCCCTTCACGATAATACAGCTTGCCGTTTTCACCGCGAATCCTCATATGTGAAGGATTGTCTGAAAGCTTAACCGGAAACGTCTCGGACAGTTTACCGGAAGGACTCACCTCCCCAAACAAGATTTCAGCAATCGCTTTACCCATGCCTTGTCCGGAAAGCCATGAGTGAATGACAGCGGGAACATGCTGAACCCAAGGACGCATCGCCAAAGCTGTACCACTGGTGGTCACCACAATGCACTTCGGTTGTACGGCTGCAATCGCCTGAATAAGCCGAACCTGCTGTTCCGGCAAATCAATGCCCTTCAAATCACGCATCTCGGATTCTGCGTATTCAGGCTGGCCAACGAAGATAACCGCAACATCAGATTTTGCCGCCAATGCAACACTTTCCTTAATCACTTCCTCATGAACGGAGTCATCTTCAGGATAGCCCTCGGCATAACTCAACTCAACGGAAGCTCCAGCCAACCGCTTCATTTCATCAAATGGAATATCAACGCGCGTAGGCGTAACTTTTGCGCTGCCGGCTCCTTGAATTCTAGGTTTTTTGGCAAAACGGCCGATCACTGCAATGGAATGGGTTGATTCTGCCTGGATCGGAAGGATGCCATTCTCATTCTTCAACAGCACAATGCTTTCTGCCGCAGCTTTTCTCGCAAGATTGTGGTACTCCATAGGGGATGCCGGAACAGCTTCTTCCATACCGGTTACACGTTGTACGAGTTTTAGAATACGGGCAACGCTTTTATCGAGCTGCTCTTCTGCAAGAACTCCGCTCTCAACGGCTTTGATAATCGCTTTCGTGTTATAGCCGGCAGGTCCCGGCATTTCGAGATCAAGTCCTGCTTTCAACCCACGAATCCGATCATTCACGGCCGTCCAGTCCGAGATGACGACCCCCTCGTATCCCCATTCTTCTCTCAAAATATCATGCAATAAGTGTTCATTCTCGCTGGTATACGAGCCATTAAGCAAATTATAGGAGCACATGACGGTCCAAGGATCCGATTTTTTGATAATTCGTTCAAAGGCGCTTAAATAAATTTCGCGCAGCGTTCGTTCGTCTACTTCTGAACTCGTCACCATCTTCTCGAATTCTTGGTTATTGCAAGCAAAGTGTTTAAGTGAAGCCCCGACTCCTTTGCTCTGGAGGCCATTAATGAAAGCAGCGCCCAGTTCCCCTGTCAGGCAAGGATCTTCGGAGTAATATTCGAAATTTCTTCCCCCAAGCGGAGTCCGTTTCATGTTGATCCCTGGGCCGAGCAGCAATTCTACGCCCATCTCTTTGGATTCATTACCGAGTGCTTCCCCGACTTCGCGCAGCAGTTCCGTGTTCCACGAAGAACCGATAGCTGAGCCCGTGGGATAACATGTTGCCGGAACATTCTCAGTCGTAATCCCCATTTCATCGTCACTGTTCGTTTTGCGGATCCCATTCGTTCCGTCATACATATGAACCGGCGGAATGTTGAGTCTCTCGATCCCCTTGGTCATCCACATGTTTAATCCCGCGCAGAGGGATGCTTTTTCAGTAAGTGTCATTTCCTTTATCCATTCGTTAATCGATGCATTCATTTGTATCCACCCTTTCATATCAAGCTTCTTCTTGGTACTCCCGCTCTTTCTTCAATTCCTGCGCATCGTACAGTTTAAAAAACGGAAACCATACGGCAAACACAATCAGTAAGACAACGGCGAGCAGAATAAGTCCATTGAATCCGGACATGAGATAAGTCGACACACCGATCGGCGTATACCACAGCTGGAAGATTTTACTCGGAATTTGTGCAAACCCCATATCAAGAGCTAGGTAGACGATGATGGGTGTAATAAGACCATTGATCCACATAGGCACCATCAACAGCGGATTAAAAGCAACCGGCGCTCCATACACAACAGGCTCGTTAATATTAAATAGAGAAGGAATCAAAGTGGCTTTACCAATGGTTTTCAGCTTCTTGGATCTGGCAAACAGGAACCATATCACAAGCGGCAAGGTTGCGCCCATCCCTCCGATTCCAAGCCATCCGGAGAAGAATGTTTCAAAGGTATTAATGTTGACGGGATCCAGCCCCTGCGCCACCAATGCGGCATTTTCCTCAATCGCCGGAATCCATATGGCATACCAGATGGGCATCAGAACCCATGGGCTGACTCCGAAGGAATACAATACAACTCCAATAAAGTTGAACAGAACAAACCCAATCAGGCTTTGCCCCATAGCATTAATAGGCTCAAACACGCTCACAATCAGTCCAAAGATATCAAAGTGGAGCTGATATACAAGAACCCAGCCGATGCCCATGATCACGGCAATCGGTACCAGGAAGTCAAACCAATCCATAATAAACTCTGGCATGGAAGACCCTTTTTTAAAAAAAGAGAACTTAGCGCAGACATTCATGATGACGGCAATGAAGACGCCTACAATGAGTGCCGTTACCATACCCGCAGGACCGAAACGCTCCAGAACGAACTGAACGGTACCGTCCTCGTTTACGACGGGATTAAGCAGCATGAGGAATAAGGATATGCCGGTCATTCCCGCCAGCAGCTTGATTTTATGTCTCTCCTTCTTCTCCATGACCGTATACGGCGTTAAGAATGCAATAAACAAACCGAGAAGACCGAAGCTGAATGTCGTAATTGGCGTTAAATCCGGCATTCCAGGAATGAAGTCTTGCAAAATTGAAATCAAAGTAATAATGGAACCAATAAAGATCATTGGGATGGCAACCATAATGGCTTCTTGAATCGATGCTATCCAAATGTTATTTGTAATCGCATCCAATCTTGGCGCAAAGGATTCCGTCATCCATTTCATGAAACGCTTCATCTGTTTATTCCCTCCTGTGTTTCTGTTGTGGACATAGCTATAGTATAGATTTCATTGTTAACGCTTACTCGTTGTATATTGCCTCGTCTATGGTCGTTTTTTGTTTATTTCTCGTTTTTGGAGCCAACAAATCTAAGCCGCCAGGATCGGACAGCAAAAAACACCCCTCTCTTATAGAGCGGTGGTGTTCTTGAAGCCTTTAGTGTTTAAAACTGTTTCTCTAAGGTGAGCAAAAGGACACCATGCGGTGGAAGAACGATCTCTTTATACCAACCCTGATCCTCTATTGTCTCTATTCGGATGACAGGGCCGCTTCTTCCGCGAAGATACGCGAGTTCCTCCTCCGTCAAGATTTCGGGTGCTCCCATACGGACCCACTCGTCAAAAACGGATCCATGATCTCTGTCCATCTGATAAGTCGTGCACTTATAGGTTCCTGAAAGATGAGGAATGTTGACTTGAAACTCCTTGCTGCCCTTCTCCTCGAACACGCCGTAACGGTTAAGATTGGACATTTCCGACCAGTCTCCGCTTGAAAACATATGATCCAAATGGACGTAATGATACAGCAGAAGCTGCATGCTCCCATCTTGATTCTGAGTGCCCACATAGCCTTCACCCTTAACGGTTATCTCTTCACCCAATTTCTGAAGAAGCTCAAAGGCGTAATAACTCGGCTTCTTAAGTCCATCCCGATTCATTAAACCAAAACCTCCGTAAAACGGAGAGGATGGAACAAGACTTTCCTCAAACACATCCGTAAAGCACCAAAATGCCATGGCCTTTACGTCTCCCAGTGTATTCATCGCATGATACATCACAAATGGGGCCATAAACATGGTATCGTGCAGCAGGTGCCGGTCATAGAGCGAAAAGTTCCATTCGGTAATATGCAGCTCCATATCCCGGAAAGAGGCCACCTCCATTTTTTCCTGCAGTCGATGGATGCTCTCTTTATAAAAGGTTGGCGGCATCATTCTCGTCAATATGTTTTGCTCTGCTTTAAGCTGAGGATATTCCGAATAGATATGAAAGGAAAAGAAATCGACCGGAACTTGGTGCCTTTTGCAATATTCCATAAACTCCTCGGTCCATGTGTCGTTCCAGAGTGACCCATAACCTAAAGCCGGGCCCCCTGTTTTTAGTTCAGGCAGAACCGACCTGATCACTCGAACGGTAGACTCATAAAACGAGAAGTATTCCTCCTTGCTGCCTGCCCAGCATACGCCTGATAAATCCGGTTCGTTCCAGACTTCAAAATACCATTGTTTTACTTCCTGAGCCCCATAGCGGTTTAAGCAGTGCTGGACGAACTCACGAACCAGTGCCTCCCATTTTGCCTGATCGGCCGGAGGGGAAATATTCCCTCTCCACCAGAATACCGTTTCGCTGGAGCGGCTGAGCAGGGTCGGCATGAAACCAAGCTCCACGAACGGCCGGATGCCCAGCCCAATAAGAAAGTCATACAGCTTGTCAACATAGGCCCAGTTATAGACAGGGGTCCCGTCATCCTGTTCGTTATATACCATCATCTCATCATTAAAGATGCCATGGAAGCGTATGTATTCAAAAGGAATTCGGGCTTTAAGCTCGGTCAGCTGCCGACGCCAGTCATCGCGCAGCCCTTCAACTGCCCTGCCCGCTGTTGTAATAACGTTCCAGTGCTTTTTGTACGCTGCTGACGACATTCCCGGCTGAATCTGTATTTGCTCATGATCCGTAACAACCGCTGTTAAAGGGATTGCTCTCTCCCGTTCTTGATCCGGCTTCACTTCCAGGTACCGATATAACGACCCCATCGCATTGATCGTATCTAATTCATAATAGTCTCCGCTCGAGGATTCTTCATAGGTAAGCGGTTTTCGATTAGGCTTATCCTGAAGCGAGGCAGCGGCTTCACGGTACGAGCTCGGTGTACAACCGTACTTCTCCTTGAAGTACTTATTGAATAGCTTTACGTTCGCAAAACCGCAATCCATCGCAATTTCGGTAATGCTCTTTTCACTTCCCGAAAGCTCCGACTGGGCCTTCTCCAAACGGATCAGCGTTAAATACTTTTGAAAAGGAATACCGATTTTATCGGTGAAGAAGTGAGAAAAATAATGCAAACTTAAGTGCTCTTGCTCCGCCATCGTCTGCAGTGTAATCTTCTCTTTGTAATTTTGATCGATATAGGTTAGAACCCGATTCAACCTTTTATAGTCATAGCTCTTGCCGCCTTCTTCAGCTTCCGGGTTGATTCCTTCCGAAAAATATCGCAATAAATGTCCACATAACGTTTGCAGCCTTCCCAAGGTAAAGCTTCGATAGCCTGGGGACTTCTTGTTCATTTCCCATACCATCTTCGCAAGCTCTTGCTTGATCGTGTCCAATCGGAAACCGACCGGCTCAGGCTCATTCGCTGAATTACAAGAAATAAAAACGTTATTTTGAAGCCATTCCGGCCCAAACTGAAGCGTTAATAATATATTGTCATGGTCATTCTGCTCAAACTTATGGATCGACATGCTGTTCACCACTACGACGTCGTCCTGATGTAGAACATACTCCTTCTGATCAAGATGCATGATAACAGAACCTTGGAGAACATAGACAATCTCCACCTCTTTATGCCAGTGAAATGGAACATGTTTCACGCTGTTGACAAACAGTTTAAAGGGCATATCCTCTTGATGCTCGATAAATTCATAAAGGTAACGCATAATTTGCCCTCATTTCTAATGAACTGAAACGATATAGCTTTGTTTTAAGTTGCGATTGGATTATTCAGTGTCTCATAGATTACAAACATATTCTTAGATTTTAGAAGCTTATCATTATAGCATGTATCGTTTACGACTTATACATACATTAGAAAACAGGCCCTCCGGTACTAGTTTGACGGCTTATCGAATGAAAATCCTCGTTAAGATTAAGATTGCTGTCTAAACTCCTGCGGAGAAACTTGATATACTTTTCTGAACATTTTGGAAAAATGCGAGAAATTATGATAACCAAAGGTCTTGGCTACTTCGGATATGGGGATGGTCGATGTTAAGATCAAATCCTTAGCCTGCGACATCCGGACATGCAATATGTAATCTGTAATCGATTCGCCCACCTCGCGTTTGAATAGACGGGACAGATAAGCTGGATTGAGATGTACGAAGCCGGCAAGCTGTTCTCTTGTGATCGATTCGTGCAAATGTTCCTTAATATAGGATTGTATGCGTTGAATCACGGAGCAGCTTGGATGGAGCTGATCATGAATGACCTGAACGACTTGGAGAACCGTTGCTTTCAATTGTTCAATATTTCGCGGTTGAGCATACAGATGAATTCCTGCCTGATCCTGAAACAACTCCAACGCGGACAGTCCATTTTTATGAAGAATATAATGCACCATTTGCATAAATTCTTGCCGGAAGCCTTCAAGCTCACTAACCGAAAGCTGCGGGTATCGGCTCAGCTCTTCCATGCGTCCATGTATCTCTCGCTGCATTTCTTCGAGTTGGCCATGCTCCATAAGGAGGGTCCAGGTGGATATTCGCGGAATCATCGTCTTCATGGATTGGGTGCCTAGTGAAGCCAGCCTGTACACTTGGTTGGATTTATTCAGATTGTTGTATTCCATCTCCAGCAGCTGCCTGTACGTATCGGCAATTTCATACAAAGTGGACCGATTGCCGATATAACAGGAAATGTTACAGCCAAAGTAGGTATAACAGTCCTGAATGTATTTTTCACAGCGCAAGTTCAGTTCATGTGCGGCTTCTCCCTCCGCCCCCTCTTCTCCAGCAATAAGGACGACGTTCACCCCCTGCTTGGTCTGAATGACCTCTCCATGGCCGGCGGGCAGCAGCATTTCGGATGCGCCTTTGCGGATAGCATATTCCATAATTTCTTCATCCTTTGTGCTGAGCTCGCGAAGCCACGATTCCACGCTCACCAGAACAGGCATGAATACAGCCTCTTGCAATCCGCTAAGCTCATGCTCCTCAAGAACATCCGTAACATTAGCTGGGGTGCAGACGATCCTTCCCGAAAATACATCATTCCAAAACTTATCCGTGATCAGGCTTTTTTTCTTCTGCCACAGCTCATAATACGGTTTGTAATGCTCTCGCATATGACGGAGCTCCCGCTCCTGTTTAATCGAATGCAGCGCTTTGGCTATGGTTGCCTGAAGCACATCAAATTCGATCGGTTTTAACAAATAATCGAAGCCATCCAGCTGAATTGCTCTCTTCATGAAGTCAAATGCGGAGTGGGCGGTTAGAAAAATGGTCTCTGTATCGGGAGAAATATCATTCACCCGCTCGAGCAGCTCGATTCCTGTCCCTTTGGGCATTTCGATATCGCAAATCATAATATCAATCGGTGTGCGTTCAAAAACCTGTAATGCATCGCGCATATTATAAGCCTCATACACTTCAGATACCTGCAGTTCCTGCCAATTCACGCCGCTCTTAATTCCCATTACTGCATAGATCTCATCATCTACTATAAGCGCCTTATACATGCGACTACCCCCATACAGATCATCAATATGAAGTAAACTGCTCTACCGTTCGGAAAGGAAGTACAATTCTTATTCTGGCGCCTGAATTCGGAGCATTGTCAAACTCCAGGCGAGCCATATGTCCAAAGATATGCCTAAGACGGTATTGTACATTGGTGATTCCTAAATGCTCCCCTGTCTGATTCTCCATGAAACCGCCCGATTGTAATTTCTCCAGCACTTCCCGGGAGAAGCCGCTCCCGTTATCGGAAATCACGATCTCCAATTGATCATGGATAGGAAGGCTGATATGTATGGCAATATGAAAAGGATGATCCATGAAATCAAATCCGTATTTGATTGCATTTTCAATAAACGGCTGAATTAAGAGCGGCGGAATTGCCGCTTGGTCTGCCCCCTCCGAAATGTCGATTTCATAGGTGACTCGCTCTGGAAAACGGACCTGCTGGATTTTGATATAACTCTCCATATGCTCCATTTCTTCAGCAATCGTTACCGCGATTTGATTCGTCTTCGTTGTAAAACGGAAGTACTTGACGAGGTTCATGCACATGAGCTGGATCACGCTATAATTCTTGATTTCAGCCAAATTGTAGACGATATTGATGGAGTTCAATAAAAAATGGGGATTGATTTGGAGCTGTAAATGCTTAAGTTCGGCCTTATGCGCCTTGATCTGTTCCTCGTAAACGCTGATCTTCAGCTCATGAATCTCGGAGGCCATGCTGTTGAATGTTTCGTTGATCATGGTGAATTCCTTCGCTTTAGACGCATGAAGCCGCGTGTCCCAGTCCCCGTGCTTGATCCTGCGCATCCCGCGGACAAGATTGTTCATGGGCTTCAGGATGATCTCATTGAGATAAACCAAATAGATAATCAGAATGATGAATGCCACGATGGATATGATGATAATCCCTCGACGAAAGTGATACAGATTCTTCAGCATTTGGGACTCGGGTACAAAAGCGCTGAGTATGACATCCGTGCCCTGAATTTGATTCATGACTACGATATATTTTTGATCATCCTTCTTTACGATTTGATAGACTTCGTTGGATTCAGAGGCAAGAGCGGTATTCAGGCGGTTCGTTCCGATAGCCGACGTATTGGTAATCAATTCACCCTGCTCATTCACAAAGCTGGCAAAGCCATATTCCAGATGAATCAAGTCCAGCGGAATCATCAGGTTCTCCAGTTCCACAAACGCCCCGAGGTAAAAATCATCTCCCGTATCCACCAGTCTGATCAATGCGTATTTATGCTGGCTGTACTCAATCGCCTTCCATTCGCGGAAATAGGCGCTGTCCGGTCCAACCTCCTTGACCAGCTGTTCAATGGTCGTTTTGATGGACAACAACTCATCGTAAGATTGGGTCTTGATCGGTGTACTGAATAAATCCTGCTTCTGCACGGAGTAGATAAATTGAAGATCGACGCTGTTGTCAAAACGATGATAACGCGTAAGCGTATTCAAAATTCTGGCCTTGGCAAGAAAGTACTCGTCAGGATCATTGAGAAGCTGTGAGAGTGCGGCAATATTAGGATCTTCAACAGCAATGTTGTACAAAAAATTCGTTTCCTTGTTCAGGGCCGCCTCGATCTGATGCGAATAAAGAATCATCGAATTTTTATTCGAGTCCGCCACCTGCTCCCTGATCGTATTGGATGCATAGTAGTTGTTGTAGAGAAGCAAGGCAACAAGAGGAACCGCGATCGTAACGAAACCGATGATTAGCTTAAAGCGAAGCGAGTCTTTAATATTCAACATAGCATACACTACCTCGGCTCCATGGAAAGGTTGGCAGAATGTGCTTCTGCAGTATAGCAGGCCATCTACACTCTGAGTATAGTCACATACAGGAAAAAAGGGAATCCCTTATAGGACATACAACGATAGTCCCGATTCGGAATCCCCCTATTCCCTTAGCTTCGTTATTTCTGAGTTTCTGCCCATGCGGCCAGCTGCTTTTCAACCTCAGCTTTAACCTTGTCAAAGCCGGCAGATTTCCGTTTTTCTTTCCATTTAGCAATAATTTTCTCCGGATCAACGGCTCCCGATTTTAAAGTAGCCCCGAACTCTTTCTCGACATTCGCTATGGAGGCCATCTCCGATTTAACCGGTTCTTGATCAAAGGCAAAGCCAAGCGCGATAGAATGCTCCGCTCGTTCATTAAACTTCTTGAACTCTTCCCATTTATTCGGATCTTCATTTACCCATAAATAAGAATTGAACTGGTTCCCGAACATCCAGCCTCCCGGATTAGGATAGCCTTGCGTGTCCGCGTTCACGCCTTCAGGATAATCGATCACGTTATCCGATTTCTTCACATAATGTTTGCCTTCGATCCCCCAGTACAGCATATTGAGCAGCTTAGGATCACTGTACAGCAGATTAAGGAACATCATGGCTCTTGCAGGATCCTTAGAGGTTCGCGAAATTCCGAGCATCGCCCCCTGCGCGTCACCTGTCGTCGTAAACGGCTCCGCCGTCTCTACCTGCACAACTTCTACACCCGATGTTATGCTCATTTCCTTGTCTTTCCCCGGCTTTAAGGATTGGGCAACCGCAAAGGCTTTGCCCGCCTTAATCATATTCATGCCCTGATCCGCGTCTGATGTCAGGATATCCTTATCAAACCAACCGTTCTGATTCCACTGATGCATCCGTTTGTAGAATTCGATGAATTTTGGATCCTCCAGGGTATCCACGGCTTTCAACTCCGAACTTCCCCGCGGAATCGAAAGATTGGCAACGATGCCATCATAATTGGCTGCATCCCAAATATTCGTAAACTTGCTTGAAACAATTGGAATCACGCCAGGCTCATTGTCTTTAATCGTTTGGAACATCGCTTCCATATCTTCCAGGGTCTTAACCCCATTAATATCGAACTTGTATTTATCCACAAGCTTCTTGTCGAGAAGGAATCCGAATCCCTGTCCGAATTCTTTCTTGGTCGGAAGCGCGTACAGCTTGCCGCCGATTCTGGAGCCTTTAATAAAATCCTCCCCCAGAATGCCCGGAATATCTTTGCCGTGTTGGGCCATTAATTCGTCGAGGTCCAAGTACTGCCCTTTGGCGACATCTTTCGCGTATGAGAACCAGCTGGCTGTGAACATCAAATCAAAAGGCTCATTGGAGATTTTCATTAAATTGGTTTTATCATCCCAGGAAGCCCATTCGATAGGCTTGAGCTCAATCGTCGCATTGATCTTCTCCGTCAGATATTTGCTCATTTCTTCCTGAACAAGCTGCAAGTCTTTGGGAGCGGTTGCCGGATATACGAGCGTTATTTTATAGGGTTCCGTTTGGGCTTGTTTCCCCCCTGTATCCGTAGCATTTTCGGTCCCCCCCTTACTGCAGCCTGTTAATGCAAGCATTCCGCAAAGCATGATCATAAGCACCAGATAATGCGCTTTTTTCATATCCCTAAGTTCTCCTCTCAACAATAAACTTTAATCTAAGGCATGAAATGGAGTGCAAATCGCCTAACCTGCCCCACCTCCTCTATTGAACGATCAAATGACTGCTAACCTTTCACGGCACCGGTTGTAATCCCGCTGATGTAATACTTCTGGAAGAACGGATAGGCGAACATCAAGGGGGCAATGCCGACAATGGCAAGTGCCATGCGGACGGTTTCCCTTGGCATCTTGGCGAGCAGGTCCCCGACTTGAGCCGAACTGTTAGACTTCATTAGAAGATACTGAATGTTCGTGAGCGTCTTTGTCATCAGATATTGGATGTTATACAGCTCGGGTTTATCGATAAACAGCATGCAGTTGTACCAGTCATTCCAATAGGACAACGTGTTAAACAGTCCAATCGTGGCCATAATCGGCAAAGAAAGCGGAACGACGATTTTAAAGAAAATCTTCAGTTCGCTTGCACCGTCAATCGTCGCGGATTCAACCACGGATTCCGGGATGGTCGAGGCGAAAAAGCTTCGCATGAGCAGGACATTGAAGGCACTTAACAGCAGGTTGGGAATGATCATGGCGAATATCGTATTTTTCAGGTCAAACATATTCACATACGTGATATACCAAGGTACCATACCGCCGCCAAACAGCATAGTGAAAAAAATATAAAAGGAAATGGTACGGCGAAACGGCAGCTCGGGTCTGGATAACGGATAAGCAAAAAGCGCTGTTATCAAAAGGCTTACGACGGTTCCAACCAGCGTGGTCAAAATCGTAACGCCGTAAGCTTTCGCTATTTCCGAAAAATCATTGAATAAAAATTGATAGGCCGCAAAGCTGATTTGACTGGGAAACAATGAGTACCCGTTCTGCAGGATGGAATCTTCACTGGAGATCGACACCATAAAGACCAGGATGAACGGAATTAACGAAGCAACTGTAAATGCCCAAAAGAACAGGTGAATCGATGATGCGCCGATCCATTTTTTCGTACTCAACACTTTCACCATCTCTGCCTCCCTCTCTGTTAAAATAAAGCGTCGCGTTTATTAATGCGCCTTACTGCCGTATTCGCTACCAGGATGAGCACCAAACAAACGACGGATTGATAGAATCCAGCCGCTGTCGACATGCCGATATCTCCAGATTGAATCATGGCACGATAGACAAAGGTATCGATGGTGTTCGTGGTCGGGATCAAAGCGCCTGTATTCATAGGTACCTGATAGAACAATCCGAAATCCGACCGCAGAATGCCGCTGACGGCGAGCAGGGTCATGGTGGTGATGACTGGCAAAATAAGCGGGATGGTGATCCGGGTCATCTGCTTCCACTTGGTTGCACCGTCAATTGTGGCGGCTTCATAATATTCTTTGTCTATTCCGATAATGGAAGCGAAATAGATGATGGATAGATAACCAACGTTCTTCCATGCATTGACGATGACCAGGATGTAAGGCCAATACTTCGGTTCCCCGTACCAAGATACCGCCTCAGAACCAAACCAATTGATCAATAATCTGTTCACAAGACCGCTATCCACGTTCAAAAAGCTGTAGACCAGATAGGCGACCACGACCATCGAAATGATATGCGGCAGCAGGAATGTGCTTTGATAGAACCGGCTGATCGCTTTATCCTTAATTTCATTAATCAGCAGCGCTACCAGAACGGCTAACACCAGGTTGAGCACAATAAAAACGAAATTGTAAAGGAAGGTATTCCGAGTAATGATGTACGCATCCTGTGAGTTGAACAAGAACTTGAAGTTATCGAACCCTGCCCACGCACTTCCCCATATACCATCGACATAATTATAGTTTTTGAATGCTAGAATCACGCCGTACATGGGGACATAGTTGTTGATGAACAAGTAGACGATCCCCGGCAATGTCATTAGCAGCAGCCACTTATACTTCTTTAGCCTCTTCCGTAAATGAGACGAACCCCTCATGTTCCAGCCCCTTCTTATCACGTCATGTAAACCTTTGCATCCTCATTCTATAACCGATGTTTCCGGTCAACCACTATCCATATGACTTTCTGATACCACAATGGTGACTTCTTCTCCCCCGGCTTCAAATGGCAATTGACAGCTTCAACCAGACTCATTATGCTAGGGGCGTAATCGCTGTCATGGCTCATATGAAGATCCGTACAGATGGTATGAATAAGGGGTGTTGGCGCAAATGAGAAAATCATTGCATTTTAAGTCGAATGGCACGTTTAAGATCGTACAGTTCACCGACACGGAATTTTGTGAACCGGATGAGGAAGAAATGCAGATGAAGGCCATGATGAAGAGAATTCTGGAGAAGGAACAGCCGGATTTGGTGATTTATACCGGGGATGTCATTGCAAGCAATAAAAGTCCGAATCCCATTCAAGCTTTTAAAGATGCGGTATCGGTCCCCGAAGAAATGCACATTCCATGGGCCGCCGTATTCGGCAATCATGATTCCGAAGCTGCTGAAATGACTCGTGAGCAGCTGCACTATCTCCAGCTATCACATCGGTACTGTTATGCACAGCCTGATCCGCCGAATGTCCACGGGGTAGGCAATTATGTGCTTGAAATTCTGGACGGGCTTCACCAGCCGGCAGCCGCCTTGTTTTTTCTGGATTCGGGGAGCTACTCACCGCTTGAGCATCTGCGGGTTGGATTCTATGACTGGATTCGCCGAAGTCAGATCGCATGGTATACGGAAGCGTCTCATCGTCTGACCGCTAGAAACGGAGGTGAGCCCCTCCCTTCACTCGGCTTCTTTCATATTCCTCTGCCGGAATACAATGATATCTGGGATTTCTCGGTCTGTTACGGACAGAAGTTAGACGCCTATTGCTGCGCACCGCTCATCAATACCGGATTTTTTGCGGCCATGCTGGAAATGGGCGATATCGCGGGAACTTTTGTAGGCCATGACCATGGGAACGATTTCTGGGGAACGCTGCATGGAATCCGTCTTTGTTATGGTCGTACGTCCCGCAATGCTTATCTGGATCGACCATTTCAACCTGGAGCAAGGGTGATCCAATTAACGGAAGGCCAGCGGAGCTTTGAAACATGGCTTCATCTAGAAGATGGAAGCATCGTTCATGATCAGCCTGCGCATATACCCGAAGGGCGCGCTCTTAAGATCGAATCGACTTAGACTGAATTGTCTGTATCTATTTATATCGCACTAAAAGGCTGTTAAAGTTTTGGATGCAAAAAAAGGGAGTGCCCCAAAAGGTCCATTGACCTGGGGCGCTCCCTGTCTGTCGTATGATAATGCGTGAATGAATAAGAAGTTACGTGTCCTTCATTGGTACATGTTACCCTCAATCATCGTCCACTGCACTTGATACCTTTCATCCATCAGAACGAGATCCGCATCGTATCCAACCTCGATTTTTCCTTTGCGAGATAAACCTAGAATATGGGCAGGCGTTGTTGAAGCCATGCGCACGGCATCCTCCATCGAAATGCCGTTGGCTTCGGTCAGCCGCAACGCTTCATTCATAGTCACGGTACTCGATGCCAAAGTGCCATCCGCAAGCCTGGCAATCCCCTCGGAAACGGTGACGTGATGACCACCAAACATATAATTTCCATCACCTAATCCCATCGCCTGAAGCGCATCCGTAATAAGCACCATGCCTTCCGGCCCTTTGAGACGATGCATTAATCTGACAATGGCCGATGAAGATGGACTTGATCGACAATCGCTTGCAGGCTTACATGCGGTTCTTCGAACGCGGCTACAATCAGTCCGGGATCTCGATGGTGAATCGGTCTCATGCCGTTAAAGCAATGGGTTACATGACTCGCTCCGGCTGTAAAAGCCAGCTTTGCTTCCTCGTAAGTAGCATCGGAATGAGCTACGGCAATCACGACACCCTGCTCTTTTAGAAAGGATATAAGCTCCAAGCCTCCAGGCAATTCCGGGGCGATCGTTACCATTTTGATCAGCGAGCCCGCTTCCCGAATAATCAACTTCATTTCTTCCAGATTCGGGTGGCGAAGATATTTCTCGTTTTGCATCCCTTTACGCTTCGGATTCAAATAAGGGCCTTCCAAATGAATGCCGGCGATCCTTGCCCCTTGTTCTCGTCCGATGACAGCTTTTACGCTGCGGATCATGTTCAACAGATCCTCTATCGTAGAACTCACGGAAGTTGCCAGAAACGAGGTGCAGCCGGTTGCCGCACAAGCGCGTGACACTTCTTGAATGCTGTCCTCGGTTCCATCCATCATGTCATAGCCGTTGGCCCCATGGATATGAACATCAATCATCCCCGGTATAAGCCACATTCCGTTTCCATCAATCCGTTCAGCATCGCCTTCGATTGTTTCAATTTCTTGCGTTGGTTCTATTCTCTTCAACTTTCCGTTCGAAATCCAAACCGTTGCAGAAGGAAGTATTTGATGAGGCAGGTGGACTTTGACATGTTGAATGATTTTGTTGTTCATTATGGCTCAACTCCGTCCTGTGGATTATGAGTCTGACATTCTATGAGCGTAATATTTTTCTGGTCTAATATTTCTTGTATGTCAGCGGGGATCGATTGATCGGTTACAATAATATCCACATGATCAAAGTCCAGCTTGAACCTTGATTTCACCGTGAATTTGGTATGATCCGCAACAAGTATGACCTGATCCGAGCGCCGGGCCATCTCCCTCTTCACCCGGACATCGTCTTTATATGGATAATAGAGTCCGTCAGTCTGGATTGCCGTCGCACCGATGAACGCTTTGTCGGCGCGGATTTCACTGATTTTATCGATGACGGAAGGACCGTATAATAATCGATTTTGGGTATGCAGATAACCGCCGAGCACGTAGATGCTCAGATCTTCTCGTTTGGAAAGTATCCCTACATTATCTATGGAGTGCGTAACCGCTGTTATCTGTTTCGCTTGAATATGCTCCGCAACAAATTGTACGGTCGTAGATACGTCCAAGAATACCGTTTCGTGGTCCCGAATCAGTTTAGCGGCATGCTTGCCGATCACGTTCTTGCCTGTGGGCTCATCAATAAGTCGTTCCTGATATGAAGTCAGTTCCTTTTGCAGATCAGGCAAGGCTACCCCTCCGTGTGTTCGAACAACCACTCCTTCTTGTACTAATCTGACAATATCCCTGCGTGCGGTATCCCGCGACACTTGAAAAAACGAGCATATCTCGCCAACACTCATCGTTTTATGTTGTTTTAAATAATCCAGGATTTTTACGAGTCGTTCTTCTTGGAACACATCTCATTCCTCCTCTGTTTAAGCATTTGCATTATATCCATAAGTATATATAAGCAGTTAAAAACAAACAATAAGTATTTATAAGTTTATTCGTGTTATTACAAACACTAAAAAACCACGATCATCGTGGTTTTTTAGTAGACATATGTTAGCTCTTCGACATTTCCCGTTCCGGTAATCGTGATGTAAGTCACTACTCAGAGCTTGGATGATGATAGACTCCTTCTTGAACGGAAGCAGCCTGCCCTTACCGTCGATGCATGGAACCCGTTAATAAGTAAATGATTGCTGGATTGTACCGATCCTTGCATTTAAATATTGATTTTCTTGATATCTCATATTTTCGAACGCCTGCACAGCGGCATTGGCTACATCGATGTCTTGTGCGCTAGTTCCTCCGCTTACACCAATGCCGCCGACAACCCTGCCTTCGTGAACGAGCGGAATCCCTCCGCCAAGTATGACGACTCTACCCTGATTCGTTGTATTAATGCCAAATGTAGCTCCGCCCGGAAGCGCAGATTGCGCTAAATTCGCCGTCGGCATTTGCATCGCTACGCTGGTCCAAGCCTTGCCAATGGCGATATCGATGCCTGCTATTCTCGCGTTATCCATCCGATGAAAAGCTATGAGGTTCCCCCCTTCATCAACGATCGCTACATCAGAATTAAGACCCATTTGTCGTGCTTGGTGTTCAGCAGTTTCCAATAACTTCTTAGCCGCAGTTAAAGTGAGTTTGTACATGGTAGCTCTCCTTTGCTTAAAAGAAATACTACATTATATTGCCATTGCCTATATAGGTGAATTGCCCAATGCCAGTACTTCCGGAATACGGCGACATTAGAACAAGCTAATAACAAAAAAAGCCGCGATGTTCGCGACTTATTTGGCACCATGTTGAGTTCCTCCCGCTTTGAAAGAAGGCTGCGTACTCCTGGTGCAATGCTATTCGACTAGTGTGGCAATACTGAAGTTAGGCATAGGCAAATGCCGGTCCCAACCGTTCGATAACTCGATCCAATTGTCCGGTTAAATAAGGCGAGACCTCACCCAGCCCGGCTAATGCTTCTAACAAGGGGAAGGTTTGCCCACCCCAAGGGCCATGTGGATCATGGACCTGTCTGCCGATCCGCAAGCCATCCTCTTCAATGTAAATCTTCAATCGTTCCACACCTTCCACAAGCAGGTCGACCGGCAGCGCTTTGTTTCTGCGCCGGGACCATTCTGCCAAGAAGGACATCCCGCGTAGGATATCATATTCAAAAAAACGCGGAAAGCAGGGCTTCAGCCAATCCATATCCAGAACGCCGCCATGCTGTTTCGAACACACCAGACGATGCTCGATCAAATACCGGGCGCCTTCATCCAAGAAAGCGGCTTCCTGTTCGGTGAATTCACGGTCTGTATGCCATAAGATCGCTTCCAGCGGGGGAAGCGTTGAAATGATAGAGCTTTTTCTTGAATGAATATAAGCTTCCGGCTCGCAGTTCAATCCGCCGTCTGGCAGCTGATGCTTTAAGAGCCATTCGCGAATCCAGGGAAGCTCCGTGTCCACATCACAGCCATATGCTTTCAGAATCATATAGAATACGGCAAGTTCACAATGGCAGCAATCCATCTTCAACCGGTCACTATCGTTGGTTGGCTGGTCATCGGCTGTAATGACGAAGGTCCGCCAAACCTGGGTTTCGAGTAGATGTTTAGCCCTGGCGATAACCGATTCCGGGATCAGCTTCACCTCTCCCATTTCGTATAGAGCGGCCATATGCCACCAAGCGCCATCCCATTTATGGCGGCTGTTCTCGCCGTGACCCGTCTCCCATTGCGAAGTAGATTCAAGGAATTGGATCGACTCTTCAATTGCCAAACGGATTCTCTGATTAGACTCCATTCTACATCCCCTTCATTGACATTTTCCGGTTCACGCTTCCGTCATTCGGATTTCGATTTCCTTAATCACCCTGGCTGGATTGCCCCCGACGACCACGTTATCCGGTATGTCCTTGGTAACCACTGCCCCGGAAGCAATCACGACATTATTGCCTACCGTGACGCCTGGATTGATGGTTGAGCGTCCTCCGACCCATACGTTGTTTCCGATGGTTACCGGCTTTCCATATTCCGGCCCTTTAATTCTCTCGAACGGGTCCACCGGATGCGTTGCCGTATACACATGAACGCCTGGGCCGAACATGCAGTTATCGCCGATTCGCACTTCACACACATCCAGGATGGTACAATCAAAATTCGCGAAGAAGTTCTCGCCTACGTGTATGTTGTAGCCATAGTCGAAACGAATGTTAGGCTCCATTCCTATGTGATCGCCAGTTGATCCCAGCAATTCTTTCAATATTTGAATTCGTTGTTGATCTTCCATCTCCGTAGTCTGGTTAAACAGCCGTGTCATTCGCCTTGCATATGCCCGGTCTCGCATTAGTTCAGGATCGAAAGCGATATATAGTTCTCCATCCAGCATCTTTTGTTTTTCTGTTTTCATCCTGATAATCCAATCCTCTCTCATCTTGAAGTCAAGTCTCTGTCCGACAAACTAGTTGTGTCATAACGTCCTGTCTAAAGCGGCATAGCTCTCTGCCAATAAGACCCGCCCCACAAAGGAAGTCATTAGATAGATATCACTTCCCCTTCTCCACAAGCTCAAGCGAATAAGCAAGGCTTTCCAAGGTCCTGGCAATTAACCCGTACATATAGTCCTGATCCGGATGTTCCAGTAATATCATTTGAGGCATGTGCATTTGCGGAATATACTTCAGACATTCCTGCCGGATGATGTTCACATCATCCGGCTGCACCAGGCTCCCAGTCAAAGCAATCGTTTCTGGATTTAATATGGCGATCAGGCTTGCCACTGAATGCGCAGCCAGTACATGAAAAGTTTTCCGATCGTGCAGCTGTTGGAATTGAGCCTCTTGGGATATGCCTAACGGCAAAAAAGCAATTTCGCCAGCAAATCGTGTAAAACCTCGATGAATACGCCCATCCACCATCATGCCTGCACCGGGTAAGCTGCCATCGATGAAAGTTACGACGGCAACCGTCTGTTTCTCATCATACCCTTGTTTATGGTAGAAGCCATATACGGTCAAGTTCATGTCATTTTCAAGAATGACCTCAACCTTATGCTTATCGCGAATGAACGCTTCCAAAGGAACGTTAATCAGTTCCGGTATATCACTGACATTGATGACCCCCTGGTCGACTGCACCGGGGACGCCGATCCCAACCGCCCGTATTTGCGGATATTGCAAGATAAGCCTCTCGATTACCCGATCGATTAAGGCGGGATCTATTCGATTATGTTCTTCATACCCTTGGTCTACAATCTCCCCGGCCATATTGGCGATTGCATATGTAAGAGAGCGGGATCCCGCTTCGGTTTTGACAATGGCAGCAATAATATATGAATGATGCATGTTATACTGGTACATTTTGGCTGGACGTCCGCCCTTCGAGTCATCCACAGCCACTTCCAACACTTCACCGGCATCCAGCAACTCGTTAAGAATATGATTACAAGTGGCGATGCTTAAGCTGGTAGCTTGCGCAACCATGGCCTTCGTAGCCGTTCTCATCGCCATGAGCGCCTGTCGAACTTTCTCCTGATTCATTTGTTTAACCAACATGGTGTTGTTTGTAATGGAGTTCATAATTCAAACCTCAAATAGTTTTTATAACTCTTATAATAAGTACTATATTATATCGTTATTCGTTTGTCTACCAGTAATCATTCCAGCCCTCTATCCATAAAATTCAGGTAAAACAAAGACGGCAATTGATAACGCTTCGTGATCCTTTTTCCAATCCTTCGTTCAAAAAAGAAAAGGCTGGCAACCGACTCTACACCATGATTGCCAGAGTTGTGCCCAGCCTCTTAATCGGGCATCCACTTCCTTTTTCAAGTGTCTGCTAGCCCGGCTAATGAACATTGCATTTTCATTTTTAGGATCATGTTGGAAAATTCCCTTTGAGATAGGAGTCCCATAGGTTATTGATAAATTCAATCTGAATGTTGTTCTCCAGCGCCGTGGAAATCAGGCCGCAATCGTCGGATACATAACCCGCCAGTTCAGCATTCCGTGTGATCCTGAACGTTTGCTTGAATGCATATTCCCGAATATCCCGGGTTGTCTGACTTTCAGAGGGACAAAGTTCATGCAATTTCTCGTAACATGAATTCCATGCCGAGTCAAATTCATGCGTGTCCCGCACATCTAATTCGGCATTCCAATCCACTTCTTTATCAAAGACATATTCAAAAAAGCTGCCTGCGCTGATCATCGAAAACATCTCGGCCGCTGTCATCAAGACTTCTCTCCTCCTTCTATGCTATGTGCCGATATACAGCTTCTCGCCTGAGAAAACAGCCGAATACCCCAACCTGTGCAGCTCGAAATACGGCGCCATCGGGTCGCCTTTTAGCCCGTAACGGTGCCACTGCAAATAGTAGGAGATCCAGTAATCGCAGGCAATCGAATAAAAAGCCTCGTCCAGAATCTCTATAGGCTCCTCTTCGTTTTTGTGCTCCATAATCACTTCGGACAGCGCCTCATAGACATCGGGATCATAGGATTCGCGAACGCTGTCTATTTTCCCTGGAGGAAGAAGCTCGATTTTTTCGATTCCATCCAGGTAGGCGACCGCTTCCGCTGCACGTTCCCATTTCGCAAAAATATCCAGCAGCTGCTTTAACTCCCGAATAAACTGCTCGCCATAACCTCTCAATACGTCCTCGGATACCTCATCCCCTTTGCCGTTAAAATAGGCCGGCACTGTTCCTCCGGTAAAATCCTCCGGGTCCAGCATCTCGTAAATCCGGGAGATCCGCCGCAAGTAAGCATGTCCATCCTCAAGCGGCTCAAAGGTGGCCTCCACCCCTTTTCCGCTAGGCATATACATTTGAAAATATCCATATAACGCTGCTTCTTCAATCACGGCCTCATCGGAATCTGCTTCTTCATCCATCAGGTTGAGCAGATACCGTGCATAAGCCTGCTTATCCATATGTACCCTTCTCCTTCTCGCCGTTAAGCTGGTTATTAAGGTTCTGGTAACAAAAGTTCACCGACCGAATGCCCCTCAGCTCCTCAGCTAAACACGTTACTATATTAACACACAAATCTCCTTCATTGGCTTCGGTTAACAATAAGCCATCACCTTAGACGGCTGTGTTGATAGGTTCGTCTCTCTTCTTATCGTCCAAAGGTAAGCACCTGCATCGCAGGAACAAAAAAAGTCGCCAGATTGGCGACTTTTGTCATGAAAAATTCCGTTATGGTTGCGGTAATTTCAACCTACCACCATCTCCTTGATTCAATCAGGACCATTCATCAATGAACGCTTGAATGCGCTGCTTCACTTCCGAACGCTTCTCTTCGGTTATCCCGCCGATTTTAGCTTTATTCAGGTGCTTGATCGCATCATTCAGGTGTTTCACGGCCTGTTCCTGCTTCCCTTGCTTCTGCTTCAGCTCCGCTTGTTTCAGCGCATTGCCGATCTGCTGGCTCAGCGGATGGCTGATATCGCCTTGTTGCTTCCAGGACTGAATATCGTCCATCAGTGCCCCAATCGTATCCGATGCTGCAGCATCCGACACTTCAATCTTCATCAATTGCGTATCATTCGTGTAGTAAATATGGCCGTCGTGTCCGAGATTCACATGCTGGGATTCCGCCAGCGTCTGAAACTCCATCGTAACCGGGTCAACCACGGTGACGTGACCGGCAAGCGTCAGATACATGAGGCCGTCCTCGCCCCAGCGAATATACACCGGACGCCAGTTGCCGTATTTCTCCACGCCTTCGTATATCGTTTTGCTTTTTACGATTTCCAGGGTATCCGGATCTACGGCAAAGAGCGTCCCGTCGTAAGCCGCCCACAGCAGTCCGTCCGGACCGAAGCTGGTTCCGCTAATAATATGCGGCGTTGGAGAAGCACCTTCAATAGAAGGAACCCATTCCTTCTCCACCTTGCCCGTCGCGATATCCCAGACAAACATTTTGGCAGCCGGCTCGGAAGGCGTGATGCCCAGCCCGCCGGCAACGGTGGTTGAGCCATATACCTTACCGTCTTTTACCGCAATGCCGACAATCGATTGATTGTTGATGACGTTTTTGTATTCGGTATACTGGCTGCCGTTTGCCGGATCATAGATCGTCAGGGAGCCGCCCAGCTTGCCGTAGTCCGGAATGGTTCCGATGAACAGTTTACCATCCGCTGCTCTCATGATGAACGGACGGTCCTGACCGGTAATTTTGAACAGGCTCTTGCGCTGGGTCGGATTTTCCGCATTGTATTCGAAAATATCCGCACCCGGATATACGCCCATATACATCTTGCCGTTCATGGCGACCATGCCCTCCGACTGACCCATCGGGAAGGTCTCGAAGGTTCCGGTGTCGATGGAATACGCGGACCCTGTGCCGCCAGGGTAACCGCTGATAAACAGCCGTCCATCCGGACCGTTCTCCATGGTTTGAACAGGAATCGGATTGCCTTTCACCGGATAAGGTACGGCTTTGACCTGCTTGGTCGTCAGATTCATGTAAGCGACGCTGCCTCCGAATTGAACGGTTGCAAGCGAAACACCCGGTAGATCCGGATCGTTCGGCACCTCCACCCAGGCCGTATTGCGCAGGAACGTTCCGTACACGACGCCGGTGTCAACCGCAGCAAGGGTATTCAAATCCACTTCCATCAGATGGTTATTCTGGACGAAATAGATTTTATTGCTGCCCTCCGGCCCGTAAGAGAGGCGGATGCCTTTATTGTTCAGATGGTAGGTATCGCTCCATTGCTGCAGCTCCAGGTCATAGAACAGAAGCCCGCTGTTCCCTTTGCCGATGCCGGCAACCAAATATTTGCCCGCAACGTCCAGCTGGTTCACCATGCCGAGGTCTACCGCTCCGTTATAGGACGGAAGCTGGATGGTTTCCTTCTCCCCAGTCGCCACGTTCACTTTTACAATGCTGCCTTCAATCCCGATGCCGACATACAGATATCCGCCATGATATGCCGTGGAACGGCTGTAGCTTTGACCCGTGCCTACGATGCCATAGTCCTTCATTTCCCCTGTAGCTGGATCGTATCGGCCCGCTTTCGCATTCGGGTAAGAACCGAAGTAGACACGGCCCTGTTCATCGTGAGACAGGCCGTAAACAACCTGCTCACCGATGCCGCCCAGATTTTTCAGCTGTTTCGTAACCGGAGAGTAGGCGTACAGCGTGCCGTTGCCCCCGATATACACCGTGCCGTCCGGGGTCGTCAAATGCGTCCACGAGCTTTCGGAACCCGTAAGCGGATGCGTGCTCAGCACCTCTTTGGTTTTCAGATCAATGACATGAAAAATAGCCGGCTTGCCGGACACCGTCGTATAAATAACCTCCCGTCCGTCTTGTATGCCAAAGGCCCCGTCATATATGGCAACGCTTTGCATCGGGGAGCCCAAATCGATAGGGTCGCTGTAAGTTTTGCCGATTTCCGCCGAGGCGCTTGCCGGGAAGAAAACCGCAGTCAGCAATGTGATGCAAATGGCGAGACATAGATGACGGAGTCCCTTCTTCGCTTGAGATTTGCTGTGGGTAACGTTCATCAATTCATCCTCGTTTCTGGTATGGAATGTACTGCCAAATCAATCAAATGGACCGACCTATAAGGGCAACTCGAGCGTTTACCTAGCAAGGATCGCGGCATCCCTCCTCCGTTATGAAGTGTTGTTCATGCTTCTCTGGTATTTATGTAGTTCATATGTTCGCAAAGAATTTAGCATACACCCCACCGTCTGTCAACTGGTTCTTATCTGGTTATTCAAATGGAAAACGATAACTCAAAAAAAAAGCCGCGACCTCATCGGTCGCAGCTTTCGTAACCATTTAGGTTCCTGCCGTTTTCCTGCTCAGCACGGATATCAGTTCCCTTTCGTCTACAAGGTAGGAGAAATATTGCTTCAGCCGTTCCCGGAACAGCAGCATCTCGTCCAGGCTAAGCCCTACATCTCTGCAGGTCTTATACAGCGGGGCTATTTCTCGATGCAGGTTGAGACGGGACGGCCGGCCTTCCATCTCCGGATCTACGTTCTCGGTGATGTAACGGTTCGCCGGAATGCTGTAGGTATGCCTGCGAATGTATTCCTGCACTTCGTCAGAGACTAGGAAATCGGCAAAGCTCTGGGCCAGCTCCCGCTCCTTGGAGCACGCGCTGACCCCGATTCCGGTGCCCAATAGCAGGGTTGTCCCATGATCAAAATGCGGCAGCGGCGCGACGTCATAATCAAAGGTCGCTCCCTTCAGCTGGTTGAGCAGATAATAGGTCGTCAGAATGACAGAGACCTTTTGCTCGCGGAACAGCTTCTCTGCTTCAAAAGCCCCTTGGGCCAAGGCCAGCGGGAACATGCCGTCCTCGTGAATCAATCCGCGAAGCCAAGACAGCCCCTCGACCGCACGGCTCCACGAAGCATCGATCTCAGCATTGCCCCTTCGCTGCATGAGGAATATCGGCCAGCGGTTCAACGAGTACAATTGCAAGGCCAGGCTGTAGCGCCCGGGGCTTCTCAGCTCACGCAGCATTCGCTGGAGATCGTCCCAGCCCCAACTGCTGTCCGGCTCAAACTGGCGCTTTTCCCGCAGATGCTCTTTATTGTAGGCCAAGAGGACGGGAGAATGAATGAACGGCTGCGCCGCCAGCCGGCCTTCGGCATCCATGAACGGGCTGTGCAAAAAAGTATAAGTAGACGCGCGCGGCTCCTGACGGTAAAACAGACCGGTACTGCCGTTCTCCTGAAAATGCATCATATCCTGGATGTTGACGGACAGCACATCCACAATGCCAAGCCTCATCAGATTGGCGATGCTTTCCGGATGTTCGTAGGGAAGGTCCACAATCTCCACAGCCACCCCCGGATGCCGCTCCTGAAATAAGGCGAGCACATCTTCCATTTCGGCCTCCGCATATAGGGAAGGGTACAAACCGAAACGAATCTTACGAGTTTGCCGGGAAGCTGCAACTACTTGGGTGCCTACGCGAGGCACTTTCACGATCAATTCTTCCTGAACCAGCCGATCCAGCGCCTGCCGGACTGAATTTTTGCTCAGTCCATACAGCTCGATCAGGGTCATCTCCGATGGTAGATATTCGCCTTGAGCGTAAGTGCCGCGTTTAATTTGTTGGCGCAGGTCGGTGACCATGTGCTTCATTTTATTTTGATACGTATACCGGTCGGATTTAGCCATATGAGACCACCTTTATTTACCATAACTGGTTTGCTGCATCAATCCATTCTTATAGTATAATCACTCTTCAGTTCGTTTGGCAAAATGAAATCCTGTGGAAGCTGTATCCAAGCAGACAATCTTGAATTAACAATACTAAAAAAGCCGCCATGGTAGGCGACTTTACTCTTCAACGTATTTTTCCGATATCGCTTTAAGTAAAAACGGGATACTTCCGGGCATATTGTTTGGACACCCGGTATAATTGCTCGATCTCCAGCCGTTGGGTGGCACTGAATTCCTCATGATTTTTCGAACGGCAGCGATAGTTTGTCAGTATGCCCTCCAGCATGAGGTAATACTTGGCATTCACCGGGTAGAGCTGCTTCTCAAGAAATGACGACACACTAAGAAAATCAGACAGTTCCCCTGCCGCTTCCGGTTGGCTTTCCCAATTCCTGAACAGCCATGTATACAACTCGGGGTGGAAGTTGGCCATCACGCCGCTGAAGCCGAAAGCGCCGAGCCGGTAGCTGTCCAGAAGCGTCGCCGTATTGGCGTTGAAGATTTTCAGACTTCCGCCCAGGACCGCCTTGAGTTTATCCCCGATCAGCTGCAGGTCGCAGCTCACGTCCTTGATAAACCTGAAGCGTCCGGTATCGGAGCATTTCTTCAGCATCTCGGGCGTCAGAAGCCGCCTATACGGGGCTGGACACTCATATAATCCGAGGGGGACCTGTTCTGGTAAACGCCCGAGCAGCTTATCGAGATTCGCCAGCCACACATCATCGGATTCCTCAGCGGCGGCAAGCCTGTTCGTGATTAGTACGACGGCATCGACGCCGGTTTCGGCCATGGCGTTCAGCTCTGTTACCTGGTCCTCAAACGCATCCGATACATGACCCGATGCAATGACCGGTACCCGGCCGGCAGCCTTCGCTTTGACGAAGGCTGCAATCAATACGCGCTCCTCCAGAGTCAATGTATACATTTCGCTGGATTGACAGACGGCAAAGAGTCCGTCCGCCCCCCGTTCGATATACCAATCGATAAGGCGCTCCAAGGCCTCGTAATCCACATTGTTCTGCTCCGTAAACGGCGTTAGCATAACCGGCCAGTTGCCATCGGTGATGATCTGATACATATGCGTCCCCTCCTGAATGGTTCGTATCATTGGTTGTGCTTTATTCTTTTGCAGTCAGTATATTTTGCGGTTCCCTTCCTTCGAATATATCCAGCAATGCCTGAGCGGTAATCATGCTGACCCGCGTATAGGTCTCGAAAGTCTCGGCTGCGGTGTGCGGCGTCGTTATCAGGTTCCCGATTTGCAAAATCGGATGGCCGGGGGTTACGGGCTCGGACTCGTAGACATCGATGGCCGCCCCGGCGATGACTCCAAACGACAGCGCCCGGGAAAGCGCCTGTTCATCCACGACGGCTCCTCTCGCGGTGTTGATGAAAATGGCGGATGGTTTCATCCTGGCAAAAGCCTTGTCATTCATAATATGGTGCGTCTCTTTCACGCTGGGTAAATGCATGCTGACGATATCGCTATGCGCCAGCACATGCTCGAAAGTTGTCATTGTAACGCCGTATTCCGACGCTTTAGCTGTATCTGGATATTTATCATAAGCGATAATCTCGACATCAAAGCCCTTCAACTTCTTCGCGGTGAGCTGTGCGATATTCCCGAAACCTAAAAGGCCGATCGTTCCTCCAGCAAGCTCAGAGCCGACAAAACGTTCCCAGCCGCCGTTCTTCGTCGATCGATCCAGCTCGGGAATGTGACGACGGACCGAGATCATCAATCCGATCGCCAGCTCGGCCACCGCGTTGGCATTGCCTCGTGGTACATTGGTTACTTGTATCCCATACTTTCTTGCAGCCTCCAAATCGATATTGTCCACGCCAACGCCGAAACGGGCGATGCCTTGAAGCTGCGGCGCAAGCTTGAATACCGCCTCATTCCAAGTATCCACGCCGGCAATGACGCCGTCGACCGATCCCACCACTTCCTTCAGTTCCTCGAACGTCAGCGGACGTCCGAAACGATTCTCGATGATCTCGCATCCATGGCTTTCGAGCAGCCGCTTCGCATCCGCGCACAGTTTGGAGTAATTCGTAGCCGTTACTAACACTTTTTTCGCCTTCATTATTTAACTCCTCCTACCGTCATTCCGCTTACCATATATTTTGATGTAAACAGATACATCACGATGACCGGAATCGATGCAATAATGGAGCCACCCATCAGGGGTCCCCATGCGAAGACGTCGCCGACGATCATATCCGACAATCCCAGCGTGATCGTCTTGTCAGCGCCTTTTGTGACAACAACCAATGCATACAGATATTCGCTCCAGCATAACGTGAACGAAAAAATGAAGGTAGCCGCAATGCCCGGAGCCGATAACGGAAAAATGATCTTGGTCATCGTACGGATTCGCGAACATCCATCGATCATGGCCGCTTCCTCGATCTCGTCCGGGATGGATCTAAAATAGGAAATGAGCATCCACGTAGCATACGGAATCGTGATCGTCGGATAAATCAGCATGAGACCGTAAATGGAATTGTTGATGCCGATGGCCGTCACCAGCATGTACAGCGGGATAAACAGAACGGCTCTCGGCATCAGGTACGCATACAGAATGCTTTTGGAGATGAAGCTTCTTCCTCGAAACCTGAGCTTGGAGATCGCATATGCAGCCAACATGCTGACCGTGATCGAGAACAAGGATACGATCAACGAGACGAACAAGCTGTTTTTGATATTCGTCATAAAGCCCTTTTCGTTGATCAGCTTATCGTAGGCGGTTCCGAGAAATTCCTTCGGCCAAAACGTAGGCGTCATGGAATAGATCTCCCCGTTGGATTTGAAGGAGGTAATCACCATCCAATATAAAGGGAAGAGCGCGAATATTAGCAGCAGCGCGAGCGTCGAGTATACCGTAACTTGCTTGCCGAGCGAATTCTTCATTAAGATCACTCCTTACTTGTCGGACGCCAGCGAACGCTTGGTCACATAATTGATCAGCATGATAAGCGGCGGCAGCGTAATGAGGGAAATCGCAATTGCTTTGCCGAGACTCATGTTCAGAAAGCCGACGGTATAGCTAAGCGTGGATAACACCTGCGTGCCATTGTCTGGACCGCCGCGTGTCAGCAGCCAGATAATCTCGAAGTCGTTCAGCGTCCAGATGGTGGTGATGACGGAAGACAGTATGGTCACTTCTTTTACCGAGGGGAGCGTCATGTAGAAAAAGCGCTTGATCGCTCCCGCTCCATCCAGCATAGCGGCTTCATACATCTCTTTGGACACCGTCTGCAGTCCGGCCAATATGGCAATGCCCATGAACGGAATGCCCCGCCACACGTTGACGAGAATGACCGAGAACATGGCCAGGTCCGGTGTGGCCAACCAACCGACGGGACTGTCGATGAGCCCTGTTTTGAGGAGCATGGCATTCAGCACGCCGCCGACGTCGGAGTAAATCCACTGCCAGGTAAATACGGAGACGATCGTGGGGATGGTCCACGGAAGAAACAGCATCACCCTGAAAAAGTTTCGAGCAACGATATTCTCGTTAAGCACGAGCGCCATAATCATCCCGAAGACCGCTTTCAAAATGACGGCCACCATCGTAAAGACAACCGTATTCCATACCGCCTTCCAAAACACGGAATCGGTAAATAGCTCCGTATAGTTGCGCAGGCCGATGAACGTTTCGGGAACGCCGACCACTTTATTCGTCAAGCTAAGATAGACCGCCCAGCAAAAAGGGAGCGCCATGACAGCCAGCAAATAGATTAGCACCGGACTCATGAGAAGATAAGCCAGCCTGCTGCTTGTATCACTTCGTTCCCGCCTAGGCGCCCGGGTTTTCCCCGGCGTTGTTTGGACTTCCAAGCTTTTCATTGAGAGCACCTTCTTTCTGACGCCTCAGGCTCATCCGCAGCCACGGACCTTGCATCGATGCCTTGTAATCGGACTGCGGAGCCTGATGCGCGGTTAAGTCATAACCCTACTTCGCGTATACCGCCTCGATCTTGCTCTGTAATTCGTCCACTGCTTGTTGAGCCGTGAAGCCGGAATCCAGAAGCATCTTTTGGAAAACGTCGTTGACATATCGAAGGTTATAAATCTCTCCAGCCTTCGGGCTATACTCCGCAGGGTATCCAAGGAAAGCGAAATGTGCGATGGAGTCGACGAATCCTTTGTTCTTCTCCTCCTGCCATACGGATTCGTTTGCCAGGTCCGTGTAAATCGGACCGGTCAATGGAGCTCCATTCTGCACCCACTGGCCGTACCACGCTTTGTCCGTCATATATTCGATGAAGGATTTGGCAAGCTCCTTGTTCGCAGATGCCTTGAATATGCCTAGATTGTTGCTAATGCCAGGCACTACCGCTCCCTTCGGTCCTGCGGGCAGCATGGCGATCCCCGTATTCTCGTACAATTCGGGATTATCGTTCTTGATCGTCGCAGCCAAGCTGCCGACGTTGAAGATCATGGCCGACTGGCCGCTTAAATACGATTTGTTGTTGCCGCTGTCATCCCATCCGATGGAGCTCGGAGGCGTTACCTTATCTTCGATGAAAATGTCCCTGATCAACTGAACCGCCTGAAGAGTTTCGGGCGTATTCACCGCTACATTCTTGCCGTCCTCGGTATCGAGGGAACCTCCGTAGGACCAGATGATCGCCCGGGTCAGCCATTCGGCATCGGAATTGCCTTTCCCGTACCCGAGTCCTGCGCCGTATATCCCTTTGGAAGAATCCGTGAGTGCCTTCGCCATTTCGCGGAATTCCTCCCAGGTTCCAGGCGGCTCGCTGTAACCGGCTGCCTGAAGCATGTCCTTGCGATAGTATAAAGCCGTGGACTCGGTCCAGAACGGCACTCCGTATAACTTGTCCTCGAACGACACGGAGGTTTTCAGGCTGTCCTGTATTTCCCCGTTTACGTTCTCCACGCTGCCCACAACGTCGGTAACCTCCTCAAGAACGTCCTTGGCATAGAACTGTCCGACTTCCTGGTAGCCGAAGAAGGAGACGTCCGGCGTAGTACCCGATTCGATGGCTGCCGACCATTTCGGATAAAAGTCCTCGTAAGCGATAAACTCCACGTTGACATTCACATCATGCTCTTCCCCGAACTGTTTTGCCCTCTCTTGGATCATCTGGTTTTGCTCTTCGAACATCTGCTTCTTCATCCAGAATGTCAGGGTTTCCTTGCCCGGCTCCTCACTCCCTGATCCGCTGCCACCCGTTCCCCCTACGCTGCATCCTGCCATCAATATCATGACTAAAGCTGCCGTTACCCATCGTATGGAGTTTTTCTTCATCTTCATCATGTTCACCCCTCAGCATATAGTGGAATGTCCTTACACCATTCATTGTAAGGGCTTCATAAACTGGGTTAAATGATATAGGCTTAACATCCGCTCTCCTTACTTAACATGATGCCGCAATCGAAAGCAGCGGCCGAATTAGACAAAAAAAGCCCGCTTCCAGCCCAAATGCATGGCTGAAAACGGACGGTATTACAGGCTTTATTACGGCATTCCGGTTTCCAAACTGTTTCGGTATTCTTGCGGCGTCACGGAATAATACTTTTTGAACACCCGAATAAAATAATTCGGGTTGTGGTATCCCAGCTTCAGGGCAATTTCGAAGTTTTTCAAGGAGTGGTCGGCCAGCAGCTCGGCCGCTTGCTCCATTTTCAATCGGAGCACATAATCGCTCACGTTCGATCCGGTCTCCATTTTAAAGAGGCGGGACACGTGAACCGGATGCATATACATATGGTCCGCAATGGCTTGCAGGGAAATATCCTGAGACAGATGATCCCGTATGAACCGTTTCATCCGGGACACGGCAGCGCTCCGGTCGCTGCGCGTTGCCTGTTCGGCGCTTGACTCCAGTAGAGGCAGAACTTGGCCCACCCATTTGCCGAGCGTGGCCGCAGTCGTGCATTGCGAGAGTCCCGTTACATCCGCAAGGGACGCTCCGACGATATCGGCCAGACTGCGTCCGTTCTTGTGCGCATATGCGCTTAGCGAGGAATATATATAGAAAAAGGCTTCGGTTACATGCTCTTGAGATTGGCTGTGCGCGAGCGACAATTCCTTCAGGATCTGCTCAAGTTTCTCTTGGATTTGCTTCCAACTGCCGGATTCCAGCAGATGAGGGAGCAGCGGAGGCTCATAACACTTTTGCAAGGAACGGACCGGATGCAGCTCCTCCTCATCTTCTGCGTAAACGAACATATCACTGTGGCTGCCAATATGGCGGCGCAAAGCGAAAAGACTGTCTTGATACAGCTTTCGGACATCTTCCGGGAAGGAACCTCGCTTTCCTATCAAGACGGAGATTGTTCCTTTCAGGTAACGGCTGACATTCATCTGCAGCTGTGCAGCGAAATGCTTGAGCTCATTCTCCTCCGAATGCTCATGAGGGTGCATTCCAGCAGCCGAATCATCGCTTTCAAAAACAAAAAAGACCAGATATCCATGTATGTCCCTGCATCGCCACAATCGAAACCGTTCCCCGAAGATCTCGTCCGCCATGTTTCCGATCGCGTACTCCATGATGGAGGAGTCATAAGGGCTCATTTCCGTCAGACGGTCCTCCATGCGTACAAGCATCAGAGCCGCTTGGTTTCCGATGGCGGATTTCATTTCAAGCAGCTCCAGTTTTTCGGCCCAAACGTTCTTTGGTGATTTCATGCCTTGAAGCAGCTGATTCAGGAATTCGCCTCGAATATGTGGCAGATTAACCCGAAAAGCCTGAACCGCGCGATTATAGGTTTCGCTGGACTCACGCTCCTGCCGCAGCGATTCCACAGCTCCGCCTACTTTTTCAAGAACGACTTCGTCGCTGACGGGTTTTAGCAGGTACTCATAAGTGCCAAGCGTAATGGCTTCCTTCGCGTAAGCAAAATCGGCATACCCGGACAGCAGGATCGTTTTGATATGCTTCCATTTTGATTTCGTGATCTCGACAAGCTCGAGGCCGTTCATCCGTGGCATCGTGATGTCGGAAATCATGATGTCGACCGGCTGCGTCTGCAGTATTTCCAGCGCTTCGAAAGCAGAGTATGCCTTGTGCACCTCATCGATCCCGATTTTCTGCCAAGGTATCGTATGCGCAAGCCCCTCCACCACGCTTGCTTCATCATCAACGATCAGCAATGTATACAACGTTATCCCTCCCTTCCCTACTCGGTATTTCCCAGCATATTTCCACGCGAAGTCCTCCTGACGGCGATTCTGAAAAGGCCAGGCCCGCATGTTTGCCGTACCGGGTGACCAGTCTCTGATGAATGTTCCATAGACCGAATCCTCCGCTTTCGTTCAAAGGCTCTTCGACCTGTCGATTCAGCTTGTCGATGATGCCTACGTCCATGCCCTGGCCGTTGTTGTCAATTCTGATCCTGCATCGACTCCCTTCGATTTCACCGGAAATATGAATCATCGCGAAATCCAACTGATCCTCAACACCATGGATGACGGCATTTTCCACGATAGGCTGAAGCAGAAGACGCGGAATCTCGAGCTGCATCATGCTGTCAGGAACCTCGATCTCGAAGGTTAGTCGCTGAAGCCGCAGCATCTGAATCGTTAAATAATTGTCAACCAGCTTCACTTCCTCTTCAAGGGGCGCGGTCGGTTTTTCCAGTCGCGTCGTGTACCGGTAATACTCCCCCAAGTTCAGGGCCATGGCCACGACAGCTTCCTTATCGCCAAGATTGGCCATGTTTTTGATGTAGAACAGGCAGTTATACAGGAAGTGAGGGTTAATTTGCGATTGGAGCTGCTTAAGCGTGGCTTCCTTGGATCGCAAAGACTCTTTGTATACCCGTTCGATGAGCTCCTCGATTTGCTCTGCCATGTTGTTGAAGGAGTGAAACAGATACATGAACTCGTTCTTCGGCACATCCTTCAGGCGCGTCTTGTATTGACCGTCCCTAATCCTTCTCACCGCATGAAGCAGGCGGGAAATCGGACGCTGGACATTGCGGTACAACAACAAGGTCAGCAGTAAAACGAGAACAAGCAGGAGCGATACGGAAATATAAAAGAGGGCGCTGCTTAAGGTGATCGGGGAATATACGCTGTCCAGCCGGACGAAATCCACCAGATACCAGCCCAAACTGCTGGACAAGACGTAATTCATTACATATTTGCCTTGCCCCGATTGCACGATTCGGCTGCCCTCTTCCCCGAGTCGCAATTCGTTCAGGGTGCCGGCGGCCATTCGTATCGTTTCTTCGACCGATGTGCTGTTGGCAATAACGGTTCCGTCAGGTGCATACAGGAATGGCTCGCTGTCCCCGTCCTGTTTCAACCGATTCAGCATATTGACCAGATTCTGGTCGGTGAAACGGACCTCCACGATCAGATCCTGCGAAGAAGCGGACGTTCTCATCCAGCTAAAAAAAGCTTGTCCTCGCGAATCCCGTTGATAAGTCCAGTTTTGCTTATGGGCATGAGCCAAGTATTCGGCATCATACCTTGCCGACAAGTCGGTTGTCAGCAATTCACGATACGGCGTCAGGTACATTAAGATTTGGCTGTCCCAGCTGCTAGTTGCAATCTGCATGTTCAACATATCCGTGATCCGCTGCTGGCTGTCGATTCGTTCCATGGGAGTGCTGCCTGAGCGCTCCGCCAGATAACTCTTAATCCCGTCATCATTGCTCGCGATCACCGAATATTTCGTTAGCTGGTCGATCATGGTGTCCATCTGACTCATGAAAAACGTCAGTCGGTTCCGCTGGCCCTCCTCCACAGCCGAACGGACGACGTTGATGCTGACCTGATGGGAGTAGGCATACAGCAAAATAATCGGAATAACCAGGACCGCCAGCAATGTTGTAAGCTTGGCAAACGTACTTGTTCTTAACCGCTTCATCAAAAACATACCCCCGTGTCAGAGCGATTCGCTCTACTTCTCGCTGTCGATCAGTTCTTGCAATTGAACGTTTGCCGACTCCGCAGCAATTCCGACATCTTCGCCGATAATTCCTTTCACCACGATACCGCCGATAATGTCCCGTGCTTCCTTCACGTGAATGACTTTTGGACGGTCGTAGCTCATTCCGATCGGAATGGATTCATTGATGACCGGAATCAGCTCATCCGGAAAGCCGGAGATTCCTTCCTTGTCATGCCACAGCGAGCTCCGCGCTCCCGGATTACCGATCTTCTGGGCTTGCAGCACCATGTCCCTGCCCGAAGCCCACTCGATGAATGCCCAGGCAGCATCCTTGCGGGCAGAATTCGCATTGATGCCAATGGCCCATGCAGTGGTGCTATACGGCTTGCGACCGGCATCACCTGCCGGAAAGAGCGCATACCCGATCTTCTCCTTGGCTAATCCCGATTGCGCTAGCAGGGAGTAGATCGCGCTGGCATCGGTGAAAAATACCGCTTTTCCTTGCGCAAAGAGATCTGCGGATTGCGGCCAGCTGTAACTAAGCGCATCGGGCGGTCCATAGTTTCCGAGCAGCCTTACATATCGCTGAATCCCCTTGAGCGTTTCCTTTGTGTTCAATGCCGCTTTATCTGCGCTTAGAAAATTCCCGCCCTCGGAGTAAACGAATGACGATAGCTGGGTTACGAGAGCGCTTCGCTGCCCTCTAGCGACAAATCCGTACATGCCATGCTCGGGATCATGCACCTGTTTAACCGCCGCTTCCAGCTCTTCTAAGGTCTGCGGGACTTCGATCCCTTTTTTCTCTAGCAGGTCCTTGCGATAGTATAGTATCTGCTGCTCCGTCGATAGCGGGACGGCAAGCAGCTTCCCGTTCACCGTTACCGATTCCAGCGCCGTTGAAGAGAAATCGGCGAAGTCGTAACGCGGGTCCGATACGGCATACGATTCCAAGGGCGTTAACCAGCCGTTGTTCTCATACAGACTTAGCTCTTCCAGCGGCCGGATCATGAACACATCGGGACTTTCGCTACCTACCGTCATCTGTACGAACATCTTTTGGCTGAGCTGCTCATTGGTCAACGCTTGAAAATCCACCTTGATACCCGTCTGCTTCTCAAATTCGGGAAGATGGGCGCGAAGGATATCCGCAACCGGATTTTTAGCCATATAAGCGGTAATCCGCACATCGTCAAACGGGCGTTCCGGTTGGTGAGACATACTGCTGTCGGCCCCGTTCCTCCCCGCCATGCATCCGGTCGCCGACACCATGATGACGACAATCCATAACACCATGCAGAAACGTCCTGCAAACTTCATAACTTCCCCTCCTGTCAGTCGGTCATAAATCGATATTAAAGCGTTTACAATGGAGAAGACACTGAAAAAATTTAACATATGGTATACATATTTAGCCTTTCATGCATGGACCTAATTCTCATTCGGCATTACGACAGACGAAATGGCCCTCTTTATCAAAGACTTTATTAATAGAAAAAAGCCGCTGATCTCGTTCCGATTAGCGGCTTAGAAATTCACCTATTCTGCTTTCTCTTCATAGACAACGACGGTCTGACTTTCCGATTCCCACTTGACGGTAGCATTCAATGCCTCGCTAATAAAGCGTACGGGCACATACGTATTGCCCTTGGTAACGGTAGCTGGGGCATCCAGCGAAATTTTCTTGCCATTGACGGACGCTGTTTTACTGCCAACCAGGAGTTGGATGCTCACTCCGTCCTTCGAGACGGTGATGGAACGCTTTTCAGGATTCCATATAACCTCAGCCTCCAAAGCCTCGGCTATGGCGCGAAAAGGAACATATGTATTGCCTTTTTTGACAAACGGTTCGGTGTCCGAAGCTTCGCCGTTCACATACAGCTTAACTCCATTCTTTTTACCTGCCTTTTTATTGAGCTTTCCCATGGTTTTGTAAAGATCCAGGTTTTTAAAATTGGCTTTGATGGCTTCTTCTTGCAAATACACGGCTTCAGTCACGCTGCCGTTTGTTTCGAGCATGTCCGCTGCCGCTTCTAACGCCTTGTCCTTTTCAATAATGGCCTCAAGTTGTTTTTGTTGCTCGTCCGTTAACTCGGCCGCATATTCGGTAAGCAAAATATTGGCTAGAACGGCGCCTGCCGGTTTATCCTCAACGTTTTGAATGGCATTTAGCAAACCTTTGTATCCTTTGTGTCCTTTGTTCTTGGAATCGACTTTATCGGTGGAAGGGTCGTTTGCTTTCTCTGTTTCCGGCGTTGTGGATTCCTGAACCTGGTCCTCTTCTTTGCTGGACTTATCAGAGGAATCGACTTCCTCGGTTTGCTGCTTGTCATTACGAGTTTCTTTTTCTTTTGGTCCCTTTGGCGATGCCGCGTTACTTGTCTTGCCGGGGGGCGTGTTGCTTGGTTTGGCTGAGATCGTGCCTGCGGCGGTCGCAAACATCAGGGCCGCGCTGGTTAGCAGGATGACTGTTTTTTTCATGATGATTCCTCCTGAATGATCAGATATGCATGCTCCATTCTTTATCGGCAGAAAAAATAGACTTCAATAGATCATCGTAAAGATTTGAATAATGCGGTGAAAATCAAAAAGCCGCCATAATGGCGACTTTTCTTGCACATCTATTTTGTTATCATCTGCATTCATATTGATAATAGTCTTGTGCATGTATGGCTTGAAATCCAACCGACTCGTATAACCTCAGCGCATGGTCGTTTTTCGTTTCGACTTCCAAGTGCACCGAGTATCCGGCTGAGCTCTGTTCCTTCACGATTCGCCGCAACGCTTTTCTGCCTATTCCTCGGCCCTGATATTCCGGCAATATGGAGAAACCATAAATCCACGCCTGCCCCTCTTCGCGGCTGACTCGCAGCTTCCCGACCGTTTCTTCGTTTACGTCAATCATGAACATACCCGTATTATCAGCAAAATGATGGCTCTCCATCGCCCTGGCATCTTCTTCGTCCAATCCGAATGCTTCCACGGATAAGCGCACGCTTGTTTCATAATCTTCCCATGTTGCCTGCCTCAGCAGAATACCGTCCGAATCCTCAAGCGGCATTTCCTGCCACGTCATTTGATGCTCCGAGAAAGCATGCTCCGCACCTAGTTGATGCAAAAATGCCTTTGCCGCATCGGATCCCGCTGGCGCGTTCAACAAGATTTTCTTGTATCCGGCGAGTTTTACCTGTTCCATTCCGAGATGAAACAACTGCTGAAAATGCCCTTTTCGTCGTTCGGCAGGCTTTACCATGCCGCATACTTCGACGGTCGAGCCAAACGGATATAGCCCAAGAAACGCTACAAGTTCCTTTTCCTCATAATGAAAAAAATCCAGATTCTCCGTTTTGCGTTCTCTGAGCATTTCCCAATTCAGCTTTAATTGGACATGGTCATGAAGTTCGCACTCGGCTTGCAATCGTTCAATGTCTTTTAGCTGTTGTGTCGTTAGCATGTTATCTCCTAATCGGTTCTGAATGTAATTTACGGTCTCGCGCTATTTCAAAATATGGGATAATACGGCTACCGGCTTCCGGCCGGTGATCAGCTGTTGGCCATCCGTATAACCCTCTTCGCGTCCTTCAAGCTCTCCGATGAGGACCGAACGCCAATACCGGATTCGTTCCTGCCGATCTTCATCCCCGATCGCGTTGTGCAGCTCATTGGGATCTTCAACCAGATCGAAGAACTGCTCCTTGCCTGTTTGGGAGAACCAGATGTATTTCTCCTTTCCGTCGGTAACCCAATGATTGGACTGAAGCCCTTGAGCGTGCTCTCCATGAAGATGTGGACGCCAATCCGGCTTGCTTCCTCCAGCCCTTCCTGCTGACGCTAGTCTCCAGATGCTCTCGCCTTCAACCGTTTCCGGTATAGGCACGCCGGCCGCTTCCAGCAGCGAGGGCATGATGTCCCGCATTTCCACGACATGATCTGAAACCGTGCCGCTCTTCAGGCCTAAACGGTTGCCGGGATCGTTGACGATAAACGGCACGCGGGTGCTGCCTTCGTACGGAAGAGACTTTCGGAATAAATGATGGTCCCCCAGCAGCTCGCCATGATCGGAAGTAAACAGGATCACCGTGTTGCCTAGCTCCCCATATTCGTTCAATGATTGCAAAAAGCGTCCGATTTGGTGATCGATATGCGTGATCAGGGCGTAATAGGCAGCCATCGCTTTACGCAGACGGCGTTTCGGGACCAGTCCCCGCCCCGTTATAGGGGAGTATCCGGCCAGATCCGGGTCCTCCGTCTCTGCCCAATCGCCAACCGGCGGCTCCGGAATATCGGCATCCTCATACAGATCCAAGTAGGCCTGCGGAGGGTCGAACGGAGGATGCGGCCTGACGAATGACATCCACAGGAAGAACGGCTTCCCGGGGTCCCGTCGCCGCAAAAAGTCAATCGACTGCGTTACCACCCAGTTGGTTGGATGCTGCATTTCCGCCAAATGCCAAGGACGAGCGACGGTTGATGAATTGCAGTCCAAACCAAGATCGGTCATGTCGGCGCCCGGCACCCTCTCGCGGAGCCACTGCAAGTAATCGTCAACTTGATCGTAATGCTCCTGCATCGGAATGCCGTGGTTATTGCGGTTGTGATGCAGGTAACCATCGTGAAGCATTACGTTGTGGAACCCCAGCAGATTGCGTGCAGGGTAAACATGCATTTTACCGATACACTGCGTGTGATAACCGGCTTTAGCCAATTCCCCAGGCAGCGTCTCCTTGTAATTCCACGGGACGCAGTCTTGATAGCCGACGCGGCCGTGGGCGCGCTGGGATTGGCCGGTGAAGATCGCCGCTCTTGCAGGTACGCAGGTGGGTGTGGCAGAATACGCACGGCTAAACCTTACGCCGCTCCTTGCAAGCTCGTCCAGATTGGGCGTTTCCACCACAGGGTGACCTGCTATGCTAAGGCAATCAAAGCGCATCTGATCGACCGTAATGAGCAGCACATTCGGCCTTCCCTGGCATTGAGTCGAATTCATCATATTCCCTCCTCGGCATGATACTGATATCTATTTGATCATACCTTGTTGCTGAGGGTTGTCAATTGCTCTGCGATTATCCTTAATGGCCCCGGATGAATTACGACGGTTATGAATCCACCAATCCTTACTCTGCTTTACCACTCCGTTACGTCTACGTTTTTGCCATAGGCTTCAAGCTGCGTTAATGCCGGAAAAAGCGCCTCATCGCCTTTGATCAATCGTTTGAGCACCAACCATTCCACTTTGCGGGGTTGAATCTCAAAATACTGGATGCTCCGGCTTTTCACGGGATAGAGCTGCTCCGTTGAACCATCGGAGAATGCAATCGTGACTTCCTTCCACCAGCTGTCATGAGGAAAATCGCCGCGTAAAACAAGACCGATCCGGTCAAGCTCAACCGTTCGCCCGAAATCCAGCGTCAGCTCCGCATCCGACTGCTGGTTAATACCCCAGGATTGATATGGATAGGAGCCGTGATTGTGGTTGGCATAAATGCCGTCGATCGCATTGCGCGCAAAGAAGGTGGGATCATTTCGGGTTTCCACGTTAGCGTGAGCATGCGGGTAAGCGTTGGAATCATGCTTCTGGTCATGGGTATTCAATGCCAAATTCCGATATTGGCTAATTTCGCTATCCGCCGCATAGCGTACCGAAACATAATGTTTTGTCCCCGTAAATGCCTTCTCTGGGTAGGCTTGCTTGAACGACAACGGTATTTCGTATTCCCAGCTGGTTCCCTTGACATATACCAGGGACGGAAAGAGTGCCTCATCCAACTGAACCACCAAATACCGATTCGGGTGCTCCGTCGTAATTCTAAATTTGTCGCCGGCGGCGTATTCCAGCTGTTGACAGGCCAGATAAGTGAAATCCTCGTCTTCCCGCTCCATCACGCGGTCATGCGAGGATTGCGAATGACGGTCACCTTCCACCCTCACGTTCTGTTCACGATTCAGCAATTCAATTTTGATTCTTGGCATGATCCTTCTCTCCTTGTTCAAGACATATAATGAACTCAAATGGATTTATATGAACCCATACGAACATTATACATCGAACGAAACGAACAGCAACTCCTACGACAATAAACATCAATGATTATTTTTCAAGTGCAAATAGGGCTGCTGTTGTTCCATGAATCTGAGTCGTATCAAAAACAGGAATATTTGTATCTTCCTGTTTAATAAGAAGACCAATCTCAGTACAGCCCAGTATGACTCCCTGGGCACCTTGCTTCTGTAATTGGTTGATCACACGCAAATATTCGTCCTTGGATCGTTGAGAAATAATACCCAAGCACAATTCGTCATAAATGATATGGTTGATAAGTTGTATGTCATCTTCATCAGGAATCAGCACATGAATGCCGGCTGCAATCAGTTTTTCCTTGTAGAAATCCTCAGTCATCGTGTATTTGGTTCCAAGCAAAGCTACGTGATTTATGCCGCTTTCCATGAGCTTCTTCGAAGTGGCATCTGCAATATGAATAATGGGAATACGGATTCTTTGCTGAATGATTGGAGCAACCTTATGCATCGTATTGGTGCAGATTACGATAAAATCCGCACCACCCCTTTCAAGGTTTACGGCAACATCTCCTAAAATTTCTGCGCTCTTGTTCCAATTCCCAACGGCCTGGCATTCTTCAATTTCTTGGAAGTCCACGCTGTATAGCAAAATTTTTGCGGAATGCAGCCCACCCCGTTGTTCCTTTACGACCTCATTTATAATCTGATAGTACATCACGGTGCTCTCCCAGCTCATGCCTCCGATGAGTCCAATTGTTTTCATCATTGCCTCCGTAAGTATCAATTTTTCTGTGTCATTACTCTAATGTAAATAGATGTTATGATCAACGCAAGCAGCAGCCGTCGTGCCGAAAGCCAGGAATCCGTTACATAATGAGCAGCAGCCCTGGCGCAACGCTGCCAGTGGCCAATGGAATCAGATCAGCCGATCAGCATCCATTCAAAAAAAGGACACTGCCCAAATCAGGCAGTGCCCTAACTCTCTCTATGACTCATAATCAATGCATTACAAAGTCATGGCATGTCCATATTTCGCGAGGAAGGCTTCCTTAGCTTTGTAGTCCTTCATCACGCTGCCGACGCATCGCCAGAAAGATCGGTCATGATTCATATGCAAGAGATGACAGAGTTCATGAATGACCACATAATCAATGACCTCGATGGGCGCCATCGCGAGGCGATAGTTGAAAGTGAGATGCTTCGCCGAGCTGCAGCTGCCCCATTTCGTTTTGGACTCCTCGATGATGAAGGATTTCGGCGTGACTTTGAGCTGCTTCTGATAAATTCGGATTCGTTCCGCGATCACCTTCTTGCAGCTTGCGAAGTAAAATTTCTTAAGATCCCGTTGAAGCTCCTCTTCCGTTCGCCCGTCCGTTTCGATTAACTCATGCAGCGAATAATACTGCCCAAGATGAAGGAATTTGCCTTCATCCTCGTATGCCTTGACCTTCGGAGCCGTTCGGGCTGCCTCGATCGCTTGCAATTGCTTCACGATTTTGCTCCCATGCCGCCTTACGGCGTTGATCACCGTCTCATCGCTTGTACGATTCGGTGCCTTCACCGTGATCAGACCCGATGGGTGGACATGGATCGAAAGCTTTTTGCGTGTACCGTATTCTACATGACATTCGATTTGTTGTTCTCCTACTTGGATTTTCATCTATCACCAACATCGTTTCCGTAAGTTTTTTATTATCAGGCGGCCGAAAGTTCGTTTAAGCCTCACGACTGCATCTCGTTTTCGATTCGGTTCATAAAGTCTTCGGCCGCACTGTAGCCGAGTTGTTTAAGATACCAATTGTTGGCCGCCGCCTCGATCAGACTGGCAACGTCGCGTCCCGGCTGAAGCTGAACCTCGATATGAGGAATTTGGATGCCTAGATATTCCGTAAATTGAGGCACGGCCTCCAGCTCGTTGTTTAGGGAATTTTCACGCCAAGGCACCAATTCAATGTCGAGCACGATTCGCGTCTCATCCTGAAAAGCCGTGCGCCCGTATTGACGCACCACGTTGATCAACCCGATGCTTCGCAGCGCGAGAAACTCCCGGGTTGTCTCATTATGCGTTCCGAGAAGAGTCGAAGGGCCCAGCTTTTTGAGCACCACGATATCGTCCGCCACAAACCGGTGGCCCCGCCGGATAAGGGTGTGGGCCGTTTCGCTTTTGCCAATACCGGATTTGCCCCGGAGCAGGATTCCAATGCCGGATACATTCACGCACACCGCATGGATCGACATCTCCGGAGCCAGCGTCTTCACCAAATAACTGTTCAACTTGGCAATAAACTCCGTTGTCGTCTCGGTTGTACGCAACAACGGTATGCCTTCCTGATTGCAGAATAGAGTCAGATAAGGGATCTCCTGCTGTCCTGAGGTGACAATAAAGCACGGCGGATGATATTTGACGATATTTCCGATATGCAGTTTGCGTTCTTCTATGCTAAGCGTCAATAAATAGTTAATCTCCTTACGGCCGAGCACCTGCACTCGCTCCATCGGAAAAAAATCGAAATACCCGACAAACTCCAGACCCGGTCTGTGCGTCTGCGGACGGGTAATCATTCGATCCATGCGATTGGCGCCTGCAAGCACTTCCAAATGAAATAACTCCGTAAGACTTTGAACGGTGATCGACTTCATGTTGTTCTCCTCCTGCGGCTATAAGTGTTCCTGAAAAGGCCTGATCATTATTGCAGCATTCGGATATATTCAACGGCCGAGGGGTACTTTCCTGCAACTCATTGCTCAAACGCTAGATGAACGACAGCCTCGCGCCGATTTGACCGATATGGTTAACGTCTGCCCACAAGATGAAATAAGCGTAGAACATATCCCCAATTTGGACAGGGCTCGGATATCTCACAATAAGGGCTGCTTGGTTATTCATCTCCGTTGGCTGGTCAGCTGACGGATAAATGAAGCACGCTTCTTGATTTTGTATCATAGCAGGGACAATCCTTGGAGAAGAACCGTAAGGCATTAATGGATGAAAAGCTTCGGAGCTGCATACATCGGCAATCCGGTCGCCAGACGAAATCGCGGATACCTGGAAGAAACCGTCGAAGCCCTCGTATCTCTCTTCACTGACCGGCCGCCAATTTGCGGGATACGGGAAGGACACCCGGTATACAAGGCTTGTGAACATGCTTTTCGGAACCTTCCTGCCACCTGGGGACCACTGCAAGGCAGTAATCCTACCTCCGCTAACGACGTGCATCGGCATCTGTTCCCTGATATCGACGATCCAAAGCTGACTAGCGAATTCTTCAACAGTGCACCCGGACAAATAGGCGATTTTGGCACCGTCCGGCGACCAATCGACGGGCGTGGCGAAACAGTTGGAAACTGCAACCGTCCTTTGATCCTGACCGGTACGGCTGTCAATCTGGATGAGCGAATAGTAATTTGGCTCGCTGTAGGCTGTTGCGCTGTAAGCGATGCTTTTAGAATCAGGAGACCACGCGGGAAAATAGTTTTTCGCGAGTGGGCCGCCTTCCAATGCATAGATGGTGCCGTTTGCCAAATCCACCGTCGAAATCAGGGAGATGCTTGCTCCAGGGGATGTATACAACGCGAAGGTTCCATCCGGGGAAATCCGAACGTCGTGGAGCGGACCGTCCGTTAGATGTGTGATTTGTCTCCGTTCCGTGCCATCGGTCCGAATGCGGTAGAGCTGCGTAACCCCGCCAGAATCAGGAGACGCAAATAGAAGCTCCATGCCCGAAGGGAACCATTGGGCGTCCGTTGCTCCGGTCTCCGGGATGGAATAGCTTCGATGAGAGGCCGTATCATAAATGACGATCCGATCATTCTTGACATACGCCAAAGACCGGCTATCGGGAGACCAGTCCAGCAGCGTGTACGGTTCGATTTGATCAATTCTGGCTACAGTGAACGATACGGTATCCAGCACATGGACCACATTGCCGATACCGATGAATGCGATACTCCTCCGGTCGGGCGACCAATAGGGAACCGAAAATTCCGCGCCGAGCCCTTGAGTAAGTTGAAAATCAAAACCGTCCCGAGGGCGGTACAGCCATATGTCGAACGATCCGCCGCGGTTCGATGTGTAGGCAATCCACACTTGAACGATACCATGAGAAACAGTTTGCAAGGCCAACATCCTCTCTTGAATCATCTGATACTTCAGATATATTCAAAGGAGGACGGTTAGGCGACCGTCCCGGAACGCAATTATGAGCAAAGCTTCACCATAAAACCGAAGCCTGGATCGGTAAATGGAATAAGCTTAAGCGATGGGCGTTCCATTCGGCAGATCGAAATCCGGCTTCAGAAGCACCACGTCCCCTTGCTCCGGTACGCCGCCGAGCACAAGCACCTCAGATTGATAGCCGGCAATGCGTCTAGGCGGGAAATTGACGATGGCCACGACTTGCTTTCCTACAACGCTATCCGCGTCATACCGTTTCGTAATCTGCGCACTTGTACGCTTGATCCCGAGCGGGCCGAAATCAATCTTCATTTTAATGGCGGGAACGCGCGCTTCCGGGAAGGGCTCTGCTTCCACGACCGTCCCGATGCGAATATCCAGCTTGGTAAAATCATCGATGGTTGCCATGCATTTAACTCCTTACAGGTAGGTTATGGAACATGTTCATGTGCTTCGCGACATGAAATTTAAGTACCATCTTACCACCTGGGGTTGCAGGCATTCAAGAGACAGATTGGTTTAGATCGTTCTATGACGAAGGAGAGATCAGCTTAGGAGTCACACGAGATGCCGGACTGGCCCCTCTAAGATCGTTGATCTTCCACAAGCCTCAGCCAATTCTGATGATGCTTGCACACCTTTGCCCAAATCTGATCCCGTTCTAAAGTGGAGTAGTTGACGAGCGGCTCGTAAAATACGTCCGCCAGGATCTCGAACCACTCCGATTTCGACGAGACCTCTACGGTATCCAGCATGCTGCCGTTCCATTTTCTCCAAATGCAGCCTTTAAGCTCGTTCATGCCCACATCGTGCCGCTGCCTGACAACCAATAGATCCATCCATGGGGATTCCGGCGATCGGCTGTAAAATTCATGATTTGTTTTAAATAATTCCAAGCTGTTTACAACCTCAGGCGCATAATCTACCCCTACATAGGAATATTGGGGATCATGAATCAACCGCCAGCCCTGATCCGTTATGCCGGACGGCTCAAGCACATACGTGAACGGCCCCTGTTCATATTTCCCGAATTTCAATGGAATCGGCTCCCATGGCATATCCCCGAGACCGACGTCGACAAGCCAAGACTCTTCTTCCCCAAGTTCTTCGTTCATGAGGCTGACCGTTAACCCAAGATGGAAGCCGTTAATCCGTGGCTCTTGTCCTAACGGCTGTACGCCGGCCTTATGCCAACTAACCGCATACCCCAAGGCTCGAAGAAGAGCGGTAAAAGCTCCATTCAAATGAAAACAATAACCGCTTCGTTGATGGATCAGCAGTTGCACCGAATTTTGGATATCCAAGGGAGTCGGTTCCCCGGCAAAAATATCCAGGGTCTGCCAAGGAATTCTTGCCACGTGCGCTTTATGCAGCTCGAATAAATATTCCTTTGTCGGAGCCTTGATTTCGGATATTCCTAATCGGTTCAAATACGCCTTTACCTCGCTATGCGTGATCATAAATACCTGCTCTCCTTCTCCTGTTGTTAGCTTATCATAACTAACAAATTGACCTGCATGGAATGGTCAGTTTGTTGGTGTTATAAAAGACAGGAGGGTCCCGAGTGGTTAGTTCATGTCCCAGGCTTTTTGCAGCAGCCGAATGCCCGTTTCCATTTCGGACGCATTCAAGCTGGCAAATCCCAAGTATATCCTCGGGTACTGTCCAGCGTCTTGACGCTGATTTATCCACGTCTTCCGCAAGTCGTATACTTTCACGCCGGCTTTCGCAGCCTCCTGAATCAATTCCTCCGAGGTAGCTTCTTTTTTGACGAGCAGTTGAAGGTGAAGTCCGGCATTCTGACCCGTAATTTCAACAAAGTTACCAAGATGAGCCTCGATCAGCTCGATCAACCGATGATGTCTTTTCTTGTACAGGTTACGAACTTTGCGAATATGGCGAAACCAATGCCCCTGTTCGAAAAAAGCGGTCATGGCCCACTGCTCCACACGCGATGGGGCAAAAAACACCTCCTGCTGCATTTGGGTCAACTGATGCTGCAGTGCCTGTGGAAGAACCAGATAGTTCATTCGCAGTGCGGGGGTGAGCACTTTCGAGAAGGTGCCGGCGTAAATCACCCGTCCGTTATCGTCCAATCCTTGCAGCGAAGCAATCGGCTTGCCTTGATAGCGAAACTCGCCGTCGTAATCATCCTCGATGATGTATGCATGTTTAGCATTCGCCCACTCCAGCAATCGTTCCCGCTCCGGATACGGCATAATGCTTCCTGTCGGGAACTGGTGAGAATGCGTTACGTACACGAGCTCTGCATGACTTTGCTCCAATCGGTCAAGCGAGATCCCCTTATCGCCAAGCGATATCGGAAGAATCTCGCAGCCATTCAGCTGAAATTGATCCCGTACCAGGCTGTAACCCGGTTCCTCAACGGCAACATGCTTCATCCCTTTCAGCATCCTGGAGAGGAGACCTATGCTATATGCCGTTCCGGCACCGATAACTATTTGATCCGGCGTCGAATTGACCCCTCTGGAATTCCGCAAATATTCGGAAACCACGCGCCGAAGGGCGTATTCGCCTTGTGGATCCCCATACCCTCCGATCTCGCATACATGGTGGTCCAGCGCTTCCTTGAGCATTTTATTCCAAATTCGTACCGGGAAGGCAGCTTGATCTAATCGGGTTGGATTGAAATCGATGACATTGGGATTGGTATGCGCATGGGAACGAATAACCGGTATCGTGGTCATGGAGGGCGGCTGTTGATGCTGTTGGGAGTAGGAGAATTCCTTGTAGGGATTCATGACGTATAGCCCCGACCTCGGTTTGCTGATCACATACCCTTCTGCCGTCAGCATCTGATAAGCCGTCTCGATCGGCGTCTTGCTTATATTAAGCTGAAGCTGGAGGGATCGCACGGATGGCAATCGTTGTCCGTCGGGAATGGCGCCGTTTCGGATACCCTCACGAAGTTGAAGGTATAATTGCTGGTATAACGGAAACTCGCTTTGCTCGGGTAAAAGGATATCAAACATAATGGACCACCTCAGGCTTTTTAATATAAATTCACGACCCACATTCCATTCAATCTGACTTGCATAAACAGCTCCAAAGTGACCATTTCTATGTGGTCAAATATATTCTAAGCTAGCTATAGGCTGAATGTACACTAAAACTACCCGTTCAGTACGAAAGGACGAATGAGCCAATGACAACGCTTATCCATCTTCGGCACAAAATAGGGCAAGGCATATCCCCCCGTCAATTTATGGAGGGCATGAGGAGCCTGGAAATGAAACTGAGCCGAATCCCCAACACCAAGGAACAGTTTAGGCAAATCTATGACCGCTTTCAATGGGACGACCAAGAAGTTCAACGGTTCTTCGCTGAACGTAACGAGCATGGCCAACTGCACTGCCTTATCCTCTGTACGGATTGGTGTCCGGATGTGATCTGGAATGTTCCCGTCTTGTTCCGGGTAATGGAATACAGCCGCATACCGACCGAAGTGCTCATCATGGAAGAGCATCTGGAAACGATGGATCTCTTTCTTACGGGCGGTGGCCGCGCTCAACCGATCGCCCTCTTCCTTAATGCGGCAACAGGCGCGGTTCTTGGACAATGGGGCGCACGACCGGCATACATCCAAAACGTCATGGACGAGTTCAAAAGAAAACACGCTGATAAACAAGCCGATTCGTATCAGGAACAATTGGATCAGGTCTACACAAGGATCGGTGAACTCTACCATGACGGGAACGATTACCGGAAGGTCATGCTTCAGGAGCTAAAGGAGCGGTTTACTTCATTCGCATGATATGGAATCGCACTGACTGCGGTTCGACATCGGCATCTAGGACATATAGAAGATAACGTGCGATCAAAACCTTCTATAGTGAGCATGAACGTAACTTAAATCACACTCCCACTGCTTAAATCTTCCTGAATATGTTATCATTACTATCGAAAGCGCCTAATGGAGTTGTTGTGTATACAACTGCTTATTAGGGTAAGTAATTAGAAGCTTTCCATGTATAGGATTCATTAACTGAGTGCAAGGGAGAGAAACATGGATGACAAAAAATGAAGCTCAGCGCCCGTCCCGCGTCGTAATCATTGGTACAGGAGCTGTAGGAGCAACGACTGCGTACACCTTATTCTTGCGGGAAAGAGTATCTGAACTGGTATTGATCGATGCCAACCATGACAAGGCTCTTGGCGAAGCCTTGGATATGAACCACGGCCTCCCTTTTGCCGGCGGGGTGAAACTTTGGGCTGGAGATTACAGCGATTGCAAGGATGCAGACATCATTGTCATTGCCGCAGGCTCCAACCAAAGACCGGGCGAGACGCGAATTGATTTATTGAAGCGGAATACGGCCATATTTGACGATATTATTCAAAATATCGTGAAATACAATGATCACGGCATCATTCTCGTGGCTACGAATCCGGTTGATATCCTGTCTTACGTCACATTGAAAAAGAGCGGCTTCCCGGTTAATCGGGTAATCGGTTCCGGTACCCTGCTCGACAGCGCCCGCTTCCGTTATTTGATCGGGCAAAACAAAGGCATCAATCCGCGCAGCATTCACGCCCATATCGTCGGCGAACACGGCGATTCCGAGCTGCCGCTCTGGAGCATCGCCAACATTGCCGGTATCGGGATCGATCTGACGGACGAGGAAAGGGAAGATATCTTTGATCGTACCAAGAACGCCGCATATGAAATCATAAACGCCAAAGGCTCCACTTCCTATGCTATCGCATTGGCGCTTGACCGGATCATCGTCTCCATTTTGCAAAACGAGGGTTCCGTTCTCAATGTGTCCACGCTGCTTACAGACTACCATGGCGTGTCCGACGTATATCTAGGGGTGCCTTGCGTGGTTGACCGCACCGGCGTGCGGGAAATTCTTAGCCTTGAGTTTAACGACGAGGAATTGACCCAATTCCATGCTTCCGCTAACAAACTGAAAGAACAGATTTCCAAAATCTTCGAATAACCCAAACAAGGCTTTCCGGATGAACGTTCCGGAAAGCCTTGTTTTATTTGGTATGGCATCCGTGCACGCCGAGGCCCGCTTGCTATCCATTCGCTGCATAAATTGAGAATGCGCTGTATATCAGAAGCAGTCCCATCAATACATTAAACGTACGTTCATATCGGGACAACAGGTTCTGGAACAGCGAACCGCATAGCGCCCAGGTCATATTGGCGCAAATGCCAACGATGGTGAGCAGTATCGAGAATAATAACAGCTGCACATGGGTTGTTGCGATTGGCATCACGAAGGTCGATACGGCCGTAATCCCGTATAAAATGACCTTCGGATTCATGAATTGAAATATGAATCCGAACGTAAAGCTGTTAAATCCGCCTGGCTTATCATCTGCATCCCCCTGCGGCCTGCTTCGCATGATTTTTACGGCAAGATAAATCATATACAGGAAACCGATCATATTCATAACCGATCGAATCTTCGGGATATATTGATACATGGCCAAGTTGAAGTAGCTGGACAGCAGCATGATGATCAAACACCCGGCTGCAACCCCGCCGATAAAGCGCATCGTTGCTCGAAAACCGTAACTTCGTGCATTGGTCATCGAAATAATGTTGTTGGGACCGGGCGTAAATGAAGCTACAATGGCATAGGTCAACAGCGGAAGGATAAACAAGCTCTTAACTCCTTTCTTGTTTGTATGTTATAGTGATTCTAATCGGTCGTTATAGCGACCGTGCGTTATCATTATACATCATGTATGTTATAACGCACAATATGTACAATATAGAGGTGAACCAACATTTGAAGCCCATCAATTTGATATTGGCGAACAATTTAAAGATGCTCCGGGAGCAGAGAAAGCTGAGTTTGGATAAAGTCGCGGAAATGACCGGCATCAGCAAGACGATGCTGGGTCAGATTGAACGCGGGGAATCGAGCCCCTCCATAACCACCGTATGGAAGATCGCCAACGGATTAAAGCTTTCTTTTTCGTCGTTGATCAATGAGCCGCATTCTGGTACCGTCGTGGTATCACGGGAAGAGGTGCAGGCATTGGTTGAGGATAACGGCCGCATTCGAATTTATCCGTATTTCCCGTATGAAGACGGGCGGCGCTTCGAGATGTATTCATTAGAAATGGAACATGGCGGTTATTTAAGTGCAGAGGCCCATATCGAGGGTACGGAAGAGTTTATTACCGTTTTCGATGGTGAGGTCACCATTCGTGTCGATCATGAGGAATATACGGTAAAGCAAGGTGAATCCATCCGCTTCAAGGCAGACAAACCACATGTCTATCACAATTCGGGTAATTCCCTGAACCGGTTAAGCATGGTGATCCATTATTCCGGATCATGATGTCGATGGAAGAACAGCAACGGCACCCTTTTCATGAAGGGTGCCGTTGCTGTTTTGATGCTGTTGTATTATAAACGTTTTACCGACGCAGCGAATTAGCGCTGACCACCCCATACCGGGACAACAGCTTGCGGCCAAGCAGCCCCACGGCCCGGTCTGTCAGGAATCCCATCAACCCCAGGCAGATCAAGCCGACAAATATCCAATCTGTACGGAAGAACAATCGTGAATTCCATATAAGATAACCAACGCCTTCATTGGATGCAATCATCTCGGCCCCGATAATCGCCATGAACGAGGTTCCCATGGCAAGCCGAATGCCGGTGAACATGAAAGGGACGGTTGCAGGAATGACGACATGCAGCACAATCTGCCATTCGGACGCCCCCATGCTGCGGGCGGAGCGGATCTTATCCTCCTCAACGGATAAAACGCCCGTCAGCGTATTCAAGACCACGATGAAGAAGGTTGCATACAGAATAAGCATGATCTTCGATGTCTCCCCGATGCCGAACCAGACCAGAAACAGGGTTATGAACGCAATAGGAGGAATGAACCGAATGAAATTGAGGAAAGGCTCGGCGAAAGCACGGATCGGTCCGACCTTCCCAATCATGATTCCGACCGGGATCGCTAGCAGACTGCCAAACGTCCAGCCAAGCAGCACGCGGTACGAACTGATTCCGATATATTGAATCAAGGTGCCGTCCGTCAACAATTCGTATCCGCCCTTTGCCGTATAGACGGGACCGGGCAGAATTTCCGGGCCATACGCAAGGGACAGCAGATGCCAGACGCCAAGTCCTACCATCCATAACAGGATATGCAGGGACCATTTTTTTAGATGATTGCTCACGGGAACGCCTCCTCACTACTCGTCAAAATGCGATTGGATTTGGTTGTACAGGGCATGGAAGGCGGGGTCTGACAAATCTCTCGGGTATGCAAGCGGCACCTCATAGATATCCGTTATTCTAGAGGAAGGTCCTGCAGACATAATGCCGATGCGTCCTCCCAGTAGAAGTGCCTCCTGAATATCGTGCGTCACGAAGATGACGGTTTTGTCCGTATCCTGCCATATACGGACCAATTCCCTTTGCATCGTGCGTCTTGTCATCGCGTCCAATGCGCCGAACGGTTCATCCATGAGCAGAATCGAGGGATCATTGGACAACACCCGTGCCAGCTGTACCCGTTGTTTCATGCCGCCAGACAGTTCGCGCGGATATTTGCTTTCATGTCCCGCAAGGCCCACGAGCTCAATAAATTTGCCGGATATCTCCCTTCTCTTCTCAGCTGGCATCCGTTTCATGCGGAGGCCGAACTCCACATTCTCCCTAACCGTCAACCACGGAAACAAGGATGAGTCGGCTTGCTGAAATACGACGGCACGATCCTGGCCGGGGCGCTCCACTTCCTTTTCCCCTACCCTTACTTGACCTGATGTCTTGGAGACGAAGCCGGCGATCAGACTGAGCAGCGTCGACTTCCCGCACCCGCTTGGTCCCAGCAGGACGAAGAACTCCCCGCCTTTAACCGCCAGGTTGACGTCCTGGATGATATAATGTAAACCGCCTGCCGATGCTGATGCCTGCATGTAACTTTTATTCAACTGCTCAATATGGATTTCATTCTGCCTTGACGCTGCTCTCATTTTCATCATCTCCTTACTTCAAATCAATGACTCGATCCGGGAAGGCTGTTCTTACCAAATCCAGATTCAATTTATCATTCAGCTCGAAATCCTTCTCGATGATACCGTTAGCGACCATGTATTCCTTCTGTCCCCGCAATCCCGCATAGGCTTTGTCCGTAAATCCAATGCTCCATGGATTCTTCGGCAGATCCTTTAAGGTCGCTTCCTTCGGCTGCTTGACTTCCTCGTACATCAAATCCGCTGTTTCCTCCGGATGGGCTTGGGCATAAGCCGACGCTTCATCCAGCGCTTTCAGAAGCGCTACGAATCCTTCCTTGTTGCTATTGATTAATTCATTTGAAGCGATCAAACCGGTGCCAAGCCTTACCGGCGTCTTCGACATATCCGATAGCTCTCTGGCTTCGGCAAGGGCACCGAACTTTTCGTTCAGCACTGCGCCATATACCCATGCGGCGTCAATTTCTCCTTTTTTCAGCGCCACGTAGGCCTCGTCGAAGCCTCCTTGCCCGATCAGCTCCACATCCGACAATGCAACCCCGTTATCGGCGAGATAAACATCCCACAGATAGGGAATGAATGTGCCTCTGGAGAAACTCAATTTCTTGCCCTTGAGATCGGCAGCGCTGGCGATCTCTTTACGGACGAACAGTTTCCATTCGCTTGCGCTCAAATCCGTGGCTGTTCCGGTTGAGGCGAATAAAGAGTAATCGCCTTTGCTGACAGCATTCAGGAGTGGGAAGTCTGCACCGAATGCAACATCCACCTGCTTAATAAACAAGGAGTTCACGCCTTCGGCCGGCGTTGCGAAGTTCACCAGCTCGGCATCAATCCCGTGTTTGTCGAAGATCCCCTTGCTCTTAGCTATACGAAACACCGCATTCGTGGAAATATCGGCGATTTTCAATTGAAATTTACTCTCTTGACTGTCACCGCTGGCCTTACCGCATCCGCTAAGCAAACTCATTGCCAGCGTCGATATCAGAAACCAAGCATGCCATCGTTTCAAATAAGGTCTACGCATCGCGATCCCTTTCTTTCTGCGTTATTTCATCGGTCCTGGCCACGCATAACGCTCCCTCCCCGTAGGAGATCGTGCCTTCTACTTCCACGGTACTAACGGCACCTCTCGGTGCGGCACCTGGCAGGCGGTAATCTGCCACATCAAGCGGAGCAATCTCGGTCTCTACGGGCAATTCAAGCTGTGGCACCCATTCATAAGGAACCCGGTATGCGCGGTAGACCATATTGGAGTTGCGGATATTTTTATAAGGCGAAATATATTCCCATACCAGTTCAAATTCTCTTGTCACCTCGAATATTCGGCCGTCGGCTCCTTCGGTAATCAAGGTGTTGCCGTTGGGCAGACGCTGTGCTGAGCTGATATACGGACTGTAGAAGCGGTAAGAGTCCAGCGGAGCCTGAAAGCCGGCCTCCGTGGGCGTATACTGCCATTCAATCTCTAAGGTTACGGGATTGATTTCCAGAATTCGCGAATGGTCGCGCCGCGCTATTTTCAAGCCATCTGCCGCTTCCGGATTCGGCTTTCCGTATCCGCCCCAGCCGCCGTTGTCGAAGATCAGAATATTGCCTTCGCCCGGAAGTCCCTTCGGTATGAGGTGAGCATGATGCTGGCCGATAATCCAGCCAATATGCTTCGTTTCTTCCGTGGAATAGTCAGGGCCAAGCTTCCAGACAATGTTCCCGGTTTTTTTGTCGATGATGGCAATAATGTTCGTTTCCCGTGCATCCCAGATCATATTATCGGGATGGAAGCGTTCGTCCCCCGCATCATAAAACCGGTTAGGACCAAGCACAGATACCGAGTTAATATGCATCCAATCCCCGGCATGGGCTCCGAAGCCGCGGGTATTCGGATCACGGGATAACGCTAGCTTCGCGTCTTCATCAAACCCGAGTTCATCAAAGTGATCGCTAACCGCCCATTCCCAAATGACATTGCCTTCCCAATCCACTTCGATGATCATATCGTCCAATAGTTCGATGTCGGAAATTTCGGGACGCTTCACATTTTTGTGAGCAAGAATAAGCGTATTGCCGGAACCTACCTTCGGATCCTGCCCGGGTACATAATAACCGACGGGATTGCCCTCCCGCTGGTAATCATGATGCTGTCGAGCCATCCATTGTGCCGGATGACCCGGGTCCTCTATGTATTCATAACGATCGAATTTCCAGACGATATTGCCCTCCCAGTCGACCTGTACCAGATTGGTTTCATCCTGAAACCCGTACTTCGGATCGCGCTCTGAGGTGCTCCCAAGCACATAACCTCCGGGAAAGAGCTTGTTCGGAAATCCCCGAAGCCCTTTCCATAAGTGAACCTCCCTGCCGTTCATGTCAATCAGGAGGGCGCCGGTATCCGCGGCTTGATAAATCGTGTAGCCGCTCCACGCCTTCCCCGGTTGAAATACGGTTGTACCCGTTGGATAAATCGTTGGATGTCCCATCGTTCAACTTCCTTTCTAATATGAATTTTAGTAAGAAATGAATTTGTTCGAGCGTTTCAGTGAGCCTGGTTTGCTATGATCAATTGCTGCCGGCATATCGAAAGATGGGCGGGGCGGCCGAAGCACGAAATCCGAGAAGCCCTCCAGATGATCGTTCAACCGTTCAAAATAATGGATCAGATATTGCAGCTCCTCCTGCGAGAATATTCCGAATATTCGTTCGATCGAACGCCCGCCTATGTATTCGTTACGCTTCACCATTTCTCTTCCAGCATCCGTGATGTCCAGCACAATCGATCTCCGATCGCTCTCGCTCCGTCTTCTTACCGCGAACCCGCAAACCTCAAGTTTATCGCACAAGGCCGTTACCGCTCCGGACGTAAAATCGAGCTGTTCCGCAAGCTCCCCAAGCTTCTGCTCCCCATCCCGCAATATGGTGTTCAGGATCAACAAACCTGGCAGCGATACGCCTTCTATCGAGATTTTGTCACGCTCCTTGACAAATCTCCGCACCATTTTGCGAAAATGCCAATCCGCCTCTTCCATTAATGCCCAATCCGTTTCTTCCATGCCGCTCCTTCCTGTGGAACGATAGCCTCAGACTCCAAGTCATAATCCGTAACGATGTCCGGAAAATACAGAAAGGCTCCCATTTCCCCCTTCCGTTAAAATAACGAAATCGAGTAAACAGGAGCCTTTGGTAGACCAATCGGCTGATATATCGTTCAATACTAAGATAATGAATGATCATTTAATGAGGACTGAATGAATTTGCTTGTGGCTAGATTAAACCAATTAATACCACCTGTCAAGTAGGAATTAAATATATATTTAAACCATCAAAACAAAACCCCGCACTAGATGCAGGTTTCTCCAAAGCCAAGCATATTGATATCGCATAAAGGTTGTTCCTCTACTTTGTCGATAGGTCTCGAAGAGGATGCAAGAATAGGCTGTATGTCGATTCAGAAAATCCTATAGAAAAAAGCCGTCGAGACGGTTCCTCGACAGCCTGCATGCATCCATATGTTTGAGCTTGCTGTTAACATGCAATCTCATCTACCTTAACCCGATTTTAATAAATGCCCGCTTTCTTGGAGGTTTGCTGAATCCCGTCGGTTCCATGAACCACCGTGTTTCCCCAGCCGGTCAGGTTTCCGCTTGGCCCTGCAGCCAGATCCAAATCGTTCAGCTCCGGGCTGTTTCCGTACCAGGACCAAGCCAGCCAGCCCACTTCCTTCTGCTGTCCGTACTTCATAATAGCAATCTCATCGACATCGGCACCTTGATGATAGCCGCCGAACTCCCCAATGATTAAAGGCAATCCTTTGTTTAAAACATCGTCCATATTCGTTTTCACCGTAGCGGCATCCTTACCAGCATACTCATACATATGGATGGAGAAAACCGTATTTTTCAGTTGATCGGAAGCAAATACCGCGGCCCCCTCATCCACGATGGATTGCGGGTATTGCCCCCATCCCGCTGCATCAACGATCAACGTATTCTTAATGCCCGCGTTTCTTAATTTGGGAATGGCCTGCTTATAACCATCGGCCCATCCGCTGCTGTTCCAATTTCCATACCATTCATTAGCAATATTGACGATGACGCGGTCTTCTTTTCCGATCAATGCCCCTTTGATGCTGATCCAATAGTCGACGGCCGCTTCAAGGGAAGCATACTCATCTTTGCCTGTCGCATCATGCACCTCCAGAACGGCTATCATTTGATGCTGCGACACCAGCGAGATGATACTGTTGACGGCGTTCAGGTCATCCTTGGTCCATTGCGACCCGTTCGACAAGACGACTCGTACGGTATTGGCTCCCGTTTGCGCGATAGCCGGAATAGCCGCGTTCAGATCATTCTTGTACCAGGTGTGGGGATGATTTACACCCCTCATCACAAAGGCCTTGCCCGTTGAATCATACAGCTTGGTACCGTTTACATAAAATCCTGTGGCTGCTTCTGGATTAGGAAGTCCACCGCCTACTGACACAAACGCCAGGATCGCGACTAGAATAGACTTCCATCCCTGCATCCATATCAACATCATCTTCCTCCCTCTGGATTCATATCATTTGATTTCTAGCCTCGGTACTAGATGAGAATCAAAACCGAAGTGATTAGATTATTTAGGTAATCGTTTAAGTAATAATTCGAATTTTATATGCCTCACCTTCACCTGTCAATGGTATATATGTTTATAATAATGTTGCGTGTAAAAGATTTCGTTGACATCGAACGATACTCTTTCTTAAAATATTTTCTAAGGTTAACGATAACTTAATAACGGAGGCTTTATATGACAATGACTTTACATACCCTGGGTTCTGAAATCCGAAAAGAATGGCTGGAGCATATCCTGCCTTTTTGGGGAGGATTGAAGGACGAAACCAACGGCGGGTTTTACGGCCAAGTGAACGCCGATTTAAAGATTGATGAACAAGCAGCCAAAGGCGGGATTGCCTGTTCAAGAATTTTATGGAGCTTTAGCGCAGCCTATCGGACGACGGGGCACGAAATCTACGCAGAGCATGCCAGGCATGCCTTTCAATTTCTCGCGCGCCACCTCATTGATCGCCAATATGGCGGACTGTATTGGATGGTGGATTACAAGGGAGTCCCGACAGATACGAGGAAACATATCTACAATCAAGCGTTCGGCGTATATGCATTAAGCGAATACCACCGCGCTTCCGGGAACCAAGAGGCATTGGATCTGGCCAAAGAGCTGTACCGTCTGATCGAGAGTAATGGGTATGATGCGAAACGGCAGGCCTACAAGGAAGAGTTCGACCGGGAGTGGAACGAGCAGCCCAACGAAATGCTTAGCGGCAACGGCGTGGTCGCGCATATCACGATGAATACGCATATTCACGTCCTGGAAGCTTACTCCACGCTTTATCGGGCTTGGCCCGAGGCGGTGGTCCGAGAATCGCTTCATAACCTGCTGTCCATTCTGTACCATCATATTTTCGATGCTGATCGGAGACGTTTAGGGGTGTTTTTTGACAAGGATTGGAACCCGCTCGTGGATGTCACTTCATTTGGCCATGATATCGAGGCCAGCTGGTTGATGGATGAGGCGCTTGATGTCATCGGAAGCACGAATCCGGATTATAAGCGCATGGTTCTGGACTTGGCGTATGCCGTTTCTGAACGGGCCGTGCAGCAGGATGGTTCGCTCATGAATGAGCAAGAAGGCTCACGTCTGGATACCTCCAGAATCTGGTGGGTCCAGGCTGAGGCTATGGTCGGTTTTTTCAATGCCTATCAGCGTACGGGAGATATTCAATTTCTTGAACAGGTCTTCAGAATGTGGAATTATACGAAAAAAAATATTATCGATTCCCGCCCGGGCAGCGAATGGTTTTGGTCCGTCAATGAGAACGGACGGCCGGATCAGCACGAGATGGCCGGACCATGGAAATGTCCGTATCATAACAGTCGATTTTGCTTGGAAATCTTAAATCGAATCGAACATGTAAGCAGCAAGCTCTAACAGAATAACAATCAGAAATGCGCCTTCGCCTTTATTTGTCTCAGACGAGCAGGTATACTGTACTTGGATCATGGAATGATTGCATACATACTCGGACAGATGGTCTACTTCGACTGTAGATAAAAGGAGACAAACGCGATGAACAAAAACATAACGATGAAGGACATCGCGGAGCAAGTTGGCGTCAGCACGGTGACCGTCTCGAAAGCCCTGAACGACAAGGAAGGCGTAAGCGACGAGTTAAAGGCAAGAATCAAAGCCATCGCCAGCGAAATGGGCTATCGGGTGAACACCGTTGCCAGGTCCATGCGCGAAGGGCTGACTTACAACATCGGCGTCATCATTCCAGAACGTTTTACCGGACCCGACCAATCGTTCTATCTTCGCGTCTATCAAGAAATCTCCAAGGGATTGGAAGACTACGGGTATTACGGCATACTTCATATTTTAAGCAGCTCGGATGAACAGGCCTTGCAGCTGCCGCGCATCTATTATGATCGCAAAGTGGACGGATTCATTCTGCTGGGACAGATCAGCAAACCTTACATCGAGATCATGCACGCCATCGAACCGCCGATTCTGTTTCTGGACTTCTACGATGACCATTCGGATATTGATGCGGTGGTTTCGGATAATTTTTACGGTGCCTATGAACTTACCAATTACCTGATCCGGCAAGGACATCGCAACATTGCCTATGTGGGCAGCTTGCATGCCACAAGCAGCATTCAGGATCGGTTCCTGGGTTACTATAAATCGCTGCTGGAGCATCAAATCGCGCTTCGGCAGGACTGGGTAATCAACGATCGGAATGAGCACGGCAATTATCTCGACATCGAGATACCGGATGAATTGCCAACAGCTTTCGTATGTAATTGCGATCAGGTCGCCTATTTGGTTGTGCAGAAATTGCAAGGCATGGGTTACCGCATTCCCGACGACTGCTCCGTCGTCGGTTTTGACAACGATATCTACGCTACGCTGACCGTGCCGCACCTGACGACGGTTGAAGTCAATATGAAGCAGCTGGCTCAAACGTCGATCCAGTCCATCTTAAGCAAAATCAGCACCCCTGATACCAAATTCGGCAGAATTGTGGTGAAGGGCAAGATCATCTATCGTTCTTCCGTCGCCAAGATGTAAACCCTCCCACCATCAAACATGCCCCGAACCACGCATCGTGCACACAGGGAGCAGTGCGCACGATGTACAAAACGATTGCAAAAGAAAAGACAGCTGCATGGATGCGGCTGTCTTTTAAATTCGTAAAAAATTTACGGCTATTTATTTGCTTGTCTTCCACGTTAGCGCAGGTCTCGTCAAAGAATAAACGGCACAAACCAGGGACACGATGACGATCCCCCCGCCGACCCAGGCCGTGCTGGCTACGGTGCCTCCCTGCTCTAACACGAGGCCTCCAATGGCAGAGCCCAATGCAATGCCGATTTGCAGCGCGGAATTGTTAAAACTTTGCTGGATATCGGACGAACCCGGATCCACTTGAATCAGATAATTCTGCAGAGGCGGAGCCAGGCTCCAGCTCAATGCCCCCCATATCATCATCACGACTAAAAACACGCCAATCGAAAATGTGGATAATGGAAGCACGAACAATACCAGCATGAATGACGTAATGATGATCACGATGCTCTTATGCGATCCGAGCCGATCCGCAAGCGCCCCGCCGAACGCCCCGCCGCCGACGGCGGATAGTCCGAACAGGAAGTAACAGATGCTGATCCAATAAGGACTCAGCCCAAGCTCCGATTCAAGAAACGGCGTGAAGTACGCATATATGGTGTAATGTCCTGCAAGCATGAACAAGGTGGCCAGATGCGCACCGGCGATTTTCATCTTGCCCAGCGCCTTGATCTGAACGGATAACGGCGTAACATTTTCAGGCTTGATCCGGTCCAGGAACATATAGATCAAAATCATGGAACCGATCGACAGGAAGCCGATACCCAGGAACAACACCCGCCATCCGAAAGCCTCGCTGATCAGGATGCCGAGCGGCACGCCTAGCACCAATGACGAACTAATCCCCATATAGATAACGCCCAAGGCTTTAGCGCGATGTGCAGGCTCAACCACCTTGGCGGTAATCGTCAAAGATAACACGATAATCAATGCCGTACTCATCGCGGTTAAGATTCTGGCTGCCATGAGCAGCGTAAAGTTCGGACTTACATAAGCCAGCAAGTTACCAATAAAGAAAATAAACAAGGAAATCATATAGAGTCGTTTGCGCTCCACTCTTGCCGTCAGCGCAAGAAGCACCGGTCCCGCTATCGCATAGACCAGGGCGAACACGGTAATCAGCTGACCCGCCGTACCGAGTGAAATATGCAAGTCGTCCGCAATGAGCGGCAGTATCCCGCCAACAATAAGTTCAACCAGCCCGACGGATATCGTCGAAATCGCTAGAATTAATACTTTCAGATTCATCTGGAATGAAATCCCCTTTCTTCGATGTCATGTTTATAATCAACAAAAAAATCCTGATTACAAAAAATGACAAACATTTTCTGTAATCAGGATTTTACGGTTCCTGGTAGAGACCCTCAGACCATATTAATGAGGTTATACATTCAAATAAAATATTCAGTTGCGCAACAATCGTTGATTAATTTATCACATCCGTTACGAAAGATCAACCTCCCATGCAGGATTCCAGCAAATCTCCCACAAATGTCCGTCCGGATCGAGAAAATGACCGGAATAGCCTCCCCAGAAGGTGTCTTGTGCCGGTACGGTTACGGTAGCGCCCGCTCTACTGGCTTGCTCCATCACCTCATCCACTTCTTCCTTGCTGCCGACGTTGTGGCCGATCGTGAATTCCGAAGAACTCGGGGACGATAAGGGAACATTCGCTTCAACCGACAGATCCTTGCGATTCCATATCGCCAGCTTCACACCGGCTTGCAAGTCAAAAAATGCTACAGCCCCATGCTCGAATTCAGTGCCAATGATTCCTTCGGTCGGGAGCCCGAGCCCGTCACGATAAAACTTCAGGGACCGTTCCAGGTCATCAACGCCAATCGTAAGTACGGATATGCTTGCTCTCATTTTACATTACCTCCTGTAAATCATCATTGTTACTTATACCCCATTGTCGTTCAACACCGGAATGAAAGATTGTAAAAAACGGACAAACCTTGCCGCCGCCAAGCATACAAAATTTATGGTTGAAAAGCCTGCTTCGGCGACATGCCGTATAAGCGTTTGAAGGTGTTAATAAAATGAGGCTGATCATAATATCCGTATTGGGCAGCGATTTCAGGAAACCGGTTAGGCTTGGAACGGCGCATCTCCTGCAGCAAATTCTGGAATCGTATGATGTCCGTCATTTCCTTCGGCTTCATGCCCAATTCCTTCTGAAACGTTCTTCTTATGTTTCTCTCGCTGTAATTCATTTTTTCGGCCAGGGCATGAATCGTTATTCTCCCCTTGGAGGCGTATAAATGCTGCATGCCTTGCTCCACCAGCGGCTCAGAACGTATGTTACTCCGTCTTAACGCGTTGAATAAAAACGTCTCAATCAGCTCGATGCGCCGGGCGGAGTCAAGAGCTGTCACCATTTCTTCGTTCAAGTGATTCACCTCTGCCCCCCACGCTTCATCCAAGAGGACGGGACCCTCCCGAAATTCGGAAGCGGGAAATTGGATGAACGGACGAACGGTTTCCGCAAAGAAGCGAATACCAAACAGAGACTGCTCCTGCGTGAGTATCGCCGCTTCATAACGGGACATCAGGCCCGTAACGAAACCGGAAGCCGAGGCGGTCCGTGCCTTCAAATTAAATATGATATCCACGCAGCCGTCGGGAAGGATGCGATGGAGCGGAGCTTGAATGGACGTGACTCGGTATTCCAAGCTCCAATAACAGGCTACATATGGCATCAATGGCTGGCACGGCCTATATTCCGTATAGGCATAATCTGAAACAGGAGATTGAATCTCTATGGCCGGTGCTTGTACAGGCATAAAATTCCGCAATGCGCTCACCCTTAATTATGCTTGAATTAACAAACAACTTGATAAGAAAGAAAAAATGTAGTCTTAGCGTCTATCAATCATGCTGTCCTGCTCGTATCTGCAGGTTCATAATTTGCCCGTCTCGCGACGTAATGTAAACCTTCCAATCCCCCGTTACTCCACGCCCGTCATGCATGGCGAATGTCCGGGTTCCCTCCGTGCGGGCTTTGACATCTGCGTATCCGAATTCCTCCGTTCCCCGGTAGACCTTCAGCATCACGTGGCTCGTGCTGTTCTTGTTATGAACCTTAACGGTTAATTTGCTGCCCTGCTCCGGCATGGTGGTAAACGTGTTTTCGTACGCATTGACGCCCTGGTACTTATCCAAGTCTATATATTGCACCTTAAAAGGCGTGTTGCTGTCAGCACCATCAACTTCCTCTATGTACGGTGCCTGATAATGAACGAGTTCGCCCGCACTCTGAGGGAACAGCGTCAGCGCCAGAAACATGGCGAAGCCGACTCCAAGCCATTTCATTTAGGGCGAAACACCTCCAATAAATTTCCCTATGCGCACCGCCGCCTCGCGCAGAGCTTCCTCTTCCTGCACCAGCGCGATTCGCACGTATCCTTCACCTTCAGAGCCAAAAGCATCTCCTGGTATAACCGCCACGCCTGTATTCAACAGCAATTCGCGGGCGAACCGCCGCGAACTCCATGCTTCCTGGCGAAAAGCTTCTGGCATCCGAGCCCATAGAAACATCGTGGCCAGCGGTTTAGGAACGTCCCACCCCGCTTCGGCCAGGGAAGCTGCGAGGACATCACGGCGTTGTTCATACAGCGAAGCAACACCGCGTTCTTCGTGGGAAGCAGCCATGGCTTGACGCAAGGCATGGACCGCCGCCGTCTGAACCGGCTTGAACACGCCGAAATCGATGTTGCTTTTGTATTCCCGCAGCGCGCCGACAGCTTCCTCATGACCGGCAAGAAAACCGATGCGACAGCCTGCCATATTAAAGCTTTTGGAGAAGGAGTGAAATTCCACGGCTATGTCGATGGCGCCTGGAGCCTGCAGTACGCTTATCGGGCGATAACCGTCAAAGCCCATTTCGGAATAGGCCAGGTCATGGACGATGAGCACGTCCCATTTTTTCGCCAAACCGACCAGCTTTTCAAAAAAAGCAAGATCGGCCTGAACCGCAATCGGATTCCCCGGAAAATTCAGCAGGATGAAGGTTGCTTTCATCCAAATCTCGTCCGGTATGCTGTCCAGATCGGGCACGAACCCCCGCTCTTCTTTCAGTGGCAAATACCAAGGCGTTACCCCTGCGATCGCAAGGGCTCCGGCATAAATCGGATATCCCGGATTCGGCACAATAGCCAAATCCCCCGGATTGCATATGGCTTGAGCCAAATGCGATAATCCGTCCTGAGAGCCCATTAAGGCCAGTATTTCCGTATCTGGATCGACGTTCACGCCAAAGCGGTGCTTCATCCATGCTGCCGACTGCTCTCGGAATTCCATGGTTCCTCTGGTGCCCGGATATGTATAGTTATCTTCTTTTAGCGCTTCTTGGCTCAGGATCTCGCGTATATCGTCAGAAGGACCACGGTCAGGACTGCCAATACTCAAATCGATGATATGTCTTCCCGCCTGGGCAGCTTCTTGTTTCCATTCGCTGACCTCGGCAAATATCGAAGAACCGATCTGTGATAATTTGTCTGCACGCCATGATCGCTTAGAAGTTTGATTCGGCATGGTATCCACCCACTCCACTTTTTTTTCCTACATTATAGCATGAAGCCGGCTTTAGCTTCTCTTGGAATTCCGATCTGGGGCTTGACTTGAAAAGCCTTTCATATCGTAAGATCGAACCATACAAAAAGAGAAACCAGGAGAAGAGACAACCATGACCAGATTGAGAGAAACCATTTTTATTATCGCGTTTACGTTTGCAGCCTTTGTGCTGGGTACCACCGAATACGTCATTGTTGGATTATTGAAGGACATTAGCGCAACTCTCAGCATTTCGCTTGCGGCTGCAGGTGTCCTCGTATCCTGCTTTGCTATCGCTTATGCGCTCGGAACGCCTTTTGCAGTGACGCTGCTCGGACGCATTCCACGGCATGTTACCATCCTGTCAGCGTACATTGCGGTGTTGGTGTTTAATTACTTGACCATCTTCGCCACCACGTATCCTGTCATGCTGTTCATTCGCATCATCACCGCCATTCTGTGCGGATTGACCTTGTCGCTGGCCATTGCCGCAACCAGTGAGCATATGAGCGCTTCCCGCAGGGCTGGCGCGGTTGCCTGGATCATTGGAGGTTTTTCCATAGCGAATGTCCTGGGCGTTCCCGTCGGGACGCAGATCGGCCAAATGGCTGGATGGCAAACCGCTTTTATCGTTACTTCACTTGTGGGGATCATCCCGCTTGCGTTCATGTTGGCCGTTATGCCCAAGAGCAATACGATTAGCGTAAGCTCCATGAAGCAGCAATTTGCCTTATTCAAAAACCAACGGATTCGTCTTGCGTTCTTCATTCCGGTTTTCGGCGTAGGCTCCGTATTTATCGTATACACGTACATCACGCCGCTGTTTGAGAACGTGCTGGGGATTCCGCAGCAATGGATCAGCACCGTCCTGCTGGCTTACGGCGCTTTCACGATTCTAAGCAACTGGCTTGGCGCCAAGGTAGCGCAAGGCAATTCCCGGGTTAAATTGAAAGTGATTTTCACCATCCAAGCGATGATTATGACGGCTCTGGCTCTCACCCTATCGCTCCCGTGGATGGCATTAGCATCCTTGATGCTGGTCGCCTGCTTCTCCTTTGCGCTCAGTACCGCCGTTCAGTTATACCTGATTGACTTGGCAGATGAATCTTCGCCCGGCTCCAAGGACTTCGCTTCCACGCTCATGCCGGTTGCATCGAACATGGGAATTGCGCTCGGCTCCCTTCTGGGCAGCCTGGTCGTGGACAGCATTGGCCTGGCCTACCTGCCGTGGGCCGCAGTTGCATTCGCTATGGGAGCTTTTGTCATAACTTCCCGCTGCCATCAGCTCGACCAAGAGCAATCGGAGTTAACGCTCCTGACATCGGTTAAAGCTTCATAGAACTATTTTAATCCTTCTCATTTTAGGTGAGAGGGATTTTTTTGAACGGCGGAAATCGGTCATTCTCGCTATAACAGATACCTTATCACTAAAATTGTACAGTAAACTCGTATTCATTCGATAGTCAACTAATCCAAAGCCTATTTGGAATTCAAAAAGCTTACCCGTTATGTAACGGTGTAAGCTTTTTGTTATCCTGTCATTCAGTTCGGCAGGAATCGGCATGAGTCCAATATCATGCCGATTCCGATTCCAGCAAATAGCGGATCCTCTGTCCATACAATCTCCCTATTCGGCTGATTTCACCAATATAGGGGTTGCGTCGCATTACCAATTCCCTAATTAGGATAACGCCATAGATACAGCTTTGTTAAACCCCATGGATTTGTGATATTAACGGACACTGGTTCCGCTATTCCATTGTTTTTACCTATTTCATGGCATTATGCGGACAAGAGTTCCGCTATTGTCGGATTTAGCGTGGATTCGTCCGTGATTATGGTGCAATAACGGATCCTGTGTCCGCTTGATCACCATAATAGGCCCATTTCGGCGAAATAGCGGATCCTCTGTCCTCATGAGCTCCATTTCGGTGAAATAACGAATCCTCTGTCCTCATCGACTCCATTTGGGGCAATTTCCAGCAAGTAGCTGGGCCTTCTTTTGTGTACATGTGTCCAATTACAGGCCCATTCTAGCAGATAGAGATTCCTCTACTTCGATATGTGAGGTTAACGGACACTGGTTCCGCTATTCCATTGTTTTTACCTATTTCATGGCATTATGCGGACAAGAGATCCGCTATTGTCGGATTTAGCGTGGATTCGTCCGTGATTATGGTGCAATAACGGATCCTGTGTCCGCTTGATCACCATAATAGGCCCATTTCGGCGTAATAGCGGATCCTCTGTCCTCATGAGCTCCATTTCGGCGTAATAACGAATCCTCTGTCCTCATGAACTCCATTTCGGTGAAATAACGAATCCTCTGTCCTCATCGACTCCATTTGGGGCAATTTCCAGCAAGTAGCTGGGCCTTCTTTTGTGTACATGTGTCCAATTACAGGCCCATTCTAGCAGATAGAGATTCCTCTACTTCGATATGTGAGGTTAACGGACACTGGTTCCGCTATTCCATTGTTTTCACCTATTTCATGGCATTATGCGGACAAGAGATCCGCTATTGTTGGATTTAGCGTGGATTCTTCCGTGATTATGGTGCAATAACGGATCTTGTGTCCGCTTGATCACCATAATAGGCCCATTTCGGCGTAATAACGGATCCTCTGTCCTCATGAGCTCCATTTGGGGCATTTTCCAGCAAGTAGCTGGGCCTCTTCAATAAGCATGAGTCCAATATCGTACCAATACCAGTAAATAGCGAATCCTCTATCCACACAATCTCCCTATTCGGCTGATTTCACCAATATAGGGGTTGCGACGTATTACCGACTCACCCATTAGCTGTCCTCACAATCACCATAACAGTCTCACTCCAGCAGGCAGCGGTGCCCCCTCATTCTACATCTGCCCACTTAGTCTACATGTATCCAATTATAGGACCATTCCAGCATATAGCGAGCCTCCGCATCGTCCAACTGCTCGATCGTTCCCCTGCTTAAGCTGCCATCTCCCGGCATGCCTTCGCACATCTGAAGCAGGCTTCCGCACATTCCTGACAGTGCTTAGCATCATGCTTCTTGCACTCGTTTCCGCAAGCTTCACAAACATCGGCACAGATCCTGCATATTTCTCTGGCATACATGCTGTTCGTGGACATGGCCTGAGCCGCAAAATTACATATATCCGCACACTGTCGATCCAATCGTATGCATTCCTTCATCATCGCAACATCCTGTTCCTCCAAACATGCGGTGTAACAATGGTTACAAGCTACCATACAGCGCAAGCATTCCTCGATGCATTTTTGAAATGATTCGTGTGACATACAACATTCTCCTTTCGGTCTTAGCAATTATAGGATTACCTTGTACCAAGGTTGTATGTTATTAACCAAAACTTGTGAAGATTCTATGAGGATTTTTTGGAGCATCGAGTTGTCGAGCTTAAAGGTGTGACTAGATTAGATAAAAAAAGACGACTGCGCAGCAGCCGTCTCTCCTTTTTCATGATGCCATGAATGCACCATTTCCCGTTCGAGTTGGGCATTCATCGAACATCCCATTATTTTAGCCAGTCCTCACAGGAATCCGCCATTTTTTGCAAAGCTTGAAAGAACATGCTGGCATGGTAACCATCACACACCGCATGGTGCACCTGCATTGAAACCGGCAGCAGCATGCGCCCTCCCTGCTCGGCGTATTTGCCGCCCGTGATGATCGGCAGCAAATATTCTTTATCATGGGCAATATTCAGGTTGAACCCGCTAAACCTTGCCCAGGGGATCATGGATATGGGAAACGTATTGGGCGGTGGATTCTCCTTAACGAAGATCCCTTTGACATCCCGATAACGTTCCATGTCCTGCTCATATAGATCATGGAATCGATCAAAATCGTTCGCAAATTCAGTCCATAAGCTGGAGAAGGTATGATCATCCTTGTGAAAAAAAGTATAACTTGGCGTCATGGAATCCCAGTACCCCAGTTGTCCCTCTGGGCTATACGAGGTTTTGAATTCTGCGCGTTCATTGACAACCCGGGTCACCATGTAAATAAAAGCCGGGTAAAGCTTATACCCCCGAATCTTCAGTGCTTGAAGCAACAGCGTGATATCCGTGTCGACAGTCATGCTGTAGGTGCATTGATTTACGTTTGTGTAATGCTCGAAATAAGGGAGTCTGTTCCACCGCTCGATATCAATGGTATGGAAATTCATTTATTTGCCCTCCTAAAATAAAATCGTTCTATTTCAGGAGGGTACATCCACCGCTTTAACCACAAGCCATCACTCCAAAGTTTTATATATCCGTCAGCAAGCTCAACGATTACATCTAAAATCCCGTATGACTTTCACGCTATCATAGAAAAAGGCCGTGTTGAACGCTCATATTGTGTTGTGTCCCTATTATAAATCATCACGCTCTTAAAAAATAGAGAATGACAATCCATGCTCCCGCCTGCTTATGTACCTTTGAACTCAACTCAGCGCGTCTCGTCGACGGGATACGCTCTAAAGAAAAGGCTTCGCTCCTCAAGCAGAAGCTCAAGTCGCAAAGCCTTTATCCTTCCAATCTTAATGAATCACTTCCGGCAATTGGGTAAACAGCAGGTTTACCGGCAAATTGCTTCCCGGCGCAGCCGTCAGCATGATTTCAACCTTTTGCTCAAAATCGCCTGTACGGTAGAGAACCGCTTGCTCTCCTGGGGATACCTGGCCCAAGGAATAAATCGGTACGATCGTTCCGTTCATCATGGCATAACCCGAGTACTTGCCGCCCCGCGGGTTAAACGAGATCAGGGTATTCGGCGCTACGCGATCCAGCGTGATTTTATACAGGACCCCGAAGTTGCCGGTATTGTGCGTAATGTCGCCAACCATTGGATCCATGCCTTGCAGGTTAGGGTCATCCTGGTTGTCTCCAAGAACGAGACGCTGGGATTCTGCCCCCACCAGCTCGGAATAACGGATGATCCGCGTCGAATCCGGATAGGTGCCGCGGTTATGAACGCCATCGCGATCCAGGATCGGCAGCGTGCTCAGCACCTTCAACGGATCGGATTTTTCGTCAATCATTACGACGTCGAACTGGATCGGCAGGTCGCTATACATATCCGAGTACAGGGAAATGACATGCCCCTGCTTCATTCGAATCTCGCTCAGCTCCGTCATGACCAGCTTCTGTTCGCCAGGTGCAAGCGTTACGGAAGTTCGCTTCGAATCGTCCTGCATGGATTGGAAATAATTCAGCACGGACTTTTTGCCTGCTGCCGTCGCGATCGGCGATGGACCTGCAAATCCCAGGTAATCTTGTCTGAGCGTTACCGGGGTACTGTTCTTGTTAGTTGCAATCACGTACATCTTCACGTTTTTGTTCAGATTGTTCACGTGGTGAATCATGAAGCGCATGTCGCCTACCGCTGTCTCTTGATACACGATGCCCTCGCTGTTTACGGTTTCCGGGCTGTTACTGCGGATCAGCGTGCTTGGCTCGTCGTAAAAATCATAATTGATCTTCGGACGCGAAGTGACATTGCCGAGGAACGAGAATTTCTCTCCTTCCGGAATGAACAGCATATTGAAGTCGTCTTGCTCATACAACGTCTCGTTCGTTACGTTGATGGTCGTCTCGTAGGAGGAGCTAAGTCCCTTCTTATCGGTGACGGTCAACTTGATGGTATACACGCCAGGCGAGAAGAAGGCATACTCTTTGTTCTCCCACTTGTACGTCAGGTCCTCGTTCTTATCTTGGTCGTCGTAGCTTTGATCCGTATAGGTGATCAGCTCGCCCATTTTATATTCCATCTTGTCGGTCTCGAACATGGCTACAGGCGGAAGGTTCGGCTGAACGACCGTAATCGTTTGGCTGTATGGTTCACTCCAAGCTCCCGTCGAATCCTGAACCGAGTAAGTGACTATGTATTGACCTGGCGCATCAAATATATCTTGCTTGCCTTCCCAACGCTCGTCGATGATTTCACCTTGTACATTCTCAACCTGAGGTGTATAGGTAACTGTAGTCTGCCCTGCAAAGATCTCTTTAGGTCCTACCGTAAACTTGGCAACCGGCTTGCTTTCCAGACTCATGATGACGCGCTTGCCAACATTGTCCACTTTATATTGAATGTCCAGCGCTTGCGTGATGGCTGTCAGCGGAACCATGAAGGTGCTCTTGGTTTGGTAAGAGGTGCCTTTCATAGTTTTGGTTACGCCGTTGACGGTATACTTGCTGCTGTCCGTTTTGAAGCGGAGCTCATTGCTTCCTTTAGTGATAATCGTTTCTTTGGTCTTCTTATCGTAAGTGACCTTGAAGCCTACACGATCCACAAGGGCACGGATGGGAACATAGGATACTCCCTTCTTGACTTGCATCGGCTGCGGTGCATTGTAGGTAACGCCGTCTTGAACCATCTTCGTGCTATTAAAATAAAGAATAAGTTCCTTGCCCGTCACGGATGGCGTGTTATTCTGGTTATCCTGCCCTACCGTAGTCGTTCCCGGATCTTGGACTTCACCGGACTCCTCCACCGGCACTTCGGTCGTTCCTGTTTCGGTTGTACCTGTTTCAGTGGTTCCTGCTTCATCCGGCGCTTGAGTTCCTTCTGTCTCTGTCGTATCGGATGTCTCTTGAGCAGCGCCTGAAGCGTTTGTACCCCCGGATTTTAGTGATTTCGTTGCCGCTGAATTTTGCTCATACACTTCTTGGGTGACTGACGGTTGCGTTTGGTCTGCGGCATTGGCATCCGCGCTCGCCGGATAAGCTGCGGCCAATTGGGCAACAGCCAATACGGTTAGCAATGATCGTTTCTTCAGTTTCATTCCATAACTCCTTCTAATCCTTTTTGATATTTTAATGAGGTCATACTATTAGACGTAAATTTTGGTAAAAAAGTTTCTCTGAACTGCGAATAATATTTAAGATGATGTAGAACTTTGTTAAAAACCTATAAAAAATCCCGAAACAGCATCAACGCTGAAACGGGACTTATTGGTCACACGATAGAATTCATATAAATGTTCCTAGATTTCATAAATCCATTAACCTTCCTAAGGTTCCGATTCATCATCATTTTGGAATATACAATATAGGCATTGTAATCAACCGAGCTCATTGTTCGACGTTCAAATGCTCCTGCAAATTCGTAGCCGCAATAACCTTTCTCCCGCTTGCCGGGTCATATTTCCACAGATGAAGACCCGTATCTCCTGTCGGGACATGAATGTCGGTATGATAAGGAAGATTCAAGAAGCTCCGAAATAACATCGAGATCATCCCGCCGTGAGAAACAATGCAGACGCTTTTCAACTCGGGTTCGTTATCGAAGGTAGTAAACAGCTTGGACATGAATTGCTTGGCCCTTGCTCTGAGCTGCACTTCAGATTCTCCGCCTTTAATGGCATCATGCCGCTTCCTTCCGCCCAGGGGCAGAGGGTACTTTATCAATGCCTCTTCCCTTAACATACCCGCGATAACCCCATTATTTTGCTCCATCAAATCAGGATCATAGGTAACGGGTACTTTTGTCGTTTCGGCGATCATGATAGCGGTCTGCTTGGCCCGCTGAAGCGTGCTGGAAAAAATCGCATCCAACGCATATGCATGATGAATCCAATCCGCCAGCAGTCGTGCTTGCTGTTGACCGAGGTCTGTTAAAGCATAATCCGCCCATCCTTCACACCGATTCAGAATATCCGCTTCCGACTGTCCATGTCTGACGACTAGAATTTCAACCATATGCAGTCCCTCACTTACATCCTTCAGTGATTATTGTTTGTTGCCAACGGCGATCCAGCGCCCGTCCACATCCTCAAACACAAGCTCATGATTGTTATAATCCGTTATGGTTAACGGTCTGACAATCTTCACGTTCAATTCCATGAGCTCCTGCTCGATCTCTTGTAGTCCATACGCAACAAAATAGGCATCGTACCCGTAACCGTAACGGATTCGATTCGGCACGACCTCCACGTCTGTCATCGTTAATACGATTTCAATGGAATCCCTGTATAAGCACACATGCGGTTCGTCTGCATCAAGATAGTTCACGGCACGGAACCCGATTTCTTCATAAAACTGACTTGTCCTCTTGATATCAGATGTCGGAAAGATTTGCAGGCAATGGGAAAACCCTGTACCCATGGTTCTATCTCCTTATCTCCTGTTCTAGCCCTCTTCATAACGACTAAACTGCTTATCCTTCATTTCCCGTATATCCCGGATCGCTCATGTGACCGGATCTTCTCCCGGTTCCACAGAAATTGACGCAATGCCAAACAGATGAAGAATCGCTAAGTAGAATGGGTAAAGCGCCAATCCCGCTATGGCAATGAGTCCTGTTACAGGGCTGGGTTTGTCGGCCGGATTCGTGATCGGGAACCATGCAGCCGTAATGTAAACCAGCATCATGAAATAGGGAATCCATAAAATTAGAGCAAAAAAACTTGCTTTGCGACCGTTTAACCAATATCGGACCAGCTTCGGAACCCCCCAACCCGACAGAATGAATCCAGCAACGCAATAGACTAAGGTCAGCGCATTCACGTGATCCAGGTCCCACCCTGTCAATCTGCCAATCCGGTACACGTTGACCATCAGTTCAATCCCGGCAAAAGGGAACAGCGCATACAAAGCAGCCGCCATATTTAATCGAATGATGAAGTTCATATCCACTCTCCTTGCACGCATTCAACTGTAACCGATATGCGGCAGGCCGCTTTATGAAATCAGCTCTTTAATCAAATACAAATTCAGATCATCATCCGCGCATACCATGTCGCCCGGCACCACAGGTTCGTTGTTGTACATGATCCCGTTGCCGTCCGGAATATAACCGCGCCGTACATAGATTCTTTGAGCCGCTCCATAGTCCCTGTATAATCCCACCCCGATGCCGATACGCGGCAGTTTCTTGCTCACGATGATCTCGAATTCTTCTATGATCCGATTGGCGATCCCGTTTTTTCGATACTCGGGAAACACGTTCAGATCATTGATTTCCGGAATGTTCTGATCCCGAAAATACGGATAAGCCGACTCATATTTCAAATGCGATACGCCGGCCAGCTCACCCTGTACAAAAGCCAACAACGTGATGCGTATGCCGATTTGGTTTTCAAATTCACAACGATCATAATACTCATCCGAGCGTTGTATTTTTTGCTGTTCAAATGCATCTTTCCAAATACGTTTAAGGTCTGCGTTATCCAAAACTTTCAATGTAATGTCCATAGGGTTACCTCGCTGTTATGTATTGGTATGGTGAGTACCGTCAGCCTCTATTTTAATGCTTTTCCTTAACTTGGTAAATCATTCCGAAGCAATTGATGCATGAAATCAAAACGGCCAAGACGAATGTCCCGGCCGCTGCCCGATTTTTACCACAAATAACCCTGTTGCTAAGCAAAAAACTCGGTCTCTGCTACTTTCTGGCCGACATCAGCATAAACATCGGACGGTGACCTTCTTCCTCCCATTCGGGATGTGCCGCCAATTGTGCCTCAGAAGGACCCCAGTCCTCAACATGAGTTATGGTAAAGCCAAGCCCGATCAACATATTGAGATAGGTGCCCATCGTCCGATGCTGCTTAATTACGCCTTCGGCAAGCCAATTCGTTGTACGCGGTCCTTCTTGCTGGTAATGATCAACCGGCCAAGTTTGATGCCCGCTGGGATGCTGAATCCATTCGGGACGGCTTGAAGCCGTGTATATCGGATGCTCGACGGAGCATACCAGGCTTCCGCCGGGCTTAAGTGAACGGTGCACTTCCTTTAAGAGGCCCTGCAAGTTTTCAATATAATGAAAAGCGAGCGAGCTATACACCAGATCATACTTTTCAGAATCCAGCTCCAACGTCTCCAGATCCGCTTTGATATAGCTAATGTTGGAGTCCTGCGTTTCGGCCTTCCCCCGTTCCAGCATATTCTCGGACACGTCAACTCCGATCACTTTCTCGGCGCCGCCATGCTCCCTCGCCCATCGGCTGAACCAGCCGAACCCGCAGCCTAAATCAAGAACGCTGGCACCGCTCAGATCCGGCAGCATCGATCGCAGCGTCTCCCACTCGGGAGCGCCGTCCAAGCCATGAACGGAACGACTTAATTGGCTGTAACCCTGAAAGAATCCTTCATCATCATAAATGTTTTGCGTCATCACCGTTATAGCACTTCCTTCGTCTAGAATATCTCTCCTAAACTTACTTTCTTCATGCGTGGTTCTCAAGTTTATGTTTGTTTCTGCCTTAAACAGGATCAAACACCCATAAAAAAGCGATATCTGAAGATCGCCACCGATCCTTCAAATATCGCTGCATTCTAACTTTTCCTTCGTTCGGCCCGAATAATTCTTCGTATCGATTGCTCCGTTAAATAATAACGTTCAGACAAGGTACGAATGGAATCACCCTTCATATGACACTTGAAAATGTTCCGATTCCGCTCGTCCAGATCTCGCTTGGCTCCGGTTTGTTCTCCCCAGCCCTTGCGGTTCTCCGACTTTCTGGGAATATAAATATAACTTCCATCAATATACTGCTGAATGGTTTTGATTACGTGTTCCGGCAAAATATGTTGTGCTTTTTCGTATTTCATACCCCTTGCCCCTATCTACATGGAATCGTGTAAATAGTGAGCAAAGCCTGCACAAATATAACAGCGGCTAATTCATGTTGGAAGTAGGCTCCGAACAATTTCTCTGCCCGTTATTTCCGTGCAGCTTTGCCCGGAGCCTGATTTAACCACTTGAACGGTCGTGCTCCTAACGTGAGCCATCATCATTTTCACCTCGCCCGATTGGATGATACAAAGTTCGTTCGCTTCCCTCTATTGTAACAAATTCGATTTCCTTTGTGTCAGGTTCGAATAACGAGATGACGAGTTCTCCCGATCCCACACCTACCCAGCAACCTAGTAGACAAACGAATGTAAAAAAGCTTACTGGGCCGTTAAAATCAGAGGTCCATCCTTCGTGATAGCGATCGTATGCTCATATTGCGCCGACAGCTTGCCGTCGGCCGTTCTCGCCGTCCACTGATCGTCGTCGATCGTGATGCGGAACGTACCTTCGTTGATCATCGGTTCAATCGTAAACACCATGCCTTCCTTTAACCGAATGCCTTTGCCGGCTACGCCGACATGCTCGTAGTTCGGCTCCTCGTGCAGGCTCCGTCCGATCCCGTGCGCCAGCAGATCGCGCACGACCGAGAACCCGTTCGCTTCCGCATGCTGTTGAATCGCCGACGTTATATCGCCAAGCCGGCCCCCGGGGAGTGCCCGGGCGATCCCCAGATCCAGGCATTCCTTTGCCACCTTCATTATGTTTCGCGCCTCCGGCCGGATATTGCCCACTGGATAGCACCAGCACGAATCGCCGAACCATCCGCCGTATTCCACGACGATGTCGAGCTTCAGCAGGTCCCCATCCATCAGCGCCCGGTTCGAAGGAATGCCGTGGGCCACCACATCGTTGACCGATGTGCAGGTTTCGGCGGGGAAACCGTTGTACCCTTTCGTAAACTGCTTGCCGCCCAGCTTGGTGATGTGTCTGGCAACAAAGTCATTGATCTCCCGGGTGGTGATCCCGGGCTCGATCAGTTTGGCCACCTCGCGGTAGCAGTCCGCAACGATTTGGCTCGCCGGCTTCATCTCTTCGATTTCCTTAGGTGATTTTAAAATGATCATCTATGTTTATTCGCTCCTTATCAGCTCTATAGTTTTAAAAACCGCACGATATCCATGGCCTCCTCGTGCAGCTTTCCGCGGCGAAGCGAGAGCGAGGCGCAGCCGACCAAGGCGGCCAGCAGCATTTCCGCGCGCTGCAGCCGATACGGCGGCTCCGCCGCGTTTGCGCCGGAAGCGGCAGCCTCGTTCGCCGCCCGCCCGGTTTCCAGCAGCGCGGCAAGCGGCACAAGCACCTCTCGGCGAAAGGCGGTCGTAAGCGGGGCCGAGCGCGCTTCAGGCAGCGCGGCAAAGCCCTCACCGGCCAGCTTATGCAGCAGGAATAGGGCGTGATCCTCCGCCCAAAGCTGCAGCAGCCGGACGCCGGCGGCGGCGACGGGGCCAAGCTCAGCGGCAGCAGCCGTTTCGAGGCTTGCGCTGCGGGGATCCGCGGCAGCCGAATTGCCGATGTCAGCCGCCGCAGCCAAGCCGAAAGGCCAGCCCACAGGCGCCTCTCCCGAAGCAGATGCGCGCGGGATCTCTGGCGGGACCTCCCGTTGAGCATCCGGCGAGACCTTCGGAGGGACATTCAGCGGGACCTCCAGCCATTTCCCGGCCCGCTCCAATGCGTCCCACAGCAGATCGTGAAGCAAATCGCCCTTATTGCTGTAATAATGGTATACCGTTCCATAGCCGAGTTCCGCCTGCGCAGCCACATCGCGGATTTCCAGTAAAGGCCCTTTATTCAAAAACACATCGGCAGCGGCTTTACGGATTTGCGCCAGACGCCGCAGCCGGATCTCTTCGTTTTGTTCCTTCGTCCGTGGAGTCATCTCGTCCGTTCACCTCTTTTGTTTTTTGACCTACTCTTATGTCAATATAAAACATCAGCTTGCGAATAACAAGAGTATAGCTGGAGGATTTGCGGTTCAGCCTAGAAATCGGTGCTTGACCACAGGTTAACCTTAAACGCGCGGACCTGTTTAGAACATTGCTGCGCTAACGTTTCTCATGGCCTTAATCGGTTCCAAAACTCAAATCATGGTCACCAACAACCATTAGATATTTCCCCTCTTTTACGCACCCGCATACACTCTTCCGGCCAAGCACCGATTGATCGTTTCGGGCCGGAAATCCAGCTAATCCCCAGGCTGAGGCTAAAGCACGTTTTATTTCAGAATCTTAATACTAGGACCTTTCTCCTCTTTTAAACGTTCATTCCGGCCGGCGGACACCGAGCATGGTATACTCTTCCCAACCATTCAATGATTAAGGAGCCTGTACCGTGCTAAAAGAACGTATTGACTACTTGTGCAAGAAGAAAGGAATATCCCGCAAAGAGCTGGTTGAAGGATTCGTGACCACTGCCCACTTTGCGAACATCCTTGCCGAACGATATCCATTGCCCGAAGACCTTGCCGGGCATCTGGCGCAGCGCCTTCAAGTGTCTCCTTCCTACTTGGTGAAGGCAGGTAACACCGATCAAGATACGCTGGAGACCGCAAATCGCATTTTTGAAGAGCTTTCCCAAGCGGCTTCGCTTCTATCAGAAGAGCGTATCCACGATCTTCCGGATCGCCATGACTGTTTAACGGTGGAGCTCACCGTAGCTTTGATGAAAGCCGTTTATTACCAACAAGTGAATGATGCGGTATCCCATGATTACCTGCACCAGAACTATCTGAATTTTTACCTCGAGAAGTATGGGCGCCCCGATGAAGCCGAGCTCCCGCTGCCTGCGAAAAAAGCGATGCTTTTCTACAAAATCCAATTCTACCGGTCCAAGAACCGTTATCATGAGGCTTTAAGCCACGCGAACCGGTTAAGCGAATATGTGCGGGAAGGGACCGATTTATGGCTGACCACGCAAAACTTCAAGATGGAGGCCAGCATTTTTTTGAAGTTATACGACCAGGCCAAGCAGGTGTTTGAAGGAACGATGCGACGGGTTTATGAAGAACGGCTATTTCACCGCTTGACCGATCTGTACATCGCTTACAGCGGTTATTGTTACTCGATGGGATTGTATCAGGAAGCGCTAGTCACCCTGTCGATGGCGGAAGCCAATCTGGTGTATGCGGTAAACCAGGGGAATATGTTATCCACCATCATGAACAACCGGATCATCATGCTGACGATGCAGGGAGAGCATGAAAAAGCGGAGGAAGAAATCCGGCGCTTTGCGGAACTTCTCGAACGGGAATCGGCGGAGGTACGGGAGCAATTCCGTCCGATCCTATTGATTTACCGCTGCGAGTCGGCTGCGGCTCAAAAGCAATGGGGGCTATTAACCCAGTACATGCAAGAGTTCCAATCGTTGGAGCTGACAACGGATCAAGAGATGTCCGCATTTTTTTATCAATGCCAGCTCGCCTTGGCTCATGGACACCATGAAGAATTTATGGAATATGCCCTGAAATGCCTGCCGTATTACGAATCCGCTCAGCTCACCATGCGACTAGAATCCTTATATGAAGCATTGGCGGCCGTATCGGAGGAATCAAGGAAGTACAAGGAGTCGACCGTCTATTATAAAAAGCTGGTCTACCTGCTTCGAAACAAATAATTCATGCGTTAGAAGGTCGAAACGACCAACTTCATTCGCAAAACTTTCATCATGACTTACCGTTCATTGGCTTTGCAACCGAATCAACTTGATTGAACCCTATGAATACCGCAAAAGTTTTTCCGAAACGATGAGGTTCATCCCATCATATTGCCCGAAGTTTTGTTTCCTTGCGAAACCATTGTCGCCACAGCTCACCGAGGCTAACATTGAATTATAAATAATTCATCTAAGCGAGGTGCTCGATTATGGGATGGTTTAGCAAAAAGAAAAGTCCGCAGGATGCGCTGGAGAAAGCAGATCAAATGATGAACAAAGGTTTGACGGGTATGATGATGAAGGGTTTAGTGCCGAAAGAACATCGACACGCCATCAATCAAAGTCTGGAGCAAGCGAAACAGGCACAGATGGCAGCGACAGGCGCCCTTTCGTTAACGGCGACCGCCAACGTACGATCCATACGGGATACCGGAAAGCTGATCAATTTCGATCCCGTCGTCATCCTAGAACTGGATGTCACCGAGAACGGAGGAAAGCAATATACCAAAACGCTGGAAACGCTCGTATCGAAACTGCAAATTCCGAGAGCCGGTGATACCATCGGCCTCGCTCAGCATCCAGCCAATCCATCGGAACTGGTCTATATGGGGCTGATAAGCTGAATGCGCCACGTAAAAAGGACCTGAATCAGGTCCTTTTTGTTGTTATATGCCTGCAGCTTCCTGCAATTTTTCGTTCAACATTCGGAAGGCTTCGTGAATGCTCTCTTTTGGCGTCTTGCCGTACCTCTCCCCGATGTTGACTTCCGAGTAACACTGATCTTCCCCTGCCTCGTTCAGATAAGCGACCAATCCGACCCCCGTCGCACGGTACACATCAATCAGGATCGGTTCCAGCTGTTCCTTGTCCATTTCAAAGTACACATGGAACATATTCGATACGGGCACGGCAGGCTTCGTCTTCACGCCTCGGCACTGGCCGAACATCGCTGCTAGCTCTTTGGCTTCTTCGTAATACCGGCCCATGCTGCCTATTCTTTCCGCATAATAATAATATGAGCTGATAATATACGGGTAAAGACTGACCAGATCGCCGCCATGCCGTCTCTTCCACACTTTGGACTTTGCCGTGAAATCGGTCCCGCCGGCCAGAATGGCGCCGGCAATCCCGCCGATGCCTTTATAGAAAGATACATACACGCTGTCAAAAAGAGCACAGATTTCTGCAGCCGTTTTCTGATAATACGGTGTAATCTCGAACAATCTTGCCCCGTCCAGATGCAGCTTGATGCCTTGAGTACGGCAATAGGCCGAAATGGCCTCCAACTCCGCGTAATCAGGCAGCTGCCCTCCGATTTCACGCTGCGGCAATTCCAGAAGCAGACATGCAATGTCACGATCCAAACCCAGCACGTCCTCAAGCGTAATCAAACGCTCCTGATCGCCAAGCAGAATCGGCTCGATATGATGCAGCTCTTTAAGCCCGTCCTCCTCGTGAATCTCCAAATGGCAAAGCGGGTGATACGCCACTCGCTTCAGATCCGCATCATCGCACCAGATCCGCAAAGCAATCTGCTGCGCCATCGTTCCGCTGGGAAAGAATACCGCCGATTCCTTACCCAGAACCTCTGCCATTCGCGTCTGAAACTCTTCGATGATGGCGCCCTTGCCGTATGTATCCCCCATCTGCGACCCATCCGCGCTGCGAAATGCCTCGAGCAGAACTTCAACATTCCTGCGGCTATGGCCAATCAATGGGTATGCTGTTTCGCCGTAAGCCTCGCCAAGCGATTTCCGCTGTTCTCCCATGTCGCAATAACTCCCCTTGTTCCATCGATTTTGAGCCTATTCTCTTTACATTGAATGAACCACCCTTTAAGCATACTAGATAAATGAGCAAGTGAAAAATAATTTGGATGACCTAACTTTTCGGAAAAACTTGACAACAGGAGCAGTCTGAAATAACATTGTATATGAGCATATGTTCATATTAAAATTTAATTGGCTTTTTTGAATCATTCGTTCAACATTCTTAGGGTTTATCTGAAGGGAGTTTTCGATTATGCACCATCACAACCACCAGCACGGTCATGACCACAGTCACCATGATCACGCCCGCTCAGGGAATAAGAAAGGTCTTGCCATCGCCCTGATCATCACGCTCGGCATTATGATTCTAGAATTTGTGGGAGGCTTGCTTACCAACAGTCTGGCCCTGTTATCCGATTCCGGCCATATGCTAAGCGATGCCAGCGCTTTGCTGCTCAGTCTGGTCGCTTTATGGTTTGCCGCAAGGCCCTCATCGCCGAACAAGACCTACGGCTTTTACCGTTTCGAAATACTGGCAGCACTATTGAATGGCGTCGCCCTGTTTGTCATCGCCGGCTTTATCGTCTGGGAGGCGATTCAACGCTTTGATGACCCGCCGGCCGTTGCCAGCGGCAGCATGATGCTCATTGCATCCATCGGCTTGTTGGCTAATCTTTTGAGTGCATGGTCCTTGATGCGGATGGGCGACGTGAAGAACAATGTGAACCTGCGAAGCGCCTACCTCCATGTCATCGGCGATGCGCTTGGCTCCGTAGGTGCTATTGTCGCCGGGATTCTCATGATTGCATTTGGATGGTATATTGCAGATCCTATGATTTCCATTCTGGTTTCGATCCTGATCCTGAAAAGCGCCTGGAGAATTATACAGAATACCGTTCATATCCTGATGGAGGGTGCACCTGCAGCGATTAACCCTGATGAGGTAACGAAATCCCTGCTGTCCATTCCGGGAGTCACGGGCATCCATGATCTCCATATTTGGACGATTACGTCCAATTTCGACTCCTTGAGCTGCCATCTTGTCGTGAAAGATGACGTGACTGGTTATGAGATCCTTCAACAAGCGATTGATCTTCTGGAAAGTCGATTCCACATTGAGCATTCAACCATCCAGATTGAGAACAGCGCCATCGCTCATAAAGAATATAAAGTGTGATCTGGTTCCTGCGGTAGTCCTTCCGTTCATGAAAAGGGGAAATCCGGCTGCCGAGGTTTACACTTTTTACAAGCTCGGTTGACCTCCATAATGAGACTATCAAGACATTCTACGTAAGTTACCGCGAAATCCTGAATGTCTGATAGGGAGGTTGCCATGAATAACGATATATATACGCTGGAGAAGCTAAATGAATATCGGCAAGCACATTGGGACGAACTGGATCGTCAAGGAAGATTCATTATTCATGATGAGATCGGCGTTGGTGAATCGGAGTCAAATGCGAGGAATCGTCGACTTATCGATAAGCTTTACGGGTTCTTTCGAAAGCGGAGATCACGAAAAACCCATTCAAAATCCTTATAAGCCAAAAGAGCAAGCGCGGTTGTACGCGCTTGCTCTTTTTTACGGGAATCACGCCCGCCAGATCTGCTTAAAATCCAGCCATCCCAGATTATTAATGACGACTCCCTTGTAAGAAGGATGCAAACTTGCGAAGAATCTCGTATGAATCAGGAATGATACATGCGCTTCTTCCCGCAGCCTCTCCTCGATGTTCGATAAAATGCTCAACCGCTCCTCGCACCGTTCGCTGGCAAGCGCGTCATCGATGCATTCTTTTACCCAATCCTGCAGGGACGGATCCAGGAACTCTTTGACAATGCTGCCCTCCTGCTCGTAATTCTCGATGATGCATACTTCTTCGCCCGGAAGAACTAGGCCGTGCAAAATGCAGTCCATACTATTCACCACGTCGGGATGCAGCATGGTATCCATACGTATCTCCCGGATCATCAATGAAATCCCAACGGAAGCACACTGATTCTGGATCCATTCGGCATCCTTGATATGATTGGCCAGCGTTGCCATGATGACGGGGGAACCGTCGTAACCCGACTGCCTCAACAGCGACTTGGCGAACTCGGGATCATAACGGTCTTTGCGGTAAGGCGCTTGTTCATCCATAATGAACCCTCTGGCCGGATAAAGACGATTGTCGCCCAGCTCCCGGATCATCTCCGAACGGTTCAGGATCAGATTGAATGCGCGGCGAAATTCGACGGATTGAAACGGCCCCTGTTTTTTCATATTCCATGTAATCAAAGTCGTGCAGCCTTCGGAGGATTCTATGATATCCACAGCATGATGGTCGCCGCCATGACCGAATTGCTCCGAATCCTGCAGCAGCCGCTCCCAACTGACGTTGCAGTGCTCGGCATCTTCCGGCATCATAATGATTTGGATGCTGTCCAAATGCGGCCGCCCTTGATAATAGTGGGCATTCGCATGAATGGTCAGCCTTTCCTCGGTCCATTCCTCCACCTGAAAGGGCCCCGTTCCGACAGGAAGCCTCCAGAACTGTTCTTCATCCTGAATCAGCAGATGTTTAGGCACGATGGACATGCATATGGAACTGAGAAACCGGATGAAAATCCGATTCGGCTTATTCAGGATAAAATGGACCTCGCGGGGCGACACCGCCTCTACGCTGTGAAGTTCTCGCACGATCCAAGCATTCCGTCGATCCTGACCCAAGCGCTCCACCGTGAATTTCACGTCCTCTGCCGTTAATTCCTTGCCGTCATGGAACAGAATCCCTTTACGAAGATGAAACGTCCAGCTCGTTCCATCCTCGCTGCTCTCCCAATGATGCGCAATCACAGGCATGTATTGATCCTTTGCTTTATCGTATACCACCAATCGATCGAATATTTGCTGGATCATATGAGCTTGAAAACTGTAATAGCACTCGGCGGGGTCCAAGGTTTCGATCAGCCGATAAACCGGCAGCCGCAGCGAGTCCCTGGCTTCTTCCTCCCCTTCCTTCATCTCCTTGCAAAAGCCAAAATGCCCGTTCATCCACTCCACGTAGGAGTCGTTGGTCCGAATGCCTTGTCCGTAGGTACGAAGCAGCTCAAAGGCTTGCTTGTATTCCCCTTTTTCCGCGAGCTGCTGTGCCGCTTCCTGAAGCAGCTCTGCTTGATCCGCTTGAAAGGTCAGCTTGGACCGGTTTCCTCGCCCGCGTCCGGCTTTCCACAGAATCCAGCCCTTCTCTTCGAGCTTGCGCAAAACGAGCTTCGCGTTGCGCGACGTGCAATAAAGCGTGTCGGCAATCTGCTCAAGCGTCACTTCCGTAGCGGTATGGACTGGAGCGTTAACAGCAAGCTTCCGGTGCAGCATGAAAAATTGTTCGTACAGCATTGCGATCCGCTCCCCCCTTGGTAATATCCAATACGTTTATTCTACTTGGAGATCGTTTCGAGCGCGAGTACCTTTTCGGTAGAAATCCATTATATTCAAAAAAGAACGGCTCCATTCCCCCTAAACCGTTAGCCTTAAACTGCACATCCTTGTTACATCACAGAAGCCCTTCGTTTCATATCAAGCCATCAAGTTCCGGCTTATGAACTCCTCCGCTTCCTTCAATTTTAATGTAAGCTCCATGCCGTCGGACATGTTCTTCAATCGAAGCACGCCGGCCGCCGCTTCATCTTCGCCGATCAGAATGGCATAAGGGATGCCTTCCGCCGAAGCTGAGGCTAAGGTCTTTTTCAATTTGCGCCGCTGGGTAGCCAATCGGGTACGAATCCCGCGATTCCGAAGTGCCGCAGCAGCCATCAATCCTTCCGGGACAGCTTCTCCTATCGGGATGACCACAACGTGTGGCCTGTTCGTTTCAACCACCCGGTCCCGAAGCATCTCCATGATGGATTCCATGCCGAACGAAAGCCCTACCGTCGGATATGCCATATCTTCCCGTCCAACAAGCTGCCCGATGATCGCGTCATATCTGCCGCCGCCGCCCAGGCTTGATCGAAAAGCATGGGACGCGTCGTAAATTTCGTAAACGGTTCCCGTGTAAAACGACAACCCCCGGGAAAGAAACGGATCAAATACGCAGACGTCCTGCAAACCGACACGCTGCAGCAGGCTTTGCAGGATTTGAACTTCGCGCGCGCCCCGCCCCGGCTCCAGGTTGTATGTTCTGGTAATCTGCTCGAACGTCGGTTCCTTGAGATCCACGAAACTCAGGACGCTGCGGCAAATTTCCGGATCAATCACCTTATCCGCGAGCTCTTTCCGAACCCCTTCCCTCCCGATCTTGTCCAGCTTATCCAGTGTCAACATGACGGATGAACTTAGGTCGGCCGGTACACCCATAGCTCCCAGGAGTTCACCCAGAAAGCCACGATTGTTCCACCTGAGGACGATCGGAATTTCAAGTCTTCGGAACACCTCGGCTGCGAGCTGCATCAGCTCCGCTTCCGCTTCCGGACCCGCAACCCCCACCACATCGACGTCGCACTGCAGAAACTCCCGCAATCTGCCCCTTTTGACGGGGCCGTCCCGAAATACCTTCCCCATCTCATATCGCTTGAATGGCTGGCTGATGCCTGGGTTCAGCGCGATCACCTTGGCGAACGGTATCGTCAGGTCGTAGCGCAACCCCAGCTGTCGCGCTCCCTGATCCGTCAGATGATACATCTCCTTGAGTATTTCTTCTCCTCCAGCATACTTGGAAGACAGCAGCTCCAATTCATTCAGGATGGTTGACTCCATCTCCGCGAAATCGTAACATTCAAACACTTCGCGTAGCGTCGATTGCACCTTTCTCCTTACAGCCTGTTCCTGTCCAAAATAATCATATGTCCCTTTTACGTTCTGCATCGCTGCTCATCCTTTCGTTCCGAGAAAATAAAAAACGCGCCGGACCTCATGGTCCCGCGCGCTTGGTATGCGGCAGGGAGGCCAACGCGAACAGCGTTAGCCCGCCCTGTAGATTTACAGGCGTGCTAACGCTGCTTGTGATGATGAAGTTGATTCGATTTGATGCTGTTCATGTCATAATCCCCTTCACTTTGAGCCATTGATTAAGGGGAATTATAGCGCAGCTGATCTATATATTCAAGGGCAATTCCTCTTAGATGGTTCGGGACCAATGGCGATGTGCCGCAATCGCATCAATGAAGGCTTGGCCGAACAGCTTCGAATCCTCATTCTCTTGAGCGACCACGATCCCTTCACCGCTCGCCGCCGGAAGCAGATTCATTCCTTCGGCGATGGCCGCGATCGGTTTGAAATGCTGATAAGCTTCCTTGATGAAGTCCAGCACCTTCTGCTCCGTCAGGAGCTCTGACACGCTTAGCGCCCCGCCCGCCACAAGCACCGCGTCGAATAACACGGAATCCGCCCCCAGGAGCGAATGTTTCACTTCCAGTTCTCCGCCGGATTTGCCTGTAATGACGCCAAGCTTCGGGCTAACCACTTCGGTGATGATGCCGGCTTGCTGAAGCTGCGCAAGCACGAACGGAAGCTCGTCCGTGAATCCATTGCCTGCAAGCACAGCTACCTTGCGCGTTAACGGGAGCTTCACGGTGTTCATCATGCTGAGAGCCGGAGAGGAGTCTTTGGAAGCGGAGCCGCTGGTTTGGGGAGGAATGGTTCCTAACCCTTCCGAAATTCTTGTCGCGAGTTCGCTGTCCACATTTGCAAACAGGTCGACGATCTGCTGGCGGATCTCCTTCCGCTGCACTTTGCCAAGCTCGAACTGGAATGCGGATACGATATGCTGCTTCTCCACCTCGGACATGCTGTTCCAGAACAAAGCCGCCTGGCTGAAGTGATCCTTGAAGCTGTCGCTTCGGGCTTGCACCTTGCGACCCTCTACCTTCTCGGTATAATGCTCGTAGCCGCCTCGTTCGGCTGGAACGGGCTTGGGCGTGTTGCCCGCAATGCCGTTCTTATGATAGCTGACCGGCCCCTTATTGATGGTCATGCGGTGCATCCCGTCCCGTTGGTTGTTATGAACCGGCGCAATCGGACGATTGATCGGAATTTCATGGAAATTCGGCCCGCCCAGACGGGACAGTTGCGTATCGGTATAGGAGAACAGACGTCCCTGCAGCAGCGGATCATTGGTAAAATCGATGCCGGGCACGACATGACCCGGATGGAATGCAATCTGTTCCGTCTCCGCAAAGAAATTATCCGTATTGCGATTAAGCGTCATTTTTCCGATGATTCTGACCGGAATGATCTCTTCCGGCCATATCTTCGTCGGATCGAGGATATCAAAATCAAAATTGAATTCCTCGTCCTCCCCGATCATTTGAACGCCAAATTCGAATTCCGGATAGTTCCCCGTGTCGATGGCATCCCATAGGTCGCGGCGGTTAAAGTCGGGATCCTTACCTGCCAGCTTCTGCGTTTCGTCCCACACGAGAGAATGAGTGCCCAGCACGGGCTTCCAGTGGAATTTCACAAAATGCGCTTTTCCTTCCTCGTTCACGAAACGGAAGGTATGCACGCCGAAGCCCTCCATCATTCGGAAGCTTCGCGGAAGCGAACGGTCGGACATCGCCCACATCACCATGTGCGCGCTTTCCGTGTTGTTAGCTACAAAATCCCAGAACGTATCGTGAGCGGACTGCGCCTGCGGAATCTCGTTATGGGGCTCGGGCTTTACCGCGTGAACGAAATCGGGAAACTTCATCGCATCCTGTACGAAGAATACAGGCATGTTGTTGCCAACCAGATCATAATTGCCCTCTTCCGTATAAAATTTAGTTGCGAAACCGCGCACGTCCCGCACGGTATCGGCTGAGCCCCTGGAACCCGCCACCGTCGAGAACCGGACAAATACGGGCGTCACGACGGAAGGATCCTGCAGGAATTTGGCTTTGGTATAATCTTTCATCGATTCATATAACTGAAAATAACCATGGGCTCCAAAACCGCGGGCATGCACAATGCGCTCAGGAATTCGCTCATGGTCGAAATGCGTCATTTTCTCTCTGAAATGGAAGTCCTCCATTAACGTCGGACCGCGTTCGCCGGCCTTAAGCGAATGCTCGTCCTCAGAGACCGTAAGCCCCTGGTTCGTGGTCAAGTTCTTCCCGTCATTGTCTACCGTAAATTGTTCCAGCTGTTGGTCCTTGCTCGTCTTGTTGTTGCTGTTGTTGACATTCGAATTGGAATTTGAATTGTCCATGATCGGAACCTCCTGGTATGTAGTAGATGAGTCTCTGACAAGTGTTTCCCTTGGTAACAGGTCCGCTTGCGGACCCGACATCTAATTACCCTGCAATATGGAATACGAATCCAGTTTCATGCGACCTTCATAAAAAGCTCATGCAATCGAGCTGCAGGCTTAGCGCCGGGACATTCAACGTCTTTCCCTTGCCAATAAAAAAAGCAGCCTCCCTCTTCAAAAGGTCGGCCGCAATGTAAACTGTAATGGCTTAAATCCCTGTCAGTTTATCCGGATTTCTCACGATATAGATATCCTGCAGCAATCCATTCCGGATATTGAAGAAAACGACGCCCGTTACGTTCCCGGCTTGCCGGAAAACAACCCCGGTTTGATGGTTCAATTCCCTGACCTCGATCTCCGGCGCAACACCATCCTCCAGCAGTGCTTGGCGCAGAATGCCGCTGAGAAAACGGGCAACCCGCTCCCGGGTTTCGACCGGCCTTGCCGCGGCGATCACTTTACCGCCGCCGTCGGACAGAAGGACGGCATCGTCCGCCAGCAGGGACAGGACATGTTCGGCGTTTCCCTCGGACAGGGCCGTGAAGAATCGGTTTACCCATTCCTCCTCAACGGACCCTACGCCAATCAGGTCTTCCTCCGTGATCCCCATTTTTCCTCTTGCCCTGCTCATGAGCTTGCGGCAGTTGGCCTCGGTTTTATCGATCAGCCCGGCGATTTCCGGGTAATCGAATCCCAGGGCTTCCCGCAGGACGAATACGGCCCGCTCCGAGGGAGACAGCCGTTCGAGCAGAACCAGCATGGCATAAGAGAGCAGCTCTTGGTTCTCGACGGTCTCATAGGTCTCGCCGTAGGATTCCGGAATCGGCTCGGGAAGCCAAGGACCGAAATACTGCTCTCTCCGATTTCTGGCTGACTTGATCTCGTCGAGACAGCGATTCGTCACCATTTTGCACAAATAGGCTTTGGGCTCCCGTATTTGTCCGATGGGAAGGCTTTGGACCTTCACGAACACATCCTGTACCGCATCCTCTGCATCCGTAACCGTTCCGGTCATTTGATACGCCAGATGAAACAGAAGACCCTTATACTGTTCATACAGCTCTAACATACCGTCTTTTCATCCTTTCAAGCAGGATCGTCCCATATCTAACGAACCATGCTGGAATAATTCCACATGAACGATTTGACCTTGTAAGCCAGCTTTCCTGTGATCATCAGATCCATTCCCCAGGCACGGGACCACACCAGGCCGTGTCCGGGTCCCAATCCAACCGTATACCCTTCATTTACGCTCCTGTGCTTGGCGGCTGGGGTTCCGGTTACATCCGCCTGCACGATGCCGCCAAGCCGCGCCGCTTGCGGAATCGCTTCCTTGCATGTCATCCGGTCTGCAGCACCGCTTGCGGGATCGACCACATGCGCGCAATCGCCAATGCCGTATATTCCCGGCGCATCCTTGACACGGTAGCTTTCATCCACAACGATCTGCCCGTCCGCCGTCACGGGCAGCCCCAGGTTAAGCAGGGCGGGATTCGGAGCCAGACCAAGCGTCCACACCGTAAGGCCGACAGGGATGGGAGCTCCTTCAAGAAAATGAAGCTGCCCCTGTTCCTCCTTAAGCGCTCTTCTCCCCTGATGAAGGACTATGCCAAGCTCGGTTAGATATCGTTCAAGCCGTTTCCCTACTTTGGCAGACCCTTCGAGGAACAAGCGATCCTGAGCATTGAACAGATGCACCCGAATATGTTCCGGGTCTAAACGGAGCTTACCCGCCTCAGCCCGCATCGCGTAAATCAGCTCGGCCGACGTCTCGATTCCGGTAATGCCTGCACCGGCTACGGCAATACTCATCAGCCGCTGCTTCTCCTGCGCATCCGTTTCTGCTGCCGCAAGCCTAAGATTGGACTGCCAGCGTTCCCGGATACGTTCCGCCGCTTCCATGCCTGTCAGCGATATGCCGCCTTGTTCCGGTGCTGCCTGGCGCACGACGCTTCCAACCGCCATCACAAGGACATCATACTCCATCCTATGCTCCTGCCCTCTGCCGTCTTCCAAGTTCAGCAGCTTGCTCTCCTTGTCAATGTTAGTCACCCTGCCCTGTATGAAGCGGGTGCCTTCCGGCATGACCTGTTCCCACGGGACGGTTATGCTTTCCCCACTTACGGCAGGGCGGAATAAAAGCACTTTCCGCACATGGGCGGAACCTTGATCGATAAGGAACAATCTTAGCTTTCTTCCGTTCAGCCCTTTCTGGCAGCCTTTATGAATGGCTTTGAGGGCATGTATGCCGGCAAAGCCTCCCCCTACGACAACGCATGTGAAATCCTTTATCAATACAACCCATCTCCTTTGGTTTATGCGATTTGCACATAACACGAGGAGGGGGCTGCTTTTGTGACATGACCGCCAACCTTTTTTAAGGAAACCGGCTGCTCTTCATCAGCAAGCCCCATAAATACTCTCTTTGCTGTCCGATTCATCCTTAAAATCATGCCAATATGTCCGCTAATTCAGCTTCATACGGCCCGATATCTCGACGAGGCGACGTATTCCCTCATCCAGCTGAACCTCGCTGATATAAGAGTAACTAAGCCTGATCCACGATTCCATCCGATCCAGCGGATCGCATATCCGTCCGGGAACAAACGCTACCGATTCCGCCAGGCATTGCTGCAATAACGCATCCACGTTGATCGTTTCCGGCAGCCGTACCCATAGATTCAAGCCGCCTCCCGGGCTGCTCCAGCTCCAATCCGTAGCCGCCAGCAGGTTCTCCATCCTCGCTTTTCGAAGCTCCAGCGCAATCCGAAGCTTGGCCACATGCTCCTGCAGCCTGCTGGAGAAGAAATAATGCTGAAAAATCTTTTGCGTCAACAAGGGCGTACCGTTGTCCGAAAGCGCCTTGACCGGTACGATTACCTTCATCAGCTCCGGACGTGCGGCCAGGACCGATATCCGCAGGCCAGGGGCAACGTATTTGCTGAAGCTTCGAATATGAATGACGTAACCCTCGGTATCGTAATAAAAAAAGGGCAGCGGCGGCGGATCTCCAAAATAAATGTCATGATAAACCTCATCCTCCACCAGAATGCATTCATATCGTTCGGCTAGTTCAACCAGCGCCTTGCGCTGCGTTACCGGTACCGTATATCCTGTCGGGTTTTGAAACGTCGGGTTCATGTAGAACAGCTTCGGCTTCTCCGTCCGCATCATATATTCGATATGTTCCAGGTCGTATCCTTGCGGCGTAATCTCGATGGGGAGCAGATTGACATTTTGCTGAACAAAAACATCAATCGCCGGGCTATATGTCGGCCGTTCGATCAATACAGCATCTCCGCTTTTGACGAGCGAACGCGAAATCAGATCAATCGCTTGCTGGGATCCCGTCGTAATCAGCAGTTCTTCCGGATGAACCGCTATGCCCTGCTTCTCCATGAAATACCGGGCCATTTCCTCGCGCAGCTCCAAATCTCCGGACACCGAAGAATAAGTGCTTAATACCTTCGGATACATGTCAAACACTTGTTTGACGTGGTTGGACAAGAATGCATTCGGCAGCAGCGCAGGATCGATGAGCGCTTCCGACATCTGGTAATCGACCTGATGCCTGTGAATGTCGGACAAGCGGCTGCGATTGACGTACAGCGATCTGGCCTGATATTCCCAAGGCGGGCTGAATGCAAGGGGTTCCGCCGAAACGTCTTCTGCCTTACTCGCCACAAAATACCCTGATTTATATTTCACTTCCACGATGCCATCCTCTAACAGCTGCTGATAAGCCTTCAACACCGTTAATCGATGAACCTTCAAACGCTCCGCCATGACCCTAACTGACGGCAGCTTGTCAGACTCCTTCCACTCCCCTGTTGCAATGCCTTTTGCAATGGTGTCGTAAACCAGCTGCTGCAATGACCCTTTTCCTGCCTTTTCATCCATCATCGAAAGCTTCATCCGTTCTTTCCCCCTGACCTATTTGCAGGCGTATCTGTTCTATCAGACCCAAATCTGTTCTATTAACTACCTATTATAGTATAGAAAAAGGAGGATGCAGCATGATTATTTTTAACTACTTATTAATGTGCGCCATTTTCAGCACCACGTTTCTCTCGATCAAAATCGGCGTGGAGGCTGGGCTACCGCCATTTCTCTCGGCGGGGCTTCGATTTCTTCTGGCGGGCGCCTTCATCTTCCTGTGGATGATATTGCAGCGCAAGGCAAAACCGAGCCTGCTCTTGCGCAAGGAATTCCTTCTGATCGGGATGACCAGCACGTTTCTGACGTTTGCGACGCTGTATTGGGCCGAGCAGCATGTAGCTTCTGGCATTGCCGCCATTCTGTCGGCTACGGGCCCCATGATGATCCTGATGATTCAATCCGTAGTCATGCGGAAGAAAGCCCGGCGCAGCGATTACTGGGGCTGCGCGGTCGGATTTGCGGGCGTGTGCGTGCTCATCATGCCCAAGCTGGCGATCGGGAGCGACCTCATCTGGATTCTGAGCTGCATGGTCATCCTTATAGGCGAAATCGGTTACAGCGTGGGCTCGCTTGCTACCCGCAAACTGTCCTTTGACATGCCGGATATCTCGCCGATTACGATCAATGCGGTGCAGATGATGCATGGGGGCTTGGCTTTATTGCTTCTATCCTTGTTCAGTGAACGCGGGCAATGGACTGGGCTGACAACGATGCCGGCCATAGGATCCGTCTTATATTTGACAATCGTCGGTTCGATGCTGGGCCATAGCCTGTATGCCTGGCTGCTAAAAGCGACGAATGCCTTTTTCCCGTCCACCTGGCTCTTCGTGTCGCCGATCATCGCGCTGGGACTCGGTGCATTTCTGTACGGCGAAACGATTTCACTTTATTCGGTCCTAGGCAGTTTGTTCATTATCGGCGGGATTCTGATCGTGAATCTGCCTGAGCTCCGGACACGTTTCATGTCGCGCCGCATGGCATCAAGCTCAGGATAAAGCGTGGCATGGTTCCCCGAATGAATGGACAAACGGAAACGGCTGCGACCCGTAATTCTCGTTACGTGTCGCAGCCGTTATGCTATGCGTTCGTTCCTATTGTTATGTTACGATTCCTAATCCACTTTGGCACGATAAGCATCCGCGGTCAGCAGTTTGCCTAGCGCTTCGTCCAGATCGCCTTCCACCTCTACCTCCATAATCCATCCGCCTTCATACGGCTCTCCGTTCACAAGCTCAGGCTGGTCTTCCAAGGAGGTATTCACTTTCGTAATGGTTCCGGAAACAGGGGAATACAGCTCCGAAACGGTTTTGACCGACTCAATGGTGCCGATGCTATCGCCTGCGGAAACCGCAGCGCCCGTCTCGGGAAGCTCTACGAATACGATATCGCCCAGCTGGCACTGCGCATGATCGGAAATACCGACGCGCACCACATTCCCATCGACCCTCAATGCCCATTCATGATCGTCGCTGTACACCAAATTCTCTCTGATTTCGCTCATTTTCGAATACTCCTCTTTTCTTAAAAAATGAAATTAAGGTGAATGAAAAAAAGGACGCGAAAAAAGGCTTTCGCCTTCTCTCTGTCCTCGGTACCTGAGAGTTTGTGATCGGCCGCCTCTTAACGGTTCGATCTTTCCCCTTGGGTGGCTTGCGCACTCTCCAGAGCTGCGTCGGATGGCGGTTCGTTTACCTGAGAGATTACTCGTCAGCCCGGCAGGCATAACGGTTTGCTCCTTCGGTGCCGCTCGGGTTATCCCCAACTCGTTAGCGGTCTCTCCCATCCATCGTCATTCGCATATTCGGTTGGCTTATTCTCCCACAGAATAAAACAGGGACGAGTCGATGTCAAGATTTCTAACAAAAATTTTAAACATGAACAAATTTTTGATGAAATAAAGGTTGACACTTTATGGAGAGGCACGTTTATAATAATCACAAGAACGTAGGAAGATGACAACTCAATATGTTTCACGCGGATGATGGTATTGGGAGAGATTACCGACAGACTGACAGGTAGCGCCGAAGGAGTAAGCCGGATCACACGGTGAATCTCTCAGGCAAAAGGACCTTTACCGGACGCACCTCTGGAGAGAATTCTGAATAAGGAATCACCCACGGGGAAACTCACACACGCTTGACACAACACTAACATGACATGTGGGGTAACTCTCAGGTACAAAGGACAGAGCAGAAGGATTACGCAACGAGCGGGCTTTTTGGGCACGGCTTGTTATCCTTCTGTCTGTCCTTTTTTGGTGTTTCCCCGATAGACCATGCCAATTAAAGAGGTGAAGAGATGAGTTCATTACAACGTACACCGCTTTACCCGCTTTATTCCGATTTTCCTTCTACTCGCTGCATCGATTTCGGCGGCTGGGAATTGCCCGTGCAATTTTCCGGCATCGTGCAAGAACATGAAGCCGTACGCAAGCACGCCGGCCTGTTCGACGTCTCCCACATGGGCGAATTTATGATCAGCGGACAAGACGCCGAAGCTTTCATCCAGAACATGACCACGAATGACGTCACCCGAATTACGGTCGGTCAGGCCCAATATACGCTAATGTGTAATGACAACGGCGGTACGGTCGATGACCTGCTAGTTTATAAACTGTCGTCGGATCGATTCATGCTGGTTGTGAACGCATCCAACATCGATAAGGATCTTCAGTGGCTTCATGAACACGTCACAGGTGATGTCGCCATCCGGAACGTATCCGCGGAGACGGCACTGATTGCACTCCAAGGACCTGCCGCCGAGAACATCTTGTCGAAGGCAACCTCGGAGACGCTCGGCGTTCTCCCCTCCTTCCATTTTATTCAGAACGCGCAAGTATGCGGCCATGCCGCCTTGCTCTCACGGACCGGTTATACCGGTGAAGACGGCTTTGAAATTTATTGCTCCGCCGGGGATGCGCCGGATATCTGGAGAGGCCTGTTAACCGCGGGGAAAGACCATGGACTCATTCCGGCCGGACTTGGTGCGCGCGATACGCTCCGCTTCGAGGCGAAACTGCCATTGTACGGACAGGAGCTTTCGAGCACGATCTCACCCCTTGAAGCCAGCCTCGGTTATTTCGTGAAGCTGGACAGCGGCGATTTCATCGGGCGGGAAGCGCTTCAACAGCAGAAACAAGACGGTGTGCCGCGTAAGCTGGTTGGCATTGAGCTTATTGATCGCGGTATCCCGCGGTCCCATTACCCTGTATTCAACGGTAATGGTGAACCGATCGGTGAAGTGACCAGCGGTACTCAATCTCCCTCGCTTAAGCGAAATCTCGGATTGGCCTTGATCGAAACCCCTTATGCAAGCTTGGATTCCGAGGTATGGGTCGAGATTCGCGGTAAGAAATTAAAAGCCAAAGTGGTTAAGACACCATTCTATAAAAGAGGAGCTGCCTTATCATGAAGCATCGTTACTTGCCTATGACAGATCAAGATCAGGCCGACATGCTTGCCGCCGTCGGAGCGGAGACCATCGAAGACCTGTTTGCCGATATCCCTAAATCCGTCCGATACAACGGCGTCCTCCCGATGTCGAAACGGCTGGGCGAGCCAGAGCTGCTGAAGCATATGCGCCGCTTGGCGGATCGAAATGCCGATTTCGACCGGTATACCAGCTTTCTCGGAGCCGGATTGTATGACCACCACATTCCCGTCGTCCTCAATCATGTGATTTCCCGCTCCGAATTTTACACGGCGTACACGCCCTACCAACCGGAGATCAGCCAAGGCGAGCTGCAAGCGATCTTTGAATTTCAATCTTATATCTGTGAATTGACCGGCATGAAAGTAGCCAATGCCAGCATGTATGACGGTTCAACGGCACTGGCTGAGGCAGCGGCGCTTGCCAGCGGGGCGACCAAACGAAAGAAAATCGTTATTTCCCGAGCCGTTCACCCGGAAGCCCGGGAGATCGTTCTGACTTCGGCTCACGGTCTCGATCTGGAAGTCGTTGAAGTCGGCATCGTTAACGGCGTTACCGACCCGGATGCGCTCGCCGCTGCCGTTACGGATGACACGGCAGCCGTGCTTCTGCAATCGCCGAACTTCTTCGGCTGCATTGAGGACGTGAGATCGATCGAACCCTTGGTTCATGACAAAAAAGCATTGCTCGTGCTGAGCGTAAACCCGCTGTCGCTCGGGCTGCTCGAATCCCCTGGCGTGCTTGGGGCCGACATCGTTGTTGGCGATGCCCAGCCGCTTGGCATTCCTGCCTCTCTCGGCGGGCCGACCTGCGGATTCTTTGCGGTATCCGAACCGCTGATGCGCCGCATTCCCGGCCGGATCGTGGGCCAAACCGTCGATAAGGACGGAAAGCGCGGCTTTGTGCTGACGCTGCAGGCACGGGAACAACATATTCGCAGGGAAAAAGCAACGTCGAACATCTGCTCGAACCAAGCGCTGCTCGCGCTGTGTGCCTCCGTTTATATGTCTACGCTGGGTAAAGCCGGCATGCAGGAGGCAGCGCTTCTGAATGTGCGCAAATCCCATTACGCTGCCGACCTTGTCGCCAAGGGCTCCCTATCCCTCCCATTCAGCTCTCCGTTCTTCAATGAATTCGTAGTGAAGCTGCCTGAGGGAACGAACGTGAAGGAGGTCAACTCGAAGCTGCTGGAGGCCGGTTATATCGGCGGTTACGATCTTGGCTCTTCGTACCCTGAGCTTCATGGATGCATGCTGATCGCCGTGACCGAACGGCGGACGAAGGACGAAATCGACCAGTTTATTGGTGAAATGGAGGCGATTGTATGAAACCGGAAAAAGCCTTGATATTTGAACTCAGCAAGCCCGGCCGCGTCGCCTATTCCCTGCCCGAATGCGACGTACCGGAAACCGACGCCGCTTCATTCATACCGGAGAGCCTGCTGCGCAGCAAACCGGCCGAACTGCCGGAGGTATACGAAGTGGATGTCATCCGTCATTATACCGAGCTGTCGCGACGGAATTTCGGCATCGATAACGGTTTCTATCCGCTCGGCTCATGCACGATGAAATACAACCCGAAGATCAACGAGGATGTTGCCCGTTTTGCCGGTTTTGCCAAGATTCATCCGTACCAGCCTGAGGAAAGCATTCAAGGCGCACTAGAGCTGCTGTATACCCTGCAGAACGACCTAGCCGCATTGACCGGCATGGATCAAGTAACGCTGCAGCCTGCTGCGGGTGCCCATGGCGAATGGACGGGGCTGATGCTGATTCGCGCCTACCATGAGAGCCGCGGCGAGAAACGCACCAAGGTCATCGTACCCGACTCCTCTCACGGCACAAACCCAGCCAGCGCAACGGTAGCCGGTTACGACACGATAACGATTAAATCCAATGAACGGGGCATGGTGGATCTGGATGCCCTCCGCGCCGTCGTTGGTGAGGATACGGCGGCCCTTATGCTGACGAACCCGAGTACGCTTGGCCTGTTCGAGGAGCAGATCGTGGAAATTGCGGAAATCGTGCACGACGCCGGCGGTCTGCTGTATTATGACGGAGCCAATTCCAACGCCATCATGGGAATTACCCGGCCAGGCGACATGGGCTTTGACGTGGTCCATCTCAACCTGCACAAAACGATGAGCACACCCCATGGCGGAGGCGGCCCCGGCGCAGGCCCTGTCGGCGTGAAAAACCTGCTGATCCCGTTCCTCCCGAAACCGATCGTGTCCAAGCGAGAGGACGGCACCTTCTACTGGGATTACGACCGTCCCCAGTCGATCGGCCGCGTGAAGGCGTTCTATGGCAACTTCGGCATTCTGGTTCGTGCCTATGCGTATATTCGCACCTATGGACCGGAAGGACTTCGCCGCGTCTCCGAGCTCGCCGTGCTGAATGCGAACTACATGATGCATCGTCTGGCTCCTTATTACGAAGTAGCCTACCCGGGCCTATGCAAGCACGAATTCGTGTTGTCCGGCAGAAAGCTGAAGGAGTACGGCGTGCGAACCCTGGACGTTGCCAAGCGGTTGCTCGATTTCGGCTATCATCCGCCAACCATCTATTTCCCGCTCAACGTGGAGGAATGCATCATGATCGAGCCGACCGAAACGGAGAGCAAAGAAACGCTGGACGGTTTCATCGACACGATGATCCAAATCGCAAAAGAAGCAGAGTCTACGCCTGACGTTGTCATTAACGCCCCTTACACCACGGTTGTGAAGCGACTCGACGAAACGACGGCCGCGCGCAAACCGGTATTAAACTGCACCTGCGGATAGCGCAGGAGTTGATCCGTTATAATAGCTTAACAGCTATCGACATGCCTTCTGAGAAGCCAGACCGCATACAGCGGCTGTTTTCTTGCAAGCTAAAGATTAGATGTGGAACGTCTCTGAATTTCATGCTCTCTAATCTCATAAGAAAGGGTGTCCCTCACCGCACAAGCGGCTGTTGGGACACCCTTTTTTATGTTGCATAATATAAGGCTTAAAGCATCTGTAGGATCTCAGACACACAGCAGCCCACTTGCCCCCACATGATGCTCTGACACCCTAGGGACAATGGCTGGCCCTTTCCATCTATCTCAATAAACCTACGGTCATTCCTGGTACTACCCATGCCAACGATTCAGCATCGCTCAATGGCTCACAATTTGGACCATATCAGTTCTCCGCTCACGGCATCTATATATTCCAAAAGATACTCTGAAACGCTTACTCCTGTTTTGGCTCGTCTCTTGTGCACGGGATCATAGATTAACCGGTAGCGGGCCGGGCCGTCATCACCATCCATATACCACCTGAGCGACATCTCCAGCCGTTCCGCATATCGTGCGAGTGCCGATGCCGCAGAAACCGCAGCCTTAAACCCGCAAGCCTCCAGCTCACGGATTTTCTCATGAGACACACTGCGGTACAGAAGCACTTCTCCCGTCATCGTGCTTACGCAAATATTTACACGCTCCAGACGTACCCGGTATTGATCGATATACAGCGGCAAGTGGAAGAATTCCCGATCTCGCTTCTCTGCTTCGCCCTCATCTCCCTCTTGCTCACTGTTCGTTACCCCGTCTTTCCAATCCCATTTCACTTCCAGTCGCAAATACTTGGCGTATGACGGAAAAAATCTCTGCAAGAACAGCTCTGCTCGTTCCCAGCATTGCTCGCGAGTGAGCACCGCCTCTCCGTCGGAGCTTTCCGGTTTATAATGGTACGCCTCTAATCTGCCTGTGGCCTTATCTATATGTATCATGTAAGCTGCTTGAAGATTGCGAAGCGTTTTTCCCCATCGTCGTTCAAAATATCGGTCCACCGATAACGGATCGGTTGCCGATTGATCCGCTTCATCCTCGTTCATATCGCTTTTATCAAAGTACAATAAAATCAGGTTTTGATCGTCTCCCCTGGGCTTATCCAGAACATACCGCTCCGTATCAATGCCCAGCTGGGCCTCCCAGAATGGAATTAAATCTGAATCTTCATCTGGGCTTGAATGTTCGGTTCCGGTCCTTGATGGGAGAACAGGCTTAACAGTATAGGCGTTATCTAAATTACCGGGATCCGCAGGCGTGATTGAAACAGTCGGCGGCAGCAAATCATGCTGCAGGTTATGTAAGGGCTCGCCCGTAACGGCATCGATCTTACGACGCCCCTGAATCGGTTCATAAACCAGCCGATGTTGATCCTCCTCCCCCTCCATGTCATATATAGAGGGATACAGTGTGGTTATGATGGGCTGCATCTCCATATCCTGAAGGATCCTTTGCTTCGCAGCCTCCGCACTAACGAGCAGCCTGTCCGGCCAAACCGGCAGCTCCATTCCCGTGAATTCTTCCGCCTTGTAAAGCACGATATTGAAATCGGCGTCAAGCCGGATCTCACAACCGGAGCGCGGCAGCGGCAATCCGCCGACCTCTGCCCTAAACTCAATCTCAACATAATTTCGTTTGATCTCTGATCGAATCCAGGTAAGCGCTGCATAATTCGGATGATGCCGGATCATGAACGCTTTAGCTATGTCCGCTGCCTGCTCCGTCGTGCTTCCTGCCTCTATCGCGCTTCCCCGTATCGTGTCATCACGCTCTTGATCGATTTGAAGCCTCATCAGCTGACCGGTCTCCAGGCTTAATGAAACCTCAATTCGGCTGTTCTCGGAATGAGGGTCCTCCCAAATAAACGTTCTCTCTTTTTCATCGAACCCCTTAGGGGTGTTATCCTCCATGACAAGTTCATAATGCTCAGGTATGAAGGTGATCGTTCCTGCAGCTGCCCGGAGCGCCTGGATATCCATGGTCATATCCCGCTTTGCCTCCTTCTCCTTCTCTATTAGAAAGCTCTATTTTATGATATAAAGTATATAATTATATACGGCTTACTTCTACCAAGCTGACAATTTACGAAAGATGCGGTGATCGAATGAGTAACCCGACATATGGCCTGGACGTTAACCAGTATCTTGACCGTATTGGATATACGGGCCCGATTGTGAACAGCGCTTATATGCTCGCCAGGCTGCAGGAGCAGCATGTGCATACCGTCCCCTATGAAAATCTCGATATCCTTGACCGAATTCCGCTTTCCCTGGATGTTCCCCATCTCTACGATAAAATCGTCACCCGCCATCGCGGCGGCTACTGCTTCGAGCTCAATGCGTTGTTTGGCTGGCTGCTGCAGGAACTGGGCTTTAAGGTCACTCATTACTTCGGTCGCTTCTGGCGGGATGAGACCGATACGCCTGCTAAGCGGCGGCACCATATCCTGCAGGTGGATATCGAAGACCAGCGATATATTGCCGACGTCGGAGTGGGAGGCGCCGGACCTCGCCACCCTTTGGAGTTGGTAGATGGCCTGGAACAAACCCAGGGGAACGAAACCTACCGGCTGGTTCAGACCGAGGCTTATGGCTGGATGCTCGAGGAGTGGAAAAAAGATGCCTGGGATCCGGTCTTCTCTTTTACGGAAGAACCTAATCTACCGAAAGATTTCATCACCACCTCCTTCTGGTGCGAGCATGCCCCCGATTCACCGTTTAATAAAACGGCCCGGGTATCCATACGTACCGCTGAAGGCAGAAACACCGTGGATGACGACGAGTTCAGAATCTACAAGTCCGGCGGCGTCCACACCTTTAAACCGGGAAATCCACAGGAATATGCCGAAGCGCTTCATACTTATTTCGGTATCCCTATCGATAAATAACAATAAACCGGGCTTCCCCCTAGCAGGGAGCCCGGTTTTTACGATTAATATTCAATTTTTCGCTCCGCAGAGCTCCACGCTTGGAATGGCAGCAAATAATCCGCTGTCCGAACCTGCTTCATGGGGATGGAACGCTGATCCATCGGCATGGCGATTTCATCGTATATGAAATGATCATCAAACCCGATCTCGGCCGCATCCTGCTTCGTGCTTGCATAATAAACGGCATCGGGCCTTGACCAGTAGATAGCCCCCAGGCACATCGGACAGGGTTCGCAGCTGGTATAGATCGTGCAACCTTTCAATTGAAAATCCTCTAAATGCAGGCAGGCTTCCCGTATGGCTTGCACCTCGGCATGAGCGGTAGGGTCGTTCAACGCAGTAACCAAATTACGGCCCCTGCCGATCACTTGGCCATCCTTAACCACAATCGCCCCAAACGGACCTCCTTCCACATGTTGAACGTTTCGATGGGCTTCTGCAATCGCCTGATGCATCCAGTACTCATGATTATGATCATTCATTATGTACAGCTCCCTTCCCATGTTCATCCCGTTCCCGGTGTGCGTAATCAAACATCCTGATCGACCGGGCGGCTAACTCTCATCATAGCATATCTTCTTTCGATCTCCTTCATTTTCCAATCTTTTCGCTAAAATGGATTGACGAACCGTATACAAACGTATACAATCACGAGTATTGGTATACAAACGTATACATTTGAGGTTGAAGGAGGTTGGTTACATGCGGCAAGAGGAACCACCTATGCCGGGCCAGAGCCGGTCGGAGCATCGCGACCGGGACAGCCACCGGCAAGGCGGACGCCACGGAAGACGGCGCGAGGAAGGGCATGGCGGCAGGGAAGGCGGGAAGATGGCGCAAACGTTCCGCCGGGGACGTGCGCTCTCTTTTCTGGACAACCTGGTTGTGAAACGGGAGACCCTGAAGAAACAGGTCAATGATCCGGACCTGCAAGCTATTCGGGACGTGGTCAGCGGAGAGCTGAAAGCGGTGGACCAGATCATTCAGGAGTACATTCAGGCTTTTGAATTGTATGATACGAGGCAGTCTCAGGACGGCCAGCAATAATGGCCCAGGCCATTGATAAACCAATAACCATGACAGAGGTAGGACTTGGAGCGTGATGATTTTTGATTAGAAAGTTTTTTTCATACTATCGGCCCTATAAGGGACTTTTTGTACTGGATTTTACGTGCGCCGTCATTGCGGGACTGCTGGAGCTTGCTTTCCCGCTTGCCGTCAGCAAATTCATCGACGAGCTGCTGCCCAGCCAGGATTGGCCGCTTATCCTTATTGCCTGTATCGTCCTGCTGTCCATCTATGCGCTGAATACCGCGCTGCAGTATATCGTGACGTACTGGGGTCATATGCTCGGCATCAACATCGAGACGGACATGCGGGAGAAAATGTTCTCCCACATTCAGAAGTTGTCCTTCCGCTTCTTTGATAACAACAAAACCGGCCACCTGATGGGCCGTATCACGAACGATCTTAACGACGTCGGCGAAGTGGCCCACCATGGCCCGGAAGACGTGTTCATCGCCGTCATGACGCTGCTCGGTTCCTTCTCCTTGATGGCCTACATCAACCTGGAGCTTGCGCTGCTGACCTTTATTATCGTGCCGCTGATGGCATGGCTGATCATTAAGTTCGGCGGCAGAATGACCACGACTTATCGTCAATTGTTCCGAAACGTGGGCAATTTCAATGCCCGCATCGAAGACAATGTCGGCGGCATCCGCGTGGTTCAATCGTTTGCGAACGAAGAGCATGAGAATAAGCTGTTTCAGGAAGAGAACAAGCAGTTCCGCGCCACCAAGCTGCTGGCTTATAAAACGATGGCAAAAAGCACGTCCGTCAGCTATATGCTGATGCGTTTGATCACGGTATTCGTGATGATCTGCGGCGCATGGTTCTTCATTCAAGGCAAAATCGAGATGGGCGAATTCATGGCATTCCTGCTGCTCTCCAACATCTTCTTCCGTCCGATCGAGAAGATCAACGCGGTTATTGAGAGTTATCCCAAAGGCATTGCCGGCTTTAAACGCTACCTGGAAATCATGGATACCGAGCCGGAAATCGCCGATGTGCCTGATGCCGTATCCCTTTCATCGGTACGGGGAGATATCCGCTTCGAAGGCGTCACCTTCGGGTACGAGCCTTCCCGAACGATACTGAATAACATTCACCTGACGATCCGTGCCGGAGAAACGGTTGCATTCGTTGGGCCGTCCGGTGCCGGAAAGACCACGATCTGCAGCCTACTCCCCCGTTTCTATGACGTGGATCAGGGCTCGATCACGGTGGACGGGATCGACATCCGGAATATCAAATTGCAAAACCTGCGCAAGCATATCGGTATCGTGCAGCAGGACGTGTTCCTGTTCTCCGGCACGATCCGTGACAATATCGCCTACGGCGACTTGAATGCAACCGACCATCAAATCTGGGAAGCCGCACGGCGCGCTTCGTTGGATGAACTGATCCGAAGCCTGCCGGACGGCATGGAGACGGTCATCGGGGAACGCGGGGTTAAGCTGTCCGGCGGCCAGAAGCAGCGTCTGTCCATTGCGAGAATGTTCCTGAAGAATCCGCCGATCTTGATTCTGGATGAAGCTACCTCGGCACTGGACACGGAGACGGAAGCGCAAATCCAAAAGTCCCTGGCTGAGCTGTCCGTCGGCAGAACAACGCTAGTGATCGCTCACCGACTGACCACCATTCAGAGCGCGGACCGAATTATCGTCGTCAATTCGGAAGGCATTGCCGAACAAGGCACGCATCAGGAATTGATTCACTCCGGCGGTGCGTACAGCAGACTTCACCAAGTTCACTAATGAAGCCGATGAATGGTTTGGTTGTGGATGAAGATTCGCCTGCAAGAAATGAACATCCCGCATTAATACTGAAAAGGATGGCTCCCAGCGAAAGGGAGTCATCCTTTTTTTGCCGCGCACCTATAAGAAGCATCCTGCTGATTTTGAGCAATCAGAATATTGTTGAGAGGATCCTTGCAAATTGTACATGGATAAGAAAGTTGTCACAGGGAAACATTAATGGCGTACTACAAAGACCATCGTTACAGGAGGGCTATATGTTTTATATCTACAGTGTCGGTTTGCTCTTCGGCGGACTGTCGATCATCAATCTGGTCTTCTCGTACCAAACCAAGCATATCCAGCATCTGTTCTGGCCTACCCTGCAGTTTCAGTTGTGGATGCTTCCGCTCTTTGTCATTGCCAATATGTGCATCGGGTACGGGATCCGCTTTGGTTACAAAGCCACCGATCAGCTGGGGTACACGTTGATCTTCTCCAAATGTCTGGAGATCCTGATATCGTTGGGCGTGGCTTACTTGTTCCTGAAGGAGGTTCCCACCTGGAAAAACTGGGCGGGGATCGGCATTATTGCGCTCGGGATCTTTCTGGTGAAGCAGAAATGAGCGCCCGTGCGCACGGATGCCTGTTTTGCCTAAATTCATTCTTCGCCAACATCCTTCGGACATCGGTACCTTGCTTATCGCTGTCTCTTCCCCATCCAGCCTTGTTCGAAGGCATAGCGGGTCAGCTGTACCCGATTTTCCAAATGCAGCTTTTGCAAAATGTTCTTCAAATGGTTCTTGACCGTATTTTCGGAAATGCAGAGGTCGCTCGAAATATCGCGGTTGGACAATCCCTCGGCGACGAGTCCCAGAATTTCCTTTTCCCGCGCCGTTAAGGGACTTTTGCTCGGGTCCGGCTTGTCGTATTGCGAAAATTCCTTCAGGATGCGGAATGCGAGTTCCCTGCTCACCGGTGCTTCGTCCACCGCAATGGCTTTCAGGTACTCGTGCCATGATTCGGGATTCAAGTTCTTTAACAAATACCCCTGGGCTCCACGCTTCAGGGCATCAAACAAATGGGCGATGTCGTCGGATACCGTGACCATAACGATCTTAACGTAAGGGAACTTGTCCTTCACCCGCTTGGTCGCTTCCAAACCGCCCATGCCGGGCATCTGAATATCCATCAAGATGATATCGGGCATCCATATTTCGGTCAGTTCCAGGGCATCCTCACCGCTTTGCCCTTCCGCCACGACCTCAAAGGTCGGATCGCTGCTCAAAATGGTGCGAATTCCTTCTCTTGCCAGATCGCTGTCATCGATGATTAACACGCGAAAAGGTTGACTGTTCATGCTGTGCTCTCCTTCCTGATGTTGATAATCGTCTGGTCGTGCCGCCTTTCCATCTTGAACTTCCAGCCCATGGCCTCCGCCCGATCCTTCATGATTTTGATACCATACCGGTTGCTGCCGAGCGGCTTGTCCAGATCAAAGCCTTTTCCATCGTCGGTGACAGTGCAATGCCAGCCCGAATCCGTTGTATTCGCGGTAATCTTGACGTGTTTCGCCTCGGCGTGCTTATGGATATTCAATAAGGATTCCCTGATCGAAGCCAGCAGCTCCACCTTTTCTTTGGCTGACAGCATGGCGTCCGGAATTCCCCACTTGATGTCGAAATGCAGGTCCGTCTCCTGCTTGATTTCCTCGATCAGGCTGCTCATGCTGTGCATCCACGGAATGGCTTGCGGATCTGCCGGGTAGCGGAGATTCGCAATAGCTTCTCTTACGTAGGTATTGGTACGATGAACGCTTTCCTTGATTTCCTGATACGGAATGTCTCCCGTACGGCCTGACTTCTCGATTCGGTCGATCTGGGCGTTCAGCAGGAACAAGGATTGGGCGATTCCGTCATGGAGCTCCCGGCCGATCTTCTCCCGTTCATGCATGGCTGCTTGCAATGCCCTCGATCGGTTCAACTCCTCTTGATTCCGTTCAATCAACGAAAATAACTGGGTAAGGAACAGTATGGAAACCAAAAAAACGATGACAGGTGCCAGCAGATTGCCAAGATCCATCGATATATAAGGCAGCAGGAACTCATGGCGAACATATTCCCATATGCCAATCGTCAAGGTTGGAATGATGAGTATCAACCATTTCATTTGTTTATAAGACATACCCTGCCTCCTATTTCAATATAAAAGTAATGTAATGACCCCGCCTTTCTTCCTACCATGTTACCATTGGTTATCCCTTCATTGTAACCAAAATCGTTCATGAGCGGAATGACTCAATAGAGCTACGAATAATCACCGGATTCTCTCGTGCTGTAATAACCTATTTACAATTCAAGTGCTAATCGCTTATAAAGAGTAAAAGATATCCATTCATTCCATTTCCGATGAAGGGGGCTGCAGTTGGATGACGCAAAAAATTGCAGTGATCATTGTACACGGATTGGGAACACAAAAGAAAAGTTATGCGGATAAATTCATGAAAAACTTGAGGGACACCTTCTCCCGGACCTCCGGCATCCCGCATGAGCAGTTGGCCATGGAGGCCGTGCATTGGGCCGATGTTTTTGCGGCACGCGAGGATGAATTAATCGGCAGCAGCATTAAACCTTACCGTTTACGTTATCAGCACCTCCGGCAGTACGTAATCAACAATCTGGCGGATGCCGTGGCTTATCAGCCCGTGGAATCCGAAGATCAGAACTACGAGGCCATTCATCGGACGATTAGCGAGGCGCTGCACCGCCTTGCCCTGTCAGCCGGCCCCCGTGCTCCGTTATGCGTAATCTCCCATAGCTTGGGGTCCGTGATCGCCAGCAATTTTTTCTACGATCTGCAATTTTCCTCCCGCGGGCATCGTCTGGTCGTTAATCCCGAAGCACCGCTGGAGCGAGGAGAACTTCTGACCTTGTTCTATTCGCTCGGAACCACTTTGCCGCTGTGGAGCATGCGTTATCGTGACTTTGACAAGCCGATCGTGGTTCCTTCAGCTCAGCTGAAGCTCTATTATGAACATCTGCTGGGTGAATGGGTCAATTTCTATGATAAGGACGATATCCTTGCTTACCCCCTCAAAAGCATTAACGAAGAGTATGACCGCACGGTACGCCAAGACATATCCGTTAACGTGGGTAACTGGCTGACAAGCTGGAATCCGTTGTCGCACAGCGGATATTTCTACAGTAAACCGATTCTCGAATATATCGCTTCGCAATTGGAAGCGACCTGGCGGAGCATAAATCAGGTTAAATAAGCAATGCCGCAAAGACATAGGATCTTTGCGGCATTGCTCCTATATGATGATCCGATCATAGAATGAACTTAAGCACCAATTCCAACGTTGATCGAAGATGGCAGCATGTTTTTCACTTTAGAAAGCTGCTGTTATATCAGATGGTTAGATTCATCACCCATTGCTCTCCGATCGGCCCCATTCTTCTTCTGCCTGTATCTTTGAAACCAACACTTGCATACAGCTGCTGAGCCGGTACATTCTTATGATTCACGACCAGCACCACCTCATTGCAGGAAGGAAATTCTCTCCTAATGAACGCTGGCAGCGCAAGCATCCCTCGTTTGGCGTAACCTTTACGCTGCTGTCGATGATCAATGGATAAAGCAGTCAACAGCATCGCATGAGAATGACTTGTATATTCCTTGACGCGCTCCGTAGCATGCAGGATAAAGAAACCGACAGGATGACCATCAGCTAAAATGACGATGGGAAACTGACCTTCCCCTAGGTGTAAAACTTCTTTCGGATGAGAGGTGAATTGGACTTGGTCCTCCGGTAGCTCGAATTCTTTCAAGACGGGCAGATGTTCTGCCGTGCGGACAACAAGCTGGATTTGTTCTGCGATTGGCATGGGCCCTCACTCCTCTGTCTAAGGTGACGTTGATTTAATCAAGTCTTCTTCGCGTTGAACATTTGTTCCCGCCTAATTATCCTGTTTCTTCGCCGTACCATAGCTGTCGGAAGCTTTCGCTGGAAGCCAGCAGCTGCTCCGCCGTGCCCTCGGCCTCAATCTCACCGCCGTTCAACACGATGATATGGTCAGCATGGTTAAGCGCAGCCTTCCGATGCGATACCACAAGACAAGTCGCACCTCCGCGCTCGCTGAACAGCCTCTCCCATAACTTGCGCTCCGTCTCAACATCCAATGCACTGGATAAATCGTCGAATACGTAGAGTTCCGCATCCCGTACCAACATTCTTGCCGCGGCTGTCCGCTGCGCTTGACCGCCGGACAGCTTGACTCCGCGCGGACCCACCATCGTCTCCAACCCATTTTGCAGATGTTTGATATCTTCTTCCATTACGGCCGCATGAAGCGCGCGTTCCAGACTGCCCGGCTGCTCGGATATACCCAACAGAATGTTGTTGCGCAGTTTGTCGCTGTACAGCCTTGGGATCTGCGCAGTATAAGCACTTTGTGGCGGTATGAAGAAATCAGCCGGCTCCGTTACCCTTTCGCCGTTCCATCGGATTTCGCCCTTTTCGGCTGGCAGCAAGCCCAGCAATGTGCGAACCAGCGTCGTTTTTCCGCTGCCTATCATCCCGGTTACGACCGTAAAGGTACCGCGCGCGAGTCTCAGATTGATATTCGAAATGCCCCGTCCGGTTTCGGGATACTGGTACGACAGCCCTTGCGCTTCCAGCAGCGAGAGCGGAGGTGCCTCGATATATGCCGTTTCCATCCCGTCTTTGATCGGAGCGCCGGCAGCGTGATTGGATGCCCCATGCGGTTGCCCATATCCTGCGGCATGATGACCGGAATTCTCTTCATGGGTTCGCTTGCTCTTAACCTTGCCGATACCAATGTAATGGGCTGCGGTAAGCAGAGAAGCCGGTGCTCCTTGCAGCATGGATTTGATGCGCTGAAAGCTGACGCCCATCTGCTTGTAATACGTCATGAAATTGCCGACGTTCGATATGAGCTGGGTAACAAATGTTAAATAATATACAAAGAGGGACAAATCCCCGACGGTAAAATCGCCGTTTCGCATCTTAAGGCTTGCGAGCACGAGGATCAGGCCGGTACCGAGGTTAACGGAGTTCGTGAATACGGAGGACAAAGTTTCCGTCAGAAGTTTATCCTTCACCATGGATTGGCGCCGTTTCTCGCTCAGACTTACGAAACGCTCCACCACGCGTTTCTCCGCTCCTGCGACCTGGATCGCCTGCACGTTGGCAAACATTTCGCTGATCGCCCCGGTTACCTTGGCGGTCGATTCCCGGCTTGCCGCCCTGTATTTCTGGATGCGCGCGGTTGCGATCTGGGCTGCGGTCACCACCAGAATCAAAGGAACGAACACGAGAATCGTAAGCTGCAGATCGATGGATATGAGAATCCAGCTGGCGACAATGACGAAACCGACAAGCCCTAATGTATCTACTGACCAGCTCGTCGCTTCTTCGGCCTGATCCACGTCATCCCGGAAATTGCTGATGGCTTCTCCGGGCGAGCAAGGGATCGCTCGCGCGCCGGGCTCCTTCATGACATGCGACAGCATATTACGGCGGAGCAAGGTGCTGATGCGGAAGCGGAAATGCACGTCTGTCATAAAGCCGCCGAAGATCAGCGCAATCCGTGCCAAGGCAGCGCCGATAAGCAGCACCGCAATCGCCCAAACGCCGTAAGGAAAAGAATAAGTGCCTTCCAAATGGTCGAAGAAGGCCTTGGTTAACAGTCCGGGCACAAGCGGGGCCATATGGATAAGGGACCACGCGAACAGGTTGATGAGGTACAACCCCGGGCGGTACATAATCAACCGCCAGAAAAAATGCCTAGTTTTCATGCCAGCACCTCCTCCATTCCAACGGCAAGCATGCGGCTGAACCGCGATTGCGGATCTGAGGCCAGCTCTTCCCTGCGGCCGCTTTCGAGCATTCTTCCGTTCTCCAGTATGAGAATCCGGTCGGCGCGCTGAACCGTAGCCAGACGATGGGCAATTATAATGCAGGTCTTCTCCTGCAGCAGACGCGAAATGGCTGCTTCGATCCGGTATTCCGTTAACGGATCAAGCCGGGAGGAAGCCTCATCAAGAATGACAAGACCCGGATCCGTCAAAAATACGCGTGCAAACGCCAGCAGCTGGGCCTCGCCCGCAGACAGGCTTCCGCCTCCAGAAGCCAGATTGGTATCCAGCCCTTCGGGAAGCGAGCCGTACCAATCCCCTAGTCCAAGCTCTTCTAACACGGATATAATACGGGTATCGGCTATGCCTTCATCAAACAAGGTCAGATTATCCCGGACGGTTCCCTCAAGAATCTCAATATTCTGCGTGACCATGGCGACCTTCCGCCTTAGTTCATGGAGCTTGCAGCCTCGAATATCGGTTCCCGCCAGCTCGATGCTTCCCTCCTGTGGATCATAGAAGCGTAGCAGCAGGCGTGCGATCGTCGTTTTGCCGCTGCCTGTACGGCCGAGCAGCCCAAGAGTCTGGCCCGGCTCAAGGCGCAGCTGCAGATTTTCAAGCGTAGCCTGCCCGCCCTCTTCGTAAGCGAAGTTAAGGTTCCGGAATTCCACCGACAATGGGCCTGACGGAAGCGGCGCGCCAGGGCCGTCTTTGATCCTGGGCTCGGTTGCAAGCAGGTCGCGGACCCGCATCAAGCTGGCATCCGCTTTTTGCAAATCCTCCAATTGGGTGCGAATCTTCTCAATAGGCTTGGCCAGCAGCTCCGTATAATAAAACACGAGATAGATGGAGCCGATCGTCAAGCCGCCCTGTCCGTTCTTCCACAGTATGGCGCACACGATAAAAGCCGCTGCATTGCCAAGCGCAAACACCAATATCGTGGTGCTCCACATCAAGAAAAATCCGATGAACGCACGAACGCGAACCGGCAGCATCCGCCTGGCCATCTCATAAAATCGATTCATGACATATCCGGCCGCCCCGTTGGCACGCGTATCTTCGGTTCCTTCAAGGTGCTCGCCGATGAATCCGTAGAAATCCGCATTCAGCTCGCGCCACCGCTTCCAGATCGGTATCGCAAATCGCCGGATATGTTGAATGACGTAAATGCTGCCGACCACAAACACCGTCATGACAAGGCCGATCCAGAAGTTCTCCCGATACAGCAAAGCCAGGATCCCGAGCATGAGGATCAGATTGCCGAACAGATGGATAATGAAACTGGAGAAGAAATTGGCGAGCGCATTCACATCGCCATCCACCCGTTCAATTAGAGATCCGGAGGTTTGGGTTTTGTGAAAGCTCATATCCAGCGACAGGCAGTGCTCCGCCAACTCGGCACGAAGCTTGTTGGTGGTCGTCCAGCCCAGGTTCTCGCTATAATAAGCAGCCGCTATGGAAACGCCTTGTTGAAGCAATGAAAAGAGAATAAAAAATCCTGCCGCATAATAAAGGGAGGTCAGGCTTCCCTCTCCTTGAGCCGTATCGATGAAATACCGGATGATCTGCGGATTGATCAATTGGAGTCCAATGGAAAATAACAGCAGCACCGTCAGGGCTGCCAGAAGCTTCTTATGGGGGAATACGTACCTGGCGAGCATCTCCCGATACATCCCAATCCCCGTGGTCCTTCGCTTGCTGTTTAACGTGTGATCGCTTTGCATTTCGTTTATAATCCCTCCGCTTCGGTTAACCCTATTGATAATAATAAGCTCCATGGTAAGATATGACAAGAACGTGGGTTCCCGTTTTTCAAATAAATTACTAGAAATCGTTATGGGACGCACCAGCACCAAGTAAAACCTGAGCCCTAGCTTCTGGATCACGCCAAGAAGACCAGCCCCTCGGCATGGGAGCTGGTCTTCTAACAGATTACGTATAGGAATCAAGATTTCTTATGTCTCTGCAACTATTTTCAAGAATTGATTGATCATTTCAGGGGTTATTTCCTGCTTCTCAGGCATGGTTGTAACGGCTGCGTTCTTGTCGACAGATTGAATGGCTACGTTGGATCTGACTCCATTCGAAGCGATACCGGTTCGGGCTTGACCATCATGAACGTTATCATGGTTGGCTAACATCATCATCAAAAAAGCACTTCCCAATCCGATCGACCACATACTCATTTTGTTTTTCTTGTTCATCGTCGTTGCTCCTTCCATCACTTGTAGTGACATACTTAGTATAAGGTCCAAACCTTAGTGAGAGATGAAAGCAATCTAAAATTCAGTTAAGCAAGTGACGATAGGATCAATTTCATGATAGTCCGTCTTTGGGCTGGATGCATAACATTGTTTTTTCATAGACTCGAACGAATCGTTCGCCTAACAAGAATAATAAAGTGATGCCGATAACGTTTATTTCCAAACCTGATCAAGCTTATCAGAATAAAAAGCAATGGCTCTCTGGTAGCTCCTGGTCCCCTCGTCATTACTGGTTTCGCTTAATTCTCTAAGCAGCAGTTCCATCGCCTTGTCATACTGTCGCAAATTGTACAAGGTCATCGCGTAGAACACCCTGAACTCCCGCGCCCCGGGGTAATCCCGCAGTCCCTGCTCGAATGTCTCCTTGGATTTGCCGTACATCCCCAATGTGCGGTATGTGCTTCCAAGTCCAAGCAAGGCGCCGCACCGTTCGGGATCCTTCAGCCCTAAAGAGATCGCCTTCTCGTAATAAGGAACCGCTTCGCTCTCAAGGCCCATCATATCATGCACCCAGGCCAGCTGATAATGGATATCCGGATCATCCGGGGATTGGGGCAGCAGCTCAAGGAGAATTTTTTTCGCTTCCTCCGGTTTGCCTTCGGCACGAAGTTCAATGGCTTGTTGTATCGTTGTCATGGGGCACATCCCTCTGAGTTTTATCCGCGTTTCCTACCTTATCTTACCAGACGCCATCCGCACTGGTCAAAATGCAACACCCGCCTCATCTTATAAATAGTCTAAAGATGAGGCGGGTGTCACAGGCTGCTAATGTTTATGCTTTGTTCTCAACGTTCAAAGCTGGCTTTTCCTCAGCCGCCATATGGGCTTTGCCCGGCCAGAACGCCCACTTGCCCAACAGCGTCGTGATTGCGGGTACCAGGAAAGGTCTCACGATGAACGTATCCAGCATAACCCCGATGGCCGTGATGATCCCAAACTGTACCAGCACTTGAATCGGAAGCGTGGCCAGTACGGCAAAGGTTCCTGCCAGGATCAAGCCGGCCGAGGTGATCACCGAGCTGGTCTCTCCAACGCCTTCTTTGATCGCTTGCTTCAGCGGCATTTGCTTCCGCTTTTGCCATATGCTCGAGATCATGAAGATGTTGTAATCCTCGCCTAACGCAACCAGGAACACAAACGAATACAACGGAATCGCTCCCTGGATGGCTTCGGCGCCCAGGCCGTAATGAATGATGATCCAGCCAAGCCCGAGGGCCGAGAAGTAAGACAAAATGACGGTTGCAATCAGATAAACGGTAGCTACAACGGATCTCAAATACACCAATAAGAGCAACGTAATCAAGCCGATAACGACGGGGATGATCAATTTGGCATCATGCTCGCCAGCGATCTCGGTGTCGTACTGGGTAGCCGTTTGACCGGAGATCCACACGGCTTCGGCCGGATTGCCGACACCTGCCTTCTCCAGTGAAGCCTCCGCGATCTCCCGAAGATCCGGAATGTGCTGCATTGCTTCCATGGAGTAAGGATTCATGGACAGCTCGATTTCATAACCGATGATATCGTTATTCTCGGCCCCATTCTGCGGCTCGGATACGCGATCCACGTAATCCAGCGCTTTCAGCCGCTCCTCGAGGTCCAAAGCTTGCCCCCCGCTGTCCACCATCACGCGAACCGGCGCAAGCTCTCCTTCCGAGAACTGCTCGCCGATGACGGCGAATCCTTCACGCGAAGGTACATCCTCAGGGAAAGAGGATAAGAGATCGTAAGTGAACTTGATTTGGGACGAGAACGTCGCGAGTCCACCCAGTAATACCAATGCTGCCAAAACGACGGTCCAAGGCTTCGTTGTCACCAAGCGGCCGATCCGGCTCTCCTTCTCCTTGTGAGGGGCAGGAACCGGCTTTCCTTTTTTCCGGGCGCGTTCCGCTTGCATCTCCGGGGTTCTCGGAATGAAAGGATAGAACGAACCTCTGCCGAAAATAGCCAACAATGCGGGCACCAATGTCAGACTGGCTATAAACATGATGAGAATCGACAAACTGAAAGGCACGGCAAAACGTTGATATGCCCCGTACTGAGCCAGCAGCAGCGCGAACAGAGACAATACAACCGTGAAGCCGCTCATCGCAATAGCGCCTGATGAGCTGGTAATCGCCTGAAACAAGGCCTTGCGTTTATCGGGCTCGTGCCATAACAGCTGGCGGAATCTCGAGATCAGGAACAAGCAATAATCCGTTCCGGCTCCAAAGAGCAGCACGGTCATAATGGCGATGGACTGGGAATCCACCGTGATCCAGCCTTGATCCGCCATGAACCCGAGAATCGGGCTTGTTACCATATACGCAAAGCCGACCGCAACCAAAGGAATCAGGGCCAGAATCGGTGAACGGTAAATCAACAGCAGCAATATCAGAACAAGAAGCACGGTTGCAATCATGAGCGATACGTCGGCATCCTCAAACAATCCGGTTGCATCAATAGATATTCCCACCGGTCCCGTTACGCGAGCGCTGATTCCGTCTCCGCTCTGAACGGCAGCCTGAAACGGATTGCTGCCCAGCAATTGTTCCGACCGCTTCTCCAGCTCGGCCGTTCCTTCCTTAAGCTGGTCCGTCTCCTGATCTTCTTCAAAAAATACAGGCATCACCAGCGTGCTCCGATCCTCTGATAACTGTGCGCTTAAGGCTTGCGGAGGCAGCTGATGGAAAGGAACGACGAACGTCTGATACGGGAGCGGATCGGACTCAAGGCTTGCCGTCAATTCCTGCAGCTTGGTCAGATCCTCTTCGTTTAATCCGCTTTCTTTATGCCATACGACGAGAGCCGGCACGCCGCCGTTGCTCGGAAATTCCTTGTCGGCCATCGCTTCCGCTACGACGGACGGAACATCCTCCTTCAGATTGGCTGCATTGTTATCCTCTTTATCTCCAACAGCCGGCCATAGCAAATTCAACGCCAGCGCGATGAGTATCCATACACAGAGCGTGACCCATTTGCTTCGCTTTCCCGCTACCCATTTTCCGTAATTCGGTCCTGATCCGTGCATATGCAGATCCTCTCCATTCCTACGTAGTCTTTGTACTTCATCATGGTTCTTCCTTCGTAAACCTTTCGATGCAACATTGCAAATTAATTATATATACCGGTCGGTTAATATTCAATATTTATTTTGAAAATGCGCCCCTCATGTCTTACACTATACACAGGAGGTCATCATGACAAAAATACGTAACCCCCGAAATCCCGGACGTCCCAAAGCAGCTGCCGATCAGATTCCCATCCAGGAAACGATCCTCTGGACCGCCTCCAAATTGTTCATGGAGAATGGCTACGAGTCCGTATCGTTGCAGCAGATCGCGAAGGCTTGCCAAGTGACCAAGGCTTCCATCTATTATCATTTCACAAGTAAACCCGAGCTGTTTAAAATAGCGGTAACCACGATTCTAGATAAAGCTTATGCTTCTACACATCGCTTTTTGCAGGAAGCCGATACCCTAGAGGCTGGATTGATCCGGGTAGCCGAAGCGAAGATTGCCAAGCCTCATGCCGAAATGGAGACCATGATGCGGGAAGCGGAGCCTTTCTTGTCTAAGGAGCAAATGGCCGCTATCCGTGAGGCGGAACAGCGGATTCATGAAGTCCTTGCCGAACAGATTCATCAAGCCATGCAATCGGGCGAGCTTCGGGAAGGCAACGCCTTGCTAATGGCACAGGCTTTCTCGGCCATGCTGATGCTGGGCAATCGTGAAGACACCCGAAGCGGTTATGCCAGCTCCCGTGATATGGCTGTTGACATCGTTGATTTATTCCTGCATGGGGCTGTAAGGCCTTCCAACGAGAATCTCGATGTGTAATTCCAAGCATAATCGGGCAAATTTCTAGACTAGAAGAGTTTCAACGACTACAACCAAAAAGAACGGAGGTCTGTTAATGACCTCCGTTCTTTTTGATGCCTGTTTAGATTTCATTCCAGAACGCAACGTCTTCCAGCGGCAATCTTACCGTCGGACGGCCTGGAGCGGCTGCTTTCCCGATGGCGATCAGCATCACGCTGCGGTAATGGGAAGGAATATGGAACTCCTCCACAAACCGATCCTTGTTATATCCGCCCATCGGAACGGTATCGTATCCTCTGGCGCGAGCGCTCAGCATCAGCTGCATGGAGATCAGTCCGGCATCCACGTCCACGATGCTTTCCTTAATGGACGGAGCCAGGTTCGCATACATATTTTCGGCCGTATGAATGAAGCGCTGCTTCACCTCTTCGGTCATATAACCGGCTTCTTCAGACATGGAATAAATTTTCTCGCCCTTCTCATACCATTTCAGATCGCCCAATACAGCGATGACGGCCGATGCTTGAAGAACATGCTCCTGATTGTTGGCAATCGGATGCAGCTTCTTCAAGAGGTCCGCATCATCGATCACAAGAAAACGCCATGGCTGCAGGTTGCTTGAAGAAGGCGCCAGTGTAGCATCCTTCAAGATCGCTTCCATCTCTTCTCTTGGAATCTTCACCGATGGGTCGTATTGACGAACCGAGTGGCGTTCCTGAATCACCGTTTGAAAATCGGGTTTTGTTGTCGTTGTTGCAGACATGGTTATCCCTCCAAATTTATATTGTGCAATATTCTGCACAGTTTATATCGCGACTTAACTGTGTTGTTTAATGCACAGTATAAAGCACACCTAAATTCTTTGTCAACCCAATTTAGAAGGGTTCATTGAGCGATGTCCGCGATCGTGCGCGACTCCAGTATTTTCAAGGTGCTCTCCTCAATCTCGGACAAGATGCCGGCAAAGGACTCCTTGATTTCCTCGGCAAAACAATGCCCTGCTGCCGCGTCCAGCATGCTGTCGCTAATCGAGCTGTGAACCTGAAGAATCGAGTATACTTCAGCCAGCGAAATATCGTGGGCATTCTTCCTCAGACGGTATCCCCCGTCCCTTCCTTCACGCGATTCAATCAGATCCGCTTGGGCAAGAGTTTTCAGCACGCGCCGAATCAACGTCGACTCCGAGTGGAGATACGATGCGATATCGCCGCTAGAACACTTGCCGGAGTGACGCTCAAGGGTCACAAGCGCTTGCACGGCAATACTGAAGGTTTTATAGGTGGACGGGCAGGCCATTGTCGATTTTTTGGAGGCCGCTTCTTTATTTATGCTCATGTTCCTACCCCCTTTTTAGAATAAAAAGCCCTTGAATGGGTACTCACCGGCAGAAGCAGATGTTCCCATCCAGCTTTTCATTATTGTAACGTAATCCTGACACTCCTTCAAGAACATAAGGGCCGCTGCTTAATGGCCCTCGTCCTCGACCAGCGCTTGCGACTCAAACAAATTCGCCTCCCGGTAATTCACGTCCATTCTAAGCTGGCTTGCCTGCGTCCGGTCTATATCGCCTTGCTCGAACATGCTCTGAATCTCGTTACGCTCGGATTGAATCGCTTTAAGTTCCAGTTCCATGCGTTCACTGCTCAGCTTCTGTTTTCTTCGGCTCCAAACGCGATCGTTCTGGAGAAAATGCTCCATTGCACGATAATCCGCGATTACAGCTTGCAAGATTTCCTTCTTCTCCGCCGGCTTCACCGCTTGAATCTCGACGATCGCCGCACGAATGGCCTCGAGCTTCAACGCCTTATACTGGTCCCAATCCGGATGATCCGGAGACATCGGCACTTCTTTGGGCTCGTTGTTTGTCAGCAAGCGCTTCAAATTCTGCCATAATGTTCTCATTAACAGCTTGATTTTGTATCGGCTGGCAAGCAGCATTTCGACTCTGTCAAGCGAGGATAGGAACAGCTCGGCTGCTCGCGTTGAGGCTTTATGTTCCTTAAGCCATGCTTCGGCAACGCTTCGCTCCGCCGCCAGGCCGATTTTTCTAACTGCGATCGTGGCTTCCCAGAACTCCTTCATGTCGCTCTTATCCGTGATATGAGATTGCTGAAGCCGCTTGGTATACGCATAGATGAGCTGGACTGCCTCTTCCTTGTTCTCGTCGGTCATTTCTTCCCGTACGGTGCGAAGACCCGCCTGGAGCATTTGAATCCGTGCTTCTTTTCCAGGATCGATCATCGTCGCCGTATCGGCATTTTTTTCCCGGGTCAACAGCGGGAGCAGGACACTCGCGATCACCAGGGTTAAGAGAATGACGCCCGCACAGATAAACAGCATCAAGCTTCTCTCCGGAAAAGGACGGTTGTCCGCAAGGGTCAGCGGAATGGAGAAGGCCGCGGCCAGCGTCAATGCTCCCCTAACGCCCGAGAGGGCCGTCAGCAGGGAAGATTTGAACTGACGGTTCGTTGATACCCATACCCATGCGAATCGCAGCAATATCAGCACAGCCGTTATCAAAAATATGTAACCGACGACTTGTCCGTTATTATAGGCAGGGTCACTCCATATTTGATTCACGACGCCCGGAATTTCATGCCCTAGCAGAATGAACACTAATCCGTTTAGCGTAAAAAGAATGACGGACCAGGTGCTGTCCGATACCACTCTGAGCTTGATGGACGCCGAGCGCATGCGATCCCTCTCCACTGCGTGGGTGACGCCCGCCGCAACGACGGCCAGAATCCCGGATACATGAAACTCCTCGGCTATGAGGTAAATGATAAACGGCGTCAGGATGATGATCAACATATGAAGCGTGACATCCTCCATACCGAGCCGGCGCAGCAGCATTCTGAACCAGATCACAAGAAATCCCAGCAATGCACCGATGATGATTCCTCCGACCGCGATAACCAAAAAACTGCCGATAGCCTTCGTCAGGGAGAAATAACCCGTCACCGTTGCTGCAATTGCAAAGTTGAATGCAACCAGACCGGATGCATCATTCATCAGAGCTTCGCCTTCAAGCAAATGCATGATTTTACCCGGCAGCTTCACTCTACCCGACAAGGAGCCTACCGCTACCGCGTCCGTAGGCGACAGTATCGCTGCCAGGGCGAAGGCCGCCGATAACGGGATTGCCGGAATGAGCCAGTGAATGAAAGGCCCCGCGATGAAGACCGTAGCAAATACGAGACCCAGCGCCAGCAGCAGGATGTACGATCTCAGCTTCCATAACTCGTCGCGCGGGGTCAGCTTTCCATCATTGAACAAGAGCGGCGCGATGAACAGAACCATGAACAATTCGGGATTCAGCGGCACATGATGAAAACCTTGGACATAGGCCACCCCGATTCCGAGGGCGATCTGGATCAGCGGGACCGGAATGAACGGCAGAAATCGATGGATCATATTGGAGATCCCGATCAAAACCAGAAAAATAAGGACCATTAAAAATATTTCCACCCTGCATTCGCTCCTTTTCTGAGGGGATTCATCTATGTAACATTCACTGCCTTTCAATAGACGGGTTTAGGTTGTGTAGAATAACGATGGTTTATTAATGACGCGGTAAAGTTTCAGCCTTTTGCCTTGATCATAAAAAGGCCCCCTAAAGAGTGTCCTTTAGGAAGCCTATTTAACCAGCCGTTTCGTATTAATAAGCAGTCCAGCCCGCATCGGCTGTGACGACGGTGCCGTTGACAAAGCTGGCTTCGTCCGAAGCGAGGAACAATACCACCTTCGCGATCTCTTCCGGTTCGCCCGCCCGCGGGTTCAGGTTCATGCCGGCCATGGCTCGTTCCATGCCGAACGAATTCGGCGCGTTGATGGTGGTGCCGATATTGGTGCTGACGCCGCCCGGAGCAACCGCATTACAGCGGATGCCCTGCGTCGCATACTGGAAGCCGACATTTTTGGTCAAGCCGACCACGGCATGTTTGGCCGCCGTATACGAAGCGCCTGCCCTGGACCCCATCAGGCCTCCGGCAGAAGCAATGTTCACAATGACTCCGCTTTTCTTCTCCAAGAAGATCGGCAATGCTTTACGAATGGTTCTCATCGGCCCCGTTGCGTTGATGGCGAATACGCGGTCCCACAGCTCATCCGTCACGTCCGCTGCCGGCACGAAATTGTCCATGATGCCGGCATTGTTGATCAAGATATCAAGTGTTCCGTATTCTTTAACGGTGGCGTCCACCAACTGCTGCACTTCTTCTTCCTTGGCAACATTCGCGGCCACAGCCAAGGCCGTGCCGCCATTCGCTGCGATTCCGTCCACTACGGCTTGCGCCGCCTCAAGCCGAAGGTCGGACACCACGACTTTTGCGCCTTCTGCAGCAAACAATTCTGCCGTCGCTTTTCCCATTCCGGAAGCAGCCCCGGTTACAATCGCAACTTTACCAGATAATCTCATGCTTCATACCCCCATTATTCGTTGATCAAATTTTAATATCAGGCACAATATATCAACAGCTGTTCAATACCAGACATATGTCAAATCTAGTATAATCAAAGTATGATATAGGTCACAATCATTAAAAAACGCAAAAGTGTGCGTTAACGAACAAAATACGGGGATCTGTTTATATTTGAAATAATTAAATACGTTATATTTTCACCGAAAGGACTCTTGCCTATGCAAACGAACAGAAAAAGGAGCGACCGGCGCATCGTCCGCAGCAAAGAGGCTTTAAAGCAGTCGCTGCTGTCGCTGCTCTCGCAAAAAAGCTTCTCCAGCATTTCCATCACGGAAATCGTCGAATCGGCCAACTATAATCGAGGTACCTTCTATACCCACTATGACAACAAAGAGGCTCTGCTGGATGATATCCTGACTCCGCTCATGGAGGAGCTAATCGCTTCATTTAGAGCTCCATACGGGGATGTCGACGTTTTTCATATCGATGAGCTGCCCGCCAACGCGGTCAAAATATTCGACCATATCCATCAAAATGCCGGCGTGTACACGTCCCTGTTCAAAAGCGATGTGCTGCCGCTGGTCCGGGATAAAATGTTCTCCGCCCTTAAGCAAATCGCCTTGGAGGATTTGGACTATCCGGGCGAAGAGCTCAATCATGAACTTCTCATCATTTATAATATGAACGCCTTAATCGGCCTGGTATTCCACTGGATCGAGAACAATTTCCACTATTCCGTCCCTTATATGAGGGATCAGCTGATTCTTATGATCAACTGGAGGCCGCGAAGCGTTAGGACGCAGATCAAGCGGACGGACCCTACATGAAATCGGCGTTGATAACCTTGATAAGTAAGTAGAAAAACCATGAGCCCTTTCTTAAGCAAGTGAAAGGATTCATGGTTTTTCAACGTCGATCTGCCATAGAACACCATTTAAAATACGCTTTCTCCTTTCCTTCACAGGTTCCTCAGCGGTTAATCGATCATGAACCCGCTTTTCTTACAACCGGATTCTTATTCTTGTTGGTCTAAAGGCATGGATAGGACCGTCATCGTCGTTGTATGCCCATACTCGCTGCACTGATAGATAAAGGTTTCGAGAGACTTCATCGAACCTGTTTCGATTTTCATCAGAAAATTGTATTGACCGCTGACTTGGTATATCTCGACGACCTCCTGCGATTGTTTGGCGAATGTCGTCAGACGGCCGCAATGACTGGCCTGGATCAGGATGAAGGCCGTTACGCCCTTCCCCATTTTTTCAGCTGAAAGAACCGTACGATACTCTGTAATTACGCCTTTCTCCTCCAAACGCTTCACACGCTCGGATACCGCAGGCTGCGTCATGTTGACCTTTCTCCCCAATTCGGAGAAGGAGATTCTTGCATTATGCTTTAACAGCTCCAAGATTTGAAGATCAATTTGATCCATGATTACACACTCCCTGCCTTCCCAACTACAATTTCCAAGTCGAATGTACGAAACAGCTATGATTTCAAAGTATTACGGTAGGAATTCCTTGATTATCATCTGTAACTATCCGGCTCTGATTTATACAATGGAACTAGGTTAACAAGCCACATTCTAGGAGGTAAATACAATGATGATCAGCCTACACGATTCCATACGAATCGGAACCTTACAATTGAAGAACCGAATGATCATGGCTCCTATGCAGCAAAATCAAGGAACGCCGGATTCTCATGCAACCGATTATCATGTGAAATTTTACAGTGAACGGGCGGAACATGTCAGTATGATCATTATCGAATCTACCGTCGTGTCGGCAAACGGCCGGTTGTTCCCGGACGATATTGGAATATATACCGAACTGCATGCAGATTCCCTACGCAGAATTGTCGATGCGGTCCATGCGAAAGGAACGCCGATCTTCATCCAATTGACCCACGCTGGCAGAAAAGCATGGCCTACCGTCACCGAAAAAAGTCTGGCTCCTAGTGCGATTGCCTACGATGATCAATATGGACTTCCCGAAACGATGTCCCAAGCGGACATTAACGCGGTCATCGACCAGTTCCGGATGGCTGCCCGCCGAAGCCTCCAGGCCGGCTTTGATGGAATCGAGCTTCATGCCGCCCATGGTCATCTCCTCCACCAATTCCTCTCTCCGCTGTCGAATCGGCGAACGGACGCATATGGTGGGAGCCTTGAAAACAGAGTCCGCTTCATCCATGAAGTTCTGGCGGGCATCCGTACCGAAGTAGGAAACGCCTACCCGGTGCAATTGCGGGTTTCTGCATCCGACTTTGCCGATGGCGGCCTGACGCCGGCAGAGGTTGCGCTGGCCTTGACGTACCTTCAGTCCGAACTGGATGCCGTGCATGTATCTTCAGGCGGTCTCGTTCCTGCTGCGCCTTTAGCCACGCCGGAAGGCTACCAAACACCTTATGCGGCGGTGATCAAACAATATGTAAACATTCCGGTAATCGCGGTCGGCAATATACGCACCCAGGCGTTCGCCAATTTCATTCTAGCAGATGGGATGGCAGATATGATAGCCATCGGCCGCCCATTGCTGGAAGATGCAAATTTCGGTAAAAAAATGCTGACCTTAGTTTAATGACTGCGAACTCAAGCAACTTAGTCGTTAACTTGCGCAATTCAATAGAAAAGCCAAAGGCCGTCTCCACAGGGAGCTTGAAACTCCCCTTGGAGACGGCCTATTCTTGAAGCCGATCAATTTTGCATCTGAACCAATTTGCCGATCCTCCTCAATAAACCGTGATCATACGCCCCCATTGCTGTAGCAAATGGACAGGAGGTTTAGATTACCGTCAGGATCGAAACATCTTAAGCCGGCGGCAGGGTCGTCGATTGGCGGACGATCAGCTCCGGGGGGAGCACGATTCGACGGGCAGGATCACCCTTGCCGGACAGCCCCCTTACGACAAGATCAACCGCCATGCGGCCCATCTGCTCGATCGGCTGGGCAATAACGGTCAGCGGCGGATCGGTGACGCTGGCCAGAATCGTATCGTCAAAGCTGACGACCGAACATTCCTCCGGTACGCGCAGTCCGAGTTCGCGGGCCGCCCGAAGGGCACCGACCGCCAGCAGGTCGTTGCAGCAGAACAGTGCCGTGGGTCTTACCGCTAGCTCCAGCATGGCTTTAGCTCGTCGGTAACCATCCTCGATCTTATGGTCACAGGCCGCAATACAGCCGGGGGACAGCTCCAAACCGTGTGAAGCGGCAGCTTCAACAAATCCCCTTACCCGCTCGCTGCTGCTTGTCACCCGTTCATTCTCAGCAAGCACTGCGAGTCTGCGATGACCCAATTGTAGCAGATGCTCCGCAGCCAGCCGTCCTCCCTCCAGGTCATGTACCCGGACGCTGCTGGCATCAAGCGCAGGATTGTCCCGGGCAATAAGCGCTATCGCCAGCGAATGCTCTTGAAGCGGCTTAAGCAGCTCGCCATGGGATATACCCGTCCCGATAATCACGCCATCCACTTGCTTCTGCCTCAACAGATTAACGTAGCGCTTTACTTTCTCTTCTTGGTTGTCCGTGCTGCAGATGATCACGCTGTAACCGAGCTGATGTCCTTGATCCTCGACGGAGCGAGCCATCTCGGCAAAAAACGGGTTGGAGATATCGGGAACGAGCAATCCAAGAGTAAAGGTTCTTTTGCCGGCGAGGGCGGAAGCAATCGCGTTCGGCCGATAGTTCAGGCGCTTCATGATATCCAGAATTTCCTCACGCCGTTCGCGGCTGATCTTGCCCTTGCCGTTGATGACATGAGAAACGGTGGCAATGGAGACGCCGGCTTCGCGCGCAACGTCATAAATAGTCGCTCTTATCATCCCTTGTGCTCCATTTGTTTAATTTTGGAATTTCAATTTATTATGCGCCTTCCTCTCTTTTAGCGCAAGGCCGATTTATCGTTAATGCCGCCTGCAAACATTCAATCAAGAACCCTTGCCTGGATCTTATCTGACTTTATCTCATCAGCCAGTCATGATCCGGGTCGTTGCGGAATTTCCATATTCGCTTCGGACCTGCCATGACGTTCAGGTAATATACGTCATAACCCGGAGGGGCGGAAACCGGATGGTAGCCTTCAGGGACCATCACGGCCTCGCCGTCTTTGACCGCCATCGTTTCGTTCAGCGACCGGTCATCCGTGTAGACCCGCTGCACGGCAAACCCCTGCTCCGGCTCAATCCGGAAATAGTAGGTTTCCTCCAGCAGCGACTCCTCCGGCAGCTCGTCGCGGTCATGCTTGTGGGGCGGGTAACTGGACCAGTTGCCTCCGTCCGTGAACACCTCGACCACCAGCAAACTGTCGGCCGGCTTTTGCTCCGGCAGAATATTGTGCACCAGGCGCGACATGCTGCCGCTGCCCCGGTTCTCGACGCCCACATCCTGCGGCTCAATCAGACGTGCCCGATGATTCCCTTGCCCCGGGGCAAGGCACACCGCCAGCTCCGTTTCAGTAAGAGCCTTGACCTCATATTGCTGTTTCGAAGGCACATAAACGGTAAAGGGGGGCGTCTTTTCGAACACGCTCATGCGTTTGCCAATGTTGTCCCAGCCTTCTCCCGCGGCCTTCACGTCGGCCCGCCCGGACAGCAGAACAAGGGCCGCCTCCTGATCTCCCGTGGCCCGGCTCAGCGTCTGGCCTTCGCTCAAACGGAAAACCTGGAAGCCTACGTACTCCCATCCTGCCGTCTGCGGCGTAATCGACAGCACGCATCCCTCCCGGTCCGGAGTCGTTGCGGGTACAATGAAGTTCGGCATGGTCTTTCTCCTCCTTTGTCGTGGATCAGATCTGATAATCACGAAGCTATTAACCCACTGAAGTACCGGCGGTCAGCTCGGCCAGCTTCACCGGACGGCCCTGTTCCAGCGAGCGTTTAGCCGCCAGCGCAATCAGCTCCGCCTGCAGGCCGTCGTGACCGTTAACCGGCACTGGCGTGCCGTTCTGAAGGCTTTCGATAAACTGCTTCGCCTCGTTCATGTACGCTTCCGTGTACCGTTCCAGAAAGAAATACAACGGCTTGTCACGGGTGACGCCTTCCGGGCCGCTGACCACCGTGGTGCTCGGATAATCGTTGTCGGCGGTCACGCTGCCGCCGGAGCCGAATACCTCCACCCGCTGATCATACCCGTAGACGGCTTGGCGGCTGTTGTCGATGACGCCGAGCGCGCCGTTTTCAAACCGAAGCATCGTCACGGCTGTGTCAATATCGCCCTGCTCGCCGATGGCGGGGTCCACCAGCACCGCGCCTTGGGCAAACACCTCGACCACCTCGCTGCCCGATAGGTAACGGGCGATGTCAAAATCATGAATCGCCATATCCATAAACAGGCCGCCGGAACCTTTAATATATTCCGGATGCGGCGGGTTCGGATCGCGCGAGGTGATCTTGATCAGATGCGGTTCCCCGATCCTTCCCTCGGATACAATCTCCCGAACGCGTCTGAAGTTGTGGTCGAACCTGCGGTTGAAGCCGATCTGCAGGCTAACGCCTGCCGCTTTTACGGCCGCCAGCGCTTCGAGGGTCTGGTCCACGCTCAAACTGACCGGCTTCTCGCAGAAAATATGCTTGCCGTTTGCGGCGGCCTGCTTAATGAACGGGACATGCGTATCCGTCGAGGAGCAGATCAACACGGCATCGATATCCGGGCTTTCCAAGATTTCGATGCTGTTGTTTGTGACGACGGGGATGCCCCGCGACGCCGCCCAGGCACGCAGCTCATCGCCGGCGAACAGGTCGCCGATGGCCGAAATTTTCGCGCCGGGGATGCGCAGCAGGTTATCCGCATGGATTTTGCCGATTCGTCCGGCACCGATGATTCCGATATGAATGGTTTTCATATGAACGTCTCCTCTGCTTCAGGGCTACCAGCGCGCCGTCACCATTTTTTTGCGGGTATAGAATTCCACGCCGTCCGTGCCGTTGGCATGCAGGTCTCCATAGAAGGAGTTTTTCCAGCCGGAGAACGGAAAGAAAGCCATCGGCGCAGGAACGCCGAGGTTTACGCCCAGCATGCCGGCATCGATATGTTCGCGGAACTGGCGCACATCGCTGCCGTCCTGCGTGAACAGGCAGGCCCCGTTCGCGAAGTCCGAGCGGTTGGAGATTTGAATTGCTTCCTCCAGCGTTTCCGCCCGCATGATGGACAACACCGGGGCGAAAATTTCGTCCTTCCAAATCTTCATTTCGCTTGTCACTTCATCGAAAATCGTCGGTCCGACGAAATATCCGGCCCCGTTCACGGCCTCGTCCGCGCGGCCGTCACGAATCAGCTTCGCTCCTTCCCGCTCGCCCGCTTCGATATAAAAGAGCGTGCGCTCCTTGTGGGCTTGCCGGATCACCGGCCCCAGGAAGACGCCTTCGTCCGCTCCGTTGCCGATGGAGATTTCATCGGCCGCCTGCTTCAGCTTCGCGATCAGCGGTTCGGCTACGTCCCCTACGGCCACCACCACGGAGCAGGCCATGCAGCGCTCACCGGCAGAGCCGAAGGCAGCGCTGACGATCTGGGTGACAGCGGCGTCCAAATCGGCTGTCGGCATCACGATGCTGTGGTTTTTTGCTCCGGCCAAGGCCTGCACGCGCTTGCCATGGGAAGAAGCGGTTTTGTACACATGCTCCGCCACCGGTTGGGAGCCGACGAAGGACACGGCGGCGATGCCGGGATGCTCCAGCAAAGCGTTGACTACATCATGGGCGCCGTGAACGAGGTTCAGGACGCCGTCCGGCAGGCCCGCTTCCGAGAACAGCTCTGCCAGGCGCTGAGCCAGGAGCGGCGTACGTTCCGAAGGCTTCAGCACGAACGCGTTGCCGCAAGCGATGGCGAGCGGAAACATCCAGCATGGCACCATCATCGGAAAATTGAACGGCGTGATGCCGGCCACAACGCCGACCGGATACCGGTACATGCCGGATTCCAAATGGGTGGCGATGTCCGGAAGCTGTTTGCCCATCATCAGCGTCGGCGCGCCTGCGGCAAACTCGACGCATTCGATGCCGCGCTGGACTTCGCCGTAGGCTTCGGCATAGCTTTTGCCGTTCTCCGCCGTAATCAGGCGTGCCAGCTCCTCCCAGTGCTCCACGAGCAGCTGCTGATACTTGAACAGAATCCGCGCGCGTCGCGGCACGGCGGTCTTGGCCCAGTCGCGTCCAGCTTTGGCGGCGGCCTGCACCGCCTGGTCCACATCCTCCTTGGTGGAAAGCGGAACGTAAGCAAGGATTTCTTCCGTCGCCGGGTTGTAGACCGGATCGCTGCGTTCCGATCGGGATGGCACGAATTCTCCGCCGATATAATTGTTCAGGATTTGCGTCATACGCGTTGGCTCCTTTCGATGAATCAGTCAGAATAAAATAATGAATGCTCCTTCAAGAATTGGCGGTAATTTCGCCTCGCTTGCAGCGCTCGATATAATCGAGAACGGCGGCGCTTGTCGGCATCGCATCGGAGCAGCTGTGGCTGGAGATGACGATGCTCGCTGCAGCACTTCCGAACTCCATGCAGCGTTCGATGGCCCAGCCCTGCATCAGGCCGTACAGGAGGCCGGCGGCATACGAATCCCCCGCTCCGAACGTCTTGATGACCTTCGCCGGAAAGCTTTGGGCCGTATGGCTGGCACCGCCGGGGGTATAAGCGATGGACCCCTCCTTGCCGTGCTTGATAATGACGATTTTGGCCCTGTAATCAAACCAATTGGCAGCCGTGACGCGGTCGCTTCGTTCCGGGTTGCCGCCGAACTGCTCCATCATATCGAACTCCTCGCGCGTGCCGAGGACAATGTCGCATTTTTCCGCCGCTAAATTGTAATAGGTTGCCGTCTCCTGCGGGGATTTCCAGGTGTACGGACGGTAATCGAGGTCGAACGCGATCACGGCGCCGTGGCGCTTGGCATAGTCCAGAGCCAGAAACACGGCTTCCCGGGAGGGGCTGGCCGCGAGCGCGGTCCCGGAGATGAGTACCATTTTGGCGGATGCGATCAGCTCCTCGCTCACTTCCCCCGTCTCCAGCAGCAAGTCCGCGGCGTTGTCCCGATACATCAGAATGCTGCAGTCACTCGGGCTCTTGATCTCGGTAAAAGCCAGACCCGTTACGGCCCGCGTGTGGTCGGTGGAGACGCCGTTCGTCGCAATCCCGTTATCCTCCAGATATTTGGTAATAAAACGCCCCATCTGATCGTCCGCCACCTTGCCGATGAAGCCTGTATTCAGGCCCAGGCGGGCCATCCCGATACAGATATTGGCGGGGGATCCGCCCACATATTTGGTAAACGTGCTCGTCTCTTCCATCGGCCGGTTAATCTCATTGGCGTTCAGGTCGATGCACAGTCTGCCCACGGCCACGAAATCCATCGGTTTTTCGTTATTGAACGTGATTTCACTCATGGATAAACCTCCTCGTTCGGATCGGCCCTGGCCGAGCAACCATATGATTCTGACTCCATGGCTCCGCTCTTCTATGGACCGTATCGCTTACAGCTCGTAATACTTTCAGTTAAAAACTTCCAAACGGTAAATACTCCCCGCTCAAGCCACTCACATTTGAGTTCGTTACTGGGGGATGAGTAAGTTACGATTCCTCCCCAAACGGGAGTCATGTCGCCTTGAGCCAAGCTCGACCCTCGAGAGGTGGACTTCAACCCTGTATCTTCTTCAGTCCGTCCAAGCTGTCCAAGTATTCAATCGCCCGTTGAGCGTACTCCTTGGCCGGATGCAGCACCGGATCCTGCTCACCCTCCAGCATCGCCCAGCCGTCATAGCCGCGTTCAACGAGCTCTCCGATTATCGGCGCGAAATCGATGCATCCATCGCCGGGAACCGTAAACACGCCCCTGCGGATGCAGCTTACGAAATCGCAGTTGTCCAGTCTCGCCTGTTCCAGCACATCAGGCCGGATATCCTTCAGGTGGATATACGCGATCCGGTCATAATGCTTGCGGAGCAGCTCCAGCGGGTCGTTCCCCCCGTAATAGGCATGACCGGTATCGTACAGGAGAGACACCAGCGAAGCGTCGGTCATGGCCATCAGCCTGTCGACCTCGTAAGGCTGCTCCACAACCGTACCGCCATGATGATGATAAGCCAGCTTCATGCCGTAACTCGCCGCAATCTCCCCTGCCTGGTTCAGCCCTTCCGCCAGGCTTTCCCATCCGGCGTCATCCAACCGGAGCACGATGCTCTCATTCGGCGTCCGGCGGGGATCGAAATGCAGCGAGCCGCCTACCTCCGCCGTGCTGATGACTTTGCTGCCGAACCCCGCCAGAAACTCCGCATGCCGGCGGTAGTCCTCCAGCTCCTGCTTCCGGTAATCGGGATCGGAGAACAGCACCGATTTCCACTGGGAAACCAGCTGGATACCGCGGGCATCCAGCTCCCGCTTCAGAACCGCAGGATCCTTCGGGAATTTACGGCCCATCTCCGTGCCTTTCAGCCCCAAAGCCGCAATATCGTCCACAATCGTCTCAAACGCCGTGCCGTCTCCATGCTCTTTTACATCCTCGCCGACCCAGTTGATGGGATGGATCCCAAGCTTAAACAGCCTGTTGCTCATTTTCAGCACTCCTTTGCTTTGTGAGGTAGGGGCATGCTTCCTTGCTCAAGTGCCCTTAGCAGGCGGCTTTCTTGCCCCGAACACCTTCATGGCCTTCCGTCTATCGGGCTACCTTGACAGCCTTTCTCCGGCGCAGATGTTTCGCGTTGGATGACGGTCATCAACCACATCCTTAGGCTATAAAGTTAAAGGCCTTTCAGCGCAGCCGCTTAGTAGGGCCTGGCTTCCTTGCTTCGAGCCGCCATCTGGCGCTGCGCATCGGTTACCTTGCTTGAGGCCGACACCTCCGGCACCTCCACGCGCCACCAGGACTCGTAACCGTCGGTGTTCGTTCCCGGAACGACCGGAATTTCGATCAGCGTTGTCACCGTTTCCTTCCGTGCCTGAAGCAGCGCTGCATGCAGTTCTGCCGGCGTGCGGCCCTTGTAGGCTTTAGCCCCTAGCGCGCGTGCGTGGGCGGCAAAATCAATCGGAAGATAATCGCCGGTGAGTCGTCCCGTGCCTTCCTCGCGGCGGCGGAACTCGTTGCCGAAGCCGTCGCTGCCGTTGCTCCGCTGCAAATTGTGAATGCATTGGAAGCCGTGGTTGTCGAACAGCAGTATCGTTATCTTGCGGCCTTCCTGCAAGCTGGTGACCAGCTCCGAGTGCATCATCAAATAACTGCCGTCCCCCACCAGCGCGTAGACCTCGCGGTCCGGTTCCGCCAGGGCCACGCCCAAGGCGCCGCTTACCTCATATCCCATGCAGGAGAAACCATATTCCATGTGGTACGTTTTCGGTTCGGCCGGTCTCCATAACCGGTGCAGATCTCCCGGAAGACTGCCAGCCGCACAGACGATGACCGATGACGGGGAGATGACCTCGTTGATGACGCCGAGCGCCCTCGTCTGCGACAAGCCGTCGGGATGCTCCGCAGCGTACAGACGGTCTACCTCGCTGTCCCACTCGGCTTTCAGCTCAGCAAGCTCGCCTTTTTCGTACCCGGCTTGATAGCCTTTTTGAGACAGGATCTCCTTCAGTGCCTGCAGCCCTTCCTTCGCATCGGCGATCAGCGCTTCGCCGCCGAGCTTGGCTCCGTCCGCGCTGTTGACGTTCAGGTTCAGGAACGATACGTCCTCCCGTTGAAACGCCCATTTGGAGGACGTCGTAAAGTCCGAATAGCGGGTGCCGATGCCGATAATCAGATCGGCCTTTGCCGCTGCGCGGTTCGCCGCCAGCGAGCCGGTTACGCCCATCGCCCCCAGGTTCAGGGGGTGATTCCAGGGAAGCGCGCTTTTACCGGCCTGCGTTTCTGCGACCGGGATACCGAAGGCTTCCGCAAAGGCTGCCAAATCCCCGGTTGCCTCGCTGTAGTGCACGCCGCCTCCGGCGATGATGAGCGGCCGCTTGCTTGCTGCAAACCGCGCCGCCGCCCGCATCAGTCCATCTGCCGCAGGCGGTCGGCGGTCGATGGCGTGCACGGTTTTCTCGAACAGCGATTCGGGGTAATCGTAAGCTTCAGCCTGCACGTCCTGCGGCAGCGCGAGGGTGACCGCTCCCGTCTCCGCCGGATCCGTCAAGACGCGGATCGCCTGCCCGGCCGCCGCGATCAGCTGCTCCGGCCGGGAGATCCGGTCCCAGTACCGGCTCACCGGCTTGAATGCATCGGCGGCCGATACGGTGTAGTCCGACGAGGCTTCGATCTGCTGAAGTACCGGATCAGGCTGGCGGCAGGCAAAGTTGTCCCCAGGCAGCAGCAGTACCGGAATACGGTTCACGGTTGCCGTTGCCGCCGCGGTGACCATATTCAGCGCGCCGGGTCCGATGGAGGAAGTGCAGGCCCAGATTTGCCGCCGGTTCTTTTGCTTGGCGTACGCCGTCGCGGCGTGCACCATGCCCTGTTCGTTTTTGCCCTGCATATAAACCAGATCCCCGGCGCTTCGTTCCAAAGCCTCGCCAAGGCCGGTCACGTTGCCGTGGCCGAAGATTCCCATTACCCCGCGCACAAACTTCGTCTCTACCCCATCGACGGAAACATACTGTGCATCCAAAAATTTCAGCAGCGCCTGTGCCATCGTTAATCGAATCGTTGTCAACCGGTTCATCTCCTTTTCATCGTCAATATATCCTGTGAAGAAAGCCATTTATGAATTAAGCGCTTAACTCATCGTACCGAAACGCCTAACCAGTTAACGGTTAAGCGCTTTAATGAAAGTGTATGCCTTACTTGCCGTTCAGCATGCCTTTCAATTTCATGATCTCCGCGCACGCCAGCATCATGATCCCGATCCCGTGGTTGTCATTGACCACCGTGAGCAGATCATGCTTATAATAGTCCCCGGTGAATGAATAACGGGATCCGCTGCACACTCCGTGCACGCTGCCGTGACGGTCGATGGCCTGCTCGGTCAACCCCTGCCATGCTCGAACGGCTGCATCGGCAAAAGGTGCCGGTTCCTCCAGCCAGCCGAACCGGACGCCTCTGGCAAAGGCATAGGCGAACATGGCCGAGCAGGAAGCTTCCTCATAAGCTTCCGAATCGGTAATAACCTGCCTCCAGAGTCCTGACTCCCCCTGATAAGAAGCAATTCCGGCGCACAATTTACGGAAAAACTCAAGCAGCGCAGGCCGGTCCTTATGATCCTCCGGCAGACGTTCCAGCAGTTCCGATAAGGAGAACAGGCTCCATCCGTTTCCGCGCCCCCAAGGAATTCGGGTCGCTTTCCCGTATTTGAAATCGAATACGTGGCTCATCACGCCTTCCTCCGGCATGAACAGATACTCCCGGTACCTCAAGAACTGCCTGGCCGCTTCGTCCAGATAGGAGGAATCGCCTGTCATCCCGGCGTAGCGTGACAAGAACGGCGTGCTCATGTACAGATCATCCGCCCACATCGTATCTGCGGAATACTCCGAAACGCACAGACGATAGAAAGCGCCGTCCTCCCGGCGTTCCAGTCGGTTCACCATAAAATCCGCAATGTCCTCCGCGACTTTTACAACTTCCGGATTGCCGCTTTCCTTATCGTCTTCCAGCATCGCCGAGCCGAACGAACCACAGTTGTCCAGCATCTTGATCAGCACCAGCTGATGGTTCACGGACGGAAATCCGTAGGTATCCCGGTCCCAGACGGCGTATTCGTACCATTGGGTGCAGATGTCGATATGCGCCCGGGCATATTCCGCGATATCGGGCCGCCCCAGCGCTCGCGATGCTTGAAGAAGTCCATACATCGTCACACCGAGCGGATAGTCCCAGCGCCCGAAATTGGTGGCGGCCCCGGAGGTCCATTTGTTGCTCAGCATGGCGTTCTCATAGAACGGCCTGACCCGGTAGCCCGGCGCATCCAGGGACCAGCCGGTCAAACCGCGGCCGTCCGCACGCGGAAACAGTCTCTTGACCGAGCACACCTCCTCCGGCGTTTGCTCCTCCCCTGCGGCCAGCGGCCCGGCATACATCCACGGAGACGGGGCGCCTTGTACCGGGACGGGAAGCTCAAACTCCAGCTCTCCCTGTGAAGCATAGGCATGAAGCTCAACCCCCCATCCCGACGGCCCGCGGCAGCTGCGTACCAAAAGATCCCCGCGGCAGGCCGAAGCGGGCAGCTTGCAACCGAAGACGCCCCCCTCAATGTCCATGACGGAATCATCGCCGATCCAGATCTCCGTCCTGCCCAGAGCGCTGCCCTTGAACTCAACATGGTCGATGCCGGCAGGCACCTTAAGCCGGCTCCATGCATACCCCGCAGCCGGGGCCTCCGGCAAGCCGAATATTCTCTCGAAATTCGGTTTATCCGCTTCCTCTTCACTCCAGCCTGTGAGCGGAAGCCAATCCATGCCGGTGTCTACTTCGGACCCGTGAGCTTTCGGAAAGACGCCGCCTTCGCCGAGCGTGCCGGCAGCCAGCGGTCCGACATATGCCCAACCTGCGGTGTCCTTCCGGTCTGCAAAAGGAGACAGCACCTGCAGAATGCGGACCTTGCCCTCCACGGCTCCGAAGCGGCAGCCGAATCCGGCTTCGGTCCTCCGGACCTCAATCAACAATGTGTTCCAGCCCGGGCTCAGCACCAGCGGAATGGCGATTTTGGCATCGGGCTTCATCTCGTCCTCGGCACCCGAACGATACATCAGCCGCTCGTTCAGATAGAAGCGGACCGGGCTGTACGGCATGATCGCGGCATCCAGCGAACGTTCATCGTCGCTCCACACCAGACCAAGGGCGTAGGCCGCCTCCCCTTGCTTCGCTTCCCGGAACCGGTCGCCGAAGTTGAAGTCATAATATCCTTCCTCGGTCTGAAGAATACCCGTTTCGGCGAACGGCCGCAGCGCGAACGGAATTTCCGGATTCGCCCCGATATAGCGCCCTGCGATCGTCTTCAGTATCCCGGCATCATCGTCGCCCATCCAATACCGTATGCTTTCACGGGCTTCGATATAGCTTGTCATGATGATCCTCCCCTTTCCGTTCGGCCGAACCTCGCCGCTGGCGAAAGCTTGATATGGATCTCCTTCACGAAGGGAGTCACCACATTCAGCAGCAGCGTTCGGAAGCCGAGCGGATAAGCCGCTTCCCGGACGCCAGCCGCCGTGTGCTGCAATCCGCCCCCGCTGATTTCCAGCCAATCGCCGTCCATCTCGTAACGAATGCTCCCTTCCATCCAGAACTGGGCATCCCCGCCGGCTGGAGCAAGCTCTCCGCCGCTAAGATTGCCGGCCGCCGGAAAAATCAGCGAGATTTGCGACACGACCTCCTCCGGCTCCGTCGAGGAAATGACCAGCTTCCAGCGGTCGCTCGCTTCCACCACTTCCACCTCCACCTTGTGCCGCTGGACATGCGTCTGCGGACGGCAGTGATGCGGCAGTAGATACCAAGGGCTGACGCCTTCCCTTGCACTATCAGGCAGAGCTGCTTCCGGCACCGGTCCGTCATAACCCTTTTCCTGTTCGCCGGATAACCGGTATCCCTGCTCCAGCGTCGTCAGCCGGCTCATCTTGACAAAGCCGGGGTCGAAATAGGAAGCGAACTGCACGCCGAGAAGCCGAGCCGCTCCATGACGCAGAGAAAAGAAGGAGGACATCTCCGTGCTCACGGTCACGCTGGTGCGGCCCTCACGGATTCGCGCGACCGGAGCCCCAAAATCCGTGTGCATCCGGCTGTATCGGATAACGCCGTGATGGCCGGCACCGGCATATCCGGACAAGTAGCGCTCCCTTGGAAATTCGCCGTTCAGAACGACGCGGTAATGCTCCGGCATGGGCGTTGTCTCTGCACGCTCGCGCATGAGACCCGGATCCAAGAGCAGCCGAACGGCTGCGTTGGTCGGTGCTCCGCCGGGATGTTTCAGCAGAGACAGCGACTGTTCCGCCATCCCTTGAAATACCGGATCGCGGTCCAGGGAAGCCATCATCAGAGACGGCAGGAAGTACCCCGACATATCAAAACGCTGGCCATAATCCTGCCGTCCGGAATATTCCGTGACGATCTCCCCGTCCGGGTGGACCAAATAAGTCATCATCTTCAGATTGGCCCGCACCGGTACCAGCAGCTCCGGACGCTTCAGCAGTCTGGCCGCGTGAATCAGCATGACGTCGCTGACGACGTTGTAGATCCCGTTGCTGCGCTCGGTCCATTCTCCGTCCAAGGTGGCGTCCATGCCTTCGGCGAGCCACTCCTCCGCCCTTTTCAAGGCATCCCGCGAATCAAAAAGCTCATTCAAGAAGCCCAGCGCCGCGCAGATCACCCACCGGTGGTTCGGCGTATGGCAGCCTCCGGTAATCAGCGCAGGCAAGGTGCGCTCCAGAAACAACAGCATATCCGCAGCCGCTCCCTTCAGCTCCGCCCAACCGTCAGCCAGAATCAGCTGTGCAGCTTGCGCATATCCAACCACCACGAAGGCGGTATCCGGAGGGGAATGGAAATTCGTCCAGCCGGGCGAAATCGTACCGTCGCCGTGCTGAGCCGCAAGCATATAACGGGCCGAAAGCGCAAACCTGTGTGCCAGCTCCTTATCGCGGTAATATGCCGATGCCGGATTGCAGAGTGCTGCTGCCCATATCGCCATGGCGGTCGGCGTCCCTGTGTTATGGTTGGGCGATGGCAAACCGTTCTCCATGGTGCGCACCCCGCCGTGCCAGCGATGCGTTTCCTCTAAGATCTGGCGGTCCATCCCCTCCCGCACCCAGCTGTCATTGACTTCAAAAACCCTGTTCAGCATCATACGATCCCCCTAATATCCGTCATCCTTAACCCTTCACGGCACCCAGCATCACGCCGCTGACGAAGTAACGCTGCAGCCACGGGTACACAACAAGAATCGGCACCGTGGCAAATACGACGCTTGCCGCTTTCAGACTTTCCGTGGTTGCTCTGACACCGGCTGCCGGTCCCTCGTTGCGGGTCAAATCCGTAATCATATTGTTCTGTACCAGCTGATACAGCTTCAGCTGCAGCGGATACAGCTCTTCCTTCGTAATATAGAGCAGCGTGTCCTGGAATCCGTTCCAGCGCCCGACCGCGTAGAACAGGCTCAGCGTCGCAATGACCGGCAAAGACAGCGGCAGAATGATTCGAAGCATCGTTCCGATTTGGCTCGTACCGTCGATCTCGGCCGCTTCCTCCAGGCTTTCCGGAATTCCGTTGAAGAAGGAGATCAGGATAATCAGATAAAACGGACTGATCAGCCCCGGAAGAACAAGCGCCCAGATCGTATTCAGCAGGTTCAAGTCCTTCACGAGAATGTACTCCGGGATAATGCCCCCGCTGAAGAACATGGTCACAATGATGATAAACATAAACACTTTTCGGCCCTTCAGCTTCTTTTTCGTCAACGGGTAAGCGGCAATCATCGTCATGACCATGCACAGCACCGTCGTCAGCAGCGTCAGCATAATCGTAAAGCCGAGAGAACGGATCATGCTGGAATCCGAGAATACGGATTGATAAGCCTGAAGGCTGAACTCCACCGGAAACAACGTCACCTCGCCGGACGTTACCGCCCGGTTGGAGCTGAAGGAAATGGCGATAATATGGAAAAAAGGCGCCAGACAGAGAAGTACGAAAACCGCCAGCAGGATCATGTTTACGGAATCAAAAACGCGGCTCGACACACGCTCGCTCATGAGTGAATCTCCTTTCTGCAAAAACGTTAAATGATGGACTCGTCCGTCAGTTTTTTGGATGCATAGTTGGCGCCGAGGATAAAGACCAGCCCGACAACAGCCTGGAACAGGCCGACCACCGTAGCCAGGGTATACTGTCCGGATTCCAGACCCGTCCGGTACACATAGGTACTCAGCACGTCGGAATAATCCATGACCGCTTTATTGCCGATGACAAACGGACGGTCAAAGCCGATCGAGATCATATTGCCGAGGTTGATGATGAGGAGCGTCACAATCGTCGTTTTCAGGCCCGGCAGCGTGATATGCCAGATGCGCTTGAACCTGCCCGCTCCGTCCACTTCAGCCGCTTCAAACAGCTCCTTGTTGATGCCGGTCAAGGCAGCCAGATAGAGGATGGTTCCCCAGCCGGCGCTCTGCCACACCCCCGTCGCGAGGTACGTAATGAGCCACGTGTTTTTTTCGGTTAGAAAAGGTACCGATTCAAAACCGAGCGCCATCAGCATGTTGTTGATCATGCCGGATTGCGTGCCGAACACCTGGTATACGATGCCGCCTATGATAACCCATGAAATGAAATGGGGAATATACAATATCGTTTGGGACAAACGTTTAAACCACTGGATTCTAAGTTCATGAAGCATGATGGCGAGAATCAAGGGCGCCGGAAATGATACCACAAGGTCCAGCAGGTTGAGCATCAGCGTATTGCGGAGGGTTTTATAAAAATCCTGGGTTTGGAAAACTTCGCGAAAGGCATCCAGTCCAATCCATTCACTTCCGGTGATTCCTTGGAAGAAGTTGAAGTCCTTAAAGGCGATCTGTACGCCCCACATCGGGCCGTATTTGAAAATAATGAAATAGACCAAAGGCAGAACAAGCAGTGCGTATAATTGCCAGTACCGGCGCAGGTAAACGGTTCCTCTCATCTGTATCATCCTCTCCTTGTCCATGACGCCGGGAGCGAAGGAACGGCCTCTTGAAGAAGCCGTCCTTTCCCTTTTCCCGCTGGTTTACTTGGTTTGCATTTCCTGATAAACTTTGGTCCGCTCATCAAGAATCGCCTGGCCGCCGCTGACCATGTAATCCTTCATGGTCGCTTCAAATGTTTTCTCGAAATCTTCCGGTTTCGCCATGGCCGTCTTCACGATCATCTCTTCGTATTTGGCCTGCAGGTTCGTGCCGTATTTCGCCTCAGCCTCGATCGGACGGTCGAAATTGACCGGCTTAAACGTATCCGTTGCCGAGATTTCCACGGCCTTGCGATGCAGATCCTGGAACTTTTCCGGGAAGTTGGTTGTCAGTTTCTCCCGGTTCTGCGTTTCGTCGCCTACAAAATTACCGTTGGCGATAATGGCAATGTCGCCGCTGTTGTAAAGCCGGTCAATCACCTCTTGAGGGGCGTCGGTCTTCATGACGGGAATGCCGTCCACCATTTCGTAGTTTTCGCCTTCCACGCCGTTTTGCAGCGCCAGCAGATTGTCCGGGTCGGCCATCCAATTCAGGTATTTGATCGCTTCTTCGGCATGTTGGCTTGTTTTCGGAATCATGATGTACATGCCGTTTGGAGCGTATTCCGGCTTCGCATGCTTGCCTTCGGAGTTGGTGAATGGATCAATTGGCGTAAGCTTGGCGTCCGGCTGGTTTTTGAGGAGCGTATCATAGGTGCCGTCGGCGTAGTACATGTTCGGATAATCCTCCGTCAGGAAGCCCGTAAGACCGTTGGTCACGTCCTGGGTCAACTGCTTCTTGTCTTCGTCCAAACTGAAGTCGCGGCTGATCAGCCCTTCGTTGTAAAGCTTGTTGAAAAATTGCAGCGCATCCTTAAAGCCCGGAAGCAGCGTCGGATAGTCGTTGGCTCCGAGCTTTTGCAGCAGCGTATACTTCTGCTCTTCCGTAGTCGGCTGAATAAAGGACCAGATCAGCGGATCATATTGAGCCGGTTCGATCGTCATGCCGAAGGGAATCACCTTGCCGCCGGTTTCGCCCGGATCCTTTTCTTTAAAAGCTTTCAAAACCGCGTACAGCTCATCGGTCGTTTGAGGCACCTCCATGCCGAGCTTTTCCAGCCAATCGGCGCGGATAAAGGAAGAATACTTGCCAAGGAAGGCCCGTTTGCCGGGAACGGCGAACTGTTTGCCCATGTACTGGCCGTAACTCATCGCGTCCTCATCGAGGAATTCCTTCAGATTCGGACCGTGCTCGTTGATCAAATCCGTCAGTTCCGTCAGCCCGCCCTGCTCCGCGTAGCGGTTGAAGGTCGGCGTGTCATACGTAAATACGATATCCGGCACATTGCCGCCGCTGGCCATGAGAACGTTCAGCTTCTTGATCTCCTCGGAACGGGGGACCGGTACGAATTCCATCTTAATGTTGTTAGGGGTTCCAAAGTTGTCCTGGATATATCGGGTAAGATAACTGTCGGTGATGGTATAAGGCTTCGGTGTATTGCCGCGGTCAAAAATTTCGACCTTCAGCGTAACCTGCTTGCCGTCATTGGAGCCGGAATCCCCGCCCGAAGCATTGGTGCTGCTGCCAGAGCCTGAGGAGCACCCGGATAATACGACCGTTCCGACCATCAACATGACCAGCGTGAGCTTTGCGAGCTTGCCCCATTTTTTCTTGCTTGCTGCCATCATTACATCCCCTTTTCTATTTGGATTATGTCCCTGCCGATTTGCGCCGATCTTATTCATGATAGAAAGCTGCGGATTCATCCGAATTGCTGCGGATTCATCCGAATTGCTTCGGATCCCGTAATGTAAGCGCTTAACCTCTCGGGTGTTCTCAGTATGCCTCAAGGGCAAGCGGATGACAATAAACCAAATTCCAAACGCGAGAACCCGCTTCGTTACAAGGTTTCAACGTAGAGAAATGACGATTTTCGTTATCTAAACCGTTTTCTAATCATGACTTTAATGCTTGATATATCCGGAGTTTGTTCCGTTTGCAGAACCCTTCCACATCACCCGCTGCATTCGGTACGCATACCGACATTCTCCAGAAAATGCGAAACGGGTGCTGCTTCCGGCCGGAAACTTCTGCACCCGTTTCTGGATAAACTATAATCATAAACCGTTTTCGTTATCGAAGCGCTTTCTAGGATCCGAGCTCCGTCCCCGGAGCAGGCTTCATTTTCAGCTTTCGGTAGTCGCCCGGCGTCACACCCGACGTCCGTTTGAACACCCGCCCGAAGGTAATGGAGTTGGCGTATCCAATCTTCTCCGCAATTTCCTGTATCGAGAGGTCGGTCTGCGCCAGAAGCTCCTCCGCCCGCTTCATGCGCAGCTGTACGAGGAAATCCACGAATTTCATATCGTATTCCATCTTAAACAGATAGCTTGCATATTTTCCGGAAATCTGAAAACGGTCGCTCAGATGCTTCAGGGACAAATTCGGATCGTCGAAATGCTCTTCTATATAGTGCTTCATCTCGCTGATCATGGCACGGTAGCTCTTGGTTTCGCTAAGCGCAACATAGGTGCGGTAAATTTCCGTCAACTGATCGGTGATCCTGCTCTGCAGCTCCTCTAAGGTTGCGGCTCCAGCCAGTACGTGCTCCCTGCCCTCCGACAGCTGGTTCCTCAGCTCGTCGGATAACACACCGACCTCCCGGGCCAGCAGCTGAAGCATGCTGTTGACCAGAGAACGGATCGTATCGTCCTTCAGACGCTCTGCCTTGAATGAAACGAACATGTCCTTCAGACGGGTTCTCCAGCCTTCATTATTTAATCGGAAGTCCTTGACCAGCTCCGAGATTTCATTCAGATAAGGAAGCAGGCGGCTTAAATCTCCCCGGGGCAGCTCGTCCCCGACCAGCACGGCATGATCGCCCATCGCCAGCCTGTGGCCGAGCGCCTCGGAGGCTGATTGGTGCGAAGCGCCTATTTCATGCAGCCCGGCAACCGTGCTGCCCAGCCCGAACCTCACCGACAAACGAAGCTTTTCCTCGACCCAGCTCCGACATTCCTCAGCTGCGCGGATCAGGGAAGCACGCGTCTCCTCCTTCATCTCCGGAAGCGCGATCAGAATGCCTACGCGGCTGCCGGCGATCCATTCTAGCCAGCTGTTGAAGCCGGCATTGCGTGCAAGCTCCTGGAACACGTTCATCAAGGCAAACTTCAGCACGTTCTGGTCGCGGACGGTATGAACATCCTGAAAACCGCTGTAATCGTTGATTTCACCGAGCAGGATGACGTAACCCGCCGGCTGTTCCGGCAGCTTCATCGGAATCAGCTCTGCCATCCGGGACAGCAGTTCCTCTTCGGGCTTCTGCCCGCTGATCAGGTCCATGAACAGCTGGCTGCGCTGAAGCTGGAGATTCTCGTGCCGCTTTTTGTCATAGTCCATGGACCGGCTGATCAGGCTTTCAAGCGCACTATCGATCATGGAAAGCTCATCCTTGGCGGCCTGGGGCATGTTGAGCTGAATGGACTCGATGCGGTTCATCATGGCTTTGATCGGCTGATAATTCCGCCTGGTAACATAGACGATATAAATAACGGCAAGCACCACGGTTACGAAGCCGATCACGATCCAGATGTAGGATACGACCGACACCCAAGCATAGAGCTGCCCGACCCGGAGACCGCTTTCAAAAGTCCATCCCAGCTGATCCGATTGCAGCGTCGTCAGCACCTTGCCTTCTTTGGCCCGCTTATCCTCTCCGATTTGGGATGCTTCAAATATGAGATCTCCGCTGGAGTCCAAAATATTCAAAAAGGAAACGCTGTCATTTATCATCGGATTGATCATCTGCTCCACCCGGTACATGCTTACGTTAATGACGAGCAGCCCTTGGCTTCCGAAGGGAAGCGGCAAATTTTTATACATGGAGATGACCTGCTTCGGCTCGTTCTCCCCGAGTCCCGTCATGGATCGAACGGCGGACCACCCCCGGTAGTCGTGCTCTTTCACGGCAAACTCGATATAAGAACGGTCCGGAAAAGTCGAGAGCGGGCTTTGGCCGCTGGTGGTCAGCACCGACTGATCCGAATGACGGTATAAATAGACCGATTCGATCAGGTCGCTGCCCGATTGTAACCCGCGGAGACGTTTGACAAGCGAGTACATCAAATTTTGGTCGGATGACGGGTTGCTGAACAGATAGCTTGAGTATAGGGCACTCGTCTCCACTTCGTTCAGCACGTTCATCTCGATGGCGTTGATGGAACGATCCAGATCTTCCATAATAAAACGCGTGGAAATTCCGTTTGCTTTGGCTGCCTCTTCGCGCGAGGCCTCATTAAACATGATGAATGAAAGAAACACCAGGATCGTAATCGTGATGAGGAATATGGGAAAATAGGAGAGAAGCAGCTTGCGGTACCAGTTTTGCTGCAAAGAAGTCATTCCTTTCTCTTCCAGGTTAAGCGTTTTACTTATGCTTGTGCTATATTGTAGCATGTCCGTGTCCCTCCCTGGAAGAGGGCTGTCTTCGAAAGACGGACGCTGATAAAGCTATGAAATGAGGACATCCATTGTTACAATAAAAAAAGCCGCGATTATCGCGACTTCTTCTATGCTTATGTTCACGCCCCGCACGTAACTGCAAAGCTATTCGAGCTCAGAGGCAGGATACGTTTCGAGTACTCCTCAGCCAAGGTTAAACGCCCATTCCGTTCACGAACTCCGAAATCATGATTTTCCGTCCGGTCTTGGCGCTTTCCAATGCAGCCAGCACCATCGCCATGCTGTATACGTTGTCGCTGCAGTCGGTTTCCGGCTTGATGCCGGCTTCCAGTGCGTGAAACATATTTTCCAGACAGCCATGATGCCCCGTCTTCCCCATGGCTGGCAGCGTGCCTTCAATCCGCTCATACTTCCGAATGAAGCTTCCCGATTGATCCCCTTCCGCCACGACCTCCGCATAGATCTCGTCATGTCCGTCCCAGATTGCCGTTCCCCTCTCACCCGTGACGCGCCAGGCGGCTTCCCAGGAGGTTTGAGCGCCTTCGGCACACCAGGACCCGCGGTAATTGAACACGGAGCCGTCCGACATTTCATAGATGCATATCGCCATCGCATTGCCGGCGTACCAGGAACCGGGCGGGTTGAACTCCTGACAATATACGGATACCGGATCGGCTCCGCTGATCATGCGGGCCTGATCGAAGGTGTGAATGGCCATATCTAGCAGCAGGGGACTGTCCATCAGGTCCCGAAATCCGCCGAAATGCGCGCCAAGAAAGAAATCGGCCCCTATGAAACCGGGCTTTCCGATCGCTCCGCTATCGATCAAAGACTTGAAAGCACGTATTCGCGGATCAAATCGGCGGTTTTGCATGACGGCATGGGTTCTGCCAGCAGACTCCGCCAGCTTCACGATATCCAGACATTCCGTCATCGATTCCGCTAACGGTTTTTCGCTGAATACATGACACCCGTGCTTCAGCGCAGCCGTGCTGATCCCATAGTGGCTGGCGGGAATGGTCACATCGAATACGATATTCGCACCGCTTGAAGCAAGTGCATCGTTAATATTGTCATACGTCGGACAGGAAAGACCGTGCCGATCGGCAAATGCCTTCGCGAAAGTCTCCTGAATGTCCACGAGACCCACGATTTCAACGTCCTCCCGCCCTTTGGCATAATCCGCCCAAGTATTCGCCATGCTCCCGCATCCCGCGATAACAACTTTAAACGCCGTGGTCATATTTCCATTACTCCCCCTGAATACGTCATCGTTTGATTAACCGCTTTCAAATCATCGCCTAGTGGTTGTAATCATTCCGATATTGGCTTAATGTAGATGAAGCAACTTCATTATAATGGCGAGACACAACAATATCTCTATACAACCTTGTGCAATACCACTCTTATCTTGCGGTTCGAGGTGAATTCGTATGTCCTATCCTAGAGAGCTTCATGAGAATACCAGGCTTGGCGATAAGGCGTATCCCGTACAGGTATTTCATAACTTCTGTCCCGGTGCCAAAACGAAGGATTGCATCCTCTATCTCCACTGGCATGAGCACTTTGAGATCCTATGCATGCGCCAAGGGCGCGCCGTCTTCCATATTGATACCACCGCATATGACGTTAAGGCTGGAGAGTTCATCATCATCCCGGGCGGCAGTCTGCATGTGGGTTATGCCCTCGAGGATGGCGATGTGCGGTTTGATTGCGTCGTGGTGAATGCATCCCTGTTCAACGATTCTCTTCATGATCCGGTTCACGCGCGTTATGTCGCTCCATATATGGAAGGCCGGCTGCGTTTTCCCGTCAAGCCTGCGGAGAGTGACCCGGCTGGCGCAGATTGCTATCCGCTGCTGGATGAAGTCATTGAAGAGCTTGCCGTCCGCCGTCCGGCTTTTGAGCTCATTGCCAAGTCGAAGCTGTACACCCTGTTCGTTCTGCTGGCGCGCACATTCATGCCCGCACAGCTCGCGGAGACAACGAACGAGCCTTATTTTGCGAATCGGGAGCGTTATAAAAAGCTGATACAGCATATCGAGAACAACATCGGCGAGAAATTGCCGGTGGAGGCCGCCGCTGCGGAAGTCGGTTTGAATCCGTTTCATTTTTGCAAAATGTTCAAGCGTTTAACGGGCCGCACCTTCGTGGATTACGTCAACCTGACCCGGATGAATGAAGCGGAGCGGCTGCTTCGCGAACGGACGTTGACCATCACGGAGATTGCCGGCATCGTCGGCTGCAGCAACCCGAATTATTTTACCAAGCTGTATAAACAGTACAAGGGCATGACGCCTTCCCAGGCAAGAATGGTATAAAGCTGCAAGTTGATCCTGTTTGCTTAGCTGTTATTTCAAGCTGCTCCCTGCTCGATGATAAATTGGCACTATGCATCCTATATAATAAAAGACTCAACTCCAGCAAAGGCTGCTGTATGTTGAGTCTTTTGGCATTCGTTATCGCATCGGCGAAGCCCCACTTAATACGCCTTGGGCACCTCCACTTTCCTGGTATTCCCGTCTTCGTTCGTGAAATAGATATGAACCCCATGGTCCTGATCGTCCAGAAAATACGAGACGTATTTACTCTCATCCACCTTCATCGGCACCAGGAGAGTCGCGATGCGATGGCTTGAAGCTGACTTCGTCTCCGCATGCAGATGCCACTGATTATCCAGCCCTTCGATCTCTTCGGGATCGACGCCGGTGAATTGATTATGCTGATTCAGCGATAGATCGCCTGAGGAGCAGTACACGAATCGCCCCTCCATCTCCGCTTTGCTGCCCATCACTCGGAAGGTCTGCCCCGACAGCTTCATCCGGTTCAAGGCATGGAACAGCCACTCGATGCTGGCTGGCTTGGCAAGGTCCACCGTATCCACGATCACAACATAAGATTCGTCGAAGAAATAGATTTCGCGCACATAACGCTCCAGGTAGGGGACATTCTCCCGATAGGCCTGCGTTGCGTTCATGCGGGCGTACCCCAAGCCTGCTGCAGCGTCGACTTGCTCCACCCTGCCGCTGGCCTCGATGCAGAGAACCTTGTCTTTTCCCGCATACTGACCATGGCCATCGATAAGAATATTGTTCGTGGAGCGCGTCTGCCTACGCCAGTTCATATGCATCGTGCTGCCGAAGGCGATATAGTACCCGCTCTCGATAGCCAGCGGCTCGCCGTATGCGTGCAGCAGGAAGCCGTTCTGGTCACCGTGACTGTGGCTCATCGAGCCGTATCGGCTGCTCTTCGCAAGCAGCATGATGTGTTCATCCGGATCATCCATCCGGTGATGCATTGCCACCCAGTCAATATCGCGGAACCATTTGACGGATTGAATGGCCCCTTCATGGGGTTCCGAAGCGTCCGATAAGGCAAAGGGAACGGTATCCGATGGAGGAACGGCTTCCACCTGAGGAAAGTCATGCCGATACAGCATATCGTCAAACCGGAAATCCCACCAGCCGTAATTATAAAATTTGGAGTCGGCATCCGTATCCGATTTGGCCACTTGTTCGAAATACCATTGATACAGCCCGTTTCCCGTAATGCCTGCAAACTGGCGAATATTGAAGGCCGTCTTCAGGCTGACCGGTTCTCCGAGGTAGGACTGGTCGCCGAAGCTGGCCCGAATCGTATCCGGACTGCTGCAATATAGCGGAAAATCGCCGGTGCGTCCGAAAAACGGACGTTTATAAAAATCGATCGCTACGTAATTGCGGATGAGATTGAGCGCATCGATCACGAATGCCATGCCGGTTGTCCAATAGAGCGGCCCTTCCGCCCAGCCCCCGTCCTCTCCGCCCCATGGGGAGTAGAGGCAGGCGTAGTATTCCAGCGTGTAATCCAGCCATACCCGCGCGCTTGCTTCTTCATGAAGCATGGCGATGCAGGCGGGGACCAGAACCGAGGATAACGAACGAACCGCATGGCTGTCGTAAGGGACATGATGGATCTTCGAGCGCTCCATCACATGGAAGGCCACCTGCTCGGTACGGCGCAGCAAGGCGCCCCTGACGAGATCAATCTCCTCAGCGCCGAGGTAATCGTGAAGCCAGTCGTACCCCCAGGCAAGCGCCCCGACCATGCGGAAAGCGGCTTCATCGTTGTAATCTCGGGACGTTGTTCCCTCCGTATCCCAACGGGCCGCGTGGAGCAGCCACGTTTTCGCTTTGGCTATCAAAGCATCATCCTGCAATATAACTCCTGCCACGCTTAAATGCCGGACGGCATAGAGCGTTTCCTGGCAATCCATGTACATTTGTCGCCACAGCTTCGCGACGCGCTTGTTGCCCGGATAACGCTCCGGTTCCGGGATTAGCGGCTTATTCACCCATGGAAGGACCGATCTCTCGTAAAAGGCCTGCCAGCCGCAGTAATTTTCATCCTTGCGGAGACCTTCCCGGAACGCCTCAATCCCCTTTTCGTCCAACCATAACCGCGGATGACCGGTATGCGTGCGTTCGTACCTTTCCGCTCTGCCGGGCAGGGGAGTCTCGGGCAGCCCCGCCGGGACATGAAACATTCGGGATTGGCTCCAAGAAGAACGGTTATGCTCCAAGTCCACGGTATCCTCCACTAGCTCACCGGTCAGCAAGGCATAGCGCCAATAATAAGTACCCGGCTCCAGCGGTCGATCCGGAGTGTATAAGTTATAGGGAATCGGCGATATCGTCGTCGTGGCCCCCGTTTCATACGAGGGTGAAGTCGAGATCTGCAGCATATAACGGTCGTCCTCAAGCTGTCCCGGCATCCAGGTGAAACGGGGAGGATTCTCCAGAAGCTTACTCCCTTCGTCCGGTTGATACGGCACGGACAATAATCCGCTTTTCGGTTCAAACAAGGTTTTCATCGAGCACCCTCTCCTTCAACCCGTTGTTGGTCATTGTAAAGCTTCTTGTCGTCCTCCCATACGACAGATCGAGCCAATCCCCGTCCGCAGCATGCGTCCATCGCAAGGATATCGGCTCATCTCCGGCACGATAAACGATGATGAAGCGGGCTTTCGAATCCAATCGGTGAAGCCGGATTCCTTCCATGTGACGGCTGGGATCGTCAGCAAGCCCAGGTGATTCCACTCGTGTGCATACCGTTCCTTCAAAGGTGGCAAAGGATGCTACCGCAAGCGCTCCTGACTCGTTAGCGATATGAAGGTCAACCTGCATACCGTCTCTGGACCATACGTTAGAGGAGCGCTCTTTTACGTATGCGCGTCCGTCCTCGTTTCCCGGTTCCGCCGACCCGCTGTACTGAACCTCATCCGAAGCTTGGCGAAGCTTCCCTGTGCCGACGTAATGAAACCACCAATCCACGGCGGCCGGTTCATCCAATTCCACTTCGAACCAATCCAGCAGCCAATCTTCCGCCATGATCAGATGCCGGTCCAGAACGCCATGATCGTAGGCCTTATCGGCCCGAACCCAAATATAGGAACGGTTTGGAGCGGATTCATACCGCATGCATTTGCCTTCGGCCGGATTCTGCGAGCGGCCGCCTACGGAGACGGTGTTATGGCAGGCAGTATGGGGGTACCATTCCTTTTTCAGAACCGATCCATAAGGTACAGTTCCACGATCTGGCGAAAGAGGCTGATCCCCGGCATGAATCATCAGATTCAATTTATCAAAGTGACCATGCGATCCGCCATGGGGGCCAAAATCAATCAGCGCTTGAAGGCCTTGGGGATCGTTCGTCTTTAACAGGGCGAACCCGCTGTGAGGAAGAAAAACGGAATTAGGCGATTCGCCGTCCGCATGGTTTAAGGTACCGCCTGCGATCCCCCCCGCTTCATGAGCTGTCAGATCACGATCTGCTTGCATAGCGTCTCCCGGTCTTGGGACCTCACGGGTGACCTGTACTTCGATAATATCCCCCGTTTCCCATATCTCGCCCGATTTCAACATACGGGAGTTCCTCATGCCTGGAGCGGCCATTTCGTTTCGGCCATCCCAAGATCCCGTGCCGTACAGCAGTGCCTCCAGCATGCCGATTCTGCCGGCTTCTCCGTTCAGTTCCCGATATGCATGGCCAAGCAATCGCCGATAGCTCTTATCCCCATACGCGGATAAGCCGATCTCCGCAACTTCCGCAATTTCTCGCGCGAATGGTGCCCTGCGATAAGGACCGTCGTGAAGTGCAGGCAGGAAGCCGTTTGGGTCTGACAATCGAACCAGGACCGATAACATTCCCTGCATGCATTGGCCTTGCTCCCCTCTCAGGGAAAAAAGCTCTTCACCAACCCTGCTCCCCATTTCCGCAGCAATCAGGTAAGCACGAAGCACGAATACGTGATAGTAAATACTGCCTTCAAATTCAAGCTGATCTGGCTTGACGGCAATGGTGAGATGATGGCGCAGCCCGCCTTCCTGCTCAACCAGCTGCTTCAGCTTCTTCGTTTCGCCTTGCACCGCATAGATACAGAACAAAGCGGCGATCAGCCAAGCGGTATAGTTGTTCTCAGGATTTCCGCGTTCCCGGGACAAAATATGATGATATTCCGTCATGCTGCTCTCCAGCATGTGCAGGAACCGGTCAATCTTCCGAAGGTCCGCCTCATCAAACCATACGCCCTCATCCCGCAGAAGCAGATATCCACGAAGAAGCGTCGTTGCCCAGATGGCTTCGGTTAAAGCCTGATGGAATGCCCTCCCTTTCAGCATCCATGGCTGCGCATCCGGGTGGACAGGATACAGCGGAAATTGCTCCGCATACCGAACGATCAGCCGTTTTCCAAGATCGGCGTAAACCTTCTCCCCCGTGCCCGCATAGACGGCGGCGGATTGCAGAGCATACCGTGCCATGGCCTGATGCTTGAATACCAGCCATGCTCCCCGATACGGTTCTCCTCCCCATTCGCAGCCATACGGACAGCGAAAGGTGCTGGAGTCGTCTTCCAGAGAATCAAACAACAGCTCCGTATGATGTTCGGGACAAACGAATTGGTGCCACCAGCCGCCGGGCTCCAGGGGAACATCCAGCTTCCGGTCGATCACTTGGTCCAGCTCGGCCTTCAGGATATCGATCGTTTGCACGCTCCACGCATACGAGTTCAGCTTCGCCTTCACCTTCATCCCATCCCTCATCGCATGAACATGCCGCCGTTGATTTCGATCGTCTCACCCGTTATATAAGAAGACAGCTCCGAGACGAGAAACAGCACGGAGCCGGCGACATCGTCCGGCGTGCCCTCTCGCCCAAGCGGAATGCCCTGAATGGTAGCTTTGCGCGCATCATCCGGGGTAAAGGTCGCGTGAAACGCCGTTTGCCCGATAAAGCCAGGGGATACGGCATTCACATTAATTCCGCTTGAAGCAAGCTCCTTCGCCAAGCCTTTGGTAAAACTCAGGACGGCAGCCTTGCTCGCTGCATAAATGCTGGCGCCCGGTCCGCCGCCGTTGTGCGCCGCAACGGAGGTCATGTTCACGATGCGCCCTCGACGGGCCGCTTTCATCCCCGAAATGACGGCTTTGCTTACGAATACCGTGCTTTTCATATTGACGTCCATGATCTTGGCGTAGAGCTCCTCGGTCATTTCCGCATTGGCCAGCCGCTGGACCAAATGCCCCGCATTGTTAACCAGAATCGTCACCGGTTCGCCGAACGCCTTTTCCACTTCCGCCACAAGCGCCTCCGCCTGTTCTGCTTGCGCAACGTCTGCGCGAAAAGCGTGGGCTTCGCCGCCAAAATCTCGGATCTCGGCAACGGCCTCTTCGGCTGCCTCCTTGCTGTTCAGATAATTCAGCGCTACCTTGGCTCCGCTTCTCGCCAGCATGATGGCAACCGCCCGACCGATTCCTCCGCTAGATCCTGTGACTAAAGCGACGTTACCCGATAGATTTATTTGCATGTTGATCCCTCCTGATTAGGTTTGCAGCTGTTTCAGCCTGTTTTCTTGCTCACGCATTCTTTCCATTCGCGGCATCGTCATGACGATGCTTGTGCCTTGACTCGGCGAACTATGAACCGTTATCCCGTACGCTTCGCCGTAAACCATCTGTATTCGCCGATGGACGTTCACGATGCCGATGCCGCCTCTGCGCCGGGCGCGTTTCCCCTCTTCATCATCGACCAGGCGGTTTTCCTCGAGCCTTTTGCGCAGTTTATGAAGCTTATGGTCCGCAATGCCTGCCCCGTTGTCCTCGACTATGACCAGCAAATTGTCTCCGTCGACTCTCGTATCAATCCGAATGTAATGCCACGCCTCGATTCCTTCCGGAAAGGCATGCTGGAAAATATTCTCCACAATCGGCTGCAGGGAGAGCCTGACCATCTTCTCCAACAGGAGCTCGGGCGGCGTTGCCACCTCGATCTCAAAATCGCGCCCGATCCGATGCTTCAAGATCATCATGTAATGCCGCACATGGTTCAGCTCGTTGGCAATCGTGATTTCCTCCAGATTGGTCTGAATGGAATATCGAAGCATGAAAGCCATGGCCTCCACCATGTCCGAAATTTCGTCCGAATCCTGAACGATCGCGTAACAGTTGATCGTTTCCAGCGTGTTGTACAAAAAATGCGGATTGATCTGCAATTGAAGCGCCTGAAACTCGGCACGCTGGCGCTCCAGCTGGATGTCCTGCAGCTCCAGCTGCGTCTTCTGGTTGTGGAGCTCCGTGTCGTATACCTGCTCGATCATGTCGGACAACCGGCTGACCATGAGATTGTAGCTGTGGATCAAACCCCCGATTTCATCCTCGCGCGGTTTCACGTCGGTGATGTGCGTCCAGTTCCCCTTCTCCGTCTGCCTCATCCCGTTCTTCAAATTGCGGATCGGATTCACGATCGATTTCCCGAATCTGTATGCCAGAACGAGCGCAATGAACAAGGTGACAAAGCCTACGATAATGGTGGTGGAGCGGATGCCCGAAATCGGCGCCCGGAGCTCATCCAGCGGCATCATAATGACGAGGCTCCAGCCCGAATATTCGGACTGGCGCGAGATGATCATCGCTTTCTCGCCTAATACCGGTTCAATGAAGCGATGATCGCCCTTGGCGATAATGCGCTTCGGCAGGTCCGTGGTCGTGATGCCCTCCATATCCACGTGCTCTGGTGCATAAACGACCTCGCCTTCACGATCCAGGATGAAAAAGAAACCCTGTTCCCCGAGGTCGACGCCATTCCATAAACCCGACAGCTGATCTTCATTGAATTCTACTGCAAGCACGCCTTTGACGTCGTAGGAATTCATTCCACGGATTTTGCGGGCAACCGTAATGACGTTGTCGCGATCCTGTTCCAGCAGGCTGGTCTTCAAGATGACGATCTCCCCGTTCCCCGGCGTCTTCTCCGTCAATTCACGAAGTCGGTCCGACGGATCGATCGACATGGCGGAGAAATTCTGGTTCTGATCGAAAATCGACCGGCCATGGAACCCCAGAATGTACATCATATGGGTCTGCGTGGGGTATTGAATGAAAATCTTCTGAAAGACATCCTTTCGGATGAGATGGGTGAACCGGTAATGCTCGTAGCTGTCGCTGGGGTCCATATCCAAAAATCGCTTCACCGAATCCTGCAGCAAAATCGTATTGCTGATCCGCTCGAACATTTTCAGCTGATTATCCGTTTGCCTTGCGGCGTTCGTGATGACGGTGGTCATATACTTCTCGACCTGCTCGTCGATCGCTTCGGATGATTTCATATAGAAGAATACGCCGACCGTGGTAAGCGAGAACATCACGACGATGAAGAAGTACAGGAAGATTTGACGGGACAGGCTCTTTCGCATCATTCGATCCCCAGCATCTCCCGGTATTCGGAAGGGGTGTACCCGGTGACCTTCTTAAAGGTTTTGGTAAAATGGGGATGATCCGCATACCCCACTTCGAACGAAATGTCCGTAATTTTATAATGCGGAATGGCAAGGAGCTTCTTCGCCTTCTCCATTCGTTTCTTGATCCGGTAATGGACAAAGGTCTCGTCCGTCATCTGCTTGAACAGCTGGCTGAAATAGGACGGGTTGAGTCCAAGCATGTCGGCCACCTCATCCAGCGAGAGATCGCGGGACAAGTTGCGCTCGATATAGGCTTTCGCTTCCTCTACGGGCTCCTTCGCATTTCCTTTTCTCTTCTCGCGTATGAGTTTCACCGTCTGGTTCACGGCCAGACGAAATCTCTCAAAATAATGATGGTTCCCTCCGGGCGCAGGCCCCGATATTACCGTCATGCGTTCGAACGAATATACGTCCCTGCCGTTTAACTGCTTGATCAATTTCGCGTACAGCTCATCCAGCAGCTCCTGAAGCTGGATCGATTCGAACCGGCGCTCATTGCAATAATCCTCGATTTCCTGCAGCTTCATCTGGATATCGTTCATTTGCAAATGCCATACGGCCAGCTCGAGCTGCTCCAGCCAATCCTCCAGCTTGGAAAGCGGAAAATAGAACCGCTGCTTCTCCTGCATGGATTTTCGATCCGCCATCAATTTGTTCATGGTGTTATGTACCACCGATTTGGTCACGGGCTTGAGCAGATATTCCTTAACCCCATACGACATGCATTTCTGGGCGTATTCGAAATCGCCGTAACCGGAGATGACAACGACCGTGATATCGCCGTATGCTTCATATAACTGCTTGCTTAACTCCAGGCCGTCCATCTTGGGCATCTTGATATCCGTAAATATGAAGTCCGGTCGTGCCGTCTGGATCGCTTCCAATGCTTCCATGCCGTTTCCGGCCGTTTCCGCTTGAATCATGGCCGGATCCGTCTGCGTGATCAGTTTCGCCAAGCCCATCCTTATCATAGGTTCATCATCAACGACCAGAATGCGGTACATCACCCATTCCCCTTTCAAAACAGCGAGAGTAGTTTAGCTTTAGCAAGATACTCCTCTGCTTAGGCAAGCAGAGGAGTCATTCATCAACACTATACTAAAACATGCCCCGCCTATTCGAAAGCGTTTTCTTTTTCGTTGTATCGTTTTGTGGCTTCCTCAATAATCTCTTTACCGCCCTTGGACAGATACTCCTCGAGCACCTTGCCGTAGTTATCGATCGGCTCCCTGCCGTATACCATGCGAAGCACATGCTCCAGAATCAGCGGGGGCAGTTCATCCGACTTCGGATTCAGCTCCGGATATTTCACCATCGCCTCCAGTCTCGGGTCGAATTCTATTCCGCGGCGGCCCTCAGTCGATAACATGTTATCAAAAGCATCAATCAGCTCTTTGCCGGAATCGGACAATTCGGACACGCGTTTGTTGTACGTTGTGTCCTGCACCAGCCACAGCCAGTAGTTCAAATAACGCATCTTATCCGCGCCTGCAGCGTCCGTCGGCACCTCGAAGACCGGCTTTCCGTCGGTTACCTGATAATCCTCGCCCTCGATGCCGAAGCTGAAGAACAATTCCGCGTCCTCACTGACCATCCAGTTGAAGAACTTCACGATATCCTCCGCTTTGTCCTTCGCCTTCGCGTTGATGAAGAAGGAACGCGTGACCGGATTATAATGGGCATATCCCCCTTTACCGTCAGGTCCTACAGGCGAAGGAATCAGCGCCACTTTCGCGTCCGGCACATTCTCCTTCAGCTGGGTTCCCCAGATCGGAAGCTCGTTGGCATTCATAGACCACATGCCGGCTTTGCCGCTCGTGACGATGGATTTGAAATCCGCGCTTTCAATGGTCGCGAATTCCTTGCTGATCAATCCTTCCTCATGCATCGTCTTATAGATCTGAATGGCCTGCTTCATATTTTCTTCGTCAAAAAAGGTGGGCTTTACTTGCCCGTCCGGGAATACCTTGAATTGGTTCAGGTAACCCAGCACGTCATAGGCGCCGAAGAAGGTATCGGCATATTTGAAATTCTGACGTCCCGCATAAGGCTGCTCCACACCGGCTTCCTTGAACGCGCGCAGAACCTCCATCGTCTCTTCCACCGTCGTCGGGATCTCCTTGCCTACCTTTTCCAGCAGGTCGGTCCGAATCCACGTGGCCCGTCTGGACGGATTGGACAGGATTTCGGGAATCCCGTAAATATTGCCCGTCTTGGAATCCGTCATCCGCTTCCAGGCTTCCTCGGGGATAAACTTGAGCAGGTCCTGTCCGTGCTCCTGCAGCAGGTCGTTGAGCGGAAGAAAGACTCCGTTCTCCACGGCACCCGCCAGCTCGGGTCCGCTGATTCCGCCAGTGCCCTGCACCACATCCGGTATATCGTTCGTTGCGAACATCTGCACCATCTTATCCTGATATTCGTTATGCGGAATGAGGCGGATATCGAGGTCCGTATTCGTCATTTTCTCTAGCTCCAGCACGTACTTATCCTTGTTGATATCCGGATTCTTCTCAACGTAGGAAACGTTAAGCGTCCGCATCGAAATGGAAAATTTCGTGACTCCCGCTTCATTCCCGCCTTGGCCGTCGCCCCCGGCGTTGGCTCCTCCGCCTCCGCCATTATTGCCCGCACAGCCGACGAGCATGGCCAGTACAAGACCTGACGTAAGCGCACGTGTCCAGCTTTTTCTCATGAATACCCCTCTTTTCAAGCTAATATAGTCGCTTATAATAGCGCTTTCAAACTTATTATCAGTATAGAGAGCCGTCTGGGCGGGAACAAGGAATGTCTTTGGCTCGGTTTGTCGTTTTTTTAGGGCTATTCTTTGATCGACCCGATCATCATCCCGTGAATGAAGAAGCGCTGCAGAAACGGATACAAGAGAATGATGGGCAGCGTGGCTACCAGAATAACCGCCATCTGAATGCCCTGCACGGACTGGGAGCTTGCTTCGAACGCCATGTTGCCCGTATCGGTCAGGCCCTCGTTCACCAGAAGTTCCCTCAATTTTACCTGGAGCGGATACTTGCTGCGGTCATTGATATAGTAAAGGGCATCCATATATTTGTTCCAATTCGTTACGGAATAGAAAATCCCTACCGTCGCCAGCGCCGGCTTGGATAACGGAAGCACGATGCTCCATAAAGTACGGACCTCGCTGCATCCGTCGATTCGGGACGAATCGATCAGTTCGCCCGGAATTTGGGTGAAGAACGTGCGAAGCACAAACAGGTTGAATGCGCTGATCGCCGATGGCAGCATCAAGGACCACAGCGTGTTGACGAGATTCAGCTCGCGCATCAGAATGAATTGCGGGATGAGCGGCGCCGTAAAAATCATGGTCAATAAGATGATAATCATGATGGTTTTCCTGCCGACGTATTCGGGCCTGGAGAGCGGGTACGCCAGCGAAGCGGTTGCTGCCAGATTGATGAAGGTTCCGAATATCGTAATATAGACGCTGATCCCGAACGCCCTCCAGATGGAAACATCGTTGAATACATGCTTGTAGTATGCAAAGGTAAATTCCACCGGCCAGAACATCACTTCTCCGCGATCGATAGCGCCCGGGCTGCTGAACGACTGGGCAATGACATTGAGAAAAGGGAGCAGCATGGTGAGTGCAAGAAAAGTAAGGATGATATAGTTCAATACAAGAAACATTTTTCTGCCTGCACTGTCATATTTCACGTTGGTGGTCACTCCCCTCTAATACAGCGACTCGCCGGTCGCTTTCTTGCTGATGGTGTTTGCAATGGCGATCAGGAACAAGCCGACAACGGACTTGAACACCCCGATGGCGGTGGCATAACTGTACTGAAGCTGCTGCAAGCCGGCTTTGTAAATGTACGTGTCCAAAATTTCGCTGGACTGGATGTTAAGCGGGTTCTGAAACACGAATACGCGTTCAAACCCGTAATCCATGAAATCCCCGATCTTGAGCAGGAACAGGATCGTTATCACGGGAAGCAGCGCTGGCAGCGTAATGCTGAGGGTCTGGCGCCATCTCCCCGCTCCGTCGATTTCGGAGGCTTCGTAAAGATCCGGATTGATGCCTGCGAGCGCCGCCAGATAGATGATGGTTCCCCAGCCGACATCTCTCCATAATCCGGAGCCCACCAATACCGTTCGAATGTAGGAATCTTCGCCGAGGAAATAGATCGGTTCGATGCCGAACCACCCGAGCACCACGTTCACGATCCCCGATGATGGGGACAGGATTCCAACAAAGATACCGCTTACAATGACCCATGACAGAAAATGCGGCGCATAGAATATCGTCTGGACAATTTTCTTGTAAACGACCTGGCGAACCTCGTTCAGCAATAAAGCCAGGACGATGGGGGCCGTAAAAGCAAACAGAATGTCATATGTACCCAGCAGAAGCGTATTGCGCAGAATTTTCAGAAAATCATAGTGCTGGAACATTCGCCCAAAGTGCTCAAGGCCCACCCAGGGACTTCCCGTTACGCCCGCAAACAAATTGTAGTTCTGGAATGCGATCACGGAGCCCATTAACGGAACATATTTGAACAATGCGAAGAACAGCAGTCCCGGCAGCGATATGAAGTACAGCGCCCTGTATTTCCACATGAATCCGAGCAGCTTTCTCCGTTTATCAAGCCTTCCGTCCAGAATCGGGCTTACCGCTGCTTTGTTTGGCTCGGCCATCTGTCATCACCTCTTGTTTCTCAAATGGGCCGGTGCGTTGTCATCTATCGGAATTTCGTCAAACCGGATGCTGATAAATTCAGGCTCCCGGTCAATGATCCGCGACAGCTCCTTTGTAAAAACGTCAACGATTTCGTTCTTCTGCTCATCCGTGCGTCCTTCGTACATTTTAATCGTAATTTGCGGCATCGGCTGATCGCCTCCTTAGGAAATGGATGTGATGAATATCCTTATCCTATAGGTTTTCATGACCGGGCAGCAATGGAGGAAGATCGGTTCCTTTGTGTTTTTTTTAGGTGGATCGGCGGCTTGTGTTTTTTTAAGCTCGGCTTGTGATTTCAACAGTTTTTAAACGGCTGGTCTAGAAATTCGAAGCGTTCTGTGGAACAATGGTTCAAAGCAGATGCCAAGCAGATGCCAACACGGGCCGCTCGATGCCATCAGTTATGGGAGGTTAGCGATGAACGGACAAGTGAAGGAAGAGGTAATGACCTATGCATCGTTATGGGGAAAACTCGAAAAGAAAGTAACGCGCATGACGGGTCAGCTCCAAGGCAAAGTTCCCCATGCCACAAAGAACGGGATCTATGATTCCACCCGGATCGATTGGTGGACCTCCGGTTTTTGGCCGGGGATGCTATGGATGATGTATGATATGACCAACAAGCCGCAGTATAAGGAAAGGGCTTGGGAATGGGATATTCGGCTTGAAGAGGCGCTGATCGAAGACAGTAACTTTCATCACGATGTAGGCTTTCAATTTCTGCCGACGGCCGTCATCAAATATAAACTGACCGGCGATCCGGATGCCAGGCGGAGAGCATTGTTGGCGGCTACCCTGCTCGCAGGAAGGTATAACCCCGTCGGCAGATTCATTCGCGCTTGGAATCAGGTGAAGCCTACCTCGTGGAACCACGGAAACGAAGGCTGGTCCATCATCGATTCCACCATGAATCTCTCCCTCTTGTTCTGGGCTTCCGAGGAGAGCGGCGATCCGAGATTCGCTCATATCGCCAGAGAGCAGGCCAATACGGTTGCTGAACATTTCATTAGACCCGACGGCTCGGTTCGGCACATCTGCCGGTTTGACCCGTTGACGGGAGAATATATGGAATCGCTCGGCGGGCAAGGCTTTGGACCGGAATCGGCCTGGAGCCGGGGAGCAGCCTGGGCTTTGCACGGGATGGCGAACACCTATCGGTATACCGGCGATATTCGGTATCTCGACGCTGCCAAGCGAGTCGCTCATTTCTTCGTGGCTTCCCTTGAGGAAGATTCCATTCCGCTTTGGGATTTTCGGGCGGAGCGCAAGGATATGGAATCCCCCGATCATGACGGGACGGAAACATCCCCAATGGCACCGGTGCCAAGGGATACATCCGCGGCATCCTGCGCCGCATCCGGGCTGCTTGAAATCGCGGACCTCGTCCCGCAAGCCGAAAGCGCTCTGTACCGCAGCAGCGCCTTGCGTATCATCGACTCTTTGACGAACCGTTACGCCGAATGGGATGACCCGGATTATGAAGGCATACTGAAAGAAGCCACAGGGCATCTGCCTGCCGGACAAAATATAAACGTCTCGCTCATCTATGGCGATTATTATTATGTTGAGAGCGCAGCCAAGCTAATGGGATGGAAAAACCGGATCTTCTGATCCGGTTTTTTTGTCGCGTTTATTTATACTTTTTCGGAATCCGAATATAGAAGCAGCTGCCGCCAACATGCTCATCTCCGTTTTCGGCCCACACGTGGCCGCCATGAGCGGAAACCAGCTGCTTGACGATCGCCAGGCCCATTCCGCTTCCGCCGCTTAACCGATTCCTCGACTTATCGCCCCGATACAGCCTTTCGAATATATACGGCAGATCGGATTGGGAGATGCCCTGTCCCGAATCCCGAATCCGAATCAGGGCATCGGCCCCTTCGTCCACGAGATCGGCTTGCACCGTACCGCCGGACGGGGTGTAGTGCAAGGCATTGCTTAACACATTGATCAGAATCTGATGCATCCGGTCTGGATCCACCTCGACTGCGATCGAAGAACTGCCGGCATATTGCAAACTCACTTCTTTTTCATGATACATCGCCTTCGCCAACGTGACGGCTCTCTCCATAATATGGCTCAGATCCTGCTCGGACCGGGACAGCTGAAACTCCGGGGATTCCATATCGTGCAGCTCCTCCAGCTCCGTGACGAGCTGAATCAAACGGTCGATTTCATCCAAGCAGGTGCGGAAACGGTCTGCAGTCGGCTCCCATACCCCGTCCTCGAGTGCACGGGTGTGACTCTTTAAGGTGGTTAGCGGCGTTCGGAGCTCATGCGCGATATCTTGCGTCATGTTCCTGCGAAGCTGCTCCTGTTTCTGCAGCTGCACTGCAAGCTCATTCAGCGAAGCACCAAGCCCCGCAATTTCATCGTACCCTTCGGCTGCCACGCGGATATCCCAATTTCCCTGCGTCATCATTTCTGCCGCCCGCTTCATCTGGACGAGGGGAGCCGATATCCTTCTTGCTACATAGATTCCTATTATGGAGGCTATGGCAATCGATAACAGGCAGGTTAAGATAATCGATTGCATCTGCGCCTGCTCCAAATGGTAGTTCAGCTCATCCATTCCGCTGTGTCCGCTGGACTGCTGCTGGTACATCGCGATATGGTAATGGTTCGTCACGATGTTGATCACGGTAAACACGATCAGGATCCCTGCCGTGATGCTGATAATGATGGCGGCGAGCCTCAGGTCTAGGCGATGCTTCAAGCCCCGTCACCTCCGAAGCGATAGCCGAATCCGTAAACGGTGAGGATATATTTCGGCTGCTTTGGGTCGGATTCAATCTTTTGACGCAGATTCTTTATATGCTGATCGATGATGCGGATGTCTCCGATAAAATCGTAGCCTAATACCCGGTCAACCAGTTCCTCGCGAGAGAAGTTCCGCTGCGGGTATTTGGCCAACAGCAGCAGCAGTTTATATTCGCTCGGCGTCAAATTCACGATTTGTCCATGGCTGGTGACCTCATGCTTCATGGAATGGATGACCAATGCGCCTTCATCATATACAATGACGTCCGCGAGCAGCTTGCTGTCATCCCCCCGCCTCAAAACAGCCTTGACCCTTGCCACGACTTCCCGAGGGTCGAACGGCTTCACGATGTAATCATCGGCTCCGATCGCAAATCCGCCGATCCGGCTGCTCTGAGCCACCTTAGCCGTTAACATCACGATGGGGACCGAGCTAAACGTTCGAATTTCCTTGCATATCCGTTCACCGTCCATATCCGGCAGCATGAGGTCCAATAGGACAAGGTCCACGGCTTGTCCTCGCAGGCAATCGAATGCCTCGGCACCGTTCGCCGCTTCCAGCGTCAAGTAACGTTCTTTGTTCAAATAAGATACAAGAACTTCTCGAATATTCGGTTCATCATCCACGATTAATATGGTTTTCATTCCGGTATCTCCTTATAGAATCCTTCATCAGTACAAGTCAACTGTAACATAAGTCTCCATTGTAACTGAAACTTGTGAAGATTCCATGAGGATGAATAAGATGGTCCATGAAGCCCATGAGATTGTTGGGCTTCATGGTATACTAATGCATTTCGTTTTATCACGTGGCATTTATAAGAGACTTCAGATAAGAGACGCTTTGCGGCACCTGGCTTTCATGCAAGCCATGAAGAATCAGCGGCCCGTTAAAACGATAAGCGCGCAGGAGCTGAATGTATGCTTCATAATCCAGTTCTCCGGATCCGGCAGCCCTGTACCGGAATCCATCTACAGTCGAATAATCCTTGGCATGAGCCATAATGACATGTTCACCGAGCAGTGACAGCGCTTGATCTACTACCTCTGTCAAAGCCTTTCCGTCGTTCGGGTTGAACAAATTCGCTGCGTCCAGTACCACCTTCAACCGCGGAGTACGCATCGTATCCAGCAGCTGTCTGGCTTTAACGGCATCGCTGATCACATTGGCCGGCTCCGGTTCAACGGCCAGCTCGAGCCCGAATTCCTCTGCTATATTCACCAGTGCCTGCATGGTGATCAGCAGATCATCCCATGCTTCCGGCGAATCGTTGTCCGGATGTCTTCTCCACATATCGATTGGATCCCTCGTCCCTGTGCACAGGGTAATGACCGACGTCCCCATGAAATGGCACATCGCTGCCAAATGGCGAAACCGGCGAATGTCATGCTGCCGTTTCTCCTGATCGGGGTGGATCATATTAAAGGTCCCGGATACGGCCGCCATATGAAGATGCCGATTCTCGCACGCAGCTTGAATATGTGCCGCGGTCCCCAGATCGACGGCCTCCGGCAGCGACGGAAGAGCGGCGCAGGTAAGATTGAACTGGATGACCTCCAATCCGGTTGCTATGACAGCGTCCAAGTTTTCTTCCAGTGTCGGCCTCTCAAACGTCTTGGAGAATATGCCCAATTTCATCACTCATACGCCTCCCGATGCTTCAGCCAGCTTTACCGTCTTGCCGCTCTCAACGGATCTGGCGATCGCCGCCATCGCGCGCATGGCTGCTACTCCGTCATCCAGATTGGCTCCTCGCATGGGTGCCTGCTCCAGAATCGTATCCGCGAAGCCTTCAACCTGCAGCTTGAAGAAATGCGCATCTTCGCCTAGCGGCCTGTGATAACAACCGTCGCGCGAGGAGAACACCTCGACGTCGCTTGACTTGAAGAGCCACGGATTGTAGGTCTTGCCAACAACGCTTCCGTGTTCACCGTAAATTTGAAAGCCTTCATGCCAGTCCATCCGGACGGCGACCGTAAGATCCAGATGCCCTACAGCGCCCGATGCAAACTGAACCGTGACGAACCAGTTATATGCGCCGAATTTCTGCGTATTCCATGCCGTCACGCTCACCAGGTCCCCCCCTAAAAAGCGGGCCGTATCCACCAGATGGCTACCATGCGTCAGCATGTAATAACGCAACTTATCGAGCTTCGGATTACCTTCCGGCCTCAGGGCATTCGGACTAAGCCGCACCAACGGCTGCACGTTTTCGGTGACCGTATACCGGTAGGTGGAATCGCAGTACCATGCTTTCAGGGCCAGCATCTCCCCCATCTCTTGCTCAATAAACCGTTTAGCATAAGCGATGCCGGGATCAAAGCGTTTCATGTTTCCGATTTGGACAACACAACCGGAATCCCTTGCTCTCCGCTGCAATTCCTCACACTCTTCTACGGTGACGCCAAGCGGCTTCTCCACGAGAACATGTTTACCTGCTTCGATGGCTTTAAGGGCGGCTTTCACGTGAAATTGATCCGCGATGCCAATGATGACAGCTTCCACCTCGGGATCTGCCAGCATCTTGTCATAATCCTTGTAGGTTCGTACCGGCTGATGGATTTCGGCCATGCGGTTCAGCAAATCCTCCGCGACGTCGCATATCGCATAAAGGCGTGCATTGCGCGCCCTCCGGCAAGCTTCGAAATGTCCGTACTGCGATATGGGGCCGCAGCCCAGCACGGCTGCATTCAATGTCGTTCTATTCTCGGCCATGACAGCACCTCCTGTAGTTGATGATTATAAGAAAAACGCCGATCGACGTACTTTCTCAGAAGACAGACCGCGGTTAGAGGATGTTTTTCTTGCGGTTATTGAATTGTTCGGCTCCGCTGGAAACTAATAAATTCTATAATCTATGGCAAAAGCCGCAGGATATACTCCTGCGGCTGCATTCCCTCTTATTTTTTTGCCATGTATTTGCGAATGTCAAATGCTACCGCTGCTACGATAATAAGCCCTTTGATGATCAATTGCCAATAGGGACTGACGCCGATAAAGGTTAACCCGTAATTGATAACGCCGAAGATCAGAACCCCGGCCATCACGCCGGGCACCGTGCCGATGCCGCCAGCCGTGGATACGCCTCCGACCACGCATGCCGCTATCGCATCCAGTTCATACATGTTGCCATAGTTGTTGGTCGCACCACCGGTTCTTGCAGCCTCCAGCACGCCGGCGATGCCGTACAGTGCACCGGAAATAGCGTAGATCGCGATGAGATTGCGAGCGACATTGATCCCCGATACATGCGCAGCTTGCACGTTGCCGCCAATGGCATACATGTTTTTGCCGAGCCGGGTCTTGTTGAAGATGACCCAGCAGATGAACGCAACAAAGATAGCGATGATGACGATGTAAGGGAGTGAGTAACCGCCGCCGAAGTCGATGTAGCCGCTGCCCCACACGGTAAAATCCGGTCGTAAGCCGCCGATCGGCTGGGACTGGTTCGGCTCCATATCAAAATAGATGGAATTGACGCCGTAGATCCCGACCATCGTACCGAGCGTCGCTATGAACGGCGGCACATGCAGCTTGGCAACAATGAAGCCATTGATTAGACCGACGACAAGCCCCGCTACGATACCGATCAGGATCGGCAATAGAACCGATACCTGGGGCAAATCCGGGAAAAAGCGGTTCGCATAAACCTCCGTTTGCAGCATCGAAGCCGATACGACCGCGGTTAAGCCTACGACGCGACCTGCGGAAAGGTCTACCCCGCCAGTGATCAGAATGAATGCCGCTCCCAGCGCGATGATCAATCTGGTCGAGGATTGCTGCAGGATATCCCGCAATGTGGAAAAGGCCAGAAAGTTGGGATCTGCGACGGCAATCCCGATGACGAGCAGTATCAATACTACGAATATGGCGCGCTGCGCCAAATAATCTTTAACCTTGACGATGGCTTGCGTATTCATCGACTTCCCCTCCCGGATCGGCCGACCGCTGCTGTGCGGCCAGACGCATGATTTCCTCTTCGCTTGCTTCCTGCCCTCCCAGAATTCCCGTCATCCGCCCTTCGCTCATCACCATGATCCGGTCGGACATTCCGAGCAGCTCGGGCATTTCGGAGGAAATCATAATGATGCTCTTCCCTTGCGTCGCCAGCTGCGTAATGATGGAATAAATCTCGAACTTGGCGCCCACATCGATCCCGCGGGTCGGCTCATCCAGCAGCAGGATCTCGGGCTCCGTAAGCAGCCATCTCGCCAGCAGCACCTTCTGCTGGTTCCCGCCCGACAGATTTCGAATCTGGGTATTGACCGACGGCGTCTTGGTTCTCAGCTTCTCCACGTTCGTTCGCGCATCCTCGATGCCTCTGCGTTCATTCAGCAGGAACGCCCAATTCTGATACCTTCGAAGATTGGCAATGACCGTATTCTCGTAGACCGAGAGTACCGGGAATATGCCGGTGACTCTACGCTCCTCCGTCAGCAGTGCCATGTTGTTTTTCTTCGCATCGGAAGGCGACTTGATCTTCACTGGTCTCCCGTTAATCGATATGGTTCCGGAGGCCACCGGACGAAGCCCGAAGAGAGCCTCAACCAATTCCGTGCGCTGAGCGCCGACAAGGCCGCCAATGCCCAGAATCTCGCCCTTTCTCAGCCCGAAGGATACATTCTGAAACGAGTTCGGATTAGTGGAGCTTAATTGGCGGACCTGCATCCGGGTTTCGCCCGGAATGTTCGTCCGTTCAGGATAGCGCTCCGTCAAATCCCGTCCCACCATACGGGTAATGATCAAATCGGTCGTCAATTCTCCTGCCTGCCAGGTTCCCACGTACTTCCCGTCCCGCATGATCGTGACATCATCGGATATGCGCAGAATTTCTTCCATTTTGTGCGAGATGTAGACGATGGACACGCCCTGCGACCGCAGCCTGTTCATGATGCTGAACAGATGCTCCACCTCGTTCCCGGTCAGAGATGAGGTCGGTTCGTCCATTACGATCACTTTGGAGTGATAGGACACCGCTTTGACAATCTCAAGCGATTGGATCTTGGACACAGAAAGCGCTCCTGTCCTTGCTCTGGGATCAATATCGATATCAAGCTCGCGGAACAGCCGGAGCGTGTCCGCTGCCATCTGTTTCTCGTTCACGAATTTCAAGGGCCAGAAGCCCGTCATCGGAAATCTTCCCAGCCATATATTCTCCATCACATTGCGGTGCGGCACGGGATGAAGCTCCTGATGAATCATGGATATTCCGTGATTTAATGCATCCTTGGAGCTGTTGATGGCGACCTTGTCGCCGTTTAAGTAAATGTCGCCTTCATCAGGCTTGTAGATGCCGAACAAACATTTCATCAGCGTTGATTTGCCGGCTCCGTTCTCGCCCATGAGCGCATGCACGGTTCCGGGTCTTACCTTGAACGTTACGTCGCTTAATGCCTGAACGCCTGGAAACGCCTTCGATATATTCCGCATCTCCAGCACATACGATTCCGCCACTTTGAATACCTCCTTCGCTTTTCCGGGCCAAAAGGGTCCAATATAAAGGGACAACGCTACGATGAGCCGCTGCCCCTTCTTATAACCCTGCCATTATTTCGCGTCGGCGATATTGTCCTTCGTTATTTTTTTGTAGGCGATCCACACGTATTTACCGTCGGTAATATCAAAGCCGGTATTCTCCTTGTTCGGCGTTTCCCCTTTGGAAAGCGCGGCCGCTATGGCAACGGAAGCTTTGCCCTGGCTCTTGGCGTCGTTAAGCACGGTTCCGAGAAGGGTGCCATCTTCCAGCGCCTGGACGGCGGGAGCCGTCGCATCGACGCCCACGACCGGCATGTACTTGTCGCCGCTGAAATAACCTGCCGCTTTCAAAGCCTCAATCGCTCCGAGCGCCATATCGTCATTGTTGGCCAGCACCGCTTCAATCTTGTCGCCATGGGACGCGAGGAAGGTTTGCATCTTCTCCTGTCCTTTCACGCGGTCCCACATAGCGGTATCCACCGCAAGCGCTTCCACTTCAATGCCGGCGTCTTGAATCGCCTGAACGGAGAATTTGGTCCGCAGCTCGGCATCCTGATGGCCCGGCTCCCCCTGCAGCAGCACATACTGCAGCTTGCCGTCCCCGTTCTTGTCTGCCTTCGGATTCGCTTTCCAATAATCGACGATCAGCTGTCCGGAGATCGTGCCGGATTCCTCCGCCTTCGCCCCTACGTAATAAACCTTATCCCATTTGTTCATGTCTTCCGCGATCGGCTCCCGGTTCAGGAAAACCACCGGCGTATTGGCGGTTTTCGCCTTGTCGATAATGACGCCCGCTGCCGTGCGGTCTACGGGGTTGATAATCATAGAGCTGTATTTTTTCGAGATAAACAGATCGATTTTCTCATTCTGGGTCGGCTGCGCATTTTGACTATCCACGATATCCAGTTTGGCTACGCCATTCGCTGCATCGGACATCGCATTCCGAACGCCTGTCATAAAGGTATCGTCGAACTTGTAAATCGCCACCCCGACTTGAGGCGTGCTGCCGCCTGCCGCGTCGCCGCCCGTGCTATCGCTGCCGGTTGAACTGCTCCCGCCGTTGTTGCATGCCGCCGTGGTCAGCATCATGCCTGCCATTAGGACAAACAGCCATTTTTTCTTCACTTGGGTTGACCTCCCTGATTCATTCGATATTTCAGTGCTGGCTGCGGAACTCCGAAGCCGTATCTCACTGACTACCGCCATTATGCCGGAATGACCCTGATATTCGAATTCAAAATCCTCCTGATTTCTAGCAAAATTCTCATCATTTACCGATTGGCTTCGCGACTTCCTTAATTACTTCACAAATGGAAACAGCACCTTCTGATTATCCATCCAGAACATATTGTCGGCATCGATCACCTTGGTCTCAAGCACGATCGGCTTATCATATCTCGAACCGTCCATGACCTTCACAGCCTGCTCTACGCCCAAGTAGCCCGTGCTGAATCCGTTCTGTACCACGAGTTTATGAAGGACGCCATCCTGAAGAAGCTGAAGCTGTTCCAGATCGCTGCCGAAGGTGACAATCTTGATCTCACCTTGAACCTTCCGCCTTGCGACTTCTTTAGCCGCTCCCAAGGAAGCCTGAATATCGAGTGCCAGAATTCCGTCGACGGCGCCCTGATCCAGCAGCTGTTTGGCGGCCTGCCAGCATGCATCCTCGCGTTTGCCGCAAGCCGCGCCGCCCGCTATTTCAATTCCGCCGATATCTGACCATGCCCGTTTGGCTCCCTCTTCGCGGGCGATCAAGTCGGGGTCCTCCCTGTCGGAACGCAGGATGGCTACTGTACCCCGACCTTCAAGCAAGTCGGCCAGCTGCTCGCCCGCCTTGCGTCCGGCAGCTTCATTATTGATCGCGATCGCGGATAAGATGCCTGTGGTCATTCGTTCATCATTCAATGCAATCACGGGGGTACCCGCTGCCGCTGCCTTATCGCCTAATTCCTGCAGCACAGCCTCCGATGCCGGGTCGATCAAGATCGCGGAGGCGCCCTTCTCCAACATCTTCAAAGCGGCCTGCAGCTGCTCCTCCTCATCGTCGCTAGGCTCCAGGGAAACATAATCGAGCGCCAATCCGTATTCCTTGGCGGCCGCCTCGGCGCCTAAACGGATTGCATCCCCCTGCTCTTCGGCGTGTACGGGAGCCACAAGGGCAATATGTTGAAGCCCGGGCTCCTCATCCGGGTCCGTATCGGATGAACACGATGTTAAGAGGATCAGGACAGCGACGAGTGCAGCGAAACATCCCCTAGGTCCAATCGGTAACCGCAGCGGCCGAAAAGTTCTAATCATGCTCGCGTTCCTCCTCGTCCATATCGTGAATGACCGGAATCCGTATGCGAACGGTAGTGCCCGCCTCCTGCTCGCTCTCGAATTCCAGCCCGTACCGTTTGCCGTAATACAGGCGAATTCGGTCATGGACATTTCGAACGGCCACGCCGGAACCGGCCGTATTGATAAATTGTGCCGGGTTATGAGGCGTCTCTTTAGCGTCCAAGATTCCTTCAACCATCTCGGGCGTCATCCCAACCCCGTTATCCGTAACCGTCATTTCCAGCAATTCGCCTTTTACGGCTGCCCCTATGCGAATATGCCCCTGATCCACCATATACTCGATGCCGTGCACGATGGCATTCTCGATTAAGGGCTGAAGCACCAGCTTGAGGGTGTAACAGGATAGCGCGGCTTCGTCCGCTTCGATCGCAAAATCGAATTTCTGTTTATATCTCATCTGTTGTATGGTCATATAATGCCGTGCGTGCTCCAGCTCTTCCCGGACGCTTATCGATGTCTTCCCTTTGCTCAAGCTCAAGCGAAACAGCTTCGACAAGGAAGTAATCATCGTAATGACCTCCTCCTTCTTGCTCATTCCTACCATGCGAACAACCGAATTCAGGGTATTGTACAAAAAATGAGGGTTGATCTGGGCCTGCAAGGCTTCCAGCTCATATTTACGCTTCGATTCCTGCTCCTTCACAATCTGTTTCATGAGCTGCCTGATCTTATTCAGCATCAGGTTGAAACGGCTGGACAGCTGCACTACTTCAAGCGGTCCCTGCAACGGGAGCTCCACGTCGAAATCGCCCCGTTCCACGGCTTTCATCGTTCGGCCCATGCGGCGGATGGGCCGGGTGAGCATGGCCGAAAGAATCAGGGATACCGCGATGGCCAGCACCAAGACTATGGCAACCACCCGGACCAAATAACGGTTGACCTCTTCTCTTGTGGTCATGATCTCATCCAAATAGGATACGCCCACGATTTTCCAGCCTATGTTGACGACCGATTTGACCGTATTGAGCCGCTTGACCCCATCCGATTCATCAATGTAGCTCTCCGAGGAGGTCAGCGCCCGCTCAACGCTCTCATTCCGAAGCCCCATGTAGATTAATTGCTGCTGCGGATGGTACACGATATTTCCCGCTCCTTCGTCAATGATGTACGCATACCCGCGCTTCCCCAGACTGATGCGGCTGCTCAGCTCGTCGATCTTCTTGAAGTTGATATCCACCAGCAGAATGACGTACATCGGCTCCCCGTCATGAACGACCGTAATGCCTTTGCTCATCGTGACGACCCATTCAAACGTTTGGTCGTATAAATTCTGAACATGGGGCAGCGAGAAGCTCAGATGGTCGGAGACTCTCATGGCCGAGTGAAACCAGCTCTGTTCCGTCACCTTGGCGCTGGGCTTGACCGGAATGGCCGGATGGTTCCGCAGCATGTCGCCCTGATCATTAAACAAAGCGATGGAGACGATGTCATCTCGGCTTCGCATGATCGTATCGAGCTGTTTTGTCACCTGTTCATCGTCCCATTGCCCGTCTGCCAGCATATTTTCCTCGATCGCCCGATACAGCTGCGCCATCCCGTCCACGTAATCCTCGAGATTATAGCTAACTTGGTCCACGATTTGCTGGGCATTCAGGAATACGCTTTGCTCTGCCGATCGCGAGAATTTATTGAAGAGCAGTACGGCTACCACGATCACAATGAGCAGAATGAACGCCGAGAAGGACCACATGATGATGGATTGAATGCTGTGCGCCCGGAATCGCTTAACCCATCGTTGAACAAAAGGTAGGACCGAGTATCGCTTCGTATACGTGATTTTCACCGATGCCCTACCCCCTCGCTTGTGCCCGATATTCCTTAGGCGAAACGCCGACCTGCTTCTTGAAGCTGAAGCTGAAATAATTCGGATCGGCAAACCCGACGCGCTCAGCGATTTCGAAAGCCTTCAGGTCGGTGGAACGTAAAAGCTCCTTGGCCGTTTCCATCCGCAGCTGCATTAAGTACTGCACATAGGTCATTTTGAGCTCTTTTTTGAATACGCCGCTAAAATAGCCTGTGCTGATATGCAGGTTCATGCACAGCTTCTGCAGCGATATATCCGGGTCGCCGTAATGCTCCCGCGTGTATTGGAGCGCTTTCTCCACGATGTCTTTATAGGCATGCTGCCTAGAGCTGGAGATTTGCTTGCGGATGGCCAAACTGACATCCTGAAGCCAAGCTTTAGCCTCCTGTAGTCCGGAAAACTTGAAGATCTCGGCATGCAGCTGATACCCCGCTCCAAACATCTCCTCAAGCTCGATCCCGGATTCTTTAGCCGTTCGAAGTATGGCCGTTACGACTTCCAGGAGATAGATCTGAACCTCTTGAATCGTGCAGGATGCTCCGATCAGCTCATCGAATATGTGCGTAATCGCTTCACTTAATTCCTCCGCGGTTCCGAGCTTAAGATTGCGGATCAGCGCTTGCTCCTGCAATTCGTCCAGGCGGACCCCTTCCTGCCTCGGACTCTCCACGTCATCGATGAAGATGACTTTCTCGGCGCCGAGAATCAGCCGGTAGTCCAGCGCCAGCAGCGCATCCTGGTAGGAGTGCTTAAGATCGGACAGTGTCCGGACCCTGGAACCCACGCCGATCGTAACCGGCAGCTTCAGATAGTGAAGAATGCTTTTGAGCAAACGATCCAGTGCGACCTGCAGGTCGCCAAACCACGACTCGTCCTCGCAGCCGTCATTCGTAATCAAGAACACGATGCTATCCTGATATATGAATGCGCTTCCAAAAGAAAGGGGATCCATCAGCTCTTTCGCAATGTTCAGCATGGCGTGCAGCATCAAGTCCATATCGCCGGAATGCCGCAGGGAGCTTGATGGAGCACTCTCCTTATGCTCAGCCGCCGGATATAAAGCCATCACCGCGGCGAGATAACAGGCGCCGTTCAGCGGAAGGCCGTAATTCCGAGTTTTCTCCTCAATGATGGAGCGGGGCAATTTTCGGGTTAACAGCGAAGCCAGGAACGATTCCCGAAGCAAAGGCAGGCTTGTCCGGTAATGCTCCTTCAATTGGCGAACGTCCTCACGCTCCGCCACCTCCATATCGATTTTGTCCTTGATCTTGCCTAATAACTCCATGAAGCTTTCGGCAGAGAACGGCTTGAGCAAATACTCATCCACGCTGAGCGTAATCGCTTGGCGGGCGTAATCAAATTCGTCATAGCCGGTCAAAATCACGATTTTGCACAGCGGCTGATGCTCCCTTAGCCATGAGGCCAGCTGCAGTCCATCCTGAAAGGGCATACTGATATCGGTAATAACGACATCCGGCTCCAACCGCTCCGCAGCCTCCACGGCCTCTCTTCCGTTCTCCGCCGTCCCCTTGATCTCGAATCCGCAGGCTTCCCATTGGATTTCCTGAACGAGGCCTTCTCTCACATCGGCTTCATCATCCACTAACAGCACTTTATACAATGCGACCCCTCCCGTTTCTGTCCTGTTCGGTTGCAAACTGAATCTATAGTGATCTTACCTCGCCGCACCCAAATTGGGAATCTTCCACATTATGTTTTTTGCAACAAAAAAAAGAACGAATCCACGACTCCAGCGAAACAGTGCATCCCTGTTCCTGGAGTCATGATTCGTTCCGAATTCGATGGTACAGCATTCCTTACGCCTGAACGGGTACGGAGACGGGTTTTACCGGCGTGCTCAACCTCTTGATGCTCAGATAGTAAGCGATGCCGAGCGGGATGACGGCGCCCAGCCAAGCCAGCGGATTTGCCAGGCTTGCACCGAGGAAGCCGATCTGCGCTGTCAGGAAGATAGCAGCCAGTACCCGCATGATCAGCTCCATGATGCCCGCCACAGTGGGAATTAAGCTCTGACCAAGCCCCTGAAGCGTGAAGCGGTAGATAAACAGCAGCGACAGAAGCAGATAGGTGCTGCCGTTCGATATGAAATACAGCCTGCTGAGCGACAGCAATTCCTCTTGGCCTTGACCCACAAAAAGGCTGACGGCGGCAGGACCCGCGAATATAACCAGCAGGCCCACGACGATGCTGAATGATCCCGAGAGCCAAATACACTGCTTAACCCCCAGTTTGATCCGGTCTATGCGATTCGCTCCAAAGTTCTGAGCGGCAAAAGTCGCCATCGTAATCCCGAAGGAACTCATCGGCTGCGTGGCGAGCATATCAATCTTCTGAGCAGCGGTATAAGCCGCAACGGCTGATGCCCCGAGACCGTTTAGCGTGATCTGCAGAATAATGGCTCCGATGGCGATAATGGAGGCTTGGAAGCCCATCGGAAAACCTACCCACATATGCTGGCGAATAAATTTCCAATCGATGGACCAGTCGGCATTCTTGAATTGAAGGAGCGGGACCTTCTTATGAATGTAGATCAGACAGAGCAGGCAGGAGAACAGCTGCGATACAACCGTGGCAAGTCCGGCTCCGGCGACTCCCATCTTAAATACGAGAATGAATAAGAGGTCGAGCACGATGTTCAGAATGCTTGCAACGACCAGGAAGAGAAGCGGCGTCCGGCTGTCGCCGAGAGCGCGGAGCAGGTTAGCCAGCAAATTAAACAGAACGGCCGCGCCGACGCCCCAGTTAATGACGATCAGATACGAATACGCATCATCCAAAATTTCGGCAGGGGTGTTCATCATGACGAGGACGGGTCTCGTAAATATAACGCTCACGATGGTGAGGAATACCGTGAACACCAGACTGATCCATATACTCGTTCCCACGCTTTTGCGGACGCCTGCGATATCCTTAGCTCCAAAACGCTGTGCCGTTATGATAGACAAGCCAGCCGTCAAGCCTTGGGCAAAGCCGATGACAAAAAACAAAATGCTGCCTGTCGAGCCAACGGCTGCAAGTGCGTTCACGCCAATGGTACGTCCCACGATAAGGGTGTCCGCCATGTTGTAAAATTGTTGAAAAATATTACCGATCAAAAGCGGGATGGTAAACATGATAATCAGCTTGATCGGACTTCCTTGCGTCATGTCTCTCATGTAGATTCTCCTATGCCGTCAATAAACGTTCCTCTAGAGATTTATTTGAAATATTATGCTTCAAGCAGCGCTTATCGCATCGAATGGAAACATTATAATGGGTGAGGGTCGTTTGTATTCTTGTGTATCTTATCATGAAAGAACATAAATTTCTCCTATTTATTCCCGAAATCAAAACTAAAAGCAAGTACTCGTCATTCGAAGAGTCTGTACCCGATTTGGATCCCTGATTTCTCTATAACTGAAAAGGCCAACCGGTCATTTCGGTTGGCCTTTTCAACATGATGACATGTGATATCCCTATGGAATTCCGATGTTTATGCCTCTTCGACGGCAAGCTTATCCAAGGCCAGCTTCGCACGTGACCGCGCTTCTTCGACATCGCCGGCGGTTGACAGCGCGACTGCTACTCGTCTTCCGACCTTGGTTACCGGTTTGCCGAACATGCGAAGCTGCGTATTCGGAACGGCCAGCGCTTGATCGGCGCCTGTAATCGTATAGTCTTCCAGCTCTCGGCCGGCTTTCAGGGGGCGGCTGGCTCCCGGCGTGATCAATTCGATCTCTGGTATCGGAAACCCGAGAATGGCACGGACATGAAGCGCAAATTCGGATAGATTTTGCGTGACCAGCGTAACCAGCCCAGTATCATGCGGACGCGGGGATACCTCGCTGAAGTACACCTTATCCTCGGCCAAAAATAATTCAACGCCGAACAAGCCGTATCCGCCAAGCTCGTCGGTAATCTTCCGCGCAATATATTTAGCTTCCTCGATTTGCGCTTCAGACATATCGTGCGGCTGCCACGATTCGATATAATCTCCGCTTTCCTGAATATGCCCGATCGGCGCACAGAAGCTTGTTCCATTGACGGAGCGGACGGTCAGAAGCGTGATTTCCGACTGGAATGAAATGAATTCCTCAATGATCACCCTTCCGTTCTGAACGCGGCCGCCTTCCATGGCGATGTTCCAGCAGGACTCGATATCCCCTTCCGAACGGCACACGCTTTGACCTTTGCCGGAGGAGCTCATCAACGGTTTGATCACGCACGGAAAACCCATGTCCAGGACAGACTGCTTGAATTCCTCATAGGTATCGGCAAATCGATAGTCCGCAGTCGGCAGTCCCAACTCCTCTGATGCCAACCGGCGGATCCCCTCACGGTCCATCGTAAGCTTTGCGGCTCTGGCGGTAGGAATCACCCGAAACCCCTCATCCTCCAGCTTCACCAGCTCCGCAGTAGCCAGCGCTTCAATCTCCGGAACGATCAGGTCCGGCTTTTCCAACTCAATAATAGCGCGCAGCTTCTCTCCGTCCAGCATATCGATCACATGGCTGTGATCGGCAACGTGCATGGCAGGAGCATCGGCATAACGATCGACGGCAACGGTTTGGACACCCAATCGTTGTGCTTCAATTACGACTTCTTTCCCTAGTTCTCCGGATCCCAGCAGCAATATTTTTTTCGTTTTGAACATCGTTGTTTTATCCCCTTTTCATAGTTTCAGAGACGATAGAAGCCCAAGAAAATAATAAAGAGGTAAGGGAAATAAACTCCCTTACCTCTGCCCAGGCGTACGGCCGTTGTCATTCATGTGCTCCCTCATGGTTCCCCCATGCTACGCCAGTCACACATAAACCTATACATTGTTACATAAATGATACTGAATCTTTTCGTTAAATGCAATATCAGCCTGCGTCCTTAGGATTTAGACTTCAACATTTCGATCATATCCTGAAGCGAGTGTGACAGCCACTTCTTAGGATGAACGACAATCTGGATGTCCAGTCGAATGTCAGGGTGTTGAAAGGGAAGAACCGCCAGCTCTCCCCTCTTGATTTCCTCCTCTGCTACCATTCTCGGCAATAGGGAGATGCCGGTGCCGGACATGATATATCTTTTTATTGCCTCGGGGTTGCCCAATTCCAAACCAATACGGACGGGAGCTCCGCTGGCGCGCAGCACTTTTTCCAACATGATTCGGTAATTGCAAGTATCCTCGGTCATAATCCATTCGTAATCAGCCAGATGCTCCAGCTCGATGACGGGCAACCAGCGAAGCGGATGATCCGGATGGGCAATCAAATGGAGGGGCTCTTCCCGGATCGAGATCCAATTCAATGAAGTGTCTTCCGGTTTGTTCTCCAGAATAAGCCCGAGATCGTACTCGCCCTCTCTTACCTTACTGACGATGCTATCTTCACGATCCGTTTGCAAGCGGATGGCAAGATCTTCATGCTCCTGTCTTAGCCGATGAAGGACGGATGGAAGAAAATATGCGGCAAGCGAATCGATCGTTCCAATCGATAAGATGCCCCCGCCTTGTTTCGTCAGCTTTTCCTTAGACTGCTGGAACAGATCCAGCATTTGGACAGCATACTTGAACAGCTCCTCCCCTGACTTCGTCAGGCGCAGCCCTCTGCCATACCGTTCAAACAGCTTGACGCCGTATTCCTTCTCCAGCTTCTGGATCTGGGTGGTAACGCTGGATTGTGCATAACCCAATTCGTCAGCGGCTTTAGTAAAGCTCTTTCGAACAGCAACCTCCCTGAAGGTTTGCAGATAGATCAGTTCCATCGCTTTCTCCTCATCAATAATATTGATAATAACTATCTATTATTATAGATAACACCGATTCCGATTCCCATGGTAAAGTAAAGCCACAATTCATGAAATGGAGGAAAGATCATGTTGAGTCCGCAAGATTTGAGAGGTATTTATGTTCCGGTGGTCACTCCCTTTTCACATGAATACGCATTGGATGTTCCGTCTTATCATCGTTATTTGGAGAATTTGTTATCCCATGACATTCAAGGATTGATCATCAACGGTACGACCGGAGAGGCGCCGACGGTAACTTGGGAAGAGGTCGTTCAGGTGGTGGAGGAAACGCGAAAAGGTCTGGACGGACGGCAATTGCCGGTCATTATTGGTACGGGTACCAACGATACGTTCTCCAGCATGAAGCGGACGGAATGGGCAGGACATATCGGGGCAGACGCGGTATTGGTGGTCACGCCGTATTACAGCCGCCCTTCGATTGAGGGCATTATACAACATTTCTGCAAAGTCGCGGAGGTGGGGATACCGGTTATTTTGTACGAAGTTCCTTCGCGCACTGGAATTTCCTTACCGGTCGATGCCATTCGAAGAATCATGGAGATCCCCGGTGTCATCGGAATGAAGGACAGCACTGCGAGTACGGAGCTTATGAGAAGCTTGTCTCCATACGATACGAAGCCTGTTCTATGCGGGGACGATGTCCGCTTTCATGAGATGCTGCGTCATGGTGCATCCGGGGGCATTTTGGCGTCGGCCAATGTGAATACCGAGGCTTTTATTCGTGTGTATCAATTAGCTGCCCAAGGGGATTATTCTCGTTCCGAAAAGGAGTTTGAAGTGCTGCTTCCCGTTATTCATCAGTTGTTCGCAGAATCCAATCCCGCTCCGCTAAAATGGCTGCTTGCCAAGCAAGGCCTTATCTCATCCGACACCCTGCGCCTGCCGATGGGCACCATTACGGATGAGCTCAAGCTATCCTTGGATCAAGCACTCAAAAGCTGAGAAACTTTAAATCGTGGACGTAATAGATTTCTCCTCAAGAGTGGCGGGGCGCATACGCTGCCTTGCCTTTCTTGAATGGATGATTCGGATGCGATAGGGCGCACATGCTTTCAATCAGCAGATGATGGGATGGATGATACTGACATTTTACGCAAAAAAAGAAATCCTGCTTAAATCTATCGCTTTAAAGGATTGATGAATGAAATCGCCCCACTTATAATATGGGTACATTCAATTCCTCCCAGAAATTTGAAAGGAGACTTGCAGTGCTGCCCTATTCCACCCCTAATCATGATTTTGCCTTCGAACAATCTGTAATCGGTATGGCTTTGGTATCGCTAGATGGAACGATTCTTAAGGTCAATTCGGCACTATGTGATCTGTTGGGTTACTCGCCGCAGGAGTTAACTGCCGGGGCGCCGCAAGAAGAAAACAGCCTGCGCGAGTTATTGGATCGAGTGATTCAGAACGCTAGGGCTGCCCAAGGTCATCAGCCATCCGTCCCCCCGGTTGAACATGCTTACCGTCATCCGTCTGATCGCGAGTTATACCTTAGTGCACGCTGCAGCATTGATCACGATCCGGAGCGGGGGCCCAAGGGATACTTGGTACAATTCGAGGATCGATCGCTGCTGAGGCAGCTCATGAAACAGCTGGAGCAGAAGGAACAGAAGCTGAACGAGAAGGAAAATTCGTTTCTGCAGCTGCTGGAAGAGCTCCCTCTCTCCGTACTCATAACTAAAAAAGGCATTGTGCACTATGTTAATTCTGCCGCGCTCCGACTCGTCAATGCGACGCACTCACATGACGTGCTGGGCATTTCAACCGACGTGATCGTCGACGCATCGTATCATCAAGCATTGATGAAACGCAGGGCAACGTATGCCGAGAGCGGAGAAATCGGAAGCGTCGATTATCTGATACGCTGTCTGGACGGGCAGGAGAAGATGGTCACGGGATTTACGTTAATCATACAATATGAAGGCGAGAAAGCGGCCGTCGGCATCTTCAAGGACATCACGGAGCAGCGAATGGAAGAGGACCGCGTGATGCAATCCGAGAAGCTGACGACCGCCGGCCAATTGGCCGCCGGCATCGCTCATGAAATTCGAAATCCATTGACATCGATTAATGGATTCGTGAAGTTATTGCGATCCGCGGAACGCAGCAACGAGCTTTATTTTGAAATCATCGAATCGGAGCTCAAACGCATCGAGCTCATCGTCAACGAACTCTTGGTGCTCTCCAAACCGCAGGGCGCCCACGTGAGCGGACCCATCGACGTGTCGGCCATACTGGATCAGATCATTACGCTGATGAAGGTGCAAGCCGCTCTCAAGAATATAGAGATCATTCCCCATTATCCACTGGTTCCGATCTATGTACAGGGCGAAGTCAACCAGCTCAAGCAAGTGTTCATCAATCTGCTGAAAAACGCGATGGAAGCGATGAATCACGGGGGAAGCATCACCTTGGACATTGTGCACAGCGGTCCCGAGGTACAGATTATCGTGCAGGATGAAGGAGTTGGGATGACGCAGGATCAGATCCAATCACTGGGACAGCCCTTTTTTACAACGAAAGACACCGGCACGGGACTCGGTCTCATGATTACCAAGAATATTATTCATAATCACGGCGGTACGATGAACGTGGAGAGCACTCCTGATCATGGGACAACCTTTACGATCCATTTACCTGCATTATAATGCGTACAATCGGAGGACATAGGCATGGACATTCAAGATTCAAACTTACATAAACAATTTGCAATAAACTGCTTCAATCAGGTCTGGGATATCTTGGAGAAGAAGCAGCGGACGACGGAAGACGAAGAGAACATGATTCACATGTGTCATGCTTCCTTTTGGCATTGGAGCCGGGTGGCGGATCATACAGAGCGCAACCTGTCTATCGGGTATTGGCAGCTCTCCCGAGTATACGCGGTAACGGGTCAGGGCGATCAAGCACTGCATTATGCCAAGCGCTGCATCACGATCGGGTCATCGGCTAACCTCGAACCCTTCTACATCGGTTACGGATACGAAGCGGAAGCCAGAGCCTATCTGGTTCTGAGGAACAAGGAGCTTGCATTGGCATCCAAGCAAAAAGCGGCAAGTTATCTCGACAGGGTAACGGATAAGGAAAGCCATCAGATGCTTGCCAACGATCTCGGAAGTCTGGACTAACACGCAAACTGCGCATTATCGGATCTTTTATCGAAGGGGTTTCGCCAGATGATAACCGATATAATAAAAGACCTCTCTGCATAAAAAGGGGAGCTTGCTTCTTACGCTTTGGTAAGCGCTCCGTGACGCGGGATAAGGATTGGCTTCGAGACCCATATCTTCAGCCATCGCCATCGCCCGCTTCATGTGCAGCGGATCGCTCACGATAATATATGAGGACAGCCCTGCCGCATCGCCTATCTTGTTCGCATAATACAGGTTTTGCTCGGTGATCGTCGAACTCGTCTCTACCAGGATGTCCCTCTCCGGAACGCCGTGTTCGATGGCATATTGTTTGGCCGCTTCCGATTCGGCTACTTCCTCTTCGGACCCGCGTCCCCCTGTAAAAATGAGCTTGTCTACGTATTGTTGATCATACAGCCATAACGCATGATCGATGCGCCCCTGAAACACAGGCGAAGGTCTCCCCTCCCATACTGCTGCACCCAGAACGATCGCTGCATCGGAGGGAATATTCACCGTTCGCCCTGCATATTTCCAAATCGTGTATCCCACATTTATCGAATAAACCAGCATGATGGCTATCAGTCCCAGCAAAACTCTCAACAAGACGCGCTTTCTTCTGCTTCCTGCTTTCCGCGGCTGCATCAATCGGGTCATGCAACACCTCCAACTTCCACTCGTTCAACTCCAGTCTTCATTTTAGCATCATATGTACAGGGATATAATACAGCAAAGAAGCCTGCAGCTCCATAATCGAGCTGCAGGCTTTTGATTATCCAACTTCCTCTTGGTTCCAACGGACATCAATCCGTTTCATATCCATATAGCGTGACTCTGTTCTTCCCCTTGCTCTTGGCAATATGCATGGCTTTTTCCGTTTCGTCAGTCAAATGGGAAAGACTCAGCATGGAGGTGGGCGTTAGGCAAGCCGCTCCTACGCTTACCGTCATAAATCCGTCTTCCTCCGTTCGGTCCTTGGGGATGCTGAGCGCCAGGACGCCTTGACGTATCTTCTCAGCCACTTCATAGGTTCGGTCGGGATCGGTATCTTTGATCTTCAATATAAAGGTTCCGCCGCCGTAACGCGAAATGGCCGCTCCATAGTATTCGCCTATGATTTTCAGTGCGTCGGCAATCCATTGCAAACATAAATCGCCGCCATATAGACCATGAAGCGTGTTATACACCCGGAAATCATCGATATCGACCATCAGCAAGGCCAGAGAAACCTGGTTCTGAACGCTTTCCTCCCAATCCGTCGCCAATTCTTTTTCGAAAGTAGCCGGATTGGGCAGTTCGGTCAATGGATCTGTTGTCACGTAGCTCTGAAGCTGGTTCAATACATCGGAGTATACGCGATCGGGGCCTCCATCCGGGGTACCTTCTCTCAAAATGACCATAATGGACGATTTGCGTCCCTGATGAATGGCTGCCAGCATATATTCAAGCTCCATCCTCTTTCCATCCAGCGTATCAAACCAGCCGCTGCCGGAAACGAGCTGGGCCTGATTCTGATCCATCCGTTTGATTTGCTCTCTTAGACCCATGCGGGAACCATCGCTAGCCAAGGTGTATATTTCAAGCTGGAGCAGTTCCTCCGGCCTCGTTGCGCCAAACAGCGTCTCGGCCCGCGAATTGCAATACACGATGGTTCCCGCCGTTGTCAGTGACAAGAAGGCTACGGGGGAGTGGCCCATAAGCTGCAAATACCGCTCCTCGTTCTCCCTGAATATGCGTGCATTTTGAATGGCCTGTTCTTTGGCTTGTCTTAATTGAAAATCGGTTTGCTTGCGGACAATCGATTTCAATTGGGGGAGAACGCTTAATTCCTGAGCCTTCCATGAGTATGAAGTGCCCTCCACCACCTGCCTCCATTTTTCGAACGATTTTCGAGGGGATAAACGCATTTTATCCTCTTCTTGTATAACGGCTTTGGCCGGATCGCCAGCCCAATCCACGATTTCAACAACCTCCGGCCTGAACCACATGACATAGTTTTGTTGACCTGGCGACAGGGCGAGATACAATACGCCGGAGGCCGCACCCTTGAATGCTTTGGCAGGCTCATACTCTGCGCTGAGTTTCGAGCTGTGGTACGTATAATCCTCTGCTTGGGCGGATAACCAGCCGGCCAGCTCCATGACTTGCTTCGAAGTGGGCGTCGTGCCATACAACATCAAATTGTCCTGGTAATAGACGGCGGCACCGGTAGCGCTCATTAAATCCAGCAGGCCCTGCTCTTCGGTCTCAAGCTGCTCAAGCACCTGATAGACATCGGTGTTGCCGATGAAAATTTCGGTGAAACGGGCGGATAAAATTCGAAGCCTGAGCTCGGTTTGGTAATCATCGAGCTGCTGGCGTTGATACAGTTCGTTGGAGAAAAAGGATCCCAGAAAATTGCACAAGTTGCGGGTGCGGTGAGATACGTATTTTCGGCTGTAGTGATGGCAGGTGATTAATCCCCATAACTGGTTGTCATGGATAAGGGAAATCGTGGTTGTCGCGCCGACCCCCATATTATGAAGGTACTCAATATGAAGCGGCGACACGCTGCGAAGAACGGATAAACTGAGGTTCAGCGGCTTTCCGGTCAAAGGCTGCACGGTGGGGATGATCTCGACCGGCGTATAACCCACGTCAACAATCGTACGCAGCCAATTTCTCAAATACAGTTCACGGGCTTGCCGAGGAATATCCGATGCCGGATAATGATGGCCCAGGAAGGATTCCAGCCCTTGCTCTTTGGCTTCGGCAATCACTTTTCCGTTCCAGTGATCATCGAATTCATACAGCATCACACGGTCATAACCCAGAATGTCCTTCACGAGCTCGCAAGCCACTTGACTTGCTTCAACCCGATTCTCGGTTCGTTTCATCCGACTGAAAAAAGTCTGGATCCATTCAAAATCATCCGTAAAGGGCACGGTATCTTCCGAAACCGGCTCCAGTTCCAGCAGAATCAGCCCTTCGCTTTCGTGAAGAATTCCGATAAACTCAATCGGCTCATCGGCAACCGAAATCGTAAGATTGATATATTGTAAGTCCGGTGTCGCTATTGCTTGAAGGTCTCGGCGAATCATAAGCTCAAATTGCGTTTTTCCGATAAGCTCCTCAAGGCTCTGTCCCAAAAGGGATTCGGCGCTGATCCCGAGCAGCTGTTCCGTATTTCGGCTGCACTGCGCGATCCTGAAATCGTCGATAGGATTAATGGCAAGTAGTACGCCATGGGGCTGAATGTATCCTGGAATGTGAATAGGTTCTTTTTCGCAATTGGTCAGGTCGATCGGTTCATCCGTTACATAATCGCCCTCCGTCAGTAACTTTCGATTAAGTGCATCCTGTTCAGTCATTGCTTATCAACTTCCCTTATTCACAGATTTAAAACCAAATGCCCAATGCATCTCATTGTTATAAAGAGATACATTGGGCACAGCATATTATAACAACAGGTCTATGAAATTGTACGCCATTCAGACTCTAGGATAGCATAGTAATACTCATCCCACCAAACTTCGCCTCGAGGGATACACTGCCTAAAGCAGCCTTCTCTCCTCATGCCAAGCTTCTCCATCACCTTATACGAAGGCGTGTTCTCTGGCTGGCATGTCGCGATGATCCGGTGTATTCCCAATGCTTCAAAGCCATACTGAAGCAAGGCTCCGGCGGCTTCCGTAGCATACCCCATACCGTGGTAGGCTGAATGAAAGACCCAGCCGATCTCGTAAGTATGTTCGCCAAAGCAGGGATGAAACACCATGTGTCCGATCACGCGTTGTTCCTTTTGCAGGATGACGGCATAATGATGCGCCTGCCCGCCCTTGTTCTGCTCCAGAAATTCCTTCACCGTCTCTTCCGTATGGACCGGCTCCGGCATGTAAAACATCACCAAGGGATCGGATGTATATTGAAGAACATCCTGCCAATCTCCTGGTTCAAATTCGCGAATCACTAATCTTTCGGTAACGATATGCATTTGCCCGACTCCTCTTCAAGTTGTATTTCCGTGTCCTCTCTGCTCACACTTCAATACAGGGACAAATGCGATTCGCCGTTTATCCATTTCTTTGTCTTTCCTGATAACGCCGGGTCACCTTCTTTCATGCTGCAGGCTGTTTTTACTTTATTCGACTTTATGTATGAAACTCCTTCATAAATTGTAAAATCACTGGATATTTTGACTTAATATCGATTTGATTTTATCAAAATGCATGCCTTCATGATATAAGCAGAAGCTTAAGAATTCTTCTATCTTGGATAACTTTAAACCTTTGGATGTCGTGTAGGGAGACAAGACGGTATCTTGCAGATGTGTTGTGTACCTCTGTTCGATCCACTGGACTTGACCTTCAAGCCGTTCGATAAGTTCGCTCATGGAAGGCCATGAAGCGTTGATCTCCCTTGGTTTGGAGCCCGTCTGGAACAGCTCGGTATAATGCTCGGGGAGGTGCATGGTCTCGCCATTCACGCCGAACGTAAACCGTTCCAGCGTCAAATAGATATGTCCTGCATTCCACTTCACGTGGTTGTTCATTCCGCTCGGAATCCATTCCGCCATATCATCCGGGATATCCCTTACAAGATTCAAGGTTTGTGCACGTACAAATTCCAAATGTTCAAAAAGGTATGGTCGCATGTACCTCGCTCCTTCTCATCTGATCTAGCATCCGCTTAACCGAGTGTACCCTATATAATAAAAAAGGAATAATACCGATTACGCTTCGTTTCATAAAAAAAATGGATGAATCAGGCGCGAGCCGTTCATCATCCATGGATATCGTAGTGTCTTTCGCGGATATCCGCCTGGATATAGGAAATAAAAGAACGGATGTGTGCGGGTATCGCTTCTAGCTTTTTGGTACACACCCGTATGGGATGCGGGATCGTTACGCCTGTTACCTTTACCTTGCTAAGTTCGCCGGAAGCCAGCTCTGTCTTGATGGATAGAGCCGGGACCAGGGCAGCCCCGTAACCCGCTTTAACCGCCTCAATGGTTTCGTTCAACCCCTCTATCGTGATGGAGGAACGAGGTCCCCGGATGCCTGAGGCCTCAATCAGAGACATTAACTGTTTTCGTGTGTAACTCCCTTCCTCCCTCAGCACAAAAGGCTCCTCCATAAGCTCGAATCGAGTAACTTCTCTGCCGGCTAGGCGATGAATTGCGGGTACGGCAAAAATCAATTCGTCCTCCATAATCGTAAAGGACTCAATGACCTCGTCTTCTATGGACCAACTGCCGCAAACGATCGAGATATGTACCGAATGATCCCGTAATCGCTGCAGCGCTGTGTTGGAATTCCCTTTCAGCAGCTCCACATCCATGCGTGGATTCTGTTGTTTATATCCAACCAGCCATCCGGGAAGCAAGGCGGTCTCCGGCAGCTCCGTCGCACATATCCGCAAACTTCCCTCCCGGCCAGATTTAATGGCTTGCATCATGTCTTCCATCTCGGCTTCCATCGCAAATAACCGCTGGGAATGCGCGGCCAACGCTTCACCGGCTTCTGTCAATTGAATATTGCGCCCATTCGCCTCAATCAATTTCAAGCCGAGTTCCCGCTCCAGATTGCGGATTTGGGCGGTAACGGCCGGTTGGCTTAACATTAGATTGCCGGCCGATTTCGTAATGCTTCCCGTTTTGGACACATCATTAAATATGCGGAGTGCATGAAGATTCATGGATCCATCCCTCGATTCTTGAACGATTCACTGTGATAAAGAAGGCTTCCGATAAGGTTTGATCGGTTAACGACATCCCGACTGGTGTCAGCGAGTATTTCATTCTATCGTGCGGATTACAATAACCATAGGCAAGCCTAAACTTTCGTTCGTCAGCTTGCACAAATCTGTCACGTGCTCCAAGTTCATATGTTCCATGGCTGCCCCCGTCTTCTAGTTAAATAACGGAATCGTTCAGCATGTTTTTCCGCCCGTGCTGCAACATTTCTACAGATCTCCCGTCTATAGAGGTGCAGCAAGTACATTTTACCAATTCGCGCATGGCTTGGCTGTATCCTAGCCTTTAGGATAATCTACACTTGGAGGATACCTATCATGAACAAAATCTACAAAGTATTAACAACCGCTACAATTCTGGCGATGGCAGCACTGCCGGCAGCCGCTAATGCACAGGACGCCCCTCCTGCTTCAGTCCATACGGGGCAAGGCAGCATCGTGAATCAGGCAAAGAAAAGCGTTCCTGGAACCATGGGTTATATAACGGAATACGTAAACGATAAAACGGGCAAATGGATTACGGTCACCGGCCGCGGTCTCGGTGCCACCGATCAACAAGAAATCAAGCTATCCATTTCCAAGGACACTAAAATCATCGATGCCAAAGGAAACAAAGTCCAACTCCAAACGATTGTGGACAAGAACAAAGCAATTAAAGCCTTCTATGGCCCGAACATCACCAAGAGTCTGCCTGCTCAAGGCTCAGCGCTTACGATCATCGTTCAGGATAAAGACTTTGCGGGTATTGATGGAACCATCGCTGAGGTAACCAAGCAAGGCATTCTGGTGGAGGGTACCAATCTGTACAACGACAGTGAAGAGACTATCCTGCTTCATCTGGATCCAAAAGCGACAATCATCAATACAGACGGCAGCAAGCTCAATGCGGGTGGCCTGGAAGCCGGCATGAGCATTCGCGCTTTCTACGGACCTTATGTGGCGTTAAGCATGCCGCCTCAATCGTCAACCAACTACATTCGGGTTCAAGCCCAAGCAGAAGAGCCTGTACAAGAAGAACCTGCCGGCACGAACGGAATCATTACGGACAAGGCAGATAACAAAATCACCGTCATGGGTCAGGCACTGGAGTCGGGCGGCGTCAATTACGTCATCCTTACCGTAGACGAGAATACGGAGATCGTCGATGCGAAGGGTAAACCGCTGACGGCTGAAGCTTTGAAAGCAGATCTCCGCATCGAGGCCTATTACAGCCAAGTGATGACCCTGATTTATCCTGCCCGGACTCACGCTGATAAGATCGTGGTTTCGGAAACGACCGCTCCCAAAATCGAAGGCACCGTTGCAGCATCCGACCGCACGACCAAAGACCAGCTGTATATCAATGTAGGCTCCGACCAATCAACGGAGAATGACGTCATTCTTAACGTTACCGAAGACACGCAAGTGATTGCGGGGCTCAGCACGGAATCGGAACTGAAGCCGGGTGCGAAGGTCGTAGCCTACCACTCGCCTATCATGACCAAGTCCATTCCAGCCATCACCTCGGCCGAAGTCATCATTGTTCAATCCGGCCAATAAGGGTTAATCCAAAATAATAGCTATGCAGCAAAAAACCATCGTACGCAGGACTCCTGAATACGATGGTTTTTTAATAGGATATCGATCCGTATCAACTATTCCTCAAACTCCACGTTGTGATAGACTTGCTGAACATCCTCAAGGTCTTCCAGTGCGTCGATCAGCTTCTCGAACTGCGCCTGTCCTTCTTCCGGCAGGGACACAAAATTCTGTGCCAGCATCGTCAGCTCGGCAACGGTAAAGTCCGTTATGCCAGCAGCTTTGAATGCTTCCTGAACCGCATGGAACTGATCCGGTTCAGCGTAAACGATCACGGCTTCTTCCTCTTCCAAGATGTCGCGGACATCCAGGTCGGCTTCCAGCAGCAGATCCATGACTTCCTCTGCCGTCTTTCCTTCCACTCCGATGACGGCCGTTGGATCAAACATATAGGACACCGAACCGCTGACGCCCATATTGCCCCCGTTCTTGTTAAAGGCAGAGCGCACGGCAGGCGCCGTCCGATTGACGTTGTTCGTCAATGCATCGACGATGATCATCGATCCGTTCGGACCGAAGCCTTCATAACGAAGCTCTTCATAGTTCTCGTCCCCGCTGCCCTTGGCTTTATCCAGGGCGCGGTCAATGATCGCTTTCGGCACATTGTATGTTTTGGCACGCTCTAGTACAACCTTCAGCGCACGGTTGGATTCAGGATCCGGCTCGCCTTTTTTGGCGGCAACATAAATTTCCACACCGAATTTCGCGTATACGCGACTTGTATTAGCATCCTTGGATGCTTTCTTTTCCTTAATATTATTCCATTTACGGCCCATACGTTTCGACTCTCTTTCATCATTGAATCTGAAGCCGGTATTCAATAAATACCCCTGTCCATTATATCTCTATTAAGTCCCTTGAACAAGGTTAAGAGCGTAGATCCGGAAAATAGACACATACCCGTAATAATCATCAGGTTCGAAGGCACTTCAAGCGCATGAACCGATGCGGGAAGTGCCTTTTTGGCGAGCGATTTATAGACAACACAAAATATATGTTGATTATTTATAGACAAAATATTATTATGTCTATGTATTAATCAACGAAATGCGCATTCGCTTGTTTTTTACGATGTCCGGCCTGCACAATGCAGGTCACGAAAGGAGAATCATTCATGATGCTTAACAACCCGTATGTCCGAACCGTTGTGTTCTCACGCGTACTCTTGAACCTCGGCATTTGGGTTCGCAACTTCGCCATTCTGTTATACGTTACGGACATGACAGGCAATAATCCTGTGTATGTATCTCTCATATCCGTAGCCGAATTTGCCCCTATTTTCTTGTTTGCCTTCATCGGCGGTACTTTCGCGGACCGCTGGCGTCCTAAACGTACCATGGTCCGTTCGGATGTTTTGTCCGCGTTATCGGCATTTCTCGTGCTGATCGCCGTTCATAACGGGTCGTGGCAGGCATTGCTGGTACTCACGTTCTTCTCTGCCACCGTGTCACAATTTTCCCAGCCCTCGGCGATGAAGCTGTTCAAACAGCATGTGCCCGCTGAACAGCTGCAATCCGTAATGGCCATGTTTCAATCCATGGTTGCCTTCTTTACGGTCATCGGCCCGATCGCAGGCGCATTTGTATACCAGAAGTACGGCATTGAAATATCGCTGATCGCCACAGGCGCCTTATTTCTGGGTTCTGGCTTGATTCTGACTTTATTGCCTCGCGATATGCTGGAAGAGACACAATCCAAGCACCAGAACCTCCAGCAAGAACTTATCGAAGGCCTTCGTTATGTATGGAGTAATCAAACGCTCCGAACACTAGGTGCGACCTTCGCCGCCGCTGGCTTGGCATCGGGACTTATCCAGCCGCTCGCGATTTTTGTGACGATTGAGAACCTCGGGCAGGATAAATCATTCTTGCAATGGCTGTTAACCGTCAATGGGGCGGCGATGCTGGTCGGAGGGGGATTCGTCATGGCATTTGCCAAGAAAATAACCCCTCAAACCTTACTGGCTCTCGGACTGACCGTTAGTGCTATCGGAAACCTCGGTATCGGCTGGTCAACAAACATCATGTTTACGCTGCTGCTTCTGGTGCTTAACGGATTCTTCTACCCCGCCATCCACATTGGAATCAACACCCTGATCCTAAACAATGCGGAGGGGCCATATATTGGTCGGGTGGGCGGCGCGCTTACCCCGATCTTTATGGGCATGATGGTGCTGGGCATGTCGCTGGGAGGATTGCTCAAAGACCAGCTGTCCCTGTTCTTCGTCTATGCGGTCAGTGCACTCTTGCTCCTCACAGGATCGGCGTTACTGATCCCATTATTTAAAAAGAAAACGAGCACGGCCGGCGTATTGGAGCAATGAGCAGCGAAAAAGAGCCGCCTCCCATTTCGAGAGGCGGCTCTTTGGTTTGAAATATGGGGCGAGACGGACAATGAGGTGCGATGAACGTAACAAACCGGAGTTCTTCTTTAAGAAGGGCTCCGGTTTGTTAATAACTTAGTAGAATTACGCGTGAAATTGTTGACCGTCCAATACTTCCTTCACGTAACCGGCGCGAATGACATAATCGCCCAAGCGCTCGCCGATCTCGCGTTCTTCTGCGTACTGCTTCATGATCTGGCGAAGGGAGTCCAGAATCTCAGCCTCCCCGATGTTCTCTTTATAAAGCTTGTTTAGCCGGTGTCCGGAGAATCCGCCGCCCAGGTACATATTGTATTTGCCCGGTGCCTTACCGATAAACGCGATTTCGGCCAGCATCGGTCTGGCACAGCCGTTCGGGCATCCTGTCATTCGAATGACGATGTCCTCTTCGCTCAGTCCGTTCTCTTCCAGGATCGGATCGATTTTATCCAATAGCGTCGGCAAATATCGCTCGGATTCGGCCATGGCCAATCCACAAGTCGGCAAGGCTACGCATGCCATGGAATTTCTGCGCAGCGCAGAATAATGATGGCCGTCCGTCAGCCCGTAACGCTTGATGAGTTCTTCAATCTTCTTCTTTTTGTGGCTGCTGATATTGGCAATGATCAGATTCTGATTGGCCGTCAATCGAAAATCGCCATTATGGATTTGGGCGATTTCGCGAAGACCCGTCATCAGCAGGTAATCGGCATCGTCTTTCACGCGCCCGTTCTGGATGAACAGCGTGAAATGCCATTTGCCGTTGCTGCCTTTTACCCAGCCGTAACGATCGCCGTTATGATCGAAATGGAACGGCTTTGCCTCCTCCAGCTTCCATCCCAGACGGCTGGTCAGCTCGTTAACGAACCAATCGATTCCGCGGTCATCAATCGTATATTTGAAACGAGCATGCTTGCGCACTGCGCGGTCTCCGTAATCACGCTGAATCGTCACCGTTTTCTCGGCCAAGTCCACGATCTGCTCGGGTTTGCAGAATCCGATGACTTTCCCCACTTGAGGATAGGTTAGCGGATCACCGTGCGTCATTCCCATGCCGCCGCCTACCGAGACGTTAAAGCCTTTTAATTTGCCGTCCTCCACGATCGCTATGAAGCCGAGGTCCTGGGAATAAACATCGACATCGTTGGAAGGCGGCACGGCCATCCCAATCTTGAATTTCCGCGGCAGGTACACCGGGCCGTAGATCGGCTCCTGTTCCTCTCCATTCTGCGTGCTGTCCACGATCTTCTCGCCGTCAAGCCAAATCTCATGATACGCACGCGAACGCGGATCGAGATGACTGCTGAGCATGCGTGCCCATTCGTATACCTCCGAATGAATTTCGGATTGATCGGGGTTCGGATTGCACATGACATTACGGTTAACGTCACCGCAAGCGGCCAACGTGCTAAGCATGGCTTCATTGACTTCTTTAATGGTGCTCTTCATATTCCACTTCAATACACCGTGGAGCTGGAAGGATTGACGCGTTGTCAATCGAATCGTGCCGTTTGCATACTTCTGGGCTACGCGGTCCATCATCAGCCATTGCTCCGGCGTGACGACACCGCCCGCTGCGCGTACGCGCAGCATGAACTGATAAGCGGGCTCCAGCTTTTGCTTGTGCCGTTCGTTTCGCAAGTCCCGGTCGTCCTGCATATAGCTGCCGTGGAATTTCATCAATCGGTTATCGTCTTCGGGAATCGATGCCGTAATGCGATCCTCCAATGTTTCTACAAGACTGCCCCGCAGATAATTGCTTCGACGCTTGATGTCCTCGACATCGCTATGCGGCGCACTATTCGGTGATACAAGGTTATTATCAGACATGTTCCTTTTCTCCTCTCGAAAACCACAGGGATGACCTCAATACACATCCCGCTGATAACGTTTCTGTTGCTGCATGAGCGTCAGATATTCCGCAGCTTCTTCCGGACTCATCCCGCCTTCTTGCTCAAGAATGGACCCCAGGGCGGAGTGCACGTCATGAGCCATCTTTTTCTCATCGCCGCAGACATATACGCAAGCCCCTTCTTGGAGCCACTGGTACAGCTCCTTGCTGCTCTCCAGCATCCGGTGCTGCACGTACACTTTCTTGTCCGTATCCCGTGAGAAGGCAACATCCATGCGAGTCAACACCCCATCCTTCAACCAGCGCTGCCACTCGATCTGGTAGAGGAAGTCCGTCGTGAAATGCTGATCGCCGTAGAACAGCCACGATTTCCCTTCTGCGCCCGTCTCTTCCCGTTCCCCCAGGAAAGCCCGAAAAGGGGCCACGCCCGTGCCGGGTCCAATCATAATAATCGGGGTGTCCGGATTCTCGGGGAGCTTAAAGTTCGGGTTATGCTGAATGTATACCGGCAATGAATCGCCAGCTTCCAGTCGTTCTGCCAATTGTACCGAGCACACCCCGTAGCGGTTGCGGCCGTGTGCTTCATAGCGGACCGTACGAACGGTGACATGGACTTCATCCGGAAACGCTTTGGAGCTGCTTGCGATCGAGTACAGACGAGCCGGAATCTTGCGCAGAATGGATACAAAATCGCTTGCCGCCACTTGCTGCAGCCCATAATCCTGTACCAGATCCAGCAAATCCCGTTCCTCGATATAGGCACGAAGTTCCTGCTCATGTCCAGGCTCCAGCAGTTTCCGAAGCTCTTCGCTCCCCGACAGCTTAGCCGCCTGTTCAATCAGTGGTTTCGTGAGAACCGTGATTTCATAATGACGGAGCAAGGCATCCCGCAGCGTCCGCGCTTCGCCACTTTTGTTCACAACGACCGCTTCGTCTGCATTCCATCCCATTTCAGCGATGAGATCATCTACCAGCTGCGGATGATTTTCCGGATAGATGCCTAAACTGTCGCCAGGCTCATACTGCAGATTCGATCCTTCAAGCGATATTTCGATATGACGAGTTTCCCGTTCAGACCCTCTTCCGTTCAAATTCAAATTTTCGAGGATCTCGGCTTGAAACGGATTACTTCTCGAATATTCCGATTCCGTACTGTCGGTCAGGGCTACCGCGCTTACATGTTCAACAGCGGACGATCCCGCTCCGGCCTCATTCAACGATAGGAGGACCTGATTCATCCATTCCGCGGCCGATTCATCAAAATCCACGTCACAGTCTACTCTTGGCGTCAGCCGCTTACCGCCCAGTTCCTCGAGGCGCTTGTCGAAATCTTTACCCGTTTGGCAGAAAAATTCATACGAGGTATCCCCCAGCGCCAGTACGGAATATTGAAGATTCTCCACCTGAGGTGCCCGCTTGCCATGCAGGAACTCATAGAATGGAATCGCGTTATCCGGCGGTTCGCCCTCTCCGTGCGTACTTACAATAATGAGGAGATTCTGTAATTTCTTCAGGTTGTTCGGCTTGAAATCGCTCATCGAGGACATGGTGACCTGCAATCCGACTTCTTCAAGCTTCTTCGATAACTTTTTCGATAATCCATGACCGTTGCCCGTCTGAGACCCATATAGGACGGTGACTTCTTTAGGAGCTGACACGACCGGTGCCGATACGGCTGCCGCCGCGCTCGCTTGCGGTGAAGCAGCAACTGCCGCAGCGGCTGCCGTTCCCTGCAAAGCCGCGATAAAGCCGCTCAGCCACGTCCGCTGGGATTCCGTCAGTGTAGGCAGTAAGCGATTCAGCAATTCCACTTGTTCCTGATTAAAAGGACTGTTCGTTACTTGAAGTTCCAACAATATCCACCTCTCAAAAGCGCACATTATTAATTCCTACTATTGCGATACAATTAATTTTATTGCTCCTCTGAACCTATCACAGCTTACGGGACCGGTCAATTACAATGTTCTTATAGCATTTATCAGTTTTCCTGATAAATCGGTTTTCCCGACGTTTACTGGATAAAAGCAAGCCGAATTACGGAATATCGCCATCCCCGAATGGTAATGATACCAATGATAAGGAGGAAGACATCGGATGCACAATCAAGACTGCAATTTTACGCCGCTGAAACGCAAATTAAAGGAACAGCTTTCGGATATCACGGGCCACCTGCAGCAGGTTATCGTCAATTTGGATCGAGACGGCTCCTGCCTGCTAGGGGAGCTGGACTCGATACGAACCAAGTTCATGGAAGCCGAATCGATTTCATCAACGTATTATCTCAATTGTTTTCTCTTCCCCTTCACCAGCAAATATCAAGAAATCGCGAAATCTGTATACCATCTCAGCCAAAAAAATCTGGGTGCGTTAATTGTTATTCAACGCGAGGACGGCCTGGATTCCTTAATAACGCCCGGCATTCCCTTGTCGGCAGAAATCACGAGCCCCCTGCTTGAATCCATATTCGTTCCGGGCAGTCCGCTCCACGATGGAGCTGTGCTCGTGCGCAAAGATATGATTATTTCGGCTGCGAACGTGCTCCCGTTAACCGCCAAAACCTACGGGGATCGCAAGCTCGGAACCCGTCACCGTGCAGCCATAGGACTATCCGAGATCAGTGATGCCTTGGTCCTCGTTGTATCGGAAGAGACCGGGAGAACCTCCTTCTGTATGGAAGGCACAATGTATCCTTTATCCATCAGCAGCCCCTAGCATTGGCTGTTGATTCATTCTGCCTCCTAGAAGCAGATGAAGAGTAACCCTTCCTGACCGAAGCCGACATATCTCAGTAGACTAAATCCTGAAAAAAAAGAGCCGCAGATGCTGAGTCTGCGGCTCTTTTTATGGATCCAACCGATGATGGATCTTTTATGCAAAGGTATAGGTCCAGAAACGCTCCGTTCCGAAGCGCTGCTCCACTTCCTTGGCCTTCATCTGTTTCTTGCCAAGCAGCTCGGCTGCTTGGAATTGAGAGCGATGAGCTTGAATGGAGTTCAGCTTCTGCACCATAAACATGGATACGTCTTGGTAGACATCCGGTTTACCCAATTCCTGTTCACAGTTGTTGGAGAAAGCCAGACATTGGACCACGGGTCTTTCTTCGGACGGCATCCGACCAATCGTTCGAATGACGGCCGCGCCTGTTGCATCATGATCGGGGTGCACGCTGTAACCAGGGTAGAACGTGAACACCAGCGATGGCTTGATCTCCTGAAGCAGAGAAGCAATCACGCCGTCCAGTTTGTCCTGATCCTCGAACTCAATCGTTTTATCATGGAAACCAAGCAATCTCAGATCCTGTATGCCGATGGCTTTGCAGGATTCTTCCAGCTCCGCTTTGCGTATCGTTGGAAGCGTAATGCGATTCGCGAAGGGAGGAATGCCCATATTGCGGCCCATTTCCCCCAGCGTTAAACACGCGTAGGTTACATGTGCGCCTTCAATAATATATTTAGCCAGCGTTCCGGACAAACCAAAAGCCTCGTCATCCGGATGCGGCAATACGACCAGTATGTTTTGCTCCATCGATCCTCGTCTCCTCTCTCTATTAAAAAGGTTCCCGGCTCAGCTGCAAAGCGACAACCAGTTTCCCCTGACTGTCATGACCCGCCATGATGAGCCGTTCGGTGTCCGTCTGCTCGAAGTGGGTGAGTCCTTCCGTATATACCCAGCCTTGGCCCATCTTCAATCCGACCCTGTAAGGTCCGTTGCCGGATATGGAACCATGACTGTAACGAATGGTTGCGTTCGTAATAAAATTAGCCGCCGGGTGTTTGGAGCTGTCATAATGGGCAGCATAGGCGCCTGTCGTCATCTCAAGATGGATATATAAATCCTGATCCTTCAATTTATCAATCATTTGCTGTACTTCAGTTTGATTTATGAGTTCCATATTTCCCTCCAATATAAAGAATCACTACGCCATAAGCAGTCGATATGATAATTCTATCATAATTATTGAGCAGGACGAAAACCCTCAAAACCGATGAACAAGATTATCTCTCGGCAAAGAGAGTTGCGTATTCCGGCTGTGCCGCATAAACGCTTAGCTCGTGCTCAGATATAACCGTATAGCCTTCCCGGCGCAGAAGAGCCGTAGTCACGCCATAACCGGCCTGTTTCACATTGTCAAATTCTCCGTTATAAATCATGGCACTTCCGCAGGAAGGACTTCCCTCTTTCAGGACGATCAGCAAGGCTCCAAGCTCTTGTGCCATTCGAAGAGCCTGGTATGCACCTTGGATATACATCTCGGTCACGTCTCTGCCCGATAGCTCCACCACTCTGGCTTTTCCCGCCAGTACATCATCCCCGTTCCCTCCAACGATCTCCGCAGGTTCTCGAGGGATGGTGAATCCACCCAGCAGTTCGGGACATACGGTTACGGCTTTCTTCGCTTCAACAAGCAGCTGAATATTCGTATCCATGCTGTCAGTCGCATTATAGCGAACTTTCATACCGGCTAAACATGAGCTTACAACAATCACAGATGCCACCTCAAATCTTTCGTTCATACAAACTTACAATCGAAGCCGTTCGCCCTCATTCAAGTATCATGAATCAGAACCCAAATGTCAACGAAATGCAATGAAGAGCTGCCGCGGCGTTCGGAAGCCCTTAATGCCAAAAGTGTATCCATTTTACGAACTTAGACCGCTTCTCTCCATCATGACTCATCTCAGCATGGGAGCAACCCTCTTAAGGAAATGATTCATTAAAATCGGCAAGGAAATCAGAATCGGCGGATCATCCAGCCGGGGAACGTGGAGCGTAACATGAAGATGCGGCGTCCTGGCGTACGGCTTTACGATAACGGGCTCCTTTGAACGGGTACGCAGCGTAGTGGACTGAGGAAGCAGGAAATCGACCGCCTGCATACCCCATGGGACCGAAGTAGCCATCAAATAATACGTGCCGGGTCTGACGTCGGTAAAACGAAAGGAGCCGACGGATGAAAGCAAAGTACCGTATAGGGGAAACCCTTCGGGGATCGGCTTGGCAAACAGCCCGATCAAAATCACGCCCTGAAAGGGAGCCGCGGCCTCGATCGTGCCTTCAACCGTCAAATCGGGATTATCTACCGGCATGGACTCGCGCCAGCTGTTCAGCTTCTGCAGGGCTAACAGATGCTCGTCGGCCTCCTCCTTCGAGTTTCGGAATTGCGAAGGGGTCACCCCCACCCTCTCCGTGAAGCGCGTCGTAAACGTCCCCAGACTCTGCTGGCCGATCTCCATGGCGATATCCCGTATGCTTAGATGCGTATGTAACAGCAAATCCTTTGCCTTCTCCAGGCGAAGCGATGAAACATAATATAACGGAGGCAGCCCGATTCGATCCTTGAATATACGCGAGAAGTGATATGGGCTGTACCCGATGTAATCCGCAAGCGTTGATAACGGGAGAGGCTCGTAAATATTCTTGTGAATATAAGCGATTACTTCATCGATTTCAGCATATCGATCAGTCATCAGGTCTGCACCATCTTTCATACCGGATATGTTATGTATGGATTCCAATTCATCTCTCTCGAAGAACAATTGTTCGCATTCATACTATCATATCCATTTAAAAAATGGAAGCATTTGCAATGCCATATTCACGAATTAAATAATTAAAATTGCAACTAAAAAGCCGCGCTGGTTGCACGGCTTTCATCATCTTAATCCATATCCGGAATATGGATTTCCACTTCTTTTTTGCTTTGGGAGGATCGCAGAATACCGTCCAGTATCGCTTGATTGCGAAGCACCTGCTCACCCGGAATCGGCGCCGGCTTGCCTTCGCGCACCGCGCTAACGAAATCCTTGATTTTCTCCTGGAATACATTCAGCTCATGGCTGATCAGCGGTATTGCGCTTTCGGTATGATGGCCCTGGATATCGTGGAACAAGGAAATCGATCCTACCTTCCCGTCCCATACACCGCTCCAAGGGCCTGAGCCTGCAGGCGTAATCTTCATGCCCGCGTCCGTCCCAAGGAACATCGTTGCCCCGAGCGTATCCATATGCATAGCCCAGGATGTTTTAAAGTTAAGCACAAGGTCGCCTTCAAACCGAATGATGGCTACCCCGAAGTCCTCTACGTTAAACGCTCCGGCTTCCGCATGGTATTTGGGATTCGTCCCGAAATAATTCGACGTATAAGCGGATACCGTTAATGGCTTGGGATATCCCAGGGCGTTCAGCGCCATGTCCAGGGAATAGCATCCGATGTCCGCCATAGCGCCTGCCCCGGCGATTTCCTGGCGTACAAACGTGCCGCCTGGCATTCCCCGTCGGCGGCCGCCCCCGGTTTCCACATAGTACACTTTTCCAAGCTCGCCGTTCTGGATCAAATTCTTAATGATGCCCATGTTCGGGTCATATCGCGGCTGGAAGCCTACATTAAGCATATTCCCGGTCTTCTTCGAGATTTGAACCATCTCGATCGCTTCATCCAAAGTGACCGACATCGGTTTTTCAAGCATAACGTGTTTGCCCGCCGACAGCGCATCGATCGTCGTACGGTAATGAGCGACGTTCGGCGTACAGATGCTTACGCCGTCCAGGTCAAGATCCAACAATCTGCGGTGGTCATCGAATCCGATGGCTCCCTGCAATCCCCAGCGCTCAATAAACTGATCGGCTCTGCCGGGTAAAATATCAGCTACGGCAACAATTTGCACATCGTCAATTTGTTTATAGTACTTTGCATGCTCCCCCGCAATGCCGCCGCTTCCAATAATTCCAATTCGAATGGTTTTGCCCATGGCTGATACTCCCCCTACAATTTCACATTCATGGCTCGGTATGTTGTTGGCGTATATCCGTATCTCTTTCGGAAAACGGTATGCAGATAACTGCCGCTGGAGAAGCCTTCGTGAATGGCGATTTTGTCAATCGACCAATTGGTATCGATCAGCTTCCTGCACACGGCTTCCAGGCGGACATGCTCCAGGATCTCGCTGAAGGACTGACCTTCCGCTTGCTCCTTGAATATCCGCTGCAGCTGTCTTGAGCTGATATGCAGCTTCTCTGCGACGTCATCCAGCACAACCTCACCCGAAGAATTCGCATGGATATACTCCAGCGCCAATTGATAACGGTAAGCCTTCATATCGCGCGAAGGCAGCTCCGCTTCCGATGGCTCGGATTCATATGCGCGCACAGCGCGCAGCAATATCTGAATAAGGCATTGCTTGATCGTTGTGTACAGACCCGAATATTTCTCCTGCGAAGCCTGATAAGCCTCAAGAAAATAAGGCATCGCGCGATGGATGTCCATCGTCGGCTTCATCGGCAATTCTCTCAGCTTCTCCATGCAGTCATCGGCTTCCGCCATTTCCCAAGGATCCGAAACAGGCAGTGCCGGGCTCTCAGGCTCGGAAATCTCATCGCGGGGAATGATGTCGACGTGCAGGCATAATTCGTCCATCGGTTCCGCGGTATCCGCTTCCTGATAATGAAGCACGTTCGGACCCGTTAAATAGAACATCCCTTCCCGCAGCGCATACGGCTCATCCTCCATAATAACGGTCCCCTTGCCGCGGGGTATGAAATGAAATTCATACTCCGCATGCTTATGGAAGGAGACAATCTTCCCGGGCGGGAAGGTGGTCAGATGAAACCGAAGGACCCGGATCTCGTAACGTCCCCAATAGACCCTAAGATCAAGCCGCTCCAAGGCATCCTGCCGCTCTTTCATCATTTCGTATGGAAAATGGTTATTCATCCCGGTGCATCATCCCTGTATCTTATGCTTGAAGTTCATCCAATCTTACAGCACGATGCTCCTTGGCCGAACGATTGGCTGCCTCCATCAATTTGGTCAATTCAACCGCATATGCGATATTTTCTTCGGCAACGGTATCTTCTTGAATATGAGAAATCCATTGTTCAAAAGCACTTGCGCGGTTCGCCGGTACCGGCAGCTCAACCCAAGCATCCTTGTACTCTTCTTTTTTCGTTGAACGAATCAGAAGCTTGCTATCCGGCGTACCGTACAGGATGGTTCCATCCGTGCCATGAATCTCGATCGTGAACGGAGAGAAGTTGTTAACGAATCCGGCTTCCACCACGCCGACGGCACCCGCCGCCGTAGAGAGCGTGGCAACGGCGTTGTCTTCTACCTCTTTGCCGGTTATGTATCCGAAATTCGCTTGGACGTCAATGGCTTCCTCACCAAGGAACAGGCGCGTCAAATACATCGGATGGCAGCCCAGATCGATCAGGGCACCCCCGCGGCACTCCTCCAGGCTGTAGAAATGCTCAGGCAGCCAACCGGCGGTTGCGCCATTGTGGGACAAGCGAACGCGAACGAGCGTCACGGTTCCCAGCAATCCCTGCTCCAATACCTCACGGATCGCCAGCGTATAACCGTCATTCAGCCGCGGTAGCGATACCGTGAATTTGACCTGATTCTCCTTCACGGCTTTAATGATATCATTGACCTCCTGAAGGGTTGCAGCAATTACTTTTTCCGTGAAAATATGCTTGCCTGCCGCTGCGGCCTTCAACATGACTTCTCTGTGCATGGATGTCGGAGCATCCACGATCACGGCATCAATATCGTCGCTTTGCAGCATATCATCCAGCGATTCATGAAAACGCACGCCTTGCTTCTCGGCGGCTTCTCTTCCCCGCTCCGGATTCTCATCCCATACCGCTACGATCTGAGCATCGGGATGCTCCTGCGCTTGTTTCGTATAATCCCATGCGTGCACATGCCAATAACTAATTTTTCCGATTCTGATCATTCTAGTCACCTCAGTATCTAATATTAAGACATCATGCCATTAATCTATCACACGTACCGCCTGATTCACAGTGTAAAATTGCGACAATCAAGTTAGAAATCACGACATGTCCGCACAAAAAGAACCCCGTCGTATGACGGAGTTCAATGTGATTTCGACTAAAATCCAAATCGTTCTCTGGCTGACGTGATGTGGGCAATGTGGTGATTTCCATGCCATGCATACATGCCTGCGGCGTATTCCAAACTCGTTGTTCGCTGGTTTTCGGGATGGTAGAACGTTCTCAGATAGTCCCCATCCTTCATATTCTCCAATAAAGCGACCCATCTGGCATGTAATCCGTCGATCAATGCAAGCGAAGCCTCAATGTCTTGTGTCAATGAATCGTGCAGGGCAGCCCATTTCTGTTCGTCATACGGTTTAATCGTCGGGTTCTCTTCCGTCAACGCAAGTTTAAACCGGATATAGCTGTTCATATGACTGTCAGCAAGATGGTGAACAACCTGGCGGATCGTCCAGCCGCCCTCGCGATAAGCCGTATCCAGTTGTTCGTGGCTTAACCCCTGGACCGCTGCCCTCAGCTTCTCCGGCATTCCCTTAATCTCTCGGACCCAGACCTTCCTGTGCTCAGGCGACGTGCTGCCTCCCCAGTCAAACTGTCCTATCGGATACCTCAAATCCATGTTCCTCTCTCCCTTCCATTATGTTTGAGATCATTCCATGTCATGATTTTAGCATCTCCGCCGAAAAATAATAGTGACTGCACTCCTGATGGATGCTGCTTATTTCCGTCGAAAAGGCCCTCGGCATCTGCCAAGGGCTTCTCTCCTGCTACATAACTGGAATGTGACTACATGGAGCCCAGTATTCCTTCGATTTCGTTCATCTGTCCAGCCGTTAAAGGTCCAAAAGCAACGGCTCCTATTAGTTCTTCCGCTTGCCTTCTCGTTTTGAAACCCGGAATCGGAATCGCCGCGCGGCTTCTTCCCCAAATCCATGCTAACGCTCCTTGAACTAAAGTACGGTCTTCACTCGTCAAAATCTCCCGCACCGCTTCAAGTTTAGCGAGGAACGACGGTACGGCCTTACCCTCCTTGAAATAGGCGACCCAGTCGTGACCGCTTCCTCGCACATCTTGATCATTGAATCGGGTGTCCTGATTAAATTTCCCGCTTAACAGCCCCATGGCCAAAGGCGTATTATTGATGCTCGCCAAACCATGACGTTCGCAACGGGCAAGCATCTCCTTATCGTCACTGAGAACATTCAGCACGTGCTGAATGGCTGCCGCTTCGGATCGCTCTGCAAATAACTCGGCATTGGCCGTATCCCAGGTACTCCAGCCATATGTACGGATCAGCCCTTCTTGACGAAGACCGTTTAAGGCATCAATCACCGTTTCCACCTCATCCGGTCGTAATCCGCCTACATGAATCTGATAGAGATCGATATAATCCGTATCGAGTCGCTGAAGAGACCGCTCGCAAGCGTAGCGGATATAATCCGGCGTAACATTATAACGCGTAAAAACTTCCTTCGTTGTTTCATCATAGGTATATCCGAATTTGGTGGCTATCACGGCTTCGTGCCGCTTTCCTTTTAATGCGCGGCCAAGCACCCGTTCGCTATGCCCGGTACCATAAACGTCTGCCGTATCAAAAAAGTTAACGACCCTCTCCAGGGCCGCATGAATCCCTGCAACGGATTCACGTTCGTCCACCTCGCCCCATCCGTCGGACAAGCCGTCCAACGTAAAATTCCCGCCCATTGCCCAGCAGCCTAAGCCGAGCGGGCTTACCGGGATTTGCGATCTGCCTAACGTTCTATCCATGATAGTTCCTCCCTTTTCGAATTGGTTCGCCTTCATTATAATTAGGAAAATGGTTTGTGATGAGATCCAATGATGGTGAATTTGGAGGAACCAATTAAAGGAGGGATACGGTGTACGGCATTTATATCGACCGTGAATCGAAACGATCCGTTACCCATCAGGTATGCCAGCAGCTGCGAAGGCTGATCGAATCGGGACAGCTGGCAGCGGGAGCACGGCTGCTTCCGACCCGGGTTCTGGCCAAAGAGTGGGGCATTGCGCGCAATGTAGTCATCGAGGTATATGAGCAGCTGACGGCTGAGGGATATTTGGAAGGGCACGTAGGATCAGGCACCTATGTAGCGGGCGGGATAATACCTTCTCCCCGTCCACGAAACGAGCCATCTGTCGGCGAGCAGCCGATCCATAAAGTTACATCGACTGAACATTCGCACATGATCGATTTTGCCGCCGGCATTCCCGATCAGAAGATGTTTCCAAGGCACATCTGGGCCAAGTACTTGAAACAAGCTGCTGAGGACTCCGTGAATGCAAACCATGATTACGGTCACATCAAAGGTGATAAGATGCTGCGCTCTACCATTTGCGACTATGTATTCCGGTCCAAGGGCATCCAATGCTCATCCGATCAAATCGTGATCGTGTCCGGCGCTTCCGAAGGGTTGCTCCTCCTTGCCAAATCGTTAGCTTCCAGGTTTCATTCCATCTATATCGAAGACCCCACGATCGATATTACCCGCGATATTTTTCAGATGATGAACTATCGGCTTGTGCCGGTTGAGGTGGATCACAGCGGCATGCGCATCGACGCCATGACGAGTTTCGCACCAGGTCATCTGGTTTTATTAACGCCGTCACATCAGTTTCCTTCCGGCAGCGTACTATCCATCCAGCGCAGACATCAGGCCATCCGGATGCTGGAGGAAGCCGACTCCTTCGTGATCGAAGATGATTATGACAGCGAATTCCGGCTTCGAGGAATCCCGGTGCCTCCTCTGCAGACGCTCTCGCCTTCGAGAGTCATTCACGTGGGAACATTCAGTAAAACCTTAACGCCGAGCCTCCGAATCGGATTCATGATCGTCCCGCCTGATCTAACCGATGCCATAACCGAGATGAAAGATAAACTGAATATACATACCCCAACCGTCATTCAACAAGCGCTAAGCCAATTCATTCTGGACGGCCATCTGGAACGGCATATCCATAAGATGAAAAAAGTGTACAAGAAACGCCGCAATGTATTAACGGAGCGGCTCCATCACTTGTTCGGGCAGGATATTTCCATTGTCGGCGATGATGCGGGGATGCATCTTCAGGTGATATTCGGTCCTCAAGCTTACGCTCTCCTCCCATGGAACGATACGGTCTCATACGGGTTTCGCGTCGAGCCTGCTTCTAATTACAGAATCTCGCCATCGCGTCCTCCGGGTTCGACAGGGATCGTATTGGGATATGGAAACCTTTCGACGGAAGAGATCGAAGAAGGCTTAAGCAGGGTTTACGCATTTGCTTCCCATTGCAGGGATTCATCTTGATTTGCGGGCATATCTTCCCTTCTCCAAACAACAATGGCTCGGTTCGCTTTACGGCGAACCGAGCCATATCTGTTTCATCCTCAGGATCTTGCCATCATATCCCTTCAATCCGGTCAAAATTACGCAGCGTCCGAAGCGCATTCAGTGTCATAACGCCCTTCCATTCTTCCTTGGCCGACGGCCATACCTCTGCGAATTGGTACCAGCTCCAATTCGGCTCCCAGGCCCCATCTTCGCCCTGGTTCTCTATAAGCAAATCCAGCTCCGCCGGAAGAAGCGCTCGATATTTTGGAAAGTAAGGAGAGTTCGGCGTGTCCATAATGCTCAGCGGTGTTGCCCCGTATCCCTCCCGGCTGCCGGGGTCCAGGCTAATGCAGTTGTCCATGAAAGCCTCCAAAGCCTCCCTGATCTCCGATGCCTGTTCCTTTGGCAATCGCTCATTCAAGCGCAAGTAACAAAACAGTTCATGCATTTCTTTTAAATCGCTGGTTCGATTCAGATAGTCCAGAGCATAACGAACCAAGGAATCCAGCGATTCCAGAGGATACAGCTCCCGTTCATCGATAAAATAAGCGATGATGTCTGCATTGGGATTGCCCCAATGGTCCTTAAAAGCGCCGTATTGCCACCAAATCGCTCTAGGTGACTGCTCCGCTTCTTTGGGGATAATGTCCCATCCTGAGCGTTCAGGCACATACGTATGCTCGAGATACTGTAACGCGGATATAACCCGTTCGTTCCGCTCGGGATGATTCGGATGTAACCGAAGGATCTCCAGCGCTCTGGTCGTCGCCAGGGCGGATGATTCCTTGCAGCGAAGGTCAGGCTCAAGACCATGACCGAATCCGCCATCCTCGTTCTGGTAGCTGGAGAGCTCAATCAGCACATCCGTAAACGACCCGTTCTCGAATTCATATCGGAACAAGGCCCGTTCAAGGCTTCTGGCCCGCTGCAGCATATATTGCCTTGCTTGTTCCCATCGTATCTCGTTTAGCTTCATCACTCGGGTTCCATCTCCTCGTAGTAAGTGATTCGATTGCCGAACGGATCCGTTACACGTACCTCTTTGCTGTTCCATGGGGCGATCTCGATTCCGGGTCTCTGATACGGATAGTTCTGGTTTGACAGCTGTTCGTGAAAAGCTTCAATTCCTGCGATCTCAACGCGAATGGCTGCTCCAGGGGAGCAGTCACCGTAATGCTCCGTTAAATGGATCAATAACGAACCTTTGGATATTTGCATGTAAAGCGGCGCCGAATCGTCAAACCGGTGCTCCCAGTCCAAGGTGAAACCAAGATACTGCAAGTAGAATTCCCTTGCCTTCGTTTCGTCGAACACCCTGAACAACGGTATGATTTTGCTCATGCCAGCCCCTCCCTCCTCTCATCATTCGTTTACATTATGTATGTGCTGCTGTTGACTTAATTTAGATCTTATCACAAATCACTTCACAGCTCGTCCCTATCTTATATAAACTAAACCCGAGCAAACCAATGATCCTTGCCGGGTCATGGATCCAAACTATTCATTCCTTGTCACTTTGGTTAGTTTCTTGGCCTTCTCGCGTTTCACGCGGCTCCAAACCAGCAGAACGAGAAACGAACCTGCCAGACAGAGAAAGATGACTTTCAAATAATGCTCCACTACATTCAGAATGTACTGCCACTGCTCCCCGAATATAAAGCCTATGCTGAAGAAGGCCAATACCCATGCAGCCACTCCCGTGTATCCATATATCCAAACCGTCCGATAGGGAACTCGAATCATGCCGATGAAATACCCGATAAACTGCCTGACTCCGGGTATGAAAAAACAGACAATGAGCAGCTTGTTCCCATACTTGCTGTAATACGCCTGTGTTTTCTCCACAAGGGACGGCTTGATGAACAGCCATTTTCCATAGCGTTCAATCAGCGGCATCCCTAACCGGTAGCCGAGGATATAGGTAATGGTCAGTCCCATGGCCGCTCCTATAAAAGCAGATCCCATGGCCGGAACCATGTCGATGACCCCCTTATAGGTCAGGAACCCGGTATACGTCAGGGTAGTATTTCCTGGAGGGATTGGAAGAGCAATAAAATCAAGAGGGAGCCCAATCAATAACACCAGATAACCATATTGTTCAAACAACCGCTCAACCAATTCAAACAAATTCATGGGGAAAACTCCTTCGTCTTACCGATAACTGTCATGGTAGTGGTGCAGGGCTTCATTCACATAAACTTCCCTGTTCAGCACCTCGTAGGGCACCGGGTTCTTTTCTTCGGCCCATTCTCGCGAAGGGCGGTAACGCCGTTGAATCTCCATCAATCGGGTCAGAACCGATAGAGCCGAATCTTTATGCGTGTTAATGGCCGCTTTTCGCTTCATCTCTTGCAGCAAGGACGGATCCGTCATTAGCGTCATGAATTGAAGCTGCAGTTCTCCCGCCATAGCTTGACGTGCCACGCCAATGCCAACAAGGTAGTCGGCATTGTCCTGCTCTTGGCCAGGCAAGGGTTTAACCAACAGCATGGGACGTTCCATCGTTAATGCTTCGGAAATCGTGAGACCTCCCGGCTTCGTCACCATCAAGTCGGCCATCGCCATCAATTCATGCATACGATCCACATAACCCATGACGGTGATTTGCGGATGCTCCGCAAACTCTTCCAGCAGCGATTGATATAATTTCATATTGCGTCCGCAGACGACCATAAACCGAACATCCTGCGGGTATGCCCTGGATTTCAAGAGCTCGATAATTTCTTTATCGATCATCCCTTCTCCGCCGCCCATGATCAGCACGACCTGCTCGGATGGTTTCAAGCCATAATAATCGCGCAGCCGTTCCTCATCCACCGGTTGACTATAGAGCGGGTTGACGGGTATTCCGGTCACCGAGATTTTTTCGCTCGGCACGCCTTTGCGCTCCAATGCAACCTGGACCACATCGGAACCCACCATGTAATAATCCGTATGCGAATGGATCCAATAGCTGTGATCCGTATGATCCGTCATGACGGTGGCCGTCGGCACGTCCGTGTAACCCATTGCTTTCAACAGCGACATGCCTGCCGCTGCCGGCGGAAACGTACTGACTACGATAGCCGGCTTTTCGATTTCCAGCATTGCGCTCAGTTTTTGAAGACTGAAGGTACTGAAGCGTTTCAGCATCTGAATGAGCGTGTTTTCCTCGCGCGTTTTTTGGAACAAATAACCGTAAACGGATGGAAAATGCTTCATCCACTGCACAAAGAAAAACTGTCCGGCCACATGCAGCCGCGGATGGGTTAACTCCATGTAATCAATGACTTTAACGCGCAGATGAGGGTATTTTCTTTTTGCTGATTCCACAATGGCCTTTGATGCCTGGTTATGACCCTCTCCCAGACTTCCGGTTAATATGATGATTTTTTGCTCATATATGGATCTCATTGATATTACTCCTTATCTAACGTTATGTGTTTCCCAAGACATGCATCAGGTAAACGACCAGCCATCCCGATCCGAATCCGATCAGGCTTCCCGCCAGACAATCGGTCGGGTAATGATATCCCCAATAGATACGGGATAGACCGACCAGCGCAGCCAGCATGATCAGCAGTATCGTCGGCAGCGGCGAAACCAGAAACAGCAGCGGGGTAATGACTGCAAAAATCGCCGTTGTATGACCGGAAGGGAAGGAGTAATCCTTCAGCGGGAAATTTCCGATCTTTACCTGCTCCAAAACCCGGAAGGGACGATCTCTTCTGACGATTCTCTTGATGAGGACCACGATCAGATGGCTAACGGTTAACGCAATGGCACTCTGATATGCCGTTATATCCCAAGCTTCGAATGCTGCCCAGGCGATAAGCAACGCGCTCAGAATGGTGAAGGTGGCTCCGCCGAGATGGGTGATGCCGCCGAACAACCGGTCAAAGGCTCGGTTGCTGATCGTCTGGTTGCACCAAACGAATACCCGGTGATCAAAACTTTGCAGTCGCTTTATCATTCATTCTTCACCTGCCGTTACGTCAATTGAATCTTTTGGCCCCTTCACGACGGGGACCTCCGAACGTTTATCCCTGCGCTTCTTGATAAGCCGCACCGTCAACCAAATGCCCCCGATCAGAGCACCTACGGATAACAAAATAATCGTAAGCACGCTGTCCACCATATTCTCGGCAGCACGGCCATATACGTAGAACAGCACACCCACCGTGTAGAACTTCACGGCGCGTCCGAGCGCTGCATAGCTGATAAGCTTCCATAAAGGATAGTTCATGCAGCCGGATAGAATGGTGAATATTTTGAAGGGAATCGGCGTAAACGCACCGACCAGGATAGCGGCTTCGCCATGCTTGGTGAACAAAGCGGTGGCAGAATCATACCATTTTTTCTTCATGATCTTGGTCAACACCAAATGACCTGAAGCCTTGCCGATTCCATATCCGATGGGCGTTCCGATCAAGCACCCGACAAACCCGATCGTGGCGAGCCAGATCGCACGGTCCGGACTCAAGGCACTTAAGGACAACTGCGAGAACAGTGCCGGAATCGGAAAAATGATCGCGTCGATCATGGCATGAATGAATAATCCGATACCGCCTAAATTACGTAAAAAATCCATCAAGCCTAATCTCCTCTGCTTGGCTGACCCTTGGGCAGCCCGTGTATCGTGCGATATCGTTGCTTACATACGAATTTGAAATCATCGGTTCACATTCCTCTCCCGTATCATGTTAATGCAAGGATATCACGAATGGAGGAGGATGCCTTCCGTCTTCAGACGATAATGAACCTAGACTTAGGTCTAGATCCTAATAGTAGATATAATATAGTAGATATAGTATAAACGAGTTTTATGATCAATAAGTTGGGTTTATAACCAATTGGACCAAAAACAAAAAAACAGCTCAGCCGCAATGTGCGCGGCCAAACTGCCAGGATCCAAGACCAAGCCCTATTCAAATTGGCAAATCCTCAGAACGTCCCCGATGGAATCCACGACATGATCGGCTTGCGACAAATCCTGATTTCCCGAATTCGGGTTCACGAAGCCGATGCATGTCATGCCGGCCGCCTTCGCTGCAGCGACGCCATGCCGGGCATCCTCCAGCACCATGCAGTGCTCGGGCTCCACGCCTAACAATTCAGCCGCTTTGAGGTACACATCCGGCGCCGGTTTTCCTTTTTCCACTTCTTCACCGCTCACGACGCATTCGAATTGATCCAGGAGATCGAACTTGCGCAAGACGGCCGTAATAAATACGGGAGGCGAGGATGATGCAATCGCAGCAGGGATACGACGTGCTTTAAGTTCAGCCAGAAGCTCCCGAATGCCGGCAATCGGCTCCATTTCCCGAGAGGTGAGCATCTCGATTTTATTGGACAATTGGTATTCGATAATCTCCGATACGGATTGCTCAAGCTGATGCTCATGTTTAATGGCTGCCCACATCTCCGGATTGGTCATGCCTACATACTTCTCCAATTGTTCATGGGTTATCGAGGATCCGTAGTAGTTCATCACCTGGATATCCACTTCAAAGTGCAGCGGTTCGCTGTCAATAATGACCCCGTCCATGTCAAAAATAAATGCCTGTATCATGTTCATGCTCCTTTGCTGAATGTTCTGTTAGTTAACCCCAGATGAGATCGAGCACCGTTCCCAGCACTCCGGATTGATGTCCGCGGAGGACATCGGGATTGAATACCTCGACGAAACCGCACCGCGTACAGGATACGAAGAGATAATGATGATAGTCGATATCGAATATTTTGCTTATGCCCGTACCGCTCATGCTGACTTCCTGCGAGCTGCATTCACGGTGACCGCAGCGGCGGCAATGGAACTTGCTGGCCATTAATTCCTCAATGCTTAGGTAATCCATTTCGGCTGTTGAATCGTACCGGTCGGTAGTTTGTTCATTCGTCTCTGTGCTCAGATGCTCCGGCAATACCTCATGCTTGCATTCCGGACACATACTATCAATCAACGTTACCTCCTGCGCACACCATGGACACTGAACCACCTCTGCACCTTCCTCCCTTTTCGCATGGAACCTATTGGAAAACCCTCAGGATAATTGAAACATCTAGAAAGGATTATATTGCCCCAACTTCATCAATCTGGCCAAAGCACGGTCATTCGGATGAAATGATGTCGTGAAGCTCCTCCAAAGTATGTATCTCATACTTGGGGTGAATGGACGTCGGATTGGCCTTTCGCTGCGGGTTATACCAGCAGGTATCTATCCCGTAACGGATGCCTCCTTGTATATCGGAAGTTAACGAATCGCCAACAATGAGCACCTCGCTTTTATCCGGGTGGTTTAACTTATGGAAGGCGTAATCGAATATTCCTTCGTGCGGCTTTTGAGATCCTGCATCCTCCGAAACCACGATACATTCAAAGGAATCGCACAGCGCCGATCGGCTGATACGATTAAACTGCACTTCCTTGATTCCGTTCGTGATGATGGCCATGCGTTGACCGCGCTCGGACAGTTGACTGCACAGCTTCTCTGCCCCTTCCATGAGAAAGGAGCCCTGTCCTAAATACTTTATGTAGATATTGCTAAAGGCTTCAGCGTCCAAAGCGCATTTGATACTATGTTCCTCCAGGAGTCTTTCGAACCGAGCCGTACGCAATTCGCCCTGCGTCACGATCCCCTGCTCGAAATCGTTCCACAACTGCTGGTTTATGCGCCTGTAACTGTCTACGATCGCATTCGTGCACTCCTGGTGGATTTCGCCAAAAACGCCGGCTAACGCAAACGCCTCCGATTGGGCATAGTCGTATAGCGTATCGTCCGCATCAAATAAAATAACGTTGTATCGCAAGGCTGGGCCTCCTTTCTTGCTGCTTAACTTCAACCATTACCCTTTCGCTACCCAGCATAACATTTTATTCATCCGGATTCATCGAACCATTGTCGGATGTCGAAGTTAATCTGGATTGCCGGTTCAATTCCTGGATCCTCTGCCTTTGTTGATGATCTAGACGGTCTCTGTTACTCTTCACCAACTCCGTCAGACGCATGAAAATCAACAATAATATCGTAATGATTACACCTGCTGAGAACACCATCATTGCCCATTCGTCCACGCCTAAAAGCGTGATCAAAAGCAATTCCGTCACAATGAATATCCCCGCTCCAAGGGCAAGCTGTTTCATTGGGCCTCCCTGTTACTCATCGCATAATTTATAGTGATGATACCGCTCCTGCTCAAGTTCGATCTCGCCGATATAGGCAAATCCGCACTTTTGGATTACTTTATTGGAAGCACGATTATGAACGACGGCGATTGCGTTGAGTTCTCGCTCCCTTGTATTCCGGAACAAATAACGGATTAACGCCCGCACGGCTTGGGTGGCATATCCCTTATTGTAATACCGATTGGAGATTCCGTACATGATCTCCCGGTTAGGCGGGGGCAGCTCTTCCTTAGGACCGCTATTGCACCAGCCGATGCACTCGCCTGTTTCTTTCAAGACGATGGCTAACCGCAGACGCAGCTGCCCCACATCCCCGCCGTCTTGAACGGCTTGCAGGAACCGCCGATTCTCCGGCATTTCATAGTCGGTTAACCATTCTCGCCGCTGTTCCCTTGATACATCCCAGCCAGGCAGGAACTGTCTGATCTCCGGTTCGTGCGTGATCTTGCAGATCGCATCCAGATCTTCCAACAAATATTCCCGAAGGAAGATGTCCTCACATTCAATCGTAAAGGGCTTACCCTGGAAATCGATAGTTGTCTTGCTGTTCAATATAACCCCTGCTTTCATTCGCTCAATGATTCCTCGCCATGATCCATGTTATCAACTGATCGGGCCGTGTAAACATATAGTCGGGTTCCACCGCAAATTGTGCATTCTGAACGGTATCAAACCAATGCGCCCCGATGGTTAATAGCTGAGCTGATTTGCCAGCCGCAATGTCGGCATCGCTGTCCCCGACAAAAACCACGTCCGATGTCCTCAGACCCAACAGTTGAACGGCTTTGAATATCCCTTCCGGGTCCGGTTTAGAACGTTCAACCTCATCTCCCGTAATGGTAGCGGCAAAATACCCGTCCAGCTTCAGGTTTCTTAAACATATATCCAGGCATCTTCTGCTCTTGCCCGTAATAATAACCATGGGTAAACGTAAATCCGACAGCTTCACAATTAGATCCTGTACGGCTTCCGATACCTGCACATGCTCTTGAAAATTCTGCTCAAACACTTCGTAATAATATTCTACGGCTTCATCAACATGGGCCGGATTCGAAAGATAATTGGCAATGATCTCTTCCTCCGTTGGCCCAAACGTCTGAACGATCTCGGCATCGGTCAACCGCTGGCCTTCGTACTTCAAGAAAACCGCCCGGAACGCTTTAAACGAGAGCGGCAGCGTATTTGCTAAAGTACCATCGAAATCAAACAGCACCGCTTGTATGGTGTTCATCCCAAAGCTCCCCTTTCACCTCAGAATCCGACTGAACAACACGACTTGCTCAGACCAAATCCATCCTCATCTGAATGGTAATCATTTTCCGATCGTCATCTAACGCCGTGATGCGGACATCGAACGGCTCGAACCCCAACTTATGATAAAAAACAAGCCCTCTGGAATTGGTATTATGACAGCTTAGATAAAAACGTTCCATTTCGTATTTTTCTTTGGCGATGTCCATCATGGTACGCAACAGCTTCTGCGCTGCACCGAGTCCACGGTGCGACGGTGCAACAACGACATTGCCAAGCCACAACGATCCATCCGCATCTTCATAAAAATTCGCGTAGGCGACGACCTGCCCGGTGGATTCTTCAACGATAACCGTGGGATCAAAGCGGTTCTCAAGCAAACTCAGGATTTGATCCGGCGTCAAAGGGAATTCCGATCTCGGGCTCATGTAAAACAGTTCTTCCGGCGTTTGAGGAAAGCTGCAAATCGCTTGCAAATCCTCATCCCTCAGCGGTCTATGCGCATACATATTTTGAGGTCCTCCTTACTAAGCTATTCGGGCAATATACATGCCTCTTCCGATCAAGCCTTGCGTATCGTGCTCCACATCCAGTCCCGCTTCCCGAAATGCCCCGATCATCTCTTCCACGGTAAACAGACCCATACGATGCTCCTCCGTGTAATGCTCGATTCCAACCTCGCTGCCAAACAAATACGAAAAATTCATGATCGAAACATTACCTGCGCGATCCGAATGGGACATTCTGCTCATATGGATCCCATGGCGCTCGGTCGTGATCGTGTCCACTCTTCCGGTTGTCCAAACGTCCGGCGTAAGCCATGGCTCAACTAGAATGATACCTTCCTCGTTCAGATGTTCCCTAAACTGCACAAGGGTTTGAACCAACAGCTCCGGCGTCTTCACATACCCGATGGAGCTGAACAGACACATAATCACGTCATACTTCCGGCCGAGTCGAAAACGGGTCATATCAGCCACCGAATAATCCCCCTTGGGATTCTTCGACTTCGCTATAGCTACGAATTCGGGGTTCAAATCGATTCCATCGATTGCATAGTGCTGCTTCAAGAAAACAGCGTGTTCCGCCGTTCCGCAGGCTACATCCAGAATGGTTTGGTACTCCTTGCTTTGTCTTTCGATATATTCCCGGACCTGCCGCGCCTCCTGCTCATAGTCCTTGAAGCTGTAGATCACGTCATAATACTTCGAAGATAAGTCGAACATGATTTCACCAACTTTCTGTATCCTTCATGAGTACGTTAGAAAAAGGGAAAACGCGATTTATGACTGCGAACAGCCCATTTGACTAAAAAGACCCAACTTAGACAGCTTCATCTAAGGCGGGGTCCTCTGTGGCAGGCATCTTCCATGATTATACAACTGTTCATTCGATTGGGTAACCCCTGGATCCGATAAGCTCAGATTCACCGGTTCATACGCTACGGATGCTGCCTTTATCCTTCGATACGCTTATGTCTATACCAATAGGAATAGATCTCCCTGTACTGAAGACGATCGTACAACCGGTTTGCAGCAACATTGTTCTGGACCACTTGTAGATAGCTGCTTGCGGCTCCATTCTTCTTGGCCCAATGCAGAATATGTAACAGTAACTGTTTTCCGAACCCGCGATTTCGGCATGCCGGAGCTGTGGCGAGATCAAATATGCCGACGACGCCTTGCTCTATTGCCCCGATCCCGCATGCCACAGGCTCACCAAGATCATATAGGATGAAGAATCCGTATTGAATCACGGAATAGTTGAACAGCTTTCTTTTTACAGCCTTATATTTCTCGGATATTCCAGTTATCTCGGTCAGCACGCTCAGCCATTCATCCGTCAGCCGTTCTTCGATCTTAACCTCCTTATGCGTTGGAAGCTCCAGATGATCCAGATGATCTAACACCCTCAGACTGGTTGGATCGAGTATGGAATAACCCCTGGAATCCAACATACGGTCCAGCTCCTGCGGATTGAACGGGGTGATTTTAAATACGACGTCAAGCCCAGCCTTAACATATAACCGCTCGCATTCATGAATTTTGGCGTCAAGGTCTATCGATGGATCCGTGTATAAGGCATTAATCGAGTTGGATCTCTTCGTATAACCGTCTGCAAAACGTAACAGCCACCCATGGTGCGTCAAGGTTTGAAGCGCCGGCCAAGCGTTTAAGGCAAGTTCTTCGATTCTCTTTAGCACGTATACCACTCCTACCGTATGATAGGAATTAATATACATTTATTTGTATTATTATTCAATTAAAATGATCTTCTTCATGTATCCTGCACGCCACTCGATTCTGCTAATTCCTTGGATCTATCGGCCCATACTAAACACAATGGGAACGTCCGTCATCCTTCTTCTCCATATCAAATGGTCGATTCCGCGCCCCCAGTGATCTTGAAGGACGTAATCGGGTTCACCTAGTTTCTTCTTCCATATTTTCTGAGCACGCGTATATCCGCTATCCAAACAAAATTCCGTTATCCCCTTATTGAGCAGCGTAAGATACATGATTTGAAGCATCAGACTGCCGATTCCCTGTTGCTGATAATCAGGATGCACAAATACGGTTCCGATTTCAACCACGTCACGCAGTACTCCATTGGAACTTTTCCGTATCAATGCATTGGACGGGCCAAACTCGATGCTACTTACAACGCTGTTGTCTATAAGTCCGATCAGAAAATACCTCTGCTCTCCGTTCGTTGCAATATCCGCGTTCAAGCACCTAATTTTGCTGTCAATCTCCTGCTCGATGTCCTCCGATAAATCAACCAAGCCTTCTTTGGCAAACGTATCGGTAATCACGATCCGGAAAAAATGCTCCATCGCTTTCATATCACTACGATTCGGCCGCCTAATCTCTACATGAAACATGAGGAGTCCTCCTCCTATCGTCAATTACAAATAGACTCACCATTTTTGGGTGTGTTTGATAACATGGGCTTTTATTTCATCCTTTTGTTGATCCGATAGCTCAACGGGTGTCCAGGAATGATTGTCGGGGATGTGGATGGTTAGAGGTGTTTCAAGCTCCTTTTCTTGGCTGCTGGAATCCTCGTTCGGTATATTTTTCCAACGTTTATGACTCTGATCATACACCCTGGTTTTCACAAACTTCCCTTCGCTATCGTAATAGTCTTCAATCGCTCGTACACGCGACAGCGTGGCCCCTTGATTATCTTCATGAATGGTTATCGAATTCACTTTTTTATAACCTGAAGGCATGTTGAGTCCATCTGCAGTTATCATCACATCTTCAACGATAAAAGCCTCAATGTGCTCTACCCGCTCCCCTCCGTTCTGACAAGAGCATAATGCCAACACGATCCATAGGATACAGATCCACGAACCCGTTTGTTGTATGTATTTCAGTAACACGCCTAACCTCCTTGTACATGGATCCCTTCGGGAGCCAATAATGTGCTCAACTCCGCAGCCGTGTTCTGTACGAACCTCTCCACTTTATCCAAAGTAAAATAAATCAGTTCAATCTTCGGCTCATTACCTTCCTCCAACAACCATTCTAGTTTAATTGTTCGATACTGCTCCACCTCGGACTTGTCAACAAACGGGGCCAGTGCATGCCCCATCGAATCCGTAAGTTTATTCAGTACGGAACCTGCCCAATGCTGAGATCGTATGATTTCGAACTCAAGCTGGCTGACCTCCTGGTTATATGTAAATCTCAAGCTTTCATTGTCCGCTTTGTTTTCTTTTTTGTAATCAGCGTACAGCGTCTGCACCCACCTTAAATCCGTGTAGATATGAGCAAAATAACCGTATACAAACTCAATCCACTCTTTTCCCGGCTTCTGTGTTACATATAACAAATAATTCTCCCTGATTCGATTGGCATCCGGCAACAAATCTTCGTTTACCAGATGCGTGATCCCTTTTTGTTCTCTCGTTATGTTGCCCCTGACATGGACGGCATCGGGAGCGATGCTCCCAAGCAATAAACTCGGTGTCGGCTCCGGCGTACCCAGCTGCTGGGCAATCGCAAAATGGACCATGGGCCATGGCATTTTTCATATACCTCCGATCATCATTTATGGGTAATTCCTGTACTCGACCATTCGCTAACTCCAAAAATACAAAAACTCAACACCTTCGTATATGGAATTTCAGTTCCCAGTCTAGATGTTGTCATGATGAAACGAGAAGAATAAGTGTAGAGACTCTCTTCCACATGATCTACTCCATACGTTCGTTACGGAGCACCATGTGAAGGTGGTCTTCCCATACACCGTTTATCTTCAGGTATTTGATCGCCAGACCTTCCTCATAGAAGCCCAGTCGTTTCACGACGTTCATCGAGGCTTTGTTTCTCGGCATGATGTTGGCTTCCAAACGGTGCAGCTCCAGCGTATCAAAGCAATAGCCGACCACGGCGCTCAGAGCTTCGGTCATATACCCTTTTCCCGTATGAGATTGCGCCAGCTTATACCCGACATGAGCCGATTGAAAAACACCCCGCACGATATTGCTGATCGCAATCGAGCCGATCATCTCATCGTTTTGATGCAGCCACACTTTAAGCAGGGAACCGTCAGCGATGCTTCGACTTTCCGCTGCCAGAATCTCAGCCTGTTTCTCCAGGGTATAAAACTCCGCTTCCCTGGTAGGCTCCCAAATCTTCCAAAACTCATCGTTCCTGACGATAAAATCCAACACATCCGCTGCCCGTTCCCGATCCACGGTTTTCAACTGCAGACGTGAAGTTTGTAGCGTTATGGACATGCGATGCTCCCCCCTGAACAGCTTTAAACTAAAAATTGCAACACCATATCAATCCCTTGGGATATCATGCTTTAGCATGGATCGTGTAATTCCACGGGCTTCCCCCTCAGGCGTCAATCGGTATTCAAACTGCATAATCGTATCATGGGCAAAATAAATATACTCTACCTCAGGCTCGTCTTTAAATACCACGACGGCATAAAAAGGAGGCAGCTTAACGCCCCAGATGCCTTGGACCGACTGGATTTCATCCTGCGTATAATGTTCTTCTTCAAGCAGGTAGGTTTTCACCTTCTTGGCATAGATCATTTTGTTGGCTTGCACATACACAAAGGGAGACAAGAGCACAAACACTAGCAAAACCAACAATGCGATTTTGATTTTCTTCATTGGATTCCCTGTCCCTGTTGTTTGCATAGCATAAAATGACGCCTGACCTCTTCGTAGTTCTCCCGAACACTTCGGCTCCCGTCCACGAACATCACCTTGAATCCGCGGTCCAAGGCATCCTTGGCCACGTATCTCGCAAAACCGATATCCCGGTCCATCCAGTTTCGAAACGCGCCGCCGGGATCATCGCATGATACCAAAATTTCGTGGATCCATTCCCGTTTGGCATAATGCTCCTTCTGGAATGCCGGAACCGGGACGATCCATATCGCATGATGGGGGCTGGGTACCAGGTGCTCAACTTTTTCCGGCAATAGAGCCGCACCTTCAACGATGATGGGGCTCGTGTCCGGCAGGGCCGAAACATCATCCATAATCATGCCAAATTCCTCTCGGTAAAATTCCAATTCTTCCTCAACCTGCTGCTCCACCGGCCGCGACCACAATGCATTCCAGGACATATCCTTCAATCGAGACATGGTGGGGTGCTCCGACGGATGGCATATGGTCACATGCTTCTCGTTGAATAGATCGCATTGATAATAGGTGCAGCTGTAATCCTTCGCCAATTTTTCGGCAATCGTCGACTTGCCCGAGCAGGGGGAGCCTCCGATCCAGTATACATGGGAGTAGTCTTTTTTCTCGCTCAGCATCGTATCACGCCCCTCTGTCGCCATCACTTCTTAACTCGTTTCGAATGTCCAGCAACACGTTCCAAATTGCCCTCAAATATACCACAACGAACAAAAAGCCCACAACTAGTATCAGTGCGACCAGCTCCATGTTAACTCCCCACCTTTACTCTGCGACTGGGCATCCCGTCGACCTAAGATCTACGGATCTTATGCCCCGGAAGCACGTGGTTACGCAACTTTATCCCTTCATTTATTATAACTGTCTTTTCTGCGACAAAGTTACGCTATCCTTGCATTCATACCAGATGTCCTAAACAACAAAAAGAACCGGTTCAAAACCCGGTTCTTTCATTTAAGCCTATGATACTTACTCTTCTCCCTGAGCCTAGCTCACCACGGCATCCAGTTCGGACTCGTTCCGTTCATGCTCAGGTACCAGCACCTCTACCACCACTCTGGTCGGCACACAAATAATCTGTTGATAAGGTTCCGAGATAAAACCCATGTCCAGCGCGATTCGCTTCGGAGCATCCGAATATATCATCTGGATCCCGTAGTCATAAACTTTCAATGTATTGTGTCCAAACTTGGTCTTAATGTCGATGATGCGTTCGTCCCCGTTCAGCGGGACGGTTTCGTATTCTTTGCCATTCACCGTGATCAGCGCCTGAAGCTGACCCTGCTGATATTCCACGTGACTATGCTTCCACCATTGCAGCCCCGTGAAGGATCCAAGGATCAGGATGATGGCGAACAAAATCATATCCCCGCGTCTTATTCTGGACAAGGTGCTCCCTCCCGACGTGCAAAGTCTTCGGAACCCAAGTATGAACGATGCTCGAAGCCGTGGAAATGAGTTTTGTCACATTCGCTATCCGGGTTAAACGGCTGCCCGGTTTTATGAATTGATGACTGTTTTGCTCCAGCAAAATATTCAGGACGGCCAATCGCGACCTTGGCACAAACCTTTGAAAACGTCCTTCACTATGTAGACGAGCATTACATGGATCCTGATTTGACGGTAAAACAGCTGGCGCACATGGCTCGATTATCTTCGACCTGGCGTTTCACGCCTATATTTCAGGAACTCACAGGGAAGAAACCATTGCATTACGTAACCGATTTGCGTATTAACCGTGTCAAAGAACTTCTGCTACGGAAAAATGAGCCGATGCGATCCATTGCCCAAGAAGTGGGATACACGGATGAGTACTGCTTCAGTCGCCGTTTCCGCCAGATCACGGGGATGTCGGCTTATCGACAGGGCTGTACCAAACACGAGGGTTTCAGCCGACGGAACCTGTCCGTACGGTTCTGATCGACGGGATGGGTATTCTATGCATGCCTCATTCTTCGATCAATACATTTCCGTTGAACGGCATGCACAGATTACATACCGCCCATAGACCCTGGCCCCCTGGTAACACCAGTCCCGTCCGACATAAGGATGTACGTATTGCGAGATGCAATCCTGACACTTGGCCCGATGTCCCACCGGATCGCTTGTATACCACCACCCGGAAGGATAAGGACATAAGCCCTTGCAATCGTTGATCACCGTCTTTGGCGTGCAAATGATATAATCGGACGGGCAGGAGGCATCTGCGCCGCAGCCCGTGCAATATTGTCCGTGCGGAGGTCTGCAGGGCCCCGCGGCAAACGCGTGTTTGAGAATATCGTCATCGTTGGGCCGTACCAACACTTTGGCGAGCGCCTCGGCCGTCCTTTGCGCGACTTTATTCAGGAGCGTCTTGCGGTTCATTTTCCGGGTAACCCGGCTGATCAGCACCTGCGTCTCTTCGTCCTTGCTCTCCGGCTTCCTCCACATGCTCTCACCTCGTCTTAGGAAACTCTTGATGCTTTCGCATACGCTTCAAGCTGTTCCCGGCTGTTGACCAGACCCTTATGCCGGATGATGCCGTTTGTATCCACCGCATAGGCGTAAGGCGTGACCTGTACATCCAAGTGATTTGCGAACTCCGAGCTTACGATCAACACCTCATCGTCATATGCTATTTTGCGGACATAATCCGAAGCCAAATCCGCGGACGAAAATAACAGCAGGATCGGTTTCACGTTATTCATCATGGCGATCCGCTGAAAATCCGGCAGGATCTCGGCGCATTCCTTGCACGTCGGTGATCCGAACAGCATAAGGGACGGCGTGCCAATCAGCTCGCTGGTGGACCACTCGGCTCCTTGCAAGGTTGTCGTTGTGGCTCCGGGCATTTTGTTGCCGACCGGGATACCGGACTGATTCACTCCTCTTGCGGTGCCCATTACCATAATCCCGAGCTGCCGGAACAGGACCAAATTCAGAATCACCAAAGGCACGACCAAAATCCACAGCATGGCATATGAGAACCAGAAGAACGTGTTCATCGCGGCCTCCTCTACCTTCTTTTTATCTTTAAAATATGCGGTGCGGCAATTTCGCGGTATATTCGGATCGCGTGTAAGGCATCCGGCACCCCTACAACTACAAACAGCGCAACCAGCAATATCATCCCTTCCATAAGCAGACCCGTTACCGTGAACGACTGTTGAAACGCAAGCCTTGCGGAAGAGCTGCAAACCAATCCTGCGAAGCCCATCGCCAGATTAAACCCAATCAACGGAAACCCCAGCCTGGAGCTGATCTGAGGCCCGAAGCAGCCGCAGTCTACCCTTCCTTTTATTCGGATGAAATAAGCCACGCCCAGTCCTTGAATGAAATAGAGCAAGGAAATGCCCAGGAAGCTGATCAACGACGGAAAGCTGTATACCAAGGTCACCGTCAAAATTTGCAGAAGAATGAGCAGCACATGCAGCCCGGCTCCCCCGGGGAATGGATCCGGATCACCGAAGGCACGGCCCCAGGCATAACTTGCCACCGACAATAGCATGGGAAGCGTAACGAATATCGCGAGAACATCGTACATGGACCTGTATGCTCCTTTTTGGCATCATCAGCTGATGATGCAGATGATGGCTCCAATGATCAGCAGCATGGAAGCCGTCAGCCGCACCGCCGTCAGCAGCGTGAAGCTGTATACTCTTCTTTTAAGCATGCGGTATACGATGGACCGCATCAGCGGAAGGCTGAACAAGGTGCCTCGAACCATTCCAAACGTCGCGCCTGCCAGCAGGCTCAACCACCATGGAGCCGCAAACAAGGAAACCACGATGTAGGCATGAAAGAGGACGCCCACTTGCAGCGTGATGAAACCCAAGCCCAGAATCAGGCCCCATAACGCCGCGGATCGATACCCTGCAGCCTTGATCCATTCCGAGGGAACGATGAAATTGCCGGAGGGCAGGATTCCCGATTTTTGAATCAACTCCAAGACCAGAAACACGACCAACAGCCCAACGATGACGTAGTTTTGATATAAGCCCGCGGGGGTTAATTTCAGCACATAATTGATGCCCCCGACCGCAAGCCCCGTTACGGCGCCGCCAAGGGTACAGGTCGCGATATAGACCAGCGCATATTTGAATTTACTGACCTTCGTGCTGTCCAGGCTGCCTAGCACGTTCAGTCCGCAGGTGGTATCCACGCTGGCCATTGCGGCACCGACCGCAAACATAAAGAGCAGCATCGTCAACAAGCCATGCCACCTCCCCACAATCCCGTTACATGAATCCTTAACACTTCATCTTATGAGCGATAGCCTGTCGATTATTTGCACGAATCTCCGATGGCTTGGGCATATTTGCCCGTGGCTATCTTATCCAGAAAAAAGAAACCGTCCTTGGATGATCTCCGTGGACGGTTTTTCTGTAAGCTATTCACTTTTTCTAATTAAAACCAAAACATAACACGCTTGCCTAACCGCGTGGAGCCGATTTGGTCCACTCCATATAAATCCGGTCGTTGAAGCCTTTCTCATCCGAGTCCTCGGATATACGCTTAAACTCCCGAAATCCTAATTTCTGATATAATCGAAGCGCGGTTTGGTTGCTGTCCGTCACTTCCAGAACGTAACGCCTGTATGGCAGCTCCGTCATGACGTGTTTCATCAAAGCGGTTGATACGCCTTTGCCGCGTGCTTTTTCGGTTGTGGCCACGCATTCGATATATCCGGTCTCGTCATCATAGGGCAATGCCGGGTTGAATTCGTCCTTCATGACGTTATATGCAAGCTCTCCCGTCTTGCCTCCAAAAGCATCCTGAAGCGGGGCTAACGCGACCGGCATGGCCCGCTGCCCATTATGGGAACAAGCCAAGATTCCGACTATGATTCCCTGGACCTCCGCCACATAAAACACCTCCGGGCTGAACAACGTCCGGAAGGCGTTCTCCAGCATGTTCCGGTCTCGGGTGAAATAAGACAACTCCTTATAATACCCGTTAACAAACACCTCGGCCACTTCGCCGCGAACATCGCGTTCGTAATCGGCCATGCTTCTAACCGTGATCGCGCACATCGTGATTACCTCCTGTCAAAAATGTAGTCTGCGCTTCATTTCCTTGCGGAATCCCTTGTCTGCAATCAGGCACATCCCGCCGAATGTCAGCAAGGCGTACACCGCCGCAGCTACGGCTGTCCATAATACATGCGACATGCCAACGGCATACAGCAATAAGGGAACGATACCAAGAAGGATCAGAGTTAATAAGTAACCTGCGAACTCCCGCCAGCCCATTTTTCGCGAACAGCATATAACGGTAATGAGCAAGGTTGCCGCCATCATCAGGAACGGAATGACATAGCCGGTCGACCAGTAAGACGTTCCCGACGCCACGTTGATCCACAGCAGCATACCGGACAGCCCGAGCAGCTGAACGATAATTTTGCCGCCGAGATGCGACCCGGACATCAGGGTATGCCTGATGGACAGCCACGCATACAACACGCAGGGTATGAGAGTTAAACTCCACCATACCTCGCGATTTCCAAGTAGGTTAATCAGGACGGATATCACCATGACGGATACCGCAAGAAAGGTAAGCCACTTGGATACAAGACTGCTGCTCGCATGCTGCTCCTCCGCAGCCTCATAGACGGGATACCATGAATTACTTACGAGGTACTTATCATCTTTACCTTGCACATTCCTGCGGCATAAGGGACACGCTTGATGCGCCGGATCTACGGATACGCCACAGTTTTCGCATCTCATGCGCCCATCCCCCAATCATTGCTGACAATCGTAATGTCCAAATCGCTTAGGCTGGCAAGCTGGCGAAAAAAGCGCATGATCACATCGCTTTCGACGATATTTCGCGCAAACGTGATGGTGAGCTGATCGTTGATCGAGCTGACGGCACAGTTCATGGGACTTTTGGCTGTGGGATACATCGTGGTTTCCATCGCCTCGATTTGCGAGGCCATGCTAGCTGGAATGTCGACTCGACCTAGGTTGGTAAGCGTAAGCGTTTTGGCTTCTTCCCCGAAATGGTCAAAGCCGTAACGGATTGCCAGATCCTTTAATTTCAGCGGCGTGAATCGGGAAAACAGGTTTTTTTCGTACTTCATGCTGCCGGCCATCGCTTGGCTTAAATAAGACTTGGTCGTTTTCTCTTTCATCTGTGCATGAACGATTTCGAGCACCTGCTCGAATGTCATGCCTTCCTTTAGTTGCACGCCAATGTTGATGACCGCAAAAAAGTTGCGGAGGCTGCTGGAAGGGAACATTTTTCGCAGGTTCACCGGCATGCTGATCACGACCGGACGGTTATCCTTATTGAAAGGCAGTGTGGTATCGTAAACCGCCATAATCAAAATTGCCGTCAGGTAAGCGGTAAGGGTTGCTCCCTTCTGCTTGGCTGCCGCATTCAGCCGCGATGCGTGAACCATCCCGTGTATGACGTTGTGTCCATAAGGCGAGAAACGGGTGCCCGGAATTTGAAGTGCATCCTGCATCCTGGCGTCGGGAGTGGCCGAAGTATAATGCGCTTGAAAGCTATCTTGAGCTTCAGCATATCGGGCAAATGAAGCGGGCGGCAGAATCAGGCCTTCCTTGTCCTCCACGTCCTCGCCGAGCAGAGATAAATACTGGAATACCAAGGTTTTGAGGAACTCCAATGCCCCTCCTCCGTCCGTTAGAGCATGAAAAATTTCCACGCTGATCTTGCTGCCGTAATACAGAACCCTTACCAAGCTTCCGTTCTCATGCGAAAGAGTAACGGGGGCACAGGGATAGGCGGATTCCGGCTCCACCGTCAAGCGTGTCTCCTTCTCCCGCAGAAATTTCCAGAACAGTCCGTTTCTTAGCTCGACATTGAGTAGAGGAAATCTCTTAATCACGCTATCGAGCGCCTCTTGCAAAACCGATGGTTTCACCCGGCTTGTCAGCATCATCGACAGCCGGTAGGTGGATGAGTTCTCCCTCCCCGCAACCGCGGGGAACAGCTTTCCCGCGTGGTCAAGTTTATACCATTCTTCCATGTACGTTCTCCCCGTTTCTTCATGTTCTCCCGTTTAAACAGCATACCGGTCTACTATATGGATATATCGCCCTTATACTCAACCTTCTACCGCAGCCGATACGAAGGCCGCGTTCCCCTCTTCATGTGGCTGTCTCCGATCTCCCATCGAAAATCGCTTCCTTAAAGAGGATCGGGTATGAATCAACTTCATCGGTACGAGCAATTCGGTTCTTCGATCGATGCGGCTCTTCCCCTCCGGGTGCATCACGGACAACAGCATGCGCAGATAGGAAGTGGTCAGCTTCTGGAACAGATCCGGTTTCATTGCTTGATGCTCAAAACCAAGTCCATGCGTTAATCCCCGGTGAAGCAGCGTAATCCCGACCAATGCGTTAACCTCGCTGAACTCGGACTGGCTTTCGTAAGCCCGGCTAATCTGCTGCATGGATTTTCTTCCAAGTCTCGCAATCTTCAGGGCCGCGCGGTCCGGCCCTTCTGCTCGAATGAGCTTCAGCACCGTCTCATTATCCAAATGAAGCTCGCCTACCAGATCCCCATCCTGAATGACCGTGGAATCCTCGCAGACGATGCGCTCCCCCCGATGCTTCTTGATCATGACCGTGCATATGCCAAAGCGCGAGATATGCGAGCTGCGGAATCTGGAAATAAAGCTGAAGAAGCGCTCCCATATCATCCATGTGCTCTGCATGATGGTTTTAAATGATTTTTGCAGCAGATCCAACACCCCATTTTTTGATGAATATTACATTCCATCATTAGTCAGGAAAAAATCGTTACTCACATCTTAATGGAGATCTGCGCAGGTTCACACCGCCTCAGGTATAGAGTTTTACTCGGTCTCCAGGCGGAGGTCCATTTCAAACTGCTCTTGTCGATTGAATGGACGCCCATTCGAACACAACAAAAATAACCTGACACATGCCAGGCATCGGTTCTAATCGATCTTTTTCGTAATATTTAAAAAGTAAGCGCTTTAAATTTGCGCAGCATGGTATTTTTAGGCTCTTCCGATCATGATGGCTGCCGTTGAGTCCATTTGGTTTACATCAAAACTGACAAGGATGTGACTAAGATGATGCTTTCACATTTACGAAGGTGCGGGCTTTTGTTTCTGGCGGCCGTTCTGTTTACTACACTCTGCGTTCCATTGCCGCAGGTTAAAGCGGCAGCGTTCATTACGATTGACTCCCATCAGGACGGGCAAGCAATACAGCTAGGCGTAACGGAGTTATTCGGAACCTATTCCGGGGTGTATGAGCTTCAACTCATCGTGAACGGTGAGTTCATGGCGGATGTTCAGATGGAGGATCCAAACGGCGATGACAGCGGGAACTGGTCCTATAAACTCGACACAAGCCGACTTGACGGCCCCGTCGAAATGGTCCTGAAAGGCAATGACGCGATAACGCGTTATGGCATCTGGTCTCCTTGGATTCACTTGAACATCGATAATCCTGCAGCTGATACACCGGAAGTGGAGATTACCAGCCCAACCGAGTCTACGCTGCAGCGCAACAAAATGAAAATCAACATTTCCGCAGAAGGGAAGAATCCGATTGCGCTGGTTGAGCTCCGCATCGACGGCGGCGACTGGCTGCAGGTTTCCCCTGCCAAGAACGGATATCAATATACATTGGATCTACGACAATCCCCTCGCCACATTCACAGTCTGGAGGCAAGGGCAACCGATTCACGCGGCAATACAGGTTATAGTCTGACGGTCTATGCAAGAACCGGGGGACAGACGTCGGCTCAGCAAGATCAGGATTTCGCTGCGGTTACGAATACCGTTTATATGTCGGATGATCATATCAACCCACATCTCGCTAATGTAATGGGTGATGTTTACAATCCCTCGGCGACGAATCCTGAGACGGTGACCAGCAGCACGTATGAACCGGAACCGCTGCCGGATCAGGATCGTGCGATCTGGATCTGGGAGAATGCCTCCTATCCCCTGGTCCTGAATCCGAATTCCCGAGCCGTTCTCTCTTCTATGGCGAAGGATGTTACGACTTTTCATCAACGTCCCATCACGACGCTCTATTTGGCTGTGGGGCAATATAATGGAGCAAAAATGTTGGAGGATTACCGGAGCGAAGTCCAACAGTTCGTCGAATGGGCTCACGCCGAGGGTTTTTATGTTCAAGCCTTAATCGCCGGGGGGACCGTGCCGCCTTACTTCGGAGCCTACAGCCGATATCAAACTCACGCCGTGCGGGAGTTTGAGCAAATCCTGAATTACAACCTGGCTTCCGGCGATTCCGCTCGCTTCGACGGCGTGAACGTGGATACGGAGCCGTATATCCTGCCGGACTTCAAAACCGCAAAGCCCTCCGTCCAGATTCAGTATCTGGATATGCTGCAGCTGCTCATGGAACGCAAACAAGCATCGGGACTCACCTTGTCGGTTGGCGCAGCGATCCCGAGATGGTATGACACTTCGGCCGATGCGAGCAATATCCCGTGGAACGGGCAAACCAAATGGCTGTCTGAACACATTCAGGATACCGCCGATTACATCTCGATCATGAATTACCGCGATCAGGCGGATGGCAGTGCAGGCATTATCGCGCAAGCGCTGAATGAGCTGGCCTATGCTAATCTGATCGGCAAGCCAAAATCGGTTGTGATCGGTGTCGAGACCAAAGACATCGCGGATGGCGGGGACCCCGAAACCATCAGCTTCCATGAAGAAGGACGAATTTATATGGAGTCGGAGTTAAACAAGGTGTACGACGCTGTTCAGAATGACCCGGCGTTTGGAGGCATTGCCCTCCACCATTACTCCTCAATCTTGGATTTTCCAAGCGAATGGGGACCTGGCGGCTATACCTGGCAGCCTCCTGCGGACCATGAACCGCCAAGCGCGGTCAGCGGAGCAGCAGCTAAAGCATTTGATTATCAACGGATCAATATAACCTACGATATGGCTATGGATAACAGTGCCGTAAATGCATACCGGATCTATCGTGGGACCGAAGCCGGCTTTGAGATTGGATCCGCTACTTACGCCGGAACCTCGAAAGGACTTTCTTATAAAGATACAGGGTTGCTGCCGGACACCACCTATTATTACAAAATCACTGCAGTCGATATCAGCGGCAATGAAGGAGCTCCCAGTTTGGCTGCATCCGCATCAACGATGCCGTCTGCGATGAAACCGATGGTGATCGACCAGATGAACATCACTTACACCGCCGGCATCGCCAAAGTCACTTTTAAGATGGTCGATATGGAGACAAGAATGCCTGTTGCGGCCAAGATCAGCGGACGATTCACCCATATGGCAGGCAAATACGTTACGGCCGCGACGAGTGCGGAGGGCATATTCCAATCGCAGTCCGAGCTCGTCACCGTATCCCGCGGCGAGATCGGCTTCCTGCCGAGGCGAATCATGGGGGACTCCTACTACTGGGCAAGTGCTTATGACCAACTCCCGTATCCAACGGTGATATGGGAGCCGTGAAACTCAGTTTGTATTTCAAAGCTATATTCAGATAGAAGATGCGCCCTGGCTTTAGGCCGGGGCGTATTGCTGTTATTGCACTGTCTGCATCAAAGAATGACCGTTCTCCCTCAAATATTGCTGGGTAAACGGTCGCTTCATTTCTTTACTAGGCAATGCAGCACTACGCATGCGGATCATGCTTCCGATCCCTGTTGCCCCCAGATTTCTTATGATCCTATTATATGGTTGAAATCCGGGGACAAAGGGGACCTCTCTGCTTCTCCAGCATGATTCCGCCTGCTCCGTTGAGGCTAGATATCCATACAGAAACCTCTCTGTGATCATGATGGTTTGAGACCACCACTCATCTAGGAGAGGTTTCCTTATTTTATATAAAATCTACTTAAGTTGTACAAATATCATGCGTATTAAGGAAGGGTGTTTAGGAATGGTCTCACCGTTTTGGCAAGCGCGTAATTCGTAGTCGCATCCCAGTTAATGGACCACGTCATTGCTCCCCGTATATCGGGGTATTTAGCCACAGGCTTATAACTACCACAGCTGTTTCCGGTTGCTAGACAATTGAGGGCATTATTTACGACCGCTGGAGAAACATATCCACCTCCGGCAGCTGAAGAGGTAGCAGGTACTCCTATTCCCAATTGGGAAGGCGATACCCACTGCAGCGTTAAGTCCGAAAGAGCCGTCAGGAAATCAACCGTGCCTTGGGAATAGCATTTCCCGTCGCGTCCTAACATGCATCCAGAATTATAATACTGGACGTTAATTACGGTAGTCATATCCTTCAGATTGTTATATAGCTGCATGTAAGAAGTGTTTGGATTCTGCATGTCTATCGTTTGGGGAGCCATCGTCAGAACAAAATCATTTCCTACTTTTTGTTTTAGTTGGCGGATCGCATTGGTTACATTAGGTACATTCATGCCATGCTCCAGATCAATGTCTATCCCGTCAAGCCCATATTGAGTGATGATTCCGTACATGCTGTTCACAAAGTTCGCTACATTCGGGGAAGGATTATTCAAATTAATGTTCCCTAATTCCCCTCCAATGGATATGATGATCTTCTTACCTTGAGCGCGTTTAGCCTGAATATCCGCGATTAGTTCGGCACTGGTGTACCCGCCAAGAGCTGCGGATAGTGCGGAATCAACGTTGAAAGTGACACCACCAGGGTTAGCAGGATCCATCTCGGCAAACGCTAAAACAATGATGTCGTACTGATCCGGTATATCTCTAACTTTCAATTTGCTGGCACCATTGACAAAGTTCTGCCAGTACCCTGTCAATATATGCTTCGTCGGCTGGGGACCCCCACCCGTTCCATCTGAAGTGGTGGCATTGACGATCGCACTGGCAGGAGAAAGGTTCCCGGCAGCATTCTTCGCAATGACCTTAAAAGAATATGTCGTGTTCGGTGAGAGACCCGTTATTGTCGCTGTCGTTCCTGTAACAGAGATGGCAAGGGATGTTCCTCGGTATACATCATATCCTGCCACACCTACATTGTCCGTAGATGCTTGCCAGGATAAAGTAACGGTTGAAGATGTGATTGCGCTTACAATTACATTCGTAGGAGTTGTCGGAGCTACTGTATCATTACCTCCACCACCTTGAACAAATTGCCACAATGCAGGAACATTGGGTGGTTCCCATCCGGGTAATGAGGTATGAGATTGAATAGCTTTATACGCCTTCCCGTCGTACGTCACGTTGTCGTTAACGACATAAGATACATTGGGTGCCCAAGCGCCCCGTTCTGCTGCAGAAACTTCAAGGGGAAAAAAGTTCATAATCATAGACATGACGACCATTAAAGGCAATAACATCACTCTCGATTTGTCCGGCAATCTGGATAAATCCCTTTTCATCCATTAATCCCTCCTCAATCATTGATAATTAAACGTTAGCCTATCTTGATGTAAGCCGGCATCACCTCCTTGATGAAAACTATCTTGTTAATTTTTAAAACCATGTCGATACATTGTTCTTACTCAATTTTGATTCTTTTACGTATTTTGTAAGTTGATTGATATGTAAAAAATTTACTTTATATGTTAATCATTATCAATAGCTCAAAAGGATCAATTTGGTGAAAAGAAAAACCACAAGTCGAGTTTTAATCGAATTGTGGTCAGAACATTTCATTTTTTCAATTTCATCCAATCTAGGATTTCATAAAAGGACCGAGTGCCCGATCGTCCCAAACCTGCACTTCAATATACCGCTCAGGTCCATGACGACCGTCTTTGTTCCAATCTTGAGGCCAGCCAAACTCGTCTACAAGTTGAAGGATTTCGTTTTTTACATATACCTTTCCTCTATAAGGCTTGTCGTCTTGATACCGCATGGTCGGAAATAAGTCGCCATAAGTGAAACTCATCATTTCGGGTTGCATATCATCCAGCAGAATCCTGATTTCTTTTCCATTCGGATACCATTCCTTAATCCATTCGCAAGATCCAAGCGTCATGTAATGCGGATATTCTTTTGTTGGTTTGCCGCCTTTGGCCCTGAATAGAGCTCTAGCCCGTGCTTCCAGATCGCGACGGATGGTCATATAATCATCCGCACGTTGACTCGCAAACCAATTTTTGTTTTGTTTGAGTCTCCTCTGTACCTGCAACGCTTCTTCGATGGATAACGAGGATAGATTTTGAAAGGGTCCTGTTGCCGCATCATAATAATGATATAGATATAAATCCATGGCGACTGTCCTTTCTTCGTCAACCTATGTTATGGTTTGTTCCAAACTTTAATTACCGCTGTTCATACTCGAGTTTCTTCTTCTCACGATCTATGTAGGCATATATATTTGCGGTTTCTTCTTCATAGTTCTCTTGAATTTCAAAATAAGGGACATTCGATGACGCACACTTTTCACGGAATACATCATGCTCATGAGTATAGTCGGCAACAGTTCTCTCTTCAGGATACATTCGCGCTTCGATAGCATTGCGGAGTTGAACGATGTTGGATTGGAAATTCTGCCGGATGTACGAGGTGGAGAATCCTAAGAACACGGAAATGATGTGTTGTGAATAGGACGGCTCAAAATCTTGCAGATGATGAGGCAAAATGTAACAGCCTTCAATGATTAGATTTTGCTTGTTTTCAATGTTTGTCATGATGATCCCTTTGATGATCGGCCATAATTGTGCACCGATATGCTCGGTTGAATCCACCGGCGTGAAACCGCAGTTCATGTCTGCTCTGTACAAGCCCATTTTCAAATGATCGATGGACAGATAAGGCACGTGATACTTTTCAAGTAATTGTTGAGCCATATATGTCTTTCCCGTGCAGCTGTTTCCGCTGATTAATATGATCATTTACATGGCGTCCTCCCTGCATGCTTGATGCTTCGTTCAAATCTCTGGAATGATTTCATGAAGTGTGCTACTCATCGAAAAATCGTAAGACTTCGTTGTTAATTCAAGTATTCTCGACTCATAAATGCAGCCCATCCCTCTCAGTTCATTTATTAAAAACTCATTTAGGTCGTACGTGTGGGTCAACAAGATGCCCGCTTCTTGAAGATCTGCAATGCAGGCCAGTTTATTCTCTAAGCAAGCCTCTTGAAAAAACTCCCGCACTTTATTGTTCAATACATCATATTTATCATATTCCTCCACATTAAAGGTTGGTCCTAACTCACGCGCAGTCATTCGTTTTACGCCGATTCCGTTTATGGTTTGCACAACTTCTTTGGAACGCTCCCTCAGCATGTTCTGACGGTAAGAAACCGGTTCTATCTTTTGGATTCCCAACTCATGAATAAGTTTGGCTTCTACGGCTGATAAATGAGGGTGCGTTTCAACAGCACTCGGTTCTTGACTTGGTTCATTAACCGTGGAAAACATATTTATCATACATTTATAGGTTAAAAATAAACCCAGGTAATCCCTTATGTTTCTCGCAATTAGAGTGACATGAAACTCCTCTGATGGTAAAGCTTGGACAAACACGACAGGGGCATCCTCGAGATCAGTCACCGATCCAAAATCGGTCAAAAATCCGAAATGCTCGCCTCCAAAAGCGGTAAAGGCAAATGGAATTACATCCAACGGATGGCCGCTGTATGCAAATTCGGCGTCTTGATTGTTAAGATCATAATCCATATAGATTTCCAGAATATCGTCAAGTTCCACCTCGAGATCATGTACGATTTGCTCATTCATTTCTTTCAACTTGAGCAGCGTTGCGGGTATAGGGTACTTTTGATTCCCTCGTCCAAACATTTAGAATTCCTCACTTTTCATTGACTACATTTCCGATATCATTTTTTCCAGTGGTTCTCGGCTGACTTACAAGACGTTTGTCACCAACATAGGTCCCACTTGTTCTATCCATTTATGCTCTTGATCGGCCAGCAAGGTTTTCCATCCAAGGTCGATAGCCGGTTTCAGGTTCTTTTCCTGATCATCAACATAAACAACCGTCAGTTCTGAACGTTCGAATTGTTTCACAACATGTTTATAAATTTGCAGATCAGGTTTCCTCAAACCGACTTGATTCGAAATGGTAATGCTCCTAGCATAAGGTTCTACTTTTTCTAAAATCGGCTCCAGCCATTCCTTGCAATGATTGCTTAGTACATGGATATCCGCGATTTCGCTCCATTGCGCCAAGTGATTTAATCCAGGAAGCGGTTGCAACGATTGAGTTATTAACTCCCTGGCTTCCTCTTTGTTGATTTGCTTCATTCGCAGGCTCATCCATCCCCAAAACTCATCTTCCTTCATCTTTCCTGTCCATAAGTCTCTACGAACCTCATCAAATTGTACCCTGATATCTTGAAACGAGATTTCGGAGCCCTCCGCTAATGTAAGCCAAAAAGCAGATGAAAAATTACTCACCAATACGCCAGCTAAATCCAATACCAGTTGTGGCTTTGCCGTCATTGTCTCGTCTCCTTCTATCTTACTGAATTCCTGAGATCATCTATGTATTCGTGTTTACGAGGGACCGTCCGCATAAACACTAGTCGTCATTGCCGACTTCCCAAACTAACAATCGTATGCCTTTGATGCCTCGATTAATTCCTGATGGTTATCCAGTTCTTCAAGCACTCTTTGTATATCGCTTCTTTGATAGCTTCTAACTATAATCATATGTTTGATATGAAGCCCTGGTGGGTCAATATTTGCCCTATTCAAATTATTCAGTAACCTTTCCGGCGTATACAAAATACTCCATCTTTTAGAGCCATCACTGAAAACCATAGTGATCTCTATCCAGTTCCACTCATCTGGGTCATCAACTACTTCGTCATCAAATTGCCAGCTAATTAACTTAGGTATATATGTATTTTTAATCTCCATTGCAACCGCTCCTTTCGTATGAGGTTCATTAGGAGCTACTTTAAATTAAAGCCACCTCCACGAACTTCGCCTGTCCTTAATCGCAATGCGAATCCGAAGTTCGTGGACGTTTCACACTTTCAATCCATGGGTCGAACCGCTAAATCCCCACCATCACATTGCCGCCGCATACCGGAATATAAGCCCCTGTGATAAATGATGACAAATCCGAGGCCAGGAATGCCACGGCATTGGCAATCTCCTGGTCCGTTCCGCGGCGTTTCAGGGGCACGGAAGCTTCGTAGGAGGCGCTATGCTCGGTACCGTTCTCCCGATCGCGGTCGCTGATCGTCCAGCCGGGCGCGACTTGATTGACGGTGATCCCATGCTCGCCGATTTCTTTCGCGAGTACGCGGTATACGCCGTCCATGCCGCGCTTGCCAGCTACGTAGGCGGATTGACTCGGAAAGTTCTGGATCGAACATTCGGTATTGATGCCGATGAAGCGGCCGCTCTTTCGCTCGATCATGGCAGGCACGAAGGCTTTTGCCAGGTAGACGCTTTGCATGACGCAGGATTGGAACTGGCTCTCGTAATCTTCCGGCGCTTGCTCCAAGACAGACGTCCATTGATAGGATTCCACGGCATTCGCAACGATGATATGAGGCAGCATGCCAAAGTGTTCAAGCACTGCATCCCGCATGGCATTCACGGATGCTTGATCCGTCACGTCGGCTTGCACCGTGTACGCGCGTCTGCCCATCGACTCCACCTCGCGCTGAAGCTCTTCCGCCTTGGCTAAGCTTCCCCGATAATGGATAACCACATCTGCGCCGCATTCCGCCAAGGTTCGGACCATGACCCGGCCCAATTGGCCCGCAGCACCGGTGACTAACGCAATTTGATCCGTCAAATCCAACTTCATTGTTCATTCGCTCCTCTACGTTTGACTGGTGATTTTCGCCTATCATACCATAATCATCTACTGCTCGGCATGATAAAAAGACCGGAAGCTATCTCCCGGTCCTTACCTTTAAACTCTTTCATTTAACATCTTACACAGCAAGCGCTCATCTGCTAGACGAGCCATCTAACGTTTAAGGTTCAAAACCCTTCTGACTGACAAATAGCTGCTCTTGCGGAAACGCCCTGTTGAATCGATCGTAGACCACCTGATATGCGGCGGGATCATACCATTCTTCCAGATCAAGCTTCTCGTACAACGCCTGAACGGGCAGCCGTCTCGTACGTTTGCCTCCGCTGCCGTCCCCCATGAAATAATCGTCGATGCACACGCGATTGACGAGCGGCCTGAGGATCTGAGGAAATGCCTCCGTGCTTGGAAGGACGGGAGCAATCGCTGCTTGCGTTGGTATTCCTGCGTCTCTTAGCAGCTCAAGGCTTTTCAATCTGGCTTGGATCGGCGGAGCGGAAGGCGTAAAATGCTTGCGAATATCCTCTCGATCGGTCTCGACCGTCATGCTTACCCGCACGCGTGCTCCTAACTGCTGCAGCAAATCGATATCCCGTCGGACCAACGGACTGCGCGTCTGCACCAGCAGGAAATCCGGCGGCTCGCTAACCATGGCCTCCAGCAAGGCACGGGTCACTTCTTCCTTGGCCTCAATCGGCTGATAGGGATCGGTACTGGATGACATGAAGATCGTGACGGGCCCCTTGGACTTGGCACGCTTCAGTTCTTTACGCAGAATGGCAGCAGATTCGAGCTTAACGTCAACCCAACTTCCCCATTCCTGATTTCGGAATATCGAAACCGGCATTTGCCGGACGTAGCAGTAGGAGCAAGCGAAGGTACATCCTGTATACGGATTCAAGGTATGGCTGTATCCATTCAGGAAACCGGTTCCTTTATTGAGCAGGGTCTTCGGCGTTTTATAAAGCACTTCATGTTTCACCTGGGACACCTCATTCCTATACTTTCTTCTATTATACGACTTCCCTCCTTACATTACGAATGAGTGAATGCGCATCCAGCTCCTTTACTTCGCGTCATGAAAAATAATCCCCAGGCTGTATCTTGTCCCCGACGTGACCGTGCTGACGCCATGCCGGAGCGTAGTCCGGTAATATCCCCTTGTTCCCTGCACCGGACGATGGTTGGTCGGAAAGATCAGTCCCGCTCCCTGATCCAAGGCGATCGCATGTCCCCGGCTCTGTGCCCGCGGCCGCTGCTCCACCAGCAGAAACTCCCCGCCCGTGTAATGGACTTCCTTCTCATTCAGCACAAAGACCGCTTGGAACGGAAAGAACTCATCACCGTACAAATCCTGATGCAGGCAATTATATCCGCCTTCTTCATATTTTAAAATCAGCGGCGTTGACCGCTCCTGACCTTGGGCATGACACATCCCCAGAAACTCATCCAGACTTGCCGGATACTTCTCTTCATGCCCTAGCCGGTTCAACCAGCGGTTTGCCGTCAGCGCAAGTTCAGGATACAAGCCTTCCCGAAGCTGCTGCAGCGTTTCGGGAAGCGGCGCCTGATAATATTTGTACTCCCCCAGTCCGAACCGGTGCCTGGCCATTTGGATCGTGCTGCGAAAACGCTGCTCTTCCGTATACGTGCCTATGATCTCTGCGCATTCCTCGGGCAAGAGCAGCTTGGGAATGACCGCATATCCCTGTTCATCCAAAGCTGCCTGTACGGCAGGCCAATCCAGATTCTTTATGCGCTGCAGCAAAGGATTAGGCATACTCCTTCGTCTCCCTCACGGAGACGTTCATTCGCTCCAATTGCAGCAATCTTGTCTTCATTTCAAGTCCCCCGCGATATCCCGTCAATGCGCCGCTTTTGCCGATTACCCGATGACAAGGCACGGTGATAAGCAGCGGGTTCGCCCCGATAGCCGCACCAACAGCACGCACAGCCGCCGGCTTGCCGATCTGGTGCGCAATGTCAGAGTACGTGAAGGTTTGCCCATACGGGATCTGGCACAGTGCATTCCATACCGCCATCTGGAAATCGGTACCCTTGTAATCCATTGCGAACTCAAACCGTTCCCGTTTCCCCTGAAAATAGTCCGCCAGCTCGGCGGCATATGGCTGCATGCCCTCATCATTCTGGAATAGTTCACAGCCAGGAAATTTCGCGTTCACCCATTCCTCCAGCTCTTTGAACGGTTTATCCGGTGATCCGATATAACATAAACCTTGCGGCGTGGCCGCGATATCTATGTTCCAGTCATCATGCCGCAATCGTGTCCAGCTAATGATCGAATGATTAGATTTCATGATTATGCACCTCCGCACTCGTATTGTTCATATATTGCCCTCGATAGCTTAGGGGGGTCATTCCCGTCTTTTTCTTAAACAGCGTGATAAAATAAGCCGTGTTCTCTATGCCCACTTGATGGCCGACATCCGAAATAGCCAGGCTGGTATTCGCAAGAAGCTCTTTGGCCTTGCCGATCCGGTAATCCTGAATGTATTCCATCGGAGTCTGCCCTTTGACCCGCTTAAAAATCCGGTGCAGATGGTACGGACTGCCGTGGCTTACATCCGCCAAGACATCCAGCGTCAAATGATCCGTATAATGCGCATCGATATACTCGGCAACGAGTTCGATCCATTCGTGGTCCGGCAGGCGCTCGCCGGTCGGCTTGCACCTTTTGCATGGCCGGAAGCGTTCGGCCCTCGCTTCATCCGCCGATCGAAACACGCGCACATTTTCAAATTTCGGGGGCCTGGATTTGCAGGATGGCCTGCAGAAGATTTTCGTCGTCTGCACCGCGTAGAAAAATTGGCCGTCACTGTCCTTGTCATTGTCGATAATGGCTTTCCACTGGGCTTCGGTCGGTTGTATCCGGTTTGCCACCTTTCCTCACCTCCGCTAACATTATAACCACAGGAAGATCCGGTTGTACGCTTTTTGGAATATAAGAGCAAGATAACAAAATTATGAGGTCCGCGTTTATGGTACAACTAGTATAGAGTAGATCAGGAACGAAAGGAAACGATGATCATGCATGAACCGGACCACAATCGCGGCGACAAGCCGTATACCATGGAACAACAACAACGGCTTCCCAAGGACAGCTGGGAGGATCATATCCATACGCTAAAGCTATTCGTGCCGAAGGAATTCAGCTTTCAGGAGAACCTCAATTATTTGCAAAGATCGCCGAATGAATGTCTCTTTACGATTCGGAACGACAGCATCTACCGGGCGATCCCGCTTGAAGATGACGTTGCCGTGATCGAAGTCAGCGCCAGGAATCAAGAGCAAGCGATCCTGGTTCGATTTTTGGGGAATACCACCCCGACCGAACCAAGCAAGCGGGCGGAGGTAGCCATTTATGTCCGGGACTGGTTCGATCTAAACACCGATTTAGTGCCGTTCTATTCGATGGCCGAGACCGATCCCCTGCTCAGTCAAGCCGTACAGTCCTTCTACGGGCTTCGCAACATGGGCATTCCCGATCTGTTCGAGGCTTTATGCTGGGGCATTCTGGGACAGCAGATTAACCTGGCTTACGCGTATACGCTAAAAAGGCGTTTCGTCGAGGCCTTCGGCAGACGCATCGAGTGTGAAGGCGAGGTTTACTGGATGTTTCCAAGGCCTGAGGACATCGCGCCGCTGCGTGTTGAAGATCTTGGTGGACTTCGGATGACCGTGAAAAAATGCGAGTATCTCCTCGGAGTAGCTGAGCTTATGACGGATGGAAAATTAACGAAAGAACTGCTGCTGGAAGCTGGCGGCTTAAAGAAAGCGGAGAAACAACTGGTCGGCATCCGCGGCATCGGACCGTGGACGGCCAATTATGTGCTGATGCGCTGTTTGCGAATGCCGGCGGCTTTTCCCATCGATGATGTGGGACTGCATAATGCCATCAAACATCTGCTGGGCCTAGAGGCGAAACCGTCGAAGAGGGAGATTCTGGAGCTGTCCGCAGGATGGGCGAACTGGGAATCTTACGCCACTTTTTATCTGTGGAGGTTTCTCTACTAACAAGTCCAACATAATAAAGAGGACGTCTCCCTCTTCTGCCATACAACAGACAGCTGGGAGACCTCCCCTATGATCACTTCATGGATCGGAGACTGCTATTCAATGAAATACAGTTTACCGTCAACCTCAAGCGAAATGGCAGATTGCGAAAGATCATCCTTGAGTTTCTTCGCATAGTCTACCACTTGATTGAGCGAATCCTTGTCGAGTTTCTCGGCAAAAGCGTACACGATGGTTACTTTTTCCTTGATCAAGGTTTTGTTGTTATCCACCCAAGCCCCTTCGCCCGGTATTGCCGTTGCCCCGCCAAACCAGCCGGACAGCTTCGTCAACGCTTGATCGACAAACTTTTGGTGAGCCGCATCCGTGATGGGAATATCCCCCTTTACGGTGGAAGGCACGTAAATCTTCACGACGTGATCCAAGTGGAACTGATTGTTCAGGGCGCTCTGCGTAATGGCCGTTGCCGTCGGATTGCCCTCTGCGCTAAAAGACTGCTGAACCGGTACTACGATAAGCGTTAACAATAATGCCGCTGCAAATGCGATTAGCCAACCTTTTCTTTTCATGTCCATTTCTCCCTTATGTATAGTTTCGTGTCCGTACGGAATCAGCAGAGTTTCAGTTGTTAAATACACTTCTTGCCATCTGTACGGTACAAACTAGCACATATTATATACTGACCTTTGCGTATCAGCTATGGGACGTACGGATTATATTATGCAAAATCATGTAAAAAAGCCGATATTCCCGATGAACAAACTTAGGGAATTCAGCTTTGGTCAACTAACTTCTTATTTTATTGTCCCGATCCAGGATAAACTCTCCACCGATCGATGATCCATGCTGCCGTTCAATATGGCTTGAACGTCATGCAGCGCTTCTTGCAAGTGGACCCGCTCGCCTGGCAGTCCGGTATAAGCTTCAGCAACGTAAAAAGGCTGCGTTAGATAAGCTTCGAGCCGTTCTCCCCGCTCATAAACCTCCATTTCGGATGACGGAATGGCCTCCAATCCTCGTACTTGAACCAGCGAACGCAGCTCCCGATAGCGGCGAAGCAGCTTCTGGGCCCGCTGTTGGACCGCTAAGTGAGCCTGATCCAGATGAACGCCTTCTAATACGGAAGAGGTGGAATATAACGGGTTCACGGCAGGAAACAGATGTCTTGCCGCCAGATCGGCATCGAAATACCACAGCGTCTCCAGCGGCCCGTAAGGCATGTTTTCATCAACAACCGCACCTTTGAGGTCCACAAGAAAAGTCGTGATCTGCTGCATGCCTTCCTGTTGAAAACGTTCCTGAAGATCATAGATCTTGCCGGTTAAGACATGCTCCCGATCCGCGGCAAACACAATTTCTTTATCGGTATTCGCATGCGATACGATAGAATGGATTTCTTCTATTGAAGAAGCAACCCGCTCTACGTCATTCAGCATATCCTGCAGCTCCGGGTAGTTCCCTTCCGGCTTCAGCAGAATCGTCATATACCCTTCCTGCTTGAAGTGATGAAACAACTCCCCGAGCAGCACCAGCTGCCCCATACCGGGACGAGCTACCAGCCCGACGGTGCCGCCTTTTGCCAGAGGAGCGAATAGATCAAGAGGCTTAATGCCCGTTTCGATCATCTCCACGCTTTCCCCGCGCAGGATCAGTTCGTCAAGGCTGCATTTCGCCAAGGCTGCCAGCGCGGCTATGGTGCGAACTTCCGCCCGGCCTACGGGTATTTTTCCCGTACATAGATTGGAAACCGTGGCGGGCCGCAATCCGACGGATTTGGCCGCGCTGGTGAGGTTCGGAACCCTTTGTCTTAAAAGTGATACATTCAGCTTCAGATTGTCCAAGTCCGTACACCCTTCTTGTGATAGTTTATTGATTTCTTCTTAATCTCTCTCAGAAAAGAGTCTGCGGTGCGAACAAACTCGTCCGCATCCGGTTCGAAAATATTATGATCATGCTGCTCGAATTCCACGATTCGTGCCTGCGGCAGCGATAGCTTATATTGTTCCACTGCTTCTAATGATAACCCGGGATGCGGTTTTGCGCCACGTATAATGAGAACAGGGCATGTGAATCGGGACAGGTCGCTCCAAAATTCTACCTTCGCGGAATCCTTCTGCAGGGCATGCAGGGCCGATGGTTTCATCCGGTCGAATAGCTTCTTCCCTCTCCAAGGCGGCAGCGTTGTAAAGAAATCCACCCATCCCGCTGGCAGCTGGGTGTGTATCGCCGGATAGTCTCCGATGATCAGACCTTCAATGCGTTTCGGGTTCCGAATGGCATAACCTAATTGATAGGCTACCCCTCGTGAGTATCCCATGAGTACGAACTGTTCCAGTTCAAGATGGCGAATGGCCGCATCCAGATCGCTGATATGATCCTCGAGCGTGTATCCCGAATCAGGAGAATTACTTCGGCCACGGCCTCGGAGCGTAATGACAACGATATGCCTGGGCGACAGCGTTACCATTTTTTCCATAATGTCGATATAATCCTCGGCCGACTCGGAAAGCCCCGGGATGATAACCAGTGAGCTTTGTTCATTTCTAAGTTCCCGATGTACCTCCGTCACATGAATATGTACCCCATGGTTATTGACCATCGTTTCGTATAACTGCATGCATGAGCCCTCCTATAAAATCTACATTAAAAAAAGCCAACACTTGGTGCATTCGTTCACCTCAACGCGCCAAAAGGCAAAAATGCATGCACGCCCTTCAGGATATTCACGATCTGGGTTACTCTCAGATCCACCGTCAAGGTGGCGTATGCGTACGCCTCCGTTCTCGAAATGGAATAAAGCTCTGTCATGAGATCCAGCATCCCGCTCAAGGCCATCCACATCGCTTCGTCCAGGTCCTCGTGGAATCCCATCGTCAGCCAACCGGTACTCGTCTTTGCTCTGGGCATCTTAATGGGCATGTCGTCACGGACATGAAAGGTTAGGCTCACCTTCTCCATGGGACATTCCAAAGCGGGACCGCTAACTTCGCCGTCGCCTTGAGCCGCATGTCCATCCCCTGTTGAGAACAGCCCGCCATCTACCGGAATCGGCAGATACAAGGTGCTCCCGGCGGTTAATTCTTTGCAATCGAGATTTCCTCCATAAGGGCGCGGCACAAAAGTCGTATGCTGACCTTCTTCCTCCGGCGGCATGCCCATAATCCCCATGAATGGCTTCAGTCCGACGCTGTACTTGAAATTTTCGAACTGACTCCTGCCAGTCATTGTTTTGGCATCCAATTCAAAGTCCAATGTCATTTCCTGGGTATCGGTCATGCCCAGCTTCTCGTTCCAATAGCTTGGAAACCCTCCGGCAGAGGTCCAACCCCACGGCCCGGGAACGACCTCGTTGATCTGAATCTCCAAGGTAAGCCCCGGTTTAGCCCCTTGGATATGCACGGGACCCAATAAGGCATGCCCGAACTGCTTCTCCACCCGCTCCGGCGCACGCTCCGTAAACTTCGATCTCGGCGCTCCCGGAGCAGAGCGCTTCGCAAGTCCCCATCCCGCATCCAAGGTTCGATACACCACGGTATCCCCGGACTGAATATATAGGGCCGGTTCCAGCTCCTTGCTAAAAAATCCGTGAAGCGTGTGAATATCCGGTTGAAGACTATGGATTGTTGACATCCGTTTCTCTCCCTTCACAACAACCATGATTCGATTGGACTTTTTCAATGTGAACCTCCTTGTTACTTTATAGAGTATTTTAAATTACTTTAATAGTCAATCAATTTTACTCTGAAGAGTAATAATTATTACCCCTACAGCGAACACCTCCGCTTCTCAGTTCGCTATGATCCTACAAATCCTTGATCCACGACAAAGTCCCCAACCCGATCACGCAAGCGCGAAGGTTGGGGACTTCCCCACCAAAGATCATTTCCTTACAACAAAAAAAAGAACCGTTCTCTTGGCAGTTGTACTGCTAGGAACGGTTCAACACCATATTCAACGCAAGCATGCTAGTTCATGATGGAGCCTTTATCATGACGTTCATGTTCATTCGGAAACAACCCATTATACTCCATCCTCGCTTCATATCTTTACGCTGGAATCGCGCACGACCATCTGCGGCATCAATTTCACGGCCCGCTCCTCCCTCGGAATTCCCATTATGCGATCCATCAGGATCTGGGCCGCTTTGCGGCCGATTTCCTCCTGCTGCAAAGCAACGGACGTCAGCTTGGGATATACGCGGGAGGCAATGTCCAGATTATCCATGCCCACAACGGCAACGTCATGGGGAATTTTTAATCCGGCTTCTTCGCAAGCTTTCATGACGCCGATCGCCATTAGATCGTTCGCGGCAACGATGCCCTCCGGGTGGTCGGGCCCTTGCAGCCACGCTTTCGCCATCGCATAACCGCCGCTTTCCGTATAGTCGGATTCGGCGATAAAACGAGGAATCAAGGGGATTCCTGCCTCCAGCATGGCATCCCGATACCCGCAGAACCGCTCATGGCCGGTCTGCTCGCTGAGATTACCGCCGACATAGGCGATGCTGCGCAGGCCTTGCTTGATCAGATGCTCCGTGCTTTGCTTGATTCCGTCATACGTATCCACATATACGTAGTCAAAGCGGTCGCTGCCATCCGGCGACACGTATTTATTCGTCAGCACGACCGGAGCCTGCAGCGCATTGATAGCCCCGATATTTTCTTCTCCAAAATCGAAAGACACCATGATCATGCCGTCGGCGACGTTTTCCCGAAGCGTCTGGATCGCCTTCATCTCCTCCTGGAGCCTGTGCTTGGTGTAGAACAGAATCATCAGGTAATCATGCTCCTCCAGCACCTGATTGATGCCGTTGATCATATCGAAATAGAAAGGGTTGCATATATCCGGAACGGCAAAAATGATTTTATTGGTTTGCCTCATTTTCAGCATCTTCGCTGCATGATCGGGCGCATAGTTCATTTCTTGGGCAGCCGCCAGAATTTTGCTCTTCGTCTTGGGACTGCAGTAACCTCTCCCCGACAAGGCTCTGGACACCGTGGAAGGAGATACGCCTACCCGATCTGCAATGGTATAAATTGTATGTTTGTCCATCCTATCCTCCATTAACGACCATGAAACCGACAAGCAGATGCAAAAGGGTCCATGGCTTCACACTATCACCATACCGGAAGCTAAGCAATAGCGCCTGCTTATATAACCTCCCGCTCATCGTTATCCGGTAGTTCCGGGAATGGCGCATGGGGCTCCGCCTGATACCAGAACGCCGTCGATGCAATATCGCTCTGCTGCGGCAGGTATCTGCCTCCTGACCTCCAGCCGAGGTCCTGGATCGTGACGCGAAGATCGCTTTGGAAGCGGATCGGATCCATGACATGCCATCGATACATGCCGAAGCGCTGCTGGCTGCGATATAATCCGTCCGGCTTCAGCACTTGGTGCATCCCCAGATAAGGCGTCGAGTAGGTTCGGTACGTACCGATCGGCTGTTCCCAGTTCCAAGCTCCGCCGAAATAATCCTCCGTTCCCGTACCGCAGATGGTCGGGTAATCCTGGTCCCCGTCCATATAAAACTTGATCTCCCCTTCGCCCCACCAGCCGCTGTTGTTCACCTGCCAGGCTAGGTAAGTCCCTACATAGTGCCCCTGTCCCTTCACGCCATCCAGGATCGTGTAAACGTCCTTATAAGGAACGGGATTCGTTCTCCGCCACTGTGCATGAAAATAAGCCTCTTCTTCGGGGATGTCCGTCAGGGTATAGTCGATTTGGTAGTAAAGGACCGCCTTTTCCGGCGCGCGATTCTCCATCGTCAATCGGGCTTGCTTGCGAAACGGCATCTGCCAGTAGCTGTTCATGCCGCCGGCCGGATTGACGGCAACCGGAATCGAATTGACATCGCTACGTTCACCCCACCCGTTACAGAACAAATCGCCCACCGGAACCTCAACCGAAGGGTCCTGCTCTTCGTCCCAATACATGCGGATAATCATATTGCGCCACAGCGACGGATGACAGGTCAGCCAAATATGCTGAATGGCCCCAGGGCCTTGAATGTCACCCATAGTAAAGGTTTCTCCCGGCATAATCTCCACGGAAGGAGACACCTTCCAGCCCGCGCCCAGATCCCTGGAAGCCGCTGCACCCGTGCCGTCCGTCGCCATGCCCCCTTTTCCTTTCTCGCCGGTAAAATTCTCCGCGCTGATGGATCTCGTCTTCGCATTAGACAGCTTGGATAAGTTTCCGAGATGCATGTTGAGCCCGTTAAAGTTCATCATCCGTAATCGCTCCTTTAGTGTGTGATATCGTATCCGTACCGGTCTTTCAACGTCTGACCCAGATGGGCCTTGATCCGCAGGTAAGCTTCGGCGGCCGCGCCGTTCCCCCAATCAAAAATGGTGAAAGTCCCCATGCCCCGCCCGTCCTCACCTACATCGCCGTCATGACCGTAATTCTCCATCATGAAGCCGTAATCCTTCTCGTTAAAGAAAGGATACGCCCGTTCCCACTGCTGTTTTGTTTTTATATTCTCGGGGCAATACATCATGGCAAAAGAGGCCTGCAATGCGGCAACACCGCGTTCAATATATTCCGGCTGGTCCAATTCCACGCCGTATTGAAGGATCAGCTCTGCAAACAGGCTTTGCCTCGCATCATTCCACTCCCCGTCGCAGTTCATGACGCCGAATCCGCCCAATACGTCAACATACAGATAGGGAGGCTGCCAGGAGGCTTGCGTCATCAGCATTTCATCCAGCACACGTGTGCCGAGTGTCAGATATCGCATCTCGCCGGTCGTCTTGTACATCTGAAATAAGGCCTCCGCCGTCCAGAACATGGAGAAATTGCACTGCTTGAACATGTTATTCCTAACCACCTTGCAGCCGGGGAGCTCTTCGCGGCCAAAGGAGCAGCAGGACCAATACGTCTCGAAATCCTCCCATCTGCCGGACGGTACGATCTCGTTGACGACAACCTCCAGCGCCCTTACTGCCGTTTCCAAATATCTGGGATCCGGCCGCATGTCGTGCAGCTTCAGCAAAAACGTGACGGAGAGCGACGTCTCCGGAGACTCTCGAAGAATATCCAGCGGCGCTAACGTCTCTTGGTCAAGCCAGGCCGGAAAATAGCCCTTCTCGTCCTGAAGAGCCAGAAGCTCATCCGCATAGCGTACGGCGTATTCCATGAGCCTTGGATCCGGCTCGATTTCATCATGCCAGCGAAGCATGAGCAGCGCCGTCCAGCTCATGTCCAGCACATGGTAAGGCGCTTCCGCGATCGAGCCCCAAGGATCGGCCGGATTGCGATTGGAATTCCCCCAGAAGGCATGGTCCCAACTACCTGACCGGTTAACTTCCTGTCCCTCCACCATCACCCGCTTCATCTCCGTCGCAATAACGGCGGGAAAGAACCCGCTTCGCTGCGGAGCAGCAAGAGCCAGCTCTTTCATGAGCCTGGCCTTGCGAACCAGTTCCGGATCATCCTGTTTCTTACCGTAACGATAGAGGCCTTGCGCCGAACGAAGGGAGCTGAACCACGCTTGGTTCCAAATCGATCGGCTTTCCCGTTCGTTCGGAACGCCAGGATAATTCGGGCTTTGACTCACGTCGGCAATGAATACGGGAGCCCCGACCTTCAGTCCGTTCCATTCGAATTCCTGCCACACCGTATCTTTCCAATGGCGAAAAGCCCAGTCGTACGCATATTTTACATAGTGTTCGAGAGGAGCTCTGTCATGGATGCCCTGACGGAGTCGGGAGTGACCCCATCGCTCCCATAAAAATTGCAGCACCGGCCGCCAGGGGTTCAATGCAGCTTGATCATCCTCCAACGTCATGAGGTAGAAGCCGATGCAGAACGTTCCGGGCGAATAAGCAGCACCCTCCACCTTCTCAAACAGCACGTGATCACTCACACGGGTCCGGCTCATTCCCAAGACGAATTGGTTGTTCGGAGCATCCAGATCCAAGTACCAACGAGCGTCCGCATCCTTCGCGATCAGATCCAGATCCGGTATCAGTGTGAGCAGTCTGGTGCCGTCATGAGCAATGAGGGCAGGCGACCGAAAGCTGTGCTGATCCATCACATGCCGGGAAGTCGGCGTTATATGAGGAGCCCAGTGAAAATACGGCTGGAACGCAGGCTCCAGGCGCAGCTGCCAATCATCCTGTCGTATCTCCTGATCCAGCTCAAATGTCATTATGCAGTGATAAGTGCCTTTATCGATTTGTTTAAGACTCAGCTTGGGAGCTGCACTCCCTAATTGGTCATAATCCCACCGCTTTACATAAGCGTCCGGTAATTGTGCCATAAGTCCTCCATTCTGCTCGTTTTCCGGCAAGAAATCCCCGCCAGCGACACGTCGTCCATTCTTTAACAGGCTGAAATCGTCAATCTGATCCAATTGTCCGACGTCGCCGCCCCAATTTCTATCATCCTCCGCCTCAGAAAACCGCGTCATTGTGCCAAGTTAAGGCGAAGTCAGTTCCAACATCGCTATGCTTCGTGCCGGCAGCTTAAGCAAACGCAATCCGCCTTGTTCCATGGAGCAATCAATGGCCGGCTCTCCCGCTTTCGTGTACAGCTGCCCGGTCACGGTCGTCTTTCCGAAGTCTTCCGGACGGAGCTCGATGCTTATTGTCTGCTCCTCTCCGGTCACATTCGCAAAGAACAAGCCGACATCCCCTTGATCATTCTGCCATGCCGAGTGGATAACGGCGTCTGTCAGCAGTTCTCCCGAATTGTTATATTCCGGCGTATCCTTGCCGTGGTTGTAATGAAACCACTTCATCGGCGTCATAGGAACGTCGAAGGAGAGCGGCCGAAGCATCGTGCCATACGACCAATACGGCTTCGCGGCACCGATTCGCAGCCGTGCATACAGAGCCAAGTAATCGGCCCTGTTCGCCGAGAAGGCATACCCGCGCGGTTCAAACGGATAATAATGCTCCTCCGCGGTATTTTCGTTGCCGTCCAGCGCCTCCATCGGACTGTACTCGTAATTCAATTCGTACAGGCCGCCCCAGAGATACGTGCGTGCTACCGTAAAATAGTAAAGCTCTCCGATTTCCTCGGTCAGCTTGCCCCAGCCGTCCAATCTCAGCGCGCCGTACTCGTGATATACGTAAGTAAACATCGGGATGAGATAGGCCGCACCTGTTTTAAGCAGCTCCCGGATCGGCCATCCTTCGAGCGGCGCCGCCGGCTGCCCCCCTGCCCGGGCTTGATAGTAGTCGATCAGATCCAGCATCGTTTCATTCATCATCTCGGTTCCCATGGGGATATAGCGTCCGGCTGTTTCGCACATGGCCGCCTTCGTATCGGCAAAGTTCCGCCGGTAAGCCTCCTCAATGATGCTGCCGGCTCCGACCGGATGACCGTGGCTGTCATCCATGCAGATCTTCAGAATGTTGTTGGCGGAGATATCGTAGTAGATCGAATCGATGTCATCGCTCTGCTGCAGTGCCGTATCCCGCCTCACATGAAAATCGTGGGTGTACGGATGCGCCGGACAAAGGAACGGAAAGCGGTAAGCATCCACGCTTTTTTTCAGCTCGGGAAACTTCTGCTCGGCTGCTCTGCCAAGCTCTCCGTCGGCTCCGTCAAAATGATAAAGGTAATCGAATTCGAACGGAGCGAAGCGATGGCCCAGCTTTCGGATCAGAGCGATGTTTTCTGGGTTGAAGCGGGTCGGAAACCAATCATCATATCCCCCCGGCACGCCGCTGCCGAAGGTTTGCGGCCGATGCGTCCAATCGGGGCCCAGGATGTGGAGCATCGGCGTTCCGATGCTGTCGTGGTATTGTTGTATCCATGCCGTACGATCCGATCCCGCATTGATACCGAAGGTTGCCGCGCCCATATCCTCATGCAGCCATGGACTGCCTTCCTTCGCAGCCCTCTCCGAAAGCTTGCCGCGTCTACACCACTTCTGTTGCACGGCCCAGCACTTGTACCGGTCAGCAGCTTCGTACCAGCCGCTTCCTGACAGAATCGACACTTGCACCGGATAATGCGGCTTGATCCCCTTGCCGGGTCCCATATCACTGCAGCCATGGATCACGGAGGCTTCCAGCAAGCCGTTCCCGTTCTTGAAGAAATTGAGCCATTTCGGATGGCCCTCGCCGTCCAGGGCAGCGAGTTGCAGCCCGCCCCTGTCTTTGCCGTAATAGGCAAAAAACTGCATCGTTGCCCCGGAAAAGCTCTCCGGATACGGCATGAAACGAAATCCGATTCCGTCCGTTTCAAATACCTTCATCGGGTTGTTGACCTCAAAGCCGGTTGCAAAGGAATGGGCGATATAATCCTCCTCGCCGTGCTCCGTGATCGTGGTCAAATTCGGAATAACCGGATATTCCAGGCTCAGCAATCGGATTCCCGAATGGTTCTCTGCTGCGCATCGGAATTCAATGCAATCCGCTTCTTCTGCGAGCTTTACGGAAGCCGTGACGATCATACCTTGCTGCGTGTCCCAGCTCAACTGAACCTGATCTGTCCCGTCTTCCGTATTTTCCCTGCTCCATCCGAAGTTCTGAAAGGAGCTGCTGAAACCCGCGTCCGTCTCCAAGCGAAATGGATCCGCCGTGCCCGTATCCGCGATAAGCCCGATTCCTCTAACGTTATCGCGAATGCCTCGAACCGTGCCGTCAATCTCGCTGATTTCCAGCCGGATATGCCTGTTCTCAAGTATAATCATGCCCCACCTCCACCTGTTGGCTTAGAATGTTACTTCAAACCGGAGATTTTGATTCCTGAAATGATGTGCTTCTGGAAGAAGAGGAACAAGATAATGGTCGGCAGGCAGGAAAGCGCCGATCCGGCCATCAGCATGCCCATTTCGGTTGCCCGTTCGGAACGGAAGGTGTATAAATATTGCATGATTTGAAAGAGCTCCGGGTTGGTGATCGTCATCGTCGGCCATACGAAGGAGTTCCAATAGGCCAAATAGGAGCCTATGCCCACGATGACGAAGACCGGAAACGACATTGGAATGAAGATATGCGTAAAAATCTTGATCCTTCCTGCTCCGTCAATCAGCGCCGCCTCTTCAAGCGCCATCGGAATATTCAAGTAGAATTGGCGGATGAAGAACATATGACCCGCGGAAGCAATGCCGGGCAATACGAGCACCGCCAGCGTATCGAGCATTCCCATCTCATTCACCACAATGAAGGAGGTCAGCAGAATGGCCATGCCTGGAATGAACATGGTGACGATGACATAAACCCACAGCATCGTCTTGAACCTGAATTCCAGCCTGGCGAAAACGTAAGCCGCGGTGGCGTTCACGGCCAAGCTCAGCGCCGCGAAGAGAACGGCGCCCCCGAATGTGACCAGCATCGATTGAATGAAGGTCGCGTCGCTCAGAATATCCGTGTAATTCTGAACCATCCATTTCTTCGGGAAGAAACGGAACGGCGTTGCAAGCACCTCCGCCTTATCTTTGAAACCGGCAATGATGACCCAGAGCAGCGGGAACAGCGCCATGATCGTCACCAGTCCGGTCAAGAGCGTCATCAATGTTTTTTGGACACCGTTTAACGATTTCATCATGTTATCCTCCTGCCTTCTTATCCGTCGATCGCTTTTTCCGAATTCAGTACTCTGAAGATAATGGCCGAAATACTGCCAAGGACCACAAACAACAGCAGCGATGCCGCGATGGAGTTCCCGACCATGACGTCGTTTCGGAAGTGGTTCAGGATGTAGAGGTTCGGCGTCGTGGTCTCGCTGAGCGGGCCGCCGCCCGTCATGACGAGGGACAGCTCGAACTGGGAGATTTGCGCCGTAAATCCGGTTACGAGCAGATACAGGATCACATTGCGCATGAGCGGAATCGTGATGTACCACATGCGAACGAAGGTGCCCGCCCCCTCGAGTTCGGCAGCCTCATAGTAACTTTTTGGGATATCGTGGAGGCCTGCCAGCATGATGAGCGTCGTGAGTCCGAAGCCCAGCCACACGGCTGGAGCCGCGATGCTCGGCAGCGCCGTTGCCACGTCGGCAAGCCAGGCTTTCGGCTCCGATCCGAACAGCCCGATGATGTAATTGGCCAGGCCTCCGGCATAATCGAAGATGAAGACAAAGATGACCGACGCCACGATTCCGGAAATAATGGTGGGAATGTAGACGGAAGTCTTAACAACGCTTGCGAAACCGGAGCCCAGATTCTTAATGATGTTCGCGAACAGAAACGAGAGAATCAGCATCGTCGGAACGACCATCAGCGCGAACTTAAGCCCTACCCAGATGGATTGGAGAAAGAGGTCATCGGTCAGCACCATATAGAAATTCTGCAAGCCCACAAAGGTGGAATCCTGATAGAAACTCCAATTATAGAAGCTCACCCGCAGTGCATAGAAGAACGGAATGATGACAAAGACGGTCAGCAGGATGACGATGGGAGCGAGCAGCATGTAAGCCACGCCGTTGTCCTGCCGATAATTTTTCTTGAACATGTAGCGTCACCACCATTGGCCAAGGATGAAGCAGCCATCCGAAAATAACATTTCGAAAACCGGATTTCCGGACGGCTGCCAACACTATTTTTTCGGATTCGTACCGGCAAGCTTATTCTTCGCGATGAAATCGTTAATGTCTTTCTCTGCCTTCGCCAGCGCCTTATCCACCGAAGTACCCTTCATGGCGGACTCGATGGACGTGGCGAGCGCGAAGCTGATGTCCCACGGATAAACTGGCTCAGCCTGCGAATGCGGAATGATCCGCTCGGATACGAGTGCACGCCATTCATCCTTGGATGCATCCGGATCGGATTTCATCGCTTCGTCCACGGATTTGCGCGGGGAGAACTTGGAGAACTGGGACGTCTTGAAAAAATCGATCATGATGTTCGGGTCGCCTGCGAGCAAATAGGAGATGAAATCGGCCGATTCCTGCGGATGCTCGGATTTGCCGTCCACCGCCAGCGACCAGCCGCCGAGCGTTGCCGTCGGCTTCGTCAAATCGCCGTCCATCGATGCCATCGGCGCAATCCCTACCTTATCCACCATGTCTTTATAGGTGTTGCGAAGCTGACCGATCGCCCAGGAACCGCAAATCTGGATGGCGATCTTGCCTTCGCCGAAAGGCTTGATGTCCGCATATCCGGCCAATGCCTGCTTCGGCATGACGCCGGACTGGTACGCTTTTTGGTAAAAGTCCAAAACGGCCTTGTAACCGTCATTGTTCACGTCCGCTTGGGACCAGTCCTCCGTAACCGCCAGATGACCTGCCCCGTTATACTGCAGGCCCCAGCTCGACCAGCCCAGATCCGGCGCAGTTTGCGCAATCGATAAGCCGAACACGCCTTTCTTGGTGAGCTTCTGGGCCGCATCCAGAAGCTCAGCCCATGTTTTCGGCGGCTGATTGGGGTCAAGCCCGGCTTCCTGGAACATATCCTTCCGATAGAACATCACAGCAGACGGCTCAACCAGCTTCGGATATGCATAGTACTGACCGTTAACGGATACGAAGTCCTTCATATTGTCGTACAAATCATCGAAGGCTGAAGGCTCCATTAAATCGTTCAGGGCCATCAGTTGACCCGTTTTTGCCGCATTGGCCACATTGCCGTAGTTGATCGTTCGGATGTCCGGTGCCTTGCCTGCGGCCTGCGCTGCTTTCATCTTCTGGTCCCAGGCGTCGGCCGGAACGATGGTCAGCTTCACTTCAACCTCGCTCTGGGATTTATTGAACTCGCCGACCCATTTCTTGAACCAGGCATCGGTGGTATCCTCGAATTTTTGCGCCCAGAAATCGATCACAACCTTGCCGCTGGCTTCATTCCCGTTGTTTGCGCTTTCATTTTCCGGTGGATTGCTTAAAGCTCCTCCTCCGGGACCGCCAGATCGTCCGCCGCAGCCCGTAACGAGCATCGCCAGAACAAGAACAACGGAGAACAGAACAGGCCAGGATTTGAAGCCGATGGTATTTTTCTGCATCATGAACCCTCCTTATAATGGATCAAACTATTTAAACGCTGGTCCGCATTTAAACCGATCATTCTTGGAATCCGCGCCTCACTTTTCGAGCGAAGCCTTAAACCAGAAAACATTGTAGGGATCCCATAAAGACAATGTGAAATAGATCGTCTGCCCGTCATTCTCCGTATACCGATCGTTCATATAGGGCCCGTATAGCCCCGGATAATCCTCGGCTCGGACCAAATCCAGGGGCTCGCCCCATGGCCCCCAAGGCGTCATGCCTTCACGTATGACAACCCCTTGGCCTTCCTTCAAATAGGTCATCAGCCAGCGTTCCAGATAAGAATTCCACACTACGGACAGCTCGCCGACGGTGTCATCCACCACATACCTGGCATCCTTCATATCCGCGCTCCACCTGGGACTGCCGTCATCGTTCAATCCGCTGTAATATCGGTACTCGGACATATTCTCGATGTGCTCCTCGCCCACCTTCATAAGCTGAACGCCGCCAAAGCGGCCCGAAGGAATCCCCCAAAAATAAATATCCGAACCGCCTGCTTCATTCTCCACCTTATAGGGGCTAACCTGGATGAAATTGCTGTCTCCCGGCCAACGGAGCCGGTCCTGCAGCTCCCAGGTTTCACCGTTATCGGTCGATTTGGCCACGCTGCTGTAATTGGCGTCCCACTTCCCCGGATTGCCCCAATGGTTGACCGACATGTAGTGCAAATACAAGGCGCCGCCTGCCGCAATGCCATGGGTCGGAATTTTCGTCATTTCTTCGTAATCGATTTTGGCGGAAGGCAGCAGTTCCTTCGCCGTGCCGAATTCATCCGTGATCATTCCCTCGAATGCGATACCGTCAGCCGGATGAGCGTCCGTTGTATAGGCTATCGTATTGGAGCGCCAATAGCTTCCCCCTCCGCCTGTCTGATCAGTCGCCCTCTCGCCGAACGTATCCCCGAACACGAAGTAAGTTCGTTCCCCGTCATTCATCATGGAACCCAGATCGGTGCCGTACACGGCGTATTGATCGGTACGATTGGGGGAGGATTCCCCGGTTAATTGCGAAACCTGCTCCACGCCGGTCATGCCTTTTAATAAAAAGCTTTTGTCTGTCGCATCAAGCAGAGGATTCACCTTGCCGCCCCCCGCGCAGCCGCATAACAGCAAAATCATGCCTGCGAAGAGGGCATTTTTCCATTTCAAGCTCATCTCCCCTTTCGATCTGATTGTGGATTCCTATATTCCACCCGTGAACATCAGGGATTGTTATGACCGAATATCTGATTCAAACTAGCAGGATTGAGCGGCTTCGTATCCGGCATTGGCAAGCGTTTATCCACCTTTGGCAGCTTCGGGAAAGAACGATGGGGTTCCGCCTGGTACCAGTACGCCGTCGAGGAAATATCGTCGCTCCGATGATTGTTATGACCGTGCTCGATCGTGACCTTGATGCTGCTATCGAACATGATCGGATCCAGGATATGATACCGGTACGTGGAGATTTTTCCGCTCCAGTTCGGGCCGCCGCCCATAATGATGCCATGATACGGGGTGCACACCTCCTGCTGCGGACACCAGGCCGTATTGAAATAATCCTCCATGCCCGTGCCGTGCAGAGTCGGAGGCCATGGCTCCCCATCGATGAAGATCATGTCGTCTCCTTCGCCGTACCAGTTCCATTCCCGCGTATCGCGGAGGTTATGGACATTGAAGTTGCAGCCGATGTAATGGCCCTTCCCAACCGCGTCCAAAATGACATAGTTGCCGCTGCCCGTCGTATTCTTGCCGCCGAATTCGTAGAAAGCGTTATCCACCCCGTGATCCGCGATCCCGTCGGTCGGATTTTCCCGGTGCCACTGGGCATGGAATCGCAGCTCCTCCTCGGGCAGCTTATCGTACGATTCATAGTCCACATAGAAATAAAATTTAATCGGATGCTCCGCTTCGCTCTCGATCGTTATACGAGCGCCATTCCCATACGGCATGCGAAAAAAGCTGTTGAATGCTTTGCCGTCCTCGGGACTCATCATCAACGCCGCTGACGTATAATTTTTGGTGAGGCCGTGCCCCATTCCGAAAAAATCGCCAATCGGCGCTTCCACGCTGGGCTCGGTCTCCTGGTCCCAGTACATGCGGAGTACGACTTTGCGCGGCAGATACAATTCCTCGGCAGGGGCGTCGGTCGCCATGGTCATCCAAATATGGGTGATGGCACCCGCTCCCGGAATGCTGCAAATTTCGGTCAGGTCGCCCGGCTGGATGGAGAAGTAATCCTTATTCCCTCCCGAACGGTCGTAGCTGGATTCCCTTTTTCTTTTTCCGGATCGCTTGCGGCTGAGTGAAAATAACGCTGTTTGATTGTCCATGGATGATCGCTCCTCATAAGTTGATGGCGTAGGTAAAAGCGCTTCTTAAAACAATTTGCCAACAATGTGACATCGATTGCAGAATGGGTGGTTAAGGAATGCAGGCCATGCTACCAACACGACAGCCTGCATTCCTTATGTGAGTCATAACCCGTTGTCTATCCTCGGGCCGAATCCGTTGATCCTTCAGAGTTAAAACTGCTTCTTAACGCTTTCAGCCGTTTCAACACCCCATTTTCGTCCCTGCCCAAATAATCATGAAGTCCTTTATACTCCTTGTATAACAGGTCATACATTCGGACGTTAGCTTCAATCGGCTTGAATGTTTCTTCCCGAACGCGGGCCATCGCCTCCGAAGCTTCCACGATGCTGCCATATCCTCCCTGATCTTTGCCTGCCGCAACCGCACCGAACATGGCTGCGCCAAAAGCGGCCGTCTGGACGGTATCCGCGATCTTGATCTCTTTGCCGGTAACGTCGGCATAAATCTGCATCAGCAGCCGGTTGCGCTGCGGCAATCCGCCGCAAGCATAAAGCTCCTGAACTTCAATGCCGCTATCGGTAAACGCCTCGATAATAGCCCGGGTACCAAAGGCTGTGGCTTCGAGCAGGGCCCGATAAATCTCCTCCGGCTTGGTCTGCAAGGTGAAACCAAGCATGACGCCGCTAAGATCGGCATCCATCAGCACGGAACGGCTTCCGTTCCACCAGTCCAGGGCAAGCAGTCCGCTTTGTCCAGGCGCGTATCGGGCCGCTTCCTTCTCGAGCCACTCATGAACGCCAAGCCGCTCTTCTGCAGCCTTAAGCCTAACGTATTCCGGAACTGCCTCATCCACATACCAGGCGAATATATCGCCAACGGCCGATTGTCCTGCCTCATACCCGTAATAACCGGGAATGATCCCATCCTCGACGACGCCGCAAATGCCTTCGCCGGTCACTTCTTTGTCGCTTAAAATCAAGTGACAAGTAGAGGTTCCCATAGCGAGTACCAGCTTCCCCGGGGTTACGACGCTGACGGCCGGTACCATCGCATGGGCATCGATGTTGGCTACGGCTACCGCGGTTCCCGGCAGAAGCCCCGTCATCGCCGCCATACTTTCGGTTAATCCGCCTGCTTTCGAACCCAGGGGCTTGATCGCTCCTCTCAGCTTCGTCTCGACGAGATTTCCGAACCTTGGATCGAGCGAATGCAGGAACGCCTTGGACGGATAACCCTCCCGTTTATGCCAATTGGCTTTATAGCCGGCGGTGCAGCTGCTTCGCGCGAGCTGGCCGGTCAATTGCATGACCACCCAATCGGCAGCTTCCATGAACAACACGGACCGTTCATATAATTCGGGAGCTTCCCTCAGAATCTGCAAACACTTTGCAAGCATCCACTCGGAGGACAGCTTTCCTCCATAACGCGCAAGAAATTTCTCGCCCCGCGAAGCTGCGGCTGCATTGATCAGGTTCGCTTCTTCCTGCGCCGCATGATGCTTCCACAGCTTCACCCAGCTGTGCGGATGGTCCCTCCATTCCTCCGTCATACAGAGCGGGGTCCCGCCTGCATCCAGCGGCATCATCGTACATGCCGTAAAATCGATGCCAATGCCGATGACTTGATCAGCCGATATCGCTGCATCCGACAGCACGCGGGGGATCGATTGCCTAAGAACCTCCAAGTAATCCTTTGGATGCTGCAGCGCCCAATCCGGCTCCAGCTTCAAACCCGAATGGACCAGCACCTCGTCCATGACTCCATGCGCGTAAGGCGTCACATGCGTCGCTACTTCCTGGCCCGTCGTGATATCGACAAGCAGGGCCCTGCCCGATTCCGTACCGAAATCAACCCCGATGGTGTATAACTGCTTCATATCATCTGCCTCCTATTTGTACAAAGGACCATAAGACGCGCATGCCCGGTAATCGGCAGAAACCGGCTCCAGCCCGCCGAAAGCGGTCCAAGCGCTTGGCCGGAAGATCCGCTCCTCCGGCACGTTGTGCATGCATACCGGAATGCGGAGCATCGACGCCAAAGTAATCAAATCTCCGCCAATATGGCCGTAACTCATGGCGGCATGGTTGGATCCCCAATTACTCATAACGGTGTAAACATCCTTGAACAGTCCCTCGCCGGTAAGGTTCGGGACGAACCAGGTCGTCGGCCAAGTGGGGTCGCTTCGCTGGTCCAATACATCGTGCACGGCCTCCGGGAGCTCCACGGTTATTCCCTCGGCGATGTGTAGGACCGGTCCGACACCCGCGACCATATTGATTCTGGCGATCGTTGCCGGCATGCCTCCCCGGGTCGTGAAGTCCGTGGAGAATCCCCCGCCGCGGAAGAAATCAATAGCCGGACACCACTTGACTGCATCCAGACAATCCTGGACTTCCTCCTGCGTGATATCCCAGAACGGCTTCATGGCCGGCTTGCCGTCTTTCGATTGCCTTCCCGTTCCGTCTAGTGCTGCCGGTCCTGAATTGATCAGGTGGATCACGCCGTTGGCCGCAATGCCCTCCAGCTCGTATCCCGTCACTCGCTTCACGGCATCCGGACTCCAATATGTACGAACGTCTGCAAACACCTGGGCCGCATTCGTCAGGAGATGACCGAACAGCATCGTGATTCCATTCAGATTGTCATTCTCCGTTGCGACGATATACGGCTCCCTCAGACCGTTCCAATCAAAAGAGGAATTCAATATCGCCTCCATGAAATCCCCCGTCGGGAAGTAATCCGTCCAGGCACGCTGTCCTTGGAATCCTGCAGCCAGTGCATGTCGGCCGAGCGCTTCTTCTCCATATCCCATGGCCGCCAGCTTCGGATTGCCTACCATCAAATCGCGTGCAATCAGCGCCATCTTCGCGACGGTTTCCCAATCCTGTTCCTTCTGTTCTTCGGACCGCTTTAAATGCTCCGGATTAACGTCCGTTCCCGGCTTGCAATTCTGTTTAATCCAGGCCAGTGCCCGCTCATATTCGTCATGATCGTAAATTTCCAGCTCGATCCGCCTTACGAATTCGGTCATATCCACATATTCGTTGCGCATCCCCAGATACCTCTGAAAAAAGTTTTCGTCGACGATGCAGCCCGCGATGCCCATGGATACGGTGCCCATCGATAAGTAGGAGGTCCCCTTCATGGTCGCTACGGCAAGGCCTGCCTTGGCAAATTGCAGAAGCTTCTCCTGAACATCCGCCGTTATTTCGGTATCCCCGATATCCTGTACATCGCGTCCATAGATGGAGAAGGCCGGCAGACCCTTCTGATTATGCGCTCCCAGCGCCGCCGCCAGATATACGGCCCCGGGACGTTCCGTCCCGTTGAAACCCCAAATTGCTTTTGGCCTGGTCGGGTGGGTATCCATCGTTTCCGTCGGATAGCACCAGGATGGTGTCACCGAAATGGTAAGACCTACATTCTCCCTGGCAAATTTCTCTTCGGTTCGTGCGGCCTCAGCTACCCCTCCGATACAGGTGTCGGCAATCACGCATTCCACTGGAAGCCCGTTGCTGTGCCTTAGCCGTTCGGTGAGCAAGCGAGCGGTTCGTTTCGCCATATCCATGGTGACATCCTCTAACGATTCCCGGATACCACCCCGCCGGCCATCCACGATAGGGCGAATGCCGATTTTAGGCAATTCGTTCTGCAATCGATTGCAGATGTTTGATTGATTATGCATCTCCATCATCCTCTCTGTTTTTAGAGCGGCGGCATGTACGATCAGTTCAACTGTTTGACTTCATTGCTGTATATTTCATAAGCCGGTGGATCCTGCCGGGCTTCTTCCCGTATTCGGCTTAGAAGGATTTCTCCGGCCTTGATTCCCATATCGTAGGGATGCTGCTCCATGTAGTAGAGTCCCGATTCCTTGAGTAAAGGCCCGGCTTCCACCTCGCCGAAAGAAGCAACTGCCATGTCGGCAGGAATTTTCAGGCCGCTGCGCACAATCTCGAGCAGGACGCCCAGGCTCATGCGGTTATTCAGGGAAATGATGGCGGTTGGCCTGCGTTCCGCGTTCAGAAATTGCTGAACTGCCCGGATTCCGTCCTCCGTGGAAAAATCTCCGTTATACACCAGGGGGCCCTCGTTCAGCCCAAATGCCTTCATCGCGTTCATGACGCCTTCGAGACGTTCCCTCCCCGTGCTTGATCTCGTTGGCCCGTTAACTACGCCGATAGCCGTATGTCCTTCCTCGAGCAGCTTCCGGGTTAGGCGCAAGGCTCCCTCGGTATTGTCCTCGGCCACCAGATCGAGCTTCGATCCTGTTTCCGGCGAGTCCAGCTTCCTGTCCACAAGCACGATCGGCATGTTGGAATCCGCAATCTGCTTGATCGCCGGGTCGTTCCCGCCCGACGTTGCCAATACGACGGCATCCACGCGCTTTTCCTGCAGAAGCTTTAGCAATCGTCTCTCCTTCTCCGGGTTCTCGTCCGAGCTGCAAAATATTAACTGAAAGCCCTCTTTACCTACAATATCCTCAATGCCTCGGGATATGCCCATGAAATAGGGATTTGAAATATCGGGCACGATCACGCCGATCATGTACGTGCGGTCCTGCTTCAGGCTTCGGGCTATGGCGCTCGGACGATAATTCAACCGGTTCACGGCCGCCATCACCCGCTCTTTAATTTCATCGCTTACATAATCGCTGTTGTTAAGCACTCTTGAAACGGTTGCCGTAGATACTTCTGCTGCCGCTGCTACTTGTTTAATCGTTGCTTTTGCCAATCATCGTTCACCTCAAAATATCATCCTGATTCCTGTATGTAATCGATTACGTAAACGATTACATACACAGATTAAAGGAAGGGACATGCTGCTGTCAACCCTCTTTTTAGATTTTTCCGGAAAACCAGATCCGGGCGGAACGAATGCGTTTGGCAGCAGGAACTATTCCGCGCAAATTAAAAATCACCGCCTTCGATGGCGGTGATGGAATGCCTATGATGAGTGCCGATTTTCTAGTCTACGCACTTCCGGGCAGCCCACAGTCCGCTCTCCCGAATCAGATGACGCACGGATTCTATCCGAAAAGACGGCAAATGATGACCTGGCATCAGATATACCACCCGGCCGGAGCCGTAGTGATGTGCCCACGCCGCAGGCCAGCGCTGGCCGTCATGCTCGTATTCCGCAAAGACGACCGTTGTTTCATGCGGACTCAATTCGAACCGATAGGGTTCTTCATCGATCGTAAAATCGGTTAAGCTCTCCACGATCGGATGGCTCCCCGATTGATATCGAACGGGCAGCGACGTATATGCCGGATGTCCCGTAAATCGCCCGCCGATTAACTTTTCCAGCTCCGTACTCCGCTGCAGCGAGATGCCGTTGTGGATAACTAAGAGCCCCCCGCCGTTGCGCACATAGGATATGAGCGCTTGTACCTGCTCTTCAGGTATCTCCCCATCCGAAAACTCTGCGTACGATATGAACAGATCATATCCCTCCAGCTTATCCTTTTGCAGTACGGCGTAATCATCCGTGCATTCCACGTCCATCGCAGGTTCGAAAATGGTTTGCAGTTCGCGGTCAATCTGCGTAAACGGATGATATTTCGCTCCCTCGTATTGTCCCAGCGCAATGGCTTTCATTGATTTGCAGTCTCCTCTCCCGCCCTTTCACCAGGGCCACACTTGTCCTTCATAATCCAGAAAAATCGGCTGTTCGCCAGTGTATGCCTTATGGTCCATCACAAGTTTCATGATGCGATCGGCAGACACGTCCGGCGGCACGGCCGCTTCTTGATTCAGTTCGCCGCTCATGTAGGATTGCAGCCACCCGGGATAGAACACCATGACCTGTCCTCCATCGGCTGACAGATGCTGATGCAGTATCGAGGATTGCATATTGAGCGCGGATTTCGACATACAGTAGCCGTACATCTCCTTACGTTTATTTCTGCTGACGCTGCCGGCTTCGGAAGAGATATTGACCACGAGCTTGTTGTTTCCTTGGAGCAGCAGATCGATAAGTGCATGACTTACCCGAAGAGGTCCGAGGGTATTGACGTTGTAGATTTGGGCCATGTCGGCAAAATCCAGTTCGCCCTGAATGTTCGCCAGATCGGACCGTTTCGTGATGCCGGCATTGTTTATGAGCAGATCCAGATGCGGCGCCTTATCCCGGATCAGCTTGGCTGCCTGCTGCACGCTGGCATCGTCGCCGATATCAAGCGGAATCAGTTCCAGCTGGTCCGGATAATCCTCCAGCAATCGATCCAGCGCGTCCCAATCCTCCATATAGCGTCCGGCAAACACGGTGTATCCGTTTTCAAGAAGCCATTTCGCCAAGCTCAATCCTAAACCCCGATCGGCTCCCGTGACGCAAGCGATTGTTTCCAATGGGCATCAACTCTCCTTTATCCATTAAATGCGGTGCAACCGACATACGGGAGTTTCCCCAAATGCCATTCCTGCGTAATCTCTTCTAATGCTCTTTAGCAAACGTTTAAGCATAACCTGATACTGCTGCACATTTCTGCGTGATATTCATCTAGGAGTGCTTTAGAGCAATTGGTCGTTTAAATATTCGTTTTTCGACAATATGGACCTAAACCTTGAGATGGTACGATGACCGATAGGTACATCATTCGCCTTAAACAGCATGATTCCTCTCAGACAGGCTATGGCTTCAAATAATTCAAGCTCTTGTTCTTCGTAACGATACTCGGCACAACATGCGGTACGATAGATGGCGGCTTGCTTTTCGCTTGCAAATACCCACATTACGATAATCGACCAAGCAACATCATATCTGGGATCCCCCCGTTGAGCATTTGTCCAATCGATCACCGTCAGCTTGTCTTTAGTCTCAAGAATATTGCCCAGGTGGTAATCGCCATGGATCAAACATGACTGTTTCATATCCGCACGCTGAAGAAGCTCTTCCAGAAGAATTCGGACATCGGGGTGGTTCTCGATGCGAGGAAAGAAATAATTAATGAACTCATATCGGGGTAACCGGTCACCAATAAAATCTTCAAGCGGGAGCTTATGTATATCCGCTAAAATTTTCACCAGCTTCGTTAGTTTACGCTGATCGACCGTTTGCACGGGCGTTCCGTCATAACTGGTCAGCAATGTTGAATCGCCATTTCGGTCCGTTCCCCAGCCCACGGGCTCAGAGACCGAACATCCATGCGTGAATAAAGCATTCAAAATCTGATATTGAGCGTGTACATTCGGCTTGGACGCTTTGTTCCACACTTTCAGTACGTAGTCTGCCGTTGGCGCGGCGATTTTCATTACCTCTGCCTCCAGCCCCGAATCCAAGGAGACGGTATGAAATGAACCTTCATGCTCGAGCAAAACTTCAAGGGTATTGCTTTTCTCCACCCAATTGATTTCCCGCAATGGGTTTCCGATGTTCATCACAGCCTTTCAAGGGATGTTAGCTTAGCGCTTAGTGTCCAACAGCTTACAAGTTCATTCGGTATACCCCAGCCTCCCCGAGAAAATCTTTCCTGGTCAATCTTTTTCTCCAAGCAATATCCGATAATTCGTTATCGTACCATCATGTGAAATAAAGAATATTTTTTTATAACTTTCCCCGATCCACTCTAACAACCGCGCAGCATATCGTTCGAAAATATCTTGTTCGATCCTATTGATCCCTTCTTTCCAGCAATCCAAATTGAAATCAAGAATTTCAATATCTCCATACAGATGGGTAATTTCCGTTTTAGAAAGGATGTGATCGCAAGCTAAAAAAGGAAGTTCGGGGTTCTGAGGAAACATTCTCGGACCAACCAATGGAGAAATAATGAAGTCCATGCCATTTTTTATAATCATTGCCGTCTCAATTGTACGTTTAGTGGGACTTACAAGAACTAAATCATCAGGATCCATTTTAATTTCATTTCGTAGCTGCGTTACTTGAAATTTGCCGTACTCTGTAAGACTAGGATGCAGCGTATTCAACCGATTCGGATAATCGTTGAGATGTTCTCCATGACCGTGCCGAATAAATGTGAATTCCATTTTCCGCCCTCCTAAGATCAAATCCCATATTAGGTATTCTATGATTTTATTGAGTAATCCTGCCCGTTAACTTAATGCTAGGTGCAGTGAAATATAGCTAAACGCTTATCTAACCGGTTCATGAATTGCAGAGAGTTTAAAAAAGGCAGCCGATCACAAATGATCAGCTGCCTTCTTATTTTGATAGAGCTATCGATTCCCGTGAACTTAGATCAATGAATCACATTTGTAGCCTTAGTGCAGCCTACCCATTATTCCGCGAATCTCCCTTTGCTTCATTATGGTGCGGAATTAATTCATATAAGGCACGAACGTCACAACCGATGGAATCGGCGATCGATACGGCAATTTTGAGTGGCATCACTCTTTTGTTCTCAATAAAGTCGTATACTCGTTCCGGTTTAATAAGCAAGTCTTTTGCCAACCATTCCGCTGACTTCCCGGATTCCACCAATCGTTCATTCAGTAAGCAACGTCCTAGTTCAAATTTCAAGAAATTATGACCTCCCACATAAGATTTACTTAACCTTAAGCGTTGTCCGTTGCCAGCATGAATATACTTCATAAAGGGGCCCGTAACGATGAAGTTCTCCATACGTCTGCCCATTGGTTGGACGAGTTCCATTTCCGGGCTATCGCTGCCCATGCAACGATTTGCTCCATTTATTATTTAAAGATGGATAAGAATATTGATAAGTTTCCCGAATGGGTCCCTAACAAAAAAACGCCGAACCCCCCATGGCTCCTCGGTTGGTCCATACTCAATTGGAATTCCTGCTTCTTTTATCCGAGTTAACGCTTCATCAAGATCATCAACCTCAATCGACAGATCAGGCACAGGTGCTCCGGAGCCTCCCTCTGATAGGAAACTAACCTGAGTGCCCATTTTCTCATGCGAACCGTATGTTGCAATAAATCCCATATCCATTAGTTGATCAAGTCCAAGTACTTCCCCGTAAAAATACGAAGCTTTGGAAATCTCCTGCGTCGCAACATTTGTAACAATTCGTTTGACCTTCATTTTTCATCCTCCTAAAGTTTTGATATCAAATTTTTACTCAACAATGGTCCCGTTCGAGGAACAACCTCATCCTTATACTCTCAGAATACCATAGTTTTACTTTTATACAATTATATATAAATTCGTTTTCACACTATTCATAAAGACGATTGGGAAACAGGTATATATACGTGACTTCGTGTTTTCCAGCTTTTGCTTTACCATTGTTTATGGCAAATCTATAGGCTTCTTTCTCTCATCTATCCTTTCGTCATCTCCCTCATAATCAACAACGCGTTCAAGAATAAGCCCAGCGAGATGACGGGATGTGCCGCTGCCGCAAATCCGATTTTTTCCGAAAAGACAGCCGTCGCGAAGATCAAAAGGATTAGGCCGATCAGCACCAAACTCTTAACTTTCATGCCCTTGGGCAGTCTCGCCGGAAAAGACAATATAAACAACAATACGGGGATAGGCGCGAAGTACATGGCGAAATTACCATGCATCCCCCATTGAGACGAATCCACGAACAGCGCGAATCCAGCCAAGAACACCTGTAACGCGATGCAGATCGCAAAAAGCACGTTCAATATACTAAAACCTAGCCGCGCATATTGAGCGGCAGCCGGCAGCGAAGAGCGGGTAGCGGTTATTTTTTGTACTTCCATCGTTAATTCCTCCCTTAGACTAACCTTTCGGACACCGCACGAATGGTGTATGGGTACGGATCCAACTGAAACTCCCCTTCTTTGGAATCGAGAATCGTCATTCCGATAGGATGAACTTCCGGAATCTTCATCGAAGGATACCAGCCGATGGCCATATCCCCCAGGATGAACATTCCGTACTCGTCACCGAGCATCTGAAACGTCTTTCCGTCCCCGATATAACGCGTGACGTCAAATCGAGAATCTAGGCGCTGAACGGCCTCGGATACGCTTCCGCGGAGCGGAAAGCCGATCTCGCTGACATTCAGAATGGATTCATGATCGAAAGGCTCTGATAAGGCATTATCCATTCGATGCCGCGCAATGAACTCCACCAGATTCCCCGAAGGATCCTCGAAATAGAAGGCATGCGCATCCGTTCCTTCGAAATAGGCGATATCTTCGTTTGCCTGGATTCCAGCGAACGGAAGCGGTGCAGCGGAAAGCACCTGACAGCCTTTGGCCAGGAGCCAGCTTTTCGCTTCGCGAATTTGGTTCTCGGGGATGTTCATTGCCAAATGGTAGGACGGCCGTACCCCTTCCTCCTCCTCGCGAACGAAAGTCAACCTCGTTTCACCGGCAACGATCGTGATGGAATGTTCCGTCATATCTGCTAGAGCAAATCCAAGTCTTTCTGTGTAGAACTCCTTCAGTTCGGCTAACCGGGCGGTTCTCAGTTCCAATTCGATGATTCTCATCTCACTACCTCCTCCAGATATTTGAGTTTGTCAGGATTTGCAACTGTATAAATGGAACGAATCCGACTGTTCGAAGCCTCAAACGAGTAAACGTAAGCAACGCGTCCGCCGATCATCATGACGATTCCCGGGCTTCCGTTGACCGTAGTGATGATATAGGAATAATGGCTGTCGGGACGCCCGAACCAATCCATCCATTGCATAAAAAACGGAATGACTCGCGTCGCTCCGACGACGGGCTGCTTCGCGGCCGGCGCTTTGCCGCCTCCATCTGTATAATGGACGGCGTCAGGAGTCGAACTCGCTGCACTCCCGTTACCATGCTCAACAGCATTGACTTTCCTGCCTGTAATCAAGACTACGCCTAGCCGACGTGCTTCCGAACACATCTCCTCGATCAGGGCTCCCCAGCCTTTCTTCAAATAGTACACGCCAGCGATACGCCGACGCGTTTTCCTCCTCTTGCTAAATAATGAGCTGCGGTCAGTCCGGCAATACCTCCACCCACAATGGCCACATCATGCTTTGCAATCCATCGAAGAAACCTCCTTCATGCGTTGTCATTAAACAAGACAGGAAGGAGGCTGATTATGTGACAAAATGAAAACAGCGATCTAAAAATAGCCCGTATAGTGCACCCCACAATGGTCGTCTATCTTGATTCGATTCTCCGCACTGGCTGTAAAAGCTAAATATTGGCCCGGCCCGCAATGGATACATATCCCTCATTCATGAATACCTGCGGTGCTTACCGCTTGTTCGCATTGTTCATGCACTACGGAACAAGGGTTGCGACATCTTTCAGAGGTAATCGCAATATTTCTGCTCATTCCTTTTGGTGATTTGGACATAGATCCGTACAACAAAAAAACCGCGATATCCGCGGTTTTCGAATGTGTTAACATACCTGCTTAATTCTTAGCGATTCTGGTCCGATCCCCGATCAGAGGGAATTCTCCGATCCGAAGCTTCGCGCTTCCGTACGGAACCAACTCCAATTCCGTAACGGGCTGGCCGTCCGTGTTCGGATGCAGCGGTGGGTTTCCGGCGTTGTTGCCTTCCATTTTCCAATCCCGGATCAGCTGGCCCTTCACCTTCACCCGTACAGGCGCATCGGCAGCCAGGAACGGTTGACGAACCACCTCCCGCTCCAGCACCTCGAACGACGTATCGGCCATCAGTCCGTATTTCCATGGGGAAGCAGGATAGAGCTCCCAATCGTGGAACATCTCACGCTGCCGGATCATCTGCCAATTCTCCTTCACGGGCAGCACGTACACCAGCGGTCCTCTTGTAATGCTGGTTGCGTACATGCTGCGTGAATCGGTCTTCACTTCCATAGGCAGGTACAGTTCCAGCAGATCGCCATTCTGCCAGGTCTGCACGATCTCGGCATAACCGGACTCTGCCTGAATTGTCATTTCGCGCCCGTTCAAGGTAATGACGGGATGGTCGCACCAGGCCGGGATGCGCAGCGATATCCGGAATGATTCCGCGCGTTCAAGCGACAGATGGATTTGAATGCGATCCTTGAATGGATATTCGCCGGTGACCGCAATCTCAGCGGACACGCCCTGGCGGCCAACCGTTGTTCTAACCGTGCAGGGAGCATAGGAAACGGCAACTAACCCGTCCTCCTGGTCCTTCATCCACAGGTGCGAGGCCAGCTTGGGCCAGCCCTGATGCATATTGGCCGTGCAGCACCCGAAATTCGGCTCCAGACCGAATACGTTGGCATCGGGACTGTTGCTCCAAGCCCGCGGAGCGACGTTGCAGATCATTTGGTTGACCTGCTGATCATACTGATGTGAGGTCCAGTCCGCAGAGATGGCGGCAGGCAGCGCATTAAACGCGACCTTCTCCAAAATATCCCCGAAGCGTCCCTCCCCGAAAATGCGCGTCAGCTGCTCCATCGAAAACATATACTCGACGACGGCACACAATTCAACCCCTTGGCTCGGATGGGTGCCGGACAACCACTCGTCTCCCGAGAACATGCCGTGCGCTTGCCCGTGGTACGTCATCAAGGAATCGATGCCCCGGTGTACGCTTTCCCGCTCCACGGGATTTCCGTGTAATTCATACAGCACGCCCGGCGTTTTGATGCCCATCGCCACGTTCACGACATGGGTTGTCCAATCCCACTCTTCAACCTTGCGCCAGAACGGAAAATCATGAAAAATACCGCTCCAGTCCGTGGTTTGTTCCGCGATCGTATCCGCAAGCCGCAGCAGGAAAGGCTGCGCCGTTCGTTTATGCAGCCACACGATGCACAGCAGCATCTCGGCCCCCCTGGTTTTGGCCCAGCCCCGCAGCGGCTGTTCCTCGATGACCGAATGGACGTAAGTAAAGAACTTGGTCAGAAACGGAATGATACGTTCGTCGCCCGTTGCTTCCTCATGCTGCATCATCACTTTCAGCATGATCATGTAATGCCACCAATCCTGATCCTTATCGATATCCTGATTCACGGAGGTGATGCGCGCCGGACCGAACATGCCGTTCTCCTGCTGGCTGGCAAGCGACCACTCGACCCATCGATTCGCTTTAGCGATCAAAGACTCGTCCTCCAGCAAATAAGCTAAAGGAAGCAAACCGTCGACATAATAAGGTCCCCGCTCCCAGCTCTCTCCCTGGCCGCCAAGCCATCCGTTGTCTGCTCCGACGTCCTTCCACTGTTCCTCCAGATGTCCCGTAAACCCGCTTGCTTGAATCTCCAGCTGATCCTTAAGCCAGCCGGCCGGCTTAATCGCTCTAAGCGGCAAACTATTAAAAGCCGTCTGATGCAGCATAGACTTCCACGCTCCTTGTTCTGTCTTATAGGTGCTTACTCAGGTAGAAATATATCATCTCAACCGGCGTTTCCCTATACACAGAAACAACATCTTTTTATCCGATTACAACATCATGATGGATTGAATCCGGAGCAACAAAACGATTATCATGAAGAAAAGCTAGTTGGAGAAGGAGGACCGGCCGAAGATGATTTTCCAGTTTACGGCTCCGCCATTGCCGCATTATATGATTTGCGGAGAAGATACCTACCAGGAGGGAGATCGACATCCGGATCGGTATAACATCGGTGTCTTTGATCTGATTCTCGTGACCAGAGGGGAGTTATTCCTGGAAGAGAACGGAGTATCTTACAGCATAAAGGCAGGGTATCACCTGATTCTAAGACCCGATGGCGCACACCGTACGTACCTGCCCTGTCAGGAGGAAACCCATTTTTATTGGCTGCATTTTCAGACGGTCGCACCGTGGGTTGAAGCGGAAGAACGGATCCCGTTTGCCTTATCGCAATCGGATCACCCTTATGTGCAGTTCGATAATTTCTCTTTCTATATTCCCAAGTACGGAGAACTGTCTTCGAAAGAGCAGGCCGCACGTCTGATTGAACAGCTGCAGCTGCTTCATCAATCGCCATCTTCCGCGGCACGCTGGAAACAGCAGCAGCTGATGCATGAGCTGCTGCTGCTGTTCCAAGCCGAAGAAGAAGGAATCCAGCAGATGCATCCTCATTATGCCATTGCCGAACGAACGGCCAACTATTTAAGAGCACATTACAAAGAGCCGGTCAGCTACCAGCAATTGTCCGATGCCATGCACTTTCACCAGAATTATATTTCCATTTGCATGAAAAAAACGTTCGGCTGCACACCCCTGGAGTTTCTGACGCGGCATCGGATCGAGCAAGCAAAACGCTTGCTGATCCACACCAACGAGCCGATCGGACGCATAGCCGAGGAATCCGGGTTCGGCTCGTTTCCGTATTTCATTCGCTGCTTTGTTCGTTATACCGGGTTTAAACCCAACTCTTTCAGGCTAAAGTACCGTTCATCCCGATAGCATGCCATCGAATGCGTTAGGCCATGGGCTTGCTCAGAATACGCTTCGTACCAAGCCGCCGTCAATCCGGAGTGCCGAACCGTTGATCGCGGAGGATTTGGGACTGCTCAGGTAGGCGACGAAATCGGCAATTTCCTCCGGACGAATCAGCCGCTGAATAATGGAAGTCGGCCGATTTTCCTTCATAAACCGCTGTTCGGCTTCTTCGATGGTAAGATTCTCATCGGGATACAGCGTATCCAGCATCGTTTCAACGCCTTCCGTAAGGGTGGAGCCGGGCATAACGGTATTCACCGTGACGCGGGTTCCTGTCGTCAATTCGGCCAAGCTCCGGGAAAGGGACAGCTGCATCGTCTTCGTTGCGCTGTAATGCGCCATCTCCTGGGAAGGCATGACGGCTGCTTCGCTCGCGATAAAAATAATTCGGCCTTCATTGCGGCTGATCATGTTCTGCAAATAGTGTCGGGTTAAACGGACGCCGCTCATAATATTCGTCTCGAAGAACCTGAACCAATCCGCATCCGAAATATCGAAAAATTCGGCAGGCTCGAAGATGCCTAAATTGTTGATCAGAATATCAACGACCGGGGCGGCTTCCCTGACCTGATGGCAGCCCTCCTCGGTTCCGAGATCCGCCACGGCATAACGCAGCTCGGCATCCGGATGGACGGCGCGAATGTCATGGATCGTCTGCTTCACCTTATCCTCGTGTCTTCCATTGATAATGACCGACGCTCCTTCGGCTGCCAGCGACATGGCGATCGCTTTGCCGATGCCCGATGTCGAGCCTGTGACCAATGCAACTTTACCCTGTAAATCCAAGTTCATGATCCTCGCTCCTTTTCGTTATGTAGGAATGGACCCTCCCGATCCCCACCAGGGTGGAGAAGCTCAGGAGAGTCGCACTATTCATTACACTTATATGCTTGCGGTAAACGCCGATTTTTTTAGAAATCAAAATTGTCCGGGTCCGGTCCCACACGGTGATCCTGATTCAAGCTGTCGATGCGCTGCATATCCTCCATGGACAATTCAAAATCAAATAGATCGGAGTTCTCGGTGATCCGATGCTCTTTGGTCGATTTCGGAATCGTCACCACCCCGTTCTGTAGATCCCAACGAAGAATGATCTGCGCGATGGATTTATGATGCTTCTTCGCGATGATCTGAAGGTCCTCCTGATCCAGCAGCTGACCCTGCATTAAGGGAGACCAAGCTTCTAGCTGAATACCGTTCGCCTGGCAGTACGCCTGCAATTCTTTTTGCGTTAATCGGGGATGATATTCCACCTGGTTCACCATCGGTTTGATGTCGGTTTCCTTCATTAACTTCTCCAGATGATGGATTTGGAAATTGCTCACGCCAATGGCTTTTACGCGCCCTTGCTTGTACAACGTTTCGAGCGCCTTCCACGCCTCTATATATTTCCCTTCAACCGGCCAGTGTATAAGGTATAAGTCCAAATACTCCAATTCCAGCTTTCGCAAGCTTTCCTCATAAGCCTTCAAAGTCGATTCGTAACCCAGGTCGGCATTCCACACCTTGGATGTGACGAACAGATCTTCTCTTTTTAATCCGGCAGCTGCCAAGCCTTCGCGAATGCCCTGCCCGACACCTTCTTCATTGCCGTATATGGCGGCGGTGTCCACGCTCCGATAGCCGTGCTGAATGGCCGTACGAACGGCATTCACCAGCTCCGGTCCTTCTTCAACTTTAAATACGCCTAGTCCAAACCAAGGCATGTTAACGCCATTATATAAAGTGGTTGTATCTTGTAAGTGTTTTGCTGTCATGTTGATAAACCTCCGAATTTTTTTGGATTGTGAAAAAAATTGATGTACCTATTGTGCAGTATCTCCCATGATCCGCTCCGCCATCACCTCCCTTCATCCTAAATTGTTGTTTCATGCCGCTGGCATATCCGGCTTATCCGATTTATCCGGATTTTCCGAATCCTTTCGTTCCAGCTTCAAGCTCCATCCGGTGAGCACGACCGCACCGGCCACCATCAGGGATCCGATCCACGCCGTATGAATCAGGCCCATGGAATTCGTGATCAAGCCGCCTAAAAAAGCGCCGATGGCGATACCGGCATTAAATGCGGCAATGTTCAGCGCGGACGCCATATTCACGGCTCCGGGCGCAAAGCGCTCGGCCAGCATCACAACGTAAACCTGCAAACCCGGCACGTTCATGAACGCCAGGAATCCCATAAGAATAATCGTGATGAGTCCCGCCGTTTGAAACGGTGCGGTAAACGTAAGTGTAACCAGCACCAAGGCTTGGGCTATAAACATGTAGAGCAGGGCTTTCAGCGGGTTGCGATTGGCCGCTTTCCCGCCGATCACGTTACCGACTGCAATGGCTATCCCATAGACAAGCAGGATGACGGCCACCGTATTTTCATTGAAGCCTGTTATATCCTGAAGCAATGGGGATAAATAAGTGAAGACAACAAAGGTCCCGCCATAACCGAGAGCCGTAATCAGAAGCATGAGCAGCAGTCTTCCGTTCGTCATCAATTTAGCCTGGTCGCGGAATGAAGTGCGTTCTCCTTTAGGCAGGTCCGAAGGGACCAGGATACTATTCGCAATCAGCGCAACGATGCCGACCGCCACAATCGCGACAAAAGCAAGCCTCCAGCCCAACTGCTGACCGATAAACGTTCCGAGCGGAACGCCGGTGACCGTGGCTACGGTAAGGCCCGTGAACATAATGGAGATCGCCGATGCCCTGCGGTTCTCAGGCACCACGCTTGCGGCGATAATCGAGCCGATCGACATGAATACGCCATGTGAAAAGGCCGACAGGACCCGTGCTGCAAGCAGGACGCCAATGGAAGCTGAGCTCGCTGCCAAGCTGTTACCGATAATAAAAATGATCATAATCCAGAGCAGCAAAGTTTTCCTGGACATTCTGGACGTGAGCGACGTGAGAATCGGCGCACCGAAGGTAACGCCCAGCGCATACATCGACACGGTTAATCCGGCTGTCGTCACGGAGATATTCATATCCTCCGCAATCAACGGCAGCAGCCCTACGCTGATGAATTCCGTTGTTCCGATGGCGAAGGCACTGACGGCAAGCGCTATAAGCGCAAGCAAACTTCTTTTTTTATCTATAATCATGATGTTCCTATTTCCCCCTATCCTATTCTCTTGCTTGTATATTGTAAAAATATGACGTATGGTGTAATCCAGCCGGCAAATGCTATTATGATTCATATCATCACTTGTGTGAAGAACGTACTTTTTTGTAATGTAGGTACCTGACAGTACCCTAGGCACTTTTTGGTGCCTATCAAGAATAGGAGGCTCCATATGCAAACGAAGAAATACAATATAGCCGTCGAAGCAACATTGGAAGTGATCGGGGGCAAGTGGAAATGCGTGATCCTCTGCCATCTGACCCATGGCCGTAAACGGACCAACGAGCTGAAGCGCCTCATGCCGCACATCACCCAAAAAATGCTGACGCAGCAGCTGCGAGAGCTGGAGGAAGATGGCGTAATCAATCGCATCATTCATAATCAAGTGCCGCCTAAAGTGGAATATGAGCTTAGCGAGTACGGCAGAAGTTTGAGCGGAATTCTGGATATGCTCTGTGCATGGGGCGAAAAACATATTACGAAAGTATACGGGGACAAATTCAGCGTGCTTGAGGACAGCATCCTGAACGATAAGCTGAAAGCCGTGGACGAGCCGGCGGATGCACGCTAAATCCGGTTCGCATGCCGCGATTTTAACGTGATCTTGTGATTGATTGAGCCAACACCAAGTGAATTTCTTTTCTCCTTAACAGTAATAAACCAAGGGCAAGGACCGCCTGCGCGGACCTTGCCCTTGTTACATCCTAGCAAATGATAAGAAATTTAATCATAACGCGGGTGCTATACTGATCCTGGAAAACCGTTTTCTGATACAACAGAAAGCTTTCCATAAAGATAATTCAGATGAAAGGTGTACCGATCTATGTCACAAGTTATCGCTGAAATGTCGATGTCATTGGACGGATTTATCACAGGTCCGAACCATAGCGCCCGCTTGCCCCTTGGCAAAGGCGGCGAGCGGCTTCATGAATGGATTTATGAACTCACGAGCTGGCGCGAAATGCATGGCCTGACCGGGGGCCGGTTTAACCAGGACGCGGAGCTGATAGCCGAATCCAATCGCAGAACCGGCGCTGTCGTTCTTGGCCGCACGATGTTTGATCATGGACAACCTTTTTGGGGAGATACGCCCCCTTTTCATATGCCGGTATTTATTCTGACTCATGAAGAACGGCAGGCAGAAACGAAGGATGGCGGTACGACTTATACCTTTGTCACGGATGGGATCGAACGGGCATTGGAACTAGCAAAAGCTGCGGCGGGGAACAAAGACGTCAAAATCGCCGGAGGAGCCAACGTCATACAACAATATATGGGAGCAGGCCTGCTGGATGAGCTCTTGATCACGCTGGTGCCGATCCTTCTAGGCAACGGTCAGAAATTGTTCGAACATCTCCCCTCCGATATCGAATTCGTTCGTACAACCATCATCGAATCTCCCGGGGTTACGCATCTGAGGTACCGTCTTATTCACCGCGCCAATGCTTGATGGTTTCTGCATGGCTTGCGTTTCGTCATTTCCACGGCCAATGCAAATGGCAGCCCTCTTCCTCAGGGTCTGCCATTTCGCTGCTGCTTGAAGAGAGGATCAACGTCACCTCCATGCCGCCGGCATTTCTATCCGTGGAGCACCGATACCGCGGTTTATTTCGTTTTCTCCTTCTCTTTTTGGCTAACGATCATGTCCGTCACTTCCTCGGCCTGAGCCAGGACCGCAATGGGATCAAACGGCCAGAATCGCTTGGCATCCAGATAAAACACGCGATCCTGCTTCACCGCTTCAATCGAAGTCCACACCTTATCCTTCTTATCCATCTCGGCCCCGTTGGACTCATCAAAGAAAATATAATCGCCTGCATAATCTTTGAGCACTTCCAAGGAAACCTCCTTGTAAGTCACGTTGGCATCAATCAATTCCTTTTGGATCGCTGCCGGAGGCGTTAGCTGGAGTTCCTTATAGATGGCCAAGCCCCCGCGATAAATGCCGTCACCGTAGAGGTAGAAGGTTTTGCCGAATGCGCCGAAGATCGAGAACGTCTCACCTTCTTCCAACACACCGTTCACTTTTGTGCGCAGCGCTTCAATTTTTTCATCAAAACCGGCAAGCCATTCTTTTGCTTCTTCTTCCTTGCCAAGGATTGCGCCGAGCCCCTCTACTTCTTCGTGCACGCCTCGATAGGTTTCATAAGGAAGAATGATGGTCGGTGCGATTTTGGACAATTTCTCGTATAGCTCCGGGTCCGAGTTTGCGCTGATAATCAGATCGGGGTTAAGTTCCACTATCTTCTCCGCAGAGCTTTCCCCGGTGTTCTCTATGCCATCGATCTGGTCCTGGATATGGACGTTCTCCAAATCCTTCGCGGTGGCGCCTACCGGCTTTTCTCCGAGCAGCAGCAGTGTTGGCAAGTAGGCATCCACTACAATTCGCTGAGGATCCGTCGGAATTTCGATGTCTCCGTTAATTGTCGGCACCTTTTTGGTTGTTGGGGCTGAGGCTTCGGTCTTCGGAGTATCCTTCCCTGTTGCTGTTTCGCCTGCGGAACCGGCTTGATTCGCCGTATTTCCATTTGCGCCGCATGCCGAGATGAAGATCGAGCATAAGACAAGGATGGTGAGCATGACGCGTAATTTTGACTTGAACATATTTTACAGCCTCCTAATTATGGTGTTGGTTGAATCAAGCCCCGAATTGAGCTCGATGCAAACGGCTGTATATGCCGTGCGCCGCGAGCAGATCCTCATGGGCTCCTTGTTCGGCGATGCCTTTGTCCGCAACGACCACGATGCGATCCGCGTTCTTGATGGTTGCGAGCCGGTGGGCAATCACCAGCGTCGTTCGTCCTTCCGAGAGCTCGGCAAGCGCCTGTTGAATCGCCGCTTCGGTTTCCGCATCAAGCGCGGACGTCGCCTCGTCGAGAATGAGGATCGGCGGGTTCTTGAGGAACATCCGGGCTATCGACAGTCGCTGCTTCTGTCCGCCGGACAGCTTCACGCCCCGCTCGCCAATCAAGGTGTCCAGCCCATCCGGAAGCGAAGCAACCAGCTCTTCAAGCTGGGCACGGCCCACCGCTTTCATGATGTCACTGTCGTCAGCATCTAACCTGCCATAGGCGATATTTTCGCGGATGCTGCCATCAAACAGGAACACGTCCTGCTGGACGATGCCAATATGGGAACGAAGGGATTGCAGCGTCATGTCGCGAATATCGATCCCGTCTATCGTTATCTTTCCGGCTTCCGTGTCATAGAAACGAGGCAGCAATGAGCACAACGTGGTCTTGCCCGCTCCGGACGGCCCTACAAGCGCGACAGTTTCGCCTGCGCGAATAGACAAATGGACATCCTCCAGGACGTGGTCTTTGTTCTCGTACCCGAAGGTTACGCCATGAAAGGCAATGTCACCACGCACATGGCCGACCGGCTTGGCACCCGGCATATCCGCGACGTCGGGTTCGCTTTCCAGAAGCTCCAAATACCGCTTAAAGCCGGCGATTCCCTTCGGATACATCTCAATGACCGCATTGATTTGTTTAATCGGACCGAGGAACACGTTAGACAGCATGACAAAAGCGATAAATTCCCCGTTGGTCATCCGGCCCTCAATCACGAACCAGGTGCCGCATACCAGCACGAACAGCGAAATGAATTTCATCAGGATAAAGCTGATCGACGAGTTCCAGGCCATGATGCGGTAAGCAATCAGCTTCGTCACGCGAAAGCGGTTGTTGTTCTCGGCGAAACGCGCGATTTCATGCTCCTCATTCGAGAAGGCTTGAACCACGCGGATCCCGCTGACGTTGTTCTCCACGCGTGCATTGTAATCGGCAATATCGGAGAACATGCGCTTGAACGCCGCCGACATTTTCCCGCTGAAATACAGCGATAAATAGATCATCAAAGGAACGATCACAAACGTCATCACGGCAAGCTGCCAGTTGATCCCGAGCATGATGCCCAGCGCTCCGGCAAGCGTCATGACGGCGATGAACAGGTCTTCCGGACCATGGTGGGCAATCTCCCCGATATCCATCAGGTCGTTGGTCATTCTCGAGACAAGATGTCCCGTCTTGTTGTTGTCAAAAAAACGGAAGGATTGCTTCTGAACCCGATCGAACAGCTTTTTGCGCATATCCGTTTCAATGTTGATGCCGAGTTTATGACCCCAATACGTAACTACGTAATGCAGGAAAGAACTGACGACATAAATGCCGAGAAGCCCTAGGCAAGCGTATAAAATCCACTTCCAGTTCCCGCTTGGCAGCAAGTCGTCGATCACGCGGTTGACGGCTACCGGGAATATCAATTCCAGCAAAGCGGCAAAGATAGCGCAGCAAAAATCCAATATGAATAGCCCTTTATAAGGCTTGTAATAGGAAAAAAATCGGCGCAGCATAAGGACCTCCTTAAATCCGTAATGGCGTTAAAAAATATGCAAGCCCTTACCCGTCGCAAGATTGCGCTAGATCCCAGCGATCTTGGCAGCTAAGCTTTTGTCCTGGAAAGCAGGTACAGGAAGTACGGAGCGCCAATCACGGCAACCACGATCCCGGTCGGAATCTCGGACGGTTGAATGATCCAGCGGCCCAAAGTGTCGGCAGTGATGACCAGCAAGGCTCCGACTAGCGCCGTTACCGGAAGCAGCATTTGATGCTTCGCACCGACCAATCGCCTGGCCAGATGCGGCGCTATAAGCCCGACGAATCCGATGCCGCCGCTCACCGCGACGCAGGAGGCAGCCAGTCCGACCGCCGCTGCCAGCAGCTTCAATTGCTCCCTTGTAACGGAGGCTCCCAGTCCGGTCGCCGTCGGCTCTCCAAGATTGAGAACGTTCATCACCTGCGCTTTGTACATCACGAAGGGCAGCAGCACAAGCATCCATGGGAGCAATGCCAGGACGAACTTCCAGCTCGAGCCCCAGATGCTGCCTGCTAGCCAGGTGGCAACAAACTGATATTTTTCCGGGCTTAAACGCAGCGTCAGCACGATCATAGCCGCACTGATGCCGGCCGCTACGGCGATTCCCGTCAACAGAAGGCCCGTCGGCTTAAAGCCCTGATTCTTCTTGTAAGCCAGTACGCATATCAATGCGGCGGTGCCGCCCGCTCCAATCAGGGCGAGTACCGGCAGCAGAAAGACCGGGGCAGCGGCCGTGCTCGGGAAAAATGAAATGAACAGCATAACCATTAATCCGGCTCCCGCATTGATCCCCAAAATGCCGGGGTCCGCCAGCTCATTACGGGAAATGCCCTGCATAACGCAGCCGGATATCGCCAACCCGGCACCAATCAGAAGCGAAATGACGATCCGCGGCAAGCGGAATTCGAACAGCACCAGCTCCTGCTTGTCCGTCCCGCCGCCAAACAAGGTTTTTATGACCTCAAGCGGCGATAAGCGAATGACCCCCGTGTTCATGCTGATCAGAAATACCAGAATGATTAATGCACCCAGGACAGATAGCGTCATAATCTTGCGCTTCCTGCCTTTACGCTCGTGCATGGTATGGGTAACGGCATCCATCTACAGCTCCCTCCTTTCTTTGCGTGCCAAGTAAAGGAAGAAGGGCACACCGATCAGTGCGATGATCGAGCCCACAGGCGTCTCGTATGGGGGATTCACCATTCTTGCCGCCAGGTCGGCTATGACGACCAGCAAGCTTCCCAGTACGGCCGAGCAGGGAATGATGAGTCGGTAGTCGACGCCGACAAGCTTCCGGGTAAGGTGCGGAATCATCAGACCGACGAAGCCTACCGCACCGACAACCGAGACGGCAGCCCCCGCCAGCACCAGCACGATTACCGTACCGCCCAGCTTGACAAGTCCCGTTCGCTGACCGAGTCCCTTGGCGATATCGTCGCCGAGGCTGAGCATGGTAATAGAACGCGACAATGCAATAGCGCCCAATATAGCAGCAGCTATCCAAGGCAGCATAATTTTCAAATGAACCCACTTAATTCCCGCGGTACCGCCGGCATACCAGAACGCCATGTCCTGTCCGACCTGAAAATACAATGCGATGCCTTCGCTGAGCGCGCTTAGCAGAGCGCTCAGCGCCGCACCCGCCAGAACGAGACGAACCGGTGTGAGACCGCCTTTTGCCATGGAACTGACTCCGTACACGAGCACGGCACCCAGGCCAGCCCCCAGGAACGAGAACAGAATCAGGTACATATACGGCAATCCCGGAAAAAATGCAAAGCAGATCGCAATGACAAATCCGGCTCCCGCATTTAATCCGAGCAGACCCGAATCAGCGAGCGGATTTCGGGTCATGCCCTGCATGATCGCACCCGATACGGCAAAGCAGGCACCCACCATCGCTCCGCCGAGGACCCTCGGCAGCCGAAGCTCCTGAATAATCTGATGCTCCGTCACATCGGGATTAAAGAAGAACACCGCTTCCCATACGTTTCGCAGATCGATGTCGGCCGCGCCGAGCGATATGGATAAAGCTATGCCAAGCACCAATGCTGCCACGCCCCCGGTAAGAATCAGGGTCGCAGCCCATGGGCGCCCTTTGATATTGGCGTGGGTCTTGGCATCCGTAATACTTGGATTGGACGTGTTTGATGACATCATTTTCCCCTCAATTTTATGATATTGATTATCATTATCATTGGTAACTATAAAATAGACACCTTTCTTCGTCCATGGACAATTTGAATTTCTCCTTGGAAAAAAGTCCATGTCCAAGTCAAGCACTTTTTTCCAGGTCTATCGCAGCAATCCGAATTAAGCGTTCGTTTAAACCCTGATTTGTTGTCTGTTGACATATAAGCCGCCGGTCCATTACAATAAATGCTAATTGAATGAGGCGATGGAGTTCGCCATAACCGCTTCCATAGCTAATGACTCCTACCAGAGGTCGCTTTCCTGGTAGGAGTCTGTTTGTGTATAGGGGGGTTAGCGGCGAATCTATAGAAACGGGTGAGCTTGCATGAAGAAAAAATGGATTGAAAGCGCCGGGAAACGGTCATTAGCCTTGTTATCCGGTTACTTCATCAAATGGGTCGTTCTGGGAAGCCTCGTGGGATTGATGACGGGCAGTGCCTCCGCCTTCTTTCTCTACAGTCTGGACTACGTAACCTCCCTTCGCTTGGGAAATCCATGGCTGTTATACCTTCTTCCCTTGGGAGGTGCCGCAGTCAGCTTCCTTTATTATAAGTTCGGCAAGAGCAGTGCCAAGGGAAATAATCTTATTTTGGAACAAATTCATGGCGGAACCGAAAGCATTCCATCGCGAATGGCGCCGTTGGTGCTGATCGGTACTTTAATCACCCATCTATTCGGGGGGTCGGCAGGTCGTGAAGGCACCGCCGTTCAGATGGGGGGCAGCTTGTCGGAGTGGCTCGGCAAACTTATCCGCGTAACGCCGGCGGATCGAAAAATACTGTTGATCTGCGGAATCAGCGGCGGTTTCGGATCGATCTTCGGCACGCCGCTGGCCGGCACGCTGTTCGGGCTTGAAGTCCTTGCCATCGGGCTGGTCTCGCATCAGGCTCTCCTGCCTGCATTCGCTGCCAGTATGGTCGGAAACCTGACCGCTACCTCTTTATGGGGCGTCAGCCATCTGCATTATCCGATCGGAGATATTCCGGCATTGGGTTTTATGGTGATCATGAAGGTCGTCTTCGCCTCATTGCTATTCGGTCTGACAAGCCGGCTGTTCAGTGAGCTAACCCATTCGCTCAAGCGGTGGTACGGTTATGTTTTTCACAATCCGATGGTCAAAAGCGCTGCAGGAGGCGTCATCATCATTGGGCTGGTCTACCTGCTCGGAACCCGCGATTATCTGGGGCTGGGCATCCCGCTGATTGAAGCGGCCTTCGCTGGCGAAGTTTCGCCTTTTGCTTTTCTAGGCAAAATTATCTTTACCTCGCTGACGCTCGGAGCAGGGTTCCAGGGAGGCGAAGTCACCCCGTTATTTGCTATCGGGGCAACGCTGGGCAGCGCATTGTCGGAGTGGATCGGATTGCATGCCCCTTTCTTGGCTGCTTTAGGTTTCATCGCGGTATTTTGCGGAGCGACAAACACCCCGATTGCTTGCTTTATTATGGGAATCGAGCTGTTCGGCGGTGAAGGCGCGGTGTATATGTTTATGGCCTGCGTCATCAGCTACCTCTTTTCCGGTCACTCCGGCATATACACATCGCAACTTATAGGCACTTCCAAACACCCGCAGCTTTCGTACCCGCCGGGCACGACCCTTGCCGGATCGAAGGCGTTTAACAAACACAAAGACAACAAAAAGACGTCCGAGTAATCGGACGTCTTTTGCCTTTACACCGAGCTTTTACGAATCGAGCGGTAGCTGGAGAGTGCGAGGATAACCGAGATGGGAATGAGCCACAGGGACAATTCAAAGGCAGTGTATCTGACAACCCAGTCAATCACTTGCCCCCACCAGCCGTAGTGGGTGACCAGAACGCTGGCCCCCGACAATAGAATGAAATAGGCCGCGAACATAACAAAGGTCTTGATGCCGCGATGACGAAGATAGAACACGCCGATTCCTATCCCGATAAAGGCAAAGGTAAGCAGCAAAATGAAATAAATGATGAATTGTTCGAATAACGTGCCGTCATTCAAATACGGCAGTTTGAAGAACGATAACCGTTCTCCCCAAGAGCTCGTTAAGCTTTCTATTTCGGCTAATGCCAATAATATAATCGACGTTAAGACGCTGTACGATACCACCATCAGAACAGAGCCCAGATAGAAGTCCGTTCTTCGAATGCTGAATCCGAGGGAGAAGGGAAACAGCTGGAGCACCGATACCAGAGCCGCGATAAACACATAGATAAAGATCGTTGCCAAACCCCCGGCATAGATCGCTTCACCATTAACCATTACGCTAATAATGTAATTGACCAGAAAGCTGAATGCCGTGATGGCCCAGGGCAAGTAAAACCAGGATAGTTTCTGTCTCGAATAAATATGGATTACGCCAGGAATTCCGTTCATGGTTGGACCCCCACCTTTTCGCGCTTAGTTAAATATACGATCAATTGTTGAAGGGAAACGGGGGTTGTTTCCAAGCCCAATTCCTCCGCCTCTTTTTGCAGCCTCGTTGTCGCGCTTCCCATCACCGTGACGGACAACATGGAAGCGAACGATTCCCGATGTATCACTTCGTGCCCTTGAATAAACGATTCAACCGTTCCGGAAGGACCGACGATCTTAAACGCACGCCCCCGCAAGTCATCCGTAGTATCATCAAGTAAGATTCGGCCGGAATCAATGACGATAATATGCTCCAGCAATCTGCTGACCTCATCAATCAAATGCGTGGACAGAATAATCGTGCGCGGATGATTCGTGTAATCCTCGATCAGATGATCATAGAACAGCTCCCTGGCCACGGCGTCCAGTCCAAGATAAGGTTCATCAAAGATCGTTATGGGCGCGCGGCTGGCGAGTCCGACGATGATGCCTACCGATGAGAGCATGCCGCGGGACAATCTCTTTACGAGTCGTTTCATAGGCAGCCGGAAAACCTCGATCAGTTTATTCGCATATGCCGCATCCCAATTCGGATAAACGTTGGCGGCAATTCCCATAACGTCCTTGACCGTAAAGATATCCGGATATTTCTGGCCTTCCTTAATGAAGCATACCTGCCGGATCACCTTATGATTTTCGTATGGATGTTCTCCGAATACGCGAATCTCCCCTTGGCTCGGGAACAGCTGCGCCGTTATCATCTGCATGATGGTCGTTTTGCCCGCGCCGTTCCTGCCCAACAATCCATAGATCTTATTCGCCTCGATGGTAAAGCTTACATTATCGACAGCCGTCGCATCCTTGTATGCCTTGCTCAAATTCTTAACTTCGATCACGGTTTGGCTCATCAGTCTTGCTCCCCTCTGCGAATCATTTCCGACAATTGATCTTTGGTAATGCCAAGTTTGGCCGCTTCCTTAACCATGGCGACCACATACTGTTCATAAAACTCCGTCTTGCGCTTCTCCATCAGCAGTTCACGAGCTCCAGAAGCTACAAACATGCCAATCCCCCGTTTCTTGTACAAAATTCCTTGATCGACCAGCAGATTAACCCCTTTGGCAGCTGTAGCCGGATTGATCTGGTAAAAGGCTGCAAACTGATTCGTTGATGGAACCTGCGTTTCCTCAGGCAGTCGTGCTTCGATGATGTCGTCTTCAATTTTGTCGGCAATTTGCATGAATATCGGTCTGCTGTCATCAATCTGAAATGCCATTTACCTCACCAACTTTCGTTTATAACCTCGTTACATAATTGGTTAGTTACTCATGTAATTAACCATATAAGAGATGAGCTTCTTTGTCAATGGGTGATCGGAATTTTTTTACAACGCCGTGCCATGAACATGGACTTTTGTCCTAAACAAATAGTCCCTGCAAGCCGATAAAATATAGGCACTAATACTACGTCCAATACAGATATAGAGACAAAGGAGCTTGAGAGGAAACATGAAAAGAATCATTGCAATCGTTGTACTGGCCATGCTGACGGTCATCACGCCGCTTTATGCCGCATCCGCCCCCAAAAATTTGGCCTACGTGGACAAGAACAGCCAATCTTTCATCTCGGTCGGGGTACTCAAGACCTATGACGGTGTAAAGGTAGCTTATACAGCTGCAGAGAAGAAACTCAACATCACACGAGACGATACAGCCCTCACGCTGTACCTGGGCAGCCGAAATGCTTATGTAAACGGCAAAAAGGTGCAGGCAAAAGCAGCCCCGTTCTCCGAGAACGGCACCACATATGTACCGCTGCAATTTGTCAGCCAGCATCTTGGCCTTAAGCTGTCCTGGAGCAATAACAGATCCACCCTGAACATTACGGACGGCAGCGTGTCAAACACCCTCCCCGTTCTTTCGGGGAACATGATGACCGGTTCATCCAAGGCCGTGACGTCGGCCAGAAAAACATTTAAAGTAGGAGCGCGTTCCTTCAGCGCCCAGGTCGTCACCGTTTCGCTGCTCCATCCGAAGGTGGAGCTGGACGTTGTTTTGGCAGGCAATAAAGCAGGCAAAGTCGAAGACTTGCGGAGCATAGCGAAGCGCAGCAATGCCGTGGTTGCCATCAACGGGACGTTCTTTGACGCCTATACTTCGGGAGCGTACAAAGCACCGTACGGTTATTTGGTCAGCAAAGGCAATATTTTTCACAAGGCCTCGGGAGATAACCGGACGATCTTCACCTATGACAGCAACAATCTGGCGACGATGATGCCGGGACTCGACTTCAAATCCGTATATGAAACAGGCCGTATGGAAGGAGCACTTCAAGCGGGTCCGCGTCTGTTGACCAATGGCAAGGTGACGCTGGACGTCAAGAAGGAAGGATTCAAGGATCCGAAGATACTGACGGGCGGCGGTGCGCGAAGCGCGCTCGGCATCACGAAGGACCACAAGCTGATTTTGTTGACGACAGGCGGCGCTACCATTCCCCAACTGGCGGAAATCATGAAGCAGGCAGGTGCCTACCAAGCGATGAATCTAGATGGCGGGGCCTCCAGCGGATTGTATTATAACGGCTCTTACTTAACGACGCCAGGCCGTCAGATCAGCAATGCCATCGTCGTAAAATATAAATAATGAACCCTCTCCTCTGGTTAACCGGATCTTCCGCCGGCCGCCAGAGGTGTTTTATTTTATGAGCAGCACTACCTCCGTCTCGAACCGCATATGCTGATCAAAGAAATGTTTCACTATGAGGACCATTTGTGTAAATATATAGCAAACTGTCTATCGGGAGCCATGGGATAGTTTGTGGTTGATTCAGCGGGGGGTGAATTCCATTACATCGTCAATAGCGGTTATTCGGACGAGAGTCAGGGACACCATGGAACGGATATACGGGGTCTTGAGGGAATGGATCGGAAAATATCCTATCCTTTCCAAGATATATCACTTATTTTCCTGGATTTCCTTGGCGGTGCTCGTTGTAAGTCTGGTTCTGATCGAAGAATCGCGTACCATGCTTGTTCAATATTTATGGTCCTTCTACGTGCTGTTTCAATTTTGGCTGTTAAGCCGGAGCAAAACGGTCGCCTGGAAGCAGGTCAGCTTATTTGTTCTCTCGGGCGTTCTCTTGGTCATTCCCTTGACCAACGGGACCATGCAGGGTCTGCATATGATATTCGGAGGACGGACGACCGACACATGGTCATTTGCCGTCATGACCCCCATCATCGAGGAAATTTACAAGCTGCTGCCGCTGGCAGTATATTTGTTTTTTTCAAGAAGAGCCACTTCATTGAGCCTCGGCGATTACGTATTATTGGGCGCTGCTCCCGGCATTGGCTTTCAATTTATGGAGGAGCTGTCTAGACGGCTGGTCCAAAGCAATTACGGAGTTTCTTTTCTTGGCGGCAAAACGCTGCATTGGGAGTTCTTCGATTGGTTTCCCGGCTACTTCGAGGAAAGCTTTATTCCTACCATGATGAATGTTACGCATCCTGTACATAGTGCCATGATCGCGCTCGGCATCGGCCTCGCTTTTCGTTTCTCCAAACGCCTCACACGCTGGGCCTACGCTTTTCCGGCGATCCTGCTGCTCTGGGCTATCCTGAATCACGCGGCCTGGAATGGCCAGAATCGGCTGCCGGATTGGATACTTGCCCTTCATGAGTGGACCGGGGAGGGCTACCGAACCGAAGGATTCTTCCTGACCCTGCTTGTTCTCGGCTTGTTCATCGACTACTGGGACCTGCATCGAATACGCGACCGACTGCCTGTGCTTAAGGGGGAAGCCCTCATCAATCCGTTAACGGAGCTTTGGCAGATGACGCGGGCTTTGTTTACGGACCGGAAACGCCTGGGCTACTTGATCGGTTTCTACCGTGAGCGGCGCGAGCTCGGATACTCGCTGCTGTACGGCAATCTCGAAGCCGCGGGCCAAAGGGATCAGGTCCAGGACAATGTAAGAAAGTATTCTGCCGTTCTGGGAGCCATCGGAATCCTCATGCTAGCTGCCGGGATCCTAGCCAGCGTTGGCGACTTCATGACGGCAGCGGACGCCTCCTGCTTTGCGTGCCTGTTCGACTCCCTCCAGAATTGGTGGGATCGACTTAGCGGCTGGGAACAAGTGGGAATCATATTGGGTGCCTTTGCCCTGTCCCTGCTGTTTGTCAGCTTCTGGCCAGCACTCGGCATTGCCATGACAGGTGCCGGCATTGCCGCAGGGGGACACGAAATCGCTGGATACATCCGCGATCCGAAGAAACTGCTTTCACCTCAAAATGCGGCCGCTGCCGTGTTAGCCGTGATCCTCAGCCGGATCCCGGTCGGCAAAGGCCTCTCGTGGCTGTCCAATAAACTGGGCCCACGGGCAAGAAGATGGTTGGATTCGCTCACCGATAAATTCGGCTCGAAGACGCGCGAAAAGCCGGATGGGCCCCATGAACAACCGCGAGAGAATCCACGGAAGCATGACGATGACCATGAGCATAATAAGCCGGACGAAGACAAACCGAATCAAGATAAACCGGATAACGAAAAGCCCGATGAAGATAAGCCGAGTGACAAACCCGATAACGAAAAGCCGGACGAATCAAACGACACCCCCCAAGAGGCACCGAGATATTCCGGGGAGCTGCAGAAGGTCAACAAGCCGGACGCGGCCGCCGATGCGCTGGCGGAGCGGCTTGGCGGAGAATCAAGGATGAAGTTTGATTCCGATCCCATCGGCCGGGAATTCGACGCGATTAGCGATGAATACATCGCCCAGACCAAGCCTGCTCTCCAGCAGGTGAACAAAAAGGTGCGCGATCAAATGAAAGCGACCTTCGAAGCTGCCGAGCAAACCGGCAGAAAGGTCTATTATCATTTTGAAGGGGAGCCTGCCCAATCGGTTATTGACAAACTGCATGAATACAGCCAAAGATATGGAATAGAAGTCCACATCGATACCGATCCACTATAACGACGAGGAGTGAGCTTTCATGTACGAATTTCACGGCTGGGCTACCATTCAAGAGAGTCCTGCGGAAGCGGATGCCGGGCAGCTCGATATGATCATTCAGAAAATACAGCTTAAAATTACCGAATTCGCATGGGGCAGCGGCTTGTTATCCTTAAATGCGGCCAACGGCTCATATTATCTTCATGTCGGCGGGTTTACCAACCGCAAGGGAGCCGAAGCTGCCGAGATTGTAGCGTTGTACCAATTGATTGGCGAAATCGCTCCCGGTTCATACGGTTTGCTGTACACCCGGGACGATGAGAACTTGGAAGGCTACGATAACGAGTTCCGTGTTCAAGTGCTGGCACGCGGACAATTACAGGAGCAGCGCGACGCGTTCCTCTCTCCTTGCGTGCCGGTTATCGAAGATCAAGTCGACTAACGACGATATCCGCAGGGTCCTTGCTTCGAATCTATGCGTTTCGTTGTCTTAAAAAATCCCGCATCCCTTCATGCCATGTTTCCATGGAAGACGGGGTGCGGGATTTCTGGTTTATCTGAATATGGCCTGGTTCGATGTAACACTTGTCGAACGAGCTTTTAAAAAGCCCTTAAGCACGTCCATTCAATTCATCGATCGTTGCTTGAACGATGATCCGCAGGCCCTTCAGCATCGTTTCATGCGATAGGGTCGGCAGGGACGGCTTCTCCACGGCCATCTCCGTCGAAGCCGGAAAATGCACGAAGCCGGCAATAGCAGACCGTTGCTCGCGCCAGATTTCATTCAGAATCGCATACATCGTATTGTTGCAAATATACGTTCCGGCTGTATTGGATACCGCCGCCGGTATCCCTGCTTCCTTCAGCCGGTCGACCATCAAACGGATCGGAAGGGATGAGAATAATCCGTCCGGTCCGTCAACGTCTATAGGCTCGTCTTGGGGCCGTGCACCTCGGTTATCCGTCATCGTCGAATCCGGCGGTATGTCCTTGATGTTAATCGCGATCCGTTCCGGCGTAATGGCGGTCCGCCCCCCCGCCACACCGCAAGCGATGACCGCATCGGGTTCGCATGCCTTCATCTCCTGCAGCAGAATGTCCGCGCATTCGTCGTAATGCACGGGAAGAAGCAGCGTCCGGATCTCGGCCCCAGGAAAGACCTCTTGCCGGATCTCCTCAACCAGTCTCTCCGTAGGATTGACGGAACTCCCGCCAAAGGGCTCAAAGCCTGAAATTAATATTTTTAACATATGGCATATCTCCTGTACTCGTTATGTAAGCAAGCCTGGGTCATTCGTAAATATTTAACTGATCATTACGATTGGATCGCTTGTACGTTGACGCCCTCGGCTTCAAGCCGGGATCGCAAGGTGGTGGCGAATAGCGATGTGTGCGCACCGTCTCCATGTATGCAAACGGTGTCCGCTGTTATCGGGATCAGCTTGCCGGTCAAGGATACCACCACGTTTTCCTTAACCATCCTCACCACCTGCGCGACGGAAGCTTCGGGATCGGTGATGACGGCATCCGGCCGATTCCTCGGCGTGAGGGAGCCGTCGTCCTGGTACGTGCGGTCCGCAAACACTTCACTGGCTGTTCGAAGCCCTGCTGCTTCCCCTGCCGCGATCAGCTCGCTGCCCGCCAATCCAAACAGAATGAGGGTCGGATCGATTTGTTTGATGGCGGAGGCAATCGCGTCTGCCAGGGGCCTGGAGGCTGCTGCCATATTATAAAGGGCTCCATGCGGCTTTACATGCTGAAGCCCGGCTCCTTCCTGTATCGCAAAAGCCATCAAGGCCCCCACCTGATAGGTGACCATGTCATAAGCCTCAACGGGCGTAATGTCCATCCTTCTTCTTCCGAAACCGGCCAAATCGGGCAAGCCCGGATGCGCGCCGATGGCGGCGCCGCTCTCGACCGCCTGACGCACCGTTGCCCGCATGACGGCCGGATCGCCTGCATGGAATCCGCAAGCGATGTTAGCCGAGGTGATGCTTCGAAGCAGCTCCTTATCGTTGCCCAGCTTGTAAGCTCCGTAGCTCTCTCCCATATCGCAGTTCAGGTCCACTCGAACCATGGCGAAATCACCACTCCTTTAATTTATGCTTGATCATCACTTCCATCATTCGAAGCTCCCGGGCGCGGGCCGCGTATAGCCGTTCCGCTTCCGCCAAGGAAATTTCCGCAAAACGGATGCTGGCGCCTGGCGGCAGCTGGGCGATCAGCGGAATATCGACCGAAGCCACCTGCGCGATTTTGGGATAGCCGCCAAGCGTCTGCCGATCCGCCATCAGAATAATCAGCTGGCCATCGGAGGGAACCTGTACCGTTCCCAAAGCAACCGGCTCGGATATGTATTCCTTTGCTTGCCTTAATGTCAGCGGCGGACCGGACAATCGGTAGCCCATACGATCCGATTGCGGAGTAACGGTGAACCGATCCCGGAACAACGCTTGCTGGCTGTCGTCGTCAAAATCATCGAATTGACGTCCGTTCAGCACGCGCACCACCGCATCTTGCCCGGTGAAGTCATACCCTGAAGCAGAAACGGACCATTTCGCGGTGAGAAAGCCGCCGGAATCATCAACATGAAGGTTTCGTTCAGACGAATCCACCGGAAGCCGGGAAGGATGGGCATGCAGCGTATCCCCTTGCTTGAGCGCTCTTCCCTCATATCCGCCGATACCTGCCCTTAAATACGTGCTGAGGCTGCCCATGACCGGCGGGACATCAAATCCGCCGGATACGGACATATAAGCGCGGCACCCCGCTGCCGGCTGTTGAAAGCTCAGCACACGCCCCGCTTTGACCAGCACCGGGCGCCACATGGGCACCTTTACGCCATCGATTAGCGGCGATAAATCCCCGCCTGTAAGGGCAATCCAACAATTGTCGTGAAATTCAACGGCCAATCCTGACCATGTGATCTCCAGAACGGCGTGTTCGCCCTCATTGCCGACAAGTCGGTTGGCAAGCCGATAGGCATAGTCGTCCATGGCTCCAGCCGTAATGATACCGTACCTGCCGTAACCCCGTCTCCCTGAATCCTGAAGAGTCGCCAGCAGACCCGGCTTGATGACGGTCATGCTCATAGTCTCACTTCCCTTAACCGCTCGTATTCCTCGGCTTGAATGGGCCGGAACCGAATATACTGCCCGCTTTTCAACAGCGTTGGCGGCTCGGCGCCGGGACGAAACAATGCGAGCGGCGTCCGGCCGATAATCTGCCAGCCGCCCGGCGTTTCAATCGGATAGATGCCGGTTTGCGTCCCGGCGATTCCAACGGAACCAGCCGGTATTCGCAGTCTGGGCGTCTTTCTCCTCTGGGTTGCGATTTGCTCCGGGATTCCTCCTACATACGGAAACCCGGGGGCGAAACCGATGGCATAGATCAAGTAATCCTGCCCAGAATGAATCTTGACGACATCCAAGGGCGACAGATGATTCTTCCGGGCCACCTCGTCCAAATCGGGCCCGAATTCGCCTCCGTAACAAACCGGAATATCGACAACCTCGTAAGGCTTCCGGTTCTCGGCTGCCGTGTTCGCCTCCATCCGCTGTTCCAGCATCGAGCATACATATGCAAATACCGTATCGAATCCGTCAGGCTTTTCGATCTTATGATAATCGTAGTAAACCGCGATGCTCGTAAACGACGGGATACATTCGATCCAGCCCATAAATGGCTCCCGTTCCAATCGCATCGTCATGTCTGTGACCTGACTATGCACCTTCTCGCTCACGAAGTCCGCAAATTGAATGAGGACGGCCGAATCCCCAAGGGGGTAGAACGTATAGGACTTGCTCATCGTACATCCTCCGTTCTGTATGTACTGCCTGATCTCCGTCTATCCTGAAAGGATTATCCCTATGATAGCAGAGAAACAGGCATTCGTTGAATACGAAATTCTATTATCATCGATGAGCATGAGAAACGGTCAGCTTCGTGCCGAACATGCCGCCGGATGCTGTTGCTGCCCTTTTTGCATAAAATTTAGGCATCCTTGGCAAAATACAGAAGTCGTACTAGCATAAGGAGGTGCCACTATGAGCGAACAAAACCGTAACGGCAACGAACCGACAAAAGCGGAAGTCCAGACTACGAAATTGAACAAAATGCCGGTTCCAGGTGAATTTGACACCGAGTTCTCTGCCGAAGAAGCAGCCGAGGTGTTTGAACAGCAGCAGCCTAACGCGGGTCAAAACACCGATAACCAATCATAATAACATGCAGAAGACCTCACGTATGATCCGTTTTACGGGATCACGGTGAGGTCTTTTTAGTCGGTCATCTAACAAGCGAACCGGATTTGCGGCTTAAAGCACCCCGCCCTGGATCAGTGTTTATATCCCTTTGGTGCCAATCCGCTTCGCGAGCTCCGCCAAATCCTGCCCTTTGAGGGCGCCCTCCACCAGCTGCGGAAGAAGCGCAGGAGTGCATGCGAAGCAAGGGGTGCCGTCCCGGGACAGCTGTTTGGCTACCTGCTCGTCATAGAAGGGTTTACCCTCGTCGGATAAAGCGAGAAGACACATCGTCTTGACCCCCGCTTCCCGCAATTCGCGCATGCGCCGGATCAGTCCGGCCTGATTGCCGCCTTCATACAGGTCTGAAATGATGATGAACAGCGTCTTTTTCGGCTCCTCGATAAACTGCTCGCAATAAGCGACCGATTTATGAATATCCGTCCCGCCGCCGAGCTGGATCCCGAACAGCATATCCACCGGGTCATGGGCACACTGCTCGGTCAGATCAACGACTTCCGTATCGAAAACCACCACGCGGGTGTCCAGCGAGGGAATGCTGGCAAATATGGATCCTACAACCGAAGCCCAGATCACGGATTCCGCCATGGAACCGCTTTGGTCGATATCCACGATGACGGTCCATTCTTTGCTCCGTTTGGCTCTGTCAAAATAGTAAAAACGCTCCGGCACGATCTGTTTGCGGTCCGCATCATAGTTTTTCAGATTGCGCTGTATCGTCCGCTTCCAGTCGATCCCGCTGAGCGAAGGGAGCGGCGTATGCTGCCTGCGGTTCAAGGCCCCGGTCACCGCCCGGCGGATATCCTCGTGAAGGCGCTGAACCAGCTCATCCACAACCGCCTTCACCAGCTGGCGTGCCGTTTCCTTCGTTTTCTCGGGGATTTTCCCCTTCAGGGACAGCAGCGTGCCGACCAGCTGTATATCCGGCTTGACCGTAGCCAGCACCTCGGGCTCAAAAAGCAGCTGCTTCCAGCCTTTTCGTTCCATGGCATCATTCTGGATAATTGACACCACGTCTTCCGGAAAAAAGGAGCGGACGTCACCCAGCCACTGCGCGAGCCGAGGGGCCGACTTCCCCTGTCCGGCTCCCCGCTGTCCCGAGGGCGCGCTGCCTGCATCCGTCCCGCCGTCCGTATTATCGTATATTGCAGCAAGCGCGCGGTCCATGATGCGTTCTTCCTCCGACAGCTGAATGCTCCCGTCGGGGCTGAAGCCCGCGAGCTGAGACTCTGCCGACTGGCCCAGAATGAGCCGCCATCGCGATACTTGGTTGGATTCTTGCATACTGCTCATAGCCTAAAAATCCTCAAAATCAAAATCATTCAATTCGTCCAGCATTTTTGCTTCTTCCTCCTTCAAGTCACCGGTCAAAATCTCGGCGGCCTGCTCTGCGTTCACGCCCCAAAGTTCACCAAGCAGCTCGGCTATCATCGTCTTTTCCTTGGGCGAGAAGCTGCTGAACGCCCTGCGCAGAAAAACAAGGGCGCGCGCGAACTCCTCATCGTCCAGGGACAGGATGTATTCATTCAGCTGCTCCCACAAGCTTAACCGTGATAGCAGGGCATAACGGTTCCGCATCGATAAGCCCTCGAACCATCCAGCCCCCAAATCGGCCGGAATGCCGGGGGAGAGTCTGCGCGAAACTTCTTCGGCGCACTGCTGCGCGGAAATCGCGTTCCGCTCCATTAAGACCGCGCAGGCATACCCCGACAGACGGGCATTGAGATCATCCCTTTCCGACAAATGCCGAAGCTCTTGCAGCCAAAGTTCCTCGTCTACCTGCTCGGCATGCTCCATCGCAACGCTGTTCAGCTCATTCATAGCGGTGATCATCGAGCCGGACACCTCATCGCTGCACTGGCTGCCATCAAGCAGGAACAAGCAAGCGCGCATAAACAGCTGCTGAAGCAGCGGCACTAACGGCTCCGTATCCATTCGCCGGACCCCGCCATAACGGATCATCACGGATAACGACCGGGAAGCGGCCGCGATCTGTACGACATCACGGCTGTCCACAGCCAGCTTCTGCAGGGTCTGCCTGCCTGCTTCCATCTGGTGAATCATCCCGCACTCATAGGCGATTCGGATAAGCGAAGAGGCTTCGGCAATCGAGCTGCAGTCCGCCAGCTTCTGTTGGAGCATATAAGCGGCGGCTACTTCTACCGTCTCTCCCAGCAGCGTAGACTCCACGACCTGGATTTCAACCTCAGGCGTCCATTTCACAACCCAGTGCTCCGCCCACGCCGCCTGCTCCTGCCCGCTCGGCCTCGCGCTGACGAAGTCAATCCCCAGCAGCTTCAAGCGGTGAAACAAGAAGGAACGGTTCAAATCCAGATAGGCGGATTCTTTCGAAGCAACCCTCCGGTTTTCGCGCAAATCCAGAATTACATCGTTGGCCACAACCGATTTATATTTCTCCAGCTTCAACCTTTTGAGCTGGCGGTTCAGGTCGTCCTGGATCGGCGTCTGGCTGACGCCTTCGGCCAGCTCGCCGATCGCCGTGCCGATATCCGTTCGGGCAAGCTCCTCTGCCACGACGGCAAGCTCACCGCGCCCAAGCAGCGTCTGGGCCGCATCCCGCAAATCCCGCAAGGTGGGGATGCCGCCCCCATGGAGCGCGGCGAGCGACTCCGCCAGCCGGACGGCTTCGATCACTTCTGCCGTTGACCGGTGGGTCCCTTTCTTTCTCATCGAGCCCGCCACCAAGGATAAATACTGATGCGGCAATTCCGTTAGCGCGCCCTTCAGCATCCGTTCCCACATCATTTCAAAATAATGGGGAGCTGCATTTCCTGCGCCATAGCCGGAAATAGACGACAGTTTATAGTAAGAGTATGGCATCAGGGTCAGTTTGGTTGCCCGGGAAGGCAGCTGAGTTAATTCCTCGTCGCTCATCGGGTTAGACAAATCGCTAAGGGCAGGGGCATGGTATGCCCCGCAGACGACTACAATGCGTTCGGGCTCATGCCCCGCCGCAATCGCTTCAACAATCTGACGGCGCATGTAAGACTCCCGAACGGCATTGTAGGCGTACTCCACTGTATCCTCAAGCCGTTCTCTCTCCTCCGAAAGCTCTCGCATATGCCCGGAAAAAGCCGTTATGGATTGCCGGTAAGACCCCGCGTTTAAATTATGTTCATAACTCCGCTCCCAGTACATATCGTAATCGTATTCGCCAGCAAGCTCGGCTATCCGCTCATATACGGATTTTCCGGCCGGCAGGCTATCATCCGACGGCTCTGCTGCACCTGAAACGCTTTCCGGCTTCCCGGCTTCGGACTCTTCCCCGCCAGAACCGCCTACCGGGCTGCGGCGGAGCTCCTGAAGGCATACGGCAGAGGACGACGGCAGATCGATAAATGCGGCGTAGGCTCCATGCTTCTGCGCCCATTTCATCGCCTGATATTCCGGAGAATATACCGCAAAAGGCCAAAGTACGGTTTGTACCGGCACTTCTTCGGTAAATGCCAATATGGCAACCGGCGGCTTTGTCGTGGCAAGGGCCAGATGCCGGATTTCCCCGCTAGCGTCAGACGGTCCTTCAATGAGGACGGCGGTGGGATCAATCTCATCCAGAAAATCTACTAAATGCTTCGCACCGGCGGGTGACAAATGCCGAACGCCAAAAACATGGATGCCGGCGGCATTCACTTGTTTATCTCCTTACATGCTTGATATAAGCCCCGCCACTCGGCACCGCGCTTTTTCATCACGTTGTCGAGATATTCCTTCCACACGAGCCGGTCCTTATCATCATCCTTCACGATCGCGCCTTGAAGTCCTGCTGCCAAATCCTCGTCGGTGAGCTCCCCGCTGCCAAAGCTGGCTGCCAGCGCCATGCTGTTGGTCAGGAGCGAAATCGCTTCAGCCGTCGAGATTACCCCGGCAGGAGACTTCACTTTTTCCTTTTTATCCAGGGTCATGCCGCTGCGCAGCTCGCGAAAGATGGTAACTACCTTAAGCAGTGCTTCATCTGCAGGAGCAGCAGCCTGAAGATCGTAAGAGGAAGCAATCTCCGACACCCGTTTCTTCACGATTTCGATTTCGGTTTCCAGATCCGCAGGAGCCGGAAGCACGATGATGTTGAAACGGCGCTTCAGCGCGGTCGACATCTCATTGACCCCGCGGTCTCTCGTATTCGCTGTAGCGATAATCGAGAAGCCTTTTCGGGCATTCATTTCTTTTCCGAGTTCAGGCACCGATATCGTCTTTTCGGACAAAATGGAGATGAGGGCATCCTGTACCTCCGAGGCGCAGCGGGAAATCTCTTCGAACCGGGCGATCCCGCCCGCTTCCATCGCCCGCATGATCGGGCTCTGCACCAGCGCTTCGGGGGTAGGGCCTTGGGCAAGCAGCATGGCGTAGTTCCAGGAATACCGCACGTGTTCTTCGCTTGTTCCAGCCGTGCCCTGTACGACCAATCCGGAATTTCCATAGATTGCTGCCGCCAGATTTTCGGACAGCCAGGATTTGGCCGTGCCCGGTTCCCCGATCAATAACAGGGCGCGGTCGGTTACCAGGGTAGCGACCGCCATCTCGATCAGTCGTTGGTTTCCGATATATTTAGGCGTGATTTCCGTCTTGCCGGCCTTGCCGCCAACGATGAATTTGAGTACGGATTGAGGGGACATCTGCCATCCGGCAGGAATTTTCCCGGTATCCTCCTTGCGCAGCGCTTCCAGCTCATGACGAAACAGTATTTCCGCGGGCTGACGCATGATATCTTCCAATTGCTCTTGACCTGCTCCCATGGTTCCACTCCTTAATATTTATTGTTCTTTCATCTTGCGAAGGATATATCGAAGCTGATCCTCGGCGTTGTCCTTGTAGTTGCCCAGGACCGCATGAACGCGGTCATGATAATCTGCAGGCAACCGGCACAGCTGCGAGAATGTAAAAGGCTCGATCATGTAGCAGTCCTGATTGCGCTTATCCTCAAGAGCGGCCACAACAGCTTCAAACAGCTCTTCATCCTTTATGCCGGTACGAACAAGACCCATAATAATCAGATTGGCAAACCGGTTGCGGAATTCCGGCGAATTCTGCAGCTTTGCCAGCAAATACGATTCGGCTTTCCGATGTCCCCGGCGGGCGAACGCGCTGACCAGCGCCAGCTCATCCTGCTCGATCAACAACTCCAGCCATCTGTCATCCCAGCACGCCAGCAGCTGCTCTTGCGGGAGCATCTCCACGTAATACGTGTAGCTCTCCTTGCCCGCAAACGGCATTACTTCCTCATAAGGCTTATACTGCCTGCGGATTACCAGATCAGATAGGGTATCCAAAAGCTTTTTCCGCTCTTTGGCCGCGTTGCTGAGCGGCGACGAGGCGAAGCCTTGCAACAGAACGTCCTTGTATTGTTCATATACGCGTTCAGGCGGCAGCACGCGCGTTGCTTTTTGGAATACCTCGCGGACATAAGAGCCGCTGTGTCTATATTGCTCTATATCATTCTCCGCATTTTGGCGCATCAGTTCCCTGGCTTCCCCGGAATCCACGCGATTCATGTAGATGACCGCTTCATTCATCAGATAGGTCCATCCCAGAGACTTGATGTATAAGGCATACTGCTGAAGCACGTTCCGGTACAGCTCCTCGAGCTCCGGATTTTGTTTGTCGTGCAGGGCCCACAAACAGCGTTTCACCTTGATCCAGCTTTCCTCCAGCTTTTGCTTGTCGCCCAGGGATTCGGAAACCGATTGAAGCTCCGCCGACAAGTCTCGTACAAGCCAATCCGTCAACAGGGCGGAACGGCATCTGCCTAAGGCAGGATTCACCAGCTCTTTGTCTTTTCCTTGAGCGGCTTCATACAACCGCCCCACGGCTTGATCGGAACCGTTCTCGGCCAGCGCGCCGTAGGCCGCCTCGCGGATGACCTTCTTCTTGCTCCTGCTCCATTCCATCAGATCCGCTTCAAACTCTTCGTACGGCGCAAGCAATTTGATCGCCATGCACCGCACCTCGTCGCTGCCGATCTCGGCTGCTTGGCGGATCAGCTCCAGCGCTTCCTTCCCGCCTGCTGCCGCCATCACCTTCAGCTTGCGTGATTCCGGCTTTCCGCCCGCCGGATTAAAGCTTTCCATCAGAAACGGAACGATTTCCGGGCCGTACGCCGGCAGTATCTCATTGGCCGCGAGCTCGCCAATCTCGACGTAGGGGTCATTCAACGCTTCGATTGCAAGGTATACCAGACGGAAATCTTGGAACACCCCTTCCTTCCACGCTTCTTCTATGATCTCGTAACGGCCGCTGCCCGTCGTGGTCAGGGCGGTCTGTACTGCTGAAAGCTTGCGGTAGGATAAATGGGATGACAGCGAAACCGGATGATGGTCTGCCTGAAACAGTTCTCCCTCGGGTGCTGTCGTTCCTTGCGTATGCAGCACGGAGCTCAGCAGCTGGTTTAAATCCTGAAGCAACTGTGCGGACTGGTTTTCCTTCCCGGAATCCGGCTCGATCAAGGCAAGGATTCCTTCGCCCAATCGTTTGAACACGGGAGCGCGTTCTCCCAGTTGTTGAAACTGCGGCAGCAGCCGCTTCAGGCGGAAATCGCCTGCCGCGAGCTCGCTGCCGGCGATATATAAACGCCTAACCTCTTGGTTAAGCTCCTGCAGTAATGCCGTACTCATGTTCGCTTTCCTCCTTCGTTACCCTGCTTAGTACAATAGCCGGATGATTTCGTTCGTCGTAATGATGCTTAGCGGCTGTGCCCAGAGACGGCCCGTCGCAAGGTTGTGCTCAAACATAACCAGCATGGATACGCCGCTCAGCTTCTCCTCCGGCAAATACCGCAGCATCGGCACGGTTGGTTCCATATACACATCGGCCAGCCCGATCGACTGCCCGGATTCATCCGTAATGGCATATTGCCCTTCAGCGTTCCGGCCGATCCCGGATACATGCAGCAGCATGACGGGGTTGCTGTCGCTTAGCGGATTCTTGAGCTGGTTCTTCACCTTTTTAACGGCTTCAGCATAAGAACCTGCCGCATGGTTGCGAATCCATTCCAGATCCTCTTCCGTTACCGGACTTGAGGTCATTTCTTCAAAGCGAACACGCCGGTTCATATCTCCCGGGTAGCGATACAGTACAGGGACATGGGCTTTATCAAAGAAGCTGTCTTCTTCCCGCATCAGCTTGGCGGCTTTATAAGGACGGTATTGGATCGTTCGGTGGATTTCGCCGCTGTCCTTCTGGATCCAATATCCGGTATCCACATGCTCCAGCCGCGCATCGTCGGCATAACTCAGAAATGAAAGCTGCACCAGCTCTGCTCCTTCGTTCACTAACCCATAGCTCTGCAGCTCGGTCAGCTGCCATGCATGCCCCAGCCATTCCTCTATCGTCGACTCGTGGTCCAGCCTCATATCCGGATCCTCAAGTTTTGTGGTCAGGTACTGTTTGCCCTTCTTGATCATTGCGTTCATGACGGCAAGCTGCCCCACCGCATATGTATAAGCTTTCTCCTGGTCTTCGGATGACAGAACCAGCGCCAGGCGGCGGAGTTCCGTCTGAGCACCCGATAAGTAATAATTGCCCATCTGCTTCACATGCTCCTGGATCCGCTTATGTTCTTTTTTGTCCAATGTCCCGAGACCGTTCCGGATCAACGAGTGTATAAGCTTTTCCAATACGTCCAAGCCTTCCAGCTGCGCTTGGAGTTTCTTTTTTAACGCCGATTTGTTAACCTTCTTCGGTTTGGGTGCTGCTCCTTCGGCTGCTTCTTTGAGCTTGCGCTCTTCCCGCTTCTCCGCCTTCTCCCGCTTGGCGGCCAAATCCTCCGGCACCTCGGCGGGGGTGAACGACGCTCCGCCTGCATAAGCATATAGCAGTCCAAGCACATGTTTGCACGGAAACTGCCGGCTCGGGCAGGTGCACCGCATGACCGGCTTCTCCGGCACCGCAAAATCGGCGGACGGCTGGTAATCGGAACTTCCGCTGCCGGCACAAGTGCCGAACAACACGGCTTGATCCTCGGAATGATGCAGCTTGAGGAAACGTCCTTTTTTTACCAGACCTTGCCCGTTCTTAATGGCGGCGCTATTCGGTGCCTGCGAATCGATCCATGTCTCTGTAATCTCGACCAAACTCATACCCTCCTAAATCAAATCGCTGCGTTCAATAAACAGCAATAATATCCATTACGTTTAATCATATCGAATCTTCGCCCTGCTCCCTACCCTTCTAAAGACCTATTTAAGAACACCCATTCCTATTTAATCCATCATCCTCCTCCTTAAATGGAACATATTGTAATACTATGCTGCCGTTAAAATAAAAAAGAGCCGGCTTAGCCGGTTCTTCGAAATTTGCTATCATCCAGGAGTAGACGAACGCGCGCAATGCGGACTTAAAGATCGCCTCCGGCGTTCGCTTATCCCTTTTGTCTCCGATGCCGTTAGTCTTTTCGCGCTTGATACCGCCCTGTTCGAATCTCGAGAATATACGATTCAGGGTGGGGCATGCCGGACTCCAACGCATCCTGCACGGCTTGTTCGATCGGATACGGCACACGGATGCATTGAATGTTTAACGGCGCGGGATCTTCGCTTCCATAGACTCCCTCCAGAACGACGTAAGACGCCTCGGGCATTTCAAGTGGATTGCCGACGCTGCCGGTATTAAACAGCGTTCTCCCGTCCAGATGCTGGTGATAGGCATTATGGATATCGCCGTAACCGGCGACGTCCGCGATTCTCGGGCTGCCGCACAGCGGGGAGCTGTGAAACAAGGTAGCCCGCTTCTCCTGGTCATCCCAGGGCTGGATCCGTTCGTACACGCTTCGCGGCGAAGCATGAAACAGCCGGACCCATTTACCGCTCATCATGAATTCTATGACATAAGGGAGGCCGGCAAGATATTGCAGCCTCTCGCTTCCGAGTCTATGCTGATGCCATAGCAGCGACGGATCATCGGTCTCATTGCCAATAAAGTCGTCCCAATTCCCCTTAATGACCTGCTGGCAATGGGTTCGTACCATATCCACCGCCACATCGCCGTGCGGGCCCTTGCCGATCAAGTCGCCCAGGCAATAGATGGTTTCTATTCCGCGGCGTTGGATATCCCTAAGAACTGCCTCCAGTGCAGGGATATTTCCGTGTATGTCGGAGATTAATGCAAATTGCGCCATCAGCCGGCCTCCAAACTTCGTTTATTTCGGTTTGCTATGGTTATGGCGGAGTTGCTTTTCGTATATTCATCCTATGTCTCTTTTTAGCCAGGGATGAACCGGTTCAGCGATTCACGCCGTGCCCCAAAATCAGGTCTTTGGATTTACCAATCCAGCACTTCATTTTCCATACAATATTAACTTATAATGAAAATAGTTTGAAGCTATTCTATAAGAAAGTCAAAGGAAGGAGGTTTTGCCGTTCCATGCATTGCCGTCCGGAAGCGTTCGGGCACGCGATGCGTGTTTCAACTACATCCGCAGTACATAACGTGCATTGGAAGGAGGCAATTATACGCCGGAACGTGCCAAATCCTTATTTTGGATGTTTTAATTTTTAGTCTATTGTATTAAGGTAATCATATATTTTTACTCACGCAAGCTTGGTAACTGAATAAGATTTAAGCATCACCGACTTCACCACGTTAGGAGGCTGACGATAGTGAATACACGCAGGATGGTTAGCTTAGGGTTACTGATTCTTGTCTTGATCATCAGCGGTTGTACGGGAAATGCTTCAACCGAAAAAACGAAAACGCTTACACTTTGGTATTGGAACCGAAGCCTGGACGATGAGCTGATTAAGTCTGTTGAAAAGGAGTTTCCGGGTATCCGCATCGACGCGCAAAAAATCGGAGGCGACTTCAAATCGAAATTAAAAACAACGCTGGCCGCCGGCTCCGGAGGGCCGGACATCGTCGCATTTAACGACTGGGTGGCGGAGCTGTTTACGAGTTCGGATCGCTTCTACGATCTGTATGAGCTTGGCGCCAAAGAAATCGAACCGGATTTCCTGGATTGGAAATGGAAGCTCGGCGTTACGCCGGAAGGCGCCATGATCGCCCTGCCGATCGATACGGGGCCAACGGCTTTATACTACAGAGCGGATTTGTTCGAGGAAGCCGGACTTCCGACCGAACCGGAAGATGTCCACGAGCAGCTCGGCTCCTGGGTTCAATATTTCGAGGCGGGACAGAAGCTGCAGGAGCATTTTGATCAAAAAGTGAAAATGCTCGATAACATCACGAACATTTATACCCAAATCAACGCCCAATCCGATCGCATCTATTTTGCCGAGGATGGAACGTTCATCGGCGAGTCTGCGGAATCCTCGATGAAAACGGCCTGGGATACGGCGGTAAAGGCCTCCCAAATGAAGCTGAGCGCCAACGTCAACACTTCTTCCTCAGAGTGGAATGCCGCCATGAACAACGGGCGGGTCGCTTCCTTTGTCGGTGCGGTCTGGATGAAGGAAATACTCATGCAGGCGGCGCCGGACACCACCGGCAAATGGAGGGTAGCCCGTGCACCTGGCGGTGACGGCAACAACGGCGGTTCCTTCCTTGCCATTATGAAGACAAGTAAATATCCGCAGGAAGCATTTGATGTCATGAAATACATTCAGAACCCGGAAAATCAGGTTCAGTCCTTTAAGAAGATCAACCTCTTCCCTTCCGCCAAGGACGCGCTGGATGCACCCGTCATGAAGGAACCCGAAGAATTTTTCGGAAATCAGGCGACCGGCGAGGTGTTCTCGGAATCTGCACGAAACGTTAAGCCGGCTTATTTCGGCGGGAAGTTCGCGAATGTCAACGGCATTGTCAATCGAGAGCTGTCCTCGGTTGCCCTTCAGGGCAAAAATCCCGATAAAGCCTGGGCCGACGCGCTGGCCAGGGTCAAAAAAGAACTGCTGCGCTGACCAAGGTTCTTGTTTTGCGAGGTATGGCTTTCCGATTGTTAGGAGTACTTAAATACCAACCGCTACAGGAGGTACAGTACGATGGATAATCCAATGCTGAATCGCACGCCCGTGGAACAGAAGCCTGTTCCCAAGCATCCGAAATCCCAAGACCGACTGTCTGCACAGATCTGGAAGCACCGCAAAGAATATTTGGCGATATCCCCTTTTTACATTCTATTTGCCATCTTCGGGCTGTTCCCGATCGCCTTTTCCATGTTCCTGTCCTTTCAAAAATGGGACGGCATCGGCGAGATGACCTATAACGGTCTCAATAACTATCAATTCATGCTGACCGATCCGGAATTTTGGAGAGCCGTCGGCAATACACTGCTGATCTGGATTTACTCCACGATACCGATGCTGTTCATCGCGCTGGTCGTGGCTTTCCTGCTAAATGCATCGTTCGTCCGTTTCCGCACCTTCTTTCGCATCGGTTATTTCCTGCCCAACGTCACCTCGCTTGTTGCGGTTGCCATCGTGTTCGGCACGGTCTTCTCGAACAACTACGGTCTCCTCAACTATATGTTGTCCTTGCTCGGCCTCAACTCCGTCGAATGGTTGAATAAGACGTGGGGCATTCAGTTAGCCATTTCGGTCATGGTTATATGGAGATGGGCGGGATATAACGCCATCATCTATCTTGCCGGGCTGCAGAGCATCCCGACGGTTCTGTACGAGGCAGCCAAGATCGACGGAGCCACCGGCATTCAATCCTTTTTCAGAATCACCATTCCCAATCTAAGGCCCATCATTCTCTTTACGGTCATTACGTCAACCATCGGCGGCATGCAGATCTTCACCGAGCCGCAAGTGCTGGTCGGCAATGACGGCGGCGTAAGCGGCGGCGGGATGACCATCGTCCTCTACCTGTACCGCGAAGCCTTCGTGAACAACTATTTCGGATATGGCGCTGCCGTCGGCTGGGGCATGTTCCTGCTCATCGCCCTCTTTTCCATCGTGAACTGGAAAATGGTGCAGGGCAGTCCTTCCAATGACTGAAAATGGGGGTGAATCGTATGTTCAAATGGAAATCCATTCTGCTGCACACCGGGTTGATCGCCGGATTGATCTTATCCATTTTTCCCTTCTACTGGCTGCTTGTGATGGCGACGCGCACCACTTCGGATATCTACAGCTTTCCTCCGAAACTATGGTTCGGTCCGCACTTGCTGGATAACGTGTCGAGGGTGCTGAGCAGCATCGACTTCTTCGGCGCCTTCTGGAATACCCTGTTCGTCGCTTCCGCTTGTACGCTGCTGGTCTTATTCTTCGATTCCCTGGCCGGATTCACGTTCGCCAAATTCCAGTTCCCGGGCAAAAAATGGCTGTTTGTGCTGCTGCTTGCCACCATGATGGCGCCCGCACAATTATCCTTGGTGCCTTCGTTTGTCATTATGGCAGAATTCGGATGGGTGGGCACCTACAAGGCCCTGATCATACCGGGAATGGTCAACGCTTTCGGAATCTTCTGGATCAGGCAGTATGCACAGGAATCGGTGCCTTCGGAGCTTCTCGATGCCGGTAAAATCGACGGCTGCGGTTTCTTCCGCCTCTATTGGAACATATCGCTGCCGATTCTTCGGCCCGCTTTATCGTTCTTGGCCGCCTTCACGTTCATCGGGGTATGGAACGACTATCTGTGGCCGCTCATCATTCTAAATGATGAGAACAAGTTCACCTTGCAGGTTGCGTTATCATCATTAAACGGAATATATACCACCGACTATTCGATGGTCATTGCCGGCACGCTGCTCGCGGTCATCCCGCTGATCGTCATGTTCTTGTTCATCAGCAAGCAATTCATTTCCGATATCGCCGCAGGCGCGATTAAGAGTTAACGGCAAAGGAGCTGCCTCCAGGTGTTATGCCTGACAGGCAGCTCCTTTCAATATTCCGGTCCAAGACGTACGCGCTACGGCACCATGACCAGCTGTTCATTTTCTTTCGTCCCTGCCTCTTCTGCTGAATCGGCTGTCTCCTCCCTTTTCAGTTCTGCCGTTTCATCCAGCTTTTTGCGTCCCATTAAGGCTGCTGCCAGAAGCGCTAACGCTGCAGGAACGATAGCCCAGGCAAACGTAGCCGCGATGGAGGAAGCGAGCGTGTCCGAGATCGGCTTGAGCAGGTCGGACGGAATCCATGATCTCGTCTCCGGTGCCAATAAGATGTGAGGATCCTTAAGATCGAATCCTTCAGGAAGCCCACCGGTGTTCATCACGTCCGATCCCGATGTTAAGGAACCGGTGAAGGATCGGCTCTGGATCAACCCGAACACCGTAATGCCAATGGTCATTCCAAGCGACCGCGTGAAATTGAAGGTCGAGCTCGCCATCCCGCGCTGTTTATAGGATAAGCCATGCATGACCGCCGTTCCCAGCACGGAGAACGATCCGCCGATGCCAAGCCCGATCAGAACCATGTACAGGGTAACGATGAACCTGCTGGATTCCGCGGTTAACGTCGAAGCGAGCACCATCCCTCCCGTAAACAGGATCAGCGTCGGGATCATGATGCTGCGATACGAGATTTTACTCATCAGAAAACCGCTGACCGTCGCCGTGACGACCGAGCCCACCATCATCGGCAGCAGGACCAGCCCCGAGTTCGTGGCGCTTCCGCCGAGCACGCCTTGAATGAAAATCGGAATGTAAACGGAAGCCACGATGAAGGATCCTCCGCTAAACAAGCCGCACAGCACGCTTGAGGTATAGAGTTTATTCTTGAATAAATGAAACGAGATGATCGGCTCCTCCGCCCTTCTCTCGGCAAGCACGAAGAGCACAAGCATGACGGCGGCAGCGCCAAACAAAGCCAGGATGACCCAGGAATCCCATGCCCATTGCTTCCCTCCAAGCTCAAGCGCGAACATGAAACAGATCACGCCCGCAAGGAGCGTGGTTGCTCCCTTCCAATCGATCGGCTGTTTGGAACGTTCATGCGATTCCTTATAGAATACCGTCACCATCAGGAAGGCCACGATGCCGATCGGCAAATTAATATAGAATATCCATTGCCAGGTAATATGATCCGTAATATAAGCGCCTGCGAGCGGCCCGAAAATGCTGGATAATCCAAAGACGGCTCCGAACAAACCGGTGAGCTTTCCGCGCTTCTCCAGCGGCACGGTGTCGAACATGATCGCGAATGCAATCGGGATGAGCGCTCCGCCCCCTACGCCTTGCACGGCCCGATACAGCGCCAGCTCCGTGATGGAGCTTGCCGTACCGCACAGCACGGAGCCCAGCATGAATACAATCATCCCGAACACAAAGAATTTTTTGCGTCCATACATATCGGACAGTTTGCCGAAGATCGGCATCCCCGCAAGCTCGGCAACCATATACGCGGAGGTCACCCATACGAAATGATCAAGTCCTCCGAGCTCCCCGACGATGTTTCCCATGGCGGTCGCTACGATCGTATTGTCCATGGAGGCCATCAAGATGCCGAGCAGCAGGCCGGCAAGCACGATGGGCAGTTTGTTGTTGTTGGCTGTTTGTGTCTTCAAGTTCTCATACACTCCTTCTAAGTAGGTTTCCTTAGTACTGCAGTCATTGTAAATCGAAAAGTATGACAGGTGACTGTCACACTTTTGTCCCCGATTCCGTTATTTTTTATCAAACTCTCTTATTCAAGCAGCCTAATGGCTTTATGTTCGCATGCGGGGTAGCGTATAATCGGTTTATCTTAGCTCATGCCAAGGAGGTCATGTGATATGAAGATCAGTGAATTATCGCAGCGTAGCCAGGTCAGCGCACGCTCGATCCGGCATTATGAACAAAAAGGCCTGCTGGAAGCCGATAGACTCGATAATGATTACCGCCATTTTAACGCGTCCGCCATCGAACGGGTCAAAATGATCCAATTGTACTTAAAGCTGGGCTTGACCACGGATCAAATTCGCGTATTGTTTCGCGGTGAAGTCGCTTCGCCGGACGATTATGAATATTGCGAAGAAATGCTCTCCTTTTATGAGGACAAATTAAGCAGCGTGGACAGTCAGATTGCAGCGCTCCATGAATTGAAACACCTGCTGGAAAGGCAAATCTCCCGGACCCTTGGCAAAAAGAAGAGTCAGCAGCAGCCCTCCGCAACGTGATAGAATGAAGTGTACATCTGAAATGGAGGATATCTACATATGGACAATTTCGAGAAAAATCTGGAGAAATACGCGGAGCTGGTCGTGAAGGTTGGCGTAAACGTTCAACCGGGCCAAGTGCTGATCATCAATGCTCCAATCGAGACCGTAGAGTTGACACGCCGCATCGTGGCCAAAGCATATGATGCAGGCGCCAAATATGTGCAAGTCGACTGGGAAGACGAAAAAATCACCCGAATTCGCTATGAGAAGGCACCGGAAGACTCCTTCCATTATTATCCGCAGTGGCAGGCCGACGCCATGCAGCAGCTCGCTGAAGGCGGAGGAGCCATTCTGCGCATTAAGGTTCCGGATCCCGAGCTGTTCCGCGGCATTGATTCGGTAAAAGTATCTACAGCCGTTAAGGCTGCTGCCATGGCTAACGAAAAATATCAGGTATACGTCCGTAACAATAAGATCAGCTGGTCGCTCATTAAGGCGCCTACCCGAGCCTGGGCCAATAAAGTATTCCCGGACCTCCCCGAAGAAGAGCGCATCCAAGCGATGTGGGATGCCGTATTCCTGATGAATCGGGTAGGCAGCGAAGATCCGGTAGCCGCGTGGCGGGATCATATCGCCGGACTGAAGCTGCGCCAGAACCACATGAATGCCAAACGCTACAAGAGTTTCCACTATCGTGCGCCGGGAACGGATCTGCGCGTCGACATGCCGGAAGGTTACCTTTGGCTCGGCGGCGGTGACGAGAATGAGGCCGGGGTGTATTTCGTAGCGAATATGCCCACCGAAGAAATCTATACAATGCCTCATCGCACGGGCGTGAACGGGACCGTATCCAGTACCCTTCCGCTGAATCTGAACGGCCGCCTGGTGGAAGGCATAAAGCTCACGTTCAAGGACGGCAAGGTTGTTGCATATGAAGCCGAATCCGGACGGGAGCATCTCACGACGCTGCTGGAAACGGACGAGGGCGCCTCGTATCTTGGAGAGATGGCACTCGTGCCGCATGATTCGCCGATCTCGCAGCTAAACCGAGTCTTCTATAACACCGGCATCGATGAGAACGCCTCCTGCCACTTTGCGCTGGGAAGCGCCTATCCCGTGAATATCGAAGGCGGCACCAAGATGAGCAAGGAAGAACTGCTGGCTCGCGGAGCCAATGTCAGTCTGACGCATGTCGATTTCATGATCGGTTCCGCTGAACTGGACATTGACGGCGTGCTGGCGGACGGTACGATTGAACCCGTATTCCGCGGTGGACGGTGGGTCTAAAGTTCGTTTGGGTAAATTGGGGCTCCTTAGCGTGCCGTTTGGCGTCATATGACCAGGGGCAACCCTTTAAGCCTACAACTGTAAAAAAGGCGGACACTGGAGCAATTGCTCCATGTCCGCCTTTTTCTATGTTCTACATTCGTATGGTTACTTTACTCTGCATGCTCCAGCATCCGAAGTATCATCATGACCGCTTCCGCACGGGTCGCAGATTCCTGAGGTGCAAACCGGTTACCCGAACGTCCGTTCACGATGCCGGCCTCGACCGCGGCTGCGATTTCCTTCTCTGCCCAAGCCGGAATATTCTGCTGATCGCGGAAGTCCGTTCCGGCACCTGGCTGGGTAAGGCCTAGGTAGCGTACGATCATCACCGCCATTTCCGCACGGTTAACGGATTCGTTCGGTTTGAATGTCCCGTCTTGATATCCTTTCACGATGCCTTCGGATACGGCCCATTGAATCGCTTCAAGCGCCCAGGATCCGATGGAGGAGCTGTCTTTGAAGCTCAGTTTCTCAGATCCCGCTTGACCTTTCAGTGCTTTTGCCATCATCACCATAAATTCGGCACGCGTGACCTGACGGTCCGGTTTGAAGGTCTGATCCGGATAGCCGCCAACGATGCCGAGCGAAACCGCCTGCTCAATCGCGGATGAAGCCCAATGTCCGCCGATGTCGGTTAACAGCACCGGCTGGGGTTCCGGCTTCGGTTCTTCTGTCCCTGCTTTCGCCTTACGGTGTATGGTTAATTGATAGGTTTTGGTCGCACCGTTCTCGGCCCGAACCACCAGCTTCAGGACGTTATCCCCTTCCTTCAGCTTGATGACCTGATCATTCTTCAGAGGCTCTCCTTCCAGAAGGACAGCGGCCTTGCCATGCGCAGCCCCAACGCGGAGCTGCACGGATTCCGCATCCGTTTCAAGCCGGTACTCCGTCGTGCTTTCGTTGAACGCAGGGGTTAATGCAGCCGCTACGCCGCCAATGATGACTTCCAGCGCTTTTAATTGATTGTTTCCGGACAAGGGGACTCCACCGCCAGAGGATTCCGATCCCGATGACGGAGGATTCTCGGATGAAGGGATCACCGAAGCGTTATAGGCGCGGATCGCGGCTTGCAGTGCGGTCATTGCGTCCTTGACATCCTTCGCAGTTGCATGATCCTGCTGCGCTATGGCGCTGGCGTTTGCAATCGCGTCACGGAGCGCTGACCTTGCGCCTGCCGGATACTGCCCTGGCGATGAGCCTTCCCGTGTTTCGTCGAGCCTTTGCTGCGCCGAGGCGATTAATCCGATTAACTCGCTCTTGTCCACTCCTGCAGCCGAAGTCGTGACCGAGTTATGGAGTCCCAGGCTCTCGCCGGCAGCGTTATAAGCTTTGACGGTAAAATGATAACGCGTATCCGGCGTAAGCCCGGCTGCGGTATGCGAATACACATCGCTGGTCACGGTCACCACCGGTTCCTCCCGGCCTTTCATATATACGCGATATCCTTCCACGCCATCGCTTGCAGCCGCCTCCGGCCAGCTCATGGTTACACGGTTCGATGTGATCTCCGAAAATTCCAACTCCCCGGGCGTCCATACCGGCGCACCCGGAACGTCTACAGCACTCGTGATCACCGTTAAGATCTCGCTTGGTGGCGATTCCGCTCCATGCTGATCCGAGGCGGTTACTTTGAATTCGTACGGCGTATCCGGCGTAAGCCCTGTCGCTTCGTATACGCTGTCCGTAACGGTGGCCACTTGCTGTCCGTCCTGATACACATGATAGCTCACGACTTGCTGGTCCGGACGGTTCACAGGATCCCAGCCGATTTGAACCGAGGACGACGTGACCTGAAGTGCTTTCAGATTGGTTGGGGCCGCGAGACCCCCTTCATCCGTTGTGAACGTCCATACGTCCGATACCGTTCTTCCCCCGAATTCATCTTGGGCGACGGCATACCAGGAATAGGTTCCATTGGATAACAGTCCTGCCCACGGCTGAGTAACCTCCGTGCCGCTCGCTGCCTTTTGCGGCGTACCGATGGCCTCTCCTCTCAGATGATTCACCTGGATCGAATCGGTGGCTACCCGCTTCAGTTTCGGCTCAAGATCCAGGTTCATCGTAAATTCATCCACGCCCGGATTCGTATAATAATTGTACTTATCCAAGTAAGGAGAGTACGTATTCACGTAAATCTGATTGCTTTCCTTATCAAAATGCAGCAGTCTCAAATATCCGCTGCCGCCGTCCGCATGTCCTTGATAGTCCGCCAGCATCTGATACACGGTTCGGTCCGTATTGCCGTCACCGTCATCGTCCAATTCGTTCTTAAGCAGGCTGGCTCCCGTGTAATGGCCGCTCAATACGGCAACCACGTTCGGATTAGGGACGACTACTTCCTTGTACAGCTTATTGCCTACGCCGGAACGCGTTCCGTTCGCGAGCATGTAATCATGGAAATTCAGGAAAGCGATACGATCCGGATATTCAGCCAGAACCTCGTTCATCCACTTGATATCCTCGTCTTCGACGCCCCATCCCATATACATCATGATGAAGTCGTTGCCTTCGACGGAGACCAGATCGTAATGTCCCCGGTTGTTCTTGTAGGAGCCTCCGTAATAGGGCTGATCCTTATAACGGTCTTCCCCGAAATATTGACCGTAGGTCGTGTAATCCCAATCGTAGCTGCCCACGTCATGATTCCCGGCAAGCACGCCGTGCGGCAGCTTGGCATCCTCCAGCATGTTCATGTAAGCATCGGCACGTTTCCATTGGTATTCGGCTGTTGGATCATTCACGATATCACCGGTATGGAACAAATATTTGATGTTCATCTCATCGATGGAATCAACGATCCATTCGAACTGCTTTTGCTGAATATGCGGATAGAGCTCCGTCAAGAACTGCGTATCGGATACCCATACAAAGGTGTAATCATAATCCCCTCGGGAAGGAATTTCATCCTGTACGATCACATCGACTTTATTATTCTGTACATAGTCTGCTGCCGTCAGTTCGCCTCGAAGCGTAAAATCATCTTCAGACTGGGCAATATGCTTGGTTATTTCCGTCCATTTGCTCAGCTTGTGGTTCCACGCATACATCGTGACCTTGCGGCCGGACACCGTGTGTCCTTCCCAAGCGACTTCGACGCTGTCGCCGGGCTCGACGGCATGCTCCAGCTCTGCCTCGAACCGGATGTAAGGGAATTGAGACGTTGAATCTACGGTGACATATTCATCGTTGGATTCGGATACCCGCTTCAATTCCTCTTCGGTCAGCACAGTTTCGCCCGCAGGGAATCTATCCTTTGGCGGTTCTTCGTCCGAAGCGTTCTTGGACAATTTCACCCGATCCCCGCTTAAAGCATGATACGAATAAGCCTGATGGAAGGAGACCTCGAGCTCGTCATCCGATGGATCGCTGACTTGAACCTTCAGCTCCGGCGACAGCCCGGTGCCGCTCTCCTTATTTGCCGGCGACACCAACACAGGTTTATTCGGATGCTCCTGAGCCGTGTTAAACGTCACGGTTCGTTCCGAGCGGTTGCCGATCTTGTCCACTGCGCGAATTTCCAGCTTATGATCGCCTGGTTCAAGCTCAGCCGAGGAAGTATTGTACGGCAGCTGGATGGCTCGTCCATCGAGCGTAACCTCGACCCGGTCCACGCCCGATACGCGATCCGTGACGGTCACATCGATCGGGATGCCGCCCTTGTAACTCTTGCCCTCTTCAACGGTTGCGCTAATTTCCGGTCCGTTGTTATCTACCAGAACATCGGCAGCTGCTTCAGACTGACCTTTGACCTTCAACTGAATGGAATACGTTCCGTCCGAGACGGCCGAGGTATCCCATGCGTAGGACAATGCATTTACTTTTTCGGCAGGAATGTCGAATTGAAAAGCTACGAAAGGCAGGAAACGTCCATCGTCGCCAAGGTCATGGATCCGTGCGGGATCGCTATATTGCGGATCCCGGATTTCCGTTCCGTCGCCCAAGAGCAGCCGCACGTTGCGCGCATTGAAATCATCCATATTGCCCGTTGGCTTGTCGTCTTCGAAGTAGGTCTTCTCGTTATCGCCGGCCCGAAGGGTAATTTCGTTCGATCCGCTTGTCAGCCACTGCGGTTCGATCGGGACCACGATGGTTTGATAACCGTCAATGTTCGCCTCCGTCTCGAATAGAACCTCCTTGCCGATGGTTACCGTGTTGATTCCATCGTCAATGCCGTCGCCTTCAAATATAAAATAGGCGGAATGCTCCATGGCGGGAGTGCCTTGAACCGGCGTTCCGTCCACTTGAAGCTCCAAATCGGAAGGCCCAGCCCCATCAGCTGCACCCCGAATATACGTGATGCCCGTAACCGTTTGTTGATCTTTAACGTTCAGGCTCGCGCTTGCACCGCTGCCCTTGAGATCAACCTCATATTTAGGGCTCTCCACTTTCTTAAACGTGTTGGACACCGTGAAGAAATACTCCAGCTTGGCATGTCCCAGCAGCTCCAGATAAGGTATCGTATGATGATAGCCTTGCTGTCCTTCCTGAAGCTGTACGACCTTGTAATCGTTCTGTCCGTCGACACGATACGATAACGCGAGCGATGTCACCATGCGGTCATCGTGCGCTTCTGCGGCGATTTCCAGATTGTCTCCCGGCTCCACGTTCGTGGTGGTCGTCCGATTGACAACGGACGGCTCCTTGGTCACGTCGATATGTACCGGCTCCGCGGGCACTTCCGAATGCGCGAGCGAACCCGGCGTAGCCTTATGCTCCAGCTGGGAGATCCGCTGCATTTTTAGACTGCCGTCTTCGGGATATTTATAGAAGATTCCCTGATCGGGACCGTTATGAACTTCACCGTCGTTGTAAAACGCGGACACGACCGGGCGGCCGGTGTTCGTTGCGACCACGAGCTCCCGCATGCGCGAATTAGACATGCCGCCTGAGAATATTTTGACGACATCGGTGTTTTCGTTCAGGTTGGTACCGTAATTATGATTAAAATCAGCAATCGTGGATTTGCTGTTCTGACCGTTTATGATCCAGAAGACCAGCGTGCCTCCGGATGGAATGGTCACCTCGTCGGGTACATGAGCCCACAGGGTGTCGCTCTCCAAGTAACGGTAGCGTATCTTATAATTGCTGAAATCGATGGCTTGATCGGAATTGTTGTAAACCTCGATAAATTCGTAACCGTCGGCGGTTCCTACGTTCGTGGAATCAGGCACAAGCTCGGTGATCAGCAGCTCGGGCACTGGGTTAAGCGCAGTGGGTGTCTGGGCGGAAGCTTGTCCTGCGAGAGCAGTAAACGAGGCAGACATAACGATACAAAGAATCAAGAAACAGGAAATACATCGTTTAAGGACGATCTTAGACATGGAAAACCTCCTAGAAATGATTTTTTGAGCAATCAATTCAGTTTCCCAATTCTCCAGGTCTCCATGGGATCTCCAAATTATAATTAAAGCGTTTTCAACATAACATCCCTCGCGATTTCAACTTAGGCTTTTCCCCTTGAGGGGTCCTTTTCCTCTTCACCTCCCAAGATCAATAATTGCATATTCCGATCGTTTTTTAAACCACTTTATGTAAAATTTGATAAATGATATAAAGGTCCCGATATTCGCTGAACCTCTAGTACAATAGGACAACTTAACGCCGCGTCTTTCTGTCCATGGCATATGGCTCATCCGTTTCTCAAGGTACATATTTCGGGATCCAACAACCTCTATTGTTCGATACTTCAGCACTATGAACGACTTATTTTCAATTCATCTTTGAGCAACAACTCCCGCTCCGGCGTATCTTACATACTGTAACTATTGCTTAATCCGCACAAAAAAAAGACCCCGCGAATGATATCGCAGGATCCTTATCAGTGGGAAGCGATTTTATTATTCATTATGCAGCAATTTTCCAATTGCTAGGGTGCCTTACCTGAAAAGAATCGAAGAAACTTCGCTCTCCTTCTCCTTTTGCGAGTGTTCATGGCGAATCAACTGCCTTTCGGAATGACATGATGTTCTTCCGTCCGTCGATTGACAATACCACTTCCCACTTGTTCTATATTTACCCGGTCCACGGGAAGTGAAACACGCCGGCCCAAATTTCCTTCGAAATCGGATGCCGCTAATGCCTCCTCCGTCACCTTGAATCCACTATAGCGGCTGTTCATTTTGCATCGTTCGGGACAGCTCTACCAGCTTGTTCATGGTTTTCCAATTCCGCATCGTCATCGGTACGCCGAACTTTGCCATTTGCGCCGCCAGCTTGGAATTCCGAACGCTTTCCTTAAACAGCAAATAGATTTCTTCTCCGATCGCTTCAAAAGTTTCTTTATCGTTCACGTAGAGCCTCAATCTCTCAACGTCATCGGGAGTCGGTGCTTCCGGCAGCATGGCAACATAAAGACTCTCAAACTCCGATGCTGCCTCCGCCGCACGTATCGTTTCTTCCGAAAAAGGACAATGCCGGACGATGCCCTCGATTTCCTGCGAGGTTCTGAGTATCACGGTTATCGGGAAGCCGAACGCTTCTTGTATTCCTTGCTCCATTTGGACCTGCAGCGTTTCCTTGGAATCCGCAGATTCGAAGAGCACGTTTCCGCTCTGAATGTATGTTTGCACGCGGGCTAGGCCCATGCCTTCAAGCATTTTTCTTAAGTCGGCCATTTTGATTTTATTGTGTCCGCCGACGTTGATTCCTCGAAGCAAAGCGATATAGATGGTCATTTGAGCATCCTTTCCATGATCATACCTGCCGTCTTCTCGCCGTTCGCGATGCAGTCCGGGATCCCAACGCCATAATATGAACAGCCGGCAAGCATCACGTTAGGATAAAGGTCTTCCATTGCGAGCTCCAGCGACTCCACGACCTGCCTGTGCTTCAGATGATAGTTCGGCATATTCTCATGCCATTTGGTAACTTCGCAGGACACGGGTTCAGCCTCTAAACCTAAGCTCTGACGGATATCCTCCATCCCGACATGCTTCAATTCTTCGTCCGACAATCGGATTAATTGGTCATAATACGGATTGGAGCTTTTGTAGAACAATCGCATCAATAGCCGATTATTCTCGGAGGTGTGCTCCCATTTCCGGCTCGTCCAGGTGCATGCGTCACACTTCAGCTTCGTCCCCTTGGCCGTAATGAATCCCGTGCCGTCGTAAGGAAGCTCTTCATCTCGAATATCATAGGCCAGATACACGCTAATGAGCGACTTCGTATACAATTGGTCAAAATCCTCGTGAAGCCGCGGATCTTCCAGCAGCTCTTTCGCGCTTGATCCCAGCGTGCTTATTACAACAAAATCCGCTTCCATCTGTTCGCCGTTCGCCAGCATCAATCGATAGCCGTTAGGCGTTCTCTCCAGCTTCTCAGCGGCAACGCCCTTGCAGATCTTCGCGCCTGCTTCTGTCAGGCTCCGTTCCAGTGCGTCAATCAAAACCGAGACACCGTCTTTGAAGGAAATAAATTTCTTATTGCCGGTGCCAAGGAACTTCTGTTTATTCTCGGCCAAACCGCCCATGATGCTGCCGTAGGTATTTTTGTACTCCAGCAAATAGGGGAATGTGGACGCAATGGTCAGGTCATGGAGCTCCCCGGAATAGACGCCCGATATGACCGGAGCGATCTGGTTCTGAACAATTTCCTTTCCTAGAAAGGACTCAAGGAATTCTCCCAGGGAATCATGCTTGGTGAACGTCTCATTCGGCGTGTAATAGTCCTTGAGCGCCTCTACCTTCCCCTCCGCGGATACCAGCTCGCTTTCGGTCAAGGATTTCAAGCTAAGCGGTATGCCGAATACGCTCTCCTCGGGGATTTTTTTTAGGCCGTCGTTTGTATATATGAAAGAAGTCCCCGTGGCATTGTACACAACCTGGTCCGTTATCTGAAGCTCCTCCAGAAGCGGCGCCACATTCGTTTTCCGGGATACGATCGAATCCGCTCCGGTTTCCATAATAAATTCACCGTTCTGGACGGTTCGGATTTTGCCTCCCAGCACATCGCTTGCCTCAACCAGCACCAAGTCCATGTCCCGTCGATGCTGTTTCAGCTCTTTTTGCAGATAATATAAGGTCGAAAGTCCGGTAATGCCGCCGCCGATGACTACGGTAGTTGTCACTGTACATACACCTCTATTATGTAGGTTTATATCAATAATATATAATGTTACGTTACCATTGTATCCAATTCCTAAGTATATCATAGTGGCCGTTCATTCGTCGGGTGCCATTCCCTCAATATTGTGAACAGAACCGTTCACAGCCACCGATTTCCCGGACATCGCCCCTGAACAAGCTATAATTGTTCGTGCTGCACTCATGATCCAGGTGCTGGGATGGTCGTCGACAGCAAAAAACTCCGCGAGATCACTCGCAGAGTTTTTTTCGTGGGAAGCGGTTATATCCATTCTGACGCTATCATTCCATTGCTTTAATAGCTTAAGGTGTACGCCGGAATAATTCAGGCTGTGTCGTCCTTATTCCTTGTTTCGTTGTACATGGGTATCAAATCCTTTCGGTAATTCCGACTTAACGTCTTGTTATCCGTCTGGTGTTGATGTGTTTCCACTTCCCACTTAGGATATATATACCCGGTGCAAGGGCGATGAAACAGGTCAGGCATTCCTTTTTTGCGCCGCCCGGGTACGTCTTAATTATCCTCCGTCAATACTTCGAGCAAGCCCGCCGGGAGCTCATACTTGCGGTTGTTGATCTGGATGCTTTTTAATTCCTCAAGAAGCGAATCGTCGCTTTCCGAATCCTTAATGGCCTGCACTTCGCGATGCAATTGCTCCATCTGACGGTCCAGCGCGTTGGCGGTATCCGCCGCCTTCTTAAGCTCTTCGAGCAGGTGCTGGGGAACCGACTTATTATATTTGTAAAAGATCTTATGCTCCAGACTCGCCCAGAAATCCATGGCAATCGTTCGAATCTGGACTTCAACGCATACCTTCTCCACCCGGTCAGAGAAAAAGACGGGCACTTCCACTAACAGATGCAAGCTTTGGTATCCGTTCGGCTTCGGATTCTTGATGTAGTCCTTGACGTTCAGGACCGTTAAATCGCTTTGATTCTGCAGCATGTCGCTGATTTTGTAAATGTCGGTAATGAATGAACAGGTGATTCGTAAACCCGCAATGTCCTTAATGTTATCTTCTATGGAACGGAGCGATATGTTTCCGCCCTTGCGAAGCAGCTTCTTCATGATGCTCTCCGGCGATTTCAGGCGGGATTTCGTATGCTCGATCGGGCTATAGTCATGAAGAGCCTGAAACTCTTCTTTTAATATCTCCATCTTGGTTTCGATCTCATCTAAGGCGAATTTGTATTTCATCATGAATCGGGTAATTTCGTTCCGAATGATTTTGAGCTGTTCGATTTGCAAAGAATTCATGGGATACTTCCTTTCGATTGTGTGATTCAGAGCCGTGACGACTCGAGTAGTAAATAAAAACAAAACGCGTTGCTAACATTCTAGAAGTTCTGTCCCTCTTTAAATAGTAGTTGATATTGAGGTGCGACTGCAACTTTAGTGCAATAACGTCAAAAAGACGCCGCAACTACAAACGTCGCAGGCGTCTTTATCTTATGCTTATTCATTCCAATCATTGCGGCAAGGATTAAGCCGCTAAACCAACCTGGATTCAGGAGGACAATGTAGAAAACATCTGGCCCAATTTCGCAGCTGCTTCGATCTCCAAGGCCTTGATCTCCTCTACCAGCGATATCGCCGTTGCTGCTTGTTCTGCCGAATTAGGCTCGCCACCCTTCGGAAATGGAAACATCCCATGCAGGACACTGAACTTCTTACAGATCTCCGTATACAGCGCGGCGGCATCTTCGAACGATGCCGTCAGATCCGGACCGTCCTCCATGGCTTTCGGCCAAGCGCTCACCAGTTCCTTGAAGAACTCGGCGGCATAGTACCGGGCATCCCGCAGCACTTCGATGTTGTAAGCATGACCATTCGGCTCTATTTCACGACCATGCAGCGATTCAATCCAAGCATCGTAGGCGGCGATTCCCTTCACAGCCGTCGGCACCGCGTTTTCCTTTCCTTCATATAACTCGGTGGCGGTTTCCAGTGCCAGTCGCAGCTGCTGCCGAAGCGTCAAATCCACGGAACCCTCAATCGCCAAGACGAATATTTCTTCCAAGACGCTCTTGCCCAGATTTTCGTAAGGCAGCGTATCGACTCTTCCGCACTCCTCCGCATATAAGGTTCTCGTCTCGTCATCGTACCCGTACAGCGTTCCGAACTCCGGAAAGAAAATATCCCAGGCCAGGACGGGATATCCGCGATCCAATGAGGCATGGATCAAATCAAGGGCTCTTGGCAGCTCTTGATGAATGCTGCGTTTATTCATCGCTCCCTTTTCCATAAGGGCAGGATCCAGCAGATTGGCGTTTGTCCCGATGCCGTCCGACATGCCGTCGACGAATTTGGAATGGAAGCCGATATTATGAAGGCCGCGGGATAAAGATTCGCCGAAAAAATAGGCGGTCGGGCCCGCGATATGGACATCATTCGGTATGATATTGATCCGGAATGCATGCCCCGTCAGCCCCATGACCATCGGAAGCGATAGCTTGCGGTCTGTAAACTGAAGCATTTTGTACGTGGCATCCGCTGCGGATGTCCAGGTTTTGGTTTCTTTCATCGGTCCTTCGTAAGGCAATATGTTCTTCTTCATAATTCCCAGGTCCCTTCTCGTCTTAATATAAGAGTCAACGGTAACGCGGATTTTTTCTTGGATCACTTTTTTCCGTGATCTCGAAATAATCTGGTACACATTGGCCGAAGAGAGCTGAAACAAGTCGGCAATTTCCTGCGGGGACAGCTGATCGAAAAAATGGGATTCGAAAATAAGCCTTTCGCGCGGCTTCAGGCATTGAATGATGCCGGTTAAAGCACGCAGCGTTTCCTGCTGCACGATGCGCTCCTCCGGTACGTTAAAACCCGAGGCCGCTTCGCTTGCGGAATGGTTGAGCCTGCCCAGAATGCTGTCCAGATCGTTCCATTGCTCCAGACTCCCCGAACCGTTAACTCTTCCCATGCCTTCTAGCTCGGTGAAAGTCTGCTCTTTGCACGCGGAGCTCCCTTTAAGGCGGGTATAGGCCTGATTCCGGACGATGCGGTGCATCCATGGAAGGAAGCGCCGGGCATCCACCAATTTGCCAAGATGCATGAATGCTCGGATCAGGGCATCTTGCACCACGTCTTCTGCTAAGTAGGACTCCCGCGTTATCGCTCTGGCATAACCATACACCTTGGAGCGATGGCGCCGAACAAGCTCCCCGAATGCTTCCCGTTCCCCTGCCTGCGAGTATTTCACCAGCTCGTCATCTTCCATCTCATCCCATTGAATCGCACTGTCTGCTGTCGTTTCCAATTGCTCGAACCCTCTTTCGTATCGTTGACTACTTATATGACCTGAAAAGATCGTCATTTCTGACAATATCACTCGAGAAATAGTATAGCTTTTTTTGCATTTGAAGCGACCAAAAAAACGTCCCAAGCTGACCTGAACCCTCGGTCGCTTGGAACGTTCCCCGCCTTTTCACGCTTATATGGCATCCGCGGCGGCCTGTTGAACCTCCCGGCGAAAATGTCCCGGTTCAGGACGCGTTAGGCCCAGATGCTCCCTCAGTGTATGGCCGCTGTATTCGGAACGGAACAGGCCCCGTTCTTGGAGCACCGGGATAACCGCATCCACGAACTCGTCCAGATCTCCCGGCAGCACCGGAGGCATGATATTAAATCCGTCGCAGGCATAACCTTCGAACCAATCCTGCATCATGTCGGCCAACTGCTCGGGCGTCCCGACAAATGGCATATGACCTCTCGAGGTCAGTATCTTTCTTCCTAACTCTAAGATCGACAGATTATCCTGATAAGCCATGTCCATATATAACTGGACCCGGCTTTTCATGCCGTTGGATGCGGCCACGGGGTCCGGGATGTTTCTTGGGAGCGGCTGGTCCGGCGGATAACCGCTCAGGTCGTAATTCAGGAACCCGGACAGAACGGCGATCGCCGAAGCTGGCGGAATCAATTCCAGCAGTTCTTGCGCTTTGCGCCGTGCCTCCTCCTCGGTTGAGCCGATGACAGGCGACAGGCCCGGCATGATTTTCAGGCTTCCGCTTGCTCTTCCATAATGGGACAGCTTCGAGTGCACGCTGGCGTAAAACGCCTGCGCTGCCTTCTTGGACTGCTGTGCCGTAAAGATGACCTCGCCATATTGAGCGGCAAAGTCCTGTCCCGGACCGGAAGAACCGGCCTGTATCAGGACGGGGTAGCCTTGCGGCGGCCTCGGAACGTTCAGCGGGCCTTTCGTGGAATACCATTGCCCGTTAAAGTCCACGGAACGCACCTTCGCTCCATCGGCAAATTTCCCGGACTCCCGATCCAGCACAAGGGCATCGTCTTCCCAGCTGTCCCATAACCGGGTAACCGCTTCAACAAACTCGCGTGCCATTTCGTAACGCAAGCCATGCTCCGGGTGCTCCGGCTTGCCGTAATTGTGGGCTTCGATGTCAAGCTGGGACGTCACGATATTCCAGCCCGCTCTTCCCCCGCTGATCCAATCGAGAGAAGCAAATTTCCGAGCCACGTTATATGGCTCATTGTACGTTGTGGAGACCGTGGCGGTCAGCCCCAGTTTGTCCGTCACGGCGGAGAGTGCGGATAACAGCGTTAACGGGTCCAGCATGCCGGAAGCGGAATTTTCGACCTGGGTCACGTACAGCAAATCGGCAAAAAACATCATGTCGAACTTTCCCCGCTCTGCCGTGGCTGCCAGCTGCTTATACAGCTCAATGCCAAACATGCCCTCCACGTCCGAGGTTGGATGACGCCATCCGGCGTGATGATGTCCTGCATAATAGATAAACGCTCCCAGGTGCATCTGATGATCTCTGCGGTTGGTTGTCCCCATCTTCGTACCACTCCAATTCATATAAAATTGTCAGCCAACCATCCTTGATCAGCCCTTATATGTCTCTCTCCAGCCCAGCAGCCTGGATTCCAGCCGGCGTACAACGGAATCGGAGAGCTTGCCCACGACTGCAAAAATAATAATGCCTACAAACACAATGTCCGTTTGGGAATAGGCTCGGGCGTCTTGAATCATGTATCCGATGCCCGCGCTGGTCCCCATCATCTCCGCTACGACCAGCACAAGCCAGGAAACGCCGAGCGACAGGCGGATGCCAAGCAAGATGTTCGGCAGTGCAGCCGGTACGATCAACCGGATCAGCAGCTGCAGCTTTGAATATTGAAAGATCCTCGATACTTCATATAGCTTTGCATCCACGCTGCGAATGCCAAGGAAGGTATTTACATAGATCGGGAAAAAGGCTCCGAGGGAGATCATGAGAATCTTCGAGAATTCCCCGATGCCGAACCATAGAATAAACAGCGGAATCAGCGATAATAACGGTACGGTACGCAGCATTTGAAATGAAGGGTCCAGCGTACGCTCCGCCATTTTGCCAAGCCCCGTGGACAATCCCAGAGCCAGCCCCGTCAAGCCGCCCAGCAAAAAGCCCGATAGCGCTCGAAGGAGACTGATCCGAAAATGCTCCCACAGCTCGCCGTTGGCCCCCAAACTCGAGAATTGCTTGGCTATCGTAAGCGGAGTAGGCAGCAGGGACGCCGAAATCCAGCCAAATCCGCCGGCTGCCTGCCATAAAGCCAAGATCGCTGCGGGCACAAGCCAGGCATGGAGGGGCTTTGGAATGGCCTTCAGCCAGTCCCGCCCCCCTGTTTCTGAAGTGTCTGCATGACTTCTCATGACGAGTCGCCTCCCTTATAGCTGTCCTGCCAACGCAGAAGTCTGCCTTCGAGCCCTTTGACGAGGGAATCCGACAGCTTCCCGACGAGCGCAAACACCAAAATTCCAACGAAGACCACCGTGGTCCAGGAGAAGGAACGCGCATCATTGATGATATAACCGATGCCGGAGCTGGAACCCATCAGCTCCGCCACAACCAGGCCAAGCCATGCCACCCCGATCGAGAGGCGTATGCCGAGGAAAATATGGGGCAGCGAAGCGGGAACGATCAGCCTGCGGATCATATCCCAACGGCTGAATTGCAGGACGCGGGCTACGTCAAACAGCCTGTTGTCCACGGAGCGGATGCCGAGGAATGTGTTCACGTAGAGCGGAAAGAACGAGCCCTTGGCAATAAGCAGGATTTTCGAGGTTTCCCCGAATCCGAACCATAGAATGAACAGCGGCGCAATGGCCAGATGGGGAAGCGTCCGCAGCATTTGCAAGGTAGGATCGACAAGCCGCTCGGCCTTGTACGAGAAACCAACCCATATCCCCGCGGCCAAACCGAGGCTGCCGCCGAGCAGAAACCCGAGCAGCGCTCGCCAGGATGAGATGCCCAAATGGCGAATCAGCTCGCCGGAGCTTGTTAAATGAACGAATTCCTTCCAGATATCGAGCGGAGTCGGAAGCAGGATCGGATTGAGCCAACCCATGGCCCCAGCCGCCTGCCACGCGATGATGATAAAGAGCGGAACAAGCCAGCCGATCCATGCATGGGTAAGTTTAAACAGGAACCTGCGGTCAATCCGCTTAGGACGGAGACGGGTTTCGACGGGGTCGGCGGTCACGACAACCGCCCCTTTGCTGATCCCTTCCGGGAGCATAAGCGCTACCTCCTTTCAATTTCAGATGATGTGCCGCTTATTGGGTTGCAGCCTCAATGTACTGATTATCAAACACCTCTTTGACCTGGATTTTTTTGCGGATCGTTTTTTGCTCGAATTGGAAGTCGGCGGTTTTCTGCTGCTCCGCGATGATGTCATCCGTTACGGGAATGTTGATCGACCTTGAACGGTCAAACGTGCCTTGAATGACTTCCTGCGGGATGCCGCGCTCATCGGCGTAACGTTTAATCGCCTCCGCTTCGTTTTCTTTCTCCCAGGCGAGAGTCTTGTTCAGCACGGTCAGATAGAGCGTGACCAAATCCGGATATTGATCGGCAAAATCCTTCCGCACGATATTGAACGAAGGCGACAGGACGCCAAGCTGCTCGCCGTCCGCCAGCACGTTGCCTTTGCCTGTCAGCGTGTTCAAGGTAATGTACGGGTCCCAGGTTGCCCAGGCGTCGACGCCGCCCGATTCGAATGCAGGCTGGGCTTCGTCGGGCTGAAGCTGAATGATTTCGATGTCGGATACCTTGAGTCCTTGATCCGCCAATCCCCGGTACAAAAAGTTAAAGGCATTGCTCCCTTTGGTTACCGCTACCTTCTTTCCCTTCAGATCACTGAGGGTCTGCGCAGTGCTATCCGGCGGCACGATGATGGCCACATTCTTCTGGCCGTGCAAGCTCTGGGAGATAACCTTAAACGGAATATCGGCCGCCTGGGCGGCGATAATCGGCATATTGCCGAGCCCCGCAAAGTCCAGACGATTCGAAGCCATCGCTTCGGTCATGGGAGGGCCGCTCTGAAACTCTGCCCACTCCACCTTGACGCCTAGCTTGCCGAACTCCTCCTCGAACCATCTCTCCTCGCGCGCCTTGCCGAACAAACCGCCGCTTCCCTGGACCCCGAGCCGTACGGTCAAATCTGTGTATTTGCCGTCTGCTCCCTTCTTGACGGCTTCAGCCGCGGGCTGGCTGTTTGCCCCGGCGCAGCCGGATGCGAAGACGGAAAGGATAAGCAATAGCATAATGGCGACGTTCTTTTTCTTTGTATTCATGATCAGATTCTCTCCCCCTGTTCTCGTTCTCTATCGTTCATTTCGTTTGACGCTCGACAACCCTGGACCGATTAAATTCCTGCACCGGTATCGAACTCCGGTTCTTCCACTTTCTCGAACTCTCGCAGCACTTTGGTTCGCAGCTCCTGGAAGGAGGATCCGGTCCGTTTCCGCGGAAACGGCAGATCGATCGGCAGGATGGAACGAATATGGCCCGGTCTCGGGTTCATAATGACGACCCGCTCGCCAAGAAACACAGCCTCATCCAGATCATGGGTAACAAATAGCATGGTCGTGCGGTTATTTTGCCAGATGTCCAGCAGCACCTCCTGCATATGGGAGCGAGTGAACGCATCCAGCGCGCCAAAAGGTTCATCCAGCAGCAGCACGTCCGGATTCCGCAGCAGCGCCCTGGCGATGGCTACCCGCTGGGCCATCCCTCCCGACAGCTCCCTGGGATATGCCTTCTCGAAGCCTTTCAGCCGAACGAGCTCAATGAATTCATCCACCTTTTTCCGGACGTCCTTCTGCTTCAGCGATAAATTGCCTGCGATATTCTTTTCCACCGTCAGCCATGGAAACAAGCGCGGCTCTTGAAATATAAACCCCTTCTCGATGCTTGGGCCCGATATCGGCTTGTCATTCAGCAGGACGCTTCCCTCGTACGATGTATCCAGGCCGGCAACGATTTTGAGCAAGGTGCTCTTCCCGCAACCGCTCGGTCCGATCAATGTGATGAATTCCCCTTTACGAACCCGCAAGTCAATGCCTTTCAGCGCCGTAACATTCCCTGTCGGGGCTTGAAAAATTTTGTTTACCTGTTCAATAATCAATGTGTCTGCTGACATTTTCCTCACCATCCCATATTATAATTATTCACACCTGTTTACTTGGTTAAGAGGTGAAAAAAAAGAGATATCACGCTGCTCAAAGTACGCTCAATCGTCGTACTTGTTCCTTTGCGTGATATCTCCAGTTATCTGGTCGATAATCTTGGTATTCATTTGGTATGCCGTTATATTACAACTGCTGGTAATGGTTGTCAAACCTTTTTTTCGTTCCCTGGTAACAGGTTTGTCAGAATATATTCAACACCAGCAATGGACAAATACCGCCCAATAATGCGACAATATACTCTGCATGTCATATCTTATATAGTAAGAATAACGAAATTTGCACCATTGCGCTTATAAAAGCAACATTGCACCTATAGGAAGGGAACGAAAGCATGGCTCAATTATTTTTCAAGTACGGCTCCATGAACAGTGGTAAATCCATCGAGATTTTGAAAGTCGCCCATAACTACGAAGAACAGAACAAACCGGTGCTTCTCTTTACGTCCGCTCTCGATGACCGGGATGCCGTCGGTTATGTATCGTCGCGAATCGGCCTCCGCCGTGAAGCGATACCTATATCCGATACGACCGATATCTACGGGATCGTGAAGGATCATCAGCCTAAGCCCTACTGCGTTCTTGTTGACGAATGCCAGTTCCTGTCCAAGGACAGCATCCTCCAGCTCGTTCGAATCGTCGATGAGCTTAACGTGCCTGTCATGGGCTTCGGACTAAAGAACGACTTCCGCAACGAGCTGTTTGAAGGCAGCCGCTGGATGCTGATTTACGCCGATAAAATCGAGGAAATGAAGACGATCTGCTGGTTCTGCGAGCGCAAAGCGATCATGAACCTTCGCGTCATCGACGGCAAGCCCGTCTATGCCGGCGAACAGATCCTGATCGGCGGGAATGATACCTACTTCCCTGTCTGCCGCAAATGCCATACCAATCCCCCTTTAGCATAGGACGTTATCGCAATCAAACCACCTTTTTACGTTAGGAGTTGGTCATCCATGCCGATCGTCAGACCGTTATTGACCGACCAGGACTTTCAAGAAGTCATGGAGCAGCAGATCCGTATACGCATCTTCAAGGATAATCATTTGATTGATTCCGGGAGTCTTGTCATCCGTTTCACCGACGATACCGTCATTACGCAATCCAGCGTCAGTTCGCTCGGCTATCACAAACGGGACGAATGCGAGTTTTTTGAAGTACGGAAGTGATCGGCGGATTGCCGATCACGAAAACAGCGGCCCTCTGCAGAACTTATCTGCAGAGGGCCGCTTCGTTAATCAGCGTATCAAGACGATAGCTTAAACGTATCCCTAATGAATATCGGACTTTGCCATGCTTCCGCCCAGCACGTCCGCGACATTTTGAATCGAAATAAATGCGTTCTTGTCTATCTCCTGCACCACGGTCTTCAGCTTCGCAATCTCCAGCCTGGTGATGACGCAATAAATCATCTGCGTGTCCTCTTTCGAATATCCGCCCTTAGCATAGATCATGGTCGTGCTGCGTCCCAGACGCTGCATGATGGCACTCGAAATTTCCTCATATTCGTTGGATATAATCGTAACGGATTTGGACTCGTCCAAGCCCTCTACCACAATATCCATCACTTTTGCCGCTATGTAGTATGAGAAGATCGAATACATCGCCGAATCTGCACCGAATACAAACCCTGCGGTAATGAATATGAAAACGTTGATGATCATGATGATCTGACCGACCGGCATTCGCAGCTTCTTGGACAGCAGGATGGCTACGATCTCCGTCCCGTCAAGCGCACCGCCGTAACGGATGACAAGACCGACCCCGAGGCCCAGAACCAATCCGCCGAATAATACCGCCAAAATCTTCTCGTTCGTGAACGGATCTACATGATGCAGGAAGGTTGTCGCCACCGACAGCACCACGATTCCGTACAGCGTGGAAAACGCAAACGTTTTGCCAATCTGCTTATAACCGATAAACAGAAACGGTAAGTTGATGATAAACAGGAATACCCCCAATTTGATGGGCGTAATCGATGATAATACGATGGAAATACCGGTAATTCCACCATCGATGATTTCGTTGGGCACCAGGAAGATCTCAAGCGCCACGGCCATCAGAATTGCACCGACGGTGATAAAGATGAACCGTTTCAGAATTTCGCCGACTGTCAGTTTTTTGTGATTTTTGACCATGCCATTCTCCTTTTGTATCATTTTTCACACGCTAAAGCCTGTCGAAGAACCATTGTATTAAAAAAAGGAATGGCGTGTCAATGTTGACACACCATGTCACATGGATCTTTCAGACCATGACCGGGTCCCCCGGACATAAGGAGTACAGTCCCGCCCCATATACCTTTCGATCTATTCCTGACCCATCGCTGCAGGGCATGACCGAATCGACTGGAACCGGGCAGGGCCAATACTTGCAATTTATAATATTGATTCCGGTTATGATATAATATATTCCATCCGCGATCGACGAGAAAATACATAATTTACCCCAGGCAGGGAGAGGATTTACTCATCATGTTGGAATGGCTTCAGAACGTGTGGACCCATATGAAAGAAATTGACATGGATCAAGTGCAGGGATGGCTGCAGCAGTACTCGCGGCTGGGTCCCATTCCGGGTATTTTGCTTCCATTTATAGAGGCGTTTCTCCCCTTTCTGCCCCTCATCGTCCTGGTGATGGGAAACTCCGCAGCCTATGGTTTATGGTGGGGATTCCTGCTGTCCTGGATCGGCGTTTGCCTTGGATCCGTCACGGTGTTTTGGATTGTTCGCAAGCTGGGAGGCAAACTGGGATTGCTTATACAAAAAAGAATGCCGGGTTCCCAGCGTTTCTTCCATTGGATTGAAGAAAAGGGCTTTACGCCGATCTTCATCCTGTACTGCTTTCCCTTTACGCCTTCCTCGCTGATCAATATCGCATCCGGCATCAGCACGGTATCGGCTACAACGTTCACGATCGCCGTTATGGCAGGCAAATCCGTAATGATCTTCATGGTGGCATTCATCGGACATGACTGGCAGGCCTTTATCCAGCAGCCTTGGCGCATTCTTATCGCGGCCGTCGTCCTCTGGCTGTTGTGGCTGGCCGGCAAAAAGATGGAAAACCGTTACCATCACGATGATCAGTCCGGAAGCGTCGTCATCAGCAGTAAAAAGACGAAGCGTTAGATGTTTAACAAGAAGACCCGCCGGTCCCGATTGCTGGGATGGCGGGTCTTGTTATTTATGGGCGTGCTATGTTGGAAATCATCATGTTCACTCCAATACGTATGCCGCCAGTTTATGCACCGTTTCAAAGCCCGCACGATGATACAGCTGGAGCGCCCCTGCATTGTCCTGGTCCACGCATAGCGAGATTTCTTCCAGCTGCAGGACCTGGAATAAATAATGGAGCGCTTGATCAAGCAGGATCCGGCCATAGCCTTTGCGCCGGAAATGTTCGGATACCGCAATGTACTCTATGCTTCCTTCCTGGAATTCGGGGTCTCCCTCCACATACACATACCCGGCGAAACGGCCATCTTCCGTAAGTATGAAGAGCCGGTGATCCTCATCCAGCTTCCGCAAAATAGACTCCGAGCTGAGATAGGTATTCGGGAAGGCCTTGCCATGCAGATCCGCGAACTCATCCCAATACTCGGGCGTGATATCCTGCAATCCAGGCGCGGCATTCGTTAACAAGGTGGATTTTTGGAATCTCAGTACATGATGCACGCCTGTCTTTCTTCCCCCTTTGTCCTCCATAAACCTCGCAGCGGACAGATGAGCTGCATTATAAAATCCGAAATAGCGTGATACGCTGCCATTCAGCTTCGTTGTTCCTTCAACCCATAGCTCCTTCGCCAATCGATGCCAAAGCTCGCCTTGTCCATCGATAAAAGGTCCCCATATCTCAGCAGTTCCCTCTTCTTCGTCCACATCGAAACCCAATGCGCCTACCATCTGATCTTGATCATAGATCACGGTAAATCGCTGGCTGCTCAGCCGGCCATTTTCCGAAAAATCTTCCAGCAGCGTGCTATAAATCTCCCCTTCCTGTTCGCCGCAATATCCGACATGATGATGACGATCCCCATTCATTCGGGCAAGAAAGGAAGACAGCTCTCTTATTTTCGTTTGATCTGTATCCAATACCATCTGTACACATTCTCCTTGTTCAGGATCAGCTTTCCTAGCGTGATATCCCATCACTCCGCGAACCCGTTTTGGTCAATTTTACCACGAAATGATATTCGTGAGCCAGGCATGCAATCCAGAAATGGGCTTCCCATATGCTTGGAAAGCCCATCTCATCTTCTCCATTATTCATCGGGAACTTGTTTACGGTTTGCGGTCATCCTTTCTCGGAATGTTCGGCCTTCCGGGAATCGCGCATGCGTTCACGTTCACGCTTGAGAGCAGGCTTCAGGTCATCATGAACGCTTTTCTCCCACATGGATACCCCAGACCGGTAAGCCGCCCTCCCGTTCAAGTGGCCGGCAACCGGACCCGTAATGAAAACGAACACGATCCCCAGCAGCAGCTTCGCGCTGACATGCTCCAAGTAAAAGGTGAAATATAGAAATGCGCCCGCAAGAATAAAGAGGACGCCAAGGGTAGCGCTCTTCGTGGCTGCGTGGGATCTCATGTACACATCCGGCAGGCGAATCAGGCCGAATGCGCTCAATGCGCCGAGTAAAGCTCCGAGCAGCACCATCAGCGCAATCAGAAACTCACCGATCTGACTCATCGTTTGTGCGTTCAATGACGTCACCCCTTTCGATATATCTGGCGAGTGCGGTCGTTCCGATAAACGTTAGAATTCCGATCAGCAATATGATGTCAAAATAGACCGTTGTGCGGAAGAGCATGCACAGCACAGCGATCATGGACAACAGGATGATTCCGATCGTATCCAGCGACATGATCCGGTCGTTCATGGAGGGTCCCTTGATCAAGCGATACAAGCAGCCCAGGATGGCAAGCGACAAAATCACCAGCGAAGCAATCAGCATGCTCTGGATCATGTGCGGGTCACCTCCTTGATCGCCCGTTCGAAGGTACCGCGAATCTGATTCGACAGCTCTTCGACGTCCTCGATATCCATCGCATGAATATAAAGCGTCTGACCCTCGCGCGACACTTCCAGGGTAAGCGTTCCTGGCGTCAAGCAGATCAGGCACGATAGCACCGTGATCTCCCAATCGGATTTCAGCTCCGTGGAGTAAGCGAAGATGCCGGGACGAACGTTCAGCTTCGGTCTTATGATCTGACCGATGACCGTGACGCTCGATTTAAACAGTTCGCTTAGAAACAAGAGCAGCAGCATCAGGATGGACCACAGCTTGCGCAAATAGAAGTCGTTCGGCCAGAAGCGCCGCAGCATATAAATGAGCAAGATGCCGATCAGGTATCCAACAATGAATTGCTGGGGAGACCAGTTATTGTTCAGGAACATCCAGACAATGGCAATGATGATATTTAACAGGATTTGATGGCCCATATCCACTACTCCTTTAATACGGCATGAATGTATAGTGACGGATCGGATAATACGGCGCTTGCTTGGGAGGTATAGGAATATACCCATTCTGAACCGACCCCCAGGACAATCACTATGATCGCAAGCCCGATCGCTCCCGCATATGCGGTCCGATGGATTCTGACCGGCCGCGATTCGTTAGGCCCTGGGAATTCGCCCCAGAATGCTCCCATAAACACTTTGATCAGGGAGTAGAGCACCGCCAGGCTTGATGCCAGCGCCAATCCCGTCAGCGCATAATGCCCCTCGCTCAGTCCGCCGCGAACGATAAGGACTTTGCCAAGAAATCCGCTAAGCGGCGGGATGCCGACCAGCGCCAGCGCCACGATGAAGAACATCCACCCTACCAGGGGATGGCGCTTCATCAGGCCGCCCATTTCGCTCAGCTTGCTCGCGCCCGCGCTCGCCATGATGATACCGCCCAGAATAAACAGCAGCGCCTTAGCGATCATATCATGCATCAAATAGAACACGGCTCCGTTTAAGGAATCGGAGGAGGCCACTGCTACACCAAAGGCGATGAAGCCCACGCTAATGATGATGTTGTAATTCAGGATGCGTCCGAGATCCTTATACGCAACCGCGCCCAAGCTGCCCAGAACGAGCGTAGCTGCGGCCATCCAGCCGATGACGGCGTGAATGTTGCCGGTATCGTGATGGAAGATCAGCGTAAAGGTTCGAATAATCGCATATAACCCGACCTTCGTCAGCAGGGCGCCGAACAGAGCCGTTACGGCCGCCGGAGGTGCGCTGTAGGAACCGGGCAGCCAGAAGAACAGGAACAAGCCTGCCTTCAGTGCGAATACGATCAGGAACAAAAGGCCAATGACCGACAAGATTCCGTCCTGCTGTACTTCTGCCACACGCAGGGACAGATGCGCCATGTTCAGCGTGCCGACCGTGCCGTACAAATAAGCTACGGCTGCAACAAACAAGGTGGATGAAATAATGTTAATCAGCATGTACTTCAAGGTTTCTCTCAGCTGTCGCTTGGTGCCGCCCAGCACGATCAGCGCATAGGAAGCGATCAGCATGACCTCAAAGCAGACAAACAGGTTGAACAGATCCCCCGTCAGAAACGATCCGATCACGCCGGCCAGCAGAAATTGAAAAAAGGGATAGAAGTAATGCTTCTCTCTCTCTTCCCCGATGCTCCGAAAAGCATAGAACAGGCAGGCTCCCGCAACGATCAGCGTCGTAAGCACCAGCAGTGCGGCCAGCATGTCCGCCACGAACACGATCCCGTACGGGGGCTGCCATCCGCCCATATGAAGCGTCTGGATGCCTTCGTTACTCACCTGGTTGACGATGAACAGGGCACAAAGCAGGTTGATTAGAATACTAACCGCGCTGATCCACCGCTGCGCGCGGACGTATTTGGAACAGAAAATAAGCATGACGGCCGTAACCAAAGGAATCAGGAGCGGAAGCACAATCACGTTATTCATCGTCCATCCCCCTTAACTCCTCCATGTTGTCCGTGCCCAACCGTTGATATGCTTTATAAGCCAGTACGAAAAAGAACGACGTGACGCCAAAGCTGATGACGATGGACGTCAAAATCAATGCTTGCGGAACCGGATCAACGTAAGAGGAGGCCTCCTCGCCAAGCAGCGGCGCAGCCCCGGTCTTCAGCCTTGACATGGTCAGCAGCAGCAGATGGACGCCGTGGGTTAACAGCGAAGTGCCAAGAATGATCCGCAGCAGGCTCTTGGATAAGATCTGGTAGATCCCAACCGCGAAAATAATTCCGATGGCAAGCGACATATATAGTTCCATGGTCAGTTATCCCTCCCGATCGAATTGATGATGGTCATCGTCACGCCGACTACGGCCAAATAAACGCCGAGGTCGAAGAGAACCGCAGTAGCCAGCTCCGTTTTCCCGAGCAGCGGCAGGTTGAAATAACCGAAGGAATGACTTAAGAACGGTGCGTTAAAAGCAAAGGAGCCGATCCCTGTAAGCAGGGCGATGGCAAGTCCCGCCGCCGTAACCTTTCGGAACTCGAAAGGCACGATCTTGCGGGTCATATCCATGCCGAAAGCCATGGATAACAGAACCAGTGCCGCAGAGGTCATCAGTCCTCCGATAAATCCGCCGCCCGGCTCATGGTGTCCCGAGTTGAACAGGAACCAGGAGAAGGTTACCACGATAAAGATAACCACCTTGGATACGGTTCGAAGAATGACATCATTGCTGTTGGGCAGATATGCCCCTTCATAACGATCCCGCTCTCCCAGAATCCCTTCTCCCAAATCGATTTTGATCAAGGCATAAATTCCAAGGGATGCAATGCCCAGAACCGTAATTTCAAGCAGGGTATCAAAGCCGCGGAAATCCACCAGAATGACGTTGACGATATTTTTGCCGCCGGCAGAGCGATAGCTCTCTTGAATGAAGTAATCCGCAATGGAGTCGAAAGTCCTGCCGCTGCTCGCAGCCAGGGCGATCAAGGTTACGACAGCACCGACGCCTGCCGAAATAAGCAGATTTCTCCATTTCAAGCTCATCGGCACCTTCTCCCGCTTCAGCTTCGGCAGATGATAGAAACAGAGCAGGAACAGCATCACGGATACCGTCTCGACGACCATCTGGGTCAGCGCCAAATCCGGCGCCCGGAACAGGACGAAGAACAGAGTCACCATGTAACCGGCAGCACCGGTCAATATGATCGCCATCAGTCGCGTCCGGACGAACGGCAGCGCGATGACCGGAATGACCAGGCCGAGTATGGCGACGGCCTCATAGAAGGACATCGGCGCGTAAGCGGTCCTATCAAACCCGATATTGTCGATCAGCAGAAGCCCCCCGCCAAGAACGGCTATAAAAAACACGAAGATATACATCACGTAATGACGGAGAGAGCCTGTCATATAGGTTGAGGTCAGCGCTTCGCCGCCTCTTTCGAGAACGCGCAATCCCCCGTCATACAGTTTGTTCCATGTCCATCGCTTCATCAGCGATGTATTCAATATTCGAGCTCTGCCGTGAATTTTATACAGCACGGTACCGAGAACAATGATGCCGATGGTCATGAAAATCTCCGTCGTCCAGCCGTGCCACATTTCGATGTGTACGTGAAAACGATCCTCCGCCCCGAGCAGCCCTGGATGAATCGCGGCCATCGCCGGTTCGATGAGCGCTTGGGACAACAGGTTCGGAAACAAACCGAACACGATGGCGAGCGATGCCAGAATGACCGGTGGAATCAGCATTCCCAGCGGGGCTTCGTGCGGCTTCTTCTCCAGCTTTTCAGGCTGGAAGCGTCCGGTAAAGGTTTTGAAGACCAGGATCATGCTGTACAGGAACGTAAACACGCTGGCAATCCAGGCGACGACCGGGATCAGTATGCCCCAGGTCTCTGCATTCCAGAAATTCATGTCAGAGGCCTGAAGGACCGCCGTAAAGAACATCTCTTTACTCAAAAATCCGTTGAACGGAGGCAGCCCGGCCATGGAAAAAGCCCCTATGACTGCCACGGTAAACGTAATCGGCATAAGCGACATCAGCCCGCCGAGCTTCCGCAGATCCCGGGTGCCCGTCTCATGATCCACGATGCCGACGACCATAAACAAGGCGCCTTTGAATATGGCATGATTCATCAGATGAAAGATGGCCGCCGTCGTCGCTTTCGCGTAGAGCAGCGTGTCCACGCCGCCTCCATAATAAGCGGCGGCGGAGCCCAGACCGAGCAAGCTCATGATCAGCCCCAATTGGCTGATGGTGGAGAATGCCAGCAGCGCTTTTAGATCCGTCTGCTTGATCGCGCGGATCGAAGCGTAAATCAGCGTGGTCAAGCCCGTTATCGCTACGATCCAGAACCAGGATGCCTGCCCGGCAAACACCGGACTAAACCTGGCCACCAAATAGATCCCGGCCTTCACCATGGTCGCGGAGTGCAGATAAGCACTTACCGGAGTCGGTGCTTCCATCGCATCCGGCAGCCAAATATGGAACGGAAACTGCGCGGACTTGGTGAAGGCCCCGAGCAGGATCAGAATCATGGCCGGAATAAACATCGCATTTCCGGCAATGCTCCCCACATCGGCGACGATCTCCCGTACGCTAAAGGTGCCCGTCATGACATAAAGCAGGATAAACCCCGCGAACATGGCAAGTCCGCCGAATACGGTGATGAGCATGGATTTTAAGGCTCCGTATCTGGAGCGGTCCCGATGATGCCAGAATGCAATCAGCAGGAAGGACGAGATACTGGTCAGTTCCCAGAAGCCGTACAGCACCATCAAATTATCGGAGAGCACGACGCCCAGCATGGCGCCCATGAACAGTAGCAGGTACACATAGAATCTGTGGACCGCTTCCTTGTTTTTATCCATATAAAAGATAGAGTACAGGACAACGAGTGAACCAATGCCGGATATTAATAGTGCAAAAATCAAGCTTAATCCATCCAAATAAACGGTAAAGTTTATTCCCGCTCTTGGAATCCATTCCAGGACGGCTTGGAGCTGTTCACCTCCCTGAATGGTTGGGATAACTCCCAAAAAATAGGCGAACAGGGCAATCGGGACCGGCAAAACCACCCATCCGGTGTGGACGCGGCCGATGAGCTTGTAGGTCAGCATAACCACAAGCGCTACGATAAAAGGTGCCAAAACGGCGATGTGCAGCAAAGACAAAGTCTACTCCTCCTATAGTCCGATTTTTCCTTCATTAGTAGTATTTCCCCATAATTTAGGCATAAGTCCAAAAAAACACAAAAAGAGCCCGCTGTTGGCAGGCTCCTCCAGGTAAAACCATATGGTATTTTTTCGAATCACACTGAAAATCAGTATATCTTGAGATCAAAGCTTTGTCAAAGGGTATGTCGGGGAATGAAGTGGAGGCTCTCGGGAAATTACTGTATGTAAAGGAGTGGTTCCCATGATGATCAAAAAAGCGGCAGTTTGCGCCTTCGTCTTTCTCGTGATATTGGCGGCGGCCATCGTGACGAATCTACGCACGCAGTCCGCCTACCTACAGGAAAACCCGTCAAACGGCGTATATCACATGCAGCATTCCCAAGGAGGAGCCCCCTTTTTCTCTCCCCGGGAATACGTGAAAATCATTCGCCATTCACCCGAAACCTTGCCGGATCAGCCTTAAGCTAACGCAGAACCCAATCCGTGGGCCTATCCATGAAATTGGATCTCATTATTCTCCTTGCTTCGTTTATTTCTTCGCATCCACCACGAAATGATCAGGATGACGGCCAGCGCCGCAACGATTCCAGCCGCATAATAACCGTACCGGTTAATCAGCACGCCAATATGATCGACGACCTGATCGCCTACAAACATGCCCAAAGAAAAATAACCGGTGGTCCACACCAAGGACGCGGTATACGAGTAGATCGCAAACCGGCGATACGGCATTCCCTTCATCCCGACCGCATACGGAGTAACATTGCGCAGGATGGGCAAAAAGGCGCTAATGCATATGGCATAATTGCCATATTGGCGGGTCAAGCGTTCGGATACATCGAGAAACTGGCGAATCTTCGACTTTTCCCCTACGCGGTTTAACAGCTTGCTGGCGGTAAAGCGGCTAAGCATGAAACCGACCGTCGATCCCGAGCACACGCCGAGAAAGGTCATGATAAAAGACGGGGCCGGCGATAATATCCCGGATGCCGCCAACGCTCCGCCAGTCATGGCCACGACTTCATTCGGCACGGGAAGCCCGACCAATCCCAGGCATAATACGAGGAATAATGCGTAATGCCCGATTTGTTCAATAAAATTCAATAGCGTATCCACGCCCTGGCCCCCTAATCCGTCCCTGGAATATATATCAGCTTATATGACAACGCGGCTTTCGCAAACGTGCTGTAGACGAGGATATGAACTGGACCTGAGACCAGGTTTGTTTGGGATTATGCTCGTTCAGAGATTTTTAAATGCCGAAATGAAGGACCCCGGATCCTCCTTTACCGTGTACGAATACACCCCTTGCTGGGTATGCAGGTACAAGAAACCTCCGCCGTCTCCCATCGGCCGATAGGACAGGTCAAACACCTGCCGGATCGGAAACTCCCGGTATTTGGTTACGATTCGATCCTCGTACAGGAACATCTCCCGCCCTTGCTCTTCCGTTCGTTGTTCAATGCCGTCCACGATTCGGTTGATTTTGTAGTACGGCTGTACGGCTACCCAATCCACAAGCTCCCTCCTTGCCGTCTTCATATTCTCACTTGGAAGATCGCATGTCTCCCCTCTTCTTCCTGCGGCTCTTCATTCGTTCCAGCAGCTCCAGCGCCCCGATAAAAAGCACGAATACCACGAAGAGTGCGGCGGCACGGCCAGGCTCGATCAGACCGGTAACGGACGCTATAATGCCTGTAATGCCTACAATAATAATGCCTAATACAGATAGTTTCCAACCTGTTAACATATGTATGCTCCTATAAGTAAACATAATTGCCGTCCCATATGATCGTAGACCTTCATGATCAACCAACTCTCCGGCACACACGGAATGTATCATAAAGAACACCCTATATTCAAGTTATGGCCGCTATGCCCGAATCCAGAATTTCGATTGCCAACGTGCGATTCATTTGCAATAATTTACACATGGAGAGAAATGATAGTCCCGCCTCCGCATACCAAAATAGACAGGAGGAGCATGTATGAACTCAACAACCTGGATACTGCTCATTGTATTCATCGTGGTGGATGTATGGATTATTTCTTTTTTCGTTAAACGCTCGTTACGCAAACAAAATAGCCAGCTGGTCCCTAAGGGAAATAAGCCTCGGCGAGGGAAAATACCGGAGCTGCCGCCGATCGTCAAGGCCGGAAGCCCGGCAAACGAGCTTGTCGGCAGACTGGAGGCTGCGCTGCCCGATACTTATCAGAGCATGCTGAAACAGCGCGTGATGAGTGAGCATCCGGACATGTCCGAACAGGAATATGAATGGAGATGGCAGGAGCTTAAACGTTTCTTTATCATGTGCGCCGTATTGGACCGCGTACCGATGTTCAGCAAGGACGTCGATGAGGTCTGGCATGAAATGCTGATGTATACATACGAATATCAACAATTCTCGGACCGCTTTCTTGGCCGGATGCTTCACCATGCTCCCAACACCGGTACCGAACAAGTGCCGATTCCGAATGAACGCGCCTGGTTCGATACCGTATATGTGCAATTATTCGGCTGGCATGAATACAGTGCCAAGCTATGGGGAGCTTTCTTCCGCGTCCCGCTGCCGCGTGAAGAGCTGGACCTTTGCACCTCCCCCCATTTTGCCGTGAATCATGGCCAGAAGCGCTTTAATGCCTGGACCTATGAGAAGATTCCTGCAGCACGCATGGCCATTGATGCTATGATCCGGGATCTGCAGGATCGGGTCAGAACCGCTCAAACCGAGCCGGGGCGTCAAGAGAAGAGGGTCAACTTTCAGAATAGCGATGTGCTCCTGGCAGCGGCCGTCTATTTTGCCTGGAATGCACCGGATCAATTCACTGATCATATGATCCCGGATGAGCGAGAGCTTCATAAGAACAACAGCAGCTCCTCCTGCACCTATGCTTCGGCTTGCGGCTCAGGCGGCTCGGATTCCCATGACGGATCGTCAAACGATGGTTCATCAGGCGGCGGTTCCTCCTGCAGCAGCGGGTCCTCTTGCAGCAGCGGTTCGTCCTGCAGCAGCTGCGGAGGCGGCTGCAGCAGCTAAATACAAACTTAACAAGAATCGCTTGCTTATTCATGAATCGAACAAAAGCATGGACCTGAGAATTCAGGCCATGCTTTTTGTTATATCCAGCGTTCAACCCCCGCCATATACAACTTGGCCTCGTCTTACCTTGATATCGCCAAGCCAGTTAATATTAAGAGATTTCGTATTAACCCAAAACAAATCCGGATGATCCGACACTTGAAAATGCAAATGCGCTTCGGTTGAGTTGCCGGAATTTCCGCATAGACCTATCAGATCCCCTGCTTCGACCTCAGAGCCTTCCTTCACGCATACCGATCCCTGCTTTAAATGTGCATATAGGCTATATTCTGAATGTCCATGATCGATGATGACATAGTTGCCGACGGACTTTGTTTCGTTGGTCTCACCCACAGGCTCATTGTCCCTGATGTTATTCTCGATACCCACCACCTTCCCGCGGGCACCAGCAAGAATCTCCTCTCCAAACGCGAAGTAACTCTCATTCTTGGCTGGATCTCCTTCATAGGACATGGCGTTCTCCGTCTTGATGACGTCTATTGCGTACCGCTGGCTTTCCTCTGCGTAATGGTAATTATCCGTAACATTCTCGCCGCCCCAGAACACATACCATTTCCCCTTAAACGGAGCTCGGAAAACCGTGACGGTTTGCTTGGCATCCGATTCAGGAAATCTCTCAATAGGCGATAGCATAAGCCCTACAATGGTACCCGTTTCATCGATCATCGCTTGAATGCCTTTTTGCCCGCTATCATCCATCCAGTTTATCAATCGGATTTTGTTGAGCGTGTCGTCCAACGTGATATGGAACGTTTTTACGCCTGCCGTATACTCCACTGCCATCGCTTCAAATTGTTCGATCGTTGCAAGTGAACGCAAATCCTCTCCGAACAGCTCGTACAGCTTGCGATGTTCCCCATTCAACAGGAACCTAGAAACATCTACCATATTCAAACCTCCTTAATATTCAAACCCAATGTTATAAATAGTATATCTGACGAAATGAACCTGCATTGAAACAGAAACTTAACATTGGTTAAACTTTCAGTTCCCGTAGGTACAGATGCCCGGAAAAACAGCCTTCCTCTACAACTAAAACAAAGAAGCACCCGAACCCATTCGTCAAGGTTCAGATGCTTCTATTCTTAATATACATACAGCCTATTAATGGTTAGATGTGAGTACCAAGCCGGAACGGGTTTGCGGTCCGACCTTGCGCACGGAAACCTGATTTTGCTCGGCCCAACGCGTGAGACTCCGAATGCCTTCACAATTCTTCTCTTCAAATTTAAAGCAGCAGTACATCGGATTTACGCTCTTATCCTTGAGGCTAATTTGAAAAGCGGCTTTATGGCAACCGGAAACCTTGATTTCGCGGATCTGTTCAGCGTGAATCTCTACGCCGTTGATCGAAATCGTCTCCGAATTCTCCTGAATATTCACTTCCCGCTTCACCAATCTCGCATAACCTTCAATAGCCAGTGCCGCAACGACAACGACATTCACGGCCATCTGCATATAGAAGAAGAAAGGATAGGAATATTCGGTCAAGGTGGCTACCTGAAACAGGATAATACTAAGGACAAAGGAAAACAAAATAACGTCTTTCATTCTGGTAGAGTAATGGATCGCATATTTCATGATTAATCAGCTCCGTTCATTCTGTAAGGGTTTTCATTCAGCTCTTACCTTATTATAACACCATTGTACATAATTTTGACACATATCATTCACATTTTTGTCAAAAAAATTATTTGCCTCGCTCCTTATCCTATGCTTATCCATTTCGCGTCGTGTCGTTCATGGTCCAACCAACCATATAAATACACGGTTTGTTTCCTGACAACAAAAAAAGAGAGCATCCCGCCAGATCCAAGATCCGTTGGGACGCCCTTTGCTTCAACACTTTTATCTTTACTTGGTTAACGCCGTATTTCCTTCCTTTCCCCGAAACCATTTCATCACGACAGATACGGTATCAATAAGGGTAATGACCACAATGACGTAAATGAGGCCGTCCCTGGATCGATCCCAAATTGATTTTACGGTCTCATACGCTTCATCCCCCGGTGTTACGAAACCCGCTTGAACGAGCTGATCCATGAATGTCGGATTCCAAATCGTCATATCGGAGAACAGGATCACCGTAACGATAACGGAAGCAACGTTAAATATGACATGCATGACGGCAATCTGCGGCGTCCACTTTCTTGTGATTAATTTCCTGGCTTCATTGAATATGCTGAAGGCGGTAAGAAGCCATATCAGCGGTAAATACTTGGCGAAGGCAGCCTGTTCAAACACCGGAATGGCGATCGAGTTTTCGTCGAATCGATGAACACCGATCAGGTTAATGGAAAACGTGAACAGGACGAAGAACAGCACGGAAAACAGGATGCCGAGCACAGGCTCGATCGGTTTAATCCGAGCGGCTGGTTCCGGAATTGCCGGCAATTCCGAGGGTTTCCATGGATCATTGGGGACTTGGCGAGCCCCGCGGTATTCGATAAAGGCAAAAATAACGGTAACCCATGCAAATCCGTGGATTCCCACGCTAAGCAGCGAAACAAGTAATTCCAGCAGCTTCTCGGCAGTGGGTTCCGTGCTTGTAAAGAAATCAATGATGTAGACGATGCCAAGAGCAACGGCTATCGAATACAGTACGATCCTCAGGACGGACCAATAGCTGTTAATCAAACCCGGACCTATGAGATACCTTTCCCTTCCTCTGTACCTGGCTGCCATTTCCCCGGGCGGGCCGAGCTCAAGCAGCACCTGCTCCACCTCTTCCAAACTTGCGGTCTCTACGCCGACTCCCCGGTCTTCCAGCATGTCTTCGACGAGTCCTTGAAGCTCCTTCTCAATATCCGTCCGCTGCGATTCGGGCAGCTTCTGGGTCACCGCATAAATATACCTGTTAATCAGATCCATCACCTTAGTCCCCCTTGTCATTCACAAGTCCCTCCAGACTTGTCATCATATCCTTCCATTCATGGTAGAGCTGTCGATATATGTCCTTGCCTGTCTGACTTATGATGTAATATTTTCTGGGCCGGGCTTCATTCGTATCCCACTCGCTGTTAAGCAAGCCTTGTTTCTCCAGCCGACGCAGCAACGGATAAAGCGTACCCGCTTCCACGTTGATCCCCCTCTCCTGCAATATGGTCACCAATGAATATCCATACTGCGGTTCGGACAACTGACTGAGAACACCAAGGATGATCGTACCCCGCCGAAGCTCCTGCACCATACTGTTTAAAATATCCTGATCCTCTGGCATATCATCATCTCCTGGAAATTATTATACTGTACGTCACACACTAATGTAAATAAACAATTAATAAATTTTTAAAAATATTTTAGTTAACCTTATGTTAACGGCTCCCAAGCTTGATGGCTACCATAATCCAAGCATTTCCTTGTACGCAAAAAAAAGGTTATCCTACAGCCGTGACGGACCGTAAGATAACCTTCTCTAAATACGCTCACCCATAACCGGGTTCCTGATAATGTTCACTTTCTGGGAATGATAAGCCAATCTCCATAGTTCGTTGGCAGCTATATGTTCAGCCGCCTATCTATCTCGATTTTCTGGGAAAACCGTTCTGGTATTGTGCCGGAATCGCGATCTCCTTCTGAAGCACCGTTGCTGCTTCTAATGCCCAGTACGGATTACGCAGCATTCCTCTTCCAACAGCGACGAGATCAGCGTCTTCGTTGCCTATTACCGCATTCGCCAAGGCGGGTTCATCCAAACGGCCCACGGCAATGACGGGTACTTGCAGCGCTTCTTTGATCTGTCTGGCTAGCGGTACTTGGTAGGCGACGTGGGTGCCCGGTCTTCCTTCCGCCGCGATTGGTCCTTCGCCGCCAGCGCTGACATGGAACATGTCAACGCCTGCAGCCTGATATATCCTGGAGAATGCGATGCTCTCTTCGATGCCATAACCGCCCGTTACGTATTCTCTAGCCGAGATTCGCATGATTAGCGGCATGTCCTCAGGCATTTCGCTTTTTGCGGCTTGAATCACTTCTTGGCCGAACTTGGTTAGATCCTGGCCGTATTCATCCGTTCTCCGGTTGGTCAGTGGAGAATGGAATTGATGAATCAGATAGCCGTGGGCACCATGCAATTCAATTGCGTCAAAACCGGCCTTCACCGCACGGCGTACAGCCACGCGGAATTTTTCCACCATCTGCTTAACTTCTTCGGTTGTGAGTGCCCTTGGCGTTTTCGAGTGCTCATCGAATGGAATAGCCGATGGGGCAACGGGCGTATCCGCATCCTCCGCTTTGCGTCCGGCATGCGCAATCTGAATCGCCGCCTTGGCGCCATGCTGATGTATCGCTTCAACTATGCGGGCCAAAGCGGGAATCTGCTCATCCGACCATAACCCAAGATCATAATCGGAAATACGGCCGTCCGGTTCCACATCCGTCATCTCCACGATAACGAGTCCGGCTCCGCCGATTGCCCGGCTTGTATAATGCAAATAATGCCAATCGGTGGCAATGCCGTCTTTGTTCGTTACCGAGTATTGGCACATGGGGGGCATAACCACCCGGTTTTTCAGATCTAACGATTTCAATTTATATGGACTGAATAAATGTTCCATTCAGAGACACGCTCCTTCTATCCTCATGATATTGATCTCTTTAAACAAAATGCATGCACATGCATCTAAGTTAGCAAAACAAAGACCATTCGTCAAGAATGGCTGTTGAAACGAACTAGTTACCCTCGAATATGCTTCAATGCATCTTCCAGACCATGCTTCATTTTGGGCATTGCGAATTGCTGCTCCAGCACGTCTTGGACCGTGTTCTTGGCTTTTTGCAGCTTCTCTTCGCCAATCGGAGTCAGTGACGTGTAGATTCCTCTCCTGTCATCCTCGCAAATCGCCCTTTGCATGGCGCCGCAGCCTTTGGCTTCAAAGCGGCTGACCAGTCTCGACATCGCACTCTGGCTTAGCCCCACCATCGTTTGCAGCTGCTGAAGCCTTAATTTTTGCCCGGGAGCCTCGGACAGAAATAACAGCACGTAAAATTCATTCAGCGATAAATCGTGCTTCTGCTGGAGCTTTTGTTCCAGCTCGTTGGAAATCAATGCATGAATCTGCGTCAAGGATAGCCAACTTGTGATGAGTTGTCGCGTTTGATCGGCTGACATAGGGTCTCCACCTGTTCCGGTATATTTCCGCCAGAAAGTTCGTATTACCATATAGCGGGTCACTGTCAGTTATTAATAATAGCAAGTCCCTGTTTCCGTCGTCAAACCTGCGATGGGGCGTTAGCATACGGAACGGAAATTCATGCCAGTCCTCACGCACCGCAAAATGCGCTAAGACTGACACGCTGTCCAGGTTTTTTTATCGTAAAACCCGTTACTTAATCTCCTGCGGCTCCTTGCCCAGCAAACCGAGCATGCGAAGTCCGTATTGTATTCCGTCTTGGCCGACATCGCGGGTGACATGCCTGGCCGCCTGCTTCACGATCTCCGGCGCATTGCCCATTGCCACGCCGTGGCCCACGTAAGACAGCATCTCCAGATCATTCAGATAATCGCCAAACGCGACGGTATCCTCCAGATCGATGCGCAGCAGCTGAATCAATTGTTTGATTCCTTCGGCTTTGGAGCCCCCTGCCGGTAACACGTCAATTCCATAGGGGCCCCAGCGCACGAAATCGAACCGCCCTTCGAATCTTTTTACGTAATCGGCCTCCTCATCCTCGGTACAGAATACAATGGCTTGATATATATCGCGGCCCAAGTAATATTCCGGATCGTATTCCGGGATCGTCAGTTTCAGCTCCCCCCAGCTGGAATCGATATGGACATGCTCGGTTACGTTCATCTTCATCGCTTCGCTGCCGGCATAGATAATCGGATGATCCAGCCGAACCGCTTGTTCCGTCAGCTCCTGCAAGGCATCCTCCGCCAGAGGATTACCGTAGATCGGTTTGCCTTCATAAACCACATATTGACCGTTCAAGCAAACATAAGAATCGATGCCGAGCTCTTCCCGCAGCTCCTCAAAATGATAGGGGGCGCGTCCCGTAGCAATGGCTACGATATGGCCAGCCTTCTTTAATTCAGCAATGGACTCCTTCGTTGTCGCCGGAACCTGCTTTTCATGATCCAGCAGCGTACCGTCAATATCAAAAAATAGGATCTTCTTCATCAATCACGCTCGCCTCTCTTTACGTATATTCAAGCTTGTAACTGTATTGTAAATGATGAAAAGCATTTCAGAGCAAGCCATAATTTTACCAAGCTCCCCTGGGTCAGCCTTGATAACGCCAAAAAACCGCAGTAGAGCACTCTTTTCAGATATCCATTTTAATGAACAAGAAAGCCGGTCAGCCAGACGATTTACCAGCATCCGGACCAAAAAAGGCCCGCCTGTTCAGGGCGGACCTTTCTCATATGGCTTTATTTCGCTTCCGAGCGGACCTCTTCAAGCATCTTATCATTGAATCCGAACATCCAGGTCAGCACGAACGTAATCGCCATCGCCGTCAGGTTGCACAAAATGTAAAGAGGAAGCTGGCTGTTCAAGTACAACAGCGTGCCCGGGATGACGGTAATGGCCATGCCTGTGGCCTCAAGCTGAAAGATGGAAGCCATGAAACCGCCCACGCCGCCGCCGATCAAGGCGATAACAAACGGTCTGACGTAACGGAGGTTGACCCCGAAGATCGCCGGCTCGGAGATTCCCAGCAAGGCGGAGAATGCCGATGGCAGGGATAATGCCTTGAGCTTTTTATTTCTCGTCTTGAGTCCGACAGCCAGACAAGCTGCACCCTGCGCTGCCATGGCGCTGGTCACGATCGCATTGAACGGATTGCTCCCTGTCTTCTCAAGGAGTTGGATCTCCAGGAAGTTGAAAATATGATGCACCCCGGTGACCACAATGATCTGGTTAAAGAAACCGATGACCAGACCCGCGATACCGAACGGCAGCTCCAGCAAGAACGTCGTCGCGTTCAGAACCACTTCTTCCAGGGAGTGGAACACGGGGCCGATCGCAAACAGGCCGAGGGTTATCATAACGAGCAAGGTCAGAAACGGGGTAACGATCAGATCGATGGCGTCAGGAATGCGTTTTCGCAAAAATCTCTCGAATTTCGCGCCCAGCAGTCCAATGAAGAATGCCGGCAGGACCGAGCCCTGATACCCGACAACCGGAATGAAATCAAAGATCATGAGTGCCTCAGCCGAGCCGTTCGCCACGCTGTACGCGTTGGGTAGAGCCGGGTTAACCAGCATCAATCCCAGGACGATACCCAGCACGGGGCTGCCTCCGAACACCCTGAACGCGGACCAAGCCACCAAGGCGGGCAAGAAAGCAAAAGCCGTATCCGTCAGTACCTGGGTGAAGAGCAGGAAATTAGCCGAGATATCATCCGGTGTCGCACCGAACCAGGCAAGCACGGTATCCTGGGTCAGCAGCCCCCGTAATCCCATGAACAAGCCAGTGGCGACCAATACCGGGATAATCGGCACAAACACGTCACCGAATGTACGAATCGCCCGCTGAAACGGATTCCCCGACTTTTTCGCCTGAGATTTCAGTTCTTCCTTGCTTGTGCTCTCCATTCCAAGGGATTCGACCGCTTCAAAAATCTGATTGACGGTTCCTGTTCCGAAAATGATCTGATACTGCCCGGAGTTGAAAAAGGCTCCTTTGACCTTGTCGATCTGCTCGACCTTCTTCTGGTCAATTTTCTTCTGATCATGAACCATGATTCTCAGCCTGGTGGCACAATGGGCAAAGGAAGCGATGTTCTCCCTGCCGCCAATGGCTTCCACTACCTGCCTTGCGATTTCCCGATTATCCGCTGCCATGTTCATTCAGCCCCTTCTTTATCTTTTACGGCTTCGGTCAGATCCCATTTCTCGACCTTCAAGCCGGCACTGCCGTTCTGTACGAAAAATCGAATGTTACGGCTGTTCCACTTCGGAAAAATTCTGCTTGTAAACACCTCTTCGCCATCGTTGATGAACAGCTCGACCGAAGAAATGTCCACGAACAGATGAAATTTGATCGAATTTCTTTCGGTTGGCAGCATACAGGATCGTTCCGCTCCGTAATCACTGACAATCGTTGCACCCGAAGAAGAGCGATCCAGCGTAACCTTCCGTTGGCCGGATTCATATCGAATAACGGTTCGTTCCCCTTCGCCAGCCCGAAATTCAATGCCAACGACGTCCGCCTCGATGGCTTGGAACTCGCATATCATTTCGAATGCGGTTCCTTGAACCCCCTCGTAACTCTTCACTTCGCTGTGAAGCGTATCCACTGCCTGAGCGGCATGATCGCGGAGCGCTTGAAGCTCGGGAACCGGCTGTTGAATCAGCCTGCCTTCACGGAACGTAAGCATACGCGGAAGCGTCAAACAATGGGCCCAGCCATGCGAATCGGTGGGATACCCGATATCCGGCAAACCCATCCAGCCCACCATGATGCGCCTGTCTTTCTCATCCAGCATGGTCTGCGGCGCGTAGAAATCAAAACCTCTGTCCAGCTCGCAAAAAGGACCGTGATCAAACTCCAGCGTATCCCTATTGAGCGGCTTGCCTGAAACATAGCCGGATTGGTAAATGTTTCGAAAATGGTCGTCCTCCGGAAGCAGCCCTTGCGGGGAAAACAGAAGCACGCCCTGGCCATCCAGTTCAAAATAGTCGGGGCATTCCCACATATAGCCGAAATGCTGAAGCCGGGTTTGTATCTCCCCCTTGAATTCCCAAACCAACAAATCCGAGGATTCATAAACGACAGCCGCACCTGTCTGATTAACCCTTTGGGCACCGATGACGAACCGGTACTTGTCTTTGTCTTGCCATACTTTCGGATCCCTGAAGTGTTCGGTATATCCGTCCGGCACATGGTCGATCAGCGGCTTATCGAGCTTCGTGATGGATCCGTCGCGGTCCATCACAGCCATGCATTGATAAGATTGCCTGTTCCATTCCTCATCCCGGGCATTCCCGGTATACATGAGGCATAGTTTGCCATCTTTCACGATACCGCTGCCCGAATAAGCGCCATAAGCATCATGGGGGTGACCGGGTTCAATAGCGATGCCTTGGTTCTGCCAAAACACCAGATCTTTCGAGGAAGTATGGTACCAGTATTTCAAGCCGTGAAACGTACCCAGAGGAAACCATTGGTAAAACAAGTGATACTCTCCGTTGTAATAAGAAAATCCATTGGGATCATTCATCAGGCCCATGATGGGCTGCACGTGAAATTTTTGCCTCCATTCGCTTAATCGCACTTTCTTCCTAATGGAGGAAAGCTCTTCGGGAGAAGCCTGATCCAGGCGTCGGTATTTCAGTTCTCTGTCCATATCTCTTCTCCTTATAAATGGGCTTGCTGAAAAATCAAACTGAACATGCTAACGCGTGCACGCTACCGTAGTGGAACCGGTTCCAATCAAAGGTAAAAATAATGAACTCAGTTCCAATACCAAGCAAACACTCGGATTGGAACCGGTTCCGTTATTTGAAGTATAAAATACCTAATTCAGATTGTCAACGCTTTCCCGATGAATCATCTCGCAATTCATGACCGTCAGGAAATCCACCGGCTCGTCGTTGACCAGCTTCATAATATGCTGTGCCGCGAGGTGGCCCGCTTGGAAATATCCATATTTCACCGTTGTTAACCCGGGATGAATCACCTCGGTTACGTCGTATCCGCCAAATCCGGTCACGGAAAGTTGGTCGGGAATAGAGATGCCTTTCATGTGCGCAGCTTTCATCACGCCTAGCGCAATGTTGTCCGTGGCGCAGACCACGGCCGTTGGCAGCGTTCGGTGAAGCTCAAACATGGAGCATGCCGTCTTCACACCATCCGACATCTTGAATCCACTCTCATAGAGAACCGCTTCCGCCTCTTCATACTCGCTTACCGCTTTGAGGAACCCTTCCTTCCGCTTGACTCCGACGGCTACGTCCTTTTCCGTCACCCCGATATAGGCAATTTGACGATGTCCCATCGACAGCACGTACCGGCCCATGTCATAACCTGCGGCATAATCGTTATAGATCATGCTGTGGACATGGTCGTGCTGTTGTCCGAGCAGAATGACCGGAATGCCGATCTCTTGAATCGCGGCAAGATGGGTTTCCGTAACCTGCGTGGCGAACAGAATAATGCCTGATATTTTTTGTCTGGCGAGATCATACAGCGCTTCGATCTCCCTGGATAAATCCTGGCTTGCGTTGATGATCAGTAGCTGATATCCGTGTTTTCTTAATTCTTCGTCCATGCCGGCGACAGTCTGCGATGCGGAGAAGGAGTCCAGACGCGGCATAATGGTGCCGATCATGCTCGTTTTTTTCGCTTTCAGGCTTTGCGCAAAAGAATTCGGGATATAGCCGGTTTCCTGAATAACCTGCTCAATCTTGCGGCGTGTCGCATGACTGACGGATCCTCCGTTCAAGAAACGGGAGACCGTGCTTTTGGCAACTCCGGCTTTGTGGGCAATATCGGCGATCGTGTTCTTCATGTCAAGATCTCCGGAGCCGTTAGCAGCGCTGCATCGAACGGATCATTCTCTGGAGCTCCCTGTTGTCCCGCACAACAGGCCATGATTCGTATAAACATGAATCTCTCCCCTTCGTATTTCTCTTATTCCTAACTATACCATGACGTCCAGGGGTCCGTGAAATGGGGCTCCAAGCCTAGCATTGCATGGTCCATATTTGCTTCTATGTTCCAGGCTCTGGCATAAAATGAAAGATTCGAAGGGGATGATTCATGGGTGCAGCCTTGCTTCACGTGCAAGTAGTCAAGTGCATTCCCTTAAGCTTGGACGGTTCGCTCGGCCGATTCGACGGTATGCTTCAGCAATGTCGCTATCGTCACGGGGCCGACGCCCGCCGGTACCGGCGTGATTGCGGAAGCCGCCTTGGCGCAGGCTTCGTAATCGCAGTCCCCGATATTCCCTTTATTGTAACCGGCGTCCAACACGACGGCACCCGGCTTGATCCAGTCCCCTTGAATGAAATTAGGCTTGCCTACGGCCGCAACCACAATATCCGCTTGGGACACAATCTCCCCAAGGTTCTTCGTTCTCGAATGGCAGATCGTAACCGTGGCGTTGCGATTGAGCAGCATCATCGATACCGGCTTGCCCAGAATCGGACTGCGTCCGACCACCACCGCATGCTTCCCTTCGATCGGCAGGCTGTAATAGTCCATAATCGCGATAATCGCCGCCGGCGTACATGACGGGTAATCGGCGAAACCAAACGCATTTTGCGAGAACCCGAGCGTGGTTACTCCATCCACGTCTTTTTTCATGTCGATGGCATCAAAAGCCGCCCGCTCATCGATATGGTGCGGTACCGGGTGCTGAAGCAGAATACCGTGGACGTCCGGATCCTCGTTCAGTGCTTGAATCGCGGCGATCAGCTCCTCCGTCGTTGTCGATGTCTCCAGCACTACTTTTTTGGATATGATGCCAAGCCGCTCGCACGCATTTCCCTTCATCCGCACATAGGTCGCCGAAGCAGGATCATCGCCAACCAGAATCGTTGCCAGACAGGGGGTTACCCCTTGCTGTTTCAATTCCTGTACCTTCACCGCCAGCTTTGCCTTGATATCATCGGATACTTTTTTCCCATCCAAAATTACGGGTTCCTTACTCATGCTAATCCGCTCCTTCGCCATTGTATTAAAAAACATAAAGAGGCAAGGCGACTCGAACGTCTCCTTACCTCTTGCCCAGGCGTACGGCATATGATCCCATGTGCTCCCTCTTGGTAACCCAAGCTACGCCAGTAACACATGGATAACTTTTTTTAATATATCACGACTTTGGACTTCGCGCCACCGGCTATGCGGCCGCCCTTTAATCGTAAAGTTTTTGATTTATTGGCTGAAATCACGTATGTTGCCGATGGTACAAGCATAGAATGTCTTAAGAACAATTCGCTTCAGGAGGCCTTGATGAGATATCCGGCGATCTTCAAAATGCTGCCCTTTATACTGCCGCTTGTGTTCGTGATTCCGGTCTTGACGATATGGCTGCAGAAGGACTTAAACCCCATACCCAGCCAAGACCTGCAGCAGGTTAAAACCGTCTTCACGGGCATCTTCCTTGAGGCACTTCCTTTCATTTTGCTTGGAGTGCTGCTGTCGTCCCTTTTGCAGTTGTTCGTAAAAGAGCAATGGGTGCGGCGTCTCACGCCGAAGAATCCGATGGTTGGCGTCCTGTTCGCTTCCATGCTCGGCATCCTGTTTCCCATCTGCGAATGCGGGATGATCCCGGTCGTTCGCAGGTTGATGCTGAAGGGGATGCCCGCCTATATCGCCGTCACCTTTATCCTCAGCGGTCCTATTCTGAATCCCATTGTATTCGCATCAACGATCATGGCCTTCCGTTCGCATCCCGAAGTGACGATCGGACGAATGGGACTGGCTTTTGCAGTCGCGGTGACGACGGGTTTGCTCGTTTATGTTTTTTCAAGAAGCAGCCCCCTGAAGCGTTCCTTTCAAGAGTTCGCCGAACAGGGCTCCAGCAAGGGGGAACGTTTGTTGCATGAGCATCCCAAAACCTGGAGAAGCATGTTTGTCCACGCCGGAGACGAGCTGATCGAGATGTGCAAATATTTAGTCCTGGGCGCTTTCCTGACGGCCTGCATCCAATCCTTCATTCCGAGGGAGGAGCTGCTGGCTCTGGGGAACGGTCCTGCCGCCTCCTATCTGTTCATGATGGGCTTTGCCTTCATCCTGTCCCTTTGCTCAACTTCGGACGCCTTCGTGGCATCGGCATTCACGCACACCTTTACCGTCGGCCCGCTGGTTTCCTTCCTGGTTCTCGGCCCGATGCTGGATTTCAAAAGCCTGCTCATGCTGTCGGCTACCTTCAAGACCAAATTCGTGATCGGCTTAAGCCTGCTGGTGATTACGCTTGTCTTTATCGGCTCTGTAGCCGTCAACGCGCTATTCGGCGGTTAGGTGTAGTAAACAAACTGGAGTGGCAATACACGAAAACGGTTGGAATAACGGCACCTTCAGGCTGTTATGCCTTCGGATATCCACTTGAGATTGGAGGTGTTCGGGACGTGAAGCCCCGTCTGAGCCTGCGAAGCCACTATATACTGCGATCGCTGCTTATCGCAGCTCTGGCCGCCTATATCATGCATCTGAACGCATCAAATTCGCTGGACTATTACTTGGCTCCCCATATGCAGACCCTGCTTCTGCTCTGTCCGGTGCCGCTGTTGTTCATAGCTTTCGGCATGCTGTGGCACGCCATTGCGGGAGCTTCCGGCGAGGTGTGCGATTGCGAGCACCCCCTGCCCAGCGGACTGATCAAAAACATATCGGTTTACGGGTTATTCACGGTGCCGCTGCTGTTCGGCCTGCTCCTGCCGGACCAAGCCCTCGGCAGCGATATGGCGGCCAAAAAAGGCATGATCTACACCTATCCGAACCCCGATGTTCGCCGTAAAGCCGAGGAGCGGAATGCTTCCGCCGTTTCGGGCATGGAGAAGCATGGAACGAATGATGACCTGGCGGCAGCGGAGGACATCGCACTGAACGAGCGTTTTGTTCCCAAAGACATCTACAGCGTGGAATTCGCGGAGCTGGCCAAGCGCTTATATACCTTACCCGTCATCCGAGTGGAGCCGGACATTTTCTCGGAGACCGTTGGGGCCATGGATATGTACAAACAGCATTTTCAAGGAAAGGCCATCACCGTCCAAGGATTTGTTTTCCGCGATGGACATATGAACGAAGACGCCTTCGCCGTCAGCCGCTTCCTCGTGATGTGCTGCACGGCAGACGCCGTCCCGTTCGGGGTCATGGTGCGCGCCGCGAATGCTTCGTCATTCGCGAATGACGCGTGGGTTCAGATCGATGGCACGATCCAGGTCACCACCGTGAACGGTATGGAAACGCTGCAGATTCAAGCGGAACGGATTCAGCCGATCGAGCAGCCGTCATCCCCTTACATTTTCACGAATCCCGACTCTGTCGCAGAGTTTGATGAACTGTATTCGAATGATATCGAGACCAAGGAGGTAATCAATAAATGAACAAGATACCCGTCGTGCTGATTAGCGGATTTTTGGGGAGCGGCAAAACCACGCTGCTCCTCAGGCTGTTGGCGTATGCCGCCAATCGGCAATGGAGAACCGCCGTCCTGATGAATGAGATGGGCGAACAGGACGTGGATGGCGATATCCTATCCGGTGAAATGCCTGATCTTCCGATCGAGAAGCTGCTTGACGGCTGCATCTGCTGCACCAAACGAGACGAGCTGGGGCAAGCCCTGAAAAGCCTGTTAGATCGGAAGCCCGATCTCGTCTTCATCGAGACGACCGGAGTGGCGAATCCTGAACAGATTCTTGAGGATTTGCAGGATCCGTCATTGGCTGATCGAATATCGATCCGTGGCAAAATCGCCTTGGCCGACTGCAGCAAATTCCTCGAGTATAACAGCTTCTTTGCATCCAGTCGCGAGCTGGTCCGTACCCTGCGGGGACAAATCAGCTTCGCGGACCGGATCATCCTGAACAAGGCGGGAGAATGCGAAGAGAAACAGATCCATAAAGTCATTACCTCCATTAGAAAAATCAATACGACGGCAAGCCTGTCCGTAACCGACTACAGCCGTTTGGATGAGCATGAAATGTGTACGGCCCTTCAGCTAGAGCCAACGGAGAATCATAGCCATTCATCTCATTCTTCCAACCGGCAAGGGAGTCCTGCGGAACGCCTGCAAGGCAGCGCATGGACCAGCGAAGAAGATCGGAGCAAGCTGGGGCACCGCAACCATGAAGGAGCTTTCATTCATAATGAGCATCGCCATGGTCACGGAGAAGAGGCCGGGCATGGCAGCCATTCCTATACCGGCCTGGATACCTTGACTCTATCTGCCCCGACCCCTTTCCCGCTTGAGATCAGCCTCATCGAAACCTTTCTCGCTGCACGCGGTTCCGGCCTGCTACGGGCCAAAGGATATATTCAGCTCTCCACGGGTCCCTCCCTGGTTCAGTGGGCAGGTTCACAGCTTGCCATCGAGCCCAGCACGCTGAAGCTGCAGCGGGGCTATCTTACGTTAATCGGCCATCGCCTGGATAAAACGCGCATTGTCCAGCAGTGGGAGGACTTGCTCAGCGGCGTGGTGCAGTGACATTTGAATGCATGCAGGGATATGAAAAAAAGATAAGGAGATCCTCAGGGATCTCCTTTTTTTCGGTTCGTTTATGATTAGTCCCTAGGATAATTCACTTCCATAATATCCATAAAAGGAACCTTCGTAATGACGCCGTTCTGTTTCATATGCACCTTCCCTGTGCGGGAGTCCATTTGATCGATTTGTCCGCGGACCGCCTCTTCCCATCCCCAGACCGTCAGTACGATGACCGATTCCTCCTGGTAAGCTTCCGTTAGCTGATTTCCGAGCTCTTCCAGTACAAACTCATCCCTAGTGGGTCGCTTTGGAACTTTTGCTTTTGCCATAATCTTGTCCTCCTGATTTATGTTGTTCATGCGTCAGCATTACATTCTCAATGAAAACGAATCTTTCATCCATTCTATGAATTAGGAATCTACTACCTATTATACATCAAATGCGATTCAGAATTCTCGGGCTCTCCCAGGATTCAGAATATCTGAAGGAACTATGGACTCGATTCGCTTTTTTATACAAAAGACTTGATTTTCAGAAAATAATCCTATATGATTGACCCATCAACCATTGACCAGTCAATGAATTGAAGGAGGTCTTTATCATCTCTACATGCCATACACAAGACCTGCTGTACTTGCTAATGCATCTGAATAAGCACATTGCGACTCGGTTTGAACGATGTGCCGGTGTTAGTCCCAATCGGCTGGAACTCCTCTGCAAACTGACCGGCGGCGAAATTAGCCAGTCGGATCTCCAGAAGGCAGTGTCTATCGATCCAGCTGCGGTGACCCGTCATGTTCAACAGCTGGAAGCGGAAGGATTGCTTCTGCGGACGAGATGCGAGAATGACAACCGGATTACGTTGGTTCAGCTAACTGAAGTGGGCAAAAGTAAAGTCGCAGCGTTTAAGGCGGAGAAAGATCGATTTATGGAGGAACTGCAGGCAGACCTCACGGAATCAGAACGACTTGCGCTTGTTCATGCTTTACAGAAATTGAACAGCCAGATTCAACAGATGAAACACCCAAGCAAAACCGATTAACTTATAGAGACTAAAGGAGAGAATACCATGTCTGTAACGACCCTAAACAATGATTATAAAGAAATTATTACTTCCCGCCGCTCTGTGCGGGTATACGACCCATCGGTCAAAATCAGCCGTGAAGAGATGACTGAAATTTTGGAAGAAGCGACTTTGGCTCCGTCATCCGTTAATCTTCAGCCTTGGAGATTTCTTGTCGTTGATAGCCCGGAAGGAAAAGCGACGCTTGAAGAGCATGCACCAGGGAACAAAACACAAGTTTCAACTTCTTCGGCAGTCATTGCGGTGTTTGGAGATATGAACGCATTCGACAATGCAGATGAAATTATGGGCACTGCTGTGGAACGCGGTTATCTGCCGCAAGAGATAAAAGATCAGATGATGGCGAACTATACCGATCTGTTCGGACGTATTCCGGCACAGGCTTTCCGCGAAATGATCCTTATAGATAGCGGCTTGGTTTCCATGCAGCTTATGCTTGCTGCCCGTGCCCGTGGATATGACACGAACCCCATCGGCGGATATGACAAATCCCGAATTGCAGAAGCATTTGGTATGGAGAAGGAACGTTATGTGCCGGTCATGCTCATCTCGGTAGGTAAAGCTGCCAAAGAGGCGCGTTTGACGACTCGTCTTCCTATTGATCGTATTGCAGAGTGGAAGTGAGGTCACAGCGATGATTATTATTCATGCAGAAATGAAAGTAAACGGCGAACGTGAGGCTGAATTTCTGGAATCCGTAAAAGAACTTATTGAAGCATCCCGTGCGGAACAAGGAAATGAATCTTATAAGCTGCTCAAAGATACGGAGCAGGATAACACGTATCTCATGGTTGAACAGTGGAAAGACCAGGATGCTGTGGGGCTCCACAATGCGAGCAGCCATTTTCAGGCGTTTGTGGCTAAAGCTCCAAAATACCTGACAGCTCCGCTAAACGTGCAGGCCTATGCAGGCCAACTGATCAACAAATAATGAAGCAAACTACAATCCGTATTAAAAAGCCAACTCGTTTAGACGAGTTGGCTTTTTTAATTCTATTACCGCATTCCATATCGGATCGAACAGATAAGCAGCCTTACAGCGATAGCTCTTCGATGGCCATCCATGGCAGCGGATTGTGAAACGTTGACCAGTCCAGCTGCATTTCCCGGTCGGTCAACAAACACTCGTCCAGCTCCCGCTCGATTTGTTCCTGTTCCATCCCAATCCCGATCATCACGAGCTCGGTCATCCGATCTCCCCAGACGTTATCCCATTTCCTCCGAACATCCGGCTCACTTCGTAACAGCTCCTGCTGCTCCTGCTCGGTTAAAGCCGCGACCCAGTATCCTGCAGGCCCGAAATGAATCGAAGGCCCGGCCTGGCTTACACTTGCCGCAACATCCTCGCGCACGGCCAGCCAAGCGATCCCTTTCGCACGTACGACTTCTTCCGGCCAATCACCCATGAATGCCGCCAACCGCTCCGGATGAAACGGTCTTCTTCTCCGATAGACAAAAGAGCTGATGCCGTATTCATCCGTTTCCGGCACGTGCTCCTCCTTCTGAAGCTCCTGGATCCAGCCGGGGGACTGACTGGCTTTTTCAAAATCGAATAAACCGGTATTCAGAATTTCCTCAGGTGCCACTTGTCCCTTCACGGTGCGGATGATTTTGGCGCTTGGCTGAAGTTTTCGCAGTATGCCCTCTACCTTGGCCAATTCGTCCTCGCTTACCAGATCGCATTTGTTCAACAGCAGCACATCGCAAGTCTCTACCTGGTCGATTAACAAATCCACCACTTCCCGCGTATCCTCTTCGCCCAGCGCTTCCTTCCGATCAAGCAGGCTTTGCCCCGAAGAGAAATCTTTCCAGAATCGGTTCGCGTCCACCACCGTTACCGTGCAATCCAGCCGAGCGAGATCGGACAGCTGTACGCCGGACACCTCATCCGGGTAAACAAAGGTCTGCGCAACGGGCACGGGCTCGCTGATTCCCGTCGATTCGATCAGTATGTAATCAAAACGATTCTCTTGAGCCAGCTTCTGAACTTCCTGCACCAAATCTTCCCGGAGCGTGCAGCAGATGCAGCCATTGGACATTTCGACCAGCTTCTCATCCGTTCGGGACAGGCTTCCTTCCCCTCTCACCAAATCCGCATCGATGTTCACTTCGCTCATGTCGTTCACGATGACCGCTACCTTCAACCCTTCGCGATTATGTAGCACATGATTCAGGACCGTCGTTTTGCCTGAACCGAGGTAACCGCTAAGAACAGTAACCGGAATTCTATTGTTGTAATTCATCAAATGAACTTCCTCCATTCCTTAATCGTAATAATTACGATTTATGGTATGATGATATATCCCCTCCATTAAATTGTCAATCCTTCACGTTTAAAAACATTTCTACAAGCAAAAAAAATCTCCGCAATCAATTTCAAAATATTCCTTTACAAGAATATTCTCTTGATGGTATATTACATTTAATCATTGGTTAATCTTTACAAATAAGGAGGATACGTTATGAGCCAAGACGTAATTTCGTTCATTGAAAACCTGAGTTTGCCTTGGCAAGCAGAAGTCGGCAAAAAGCTTCGACTTATGGTCCATGAAGCCATTCCGGAGGTAGAAGAACGGATTCAGTACAAAAAACCGCATTTTCTCAAAAACGGACACTATGCAGCCGTGATTTCGCCATCCAAAGATGCAATCGCCTTTATGATCATGAACACAACCAATCTAGAAGTCCCTTCAACTTTCGATGGTCCACCCGAACGGAAATGGCTTAAAATTCGAAAAGACGATACTCCTGACTATGAACAGCTATCCGAATTATTAGTTCAAGCATCAAGTTCATTGTAATAACCAGATCGGGGGTAAGGTCCCATGAAACAGACAACGTTGAACGCGCTAGCCGAACCTAACCGATTACAGATGGTCGAACTGTTACGAGAAGGTCCTTTAACCGTCAATCAGATTGCTGAACGTCTTCAAATCCGGCAACCTCAGACTTCCAAACATTTAAAAATATTACATGAAGCTGGACTGGTAGAAGTCCAAGCGGAAGCTAATCGACGAATTTATAAACTACGTCCTGAACCGCTTCAAGAAATGGACGAATGGTTGGACTCGTTCCGCAGTATTTGGGAAAAGCGCTTAGATCAACTTGAGGATTATTTGGAAAAAATACAAAAGAAAAGGTAGCTGCCGCTACCCTTCTTCTTAGGAGGAATTCAAATGACCGAGCAAAGCAAACAAGGCTTACTTCTGTCACGTGTTTTCAATGCCCCCCGGGAACTGGTTTTTAAAGTTTGGACCGACCCTGAACACTTCGGCAAATGGTGGGGTCCTCAAGGGTTTTCCTTAGACGTTATCAAAATGGATGTACGTCCCGGAGGCATGTTTCTAGGCTGTCAGAAGTCTCCGGACGGCAGTCAAGCCATGTGGGGTAAATTTGTATATCAGGAAGTTATCGAACCTGAGAAGCTGGTATTCGTTCAATCATTCTCTGATGAGAAAGGGAACACGATACGTGCACCTTTTAACGCAAACTGGCCGCTTGAAATTATGAATATCATCACATTTGAAGAAATCGACGGAAAAACTACGCTTACCATGCAGGGAGGCCCCGTAAACGCGACCGCGGAAGAACGGGCAGCGTTCGATGAAATGGCTCCAATGGTGAAACAAGGATTTGGCGGTACTTTTGATCAACTCGCTGAACACCTTGAAAGCCAGCTATAATTACATCGATTAAGGAAGCTCAACCGAGCGGAGGCGAACCTGTTGGTTCGCCTTTTTTTAATTCTTCAGAATGCAGCATCATCACGCTCGAAAACCCCCCTTAAAATTTAAGGAGGGTTTTTCATACTTGCATTCGCATGCAGGTTCGAGAAATTACAGCTTTTGGGCGACCGCTTGTTCCGCTGCCTGTACATCGTCTTTATTCTCAGGCAACTCGCCGTCTTTCCAGATGACTTGTTCGCCGTAATCTTTTCCCCAATCGTACATCAATTTCAAAATCGGCATCAAACTCTCCCCGTAAGGAGTAAGCGAATATTCCACCCGAGGGGGAACCTCAGGGTAAACCACGCGGTGGACCAGCTGGTCTTCCTCCAATTCACGAAGCTGATTGGTCAGCATTTTTTGCGTGATGTGGGGAATCATCCGGTTCAGTTCACCGAAGCGTTTCACGCCCTCCAAACCGAGATGCCAGAGGATGATCAGCTTCCATTTGCCGCCGATGACCGCCAGGGTTAACTCCTTATGGCAGTTTATTTCCTTCAGATTAATTCGCTGCTTGACCTCGTTTGCCATAATGCATCACCCCTTCTTCCCTATAGTATACAACGGTTGCGGGGATATCATCAAAGCGGCAAACTTATCATCATTACCGTTTCTTCTTATTCCAAATTGGCATGCAGGCTAAACATTTGGTCTGAGCGAAGCTTGCTTTTTTCCATCAATCTCAGGATAACCGCATCGAGCACGATCAGCATGCTTTGCTCAAATAATGAAGCCATCGGTTGAACGGTGACGAGGATATCCTGATTCTGCTCCTTCGTTGTTCCCGGAAGCTGGACCATCGCATCCGAAAGCTTGCCGATACTCGATTCCGGTCTCACGGTTACGACCGCAACCGCGGACCCGATCCCTTTGGCTTTCCGAGCCATGGATACCAATCCTTGCGTTTCGCCGGAGCCCGAACCGATAAGAAGCAGGTCATTCGCTCCGATGGCCGGTGTTACCGTATCGCCGACGATATGAACCTTAAATCCCATCTGCATTAACCGCATGCCGAAAGCCCGGATCATCAGGCCGGATCTGCCTCCCCCTGCCAAGAAGACGGCATCGGATTGCACGATCCGTTCAATCAATTCCTCGATCTGGCCAGCATCCACCTGCTGAACGGATTCCGATAACTCCTTGGCAATGACGGATGCATGTTGAAAGATGTTATGACTCATGGCGACTTATGCCTGCTTCACAAGCTCGTTCATTTGAGCCGCTGTGGCCTTTTTGTCGGTTTGGCTTGTAATTCCGCCACCGACGATGACGAGATCGGGATTTGCCTGAATCACCTCAGGGAGCGTCTCCATTTTGATTCCGCCCGCAACGGCAGTTTTGGCTTGTTTCACGACGCGTTTGATCGCCGCCAATTCCTCGAATGAGTTTTTGCCTTCCGCCTGGTGGTCGTAGCCGGAATGAACGCAGATGTAATCCACGCCGAAAGCATCGATCTCCCGCGCCCTGCCTTCAATGTCCTTTACATTGATCATATCCACCATTACCTGCTTGCCTTGCTTGAGGGCTTCCGCTACCGCGCCTTTGATCGTGGAATCGTCGGATACGCCAAGCACCGTAATGATATCCGCACCGGCTTCGGATGCCTTCATCACTTCATAACCGCCGGCATCCATAATTTTAAGGTCGGCCAGCACGCGCAGATGCGGGAACGCCTCTTTAATCGCTTTGACGGCATGAAGCCCTTCGTTAATAACAACCGGCGTACCGATCTCCACGATATCGATAAACTCGGCTACCTCTGCCACGACTTCTTTTGCTTCCGGAATATTCACCAAATCCAACGCCAATTGAAGTTCCATATTGTCAATCTCTCCTTATGAGTGTATTGGTTAATAACTACACGATCATTGTAGAGTAGACAGTTTACTTTACGGAAGTACGTACTTATAAGTGAGATACTTACGTGGAAGTAAGTAATAGGGAGGGACAAGGGTTCTCAGGTTTTCGTTTATTTGCGGATCGTTCGTCTCGATGCTGGTAAAAAACAATTAAGCCTGTTTGCTCACTTTAGTCCAGTCTTCGGCTGTGGTTTAATATAGTTGTCAGGCCGGACAAAATGATCGGAAAGGAGGCTGAACGAATTGATTCAGAATATGGAGGTGGCATCCGCGTAAGCGGGTGTCGCGTTTAGGGGAGCCCCATGCCAGGGCTCCCTTTCATTTGAAATCCACAGAACCGGAGGAAACATGATGTCCTATCCACGTCAACCTGCCGTTATCGTTGTCACCGGCGTCATGGCATCAGGTAAGTCGACCGTAGCCCAGCTGCTGGCCGAGAAGTTTGATCGCGGAGTCCATTTGCGGGGAGACTCGTTCCGGAAAATGATGGTCAGGGGCAGGGAAGAAATGCTTCCGGATGCTTCCGACGAAGCTATGCGGCAGCTTGCCTTGCGCTACAAATTATCCGCCTCCGCTGCCAAAGCTTATGCCGAGGCCGGTTTTCATGTCGTTCTGCAGGACGTCATTCTCGGCCCGGCGCTGCAAGAAATGACCGTTATGTTAAGAGGCGTTCCCGTGTTCGTCGTTGTGCTGAATCCTTCCGAGGATACCATCCGTGCCCGGGAACAGAATCGAGGCAAAAAAGGCTACGGAGTCTGGGGCATTCATGAGCTGAACCGGCGGTTAACCGACGAAACGCCCAGAATCGGCCTCTGGCTGGATACTTCCGATTTAACACCCCAAGAGACCGCCCAAGAGATTTGGAAGCGGATTTGGGATGAGGGTAAGATCCATTAACCCATACCCTGCATCTTCACGACCGGACTTCCTGGTAAAAAACAATTAAGCTTGTTTATTCACTTCAGTCCTGCCGCCGGCCGTGGTTTAATATAGATGTCCGGCTGGACCAAATGATCGGAAAGGAGGCTGAACGAATTGATTCAGAATATGGAGGTGGCATCTGCGTAAGCGGATGCCGCGTTAAGGGGAGCCCCTACAGGGCTCCCCTTCATTTCATTTATTCATAGATTACGGCTTTGATTTCGTCGCTATCGATATTGTTTTTGTCGTACCAGTAGAACCCCGTATCGATCTGCGGTTCGACCTTCTCCCCTTTGATGGCCGCCACGGCGGCTTTTACCGTCTCATATCCGATGCCGACCGGATTTTGCGTGATGGCTCCCGCCATCGTTCCGTTCTTGATCGCGTCGATCTGAGCTTTTCCGGAATCGAATCCGACCACGATGATTTGGCCTTCCTTCTTCATCTCCGTCACCGCATTGATGACGCCGACGGCGGAGCCTTCATTCGCGCCGAATATCCCTTTTAAATCCGGATGCGCCTGCATCATCGCTTTGGCCAGGTCCGTCGACTTCAAGTGATCCCCGCCGCCATATTGAATGTCCACGATCTCGATATTCGGATACTTCTCTTCGATCTGCTTCTTGAAGCCGTCTCGGCGGCTGACCCCGGTTACGCTGGTCTGGTCATGGACCACCATGGCGATTTTGCCTTCATTCCCGATGAGCTCCGCCATTTTGTCCGCCGCGAGCGCCGATGCAGCCATATTGTCCGTTGAAGCCGTCGTTACCGGAATGTCGCTTTCCACGCCCGAATCGAAGGCGATGACCGGAATGTTGTTTTCCTGGGCTTTTTTCAGATAAGGTATGGAGGCCTGGCTATCCAATGCGGCAAAGCCGATCGCGTTTGGTTTCTTGTCGAGCGCGGCCTGCAGCATTTCGATCTGCTTATCCACCTGGGATTCCGTCTCCGGACCTTCAAAGGTAATCCGCACGCCAAGCTCTTCCCCTGCTTGCTCGGCACCGGCTTTCACCGCCTGCCAAAACTGGTGCTGAAAGCCCTTGGAAATGATCGGGATGTAGATCTCTCCTTCGGCTTGAGAACCGGCTCCTGATCCGGATCCGCCCTCGCCTGGACTGTCGGTACCTCCGGCAGCGTTTTTGCCCGATGAACCGCAAGCCGCCAGCATGCTTGCAGTCAGCAAAAGAATCAGAGCTAATACGGAAAGCTTTTTCATAATGCAATCTCCCCTTGTTTAGACATATTGGTACAGCTATAGATCTTCCGTTATGGAAGCTTCTATCGAGATCAAGCCAACCTACGGCCAACCGAGCTCCGGAGCAAGCACTAGTAAGGGCTTACGCTTTGCGTCTGCGCAAAATATCCGCATACACCGCGAGTATAATAACGAACCCTACAACAACGGTTTGCCATTCCTGGGGTACGGACAGAATGCGCAATCCGTTCGTCAGCACGCTCATGATCAACGCCCCGATGACCGTTCCGATAATGGTACCCTTCCCTCCGCTGAGCGAAGTTCCCCCGATCACGACCGCCGCGATGGCTTCCAGTTCATACCCGGCACCCAGCGCCGGATTGGCCGAGTTCAGCCTCGATGCCATCATGACGCCCGCCAAACCGGTAAAAGCGCCGGTTAAGGTGTAGATCACGATTTTCCAGAAGCCCACGTTGACGCCGGACAAGCGGGTCGCCTCTTCGTTGCTGCCCAGCGCAAAGTTATACCGGCCGAGGATGGTCTTCGACAAGATGAGATAGCCGAGGATCGCCGCAATGAAGAAAATGACGACCGCATTGGGAATATCGAGCCCCGGCACCAGCCAGCCCAGCACGCTGCCCTGGGACACCTCGGCAAAGCTTTCGGCATCGTTGAAATAGACCGGTTTGGCCCCGGAGATGATGAGCGCGAGACCTTTGGCGATCATCATCATCGCCAGCGTTGCGATAAAAGGCGGAATCTTCATTTTCGCCACCGCCGTCCCGGACAGAAGCCCGCACAGGGCGCCGGTCAAGATGCCCCCAAGAATGCCGACGGGGACCGGCAATCCCCAGAAGGTGATGCATACCCCGGTCATAACGCCGCTCAGCGTCATGACCGTCCCGACGGACAGGTCGATGCCGCCGGTAATAATGACAAAGGTGGATCCCAAAGCCAGCACGCCGATTACCGCCGTGGAAAGAAGAATGCCCACGATGTTGGAGAACTGAAAGAAATTGCTGGACGAGAACGTAAAGAATAGGACGAGAACGACCAAGCTGGCAAGAGCCAGCACTTGCTGGAGCGCGCCCGATTTGATTTGAATGTTCATCTGCTTGTTCCTCCTGACGTGAATAGATGACGGCGACGGCGTCTTACATCCTCGCTGTAGCCAGATGCATTATGCTTTCTTGGGTCGCCTCTTCATGATCCAGCTCGCCCGTAATCCGGCCTTCGCACATGACGAGAATCCGGTGGCTCATCCGAAGAATTTCCGGCAGCTCCGACGAGATCATGATGATCGACTTGCCCTGTGCTGCAAGATCGTTCAGCAATCGGTAGATTTCGCTCTTGGCCCCAACGTCGATTCCTCGCGTCGGCTCGTCGAAGATCAGGATGTCGCAATCCCTCGTCAGCCATTTGCCAATGACGACCTTCTGCTGATTGCCCCCGGAGAGGAACTTGACCTCCTGATCGACATGCGGCGTTTTGACCTTCAATCGAGACACCATATCCTCCGCCTGCTCGCGAATCTTCGCCGTATTCATCCAGCCGCCGGGACGGAGGAAGCTGCCGTATGAGGCGATAGCCACATTGCTCTTCACGTCGAGATCGACGACGCATCCATAGCGCTTGCGATCCTCGGATAGATAGCCGATCCCTTGCCGCACCGCATCGTGCGGGCCCTTGATCGTTACCTTGCGGCCGTGCACGCGGATCTCGCCGGATTGGATGCGGTCGGCGCCGAAGATGGCCCGGGCAAGCTCGGTCCGTCCCGCGCCGACGAGGCCGGCAATGCCAAGAATTTCTCCCTTTTTCAGAGTCAGGTTAATATTCTTCAAGTTTCTGCCTTGATTCAGTCCTATAACCTCCAATACCGTCTCGCGCTCACCAGCCGTCCTCTCCGGCTTCGAGGTCTCGTAAATCTGCCGACCGACCATCTTCGAGATAATGTCCTGGGTCGTGACTTCAGCCGTGGATACCGTATCGATGTACTGCCCGTCGCGCATCACTGTAATGCGATCCGTGATTCGTTTGATCTCGTCCATTCGGTGGGAAATGTAAACGATTCCAACTCCGCTCTCGCGAAGCTGCCGTATGATGCGGAACAAATCCTCAATCTCCGTTTCGCTCAAAGCCGCCGTCGGCTCATCCATGACCAGCACATCGGCGTTGTAGGATAATGCCTTGGCGATCTCCACCATCTGCTGCTTGGCAACCGTTAATTCCGAAACCTTGATGGAGGGGTCCATGTCGAGGCCCATCCGTTCGAACAGTTCCTTCACCTGCCGGTGCAGCGCCCGGTCGTCCAGAAACAATCGGAGCTTTCGCCGCGGCTCCCGCCCGATGAAGATATTCTGGGCGACCGTCAGGTCAGGGGCCAGATTCAGCTCCTGATGAATCATGCTGATTCCCGCGTCCTGAGCCGCTTTCGGGTTCGATAACTCAACGGGCTGCCCTTTGAATTCGATCGTTCCTGCATCCTTCTGATAAACGCCGGTCAGGATTTTCATCAGGGTTGACTTGCCCGCACCGTTTTCACCCATAAGGGCATGGACTTCACCGGCCCGAAGGTCGAACCGGCAGTTATTTAATGCAAGCACGCCCGGAAATTCCTTCATGATTCCTTCCATCTGTATCAGCCATTCGCTCAACGTCCCTCACCTCTCTAGCTGGCACCTTTTATGAATCATTGTACAAACCGCTACCCCGCGAAGGAATGGAATATTCTCTGATCGATGTTGAATAATCTATGATCCGCCGCAGAAACCCAAAAGAGAAGAAGCTACTCCTCCACAAAGGGAAAGAGCAGCTTCTGGTTTTCCTCGGTATACATATTGTCCTTATTGATGATAACGGAATCGGTGTATATATGCCGGGGCATCCTGTCGCCCTCGATAACGGATACGGCTGTTTTGATGCCCAAATAACCGATGTTGAAGGGCTTCTGAACGATCGTGGATTGCAAGACTCCCTCTTCGAGCAGCTTGACTTCCTTCACCGAGCTGTCGAATCCGACCAGCTTGACTTTGCCCACCAGCCCCAGTTCCCGAATCGCTCTGCCGGCCCCCACCGTAGAAGGCTCATTCAGTCCGACGATTCCATTCAGGTCAGGCCTTTCAAGCAGGAGCTTTTTCGTGATTTCGTACGCCCTCTCCTCCTTGCCTTCGCTGTAGTAGGTGCCCACGATTTCCGTGCCGCCGCGCTGCTCCAGAATGCTTCGAACCCCTTGCTCCCTCTCGATCTGCGTCGAGGTGCCCTGCACGAAACTGATGATAGCAACCTTGGCATGTTCCGGCAGGCGCGACGAAAGCTCCTTGCCGGCCTTCTGTCCCGCATTCACATTGTCGGTCGCGATCAAGCTCTGCGCGTAATCGCCATTCACGGCCGAATCAATCATAATGAGCGGGATGCCGGCCTTACGAATCGACTCTGCTACGGGAACCAGGCGATGATAATCACCCGCGGCCAAAACGATCGCATCCGGCTTCTGCTTGACGGCTTCCTCCAACAATTGAATCTGCAAGTCAACCTCGATTTCCTGAGACGGTCCTACCACCGAGACGTCAACGCCGAATTCCCGGGAAGCCGTGTTCACCCCTTCAATCAGTACCCGCCAGAATTCATTCTCGTCCAGCGCCTTTACGCCGACGATGATCTTCTTGGTTCCGGGTTCTTCCTTGGACCACTGATAAACGGCATAACCCAGAAGAAGCAACGGAATCAGCAGCAGTACCATATAACGCATTCGCAGGTACGACTTCAAGGCACATCCCCCTCCACACGCTGCCACTCATCTGCATGAACGGCCGGAATGACCAGCGTTACGCTTGTACCCGATCCGGGCACGCTTGCATAGCTAAGACCATATTCCGTTCCAAAATATAACTGTATCCGCTGATGAACATTCGCAATGCCAACGCTGTTTCTCGATCGTGTGCCTTCTTTGGACGTGAGCAGCGTCTCCACCTTGGACTGATCCATCCCGATGCCGTCGTCCTTAACTTGAAATTCGATGCGGGTATCTCGACGCACCCCCGTAATCGTGATCGTCCCCGGCCCTTCCTTGTTTTTGATGCCATGATAAATGGCATTCTCCACCAGCGGCTGCAGCAGCACCTTCAGCGTCAGATACGGGTAAAGTCCGCGATCGATATCCAGGGCAAACGTGATTTTGTCCTGATAACGCATCTGTTGTATTTTCAAATAATTCGTTATATGCTCCACCTCGGTCGCAATCGGTATCATTTCCTTCCCCTTGCTGAGCGAAGCCCGAAACAGCCTGGCTAAAGCCGATGTCATCAAAATCACCTCGTCATGCTTCTTGCTCTCGGCCATCCATATGATGGAATCCAGCGTATTGTAGAGAAAATGGGGGTTGATTTGGGCTTGCAGGGCATTCAGCTCGCTTTTTCTCTTAATCTCCTGCTCTACCACGATTTGATACATCAATTCCTTAATCTTCAGCACCATCACGTTGAAGCTGCGGGCAAGTCCGGAGATTTCCCTGGAATGCCCCACCGGGACCCGGATGTCGAAATTCCCCTTCTCCACCTCCATCATCTTCTCTTGCAGCTTCTTGATGGGACGCGTCAGATTGCGCGAGAGGACGACGGAGAACAGCACGCCGACGACGAGGCATAACAATCCCGCTATAGCAAAAGACAGCTGCATCTGCTTCTTATTGTCCACCAGCTCATTCTCGTAAAAAACGCCTACGATTTTCCAGCCGAAATCCGTGTTCTTAATGCTGTAAATCCGGCTCGCGCCGTCCTCCTTCACGACAAAACTTCCATGTTTGTCCTGCAGCACCTGGTCCAATCTCTCCGTTTTCAGATTGCTGTAAAGCAGCTGCTGCTGGGGGTGATAAACAATCCGGCCTTCGCGGTCGATAACGAACACATACCCCCGGTTCCCCAGATCGAGCTTGCTGAGCATATCGTTAATCACTTTGAAGTTAAGATCGATTAGCAGGATGCCAAGCCCTTGGGTCGAATCCATGCCGCTGAGCTCACGGCTCAGCGATACAACCCAGCGGTACTCTCCCTTAATGACGGGCTGTACATGCGAGGAAGAGATCACCGTCTGTCCTTGGTTTTCCTTCGCCTGCCGATACCAGGGCTGATCGGATATTTCAATATAAGGATTTAACTCCGCGTTGGACCGATCGGATATGAAGGTTCCGCCCGCTCCGAAGATGTTGATCGAAGCAATGTCTTTGCGCGAAATGCGAATCGAGTGAAAATAATCCGATATCTTCGCCTTTAATACCGCCAGCTGCGCAGGCTCCAGCTCGTCGGCCGAGGCCAGGTATTCTCTTACGTTCGGATTGTTCATCGCGGCCAGCGAAATGTCCTTCATGCCTGTAATGTAGGTTTGGATATTCGCATTGACTTGATTGATCAGCTCGGAGGTATAACTTTCCGCCGTTTCGCGAACAGCCGATTCGGACAGCCGATAGGAGATGAAGATAAGCAGCAGCGCCGTGAACAGCACGAGCATCACGAAGGAACTGGCAATGCGGGACTGAATGCTTTTGATTCGCTGCGGAGTCTTCATGGCTGTACCCCGCCAGACGCCATTTTATTCCGGTACTCCGTCGGGGTATCTCCGGTATGTTTCTTAAACAGCACGCTAAAATATTGAGGATCCTGATAGCCGGTTTTCGCCGCAATTTCATAGGTTTTTAACAAGGAATGCTTCAGAAGTTCCTTCGCTTTCTCCATGCGGACTTCCGTAACGTATTCGACGAAGGTCTTCCCGGTATGCGACTTGAACAAGGCGCTGAAATAACTCGTGCTCATGAAGATCCGGCTGCACACGGTCTTAATCGATAACTCCGCATCCTCATAATGCCGCTGGATGAAATCGACCGCCTCCAGCATCTGGGAGCGTGTAATATCCTTTCTGGTCTTGGCTACGTCCCTTAACGCCTGCTCGCATACCTCGTTTAACCAGCTCTCGATCTCATCCAAGGACCGAAAAGAATACAGATCGGACAGCAGCCTCTTCTCCTTGCCGATCAGCTCGTTCCCATTGCTGCCGATTTCCATCAAGGTTTGAAGCACGGAAAGCATGACCCGAAGGACCCGCACGTAACAGAGCTCGATTGAAATTGAAGCGCTTCCAAGTTCGCTGATCAGCCGCCGGATGCACGCCTTCACCTCTGAGCCTGTGCCCGCCCGGATTGCCGAAACCAGCGCCGTCTCCGTTTCGATCCCATCCAGGAGAGGACCGCTCCCGCGTTTTTCAAGATCGGTGATATGGACCACCTGATCGCGGCCGATCAGAAGCCGGTACTCCAGGGCGGCCTCCGAGGCCTTGCAGGAATATCGTATGTCCTGCAGCTCGCGACAGATCGTTCCGATGCCAACCGTGACCGTGAATTTCATGAACTGCTTGGTGGAGCCGCGAATGTCCTCCGCCAGTTCCTGGGCCCGGGCGTACAGATCTTTCTCGTCGGAGCCCGACAGAATGGTCATGACCTTATTCTCTTTGTACCGAAACACGGCCGCACCAGGCTCACCCGCCAGGATCTCCTGCATGATGTTGTATAAGGCAAAAGCATGCAGTTCATTATCGGCGTGCTGTTCATCCGAGCGCAGCTCATCCATATCCGCTGCCATGGCGATATACAGCGGCCCGCGCAGCGGAATATCGAAATAAGCCAGCCGGCTCTCCATTTCGGACCGCTTCATCGGCGATGACGCCAATCGTTCCAGAAAACGTTCCCTAAGCAGGACCAAGCTCTCGTTCAACTGCTTCTTGAGTCTCTTCAAGTGCTCGGTGTGACCGCGCTCCTCATCCATTTCCAGCTTGAGCTTGTCGAGCATGTCCCTTAATTCCGCCGCCGTAACCGGTTTCAAAATAAAATCCGTCACCTGCAGCTTCACCGCCTGCTGGGCGTATTCGAAATCGTCGAACCCGGTCAGGATGATGATCTTCGTCTTAGGAAAACGTTCCGTAATATGACGGGACAATTCCAAGCCATCCATGTACGGCATGTTGATGTCCGTTAACACGACATCGGGCTGATGGCGGGTTACGGCCTCCAACGCATCTCTGCCGTTCTCGCAATCCCCGATGCATTCATAGCCATGCTCCGACCACTGAATCCGGTTTCGGATCCCTTCCCTTACGATCGGTTCGTCGTCCACAATAAGAATCGTATACAATCAAAGCCTCCCCCGTTCAAAAGCAAATCCATTCGCTTTGGTTTATCGTGTTACGAGGTGAATAATACAGGAAAAGCCCTTCGGCAGGCAACTGCCAAAGGGCTCCAGACTTCATGTTTTATTTCCGGGCATTCATCCACGTCATGAAATTGTTCACCACGATATCGATGAAACCGATCGTCGGTTCATGGATCAGCTTGCCGGACTCATCCATCTTCTCGTGCACGGCGCCGATATAAACTTCATTGTTAGGAAGCAGCGGCGAGGTGATGCCAACGGAGAAGAGAATGTCCCGAAGATGCTCTTGGGCGCGAACCGTACCGAGCTGCCCCATCGACGCCCCCATGATCCATGAAGGCTTCCCGTTCATGACCTTATCGACGCGCGATAACCAATCCAGCGCATTCTTGAGCACGCCCGGTATGGAATAATTATATTCCGGCGTGATCCACAATACGGCATCGGAAGCGGCAATCCGCTCCTTGAATTCCTTGACGGCCGCAGGAGGGTCCAACTCCGTGTCTTGATCGTAGAACGGAAGATCGCGAAGATCCACGATATCAAAGGCGATCTGATCCGAATAGCGCTGCTTCAAATATTCCGCCAGTTTCCGATTGTACGACTCTTTTCTAATGCTTCCCACAACGATTGCGACGTTCATGATATCCTCCAGTTCTATGCCTTTCCAGCACACATGATTCAGTTATTGGGTAACTTATTTTAGCGTATCACCATATTTTACCATTGTCAAAACAGCCCCTACTTCATTAGGGAAAGCAGCTTGCACACATCGCGTTCCAGATCTCCCCTTCTTTCAACAGGCACATGCCGCAGCAGTGCCATGGCGGCGTAAGGTACCTTGATGGCATGCGGATCTTCATACAGCCGGCTCCAATAGGCCGATTCCGTGATGGAAGCCTTGGCAGGCGCATCGATCCCCTGAGCCATAAGCGCTTGAGGTCTGAGACGGTTAAGTTTCGTTTGGAGCCGGTGATTGCCTTGGCCCAGCTTGGCCAGCTGGGCATAACCGAGCCGTTCCAGCTCAATCAGCGCGTGGGCGTGGGTAATCCCATGCTCAAGCTCACCGGCAAAAAAATAATATTGGCCATCCACATGCTGATCCGGCAGCACGTGATCCAGCTCGGAAAGTGCGCGGCATGCCAAATCGGACGCATCCCGGTAAGGCGGTATTTCCGAGAGTGAGATTTCCGATAGATCCAGCTGCGTATAATCGTCAATGCCGTAATACCTTGCAAGCTTATGTTCACTCGCTGCATCGTCCATGAGCTTAAGCAAACCTCTCACGATGGACGGTGTCAGTAAGTCCGGACGTTCCCGCAGCGCTTTCAGTCCGAGCACGCCCAGGGTCACGCCGTGGCCCGAGGTGCTCAGGCTTGTCAGGTTGGGTAGAAGCCCTTCCAGCAATTGATCCATCAATTCAGGCTGTGCGGGCTCGGATGGATACGGTTCAAACCAATCTTCATGCTGAGCGCGCAGATGACGGCAATTGGCAGCCAAACCATGAAGCACATCTTGCGGCAGATCTTGCTCCTTCTGCATGTAATACGCTGCCAAATACGCTCCGCCGACATGCCCTTCAAACCAACCGACTTCGCCGCCGCGGCTCAAAGCCGTGAGACCGTCTATCAAATATTGGTCGTCAATGACCGGGTTCACCTCCTCCCCTTCGGCGGCACTCGGCAAATTCAGCTTGGCTGCAATGTCCTTGGGAAAGCTGGTTATCTTCAACCTGATGCTGTAGCCGTACATTCTAAAACGCAGTCCCTCATCGTTATCCGATAGGATCATCCGCCGATCCAGGGCCGAGCGGACCCGGTCTATAAACCGCTCGTCGGTGACGCCATACGTTAATTCCAGCGTCGGTGCCAGCGCGTACATCGAGATCGGGATCCATTTGCGCCTCGTGGATACCACAACGGCATGGGCCGTTCCGCCGATAACAAAAGCAAATTGTTCCGATTCCTTGGCGATGGTGAATCCGAGCGTCCGCTGCATCCACAGTCGGGCAGCTACCGGATCCTCGACAGGCAGTCCCACTTCCCGCAAATAGAGGACGCCATATTTACCGCTCGGGGTCAGGACCCCTTCCTTTATATCCGGATGGGCGATAAACTCCAGCAAATTTCCATCCCCATCCCTGAAGTATACGTTCACGCCGGAATCGAAGGGTTCGACCACCTTGCCGTCCGGCCATTTCAACAACGGCACCTGTTCCGCGAGGCTCCGGACGGTGGAATCAAATTGGGAAAAAGCCACTTCAAACGCGATATGGGCAGGGGCTATAGGTTCAAACACCTCTTCAAATACAAGCGTGAAATCGGGTGTAGGCTGAAATGCAATTTCGGCCTCGCTTTCTCTGACGACCGGGAATTGAAGCAATCCGTGATAGAATTGCTTCACTCCCTCGATGGAGACGGTCCTTAATGTTAATCCGGCGAAATGGGTGATCATGAGATTTCAGCCTCCACTTTATTGCTGATCTTCTTAACCAGCTCCAAAAAGATGGAAAGCGCCTCTTTCGCCCGATAATCCAGCACGATCGTGCCCTCAGCCGCTTCCGATTCGTAAATGGCCCGTTGAGATCCGCCGATGGAAATCCATTCCGGACTATTAATACCATGCAAATTGCGTATGGTGGCCTGCATTTGCTGCAGTGAACTTACGCCGACCGCCCCGCCAGCCGAGCTTACCGATAAGACTGGTTTGCCCGAGAAATGCATCTGCCCCAAATGATCCAGAGCATTTTTCAACACGCCGCTCATCCCGCCGTGATACTCCGGGGTAGTCAAAATGACGCCGTCCGCCTCCATTAATAAACGCTGCAGCTCACGCACGCCCTCATGCCGGTTGAATATTTCGTCCGGGGAATAGAACGGGAGCGGCGTTTCATACAAATTAAACAGCTTCACTTCGACGAACAACCGGTTCATTTGCGCTTCCAAGGCTTTGGCCAAAATGGTGCTTGTCGCTTCTTTGCGATTGCTGCCTGCAATAATTACGATCTTCATGGTAATGCCTCCCTTATTCGTATTCGAATGTTTTGTTAAATACATTGTAGTGGAGGCACATCATGAAATCGTCAACATATCGAGTGATTTTACGAGCAAAAGCTCTCATGCCTTCGGCTGAGAGCTTCTACGACTATAGTCTGAGAAATGATCATTATGTACGGTTATATTGCATAAGCAGCAAATCCCTAATCCTATACGATTCCATGCTTAAGCGCATAGATGGCAGCCTGTGTCCGGTCGGCAACCCCCAGCTTATCCAGCAGGTGGCTGACATGGGTTTTCACCGTCTTCTCGGTAATATAAAGCGCTTCGCTGATTTCCCTGTTATTCATCCCGGAGGCAATCAGCTGCAATACTTCCTGCTCTCGGCGGGTAAGCTTATCGAGCTGCGCAGCTTCCTGATGGCTGGACCCATTGGCCTCATCCTCTCCCGCCGGGGAAGTAACATGCGTCATGAGCAGGCCGGCAGCATCCGGATGCAATTCGACCTGTCCTTGGAACACGCGTCGGATCCCGGCTACCAATTCCTCCGGCTCGATATCCTTCAGGAGATAGCCGCGAGCACCCGCTCGAATCGCAGGCAGAACATGATCGTAATCAACAAACGAGGTCAGTACGATCACTTTGATATGAGGCAGTTCTTTTTTCAAACGTGCCGTGGTATCGATGCCATTCAATACAGGCATATTCAAATCCATCAACACGACATCAGGCAGCAAAAGTTTGGCCTGTTCCAGCGTCTCTTCGCCATTCGCGGCTTCTCCCACCATTTCGATATCCGGCTGCGTCGCCAGAAAAACCTGGAGGCCCCGCCGTACCATGGCGTGATCGTCAGCTATTAACAATCGGATCATCGGTTATCCCCCCTTTCTCTGTTGTGACCGCCTTCAAGGGTATCGTAACCTCAATGATGGTTCCCTCCCGGTGCACGCTGTATAAACGGAACTGGCCTCCGAGCGATTCGGCCCGCTCCCGCATGCTGGACAGGCCGATGGAATGCCGCGTCAGCTCGTTCCATCGCTGCTTGGTTATCCCGCGCCCTTGATCCTCGATCCGAAGCTCCGCTTCATCGTTTTGCAAGGACAACGCTACCGTTACTTCCTTCGTATCCGCATGCTTGCTCACATTGTTCAGCGCCTCTTGCCCGATCCTCCACAACGCCTCTTCCGCGATCCGCGGCAGCTCCTGCATCCCGGTGATATGTGTACGCACATGAAGCTTCAATCGTTCGCCGTATTGCTTTAGACCTGTCATCAGCCCCTCCTCAAGTCCGGGCGGGCGAAGCTGCATGATCAGCTCCCGCATTTCCTTTAGTGCGCTTTGCGATAATGACTGGATATCGCGGATCGTGTCCTGGAGCAAGCTTTTCTGCCCATCCGGTTCAGCGGCAATCATCCCCCCTACACCTTTGGACATCATCACCAGCGAGAACAGGGTTTGGCTTACCGAGTCGTGCAGGTCCCGGGCCAGGCGATTTCGTTCATCCATCCTTGCGAGCTCCCTCCGGTTCTCCTCCAAACGGATGCGCTGAAGCGTCATGCCGATATGCTCCGCTATGGCCTCGATAACCTCCATGTCCGCCCGATGCTGGTCTCCATACTGATCATAGCCCACCAAAAGCATCCCGGTTAAGGAGTCCGAAGCAACCGCAAGCGGTACCGCAACGGCTCGACGAATGGGAGCTATCCATCCTTTCTCCACCAGTTGATCCGCAAGTTGCTGCGCATCCGGATCGCCGACCGGCTCTGCTGAGCGCTTCACTGCATCAGGACCGTTCCGAGCCATGTCGGCTAGCGGAAATTTGGCATGGGGCAGCGTGGTCTGTCCGCCGCTGTATAGCGCACGCAGCGTGATTTCCTGGCCCACCGGTTCCAGCAGCGCCGCAACCGGCCAATCAAAATAACGGCCGAGCAAACTCATCACCTGCTCCGTTAATTCGGCCCGGCTCACCGCTTGGGATGCATAAGCGCCTAGCGCGCTGCTATATTCTCCTAGCCGGGCGAACAAATCAGCCCGACGCTGCTCAGCCGCGTACAGACGCATGCGCTCGATGGCGGTGCCGATTTGGTAGGCTACCGATTCCAGCAGCGCCAGCTCCTCCTTGGAAAAATGAAGCTTCCCGGGTGCGGCCACATTCAGCACGCCGAACCTGCGGCTGCCGGAACGCAGCGGAACGGTAGCATGATGGGTAATTCCCTCCGTGTCGCCCCACTGATAACGAACGGCGTTATCCAGACGTTTGCAATTCAAAATGTTCACGGCATTTTTCAGTCGGCCGTCATCATAGCGCTCCAGGCACCAGCAGCTGCCGCACCTCATCGGTTCGTCATCTTCCCGTCTCAGAGCGGGCGGCAGATTCCGGCCCGCTACGAATTCATGCGTTCTCTTCTCTTCCACCAGGAACAGCCAGCCGGTCGTAAGTCCGGTCAGCTCCAGCAGTTTGCCGATAACAACGTCCAGCATGGGGGCTAACTCATTGGATTCGTTCAGCGTTTCGGCAATCGTCTTCAACGTGATTAACTCCTGGATATGCGGGTCGTGAGTGGACATACAAGCAAGCTCCTTCTTTATTTTGCATTCTGAAGTAACTATATTATATAATCCTGTCACGCACCATCCAAATTCCGAATGGAATTCCTGGCCGGTGCAGATCATTCATCCCATGAATTGTGGTAAAAAACAATTAATATTGTTTTATCTCTTGCAAATTTCCACCTACATATGGCTTAATATAGAAGTCGGGCCGACGAAATGAGCTGAAAGGAGGCTGATTGCAATGATTCAGATCCGTGAGGTGGTATTCGCGTAAAGCGAATATCCGTTAAATGGGAGCCCGCCGCGGGCTCCCTATATCTATTTTCAACTCCAATAAAACCAAAATCTAAAAAAACCAATTTCACGAAAGGAGGAGGGCAAGCATGATCAATGCAATTGTTTTGAAACTCAGCGATAGCTTAAATATGTACACAGAAAGAGGAGGGCATCGATGGGCCATTACAAGAACGGAAGAGAAGTGCTTCCCCCCGAGCTGCTGCAGCAAATTCAACAGTATATAGACGGAGAATTACTCTACATACCGAAACAGAGCGAGCAAAGAGCCGGCTGGGGAGAGTTAAGCGGTTCCAAACAACGCATCGAAAGTCGCAATAAAGAAATGTATCGCGCTTACTGCAAAGGACGGTCCATTGAGGAATTGGAACGGACCTACTTCCTGTCTGGAGAAAGCGTACGCAAGATCATAAGTAAACTTACCCGCGTAGGGACCTGAACCGATGAGGTTTAACGGTCTCCGCACGGATTAACATAGGACTGTTCCCACGGGGTACAGTCCTTTTCATGTTGCATGGATCGGGCACGGTGAACCCGCGATGTACCGTTTTTAGGGCTGTTCGGCATTTTTACCGCATTGCCACCCTGTCCGATTGGTCTGCACCATAGAAAAGGCCCGGCTGCAAACGAGCTGCAGCCGGGCTTGATTGTACCCTAAAGTTCTTCCCGCTTCTCCCCGGCTACATCCCATCGATGGCGGAATTTCTCCAGCCTCGGATGCAGAACCGGCGGCTCGGACAACAAGATCAGCCTCAGCTTCACGATCCATTCCTCGAAGGAAGAAAACGAAGCAAACACGTTAGCTACCTCCGGAGTCATGAGAAGAAAATGGGGACTTCCGTACTTCTCGGCCAGATGTCGAAGCGCCGTATCGATCGGCGTGTATTTTTTTCGCTTCGACTCGAACGATTCAATCACGACCGAAGATCTTCCAAGCTCCTCAATCCATTCCTGAAGCTGTTTCTCCCGCTTGTAATAAGGGCTCACCGGCTCCTTGAACATCCGCTTCACCGTCTCTTCGTGCAGCGGATACAACACCAACTTTGCGAAGGATCGTTCCTCCAAGATGGCAGCCGCCTGCTCGAGGGCCACCTGATCCTGCTCAAAAAGATCGTAGAATATCAAGGTGCCTTTCGTGGTCGGCTTCGGGGGCTCGTAGCCGTATGGGACATACTCCAAATTGCGCGGCATGATGGAACATCACCTCTCTTTACTATGATGACTGGGATGAAAGCTTCGGCGGTACACGATGCTTGGTGGCCTGCTCGAAGCCGTAGGCTAACCGAATCAGCACCGGCTCGCTATAAGCCGTCCCGATGAATGTAATGCCCTGAGGACCTTTGGTGTTGTATCCTCCCGGAGCTATGATCCCATTCTCGGCATAACCGCCGGGAACGGTAACCGAAGGATACCCTGCGCGGGCAGCCAGATCGGGTCCATATTCATTACCCAGAAACAGCAGCGCGTCCAGCTGATGCTCCCTAAGTACATGGTCAATCCCCATGGTGCCCGCCCTTTCCTTGTTCTTCCGCTTGCTCTCCAAATACTCTTTTTCGGTTAACGCACCGCTCGTTTCCTCGGCCCAAATCAGCGTATCCTGTCCATATTTCAGGGCTGTGTCGGCGTGTGCCTCATTATAAGCGATAACCTCAGCTAATGAATGAACCGGCAGCGACGGAGCTACATTCGCCAAATAATCATTGACGTATTTCTTGAATTCATAGCGAAGTACGTTGGCATCCCAGCGGGTGCCCTGGCATGGCAGTTCCACCGGATCGATGATGGTCGCGCCTTGTTCGCGAAGAACATCAATGGCAGACTCTACGATATCTAGTCTATCCCGATCCAGATGCTTATAGTAATATCGGGGAATCCCGATTCGTGCCCGCTTCAGATAACTGGCGTCCAGAAACTTCGTGTAATCCTCTACCCTTGCTTGAGCAGCTGTCTTGGTCACCTCGTCCAGGTCATCCGCACCTGCGATCGCGCTAAGCAGAATCGCGGCATCTTCCACCGTTCGGGTCATTGGACCTGCCGTATCCTGCGTATGCGTGATGGGAATGATGCCCGTCCGGCTTACCAGACCGATCGTCGGCTTCAAGCCAACCAGACTGTTCTGGCTGGAAGGGCTGATAATCGATCCTGAAGTTTCCGTGCCGATGGCTGCCGCAGCCAAATTCGCCGCCACTGCAGCTCCGGAACCGGAGCTCGAACCTCCGACGAACATTTCGCCGGGACCGTAGGGATTTAAAGTAAGCCCGCGTCTTGACGAGTATCCTGCCCACATGGTCGAGGACATGAAATTCGCCCACTCGGTCATGTTGCTCTTGCCCAGAATAACGGCCCCCGCCTCTCGGAGTTTTGCGGCAACAAAGGAATCTTTGGCGGCGTACGAATCGGCCAGCGTGATGGAGCCGGCGCTCGTATGCAGCCGATCCCCGGTGTCGATGTTGTCTTTGAGCAGTATCGGAATCCCGTGCAGCCGTCCCCGCGCTCCCAAGTTTCTGCGCTCCTGATCCAGCTCTTGGGCAATCTGCAGCGCATCCGGGTTCACCTCTAGAATCGAGCGAAGCCATCCATCGTATAACCCGATCCGTTCCAGATACAATTGAACCAGTTCGACCGAAGACATCCAGCCTTCTTCCATGGCATGCTGCATATCCGCTATGGTTGCTTCCACAATCCATGTTCTTTTATCCAAGCTCATATATGGTCCCCCTTATTTTTCTGATCTTGCGGCAGGTGTGGGGTTTAACGTTTCATATTTTAGCCTCCAGACGTTTCAAGTCCCTATTCAATTCGGGACTCAGACACGAAACTCCTTCTGGCATGCAATCGGTCGGCATCTTAGCGGCTCTCTCGTCTCCCATGGCGGCTTGCCCCTCCTAACGTAAACTAAACGCAGGAAGCGGACCAAGAATGACTTCTTGATCCGCTCCGCTTAACTTTCGCATGCGCTTCAAAACCGGTGCCCCATGCTAGCGATACCACTGGGCCTGCTTATTGAACATCTCGGCATAATGGGCTCCCTGTCCGATTAATTCCTCATGTTTTCCCTCTTCAACGATTCTCCCTTCCTTGAGGACGAGAATGCGGTCCGCATGTCTGCAGCTTCCCAATCGGTGCGATATGAAGATGGCGGTTTTGCCTTCGGTCATGTACATCAGGCTCTCAAATATCGCGGATTCCGTAAGCGGGTCTACGGCCGCCGTCGGCTCGTCCAGATAGATCACTTCGAATTCCCGATAGAACGCCCGGGCGATCGCGACCTTCTGCCATTGGCCCTGAGACAGTTCGCGCCCGCCGGAGAAGCGCGTACCCAGCTGGGTTGCTACTCCGTCCGGCAGCGAATCTACTAGCGGGGTCATCGCGGCCTTCTCCATGGCATGATTCAATCGGCGATGGGCTTGCCGGTCGTCCGGATCATGCTCACGCAGCGCAATGTTAGCCTCAAGGGTCCATTCATATCGATAAAAATCCTGGAACACCGCCGTTACTTTGCTGCGGAAGCTGACGGTATCATAATCCTGGATCGGGATGCCGCCATAGCGCACAACGCCATGCGTCGGTTCATACAAGCCTAGCATGATTTTTACGAGCGTGCTCTTCCCCGCACCGTTCTCCCCGACAATGGCAACCTTTTCTCCGGGCTTGATACGAATCGTCAAATCGTCAAGCACAGGCTTATCTTGATTCGGATAGCAAAAGGTAACGCGATCGACTTCGATTCCTTCCCGCAAAGGCGTGGTCATCGGCAGAGCTTTTTCCGGCTGCGGAACCGGCGTATCCAGAAATTCGAACAATTCGTGGATAAACAGACCGTCATGATAGATTTGCCCGATGTTCTGACTGATGTTCTGGATGGAATATCGCGTGTCCTGGACCGCTTGATAGAGGGCGACATAACTGCCGATGGTTAGTTTGAGGCGTGAGCCGAGCCAGACGAACACGGCTAAAATGCTAAAAGAACAAATCGTCACCGCCCCTTCCACGATCAGGCGATTCTTCATGTTTTTCCGCTCGACGCCCAGCATTTCATACGTATTTTTGAAATAGATGCCCCGCCATTTGTTCAATAAATAATCTTTGGCATGAAACAGCCGGATTTCCTTGGCCGCTTCCTTCGTCTGCAGCAGTTGGTTCATGTAGGCCGCCATACGGGACGAAGCCGTCTGCTGATGAATGACCACGAAGCGGGAAGCCCCCTCTTTCTTCTGGATGATCAACAGCGGAACGATCAGAAGCAGCATAACGATAGGCAATATGTAATGAAAGCTGAACAAGAGCACGAGCAAACCCGTCAACGTGATGAGGTTCTGAATAATCGAGAACATGTAAAACACCATGTTAATTCCGCATATATTCAGATTGCGAAGAGCACGCTGCAGCTTGTCGTAGCTTTCCGGAGATTCAAAGAATACGAACGGAAGCTTGCTTAGCTTCTCCGACACTTGGAGATTAAACCAGTAGGATACATAAGCATTCATCTTTCGCTCGGTATACTTTTGAAGAGATGCCAGCACGAGGCCAATTAGAATGACCGCCATCTGGAGTAACAGCCAATACAATGCTTGGTATGGAGCTTGATCCCGAATCAACACGCCGGTAACGTCGTCTATGACTTGAGCCGTAATATAAATCTGGGCAACGGGCAAAAAGGCCTGCATTAAATAAATCATGGTCGATCTGGTGAACATCCGCGGAGAGACGCGGTACACCTGCTTCATAACCTCGAACATCAGGTTCGCATATTTCATGTTGTATAACCTTGAGCCTCCTTCGTCGCTAAGCCGATTTGTTTAGGGCTGAAGGTTTAGCATGAGGCAGCTGGTTGATCATTTGTTCTAAATGATGCAAATAATTCGTGACGCTTTTGTTGATGACGAGCTGCTCCTCGGATAGGTAGAACGCCAACGGAAACCGGTTCACTTTAAACGAATCGATCATAGCCCGGTCTGCCCACACGACCTGCATATCGGTTAACTCATTGGCAACCGCCATTTCTGCGGCCTCATCCGCATCCTGGGCATATAGGAATAGCGTGACCGAAAGATCCGGATGCGAAGCCATAAACGCTTTGATGGCCCCGTACGTTTCTTTGCAGGCATTGCAATGGTTCATCGTGAACAATAGAATTTTGGGCTTGCCGTCGTACAAATTCACGGTATCACCGGCCATGCTCGTATAGGCTGCCCGAGGAATCTGCGTGCCAAGCTCGAGCCCTTCCTTCGGAACCGCAGGCATCTCGTGCCCGGTCACGACTGTCTGCGGCTTCAACTTCAACTCCCGAACCTGACGGTACAGTCTGAACACGAAGAAAGCCAAGCTGAATATCAAGCCATACTGAATCACGAGCACGGTCGTAATCAAATTCATGGATTCGTTCCCTCCTTCGCCTGTAATGAATCAAGAGTATACGCATTCACCGCCACCAACGAAATAACGGCAATGCCGCCGGCCGACAGCAAAGTAAGAACCGCTTCTTGGGCCGGCATGAGGAAGAGATTCACGGGTTCGGACAAAAGCCAAATTAGCGCATTCAATATACCTAAGCATGCAATCCTAACGACCGTATTCAAGCCGAGGGCCTCACTAGACCATGAGCCAAAGCAGCTGCATTGGATCTCCTGATTCTGCACCACCCTGGCTTGATAAACGGCGTATCCGAACCCTGCCAGCAAAGTAAAAATCGCGATCTGCGCAGAGGCTCTGCTCCAGGAAAACAATAAACCCGCCCCGGCTGCAATCTCAGCGGCGCAAATGAGAACAGGTACAATCCGTAAGCGGCCTGCAGGCATCTGCAACCGTTCGATCGTCGTCCTGAAATCCGCTAACGATAACAGTTTCGACACTCCCGAAAACACAAACACCAAGGTCAGAAACAAAAGGCAAAGCGCGCTCATGGACATGGTTCATTCTCCTTCCCGACAACCAAGGGGACCAAGCCCCCATTCGATGACTTTGATATCTTGCTTGGACTGCACCTTGCCGTTCTTCTTCGCTGTTCACCCGTTCACGATCATACTGCAATGGACCCAAAACCATATTCGACCCCTCACTCTTCAACCGTAATAGGAAGCCGCATGCCCTGCGTGAAATATAAACAGCGGAACAAGAAGTTCCGCTGTTTATAAGTGATAGGTTCATGCGTTCACAAAAAAATTAACAGCCGCAAGTATATCTCTCTTCGGAACCGTTGCCGCAGTCCCATACTTCAAGACGAACGCCGAATTTGTCGCGTCCGCATTGCTCCGTAGTGTTACAGGAAGTATGACGAAGAATGCACATTAATGCTCACCTCCTTTCAATCATGAAGTTCATCCATTTATATGAAAGGTGTTGCCATGCAAAAAGCTTTGGAGTGTGTTGAACGCTGGCTGTAGGGATCTTCCAATTTTTTTATGCCGAGTCGTTTGTAAGCGGGTTCAATTTCTGAGGGGTGTAAGTGGTTTATGCTAACTAGCTGGCTTGCAGGATAATTTTAATATACTATATTTATCATTTCTTACAAGGATAATATCTTATGGTAAAATAATAGAATGTTATCCCTTATTAAAGAAATTACATACACAAAAGGCCGCCCCATTTTGTTAATCGGGGCAGCCCTTTGCTTACCAATTTAACTGATGATCGTAATGACCGGCGCCGAAATGGTAGGCTGTGTCGTGATGGCGGAGGCCGTATTCGTGAAGCTGGCAATTTCCAACAGTACCGGTATTCCCGCCGGGACATCCGTCGTATCGAGCACCAAGCTGGCGGTTGTCAAAGTCGATAACGCAAGCTGCTGCAGCATCCCGTTAATATACACATTAAAGTATTCAGTGCCTGTCAACGCGGGAAATGCCGTCACGGGTGCTTCGGCATCATCGATGAAACTCGTGGCCGGCATGGTAATCGAGTCTGCACCGATCATCGCTTCGTCGACCAGCGCAAAATAACGGGTTACGGTTGGCGTTACCGTCGTGGTGATCGTGCCGCCGGTTGCAACGGGAACCGATGCGACCGCGGTAATGATAGGTTTAATAACTGGCATTATCTTCACTCCTCTCTTGTCTTAGATAGAAAAAATATGGCTGCGCCACATTATCATTAAATGATAGATTCTGAGATTTGGTTCTGACATTCTCCCACTATATAAAAAAACAAACAGTGAATGAATCCGTGCTCAGGCCAATATATCACCGAAGAAAGGATAAATGTCCACTCGAGTCCTTCTCCAATGACATAAACTAAGTACAGACATTCATCCGGGGGGAGGGGGGATAAGACTGAAAACTCCCGTGATCAAGCGGAAACGATATCGAATTCTAAAAGCTGCAGAATATCGAAAACGAAGCAACTGCAAGAAGCGAAAATACAAACGAGTCGTGTCGGCAGGCAAACGAAAATGGAGATGCAACCCCAGATCCACTCATCGGACCACCCCCTCAGCTGTTCAGCATAGACGTCAAGTGGGACGCAGTCCAAAAGACTTCTTATCGACACTATTACCTCTATTCCCTCAAGTCGTTCCTGGGAACCCGGGCTTAGCGGGGCCAGCCGGGTTCCAAGGACCCCAGGGCATTCATGGCAACCCTGGCTCGGAGGGGCCGGCGGGCATTCCCGGACCGGTGGGACCCCAAGGCCCTCAGGGCGCTCTAGGCACTCCAGGTGTGGAGGGGCCGGCGGGCATTCCCGGACCGGTGGGGCCCCAAGGTCCTCAGGGCGCTCCAGGCAACCCTGGCATGGAGGGGCCGGCGGGCATTCCCGGACCGATGGGACCCCAAGGTCCTCAAGGCGTTCCAGGCACTCCAGGTATGGAAGGCCCGGCGGGCATTCCCGGACCGATGGGACCCCAAGGCCCTCAGGGTGCTCCAGGCACTCCAGGTATGGAAGGCCCGGCGGGCATTCCCGGACCGATGGGACCCCAAGGCCCTCAGGGTGCTCCAGGCACTCCAGGTATGGAAGGCCCGGCGGGCATTCCCGGACCGATGGGACCCCAAGGCCCTCAGGGTGCTCCAGGCACTCCAGGTATGGAGGGGCCGGCTGGAATCCAGGGGCCCACGGGGCCGCAAGGCCCTCAAGGAATCCCCGGAAGCGTCATCGTGCCGGAGATTAACGTGCTGCCGACCACGCTTCGCTATTTTTACGTATTGATGTCCGAGGTTAGTCTGGATGATCCCTTCGTCATATCTGCCGGACAATTTACGGATGACGACGGTAACCAGGCATTTCAGAGCATTATGGTAGGTCCGAACAGCTCCTCGACCGTTTATATCAACGGCATGATTCAGGAAGGCCGTATCTACACCATCACTTCGGAGGCGCTAACCTTATATTCTCCCGGCGATGTGCTTCTGGCCGGAACGCCCATCTTGCTGGAGGTGCTGTATCTCACCGTTCAGGTGGTAGCTTGAACGGTGAGCAAAATACCCCGCTGCGGCGGGCAGCAAGGTTCGCGCAAAAAGACATCTGCCGCAAGGAAGATGTCTTCTTTCTCTACTTCTTAACATGTTACCGAAATAAACGGTCCCCTCTCTTTCATCTTATCGAATTCGACTATTCGGCCCGGCTATCGATGACTTCATAATCGAACCAGTCGAACAGCGCAGGGGTTGTTCCATTGTCGCCGAATGCATACATAGCAATCATTAACCCTGTAAATCCGCCGGCTACTTCCGTCGCAAGCAGATGGGTTTCACCTGATCCCATATTCAGGACCTCTGATGAACTTTGTCCCATGGAGAATCGGAAATGCTCGGGCATTGCTTCGATTCGTAACACGACAGGCCCCTCCGGACATCGACTGGTTTGTTCTACGCTAAGCGACCCCACGGTACGTCTGAATACGATCGTTTTTTCCCCGTTTATAAGCTTTACGGCCAGATCATAATGATACCTTTCATTCATAAATACGGTTAATCCCGCTTCTTCTCCCTCGTTTGCAGGCTCAAAGTCCAGAACAGCGGATATGTTGCAAGAAAAGTGCCTTAATCGTCGCCCGACAAAAGCAGGGGATGCCGCGTCGTTCAAGGACGATGGGTTGCCCCGCAGCATGAGATATCCCGGATGTTCCTGCAGCGACCAGCTCCCTGGTAATGGGTTGCGCAAAAAGACCCAGTCCAAACCGAGGGAGGCGTGATCGAAATCGTCTCTGGACGGCTTTGCGGGCCACCGGCATTCCGGCAGCTGAGGACTGTCCATTACCTGCTCGACCCGTCCCTCGAAACCGATGCTCGGCCAACCGTCCGCGGTCCATGTGACCGGAGCCAGATAAGTTTCTCTGCCGAGATGATGGCGCATGGGGTATGAAACCGGCCTGATTCCCAAGAAAACGGCCCACCACGTGCCATCCTGAGCCTGCACCAGATCCGCGTGTCCTGTCGCGTGTATGGGGCTTCTCCTGCTTCGATGGGACAGAATCGGATTATGGGGACAAGGCTCAAACGGCCCGTAAGGATGTCGGCTTCGCGAGACCGTGACCATATGTCCATACTCGGTTCCGCCCTCGGCAATCATTAAATAATACAGATCGTCTATTTTGTATAAATGCGGAGCTTCCGGACTGGCTCCCCCGGTTCCTCTCCAGATTAAGCGGCTTTCCGTCAGCTTCTTGCCGCTTGCAATATCGATTTCGCATTGATAAATGCCCTCTCCCTCGTCGCCGCAGCAAGCCGTCTGAAAATAGACGCAACCATCGTCGTCGAATAGCAGCGATGGATCGATGCCTTGCTGGGCGACAGGGATCGGGTCAGACCAAGGACCCGCAGGATCCGTGCTTTTGACGTAAAAGTTGCCGATTCCGCTGACGTTGGTTGTCGTCATATAATACCAGCCCTCGTGATAGCGAAGGGTCGGGGCATAAATTCCCCCTGAGCTCCCGGCGTTCTTAAGGGGCAGTTGTTTTTCCGATGTAAGGCAATGGCCAATTTGCTTCCAATTTACCAAGTCCTTGCTATGAAAGATGGGAACGCCCGGGAAATACTCAAATGTGCTCGTCACCAAATAATAATCTTCGCCGACTCGGCAAATGCTTGGATCCGGATAAAAGCCCGGTAGGATGGGGTTGCTAAACTTCATGAAATAAAACACTCCTCTGCACTCCTTATTTATGTCTAAGAAACGATGGTCTATGAAACAATGGCGAAAAACAGATTGGCATAAAAGAGAGGCAGCTTTGGGGCCTGCCCCTCAAATCAAACGGTTCAGTTATTCCACAGCTCCACCCGATCACGAACCAGCTCCGAATATTCCTGCTCCATTTTTTCCGCCCCGGCAGCGTTCAGATCTTGAATGAACTGATCGTAAAGGGCATCGAATTGGGACGGGTCCGCAAGGATGATCTCCGGAATGCGTTTGCGAACAATCTCTTCAACCCGCTTGTAGGTGATTGCAATGTTGGAGTCGATCGGCGGGGAAATAAGATATGCCGCGCCCCACGGCTTCGTCGGAAATTCCTCCGACTTTGGCCAGAGATCCTTCCACATTTCCGCACCATACGCTTTCAGCGTCTCTTTGGCTGAAGGCGTATAATTGGCCTTGATTTGTTCCGGGAAGTTGGTTGTATAATAATTTCCGGTCGAATCCTTCGCGCCGTCGCCATAACGAGGAAACAAACTGTTATATAATCCAATTCCGCTCTCTTTGGTAAAGCTGGCGTTGTCGTTAACTTTACGGTCCTGCACGTCCTCCGGAATGACGCGTTTGCCGTCTTTGACATTGTAATGCTCGCCTTCAATGCCCCAGTTCATCAATATTTGCCCTTCTTCGGAAGCCAGATAATCCAAGAACTTGATGATCCTTACCGGATCCTTCGCGGATGTCGTGATGCCTACGCCCCAGCCTGCTGCATACCCCGCATTCTGGAACGAAGCGTCCTTGGTCGTCCCATCCAATTGGATCGGGAATCTCGCATAGGTACGGTTCTCTTTGCCGGCCGTTCTCAGCGCATTCGTCGGGTTTCCAAACCCCCAATCGGCGTCAATAACGCCAAGAACGCGGCCCGAGGCGATCTTGGCTTCGTACTGGTCCGTCTTCTGAACGAACGTTTCATTGTCCAATATGCCCGTGGCGTTGAGATGATTCAACCAGCGGAAGTATTCCTTGTCCTCCGGACGTCTGTAGTGCAATTTAGCTTCATACGTTTCCCGATCAACATAATACTCCCCATCCCCTGACAAACCGGTAGCAATCACGGCCGCATCCGTTACGGAGATCATGAATCGCCATCCATCGGCATTGAGCGTCAACGGAATCGTTGGCTGACCGTCGATCGTCGGGTGTTTCTCATAATAATCCTTCAGCGCCTTCTCAAAATCCTTGACGGTCTTGATTTCCGGATAACCGAGCTCTTTCAGCACTTCATGCTGGATATGAAAGTTTCCGCCGGCATCCAATTGCTGATGATCCACGGCATTCAGCGTCGGAAGAACATAGATCGATTCATCCTCGTTGCTCCACTTCAGACGGTTCATGTAATCCCCATAGAGCTTTTTCAGGTTCGGTGCATGTTCTTCGATCAAATCGGTAAGGTCGATAAAAGCGCCCGAATCAACGAACAGATTCGCATCGCCTTTAGCGTAAACGAGATCCGGATATTCACCGCTCGCTACCATCAGCGGCAGCTTCTGATTGGAACCGTCAACCGCAAATTCGGCTTGGATCGTAACGCCGGTCGTCTCGGTCAGCTTTTTGCCGACAGCATCCTGCATACTTGCCCAGTTCGCGTTCGAATCGGCGCTGAAATATGTAATTGTAACCGGTTTCAAATCTCCCTCTTCGCTGCCTGCGGAATTGCCGCTGTCACCGCTGCTGCACGCAGCCAGAATAAAAGTAACCAGCAGCATCATAGCCAAGAGCGGCGATAATCCCTTCCAGTGTTTCATGCCTTTACCCCCCGTTCAATATCTTCTTGTCAGTCGCCAGCAGATCATGCTTTCTAGCTTTTTTGTATGAATGGTTTAGAGCGACTCACTTTCAGATCCTATTATATCTTCTAGCTTTGTCCTTATTCCTTGATCTTAGAGCCTGAATATAGCATGATAAGGACATCAAGACACTTCATAATATATTTGGGAGGGTGGCCGAATGAGAAGCGTACATTTGGATTGGTTTACAACGGATGAGCAGTTTAAGTTCTTTATTCAATATGGCGGACACGAAGAGGACATGTACGTGCATCACCATGTTGATTTCTCCGAACTCGTTATCGTTTTGCATGGTCATGCCACCCATATCGTCAACACAGAGGAATCGTTTATCAAGAAGGGGGACGTCTTTGTCATTAACGGCACAACCTCCCATGGATATAAAGACCCGCATGAGTTTCGTATTTGCAACATCATGTATAAGCCCGAGATGCTGGAATTCGCGGGTCCAGAGTTTAAAAGATCGAACGGGTATCAGGCGCTTTTCGTTCTGGAGCCGTATTACCGCAATATCAACCATGCCTTGAGCAAGATGAGCCTGCCGATCTCAAGTCTGGATTACGTATCGTCCGTTGTTGACTTCATGATTGAGGAATACGCGAACAAGCTGCAGGGCTACCAGACCATCCTGCGTTCGCGATTTATGGAGCTCGTCGTCCAGCTGTCACGGCAGTATGAAAAGCAAGAGCGTCACGGAGCCCAAATTCATCTGATGCATTTGGCGAAAGCCATCTCCTTTATGGAGGATAACTATTTGCTGCCCATTTCCCGTGAAGAAATTGCGGCCAAATCCAATATATCCGTCAGGCATCTGAATCGGATATTCCAATCCTATTACCAAACAACGCCTTTCGCCTATCTTCTGCAGCTCCGCTTGGAGCACGCATGCAGGCTGTTAAAGACGACACCCCTTCCGATTTCGGAAATTTCTTATCGGAGCGGATTCAATGACAGCAATTATTTTACCCGTCAGTTCTCGAAGGTGTATGGCCTATCTCCTAAAGTGTACCGAAAGCGCAGGTAAGCACTTTGCATGGCGCGAGAAATACCGTCCGCCACAAATCCGTGAGTTTCAATGCAACCTTGGATCCTGCAGCAGAAGCAAACCGTTCGAAAAAATCATCCTACCTTTAAATTAGCTAAATCGAGGTGAACTTTATGAGAATGACTTCCACCGATATGCAAAACTATTTCGGAAAGTATCTTAAGATAGCTGAGGCTGGCGAGGACATCATCGTGACGAGAAACGGCAGAGATATTGCCAAATTAATAGCCTATGCCGGCACAGATGAACCTGTCCTGAGAGAGGAGGCTGTAAAGTATACAGCCGACAATGACAACGTCACTTACGAGGATTTCCTGAAACTAACCGAAGGCTCGGAACAGCGCCACGAGCTGATCGACGGGATCGTGTATAACATGGCTTCCCCTTCATACAACCACCAACATGCAGTTAATGAACTGCACGGCACATTTTACAATTGGTTCAGAGGAAAACCCTGTACACCGCTGACTTCTCCACTTGATATTACATTGAAGAAGGAGGAGGCAAATATCTGTGTCGTACAGCCGGATCTGGTCGTCATTTGCGACAAAGATCAAATCGATGAGAAGGGGATTTATATGGGTACGCCTGACCTCGTCATCGAGGTGTTGTCTCCGTCCACGCGTAGCAAGGACATGATCCCGAAGCTTGATCTATACCGGCAATGCGGCGCAAAAGAGTATTGGATCATCGATCCGATGAAAGCTCAAGTCATCCTCTTTTCCTTGTCCGACGGCGAGATCGCGGATGTGAACTACTTCTCGCAAGCCCATGACTCTTTTGCGGAATCCAAACTTTATTTAGGCTTACAGGTTTCCATGCAAGATTTGTTTGCGTGACTACTATACCTTAGGAAACAACCGCCTATTGGCCACCTGCTCTGCAAATTCAATAAGCATTTTCTAGCGTATAATTGTCTTCTTACGCCCATTCATGAAACCAATCCTCTTCTGTCGGCGTACTAAAAGAAAGTACTCACGCTGGTAAACGATCGTATATTTCCTAGTACTGCTATCCAAATCAGCATCAGCATCAGGTGAAAGGTGTTTTTATTCGTAAACGCTATTTAAAAATTATTTGAAAGAAGGACGATCATATGATTATGACAACAACATCTACCATTGAAGGTTACCCGGTTAAAAGGTATATCGGCATTGTGAACGGCGAAGTCATTATGGGCGCTAATGTAGTGAGGGACTTTATGGCCTCCATTACCGATTTTGTTGGTGGGCGCTCGGGAGCCTACGAGAACAAGCTGCAGGAAGCAAGGGATGTAGCGTTTGCCGAGATGAAAGACAAGGCTGAGCGAATGGGGGCCAACGCTATCGTAGCGGTGGACATCGACTATGAGGTCATTCGTGAGGGAATGCTGATGGTGGCCGTCAGCGGAACAGCAGTGGTGGTATAGCCTGTACAGTGACGAACGACGCCAATCAGCCAGTTATCGGCTTATGGCAGTTTGATGAAGCCACGACCAGTCAGACCGATTACGGTCTGACTGGCGCTGTTTTCTCCATCAACCATTGGCATGAAACCGACCCGTCCGTTTCCATCTGAGTAAATCTCCATTTTCAACCGCCTGTGCGGATTTAGTTTTTCGGCTGTGCCTCAAACCACTTCAGGAAAGCATCAGCAATCACCGCTCCTGCTTGGCCGTTCGGATGCGGATCATCGGAAGAGCTCATATACTTCGGCTCGATCCGATGTTCCTCCGGAGCAGGGCAGGACAGAATATCTGCGATATCGAACACGGCGTCCACGCCTTCCGGAGGGCGGGTGCGAATCGCTTCGTTGACGGTACGCCATACCGCTTCCCTGTCTCCCATAAAATTGAACGGGGGTACTGTAAAGAGAATGATTCGAGCTTTTGTTCCATCTCCCCTCTGTTTCAAACGCTTTACAATCGCTGATAAATCATCCAGCAGTTCCCGGGAGCTTCTCGCTCCGATATCGATATCGTTTACCCCAAGCGCTATTGCAACAATATCTCCTTCGGCTGCCTTCGCTAGCCACGGACCGTCTGCCGAGGCATCATATGCCCTTGCCCAGCCGGAACCGATATTCCATACGCTGTAGTCCTGCCCGAGGCCATCCGCAATGCGGGACACCCAGTACTGGTAGCCGTCTTTCGCGGTTCTTACGCCTTGTGTAATAGAGTCCCCTAGGAAGATCATCCGCTGCTTGACCGATCTGGCATACCCGGCAAATGCAGGCATGACCAAGCGGCTCGCTGCCGGGACGAACGCTGCTCCAAACTCGTCATCCGCCTTATTCCCTTCAGCTTCATAAGCCGTTACAAGCAGCCCCTCCGTATTGTATGGCACCGTTTTACCTGATGAAAGCGTCGTAATCGTCCACGTGAACGCCAAATCATGTCCCTTGGGCAGTTCGATCTGCAACGGATCGCTCCAAAACGTCTCGCCGGGAGCTACCGTTTTACCCGGATTCCCGTCAAACATAACTTGCACGCTTGTCCCAAGCACAACCTGCCCTTCCCGACCGATGCCGCCATCGGCAGCATAAGCCGCTTCAATCCGCCACGCTCCCCCTGGCATACTCCCTTTGGCCACCGAGCCCACATCCCACGTGGAATCTACCGAGTTGCTGTGCCAGAATCTCAGCTCAAGCTGCCCGGACTCTCTCGGTTTGATATAGGTACGATAGGTGCGCGTCATTACATTGTCTTGCTCCATAATATAATTGGTTGCCGTTGATACGACCGATAAAGATGCGTATGTTCCTCTCACAATATCTCACCTTCATTTTTATGATGGTATGTATTTGCCAGAATCATCTTGGCGTCTTTCTTTCCCGCTGTGTTCCTGCGTTGCCTGTTCTCCTCCATTGACTTGATCATCATAAACACCAGCTGAGATTATCTGGCCTAATGCTCATTGTAGTTCAATCCGGCGGTGTTGTGTTTATTTTTTACGCATGATGATGAAAACCGCTTGAACCATTGGAAACCGAAAAAAAAGACCGCCGCAGCGATCTCTTCTTTAACACTTGCATCGGTTAGTCTAAACGACTACGCCCTTTTTAAGGATAACATTGGCATACAGCGCTTGTTCGCCCGTCGACACGATGGCATACGCATTCTTGGCGCGTTCATAGAACGAGAAGCGCTCCATCTCGTCGAAATCAACGGGAACGGCGTGAAACTGCTGCACGATCTTGCGATAATCCTCCCAGATCGGCGTTTCCACGGTATCTCCGGGGGTGACGGCCATCAGCGCTACCGGGGATTCGACGTACGTATCCAGCGGAAATAACGGCAATATGGCGTTTAATAACGCAGGGATTCCGTGTCCGTCTGCCCGGACCAACCGCCGGGCGTGACTGGCTGCAGGGAAATTGGCGTCGCCGAGAACGATTTCATCCGCGTGCCCCATCTCCATAAGTATTTTCAGCAGCTCAGGCGAGAGCAAATGAGATATGCCTTTTAGCATGGAACGACATCCTTCTTTATCAGATTTTGAAGCAAGTTGAGAATCTTAACAGGGAGCTGTCAGTCCCTGAACGCTCTCATGATCACGGCTGTGCCTGCTGCTGTCCGATCAAGGACTTGTAACGCCGGAACGCCGCCTCCCAATCCTCACTGGATTCGGGTTCATACCAGGCCAGCGGAAAAGACCGCTTCACGAGCTCGACTCCCTCTTCCCTGCTGCGCAGCGTGCCATTGGCCACAAATTGAACCAGCATGTTCCCGATGGCGCTGGCTTCGACCGGACCGGCCCATACCGTACGGCCCATGGCATTCGCCGTGTACCGGCATAACAGCTCGTTTTGAATGCCGCCGCCAACCATATGAAGCCCATCGTACGCTTGCCCTGTCAGGACTTCCATCCGTTCAAGCACTTCCCGGTATCTTAGGGCCAGGCTTTGCAGTATGCACTGGACATACTCACCGGCGCTTTGCGGAACGGGCTGCCCGGTCTCCAGGCAATAATCCCGAATTTCAGCCGTCATATCGGCCGGATTCATGAAGCGCAGATCATCGGGATGGATGAGGCTGCGGAAAGGCTCCGCGTCCTCCGCGAGCTCAACCAGCTCTGCATAAGAATACTTCAGTCCCTCATTTTCCCACTGACGCTTGCACTCCTGAAGAATCCAGAGGCCCATGATATTCTTCAGCAATTGAAAGGATTGATAAGCCCCACCCTCATTGGAGAAGTCTTCTTCCAGCACGTCCGGGTGAACGAGCGGCTCCGGCAGCTCGGTTCCAAGAAGCGACCAGGTCCCGCATACGAGATAAGCAAACCTGGCGGCGTTCGCCGGAACGGCCACCACGGCGGATTCCGTATCGTGCGACGCCACGGCAATTGCTTCGATCGCCGGAACGCCAAGCTCTTGCGCCACGGCATCCTGCAGCCTGCCAATCACGCTTCCCGGCTGTACGGGTTCAAGGAACAAGGACGAGGGAAGTCCCAGCTCATCCATTAACCGTTCATTCCACTTGCCTTCCGTAACATGATACAGCTGGGTCGTGGTTGCCATGGTGAACTCGCATGCTTGAACCCCTGTAAGAAAATAGTTCAGAAGATCCGGCGTGAGCAGGAACTTGTCCGCGATATCCAGCATCGGCGACTTCGCCTTAAGCATCGCATTCAATTGGAAGATGGTGTTGAACGGCATGAATTGCAGGCCGCTTTCTTGAAACAGCCGCTCTCTGCCAACCTGCTTGCAGGTTTCCTCCACCATGCCTTCCGTCCGGAGGTCCCGATAATGATAAGGCACTCCGATGAGCTCCCCGTTTCGGTCAATCAGTCCATAATCGACGCCCCACGAATCGATGCCATAGCTGACCGGGCGATAACCGTCCTGAAACGCTTTACGGATGCCATGCTTGACCTCCTGGAGCAGCATCGGGAAGTTCCAGTGCAGATGATCTCCCATCTGAACAGGGGTATTGGCAAAACGATGAATCTCCGTAATCTTCAGTATGCCGGGGGAGTCATGATTAGAAGCGGTGATTTCGCCCAGCAGCGCCCGGCCGCTGCTGGCCCCCAAGTCAAACGCAAGCACCGCAGATGAATTGCTCATACGCCGCATCCTTTCTCACCTTAAGTACGATACCGATTCAAATTTCAACGACCCGAGATCCGAACCTTAACTCGACATTTATTTCATCTTCTGCAGAAGCTGAATCCGATAATCCTCGCTCTCCAGAGCAGCAATATCGTCTACTTCCTGATCTGTCAGCGGCACCGGCGTGCCGGCCGCCTTGGCGCTCAGGTAAATTTTGGCGCTTTCTTCAACCACTTGGGTCCGGTAGTACGCTTCGCGCAGATTCCGGCCGGTTGTGACCAGTCCATGATTACCCAGCAGTATGGAGCTGGCCGTGGTCACTTTCTCCGCGACGGCATCTGCCAACAAATCCGTCGTTGGTATGATGTACGGGATATAAGCCGTACGGCCGACCAATGCCGCCTGATCGGGGAACATCACCGGCAGCTCCTGTTCCACCAGCGTAAAGGCAATGCAATGGGACGGGTGCGTATGCACCATGGCCCCGATGTCAGGGTTGCTGCGGTATCCGTACAGGTGCATCAGCACTTCGGAGGAAGGCCGCAGTCCAATATCGGTAATATCGCCCGTCGGGATATCCACTTCGATCCATTGCTCCGGCTCGATCTCCTCCAGCGCGAAACCGCTCGGGGACAAATACATTTTGTCCCCTGCCCTGGCGCTGATGTTCCCTCCAGGCCCTACAACGAGTCCGCTGTCGACGATTTTTTTGGCATATTTGCAGAGTTCGTTTCTCGTTTCTACATTCAGCATGATTCGCTCTCCTCTCGAATGACCTTATTTATATAGAGGACCGAAGTTCTGGCAAGCGCGGAAATCGGCGCTTTCCGGATCGGACGTTCCAAACATGCCCCATGCACGCGGGCGGAACACCTCATTAGCGGGCACATTATGCATGTTGACCGGAATTCGCAGCACCGAAGCCAGGGTGATAAGATCTGCTCCGATATGTCCGTAACTGATCACGCCGTGATTGGCGCCCCACTGGTTCATGACCTCATAAACGCTGGAGAAGGCTCCCTCTCCCGTGAGGTTCGGTACGAACCAAGTCGTTGGCCATGTCGGGTCTGTACGCTTATCGAGCGTATCGTGCACCTCCGACGGCAGGTCCACGGAATAGCCTTCGGCGATTTGCAGGACGGGACCAAGTCCTTTCACCAGGTTAAGGCGGAACATCGTCATCGGCATGCCGCCGCGCGTCAAGTAGTCGGTCGAGTAACCGCCGCCCCGGAAATACTCCAGGTTAGCCGGTCTCCACTGCGTGGCCTTGAGCGTGCGATCAACCTCTTCATCGGTGATATCCCAGAACGGTTTCATGGCCGGTTTGCCGTCAAGCTCCTGCTCGCCCGTTCCGTCCAATGCAGCCGAACCGGAATTGATCAAATGCAGGATGCCGTTCTCCGCCTTGCCTTCAAGCTTATAGCCGGTAACCCGTTCTACCGAAGCCGGACTCCAGTACGTCCGCACATCCGCGAAAATCTGTGCCGTATTGGTTAACAGGTATCCGAACAGCATGCCGACTCCGTTCAGGCTGTCATTCTCCGTTGCCACGATATACGGCGAACGTCTGCCGTTCCAATCGAAGGAGGAGTTGAGGATGGTCTCCAGAAAGTCTCCGTTCGGGGAGTGATCCGTCCATTGGCGCTGCCCCTGGAAACCGGAAGCGATCGCGCTGTGGCCTTGGGCTTCCTCTTCGAAACCAAGCTCCTTCAATCGCGGATTGCCGATCATCAAATCACGGGTGATCAGCGTCATTTTGACGACGGTTTCCCATTCGAGGTCCTTGCGCTCCCGGCTGTTCTGCAGATGATCCGGATTGTTATCCGGTCCTTCCGTACAGTTCTCCTTCACCCAAGCAAGCGCCTTCTCATACTCTTCAGGATCATAGATTCCTTCTTCCAAACGGCGCGTAAACTCGCTCATATCCACATATTCGTTCCGCATGCCCAGATATTCCTGGAAGAAGCTGTCGTCCACGATCGAGCCGGCGATGCCCATCGACACGGAGCCCATGGACAAGTACGATTGTCCGCGCATATAGGCCGCAGCCAGCCCGCTCCGCGCAAAGCGCAGGAGTTTCTCTTGAACGTCATCCGGAATGCGGGTATCCCCTTCATCCTGAACGTCTTCGCCATAGATGCCGAATGCGGGAAGTCCCTTCTGCGCATGGGCCGACAAGACGGCTGCCAAATACACCGCGCCCGGACGCCCTGTTCCGTTGAAGCCCCATACCGCCTTCGGACGCGAAGGATCCGCATCCATCGTTTCCGTTCCGTAACACCAGCAAGGCGTAACGGTTATCGTCAGGCCGACCTCGGCATTCTTGAACTTCTTGGCCGCTGCGGTCGCTTCGGCAACGCCGCCGATGCAAGTATCCGCAATCACGCATTCAACCGGCTCGCCATTCGGATATTTAAGCTCTTTCGTCAGCATCTCGGCGACGGCCTTGGCCAGATTCATCGTCTGTTCCTCAAGGGATTCCCTTACCCCTCTCCGTCTGCCATCTATCGTAGGGCGAATGCCGATTTTCGGAAACCCGTCCCGCCATCTGTAATCGTTTTCAATTGTCATGTATGTCACGCCTCCCTATAAGGATTATGACATCATTGTAAGTTGATTCGGGCTCAAGGATAACCCACTATGTTGTTATATCGGTCCCCAATTTCAGCAAGACAGTGTACCTATGCGTAAACGGGTTGCAAACGATTTCGGCATCGAGGAGCAATATGCATTATAATAGGAAAAGGATGCTGCTTTCAGGAGGGACGAGACCGTGCCAAAAATCGAAATCTCGCATAGTAAAAGCGATCACTTCCGCTTCATCAAAAATCCGCAGCTGCTCTTTGCCGGCCAGGTCGTGGACGAGGACTTCTTTTATGGCCCGCCCCAAATCCACGATTTCTGCGAGATCATCTATGTGGTTGAAGGTCGCGGAGAATTCACCATAGCAGGTAAAGTATATGAGCTTCACAAAGGCGATGTCGCCATCTATAACCCCGGCATTCCCCATGAGGAGAAATCCATCACGGACGGGCCTTTCAAGGTAATCTATTGCGGCGTGGATTCGCTTCACATTGAAGGGGTGCCACAGGGGATGCTGCTGCCGGCCTATGTCGAGCCGGTCATATCCTGCGAGAAATACGCTTATAAAGTGGAGAGCTATCTTTCCGAGATCCTCCGCGAATGCGATTCGCAGGTACTGGGATATGAAACGCTGAGCACGAACCTGCTGATGTCATTGATTACCGTGATTTATCGCATCGTGGACGTTAAACACCAATTCCAATCCTTGAAGGGCAAGAATGAAATCGCGCTGCGGACCAAGCACTTTATCGACGCCAACTACACCCAGAGCATCAGCCTCAAGGACATTGCCGATACGATGTATGTCAGCCAGCATTATTTATCCCATCTGTTCAAAAAAGAAGTCGGCGATTCCCCCTTCAATTACTTGATATCCCGCCGGATTGAAGAGGCCAAGCGCCTGCTGGCGGATTCCGAAATGCCGGTGCATGAGGTTGCTTCCCAAGTCGGCTACGGCAACGACAAGTATTTCTCGATGTTATTCAAGAAAATTACCGGTCAAACGCCAAGCTCGTTCCGGGAACAGAGCAAAATGGCCGTGGAGTGAAGGAATTTTCGTTTGTTTTCCTTTCAATAAAGCAGGCAGCCGCAATGGTACGGCTGCCTGCTTTATATATATTACTGTCATATGTCCTTCTATATCGTCAAAAGTATGGAGCATGCTTGATTTTGACGGGGCCGACCGTTTCGATCCTGCTCTGGCATCCGAGACGGTACCCCTCTTCGATTTCTTCCGGATCCAGGCGCCGTTCTTCGGCCAGATTGGGTTCGGACAGATACTCGATTCCCTCCACCACCATGCAGCGGCAGCGCGCACATGTCCCTCTTTTGCAAAAAGAGTTCCAATCCACCTCATTCCGCTCGGCCAAGTCAAGCACCGTCATGCCCAGAACAGGGGCCACGCTGCGCTGAACCTCGCGGCCCGTAAGCTCGATGATTCGGTCCGGCACGGCTTCCATTCTCTCTTCCGCTGCCGGGAGCGACGATTTCTCTCCGCTGTTCCCGCCCTTTTTGTTTTTCCAGAATTTAAACACGCCTTTATCCCCCTATGCATGTACAATCATCAGGTTATGTAGGAATTCCTTCAATTATTATACTGGAAAGTTTAAAAAATCAACATCCCTACTCTTATCGATTCTATGACATCATGCGATTGGAACTCTATGAAAATTTTGCTATACTAGCGTATGCTAGAGCAAATTCCATATTCTATGAGAATCATTCTATTATTTTATTGGGTTGGAGGGAAAACAATAGCATGCTGCATAAACCATTAGGAAAAACAGCCGTCGCTGCCGTTCTTGCCTTATCTCTGCTCGGAACCGCTCCCCATATCGGCCAGGTACAGGCTGCGCCTGCCATTTCGGTAAAGCTGGATGACGTTGCGCTTACATTCGATGCAGCTCCCAGGATAGACAAAGGGGTTACTTACGTGCCGTTCCGGACGGTCGGTGAAGCGCTGGGCATTCAAATCACGTGGAACAGCAAGACGCAAACGGTGAAGGCCATTGGCGAGGTGAAAGGTCAAACGACGGAAGTGCTGCTTCAAGTCGGAAGCACGAGCGCAACCGTCAACGGTAAAAAAGTGAAGCTGGCCGCTCCCCCTGTCCAACGGGAAGGTCGCGTTCTGATTCCGCTCAGCTCGTTCAGCAGCCAATTCGGCGTCAATGTCGGCTGGAATCAGGCGACTCGCACGGTCTCCCTCGTGTCGCCGCAGCGCGAAATGCATCTAAGAGCCTTTTATGCTTTGCAATCTTTCCAAGAGCGGGATCTCGTAGCATCCATGAATTCAGTCGCCTTCGGCTGGAGCCGCATTGATCGGGAAGGTCAGTTTACGCTTCAAGGCGACGAGTATCGTCTGCCTGCGGCGGCCGGCGACGTGACTCCGCAATCGATTGTTGCGGATGCAGCGGATCGGGAGATTAAACCGTACCTTATGGTTTACGCTTTGGACGGAAACGGCGAATTAACCAAAGTCCTCAGCGACAGCAGCCTTCGCCAAAAGTCCATTGAGGGCATCACGACCGCGGTGGCGGATAACGGATTCGGCGGCGTGGTGCTTGATTTCGAAGGGCTCGGTTTTAAACTGGATGCCGCGAAGCAGCAGAAGCTGCTTAATGATTACGTCAAGCAATTGAAAGCGGCATTGCCGAGCGACATTACTCTGTCCTTAGCCGTTCCGCCATTGAACAGCGCCTATAAAGGCTATGATTACAAGACGCTGGCCTCCCTTGCCGATGATCTCATCGTCATGGCGTATCAGTACAATCCGGTTGGCACCAAAGCCCAGGTTCCTGAACCCAACAGTCTGGTGGACCAAGCCATTCAGCAGGCACTTCAGGCAGGCGTTCCTAAGCAGAAGCTCCTGCTCGGCATCAGCTTAAGCAGCGAAACCGCCACATCCGTCGACGATAAGCTCGGCTTGGCCAAGCGCTATGATCTGAAAGGTGCCGCCTTCTGGCGTCTGGGCTTGTTCCGTTCCTATAATAATGGCATGGAAGCCGCCGTGAATGCCTCTGTCGTAAAAGAATAATCTAGTGAATCCTTTCGCAGAATCCCAAATTATAATCTTCTATAAAAAAGAAAGCCTGACAAGATCATCTCTTGTCAGGCTTTCCGGTTATGTATCGAACTCTAAACTGCTTATTCCAATTAGCTCGCGCTTCCTACCAGTTTAGCATAGTTCTCTTGGCTCAATACACGGCGCGCCGTTACATAACGCGGTTCGTAATAGGAGTCGCTAAGCTTGCTGATTCTTACGCCCTTGCTGCTGGAAGCATGCGCAAATTGTCCATCTCCAATGTAAACGCCCGCATGGGAAATGCCGCTTCCGCTTGTATTGAAGAATACCAAATCTCCGACTCTCAGGTCCTCGCGATCCACATGAACCCCGGCTTTAGCCTGACTCTGGGATGTGCGCGGAAGATCCATGTCGAAATTTCTAAACATATACAGAATAAATCCGGAGCAATCAAATCCGCTTGTCGTTGTTCCGCCCCATTTATAAGGCGTTCCTACCAATTGCTTCACTTGATGCTGAAAATTCGGTTGTTGATCAGCATAAGCTGATACGGCACCTGAAGAAAAAATAATTGCAGACCCAAGCAATGTGATGACAAATTTCTTCAAAATATGTTCTCTCCTTCGATGCCTACGGAGTTAGCTAAGGGTTCGGTTGAAGGTTCCCTATACTCTCTATGGTACAAGAATAATTCACCCAAGACGGTTCCCCCGTTTTCACAAACGAAATTCGGCAAAATTCATTAACATTTTGTAACCTTCTCTTAATATAGTATACAAGCAAGGATGCTGTCAATAATATCCTAGAAATCTATCACTATATGTTAATCAATGTCGTATAGGCTGAAAATTTTCATGTTTTTTCATTATGCCATCTCGCATACTCATGACAATTATGTAACACTCCATCGAACCTCCGGCGACGTTTTGTTAACGGGCATGCAACTTTTTTGCAGTTCGGAACGTTTACATATTCAGACAAGAAATCAAAGAGGTGATCCTTCGCTTATGAGTCAAATCACGATGGCTGAAGCTTTAGCAGTCCGGGCAGCAATCAATCGTCTCATGAATCAATTGATGTCGGAACGCTTGAACAACAGCAGCACGATCATTGAAAAAGGGGAAACGGCGGAGTATCCTGCTCGCAGCGTGGATGCCATTACGGAAGAGATCGAAGCCGCCGCAGCGGATTACAGAAAGCTGGATCTGCTGATGGCAATCTCCAACACGACGCAGACCATTAGTTGGAACGGCTCCGACATGACCATCATGGAGGCGATCGAGCTCGCCAAACAAATGCGCAGCGATATCGGACAGCTTGCCCATCTCGGCTCCCGCAAGAAACTGGAGCGCCAGAGCGGACGGGGAAGCGGAGATGGCGCCGTAACGCTGTTTAACGTGGCCCTATACGATCCGGAAGCTTATCAGGCGCAGGCGCGCAAGAAGGAACGCGAAGTGACCAGGCTCTCCTCACTGATCGAGCATGCCAACCATACGAGCATGATTACGTTCGACGCATCAAAATACATGGAGTAGCGGAATCCGCCGGCTCCAAGCCTGCAGGCCGCCTCGCGTGCGGGTTTGGAGCCGGCGGATTCCGTCGGCGGGCGGGAAAGTGCGGGCAACCGCTTATTGTTTGTCGGATACAAACAAACCTAATAGGAAACCAAAAACTCGACTCCAGTGAAAACGGATGACGGCTTACGGTTTACGCCTATCACCTGTCACAAGTTACGGACTTCGCTTACGCAAATATGATCGCTCCGTTTCCCGCTCTCTTCATGAATAATCAGAAAGCCGCCCTTGAGGGCGGCTTTTGTTGCCTTTTCTTTACGAATGTATTATTGGAACAAGGCTGCGGCTCCCACCAGGCCAACATCGTCCCGCAGTCCCGCAGGAACGATCTCGTAGGTTCCTAAATAAGACGGCATGACCAGCTTATCCGTCATTTCCCGAAGCTGCGGGAAAAGGAGCTCGCCTGCTCTGCTCACACCCCCGCCAACCACGATGCGATCGGGGTTGAAGCTGTGAATGACGTTAACCAGTCCAAGCGCCATGTAATAAACGGCACGATCGATGACCTCCACTGCGACGGGGTCATGAAGACGTTTAGCCTCGAATACATGCCTGGCGTTCACGCCTCCATCGGCTGCGGCCAGTTCGGAAATAACGCTGGTCTGGGTAAGCATCCGCTGGGATGCTGCCAGGCCGATGGCCGTTCCTGAAGCAAACACCTCCCAGCAGCCATGGCTGCCGCAATTGCACTGCGGACCGCTGGGATCAATGATATGATGCCCAAGCTCCCCTGCAAAGGAATTGCTGCCCAGAAACAGCTTGCCATCCAGCACGATGCCTGAACCGATGCCTGTGCTGAGCGTCACGTAAACCATGTTCGTCGACCCTCGGCCGGCACCTCTTACATATTCGCCCCATGCGGCTGCATTGGCATCATTCAGCACTTGTACTTCCGTATTCAGATCTCGTTCCATCCAGGCTTTGAGAGGGACGTTGGTCCATTCCGGCAAATTCGTGCCGTGAATGACAATGCCCTCCCGGCTGTTAACCGTTCCCGGCGAAGCCATGCCTACGCCTCGAAGCGGGTGGCCGCCCGACACGCTGCGAATCATGTTCGTAATTCTCGCGACCACTTCCTCGGCCGTACGCGCTCCGGCTGTCTCCATTTGCTCCCGGTTCAGCAGCTGTCCTTCGGAATCAAAGAGCGCTGCCGCGATCTTCGTACCCCCAAGGTCAACGCCAACCACAAATTCTTGCTGTTCATTCAATTCGGTTTGCAATTTTTGTTCACCTGTTTCCGATAGGTTTGCTACTTCTATTGATGTAAGCTGTCAGCCAATGATCGCAGCTCAACCGGATCAATGGGCTTCAGCCCTGATCGGCCATACCGGACAGCGGAGCCGAAATGAACCTCGCTCACGCCGGTCTGGTCGATGAAATCGCGTATGATTTCCCACTTCAGGCCGTTCCCGGCCAATATCTTAAGCCCGCTGCCTGCGGCTTGTTCCACAAGCTCGCGAATCCTCGGGATCGCTTGCGGTGCCGGCTGCGGTCCTCCCGACGTCAAGACGCGGGTGACGGCCGGATATTTCTGCAACGTACGCAGCCCTTCGAATTGATCCTCCAATTCATCAAAAGCCCGGTGGAATGTCACCTGCATATCGCCCGTCCATTCCAGCATTTGGGCCAAGGCGGCCTCGTCGATCTTTCCTTCCGGAGTCAGCATGCCAAGGACCACGCCAGCCGCACCCGCCTTGCGGATCGCCTTAACCTCCGCAACCATGGTTGCTATATCCAGCGCGTTATACACAAAGGATCTGCTATGGGGCCTTACCATCACATGGACCGGAATCCGAACGGCTTTCACGACCTCTTCCACGAGACCGATGCCCGGCGTGAGCCCGCCTTCGGTGATCGCCGTGATCAATTCCAGACGGTCCGCGCCATTCTTCTCGGCTGTGATGGCATCGTCCACGCATGTTGCGATAATTTCAAGCAGCATGTTCTTCACTCCTTACTGTCGTTGGTTCGCTTATGCAGGGCGATACTGCTTCTCCACATAGTCCGCCAGCAGCCTGGCTCCATAGCCGGTAGCCCCTGCCGCGGAGTGAGGGAATTCCCGTTTATACTGGACCGTGCCTGCCATATCGATATGCACCCATTTCATGGTCTCCGCCACAAAATGACGGATGAACAACGCAGCCGTGATCGCGCCTGCCAAAGTTGACGTGCCGACATTCCTCAGGTCGGCATAATCGCTTCTGAGCTCGGATTCATACTCGTCCATCAGCGGCATGGGCCATAGGCGCTCTCCGTTGCGCTCCCCGATCTCGACCAAATCGGCCGTTATCTCCTGATCGCCCCAAATGCCGGCGATCTCCAAGCCTAATGCCGCACCGACATTGCCGGTAAGGGTGGCGATATCGATCACCTTATCAGCGTTAAGATGGGCTGCGTGCAGCAGCGCGTCCGCAATGATCAATCTTCCTTCCCCGTCCGTATTCGCTACCTGAACGCTCAGTCCGTTCGGATAGTGAACGACGGAAGAAGGAAGCATCGCATCCGGTCCCGATAAATTATCCGCTACGGCGATCAATGCCGTAACCCGTACCGGAGCCTTCCGCGACACCAGGATATCCATGGCGCCCACGACGGCGGCTGCGCCGCCCATATCCATGCGGGCATCGCTGATGTCTCGGCCGATCTTAACGTTCATCCCGCCCATATCAAAGGTAACGCCTTTGCCGATAAGCACGATATGAGGGCTTTCCTTCCCGGATTCCGCTCCGTTATAGGAAATCTCGATCATCGCAGGCTCGTATTTGCTGCCGGCACCCACGGCGATCAGTCCGTTCATCTGCCGGTCATGAAGCTCTTGTCCGCGGTATACGTGAAGGTCTACGGGCGCTTTTTTGAAACGATCCTCAACGACCGCAACAAACGCCTCCGGATTTAACGTCTCAGGTGATTCATTCACCAAGTCTCGGGTGAGCTGCGTTCCTTCGATCCGGATTTCCGCCGTCCGGATGATGGCTTCCATATCTTCACGGGAAAGCCCCTCCCAGTCCTCTTGTCGAAGATGAAGGGACAGGGCCTGCAGATTGGCCGTAACCCCGCGATGCTTATTGAATTGATATAATCCGTACAGCCAGCCTTCCAACCACGCCTGGAGCTCTTCCTCCGCCGTAATCCCTGATGCTGCCCCGACATTGCTAGCTGCCGGGCGGATCAGCACGGCGCTTGATTTATTCTCCTTGAGCAGCGCTCTCGCGGCCGAAGCGCCCGTTCTTCGCACCTGCTCCGAAGTCAGGTTCGAACGTTGCCCCATTCCGGCAACGAGATCGTCCGACTCGTGCTCGGAACGTCCATAGAACCAGGTCAGCGTCTGGCTTTGCTTCCGGGATTCCGTTACGCGGTAATGAGACTCCTCTCCCTCATAAACCGCATAAATCGAAGCATCTGCCAGCTGAACTTCATCGATGGTGATGTTCATATCGAGCCCTTACCTCCTTTTATGAGAAAAATGCCTGTTACGCCTTCTTCATGATTTCTTCGTCATATAAATGGCAAGCCACCTGATGTCCCGGCTCAATCTCACGGTATACAGGCGTAATCTGTTTGCATACTTCCATGCAGGAAGGACAGCGGGTATGGAATCGGCAGCCTGTCGGCGGATTGACCGGGCTCGGCAGATCCCCCTTCAGAATGATCCGTTCCTTCTTCTGCTTCGGATCCGGAACCGGCACCGACGACAGCAGCGCTTGAGTGTAAGGATGAAGCGGGCGATCGTACAGCGTATCCTTATCGGCCGTCTCCACGAGCGCGCCCAGATACATAACGCCGATCCGGTCGCTGATATGCTCAACCACGCTGAGATCATGGGAGATGAACAGATAGGTCAGGCCGTATTCTTCCTGAAGATCCTGCAGCAGGTTCAATACCTGGGATTGAATGGATACGTCAAGTGCCGATACAGGCTCGTCGGCTACAATCAGATTGGGACGCACGGACAAGGCTCGGGCAATGCCGATGCGCTGGCGCTGACCGCCGCTGAACTCATGGGCGAAGCGTTCGGCATGGAAGCTGTTCAAACCGACCGTTTCCAACAGCTCGCAAGCCAGTTTATCGCGCTCTTTGGAACTCAGCTTGGTATGAATCAGCAAGGGCTCCGCTACGAGCTCTTTGACTTTCATCCTTGGATTAAGGGAAGCGTACGGATCCTGGAAGACCATCTGCATGTCTTTGCGCAGCGGACGCATCTGGTTCTCGTTGTATCCGCTAATGTCGGTTCCGTTAAAAATCACTTCGCCGCTATTCGGCGTCAGCAGTCGGGTCACCAGCCGGCCTGTCGTCGATTTGCCGCAGCCGCTCTCGCCAACCAGGCTGAAGGTCTCGCCCTTTTGGATTGCGAAGGAGATGCCATCCACGGCACGGAGCTGCTTGGACGTACCGAAGAACCCTTTTTTTACCGTGAATGATTTCTGCAAGTTTTTTACTTCTAATAAAGGTGTTTCTTTCATGCGGTTTCTCCTCCCTTCGAGTGACCTTCCTGTGTCAGCCAGCAGCGGCTTTTGCGATGTTCTTCATTTACAACGGGGAGAAGCTCCGGCTCCCGGGAGAGGCACTGCTCCATGACAAACGGACACCGCGGAGCAAATTTGCAGCCTTGCGGCATGTTCCGCAGATCCGGCACATTCCCCGGAATGGATTCCAAGCGGCGCACCTTTTGTCTAAGCTTGGGCACCGAATTAATGAGTCCTTTGGTGTAGGGATGCTGCGGGTTCTCAAACAATTCCTCGACCGTCGCCTCTTCGACGACTCGGCCAGCGTACATGACAACCACACGGTCACACATTTCAGCCACAACGCCGAGGTCATGGGTAATGAGCAGCATGCCCATCTCCTGTTCCGTCTTGAGTCGATTCATCAGATCCAGGATTTGAGCCTGAATCGTAACGTCCAGGGCGGTTGTCGGCTCGTCCGCGATCAGCAGCTTCGGATTGCACGACATGGCCATCGCAATCATGACCCGCTGGCGCATGCCGCCGGACAATTGGTGCGGATAGTCATCCACGACCTCGTCCGCCCGCGGAATGCCGACGAGTTTGAGCGAATCGATGGCATGCTGCCGCGCTTTCTTGCGGCCGTATCCCAAGTGCAGCATAATCGCTTCCTCCAGCTGCTTCCCGATCCGAAGGACGGGATTCAGCGACGTCATCGGCTCCTGGAAGATCATGGACAGCTCGTTTCCGCGATAGCGGCGCATTTCTTTTTCCGACATTTGCACGAGATCCTTGCCCTCAAAGCTTACCGAGCCCCCGGATATTCGGCCGGGCGTGTCTTTAAGAAGCCTCATGATGGACAGGGAGGTCACGCTTTTGCCGCATCCGGATTCACCCACGAGCCCGAGCACTTCGCCTTTATTGATGTGAAAATCCACTCCTGCTACGGCAAGCACCGATGAGCCATCGCGTTTGAATTCGGTTTTGAGACCTTTAACTTCAAGCAATGTTTGCGTCACGATCTATCCCCCCTATTAGTTTTTCGTCTTCGGATCAAGGGCATCATTCAGTCCGTCACCGATCAGGTTGAATGCGAGCACGGTCAGGAATATGAGAAGCCCCGGGTAATACACGATATGGGGTGCAATACTCAAGTAATCCCGACCCATGCTGAGCATGGCGCCCCAGTCCGGTTCCGTCGGCTTGGCCCCGAGGCCGAGAAAGCTTAACGAGGAAGCCGCCAGAATGGCGCCGCCGATTCTCATCGATACGTTGACGATAATGCTGGGAACCGTCTCGGGGAAAATATGTTTCCAAATAATCCGGTTATGCTTGGCACCCATGGACCGTGCTGCCTCTACATACAAAGATTCCTTTGCGGAGAGCGTCACGCTTCGAATGATTCTGGCAAACGACGGGGTCCCGAAGACTGCCACCGCGATGACTACATTGGATAAGCCCGGCCCCAGTATCGCCACGATACCGATGGCCAGCAGCAGGTCAGGGAACGAGAACATGACGTCACTGCCCCGCATGATGAGGCGATCCAGCCACCCGCCATAGTACCCGCTGATCAATCCGAGAATCGTACCCAGCACGGCGGATATAAATACGGCGCTTAAGCTGACCGACATGGTCAACCGCGTACCGTCGATCAAGCGGCTGAGAATGTCGCGGCCGTATTCGTCCGTGCCTGCCCAATGGGCAGCAGACGGGCCTTGCATCATCGCATCATAGTTCGGCTCATTGGGAGGATACGGAACGATATGCGGACCGATCACCGCCAGCACAAGTAGTAACAAAATAAATCCGCTTGATATAACGGCAAGCTTTTGTTTCAAGAATTTAGACGTAAACGCTTTGAATTTGCCAGTTGCCTGACTCTTCGCAAGCATATCCTCCGGTGCGGAGGAATGGACCGCCACTGTTGAATTGTCGCTCATGAGCTCCCCCTCCTATTTCGATGCATACCGGATTTTTGGATTCAGTACACCGTACAATAAATCGACAATCAGGTTAATCAGGATAAATTCGGCCGCGAACAGCAATAGCAGCGCTTGAATCACGGTGTAATCCCGGAACGCGATGGAATCGACCAAGAGACGCCCCATGCCGGGAATACTGAATACCGTCTCGACCATAACCGAGCCGCCCAGCAAAAATCCGAACTGAAGGCCCGCTACGGTCACGACCTGGATCAGGGAGTTGCGCAGCGCATGCCTGCCGACAACGACGAATTCCCGCAAGCCCTTCGCGCGTCCGGTCCGGACATAATCCTCGCGCATCGTTTCGAGCATCGAAGTACGGGAGTATCTTGCCAGCATGGACATAATCCCCGCTCCCAGCGTAAAGGAAGGCAAAATATAGGATTGCCAGCTGTCGACGCCCCCTGTAGGGAACCAGCCCAGCTCAACGGAGAAAATTTGAATCAGTACAAGACCAAGCCAGAAACCTGGCAGGGAAATACCCGATATAGCCGTCAGCATCCCAATATAGTCCGGCCATTTGCCGCGATTGACTGCTGATATGATACCAATGATCAGACCAATGACCAGTGCCCAGCCAAGGCTGGTAAAGGTCAGGACAATCGTCGGGAAAAAGCGGCTTTCCAACATGTCCGTCACCGGCAAACCGGAGGTAACGGATACACCCAAGTCACCCTTCAACAGATCACTCATGTAGTTCACATACTGCTGCCATAGCGGCAAGTTTAAGCCTAGCTGCTCTCGAATCCCGTTGATCTCCTCAAGGGTGGCATCCTTACCTGCAACAAGCCGTGCCGGATCTCCAGGAATCAGGTGAATGAACATAAATACAAGGATGGATACAACGAACAACAGCGGGATTACACCCAGCAGCCTCTGAATTGCATATCTTCCCAAAGGATGTGCCTCCTTTCAACATGCCAGCTTTTAAAATACGATGGGCCGCTTCCTTATTGATTCAAGAGGCGGCCCACCACAAGGTATACGTTTAGCAAGCTCTTCGCTGCCTGATTATTTGACTTCTGCGTTGATCACGCTGATCGATCCGTCCGGAAGGGCCTTCACGCCTTCAAGGTAAGCACGTTTGCCCGTGATGACCTGATCGACTCCGAGGAATGCCCAAGGAGCATCTTCCCAGATTTGTTTTTGGATGTTTGCATAGATTTCTTTGGCATCTTCAGCTTTGACGGATGCGTTAGCATCTTTGATCCATTGGTCAACGTTGTCGTTCTTGTAGTAAGCGGTGTTGGAACCCGCTGGCGGGAAGAACTCGCTGCTGAACAGACCTTTTGTCGCGCCGTCGGCATCGCCAGACGAAGGAGACCAGCTTACGTACCACATCTGAATTTTCGCGTTTTCCGGCGTAGCCGAGTTAATCTGATCGGACAGGGTTGCACCTTCCATCGACTTCGGTTCAGCTTTGATTCCGACGAGGGCAAGCTGCTGTTGAATAAACTGCATGCCTTTTACCGTTTCGGAATCATTCTCTCCCCAAATCTCAGCTTCGAATCCATCTGGATATCCTGCTTCAGCCAAAAGGGCTTTGGCTTTCTCCGGATCGTAATCATAACCGGATTGCTCGGAGTAGTGCTGGGTCATGGAGGACATGGAAGAAGTCAGCTTCGAACCCAGTCCGGATTTAACGACTTTAATGTAAGCATCTTTATCGATGGCATAGTTGATGGCTTGACGAACCTTCAGATCGTCGTAAGGCTTCTTCATCGTATTCAGCGTGATATAGCGCACGATCGTAGAATCAGTCTTATCGATGACGATATTGGAATCGCCTTCTACTTCGGACACTTGCTCTGTCGGCATAGGATAAATGAAGTCCGCTTCGCCCGTTTTCAGCATCGCGATCCGGGAACCGTTCTCCGGTACCGGTTTGAACGTAATGCTGTCCACCTTCGGAAGTCCTTCTTGCCAGTAATCTTCATTCTTCACAACGACAAGGCGGTCGCCTTGAATCCATTCCTTGAATTTGTAAGCCGCCGTACCTACTGGGTTCTTCGTGATGTCGGCGCTTTCCTTAAGAGCCTTCGGGCTGATCATCAGCGCCATGGCCGTCTTGTTCAAGAAAGCGTTATACGGCTGGCTAAGGGTGATGACAACGGTGTGTTCATCCGGAGTTTGAACATCGGCTACTGTTGAGAAGCTCTTGCGCATTCTGAGGTTGTTCTTTTCATCCATGATGCGATCCAGATTGGCTTTTACCGCTTCAGCATTGAAATCCGTTCCATCATGGAACTTGACGTTCTGGCGCAGATTGAATGTGTACGTCAGGCCGTCTTCGCTGATCTTGTAGTCTTCAGCCAGCACGGGAACGAGTTCCATTTTCTCGTTGAAGCCCATCAAACCTTCATACATCGTGCGAGCACCGGAAATGGAGTGCGTGTCTCCGGCATTGTGAGGGTCAAGCGTGATGAAGTTGGCGTTAATCGCAATGACAACATCTTTGTTATCTTTTGTCACCGGCTTGCTCTCGCCGCCGCCTTCACTTGCCCCTTCGCCGCTTCCGCTGTTTCCGCCGCAGCCTGCCGCAACAATCGTAAATGCGAGCAGCAGCATGAGCAGTGACCATGTTCTACCTTTGAATCTCATTGTTTTACTCCCCCTTTGATGTAGTGAATATCTATAGATTCACTCGCCGCTTCGGCATGTAACAGCCTGCCTGCCGCCTTGAGTTCCTCACCGTTTAAGCATTCCATTCGTACACAGCGCGCCGTTCACCGACAAGCGTGCCCCCATCGTTGAAAATGGCATTCGGAACCAGCTCATACAACCGGTCAATCGTAGACTGATCGCTGTAGCCGAGACGTTCCAGGATGGAAGCGATAATGCACGGCCATACTTGCTCGGAGCCGTCGGATACTTTAAGCGAGATCGCCAAGCGTTCTTTCCGAAGACCGATGCCGTACACGCCCTTCGCGCCGCCCTTGGCTGTCAGGTTGTGGTCCCTGAGCAGAGCTGAGCACACAAACCTGGTGTCTGCAATGATATCCGGATACTCATTCATCAGCTTTGCCATTCTGGCTGCAGCTTCTGCAGTCTCTGGATCCTCGATCAAATCCGGGCATGCCAGTTTAAGGAAGGAATACCCGATACGATCCAGGGGAAGTGCGAAGATGGGAAGTCCGCAGCCGTCAATGCCTTGCGGGATCGAGGAAACCGGAACCTCGGCAAAATAAGCGAGCGTCTCGAGGATTTCTTGCTGAACCGGATGCTCCGGTTTGTAATACGTGCTTTCGTCCCAGCCCATTTGCTTGCATAGAGCAATCAAGCCGCTGTGCTTGCCGGAGCAGTTATGGAAGATTCTGCGCTTCTCCTCATGATCGCGATGGCGCTGCGCCTTGGCATCCTCGTTCAATGGATAAGTTGCGCAGCAGTGAAGCGATTCTTCCCGAATGCCGGTTTTCTTCAGAATGGATTCCAATGCATCAATGTGGAACTTCTCACCCCGATGGGAGGCGGCAAACAAGGCCGTTTCTTCCCCCGTTAGTCCGTACACTTCGTCAATCCGGCGTTTCATTACCGGAATTGCCTGGAACGGCTTGGCCGCCGATCTCAGAAAGGTCATATGATGCGGATCGCCCGCTGCGTATACAACCTTTCCGTTCTCGTCTACGACGCTGATCGCGCCGTAGTGCACGTTCTCCAATACGTTCCCGCGATATTCCTCTACCAATGGCACAAATCCCATGTTCATGCTCCCCCGATCTCCAGATGAATTAATTCAATTGAAAGTAACGATCCTGTGCGACAAGCCCCGACCCGATGATGACCCCATGCTCGTGAAGCTCCGAGCGAACAATCGAAAAGGAATCTTGAAGCGGTTCCCAGATATACTGCGAGTAGCACAGATCCGTGATCTCTTCGTATACTTCGGGAAACTTGTCCAGAAACTCGCCGCTCAAAATGACGCTGTCCGGATTGTACATGCTGACGACGTTGTTGATCGTAATCGCCATATAGGCAAGGGCCCGATCGATCAAATAGCTTGCCCAGCGCGTTCCGGCCCGCCTCTCCGCGAACAGCTCCTCGATCGTGCGGACGGGTTTGATTTTGCTGGCTTCCGACAACAAGGACGGTATATTGATATACGTTTGGAGGCATCCGGCTTTCCCGCAGTCGCACATCATGCCTTCTGGGTCCACGGTCGTGTGACCGATTTCCCCGGCGCTGTTCGTCACCCCGCGGTAAATCTCCCCCTCCAGAATGAGCGCCGATCCGACGCCATTACCGAAGCCCAGGAGCACCGTACGGTTGGAGCCGTAGGCCGAACCCTTGAGCTGCTCCGCCAACGCCTTCACCTTCAGCTCATTGTCCACGACAGCTTGAAGCCCGGTTAGTTCCTTCAGCCTCTCGGCGAGCCCCACATTCTTCCATCCCAGCTGTACCGAAAAATTGACGATGCCGGCGTCGACATCGATGATGCCCGGCAGTCCAACGCCAATGCCGACCACCCGTCTTCGGTCGATATCGCATTCGGCGATCAGCTCTTCAATGGTTTCCGCGATCCGGGTCACCGTGACATCTGCCGTTTCATCGGATGATCTTGAAAAGCTTCCGCTGCACAATACGTTACCCTGAACGTCAATGAATCCGATATTCGCTTGATGCCGATCCAGCTCGACGCCGATCGAGATGACCGCCGTATCCAGCAGCCTTATTAAGGAAGACTTTCTTCCGCGGCCGGCCGAGGCCTGCTCTTCCGTTTCGTGAACGTATCCTTCCTCCGTCAGCTCCGATACGATCCGGCTGACCGTTGTCGGACTCATGCCCGTCTGTTTGGCAATGACGGCTCTTGAAATCGGCTGTTCATTCTTGATGATTTGAAATACTGTGAGTCTGTTCTGCCGCTTCATAAAGTCTTGATCATGCTTTTTCATGAAGACATCCCCTATTTAATTTCACCAGTAGATTAATTAGATCAATTTTCCAAGTAAAAAGATCCGAAATCATCAAAAAACAGTGATTATTATCAGTTTTAATATTTTTATTCTCCAGTGATATTAATAATAAAACGTGTTTTGTAAAAGTGTCAATATATATGACACATTTAAATAAATATTTTTTTGATTCTGGAAATGTAAGCATTTCACTTTTTTACGAAAGAAATTCAATCTCCTGCATACATACAGATGACCGCCCATCACGCACAATATGACATGAACATGACGTAATATCTCCTAAAATGTAGGTAACAACGTCGTTTCACCCCAATAATAAAGCCACCCGAGAAAAGAATGATTGGAACATTCTTCATCCCGAATGGCTATAAGTGGAGTACATCTATGATATTTTCGGTTTTGTCCCAGGTTGTTAGGGACATCCTTGTTTCATCAGCCTAAAACGAATGAAACCACCCGAGAAATTAATTCGAGGGGCCCTCGAATATCCCGGATGGCTTATGTATAGATCGAAGCATGAGCGCAGCTTTACGATTTTCCGGCTATTTATCTTAACCGCTTTGTTTTGACACACATAACATATAGATTTAAACGCCTGTAATCCTCAATTTTATATTCTTTTAAGTCATTTATCTTTAATCTTAATCTCTTGATTACTTAAATTTCTTATCTTTTATCTTTAGTCTTTTAATCTTTCCCCCCAGCGGAGGTTTGAGGATAGCCGATCCTTTGAGAGTCCGTTTCTACCTTGCCTATTCCATTCCGGAAACGGACGGACAACAGAGCGGATAGACTCAAACCGGAGCGCCTTACTTGTTTTTGTAATATTCCACCGCTTTATCGAAATAATGCTTTTCGTCCTCAGGCAGGTCCTCAAAATAGTAAATGGCCGCGACCGGACACGCCGCTTCGCAGGCACCGCAGGAAATGCATATATCGGTGTCGATATAGAACTGGTCGTCCCCTTCTTCGATGCAATCCACCGGGCAAACGTCTACGCATTCTCCCGCCTTCTCTTCGATACAAGCTGAGCCAATAACATACATCCGTGATTCCACCTTCCCAAGTGTAATAAGAATCTTCTAAATTCTAAAGCCGGGCTATCATTTCAAAAAGTCCATTACTCATTCATTTGCTCGGTTTCTATACTTTTTATACTAAAATATATCATAATTATGTGGTTAATCATGCCAGTTGTCAACAAACCGCGAGAGAATAGCCTTGAAAACGGCCATTCCGGTTGACTTATAGAAGGTAAAGACATAAGATGAGACATATTGCTTTTTAACCTTTTTTGTTGCAAAAGAAAGCATTCATCGAGAAACAAGGCGGTGATTATAGTGGATCAAGAAGTTGCATACAGCACCCGCGAGTATATCATGCAAATGTTGAAAATAAATGGTGAACTCAGCACGAAATCCATTACCGAGGCACTGGGCATTACGGGCATGGCCGTCCGTCGACATCTGGAGAGCTTGAAGAATGAAGGGTACATCACGTATCGAACCGTGAAGCAGCCGATGGGAAGACCCGTCTCGCTATACAGTCTTACTGAATCTGCAGAGGATTTTTTCCCTAAGAACTATCATTCGCTTGCCCTCGATCTGCTTAACGAGCTCCAGGACGAGGCCGGCGACGAAATGATATCTTTGCTGTTCGACAAGCGCAAAGACACGTTGCTGAACAAGTACACGCCGACGGTAAAAGCCGAGACTCTCGAAGATCGGGTCGCGGCCCTTGCCCAGATTCAGAACGACAACGGATATATGGTGGATTACCAAAAAGTCGCGGATGAAGAATACGTGCTTGAAGAACTGAACTGCCCGATCTCCCAGGTAGCCAACCGGTACCAGCATGCATGCCGCTGCGAGCTTGATCTGTTTCAGTCCTTGCTGGAAGCGGATGTGGAACGTACCGAATGTCTTGCCAAAGGCGATAAGAAATGCGTGTACCGGATCCGAAAGCAAGCCGAAGCCAAACAAACATAATATCTGTTATTGCCACTTCAGGCTCCTTCCATACGGGAAGGGGCCCTTTTTTTGTCAAAAGATAAGAAAGTATAAACTTCAGAGGCTTACCCACCTTATCTCGCAAGAAAAACTTCCGCTATATGCGGTCTGTCTTCTGAGAAAGTACGTCGATAGACGTGTTTCTTATAGCACTTGTCCTATCCTATTCTCTTGAATCACGAGACATGTATGTTTCTTGGAATTATTCCAGTACAAGCAGTCGATCATCCTGATCGGACGGCACGCCCCGGCCATCGGTATTGTTGGTAATGACATAGGTTTTGCCGTTATGGACCTTAACGTCTCTTAATCGGCCTTCGCCTTCCAGCACGGTCTCGAGCGCGGTTTTCTCCGGCTGGAACCGGTACAGCTTCTGTCCCCGAAGGGTCGCCACGTACAAGCGGTCCTGCTCGTCAAATGCGATGCCGGAAGGAGCTATTGCCGTTTCGCCGCTATGGTACAGCGGGAGTTCCATGCCTTCCAACGTATCATCGCCATAAATTTCGGGCCAGCCGTAGTTGCTGCCGGCCGTGATTTCATTAATCTCATCGTGTCCGCCCGGCGTGCCGGAAGGCCCGTGCTCCGAGCTGTAGAAATTCCCTTCCGAATCCCATGCCAAGCCCTGCGAATTCCGATGCCCTAACGTATAGACGTAAGAACCTGCCGTCGGATTGTCCGCCGGGACTTTCCCGTCCAGCGTTAATCGCAATATTTTGCCTGCCAGGTTCTCCTGATTTTGCGCAAGCTCGCCCTCGCCCGAATCTCCCGTCGTAACATAGAGCATCTCATCGGGACCGATCGCGATTCTGCCGCCATTATGCACATTGGAGCCGGGAATGGACTCAAGGAAAACTTGGGACTCCGTCCATTGGTTTCCCTTCAACTCCAGCAGAACCAGCCGATTCAAGAGCGTTCCACCCTGATCATAGGTGTGATAGGCGAAGGCTTTTCCGGAATCCCGAAAATCAGGCGCTAACGCAAAGCCCAGAAATCCCCCTTCTCCTTGATGCGAAACCGGCTTCTCGGTATGTACCGATTGTCTGTTCAATGTGCCGTCCTTGATCTGAACGATATTCCCTTCCCGCTCGCTGATATAAATCGTCTCACCGTCAAAATCGATGGACCAAGGCGTTCTCAGCTGCTCCGCAAGCACCTGATAGGAAGAATCAGGAGCCGCCTCCCCCCGCTCCTCCTGCGCTCCTTCTTCAGCCGAAGGGGACGACTGGTTTGTACATGCAGCAAGAAACAGCAGCGCCGCTGTAAACATCATGCCGAACATCTTTTGTTTCAAATCCAGCACCTCCCGGGTTTATTCAGGGCTCCGGTGCATCATCTGGATGTCCTGCCCTATGTCGTGCCCTATGCCCTGCAAAGAACTCATCACGATATCCTCATCGCTAAACGATTCGATCCGGCTGCCCGCAACATAACGGGTTTCGTGCCCTCGTCCGGTTATAATGATCCTGTCCTCGTCACCGGCCATTTCCACTGCGCGTTGAATCGCTTCTTTACGGTCTAAGACAACCTCCCAGTTCCCCGATTCGCGGGACGTTAAGCCGCCCAGCATCTCGGCCATGATCTGCTCCGGATCCTCCGAGAACGGATTGTCGGCCGTGAACAATACATAATCCGAATACGCGGCTGCAATATCGGCCATGATCGGCCGTTTCGAGCGGTCCCGCTCGCCCCGGCAGCCCATCACGCATATCATTTTGCCTGAAGTAATGGCCTTGGCGGATTGCAAGGTTGCCTTAAGACCGTCCGGATTATGCGCATAATCGACGACCACGCCAAAACGGCGTCCTGTTTGTATTTCTTGAAACCGGCCATGAACCCCTGCAAATTGCTCCAAACTTTCGCGGATTTCTTCCAGCGGTATCCCTTCCAGCAGACAGGTCGTCATGGCAGCCAGCGCGTTGTATATATTGTGTGCTCCATGCACCTTCAGATTAACGTCGCTGCTTCCCCAAGGCGTTTCTGCATGAAAGGCGCAGCCTTCCCTTGTGTGATGAATTTGCGTTGCCCGGACGTCCGCCTGATTCTGAATGCCATAGGTTATGATTTGTGCGGATGTCCGTTTTGAGTAATAAGAGGATGCGGCATCGTCTGCGTTCAAGACGGCCTTCTTCAGCATGTCACGGGTACTGTTACCCAGCTGGGCGAACAGCAGCTCCTTCGTATTGCGATAGCTCTCCATGGTCTGATGGAAGTCCAGATGATCATGCGATAAATTCGTGAAGACGACCGTCTGAAAATCGCATCCGCGCACCCTTCCCATATCCAATCCGTGCGAAGATACCTCCAGAACACCGTATTCACCCCCATGCGAGATGATCGTATGAAAATAACGCATGAGCTGGATCGTATCCGGCGTCGTATTCAGCGTTTTCTCCACATGATTTCCGATTTTCATATACAAGGTGCCGATGATCCCTGTCTTGCGGCGGGCGTCGTTAAGTATTTGATCTACCATATGAGTCGTCGTCGTTTTGCCGTTCGTCCCGGTAATTCCAATCAATTTCAATCGCCGCGTAGGGTCGCCAAAAAAAGCGTTTGCGAGAATCGGCAGAATTCTTCTTGTATCCGGCACCGTTATATGCGTAACGTTTCCTGGCAGTCCCGAAAGCTCCCGCTCGGCCACGATGGCAACAGCCCCATTCCGTATCGCCTGTTCGGCATAATCATGGCCGTCCACGTGAAATCCCGGCACGCATACGAACATGCCGCCCGGCCGGATTTCTCTTGAATCTGTTTCCAGGCTCGTGATATCCGCGGAAGTACGGCCCGTAATCTTTTTTAATATCAGCCGATCCGTCAGTGATTGTAGAATCATGTCTGGTACCTCATCTCGTGATGTAATCATATACCCAGGGTCAGGTGGCAGCGTGAAGTATAAGATGTAGAATTTACGACTATGTATCGTTTTAACCAGCATTTCTAATTAACCTAACCAAGCAAGGGCTTTCTGAAACTGAATTAGGGGATTATGTTCTGCTGCGGCCCGATTTCTTTGGAGGAGTTCACTTTATCCACTTACGCCATATCAGATCAAACAAAGTGGTGACTGGATTCGTTAACCATGTTACGCTTAAAGTAAGCGGTTGCAAGAAAATAAGCATTGAATGTATGCAGCCTGTTCTATAAAGAACGCGGACAAAGGATCCGAAAATCCATATCTGCCTGAAAGGGGAGCTTTCGATGGGACCGTTCACCGACGATTTGCTTCGCGATAAAGTCGTTTTGATTACGGGAGGCGCCACGGGCCTGGGGCGCGCCATGGGAGAGAAATTCGCGCTGCTGGGCGCCAAGCTCGCCATATGCGGACGCCGGGAAGAAGTGCTGCAGCAGACCGCTGAGGAATTAAAGCAGAAGGGCTGCGAGGTATGGTACAAAAGCTGCGATGTTCGCGACCCTGCGCAAATCTCGGCTCTTGTTGAAGCGGCAGAGCAGCATTACGGAGGCATTGATGTGCTTGTCAACAATGCGGCCGGGAACTTTATCAGTCCCACGGAGCGCCTTTCTCCTCGGGCTGTGGATGCCGTGCTCAACATCGTGCTGCACGGCACCTTCTATGCCACCCTGGAGGTCGGCAAACGCTGGATCGAACAAGGCAAAGGCGGAACGATGCTCAACATCGTCACCACATACGCTTCTACGGGCTCTGGCTACGTGGTCCCGTCCGCGGCTGCCAAAGCAGGCGTGCTTGCGCTGACGCGCTCCCTGGCCGTGGAATGGGCACCATACGGCATACGCCAGGTAGCCATCGCCCCGGGGCCGTTCCCAACCGAAGGCGCCTGGTCAAGATTATCCCCAACGCCGGAACTGGAACAGAAAATGATCGACCGCATCCCCCTCAAGCGCGTTGGGGATGCTGAGGAGCTGGCTAATCTCGCCGCCTATCTGATTTCCGATTATGCCGGCTATATTAATGGCGACGTGATCACCATCGACGGCGGCGAATGGCTGCAGGGGGCAGGACAGTTCAACGAGCTGGCCGAAGTGACCCATGAGCAGTGGGATCGGTTGGCCGAGCTGACGCGCAAAGGCAAATAGCATATACGCAAGAAAAGCAGCGTTCCATCTACTTTCACCGAAGACGGAAACAGAAGGCGGAATAGGTGTGAATCGAATTTTCAGTTTCTCTGAAAACTTATGTATTTCTATAATCTAAATGAGCCCCAAGCCGGGAGCATCCAACGGACTGCTCCCGGCTCGGGGCTCATCTTGCGTTTAAGATTACATATTATGCTTCGTAGGAATCTACCAGCAAGGCATATACGATGCCGGGTCCGTGAACACCAATCGTCAGATCGTTCTCGATATCGGCGGAACGGCTCGGACCCGATATGAAATGGATCCCTGCTGGCAGCTGCTCACGTCCGGCCTGATCGAACTGTACGAGAATCTCTCCTAATCGGGTAACCATTCTGTCGATTGGAATGATAGCCATCAGTACGGTCGGCAGCAGGCTGACCGAACGGCCCTTATGCGGGGCGGACTTCACCGTAATCGAACCGGTGTAGGCCGCAGCGTAATCGGCCATGACAACGCCGAAGTCGGCTCTGGCGGCGACAGCCCTCCAATCCGTGTCCGCCGCTTCGTTCCAGGAGAGAACCAGCGCATCGGGCAGACTCTCTTCCAGACCCAGTCGATCCAGCGCGTCCTCCTGCTGACGAAGAATCGTAGCTGCGCTCATCTCCATCGCTTTATCCCTGATAAACCGGGTGACCTCTTCGCGATGGCTCAGTCTGACCACATGGCCTCCGGCTGCTTCAAAGTTCGCGGTAAACTGCGTAATTTTCTCCTCAAGCGGCCAATTAAATTCTTTCCAGAAATCCGGTGCACCACGGAAAGGGTGCTCCGGAGCGGAGCGAATCCGATCTCTACCCAGCTTCGCGGCGATCCCATCCATGAACTGCTCCTGCTTCCTGCGGGATTGTTCTTCTAGACGGGTTAACCAGCCGCGATCGGTTTCGTTAGTCATGCGCATTCTCACCCTTTCCGGATTTCTGCTGCCGAAGCCGCTCGCTCAACCGATCGGCGATTACGGGATCCATGGTCCCCGAGGTTCTGCGAATATCCTGCTCCATCTCGGGCCATCGATCACGGAAGGAATGTTTGGGAAGGCTTGGGGTCACCCTGTACGAATTCCATCCCTTCAAAGGACCGATTCTCGTTCGGATCTCTCCGCCCCGAACCACCAGCTTCTGGCCCCATTTTCCGAGGGATACCACGCTGCGGTAACGCTTGGCATTACCCATGACCGCCGAGAAGCCTTTCATCCCCATCGCTTCCAGCTTATCGCCGCGTCCGGCTTCAATCTTCCGGCGGCGCAAGGATACCAGCATGTCATGCAGCGGGATCTTGACCGGGCATGCTTCATAACAGGCGCCGCACAGGCTGGATGCGTTGGCGATATCGTCCCATTCCGCGACGTTCTTGTTCAAGGCCGGCGTTAATACGGCACCGATTGGGCCGCTATACGTGCCTCCATAGGCGTGCCCGCCAATATGACGATATACCGGACAAGCATTCAGGCAGGCACCACATCGTATGCAATTGAGCAGCTCCTGGAATTCCGGATCGCCGAGCTGGAGAGAGCGCCCGTTATCAATAATGATAATATGCATTTCGTCTGGTCCGTCGGCATCCAGCTCTCTCTTCGGCCCGCTGATGCCGGACATGTATACCGTCAGTTTCTGGCCGGTCGCGGACCTCGGCAGCAAGGTAGCCATCACCTCGAGGTCAGACCATGAGGGTATAATCCGCTCCATGCCCATTAGGGTGATTTGCGTCTTCGGCACGGTCGTCACCATCCGGGCATTGCCTTCATTCTCGAACAGGACCATAGAGCCCGTCTCGGCGATGGCAAAATTACAGCCCGTCATGCCAATGTCCGCTTCGAGAAATTTCTCGCGCAGCTTCATGCGGACGAAACCCGCCATAATCGCCGTATCCGGCGGCAGCGCTTCTCCCGCCTCCGCGGACAGCAGCTCTGCGATCTGATAACGGTTCTTGTGGATGGCGGGAATAATAATATGGGATGGCGTTTCATCCGCAAGCTGAATGATGTACTCGCCGAGATCCGTTTCCACGGCCTCCACCCCGATGGAATCCAGTGCCTTGTTCAGGTGCAGCTCCTCGGACACCATCGATTTCGATTTGACGACGGATTTGGCCGACTTATGCTCCGCTATCTGCAGGGAGATCGCAACCGCTTCTTCTGCCGTCTCCGCAAAATGGACATGCGCTCCGTTCGCCCTGGCTTGCTCGGCAAACTCATTCAAATAATAATCCAAATGCGCAATGGTATGGAGCCGGATTTGGCGCCCCCGTTCCCTCCACGCATCCCAGTTGCCATGCTCCTCCGACGCCAGCTTTTTGCCAAGCCGCAGCCGTTCTGTCGTAAACTTCACCGCGTTGCGCAGAAATTCATTGTTCAGGGCGTAACCTGCACGCTCCTTCACCGTCTGCGCTTTCGTCTCAGCTGTGCTCATGCACGCTCACCCCCTCGTACAAAAGCTCGGCCAAATGCTTGACCTGAACCTTCTCGCCCCGGTGTCGCAGATTGCCGGCAATGTTCATGAGGCAGGCCATGTCAAGTCCGACCAGCACGGACGCCTCGGTTTCCAGCACATGATCGCTTTTCTCCGTTACCATCGCGCCCGAAATATCCGCCATTTTCACGGCAAACGTTCCCCCGAACCCGCAGCAATCCTCGGCAAACGGCAAGGGGACGAGCTCCAGCCCTTTGACGTGACTCAGCAGTTTCATCGGTTCGTCCTTCACCCCGAGCAGGCGGCTGCCGTGGCAGGAAGGATGATAGGTTACCTTGCGCGGATAGACGGCGCCAACATCGGTCACGCCCAGCACGTCGACGAGGAATTGCGTAAACTCATAGCATTTGGATTGAAGCGCTTTCGCTTTATCCAGGTAAACGGGATCGTCCTTGAACAAATCCGGATAATGATGAATCATATACGTGCAGGACCCCGAAGGGGACACCACAAAGTCGCTGTCGTCAAAAGCGTCCAAAATCGTCCTGGCACTGATGCGCGCCTCTTCCCAATAACCGCTGTTGTAGGCAGGTTGGCCGCAGCAGGTCTGGATTTCCGGGAATTCCAGCTGCACGCCGTACCTTGCCAGCAGTCTTGCCATCGATTCAGCTACCCGCGGGAACAAGGCATCGCTGAGGCAAGTGACAAACAATGAAATCTTCAACCTCTTCACCCCGCTAATCGTCAGGATAGGCCGATGAGTCGGCCTCTAGCAAGAACCCCCCGGAACGGGGGGATTCCATGTTGATATGATCCAGCAGCTTGCTCTATACGGATTCGATTCGAAGACCCAGCGCACGATAAGGCGCCGCTTCCTCTTCCGTCAATCTCCGGTCGGTGATGATCAGGTTCACTTCGGCGAGGTCGGCGACCTGCGCAAAAGCCTGCGTGCCGAATTTGCTGGCATCGGCAAGCAGAATGGTCTCATCCGTCATCCCGATCATTTTTTGCTTGATTCTCGCCTGCAGCTCATTGGATTCGCTCAAGCCCCGGTCCATGTGCACGCCCTTGCAGGAGAGGAAGGCTTTATCCACGTAGTAAGCTTCCAGCGAACGCTCCGCCAGCGGACCGACGAAGGACAAGGAACGATGAGCCAGGATTCCGCCCGTCGAGATGACCTGAACGCGCTCCTTGGTGCTCAGCTCAGCGGCCACCTTAATCGAATTCGTCAGCACGGTAATCGGAATGTCCGGTATGATCTTGGCCATGTACCACGCGGTTGAGCTTGCATCCAGCAGGATGCGGTCGTTCGGATGGATTCGCTTGACCGCTTCCTCCGCGATTCGCTGCTTCTCCAGCGCATGCATGATTTCCCGTTCAGCATACGGTATTTCCGGCTGAGACCGCTGAATTTCCGGTTGATCCTTCACGCTAACCGCTCCCCCGTGGGAACGGCGCAGGCGCCCTGCTTGCTCCAGCCTGTCAAGGTCGCGGCGAATCGTTTCCTCCGTTACGCCGCAGAGCTGACTCAGCTCGGAGACTCGAATGCTCCCTCTTTCGTTGACCAACTGTACTATTTTCTCATATCGTTCTGCAACCAGCATCATACCGCCCATCCTTACTGTTCGTATATTCTATCTCTTCCCGGTCCGCTGACCGAACACCCCGTAAGCTTCCTCCCATAAGGGGGCATCCTGCGGCTCGTAGGTCTTGACCGGGAAGGATTCCCTAATGACTGCTCGCGCTTCCCATATATCGGACAGCTCGCCCTGCGCAATGAACTGTACGGCCATATTGCCGATGGCGCTGCCTTCCGCAGGCCCCGCCCATACCGGCTTCCCAATGGCGTTCGCCGTCCACTGGCATAATGTTTCATTATGAATGCCACCGCCTACCATATGCAAGCCCTGAAATTTCCGTCCGGACAATTCCTCGGTCAACTCCAGCACATATCGGTATTGCATGGCCAAGCTTTCCATAATGCAGCGTACAAGCGCGCCCTCGTTCTGCGGAACGCCCTGGTTCGTGCGGGCAGCATATTCCCTTACCCGTTTCGGCATGTCTCCCGCAGGGAGGAACATGGAATCGTCCGGATCGATGAAGCAAGCAAATGCCGGTGCCGCTTCCGCCATATGAACCAATTCGGGATACGAATACGTCATCCCTTCCCGCCCCCAGGTCCGCTGACATTCCTGCAGGATCCACAGCCCCATGATGTTCTTGAGCAGCCGGTACGTGCCGTATGCGCCTCCTTCATTCGTGAAGTTCAGCTCACGGGCCCTTTCATGAATGACCGGCTGGTCGACCTCGGTCCCCATCAACGACCAGGTGCCGCAGCTCAAATAGGCGAACGACCGCTCCAATGCAGGAACCGCAACCACGGCGGAAGCCGTATCATGCTCTGCAACCGCATAAAGCGGGATGGATGGAAGCCCCAGTTCCTCGGTTACGGCAGGCCTTAACCCCCCGATATGGGTACCGGGTTGAACCACAGGATGAAATAACCCATGAGGGATCTTCATTGATTTCAATAGATGATCATCCCAGCTGGCCGAGTGTGGGTTATACAGCTGCGTCGTGGTCGCATTCGTGAATTCGTTCGCCATCTCGCCCGTCAAGAAGTAGCGCAGCAAATCGGGGATCATTAAGAATCGCTCAGCCTCTTGAAGCAGATAGGGTTTCTTCCGTTGGAGCGAAGCAAGCTGGTACATCGTATTGAACGAGAGAAATTGTATTCCCGTCCGATCAAAAATTTCTCCAGGCGTCAGCTCCCGGAAGACCTGTTCCATCACGCCATCCGTGTGCGTGTCCCGATAATGATACGGATTCATGAGCAGCTCCCCGCCCCGATCCAGGAGACCGAAATCCACCGCCCAGGTATCAAGTCCGATGCTCGACGGCAAGCGATGTTTCCCCTTCAGCTTGAGCAAGCCCTGTTTCATCTCATGGTAGATCCGTAAGATATCCCATTGAAAGCGGTCGCCGATTCGAACGGGATCGTTCGGGAACCGGTGAATTTCCTCCACGCCGATGGTGCGGCTGTTCAGCTGGCCCAGCATCGCCCTGCCGCTGCTTGCTCCCAAATCAAATGCAAGAACGCTCAACGCTCCCCAGCCTCCTTGTCAGATCATAATCAACGGTTCGGGCATGAAACCGATGACGATTCCATCTCTTCTCATGCTTGCGAACGCTTCAGCAATACGTCCTGTTCATACTGTTTCACTTCGGACAGCCACTCTTCTCTGACCGGCACTCCCAAACGTTCGCAATAGTAATCCCAGACCGCTCCGAACGGATAGGATTTAAACTCTTCGGTCAACGCCAGGCGGGTCGTGTAATCGCCTTCAAGTTCAGCCTGCTTCAGCCGATCGACCGGTTCAAGCTTGGCGCGCAGCAGCGCCTTAATCGTATTGCGGGTTCCGATAACCCACGCAGCGATGCGGTTAATGCTGGCATCGAAGAAATCCAGTCCGATATGGGTAACATCCAGCAGTTGATTGCGCACCAGCTCGCGTCCGATCTCGGTCAGCTCATCGTCCATGATGACGACATGGTCGCTGTCCCAGCGCATCGGCCGGCTGACGTGAAGGAGTAGTCCATCGGTGAAAAGGGCGAGTGACGACAGTTTGCCGGCAATGCTCTCGGTTGGGTGAAAATGACCCGCATCCAGGCAGATCAGCTTGTTGTTCCGAATGCCATACCCCATGTAGAACTCGTGCGAGCCCACAACGTAGGCTTCGGAGCCGAGCCCGAACAGCTTACTCTCGACGGCATCCAAATTCCATTCCGGATTGATATCCTCGGCAAAAATCTCATCCAGCGAATCCTTCAGCCGCTGTCTCGGTGCCATTCGGTCTACCGGCATATCCTTGTAACCGTCCGGAACCCAAATATTCGTCACGCAGGTCTGACCCAGCTGTTCACCGAAATAAGCTCCGATTCTTCGCGAAGCCTTGCAATGTTCAATCCAAAATTGACGAATCGCCGGGTCGGCATGACTCAGCGTAAACCCGTCCTTCGACTTGTCGTGGGAAAAGCAGGTGGGATTAAAATCGAGTCCGATCCCCTGCTCCTTGGCCCAATCCACCCAGGACTGGAAGTGCCTCGGCTCCAGCTGATCCAAATCAACGGACTCGTCGGTATCCGCATAAATCGCGTGGAGATTCACTTTGTGGGATCCGGGAATGAGCGACAACGCTTTTTCCAGGTCGGCCCTCAGCTGGTCCGGTGTTTCGGCTGCCCCGGGATATTCCCCGGTCACGGAGATGCCGCCGGACAGGTCCTGATCACGGAACAGGAATCCGCGAACATCATCTCCCTGCCAGCAATGGATGGAGATTTTGATGCGCTCAAGTTCCGTCAAGATTTGGTCCACATCGATGCCATGCTGCCCATAGAGCTGTTTAGCTTCCTCAAAGTTCCTTGCAACGTCCTGCCTCATCGCATATCCTCCCATATGAATGAGGACAGCCGGGTTGTATCAACCCAGCGCCCCATCTTAATAAGAATTCTTGATTCCTTGCGTTAGGTTGGTTACTCATTCTTTCGATTATCGAGTAAACGCTGCCGGTACTCCCCCGTCAATCGTCAGCATACAGCCGGTCGTCTTCGATGATTTGGACGAAGCAAAGTAAGCAATGCCTTCGGCAATGTCCTGCGGATAGATGTTCACGAGCAGTGTCGTGCGTTTCCGATAGTGCTCTTCCAGCTGATCCGGTTCGATCCCGTAGGCTGCAGCCCGCTCGTTTCTCCAGTTCGAGTTCCAGATCGCAGAGCCTTGCAATATCGCGTCAGGCAGGATCGTATTCACTCGGATGCCGTATTCCCCGCCCTCGGCAGCGATGCAGCGGGCCAAATGCGCCTCTAGCGCTTTCGCTGAGCTGTATGCGGTCACATTTTTTCCGGCATAAACGGAGTTCTTCGATCCGATAAACACCATGCTCCCGCCAATTCCCTGTACCTTCATCAAGGAGAAGGCTTCTCTGGCCACGAGGAAATAACCTGTGCCCAGCACGTTCATGTTCAGGTTCCATTCCTTTAGAGACGTCTCGTCAAACGGGCTGGACGTTGCAAGGCCCGCATTGTTCACGATAATATCGACACCGCCATAAGTTACGGAGGTTTCACGATAGGCGCGCTGCACGGCCTCTTCGTCGGTTACGTCCATTTTAACAGCAAATGCCCGATTCTCCCCGTACTTTGCATTGATTTCCTCGGCAACCTGCTGCGCGCCTTCAAGATTTAGGTCCGCCAGCACGACATGGGCTCCTTCGGCTACCAGCCTGCGCGCCGCGGCACTGCCGATCCCCCCGGCTCCCCCGGTGATAAAAGCAATCTGCCGCGAAAACTCCGCTTCAGCCGGTGCAAGGCTCAATTTATACAGCTCCAGCGGCCAATACTCCACGTTGTAGGATTCGTTCTCGCTCAGGGATACGAAGTCGCCGAGCGCCGTTGCGCCGCGCATGACCGCGATTGCCCGATGATACAGGGCGCCGCTGACTTGCGACATCGCCCAGCTCTTGCCGGTGTTGATCATTCCGATTCCGGGAATCAGGATGACTCGCGGAGCCGCTTCGAACATGACGTCGCCTTCATGATGGTTGCGTTCAAAATAGGCTTGATACTGCGCTTTGTATGCCGCAATGCCTTCGATGAGCTTTGCTTTAAGGCCTTCGATATCTTCAGCGTTCGGCGTCCAATCGATGAAGAGGGGAACAACCTTGGTATGAACCAGGTGATCCGGACAAGCGGCGCCTACTTGGGACAGCTTCGGCGAATCGATGCCACCGACGAAGTCCAGCACATCGTCTTGATCATCGAAGGACAGGATCATCTTCTTCGCGTCGCTGACGGCGCCGCGTACGGCAGGCATCACTTCCGCAGCGATGCTCCGACGGATTTCCGCGGCAAGCGGCGCATGCTTCCGGCCGCCGAACAGCTTGTCGTTGTTCACTCGGGCTTCAATGAAGGCTTCCGCTTCACTTATGATGCGAATCGTCTGTGCGTAACAAGCTTCCGAGGTATCGCCCCAGGTTACAAGGCCATGCTTCTCCATGAGCACAAGCTCGGCGTTCGGATTAGCCAGCACCCCTTCCGCGATCATCTTCGACAGCGTAAAGCCAGGGCGGACATATGGAACCCACACGAATCGGTCGCCGAAAATTTCCCGGGCTAATTCTTTGCCGTTATGGGCGCAGCACAAGCTGATAATGGCATCCGGATGCGTATGGTCCACATGCCGAAACGGCAAGAACGCGTGCAGCAGCGTTTCAATAGAAGCGCGCGGGTGCTTCGCATCTACCATGCAATGTCCCAGATATGCCACCATCTCCTCATCCGACATCGAATCTCGTTCGAACAGCGGCCGGATATCCTCCATGCGCAAGCCTGTGAAATTGCCCGCTTTCATGGTGGCCAGATCGGATCCGCTGCCTTTTACGTACATCACCTCGACGTCGTTGCCGCGAAAATCCTGAATCGTTGTTTTACTGGATGTGTTGCCGCCGCCCCAGTTGCATACGCGCCGGTCGGCACCAATCAAATTCGAGCGATAGACAAGCTCATCCAATGTATTTTGTGCCTGCTGTGCCTTTGATTGTTCCCATAAGCTCTGAACCATGAAGCTTCCCCTCCGATTGACCATATGAATTTGCTTTCATTTGTTTCCCATATTAACACGCCCGTTTATTTTTGAATAGCGTATTTTCAAAAATAAACGAAGATATTGTATTTGTTTGTTTGGTTTTCAATGCAACTCCCGTACAAACAAAAAACAGCTCTTGTCAGAGCTGCTTTACGAACCGAGCTGCTATATTTGATTTATGAATGGTCCGAGCCGGAGCCCGCGGCCGCCATTTGATCCGCTTTCGCAATTCCTTCCAACAATGCATCACGGAATGCAATTTCATCCTCGTTGACGTAACCCGTGAATACGATTTCCGAGATGTCCTTATGGTTGAAAAAGATGTTGGAATCCGCGGTCAGATTTCCGTGAGGATAGAAGCAGGCAACGTAATCCCAACGCTTTAGCGTCTTGGAATCGTTCTGCATTCGGCCATAGATCATCAGCGTCTGGTCCCAATCCTTGAACTTGACGACAGATCCGATTGGCAGCAGCTTCTGCTCCGTTTGCTCATGCTGTTCCATGTTGATCAACCCTTCATTATTTTTTTACCGATCCAATAGACAATCGACACTACGAGCGGTACTCCAATGAGAAAGGATAGGCAGATGACGGCTTTTTCCGCTGCCGCGTAACTCGTGTCCAGCAGATTGGGAATCACCGTGCCCAGAACGCCGACGATAGCAATAATCACCATTATGTTTTTGAACCGTTTTTGTCTGTCGCTCATCGGCTGTGCGCCCCCTTCTATTTTACCGTAATCGCTCCGCCGACTCCGACGAGGCTTGCTCCCGGTCCCAACGGGATGTGGAACTTCAATCCGCTCTTGCCCACCTCCGCGGATGCGCCGAGTACGCCCAGTGAAGCGGAACCTCCGATGTGCAGCTCTTTATCCGTCCAAGGAAGCGGAATATTCACGCCGCCCTCATATTTGTTTAATGTAGCCTCAGCTCCGACGCTAAGCGTACCGTCCTTGACCGCCGCCTCGACTTCGGCCTTCACCAGGCTAACCGATCCTTCGACATGATCATTCGCATAACCTGCTTCAACAACAGCCCCGCTGGCATGCGCTCCTTCGGATAAGCTTGCTCCCGCGCTGCCTGTTATTGCTTTGGCATAAAGTCCATTCTCTTCGTGCTTGATTACGCTGCCTTCCACTTCTACTCCTTTGAGCGCTGCGTCCAGCGGGTTGCTTGAGGATTTAGCGGCCACGCCGGAAGTCTTGGATGCAGCGCCTGCCGCCGCAGCGATTCCCGCTCCGGTTGCCGCCCCAGCCATAATGCCCGCGCCTGCTACGGCTCCTCCAGCTGCAGCACCGTTCACCATTTCATCCGTGGAACGGAATTTGACGGATATTTGCTTCAGCTCGGCGGATATCGTTTGCAAGCAGTCCACAAACTTGAGCATCGTCGTCCTGGCCTGCTGATAATCCCCGTAAAACCGCTCGCGGGTCATCCCTTCCCACTGACCTTCCATTTCGTGAATGCTTCGCTGGAGCCGCTGCACCAAATCGCCGCTAAGTTGCCCTGATTGGGCAAATTGCGCGGATACCTGCTCCAGCTGCTCGGGTGTAACTAATATTCGATTGGACATAAATACGGACGCCCCTTCTGTCTCGCCGCCCTGCTTCTTCAGGCAGTCTACCAACAAATTTCAATTCCATAAACTATTAAACCGATCTACCAAGCAATAACCACATTTTTCAATTTTAGTAGGTATACAGGAAAGGAACAATCAAGCGAAGGATTCATTTTCATCAGGTCCCGATCTAGTAAAAAAGCACTGGCCTCCTCATTCCCCATGCGGATGAACAGCCATCTCATCCCCGGCTTAGGCCCAGCCATGAAATCATCCCGGGGTACGGTGCCCATTACATCCCCAGCCCGTTAAAGCAGCTCCCGTTCTCTTGTACATTAGAAACAATTCATCTTTCCGAAAGAGGGTATTCATTATGAACCAACTTGCACGTGAAGCGGCCAGCGGGGCATACCGGCTGTATAAACAGGAGACATGGCTCATGCTGACGGGTCTGCTCGGCTTTTTGCTGGCCGGAATTTGCGGGGTATGGGTGCTGCTCCATGGCGGACCTGTCTCACCGGACGGAGATGTCTCCAAAGCCTTTTCCTTCAACGCGGCCCTGGGAATATTCATCCTATCAACCGCAAGCATTCTACCGGTTTCCGGCATGCGGCCACGAAGCCAATCGATCTACCGCTGCTGTTACATCCCCCTCGTGTTGTTCTCCTACTTCGCCGAGACCGTACAACATTTCCGCGGCGTCGATCCGAGGTTCGTTCAGAACGGTTCATCCTTCGATCATGTCATCTCCACGATTTTTCCTGCCGTTGCGCTTCTGCTCATCGTGTTCTACCTGATCCTGGGGACTCAATATTTCCGCAAGCGTGTAATAGAGGCCCATCCGGAGCTTGGTCTCGGCATCCGTTATGCCATGATCGCGGTGCTGGTATCTTTTGCCGCAGGCATCTGGATTTCCATCAACGCGGGTCGTTTCACCGGGATCGGCGGCAATATCATTTGGCTGCACGGACTCGGGTTTCATGCACTGCAGGCCATTCCTTTGGTGGCCTGGCTGTCCATGAGAAAATCCGTCAATGCTGCCGTTAAACCGATCATCATCCATATCAGCGGTCTCGCCTATTTATTCGGACTGATCTCCATCGGATGGCAGACGCTTCTCGGTTACTCCGTGGCGGAATGGTCCTTGCTGCCGATTCTGGCGGGCAGCTGTTTTCTCGTTGCCTTTACGCCTGTGATATGGCTGATCAGTCAATCCGATGCATCCGCCGAACCTTTCAACCGTACCCGATCCACGCGAAATTTGTAAAATGGGCATAGAAAAAGAGACAGTATGGGGCACCTTCCCCAACTGTCTCATCGAAAACTGCTGGCCTTGATCCATATCCTGATGTGGGTTTAGATAAATAAAAACGGAATGAGGAACAACAAGGCAATGGCTTCCCAAGCGAGCACATTGCCTGCGAAACCGTAGCCTCCATATGGTCCAAAACCGCCGTAGCCGTACGGTCCAAATGCGGACGTTTGTGCACCGCCTTTGGTCGACTTCGAAGATTTTCTGCCCTTTTTCCCTTTGGCGGACAATATATATGCGGATGGGTTCGCAAATTCGAGTTCAAGACCGCGATCATGTACACCGCGAATCGTCCCCACGACTTCCCTCCCATCATGCATGACAGCGCAAACGGTTTTGCCGACGTAACCTTTGCATCCTTCTGCCGAAATTGGTATTGGCTGCAATCCTTCTCCCCCTCCCAAGCGTTTGTGTATTATATTCCTCCTGGGGAGAAGGCGGCAGAGATAGAAGTCCATGCAACCAAAATTCCGCCATTAACCTTACTTAATCGCTAGCCTTGCGGTAAGCTCTAGCCATGATTTCTTCGTTGATCGCGCCTTGAAACCGTTCTGATACGATGCCGCCAGGCGATATGACGTAGGTGGTCGGATAAGCCACCACCTCGTACCGCCCGGTGTTCTCACCATGCTGGTCGTACAGGACGGGAAAGGTGATGCCGTTCTTCTCAACAAAAGACTGTACCTCGCTCATGCTTTTTTCCAGATGGGTCATATTGACGGCCAGTATGATAACATCCTCATCCTGATGTTTCTCGTAAAAATCCTGCATATAAGGCATTTCGACCTTGCAAGGGGGACACCAGGAGGCCCAAAAATTAAGGAGAACGGTTTGCCCGCGATAATCGGACAGCTTGATCTCCCGGCCTTCTGAATCGGTCAGCGTGAAATCCGGCGCGCGAAGCCCAGGCTTCAAACCTTCCGCTGCGATTTCCTGGCTTCCCTCTTGATGCGGCGGTGCGGCTGCTTCCCGCTCGCTGGCCGTGTTCGAAGTGAAGTCATAAATGACCCACGCGAAGAGAGCTGCCATCACGACCAGGACCGCCCTGTTTTTTCCTAAACCCAGCGTAAGGAATTGGGACAGCGGTGCCTGGAAGCGAAGCCAGCTGACCGTCAGCAAGACGCCGAACAGCAGAGCATAGAATAACGAAGACGTCACACTCGCACCATCCGCCCACAGCCACTGAAAGAGATACCCTGCCGTTCCGCTTGCAAAGGCCGATAACAGCGCCGATTTCAGCAGCAGGCCAAACTCCCCCCTCTTCCTGTTCCAGCGAAGTGCAGCGTAGACGATAGCGAGAACAACCCCCAGCCATATGCCCCTGACTCCCCCCGTCATGTAGATCAGCGAGGTCGGATGCTGGAGGGTGCGGATCGGATCGAACACCAGCATCCCGAATTTCCATGAGAGAAAACCTATGATGATGACGGATAAATAGGTGTCCAGGATCCATTCCCGCTGCGGCATCTGGCGCAAACGAATGCGAAGCGCGGCGAACCCGGCCGCGGCGCAGATCAGAAATATCACAATATCGGCTCGGATCATCAACGGACCTATCGGAATAATACTCAAATGCGAACCTCCTATAATGCGGCAAAATCAAAAATCGAGTTACCCGCCGGGGTATATCTCCATCATAGTGGATTCTCTCATTAATGTAAAACCAAGCGAAGACCTTCAGGAAGATGAGCGGATTTGGTCAAGGGAACTCCAAAGCAGTGCCAATTCGGCATGTCTTTTTCCCCCGATGACAATCTCTTTTTGCTTCAGCTCTTGAGCGCCCATATGTCTATAAAATTGCTCGGCTTTATTGCCTACCAGCACCCAAACCGACAACGAACGATATCCTCTCGTTTGCAGAAATTCCTTCAACCTGGCAAATAGCCGTTTTCCCCATCCCTGCCCTTGAATTTCTTCCAAGAGATAGATCGCGTAGAGTTCTCCTTCATGGGAGATCTTCTGCTCTCGCTCCGTCCCGTACGACATAAACCCGTAAACCTTGCCATGTTCGTCTGAAATAACCAGTAGCTGTTCGTCTTCGGGCATATTGGCAAGCTTCCTGCGCCAGCCTTCTACGCGGTCCGCAACGGAAAGCTTTTGCAAAAAATCATCATCGACGATCCCCCTGTACGTCGTTTTCCAGCTGTTTACATGTACGCTAGCAATGCCTTCGGCATCTTGCTCGTTTGCAATTCGAATCTGCATGGTCTTCCACTTCCTCCTGTTCCTCTCTTGATCTCTTGGTATTCGCGGAGAGGCTCGAAGATCCTTTTTTTATCATTGATTGCTTCATCCCTGATGACGCTAAGCCCACAACTAGCATAAATAAAATGTATCGGATACCACATGGCGCTCGGATGCCCATGAAAGGAGGGCCTGTACATGAATAAAGCAATGATACGGCTTGAAGATATCGGCCCTGGCGGATGGTACGGGACGGAAGAACAACAAGCGAAGCTGCTTGTCATCGCAAGATTCCTGCACCAGCTGCGAATCCCCTTTCATCTGGCCGTTATTCCCCGATACGTTGATCCGGCGCAACATACGGACCGTTCGATAGCCGACCTGCAGGATGAAGCTTCCCTTCGGTTTGTGCGGCTGCTCCGCACGATGGCAGCGCTCGGCGCCTCGCTTGGCATTCACGGCTATACGCATCAGTACGGGAGATCGGCAAGCGGCGACGGATTCGAATTTGCATATTCGGAATGCGCCGCCGATTGTCCGCCGGATGATCCCCCCGAGGCTGTGGCTTCGCTCCTGCAGCTGCAGCAATCCTATGCCTATCGGCGGGTTCAGCTGGGGCATCAAGCGTTCCAAACGGCGGGCTTTGCCGCGGCCTGGTTCGAGACGCCGCATTATGCCGCATCGCCGGTTCAGCGGCAGATCATCGAGATCTGCAACGGGGTCCTGTACGAATCTCCGCCGGACGAACCGAATGCGAAGACAGCCGTGCTCCGGCACAACCCGGACGATCCGTTGACGAACGGAACGATCTATGTTCCCACGCCGCTTTATTATGTTTCAGGCCATAACATCGAAGCCGAAGTTGCTCGGATGGAACAGACTTTAAAGGATTTCACGGGTGAACGCGAACTGGCCTCGTTCTTTTACCACCCTTATCTTGAATTTCCATATATCCGATTCCTTGATGACGGCACCGTGCATTATGACCAACACTCGCCGCTCAGAAGGATCCTTCGGTTCTTCGATAGGGAGCGCAAATCGTTCGTATCCTTAACCTCCGTCCTCCCCTTCATACCGGATTTCAGGGAAACCCGGCTGTCGGATAGGTTGAGCATGAAGCGTCCCAAGTTTCTGCATGCCAAAAGAAACAAGCTCCCGAACCGATGGATCATTCGGGACGAGGCCAGCAACACATGGTACGCCTTGGATCTTGGGATCCGGTCCCCCCTTAGAATCCATAATGGCATACATTCGATACGTCCGCTATTGGCCGACTGGCCGCCAACCCCTAGCGGCACCGCAATGACAGGCGATTTCGACGGCGACGGCTTTATCGACGCGGCAGTATGGCATGCAGAGCTTGGGATATGCCATGTTGCCTTGGGCGCCGGCAGCAGCCGTTTGGCACCTGACGGGATTTGGCTGTCCGAGCCCGGAGTCCTGAATTGGAAATCCTTAACGGGAGATTTTAACGGGGACGGCAGAGATGATTTATTTCTATGGGATGACGTCACCGGTAAAGCCGCCATCGCTTACAGTTCCGGGGGGAGCTTTTCTCCTCCCCTTATTCAGCATGAGGTTTCCTTACAGAGAAATGATATGATACCGTGCATCGGAGATGTAAATGGCGATGGCCTGGATGATCTGGTGGTGTGGAACTCCGCCTCCGGAGCATGTCAGGTCTGGCTAAGCAGCGGTACACGGCTTCGGAATGCCGGCGTTTGGTATTCCGCCGAGGATCCCTTGGGTTCGCCCCTGTCCGTGGTGTTAGGGGATGTCGATGGAGACGGGCTGGAAGATTTGGTTCTCGTTCAACCTGCTTCAGGGAAGTGGTTCATCCTGTACAGCTCGGGAACGGCCTTCGGGCGGCAGGAAGAATGTTTTGGGCCATGGGCTGCCGGTGAACAGACGACGCCTTTCCTTGCTGATCTATCGGGCAACAGCCGCGTCAGTCTGCTGGCATGGTCACCGAATCGGCACGGCGGAACCCTGGACGCCGCCATCAATGCGAGGGACCGGACAATGGGATAAGGACATGTTATACTTCTATTCAAACCTATGCGGTGTGTTCCGTTAAGTTATTATTTCAATCCTTATTCCTATGTTTGGAGGAAAAAATCATGACACCCCCCAATGCGGCCGGTTCATCGGCACCGATCAAAATCGTGAAACCCAAGCTCCCCAAGCAGCTTGAGCCTGTGATCCTGTCCGACGCCGGTGTTGACGACGAATCCTCGTTCGTTCAATCCGCTTGTCAGGACGAGACGCTTGTCTATGTTACGGCCAACAAGGTTCAGTTCGACCAAATGATCTTCGATAACGTGACGTTCCAGCACGTCACGCTCCATCATGCCGAACTGACGGACCTCGTGTTCAACCACTGCGACTTGTCCAATGTTGATCTCAGCGAGGCCATCATGTATCGGGTACAATTTAATCATTGCAAAATATTGGGGCTCGACCTGACGGCCGCCACCATCCGTAATGTCGTATTCGACCATTGTACGGGCGACTATGCCACGTTCCGGTTTGCCAACATGAAGCAGGTATCCTTCCAATCGACTTCGCTCGTCAAATCGGATTTTTATCATTCCGAGTTAAGCAAGGTAGAGTTTATGGACTGCCAGATCGATCAATCGCAGTTCTCCGGCACGAAGCTTGCGGGAATCGATCTAAGCCGAACGGACTTCCACCATATCGGCGCGACGCTGGAAGATCTTCAAGGATGCATTATATCGCCGCATCAAGCCATTCCGCTAACGAAAATATTCGGTCTTGTCGTAAAAGAATAACCTCTTGTCGCTCCATTCCAGTTCGGAATAGACAGGTTAGCCAGTGCGATATAGAGTTCCCGACACAGTGTAAAGCGGCTTACCCCGGGTCCAGTTGACCTTTGGGGTAAGCCGCTTTTAACATGTGACGCAATATTATTGATCCAGGGTGTACTTCGGCAAATCAAGCGGAAGCGGTGCCGGGATGTCGCAGGTGCTGGACATCTCATACCGTTTGCCGTCATCGGAAGCATCATGGAACCCCCACATGGCTTCAAGCACATGATAGGCAAGCTCGCCGCTCGCTCGATGAGCTCTTCCGCTCCGGATGGCGTAGGCCATATCCGCAGGGCCGATCCCCCTCGTATTCTCGTTATACCCCGGAAGCAGCGGTTCTTCCGTCCACTCGGTTTCACCGGTCAATCGGTATTTTACCGGCCCGCCGAAGGTGTTGGGATCCGGAACGAGAAGCGTACCCTTGGTGCCGTAAATCTCAATATTAGGAAGCGTGCTGCCTCCAAAAACATCGAAACTCGTAATCAGCGTGCCGATGGCTCCATTCTGAAAATCGATAAGTCCGGCTACATGCGTAGGAATGTCTACCTTAATCTTCTGCCCTTGCTTCTTCTCGCTGGTAATGGTCCGCTCCGCGAGCGCAGCGCCGGTCATTCCGCTAATACCGCGGATCGGTCCCAGCAATTGGACCAGTGCCGTCAGATAGTAAGGCCCCATGTCGAACATCGGACCGCCGCCGGCGGCATAATAAAATTCCGGATCCGGATGCCAATGCTCATGTCCGCGGCTCATCATGAATGCGGTAGCTGCGATCGGCTTGCCGATACGTCCATCCTCAATCAGCTTCAGGGCCGTTTGGATACCGGCTCCAAGGAATGTCTCGGGGGCGCATCCTACCAGCAGCCCTTTGGCTGCTGCCATGTCCAACACCGCTCTGCCCTCTTCCCGGGTTACGCCCAGCGGCTTCTCGACGTACACATGCTTGCCGGCTTCCAATGCATCCAGCATTATTTGCGCATGAAGGGCAGGAATCGTCAGATTAATGACCAGCTCAATTTCCGGGTCCGCGAGCAGCTCCTCGGTGGTATAAACATTCGGGATATTATATTTGGCGGCCTGTTCCTCGGCACGGGCTCGATCGATATCCGCACAGGCCGTCAGCTCGAGGATGTCGAACTTGTGGCAGTTTTCCATATAAATGCCGCTGATTTTACCGCAGCCGATAATGCCTACCTTTACCTTCTTCATGATCCCAGTCTCCTTCTGCCTTTATTGGCTGTCTCCCATGCCTGTGTAGCCCTGACCTTCGGTAAAGAAACTCATGTCCGAGCCGGCATACAATGACTTGCCCTCGGCGGCCCACAGCAGTCCTCTCCGCATCATTTCCTTCACCTGCGGCATGTCGACGATATCTGCATGATGACCTAGCGAATTGTAATACACCCGTCCGTATCCCCAGCGCTTCGTCCACGCCACCGGCATGTCAACCGCTTTGTTCAGCAGATGCGGTCCTGCCGCAACCGGAAAACGGGTGGTGGCCAGCACTTCGACGGCCGGATCCACATGCAGATAATACTGCTCGGATGCCACGGTGAAATCCTGCAGCCCTTCCACTAGCGGACTGGAGCTGGATTTGATCTCGACCCGGTACTCCACTCCGTCGTTTCCCGGATGCGCAACCCAGTTTCCTCCCGTCATGAACTGCCAGTCCACATTATTGCGGAAAGAATCGCACATCCCGCCATGGCAGCCGGCCAAGCCGGTTCCCTTCTGAACGGCAAGCGATACGTTCTCCACTTGCTGCTTCGATATTTCGCCCATCGTCCATACCGGCACGATCAGATCCAATGCCTGCAGCTTCTCCGCATCGTTAAATGCATCCAGCGTGTCGGATACTTCCACTTCATACTGCTCGCCCCGAAGCAATTCCGCGAAAATGCCGGCAACCTGCTCCGGTTCGTGTCCGTCCCAGCCGCCCCATACGATTAAAGCCTTTTTCATGCGTAGCACTCCTTTTTTATGTGTCCGGCCAAGCCCTGGCCGAATGATTATGATTACATTTCAGACAGCTGCACCCAGCGTCGTTCTTCGATCGATTTATCCACGGCTTCCAGGACGGCTTGGCATTTTACGCCGTCCGCGAAATTAGGCACCGGCTGCCGTCCCTCCGAAATCGCGTTCGACAACTCAAGAAATTCATGCGTAAAGGTGTGTTCGAAGCCGATCGTATGCCCCGGCGGCCACCATGCTTCCATATAATCGTGTACGGGATCGGTTGCCAGTACCCGGCGGAAGCCCTGAACGTCCTCATCGTCGGTCGTGAAGTAAACCTCCAGTTCGTTCATCCGTTCAAAATCAAATTTCACGCTGCCCAAGCTGCCGTTGATCTCGAAGGAATTGGTGCTGCGATGTCCCGCGGCAAACCGCGTTGCCTCGAAGCTGCCCAGCGCCCCATTCTCGAAGCGGGTCATGAATAACGTAGCGTCGTCTACCGTAACTTGGCCCATGGGGCCGCCTTCGCTTCCTTTTGCGCTTAATCCGGTCATCTCGCTGGCAATGGGACGCTCCTTGATGAAGGTCTCGCTCATCCCGATTACTTCCTGCATATCCCCGACCAGATAATGCGCCAGGTCGATCAGGTGAGCGCCCAGATCCCCATGCGATCCGGAGCCGGCCACTTCCTTCTGCAACCGCCATACCAGCGGGAACTGCGGGTCCATGATCCAGTCCTGCAGAAACCAGGCACGAAAGTGGTAGATCTGGCCCAATCTGCCGCTGTCAATCAATTTCTTGGCCAGTCTTACGGCCGGAGAAAATCTGTAGTTAAACCCGACCATATGGGTGACTCCCGCATCTTCCGCCGCCCGCAGCATCTCTCTGGCGTCGGCCAAGGTCAGCGCGAGCGGCTTCTCGCAGAAAATATGCTTGCCGGCCTTCGCCGCGGCCAACGCAATTTCCTTATGGGCGTCGCTTGGAGCATTGATATCGACCAGATCGATATCCTCCCGATTCACGAGCTGCTTCCAATCGGTAACGCTTTCACGCCAGCCCAGCTGATCCGCCGCTTCTTGCACGGCCGACGCATTGCGGCCGCAGATTGCCACCATTTCAGGCTTCAGCGCTTTCGGAAAAAACATCGGAAGGCTTCGATATGCGTTGCTGTGGGCTTTGCCCATGAATTTATATCCGATCATGCCGACACGTAATTGTTTCATCTTTCATTCCTCCTTGAATAAGGGTTCATTGATTTTGATGAAGCGAAGATGCGCGGACCACCAGGCGAGTAGGCAGCTGCCGATGCAGCGCGGCGTTCGATCCGCTGCCGTCCGGCGAATCGGAGTCGTCCAGCAGGCGAAGCACATGCTCCGCGGCAAGATATCCCAGTTCATAGAAAGGAACTCTTACGCTGGTGAGCGGCGGGGTGCAGAGCTCTGCAGCCTCCGAGTCGTCATAACCGACAAAGGCAGGCATTCGATCCTCTGCAATACCTAACGCGCGCAGGCCCTGCTGTAATCCGATCGCCATGCGGTCATTGGCCGCAAACACCGCTTCGATCCGGTCCAGCTTCCCGGCGATTAGCTCGGCTGCGGCATAACCGCTCTTGCGGCTGAAGTTGCCCTCGAACAGCAAGGATTCATCCGGCTTGATTCCCGCTTCGTCCAGCGCCCGGGTGTACCCCTTCAGCCGGTCGCGACTGTTGGAATACTGGGGCGGGCCATTAAGAAAAGCAATTTGACGGAATCCCTGCCCGATCAAGTGATGAACGGCTTGATAGCTGCCTTCCACATGATCGGCATCCATGACGTGAAACGCCTCGCCGTCAAAGTATTGATTAATAAGGCAATAAGGGCGGTCCGCTTCACTCAGCTGTTTGATGGCTGCGCGCTCGCCTTCATCGTCCCTGGCGCCGAGAATGATGCAGGCATCCACCTTCTGGGTACGAAACAGGTTCAAGTAATCCATCGAACCGCCGGGTTCACGGAACAGCATCAGCAGGTCATGCTTGCTCTCCAGCGCCTTACTGCCGATGCCGCTTAGGATCTCCGAAAAATAATAGGCGGAGAATATGCGAGCTTTCGGCAGGTAAGGCATAACGACGCCAAGATTACCGCTCCTGCGCCGCGCAAAACTGCGGGCTAGCGCGCTTGGGGTATATCCAAGCCGATCCGCCGCTTCCAGCACGCGCTGCTTGGTCTCCTCCTTGATCGGCCCGACACCATTCAGGACGCGGGATACCGTTGCTTCCGAAACGCCGGCAAGCTGTGCTACCTCTTTACGACTAGCGATAATCATCAAGCCTCCTGCAATTTATGTACGCGCGTACATTTTCTCATGGAGCATGGCTGTTGTCAACCGCTTTCCCATCCTTCATCCTATTCTTTTTGAAACCAACATATTGTTCTTGCACCGTCTTATCGGATGTGCAATAATCATCCCCATAGACTTATTAAACACGTTTAAAAAGAGTGGACGAGGTGATTCATACGCGCAAAGAAGCTTTGCCTACGCCGCAATCCATGAAATTCGCCGTCCGGCGCGCGCTCCGTTCGACGCTGCTGGAGCTGGGGAGCGGAACCAAAGCCGAGCTCAGCGAAAGACTCGGCATCAGCTTTCCGACTGTTAGCAAAGTTATGGAGCTCATGGTGCAGGAAGGTGAAGTCAACCTGCTCGGGCAGGATGAATCCAGCGGCGGCCGACGTGCGAACCGCTATGCTTTTAATCCGGACTATATGCTGGGTCTCGCCGTTTATTATGAGAAAGAGCAGAGCGTATACACTGTTTTTAATTGGAACGGCGACTTGCTCGAGCGGAAGGCTGAAGACGGCATCCTTCATCGTGGACCGGAAGCCTTGGCTTCCCAAATGGCAAACTGGACCCGCCGTTATCCAGAGATACGCTCCATCGCCGTTGGCATGCCTGCGGCGGTGCGGGACGGTCTTATTTTCCATGTGCCGTCGTATGGAACATTCCAGGATTACAACCTCCAATCTTACCTGGAGGATCTGTTCTCCATTCCTGTCATCGTAGAGAATGACATGAATGCAGCCGTGCTCGGTTACCACAATCTCAGCGGCTCGGAGGAGGCTTCCCTCGTATACGTGTACCTCGGTCACAACGGACCGGGGGCCGGACTGCTCATTAATGGAAACGTCGTTCGCGGCCGCTCGTTCTTCACGGGCGAGATCGGCTTCGTCCCGATGAGCGAGGGCAGCAATTTTCAAGACATATTGGAACGTAATCGTTCCGTGATGAGCAGTCTCATCGAGCCGAATCAGGAGCAAATCGATGCCTTAAGCCGGCTAAGTGCCGCCTTCACCGCGATTCTCAATCCCGATGCCATTCTGTGGTGCGAGCATAATCTCTCGCCCTCCGCCCTTGTCTCCATTAAAGAGCGTGCCTCCGCCTACGTGCCGGAGCGGCATCTTCCCGAAATGCTGCTTCGCGATTGGGAACACGACTATCTAGCCGGCTTGCAGCGGATCGCTCTGGATATGATGATATCCGATACAAGCGCAATGTAAAATTCAACAATGACGATTGGGGATTAACCGTGAATACTGACCTTCAACCAAAAACAAAACCTAAATTGAGCAAAGACTACACTCTGCATTTGGCAACGATCTTTCTAGGCTTTATCATATTCGGGATATCGGAGAATATTAAGGGGCCCGCCATTCCGCGGATCCAATTCGATTTTCGATTGGATGAAATGCAGATCGGCACCTTGCTCTCCCTGAACGCGCTCGGGTACCTGATCGCGTGCTCCTTCACCGCGCTGTTGACCCGGAAGATCGGAATCAAGTGGGTCAGCATGGCTGCCTTCGGATCGATGGCCATCTCGGGCGTGTTGATCTTCCTGTCCCACAGCTACCCTCTGTTTACCGCATCCTACTTCTTAATGTACATTGGGAACGGTATGCTGGAGATCGGCCTCGCGATATTGTCAGCCCGAATCTTTGTGCGCAATACGGGCACGATGATGAACCTGTCCCATTTCTTCTACGGTATCAGCTCAACGGTCGCCCCGATGATTGCATCCGGTCTCATGACCGTTACCGTGTTTAATTACACGCTGGATTGGCGGGGCATGTACCTGGCCATGCTGATGTTATCCATACTTCCCATGATCCCGGCACTCATGAGTAAGTTTCCCGGGGACGATCTATCCGAAACGGAACGGACTCCGCTGAAGCTGCTGGTCAAAGATCCCGCGCTGTGGCTGGTCGTCATGATCCTATCCTTCGGCGTCGTATCGGAGATGGCGGTTGGCGGATGGCTCGTCAACTTTCTTGAAAAATCGTACAAATGGGAACCTGCAGCGGCAGCCGGCATGCTATCCGCGTTCTTCCTCTGCTTCTCGGCGGCACGCCTGCTGCTTGGCCCGATAACGGACCGGATCGGCTTCACGCTGTCCATCATCATTCTGTCCGGACTGACCGGAGTATGTACGTTTGTCGCGATTTTCGGCGGAGAATCCTACGCCTTCCTGTTTGCGGCGGCAGGCATCGGGATTGCCCCGATCTATCCGACGGTCATGGCTCTCATTGCCAAAAGATATCCGAATGAGAGCGACACCGCGATTACGTTCACCGTCACCATGATGGGGATCGGCAGCGTCATCGGCAATTACGCGATCGGCGCGATCACGAACGGATTCAAGCAAATGTACGGCAGCGGTACAGAGCTCGGCCTGCTGCGCGGGCTCCAGGCCGGTTATGGCTTCATTGGATTATGTGCCGTCCTATGTTCGCTATTCGGCATCGTCTTATACCGTTATTTAAAAGTCCGCAAGCAATTAATTTGATACTCGAATCAACATGAAAGGGAGCCCTCTCAGCTTACAAGAGGGCTCCCTTTTGTTTATCCATCGTCGGTCTGTTCCGGACGAATTAACCCAAGTCGGGTGTGTCGACAAGTTCGATGCTTGCCGTTTCGGTATGATGCAGCTCAAATACCAAGATTTCATTCCGTCCCTGCTTCAGCAGCGGTCCAGGCAGATACAGCGCTGCTTGCGGCCCTTGCTCCCAGTAGCGTCCCAGATTGAAGCCATTGACCCAGACGACCCCTTTTCCCCATCCGTCTAAGCGGATAAACGTATCGCCAATGTCATCCACCAAGAATTCGCCGCGATAGAAGGTAGGTCGGTCCTGCTGTTCAAAAGGTCCCTCCAGCGGTTGAAACGGTGCCGTATTCGGATGATCAAGCGGTAAGGGATAGATGCTCCAGTCATACAGGAACTGGTTGTTCATTCGGACTCCCTCCGTGATTCCTTTATAATCCTTCAGCCTCGGGCCGTAATTGATGCGTCCCATATTCTCGACCACGATCTCCAGCTTGGCGCCGGCTGCCGGAACATCGATTGGCAGGGCTTTGGGATCCCAACGTTCCACCGTCCCTTGATACTTTCCGTCCAGGAATACCTGAGCCCGGTCATGCACCTCTTGCAGATGCAGGGACTCCCCTTGACGCGGCCCGGAAATATGCGTTGCGTATACCGTGAAGCCATAGCTTTGGCCCAGCCGTTCCATCGGTACGGGTGCCGTGCGTTTCTGCTCCTCGGAAAGCGCAGGCAGATGCTCCAGCAGGTCGGCATAGTGCGTCATGCTTACCGAGCCATAGCTTATCTTCTTGACAGGCTGCGGAAGACTTGGCAAATCGGAGAGTTCTTTCCCCTGATGCTGCGCGATCGCGCTTCGAATGGCTTCGAACTTGGCCGTCACGTCCCCGCACTCCGAGAGAGGGGCATCATAATCGTAGCTGGTTAGCGTCGGTTCATACTTTTCGTGAAAATTCGCCCCGTTATAGAATCCGAAATTCGTTCCGCCATGAAACATATAGAAGTTCACGGATGCATTCAAGTCCAGCATTTCCTTGAACACGGCAGCAGCATCTTCCGCGTCCCGGGTATGGTGTGGCTTCAGCCAATGATCAAACCAACCGTTCCAGTATTCCATGCACATCAGAGGATCTTCCGGACGGTACTCCCGCAGTTTATCAAACGCCTCCTTCGTTCTTGATCCGAAATTGACCGTGGCAAGCACGCCGGGAACGGTTCCGCCCTGCAGCATTCCGTCCGTGGGGCCATCCGAAGTGAACAGCAGCACGTCCACGCCCCGCTTGATCAAGCCATCCTTCAAATACTCCAGATATGCCGTATCATTTCCGTAACTCCCGTACTCGTTCTCGATTTGCATCGCAATCACGGGACCACCCTTGGAGGTCAGTAACGGAACCAATCGCGGAATCAGCTCATCATAATATTGGTCGACCTTCTCCAGATAAACCGGGTCCATGCATCGAAGCTGAATATCCGGATATTGCAGCAGCCAGGATGGAAGTCCTCCAAATTCCCATTCTGCGCAGATGTAAGGGCTCGGCCGAAGGATGACATGCAGCCCGAGATCGCCGGCGATACGGACGAACCTTTCCAGGTCGGCAATGCCATCAAACACAAAGTGTCCTTCCTTCGGTTCATGCAAATTCCACGGAATATAGGTTTCCACCGTGTTCAATCCGCAGCTTCTCAGCTTCATCAGCCGATCTTCCCAATATTCCGGAACCACCCGAAAATAATGGACGGCACCCGACAAAATCTGAATCGGCTCGTCCCCCAGCAGGAATTGTTGGTTAACCGCTTTCAATTGAGCTTTCATAGCTTGTTTCCTCCTAACACGTTTCATTTGCTTTCTATTGCCATCATCTATCAAAATCTCAAGCTGCTCAATCTCCAAATGGGGCATTCTTTATACCTTTTGTGCCGAATCATCGTTATGATACAATATAAGGCATCATTACCGGCGTTTTCGATGCCCAAAAGGAGCCAGCTGTCATGGATATCGCTTTTCGCTTTCCCAATATGATTCAAACGCTGCAGGTAACAGGATGCCATTTTGATTCCCAGCCCCCAGGCTGGAGCTATCCGAGGCATCACCATCACCTGTTCGAGCTGCTATACTGTCTGGAAGGCGAAGTCCTGCAGGAAATTCATCGGGATTCCATTCAGCTCCGCGAAGGGGAATGGCTTCTGATCAAATCCGGGGTGCCCCATCAAACCTCGAATGCATCCAACAAGCAGTATGGGTACTTCAATGTTCATTTCGATCTGGATGATGCAGAAATTCGAAGCTCATTATCCGCTGCCCCTTACCGACATATTCGCCAGCACGAAAGCGAGCGCAGCAAACTGGCTGCCTACGTTCAAGAGCTGGAAGGAATCGTCCGGCGCAGCCAGCCGGCAGCCCATTCGGTCCGACCGGAGAACCAGCCGAGCGATTACAATCTTACTTTTGAGGACAGGCTTCTGCTCCAGTCCTACACCCTGCTCATCATCCATGATGTGCTCTCTCTCTTGAAGAGGCAGGATGCGCTGAAGCCGCCCCGCGCTTTATTTGCGGCAGCAGGCACCCCTAAACCATCCTCCCTGCTTGCAGCGGATGCGGCTCATGCCATCGAAGCGAAGCTGTCGTCGGGATTGACCGAAGAGATATCGGTCATGGCTGTGTCCCAAGAGCTTAACTTAAGCCGAAGCCAATGCTCCAAGTTATTCCGCCAAGTGTACGGGATCTCGCCAAGACAATATATCAGCCGCCAGAAGCTCAGTCTGGCCAAAGAGCTGCTGGTCACGACCCATCTGCCGATGAACGCAATCGCCGACAAACTCGGTTTTCGCTCAGCCAGCCATTTTTCCAGGCAATTCCGCCGCTGGACCGGGCAGTCGCCGACCGAATACCGGCCCAGGCACTAAGCCATGAACAGCATTAAAGAACCTCCAATATCGAGTACCAGAACAATAGCCATCCCTTTGAGGATGGCTATTGTTCTGTATTGGCTGAACTTCATCTAATCATCTGGCATCATGATCGGATATTGTAAAATCCAAGTATTTTTAGTTAGTTACTTTACATTCAATAGTTAAATTGAGTATGATACAACCTATAGTTCTCAGCTATATTTAAGTTAGTTGATAACATTTTAAACCAAAAAGACAAGGAGTGGTCTATTTCATGGGTAGTTATTCTTCTGCAGGCACTTTCATTATTCGGGTGATTCTGGGGGTCATCTTTATGGCTCACGGTTTGGATAAATTCCAGAGCGGCATCGGGAATATCGAAGGATTCTTCGCAAGTCTGGGAATCCCTGCTTTTATGGCTACCGTTGTAGCCATTATCGAAATCGTGGGCGGAATTGCGCTGATTATCGGTTTGGGAACGAGAATCGCTTCTCTGATTCTTGGGGTCGTGCTTGTCGTGGCGATTTTTCAGGCGAAGCTGGGCATGGGTTTCCTGGGTGGCTATGAACTGGATATCGCGCTGCTGGCCATGGCCCTACATCTTATTCTTAGCGGCAGCAGCCTGCTCTCGGTTGATTCGCTGTTCAGCAAGAAGAACAAAGCCTAACGCGGACAAGAGCATCCTCAAGGTTGTCGGAGCGTCGATCCCATGAAAAAGAGCTGTGCGCAGATCCATTCCGAAAGGAATGCGACTGGTACAGCTCTTTTCTATTGATCTCATGACAAGATGCTGCCTCACGCTTCCGCCGCTGAAGCCGGCTTGAGTTGTCTTAATAGCTTATAAGTTTCTGTAAAGCTAATGAACCCTTCCTGTTCTAAAAAAGCCTGCTCCCATGATCCATCCATGAGAACAGGCCTTTGACTATGCGTTATTTTCTATGAAGCACTAACGGTGATCGACCAACGGTCTTGCCCCGGGCACGGGCAGCGCTTGTCTTTCAGCTTCGCGGCAATCTGTACGATGCATCCGCACAGCGTACACGTGGTGCCCCCTTGCAGTTTAGGGCATGAGAAGCACGCACGAAGACGGGCATCATATTCGTCATCCGGCACGCACCGGTCCGATGAGAACATCGGGGAGGACAGCACGCGCGTGATCTGCTCATCGCTGACCCGGTAATCGTCATGACAACCTTTACACCGATTATCCGCCATGACCTTCGTTTATTCCGCCGTGATCTCGAGAACGGTAACGGACATCGGTGCCAGCTTCGCACGCAGTACGTCACCTTCCTGTTCAAATGCAGTGAATGCAGCCGGCTTGAGAACCTCCGGCGATTCAAAGGTATTATGAGCATCCAGCGAATCGGCGGCAAGCTGCCGGCCTACGATTTGCTTCACCGCACCGCTTAATCCCCGAAGCTGGATCTTCACGTCGCTCTGCTCCGCGTGACTAACATTACACAGGCTTACATGGATTTTGCCGGCTTCATCCCTCGAGGCCGTCACGGATACTTGCGGGATCTTCTCGCCATTCATCTCATAATCGGCCCCGCTGTGATGGGTAGCCAAACGTTCGGCATCCTGATGCACTTTGTACATATCAAACACATGATAGGTCGGGGTAAGGATCATCTTTTCGCCTTCGGTCAAGATGACGGACTGCAGGACGTTGACGATCTGCGCGATGTTTGCCATCACCACCCGATCGTTATGCTCGTGGAAAATATTCAGCGTCAAACCCGCCACCAGGGCATCACGGATCGTATTCTGTTGGTACAGGAAGCCAGGGTTCGTGCCGGGCTCGACATCAAACCAGGTGCCCCACTCATCCACGATGAGACCGATGCGCTTATTAGGATCATACTGATCCATAATCGCCGAATGTCTCGTGATCAATTCATCCATATGGAGTGCTTTCTTCATGGTGGTGAACCATTCCTGTTCGCTGAATCCGGTGGCAGGTCCTTTGCCTGTCCAGAATTCGCCCGGAACCGTGTAATAATGAAGGCTTATGGCATCCATGTACGGATGCGCTTCCCTCATGACGGTTTCCATCCAGCGGTAATCGTCCACATTCGGGCCGCAGGCAATTTTGTAGATCTTGTTCTCGCCATAGTTGCGGACGTAAGTCTGATAGCGTCTGTACAAGTCCGCATAATATTCCGGCCGCATATTGCCCCCGCAGCCCCAGTTCTCGTTCCCGACTCCAAAATATTTCACGTTCCACGGCTTCTCGCGGCCATTCTCCTGACGCCATGCGGCCATCGGCGACACGCCGTCAAATGTCATGTATTCAACCCATTCCGACATCTCCTGAACGGTACCGCTGCCGACATTGCCCGATATGTAGGGTTCGCAGCCCAAAAGCTCGCAGAGACGGAGGAATTCGTGCGTGCCGAAATGGTTGTTCTCCACAACGCCGCCCCAGTGCGTATTGACCATCTGTTTCCGATTCTCCCGCGGCCCGACGCCATCTTTCCAATGGTATTCGTCGGCAAAGCAACCGCCCGGCCAGCGCAAAACCGGTATATTCAGCTGTCTCAACGCATCCAGCACGTCATTGCGGATCCCTTCCGTATTGGGTATCGGCGAATCCTCGCCCACCCAGATTCCTTCATAAATGCAGCGGCCCAGATGCTCGGAGAAATGTCCATAAATATTGCGATTGATTTTGCCTTTGGATACGTCCGAATGAATGGTAATAACCTGACTCATGACTTTTACCGCTCCTCGCTATTATTTTATAGATATTTATATGAAACAGTTTATAAATCTTTAAAACAATGATATCGATCAATTCCGATTCCGTCAACCAATAATTTAAACGCTTTCACTCTATGGCCTTATTTTTTGCCAAAAAAAAGACCAGCCCACAGCCGATCTTTCGATCCAGCTTTGAGCCAGTCCTCTTTAACGCGCGGCCCGATTTAAAAACTCGCGGGTCCGCTCCATCTTCGGCTGGTTAAATATTTGATTCGGCGTTCCGGCTTCGACTACTTGTCCGTGATCCATGAAGATGATCCGGTCCGCCACTTCCTTGGCAAAACTCATCTCATGCGTCACGATCACCATTGTCATGTGCTCCTCGGCCAGCTGCTTGATGACGGCCAGCACCTCGCCGGTCAGCTCGGGATCCAGCGCCGATGTCGGTTCATCAAACAGCATGATGTCCGGATTCATCATGAGCGCCCGAGCAATGGCCACTCGCTGCTTCTGACCGCCCGACAGATTTCCGGGGTATACATCCGCTTTATCGGACAAACCGACTTTTTGCAAAAGTGCGGCGCCGTTCGTTCTAACTTCTTCTTTGCTTTGTTTCTTGACATGTTTGGGCGCGAGGCCCAGATTCTCCTGTACCGTCAGATGCGGAAACAGGTTGAAGTGCTGAAATACCATGCCCATCCGGGACGTGATCGCTTTGATCTGCGGCGGACTGGAATACACGCCGTCCTTCACCAAATACTGATCCTGCACCTTGATCGATCCGCCGTTGATTTCCTCCAGATGCACCAGGCTGCGGAGCATGGTGCTCTTTCCCGAACCGGAAGGCCCGATGACGGCAATCACTTCATTCTTCTGAATCTCAAAGCTGACGTCCTTCAGCACGTTCAGCGAGCCGAAGGATTTTTTCATATGGGTTACTTCGATAATTGCCATTGCGCGACAGTCCTTCTATTCATATTTGAATCGGCGTTCCAGATATTTAAACAGCAGCGTTAACACAAGCGTCATCAGCAGGTATATCACGCCCGCAATAACAAACGGCATTATCGTGAAATCCCGATTGACCGCCGTATACGCGAAGTGCAGCAGCTCCGGTACCGCCACCGCATACAGCAGCGCCGTATCTTTTACCAGCGTAATGGATTCGTTGGATACCGCAGGCAGGGCTACGCGGAACATCTGGGGCAGAATTACTTTCGTGGTCGTCTGCCAGCGGTTCAGGCCCAGCACCTTAGACGCTTCATATTGCCCCTTGTCAATCGCCAAGAGTCCTCCGCGGAAGATTTCCGCAAAATAAGCGGCATAGTTCAGCACGAATGCCAAGCATGCGGCTACAAAACGATCCAAAACGAGATATTCTCCGATCACCGGCAGCACCGGCAGCCCAAAGCAGAAGAACAGCAGCTGCAGCAGCAGCGGGGTACCTCGAAAAACATATATATAGGCATTGGCCAACCAAGCCAGCGGCTTGATTGCGCTTCGAACCATTAACGTGAACACAAACCCGAGCGGTATGGAGACCAGAATGGAAATCAAGAACAACAGGATCGTGGTCTGCGCGCCCTCCAGCATCGGTTTGCCGATTTGAACGATGTAATCCATACTCATATCTGCTTAACTCCTAATGGAAAAACTTCCGGAATGCTGAAGTTCTCCGATGATTTCATTGTACCGACCGATTGGAACAGAAAACCGGAGCCTTTGGTCAAAGTCCGGTTTCTTGGAATACCTATGGGGAGGTTGGATGACCAACCTCTTGGGAATGCCTACTTCAACACTTTGTCTTCCCCGAACCACTTCTCGGAAATCTTGGCGGCCGTGCCGTCGGCATTCATTTCGTCCAAGGCTTTCTGGAGGCTTTCCAGCAGTTCCTCATTGCCTTTCTTAACTCCGATCCCGTACTGCTCCGGTGCCAGGGACTCCTCCAAAATCTTGTACGTTCCCTCTTCCTTGGACATGTAGTATTTCATGACCACTTCGTCAATGATCACGGCGTCTACGCGTCCATTCTTCAAATCGCTCAATGCCAGCACGTTATCGGGAAATTCGGAAATGTTCTTCACTTGCTCGTGAATGGCATTGGCGCTAAGCGCGTCGGCTGCCGAGGATAGCGACTGCAATCCGACCTGTTTGCCGGCCAAATCGCCGATCGTTGCGATATCCGAATCGTTCAGCACCGCCACCACCTGACTGTTCTCCAGATAAGGCTTGGTGAACAGCACTTTCTCCTTGCGCTCATCGGTGATGGTATAACCGTTCCAGATCAAGTCAATGCGGCCGCTGCTAAGCTCGGATTCCTTCGCTTTCCAGTCAATTGGCTGGAACTTGACTTCCTTGCCCATTTTCTCGGCGGCTGCGCGGGCATAATCAATATCAAAGCCGACAATTTCATTGCTCTCGTCGCGGAATCCCATGGGCGCGAACTTGTCGTCAATTCCGACCACCAGCTCATTCCCCCCGCTTGCCGAGCTCGAACAGCCGACTACCGTTAATAAAAGCATGAAGCCTGCTAACACGGATGCTATCTTTTTCACCAGAAAATCCCCCTCGTAGACGTTAAGCGCAGTCATATCCTGGGATCTGCATCAATCCTCGTCCTATGCATAACTGCTTTTTCACTTTAATACGTTATCAAGACTCCATGATAGCATATTAGCAGAGAAGAGTCGATAGTTTCATAGAATGGCCACTTTTCACCATTCGCATGAAATTTATGTATTTTCATCCTATTTTAAGGTTATTTTAAGGATGAGTTCAGTTTAGCGGGAAAGAATGATGGACTGTAAGACCAACAACATGAAAGGCGGTAAACAACAATGACAACCCACATGAAGTCAGTGAAGCGGCTGGTGCTGCTCGCCATCGCTGTAGTCATGGGCCTCGCTTATCTTCCCGTCTCGGTTTCGGCGGAACCGATCGGACAGCGATCGGAATCACCGGCTGTTCCTTCGTCCAAGGACGAACGCGGGCAACATAAACCCGGCCATATGTTCAAGGCCATCTCCGAGTTTCTGAAGCTGGAGCCGCAAGTTCTCCGGGATAAACTCAAAACCTCGACCCTCGCGGAAATAGCCAAAGAGCAAGGCGTATCGCGGGATGCCATGAAAGCCAAGATCATGGAGCTGCTGAAGGAGAAAATCGCTTCCCATCCAAAGCAGCTGGGCAAATCCATCGATTACTCCGCAGCGGCGGATAAACTGCTTGACGCCAAGGGCGGATGGCACAAGCAGCGGATGCATCAGCGGCACGGCCGGCTGATCTCGGATAGCGACGAGCTGGCCAAGCTGCTGAAGACAACGCCGGACCAACTCAAAGCATCGCTGCAATCCGGAAAATCGCTGGCCCAGATCGCGAAGGAGCAAGGCGTACCCGTCCAGTCCGTCATTGATCAGCAAGTCCAGGCACTCACGAAGCGCCTGGATCGGAAGCTGTCCGAGGGCAAGGTGACGAAGGAAGAATACGAAGAACGGAAATCCAAGATAGCCCCCTTCGTCAGCGACGTGGTCAACGGTAAAATCAAACCGATGAAACACCAGCACTACAGCAAAGATGCCGGTTAACGCTTGCCGTTAGCTTACAAACAAACTTAAGAGCCGCCCCTCGGTAGGATTAACCGAAATGGAGCGGCTCTTCATCAGTTCGCTTCTCTATTTTTCATGATAAATTAAGGTACATACTGTTGGATGATCTTCACGACGACGCCGTCTTCAACGGTAATATGAAAGGGAAACCATTTCATGTCCACGATATCATCCTTTTTGTAAATGTCCGCGAATTTGCTCAGGCTCACCGGCTGATTCCAGGAAATCTGGGCATCCTCATATCGTCCGGTATGGTCGTACAGCTGGAGCAGCACTTCTGCATCGTCCGCTACCGGAAGTTCGATATGCTCTTCCGTATCGTTCACGATATAATAGCCGTCGGGGGCCTCGGTCATCTCAGGGTCCTGCTCCCGTTCGCGGAACACCTGATTCGCTTCCTCTCCCTCATACCACTCGATAGGATCTACTAGAAGAAAGACCTTGCCGTCTTTGATCTCCAGTCCGTTTATGTAGGAAGCTTCCTGATTCGAAGCTTTCGGAACCGGCTCATAATTGTTGCCTGAGGCTACACCGACGGTTGTCATCATGATCAGGACAAGCAGCATCATTGCTCCCAATTTCCAAGCCGACTTCTTCATCTTCTCATCGCTCCCTCTTCATACTTCTATTGAAAGATCAGATTTATACTACTTTCTGCCTTGGAATCCGACTCAACAAACATTAATGGTCATTAACCCAATTCTTGGGATTTGAAACACCTATGTACTTGTCGTTCCTATTTCTTTCCTTCATTATACGAATCGCCGCCGTAAAAAGGATGTCATTTCGATGTAATTTCATTACAATATTTCAATTTTCGAAAGCGCTTCATATCGATTGGAGCGGTCCTGCATGATGCAGAATGCGAGAAAACAGCAAAACAAAAACAAGCCCGCCCCGCTGATTCCTCAGTCGATGGTCAGGCTTGTTCCTATAACCAGCTATTATTGATTGAATGCTTCGGTCAGAACCGGAACGATCTGCGATTTACGGGAAACCACGCCTTTAAGAAGCGCCTTGTTCTCCGACAGAGATACATTGTACGCTCTCTCCACGGCTTTGGACTCTTTACCGAGCGCCAGCGCGATGGAATCGTTGTTCAGGATGTCCGTCACCACGAAGACAAACAAGTCCAGGTTTTTGTCCGTAATAATCGATTGAATCGCATCCTCGAGTTCTGCTTGGCGGGACAATACATCATTCGTATCCACCGCGTTGACCTGGGCGATTTCGACTTTGGCACCGCCCATTTGGAATTCCTTGGCATCGAGGGAGATCAATTGAGCGATGGTTTTGTCGCTCAGATCGGCACCTGCCTTGAGCATGTCCAAACCATAACTGTCGGCATCCACGCCGGCGATTTCAGCCAGCTCGCGAGCAGCAGCCACATCCTCGTCCGTGCAGGTTGGAGATTTGAACAAGAGGGAGTCCGAGATGATCGCGGACAGCATCAAGCCGGCAATTTCTTTGCGAACGGCTACGCCCTTCTCCTTATAAATCTTGTTCAGGATGGTAGCAGTGCAGCCGACAGGCTCCGCACGGTAGTACAGCGGATGGCTTGTCTCAAAATTAGCGATGCGGTGATGATCGATAACCTCGATTACGCGAACCTGATCAATGTCGCTGGCGCTTTGCTGACGCTCGTTATGGTCCACGAGAATAACGTCCTGCGCTTCGTTTGCAACCGTCTCAACGAGGCGAGGCGCCTCTACTTTGAAGAAATCGAGCGCGTACTGCGTTTCGCCGTTAACGTCGCCAAGACGCACGGGCTCGGCCGAAAGACCAAGCTGGTTCTTCAAGTCAGCATATGCAATAGCAGAGCAGATGGTGTCCGTATCCGGATTTTTGTGTCCAAAAATTAAAGTTTTAGCCATATTTAATGCCCCTCTCGCAACATGAATTTCATCGTTTATACCAATAAACAGATGATCACCTATCTGATTATAGCGTTAAATTCTACTTATTCCAATTCCTTTACAGAGATTATTTTCAGAGAGCGTTTATACCAATACAATCTCCGGTTCCGGAACGAACCCGAATTGGTTGTTGATCGACTCCGAAATCAGATTCATCAAGTACAGAATGTCCGTTGCCTTTGCATGCTTCTGGTTCAGAATCATGTTGCCGTGGTGCGGAGAAATGATGGCGCCTCCGTATTCGGTCCCCTTCATATTCAGCTGGTCCACGAGCGAGCCTACGGCTACCCCGTAATCGTAATTGTTCTTGAATACGGAACCGCAGGACGGATAGTCGAAATGACGCTTACTCGTCCGGTACTTGATGATGTCGAGCATCGACTGCGGCGTCTCGATTCCCCTTCCGGCCAAAGCATGGACCTCGCCCAGAAAGAACGAGAAAAAGGACGGCAGCGAGGACGGATGGCTGCCGCGGCTCTTCCACTCCGCGAGCAGCGCCGAAGTCGAATGGATCTGCTCCTCCGAGCTGACCGGTATGTTGAGATCGGCGCCTACGATGATCCATGGATGCTGCTGGAAGATGGATTGCTTGTATGCGAATAAACAGTCCCCCGCCGCAATGGACTGCACCTTCAGGCCCGGATCCATCGTATCGATATAATATACCGTATCCAGGATATCGCAGATTTGGCGCGCATTATATTTGGCGTTCATATAGATGCCGGCGCCTACGCAGCCCGGCAGCAAAAAAGTAAAGTCGAGCAAATCGGTTCCGCCCATTAACCCCATCAAGGAAAGCAGGGACATCGGCGTTCCGGATGAAACGTACCATTTGTCTCCCGAAGCCTGCAGCTCCACCAGGTTTTTCAGCGAGATAAAGACCAGATCGTGTTTCGGTTCGTCCGGGAACAGGATATTGGAGCCCATTCCGAAAATGTACCATGGCAACCCGCGTTTTTTGCAATCCTGCAAAAGTTCCGCCAGGTCGGCTGCCGTTTCAGGCATGGCCAGATAATTGGCTGAACCGCCGATCCCGTACGTCGAAAAGGCAGACAGCTCCACATTGCGCTTGCACAATCGGTCAATAGCAGATGTATGTAAAGTCATCGTAGACATGTCACTCCCTATTCTTCACATTAGGCACAACAACCCTTACTAAATGTGGGGATGTTACATCATTATGATGCAACTACTCGGATGGTGTCAATCTGGGGCGAAATCCTGGCCATATAGCAAAAAATCCCTGGATTACGGCTCGTAGACCGTAACCAGGGATTCGTTCATCATCAGATGATCCGTTACCAAGATTTATTCGAGGAAATCCTTGAGACGCTTGCTGCGGCTCGGATGACGCAATTTACGGAGCGCCTTCGCCTCGATCTGGCGGATGCGTTCGCGCGTTACGCCGAACACCTGCCCCACCTCTTCCAGCGTACGGGTCCGTCCGTCCTCGAGTCCAAAACGAAGCCGAAGCACGTTCTCTTCACGCTCGGTAAGCGTATCGAGCACTTCCTCCAGCTGTTCCTTCAGCAGCTCGAAAGCCGCCGCATCTGCGGGTGCCAACGCATCCTGATCCTCGATGAAATCGCCCAGGTTGGAGTCGCTTTCCTCTCCGACAGGCGTTTCCAGGGACACGGGTTCCTGGGATACCTTCTGGATCTCGCGCACTTTCTCCGGTGAGATGTCCATCTCCTTGCCGATTTCTTCCGGCGTCGGTTCGCGGCCCAGCTCCTGAAGGAGCTGTCTGGAGACACGCACAAGTTTATTGATCGTTTCCACCATATGCACCGGAATCCGGATGGTTCTGGCCTGGTCGGCGATCGAGCGGGTAATCGCCTGACGAATCCACCAAGTGGCATAGGTGCTGAACTTAAAGCCCTTGGAGTAGTCGAATTTCTCCACCGCTTTGATCAAGCCCATGTTGCCTTCCTGGATCAGATCAAGGAACTGCATTCCACGACCGGCATAGCGTCTTGCTATACTAACAACGAGACGAAGATTCGCTTCGGCCAAACGGCGTTTCGCTTCCTCATCTCCCTCCTCTATACGTTTGGACAGTTCCACTTCTTCATCGGCTGAGAGGAGGGGAACACGACCGATTTCTTTCAGGTACATGCGAACTGGATCGCTAATCTTGATGCCTGGCGGAAGCGAGAGATCGTCGTGAACCGAAAAATCCTCTGTTGGAGAATTAGCCGATTTCTCTGTATCCGTAACCTCGCGTTCCAATGCAAAATCCGCACTCTGACGGTTCTCCATTCTATGCCCCCCTGTTGACAATCCCATATTTTCATGCTAATCTAGCATTAGATCATTATGACATTAAACCAATAGTTATTTATCCTTCATTCTAGCATATTTTATAGACTATATCAACTTCTAATATATTCTAGTCCGTTGTACCCGATCTCAACTCTGAGATCGGGTTTTTATATATTCCTATTACATATGTTACGTTTACTTCATTTGATCTAGTACTGCTTTCGTATGCTGATTTAACGGCTTTATATCGGGAGCCTTTACGGGATCATCGCTTAGCTCATATTTGTGCTTTAGCTCAAGCGTCGCCCTTACACGGTCGTTCAGCATCTCCTCCGGGATCACGCCGCTCCGGACAGCCTTGGTCAATGCCTGGATGACGGCTTCCTCCAGCGCATATTCATGTCCGATCAGTACCATGTTGCTTCCTGCGACGACGGATTTCACGGAAGCCTCACCTACGTCCGTGCTGCCGGATATAGCACCCATTGTCATGTCGTCCGTAATGACAACTCCCTTAAATCCCATCTCTTCCCGTAACAAATCGTTGATCACGGGCTTTGAATACGAGGATGGCGTATCCGGATCGATGCTCTTCATGAGCAGATGCGCAACCATGACCACATCGGCCCCTTCATTAATCGCTTGTTGAAACGGAACCAGCTCCATTTCATGCAGACGCTTCAAGTCATGCTCCACCACGGGCAAACCGAGGTGGGAATCGACCGAAGTGTCGCCATGTCCTGGAAAATGCTTCACGACGGGAACGACTCCCTTCTCCTGTATCCCCTTCATGGAGGCAATCCCATGCTCGGTAACGGTCTCCGCCGTAGTGCCAAAGGATCGATCGCCGATGACCGGATTGTTCGGGTTGCTATGAATGTCCAGCACCGGGGCGAATACCATATTGAGCCCGAGTCCCGCAACCTTCTGCGCGATAAGGCCGCCAACGCGCTTCGTGAGCGCTAGATCCCCCTTGCTTCCGACTTTGCCGCTTGACGGCAGCTTTACATATTCCTCGGGAAAACGCGTAACCCGTCCGCCCTCCTCGTCTATACTCAGCCACAGGGGCACCGGATTGGCAGCATTGGCTTCCTTCAGATCATTGAGCAGCTTTACCGACTGCTCTACGCTCTCTATATTGTCTTTGAAGAGGATAAACCCGCCAACATGGTGATCCTTCACCAATTTACGCGAAGTTTCATCGATGGCCGTTCCTTCGAGTCCGACCAGTACCAGCTGGCCGATCTTCTCCTCGACGGTCATGTCGTTCATAAGCTCAGCGATCTCATCTTCGGTTTCGTTCGGAGGCAGGCTGCCGTCCTCGCTTTCATTGTCGGTACTGCCTGACGGAGGCTCGGTTTCATTGTCATTCTCTTGAGAAGGCGGGTTTTGGTCCTGTCCTACCTCCGATGGCGAAGTTCCTTGGCCATCATTGCCCGCATTCCCCGTCTCCGAACGGCCCTGGCAACCTGCCAGAACCAGCAGCAAGATGACAACCAGCATCGTTAAGCTCATCCATGGTGTCCTTCGCTTCAACATTGTCACCTTCCTTCATGTTCACACTACTGTATTCGCCCTCTGTCCCGCAGAGTCCTTCCATCATAACATGATTTCGTTAAGGGCCAAAACGATCCACAACGAAAGCCCCCCGTTGGAAAACAAGAAGAAAAGAGCCGCAGTGATGGCGGCCCTTCCTTCTCTATTTAAGCAATCCGAGCTGACGGGCTTGCTCCTCCGTCAATATAAACTGCTCCGTCTCCCACACTTCATCCTCGTCCGTTCTTCCGAACATCAACATGATATCGTCCCATATATTCTTTTGCATCGCCTCGGCTTGCGTGATAATAACCTTCATGTCTGCCTCAATCCTTTCCTTGGGTTCATCCCTACTATTACATAATAAAACCACGGAGGGCAGAATAGAATCGATAAGCAAAGCAAAAGCCTGCAAATAGTATCTGCAGGCTGGGGCGGAAGTATAACTAAGAATAGGCAGGATGGTGTTTAATCCATGACATGGCAATGGTGCCTTCGCCTGCATGGATGCCTGCAACAGGGATAAAGGTCATGATTTCGGTCTTAAGCGACGGATGAGCTCCGCTGATTTCCTTCTGGATCTCCTCGGCCTCTTCCACGTTGTTCGCGTGCATGATGCACACCTTCTTAATTTTCTGTATGTCTGTTTTCATGATATCGATCATTTTCTGCTTGGCTTTCTTAAACGTCCGGATCTTCTCCTCCACAATGACTTTGCCTTCGTCAAAACGGAGCAGCAGATGTATGCGGAGCAAATTGCTCAGCAGCAGCTGCGTACCGGACACCCGGCCGCTGATATGAAGTCGATGCAGGCTTGCCGGTATGAGATAGAACGACATGTTGTGCACCATGGTCTGAATTTTATCCTTTATCACCTGTACGGTATCCCCCTGGCTGTGCCAGTGAATGCCGGACATAATCATTTCGCGCACCGGAAACGCTCCCGCTTGAGAGTCGATGCCAACCACGGGTACCTCGGCAATCTCGGCCGCCTGCAGGGAAGAATTCAAAGTTCCGCTGAGCTCCGAAGAACAGTGAATCGCAATAATATCGTCATACTTCACTTTCAGGGTTTCGTAAAGCTCAATGAATTCTCCGATGGGAGGCTGGGAACTGCTGACTTTCGGCTCGTCTTTCATCCGTTCATAAAAGGCTTCTGCCGATATGTCGATTCCTTCCCTGTAGGCCTCTTGGCCCAGAATCAACCTCAAAGGCACAATGTAAATATGATGCTTCTTGGCGAATTCAGGGTCGATAGTGCTCGTGCTGTCGGTTACCCATGCAATGGATCTCATGATCGTGTTCACGTCTCGCTTTCGTGTAGTAAGAAATAGGAATGGAAGCGATTTAAGCCGCTCATTTCATCATATCTTACCCTTGCGGCGCATTGCAAATGGAAGGGGGATGATTTCACGTCCTACGCCTGGGTTCGCCACACAAAAGCCTTATTTTCCGTCTCCGTTATACCCTTTTTCCCCAAAAGGTTCCAGCCGTTCGATCCAATAGGCTTCCCGCTTGCTGACCGCACCCTTCAAATCGAAGAACGGATCTTCCTTCGGCTCAATCTTCTCCAGGATCTCAAAAACAAACGCATCCTCTCCAAACTCTTTCCAATCCTGCTGAAGCGGCTTGTTGTAGCTTGTCCCCATCTGCAGCTCGAAGCGCTTGCCGTTCATGGTTTTCAGATTGTTCGTTCCGGCGACGAATATTTTACCGTTCTTCGTGTTCCGAATTTGATACACGCCGGCTTCAATCTTGATCTCCTTGTACATCTGATTTAGTTCCTGTCTGCGATTCATGGCCTTAACGCCTCCTTCTTGCTTTCATCTATGTCGTTAGCCAGTACTGGCTTCCATCATCCTTGCGATCCAAAAAACCATATTCGATCAAATATCGGCGAATGGTCACATAATCGGGATTGTCTCTTCCGATCGTATCGTTGATTTCCTGCTCGGAATACAAGACATCGGGTTTAAAACGGGCGGCGATTTCGCGCAGCACGACGTACTTCTGCTTCTCTTTAAGCTTAAAAGTCTTCAGCGGGCCATCGGTCCCCTCGGGGAACGCCTTGGCTAGGATCGATTGCCTCTCTTCTTCCGTAACATTGTAGCGTTCATCGATCATTTTGGCCTGCTTGGGGATCTCCACGAACGCCGGAGCATGGCTGTCCTTTTCCTTCAACAGCTCCATCAAGGTCAGCAGCACCTTGGACTGCCTCTCCTTCTCTTTCAAGGCAAACCGGTGATTGCGTATCGTCGACGCGCTGCCGATGCCGAGCTCCTGCTGGACCTCCTTGTCGTTCATGCCTTGATAGAAGAGCTGCAGCAGCCGGTTCTGATGCTCGGTCAATCCGGTCAGCTTCTTATCGAGGCCGGACAGATACTGAAAGACGGAGCCATGCTCCCGTCGGATATGAACGGTCATGTATCGTTCCGATTCGTACAGCACATCCTCATCCGGGTAGATGATCCCCTTCTCCAGCGTCTTGCCGCACAAGAGACATACCCAGACGGGGCCTTCGTCGATATAGCCTTGTTTAAGTTCATCTATGGAAGCATTCCAGAAGCGTTCATTTAGGTCCATCGCACACACCACTTCCCCCAAAGTTATTTACATAGACATTTTATATTTTTGTCTATAGCATGTCAATCAAGCCCCACGACGACATAATATTTCTTCCTCCCTCCCGTGGAACCTGCTAGAATAGAGGTTGCTGCTGTAAAATTTAGGGGGTATCATCATGGGATTCATACAACAGTCGGCAAAAGAAATGCGTTCTTGGCCGCGCAACATCAAGCTGTTTTTTCTAGCTAACGTGCTGTATCAGTTCGGTACCGGCATGTTCAGCGTGCTCTACAATTTGTACATACAAGGCCTGGGTTATAATGACTCCATGAATGGAACAGTGGTCAGTATTCAATCCCTCGCCACGGCATTGATGTTTATCCCGATCGGCTTGATCGGCGACCGCGGAAGCCGCAAGCGAATCCTGGTCCTTGGCGCGTTGTTAAGCGGCACCGGACTGATTGCGCGAGCTTTTCTGGCGAGTGAGTTCAGCTTGCTTGGTCTCGCGGTATACACCGGACTGTTCGCATCCTTTTTTCAGGTGCTGGCGATTCCGTTTCTGGCGGAAAATACGGCGAAATCGGCTCGTATGCGCATCTTTAGCATCCATGCCTCGCTTGTGCTTGCTTCTCAAGTGTTAGGCAGCATGGGAGGCGGCTTCCTGGCGGATGCCCTGCAGGCATTCGGCCTGAACAAGGTCGATAGCTTGAAAACGGCCCTGTTCATCGGCGGTCTGGCAACCTTTGCGGCATTTATCCCGCTCTTGTTCACGACCGACAAGAACGACGCGCATGCACGGCCTCTGGATGCACCCATCCCGGATCAACCCCTGCGCCCTGGAGGAGCGGTTACCGCCTCCGGGATCGGAGATTTCAAAGTCATCGGGCAGTTCGCGCTTGCCCAACTGTTGATCGGCCTCGGGTCCGGACTGGTCGTTCCTTATTTGAATTTGTATTTTACCAACCGTTTCTCGGTATCGTTATCCGCGGTTGGGATTCTGATATCGCTCGGACAAGTCATGACGATTGTATCCATGCTGATCGGCCCTTCGCTGGTGAATCGGGTAGGAGCCGTCAAAGCCGTGGTTCTCTTTCAAGTCCTATCCTTGCCCTTCCTGTTGTTAACCGGCTTCACGAATGTCCTCCTCATCGCATCGGTCGGCTTCCTGTTCCGTCAAGCCTTGATGAATGCGGCCAATCCGATACAGTCGTCGATTCTGATTGACCGCGTACCGGATCACCGGAGAGGCATCGCCAATTCCGTCACGCAAACCGCCTTTATGCTCGGCTGGGCGACGATGGGGCCCGTACAGTCGAAATTGGTCACCACATACGGCAGCTACTGGGGATACGCAATCACCTTCTGCATTACCGGAACGCTGTACGTCATTTCCTCGTTCCTATATTACCGAATGTTCCGCGAACGCAAGGGCAGCGGTCTTTCCCCGGATGCTTCCGCTACTCTCTAGCCTCGACCCGCAGCGGTTTGACATGGGGCGGGACATCCCGTTCGCCTGCAGGAACGGTCCGGGCCTGAAAGCTTCCCTTATACCGGAAGACAGGCCCCAATATCGGGTTGACCACCTCAACGGATATTCGATATAACTGATATTCGTCATCATACCATTCGCATACATCGGCCGTTCCGGTGAGCCACCGGGGAAATCGAAACTGCAGCCGTCCTTCATAAAACCTCTGCTCCCCCGATCGAATGCGAATTCCGCCATGCTCCGCGGCAGCGATCCGAAGATCGACTGCCAAGTGCTGTTTGTTTCCCAAATAATCCACGACGCGGCTGCGCTGTGCGCTATAAATCATCGTGGCGTCAAATCGTCTTCGAATGCCAGGAAAATCAAAACTTCGGCACCACGTCACCGTTTCTCTTCCCCAGTCATCCCGATAAGCGTAGTTCTCAATCCGAAACGGGATCCCTTTCCCCCGGTTAGGAAACATGATATGCCGCATCGTACCTATATGCAGCGGCAGCGCCGCCCATCGAGCGTACCAGATTTCTTCCATGATGCCTTCGCCGATCGAAGCGACGTTATCCTTGCTGTCGAACCCGAACCGCTCCTGGATTTTAGGATGAAGCTTGTGAAACTGGCTTCCAAGCGCCTGCTCATAGATCGAGGTCATGTTCATTCACTCCTTTATCGGATGTATGCCCACGGACAGTTCTATGTCTTCGAACCGGACGGTAAGCGCTTGGCAAGTCCGATGCGGACAGCGAAGCCATGAAGCAGAATCCAATCATCGATCCGCTAAGCGTTAACGGATTGAACGGGGCTTTCATTAATTCGGCATCCGTCATCCATGCTCCAAGCATCAAGATCGCAAGCAAGATCATGATCAGCCTGTACCACAACCGGTTCTTGTGAAAGAGCAATGTCAATAAACCGACGCCGATCTCGGTGATGCCGAGCAAGGTCAGCACCATCCCTTCCCGACCGGCTGCCAAACCCGACTGCCTCAGCAGATCAAGCTCTCCCGCTTCCGGGAACAGAAGCTTCGGAACCAGTCCTTCATAGCACCATAGAACAACCAGCATAAATACGCTTAAAGCGTGGATGATTGCCTTCCGGATCGTGACCGTAGGCGGAATATCCTTCTCGGCCCATAATCGGAGCACATCGAAGCTCCAAGCCGTCGCTGCGCCGAATAAAGGCCGAAACAGCAGGCGGTCAAACCAGGCCCCCGGCATGCCGAACCGCGTCCTGTAATCGTATTGGGTCGAGAAACGGATGACGCCGTTGCCGCTGTCGGCGTATTTCCAATAGCCGCTCCCCTCCTTAACCAGGGAAATGGGCTGATCCGAGCCGAATCGCAGCACCGAGATCCGGTTCCCGGTCCTCGGGTGCACGGCCGTTTTCGTAGCGCCCGTTCCCGTAACTTCCAGTCCGAATCCGATGCGGGTTTTGTATAAAAACCGCTGGACGTCCGAATCAGCCTGCGGCAAATCATGAATCTCGGAAAAACGCAAATCCCATTGTTGATGCAGCTCGGGTCTCTGTGTCAATGACCACAATGTTTCCATATCCGTCTTGATGTCGAGTTCAACATAGATCGGATTTCTCTTCATGCGCACTCAGCTCCTAATGGATAACCCTTCTCGGTGACAGCCGGGCCCCTCTATTTACAAGCCATTTTACCGCTGAGGGGGATTCCCCGTTAGACCTCACTTTTATAGAACAAACGAAGAAGAGGTACTACGTTTCGTAGTACCTCTTCCATTTCTTCCATATGATCCGTCTTCCGTCCCGAAGCTAGTTGTCGTTCTCTCTCACGATCCCTTTTCGGCGGACCTTCTCCACGGCCTCCCTGCTGCTCCTCACCCCGAGCTTTTTCAGAATTTTATTGATCTGATTCTTGAGCGTGCTCTCGGTTTTGAACAGCTTCTTCTCCATTTGGGAATGGGTGAAACCCTCATCCAACAGATCAAACACTTCACGTTCCGCCGGCGTCAAGCTCCGCAGCTGTTCTTCGCGCTTGAGTCGGGCAAATTCCTTGAGCAGCACCTCCATCGATCCCGGTTGATGTACGGCGCTTCGGATTGCGGCCGGCAATTCCTCGAAATTCGATTTCTCAATGTAATTGACGGCTCCGGCCGTATAGGATTGCATGATCACCAACTCGTCATCCAGCGAGGTCAGCATGATCACCTTGGCCTCGGGCTTTCGTTCATGGATTTCTGCAGCCGCGTAGATGCCGTCGAGTCGGCCCGCCGTCAGCTGAATATCCATAAGCACGATATCGAAGGACAGGACTTCCGCCATCGCAATCGCTTGTTCGGGGGACTCGGCCGCGCCGACCACGATCATATCCTCCCGCGCATTCAGAAAAACGGTCATTGATTTAATCCAATCCGGATCGTCCTCGACCAGAAAGACGTGTATTCGATTCAAGGCTCTTCCCTCCCGGATAAACGAATGATTTTGCTGCGGGGAAAATACAACGTGATCTCGGTACCGACCGATTCGCGGCTCTCCAATCCCACGGAGCCGCCGCTTTTCTTCATCACGTTGTACGCATAGGTAAGGCCAAGTCCGAAGTTTGACTTCCTGTGGCCCTTGGTGCTGTAGAACGGTTCAAACACAAGCGGCTGCTGCTCTTCCGGAATGCCCATGCCGTTATCCTTGACGGAAATCGCGGCTCCCTTGCGGTCGGCCGTTACCGTCAACGCGATCACTCCTCCGTCAGGCATCGCCTCGACGCTATTGCTTATGAGATTGCTGATCGCTTCCTTCAAATGGACGGCATCCGCAAGCAGCCAGGGACGCTGTGTGCACAGCACCTTTAACTCGATGCCATGGCTGCGCAGCCGTTCCTGTTCGCGAAGCTGCAGTTCAGCAAGCAGCTGATCCGCGCGGACAGGCTGTTCCACCAGCTTAAACGCCTTCATCTGCTGCTGCATGCGCCCTGTCATCGCTAACAAATGCTTGGAAGCGTTAGCGATGACATCAAGCTGCTCCAGGGCCGTTTCGTTATCCGGCGACAGCAGCCGCTTCACGTTATCGGTGCTCATGGCGATTTTCCCGACCTCGTTCTTGATGGTATGATTCAGCATCGTTGTACCCGAGCTGACCGCTTGCATCGTGCGATCCAGCGGATCGCGCTCGAATTTCAGGCGGACGCCCAGGACGCCGTACACAAAGGTGCAGATGACGGCAACGCCCATCGAATACAGAATAAACAGGGATACGTACCGGAATGAATCGTAACCGGGCCAGATGACATTCCCTACATTTATCAACAGCATCACACCGAGCAAGGTTGGCACCATAATCCAGGTGGTAATCCACATGCTTTTGCGTTTCTGCGGGTTCTTCTCAGAGGATAAGGCTCCAATGAGCAGAGCGCATGCAGCAACATAATACGGGCCGGTCCATACGAACAGCCATCCGTAATGAATCCGGTAATCTTTCGTAAGGAGCACCTGGACCAGCATCGCGAACACAGGCAGCAGCAGGCCTATTTTGAGATCACGTTTTCTCCTATGGTGCCGGGGCCTGCCGGTATACACCATGCAAAATATCAACACGCCGTAAGGTGTCAGGGTATGGTTGAGGAATTGAATCCACGGCCCGTAGGCGGTCGCAATAAAACCGGAAGGCGCTAGCCAGTCCGTCAACCCCCCAATCCCTGCACTCCACAGGAAAAAAGCCGCCCAGCGGTTCACCTCGCTTCGAGGCTGATTGAACAGCAGCACGGCCGCTGCAGTCCAAAGCGCGAACACATAATACATCAAGACGCATCGTTCCATTCTCTTCCCGAATATAGTTTCATCCTACCATAATTGCGCCAGCAGGGGGACCTCCCTTCTTACCCATGCCGAGGAAATAAAGATCACTGATATATGACATTGTTTATTTCTTCAATGCCTTCATTTTACATTGCGAAAACATTCAGTTTACATTCAGCCGCGCTTAAGAAAGATATCAGGAACGATTGATAGGATAGATCTCGTAAGCAAACAAGCATACGAAAGACAGAGAGAAACGAGGTGGAAACATGACAACCCCATTAAAATACCGGAACGAGCTGAAGTTCTTCGTGAATCTTCACCAATATCGGATCATCAGCCAACGATTGAAGAATTTGGTGACCTACGATCAGCATGCCGGACCCGCCGGGGAATATCACATTCGAAGCTTGTACTTTGATGATATCAATAATAAAGCCCTATACGAGAAGCTGGCGGGCGTCCGGGATCGGGTGAAATACCGCATCCGTATTTATAACGTAGCCGACGACACGATCCATTTTGAGAAGAAAATCAAATTCCGGGATTACATCGCCAAGCTGAAGGAGCCGCTCACAAGGGAGATGACCGATCAGATCATGGCCGGACAATACGACTGTCTCTACCAGCCGGATAAGCCTTTGATGATGGAGCTGTACCACGAGATGAAGCATAAGCTGCTGCGGCCCAAGGTCATTGTCGATTATGTCCGCGAGCCTTACGTCTGCGCTAACGGAAATGTGCGGATTACGTTTGACAAGGAGCTGAGAACCGGCCTGCACTCCACGGAACTGTTCAATCGAAACCTGCTGCCGATCCGGGCGATCGATGAGAATCTGATCATACTCGAGGTCAAATACGACGAGTACATTCCGGATTACATCAAAATCGCGCTGCAGTTGGAAGGCCTCAACCGGCAATCGGCATCCAAATATGTAATGTGCCGTAAATTTCTGAAATATAACACATGGGAGGATCAATAGTTCATGAACACCACATCGACTTCAAGCAATACGAACACCACCAATTTTTCGGATATCGTCAAAAAATCCGTCATGGAAAATTTCGTATCCGACATCAGCATCGCCAAAATTTTGATCACGCTCGCCGTTGCCTTTGTTATCGGGCTGTTTATTTATCTGCTCTATAAAAGGGTCTTCAGCGGCGTCCTGTATTCCAAGAGCTTTAACGTGTCGCTGATCGGGATGACGATGATCACGGCCGTTGTCATCATCGCCATCAATTCGAATCTCGTGCTCTCGCTCGGTATGGTCGGCGCGCTCTCCATCGTCCGTTTCCGTACGCCCATCAAGGACCCAACCGATCTGATCTTCCTGTTCTGGGCCGCGGTTGCCGGGATCGTAACCGGAGCCGGATTCTACACGCTGGCTGCCATCGGCTCCGTCGTTGTCGGTCTTATCCTGTTCTTCTTCATTAAGAAAGCGACGGTCGATACCCCTTACCTGCTGGTCGTCCATTGCGATAACGAGCAGGCCGAGCAAGCCGTTCAAGGACAAGTCGGTCAGGCTGTGAAGCGTTACAACCTGAAGCAAAAAACCGTGACGCCAGGCAGCATCGAGCTGACGCTGGAAGTACGGCTGCGCGATGCGGAAGGTCAATTCGTGAACAAGCTGTCCCAGCTGCAGGGCGTTCAACATGCGGTTCTGATCAGTTACAGCGGCGATTATGTATCCTAAGTCAGGCGGTGGTCAGAAATGATGAAGAAAAGAACGACAGTCCTGCTGTCCCTTGCGCTGGCCATAGTCCTTCTGCTCACAGGCTGCCAAAGGACAACACAGGTTGCCGGGACGGCTGGAAGCTCTGAGAACGATGGCCTTCAGGAGCAAATCGATTCCGCGGTTTTTCCGAAGGACAAGGTCATTGACGTTAAAATCACGATCGACGAAGCGGATTTCCAGGATATGCTGGACAACGCCAGCGCTGAAGAATACAAAGAAGCGTCCGTCAATTACAACGGCATGCAATTTGATCATGTCGGCATTCGCACCAAAGGCAATTTAAGTCTGCGCAGCGTGGTCAATTCCGATTCCGACCGCTACAGCTTCAAGATTTCCTTTGACGAATATCTCAATCAAACCTTGAACGGGATCAGCAAAATCAATCTGAACAACAACTACAGCGACGCCTCGTATATGCGGGAATTCCTGACCTACGAGCTGGCGGAATCCGTCGGTCTGCCCACACCCGGCTTCTCTTACGTCAATGTATACGTTAACGATGAATTATGGGGGTTCTACCTCGCAATCGAACAGATTGGCGATTCTTATCTGCAGCGTCATTTCGAAAATTCGTACGGCGCATTATACAAAGCCCAGATGACAGGCACGGGCAGCGACCTGGCTTGGCTCGGCAGCGACCCCGATTCGTACACCGGGCTTGTCATGAAATCCAAGTCCTCCAATGACGATGTATTGATCGACATGCTCGACGAGCTGAACAACGGCACCGATTACGAGAAGGTGCTGGATGTCGATAACGTGCTCAAGTACGTTGCCTTGAACGTCGTTGCCTCCAATATGGACAGTTACTTGGGGATGAACAAACAGAACTACTACCTGTATGAGAACAACGGCATTTTCTCCGTCCTGCCCTGGGATTATAACATGGCGTTCGGAGGGTTTGGGGGCTCCGGCATCCTGATTGACGAGCCCACTCAGGGTGCTTTGGCGGAACGTCCCCTGATTGCCAAGCTGCTCGAGGTTGACGAATATAAGGAACGTTACCACGCCATCCTCTCGGAGATGCTGGAGGGATACATGCAGCAGGACCATTTCGAGGAACGCGTAGCGCAATTGCAGGAATTGATATCCGAGCACGTCAAGCAAGACCCCAGACCGTTCTACTCCTATGAGGAGTACGAGCAATCGCTCCCGACATTGACCTCATTCGCGGAAGAGTCCATGGATAATATCCAGCAGCAGCTGGAGGGGACGATCCCTTCGTCCGGCGACGGAAGCGGCAGCGGGATGGGGCCTGGTGGCGGAGGAGGTATGAGGCCTGACGGCGCCGGCGTGCGACCTGGGGGTGACGGGATGGTACCTGGCAGCAATACGAATTCCAATGATGCCGCCCAGGAGAGCTCTACCGGCACCGGGACAAGCACGGCACCGGATGGAACAGCCGGCAGCGGGACTGACGGGACTGGGATCGTTGTCCCTAACGACGCCCCGGGCGGAGGCATCTCTGGCGAAAACACGCCCGCCAACAACGACGGTGCCGCTTTTGCTCCTTCCAGCAACGCGGATGTTACTTCCAGCGGCATTGGGGAAGGCTCTGGCGACGCTCCTGACGTGGATGAATCTGACTCGCCGATTGTATCGGCGGTTGGACCAGGCACAAGCAGTTCCGACGAAAGAACAGCGATGGATGCTGCTTCTGCCGTTGATCCAACAAGTCATGCAGAGGAAAGTAACGCAGAGGAAAATTCTACAGATCCAACGCAAGCTCCGAACCAGCCCTCTACAGGCGGCAATCAACCGACCATGCCGCAAGCGCCGGCTCAGAATGGTCAAGGGCAGATGCCGGATTTCCCTCAAGGCCAGATGGGGAACGGGTTCGGCGGCGAGTTCGGCGGTCAAATGCAGGGTGGACGCGGAATGGGCCGGCCTGGCGATTGGTCGAACGAAGCAGCCCAGGAGCAAGGCAGCACCCAGGAAGCCTTGTACGCAGGAGTTTCCCTCGTGCTGCTGCTGCTCTCATGTCTTTTTGTGGCTCTATATAAACGAAAAAGATTGTAATCAGCAAGTAAGGGACAGTTCCGAAGGCATCGACCTTTGGAACTGTCCCTTTTATATACGCTAATCGTTTATTAGCCGATATCCGTTACATAATCATGCAATTATTAAGCGGTGATCCACGTTAAAATAACCGGTGCCGCGATGAGGAGCGCCCCGAGCGCTACGATGGTTCTCGTCGCATTTCCGGACAGTTTGCGCTGCGTCTCCGCCGAACGATACCAGCCGCTGAATTGCAGGCGATTGCGATAGAGGACCAGGAACCAACACACATTTCCCGCAAACAGGAACAGGAAATATAACCCTTCCCAAGGAATCCAGGACTTCAGGATCTGATGCTCTATGCTGCCCAGAACCGCTGTCACGACCATCAGAATGATCATCATTCGAATGATTTCCAGAATGGATGTGGCCAATTTGGTCATCAATGCTTCCCCCTTTCATTCATGCCGATACTGGATATTTTACCATTATACAGCAAATACAAGGTCTCCGCATCCATTCCCGTAAAACGATCAGGAACGGGGAGCTCAATTGGAGTTGAGCTCAGCTTCTTGATCGTGAAACGATTGTTTTCTTACAAAGTATGAATCCAGCTTCCGACTGCCCCATAGGGACAGCAAGATAAAGGCTAGGACACCGAGCAATTTGAAGGGCTCCGCCATAAAATCCGAGAGATTAGCCCCGATGTATGAAACGCAAAACACCATAATGCCCTTGCCCAAGGTTACGGCCATGAGATAGGACATGACGTTCATTCTCGCCAGTCCGGCGGCCACGTTGACAGCGACAAACGGCCCGACGGGAAGTATGCCCAGCAGAAAAACATAACTGAAGCCGTTGCGTTGAATCCAGCGCATGCCGCGCTGAACCTTCGGTTTTTTCGCCCAGCGTTCGATCAGGGGAGTACCGGATATTTTCCGCACGAGGAGAAACGTCGTCAAGCATCCCGCCACCATTCCGATCCAGGAGTAAAGAAATCCCGCCCACAGCCCGTACACCGCTGCATTAACGCCAACGATCACGATCGTGGGCATCGGAGGAATAAAGGATTTCAAGAAAGTCAGCAGTATGCCCGGCAGAGGGCCTAAGGCTCGAAACTGGTCAAGAAACCATTCCAGATTGCTCTGTGTAAAATAAGACATGATGTCCAAGTAGCCATTCAATGACTTCACCCATTTCCGCTAAGTATTGCTTGTCCTAACCGACTTGCAGCACCTGATTCAGCTGAGCCAGATGGTGATTATCGTGCCAGATGAAATCCCGCATAAATTGCGCCACTTCAAAGGGATGTCCGTCTCCGTCCGCGTACCGCTCCTCATACTTCGTTTCCGGCAACGCTTCAATGGTCCGAATCAGCTGTTCCCTTGCGGTTATCGTCCGGTCCACCAGCGCTTCCGTCGATAACGTTTTGGCATATTGCTTGGCCTCCTCATTGAAGGCGTCATAATCCAGATGCCGGACGGTCAATGCATCTCCCGTTGAGATTTTGGCGATAGCCTCATTAAAAAAATACTCATCCCATCGCATGATATGGCACACCACATCGCGCACGGTCCATTTCCCATCCGCAATCGGGGAATTCCAATAGTCCTCATCCAGGACACCGAACTCCTTCACCTTGCCGATCCATTCCGAATACTCGTTTAACAGCTGCTGTTTGTCATTCATATACATTCTCCTTGTCCATATATGATTTGATATAAGCGTCCAGTCGAGCCTCCGGCCAGCGATACATCTCCAGCAGCTCCTCATAAGGATCGCCCGGTAAATGCAGCAGCTTCGCAAAGGCAGGTTCCGTCTTATACCCCGCCTTCTTCAGCTCAATGATGGTTTCTCTTGCAGCTTCGCCGAGCCGCTTCAACAGCTTGTATTCCACTACCATATGGCGGTAGCCATTCTGCTTCACGGAAGGCACCGGCTGGGCAAAAATCTCGAATTCCCAGCCTTTGTACCGAAATCGCGCTACTGCTCGCTCTACGTTCCCCACACTTCGGAAAGAGTATGTGAAATCCGAAACAAGTCGGTCGTATGACGCTCTGAGTTCTCGCTCGAACCGGTCAAACTCCGTCACATGACATATGATATCGAGATCGCTTGAAGCGATGTCAATCCCTATAGGGATCGTGCCCACCAATATAGGACTGCAGGATTTCAAATGCTCCCATAGTTCCAGTTCATCTATGACCGAAGCTGCCTGCCTCTGCTTGGCCGTGCCTTCACGTAAATACTCCAGGTTTAAAAAATCCGACTCTGCTTGCATCGCTTCCCACCTGCCCTATTCCGCTGAACTTTCAGGTTGACGCTCGGTCCAGGTCGTCCGGACATAGCCCAGCTTCATGCCGACGGCTTCCATGTCGCGATGGCTCTGGGATAAGAAGGCGCATTGACCGACAACCAGATTGCACCCCTCCCGCTTCGCGTCCCGTATTCTTCTGCGAAGCAGCTCCTGATGCAGCCCCCGTCGACGGTATTCCGGCAGCGTAGCGGCAAATGTAAGCGAAGCCGTGGAATGGTTCATATGCATGACACCGGCCGCAGCCGGCTGCTCATCCACATAAGCCATATAGAACCTCCAGCCCGGCCTTGCATGCAATACGCGATTGTTCAATGCTACGGATGGGATCCCTTGCACCGGCAGTCCTGTTCCCAGGCAATGAACTTTAGCATAATCTTCAAACTCGTCTTTGTCTATTCTTTTGATCACAATTCCGTGATCCGGCATCTCCACCAGTTCTTGCGGGTTCATATACATGGAATTATGAAAGGCGGATTGGAAGAATCCGCGATCGGCAAGCGCCGAGAGCAATGCCTGATTCACCATGGCGGGCACGATCTCGAACTGGAATTTGCGGTCCCGCGATTGATAGAAGTCGATGATCGCGTCCAGATCCTTCAGATTCTCCGAACGGAGTCCTTTGACCGTGTTAAAAGAAAGCCAAGGCATCGTTTTGCTGTACAAGCACAGCGCTTGGCCGAAACGAACCATCTCGATCCCTTCGGGATTTCCGGTCCGCCCTTCGATGGCTTGCATTCGATCATACATATACTCCGTTTCCGAACGCTGAATGCGATGGATTAGCTCCTCGGATGGAAGATGCGGCATGGTTACCTCCTATGCATTATGTATTCAATTTTTAAAGATCCGTGATAAATAGAGCCCGAAGATCGTGTACGGATGCTTCGGGCTCTAGGCTTGCTGTGTATGGTTTATTTCGCGCTGCCCGGCAGATCGCAAGATCCGTCGGCACACATGCCGTCGTTGCTGTCGGACTCGTTCACCATGACCAGGGGATTCGCTTCACGATAGGCTTTGTCCAGTGCATCCGTGAAAACTTCCAGCGGTTGTGCGCCGGACACGGCATATTTGCCTCCGAGCACGAAGAACGGCACTCCCCGAATTCCAAGATTCGTCGCTGCGGCTTCATCTGCGCGTACCTCGGATTGGAAAGCATCGCTTTCAAGCACCGCCATAGCCTGCTCCCGCTCCAGTCCGACCTCCGCCGCCAGATCGGCGAGCAGGTTCTTATCTTCCAGATTCTCGGCATCCGTGAAATAGGCGCGGAACAGCCGCTCCGTCATGTCTTTCATTTTACCATGCTGCGCAGCAAAATGAACCAGTCGGTGAGCATCAAATGAATTGGCAGGGATCACGCGGTCCATGTGGTAGGTAAGTCCAACACTGGCCGCTTGTTGAGTCACGTTGGCATTAGCTGCCTTGGCCTGCTCTTTGCTCATGCCGTATTTCGCCGCCAATAACTCGTCCATGGACACCCCGGGCTTATACGACGCATTCGGATCAAGCTCAAAGCTGCGATATACCACTTCAACCTGATCCTTATGAGGGAACTGCTCCAATGCCGATTCGAACCGGCGCTTTCCAATATAACAGAACGGACACATAAAATCCGACCAAATTTCAACTTTCATTTAATTCGCCTCCTAGCGAGCAGGAATACTAACTTACTAATTGTAACCCGCTTTCGCCCTGATATCAACACTACATATGAAAACGGCAATGCTGCACGGTAATCCATGATATGAGCACACGGTAAACAGCCTTCAGCGATGCTTCCTGCTATCTTGTATCCTGGCCTGAATCCAGTTCATCACGACCGCACAGCCAAGCTTCCCCTCCAGGGAGCCGTTCATCACCAAATCCGCATGCCAACGGGTAGGCTCGACATATTGATCATGCCTGTATCGCACAAGCTGCAAATATTCCTGTATCACGCTTTCCTCGCGATGACCCTTCTCCATGAACCGCCGGTTTCTGCGAAGCATTCTTTCATCCGCGGGACAGTCGACGAACAGCTTCAGATCCAGGGAGTTTCGAAGATCCTCGAATTGATACAAAAGAAACCCTTCAATGACGATGACATCATGGTCACCGCAACGGGCGGCTTGTTCTATCTCATCGGTCAGACGCTGGATGTTGACGGCGTCCGGATGGTTAAAATCCTCAAAGATTGTATTCGTAAAGGGCGCTTTAGACATAGGTCTGACGGACTTATAATATTTGTCCATATGAAAGAGCGCCACCCGATACTCGACAAGCTTCTCCTTGAGTTGGAGGCTTAGCGTCGTTTTGCCGCTGCCCGTCCCCCCGCCAATCCCGATCCTTATAGCACGGCCATGATTCATGTTCTCGTTCTTCCTCCGCATTTGGTTCACTGTGTAGACTTCAGTCGTTTATATTGCATTACCAGATAGGCCAGGTTTTTTAAACCTATCCTTATCTGATGTCTATATTAAAAAACAGACAGCTTGCCGCCGCCTGTCATTTGTACTTTTTCCAATCCATCTCGCTGTGTTCCAGCAGATATTCAAAATCGTTATCGCGGCGCTTCTGTTCCGCCTTGCGTGCAGCTTCCCGTTCCTGCCGCTCCTTCTCCAGCCGCTCGGCTTCAGAGGCCTTTAAGGACTCGGTTGTCGCCTTCAGCTTTGCCAAAACTTGAGGGTCCAGCATATCTTTTAGCGTTGCGGGTCTATCGGCAGTTTCCGTCCGCGGCGCCGGGGACGTTCGTTTCTTTTTTGCCATAAATACTCACCTCGATTTCAATCCATTATACCATCTTAAATGTCGTCTGACATCCGTATCTATTGAAGAGGATTTACAAAAAAGGAGAGCCTCTCGGCTCTCCTTCTCGTTATGTATACTTACTTAAGGGCGATCGATGGGACTTGAACCCACGAATGCCGGAGCCACAATCCGGTGCGTTAACCCCTTCGCCACGACCGCCATGACAATGGACATATCATCATGCCCGAGATCATAATATATCAGATATTCAGCCGTTTGGCAAATTGTAATTTCTTACATCGCCCCTTGATTTCAACGACGAGTAAATACTATACTTACTTGAACTCCGTCGTCTGACCAAGAGTCCACATACGCTACAACATGATGATTCAGCATAGGGGGTAAGACATTCATGATCTATCATATCGATTACGTCTCAGAGGGATTGCATGTGAAAGGATATCTGGGTCTGCCGCCGCAATTGTCCCTTAATCGCAGCCAGGAGATGTCCGAAACGGTCGACGCCATACCCGGCGTTACGGTAACCGGCACGCTTGCATGCTCCTTGTATAAGGACCCTGTTCCGGAAGGGGCCTCCGGGTCGATAGAACCGAAGCTGCCGCTGGTCTTGTATTGCCGCGGAGGCATAGGCCGGATCGGCGCGGTCAGGTTGAAATGGGTCGAAGAATTCGCGGCGCAAGGCTATGCCGTGTTTGCTCCGGCCTATCGCGGAAACGAAGGCAGCGAGGGCAGGGATGAGTTTGGGGGCGCCGATACGATGGATGTGATCACCGCCTTGGAATGGTTATCCCGCATTCCATGGATAGACAACAGCCGCATGCATCTGCTGGGCTTCTCCCGCGGGGCGATCAATGCTGCCGTGGCAGCCGCCCGGTCATCTCATGTATCCAAAATGATTCTATGGAGCGGCGTCTCCGACCTGGCGCAGACCTACGAGGAACGGATCGATCTGCGCAGAATGATGAAACGCGTCATTGGCGGTACGCCGACCAAGTTTCCGGAACGATACCTTCTTCGGTCCCCGATTCACTATGCGGATCGAATCCGATGTCCGGTCCTGATTGTGCATGGTACTCGGGACGAGCAGGTCCTGGTTGAACACAGCTTCCGGATGCTGGACAAGCTTCAAGAACTGGGACACCAGCCAGAAGCCCACCTGTACGAAGGGCTGGGACATCATTTCCCGCCGCTGCAGCACGCCGCGGCGATCAACCGGATGTTCGACTGGTTGAAGCGAAGTTAAGGCGTAATTAATCTAAAGCTCATGAGGATCGGTATCTACACCCCTATTCCAGCCTAGCGGCCGTATCGATCCAGTATTTGCAATTCCCGTCCGCAATGGAACTGAGTACCCCATGGTTCCATTCTATGATGCGACGGGAAGCCCGATTGGTTTCATCGCAGGTTAGAAGGACCCGGCTTATGTTCTTCTCACAGGCTTTCTTAACGAGCCCCGCCAGCATCTGTTTGCCATATCCTTTCCCCCGCTCCGACGGCCTGATGACATACCCGATATGCCCCCCTGACTCCAACAGCTTCTCATTCAAGCGGTGTCTGAGCTTGCCGTAACCTACAGGCTTGCCGGTATGATACAGCCAATAAATCGTCTGGGGAACATACTCATCCGGCAGATTGATGCTTCGTGCCATTTCGTAATTGCGACGGACCTTGGAGGAGAATTCCTCCATGCTGCTGCTATTTAAGCCGTTAACAAAGCCGTTCTCGCCGGAGCCAATCTCCTGGACCATAAACAGCAGACTCTCATCCTCCTTCTCCAGCAGCTCCCTTAATGCTAACGTCAAGTCTATCCCTCCACTTGAAAAATCGAATCCACAATGACAGGCAGCTGATCCCGCAAGGATACCGCGCCGAATACGGATCTGGCGTGGATCCCTTGATCCCCGAACACCTCAAGCATCAAGTCCGAGAATCCATTCAACACCATATGATGCTCTTCGTAATCGGTTGTTGCGTTAATGAAGCCCTGAACCTTAACCACCCGCTTCACTTTATCAAGCGATCCAAGGCCTTCCCTCAATACGGCCAAGACTTCGATTCCGGTCAGCCGAGCATATTCGTATCCCTGCTCCGTTGTGTAATGCTCGCCCAATTTGCCCCTTGGCTGCCCGGATGGACCCTTGCCGGAAACATACATCAACCCGTTCACGATGACGTAGTTGGCATACTTGGCTGCCGGCGATCCGGCTTTTGGCAAGCTGATGCCCAGCTGCTGTAAACGTTCCTCCGCACAAACGTTCATTTGATCACTCCTACAGGAAAATCATTCAAATTAAATTTCAATTATTGTATCACGGAATAACCGTTTTACAAGCAAAAAAAGACCAACCCCATTCATCGGGATTGGTCTTGGATGTAGCCTGTCTGCTCTTAGATCCGGAACGAATACGAAGCGTAACGCTCCGCATTGTCAATCGCCTGCCACACGTCCGTCGTTTCTGCTCCCGGATACCAATAGGCATACCCGGCAATTCGGTATTTGGCGGCCATGAGATGTTTCCATGACAGGGAGCGGGAATCCTCGGTCCATATGCGATGCTGGATGCCTCTGCTGCTATAAGCTGCTTCATATTGCGCCACGCTGGCATTCCAAGTTAAGGAAGCCTGGGTCAGACGGATGCGATGTCCCTGTTCAATCAAACTGATATCCGACGAGGACACCGATGAAGCAATCTGCCAATCCCTCGTATAGAGCGGATACGCAATGATGCTCTTCTTAGCCGGCACTTGGGTCAGCAGCTTGCTCAGCGCGGATTCGCTCCATGGCAGCGAGGATACGGAGCCCGCTTTCGGCGAACCGCCCCAGTGCTGGTCATAACTCATGAGCACCATATAGTCCACTAGACTGCCAAGCGCCGCATAATCGAAGGCAGCCGTCCAATCCGTATTCAGATCAGGTGAAACATCAATGGATAACTTGGCTCCAAGCCGTTTCATTTCCATGGATAACTGCGTGATGAAGGCCGTCAGATTCTGCCTGTCCTCAGGCATGACGTTCTCAAAATCGATATTGATCCCATCCAATCGGTAGCGGGATACGCTCGCAGCGATGCTGTCTACGACAGACTTCCGTGACTGCGGACTGCTTAGAACCTGGTGGGTTCCTTCCGCATTCGCGCGGTTGCCCACCATAGCCCACACCTGCCGGCCATTGTTATGTGCCCAATTCAGCAGCTCGATGTCGGTGCTGTCCGACAGCTTCCCGTTAGACTCCATGTAATACCACCGCGGCACCAGCACATTCAACCCGGCCCGTTTGGCATAGGAGATATATTGCTTGGTCGAGCCATTGTACAACCAGCCCATATGAATATTCGCAGCCGGCTGGCTGTCGATCATGGATTTCACGTTTCCCGATTGAAGGACCCTGTCCAGCAGCATCGCCGTTTCTTCCCGGGTGATCGGGTCCAGCGGTCTGAATTGGCCTTGGCTTCCTTGCAGCCAGCCTGTATTCGTCGCTTGGCCGACCGCACGCCAAGCCCATGCCGCGATCGATTCCGAATCCGTATAGTAGCCGGCGGTATATCCGTTATCGTATCCACTATCCTTCATGGCACGAATTACGATGACCGCGGCTTCCTGTCTTGTTATCGAAGCATTCGGAAAGAACTTGTAGCCGTTCCCCTCCACGATGGATAAATTAAGGCCTGCATGAACCCAGCCGTAGTACCAAGCTGAACGGGATACGTCCTGAAAGGCGGGCAGATCGTTCGGAACAGGCTCCATGTTCAGCATTCTGGCAACCATAGCGATAAATTCGGCCCGCGTAACCGGATTTCGCGGCAAAAAAGCTCCTGTGCCATCCCCGCTTACGATGCCTCGCTTGGCCAGACGGTAAATCGCGTCTTTTGCAAAGCTGGACGAAATATCGTGAAAAGCGGTCGGGCTAGGAGCTTGAGCTGCTGATGCCTGAAGGGGGCTTATAAACGCTGTAAATGACAAAAGGAAACAAAGTGACAGGATATATTTCTTCAAAGGGGCGCCTCGATTCTATCATCTGATATTCTCAGCATATCAGATGATGATAGAATCAGGCATTATGCATTTCTTGGGAATGTGGGCAACGGTCAAGGATTTAACAAGTCAAAACGACCGCGCCTATACCTTCGACTACAAGGGAATCCCGGCTCAATCCCTTCACATGCTCTTCTCCAAACAGAACGTTCCAATCGCCCAGCTCGGGTATCGTCAGGGAGGACGGTTTGCGTCCGGCATAATAGAGCACATAGATATGCTCTGCCGGGTCGCCGCCCGCATGATCGCGAAGCGTGAAAGCAACGGCATGCTCCGGGCACGGCTCGAAATGAAGATGCTTGCGGATCGACGCGGCATCCCTCATTCTGAACGCCGGATGATTCCTGCGCAGCTGAACGAGCCGCTGGATGTACTTCACCCCGTCCTGGTGTTCCGATGCCATTCCCCAATCAAGCCGGTTCACCTCATCGCTGGCATTGTAGCTGTTCTCCACACCGTTCTTGGAGCGATAATACTCTTGGCCGGCGTGCAGGAAAGGAATGCCTTGGCTGGTAAGAATCATGGCCGATGACAGCCGGTGCATATCGCGGCGAACGGCATCCGACTCCCCATCCGTAGACAGCATGATTTTATCCCAAAGGGTATGGTTATCGTGACACTCCACATAATTCACGCACTGATCCGGCTCGGAAGCAAACGCCTTGATATCTTGGGAATACGGAATGCCGCCCACGATGCCTTGCTTCACCTTGCTTTGATAACCGACGCCGCCGCTCACAAAGCCTTTATAATCAAAATGAAAGATATCCCCTTTAACTGCATCACGGAAACCGTCGTTAAAGTGCGCGATTCGCGGCATCAAGGCCGCTTGCTGCTGATTCGCCCGTTTCTTCTCGTCCAGCTCGGTATTCATGACCCAGCCTTCGCCGATCGTCATGATGGAAGGATCGATTTCGTCCAGGCGCGCACGGATTTCATTCATCGTCTGCACATCCAGTAATCCCATCAGGTCAAAGCGGAAACCGTCCACCCGATACTCCTTCACCCAATGCAGGACGGATTCCACAATGAACTTCCGCATCATCGGACGCTCGGATGCCGTGTCATTGCCGCACCCGGATCCGTTGGAGAATTTGCCGTCTTTCGTGTAGCGGAGATAATATCCCGGCACCAGCTTCGTAAAGTTGACCAAATACCCGTCATAAACGTGGTTATACACCACGTCCATGATGACCCGCAGGCCTTGTTCATGGAAGGTCTGAATCAGCTCCTTCAATTCACGGATCCGAACCTCCGGCACATACGGATCGGTAGCATACGAGCCTTCAGGAGCATTATAGTTCTTCGGGTCGTACCCCCAGTTGTACTGAGGCTCATGCAGCCTGGTCTCATCCACGCTTTCCGTGGCAAAATCATAAATCGGCAGCAGTTCCACGTGCGTGGCCCCGAGCTCAACGATATGATCAAGTCCTGTACGAATCCCTCCCGGCCCCCGGGTACCCGTCTCCGTCAGGCCTTTAAACTTGCCCTTAAACTCCACTCCGCTGTCCGGATGAATGGTGTAATCACGAACATGCAGTTCATAGATAACGGCATCCAGCGGGCTTTGGAACGGCGGCTTCTCGTCTGTCCAACGCTCGGGGTCGGTCCGGGGCATATCCACGATGTAAGCCCGATCGCCATTGACGCCTACGGCAGCCGCGTAGGGATCGACTGCTTCATTCCATTGATCCCCGATTTGCACCTGGTAGGTGTAGAACATCCCATGAAGATTCTCTTCTATTTTCAGCAGCCAGGTTCCCTTCACGTCGCGCGTCATCGGGAAACGCCGGGCTTCTGACGTCTTCCAATCCGGGTACAGCAGCACGTAGGCCTCGGTGGCCGTGGGTGCCCACAGGCGAAACTTGGATTCTTGGGCTTGGTAGGTTAACCCTAGGTCGGTTCCGTCATAATAAAACAGCTTGTCAAATTCCTTATCAAAAACGGAGACGCCCCCGGTTACCGCGGGATCCCCATAGTGAATAACAGCGTTGCTTTCTTTTTGTACCGACAAGATGTTCACTCCTCATTTAGGCTTCCGGTCAAGTTGCAGTCCTTCCACTTCTTCTTTCGTAATGGCGCGGTTTCCATAGCGGGCTTCCTCGTACAGCTCGATCAAGGACTGCGGAACGCGATCCTTCCGTCCGTCCCATTCCTTAAGATCGTTTTCGGTCTCCCGCGGTGTAAATGACGCTTTCCAATTATAGCCTTCCCTGATGCTTCGGGAAAGTATCAAACGATACATTTGTCGGATTTTCTCATTCAGATGTTCCGGACCTTCTCCTTCCCGATGCCTTCCGCCGATACGCACGCCGGACAACAGCCGTCGCAGCCGCTTGGATGCCGGGTCATGCTCTATATTCTCCACTTCGTCCTCATAGCCCAGCTGGGGCTGGACGTTCTGCCTGTTCATCATCCTGTTCATCCACGCGGAGAATTTTCTGTAGAGGCTGGGCAGCACTTTACCAAACCGGAACAGAACGTATAGCATGCCGATCCCGATCACGGTGAACACGCCATAAATCAGCACTTGCTCCAGAACTTTCATCCACTGGCTGGGCGGCTTGGTTTCTTCATCGAGAAACGGCATCTCGGGAGGAGGCTCCGACATGGAAGGCGGCTCCGGCGCTTGCTCTGCACCCGAGCTGAACCATCCGGAGATCCAGGCGGCGATCCCCCTCGCCATATCGGAGACCCACTGCTGCAGCTGCGGAAGAAAAGCGACCAGCGCAATAAGGATCAGCAAAACGAGGATAAACCAGCGATTGTAGCGCAGCACGCGCCGTTCCAGCACGGGCTGGTCATTGCCTGGCAGCGTTTCGTCCAGCACGTATTGCCGGTTGACGATCAGCAGGGTCAATCCTAACGCAGCCGCTCCCATCCAGGTCAGAGACGATATTCCGCCGCGGAAGGAGTCCATGAAACCGAGAAAAAAGCTGCTGACCCCGTACAGAATCAACCCGATCAGGAAGTATGTTCCCGGGAACATCAAATTCCAGTTCACCTGCTCCATCCGGCTTCCGCGAATACTGGCAATAAACAACAGCGGAATAACGTAAGCAAGGGCGATATCAACCCCTACGAAGGCAACGGATACAGCAACGGAAACCAGGCAAGCCCATACGAACGCTTTGAACTGACGATCCATGTTGAACCAATGTGCACCTGCGTAGCCCAGGACGTACCCGCCTAAGACCAGTGCAGGCCATATCCATCGATACGATTCAGGCAGCAGATAGAATGCCGGGATGAAGAGCACCGGGAAATACAATATACACTCCACTAATCCCTGCAAAAAAGCCCTTATAAATCCGGAGCCTCGGCTGGTCATGCGGACTCCTCCTTCGCGGGAGAAGGCACGTCGCTGAGAAGGAATACCTGGATCGTGTGCCCGTTATCCCGGAATCGCTGAAACATCTCTTCCAGCCTGGGACTGACGTAAGTGCTCAGAATGAGGATATCTTTAGCTTCTTCATGCCGCGACAGCTCGTGGGCCAAATAATCATGAAAAGAAAGCCGGCGGGTCAGCTCCAGCCTGGCCAGCATTTCGAATATCAGCTCCTGCTGCATCATGCCGCCTGCGACCGGAACAAATGCTTCATCGCTTGAATCCTCGCCAAGGGTTCCATTGGTCCCCATCCCGATCTCCATGCCCTGTGACAATAAATGCGCCGTAATGCCGGCAGCCAGGCGGATGCCATATTCAATGGCCTCCGGACGCGTTGCCTTGCTCCACATCTGCTCATGATCTTCAATATTCAAATAGATGAAGAGCCGGCTGTCCGCGGTCGTATCCCGCCTGTGAACCTGCAGGGTTCCCGTCCGTGCAGTCGCTTTCCATTGGATATCCTTCAGCGGATCACCGTCCCGATATTCGCGAACGCCCGATATCAGGAACGGATCCTCCATGATCCATCTGCGGACCAGCATCTCCCCCATCCAGGTCTGAACCGGGAGCTCCATGTCCGACGCATCCATCGGCATCGGATACACGATAATTCCGCCGGACAGGGTCTTGCTCTGGACAACCGACTCCATGCCGACCAGATCCCCTGTCGTCATCGATACCGTTCCCAGCTTGTACAAACCTCTTCTTTTCGCGGTAATTCGATGTCTTCGAAGAATCTTGGTCCACGGCAGCAGACTGAAGAAGCTTTTATGGTTCTGATTGAATTGCCCCTCGCTGATGTCCAGGTTCAATTGGTTATCGAACGCCAGACCCGAGCGGAACTGGGATTCTACCCGAAGCCAGGGCACCGGCAGCGCTTTACGGTTCTCGATGATTTCGATCAATTCCACGGAATCTCCCTCATAGCAGGTCGATACCTTGAAGGAACGGCTGTAGTTCAGCTTTTGGAGTGCCGTCCGTTTGAAAATCTTGCCCTGCACGACTACAACTACAGCAGCGATCAACAATATCCAGTAGGCTCCCATCGCCATCGCCCCCTACGACGAGATGCCTTCTTCTGTCGGTACGGCAACCTGCTGCAGCAATCGTTGGATCACTTCTTCTGACGCAGTCGCGCCGCCGCGGTTGTGGAGCGTCCCCCGCAGCTTCAAGCGGTGCGCCCACGTCGGCACGGCGAGCTCCTTCACGTCATCAGGCGTAACGAACTCTCTCCCGTTCAGGACGGCCTGTACCTGCACCGCCTTCAATAATGCCTGGCAGCCCCTCGGGCTTACGCCGGAGGCGACGGCTTCATCCCGTCTCGAATGCTCGGAAAGTTCGACTATATAAGCCAACATCTCATCGCTGACATGTACTTTGCTGACGATATGCCTGGCTTGTACGATGCTGTCGGACGCTGCGATGGCCGTCAGGGATTCCAGCGGCTGTTCGTCTTTGAAGCGCTTCAAAATATTCACGCTTTCCTCCGAGGTAGGATACCCCATGTTCAGTTTGAATAAAAAGCGGTCCAGCTGTGCCTCCGGCAGCGGAAACGTTCCTTGCTGCTCCAGCGGGTTCTGCGTGGCGATGACCAGAAACGGTTCTTTCAGTTGATGGGTTACTCCGTCGATGCTGATCTGGCGCTCCTCCATGCACTCGAGCAGGCTGGACTGCGTACGAGGCGTGGCCCTGTTGATTTCATCAGCGAGCAGGATATTGGTGAACAGCGGACCGGGACGGAATTCAAACGTCGCGGATTGTTGATTATAGAAATAAATGCCGCTCAGATCGGACGGCAGCAAATCCGGCGTAAACTGTACTCGCTTAAACGTGCAATCAATCGACCTGGAGATGGATTTGGCCAACAGCGTCTTCCCGGTTCCCGGAACATCTTCCAGCAGAACATGACCCGATGTGACCATGGCAATAAACAATCTGTCGATCAACTGCTCCTTGCCTACCATAACTTTGGAAACGTTTGCCCGAATGTCGTCGGCAAGACGGCGGACGCCATGATAATCTGTAATGATTGTAACCACCCCTTATGTAGTTTAACTTAACAACAAAGTTCGTCACGACATCCCATAATTCCTGTTATTCGGGACAAAATAAGACCGATTAGCCAAGTTTGGCCAAGCCTTCAATGACCAGGGCGTGCCTCTTCCAATAACGCCAAGAAGCCGTCCAAGGACGGCTCCCGGGAAATCACCCTCAGTAGGGGATACTCATGCCGTGTTGTATTAGCCGATAAAATGAAGCCCATTTTATTCTGACGGCCTGTTTTCCTCGGCGGAATCCGAGCCGCTTTCCGGAATCAACAGTTTAGCCAGCTCCGATTCCGCCTGCTCTCGGCTGTCGATCCGGATGTCGATATAATGCTTGACCTCAGGCGCCTTTGCATAAAACGGTTCCAGAGAGGCAACCCATTTCTTATAGTCCGGGTGCCCGCGGAAGCCGATCAGGTGATCCTTAATGCCGCTCCAGCGGACAAGGAATATATATTCATCCCGGTTCTCCACGCACTTGTGAAGTTCATGGCCTACATACCCCTTTTTGGATAACAATACGCCGGAAGCCTCCCGAAAGGCACTTTCGAATTCGCTTGCCAGCCCAGGTTTAATATAAAGAATGGCTGATTCCAGTATCATAACGTTCCCCCTCTTTCGACATCGATCCGATCAACGGTAAGGCAGCGCTTCAGACTTCGCAGCACCAGGCTATGAAAACAAGTAGGTGCAGTCAAGTATATGCTGGTATAATGAGAAGAATGAATATACGAATGAGGATGAGACTAACATGGCATTCGGCATCTCGAAGCAGGAATTACAGCAATGGAAACAGAAAGTCGCCAAAGGCGATATCGCGTTTTTAACCCATTATTGGTACGACAAGCGGTTTCCGGAGTTTCATACCGTAACCAAAGTAGGCTGCTCGGATATTCAGCGCCTGAAGGACTGGTGCATATCCAATGGATTAAATCCGCAGTATATCCATCACCGCCAGCCATACCCGCATTTTGACCTGATCGGTCCCAAGCAAACGGAATTGCTGCAAAAATATAAACTCGAAGATCATATCACGAGATTCGGTCTGTCATAACGTCTAGTCGCTCGACTTGAATTCAAGGTGACAGTCCGCTGATAGCACAGAAAACCCGCCTTGATCCACGGTATCGCTCCATACATTCCGTGCCCGATCAGGCGGGTTCTTTAGTCATCATGTCAAGGCCTGGACCATGCCAATATTCCAGCCTGGCTCATAACATTATGTTACGGCTTGGCTTGTCATCTTTTTCAGCGTTTTATGGATCCAGATCGCAGCCGTTGCGCCTTCCCCCATCGCCACGGTGGTTAATTCGGAATGGACGCCCAGGTCGCCTGCAGCCCACAGCAGTTCGACGTTCGTCATTTTGGATCGGGGATCGGTCTTCACATGCCGGTTGTGCTCCAGTTCCGCCCCCAACTGCTCGGCCAATTCGGAATAGATCATGTTCCCTCCAAAGGAAATGAAACCGCGCTCCGCGCGGATGATGCTGCCGTCTTCCAGCACGACAGCCGATAGGATGCCCCCTTCCTCCTGAATTTCGGTTACTCTTTTCTCTATATACGGAATCCCAAGATTCGCTAACTGCGTCATGTTCTCGGACGAAGCCGGCTGTCCCTCATGATTGACATAGATGATTTCCTTCGCCCGCTCGGATAACAAAATGGACATATTGGCACCGGGATCGCCCGATCCCAGCACAACGGTTTTTCGATCCTGAATTTCATACCCATCGCAATCGGGACATACAAAAACGGATGTGCCTAGCGTAGACATCAGGCCCGGCAGCTTGGGAAAGCGATCCATCAAGCCTGTTGCAAGCAGCATGCTTTTTGCCCTGTACCTGGTTCCGTCTTTACCGGTTAACACAAAACACTTCGCTTCATCCCGTTCGGCCTTCCGTATATCATCGGCTGCAAACGCAACGCCCACGGCCTCCGCCTGCTTCCGCCCTCGCTGTCTGAGCTCTTCACCGGACACCCCTTCCGGCCATCCTAGTATGTTGCGGTAGCTCTTGCAGATGGTGGAACGCCCCGTTCCCCGGTCGATGACCAGTACATCGTAGGCCGAATACCGTCCCAGTTGTATAGCTGCCTGCAGACCTGCAATTCCGCCGCCAACAATAATGCAATCTTTCACGTCTCTGTCCATCATGTAGGTTTATCCACTCATTTCTGTATCGAATTAAGAGCTAAAAACTCTTGTGATCAACGCATGCTTCCCGAATAGAGATACACCCTAATATTTAACCAATCCGATGCGATTTACTCCTGATCAATCAAATAACCCCCGGCACATCATGCCGAGGGCTATTCAATAAGGCCTTTACAGGAGAAACTGTCCTGCTAATGCGCCAATGATGACAACTAGCCACGGGGGACTCTTCCAGAACATCAGCATCCCGAACAGTCCCGCGCCGATCACAAATTCAAGCGGGCCGTGGATGGAGGAAGTCCATATGGGATGGTACAAAGCGGCCAGCAGAATTCCGACCACAGCCGCGTTCATGCCTGTCAGCATGCCCTGCAGTTTCGGGTTTCTTCTGATAAAGTTCCAGAATGGCATGGCTCCTACAATGAGCAGAAATCCGGGCAGAAAGATGGCAAGCGTGGCAACGATGCCTCCGGGTATTCCCTGAATCAGGACCCCAAGATAAGCGGCAAATGTAAACAACGGGCCAGGAACCGCTTGTGTCGCCCCGTAACCGGTTAGAAAATCCTCTTTAGACATCCATCCGTTCAGTACCGTCTCGCTTTCCAGCAGCGGAAGAACGACATGCCCTCCGCCGAATACAAGCGATCCGGCACGGTAGAAGCTGTCCACAATGGCTACCCATCCATTATCGGTTATCCCTTTAAGGAGCGGGAGACCTACTAACAGAACGACAAACGCTCCCAGGCAAAAGAGTCCGGCTCTCCGTCCGATCGGCATTTTCATCTCGGGTGTTGCCTCTTCGTTTGCTTGACGTTTGAACAGCCACAATCCCGATAGGCCGGCTAGAGCGATCACCGTCACTTGAGACACGGGACTCTGCCACAGCAGCACGACGGCCATGGCGATTAACGCTAAAGCTGCCCGGACAGGGCCTGAGGCCAGCTTTCCTGCCATACCGAGCACCGCTTGCGCTACGATGGCTACCGCGACGATTTTAAGTCCCTGAATCCAGCCTGCCGAGCCGGGATCGAAGGTTTGCATCAGATAGGCAAAAATCATAAGCATGAGCACGGACGGCAGCGTGAAGCCGAGCCAGGCGACAAGTCCGCCCCAGAGTCCGGCTCTCATAACCCCAACGCCAATGCCTACCTGGCTGCTGGCAGGTCCGGGAAGGAACTGGGCCAAGGCCACCAGATCCGCGTAGCTTTTCTCATCCAGCCATTGTTTGCGCCGTACGTAGGTCTGGTGAAAGTATCCGAGATGGGCAATCGGCCCGCCAAATGAAGTAAGTCCCAGCTGCAGAGCAGTCCACCAGGTTTCGCCGAGCGCACGCCACCTTCCGGACGGTTGTCTGTTGCCAACTTGAGACTGTGTTTGCTCTTTATGTGTCTGTAGATTCAAGATACCATCGCTCCCCGTTTGCTTGGTGTAATGTGATAGAACTCTTAACCCGTTCAGTCTTAAGTATACAGATCATCTTTATCAAATTTCAGAGTATACCATATTCTCATGATCAATCTACCCATTTATGTAAACGCAATGTAAATTTTTCAGACTTGAATGCTTCGCGTGAAAGTCCGCACATGCATTAAAAAAAGAGCGATCCAACTGGAGTATCTCCATGGATCGCTCTTCATATCGTTCTAATAGCATGATGCATCACCAGATGCTGACTTCTGCAGCTTTAAGCCTCCGTCTTCGTTTCGTCCGGAACGGACAGATAACCTGGCTTCGCTGCCCCAAAACCAAAGATGAACAACACCACGACGACGGCGGACAGCACCGTCAGAGGCACCTTCCACCCTCCCGTTGCGTCATGCAGGAACCCGATCAGCATCGGACCGACGGCAGCCAGCAAATAACCCAGCGACTGGGCCATGCCCGATAACGCGGCGGCTTCGTGGGCCGTTTTGGTACGAAGGGTGAAGAACATCAGGGACAAACTGAAATTCGCCCCGCCCGAAATACCTACCAGCATCACCCATAGGAGATTCAATGAAGACATGCCGGATAACAAACCGGCATAACCGATCAGCATGGACAATGCAGAGATCGTTACCAGTACGCGCTGGTTCGGATTCCGGCCGGCCAGGACTGGAATGATGAAGGAAAATGGCAAGCTGACAAATTGGAGAATCGAGAGCATCCATCCTGCGGCGCCGTAATCCATGCCTTGGCTTCTCAGAATTTCTGGCAGCCAAGAGATGTTCACGTAGAACGTAAACGATTGAAGCCCCATAAATAAAGTAATATACCAAGCAAGCGGCGACTTCAGCACGCTCTGCTGCTTTCCGACAGCCGAACTGACCTCAGCGGTTTTTCCGGAACTGCTGCGTTGGATCAGCCATACGATCATCGCCAATATGGACAAGGATCCCCAAATTAACAGGGAGCCCTGCCAACCAAGCCCGGCTTGGGTAGCCAGCGGAATGCTGACCCCCGATGCAATCGCGGCGAGCAGGTTCATCGAGGCGGAGTAGGTGCCTGTCATCAAACCGATATGGCGCGGGAAGTCCCGCTTGACCAGACTCGGGAGCAGCACGTTCCCGACGGCTATGGCCATACCTAGAAATGCGGTACCTATCAACAGCGTGTAGGGAGACGATATCGAGCGTATGCCGATGCCGAAAGTCAGCACGACCATACTCAGCAGAAGGGTTGTCTCCAGTCCCCATTTTTTGGCCATGGCCGGCGCCATCGGCGACAGTAAAGCAAAGGCTAATAGCGGCAGCGTTGTCAGCATGCCTGCCAATGTGTTCGAAATTCCCGTATCCTCTCGAATAATTCCGATCAGCGGACCTACCGAAGTAATCGCCGCCCTGAGGTTAATGGCAATAAGGATGATGCCTGCAAAGATCAACCATGTGCGCCCTGTGGAATTGGTGTTTGGATCTATCGATGTTCTTGATGTCATGACATGGACTCCTTACTTTTCATGCGATATGTAAAAATAAACTTATCCGAGTTTATCACAAACCCGGACTTTAGGCCATAGCCCCGGGAGGTCAACATCCTGGCGGCAATGTCATGTAATAACGCATGGACGCACGAAGAGCCCTACACAATCGGGCTCCAGGCATACACGGATAATTTTTGGACATCGCGAATCAGTTCATTATACCGTTTTAGTATATCCTCGGTTGCAGCATGGCGGAACTGCTCAAAGATCCCCATGCACCGCAGCATCCCTCTGTCACTATTGATTTTTATCGAGTACTCCATGCTGTCAACGATATAAACTAAACCACGGTTAAACTTTTTGGAGTTCAAATAGTATATGCCTAGCTCGGTAAGGAGGCGAGCATGTTGATTCATCGTAACTTGCTCACTTACCTTGCCTAGTTGATTTCGTTGTGGTTTATATATTAGATACTCCCGAAACCGCTCTATAATATAATCGATGTTGATGCGATGTCGATTAGCTGCTACCACAATATTGCATAAGGCCGGAAAAATTTCATCAGTTCTAGATTCAACATAGTTTACATATTCAGAAAGAGCGTCAGAATGTCCAGACATTAACCTATATAGGTAGCGATTCGCTCTCGCCCATTCTTTAAACTGTTTAATAATTATTATTTCCTGTTCTGAGGGTGTCTTTATCCAATCCGGGTTCTCATACAGGGACAGGTAACTTAATGCTTCTCCAAAGTTTCCAGATTCACGACAGACACTCGCCAGAATGAGAAATGAATAGAGTATGTAAAAAACTATAGGCTTTTCCTGTTCATCATTCATGATTGCAGAGTTAAAGTTATTCTTATATTGCAGTCTTGCTATTTGACCCATTTTTTTAGCCAGGACTTCCACAGTATCCCACCGTAGAAGTGAAATGTTCACATTAATAAGTTTTCTATATGCGTCTAATTGGTAATTTTCATCTAACCTATTGATATATTGCTCAAATGATACTGCCAGTTTTAAGTTATCATCCACGTTATCACTTAACCCCACCATAAAGAGACGATAGTGACATAGTGCAAGCCTTTCTGAATGTTGGAATTTTTCACTTTCAGCCACACATTCATAAAGCAATGCAGCAGCTTTATGCTTTTCTTCTTTAAAAAACAACTCCGCCATATCGAAAAGCATTGGTACGTAAATGATATTTTCCAACGTCATTCGTGCTGCTCTATGCAAACAATCCAATTTATCCAGTTCAGCACACCGCTCAAGAAAAGGCCCAAGCCTCCGCCAATCCGGAGTGGTACGAAAAATACTTTCCGTTATGTAAAGTTCATAGAAGTGCCCCTCTTCAAACTCCATCCCTTCGGTAATCCAGTCTAACTGGTTCATAGACATGGGACGATTACCATTCAAGATATTACTAAGTGTTCCGCTGTTGATGCCGGATATCCTGGCGAATTGGTTAATCGTCATACGATGATTCTGCAAATACCTTACTATTTCTCCGCGAATCGTGGCTGTCGTCTCCAAGTAACAACACCCCCAGATGGAAAACCAAATATTAGTAATTAAATGCTATTATTTTATAACATTAGAATCAACCATTTTTAAGAGGTAAATCTGAAATAAATAGTTTAGATTCCTTCCTCACTTCAATGATCAAGATACAAATAAAAGATGACTTCAGAATATCCGAAGTCATCACATTATGAAGATCATCTTCTATAAAATTATGTAGATAGCTAAAAGCAAGCATTAAAAACTTAAGTTGTTCCTATTCCATGATTACTTAAAGACTTCATCATTTCATTATTAGGGATATTACTTTCTGCATTTACAATTAAACTTGGAGTTGCAATCGTTAAAATAATGCTACAGAGGATAAATAGAGAAGCCAATCTTCTTTTCATTAATGTATTCACCTCGCAAATTGATTTTATCGCATTTTTTGTTCAATCTAGTGGAATACGACGAAACTTCGCAAATATTCACGAATTACGCCTTGTATAATTGTAATAGAATCTACCAGGCTTTCCAAGATAATTATGCTACATTATGATAACAAAAATCTAGACTGAAGATTAAGATAAGAGATTTTCTTAGTTAATACTTAAGGGCAAGACCTATTTTTTCTTCATTCAACTTCTGTACTTCACATACTAATTTTCTATATTTTTGTTGTAAGTCAATTGTAGAAAACTCTCGGAATTGTTCAAATAATGCCATACATCTTAACATTCCATTGTCATTGTTTATAGCTATTGATTGCTGTAAACTTTCTAAAATAAATTGTAACCCTTTTTCAAAGTGCTTTAAATTCAAATAATATATTCCCAATTCTGTTAACAACCTTGTATATCGATCAGCAGTAATTTGTTGAATAATTTCCCCTATATGATTCCGTTGCTCTTTGAATTCAATATATCCCTTAAATCTTTCTAAAATATGGTCAACTTGCAGTTGATATCTATTTGCAGCAATCATGATATTACAAATTGCAAGAAATATTTCGTCTTCCTTATCAGCAATGTAATTTACATATTCAGAAAGAGCTCCGTTATTTCCAGCCATTAGTTTATAAAGAAATCTGTTTGCTTCCGCCCACTCATTAAATTGATTAATAATACGACGCTCTTCTTCATTTGGCTGTTCTTTGAGCCATTCCGGTTCGGAGTACATTGAAACATATTCCAATGCTAAATCAATTTCTCCACGTTCATAACAAACAGTGGCTTTTACTAAGTATGAATATAACATATAGAACACAACTGGTTTCTTCCCACTAACTTCTTGTCCAACCCTTCCTACTTCAAATTGATACTGAATTGAGGCAATTCTTCCCATCTTATGGGCTAACTCTTCAACTTTGCTCCACCTATTTAACGATACATTTAAGTTAATAAGCTCTTTTAGCGCATAAACTTCATCTAATCGATCAATATAAGGTTCGAAGTATACTGCAGCCCGCGAATTCATTTCCTGATCATCCGTAAGCCCAAGCGTAAACAACCGATACTGACAAAGGGCCAGCCGCTCCGAATGCTGGAATCTTTCGCTCTCAGCCACACTCCTGTAGAGCAGCACGGCCGCCTCATGCTTTCCCTCTTTGAAAAAAACCTCGGCTGTTTCAAAGAGCAGCGGGGAGTAAGAAATATTATCCATCGTCATTCGGACAGCCTTGTCCAAACAATCCAGCTTCCCCAGTTCCGCGCACCTGTGAAGAAACGGTCCCAATCGACGCCAATCCGGCGTAGCATGAAAAATACATTCATCTATGTACAACTCGTAGAAATAACCCTCTTCCAGACCCATGCCTGACGTAATTCGGTCCAGTTGCTGCATGGAAATCGGGCGGTTCCCATTCAGAATATTGCTGAGTGTGCCGCTGTTGACCTCCGATATTTCTGCAAACCGATTAATCGTCATTTCGTTCTTATGTAGAAACTCTTCCATTTGTTCGCGAATCGTGGCTGTCATTTCCAAGCTAACACCACCCTCCAGGATCAGAACCCAAATATTAGTATATTTCTCTATACAGTAATCATATTGATTAATATTCCAGCGGTCAATACTTATTTACGTCATTTTTTTACATAAAATACCCAATAAGATTTAAAAATGCCAATTTCCTTGCAAATCTTATTCTATTTATATATCGTCAAATGAAATGACACGATGAGAAAAAGCGCTCCGAAATTTTCGGAAGCGCTTTTTTTGCTGAATTTATGAACATCTTATTAATCATCTGATCAAAGATTCCTTGTCTTGAAGTAGAATTTCACCCCAGAACCAAACGATCATCGGACAGCTTGTGACCGCTAATCTGCTCAAATTCCCCAAGCAGCTGCTCCACGGTCAGGGATTTCTTGCGCTCTTCGTCCACATCCAGAATGATGCGCCCCTTATCCATCATAATAAGGCGATTGCCAAGACGGATGGCTTGCTCCATGTTATGTGTAACCATGAGCGTGGTCAGCTTCATGTCGCGTACGATGTCATCGGTTATTCGGGTAATCAGCTCCGCACGAGCCGGATCGAGCGCTGCCGTATGTTCATCGAGCAGCAGGATTTGGGGCTGCGTGAAGGTTGCCATCAGCAAACTTAACGCTTGACGTTCCCCTCCCGACAGCATCCCTACTTTGGCTCGGAGCCGATCCTCGAGTCCAATGCCAAGCCGCTCTAAATGTTTGCGGAAGCCGGCCCGCTTGGATGCTGTAACGCCTATGCTGAGCCCGCGGGATTGGCCGCGACGATATGCCATCGCCAGATTCTCTTCAATGGTCATATGCGGCGCTGTGCCCGCCATCGGATCCTGAAATACCCGGCCGATCCAGCGGCTGCGACGGAATTCCGGCAGATGGCCGATCGAAGTGCCGTCAATGCGCACTTCACCCGCGTCCGGCTTCATTACCCCGGAAATGATATTCATCAGCGTGGATTTGCCCGCACCATTACTTCCGATAACCGTCACGAAATCCCCCGGCTTCAAGTGAAGGTTGACATCCATCAAAGCGATCTTCTCATCCACCGTCCCCGGGTTAAACAGCTTGGACACATGGTTCATTTCCAGCATCAGAGCGCACCTCCTTTGGTCTTCCCTTGCGTAGCTAACAGTTCGGTTGAGCGCCTCCGTGCCTGTGAACGCTGCTTCATCGCCCGATTGATGGTCGGAACCACGAGAGCGATAATGACGATGATCGCCGTGATCAATTTTAAATCCGAAGCTTCGAGCCATGGAATCTCATAAGCAGCAGCAACGACAATCCGATAGATAATCGAACCGCAGACGACAGCCAGCGTTGTCCGGAATACCGAGCCGGTTCCCAGAACAGCCTCACCAATGATAACGGACGCCAAGCCAATGACAATCATTCCAATACCGGAGCCGATGTCCGCAAAACTTGATTGCTGGGCAACCACAGCGCCGGATAAGGCCACCAGCCCGTTCGAGATGCTTAGCCCCAGAATGGTTGTCGTGTCCGTGTTGGCACCAAAGCTGCGGATCATCCGCTTGTTATCGCCGGTCGCGCGGAGCGCAAGGCCAAGATCCGTGCGGAAGAATGCATCCAGCAGCAGCTTGCCGATGATCACAATCACTAACATAATATAGATCGGATCAATGGATCCGAAGATATTCGCTTCCTGGCTCAACGAAATATTAGGCTTGCCCATGATCCTCATATTAATCGAGTACAGCGCAATCATCATAATAATGCCCGAGAGCAAACCGTTGATTTTACCCTTGGTGTGCAGCAGGCCTGTACAGATACCGGCTAACATACCTCCGGCAAATGCGGCCAGCGTGGCAAGCCATGGATTCACACCGTTGGTAATCAGAATCGCCGCAATCGCCGCGCCTGTCGTAAAACTTCCATCCACCGTCAGATCCGGAAAATCCAGAATCCGGAACGTAATATACACGCCAAGTGCCATCAGCGCATACAGCAGCCCCAATTCAATCGGACCATCCAGCCTCATCACGAAATCCAGCATGTCATGACCTCCTTAAGGATTAAGAAGTAAGGCGCGGGCTGTTATCTCCGCGCCTTACCGTTACTCGATGATGTTGTTGTCCGGGTCCTTGACTTCCTGTTTCATGGCGTCGGTCACTTCAATTCCATATTCAGCCGCAACCTTCGTGTTCAGGATCAGATCCAGCTTATCCGGCTTCGTGATTTCCATGTCCCCCGGGTTCTTGCCGTTTTTCAGTATCTCTACGGCCATCTGGCCGACTTGATATCCATGATCGTAGTACTTGAATCCAACTGTTGCAAAAGCTCCCTTCTCCACCGTATCGCGGTCACTGGAAAAGAACGGTATTTTGTTTTTTTGTGCTGTCTGAATAATTGTCTCGACTCCACTTACCACGGTATTATCCAGCGTGATATAAAAGGCATCGACTTTACCGACTAGCGATTCCGCTGCTTGCTTCACTTCCGAAGTATTGGTAACGGCAGCTTTCACAAGCTCGATTCCATGCTCCGAAAGCACCTCTTCTGCCGTGTTGGCCATAACAACCGCATTTGCTTCTCCTTCATCTAAGACCAAACCAATCCTCTTAACATTTGGAAAATGAGTATTTACAAAATTCATCAATTGTTTGGTTGCTTCCGGGTTCGTGTCAGATGCCCCGGTGATGTTGCCCCCTGGTTTCTTCAAATCGCTGACCAGCTTCGCATCGAGCGGATCTGTTACAGCTGCGAACAAGACCGGTTTCTCCTTCACGTTCTGCGCCACAGCCTGTGCCGAATCTGTTGCAATTGCGATCACCAGATCCGCTTTCGTATCCTTCAACTTCTGTCCGATCGAGAGGTTGTTCGCCGGGTCACCTTGTGCATTGTTGTAATCAATCTTCAGCGTTTTGTCATCCTCCGAGATTCCAGCGTCCTTCAATGCTGCCAGAATGCCTTCCCGCGTTGCATCCAAGGATGGATGCTCTACGATCTGCGAAATCGCGATGCTGTAGGATTTCTTCTCGGCATCTCCGCCGCTGCCCGTTTGAGTCGTTCCGCCGCCTTCCGGCTTGTCCCCGCAGCCTACTGCCGTAACCAGCAGCGCGGAGAGTGTAAGTGATAACCACATTTTTCTCTTCATTATGAATCCCCTCTCTTTTATTAACCGCTTCAATAATTTTCTACATAAAGCGACAACGCTTCCCCGCTTTCATAGACGAAAGCATTAAAGTCAAAAAATAAGTCGTTCCTATTGAACAACGGTCTATTATGAACATTTTATATGTACCCAATTGTATTCGTCAATCAAGATTTTCTAAGGGAGGATGCTTTCCATAAAGAACATCCCCGGATGTCATACGTCTCCGGGGATGCCAGTATAACGAAACCATATTTATATAGTAGAAAAAATCTTATAATAACCTCTACAGAATGGAACGGCCCTGCATGGTCGCAAGCCAAGCATCTGCCATAAGAGCATGCCCTGCAGGCGATGGATGCACGCCATCGGGCGCCCAATAACTCATCTCAATCTTGGAGCTGGCCGCAGCGAATATGCCGTCGAGCGGAACGTACAAGGTTTCAAATTCGCGCGACAATTCGCGAACGGCCTGAATTTTGGGATCCAGATCTTCTCGCCATTCCTTCTTCGCTTCCGTAACGGGCAGCAGGAAGGGCTCCATGAGAATGAAACTGGCGCCGGTCAGCTCGCGGGTTTGGATTAGCAGCTCCCTGTAGCCTTCATAATAAGCTTCCACGGACGTGGTTTCGCCGCGATTAAACCTCCTGCCGGTTTCATTGATGCCGACCAGGATGGATACCCATGTCGGATCCAGATCGATGCAATCTTCCTCCCAGCGCCCCCGCAGATCGACGACCCGGTTGCCGCTGATTCCCCGGTTTACAAAACGCAGCCTTTTCAAAGGCAGCTCCATACCAAGCCGGGCAGCAGCCATCAGCGCGTATCCATGCCCCAAACTGTCCGACTCCTCGTAATTTCGCCCGCAATCGGTGATGCTGTCGCCTTGAAACAATACGAGTGCATTTTGCTCGATATGTACCATGCTGTTCAACGCCTCCAATAATGAAAGTGTTCACCTGCTCACCCCTTCATCATAACCGCTTTCAAGCATTCGTGAAACCCCTTAAATTCACATAACATGGCAAACTTTCTATACATTTAAGTTGACTATGTGGAATGAATTCACTACAATTCTATAGGTATACGTATGGCTGAATCTTAAAAAGAACAGGTGATTAAATCATGTCAGAGCAACAGAACTATCAGATCCTTCTCTATTATAAATTTGTTCAAATCCCGGACCCTGAAGCGTTCAAAGACGAGCATCTGCAATACTGCAAAGATCTCGGGCTTAAAGGACGCATCCTGGTTGCCTCCGAAGGCATCAATGGTACGGTATCCGGTACGGTTGAACAGACTGAGCAATATATGCAGGATATGCACGCCAATCCGCTATTTGCGGATATGGTGTTTAAGATTGACCCATCCGAAGGGCATGCCTTCAAAAAGATGTTTGTCCGTCACCGCGAAGAACTCGTTACGTTCCGTGTCGAGGATGAACTCGACCCTAACGTGGTCAGCGGAAAACGCCTATCGCCCCAGGAATTCTTTGAACACTTGCAGCGCGATGATGTCATCGTCATCGACGGACGGAATGATTATGAGTATGATATCGGCCATTTCCGCAATGCGATAAGACCCGAGGTCCAATCCTTCCGGGAGTTTCCGGAATGGATTCGCGAGAACCTGAGCGAGCACAAGGATAAAACCATCCTGACTTACTGCACAGGGGGCATCCGCTGCGAGAAGCTGACCGGCTTTATGCTCAAGGAAGGCTTCAAAGACGTTGCCCAGCTTGAGGGCGGCATTGTCACCTACGGGAAAGATCCTGAAGTACAGGGCCGTCTCTTCGACGGAAAATGTTATGTATTTGATGAGCGCATTTCCGTTCCGATCAATCAAACGGACGAGGATGTTATCGTGGGCAAATGCCATCATTGCGGAAAGCCCGAAGATCGGTACATCAACTGCGACAATGACGCCTGCCACCTGCAGCATGTGTGCTGCGAAGAGTGTGAGGAGCTTCATCATGGCTGCTGCTCCGCGGAGTGCGAAGAAATTGTTGCTGCAAGCCACAATGCTTCCTAATCCAATCAAGGCATGTATCAATAACCAAACGAAAGGGCAAGGCGCGAATCATTCGCGCCTTGCCCTTTTACTATACGTTCTCGTCTGCATGCAGACGTATTAAATATCGTGGAAAACAGCCAATTCAGCTTCGATAGCAGCTTTGATCTTCTCGACGCATTCTTCCGTCGTTGCCGCGAATACACGTTTACCATTCACCAGTGCATATGGCCGCAGCTTGCATAGACCGCAAAGATTCATGCAATCCGCCCGCAGGACAGCGATTTCGGGATACAATTCCTCAAGATGCTCAAGTTCCAAAGCACTCATCAAGTTGCTGTCGCATATTTCCACAACAACAATCCCCATCCCCATCTTTATCACCACTATTCATTTGACAATTCGTTCATTCATTATGAGGAAAACGCCCGGATTTGTCAAATCGATCGTAGGGTTTGATCAATGGATGAGGGATTCCGCACCATCGATATAAATTTCCGTACCGGTAATATGGGAAGCATCATCCGATGCCAGAAAGGCTACGAGCTGAGCAACCTGTGATGGCTGTCCCGGTCCGTCCGCCAAAGGCTGGTCTCCCTCAGGGTATTCAATCGGAATCGTCACCTCGTCCAGCTCCGGCTTCGCAATGGTGCTCTCATCAATATTCGTTGCAATCGCACCTGGGCAAATAGCGTTCACCCGGATTTTGTAACGGGCGAGCTCCAGCGCCGCCATCTTCATGAAGGCCACCTGTCCCGCCTTCGTGGTGCTGTATGCGGAGAAACCAAACCCGGTAAATACCCGGTTTCCGTTAATGGAGCTCGTAATGATGATGCTGCCGCCATGATCCTTTAAGTAAGGAATCGCGTATTTTACCGTAGCAAACGTTCCTCTCAAATTCGTGTTAATGGTAGCATCCCATTCATCCAGCTCCATGATCTCGATCGGAGCTTTGGTCCCATTAATACCGGCATTCGCAAATACGATATCAATCTTTCCCCACTGCTCGGTGGCTTGACTGAAGCAATCCTTCAGCGATTCCGCTTTGGAAATATCGCAGTTGCCCGTGAGCACTTCGCCCCCGCCATCTTCTATGGTCTTCTTCACTTTCTCTACGCGTTCACGATCGATGTCGATCAACAGGAGTTTAGCTCCTTGCTCTGCCATAAGAAGGGCTGCGGCCCGGCCGATTCCGGAACCAGCACCGGTAACGATGGCTACTTTACCATCCAAACGTTGATTTGTTGTCATTGCCACAACCTCCTCGTTTAAGTTTTCATGATTATAGATAACCCAACGAGTCCGTATCTGAATCTTGGCAATCCGAGCCTGCCGTGCAGCAAGCAGCAAGCAAGCATATCCCAGCGGTAATGCCTAACCCGATGAAAAAAAGAAATCGTCCCCCGCCTCATGGTAACACCTTACCACACGAGCCGTAAGAACGATCTCTTTGCATTCATTTCCTATGAGAGGATCAAGTCTTCCAGGCCTATTGTTGGAATACCGCAGGTTTAACGCATACCGGCTTGGATTGCGAAACCGTATACCCGGTAAAGTCAAGCTTGCCGTCTTCCGGATTCACGTTAAACAATACCAGGTTATTCCCGTCCCGATTGGCAACGATGAGGAATTTCCCCCCCGGCATGAGCGTAAAATGACGCGGATGGCCGCCCTCCGTCGAAATATATTGCACCGGGCTTAAACGACCGGTATCTTCATGCACGTTAAATACTACAATGCTGTCGTGTCCGCGGTTCGATCCGTATACCGTTTTGCCATCCGGGGACACGGCGATTTCGGCACAATAGCTCTCCCCGTCAAAATCCGCAGGCAGTGTCGATACCGTTTCCAGCACCTCTAAACGTCCCGCTTCTTGATTGTAGCGAAGAACCGTGACACTGGAATTCAGCTCGTTGATGACATAAGCATAGGCACCGCTGGGATGGAAAGCCAAATGACGGGGCCCTACGCCCGCGTCCAGCTGGGTTTCGCCGTGAAAGCTCAGCTCTTGCTTATTCTCATTTATCGTATATGCAAGAATCTTGTCCAATCCCAAGTCCTGTACGAACACATATTGACCATCCGGACTGTAAAATGCCGAGTGCGCTCTGGATTGCTGATCATCACGCACTGTCACGAGATCCGTATGTTTCTTCTCATCCAGCAGTTTGCCGGCTTGTCCATTCTCATCGATCGAATGAAGACCTACCAGGCCTCCATGATAACTCGAAACAATCAGATACTTGCTGGATTCATCACGCTGAATGTGGCAAGTGGAGCTGCTGACACTGCGGGTACGATTCAATTCGGTCAGTTTGCCGGCCTCCGGGTCAATTTCAAAGCTGATGACCTCGGCTGCTTTGCCGCCTTGATCTGCAATTTCGCCGATGGCATACAAACGTCCGTTATCCGGATCGACGTTCAAGAAAGTGGGATTTTTAATGCCGGATACTTCATCAAGCAGCTTCAGCTCGCCGCTGTCCTCGTTAAATTCATAAACACATACCCCGCTTTGATTATCTTCCGCATACGCACCTGTAAACAGCAGTGTGCGCTGTGATGGATTCGCCATAAAATCCGATCTCTCCTCTCGTATATCTATCATTTCATGTCCTATGTAGTGATGCTTTCAGTTACCATGTTAACTTCAACCCTGATGAAAATCAAATGACTCGCCGTTTGCAGCCTGTTTGTCTTTTGCCATACCGGGTATGTATGTATTACATTGACTGAAGGAGGTATTCCCATGAAACAACCGAACAGCGAAGAAGTACGCAATCATCAGGACACGGAGAACGACTCCCAGGAACAACGCGACAAGGTGAAGAAGCATCAGGATGTGGAGCCTCAGGCTGAGAATTGGAATCCCCGGGATCTTCCCGATCCAGACGATAAAAATCAATCTAAATCCTAATCGCGCAATAAGAAAGGCCGCATGGACACTGCCATGCGGCCTTCTTATATAGGTGAGTCTCTTTGGCTTGGATGATTATCCTTCCAGAAGCAGCGACTCCGGATCTTCGAGGAGCTCTTTCACGGTTACCAGGAAGCGAACCGCCTCGGAACCGTCAACGATCCGATGATCGTAAGACAATGCGATGTACATCATCGGACGATTTTCCATGCGTTCAGCATCAATCGCTACCGGGCGAAGCTGGATTTTGTGCATGCCGAGGATACCCACCTGAGGCGTATTCAGGATCGGCGTAGACAACAGCGAGCCGAAGACGCCGCCATTCGTAATCGTAAACGTACCGCCTTGCAGCTCAGACAAGGACAGCGCGTTATTGCGGGCTTTGGCAGCCAGATTGCCGATTTCCTTCTCAATCTCGGCAAAACCAAGACGATCGGCATCGCGAACGACCGGAACGACAAGCCCTTCTTTGGCGGATACCGCAATACCGATATCATAGAATTTCTTCACGACGATATCGACGCCGTCGATCTCGGCGTTCAGATGCGGGAATCTCTTCAACGCACCCACAACCGCTTTGGTGAAGAAGGACATGAAACCGAGCCCTACGTCATGCTTCTCTTGGAATGCTTGCTTACGACGCTTGCGCACGTCCAGGATCGCGGTCATATCCACTTCATTGAAGGTCGTCAGCATGGCAGCCGTATGCTGCGCTTCGACCAAACGATTCGCAATCGTTTGACGACGGCGGGACATGCGGGTACGTTCAACCGGTTTGCCATACTCGGCAGCAGGTGCTTGTGCTGCCGGTGCAGGCGTTGAAGCTGCCGGCTTGCTAGGTGCCGCAGACGGCTTAGCTTCGTTATGATTCTTCACATCATCATGGTAAATCCGACCGATCGGGTCGCGGCCCTGTACCTGGTCCAGATCAATCCCGCGTTCACGAGCCAGTTTGCGTGCGGATGGCGATGCAGTCAGACCTGCTCCTTCCTCGTTCTGAGCCGGTACCGGAGCTTGCGGTTTCGGTGCTTCTGCGGCGGGTGCCGAAGCAGCTTCCGTTTGCACGGAGGCTGGAGCTTCAGCCGCCTTCGGCGCCGATGCACTTGGAACGCCTTCCTGCGGAGAAATTTGACCGATCACTTCGCCGATCGTTACGTTCTCCCCTTCTTGACGAAGGATTTTTTCCACAACGCCTTCAGACTCTGCGCTAATTTCAAGATTAACCTTATCCGTTTCTAACTCGAGCAGCACATCACCGATGTTGACGCTATCCCCTTCTTTTACGTGCCATTTGAATATCGTTCCTTCGGTGATGGATTCGCCCATAGCTGGTACAGTAATTTCGCTCACAGCCGCTACCTCCCCAATGAGATCTCTTGATTTATAGTTTTACGATTAAGGGCAAAAGAAATGATGGTCTGTTGCTCATAAGCATGAACATCCTGATATCCGCTAGCAGGGCTCGAACGCTCAGGACGTCCGCTGTAACGGACCTCTGTGCCTTTAGGTGCAATTTCACGAATTCTCGGCTCCATGAAGCTCCAGCCGCCCATGTTCTGAGGCTCTTCCTGAACCCACAGAATCTCTTTCAGGTTCGGATACTTCTGCATCACACGGGAAATTTCTTCTTTAGGGAAAGGATACAGCTGTTCCACACGAAGAATGTGGATCCAGGATTGGTCCTCACCCTTCTGCTTATCCAGCGCGTCTTCCAAGTCGATCGCGATTTTCCCCGAGCACAATACAAGGCGTTCCACCTTCTTAGGTGTTTGACCTAGACCCGGCTGTTCCATTACCTTCTGGAAACCGCCCTCGCTAAACGCGTTCACAGGCGACGCGACACGCGGGTTACGGATCAAGCTCTTCGGAGCCATGACCACCAGCGGCTTGGCATCGTCCGTGTTGGTCAGGGAAGCCTGTTTGCGCAGCAGGTGGAAATATTGGGCGGCCGAAGTCAGATTCGCAACCGTCCAGTTATCCTCGCCGCTCAGCTGGAGGAAGCGTTCCAATCTAGCACTGGAGTGCTCTGGGCCGTTTCCTTCATAGCCGTGAGGAAGCAGCATCACCAAGCTGGACTTCTGTCTCCACTTCGAACGGCCCGCCGTAATGAACTGGTCGATGATCACCTGTGCACAGTTGACGAAATCGCCGTACTGCGCTTCCCAGATCACCAAAGTCTCGGGAGAGTACACATTGTAGCCATATTCAAATCCAACGACCGCAGCTTCGGTCAGCGGGCTGTTGTGGATCGCGAACGATGCCTTGGCTTGCGGCAGCCGGTGCAGCGGGCAGAAGGTTTCTCCATTAACCGCATCGTGAAGCACCAGGTTTCGATGGGCAAACGTTGCACGTTCGGCATCCTGTCCCGTGATCCGGATCGGCTTGCCGTCAGCGAGAATCGTAGCGAAGGCCAGCGTTTCGGCATGACCCCAGTCCACCTTCTCGCCCTCGTCCAGCGAATTGCTACGCCGCTCGAGGATGCGTTGAAGCTTTGGATATACCGTAAAGCCTTCAGGCCACTGCAGGAGCTCGCGGTTAATGCCGCGCAGCACCTCTGCAGATACATTCGTCGCGGCTTCCGTCTTGGATTTGCCGTCCGTAGGGTTCAGTCCGAGCAGAATCTGATCAACCGGATCCTTCGTCTTCACGTTCTCGTAAGAGTTCTTCAAGACCTCCACGACGCCGTTCTTCAAACCGTCCACTTGTTCTTGGGTCAGAATGTTTCCATCCACCAGTTTCTTCATATAAATCGTGCTGACGGTTGGATGGTTCTTCACCTTCTGGTAGATCAGCGGCTGGGTCGTTTCCGGATCGTCCGTCTCGTTGTGGCCATATTTCCGGTAGCCGACAAGATCGATCAGAATGCTCTTCTTGAACTTGTTGCGGTAATCGCTGGCAAGACGGGCCACTGCGATACACGCTTCCGGATCATCCGCGTTCACGTGGATAATCGGAATCTCATAACCTTTTGCCAAATCGCTCGCATAATGGGTCGATCTGGAATCCTTGCCTTCCGTCGTGAATCCGATGCGGTTGTTCACGATGATGTGAATCGATCCGCCCGTACGGAACGCCGGCAATTTATTGAAGTTCAAGGTTTCCGGCACGATGCCTTCGCCAGGGAACGCGGAATCGCCATGAATCTGAATGCTCAGCGCTTTGTTCACATCCTGCTTCGGATAACCCGCTTCGCTGCGATCCTCCTGGGCGGCACGAGCAAAGCCCTCTACTACCGGATTGACGTATTCCAGGTGACTCGGGTTGTTCGCAAGCGTGATCCGAACCTGCCGGGCTTCATCCTTCTTCAGGTAACGGTCCGCGCCCAAATGGTACTTTACGTCGCCCGTCCAGCCGTAGTTGATGCCCATGGAGCCTTCGGACGGCACCAAATGTTTATTCGGCGAGTGCATGAACTCCGAGAAAATCTTGCCGTAATCCTTGCCCAGCACATGAGCCAGAACGTTCAAACGTCCGCGGTGCGCCATACCCACGAGAATGGAGTTGACATCCGCTTCGGCCATTTGGCGAACGATCTCGTCGAGCAGCGGCACGAGTGCCTCGTTGCCCTCAACCGAGAAGCGCTTCGCGCCTACGAACGTGCGATGCAGGAATTCCTCGAACTGCTCGGCTTCGAGCAGCTTCTTCAACAATCCCCTGCGCTCTTCAACGCTCATGTCGGACAAGTAGCGGCCTGATTCGGCCTGCTGGTTGAGCCACTTGCGTTCTTCTTCATCGTGGACGTGGCTAAATTCATAGGCAATGGAGCCTGTATATAGTTGCAACAGCCGCTGGATTGCCTCTAAGCCGTTCTTGATATCGCCGGGAGCCTCCTCCCAGACGATCTCTGCAGGCAGGGCGGCCAAATCCGCTTGGCTGAGTTGGTAGCTTTCCGGTTGAAGCAGACGCGTGTCGGCTTCGTTTCCGATTCCAATCGGATCAATGTCTGCGGCCAGATGACCGTAGGTTCTAATGTTCCACACCAGTTTGCCGGCAGCTACCCCTTTTTTCATCAATTGCGGGTCGTAGCTTACACCTTGTCCCTGCGAATCCGCTTTCTTTTCATTGTTTTCCAAAGATGGAGGCGGTCCCCAGCTTGCGAACAGCTCGCGGTATCCTGGCTCCACAGATTGCGGGTCTTGCAAAAACTTCTCATACTGATCTTGAATGTACCCCAAGTTCGGACCGTGATATTTCTGCCATGGTCCCTCTGTCATTCTGTCAAGGGTCTTCATCGCTGACTCCCTCCGTCAGATTATTTTGATTGCTCAAGGACGGAATTTCTAATTTTACATTTTGCATACTACATTTTACATTAAATAAACGTTTTCTTACGATTACATTATAATACACTTGGCCTCAATACCGAAAATACCCTTTATATATAATAATGATCTCAGAAACAGATGAATTTGCGTCAATTTTTTGACGATTTGTCCGCTCGTTCACCAGTTCCCTGTATGGGGTTCCATTTAAACCCATTTATTCGGAAAAAATATCCTCTTCCAGCCAGTCCATCTGCCGCAGCGGCTCGGGGCCGGTGTTCATCCCCAGCAGTTGAAGAAGCTGTTTGGCGTTGTCGGAAGCATCGCCTCCCGAATTGTTGTTGAAGATAATCCAGCACTGCTTCGCTTTCTTTAGCAATTGCTCTATCCATCCTCTCAGCTGTTCCAATTCTTCCGGACTGTAACGGTACAAATACCGGACCTCTCGCCAGTTGGGCTGACCGCTGGAATGCCACCCATCGGCGTTTCGTCCGTGCATCCGGATCATCACGGCCTCCGTGCCCGATGTCTCAAGCACGACCGGCACCGATCCGATACCGGCTTGCGGCTCGTCGGCTATGCTGTGGATCCAGCCCTCGCTCCGCATAAATTCGAGGGTCTTCTCACGAAACTCCGGCGCATACCAGCTCTGATGGCGAAACTCCAAGGCTACCGGAACGTCCTTCATCCATTCCCGCGTACGCTTCAGAGTGTCCACATGCTTGCGTTCGCAACCAAACCATGGCGGGTATTGGAATAGCACGGTCCTTAATTTGTCCGCCGCTCGCAATTCTTCGACCGATGCAAGCAAATGATCGAACATCGCTTTTACGCTGGGATATCTGTCCTTGCCCTGTCCGCGGGCATGTCCTGTCATGCCCTGATAGGCCTTTACAATAAAACCGAAATGGTCCGGGACGGCTGCCGCCCATTTTGTCATTTGTTCCGGGGAGGGTATGGCATAGAACGAATTGTCCATCTCCACGATGGGAAAATGCCTGCTGTACATTTCCAGCTTATCTGCAGGCCTTGCCCCTTCGTCGTACAGCTTGTCATGATCCCCCCACCCGGACAAACCTACCTGAATCACATCTTTTTGTTTATCTTCCTTTGACATAACAATCCTCACATCCACATGATTTACCATATCGGGGACTTCTATTAATTAACCTGATACGGGTGATTTCAAAAGCAGGCAGCCCCATACTGATTTTACCAATGCCTTGATTTCGTTCACTTCCGATCATAAAAAACATGATGGGCTTCCAGGTTACCGTCCAGGATCTCGATCCTTCCATGCGAATAACGGGGCTGCCGCCTTTTATCCGTAGCGGAACCGGGATTGAACAGCAGGACCCCCTGTACATCTTCTTTAAAGGGAATATGGGAGTGGCCGAACAAGATGCAGTCCACCTCCGTATCTGCAAAAGCTTTTCTGGCTCGTGATGGCGTCGTTCCGCCTTGACCGTGTCCGTGCACAATCCCGATGCGCTTGCCTTCGATTTCAACCAGTCTTTTATACCCAAAGCGTTCCACGATCCGCGCGTCATCCACATTCCCGGCCACGCCATCCACGGGAGCATATTGACTTAACAGCTCGTAGAGCGCCCAATCGGACCAGTCTCCGGCATGAACAATAAGCTCCGATTGCCGTAAATCTTCAAGCAGCGGGTCTGGCAGTTCCTTCGCCTTTTTGGGCATATGGGTGTCTGACAATACCGTAATCCGATATGGGCGACTCATTGGGATGCACCTCTTCTTATGGTTATGTAATGCTGCAATACCAGCCATCTGACATTCATCTATATCCTATCAAATAAACGAAATCAAATAAAACCGCGCAGGGAGCTGCGCGGTTTTTCACGTCTTTTTAAGGCAGAAAAAATTCCCAATCCAGTTTTAGTTTGTCCGCCTGCCGAATACAATGTACGAGCAAGCAGGTACAAGCTGTGGTATCCATGTTCCAGACGAGAGGTGGAAGTTGATGAGTATTCTAATTAGCTACATGATCCTTGGCCTTTCCCTATCAGCCCCCGTTGGTCCGATTAATGCGGCGCAGCTTGATAAGGGGATCAAGAAAGGGTTCTGGCATGCTTGGCTGTTCGGCATTGGTGCGGTCCTTGCGGATATCCTGTATATGGTCCTCGTCTATCTCGGCGTTGTACATTTTCTGAATACGCCGTTCATGCAGACATTCCTCTGGCTGTTCGGCGCTTTTGTCCTTATCTATTCCGGGCTGGAAAGCATCCTGAACGCCAATAAAGTGACGATCAGTCAAGAAAAAAGCGATGATTCGTTATGGAAAAGCACGCTCTCCGGGTTTCTCATGTCCGTCTCGAATCCGATGACGATTCTGTTCTGGCTCGGCATCTACGGCTCCATCCTGGTCAAAACGGCTGCGGACGAAGGGTCCGGGAACCTGTTTCTCTACAGCGTTGCCGTCATCGCCGGGGTCGTGCTGTGGGACTTGTTCATGGCCGCGCTCGGCAGCGTATTCCGCCGATATTTAAACGAGCGGGCGCTTTCTCTCATTTCGGTGCTTTCCGGGATCTCGCTAATCGTGTTTGGCGTTTATTTCGAAATTCGAGCTCTGGCATTACTTTACCCGCTCGTATTCTAACGGGCCGGTTTGGGGCTAAGCTTGCGCTTTTCCCTCTCCATCGCGCGGCCCTGACCGGATTTCTTCCACACGGAGCGCATGCATAATACGACCAGTCCGATTAACAATATGAACCCGAGACTGATCCAGAGTCCCGGCCGACTCGTCGGGTGCAGGGCGGTTCCGCTGACGGCAGCCGCTATGAGTATCATACCGATGTATCTTTTGACCTTGCCCCATCCCGTAAGCTCCATCAGCCGGCCGGCCGATATCAGGATAAAAAACCAGTTATACAGCAGCATAAGGCCTGCCGCAGTTGTCAGATACTCGTAAATCTTGCCGGGCATGAGCAGAGACAGCACGATGGATACAATCAACCCGGCGGCGGTTAGGGAAAGGGAGAAGATGGGCGTATCGCGCTTAAACATTTTTCTGGAAAACAGCTTGGGCGCATCCTTATCCTCGGATAACGTGACCAGCATCGTGGTTACGGCATACAGCGAGGCAACCATCGTCGAGAATCCGGCAATGATTAAGACCGCATTGAATATATGGGGGATAAAAGGCAGCTGATACGAGCTAAGCGCCACAACGAAGGGGCTTTTCGTCGTGGAGAATCGATTCCAGATTACCATCATCACGGCCATGCCAATAGACAGTACATATACGACGGACAGCAGGAGAATCATCACCTTGCCCGATTTCGGCGCTTCCTTCGGATTCTTCAAGCGGACGGCCATCACTCCCATGACTTCAATTCCGCCGAAAGCATAAAACGCAAAGATCAAGGACGACCATACGCCTTTACCGCCCGTCGGGAATAAGGCGTTCATGCTGCCCGGAACATGGGGCTTATTCCCGCCTTTCAACCATCCCATCCAAGCGGCGGCGGCAATGACAAGAAACATGACGATGGCAGCGACCTTAATAACAGCCAGCACATTCTCCAGGCGGTCGAAGCCCTTGGTGCCGATCCATATGACAAAAAGCCCCAATACGGCATAACCTGATGCGAATATCCACATCGGAACGCCAGGAAACCAAAAGCGGGAGAATATCGCCAGCGCCGTCATCTGGCTTCCCATGATCAACACTTCGGAGCACCAGTACATCCACCCTGTTGAGAAGCCTGCCCACCGGCCGTAGGCTTTTTTGGCGTAGGTTCGGAACGAGCCTTTTTGCGGATCCTCCGCCGTCATTCGCGCCAGCACATCAAACACGAAGTAGGTGGCCGTCGCCGCCAATATAATAGAAAGAAGAAAAGCCGGGCCCCCAAGCCGGATACCCAGCGCGGATCCGAGAAAATACCCCGTGCCGATCGTTGATGCGACTCCCAGCAGCGATAGCTGCCACCACTTCAGATTCCCTTTTGCTTCCCCTGCCTCCGTTTTCGCTCCTCTGTTCACGGTTATGTCCTCCGGATATCGTGATGTGTTCGATCAAAACTTTCCTTATTATGAAGGGATTCTCCGTGATTTATGTACCACGCCGCCGAGCCTAAAAATGCCTTTTAAGTTCATGATGAAAAAACGAGCAAACGGTTCATGCAGCCCGAGGCTGGATGCTCTCGCATATTTTGGCTGTTCCCCGAGAAGTATAAACGGAAGAAAGCAGAATTGGGGGATCACACACATGTCATTAGCTCGCGGTATTCCAACGAATCAGGCGTTTATGATTATGATGCTCACGGCAGGTTTGACCAATCATGTCATGATCATCCCTGTGCTTCTGGAGAAGTCCGGACGGGATGCTTGGATCACCATTCTCGTGTCGGCCGTGTTATTCATGCCCTGGATTCTGCTTATTTATGGAATCATCAAAAAAGTCGGCTCCCGTTCGATCAAGCAAGCGTTGGACGAAAGCAGCGGCAGGGCGGTTCGCATCGTTGCGATGGGCATGTCCGGCTTGTATTTCTTCGCTTTTGCCTTCTATACCTTGAAGGAAGTCATCGATTGGACGAAATCGACCTACATGATCCAAACCCCTGTCGTTGCCACCGCATTCGTGCTCATGATGCTATGCCTTATCAGCATTAACCACGGGATCAAAACCATCGGCGTTGCCGCCGGCATCTTGCTGCCTTGCGTCGTCTTGCTGGGCATATTCGTATCCGTGTCCAATCTGAAAGTGAAAAATTACAGTTACTTGCTGCCTGTCCTTGAGGACGGCTTCATGCCGGTTCTCAGCGGAGTTCCTATCATGCTCGGAGGGCTGTCCCAATTTATCCTGATCTTGTTTCTGCGACCTCACCTGCAGAAAAAACCCGGTTTTCTTACGATCCTGCTCATCCATCTGGTTCTCATCTTCCTCACGTTTGGACCCACGATCGGCGGCATTGCCGAATTTGGTCCGGAAGAAATGAAGCTTCAGCGGTACCCCGCCTATGAGCAATGGCGTCTCGTGAAGCTGGGCAAATTCGTGGAACACGTCGATTTTTTATCCATCTTCCAGTGGCTTAGCGGAGCTTATATCTCCATTTCCATTTCGATTTTTTTGCTCTGCGAAACCCTTCTTCCCAAGTCCAGACAGAGCGTTGGCGTATTAGCCGTCACCACGCTGCTCATCATACTGTGCGCCTCACCGATCAGCAATTTGAAAATGTATTATGCCATGGCCGATTATTTCTTGCCCGCATCCGCCGTTTATATCACCATCCTAAGCCTCCTGTTATTCTTCCTGATCCGCAAACCGAATCAGCAAGAGCCGCAGGATGCCAGTTCCACGAAAGGAGAAACGCCGCAATGAACATGACCGAACAGCAATTGCGCGATCGTTATGCCGATTCCGATGACGTCTATATAACGTCCTACCCGGGAATGGATGAAGAGCCTTGGGCGATTATGGTTTACAGCCCGATGATGTGCGATTCGAAAGTGTTGTCCGAGGTCTTTTTGCCTGTCATCAGCAAGGAATGGAATACTTCCGTTTCGCAAAAGCATCCGTTTGACCCGACCAACCTTGAATATTATCTTACGCTGGATGTCGCCGATGCCGATTTGGAGTCCGTCGATGACATTGTTTATTCCGGCTACGTTGCCCTGTATTTCCCTAAGGACGATAAGCTGTATTCGTACAGCGCCGGCAAAACCATCGGCCGAACGCCGGAAGAAAGCGCCACGGAAACCTCGGTCAAAGGACCTCGCGACGGGTTTGTCGAGGAATTGGATATCAATGTAGCACTTATCCGCAAAAGGCTGAAATCACCGGGACTTGTCTATTCCTCCTTTAAGCTTGGAGACAAAAGCAAAACCACCGTCGGCATCATGTATTTAAAGGACAAGGTCATACCGGAGACCGTCACGGCCATCGTGGACAAGCTAAACCATTACGCCGGGGATCCTCCCGTAGGGATCGGCGAGCTTGCGGAGCATCTGACTCCGTACAGGTACAGCGTGCTTCCCATGTTTGACTACACGGGGCGGACGGACCTGGCATACGACTCTCTGACTCGCGGCCGTTTGGTCATTATTATGCAGGGAAGTCCCGTCCTATTGATCGCGCCTGCGAGCTTCATGCAGCTGCTGTTCGCTGCCGAAGACCCCCAAATGCCGTTCTATTTCGTGATGCCCTGGAGAATTCTGAGAATGTTCGGGTTCCTGATTTCCATTTTCCTTCCCGGCTTCTATATAACGCTATTAGCCTTTCACCAGGATCAAATCCCTTTTCCGCTGCTGGCAACGGTTGCGAATACCAGGCTCGGCCTTCCGATCCCGACCGGGTTTGAGATGCTGATCATCCTGTTTCTCCTCACTCTGCTGCGGGAGGCCGGCATGCAGATGCCTTCTCCGATCGCGTCGACCATTACGGTGGTTTCCGGTATCATTATCGGCGACGCAGCTATTCGGGGCGGTTTTTTCTCGCCGACGATGACCGTCATCGGCGCCCTATCCTTTGTGGCGGGGTCTACCCACTCCAATCAGGATTTTGTTGTCAGCCAAACGATCTTGCGTTTCTTTGTCCTTACCCTGTCCTCGATGTTCGGGTTATTCGGTTTCTTCATATCGGTCTTCATGATCGTTCAATATGCAGCCAACCATAATCCGTTCGGGCAGCCGTACCTTGCCCCTTTCTCGCCCTTCTCCATATCTAAAATCCTGGGCAATCTCTTGCGATTTCCGGGGAAACGGAAAAAAGGCGGCGCGTTATGAAGCGGGTATGGATACTCGTATGCCTGACATCTCTGCTGCTCTCAGGCTGCTGGGACAACAATGAAGTCCAGGATATCAACTATATCACGGCTTTGGGCGTGGATTACAAGGACGAGAAATATATCATATACGTGCAGATGCTTGACTTTGCCACGATTGCCAAACAAGAATCCAACAAACAGACGGAGAAAGCGCCTATCTGGGTTGGCCGTGGAACCGGCACCACGTTGACTGAAGCCCTCGTTGATCTGTACACGTCGAGTCAGCAGCGGGTCTCCTGGGGTCATGTGACGGCTTTGGTGCTTACGGAAGCCGTGTTAAAACCTAAGCAGTTGTCGCAAGTGTTCGACCTGACCAACCGCTCGCAGGAAATCCGGTATACGAAATGGATATACGGGACCAAGGATAAGATGGAGGATCTCTTTACGGTGTCGCCGTTCTTTCAGCTCTCCCCCCTGCACTCGCTGCTTCATGAACCCAGGGAAAGCTATGTCCAATTCTCGTTTATACGTCCGATCCAATTCGTGAACTTTATTCGTCTCTATCGGGAAAAAGCTGCAACCGTTCTGCTTCCCTCCCTTCATATTTCGACGCAGAACTGGTCGGAAAATCTGAAGCAGCATCCGATATTGGAAGTGAACGGCGGATTTCTGATCAAGAACAAAGAATTGATGGGCTGGCTCCCACGATCCGATCTGCTGGGGACCCGCTGGTTAGCATCGAATAATACTCACGCTGCCGTCGTCGTTCAGGCGGACGGTGAAGCAGTCGGGAGCATTCGGCTGGAGAAGCCCCAATCTACCATCGAAGTCATCCGGAAGCCAAACGATGCTTCGTATCGAATCAAGCTGAACGTCATTGGCACGGTACAGAATATATACAAGCAGGTGGGGATTAAGGAAATGAAGCGATTAACGGAAGATACCCTGCGTAAGGAATTGCAGAACACCTTTCATAAAGCAGCATTGATCCACGCGGATCCTTATGAACTATGTCTCCAATTGTACCGAACAGACCCCATGCTTTGGAAGAAATTAGTGGAACAGAAAAAGGAAATCTACGACGAAACGCCGCTTGAGCTTGATGTCAATGTCAACATCCGGTATTGGGGACAACGTAAAAGCCTGAACCGATAATGAACCTGTGCAAAAAAGAGAAACCCTGTGCTTGGAATAGCACAGGGTTTCTCTCGTTAGCAGCAGCTGCCGCCACATTTACATCATTTTTTTGATTTCGTCTTTAATGGATTCCGCCTGCGGTCCGAATACGACCTGAACCGCGCCTTGACCCAGACGCATGACACCGGATGCGCCTAATTTTTTCAACTCCGAATCCTTAACGGCCTTCTCGTCTTTAACGACGAGGCGCAGACGCGTGATACAAGCATCGATGCTGGTAATATTATCCGCACCGCCGATGTTTTGCAAAACCTTGGCCGCTTTGGACTCATTGGATGCCGCGCCGGATGGAGCCGGGGCAGCTGTATCGCCATCGTCAGAAACCGTATCCATGTCGTCGTCTTCCTCGCGTCCAGGCGTTTTCAAGTTCAGCTTGACAATGAGGATTCTGAACAGCAGATAGTAAACGACTCCGAAAGCCAAGCCGACCGGCAGAAGCAGCCAAGCATTGGTAGACAGCTTCAGATTCACCAGGTAGTCGATCAGGCCCGCCGAGAACGAGAAGCCCAAATGCACATCCAGGACATACATGATCAATCCGGAAAGACCTGTCAAAATCGCATGCACTACATACAGTACCGGAGCAATGAACATGAACGCGAATTCAAGCGGTTCGGTGATCCCCGTCAGGAACGACGCCACTGCCGAACCGATAAAGATGGAGCCGACGAGCTTGCGTTTGGACGGCTTGGCGGTATGCATAAAGGCCAGCGCCGCAGCCGGCATCGCAAACATCATGATCGGGAAGAAACCGGACATGAACATGCCTGCCGTCGGGTCTCCCGCAAAGAAACGCCACAGGTCGCCGTGAACGACTTCGCCCGCGGCATTCGTGTAATCGCCGATCTGGAACCAGGCGATGGAGTTTAATACGTGATGCAGACCCAGAGGGATCAGCAAGCGGTTAGCCGTACCGAAAATGAACGAACCGATGCCTCCCAGACCGACAACCCAGTTGCCGAAGGCGGAAATGCCATCCTGGATCGGACTCCAAATCATGCCGATCAGCACTGCCAGCACCATCGTGGAGGCCGCCGTGATGATCGGTACGAAGCGTTTACCCGCAAAGAAGCCCAACCAATCCGGCATCTTAATGTTGTGGAATTTATTATACAGGTAGGCGGACCATAGACCGACAAAGAAACCGCCAAGAACGCCCATATTCAGCTTTACGTCATCCGGTATAAACGGCATTTGCAGCGGCACCTGCGCCAGCACTCTTGTAAGCACCATGTACCCGATAAGAGCGGAGAGACCCGCAACGGCATCCCCGGCGAATCCGATCGCAACGCCGATCGCAAAAATAATCGGCAGATTATCCAGAATGGCAAGGGCGCCTGAAGTCATGAACGGAGTTACATATTGATTCAAAAAAGCTCCGAGAGCTCCCAATGGTATGTCTTTTTGATAGTCGATCAATCCAAGCCCCTGCAAGATACCTGCCGCAGGCAATGTGGCCACCGGCAGCATAAGGGACTTACCCAGCTTTTGCAATTTAGCCAGCATGTCAATCATCCTTTCAACTTCAATAATTTAGCTTCTGCTGAAACCGTTTACATAATGCGTCGATATAATAACCACTTCTTCCCATTCACTCCGGAACAGAAATACCTCAGAAAATCCTCCTCCTTGCGGGCTCTTGTATTCATCATTTTAAGGCGGCATGGAAACCATCATCATTCGAAGTCAACAAAAAAAGCCAAGAAGAACGGCGACTATGCATTAAATAGTCCGTTTCTTCTTGGCTCATGCCCATGTTTATGGTAACACGCCTTAAACGTATTCATTTGATGTTGTTATCTTAATTCACGTCTTCACGTTTTGTCAATAACCAATATTTATTTCCTTATCGAATGAAAACTATTTCAATTCGATGGTCAAAACAGGATTTTGGCCGGACACGACGTCACCGGTCTGACCGTCCACCTTGGAAGCCACTTCATCCGCATTGGTTACGATAATCGGCGTAATCGTCGGATAACCGGCGGCCCGGATCGCAGCCATGTCGAATTCGATGAGCGTCTGGCCCGACTTCACCTGGTCACCGGCTTGAACATGGCTTGTAAAGCCTTCACCCTTCAAACCGACCGTGTTAATCCCGATATGGAACAAATACTGCAGGCCGGTTGCGGGATCCTCGAGCATGACGGCATGCTTGGACTTGATGACATGCGCAACGGTCCCGTCAAACGGCGCGATTAATTTGCCCTCGGAAGGCTCGATGGCGATGCCTTGGCCCATGTGTCCGGCAGCAAACGCCTCATCGGGCACTTGCGATAAAGGCACGGCTTTACCCGACAATGGGGCTGTGAGTTGAATGACAGTAGCTGTTTTTTTCTTTTTCCAACGATCAAACATGTTAAGATTCCTCCCTGGGTTGATTCTTTTGCTGTAGTCGGCCTGTGAAGAGCCGGTATAAATGCATAGCCAGAAAGCAGACCTCCGCTTCGGGCACTTTCTTGCCAAGTTCTTTCTCCATCATGCCTGCGAGACGTGTTGCCAATCCGTATTCCTGCGTGAACTTGGAGCGGATCTGTTCCGCGAACGGATTATCGACATGGATTTCCTGATTCAGAATGCGGTCTACCGAGAACCTTAAATGCATGAGCAGACGAACATAATCCATGCTTCCCCGGTCAAAGGCGACCTGCCGCTCCTCTTCAATATACTTCACCAGGCTTCCCACCACGTTCGATGCCTTGACCAGATGGCCAACGGGTACATGACTGACGGCCGAATACACATGATAGGTCAAGAAGCCAATCTCATCCTCGGGAACCTCTATATCGAAGGTCTTGCCGATCAATTCCGCTGCCTTGGCTGCGATATCATATTCTTTTGGGAAGCTGATCCGGGTTTCTTCAAGGAAAGGATTGATAATATCCATGCCTTTGCGGATTCTGTAGATCGTAAACTGGATATGGCTTGGAAGCGCCAGGTATACCTTATCATTCAATGTGCCCGGAAATTCCTGTCCGATGAGATTCAGTATTTGATCCGTAATCTCCATCACCTGCGGATCAAATTCTTCCAGCAGATGGTGAGCTTGGCTCCACTGCTCCCGATCCTCCAGCCTGAACAGCTTTTCAATCCGCTTATCGTCCGAAGCGATCGTACCGCCTATTTTTGCGCCGAAGCCAATGCCTTTGCCTAAGATGACATATTCCGATTCTTTTTTGCCGCCAGTAACCATCACGACATTGTTACCAATAACACGAACGACTGTAAACAACTCGATCCCGCTCATTAACTTCCCCCTTTCCTTTAAGTTTAAACAGTGTTCCGCCATAGGATTCATTTGCGGAGAAATACTCCCACCGCATGAACATTGAAAAAGCCAAGAAAAGACCCCCTTAAATAAAGATGTCTCTTCTTGGCTCATGCCCTGCTTCAGGTAACACGCCGTTTTATGTTTCTACTATGTTTCCATCATAAAACAACCCGCTTGCATTCGTCAACTTACGACATGCCCTTGCAAGGAACAGCACATTAGCGCCGTCATATCCGGGACTTGACTTGATCGCTTATTACCCTATCCATTTCTGAAGGATAAGGATGACCTCGCGGAGTTGGAGCGGCTTGTGAAGATAGCCGTTCGCACCTTCTCCAAGGTATTGATCCGAATCCCTCATCGCATTCGAGCTCATGACGATCAGTGGCAGATCGCTCCACTCCGGGTTCTCCCGAATCCGCTTCATCGTTTCGACGCCGTCCATTTCAGGCATGACCGTATCCAGCAATACCGCATCGATGGATGAATGTTTGCTTAACAGCTCCAAGCACTCGAAACCGTTCTGGGCTGTGTGCACGGTCAACTGGAGTTTCTCCAGCGCATTGGTCAAAGCGTACACATTCCGTATATCATCATCGACGATCAATACGGTTTTGTTCTCCAACCGGCTAAGCTCCTCCTGTTCGTACTCTTCCATCCGGATATCGTTCAAGCTGTTGTCGCTTGCCGTGGCAGCCACTTCGGGCAGCATAAACAGGCTGTCGACTGCACCGCTCTCCGTGACGAGCGGCAAATATAATATAAAGGTGCTGCCGATTCCTACTTCGCTCTCCACGGTTATATACCCGCCAAGCAGTTTGGCTAAATGCAGCGATATGGATAAGCCGAGACCCGTGCCTCCGAATTTTCTGGCGGTGGTTTCTTCGCCTTGCTGGAATGCTTCGAAGATCGGCTGTAGATGCTCTGCCGCAATCCCGATGCCGGTATCCTCAACGGAAAAAGCAATGACGTCGCCGCTGATAATGAAATCCGAAGTGACAATCGAATTCATTTTCTTTACCTTCAGCTTCACGCTGCCGCTCTCCGTAAACTTAATCGCATTGGAGAGCAGGTTGCGCAGGATTTGATGAAGGCGCATCCCATCGCTGTACATCATGTCGGGCAGGTCATCCGCCATCTCGATATCAAATTCCAGATTTTTGGATTCCGCGCTTTTGGAGAAGTATCCTTCCATCAGCTCCGGCAGCTCCGTCAAGTTCACCAAGTCCATTTCGATCTGCATCTTACCTGCCTCGACCTTGGACAGATCCAGGATATCATTGATCAAATTCAACAATTCACTGCCTGAATTATGAATGACGGTAGCGTAATGCTGTTCTTCCTCCGTCAGATTCCCCTGCTTATTCTCCGCCAAAATCTGGGAGAGGATGAGCATGCTGTTCAGCGGCGTCCGCAGCTCATGGGACATATTGGCCAGGAACTGCGATTTATATTTAGAGCTCTTCTCCAGCTCCTTCGCGTATTTTTCCAATTCGCTGGCTGCGATTAAAGCCGCTTCCTTTTGGGCTCCCAACCGTTCATTCAACAGATGCATTTCCACGGAGTGCGTTTGAAGCTCCTCGGTCTGCGCTTGCAGCTCTTCGGTCTGGCTCTGCAGTTCCTCGTTCAGCGTTTGTGATTCATGATACAGCTGTTGGATTTCCATTTTGCTTTGAATCGAATTCAAGGTCACTCCAAGCTGAAAATTCAACTGTTCGATCAGTTGAATCTCCAGCTCATCGAAGGGTTTGAACTTGGCCAATTCGATCACGCCGAGAACTTGTCCCTCGAACATCACGGGCGCCAGCAGCAGCGTCGAAGGCTCGGCATCGCCGAGTCCAGATTCGATTCGCACATAGTTGGGCGGTATATCGTCCAGTATGATCATGCGCTGCTCCAGCATGCACTGCCCCACCAAACCTTCGCCCGGCAGGAAGCGATCCCTGACCTTGTTCCAAGGCTCTCCGTCCGGGTCGGCAAAAGCAGCAGCCTTAACCAGTTCCGATCCTGACCGGGTAATAAACACCGCCCCGTACGGAAGCTTCATGATCAAAGCCAGCTTATGGATGAAAAATTGCACGGCCGTCTCCACGCGATCGGACGATTGAAGAATCGTCGACATGACCGAAACATGGTCCTTGGCCCAGTTCTGCCTGCCAACCTGTGCGAGCAGTTCGTTGGTTGTATCGGCCAACTGGCCGACCTCGTCATTGGAATGCACATGGATTCGCTGGGAGAGGTTTCCTCCCTTGACAATGTCGGAGATGACGTTGGTTACTTGATTGATCGGCTTTACGATGCTTTTCGAAATGACCCAAGCCGCACATATGGTGATCAGTGCCGCTCCGGCCCATAACAGGTACATCGTGTACAATAAACGGGCATTGCTCTCCTTCATTTCTTCGATTCTGCTGGTTGTCAGTTCACGTTCCTTGCTTCGAAAGGAGAGGAACAGCTCATGAATGGAATTCATCGCTTGCTTTCCGGGATCGTTAATAAAGAAATGAAGGGCCTCTTCATCCTGTCCCAGCTGCATGAGTTGAACCGCAGGCTGTCCGGCGTTGGTAATCCACTCTTTGATATTCTCCTTAATATTTTCCAGATGATTGGCTTGCTCCGAGTTATCGCTCACAAGCTTGTACAGCTTGTTATAATTGATCTGCCAGGACGACAGCGCTTGGTTGAACGGCTCCAGGTAGGTTTCATCGCCCGTAATGACATACCCTCTCTGGCCGGTTTCCATCTCCAGCATATTCTTCTCGATTTCATGCGTGAGATTATGTACTTCGATATCATGTTTCTCTATAAAATCCGCTTCTTGCTGCAGGGAAGAGATACGGTCGGAGACAATCCAGAGAAAAGCTCCAAGACACATTAATATCAATAAATAGCCGATGACAATCTTGCTGCGGATGTTGAATTTCAGGTTGTTAGACATACGGCTAACCTCCCTTGTTATCGATCAGTATAAGTCTGCTCATATTCTCATAGTAATTGTTATGAAAATGGTTTACAAGCAAAACCAGTTTTCATGACATTCAATGATTCTTTAGTCGTAGGCAGTCAGATTTATAAACGTTTGGGCATATATTGTTAGGGGACGTGCTTGTACACTTTTTAATATATTCCAGCTAAAAAAAGGAGGACCGCTCATATGAGGAACGTCACAGCGTTTGCGGAGACACTGCGGTGACAAGGCATGTATATCATTCCAGGAAACAGGCTGAACGTACTGCCGGTCGAGGAGCAGCGAACGTGTCGTCCCTGGAGCTGCCCCTTCTGCAGGGCATGTTCATGTCGGAAATCCATCTCGGCCGCGGTGAGGGGCTTCCGCCTCACGGCCATCCGGATACCGATGAATTGTGTTACATCATTCAAGGAGACATCAGTTATTCCCTGGTGGATCCCGCAAGTCACCGGAATCTCGTGTTTCAAGCCGTACCCGGTCAGGTGGTACATGCCCCGATCGGTTGGTGTCACTGGATTACATCGCTATCCCCCGGGACAATCCTGCTCTTGATCTATCGGACCGGGCATCCGCACCAAATCGATTTTGCACCGTTATGGCCATATTCGCTTTTCGAAGAAGATGCCTATGAAGGTAACGACCCGAACAAGCAGCTTTACTCGAAGACACTCCTTACGCCCGTCCCGCTGCAAAACAGGATCGAGAGCGTGACTCCGGAGAAGCCTCTGCCGGGGCCGCCATGGCTCAAAACCGGGCACCTAAACAACAAAACCACACGCAGCCGGTGATCGGCCGCGTGTGGTTCTTGTTGCTGGGACACTTCTTATGTAATGATTTCGCTCGCATCGTATGGCATTAATCAATATAGAATCTTTGTTCTGGGCGGATCTGCTTCTTCAGAAGCCGCAAGTCGGCTTCCAGCTTCGCCACCGTCTCTTCGATCTCTTCGGGATTCAGTGCCGGACGCTCAGCTTCTGGCTTAACGCCAGCCCTCAGATCGCGAATGGTGATCTGCTGCTCCTGCCATTTATCCATCAGATCGGAGATGGTGGCATAGAACCGCTCATAATCTTGAATCACTTCGTCCAGAAAGGAATCCACTTCCTCCTGATCGTAACCCCTCAGTTTATTCGAAAAATTCTTTTCATGGATAGACAAAGCGTCCAGTTGAATGCCTAGCTGACGAAAAAGCTTTTTCTGTTTATCCAATCGGCGTTTCATGTGTTCATCCATAATGATTTACCTCCAAATATTGGTGCAGCCCTTCTTCCTAGCCTTCTCTCTATCATTGTTTATATCATATTAAGCACCGTGATTAAAACACTCCGGGGCTTTTTTGGAGAATGTTCCAAAAACGGCAGGCCGTCATTCCCATGCTTCATGTGATTGTTACCAATCCATTTCGGGTATTGAATTTACATAAGAAGTTTCTATTGTGCACATAACCCAGAAAGGAGCGACTATTCCTATGACCAGCATGACAAAACAACAATACAGTGAACTAAGACAACGGTTGCTCAGTGATAAAGAACGGTTGGAAAATCAATTGGAGTCCCGGGAAGACACCAACAAGGATCTTTCCCTGCGAGACTCCACGGGAGAGCTGAGCGCTGCCGACAACCATCCCGCTGACGTGGGCACCGAAGTTTTCGAACGCGGTCGGGATTTGGCCATTCAGGAGACGCTCGAGCGTGAATTGGAGCAGATTGATGCTGCCCTGCAGCGTATGGACCAAGGCGAATACGGAACCTGCGCCGAATGCGGACGGGAAATTCCGTATGAGCGGCTGGAAGCTTTGCCTTATACGGCCTATTGCCTCGAGCATACTCCCCGAAAAGACATCAACGACAACCGTCCGGTTGAAGAGGATGTCATGACCCCGCCCCCATCAGGCGCCGGCGTCAACCGCCAAGCAGCCGACGGTAAATTTGATGACGCCGGCGCCTGGGATGCCGTGGAAGATTACGGAACCTCCACATCGCCCGGCATGTCCATTAAACCAGGACAAGACGATTATAAGAAGAATGTATGAATTGATTTGGCAAATTAGAAGGGAAAGCTGGTACCTTACGTTCGGGTACCAGCTTTTTTTGCGTAATCAAGATTCTTTATGGTTCCGAACATTGGAAGCAAAAAACTCGTATTCGTCAAATTCTTCCCCGCGCTTCTTTTTATAAGGGGTCAGCATTTTATCCAGCTCAACAAATAACTCGCGCGCTTCATCTTCGCTCATATACAAGGTGGTATTGGTCAACATGGACGTCGCTTCGCCATCCTGGCTCATATTTTTAAAGAAACGGTCTCGATTCTGGTCGAACAGCTCGGATAATAATTTGTTCGTTTCGGATCGAATCAATTCCTTGATGACCGGCTCGTCGGAATCCGCCCCACGCTTGATCTTTACCGTACCGACAAAAGGCTCGTAATATTTAGCGATAATTCCGTTGATCTCTTTCGTCGATACGATCTTGACCAGGCCGATCCGCTCCAGCTTCTTCATATGATAATGAACCTTCGCAGGCACATCCCCGATCTTGTCCGCGACCTCCTTTACGGTTGCCGGACGATCCATCTTGTTTAATACATTCAAAATCTGGAGCCGATAGGGATCTGAATATATTTTGATCTCTTCCAGTGTAGTCAATTCCTTCGTTTCCACACCGTACACCTCAGCTTCACGTTAATTTTTCACCTTTTCATTATAGGCCGAGAATGTCGAAATTACAAAAACGGCGATGGGTTCAGATGGCACGGAAACTCTTCTTTCGAATCAGGAACAGCACGGGCACCAGCATGACGAATCCCATCAACGAGAAGAGCGCGGGAGGGGATTGATGCTCTGCCACAACGCCCGTTATCAGGCTTCCGACAGGAATTGCAGCCGTGCACACTACCGTCATCAGGGCGCCAATTCTGCCCAGCATATGCCGCGGCGTTACTTCCATCAGATACGTCGAGATCGGGGCATTCAGCATGGAGACGGCAAAACCGGCAACAAACATGCAGACCGCCGCGGACTCCACGCGCCACGCCGGGAGATGTCCTGGAATCCCTAATGCAAAATATCCGATCCCGAGCATGATCGATCCTGACATGATCAAGGTGCTCTTTTTGAAACTTTTGCCGTAGCGACCAATCCATAGCCCGCTGCAAATCATACCGATCAGAAGCGCCGTTCCCATTACGCTCAGACCTCCCGCTCCGGCACCCAATGTCTCCTTGACGTAGACCGGCTGCAGCACGTTCAACGGTGCCAAGCAGAAATTATTGATCATCGCCAGAACCGTCGTGATGAGAAGCAGCGAATGCTGCTTCACAAACAGAAGCGCCTCTTTGATGTCGCCGAGCACCGTTCTGTTCTTCTCAGGCACCGGTCCAGGGAATTCGGACTTGTCTTCGGCCTGTTCGGCCGCTTCCGGATTCGGCATGAATGCAATAATAACCGCGGCAATTAGAAACGTCACGGCATCGATCAGGATCGTTCCCGAGATTCCGATCAAGGCGATCAGGGCTCCGGCAATGGACAGACCGATTAATTCAGCGCTGCGGCTAACGGATGTGGAGAAAGAATTGCCCGCGAGCAGCTGTTCCTTGGGGAGCAGCCGGGGAACGATGGAGGTTTCGGCGGGTCTGGAGAAACATTCGAGCGTTGAATTCAGGAACGTGAAGACAAACAGATGCCAGACTTGAAGAGAACCGATCGCATACAGAAAGGCCGTCAGAGACACCACGATGCCGCGGCTGAGGTAGGTTAAGGCGAGGACTCTTTTCTTAGGCCAGCGGTCTACAAAGGTTCCCGTAAACAAACTGAAAAGCAATCCCGGCAGAAAGTTAAAAGCGAACAAGGTCCCCATTAACAGCTCTGAGCCTGTGAGCATATAAACCATCCAGCTGTAAGCGATGGAATCCAAGGAATCCCCTAATCGGGTAATGGCTTGAGCAGATAAATAAATCAGGTACGGGCGGATTTTCAACAGTTGGCCAAAGCCTTGTTTTTCCAAAACGGCGGCATTTTGCATGTTTCTTTCTCCTCTTCGTTATGAAATGTTTTCATTAAACTTTTTTGCTCGTTAAAATTATGATTACGTTAAATATTTTTTAACGTTAAGTTTATTTTAATGATTTTGAAGAGGAATGCAATAGGCAAAAAAAATAAATCGCCATGTTGGCGATTTAAGGTCTAACGTTTATATTTGATAGCGCAGCTTTATTTAATTTCCACCCGTGATGAAGATCTCGCAGCTTGAATGCATGCTTCGATGGCTCTGATATTGCTGATGGCATCTTCCGGACCGTATGGCAATGGCGCGCCATCCATCACGGCAGCAGCCATGGCATCCGCTTGCAGGGCAAAATGGTTGTATATCCCCACTTTCTCCTCGCGGGTTCCCTTGGCCGTATGAACGAATATCTGGGCCATATCCTCCATTCTCTCCCAGCCGAAGGCGGAGGGCAGCTCAATCCTGCCGTCGGTTCCTGCAATCTCTAACGAGCATCTGGAGTATGTCCACATTCCGCAGTCGAATGTCAGGCCCAGTCCATTGTCAAATTCCATCATTCCATGGACCATCATGTCCACGCCGTCATGCTCCTCGGAGAAAAAAGCGTGGGCCGTCACGGCTTTAGGCTCCTGTCCGTATATCATTCTCGCCGCCGAGATGGGATAACATCCCACGTCGTAGATCGAACCTCCGCCCATGTCCTTGCTGTAGCGGACATTGCTTTTATCCTCCGCATTGTTGAAGGTGAACGACCCGTGTATTCCGCGAAGCTGGCCGATTTCGCCGCTTTCGATGATTTCGCGTACGCGCGCGTGCTTCGGATGGTAGCGGTACATGAAGGCTTCGGCGAACAGCACGTTGTGTGCTTGGGCTGCCTCAGCCATCTCACGGACATCCGTTTCCGTCAGGGCCGCCGGTTTCTCGCACAGGACATGCTTTCCAGCCTCAGCGGCCTTGATGGTCCAAGGTTTATGCAGGTGATTCGGCAACGGAATATACACCGCATCAATGTCGGGATCCGCCAGAAGCTCATCGTAAGAACCATAGTATGTTTTAATATGGTATCGTTCCGCGAGCTCCCTGGCTTTATCGGCATTGCGGCTTGCGACGGCCCCAACCTCACAGCGTTCCGATTTCAATATGCCGGGTATCATTGAATTTCTTGCAATTCGAGCGGTACTCATAATCCCAAAGCGCAGTTTCTTGCTCACGAGGTCATTCCTCCTTTGGCTGCATTCCGGATCGATATTTAGTAATTGTCGTTTACGGCTTTATGAAGGATCCCCAAGCATCGATCCAAATCGGTCTTAACCTGTTTTTTATAGAGTTTGGCCTTCTCGGCACCTTCGTCCGTAAAATGATAAAGTACGATTTCCTGGAAATCGACCCGCGGATCGTTTCCTTTCAGCTGTTTGGTACGGTATAGAACACCCTCCTGCACCAATTCATGCAGCGCACGATAGATTTCGCTTTGCGGCGGCGAATATCCATGGCTCTTGAATTCCTGCCGAAGTTCTTCGAGCATCTGATATCCATATCCGCGCTGCTGCTCCACCATGGTAATAAGATATACCTTGATAAAAGCGCGCTGCGCGATCATAAATGCCATTCGGACGCCTCCTCCTTCACGAGCTACTTGTCCCATAATATACCTTATTATAACCCACAGTTTCCCAGTTTGCACAATAGGAAGCATCCTTCTCTTTTTAAACCAAGAAGGCGTGGATTGAAACGTTGGCAGGTGATGGTCGCAAGGGAATGAGGCAGGGAGCGCATGTTTTTCCTATTGTGAATTTTTCATATGTTGCAATTGTATAATGTTTAGTTTTTCAACTGTTGTTGGTTCGGTCGTTTGGTCGTTTGGGTCTTAGGAACGATGGCGCGAGCCCACGAAAAAGCCCACCCTAAAGGGTGGGCTTCATTTTATTTTCACATGCCGGTGGTTGTCCCGGCGGATGGATGCGATTTGCCGTATGGCCGAATAGAGCGAGGGTTCCGTGCACCCGCGATGCCGACGAGCCATTTTCCGAACGGCAGCTTTGCAAGCAGGCGCGTTGCGGCGTACGCTATCGCCACGCTGATGATCCATGAAGAGAGGATCCTCACCAGAGATGGCATGCCGATCAGCAGATACTCATCGACTGCATAGCTTATCCGGAGCGTTAATAAATGCATCAGGTAAGCTCCGTACGAATAGACTCCAATGGAGGTCAGGAGCGCATTCGTCCGCGCTCCGGCATGCCGGGTAATCCAGCCGGCCGTATCGTACATGACCATGATGGAGCTAATCAGGAAAAGCGCCATCATCGGCCGCAGCAGCGACAAGGAATAGAACGTGATCGCTCCATCCTCCGCTGAACGGATTTCATTCACGGCCTGCATGAGCATCCAGCCGAACGTAAATGCAAAGACCAGCCATATGGCCGGCCGGGCCTTCCTGAGCCATTTTATCCAAGTGGCATGATATAAGCCGGCTGCTGCCCCAAGCGCAAAATAGAAGAAATAATAAAGTGCATTCCGATCCGCATAGGTTGTGAACAGCTCGCTCCACACCGGTATGCTCAAACTTCCCATCCAATGTCCGATATCGTTGATAACTCCCGTTAAGCCCACGTACAGCAGCCCGGAAAGAACCAGTATCGTAAGCTGCGTCCGTATGCCGCATCGTTCCTTGATTCCCAGTATAGCGGATCTGAAGAGTGGATACAGCAAATAAAATTGGAACAGCATAATAATATACCAAAAATGCGAGCTGGCTTTTCCGGTTAACCATACTTCCCCAAGATATTTCCAGTCCCCGATCAATGCGGGATTAAACTTATGATTGATTAATAACGTGATCAGGGTCCATACCGCAAAAGGAACATAAATGTCGCCGAATCGTCTCTTGATGAACCTGCCGTAATGTAAACGGCCTTTATCATTATAAAACAGCACCATGCCGGTAATAAAAATAAAGACGGGCACAGCGAATTTCGTCGCCATCAGGAGGAAGCCCATCATCAAGCCATCGTTTGCCGTCATCCCCGGCGCTACCGAATAATGCGCGATGGAGTGCTGCAAAACCACAGCCAGGAAGGCCATTCCTCGGAGGCGCTCGATTTCCGGAATTCTTTGTCTGGACATACTGCTCCCCCTTCATGCTGGCTTCGTATAATCAACCTCATTGTAAGGGACTTCTCCCTTGACGGGCTAATCCAATTATTTACTGGGGCATGACGGCTGGCTCCATACCTAGCATTCATCCGTATGATTATGTATATATTGAAAACTTCTATCGGCGTGCGTTCACGGAAGACTTACCGCGGGTAGCGACCTCATGGCTAAACGAATATCTCCATGGCACAAATGAGGAAGTGTTGCTTTCTGACCACAAAAAAAACCGGTTCCGAATCGGAACCGGTTCAAGCGCCTTTACAGCAGCGTAGTTCCTCGAGGAGGCAATGTGTCGACCCGGTCTGGATCAACCGCACCGTATCGCCCCTCGTTTCTGTAATCGTAATCGCGGAAAATATCGTAAATGCCGGTATTCTCTTGATCGGCATCAACCAGGACGAGAATCCGTCCCTGCTCGACATAGGACTCATATTCCTTCGCCTCATCTTCCGGGATGCCAAGGCCGATAAAACCTCCGACCAACCCGCCGGCTCCCGCACCGACTGCTGCGCCTGTAAGCGTCGCTGCTATCGGTCCGGCCGCAAGAATCGGGCCGATGCCGGGAATGGCGAGGGCTCCCAGTCCAGCCAGCAATCCTGCCGTGCCTCCAAGTATGCCGCCTGTTGCTGCACCCGCAGCTACTCCTTCGGGAGCCATCGTTCCCGTCTGCTCGGCTATCATGTCCGCCTCGCGTTTATCCTTCGCTATAATGGAAATGGCATCGTTCGGAATTCCGTGCCGCTGCAGCTGCTCTATGGCTTGAGCGGCCTCCTGTTCCGAACGAAATACCCCAACAACTTTCTTCTCCATGATAAACCCTCCTCATCGGTGGTCGTTCATATTTAACATTACCCGACGGGAGGGGAAATTAAACGTGGCGCTGCCTTGTTATGCCTTGGGTCTGGTCCGATTTGTTGCGATCGCCTCCAGCGGATCATCAGGCCAATAATGCTTAGGATATCTACCCTTAAGATCCTTTTTCACCTCGTAATACCCGTTTGCCCAAAAGCTCGACAGATCGGAGGTAACCTGGACCGGTCTCTGCGCAGGCGACAACAAATGTAAGGTCAGCGCAACGCGCCCGCCGGCAATTCGCGGCGTGTCCCGCATCCCGAACATCTCCTGCAGACGAACGGCCAGAAACGGCTGTTCAGGATTGCTGTAGTTGATCGGGATCTGCGATCCGCTCGGCACCTTGATATGCGTCGGCGCTTCTTTCTGAAGCTGCTGCTTCTGCTCCCAGCTGAGCATATGCTCCAAGAGCGTTCCGGGTGCCAGTCGCCTGATATCATTGCGATTCCGCAGCCCGTCCAAATAAGGAAGCAGCCACGCTTCCGCGCGATCCAGCAATCCTTCGTCCGATACATCCGGCCAATCCCCTTCGGCTTCGTGCCGGAACATAAAGGCCATCCGTTCTCTCAGCTGCACGGCCGCCTTGCTCCACTGAAATAAGCCAAGGCCCTCCTGCCTGATCCCTTGCAGCAAGGCGCGCGCTATTTCCTCCCCTGTCGGATTGGGATAGGCTTGTTCCTTGACAACGATGGCTCCCAGCTTCAGCTTCTGCCTGGCCCTGATGCTGCCGGAAGCTGTATCCCATGCGACTTCTTTCTGCTGTTCCATCTCGTCAAGATAATACTGCTCAAGCCAGGCTTCATCCATTTCGGAAGCCAGCTGGATATTCCCGTCTGCACCTTGATCATCTACGGCTGCGGCCACAATGTACCGGGCACGGCTCATAGGCTGAACCGCAGCCAGCTTCACGCCCCTGCCGCTGCGCATGAGAAACCCGCTGCTTCCCCTGTTCTTCGCGATCCGATCCGGATAGGCAAACGACAGCAGCAGGCCGCAGAGATTCAAGTCACCGTCAGCTGCATATTCGATATTCAGCTGGGCTTGGAGCTTCCGAATCTCTTGTTTCATCCGCTGCAGCACGGCTTCGTTCGCCGTGTCCTGCTGGGCGGATCGCTGTCCATGCTGTTCAAACAAGAGAAGCCGTTCCACGCGCGAACGCAAATCCTGGTCCCGAAGCGCTTCGCTTCGGCTCAGTATATCGCGCTCCTGAAGCAGAACGGCGATTCGGATGGCTAGCGGGGCCTCGCCGATTTCCTGTGCCTTCAGCAGCATGTGAGCCAGCCTCGGATGAACTCCAAGCAGCGCCATCTCACGGCCGTGCCGGGTGATGCTGCCCGCATCATCCAGAGCCGATAGCTGCTTCAATAACGCTTGACCTTGCGTATAGGCCAGCCGAGGCGGCGCGTCAAGCCAAGCGAGCTGCTCCGGATCACGCGCACCCCATACGGCCAATTCCAAGGCCAGCGGCGCAAGATCGGATTCGCGGATCGCCGGAATGGTACTCTCCGGCAGATGGCGGTGCTCTTCCTCACTCCACAAGCGATAACACACGCCGGCCGAGACGCGGCCTGCCCTGCCCCTTCTCTGATCGGCGGACGCTCTGGACAGCCGCCTCGTGATCAATTGCGGCAGTCCCGTTCTCGGGGAGAATACCTCTGTTCGCATATAACCGCAGTCCACGACGGTTTTGATCCCCTGAATGGTAATGCTGCTCTCCGCGATGCTTGTGGACAGAACAATTTTACGCCTTCCGTTCACATCGCGTTTTATGGCTTCATCCTGCTTCTCCGCTGAAAGCGCGCTGTATAATTCACGAACGACGACTTCTGCGCTTAAGCCCGATCTTAATAATTCATTCGCGGTCCGCCTGATTTCACGAGCACCTGGCAAAAATACGAGTATGTCGCCTTCCTGTTCGGAGAGCGCGCGCGTAATGGCGTTAGCCGCACCTTTATGTATCTCATCCAGTGGGAACGAGCGCAGATAGCGAGTCGTTACCGGAAAAGCACGCCCTTCGCTGACGATGACCGGTGCGTCTCCAAGGAGCTTTGCAACCGGCTCGGCCTCAAGGGTAGCGGACATGACCAGCAGCCTTAAATCCTCCCGCAGCACCGCTTGGGATTCCATCGCAAAAGCCAGTCCGGCATCGGCCTGCAAATTCCGCTCATGAAATTCGTCGAATATAATCATGCCGATGCCGGTCAATTCCGGATCATCCTGCAGCATCCGCGTCAAAATGCCTTCCGTGACGACCTCGATCCGGGTGTCCCGTCCGATCTTGCTGTCCATCCGGACCCGGTACCCGATCGTTTCTCCTATCGCTTCTCCCAATGAGGACGCCATAAATCCAGCCGCTGAGCGGGCCGCGATCCTTCTGGGCTCCAGCATGATGATCCGTTTGCCGGCAAGCCAAGGTTCATTCAGAAAAGCAAGCGGCACTTGCGTCGTCTTCCCTGCACCCGGTTCGGCGATCAACACGGCATGAGTTCCTGTTGATAAAGCCTTTTTCAATTGCGGTAATACTCGGTGAATCGGTAGTTCAGTCATGGATATCTCTCCGTCATCCTATCGAATATCAATATAATCCCTTAATTATATTAAACAGCCGATTTACGTCAAGTAGGCCATTGGCTGGCGAGAATCGATGCATATGCGCTACAATATGAATATCATTCCCATGGAAACATCAAGATTCAATTAGTCGGAAGGTGAAATGTATGGAGCAGCAAGCCACATTTCGCGGCCGCTTTGCCCCTACGCCATCAGGTAAGATGCATATCGGCAATGCTTTGACCGCTTTGCTTGGATGGCTGCAAATGAGGAGTATGAACGGTCAATATATACTCCGAATCGAAGATATCGATGTGCAGCGTTCCCGCCAAGAGCTCGCAGACGAGATCATGAGAGATCTGGAATGGCTCGGATTGGATTGGGATGAAGGCCCCGGCGTTGGCGGAGCCTGCGGGCCGTATCATCAGGCTGCTCGCCACGCGTTGTACGAACGGGAAATCGACAAATTGAAGGAATCCAGTATGTTGTACCCCTGCTATTGCAGCCGGGCGGATATAACGGCAGCAGCCAGCGCACCGCATGGCATTGCATCGGAGGGCTTTCGCTATCCGGGAACCTGCCGAGAGCTGACCCGGGAGGAAGCTGCCCTGAAAGAGCTTCATAAGAAACCTTCGCTGCGCATGAAGGTGCCGCACAGAATCGTTTCCTTTGTTGACGGCATTGCCGGAGTGCAGCGCTACCGGCTATCCGACGGCGGAGATTTTGTCGTGAGGAGAGCCGACGATATCATTTCGTATCAGCTCGCGGTGGTGGTGGATGACGCGCTAATGGGCATAACCCATGTGCTCCGTGGAGCTGATCTTCTGGACTCCACCCCTCGTCAGCTGCTATTGTATGAAGCGCTGTCCTATCAGCCGCCGCAGTTTGCGCACACACCGCTGATGGTGGATGCGGAGGGCAAACGGCTGGCCAAGAGAACCCGCGGGCTCAGCCTCTCCTTTCTGCGCGGCCAGGGCATCGGGCCGGAACGCTTAACTGGCTGGCTGGCATGGACAGCCGGGCTCCTGGACCACCCGGAAGCAGTAACTCCTGCGGAATTGATCCCTGTTTTTGATTTATCGAAAGTTTCTTCATACCCCATAAAAATTACGGATCCTGTCAAAAACCGGCTGTTCGAGCTTTAACTTTAGCGAAAAACAATCAGCGCCAGCCCTTTCATTCTCAAGGCGAGAAGAAAGACTGGCGCTGTTATGTTATTCCTTACCGGTCAATCGTTCCCTGACCTTGGACTCATACTGCGTAAACGCGCTGTTACCGCTTAGCCCCCGCTGTTCCAGCAGCAACTGCAGCCTAAGGTGCTTTTCGTTCAGCTTGCGTTTGAGCTGCTCCTGCTCGCCTTCGTTTCGGGTAGCGCCGAGCAAATCATAGAGCTGGACGCATTCCTTCCGAAGCGTGACTTCTTCAGGAACGTAACCCGCGTTTTTCATGATGCGGTAGGACATCCTCAAATCTTCCGGGATGTGCGAAAGATCGTCGATCGGGAGTTTTTTGCCGGCAAGAGGCAGGTTATCGAATTCTCCGTTGCGGATCGCTTCCTCGATCTTCTGCTCAGCCAATCTGGAAAAGATGCTCATGTAAGTCCAGCCTCCTCCTGTTCCTTCGTCCTCTCATCATAAATCAGCTCGCGGGATATTCCAAGTTCTAAATGTAGGGGATCACACGCAGGTACATCCGATCCCTTACAACATTTCGACATTACAACAGCGATTCCGCTCCATCTATGAAGATCTGCGCCCCTGTAATATGTCTCGATTGGTCGGAAGCGAGGAACGCCACCAAATCGGCGACCTCTTCCGGCGTCCCCGGTCCGTCTGCCAGCGGCTGACTTCCTTCCGGATATTCAACCGGTATCACGATTTCCTCCAAATCCCCTTGCTTCTTCGTGCTTTGGTCGATGTTGGTGGATATCGCGCCGGGACAAATCACATTGACTCTGATCTTGAATTGAGCCAGCTCCAGCGCAGCCATCTTCGCAAAAGCGACCTGTCCCGCTTTGGTTGTGCTGTAGGCGCTCATGCCAAAGTTGGAGAAGGTTCGAGTGCCATTGACGGAGCTCGTAATGATGATGCTGCCCTGCCCCCTCTTCTTGAGATGCGGAATTGCATATTTGACCGTCAGGAACGTCCCGTTCAAATTTACGTTCAGCGTCTTGGCCCATTCCTCCAGCTTCATTTCATCGATCGGCGTCATGACGCCGTTGATCCCTGCATTGGCAAATACAATATCGACGCCGCCAAATATCTCCACCGTTTCAAGGACTGCCTTTTCCACCCGGTCGGGATCGGTTGTATCCACGTCGAATGCTCTGGCCGCCCCTTCGCGGATGGAGTTGATCTCCGATTCCGCTTGATGGGTCCGGTCATCCAACAGATCGAATAAGGCCACATTCGCGCCTTCCTTTGCCAGCTGAATGGCAGCCGCCTTTCCGATGCCTGATCCGGCACCGGTAATGATCGCCGTTCTCCCATGAAAACGTCCGTGTCCTTCATTCATGTCCAACACGCTCCTTTTGTCGTTATCCGTTATGCGTTCATCTGTCACAAGATTACCCAAAAGGAGTTGTTTTATAATCATGATTTCTAATTTTTTGCAAGATCCGGTTGGACTTACACGTCCGTGCGCGAAAAGATATAGGCTGAGAGCTGATATGAAGCGAAAACCACCAGGCAGGATATGCCGAGTCCATACCAAAGATAATCGGTTTGCAGGCCATCCGACCACAGCGTATTGATAGCCATCGTAATCGCGAACAACACCGCTACCAGCACCAGCTTCAGCGTTTGTCCGCCCTTGGGTCCCAGCCAATAATAGAGAGGATAGTACACGGCTATAAACAGGATCAAGGAAATGCCGGACACAATATTTTGATAAAGAACAGCGCCTTCTCCATCCCCGCCTAACCAGATATAAGCGATTTGGACCAGGAAACCCGCCAATAACCCGATCAACATAAACAAGAGGGAAGAGACATACTTGCTCAACACAATCTCCCGGCGCGGTATCGGCAAGCTCATGGAATATTTATGGAACGGATGCAAATCGGTATTCGATATGACGATGATCATCATCCCGGCCACCATATAACCTAGGATGCCGACGGCATTGCCAAACGAAAACAACGCCAGCCAGATCGCAAAGAGCCAAGCATATTTACGGATGACCATCCAATCCTTATGAATGAGGGGAACGATATGACTCATGAACAGCGTCTCCTTTCGAAGTGTAATACATAATTTCCTCCAGGGCAGGCCGCTCGTATAACACGCTGTCTCCGAACAGCTTGTGCGCGGATTCCCGGTTTGCCGAGAGAGCCTCGAACCCGTACGGCGTTTCCTTGAGGCCGGTAAACTGCTTGCGGACATCCGCGTCCAGCAGGTCGCTGCTGCCTTTGACAATGACATATTTGTCGATAATTTCATCCTTGCCGTTACTGAACACGATGCGTCCCCGGTGAATAAAGGTGATGTAATCCGCGATTCGATCCAGATCATCCGTATTATGCGTCGAGAATAGGATCGTCCGGGTCTCATCCTGTATAAAATCGCTCAGCAATTGCAGCAGCTCTCTGCGAAATACCGGGTCAAGACCCGCTGTCGGCTCATCCAAAATCAATATTCGCGGATCATGGGCCATGGCCATCGCAATGGAAAACTTCATTTTCATGCCTTTCGAGCAATCCTTTAGTTTCTTTCTGCCGGGAAGCTCGAACATCCGCATGAGCTGATCCATTCTGGTGCTGTTCCAGCGTTTATAAAAAGGGGACGTCATCCGGATAATTTGATTCAGCGTTAAATACTCATAAAAAATATTCTCGTCCGAAACAAAACCGATCTCTTCCTTATAACTTGCATCGTCCGAGCGAAGCCGCCGGCCATTCACGACGATCTGGCCTGAATCCGGGACAATCATCCCCATGATGGAGCGGATGAGCGTGCTCTTGCCGGCTCCGTTGGGGCCGATCAATCCGGTAATGTATCCCTTAGGGATAAGAAGGGAAATGTCGTTCAGCGCAAACGACGGATATTTCTTGCTCAGATGGTTGATTTGCATTGCAGGTTGATCCTGATCCTCTATTCCGTCTACATGCTTCATTCGGATTCCTCCTTGTTTATTGTATGGATCATCTCAATCAATTCCTCGGTCTCTATAGGAATGCTCCGGCATTCTTCGAGAATGTCCCTGATTTTATCCTCGATCAGGCGCAGGCGCTGCTCCCGAATCATATCCTGATTGCCTCCCGATACGAAGGAGCCTCTGCCCACCATCGACTCGATCAAGCCCACGGCTTCCAGCTCGCTGTATGCCCGCTTCGTCGTAATAACGCTGATTCCCAAATCCTTGGCTAGCTGCCGGATGGAAGGAAGCGGCTCGCCCGGCTTCATCTCTCCGCGCATGATGCTCTGCCGGATCTGTCTTTCAATTTGCAAGTAAATCGGCTCGCCGCTGGAATGGGATAGAATAATCTGAATCATCGCAATAATTTTTCACCGCCTTTTTAGTGCCTGATATTAGGATTTTGTATGTTGATGATGTGTATATAAAGTATTCATTGTATATATACAATATACACATTTAATAATGCCCCGTCAATTCCGTTTATCTTCGAATCCAAATAAAATAAGCCGGACCTCATGGGTCCGGCTCGCGAGATAATCGGTCATTTCTGTACTACCATACGATCTCCAGAAAGGAAGCATCATCTTCCAGGCCGCCTGTATGGCGGGCATTCATTAATACTTGCACTTGCTCATCGGGAATCGGCTCCTTCATCGGGTCCAGATCCGTAAGCCCGTCGCTGTATAATTGAAGACGATAACCGGTCTCGGGTTCCAGCTTGCACGTAAACACGTGAGGACTGCCTCCGATCGGTCCGGTGCGGGAAGACCAGCGTTCGGCCGTTCGGAAGCGGTCTCCGAATATCGAACTAATCTCGTCCTGCTGACGCCATAATCGTACCCTGGAGTCTCCCTGCCAGGCAAGCCACAGCCTTCCTTTTCGACGAAAACCCGATGACCGCTCGATGCGTCCGCATATGTACATGGCTTCGCTTCCCTTGCGCTGCTTCTCCTCCAGCACTTCACGCAGCAGCTTGGGGGTTTCGGAGCTCAGCGAATGCGTCCGAATTTCCCGATCTGCTTCAAGCGTTAGTTCCTTCAGCTTGCGCTCCAGCGATGAGGACGTGGGCTCTTCAACCGTATCCAGCCAGTTCATCAAGCCCTGACCGAGCAGGCGCGAAGCCACATCGCCTCGGTAACTCAAGCCGACGCCGTCACACAATACAAAATGGCAGACCTCTTCATCCATTTTCAATGCAATGAAATCCTGGCCCGTCTCGGAGAGCATGACGGATTCCGCCGCTCTGCCATACGCATAACGACATGTGAACAAATCCCTAATCTTCGTAAGCGGCTCTTCCCCGGTCTGCTTGCTTTCGTAATAAAACGACGCTGCTTGAGCCTTCCGCTTGCGAATCCCCAACGTTTCCATGCTTCTAGCGTATGATCGCTTCATGTTGTGACCTCTTACCTTACCGGCGTGGCGGCTGACATCTGGAACCCGATGGACACCAGCTCGGAGCATGTGCCCGGAAGCATCATCAAGGCCCCCGGACTCAGCTGATAATCCGCCTCAACCAGCATTTCTCGATAGCTTTCGGGAAGAACGGAAGACATCATCTTGAGTTTGCGCGCATGTTCATCCTCAAGCTGCGTATCAGCCAATATCCCCTTCCAGCGGCGTGGTTCGGAGATCGGCTGGTTCATCAGATGGTCGGAGATGAAAATATTCTCCACCAGTACGTTTCCGTCCGGAACGCTCATATTCATGATACGGCGGGCAATCGGTTCCGGGTCCTCTCCCGTGGCCACGCCATCCGTCATATGGCATACGAGCGGCGCAGGGCAATCCTGCATGTTGGGAATCTCCGATTGCAGAATTTTCTCGGCCTGAAGAAACGCTTTGGCCGAATCGGAGAAACGCTTCGGCGTCAAATCCGGAAGCGAGCCGATCGCCGCAATTTCGTCAATGCCCTTGATCCCGTTTAACAAATCATATACGTCATCGCTGTATGCAAGGATGGCGATCCGGTACCTCGGCGTCAGCCGGTTCCCCTTGGTGGAACGAAACACCATTTGCCGAATGGCTAAGGATAATGCTTCGTAAACAACATCAATCCTTCTTCGATCCTCCATCAGCATATTCATGGACGCGCTGATATCAATCAGATATATAATGAGCGCTGGCGTGCGCTGCGATGCTTGAATGGTATAGTTCATCGTGAATAACATTCACCCCTGCAATTTGTCATGTTTACTTCTTTACAGTTTAGGTATCCAGTGGCTGTCGTCACTGATGAATTGCTGCAGATTGTTAAGGCGGCTGCTCATTTTGCCAACCGTCTTGTAATAGGATTTGTCCTTGTTATATAGCGCTATGAATTCACGGGCGGCATTCTTCGCGCGGTCCTTGTTGCCGGCCACCTGCGCATTATACGCCTTGTTATACAAGGCAACCAGTTCGACAACGTTTTGGGACCGCTGCTTCTGAAGCTGGGCGGCTTGCGCTTGCTGGGCGGCCCGCGCTCGAGCCTGTCGTTCCGCCTCCGCCTTGGCCGCTGCCTCTTCCTGAGCCTGCTTTTTCTTCTTCTCTTCCAGCTGGGCTAAATACGCCTCGTATTTTGCCTGATTATCATATTTCTCCTGGAGCGCCTGCTTCTTCTTTTTCTCCTCAAGCGATGCCAGATAAGCTTCATACTTCGCCTGCTTCTCATACTTTGCCTGAAGCTCGGATTTCTCCTGCTCCTTGCGCGCCAACTCGGCTTCCTCGGCCTTCTTCGCCTCTTCCGCCTTCAGGCGTTCCTCTTCGGCTTTTTTGGCCTCCGCTTCCTTCTTTGCAGCCTCCTCCTGCTGCTTCCGCGCTTCTTCCTCCTGCTTGCGCGCAGCCTCTTCTTTCTCCTGGGCCTGCTGCTCCGCTAAACGCTGGGCATCCATCTGGCGGCTCTCGGCCTTCTCAGCCAATATCTGATTCACCGTAATCGCGGAGCCCGCTAAGATCACGATGGCCGCAGCGGTAGAAAGCATGAATTTGCGGGATGACAACAAAGCTTTAATGCCTTTGTTGGATGATTCTTCAGCGGGACGCAGTTGTTCCTCCAGCCCCTGTATGGCGGCCGCAAGCTCCACTTCAAGCGGACTGTCCTTCTTTACGAAGTGATACGCCGAACGGAATATCTCCAATGCTCCGGAAAGATTGCCTGCCTTCTCCAAATCGCGCGCCTGATGAAACAAGCGTCCTACTACATTGTCGTTAACCTCTCGCGTGCCCGGCTCGATTCCAAGCGATGCCATGATGTCAGCAGGCACCTCCCGGGAACGTTCAGATCCGGATTCATCCGAATCGTCCTCCTGGGCAGCCGCAGCGGCAGTGGCGGCGGCAGCCGGAGCTTCTTCCACCACTTCTTCCTCACTTACCGAGGATAAAGCGATGAGCCACTCGCCAAAGGTAGGGCAGCTGCTCAAATCCTGACTGTCCCAAGCTCTGCCGAACAGATCCGAGATCCGTGTGCCCCAACGCTGACCCAGCGATTTTTTAAGCAAAAAATAACGTTCGCACGGAGTCTGCATTTCATGCTGATCAAAATAGCTTTCGCCCCATGCCCGATTCACGATAGCCGGATCGCTCCACCCCAGCATCTCGGCAATGATGACGGCCCCTGCAAAACGATCGGCATACGCACTCCATAAACCGCTGTGCACCGTTCGATGCGCCGCATATCCCGGCGAGCCGGCGAGCAAAACGTCGGGACGGTCCATTTTTGGACTGTACATCTGCTCCACATCGACAAGCTCCACGGCGGCAGCACCTTCCGGCAGCTTCACTTCCGAAAAAAACGGAAGCATGACATTGGGCGCAGACAGATCGCAATGCGCCAATCCACGCTGCTCCATGCTTGAGCCGATGGCTGCCAAAGCCTTGGCCAGCATCAGGCTTTCGGAACGTCCCAGATTACGCTGATCGCTTATAACGTCAAACCAAGTACATCCATGAATCCATGGCATGATGACCGCGTAGAGCAAATCCGGATATTCCGCTATCAAATCTCCGTTTCTTTCGGGAGTGAGCACCTCTCGACTGCTTACCTGCAAACCCGGTATCTCGCGATAATTCCCCATATGCTCGGATTGATAAACCATAGCCGGAATTCTGAACTTAGGAAAAAACACTTTAAGTGCTTTGGCTTCATGCAGCTCCCCATTCACGGGGATCAGCTGGTAGACGATCCCTTGCCTCCCAGCCTGGGCATAAGCTACGCCAGGTGCCGCCGGATGCTGTCCTACCGTATAAGCCGTTCCATTAACAACGATCCCATCGCCCGGGTTTGGCTGAAATGTCATGAACTTCACCCTCTCTTAACTCCATTACCTTGCTATATAACTCTATTAACCGATTGAACCGCGATTGATTCACGATTAACTACATTCTAAATATCCAAAATTGCAAGAAAACCGGGTTGCCTACCACCCGGTTTATTTTGCCTATTAAACTATTATAATGCATCAGAAAGCAAAAGTCTCCGAATGATATTAACGGGATTCGTCAGCCATACGGAATTTCTGAGCGATCGCCTTCAGCTCATTGCTGATGCTGTCAAGCGTTTGTACGAAGGAGTTCATCAAGCGGCTTGCTTCCTGGAATTCCTGGAAGAAGCGCTGCTTCGTCATACCATCCCATTGACCTTCCATTCCGTTGATCGATTGCGTCAGGCTGTTAACGATTTGCTGACTTTGATCACCGCTCTGTTTAAATTGGTTCGCTACTTGCTCCACTTGTTCTGGCGTAATTAAAATACGTCCTGCCATTTATGTAACCTCCTTGAAATTCGTTTTCTGGTGACACTTGACATCTTAGCCCAGAAGACTCGGTTTATCAAAATGTCCTCAGACCTAATTTCGAGTTACCCTATACGTCCCAATTTGAAACATTTTCCATCCCGAATTTCCCAAATGGAATAGGGATTTAGTTGGCAATCCCAAACGAAGACGGATCGGTAAAGGTCCAGCTCTGCCCGGCTAATGCGGCCTGTTTAGCCGCTCCCCCGTTGTCTCCGCTGGTCATGCCCACGGCTGCGGCTGCCGAACTCGGGTTCGATATAACCGTGCCGGAGTTACCATATTCCGGAAGTATGGACGAGCGCCCATCCATCCCGGAAGCGGCGAACAGAGCCGTCGGTGATACGGTGCTTACGATAGCATGCTCCAAAATCGTATGGTATTGATGATCCGTTTCTTGAAATTGATCGGCTTTGCTTTGAAGATGCTTGCCCAGCTGAGCAAGAAGAGCTCCCAGATGCTCTCCAAGACTCCGGGCAGACTGCCATTCATCAATAACCGCCGCTTTGAGAGACGTCTCCCAAACAAGGGATTCCATGGCTTGGTTGAGCGTTCTCGTTATCGCTAAATATTCATCGCCACTATGCTGCAGCTGACGGCTTAACGTCCGGAGAGACTCCGGCTCGACAGAAATACGCATTGGTCCTCACCTTTCATACAGGCTCTGTTACTGTTTCAGCCACATGAGTAACATATGACGAAACTGCTCTTTGGTCGCTGGCGCTGCGGTTAGCCAGTCCTGGTCTCCCTCCAGGCTCATACGCAGCAGCCAATTCATGGACTCGTTCACTATAAATGCTGCATTTTGACTTTCCCAGCTGATTCCGTTCCAAATCGACAGCTGGAGTTCCCCCGAAGATACCTTGTTCTTCATGCATTTCGCCAAAGCGATTGAACCTTCCGCATCGTCCGTCAATCTGGCCAACCGATCGCCGATATCGTCGCAATTATGCTCGGTAACCGAGGTATAGATATCGCCGAATTCCTTCCGGCTAAGCAACAATGCCGGAATATCTCCCCAGTTTTGGTCGCTGAGGGCCAGATCCTGCACCAGTTGATCGCAGGTTTGTTCGATGGTACCGAGTTCGCTAAGCATGTAACACCGGTTGTCTTCATCGCTTCTGCATACTTGTATTACCCGTTCGTCAGTAACATGCAAATATCCTTCAAACGCCGAATCCTGATTTTCATATTTCAACCAGCACGCACGTTCCGCAAGACCGGCAATAGCCACTCGTGAGAAGACTTCGGGTGGGATCGACAATTCCCCGCCTTCCTCTTGAATCAAATATTGCTTGCTTAGGAGCGATTGTTTGGTTTTCTCCCACTCAACCGCGATTTCTTCCGTTAAATATCCTACAAAAGGATCTTCAACACCAAGTAATCGGTCCGATCCGATAATTCCAGCCAAGAAGAAAAATTCCTTGTCATTCAGCGTGATCGTTTCTTGTTTGGAAGCATGAATTGTCAACATTATGAGCCACCTCCCCTCAAACTACAACATGCCATCGGTCGCGAATTTCTGTGACCCATCTTTGGGCGTTCCATTCCTCATCGAACGGAACTGCGCCTTTTATTCTGGAAAATTTACGTTTTACGTAGTACCCCTGTCCCGGCGGAAGTATTTTTAGTCCTCCAGGACTATTAGAAGATTCGGAAAAAGGAATCCGGAAGAACGATAAATCGTTGGAATCCAAGGTTCCGAATAAAAATCCGTTTTGAGCAGCTTTGATATCGGTAAACCAGTCGACGCCATACGTCGGGAAATCCGCCGGCACGCCGGCAATGACGACATGAACCCTGCGGTCCCTTCCCTGTCTGACGATGGCCGACAGCTGGTCCTTCAAGGTGAAATCCGAAAGCTGCTTGCTGAGAACGTCGGCGTCATCAATCATGAGCAGGATGGCCGGGTCCTCGCTCTCCTTCGACCGGGTCTGTACCCGCTCATAAAGGCTCGTAATAAGCGGCCCCAGATCTTCCTCATTCTCCGCGTGGCCGCGGACATGCGGGAGATGGTTCATCCGGCTCAGGCCGCTGCTTCCATAGCGCGTATCCACCGTATAGATCTCCAGCTCATCCGGAGAAGTATGATATGCGAGCGATAGCATCCAGCTAAGAAGGAATGACGTCTTGCCGCCTTCCATTGGACTGGCCACGATAAAATGCGGCCCATCCTCCAGATTGATCGCAAAAGGAGTCAGATCATCCGTAGCCACCCCGACGGGCACCTGATACTTCACCGTTGCGGCCGCTTCATAAGGCTTTTGCACCTTAAGCAGCTGATGGAGCGGAATCTTGTCCGGCAGCGATTCGATCCGCGGGGCTTCCTCGCCATGCCATGATTCATGGTGTACCCGAATCCTGTCGCGAAGGGCTGCCGAACGGTCCCCCTCCTCCTGGCCGGAAGCCGGAAGTGCCGTCTGGAATTCAAGCGGAGGCACCTGGCCTTTGACCAGCCCTCTTCCTGGCGGAAGCTGGCTCGGGGCTCTCGTGGGACGACCCACCGCGTAATAATAGTCGGCCGGATCGGCAAGCTCGTACGATACCGCTTGCGAGATATTGCTCCGCACCTTCTCGAACATATCCGAAATCCGGTTCGCCGTGATGATAAACGTGATGCCCAGACTGCCGCCTTCCCGCAGCAGGTATTCCAGCATATCATTCTCGTCCGGATAGGAATTCCTAAAGTTCAGATAACCGTCGATAACCACGACCAGCTGTGGAACCGTCTCCGTGCTGCCACGGCGGTAGGACGCAACGGTCTTCACGCCAGCCTCGGCGATCATGTCTTTGCGTACAGCGGCCGTTTTCGCAAGAAAACGGAACAGGCGCTTGATCCGGTCATCTTCCTCTGCCGTCATGACTCCCCCGATATGCGGCAGTCCTGCAAAGTCCCGCATCATTCGGCCCATATCCACGATATATCCATGCCAAAAGTCCGGGGTATATCGACTTGCCAACGACATGAGCATCGTTTGAATAAAGGTCGTCTTTCCGAGTCCTGGCATCCCGTATACGGCCCAGTGGCCTTGCTCCAGATTGAGCACCAGCGGCTTCTGGCATTGGTTTGGCAAATCGTCAACCATTCCGACATAGGACACGAGTGCCGAATCGCCGAACGCAGCCGGCTGTTCAATGCTGGATTGCACTGTCTCCAAATCCAGGCTCTCCGGAAGCGGCGGAAGCCAAGGCCCCTGCAGCCGTTCGATCCCTTGCGCTTCGGCCACTTCCGCTACATGGTCAATAAACACCTGCAGCTGTTTGGGCACTTCCAGATGCGCTCCCAGGGATGGAGTCGACGCAAGCAGCGGTTCCGTCTTCCCGTTGATCCGGACCTCTCGGATCGAGACGGCGCCTGGCGTATCCTTCTCTTCAACGTAAGGAGCGCCGCTCCAAGCAAACTGCATTTCTTCAAACACTTCATCGCTGCCCACCTGGAAGTAGCCTCGTCCGGGCTTGTTGATCCAGGCTGCATTCGGAATCTTCAGCATGTCGCGGCTGTCGCCCTCGCTTTGTACCCGAAGACAGATGCGGAAGCGAGAATTACTCCAAATTTTATCGTCCACGACGCCGGCCGGCTTCTGCGTCGCCAAGATCAGATGGACACCCAGCGTTCGCCCGATTGCGGCGATGCTGATCAGTTCATCCATAAATTCAGGCTGGTCTTTCTTCAGCTGTGCAAATTCATCAATGATAATGACGAGATGCGGGAGCGGCTCGCCATGGCGATTGCGCAGCAGCTTGTAATACTCGTCAATGTGCTGCAGATTTCCCGCATCGTTCAATATTTTCTGGCGGCGGACCAACTCGGCTTTGAGCGACACCTTCGCCCGCTCGATCAGATTGTTGTCCAAATTCGTTATGGTGCCCACGACGTGCGGAAGGTTCACAAACGTATTGGACATGCCGCCGCCCTTATAGTCGATTAGCATGAATGCCAGATCATGAGGGTGAAACTCCGATGCCAGGGAAGCAACGATGGATTGGATAACCTCGCTTTTCCCGGAACCGGTCGTTCCCGCGATCAGGCCATGCGGTCCATGACCTTGACGCTCTATTTTATCATGAAGATTCAAATTAATCTTCTTTCCGCCCGCTCGCACACCCATGGGAACGGGCAATGAATCCGGATATCGGTTCTGCTGCCAGCGTTTATATACATCCAAATCGTCGATTTTCTGAATATCCATCATCTCGAATAGTGCCAAAACGCTAGGAATATCGGATGCAGAAGACCGCTTCAGCCGAATCGGCGCCATATACCGGGCCAATGCTTCGATCTGTTCCCTGCTGATGTGATGGGATTGGAAGGATTGCTTGGAAACGGTGCCGTCCGGTTTCTTGATCGTGTACGCCGCCTGCTCCCGATCGACTTCGACGATAAGCTGGCAGTGCATCGGCAAGCTTTCTTTCCGGTCGGATAGAATGATGGTGACGGCGTCAGCCGCATCGGCATCTTCCATCAACAGAGGCAGCAGAGGTTCTTCCTCAATCAATTGGGCTGCGGATAGGATCACGACGTAAGCCGGCGTCTCAATCGATTTTTTTCCATGTTCGGAGCGATTGTTTTTACGCCGGTATAAATGGGTAAATATTTCATCAGCAAGCTGATGCGCATTGCTCCGTCGATCTGCAAGATAGCGGCTGGAACGGTCATCATCCCACGTATGGGGCAGCCAGCGCAGCCACTGCCATTCGCTTGCTTCCCTCTCCTCGTAGAAGGCGGCGATTTTCACTTCGTCAGGCGAGTGCCTGACGGCGGTTTGGGCCATCATGACGCGAAGCATGTTTAATACGCGTTCTCTTCCGCCGACGATCCCGATGACCTTGGATTCGAATAACGGCAGTGCAATCGAGGCATCGTCGACCGTCTGGAACTCGGATGACAGCAATTCGGCCGCTTCGATTAACGGGTCCTTATCATACCCGTCCGCACGGGGAGGCTTCACGTTAATGTGAAACGGCACTTCCCCCTTGCCCACGCAAATCTCCAGAAAATCCTTATCTTCCGGGGAACGTTCCCATAAACTGCTGCTCCGGTTCTTCACAACGTTGTAACAGACGTCCGGATCCCCATGGATGTCAAACAGAATATGGACCTGATCCTCCTGCCGCTCCTTCAGTTCTTCCCGATGCACGTCAAGCTGAGCCCGGTACTTCTGATTCCGTTCGGCCAGGTTCTTCTGATAGGTCTTCTTGTTGCTTAAATACATGAAGAACGGCAGCGTGTAGGATGTCAGCATCATAAAGATGGAGAGCATCTGGAACATCATGTAATTGGGATTCCCCATCTTACCGCTTACGTTCATATAGACATAGAAACCGATCGTCGCCGCCGTCATAATAATCGGGATAATGATGGCAATCATGGAAAACGACGGCTTGCTTGGCTCGGACGGTGGTCTCAGAATTTCCAAGTCTTCATTCGGTAAAGCCGGTCTAATGCGCGGCGAACGTTGGTACAACACGTTCATATGTCACTTCCTCCTAATCCAAAGCATCTGAAATGTACAATTATGTATTTGGCTGTTTCAGTTAAAACCAATGGGTTACTTACCCATTTTCAACTCTCTTGAAACAACGATCTTCTGCCATAGACAGGAGCTTCATCGGTGGTTGTCGAGAATGCGCGCTGCAACCGAACGTAGGAGCCTTCCCTCAATCCCGCTTCAACCAGGTTAGAGTGGCCGCCTACCGTAAACCACAAGCCTTCCGGGAATTTCGCTTCTAATATATATTGAATCCCTTCACTCGAGGGTTCGCGAAAAAGACGTAATCCCAGCAGCTCGTTCAACCGTTCAATGGAGCATTCATCGGGTACGTCGATATCAAACCAATCATCTTCGTTTCGACCGCTGATCACGGTGAGTATCATCTGGTCAACCTGCCTTCCTCAAAATGGTAATCCTATGTTTATTCCATATTGAAAGCCCAATCACCTATTTCAATAGTTGCAAAAAATAGTTACATTATTGTAACTATATCATTCCAGGGTCTGTTCTGTCAATTTGTGTCATATTTCCTATTTCCTATTTTCGATGCGGATTTGTTGGTTCCGAGGAACTATTTGTGTATTCATTATAGGGGAAATCCGGGTTTTTCGACGGTAAAATCCCGTCGTTCACAAAAATGTCACGCTCATAAAAATGATGCTGATTAATTCTATGAATTTAAGGTTATTTTAAGATTGGCAATTTATAATGCAAATATCATGAAAAAACTTTCGTGAGGTGATTGATATGAAAACACTGATCATGTTCCAAAACAAGCCGGTTCCCGTTTATTTTACTACGGATAGCAAGCAGCCGGTTCAAAAGGTATTGAAACTGCTAACCAGCGCGCTTGACCATAAAATCCAAACCGGCAAAAAGGCGCTGCAAAAATGCCTCAACTCCCTCATCAGCATTGAAATCGAGGGATCCGAGGCAATTCTACACAGCAAAAGCGAAAACGACTCTCTTGCGCTATCTCTCTTTTAATAAAAGAGGGGTAGCCCTTTTTTTGTTTGTCTCCATTATAACCCGTAATAACGATCCTCGGCTATCTGCGCCCGCTGAATTCGGATCTGGAACAATTTCACGAGATTTCTCCGCGTTGTGATCTCCTGGCAATTACTCAGCTTTTTTAATATAAACCGATCGATGGACATACTGTTCATCCCTCCATTCTTGTCTTGGAAAAACGACCCTATGTTCTGATAACTTCTATTAACCGTGCCTTTTCAAGATTAAACGAGACTTCCGCCCTTATACAAAGCTTCTCGTTCGACGTTTTTTGATGCTAACCCATTTTATGATCAGTACCTTGCATTATTCAGTACTAAGTGATATCTTATTGTAGATCACTACTGAATATTAATTACTACCTCGTGATAACAGCATGAACATGAATTTACGAAAGGAGGTATCGCCGTATGAATGTCAGTATTCAATTCAAAAAAGGCGTTCTTGAACTCTGCGTGCTTGTGCTGATCCATCGCAAGGACCAATATGGCTACGAGCTGGCTCAAGCCGTCTCCCGGCATATCGAGGTAGCCGAAGGCGCCCTGTACCCTCTCCTTCGCAGGCTTGTTAATGAAGGCTACTGCACCACCTACCTCCAGGAATCGAGCGAGGGCCCCCCCCGTAAATATTATAAGCTGACGGACAGCGGAGTGATTTATATGCGATCTATGGTGAAGGAATGGCAAGCATTTGTAAGCAACGTGACCAATTTGATAGAGGAAGGGAATTTGTATGACTAAAAAACAGTTTATTTCGATTTTGGAATCTCGCCTTGCCGCGCTTCCTCCGGGGGAACGCCGGGAATTCATTCAGGATGTAGAGTCCCATTTTGTCATCGGCATGCAGAATGGGCGTTCCGAAGAGGAGATTGCCCGGGAGTTGGGAGACCCTTTTGAGATGGCGAAGGAAGCTTTAGGCGACCGGTACGTGGATATGGAAATGCCTGCTCCCTCGGCGGTCAGAAGACCGTTTGCCATAGGCAAATATGCGGTGGGAACCGGTTTGTTCTTCTGTGCATTAGTGACCGTCCCGTTCCTTGCGGCATTATGGTCCGGTGGCGTCGCCATCGCTCTGGGAGCCCTGGCAACCTTGCTGAGCCCGGTGCTCGTTCTGCTCGATTACATCCTGAATGGAACGTTTTATCCGGCTAAATTATTCTTATCGATCTCCTTGATCGGAATCGGCATCTTCCTCGGATATGCCACACGCTCGGCCATGGTTGGATTGTTATCGTTAACCTTGAGGTACTCCAGATGGAATACACGTTTGTTGAAGGGTCGTGACGCACAGTGAACAGAAAATGGTTGTTCAGCTTAGCAATCGCACTTATATTGGTAGGAATCATCGGCATGGCTGCGAACAAGTTTAAATTCGGGGAAGAACTGGTCAGCTACCAGAACCGATGGGATCTGCAGGATGCCGTGAATTTGAAGAATTTAACAATCACCAGCAATATGAATGTCAGTTTCGCTTTTGAGGACAGCGGCGATGATAACGGGTATATCGCTTTTGACGGCAAATTAAAGCCGGATCATGTCGATATCCTTGAAGCTTTTAAGCCTGCAGGTCAAGAAATCGATTTGGATCTGACTACGGCTGATTCGTTTCAGTTTATGAGCGTGGACTTTCATTCGCCGAAAGGGAAAATAACCATTGTCCTTCCTTCAAGCACGAAACTCGAGGAGCTCGATTTATCAACGTTATCCGATAACATCCAGGTAAGCGGAGCTTCGTCCAAGTCGATTGCCATTTCCGTAAAGTCAGGCAATATCAACATGAACGGAATCGTAGCTGACCAGTTGAACGTAGAGAACATTTCGGGCAGTATTCGCGGCTCCGACATTCAGGCCTCCGCTCAACTCGTCAATCATTCAGGAGACGTCGAATTGAAAGATATGGAAGGCCCCGTGGACATCGAGGTCACTTCCGGCAATGTAAACGTAGGATTGCTCGGCGTTTCGTCGGTGAATATCCTGTGCAGATCGGGCAACGTGAAAGTGCAGCCTGACCCTTCATTCCGCGGTTTCTATGACCTTAAGTCGCTCACCGGATCGATATCGGCGCCGGAGTCATTGAAGGAAACAACCGATACCATCCAAGTGGAAACCTACTCCGGTAATATCGATATCGTACACTGAGGCATTGTTGACAAACGATAGAAATGAAATATACTATAATTTATAAAGTAAACTATACAACAAGGAGAGTCTTCATACATGTCGAATGTACTATTCATCAAAGCTAACAACAGAGCGATCGAGCAATCGGTCAGCGTAAAAATGTACCATGAGTTTCTGGAATCCTTCAAAGCAAGCCATCCGGAAGATCAAATCACGGAGCTTGATCTGTTCGCAGAGAATCTTCCATATTACGACGGAACAGCCATCAACGGTATGTTCAAAGCTGCCAAGGGTTTGGAAGCTACTCCTGAAGAGCAAGCGGCTGCTGCCAATGTCAGCAAATATCTTGACCAATTCCTTGCCGCAGACAAAATCGTGCTGGCTTTCCCATTGTGGAACATGACCGTCCCTGCCGTTCTTCATACCTATATCGATTACCTGAACCAAGCAGGCAAAACGTTTAAATATACACCGCAAGGCGTGGTAGGTCTCGTGACCGGCAAAAAAGTCGTCATCCTGAATGCACGCGGCGGCAACTATTCCGAAGGTCCTATGGCTGCAGCAGAGATGGCTGTCAACTTCGTTATGGGCAATCTTCGTCAATGGGGCGTGCAGGATATCGAAACCCTCATAATCGAAGGTCACAACCAGTTCCCTGACGAAGCGGAAATGATCGTTCAGAACGGTCTTGAGCTTGTTAAAAAGGCCGCTGCCGGATTTTAATTGAACTTATACGTATTCATTCATATAGCACTTCGCAAAAGCTGCCTTCACTGACCCAATCAGTGAAGGCAGCTTTTTTGCTTTCGTTTAGAGCGCATCCCACTGCGTCCATTCCTCGCGCGGGTTAAGAATATAGATTTCCTGATCCCGGCTCATAAATCGATGATTGATAAATTCTCGCCGAATCGTCGCATAATCCTCGTGAAAGCGCTTGATAAACGCATTGATGTCCTTTTCCGGATATTCCCTCCCCGCCTCCAACTGCTCCACCAAAAATTCCATGATGACAAGCTTCTTTTTATACTGTGCCGGGATGGACCGCAAGGATCCGTCCTTAGCAATAAAACTGCGAAGAACGGATGCTTTGTAGGCTTCTCGGGCAGTCTGTTCCATGCTGGACTCCTCCTTTTCGACAAACAATTTAACGAATCTCTAATTTAATGTTTATCTAATTAGATATTAATTAAATTACAATTGTTTGTCAATCTCTTTCTGCATTTAGGCCCGCTCGGACGGGAGTGCGATCGCCTGCATTCTGGATTTATCGCGATAATTGCTGTAGGATTATAATGCTGATAGATAGCGTAAGGTTAATACATAAGGAGGTTCATCATGCTCGACGTCTTAATTATCGGCGCAGGCCCATGCGGTCTAGCAGCTGCCATTGAGTGCGGCCGCCAGGGCCTCAGCTGCGAGATCATTGATAAACACAACGTAGTCCATTCCATTTATCTCTATCCGACCCATATGCAGTTTTTCAGTACGGCTGAAATGCTTGAAATCGGAGAAGTTCCGTTCGCCATATCGAATGACAAACCGTACCGGCACGAGGCGCTGGCCTATTATCGCCGGGTCGCCAAACATTTTAACCTGAATATTTCCCCATACGAAGAAGCCCTCACCATTGCCAAGCAGCCTGACGGCGGCTTTCAGGTAAAGACGCGGCGACGCGGCGGTGAAGAGACCCTTCGACAAGCCAAACACGTAGTCATTGCTACGGGTTATTTTGATCATCCGAATTATATTGGCATTCCTGGTGAAGACTTGGAGAAAGTAACCCATTATTTCCGGGAAGCCCATCCTTATGCCGGCATGAAAACGGCGATCATCGGCGGCAGCAATTCCGCGGTGGATGCGGCCATGGAGCTAATCCGTGTCGGGGCCGAGGTTACGATGGTCTATCGGGGCGAGGAAGTCTCGCAGAACATCAAACCTTGGGTTCGGCCCCTGTTCGACAGCATGGTTCAAAAAGGGCATATCCAGCTTCATCTGAACTCCCGCGTCGTTCAAATCGCGGAGTCCTCCATTACGGTGCTTTCGAATCAGGGACAGGAATCGATCATCGAAAACGACTTTGTATTGGCATTGACCGGGTTCCGTCCTGATCGCAAACTGCTCGCCTCTTCCGGCGTTCAGCTCGACGAAGATATGGAGAAACCTCTCTATAATCCGGATACGATGGAGACCAATGTTCCGGGACTGTACGTCGCCGGCGTAATTGCGTCCGGCCGCAATGCCAATGAGGTGTTCATTGAAACCGGCAGGCTGCACGGCCGATTGATCGCGGAGCATCTGGGCACAAAGGTGTAACCAACGTCTTCCAAAGCGTACATTCCGGGAAGACAACCCGCGTGCAATTGATGTTTATTGCGATATCAGGAAGGCTTGCTCATCGGTAATTCATACTTTCTGATATCTAAATCATAAGGAGTGATCTCCATTGGACGTAACCTCGCTCATTCTGCTGGCTATGGCGGGCCTGGGCATTATCAGCAGCAATTCCGCCGTGACCATAGCCATGCTGGCATTGCTGCTCATCCGCGTCACCGGCTTCCAGCAAGCCTTCCCATGGCTTGAGAAATACGGGCTGACCCTCGGCATCATAATTCTCACCATCGGCGTGATGTCTCCGCTGGCGAGCGGCAAAATGAGTCTCCAAACGATCGGCGAATCCTTCCTGAATTGGAAGTCGCTTCTGGCCATCGCCGTCGGCATGCTTGTCGCATATCTGGGCGGACGCGGAGCCACGCTGATGGGCAGCAACCCTACGGTAGTCGCCGGCCTGCTCGTCGGCACCGTGCTCGGGGTAGCCCTGTTCCGCGGCGTGCCCGTCGGCCCGCTTATTGCCGCCGGCCTGCTGTCCTTACTTATCGGCAAATCGTGAAGTCTCACGGAACAACTGTTATTTATATAGGAAAATAGGATAAAGGCCAAAAACCTCCCTGCCGGTTTCATGAACCTTAAGGGAGGTTTATTTGTTCTATATTTAAGTACCATGCCGGACGGGCCGTTACCATATATAGTCTATTTTATGGTATGATAGCTATCGTATTTTAACGGCTTTTCCCGTAATCCCCTAAGAATTAGGATGTATCAGGAGGTAACACAATTGTCTTCAACGAATACCGAATCGGCCGCTGCCCCGTTAAAGCAGCTTCCCATGCTGCTCTTCAGGCAGCTAAGGCCGAAGCAATGGACCAAAAATTTGTTAATATTTGCAGCCCCCCTCTTCTCGTTTGAAACGGTAAATCCGGGGTCGCTTGTTGAAACCCTGATCGGTTTCTTCCTGCTGTCCTTCGTTTCGGGCTGCGTCTACATTGTGAACGATTATGCCGATCGCGAAGCTGATCGCAACCATCCGGTGAAGAAATACCGGCCCATGGCCTCGGGAGCACTCCCGCCTAAGCTGGCTGTCGTGTTCGGCATACTGCTGCTGATCGCTTCGCTGGCCGTCTCTTATCTGCTCAATCCGCTGTTTACCGCATTACTGCTGCTCTATTTTGCCATGAACGTAGCTTATTCCTTCCGGCTGAAACATGTTGTCATCATCGACATCATGATTATCGCGGCCGGGTTTGTGCTGCGCGCGATCGCAGGCGGGCTCGTCATTCACGTCCCGTTCACGCCCTGGTTCCTTTTATGTACCATGCTGCTATCGCTCTTCCTGGCGATCGGCAAGAGACGGCATGAGCTTCATCTGCTGCAGCATGACAAGGGCTCTCACCGCAAGGTGCTTGATCAATACTCGTTTGATCTGCTCGACCAGATGAGCAGCATCGTCACAACGGCAACCATCATCAGTTATTCGCTCTTTACCTTTACGTCCGGCAGGACCGTTCATCTTATGTGGACCATTCCGCTCGTCATCTACGGGATGTTTCGGTATCTTTATCTGATTCATATCGAGAAAAAGGGCGGTGCCCCGGACCGGGTGCTCCTGGAGGACTCGCACATCCTGGTCACCGTGATCCTCTATGTCATCAGCGTTATCGGAATATTGATCTATTTTGAGTAATTAAAAAAACGGCAATTGAGGGAAATTTCATGAATCAGAAATTCGCTATTTTTGACATCGACAAAACGGTCATCCATACGGACTCCATGTTTCGATTTTTGAAGTACGGCATACGAAAACACCCAACCACGACATCGGTCATCCTGAAAGTCGTGCTGCATTCCGTGCTCTACAAGCTCCGTCTCCTGGAAGCCGAAAAGGCAAAAAGCGCTTATTTTCATGCGATGCGCCATATGGATGACGCCGACCTGAAGCATTTTTACGAAACGGAATTGAAGCCTGCCATCTTCCCGGATGCGCTGAAGGAAATGCAGCTAAAAAAAAGCGAGGGTTATCATGTCCTGCTCGTAACCGCGTCCCCCGACGCTTACATGAGATATTTTGCGGAGCTGCCCTGCGTCGACGCGGTCATTGCCACGAAATTATCCGTTCGGGATGGGCGTTTCACGTCGATGATTGAAGGAAACAACTGCAAGGGGGAGGAGAAAGTGAACCGGATTCAGCAATACTTAAGCGAGCAGCGGCTGGCCATTGATTACGACTCTTCCTGCGCGTACTCCGATTCCTTATCCGACCTGCCGATGTTTCGGCTTGTTAAGCACAAATATTTGATCAATCAAAAGTCCGCCCATGGATGCGAGGGATTAACATGGAACAAGTAAAAGCGCAGAGTGCCCCGCGCCACCTAGGCAAGCTGTTTATGGTCTTATCGGCTTTTTTGACGGCGACCGGCCAGCTGTTCTGGAAATGGGGACACGCCAATTTGGTGTATATGGGAATCGGATTTGTCTGTTACGGCCTGGGAGCCATCCTCATGATCAAATCGTTTTCCCTGGAGAAGCTGTCCGTTGCTTATCCCCTGATGTGCATCAGCTATATCGTGGCTTTGTTTTACGGGGATTTCTTTCTGGATGAGCCGTTAACCTTGAAAAAGCTGGCCGCCGTGGCCCTGCTTGGAATCGGGGTGACATTAACCTCCTATGAAAAGTGACGTGCCGCTGTACTTGCTTCTGCTCCTAATGACCTTGCTGGGCTCGCTGGGCAGCGTATTCTTCAAAGGATATACCGCGGGTAGACGAATCAAGCTGCTGCTGATCGGTTTTCTTAGCTACGGTTTGGGAGCCTTGTTAAACATTTACCTGCTGGGGAAACTTCCGTATACGCTGGTGATGCCGGCCAATGCCCTTACGTTCCTGTGGGCGCTGCTGTTTGCCAAACTGGTGTTCAAGGAAACCATCGGCATTCGAAAAATCGCCGGCGTCGCCTTTATCATATCCGGATTGCTGCTGCTGATCTGGTAAACGAATGCCGCTAGGCCGAATCTCAATACATATCACGGATAGATTGGTGGAACGAAAAACATGACTTTTTTCAGTTATTTATTTGGAAATAGAAAAGATAATTACACGGCGGTCGGGCTAAGCGTCTGCCTTGCCTTATGGTATGTATTCATGAACCTTCCCTTCGTGACATACATCAAGGATCACGCAGCCGAATTGATGCCTCACAGCCCCTTCTACGGTGCGCCCTTTACGCTGAATCTATTTAACTTCGACCCTTCGATGGAATATGGACCGGAAAATATTTCGATCATCCATCCGTTCATTAATTTCCTGACGAGTCCGCTAACAACGATGATCGGGAGCTCCAACCTCCCTTATCTTCTGATTCAATCCGTCTTGAACGCCTTTAGTGCAGCTTTGGTTTATTACATCGTTCGGCGAAGCGGAGCCGGCTGGCTGCTGTCCTTCGTAACGGCGGCTTTCTTCGGTATCAGCTCATATTCGCTGTTCACGGCATTCATTCCGGATTCATACGCGTATGCCCAATTCATGATCATTTTGTCGGCCGCTTATTTGCACTACAGCCGGTTGGAGGACCGGTATGCCGTCATGCCGAATGCCTCCCTGGCCCTGATTAATTTCGGGATCACGTCCACGAATGTGGCAACGTTCGCTGGAGCGCTGCTGATCAGCCTGTTCGATCGACGCCGAATGGATACGTTCAAAAGGTTTATCATCATTATGCTGATTTTTCTGGGAATGGTGGTGATCGTCACCCTGCTTCAGCACTTGCTGTTCTCCGGTAAGTCATGGATCGCGAACGTGTTTTCAAGCGTGCAGAATGGTGCGCTCAGCTATGTTTCGCCCTTTTCATGGGAGCATCATTCCCGGGTCTTCTACATGCTGTTTGTAAGCCCGATCCTGTCGCCTGAGCTTGCCATGATCGATCCGGGAATCGCTGCGTTCGTGACAGATCTGGCCAAACCGTATCCGATCCATGTCCATATCGTCGGGATCGGGGTACTGCTCCTAGCCGTTCTGTCCTTCATCAAGGGCATCCGTTCCCGGGATACCTGGGCATTTTCAATCTATATTCTGTTCGCCATTCTGCTGCACATCATCGTGGGGTTCGGTTTGGCCACATATGCTTACGATCTCTACCTCTACGCAGGACATTATCTGTTTGCGCTGTTCGTGCTTGCTGCGCTGTTCATTGCCAAGACGAAGAGCCTCCGGCTTCAACAAGTCCTCACCGGCATCATGGCTCTGTTCCTGCTCATCACGCTCGTCAACAATATCGTGCTGCACGGTCAGTCGCTGGACTATATTCAGACGACCTATGATACGGTGTTCAAACATATCGAGAAATAAGACTGTAAAAAAATCAAAAGACCCGTCCCCTGAAGCATGGCCGAATACCATGCCTAAGAAGGACGGGTCTTTCGTGTAATTAAGTCTCCAAATGCTGCACGTTGTACAGTCTGGCGTAGCTTCCATCCAGAGTCATCAGCTCGCCGTGCGTGCCCTGCTCCGTAATTCTTCCATTCTCCAGCACAACGATTTGATCGGCGTGCGTTATGGTCGAAAGACGATGGGCGACGATCAATGTGGTGCGGTTATTGGATAGGGATTGAAGCGCCTGCTGGATCAGATGCTCGGACTCCAAATCCAGCGCCGAAGTCGCCTCATCCAGCACCAGAATGTCCGGATCCTTGAGAAAGACGCGGGCGATCGCCAGCCTTTGCTTCTGACCTCCCGACAGCTTGACGCCGCGTTCGCCCACTTCCGTGTCATAGCCTTGCGGCAGCTGGGTAATGAAGTCATGGGCATTGGCGGCTTGGGCAGCGGCGACGATCGCGGCTTCATCCGCCTCCGGATTGCCGAACAGAATATTTTCTCGGACGGTGCCGCTAAACAGGAAGTTGTCCTGCAGGACCATGCCCACCGATCCGCGCAGGCTGTCCAGCGTCAAATCCCTGACATCGTGGCCGTTAATCTTCACCGCGCCCTGCTGCACATCGTAGAATCTCGGAATCAGTCCGATCAGGGACGATTTGCCGCCGCCGCTCATGCCGACGAACGCAATCGTCTGTCCCTGCCGAATGGTCAGGTTAATATCTTGAAGCACCCATCCCGCAGCGTCATTGTATTTGAAGGAGACACGGTCGAATTCGATCTGTCCCGCGGTCTTAAGCGTTTTGGCATTCGGACGGTCCACGATGTCATACGGCTCGTCCATTAGCTCCTTGACCCGCTCCAGCGACGCTGAGGCCTGCGTCAGCACCGTTGAAGAGTTAATCAGGCGGCGAAGGGGCGCATACAATCTGTCGAGATAACCGAAGAAGGCAACAAACGTACCTAATGTCAGATCTCCCTGGATCACCCGGTAGCCCCCGTACCCGATAACCAGAATAGGCGCAATATCGGTCAGCGTGTTAATCACCGAGAAAGTCAATGCATTCCAGCGCGTCTGGGCCATCGCTTTATTCAGGAAATTTCCGTTGATGCCTTCGAATTTCTTCTGATCATAACGCTCCAGGGTAAAGCTTCGGATGACCGAGATCCCTTGAATCCGCTCATGCAGGTATGCCTGAATGCCCGCGAGAGCCTGCGACCGGTCTTTGGTCAAGCGCTTAAGCCGTTTATAGAGTAAGTTCACCGCTAGTCCGTAGAGAGGCAGAATCGAGATGGCAACCAGCGTCAAAACGGGATTCATGAAGAGCATGACCACTAATACGAACAGCAATGTGAACATATCCAGCCAGATGTTCATCATGCCGACTTCCACCAGGTTTTTCGATTGCTCCACATCATTGATAAAACGCGATATCGCCTCGCCGACCTTGGTATTCTGGTAGTAACGGAGGGACAACCGCTGCAGATGCGCATACAGCCGGTTACGCATATCAAACAAAATACGGCTCGTAATGAACTGCGCAAAATACTGCCGCAGGTATTCCACCGGACCGCGAACGATGACAAACAGCACCAGCGTCCCCCCGAGAATCCACATCAGATCCTGGATTTTCTGCTCGATGCTCATCTGCTGATTGATCAGCAGATCATCCACGACATATTTCATGATCATGGGCAGCAATAACGGGATCGCGAATTTGATCATGCCGATGATGAGGGTGAGAATGATCCACTTCATATACGGCTTAACGAACGGATAATAGATTTTCCATGACTTCAAAGGTGAATCACAGCCCCTTTCTTCAGGTTATAGAATGCACAAAGTTTTCTGCGAAGGTGAACCCCTTCGATAATCGCAAGAAAAACGCCCTTCTAAACGCTGTCTGCCTTCTGTAAAGGTACATCGATGGAGGTTTTTCTCAAGGGACATCCATCTTGTGACAGACGAAGAGCAGTTGACATTTGAGAGCTTCAATGCTTTATTAGTTCTAAACTCATGAAATGTATCATGTCTGCAGGAGGATTTAGTCATGACCAGAATTTTCGTGACGGAGGCGGTCATGCTGGCCATTTACGGTCAGCTGTTAGTACCACCCAAACCCGTCGAATACATCATTCCATACACCACGATTTTGGAATTATATGAGCTTCATACCACGGAGGAACATCTCATGAATAGCAGTGCTGATGACCAGCACGTCAAAATAAAGATCGGCGAATTGATATCATATTTCGAAGAGCCGCTGAACAAAAAGAAAATCGAGCGGGCCCTCCAGGTTCCCTGGTCCAAAAGCCCGACCATTCCCGTTAGCGAAACCACTCGGGTCTCGGTCATGAACACCATGGACACCGCACCGTACGGAGAGTCCTTCGATCCCATTGAGACCGAGCTGCTGCTGGCTTCCCAAAAAGCGGAGGCTCCCATATTGACCGATCAATACGAGTTGATTCAGCGCATCGTTGAAAGCGCTCTTCCCGTACAGGTCTATGATATCGACGATTTTGACTTTGCGCTGGAGGTCCCGTTATCCGGGCAGCCGTAAGGTGTACATGCATACACAAGGCAAAAGGAGTCCCTGCCCCGGTTTGAATGGGGCAGGGACTCCTCATGTTGACCGAAAAAAATTCCCCGTACGGGGAATTTAAAGCATGCACATCTGCCTCCACGAACGAGCCTCAGCTCTTCTTTTTTATCTTATCGAGCAAGCGGATCGTGATCGCATCCATAGCGGGCAATGCCTGGAAATCAAAATATTTAAGAGATACTTCCGTATTCGGGGACAAATGAATGGCGCTGTGCAGACCGGTTGCCGCGTAAACGCCGATTACATAATATACCTCATCTCCACCAAGCTGCTTCTTCATATACTCCGGACCTGATACAAGGTCCAAGAGTCGCATATCGTCCGCGGTCAGGCCGCTCTCTTCCCACAGCTCTCTGGAGGCTGTGTCTTCAAGAGCTTCGCCGGGCTTCAGGTTTCCGATCGGGAGTCCCCACTCGTCCCTGTTCTGACGTTTCAGGAGAAGAATCTCTCCGTTATCGTTCAGCACAAGCACCGCCGCTTTCACACGGACCACCGAACGTTTGCCGATATACTGGCGAATATCACGGTGATATACGCTCATCTTGGGAACCTCCTTTCCCTAGATGGCGCGCAGTCTCTCATCAGGTTAATTTACTGCGCCCTCTTCTTCATAAATATACGAAATGTCATCCAAGGATTCCTCATATTTCACGCGTAGCGTATACCCTTTCAAATACCACAGATCCTGCTCTTCCATATAGAAAGTTACCTCTTCCGAACGCTCCGTCAGTCCTGCTTCCCTTGGCTCTTCTACCGAAATACCGAGCGAAAAGCCGGGATGGAGCCCGCCGCCTGAGCTATAGCGTGGAAAGAAGCGAACGAACGTGCCGGCTTGAAGGTCGAGCTCCTTCTTGTACCAACGTGCTGCCTGATCGCTGACTTGAATTTGCATGTGTCGTGCACCCTCCTTAGACGTTATTTTATGTTGATCCCTATCTTTTTGGCAGACCGGAGATCATAGGGACGGTATCCATATTTAGCTGCAATATTATCATAACGCATACGCACGTTAGGATACAAATCATTTTGATAATTAAATAGTGACATAAGGTTCCGGCCTTCCTTCACTATAAGAATGACTCGCGGGGATCCGAAAAAATAAGTTTGACACATTCCAGTTCATGGTGATAAAATTCAGTCCATACGAGATCGATTTGAATAAAATGTAAAATGACGAAGAAAGGGTGAGTGACATGCTGAAATTGTTTGCGATGGATAAAGATCATCTGGATCATCATTCCCTACAATTCAATATGGATCGACTCCCCGCTGGTGCTGTCTCATCATCATCAAGCCTCGTTCGTTCGTTATCTGAATGAATTAGAACGAAGCTGCTGACCTTTGCGCGGAAGTCATGATCACCGTGCGTATGATAAGTTCAAAATTAATGAAGCATATCGTCCGTCGTCGGATGATGTGCTTTTTTTGGTTTTTGCGGATGATATGATGCCAGAACGATACGAAAGGAAGGGATAATGTGTTTGCCGTACTTAAAAATTTAGGCTGGTTTTTCAAGCGTGAGAAAAAACGTTATTTGATCGGCCTGGCGCTGCTCATCTTTTGCGGATTGGTTGAGCTTCTGCCGCCGCTCCTGCTCGGAAACGCCATTGACGATATCGTCAGCAGTTCCATAACCTGGGCGTCCCTCGTCCAATACCTGCTCATGATTCTCGGCATCGTTGCTGTCGTATATTGTGCCACGTACATATGGATGCACCGTTTATTCGGAGGAGCAAACCTCGTGGAACGCCTGCTCCGTACCCGGTACATGAACCATTTGCTGCGGATGCTTCCTCCGTTTTTCGAGCGCAACCGTACCGGGGACCTGATGGCCAAGGCGACGAATGACCTTCGCTCCGTGGCTGCAACCGCCGGCTTCGGCATGCTCGTCATGACGGACTCCACCATCTACTTGATCGTCGTCCTGTTCGCCATGGGTTTCATCGTCAGCTGGAAGCTGACGCTGGCGGCGATTCTGCCGATGCCGATCATTGCCATCGGCATGGTGATCTACGGAAGAGCCATTCATAAGCGCTACACGCTGGCTCAAGATGCCTTTGGAGACATGAACGACCAGGTGCTGGAGTCCGTAGCCGGCGTGCGCGTCATCCGCGCTTATGTGCAAGAACGCGCCGATCAACAGCGCTTCCAGGATATTACGGATGACGTATATCGCAAAAATCTGGCGGTTGCCAAAGTGGATGCCTTATTCGAGCCGACCATCAATTTTTCCATCGGTCTCAGCTACGTCATCGGTTTGGCCTACGGGGTGTACCTCGTGTTCCAAAATCAAATCACGCTCGGAGATCTCGTATCGTTCAATATGTACCTCGGGATGATGATTTGGCCGATGTTTGCGATCGGGGAATTGATCAATATCATGCAGCGGGGTAACGCCTCGCTGGATCGGGTCAACGAAACCTTGAAGACGCCGCCGGATGTTGCCGACGTCGCGGATCCCGTAGACGTGAAGGTTCCGGACACGATTCAATTTAAGGATGTCACCTTCCGTTACCCGACCTCGACGATCGAAAATTTGCAAAATATCAGCTTTACGCTGCAAAAAGGGCAGACGCTAGGCGTTGTAGGACGCACGGGCAGCGGTAAATCGACGCTGCTGAAGCAGCTTCTGCATGAGTATCCGACCGGAACCGGGGATATCCTCATATCCGGCGTGCCGATGGAGAGGCTCGCGACCGATCAGCTCCACGGCTGGATCGGGTATGTGCCGCAGGAGCAGATCCTGTTCTCCAAGACGGTGCGCCAGAACATCCAATTCGGCAAGAAAGATGCCAGCGACGAATTGATCATGGAGGCGATTACGACCGCTGCGTTTGACCGCGATCTGGTCACCCTGTCCGATGGTCTTGATACCGTTGTCGGCGAAAAAGGCGTGGCGCTGTCCGGCGGGCAAAAACAGCGGGTATCCCTGGCCCGGGCTTTCATCGGCGATCCTGAAATCCTGATTCTGGACGATTCCTTGTCCGCGGTGGATGCGCGCACGGAAGCCAGGATCATCGATAATATCCGGAGCAAGCGCGCCGGTAAAACGACCCTGATCTCCACGCATCGCCTCTCGGCGGTCCAGCATGCCGATCTGATCGTCGTGCTGGAGGACGGCCGAATCACGGAGCAGGGAACCCATGATGAACTGCTGGAACTCGGCGGCTGGTACCGCGAGCAATTCGAACGCCAGCAGGTGGAAAACAATCTGACCTCGGAGGAGGTGTCTTAATTGACTCCAAGCGATACAACCATCTCGAATGAATCCGGAATTGCCAAACGACTCTTCCGCTATGCCTTAACGGCTAAGGGCACCTTCATCACCGCCCTGATTCTGCTGGCCATCGGCGTTGCCGCGGAGCTGGCAGGGCCCTTCATCGCGAAAACGATGATCGACGAGCATATCCTGGGCATCGAGCGTCCCTATTATGAGACGACGCAGGCTCAGGGTGCCGCATCCTATAACGGAACTTATTATAAACGCGAGGATCGCTTTCAGGAAGGCGAGACGCGAGGCCGGGAAGTGCGCCTCGTTCAGGCAGGCCGCAGCTTCTATTTCATTGATGAGCCGGTAACCCGAACCGAGGGAAACCGTTCCTTCCAGGATGGCGTATTGACGATTTCCTACGCCTCGGAAGAGCTGCAATACCCGGCCGTCAAATTAACCAAGGAACAGCTGTTTGAATTTTACAAGCCCGAGCTGCCCAGCATTTATAAACTCGTCGGCCTGTTCCTGATCTGTCTTCTGATCTCCATGATAACGGTATTCGGCAGAACGTACTGGCTCCAATCGGCAGCCAATCGGGTCATCCAGAAGCTGCGTACCGATGTATATGCCCATATACAGCGCTTGCCCGTCAACTTCTTCGATAATCTGCCGGCTGGCAAAGTCGTATCCCGGGTAACCAATGACACCGAAGCGGTAAAGGACCTGTTCGTTGCGGTATTATCCAACTTCAGCTCCGGCGCCGTCTATATCACGGGTGTTTATGTCGCCCTGTTCCTTCTGGACGTCAGACTGGGCTTGATCAGTTTGTTTGTCATCCCGATGCTGATTGTATGGACCATCCTGTACCGTAAATTCGCAACCAAATACAATACGGTCATCCGCTCCCGTCTGAGCGAGATTAACGCCATTATCAATGAATCCATTCAGGGTATGGCCATCATCCGTGTATTCCGCCGCCAAAAAGCGACCCAGGACGAGTTCGAGGCGCTAAACGCGGATTACATGGCCCATCAGAACAAAATGCTGAATCTGAATTCCTTCACCACGCACAACCTGGTCAATGTGCTGCGTAACGTTTCCTTTGTGGTCGTGCTCTGGTATTTCGGTTCGGCATCGCTGAACGGTGCCGGGATCGTTTCGATCGGCGTGCTGTACGCCTTCGTCGATCTGCTCGGCCGCATGTTCCAGCCGATTACCGGCATGGTCAACCAGCTGGCCGCGCTCGATACCTCCATCGTCTCCGCCAAGCGGGTATTCGAGCTGATGGATGAAACGGGCGAAAAAGTAACGGACGGCTCCATGCCGCGATATTTGGGGAATGTGGAGTTTCAGGACGTATCGTTCGCTTACAAGAAGGACTACGTGCTGAAGAACATTTCGTTTGAAGCGAAGCAAGGACAGACGGTTGCGCTTGTCGGGCATACGGGCTCGGGCAAAAGCTCCATCATCAATCTGCTGTTCCGTTTCTACGACCCGCAAAAAGGCACCATCACGATTGACGGCCAGCCTGTCACCGATATTCCGAAGCAGTGGCTCCGCAAGCATATGGGAATCGTGCTGCAGGATCCGTACCTGTTCACCGGCACCATTGCATCCAATGTCAGCCTGGGCGATCCGGACATTACCCGTGAACAGGTAGAGCAGGCCCTTCGCGACGTAGGTGCAGATCGGCTCCTGGCCCATCTGCCGCAAGGCTTTGATGAGCCGGTGCTGGAGAAAGGCAGCACGCTTTCCGCCGGTCAGCGCCAGTTGATCTCGTTTGCCCGTGCATTGGCGTTCAACCCGGCCATACTGATCCTTGATGAGGCCACCGCTAACATCGATACCGAGACGGAAGCCTTGATTCAAGACGCGCTGGAGGTTCTGAAGCGCGGACGTACAACGTTTATCATCGCTCACCGCTTATCCACGATCCGCAGCGCCGATCAGATTCTGGTCCTTCACCGCGGAGAAATCGTGGAGCAGGGTTCCCATGACGAATTGATGGCCTTGGGCGGAAGGTACTTTAAAATGTACCAGCTCCAGCAAGGAAGCTCGCCTTCGGTTCCGGAGAATAAGGAAACGGTGCTGGCCGCTTCCAACAGCAAATTGGCCGGAGGGCATTTATAGATCAAGTTAGGCAAAGCTAACGCAGTCATTGAAGACAGACCGAGGTTAATCGTAGTTTTTCTTGCGATATCCGGAAGTTCCAAGCTTCGAAGTTTATACTTTCCGACGCTATAAAAAGGCTGTCCCTGTCGAATGTATCATTCGCTTGGGGACAGCCTTCTTTTTTACATCGTATTCTGGCGGCACATGACAAGAATTACTTTGCCGAATCAAGAGTACCGGCTGCTTTGACCGTGATTTTGGTGTATTTGGACGGCACGAGCACGTCATCGGACGATTTTGAGATGACCTGCGGGTACATTTTGTCCGGATCGGGTTGCACCACCTTGAAGTAGATTACGGCTTCGGTGTCGCTTACATAGTCGACCGAAGTAATTTTAATGCCATATCCCGGATTCGGCAGATCTTCCTTGGTTACCGTGACTTTGTTCTGCGATTCGTCCACCTTGACAACGCTTGTGCTTACATCCGGTTCAGATTGCGCCGGCTCTTCGGGTGTCATGTTCTTCTGATGCTCCTCAATGAAGCGAATGGAATTGTATACGAGCTCTGCGGCTTCGATTCGCGATAAACTCTTCGTTGGATGGAACTTGTCGTTCGCGTCCAGCTTCGCGATTTTGGTTAACAGCAGGAATTGCACGGCCCCCCGGCTCTCCTCTTTCATCAGATCCTCGTCGGCCACATGCAAATACATCATGATCACGGGATAATTCCCGGTCTTCTGAATTGCTTCCGAGAGCAAGGTCGCGAACCCTTCGCGCGTGATCGGCTCATTCCATTTCATGTCCGCGGATACCGACAATCCGTTCTGAGCCGCAATGTTCACGGCTTCGGCAAACCAAGCATCCTTCGGAACACTGTCGAACGAGCGGCCCGTAAAGTTCGGCTGCACCTCCAGGCCGGCCGCATTCACGATCATTTGCACCGCCTGAGCGGTCGTTATCGTCTTGGACGGAGCGAATTTGTCGGCGCTGATGCCCTGGATAATCCCTTTCGATTGCAGTTCCTTCACCATTTGCAATGGCTTCTCCTCTTGTATATCCGTAAAAGCAGAGGCGGCGCCGGCACCGAGCAATGACGAAGTGACAAGCATAGCGGTTAATAATTTGGTTGTTTTTTTCATAGTTACACCTCCTATTATTCCTGACGCAGAGGTGCTGGAATATGTTTCATCTGAAGCGCATTTTCTTCTACACGCTTTTTTCGCTATCCAGGCCCAGCTTTATATACATCTCGCGGGAGTAACCTTGAAGCTTCTGCTCCAGCGCTTGGGCTTGGTCCTTAAATGCCGTCAGCTCCCGAATCATTCGGGAACGGCCGGCCGGGCTAAACGTCTCATGGATCCGTTCTTTGAAATAATCATGAACGATATAGTTTCGCTGCTTCCATACTTCTTTTAATTGAAGCGTCTCTTCCTCGGAGAACGGAAAGTAATGCTGGATCTCATGGACCAGCTGGCCCAGGGAGCTGCTTAGTTTCCGCTGATATAATTGGGTGAAATCTTCCTCTGAAGGCACATTCCCTTGAGAAAGCTTGATCAGCATCAACAAATTCGCGAGCTGCTGCTCAAGGGCCTGTGAATAATACACCGCTAATCCGAAATAGGCAAACAGCTCTTTGGAGTGGTCACTGTCCAGCAGTCGAGTTTGTTTCATGGTATCCTCCTCTAGTATTGGCTGTCTTTACCGTTTCTATTTGTGTATATTCCTATGGTAAAGGAAGACTCCTCCTACTTCAACCTACTTTTCGGATCATGGACGCCGCATCCTTGCGGGAAGCCGTCCATAGATAAACAGCCAGTAATATAAATCCGTAGATGAAGGAATAGGCGATCGTCAGGAGTTTGACGGCCGGTGACCGCTCGTCGGCATGCATGAACAGGTCCATCATGACGGAGACAGGCGGCAGCAAGTAAGGGATGATTCCCCAATAAGCATGATCGAACTGGACAATGGATTGACCGGCCAAGGAAACAATGATCACGATGAATAGTAACCCTGCCGCTCTTCCCTGGTTCTCCATGAAGCCGAACTGAAAGAAAACGGACAGCGAAATGCCCAGCAAGGACATTGCGACATGTCCCGCATAACCAAGTGCAAGCTCGGAGAATGTAATCGGCTTATCGAACATCCCGAACATGACAGGATAAAGGACAGCGAATGCACTGAATAGGATGGACAGAAGACTTACCGTGATATATTGGGCGGCATAAAACCGTAGGGCCTTGCCGCTATGAACAATCAGGAGCATCGTTTGACGCCCTAGATCGTGATTGTGGAAATTCAACCCCAGCCAAGCTGAGCCGACAAACAGAAAGACTGCCGTCACGGCATAACTGTCCATGATCGGGTTAGGCCGGTAGGAGTAGAGGAACACCACCGAGATCAGCATGAATGCAATCGGAGCGAAGTATCGATAAGATCTTGTGTAACTGGCAAGCAAGTAACGAATCAGGGATCCCATCATGTTCCCTCCCCCTCCATAGGCTGGCCCGAACCCGGGCGCTCGGGCTCTTTCATCTCCCCGCGCCAAGGCTCAAGCCGTATCAGCGAACCGCCAGACTGCAAAATTTCCAGCAGCATGTCGTCCGTTGCCTGCCGCGTAACCATCATCGATGCCGGGTTGCCTCTGGATATCCAGTAGAGAAACCCGGGGCGGCGTTCAAGCTCCAGCATGTTGTCTGGCGAAACGTGCGTGAATTCCAGCTTCATCCGCTCTAAATGCGGACTCCTTTCAAGCAATCCGTCCCGCTCGATCCGCCCCTGCCGCAGCCGCGTCTCCCGGTCAGCCAGCGATGCAATAAGCAGCGGCTCGTGAACGGACATCACGATAGCCGTTCCTTGTCTTTTGATCTCGGTCAGAATGCCGATCATCTCCATCTGGGAGGACTCGTCCAATCCCGAAAGCGGCTCATCCAGAAGCAGCAGATCGGGCTGGCTAAGCAAGGCCTGCATGATATTGACCTTTTGCAGCATCCCCTTGGAGCATAGCGTCATCTTCATGTCCTGCAATTGAAACACATTCAGCATGGCATCGATCCGCTTCGCGGCTTCTTGTTTGTCCATGCCCTGAATGCCGGCCATATGGCGCAAATATTCGGAAGGGCGAAACCGCAGCGCAGGAAAACGTTCCGGTACATAGCCGACGCGCAGCGATGTCCCATATTCGATCCTGGACCCTTCAGACGGGTTAGCAAGCCCCGCTATCACATGCAGCATGGTGCTCTTGCCTGCGCCATTGCTTCCCGTTATCGCAACGCACTCAGCGCGGGAGATGCTCCAGGTGATGTTATGCAGGACGGCATACTTGCCGAAACGCTTATGTACTCCGTTCAATTCCAGCAGCTCCTGCAAACACTTCAACTCCTGTTCACGTATTCTGGTGTTTGTATTTCGTTCAGGTATTTTTCGAACACGATCGTGCCGGCGCCTATGACGCCCGCATACTCTCCCAACTCGGATGGCTGAAGCACGATTTTATCGTGAAAGCTGGACAAGCTTCTGTTATATGATGTTTCTCTTACATATGTGAAGTAATCCGGGTACCGGTTCGCAAGGACTCCACCGATGATCATCGTTTCCGGGGTTAGCAGGTTAATGACATTAGCCAGGGATATACCGACATAACGAGCCGATTCGTTCAGCATATTGGCAGCCAATGGATCTCCGTCCAGACCGGCCGTGATCACATCGGTGATGTCCAATCCGTGATCATTGCCATCAAACGAGGATTGAAGAGAACTGACAGCTCCGCGCCGCAGCTCTTCTCCGACCCTGCGGACGATGGCCATACCGGATGCGATCGCTTCCAGGCAGCCGGTATTGCCGCAATTGCAGCGCGGACCGTCAATATCGATCGTGCAGTGCCCGATCTCACCGGCTCCATAAGGGTAACCCTGATATATTTTCTGGTTGAAGATCAATCCGCTTCCGATCCCGATATCCGCATCCACATATACCAAATGGTTGAAATGCCTGCCGTTTCCATACCATAACTCACCGAGTGCCATCACGTTAGCGTCCTTCTCGATTTGCGTCGGAAGCTCCGTATTCTCCTCGATCAGTCCCTTTAATCGTACCTGATGCAGTCCGGGAAGGTTCGGCGGAGACAGAATCTTGCCTTGGACCGGATCAAGCGGTCCCGGTGCTCCTACCCCTATACCGATGATTTGGGACTTCAGGCCCGACTCGTCCAATACGTCTTGGATCGTGGAGATTATGACATTCACCACGCTGCCGCGATTGGCGTTATTTTCAAAGGAGGAACGTTTCTCCATCATCGCTTTCCCCTGCAAATTAATGACAGCCGCTCTTACAGAGGAGGCGCTGATATGAACGCCAACCGTGTAAATATCACCGGGATTCAAGGAGATGAGTTTGGGCTTCCTGCCCCGGCTGGACTCGTCGTAAAACCCGGCTTCAGCAATCAATCGATCCTTCATCAGCTCATCCACCAAATTGTTCACGGCGGTAAACGTCAAATTCATCTTGGCCGCGATTTCCGCTTTCGTTAAACTGCCGTAGTCGCGGAGCAGCGCGATTATGCCGATACGATTCAGGTTTTTGACATGCCGATTGTTCTTGCCAACGGAACTGTTCATCTTACAACCTCATTCTTTTTACCCATATTGTTCTTCCCTCTCACACATCTATCATAGGGGAAAATTCGGAGTTAGTAAAATCCATTACTCGAACCGCAAATGAAAAGCCTGACCTCCTAATCGGAAATCAGGCCTAATTATATCACGCATTAGAAACTTGTTAGATTAAACGTGGCTCAGCATTTCGCGGCATGCCTCGGCACATTTCCGGCATGCTTCCGCACATTGTTTGCAATGCTCATGATCATGCTTCTCGCACTCTTCCGCGCAAGCCAGGCATGCCTTGATGCACAGCTCGCAAATCTCCTTAACGTAAGGGCTTTTGCGGGACATGGCTTGAGCCGCAAACGCGCAAATATCCGCACACTCTCTATCGAGTGTAATACAATCGCGAAGCATGGCCAGCTCGTATTCTTTCAGGCAGGATACATAGCATACATTGCAAGCGTTCATACATTGGAGACATGCTTCGATGCATTCTTTATATTTGAGTTCATTTAACATTGGATAGATCCTCCTTGTAGTTATTACGCTATGCCTTTGTATTAAACGTTCGACTGCCCTCTGAATCAAACCCGGCCAGAAAGTCCCAAGGTACAATTGCCCAGAATGGTCAGGCAAAAAATGGCTGACTTATGCCCGGCTTGTCTTCCCCTCCAGCTGTTCAAGCTGCTCCCTTAGCAGCGATTTCTGAAAATGCTCCCCGATAAACACCACCACATCCGGCACTTGGCCCTGGGGCGTTATTTTCATGAAATCGGATTCGCGAAACGCGTACTGGAACAAAAAACGGCTGTTCGTATCGCTGAAAGTGAGAATGCCCTTCGCCCGGTATACATCTCTTGGCAGCCCGGCTATCAATCGTTCGAACTCCACGCTGTTTACCGGATGGCTGAAGTAGTATGTGTACGACATGACATGATCATGGGAGCCATGTTCATGTGTATGGTTGTGGTCATGCTTATGGCTGTTGGCTTGCTCGTTCTTGTCTGTGTGCTCATGGGCATCCCCGGCCTCGCGATGATGTACAATCGAATGCTCGTTCCGTTCCCCGGGATCGCTTTGCAGCAAATCTTCAACATTCAAGTCGCAGCGCACCGAAGGAACAATCGGGGCATGCGGATTCCACCGCTTCACCAGCTCTCGAATCGTCTCTCTGTCCCGGTCCTCGACCAGGTCCATTTTATTAAGGACAAGCGCGGAGGCTGCGCGAATCTGCTCCTGCATCAACCGGTAGGTCTTTCCCTTCTGCTCTATGTTCAAATGCAGCAGATGCGCGGCATCCACGACGGTGATCAGTTTTTTCACGTCAATTCTCATATATAATGAAGCTTCCGCGGTTGCGTCCAGAATCTCCATCGGATTGGCGATCCCCGTCGCTTCGATAACGATGACATCCGGCCGCTCCCGCTGGATCAGCATCGCGATTTCGGATGATAAATCGGAACGAATGGTGCAACAGATGCAGCCGCTCAGCATCTCTGCAGTCGGCACCGCTTCATCGGCTGCCAGCCCTTCAATGTTAACCTCGCCGATCTCGTTCATGACAATGGCCGGCCGCAATCCCTGCTGCTTGAAGGAGGCAATGAGGCGGCTAAGCAATGTCGTTTTTCCACTGCCGAGAAAACCTGATAAAATATAAATGGGTGTTACGTGCTCCACGTTCCATACTCCTTTGCGCACATTGTTTATTATGCTAGCGAGTGTACTACATTTCATCCGTCAACCGCAAGCGTCCCGCCATTAACTGAACAGGAGTTGTCATAACGCATGAATTCGACGCAAGAACATAAACAGCAATCCCCCGCTTCCGTGAACTGTATGGTGATTACGGTTTCGGACACGCGAACGAAGGACACGGACAAGAGCGGCAAACTGATGATCGGCTTGCTTGAAGAAGCCGGACATGCGGTCGTGTCATACAGCATTGTTCCAGACGACTACGAAACGATCCGTGAAACGATTTATTCCGCGGTCAGCGCTCCGGAGATCGATATCGTGTTATTAACCGGCGGAACAGGCATCTCGAGCCGGGATACCACCTATGAAGCGGTCTCTTCGCTGCTGGATAAAGAACTCCCGGGATTCGGAGAGATCTTCCGCTTCCTTAGCTTCACCGAAGATATCGGGTCTGCGGCTATTTTAAGCCGCGCGATCGGCGGCACGATAAGCCACACGGCCGTCTTCTCGATGCCGGGTTCCAGCGGCGCCGTAAAACTTGCGATGAACCGTATCCTCCTGCCTGAGCTGCGGCACGTCAAATATGAGCTGGATAAACACCGATCATAACCAACTCACGCCTGGCACCATGCAAAAGGCCGGATGCATATGGGCATCCGGCCTTAGCTGTATCCTAACTGCTGGCGCGTCGTTGATGTTTGGCGAGCAGGGAGGGCGCTATTTTTTTGACCTGATCATAATAGTTATCCGTTTTGTCGCCCGTCGACGTATATACGATGGACGTTTCCTTGTCACTTATGATCAGATTATGCCCGCCGGCCGCATTGGCATCCCCTTCCGTTACGCCATAGATTTCCTTGAGCCCTTTTTCCCTGGCCGCTTGATCCTGATAGACATACACGGTAATAAACTGGCTTGCATCATAATTGATCCGGTATTGATACGTGATATTGCCGACGTTGTCCTCTACATAGGTTTCGTTGGTCAACGGCATATTGGCCTGGTTGAACGAGGCTTGGAGATCCTCAAGGAATTTTCCGTTCATGCCCCGGCCAGATATCCGGGCCTCTCTGGAGCCTTCCTCGTAAGCCCTCATGTTATATAGGCGCATCTCGTCCTTGGCCACCTGCTTGGAACAACCGACCGATATGGCAAGAATGGAACAAAGCAATAAAGCGGTGACGATTCTGCGATAATTCATGTTCACTCACCCTTCCTTAGGTGTCAGAGGTTGCCTTCCCTTAGATTGCCTGAGGATGAGGAACATTATGCGTATGCGAAATCAGGGTAATATTACAAAGCGATGACGCTTCTTCCAACCGCCCCGCCTTTAAGAATGGTGTTCAGCACTACAGGCAGATCGGTTAGTCCGTAATCGGTAATTCCTTCTTGAAGCACGGATGCCGGCTTCCATTCATCGGCCAGCTTCGACCATACTGATCGGCGGTAGGCCATTGGGCAGTACACCGAGTCGATGCCCAGGAGATTGATTCCCCTCAGTATGAACGGAAACACCGTCGTTTCAAACGCACCGCCGCCCGTCATGCCGGAAACGGCGACGCTTCCGCCGTATTGTACGCTTTTCAGGATGGCGCCCAAGTGATTACCACCGACGGGATCTACCACGGCTGCCCATCGCTCGGCAGAGATGGCCCCCTTGGAGGCAGCCGCAGCTTCTTCCCTGGATATCACTTCATGGGCTCCCAGCTGTAAAAGCCAGTTCCTCTGACTGGATTTTCCTGTGGATGCCGTCACGTGATAGCCTAACTGGCTTAGGATGGACACTGCGAAGCTGCCTACTCCCCCCGTTGCTCCCGTAACTAGGACGGAACCCTGTTCCTGCCGCAGTCCATTCCGTATCAAGGCTTCTATCGATAATGCAGCCGTAAACCCTGCAGTTCCGATGGCCATCGCATCACGCGGTGACAAGCCCTGCGGCAGCGGGACAAGCCATTCTCCCTTTACCCTCGCATATTGGCTGAACCCGCCTTCATGAGATACCCCTAATTCATAACCGGTACAAAGAACGGCATCGCCCTCCTTGTAATCCGCATGAGCGGAATGCACGACCGTCCCTGCCAGGTCAATGCCCGGAATGAACGGGTACCGGCGGACAATTTTTCCTTCCGGTATGCTGGCCAGCCCGTCTTTATAGTTAACCCCGCTGTATAACACCCGCACGATAACGTCGCCTTCGGGCAGCCGATCCAAACTCATGTTCTCCACGCTGCCGCGAACCCCATGCTCATCTCGACGAAGCACATAGGCTTGAAATTCGGTTTCGTTGTCCACACATATCACTCCTTGGGTTAGTTTAGGTGCTGTAAAGCAATCTGGATTGGCACCATGAACAAGTCGAAGCTTTATACATGCTCTCGGAATATGGCGACTTATGCGCTTTCCCGAGAAATGATCCAGTATCGTCTTTTATAATCAGAATTGTGTTATTATGGAAAAAAGAATACTTTTATAAAAAAATTATCAGCTGGAGTTGAAATCCACGTTATGACTCATTTTGATTATGGATCTAGACGTAGATCCTTCCGCTTCTCATTCTGGCTCACTCTGGTGACACTATTTCTGTTACCGGTCGTCCATAAACCGATCAACCAGATTTTTGGATTCCTTGGTATACATACACAATCAGGGGGCATTGCCGGCTCGTTTCTCGTTTTCTTTCTAAGCTTGGGTCTCGTTCTAACGCTGTTTAGACTCGTCTTCTGGGTTTTCCCTTTAATTACCTGGCCTGGTCTCAAAGTGTACGTACTAATCGGCCTCCTCTTCATATTAATGACAGGGATCTACGAATACACAAGCACACACCGCTCGATCGAAGCGGCGGTATTCGAGGAGAAACATGCTTTTTTTGAAGCACCTTACAGCATTAATCATGCTGAAATCATACAATCCGAATTAACCTCTGAGAAGGCTTATTCTTTCGTGGTGACATCTAGAGCGGGACTACAATTATCCGTCTATACCAAAGGATGGTTCGGATGGAAGATGTCCGCCGTATCTATATTATACCCTTCTCCCAAGAATCCCTCTTCTCCGTCCGTATTCTCGGAGACAAGCATGGATTCATCACTCGTCTTTGGCCTGTATAGAAGCACAGAGCCCATTCGGATTCATGTAAATGGTCAGCCGGCACATACCATACCCTACCAACAACTGAGGCCGGATGTCAGTGAAGATTTGTACATATGGTATTACGAACGCCAGCCCGACATGCTAGAGAACAAGGACAAGGTTCATCTCACCGCGCGTGACGTCAACGGAAGCATAGTGGATCGACTTGACCTATAGGCCAAATACCAAAAGACGCTCCCTTCTCCTGCCAAGCGGCAAGATTGGGGAAGCGTCTTTTTCATTGGTGCATTTTATATTCTAATCTTCATGCTGTTCCATGAACTCGGCCATCATCCGCTGTTTCACTTCCCAGACCTCTTCGCTCAGGTTCACGCGGTATATCTCCGGATTCAGCTTACGCAAATACTCGGGCCAGAACTGTCCCAGCTGTGCGTCATGATAGCTGCGGATTTCCTCCAGCTCCGGCAGTACATACACCAATTCGCCATTCTGGAATATCGGTTCCAGCATGGACACCGCTTCAAAGTTCTTCACGTTTTTGCGCATGTAAGGATGCAGCGGATTAAATAGCTTCAGCTTGCCGCTTTCCGGCGGCATTTCCTCTTCCGGGAAGCAGATGTAATCGGCGATCGCTTTGCCGCTGCCCTTGGATATGATGCGGTACACGTCCTTTTTGCCGGGGGTGGACACTTTTTCAGGGTTGCCCGAGATTTTGATGGTCGGTACCATTTTCCCGTCAACCTCCCGCTCCACCAGCTTATAAACGCCTCCGAGCGCAGGCTGGTCGGCTGCCGTGATCAGCTGGGTACCGACGCCCCAAGTATCCACTTTAGCCCCCTGTGCCTTGAGATCCAGAATCGTTCCTTCATCCAGATCGTTGGAAGCCACGATGCCGACGTAATGAAGACCGGCCTCATCCAGCATCTTCCTTGCCTGAATCGACAGGTAAGCCAAATCCCCGCTGTCCAGACGAATGGCATTCATCCGCTTTCCTTGGGCCTCCAGCTTCTTCGCTGTCGCGATGGCATGGGGAATCCCGCTCTTTAACGTATCGAAGGTATCCACCAGCAGCGTCACTTGATCCGGCATGACCTCGGCAAAAATATCAAATGCCTCCTGCTCGCTCCGGAAGGTCTGCACCCAGGAATGCGCATGCGTGCCTTTGGTCGGAATGCCGAATTTCTCGCCGGCCAGCATATTCGAGGTAGCATGGAAGCCGGCCAGATACGCTGCACGGGCTCCCCACACGGCCGCATCCGCTTCCTGCGCGCGTCTTGTGCCAAACTCCAGCAAGGTATCGCCGCCGGCCACCTGACGGATGCGGGAGGCCTTGGTCGCGATCAAGGTCTGAAAATTCATGAAGTTCAGGAGCGCGGTTTCGACCAGCTGCGTCTCGAAAATGGTGCCTTCCACCCGAATGAGCGGTTCGTTCGGGAATACCAGCGCCCCCTCCTTCATGGAATGAATATTCCCTTGAAACCGGAAGCGGCGAAGCTCCTCCAGAAATTCAGGCTTATACTTCTCTTCCTGTTTGGCCAGATACGCGATATCCTCATCCGAGAAACGCAAGGACTCGATATAATGCACGATCCTTTCCAGTCCGGCAAAAACGGCGTACCCGTTACCGAACGGCAGCTTGCGGAAATATCCCTCAAACACCGCACGCGTACGATGAGAGCCGTTAATCCAATGCGCATACATCATGTTGATCTGGTATTTGTCCGTATGTAGTGCTAATCCTGCTGTCAGCATCACGATCATCCTCCAGTATGACCCGGTTCATCCATGCTTCCGGGTAGTTCGAGCTGTCTATCGATTAAGAAATTCTTCGCTTCGCACAACGGCTGCCCCGAGACTGCCCTGAAAGTGGCTTAACGCCCACTTATGCCCCTCCGGATTGAAGCTGGCAACGCCATCCTCATAGACCGTTATTTTGTATCCGTAATTATACGCATCCACGGCAGTATGCAGCACGCAGATGTCGGTGCATACCCCGACAAGATCGACTTCGGTAATCCCGCGTTCCCGCAGCTTCTGGTTCAGATCCGTACCGCAGAATGCGCTGTATCTTGTTTTATCCATCCAATAGATCGTATCCTTGCGATCCTCATAGACCTGTTGTAACTCGCCGTATAATTCCCGCCCCCGGGTTCCCCGGATGTTATGCGGAGGAAACAGCTTGGTTTCGGGGTGAAAAGCGTCGTCCTGCTCATGCAGGTCCACGGCCATGACGACAAAATCTCCGCGATCGCTGTATAATCGGGTCAACTCTGCAATGGTCTTCTGAATGTCGATGGCGGGCTTCCCTACCGGCAGGTTACCATCCACGAAATCATTCGTGAAATCTATCACGATTAAGGCTTTCATCTGACACACTCCTCTACGATATGATTAATGTGATCGATAAAATAACAGCGGTTGAATCATAGACCTGCTACGTATAAATCGATAGCAGCGGCGCATGATCCGTAAATCGGTACAATTGGGCCGGACGTTGGGAATATTGGTTGGAGCTTAGCGGCTTGCCGTTCTCATCCCGCGCTTCTTCCAGTATCCCCTGTCTGCTGCGGGTCGATGTGATTTTACGGATAAAGTTGGGTTCGTTGAACTCGGGCACAACCGTCTGGATGACCTGGTATAACTCGCTCAGCGTAAAATGCTCCGGCAAAAACTGCCTGGCAATCGTCGTTTGCAGCATTTGCAGCTGAATCTTGCGGTAAGCATCCATAATAATATCCCTGTGGTCAAAAGCAAGCTCCAGCTCCTCCAAAGCTTCCGCGACCGTAAACAGGCCAACCTCTTCCGCGTCATCGGCAGCCTGGCGGTGCTCCAGCATCCACTCCTCTACGAGCGCATAGAAGGCATGGCTGATAATCCAGCCTCTTGGATCACGTCCCGGCGCGCTATACACGCCCAAGTACTCCAAGTGTCCGCCGTCCACCCCGGTCTCTTCCTTCAGCTCCCGTTTGGCGGCATCGTAAATCGACTCGCTTTCACGGCAAAAACCGCCGGGAAGCGCCCACATGCCGGCACAAGGCCATGACCTGCGCCGGATCAGCATCACCTTAAGCTCCCGAATGGGCAGTGTCTTGGTAAAGGTCTTCCGTTCCCGCTTCGTCAGGGTAAACATCACGATATCGGCGGGCACACCGTCCGGTGTTCTGTATTTCTTGGCACTGCTCTTTGGCGCCTGTTCGCGATCCGTCATTTCCATCACCATAACTATTAATTTGATAATTTCATTATGACATATTTAAAAATGATGTCAAGGATTTCCTAGCCCAATCTCTATATAAGTTTACTATGCCCTATCCATCCTCATTCTGTGCATGCCTTAACAAGAACAGAAAAGGTGCGGAACCATTCCGCACCTCGTTTCCTCTATCCGCAGCTGCTTGGCGGCGTATCTTTGCCTGTTTCCACGTTCACTTTTTCCGAAACGGTATCGTGAATCACGGACACGACCAGCTGAAGGAGATAATTAATGTCGCTCTGACTTTGCTGGAACTCCATCACGAGCGGAATGCTGTCAATCTCCTCCTGCAGCTCTTCGATCTCGCGTTCGATTTTTGCTACCATGTCCTTGTTCTGGAACGTTTCAAAAGCTACGATTTCTTTTTGCTTTTTCTTAATGGTTTTGATCAGGTTTTGGACCCGTTCGTGATTCTGGATCTTCTCTTCCGCTTGCTTAAACATCTGAACTTCTTCGCTTGTGGATATTAAATTCGCCAGCTCGCCGGCTTTCGCCAGAATATCGTCGCGTATAATCAATTCACGCGTATTGTAAGTGGACATACCGTAGGTGTTGGTACGAACATGATCATGTGCCAAGGTTCATCGCTCCAATTCTTCATCATCTATATGGGTATATGCAGGCATGGATCCATTGCGGTAACGGTCTATGCTGCATTGGCATGCTTCTTGCCCCTCCATTATACCGCATCTGAGGCAGGAATCGCGTCCGGGATCATATCCCCTTTGATATACCAGGTCTTCGTATCCGTGATCCGTACATTCACGAAGCTGCCTACGAGTTCCGTTGAGCCTTCAAAATGCACCAGCTTGTTCGTGCGCGTGCGTCCGGACAGCATGGAATCATTGTTCTTGCTGACTCCTTCTACCAGGACCTCCACCGTAGATCCAAGCAGCCTGTCGTTGCTCTTGCGGCTGTATTCATTAATGGCGGCGTTCAAGCGCTGCAGACGCTCGCTCTTAACCTCCATCGGCACGTTATCCTCCATCACCGCTGCCGGCGTTCCTTCGCGCGGAGAATAAATAAAGGTATACGCAGAGTCATAACCTACTTCCCGTACCAGGGACAGCGTCTCCTCAAACTGCTCATCGGTTTCGCCGGGGAAACCGACAATGATGTCGGTGGTGAACGCTACATTGGGAATCGCCTTCTTAATCTTATGGGCCAGTTCCAAATACGTCTCGCGGGTATATTTCCGGCTCATTTTCTTGAGCACTTGCGAGCTTCCCGACTGCACCGGCAGATGAATATGCTCCACCAGGTTGCCGCCCTTCGCCAGCACCTCGATCAGATGATCGTCGAAGTCCCTTGGATGGGATGTCGTGAAGCGAACGCGCGGGATATCGATTTTGTGAATATCATCCATCAGATCGCCGAAGCGATACTGGATATCTTCAAAATCTTTGCCGTACGCATTCACGTTTTGACCGAGCAGCGTAATTTCCTTATACCCTTGACGGGCCAATTCGCGAACCTCGGCAATGACGTCCTCCGGACGCCGGCTGCGTTCCTTGCCGCGGGTGTAAGGGACGATGCAGTATGTACAGAATTTATCACAGCCGTACATAATGTTGACCCAGCCGCGGAGACCTTCCCTTTTCTTCGGAAGATTCTCGACAATGTCGCCTTCCTTGGACCACACTTCAACCACCATTTCCTTGCTGAAGAGCGCTTCCTGAATCAAGTGAGGCAGACGATGTACGTTATGCGTGCCGAAGATCAGATCCACGAAGCCGTGCTTTTGGAGAATTCGATTCACCACCGATTCTTCCTGCGACATGCAGCCGCAAACCCCAAGCAGCATATCCGGCTTTTCCGTCTTCAGATGCTTCAGGTGGCCGAGTTCGCCAAACACCTTGTCCTCCGCATTCTCACGAATGGCACATGTGTTGAGCAAAATGATGTCCGCCTGCTTGCGATCCTCGGTTGCCCGGTAGCCCATCTGCTCCAGCAATCCCTTAATCGTCTCGGAATCATGCTCATTCATCTGGCATCCGTACGTATACACGATGTAATGCTTGCCAGCCCCGATGCTTCGGAACTCCTCAGGCAGCTCGGTATCGTACAGGACTTCGACACTCTGTTTGCCGCGTTGTTTTTCCTGTCTATGATTAGGCTCCGAAAGAATGTTGATTTCCCGGCCGTTGATGCGAATTCTCTTCCCGTGTTCGTCTTCCGAGAGAACTTTGGCTCCTGAAAAATCAAAATACTTGGAGTAGTCCTTACTTTCTTTGGACATGCTAGGTCACTCCTTAGATCCGCAAAATCTCTGGTTTACATGACAATATTGCTTAATAGGCACTGTTTTAAATTATATCATGATCTTTATGCCTAAGCTACCACCCTGGTGCTATTAGAGCGTTCCTTGGCCGTTGATTTTCTTCTCCGCATGTTCGGCAGCACGCCGCCCGTAAACTTGGAATTTCCAAAAAAGAGCCTGGCATCGATGAATCGATCCAGGCTCTTCTTGACTGCGAACTTGTAAAAGCTGCGCATGCGTGACACATACAGTATGTTCTTATGGCTTTCTAAAGCCGCGGATTAATCAATAATTTCAGCAGTGTCTCCGGTTTTGGCGCCGGCTGCGTTGGCCTCATCGGTGTCGATGTGCATGTCGAGCGCAAAATTGTCGGATACGCGGGCAATGACGTTCTCCAGCACGAGGCCGCGTTCGCCGCCTAGGCGCACTTTGAGCAGGTCCTTGTCCTTGATGCCCCACTGCTCCGCATCGGATGTATGGAAGTGAATATGACGAGCGGCCACGATGACGCCTTCGTCCACCGTTACTTCACCTGCCGGGCCTTTAATCGTGATTCCCGGGGTTCCGGCAATGTTTCCGGATTCGCGCACGGGTGCTTTCACGCCGATGGCAAAAGAATCCGTACGTGAAATTTCCAGTTGGGTTGCAGGACGCGCAGGTCCCAATATTCTTACTTTATCGAATTGTCCCTTCGTTCCAATGACCGCTACCGTTTCGTTGGCCGCGAATTGTCCTGGCTGGGACAAAGGTTTGAACTCTGTAAGTTGATATCCAGGGCCGAACAATGCCTCAATATGCTCTTGGGTTAAATGAATATGGCGGGCGGATACACCCACGGGTACAGTTTTACTCATCTGTCTCACTCCTTGTTTTTCTCTATATGCTGTACATGCCATCACCTATTATACTCTCTATTACCCAAAAATAAAAAGGCAACCCGCGTGTTTCAGGCCGCCTTCTTTGGTTTCTTGCGCGATCTGCAACAGGATTGTCATAGTTACCCTCGAATCCAGGATGTTATGCGTCATGTTCATATTCTTGAACCGGCGATGCAGGCAAATGCTGTTCAAGAAAACGCAGCGGATTATCCGACATCCAGCCCTTGACCGTCGATTCGGGATAAAACTTGAGCAGCAGCTCCTGAAAATCCGGATACCGGCCCGGATGCTCCAGCCCTTCGATCCACTGATCGATTCCGTCGAAATCCGACCCGAACATGATGTGCTTCTCTCCGCCCAGCTCACAAATCTTCTCGATGTGCGGCAGGACGTCCTCCGGCGTCACTCGCTGGACACCGCTGCGGATAAACCAGGGCACAAACGTGATGCCGATCATGCCGTTTAACGCTATCAGTGCCCGTATCTGTTCATCGCTCAAATTCCGGGGATGCGGGCAAATGGAGTAGGCATTGGAATGCGAAGCAATGACGGGCCGCTGAGTCAGCTCCGCCAGTTCCCAGAAACCGGCCTGGGACAGATGGGACACATCCAGAATGATGCCTGTTCTATGACATTGTTCGATCAGCTGACGTCCCCGTTCCGTAAACCCGCCGTTTCGCTGCTCCAGCACGCCATCCGCTGCCCAGTTGGCATAATTCCAGGTAACTCCCATCAATCGTACGCCCATATCAAATAAAAGCTGAACATAATACAGATTGCCCTCCAGCCCGTCAACGCCTTCCAGCGACAGGACGCCGTACCGCTCCGTTTTGCGTTGTCTCATCTCCCGGACTTGTTCCCGCCAGAGCAGGGGCTTCAGATGACCCGCGTTCACGATGCGGCTTCGGAATACATCCAATTGGGCCAGCACGCGCTCAAAGGAGGGCCTCCCGAATTTTTCCGACAAGAACACAGCGAATACCTGAAGCGCCAGATCCCCGCGCTCCAAACGCTGCATCGTTACATCCAAATGCGGGCCGTCCACAAAAGAGGCTTTGGGATCTTCCCACATTTTGCTCAAAACATCGCAGTGAAAATCAACCGTCCGCATCGTGCCGCTCATCCCCCTTCTGACCTGTCACAGCGTTTACGCTAAGCAGAGTAAACAGGCTCATCCTCAACATTCGAAATTTATCTAGGTTCCACGATCAATTTAATTGCCGTCCGGTCTTCGCCATCAATCACAATATCCGTAAAAGCAGGGATGCATATCAAATCCACCCCGCTCGGTGCTACAAATCCCCGGGCAATCGCTACCGCTTTAATGGCCTGGTTCAGTGCTCCCGCCCCAATCGCTTGCAGTTCCGCTCCGCCCCGCTCCCGAAGAACTCCAGCGAGCGCCCCTGCAACCGAATTAGGATTGGATTTTGCTGAAACTTTTAATACTTCCATGGTAAGTACCTCCCCTGGGAATGTTGAGTGATGGTTTGCTTCCGCTTACTAGATGTTATTCGTGAGAGGGGAAAAAATTCCTGCTTTTTACCATCCGTACCTAATTTAATTAAACGGATTTTGACGTTTTTAATCCATCCGCCATTCATCTTCGTACATGCGGATTTTTTGGATCTTCCGGGCTTTTCCCGTCTCCTCATCCATGTCCACGCATACGGCGTGGAACTGCCATTTGCCTTCGTCGACCTGGAAACGGGCAGGAAGCTGGGTCTTGAATTTATACATGACCGCATCGCGCTGCATGCCGAGGATGCCTTCCTTTGAGCCCACCATGCCGGTATCCGTAATGTATGCCGTTCCTCCCGGGAGTATGGTATCGTCATTGCTCTGCACGTGGGTGTGCGTGCCGACCACCATCGAGGCACGGCCTTCCAGATGCCTTCCCATGGCAATTTTCTCCGAGGTCGCTTCAGCATGAAAATCCACAAGGATGCATTTGTGCTTTTGGCGCAGTGTATCCACGATGTCATCGGCGGCCCGGAACGGGCAATCGATGGCTGGCAGGAATGTCCGTCCCTGCAGATTCACGATCGCCAGCTGTTTGCCGTTCGCTTTAATGACGGTGTATCCGCGGCCGGGCGTGCCGGGCGGAAAGTTCGCCGGGCGAACCATGCGGGGTTCGTCGTCGATAAATTCAAATATATCCTTGTTATCCCACGTGTGGTTTCCCAAGGTGATGCCATGAATGCCCCAATTGAAAAATTCATTGGCGATGGCCGAGGTGATGCCGCGTCCTGAAGCCGCGTTCTCCCCATTGGCAATAATGATGTGCGGATTATATTTGGACTTCAGCTCCGGAAGGGAAGCTTTCAGCGCCTTGCGTCCTGTGCTGCCGACAATGTCTCCGATGAATAATACTTTGATGTCAATCACTCCTTCAGGGGGAGCCTGTCCTGTCCTGACTTGATCCCAGGCAGGTCGGTTCCCGATTCATGGATAGTCCGATATGTATTTTCGGATATCTTAAAGATAAAAAGTGGCCGGAATGCGGCCACTTTTTAAGGTCCAAACTCTATTTCGCGTAATCGACCGCACGGGTTTCCCGGATAACGGTGACTTTAATATGACCCGGATAGTCCAGTTCATTTTCAATCGTTTTGGTAATGTCGCGTGCCAAGCGGAATGCTTCGGCATCGTCGATTTTTTCCGGCTGTACCATGACGCGAACTTCACGTCCTGCTTGAATGGCGTAGGATTTCTCAACGCCTTCAAAGGATTCGGAAATTTCCTCGAGCTTCTCAAGACGACGGATGTACGTCTCAAGCGTCTCTCTGCGTGCTCCCGGTCTGGCAGCGGACAATGCGTCGGCTGCGCCCACCAGCATGGCGATAACCGAAGTTGCTTCGCAATCACCGTGATGGGAGGCAATGCTGTTGATAACCACCGGATGTTCCTTATACTTCTTCGCCAGCTCCACGCCGATTTCAACGTGCGATCCTTCCACTTCATGATCCAGCGCTTTACCGATGTCATGCAACAGTCCTGCCCGTTTCGCAAGCACGATGTCTTCGCCCAGTTCGCCGGCCATCAGGCCAGTCAAATAGGCCACTTCCATGGAGTGTTTCAACACATTTTGTCCATAGCTCGTACGGAATTTCAGTCGACCCAGAATTTTGATCAAATCCGGATGCAAACCGTGTACGCCAACCTCGAAAGTGGCTTGTTCCCCATACTCGCGAATGCGTTCGTCCACTTCCTTGCGGGATTTCTCCACCATTTCTTCGATACGAGCCGGATGAATCCGTCCGTCCGCCACGAGCTTTTCCAAAGCCGTACGGGCAATTTCACGGCGAATCGGATCAAATCCGGACAGAATGACAGCTTCCGGAGTATCATCGATAATAAGGTCAATCCCTGTAAGGGTCTCAAGCGCACGAATGTTTCGGCCTTCACGTCCGATAATCCGGCCTTTCATTTCTTCGTTCGGCAAGGTGACAACAGAAACCGTGGTCTCAGCTACGTGATCAGCCGCACAGCGTTGAATAGCCAGCGTGATGATCTCGCGTGATTTCTTATCTGCTTCTTCCTTCGCCTGCTGCTCGATTTCTTTGATCATCTGAGCGGTTTCATGACGAACTTCTTGCTCGACATTGCTGAGAATGATGCTGCGGGCATCCTCCATCGTCAGGTTGGAGATGCGCTCCAGTTCTGTCGTTTGCTTCTTGTAAATTGCATCGATTTGCTGCTGGGTTTCCTCTATTCGTTTCTCTTTGTTCGCCACTTGTTCTTCTTTACGTTCCAAAGATTCTATTTTTTTATCCAGCGACTCTTCCTTTTGCAACAATCTGCGCTCCTGCCGTTGAATTTCATTCCGGCGCTCGCGAGTGTCTTTTTCAGCTTCGGCTCTGATTTTATGAACTTCGTCTTTAGCTTCGAGAACCGTTTCTTTCTTCAATGCTTCTGCTTCCTTCTTCGCACTTTCGACGATCTGCAAAGCGGCATGCTCGGCACTGGAAATTTTAGCTTCTGCAAGGGATTTGCGAATAAAATAACCGAACCCAAAGAATATAGCGGCTACAGCGAGAACGATTATGATCCAGATCCAAGTTTCCATCTGTTCACCTCCTCGTTGTTTCCTCCAAGGCATTCCTTGGGAAAATGTGCAATTGTCAGGTTACTCATTCATACATAAAATTTTCCGGCAGTGGAAGCTGCCGTCCATACTGCGCACGCCATAATGATCGTACGCAAATCCCGCCTTAGCCAGCGGAATACATTTCACTATGAATTGGCGATTTAAGAATCTTTCACAAAGTAGTCACTTTTTTGGAAGGAAAAAGGATTCTAATTTATGATAAAAAGATTCATATTTATTTTAGTATTTATAAAAAGATATTGTCAAGGGAAAGCAATGGGTAAACGTCAGTTTCATCCAGTGAAACCATTTCTTTTAGCGAAAAAATGCACACCTGCTTGTGCTTTATTCAAAATCATACGGCTCTTCGTCCCATTCGCCTTTCTCCTGCTCCTCTTCGATCAGAATTTTGAGTGCCTGGCGCACAGGCTCTCCCCCAAAACCCCTACGCATTAAATATGCTCCGGTTTTACGTTTGCGATCCAGCAGCTCTCCTTGGGTTTGCTGCCATTTTTTTCGTCCCACGGCCAGGCAGCTCTCCAACTCCGATTCTGCGCTGATCTCGCCCAAAGCCTCCGAAATCAGCTCGGTGCCGATTCCCTTCTGCCTCAGCTCCTGCTTAACCCACAGCCGTCCCTTCTTATGGCTGGTCATGCGCTGCTCTGCCCACATCTTAGCGTACAGCGCGTCATCCACCAGCTTGTCCTTCTCGAGGCGTTCCAGCGTCGTCTCCACGCTGCTGGGCTCGAACCCCTTTTGCTGCAAACGCTGCGTGATCTCTTGCGTCGTCCTTGGTTTCCGCGCCAAATGATTCAGCGCTTCCACGTAAGCCCGCTGCCGCTCATCTGCCACGACAATCTCCTGCAGCTCTTCCTTGCGAAAAACATTTCCCTTTAACATGCGATATTTAAGCATCACGTCTTCATGAACGGTCATAAGGTACGGACCGAACGCGATTTGATACCGGTGTTTGGGCTTTTTCAGCATTTCGACAGAGGTTATGACCAGATCCTCGTCTTCCGGAAAATGTCCAATTCCCGAGGAATCCGCCTGCCCCGACATTCCTTTATTCTCTATATCCATACGACGCTCCCTTCACGGCTGCACGCTTCTCGACACATCGTCAAGACCAATGATTCGGCAGAAATAAATGCAAAGAAGACCGTCTGGCGTTACCCACACCGGACGGTCCCCAACACTGTCATCGTTAACCAGCGATTTATTACTCTACCTTAAACAACTCTTGCTCTTCCAATTGCTCTTGTTCCTTCTCCTTATCGGAAGCCTCAGGAACAACGGTCGTCAGGTTACTCGCTTCACGGATCTTGTTCTCGATCACGCTGGCGATCTCCGGATTCTCCTTCAAGAATTGCTTCGCATTCTCGCGGCCTTGACCAAGACGGTCACCGGCATAAGAATACCATGCTCCGCTCTTATCCACGATATCCAGTTCCGTACCGATATCGATCAGGCTTCCCTCTCTAGAGATGCCTTCGCCGTACATAATATCAAGCTCGGCCTGTTTGAAAGGTGGAGCTACCTTGTTCTTAACAACCTTAATCCGTGTGCGGTTACCCACCACATCGTTGCCCATTTTGATGCTCTCAATTCGACGCACGTCCAAACGAACCGTGGAATAGAACTTCAGAGCACGTCCGCCTGGGGTTGTTTCAGGGTTACCGAACATAACGCCAACCTTCTCGCGAAGCTGGTTGATAAAGATGGCAATCGTTTTCGACTTATTGATGGCACCCGACAATTTACGAAGAGCCTGGGACATCAGACGGGCTTGCAGACCCACGTGGGAATCACCCATGTCGCCTTCGATCTCGGCTTTCGGTACAAGCGCGGCGACCGAGTCAATAACGATGACATCGACGGCGCCGCTCCGTACCAGAGCTTCTGCAATTTCCAGCGCCTGCTCGCCCGTATCCGGTTGGGAGAGCAGCAATTCATCAATGTTAACGCCCAATTTGTTTGCATAGGATGGATCCAGAGCATGCTCGGCATCAATAAATGCAGCTTGTCCGCCAGCCTTCTGAACCTCTGCGATAGCATGCAGGGCTACTGTTGTTTTACCGGAGGATTCCGGTCCGTACACTTCAATAATCCGGCCTCTAGGCAAGCCGCCGGTTCCTAAAGCTATATCCAATGCCAACGATCCGCTTGGCACAATCTCTACCTGCATATGGGTGGATTCACCCAGTTTCATGATGGAACCTTTTCCGAACTGTTTCTCTATCTGGCGAAGCGCCATTTCCAGCGCAGCACGACGATCTGACAATTGTTCCACAACCCTTCACTGTTGATAGTCTTATCATACCTTGTTTTGACACGTTTGCCAAGCTTTTTTTCGAACATACATTCGTTTTTTTTATTCAGCTCCCCTTCCCGTTCATGCTCCGAACCCTATGTATAAAGAACAAGAACCGTGGCAACATCAATCGATATGCCACGGTTCTTCCGTATTTCCCATTATACTTGGAACGGTTCCTGAATTCAAGAACAGCTATTTAGCAAGGTGTAAATTTTTTACTTTTCCAAATACTCGGTCGCCTTTGGCCACGAAGCCTAAGCCTGCTCAGAGGCTACGAGACGCTGCCAAAGCCGGTATAACAGCGCCTTGGTTGCGCGGAGCCGGATCGTTTCGCGGTTGCCTTGGAGGTTCAGCTCATGCACTTCCGTTTCTTTGCCCCTTTGGGACAATCCGATGTAGACCAGCCCTATAGGCTTGCGTTCCGCGTAACCCGGACCTGCCACGCCTGTCACCGATAAACCGAAGTCGCTGTCGGTTACCATCCGGACATGATCCGCAAGCGCTTCAGCAACCTCCGCACTGACGGCCCCCGGCGCATCGTCCCCCTCCAGCAGCGCATGCGGGATATGCACAAGCTTCTCCTTGATCTGGTTGGTGTAACAGATGATCCCCCCAAGAAACATCGATGCGCTTCCGGGAATGGAGGTCAGGGTCTCCGCTACAAGTCCTCCCGTGCAGCTCTCCGCCGCGCTCAGGGTCCAGCTTCGATCTGCCATCATGTCCACGATGACCTTTTCGATGGGCACATCCTCGTTGGCATACATAAATTCAGGCCCTCTCTCCTGGATCCTGGCTTCGAGTTCATTCAGCCGGACCATCGCCTCAGACTCGCTGGAGGCCTTCGTGGAGATGCGGACGGTGACCTCCCCATCCTTGGCATACAAAGCAATCGTCGGATCGGTCTGGGCCGTAATCAGGTCCTCCAGGCGCTGATCCAGCGCGGACTCCCCAATGCCCGCGAATTTGAGCATCTTCGAATAGATGGGAAGCTCATCCGTGAGCACATGCTGCAGAAGCCAAGGCTTGGCCTCCTGCTCAAACATCGGCATCAATTCTTTGGGCGGCCCCGGCAAAACGATATAATGAGTGCCTTCATAGGATACCGCGTTCCCGACGGCCAGGCCTGTCTCGTTCGGAAGCGGGGTGCCTCCCTCGATGGCGAGAGCCTGGCGCCGATTGTTCTCGGTCATGACGGATCCCCGCTCATGAAAGAAGCGTTCAATCCGGTCCATGGCCATCCGGTCGATATGCAAGGAACGATTTAGAAAGGAAGCCAGCGCATCCTTCGTCAGATCGTCCTGCGTGGGACCGAGACCGCCGGACAGGAGTACAATATCGGCTCTGCTGCTGGACAGGCGCAAGGCCTCCTTGAGCCTCTCCAGGTTGTCCCCGACAACGGTTTGATAGTACACGTCGATCCCCATTGAAGCAAGCTGTCTGGACAAATACTGTGCGTTGGTATTCACGATCTGTCCGAGGAGAAGTTCTGTTCCAACTGCAATGATTTCTGCTTTCATGATTCATCGATCCTCCCGTATCTTCTATCTCTTCGTTAGTAGCTGCCTTCGTTATTCTTACCCGGCGGAAGAAAAAAGCAATAGGATGGCTCCTATTGCCGTTATGCCCCGGTACCTTTGAGAAGGTGCCTGTTCTGGACAAAATATTCGATTCCCGAATAGATCGTAATCAGCGCGGCAGCCCAGATCGCAATGACATCAAACGGAATCCCCAAAAATACAAACGGGAAATTGTTGATCAGAAGCGCGACAATCGCCACGATCTGAATCACCGTCTTGATTTTTCCGGATTGACCTGCTGCGACTACCGAACCTTCCAGAAGCGCAATTTGTCTCAAGCCAGTCACCGCAAATTCCCTGCTGATGATGACAACAGCAATCCAGGATTCGCATTTTCCCATCTCTACAAGCGATATGAGTATGGCCGCAACCAGCAGTTTGTCCGCCAGCGGATCCAGAAGTTTACCCAGATTCGTCACCATATTGTTTTTCCGGGCCAGATACCCGTCAATGCCGTCCGTGCTTGCAGCAAGTATGAATATCAGTGCCGCAATCAATTGGTTATAGGGCAGGACAAAATCATTCCACACAATGGGATCCGGATAAAAATCAAAATCCACCAGCAGGAAAATCATCATGACAGGGATCAAGCAAATGCGGGCCAACGTGATACGATTGGGTAAATTCATGGGGCAACCTCCCTTGCAACGGGTTGTCTTATTAACTCGGCAGACCCTGCAGCGGTTATTCTTCTGCATGTCATCAGGGTCGCTCTTCCCAAGAGCCTAAAGGGTTTGAAGCGTGCATCGCTGTCTGTCATTTTCATCCCCCAGTAATCTATGTATACGTTAATCCTTATATATCGTTTTTTAGTATAATATTTCCGTTGACGCCCTGTCAAAAGAAACAAACCAGCCGAGCCCACCCCTTATTGCTTGGAGGGAGAGGAGCGTTTATTTAAAATTGGTGAATTGCAGATCCAAGGAAAGGTCGGCTTTGCGAAGCAGCTGCATGATCTGCTGAAGATCATCCTTGCTTTTTCCGGTTACCCGAATCTGGTCGCCTTGAATCTGGCTCTTGACCTTCAGCTTGGAATCACGGATCAAAATATTGATCTTTTTGGAATTCTCCTGGTCGATTCCCTGCTTCAAGGTCAGACGCTGACGGACGGTACCCATGGAAGCCGGCTCGATCTTACCGTACTCCACATTTTTAAGCGACAAGCCCCGCTTCACCATCTTGGTCTGCAAAATATCGATAACGGCGTTGAGTTTGTACTCGTCATCGGAGGCAATGACCAGCGCGTCCTTGTCCAGCTTCAAGCTGCTTTTGCTGCCCTTGAAGTCAAAACGGTTTTCGATCTCGCGCTCCGCTTGATTAACCGCATTGGTAAGTTCCTGCATATCCATTTTGGATACGATATCAAATGAGCTTTCTGAAGCCATGGTGAATCCTTCCTTTCATTTGGCGATAATGCTTCTATTATAGGTAAAACCGAGAGACAAGTCTAATCCTGTAAGGAATCCGAGATGGATCAGGAACGAAAAAGACTCCGCTTATCGCCAACATCATCCGGCGAAAACGAAGCCCGCTCCCTCAACTGCTAGCTTTCTCATCATGCACCGGACGGCGGAACATACTCAGTATGCCGAGTAAAATATGTGCCAGCCCAAAGCCTAATATGCCATACCCCCAGCTGCTCGGAATCAAATAATAGCCTAAGAGGCTGACGATAACGCCTAGTCCGAATATAATCCAATTGACCGTCACAGAGCATCACCTCTTTCGGGAAGTGAAATAACAGCATGCAGCTGCATGCTGTTATGATGACCTGGGGGACAGGCAATTATTCGAAGTCGGTGGTATCCGATGTATCTGATGTATCCCCGGTACCCGTATTATCCATGGTGCTTGCGGAACCATCGGCCGGCTCCAGCACGATGCGCGACGTGGACTTGCCATCCGTTACGGGCTGGCCGCCAACCGTAATGGTCGTTGCAGCGGAATTCCCCGATTTCACGAAGAGTCCCTGGCTGTCCATGTCAAAGCTCAGCGAAGCACCGTTCTCGAGCATTTGGAAAGCCAGCTTCTCCCCGGAAGTATTGTTTCCGCGGTATACCTCGACCCAGCTCTTGCCTTCGCTCGTGGCCACAATCTCAACCTTCACGGACGAGCCCGATACCTTAAATACGGTGTTCTTGCCTTCCGTCCGGTCCTGCGTCACCGTAGCCGTTCCAGGCGTTGAATCACCCGGTTCATCGATGTCCGTTCCGTCTGTGCCTTCTGTTCCGTCCGGGGTGTCAGTTCCTTCTCCGTCCGTGCCTTCGTTAACCGTGCCGTCCGGAACATTGTCGCCGCCCTGCGCTCCGTCGCCTGGCGTCCCGGAATCCGTGTTATCCGGAGTTTGCGGGTTCTGCGCCTGATCGGTCTGCGTCTGATCATTGTTGCTGACCGGCGGTTCGTCCTTAGGCTCATTCGAATTGATGGCCACCAAATATATGACAACAACGATCAGGATCGGGAACGTCCACATCAGCAGCGTAGGCAGCCATTTCATGTTCCGTTCGGCTGTCGGTCTGCTGGCGCGCTTTTGAATAACCGGCTCCATGGTCGCTTCCGGTTCGGATTTAGGCACATCCTGTTTGTGCCCTTCAAGCAGTTCGTCCGGGTCAATCCCCACCGCTTCCGCATAGGTTTTGATGAATGCCCGCACGTAAAAACTGCCGGGAAGTACTTTGTAATCCCCTGCCTCGATGGCTTCCAAGTATCGCTTGCGTATTTTAGTCATTTCCTGCACATCATCAAGGCTCATCCCTTTTTGCAGACGCGCCTCCCTTAATTGCTGTCCCAGTTCGGACATGCCATCACCTCCTACTTTAGAATTTCGTGGTCAAAGTCAAACAAAAATATTACAAATCGTCACTATAAGAGCCCGTGAACGTATCATAAACGATTTCCTCTTCCGGATTGTTTCGCAATTCGATGATAATGTCGAAATCATCGTAGGAATATTCGGATTCGCGAACAAAGATATCGGGATGCTCGATCACCTTCGTGCTCTCCATTCCCATGATATCCTGCAGGAGCTGATAGTGGCGTTCATTGGACCGGATCGTGCTCACAATGCCGTCAATGATAAAAATGTTGTTCGTATTCATCTCGTCCTCGGAGAGTTGACTGCGAATGGTTTGACGGAGCAGCGTAGAGGAAACGAAGGTCCAGCGCTTCATCGCGCAGACGCTGCCGGCGATAATGGACTCGGTTTTGCCCACGCGTGGCATCCCGCGGAGGCCGATGACCTGATTACCTTCCCTTTTGAACAATTCACCCAAAAAATCAACAAGTAAACCGAGCTCATCACGCGTAAAACGAAACGTTTTACGATCATCCGAGTCCCGGTCGATATATCGTCCATGACGGACAGCCAGAATATCCACCAGTTTCGGGGGCCTCAAGGCTGATACCGTAATATTTTTCATTTTGTTTAACATTTTACCCATCAGAACAATTTTTTCTTCGTCATCCGTCTCGAGCAGCATTCCGCGGGTTTGGCCTTCCACGCCGTTAATGGTCAGTATGTTCACTTCGAGCATGCCCAGCACGGATGCAATGTCACCGAGCAAACCGGGCCGGTTCTTATGTATCTTATATTCCATGTACCATTGATTCGATTCCACAAAGACACCTCTTTGCACTTCTTTTCCATCAATATTCGACAAATTCCAGCGAAAATTGCACGCAAAAACAGGTCAAATGAAAAATGGGTCACGTTAATGATATATAAAATAAAAATGAAAGGCAAGTATTAACGGTGACATGAAAATTACATTCTTTTTTCTTGACAAAAAGCCCCCATTGTCGGGGGGCTTTTTGTTAATGGATTATGCGTTGTTCTTGGCCAATTTCACCATCAGACGCGCGATAACGTGGCGTTCTTCCTCGTTACCTACATCCCACAATTCTTTCAGTGCCCGGTTGGATGAGTTTTGCGGATCAACCTTCTCATCGAGGAAATCACCGATCTCATAAGCCAGCTGGGAAATGGTGTCTTCACTCATGCCCGCTTTCTCGGCTTGAACGACGCGCTCGCCCAGGAATTTCTTCCAGGAATCAAAGTTTTTGATTACGGATGACATGAATTAAATCCTCCTTTTGCGTGGTGGCAATTCAGATTTAAAGTAACAATAGTAATATGTCCCCGTAACCAATACCTTATGAGTGGTGAATTGCACCACGAACGAGATCTAGGTCACCCATCCTCCGTTCGGGCTGATCACTTGCCCGGTAATGTAGCCCGACTCGGGCAGCGCCAAAAAATACACCAGCGACGAAATCTCATCCGGCTGCGCCAATCGGCCGACCGGAATTTCATCCTCCAGCATGCGAATTTCATCCGACTCCAGATGCCCCAGCATGGACGTATCGACCGCACCGGGCGCCACGGCGTTCACCGTTACGCCTGACGGGGCAAGCTCCTTCGCGAGGGCCTTCGTAAAGGCGTTAACGCCGCCTTTGCTTGTCGAATACAATACCTCGCAGGAGGCTCCGGATAACCCCCAGATCGAGGATACATTGATGATCCTGCCAAAGCGCTGGGAAACCATGCGCCCCATAAAAGCCTGGGAACACAGAAACATCCCACGCAGGTTAATGGACATCAAAGTATCCCACTGCTCTTCCGTCACGTCGGACAAAAGCCCGTAATGGGACACGCCCGCGTTGTTAACCAGAATATCCGGCTCCATACCATGACTCTGCAGTTTCTCTTTCATCCGTAATATCTGCTCTTTGTCGCGCAGGTCGGCGGATACGGTTAATACCTTGGCTCCATAAGCCATGCAGCGGCGAGCTACTTCGTTGGCCGTCTCGTGCGAATTCATGTAGTGGATGACCACATTCATGCGGACCGAGGCAAAGCGTTCGGCGACAGCCGCCCCTATGCCTCTGCTCGCACCCGTAATCAATACCGTCATTTCCCCGATCGGCTTCAATTCTCTTCCCATGTCTTGCTTCATTACGGACTCACGACGATCGATACAGCCAGCTGGTTCCAATCGACATGCTCCTGCAGGCGGCGGTTGACATCCTCCAGGGTGATGGATTCATAAACCGGCAAAACGTTGAAGAAATCGGCGCCGCGGAACTGATAGCGAGTAAATTCATGGGCAATGTTTTCCGGGGAATTGAGCATACGCAAGTATCCGCCCATTTTCTTCTTGCGGGCCCGTTCAAAGTCCGAGGCTTGGAATCCGGATGCCTTTAGCTTATCCACCTCGGTACGGATGCGCTCCAGCAGTTGATCCGGATCCTTCGTGTCCCCGCCAACCGCGGAGAACGCATACTGGGGCGAGCTGTTATATTCATGACCGAAGCTGTCGGAGATCAAATCCTCATCGTACAGCTTCTGATACAACTCCGTACTGGAGCCAAACAGGAGATCCATCATCAGCTTGGTCGTCAGGTCGCGGCGCAGCTGCTCATCGGCCGATAAACCCACCTGCTTCTCCTTGAAGCCGAACAGGCATTTCGGCAGCGATACGGCCAAGCGACTCTCCCTCCGCTTCTCTTCGACCCCATGCGGCTCCGGATCGAATAAACGCTCAATGGAACCTTGTTTGTCGTACGATTTTCGGGCTTGGTTCGATCGGATCAGGTTCATCGTTTCCTCGGGATCGACGCCCCCCACCACGAACAGCAGCATGTTGCTCGGGTGATAGAACGCATTGTAGCACGTATACAGATCTTCTTTCGTAATCGTCCCGATGGATTCCACCGTGCCGGCGATGTCGATATGCACCGGATGCACCTTATACATCGCTTCGATCAGTCCGAAGTACACGCGCCAATCCGGGTTGTCTTGATACATGTTGATTTCCTGGCCGATGATCCCTTTTTCCTTCTCCACGTTCTGGTCGGTAAAATATGGATTCTGCACGAAATCGATCAGCGTCTCCAAATTTTCATGAATGTTCTCCGTGGCCGAGAAGAGGTACACGGTCTGGTCAAAACTGGTAAAGGCGTTCGCCGAGGCGCCATTGGAAGCAAACTTGGCAAAAATGTCGCCTTCCGGCTCCTCAAACATTTTGTGCTCGAGAAAATGCGCAATTCCGTCCGGAACCCGGGTCTCGGACTCGCCTTGGACCTTGAAATGGTTATCGACCGAACCGTACTTGGTTGCGAAGGTCGCATAGGTTTTCTGGAAGCCGGGTTTAGGCAGCACATACACGTGCAAACCGTTATCCATCACTTCGTAATACAGCGTTTCCTGCAGGTTGTCATAATGAATGCTCTCCACCGGCTATTCCTCCTTTTGACCTTTCAGGAAATAGATCGTATCCAGGGAAAATGCCGAAGCCGCCTGCTTCACATCGTCCACTGCAATGCCCTCGACCTGCTTCAGCAGCTCATCCGGCGTACGTTCCCGTCCCGACAGCGTGCGGTTAAAATCATACGCAATCATCTCGAAGGCCGAATCCTGCATTTCTTTGATCACGTTGCGGATCATGGCTTTCGTCTGGGTCATTTCGATGTCCGAGATGGCACCCTTGGCCATGTCATCGAGCTGTTGGCGAATGATGTCGACCGCCTTCTCGAAATTTTGTACCTCGATCCCGGATTGAATGGTAGCAATCCCTTTATGACCGTCATATCGGGAGGAAGCGTAATACGCCAGACTTTCCTTCTCCCTCACGTTAACAAACAGCTTCGAATGCGGATACCCTCCCAAAATCCCGTTATACAGGAGCGCAGCGGCATATTCATCATCTCCGTACGTAATCGTGCTTCGAAGGCCCATGTTGAGTTTGCCTTGATTGATGTCCAGCTTCTCCACGACCGTCTGCGTCTCGTTAGCGGCCGTCCGCGTGATAGAAGGAACATAATCCCTGCTTTCCGTCCGATTCAGTTTAAAATGCTCCTCGACGAGCGTCTTCACCTCATCCAGACTCGTATCGCCAACCACGTACAAATCCAAAACGGACTCTTGGAGCCATTTCTGATAAGATTCATACAAGCCCTCTGGCGTGATGCCGTCAAGGTCCTTCCGCTCTCCGAGCGGATGCAATCGGTACGGCTCGTTCTTGCACATAACCTCAATGCAGCGCTCGGCGGCATAACGGATCTTATCGTTTACGATAGACTCCAGCTTCTTGCGGACCGTGTCGCGCTCGGTCTGCACGTAAGATTTGCGGAATGCGCCATTCTCCAGCACAGGCTGGGTGAATGCCTCGCCCAGAAAAGCAAATGAGGAGCGCAGCAGGCTCTCAGGGCTCTTAACAAAAGAGTCATTGATCGTGTCCATGCGGAAGTGCACGATCTGATAATCGCCGCGCTTATACACGTCAAAGCCAAACCCGGCGCCGTACAGCTGCTCCAGCTGCTCGCGGAATTCTCTGGTTTCCGGGTAAGAAACCGTCCCTCTGCGCAGTACAAAAGGCGTAAGCGCGGTCGAGGTCACGGTTTCCTCCGCTAACGGGCTTCCGGCGTAAAGCGATATCGCAAATGTCTTGAATCGGTTTGTCGGCAACACGTGAATCCGTATCCCTCCGGCAGTACCGTGTTCAAATTCCGTTTTCGTCAAGGTCCATATCCCCTTACATCATGGATTGTCGTTGCCATAATTTACTTCATAGATAACTTACATTCTAACCCATCGCAAAGTGAAGAAGCAACCGAAGACAGGCCCCGGTTGCCGTTGGTTGAGCTACATACAGAAGATATGTTGACCGATGGTTTTGACTTGAGGACGCGTCCAAATCCATGGCGAGGTGGCTGTTTTCGGATTGAAGTAGTACAAGCATCCTCCTGTAGGATCCCAGCCGTTCAGCGCCTGCTCCACCGCTTTTCGAGCCTGCGCGTTCGGCTCCAGCCATATTTGGCCGTCAGCGACCGCGGTAAATGCTCTCGGCTCGAATATAACCCCATGCGGCGTGTTCGGGAAGCTTGGCGATTTCACCCGGTTGAGAATAACGGCCGCTACGGCGACCTGTCCCTCAAACGGCTCTCCGCGCGCTTCGCCGTAAACGGCATTCGCCATGATTCTCAAATCATTGTCGGACAGGCCCATAGTATTCGATGAGGCTAAGTTGTTATTCCCTTGATTAGTACCGCCGCCGTTTCCGCCAGCACCGGCCGCTGCACCTCCGCCTTCATGAAGCTTCGGAGCGGTCGGACGGAAATCCTTGGTGGCGTTATACAGTTTCAGTTTGACCTTCGGCCCCACGATGCCGTCCACCTTCATGCCGAACTCGGATTGGAACCACTTGACGGCGCCTTGGGTCTTGGAACCGAACACGCTGTCGATTTTGCCGTGATAAAAGCCTAGGTACTTCAGTCGCCCTTGCAGCTCATACACGTCTTCGCCGGTGGAACCGAATTTGATGGTCTGCTGGCTAAAGGTCGGCAAAGCTTCCTGTTGACTCGAACTGTGATCCGCTTTCAGCCTTCCCTGGGCGAAGACGACGGCAGATAACAGTATCGCAATGCTGATCAGAATCCAGATTCTTGAGTTTTTCATGCTGCGCTCTACCTTTCTCTTGTGGTTTAACAAGCCTCGCTACCGTTATTATGACAAGCCTGCCAATATCCTATGCACCTATTCCCTGAGGACGGCATGAGCGCAGAAGTTCCTATAAGCGCAAAGAGAGCTGCTCCTATGAGGGAACAGCTCCTTAAATGTTCTGTATCAGTTGCAGCGTTCAAACACGCTTTCATCCGTCGCTTCTGCCTAGCTCTACGCACGCCATGACCAACGCTCCGACGCCATGAAGGTCATTTTCGCATTGCTGCCTTTCCACATAGTGCTTGTAATCGCCTACCCCCGTGCCGATGCAGATGTGGGGCATGACCAAATGTCCCTTGTCATTGCGATATACGCATTGGACCAGGCCTTGATATCCCTGTCTCGCATACGTCATAAAAGAAGGATCCAGATAACCCAGACGGACTCCTTTTGCCAAGGTATAGGTGAAAAGACTGGAGCAGGAGGTTTCGAGCCAATTGTCCTCCCGCCCCCCTTTGTCCACAACCTGATGCCACAGACCGGTAGCCGGATCCTGATAACGCACCAGCGCTTCGCTTAATTCACGTAGCGCGGCAGCCAGCTCTTCCCTCGCCGAATGATGCTCAGGCAGTAAATCGAGGAACTCGACAAGCGACAGCGCATACCAGCCTATGGCGCGTCCCCAAAATTCCGGAGACTGCCCGCTGACCGGATCCGCCCAGGGCATCGTTCGGCTCTCGTCCCAAGCATGATAATACAAACCGGTAGCCTCATCCTTGGTATGGGAGCGCATCAGCTTCTCCTGGAACAATACCTCGTCAAATAAATGCGGCTCGTTATACTGCCTCGCATAGTTCATCGTAAATACGCCGCCCATATACAGTCCGTCCAGCCACATCTGGTATGGATACCGGTCCTTATGCCAATAGCCGCCTTCGGTGGTCCGGTTCAGCGTGGACAGCAAGCGGAGCAGTTTATCTGCTGCGGCCCTGTAGCGGTATTCGGGAAACACAGCATCCAATTCCATCAGGAGCAGGCCCGCTTGAACGGAATCCAGCTCCCCCCGCTCCAGCAGCAGGTTGCCGTTAGCGTCCACCAGATGATCAACATAGCCTTTGATATAATTCAAAAACTTGGCGTCCCCGTTAAATTTCCACAATTGAGACAACCCAACCAAAAATACGCCCTGATGGTAATGCCACCTGCCTGCAGGCGGAAGCTGCTCGGGCAAATACGTTTCCATGATCGATTGGCACGCCTTGGCGGCGAGTTCTATTGGTAACAAAGCGGACTGTGCCTGCTGCTGTACGGGATTGGACATACGTGCTCCTCCTCTTTCTAATCAATTACTAAAAAGCGATTGAATTTATAGAATAACGCCATCCTTGAAAATGGATATTTCCCGAAAGCCGTTCCGTTCATTTTGCGTCTTCTCAACGCCTGAGGCCAAATGAACGATGACCTCCAAGAGTTCCGCATGAAGCTCATCCATGCTTTTGCCCTCCAGCAGAGCTCCCGCATTATAATCGATCCAATGCTTTTTACGTTTGGCTAGTTCGGAATTGGTCGCGATTTTGACGGTTGGTACAGGCCCCCCAAACGGCGTCCCCCTTCCGGTCGTGAACAGCACGAGGTGGGCGCCGGCTGCAGCGAGTGCCGTAACCGATACGAGGTCATTGCCCGGCCCCTCGATCAGGTTCAGTCCCGGCTTCGAAGTTCTTACGCCGTAACGGAGCACATCGGATACGGTTGCAGTCCCCCCTTTTTGGGTGCATCCCAGCGATTTCTCCTCTAAGGTCGTGATGCCGCCGTCTTTATTCCCGGGAGACGGATTTTCATAGATTTCCTGTCCATGCGAGACGAAATATTGTTTAAAGTTGTTGATGAGCAAGGTGATATCCTGGAACACCTGCTCGTCGGCAGCCCGATCCATCAGGATCGTTTCGGCTCCGAACATCTCCGGCACCTCCGTTAGAAGAGCGGTGCCTCCATAGGCGGTAATCGTATCCGCGATGCGGCCCGCCAGCGGATTGGCCGTAATGCCCGAGAGGCCGTCCGACCCGCCGCATTTCAGCCCGATCTTCAGTTTGGAGAGAGGAACCTCCGTTCTTTTGAAGGTCTCCGCATATTCCACGAGCTCGGATATAAGGGACAACCCTTCCTCCAATTCGTCCTCCATGTCCTGGGCACGCATATATTTGATCCTATTCCCGTCCTGCTCCCCGATCATGGCCTGCATTTGATCGATCTGATTGTTCTCGCAGCCGAGCCCGATAATGAGCACGCCTGCGGCATTGCCATGCTGAGCCAGGGAGGATAATAGGCGCTGGGTATGGCTCAGATCATCTCCGAGCTGCGAGCAGCCGTAAGGATGCGGAAAATGATAAATCCCATCAATCCCTCTCCCTTGAAACTGCTGACCTGCCATTCGTGCCAGCAGCTCGCAGGTTTTATTAATGCAGCCGACGGTGTTGATGATCCAGATTTCGTTGCGGATTCCAACCTCGCCGTTCGGTCTGACATATCCTTGGAAAGTTGACGAGCCGTGGCTGGCAGCTGAAGGCTCAAGCCCTTGATTCGCGTTTGGCTTATACTGATACTCCACTTCACCGGAGAGACCTGTTTTCAAATTGTGGGTATGAATCCAGGTCCCCGGCAAAATGGCTTCCTTCGCCAGACCGATCGAATAACCGAATTTGAAAACATGGCTACCCGCCTCAATCCACCGCAGAGCCACCTTATGACCCTTCGGGACGTCCTCCGTTAATTCGATGGCATGCTCCTTCCCGTTCAAGATCCCGATGGCATGTTCTCCTGCCGACAAAGGACGAAGCGCAATGCCGACATCATCCTTGCTGTGAAGTATGACGATGTCACTCATGTGTGTTGTTCAGCTCCATTTCTTCGATATAACTGCTTATCGTTTCATGAAGAGCGGGAATTCGGTTCAGATCCTCGCCCCATATCCTCTGGTTACCAAGAATGGAGGCCACAAGCTGACGTATAGTCCACTCCCCGCCGTCTACCTTTTGCCAAGCTTGCTGCAGTGTCATCAGGTTATCCGGATCATCTCTTAACGGCAGCCGTTCACCATCAAGTCGCGTGCCGTACCATTGCCCCTCTTTTGTGCCGATATGATACAGACGGATCAAGGAAGCCAATCCAAGAGTAATGGTGCTTGGCAGCTCATTATGCATTTTGATATATTCCTTTAAGCTCGGCAGAACCCGAACCCTAAATTTGGACATGCTGTTCATGGCGATGTCCTGAAGCCTGTGCCGAATGAAGGGGTTGCCGAACCGCTCCCACACGGTTGCGGCATATGCTGCAACCTCTTCCGGCGGGAGGGGCACCCCCGGGACGATCTCCTCGAGCATCGCGTTTCGGATGCGGTCACCCCATTCAGGACTTTCCGTCATCTCCTTCACTTCGTTCAAGCCATGGAGCAGGCCTATCGAAGCCATAAGGGTATGCGTTCCATTCAAGATCCTTACTTTTCTAACCTGATACGGAGTCAGATCGGATACCCAGCTTACCTGAAGGCCCGCCGACCGTAGAGGCAGTCTGGACTCCAGTGACGGATCGCCCTCAATCGCCCAGAAATAATAGGGCTCGGCCGTGTTGAGCAATCGGTCCTGATGACCCCATTTATCAAAATAACGCTCCGCTTCGTCCGGATAGCCGGTTACGATCCGGTCTACAAGCGAGTTCAGGAACAGATTGTGCTCCGCCACCCAGCTCTGAAAGGCGGGCGAAAGCCCCCAATCCTGGGCATGCCGCAAAACAATGGATCGCAAGATATCCCCGTTTCGTTCCAGAAGCTCGCAGGGCAATATCATCAAGCCCTTGTCCGGAGAGCCCTCATAATGTTTATAACGCCGGTACAGCAGCATGGTCAGCTTGCCGGGATACGACAACACCGGTTCGTCCGGATTCCATTCACTGCGCTGATAATCGAGGCCCGCCTCGGTGGTATTGGAAACGATGATATCCAGGGAATCCAACTCGGCGATCCTTAAGAAGTTCTCCCATTCCGCATAGGGATCCACGATCTTCGAGAACACCGGAATCCACTGCTCCTTCTCAACTTTTCGTCCATCCTGCAGACCTCGGGTCAGCAGGCCGTATATCCCTTCCTGTTCCCGCAGCTGCTCCAGCTTGGGCCTTCCGCCGGGTCTTGGCTGACTGACCGCGACGCTCCCTTGAAACAGCCCCTGCCGGTTGCATTCATAGATCATCCAATCGAAAAAGCCCCTGAGAAAATTACCTTCGCCGATTTGCAGCACCTTCACGGGGAAGTTCAACATCTCCGAGTCCTGGCGTATATCCTGCTGCTGGAGAAACTTCCGTCCGACCAACTTCAACGATCCGCTTCGGTCCGTGCTCGTACCCATGGTTTATCTCCCTTCCGTCTGGCCAAACCGGAAATAACGCTCGGCGTTGTTGTAACAGATATCCTGCACGATGCCTCCGAGCCACGGAAGATCATCCGGCGCTTCGCCCCGCGTAACCCACTCGCCGAGAAGATTGCAAAGAATACGGCGGAAATACTCATGCCGGGTGTAAGACAAAAAACTTCTGGAATCGGTCAGCATCCCGACGAATCGGCTCAACAGGCCCATATTGCCGAGTTTGCTCATCTGCTCGACCATGCCGTCTTTGGTGTCGTTGAACCACCACGCCGAGCCGAACTGGATTTTGCCCGGAATGCCGTCTCCTTGAAAACTCCCGATAAGTGCTGCAAGGATATCGTTATCGCTGGGGTTGAGCGAATAGAGTATCGTTCTCGGAAGCGCCGACTCTTGATCGAGCCGATCCATCAGCTTAACGAGCGGTACGGCGATCGGACTATCGTGAATCGAATCATAACCGGTATCCGGACCCAATTGTCGGAACATCCTTGTGTTGTTGTTGCGTTGGGCATTGATATGGAACTGCATGACCCAGCCGAGCCTGGCGTAGACACGGCCGAGATGAAGCAGCGTATGCGTCTTGAACTGTTCTTCTTCTTCCCGGGAAACCCTCTCCCCTTGAAGCGCTTTCAAGAAAATGTCGCCCGCCTGCGCCTCGCTGACCTCTCGATAAGGCACGTAATCCAGCGCATGATCGGATACCCTGCCGCCAACCGAATGGAAAAATTCCGCCCGCTGCTCCAGCGCTGCCAGAAATGCCGGATAATCCGCTATCTCGATCCGGCTTCGCTCGGCGAGCAACTTCACCCAAGGAACGAACGTCTCCCGGTTAATCTCCAGCCCCTTGTCCGGACGGAACGACGGGAGCATCTGAAATCCGGCATCGCCTTCCTCTGCCAGCTTGATATGATATTCCAGGCTATCCGCCGGGTCATCCGTCGTACACACGACCTTCACGTTGCTTGACGTAATCAACCCCCTGGTCGTAAAATCATGTTCCTGTAGGCGCTTGTTTGCCGCCTCCCAAATTCGCGGAGCAGTCTTTTCCTGAATGATATCCGATATGCCGAACAGCCTTTGCAGCTCCAAATGCGACCAATGGAATAAGGGGTTGCCAATCGTCATCGGCACGGTGCGGGTCCAAGCCAAGAAGCGGTCATAATCGTTCACGCCCGGCCCTCCCGTGATGTAGGCCTCTTCCACGCCTGCAGCACGCATCGCCCGCCATTTATAGTGGTCACCGTTGATCCAGGCTTCCGTTAAGTTCACGAACCGGTGATTGTCAACGATCATTTGCGGACTCAAATGACAGTGGTAGTCGATGATTGGCATGGCTTTAGCATAATCGTGGTATAAGATGCGAGCAGTCTCGTTATGAAGCAAAAAATGTTCATCCATAAAAGGTCTCATGATTTCACCGTCCGTTTCTGTAGATTATCTACTATGTTACGGCATCATCAGTTGGATTTCTTCACGTTTATTGCGAATATAGAGGATTATTCAACATATCTTGCTTTGTTTTGCAAGAAGAAGTTGATACAATATAGCTGTATATATTGAAAAAGCTCCAAGATGTTATGATCTGAACGAAGCGGGGGCGATTGTCATATCCAGCGAAACCCATACCGTATCCTACGGAGAAGAAGAAGGCGAATTTTACTATCATCGCATTCACCGCACAAAGCCCTTTGAACGGAATAACCATTATCACGGAACTTATGAAATCTACTATTTGGTTTCGGGAGAACGCCATTATTTTATCAAAGAGAAGCTGTACTCCATACGGGCGGGGGACCTGATTCTCATCAATAAATTCGATGTCCATAAAACCTCGGGCCATGGAGACCCGGAGCATGAGCGTATCGTCATTAATTTCAGCGATTCCTTTCTCGGTAAAGGCCATCCCTTGCTGGCATCGGGATTGCTCGGCATGTTTAACCAGGATCGGCCGCTGCTGCGTTTAACCGTGCCGGAGCAGGCCATCATCATGCAAATTCTGAATAAAATGGCCGATGAGATCCGGGAACGCTCCGCTTCGTATGAGCATATGCTGCAGGTGCTGCTTACGGAGTTATTAATCAAAACCTATCGATTAACCCATTCCGCCTCACTGCCTGCCAACGTCTCCATGAATCCGCTCCATCAGAAAATCACGGACGTGGTGAAGTTTATTCACGTCCACTACGCAGACAAAATCACGCTGCAGGGATTATCCGAAACCTTCTACATCAGTCCGTTCTACCTGTCCCGGATCTTCAAAGAGATTACGGGCTTTACCATCATTAATTACCTCAACCTCACCCGGATTCGCGAGGCGCAGCGCCTTCTGACGGATACGGATCTGAAAATCGTGGACATCGCCGAATCGATCGGCTTCGAAAGCCTCACCCATTTTGACCGGACCTTCAAAAAAATCATGAACATGACGGCAAGCCAATATCGCAAAATCAACAGCGTCCCCTGAACATGCAAAAAAGGAAGCGAGCCACCAGGAGTCCAGGTTTGTTCGCTTCCTTTTTTAGTTGTGATCATACAATGAGTCGCTTAGCTGATTCGATTCTGCTGCTGCTGATATTGCTCGATGGACATCAGCACTTCCCGCGGCTTGCTGCCCTCATAAGGACCGATCACTCCGCGCGCTTCCATGGAATCGATGAGGCGGGCGGCACGGGTGTACCCTACACGCATTCTCCGCTGCAGCAGCGATACGGATGCCTGCTTAGCTTCCAATACGATGGTCACCGCCTGTTCATACAACTCATCCAATTCTTCTTCGTCCGCGCCTGCAGATTCCTCTATTTCAGGCACCAACGACTCGTCATACTCCGCTTGTCCTTGATCCCGGACGAAATCCACGATGTTCTCGACCTCATGATCACTCATAAAGGCTCCCTGAACGCGGATTGGCTTGGAGGAGCCCATCGGCATAAACAGCATGTCCCCGCGGCCAAGTAGCTTCTCGGCGCCCGCCATATCCAGAATGGTTCGGGAATCGACCTGCGAAGACACGCCAAAGGCAATACGCGACGGGATGTTCGCTTTAATGACCCCGGTGATAACGTCGACCGACGGACGCTGCGTCGCGATAATCAGATGGATTCCGGCTGCACGCGCCATCTGGGCCAATCGAGTAATCGCATCCTCCACGTCGTTGGCCGCAACCATCATCAAATCGGCCAACTCGTCCACGATGACAACGATATACGGCAATACCGCAGGCAGATTATCCTTCATCAGATTGTTGTAGCCCTCAATATTCCGCGTTCCCGACTTGGAGAACAGCTCATACCGCTTCTCCATCTCCACGACGATTTTCTTAAGCGCTAAGGAGGCCCGCTTCGGGTCGGTTACCACCGGCGCCATCAAATGCGGAATCCCGTTATAGACATTGAGTTCGACCATCTTCGGATCGACCATCAGGAACTTAACCTCATCCGGCTTCGCTTTATACAGGATGCTGGTAATAATGCCGTTGATGCATACGGATTTACCGGAACCCGTGGCGCCTGCAACTAGGAGATGGGGCATCCGTGCCAAATTACCGACAATCGTCTGGCCCGAAATATCGCGGCCGAACGCGATCGACAGCTTCGATTCCGCGTCCTGGAACGTCGGCGTTTCCATAACCTCACGCATGGTGACGAGCGAAACTTCATTGTTCGGCACTTCGATCCCGATGGCGGACTTGCCTGGAATCGGCGCCTCCATCCGAATATCCTTGGCCGCAAGCGCGAGTGCGATATCATCGGTCAGATTCACGATCCGGCTGACCTTGACGCCGATGTCCGGCTGAATTTCATAGCGTGTTACCGACGGACCCCGGACAACCTCCAGAACCTTGGCCCGAACGCCAAAGCTTTCCAGCGTGGCCTCCAGCTTTCGCGCTGTCTGCATGTAATCGTTCTGGTCTCCGCCTTTGCCGCCGTTGTTCGGTTTGGACAGCAGCCGGAACGGAGGCAGCTTGTACGGCTTGGGCGGCGGAGCCGGAGGCGCTGTCGGTGCCGATCCTTCTTGCCCACCAGTATCCGCCATAACAGCTGAATTCGTCTCGCCGTTCAGCGTCTCCGGGTCAACCATGGCATCCGAACTTGATGCCGCGTTCCCCGAAGGGTCCTCATGTGCCGGAGGCATCACCGCTTCGTGATCGTCTTGATCGTCATCCAATCGACCTTCTTGCTTCACCTGCTCAAAGAAATCGCGAATAATCGGCGAAGAAGGCACAGGATCCGGTGCAGAAAATGCAGCATCCGTCCCCTCCTCCGTTTGATCCGCTCGGCTGAACAGTACGACCTCGCCCTCATCATGCTCACCATGTCCGTTGCCAACCGTAAATACCGGAGCCGACTCATCCATAACATCCTCTGCCTCTTCTGCGGCTTCGTTCCGCTTGTTGCCCTTGGAACCAAACAGTTGGAAGAATTGCGGCGCTTTACGCTTCGGCAGCCGCATGCCTTCCATATCGTCGAGGTCATCGTCTTCATCCAGATCCTCCGGCAGCTGTATGCGTTGCTCCTTGGCGCTTGCCTTCGCCGCCGCCTTTGATTTCGTCTGCTGGCTGTTCATTTTCTTTTGGATTCGTTCCCCGGCTTTCACAACCCTGACGCGGAACATCCGCATTAAATCGACATAGGACAGATTCGTAATCAGCATGAAGCTGATAAACAGCATGACAATCACAATCAACTTTGCCCCGATGCTGCCGAACAGCATCAACAAGAGGGCAAACTGCAAGGCTCCAACATAACCCCCGCTGATATCCCGGCCCATGACGGGATGACGTCCGTCATCCGCCCCGGCATGAAGGAGCTCGCCCTGCAAATCACTATGTATCTGGCTCATCGCACTCGATGCATTCAATTGTCCGATCGGAGCCAATTTGGACTCCAGACCTGCAATACTGCTCATTAAGGTGAGCGATAATACCAGGAGAAGGACACCGGTACGCCTGCTGTTCCACCGTTTGGGCCATTTTCGGTGAATCATCACCATTAACCCGTAATAAATGCCGATTAGGGGGATGATAAAATAATACTTACCCAGCAGATATCCCGACATCTTGGACAGGGAACGCCCCACCGGTGCTTCTCCGGATAACGCGATGACCGAGAGTGTCATCAATACAATTCCATAAATTTCATATTTCAATACGGCTGCAAAGGCTGCCTTCTTCTTTCTTTTCCGCTTTGCCAAATGTGTCACCCCCGAATCCATATTATAGCATAATATTCGGTGGCGTACCTATGTTCTGTTTTCAGCCTTTAGCCTCATTTTCGACGGTCGGAATATAGCGAATCATGGTCCCTGGCGCGTAGCGCGGGTTCAAGTAATCATGAAGCCCGCAATCCAATAAACGAACGATTTTCGCCTGTTCTTCCGTTACAGGCTTCACTTCCATCAAAATGCCATCGACTCGAACTTCCCTGGACATGACCTCCTGCTCCACTTGAAGCAGCCCGGTCGTCGGATCCAAGGGCATGACGCTGTACCAAGTCATTGCGTAATCCCCCCGGGCTGAATCGTTTTACGCTCGGCGATCATGCTATTCAGTCGGCTTAATGCCTGTCCGATTCCACCCACTTCGTTCATTAAGCCATACTTTACGGCGTCTGTACCCGAAACCGCAGTACCGATATCTCTGTTCAATTCGCCGGTCTTGAACATCAGATCCTTGAACTGTTCCTCCGTGATCCCCGAGTGGCTCGTCACAAAGCGCACGACGCGTTCCTGCATTTTCTCCATGTATTCGAAGGTTTGCGGCACGCCAATGACTAACCCGCTCATGCGAATCGGGTGAATCGTCATCGTTGCGCTCTCTGCGATAATCGAATGGTCTGCGGCAACAGCGATAGGCACGCCGATGCTATGACCCCCTCCTATGACAACCGTTACCGTCGGTTTGCTGAGCGATGCAATCATTTCGGCAATGGCAAGCCCTGCTTCCACATCGCCGCCAACGGTATTCAAAATGATCAAGAGTCCCTCGATTCGCGGATTTTGCTCGGCTGCCACTAGCTGTGGAATCATATGCTCGTATTTGGTCGTTTTATTTTGCGGCGGCAGCACGAGATGACCCTCGATTTGCCCAATAATCGTCATGCAAAAGACGTTGGATTCTCCGCCGGTCGGAAGCCCCGTCTGTCCCAGCTGCTGAATGGTTTCCGTCACGGCCGCTTTCTTGCCTTCCTCGGTCGGAACGACCGGAGGCGCCTCCGTCTCGCCGGTCCACCCCGCTTTTCTGTTTCCCGTCATCCGTTGATCGTTGTCCATCGCGCATCCCTGCCTTTTATTCTTAATGTCTAGCTGCTGCAACAAACACATAGCTAACCCTTAGTATGGCAAATGACGCGGCTTTTTTATGCTTGTGCAGAACATTCAGCATTAGGCCTTGCTCATAACAAACAAAAAACTCCTGCCGAACCAATCGGGAGAAGTTTCAATGATTTCCATATAAATAGCCCCTTTTTCGCGGAAACCGTCCAATTATTACCTGCGAAAAAGGGGCGACTGTGTGCCTGATTTATTGTATTGTCTCGTATCAGACTTCCATGATGATCGGCAAGATCATCGGTCTGCGACGTGTTTGTTCATACAAGAAGCGTCCCAAAGCGTCTTTCACGCTGGTCTTCAGTGACGCCCATTCATTCACGTTTTCGCTCATCAGCTTCTGAAGCGTGCTTGAAACGATACGGTTGGCTTCATCCAGAAGCCCTTCGGATTCTCGTACGTATACGAATCCACGGGAAATAATATCGGGACCGGAAACGATGGAGCCGTTTTGTTTGCTCAACGTAACGACAACGACCAGAATTCCGTCCTGGGACAGAAGCTTGCGGTCGCGCAGTACGATGTTCCCTACGTCCCCGACGCCAAGTCCGTCAATCAGCACATTGCCTGCGGTCACTTTGCCGGCTTTGCGGGCCGAGCCGCCTTGAATCTCCACAATTTCTCCGATATCGGTAATAAAGATGTTGTCCGGATCCACGCCAACGGATTCCGCAAGCAGGGCATGACGGCGCTGCATCCGGTACTCGCCATGGACAGGGATGAAAAATTGCGGTTTCATCAGATTCAGCATCAGCTTAAGCTCTTCCTGGCTGCCGTGACCCGACACGTGGACGCCCGAATTGGATCCGCTGTAAATGACGTCTGCTCCAAGACGGAACAACTCATCGATCGTACGACCCACGTACTTCTCATTTCCTGGTACTGGAGTCGCGGCGATGATGACCGTATCTCCCGGCAGAATGTCCACCTTGCGGTGAGTGGAACGTGCCATGCGCGTGAGCGCTGACATCGGTTCTCCCTGACTGCCCGTACACAATACGACAACGCGGTCCGCTGCCATTTTATTTACCTCTTCGGGTTCGATCAGCATGCCGTCCGGAATGTGCAGGTATCCAAGCTCTGCAGCAATGGATACAACGTTAACCATGCTTCTCCCGATTACCGTGATTTTGCGTCCGGTGGACTCGGCTGCGTTGACAACCTGTTGAATACGGTGCACGTTCGATGCAAACGTTGCAACTACAACCCGCTGCTCGGCTTTGCGGAAGATGTCTTCCAGCACGATGCCTACGTTTTTCTCGGAAGGCGTAAAGCCGGGGCGCTCTGCGTTTGTACTGTCCGACAGAAGTGCCAATACTCCCTTGCTTCCGATCTCAGCCATACGCTGCAGATCCGCATACTGGTCATTGACCGGAGTATGGTCAAATTTAAAGTCCCCCGTGTGCACCACATTGCCTTCCGGCGTTTCGATACAGATCCCCACGGAATCCGGAATGCTGTGATTGGTTTTGAAGAAGGTCGCTTTCAATGTGTTTCCGAGTTGAACTTCCGAATCCGCATGGATCAGAATCCGTTTCGTCTCACCAAGCAAATTCGCTTCTCTGAGCTTGTTTTCCACCAATCCGAGCGTCAATTTCGTTCCGTATACAGGAACGTTCAAGTGTTTCAATACGTAAGGGAGGCCGCCGATATGGTCCTCGTGACCGTGAGTCAGCAAAATCCCTCTCACTTTGTCGCGATTTTCCGTTAAATAGCTAATATCAGGAATAACAATATCAATCCCAAGCATATCTTCTTCTGGGAACTTCAATCCCGCATCCACGACAACGATGTCGCCTGCATACTGGATGACATACATGTTCTTCCCGATTTCACCGACGCCGCCCAAGGCAAAAATCGATAGTTTATCGCTGCTTATTTTCTTAGACAAATGTATCTAACCCTCCTATAGTTTTGGACGTCGTACCATTGTTATATTAAATTTCAAAAAAATACCGCACCCAGTCACTTGAATTCATTATACATGATGAAAAAGTGAAAACACAAGTCAGCCACCTTCGTGAGCCATAGGATGCCCAGAATCAAAAGGGTTTAAAACGAAGAAAGCCACCGCCTTCGATGAAGGCAGTGGCCCTGAAAATAGGTAAGCGGCAGCTTACAAGGAAGACAGCATATTACGGATAAAAGCAGCCTCGTTCTCGCTTGGAGCAACGAGCGGCAGGCGAACCCCGCCGACTTGATAGCCGCGTTCGTTCAAAGCGAATTTTACCGCCGCAGGATTCGGAAGCGGGTCGGGACATTCAAAGAGGCCTTTGAACAGCGGGAATAAGGATTGATGAAGCTTGGCAGCTTCCTTCACGTTCCCCTCCACGTAGGCTTCGATCATGTCCTTCATGCGGGCACCTGCAATATGGCTGGCCACGCTTACGATTCCATAAGCACCCACCGACAATGCAGGCAATGCCGCGGAATCGTCGCCGGAATATACAATGAATCCTTCGGGAGCACCTGCTGCAATGCCGGTAACCTGGTCAATCGAAGCGCATTCCTTGGTCGCAACGATGTTCGGAATTTGTGCCAGCCTTAACGTGGTGGACGTGCTTAGGCTGATGCCCGTTCTTCCAGGCACATTATACAGCATGACGGGCAAGGAGGTTGCCTCGGCAATCGCCTTAAAATGCCGGTAGAGTCCTTCCTGGTTCGGCTTGTTGTAGTAGGGTGCAACAAGCAAAATGCCGTCGACGCCGCAGCTTTCGGCTTTTTTCGTCAATTCTGCGGAATGTGACGTATTGTTGCTGCCGGTGCCCGCGATGATCTTGCTCCGTCCGCCCGCCTGTTTCACAGCGAACTTAAACAATTCAAGCTTTTCGTCTTCGCTAAGCGTTGGCGATTCGCCGGTCGTTCCAGCAATGACCAGGGAATCCGACTTCTGTTCCACAATCAGGTGCTCAATCAATCTCGCAGTCTCGTCCCAATTGATCTGGCCGTTCTGATCAAAAGGGGTTACCATAGCCGTAATCAGTCTTCCGAAATCCACAATGATTCCTCCTTAAAGCATTCCCGTGCGGGAATGCTTCCTTCGTAAGTAATCTTATCTATATTATTTCCTATCAAACGCTTTAAGGGAATATCCGTCTTTAGTAACTTTATCGGTGAAGCTCAAATTTATGATGAAGTGCGCGCAGCGCTTGAGCCATATCCTCTTTTTTAACCAGTACCCATATCGTCGTATTCGAATCCGCGGATTGCAGAATCGGAATGTCGTGCTCGCTCAAGGATTCCACGATTTTGGCCATGATGCCCGGAACGCCGTTGATGCCGCCGCCAATGACGGACACTTTGGCACAGCCGGATAAGCTTTTCGGTTTCAGGTCCAGGCTCTGCAGCACTTCGATCGCCTTCTCCGAATCGCTGTCAAACACCGTATAAAGCACTCCGGTAGGGGTAACATTAATAAAGTCCACGCTGATGGAATGCTCGGCCATCGATTTAAATACCTTCAGTTGAAGACCTTCCGTGCGATCGCATTCCACCGAGATTTGCGTTATGTTGCTTACATAGGCAACTCCCGTCACAAAGCGGTCCACGATTCCGGATTGAATATCTCTGAAACCTTCAGGCTGGGTTACCAGCGTGCCCTCATTATCCGAGAAGGTCGACCGCACTCTGACCGGAATTTGGGATTGCATGGCAATCTCAACCGCTCTAGGATGAATGACCTTTGCCCCTTGATGAGCCATGTTGCAAATCTCCGTGTAACTTACGTAACTAAGCGGCTTCGCATCCTCGACGATGCGGGGATCCGCCGTTAGAATGCCGTTGACATCCGTGTAGATATCTACCATTTCAGCGCGAAGCGCGGCACCGAGCGCTGTAGCCGAAGTATCGCTTCCGCCTCTGCCCAGCGTGGTAAAGTCGCCGGAATCGGTCTGCCCCTGGAAGCCGGTTACGATGACAACCTGATGACTCTCCAACTCTTTCAAAACCCGTTCAGGTTTTACGTCCTTGATACGTGCATTTCCGAAGTGATCGTCTGTGAGAAATCCGGCTTGTGCACCCGTCAGAACCGTTGCGGTTATCCCCTCATGCTGAAGGAGACTGCACAGCGTTGAAGCCGAGATAATTTCACCGCAGCAGAGCAGCAGATCCCGTTCTCTGTCTGGAAGCGCGTTTCCGTTATGCCCGATCCAGTCCAGGAGCGTGTCTGTCGCATAGGGCTCCCCTCTGCGTCCCATAGCCGATACGACCACGACCAATTGGTAGTGATTGGCCAGTTCACGCTGGATGTGCCCAATAACATGGGTTCTTGCTTGCGGTGTAGACAATGAGGTGCCGCCGAATTTTTGAACTAAGATGCGCATAAAATATTCCTCCGTTTATATATGCCCAGGAGACGTAAATTGCGGGCCGACCGACTGAAACGGCCGGCTATTAAGCCTGGCCGTTCCGTTGTTGATGATGATTTCTGCGATTTGCACAGCATTTCCATGCTGCACCCTTCAGAAGAGATCTAGCGATGAACTCCAGATCATAGTCCTTCTTGAATTCAACGTACATGGATTTCGAATGCCCGTTAACGACCGGGATGCGTACACTAGCAGCCGTCACTTCAATGGATTCGTCGCCCATCATTTTTTTGGTCTCGCGGACCATCTTCATTTCTTCCAGGGTATAACCGTTCTCTGTAATTTTATCGAGAATATTCAACGATCATCGGCTGGAGCTGTTTCCCTTCCAATGCCGCATAACAAGCTTCCGGAATCAGATTCATTTTGGCGACAAGCGAGTTCGGTTTCTGCTGCGGATTATCCTGTCCGTAAGGGACGAAATATATGTTTTTGGTAACCAGCAGCTTCGCGATATTGGCCGCATTCAGTCCAAGGCCGTCATTCGTTGAGATCGCCAGCACCAGCGGTCTGCAATTTCTCATCTGCGCCTTGGCTGCCATTAAGACAGGACTGTCAGTCATCGCATTGGCCAGCTTGCTGGTCGTGTTTCCCGTGCAAGGGGCGATAACCAGGACGTCAAGCAGCTTGGATGGGCCCAGCGGTTCCGCCTCCACAATTGTAGAAATAATATCATTCCCGGTTATATCTTTCAACTGTTTCTGCCAATTTTCCGATGTGCCGAATCGGGTATCGGTCGTCATGATGGTGCTCGATACAATCGGCACCACATTCGCTCCCCCGTCTTTGAATCGCTGGATCAGCGGCATCACTTCTTCGAGTGTGCAGTGCGATCCTGTCAGGGCATAACCCACTGTAATTCCATTCCAATTCATTTACGCATCCCCCCGAATCTTGATTTCTTCAGAAATCAGCTCCACCAGCGTGTTGGCCATGATGATGCCGGCTGTTTTTGGAGCCACGATTCCGGGTAGTCCGGGTGCGAGCATGGCTTTGATACCCCGTTTCTCGGCATAGCGAAAATCGCATCCGCCGGGTGCGGAGGCAAGGTCAATAATGACAGCCTCCCGAGGCATTTTCGAGATGATTTGTGCTGTGACTATCATAGTTGGAATCGTGTTAAAAAGCAAGTCAATATCCGACACATAAGAACCCAGATCCCTTACCAGGAAGGGCTTCCAGCCCATTTCCTCAGCTCTTGCGTAGTGCTCCGATTTACGTACCCCCATCCGAATTTTGGCACCCAGTCCCTGCAGGCTGCGAGCCATTGTAAATCCGGTCCGTCCCATGCCGAGCACCATGCTTGTAGATCCGTGGATCGTAAAATCCGTGTTTTGGATCGCCATCATGAGTGCGCCTTCGGCGGTCGGAATGGAATTATAAATAGCCACATCGTCCCTCTCCAATATCTCTACCAGCTTGATCTTATATTTGTCACATAGCGAGCGCAAATAGGGTTTCGCCATGCCTGTATAGATCACTCCATGTCCGGGCATCGCCGCGATATGTTCTTCCTGCAGTCGCAGCGGCCCTTCCGAGAATAGCGCGCTGACACGTCCCTCATCATCACATCCCACTACAGGCAGGATCAGAGCATCGGCGTCCGATAACAGCTCTGGCGTAAGCGGCTCGCGAGTCACTCCCTGAAAAGAATCCTGCAGTTTCTCAAACCCGGCGATCATGACGGAGGCATCCATCTCAGCGCATTTGCGAATCACTTCAATTTGCCTTGCGTCTCCTCCAACAAAGACGGTCCGGACTCCAGTCAGCATGGAAGGCCTCGCTCCTTTCTTCAAACCAACGTATAAAGCATCTTATGCTGCCGCCTATGGGGAGGTGAGCGCATTTCCCTTAAACTACCGCCTTAACGCAGTAAATAACGTTAGGAGAGATAAGTCCGGCTCCATGTCCATCCTGCTTGAAGACCAACGAAAAAAACACCGCTCCGTTTCAACCGGAGCGGTGTTCATGCTGATATCATGATCCTGATGATACCCTTAAGTTTCCCAGGGTATGGTTTATTTGCCGGTATGACCGAATCCGCCCGCCCCGCGTACCGTATCGGACAGTTCGTCAACTTCCGTAAATTCTACGGCAGGCACGGATTTGAACACCATTTGGGCAATCCGCTCATTACGCTCAATCGCAAAAGGCTCCTGTCCCAAATTGATAAGCAGCACCTTGACTTCCCCGCGATAATCGGCGTCAATCGTACCCGGAGCATTCAGGCAAGTAATGCCATGTTTATAGGCAAGACCGCTGCGCGGACGTATTTGCGCCTCAAGCTCGGCCGGCATGGCAATCGCAAAACCGGTCGGGATTAATTTGCGTTCACCCGGGTTTAGCACCACCGGCTCTTGAACGGCAGCGTGCAGGTCGAAACCCGCGGCCAGCTCGGACATTTTCACCGGAAGTTTCACATCTTCATTTCCTGGCAATCTATTGATTTGAACGTAGTGCAACAAATTCATTCCTCCTAAGTACATTCAGTGCTTTATCTGAAGTTCCTACCATCGCTAGTGCATATGGAGTCCCAAACATACGGTCAAGAACCGCATTGACATCCTTCATGTCGACCTGCTCGATCCGTTTAATGATCTCGTCCAGACTGAAATGGCGGCCCAGCATCAATTCGTTCTTGCCCAAGCGATTCATGCGGCTGCTCGTGCTCTCCAGACTTAGGATGAGACTGCCCTTCAATTGTTCTTTTCCTTTGCGCAGCTCTTCCTCCGTCATCCCGTTCTGTGCCAAATCATGAAGCATTTCCGTGGTCAGCTGAAGCACTTCTTTTGTCTGTTTGGGCGCTGTGCCTGCATAGATGGTAAACATGCCGTTATCCGCGTGGGAACTGTGGTATGAATATACCGAGTACGCCAGCCCGCGCTTCTCCCGAATTTCCTGAAACAAGCGTGAGCTCATGCCGCCGCCAATGGCGTTATTCAGCAGAACCATCGCATACTGAAGCTCGTCGCCGATCGAGCAGCCGGGAAACGACATGCAGATATGATTCTGCTCCGTTTTCTTCTTGCGGAACTGCACGCCGTCCAAAAAGGCCGGTACCGCCAGCGGCTCCGACGTTCCATGGTTGGCAAAGCCGCCAAAATGGCGCTCCAATAACGCAATCACTTCATCATTGATGTTGCCGGCGAGGGCAATCACCGTGTTCTCAATGGTATAGTGCCGGTCCATGTAGGATCTCAGCGCTTGCGAATCCATCGACTCCAGCCGCTCCTTCGTGCCGAGAATCGGATAAGCAAGCGGGTGGTCACCGTACACCGACAACGACATCAGATCATGAACCAGATCATCCGGCGTATCTTCATACATCGCAATCTCTTCAAGAATGACATTCTTCTCCTTGGCTAACTCGCCCGCATCCAGCTTCGAGTTGAAGAACATGTCGGACAGCACGTCAACGGCAATCGGAAAATGCTCATCCAGCACCTTGGCATAATAACACGTATATTCCTTGGACGTAAAAGCGTTGACGTTACCGCCGATGGCATCAAATTCTTCAGCTATGGCACGGGCGTCAAAGCGCTCCGTCCCTTTGAACATCATATGCTCTATAAAATGCGTAATCCCGTTGATGTCTTCCGATTCATTGCGGGATCCGGTTTTCACCCAAATGCCGAATGAAACCGAACGACTTGTCGGGATTTGCTCCATAACCACTCTCAGGCCGTTAGACAATTGTATTTTTTTCACGAATAGGCCCCCCTAACTGTTCCATCAAAGGCTCACTTCGGCTGACAATCAGCCTCATGCCATCCATTCATTCTATCAAACTTTACCATGCGGCTCAACTTCCCTTTGGCATGATTCGCTCCGGTGAAAGCGTCTGGCTGACGGTCCCGATCTCCAGTCCCTTGGCCCGTATTCCGTCAATCATTCCTTTTAATGCTTGGGAAGAGGAGTCCGTTGGATGCATCAATATCAAAAATCCCGGCTCCACCTTCGACGTAATCTTCTGAACGACGGCATCCGGCGCCGGATGCTTCCAGTCAACCGTGTCAAGCGTCCACAGCACCGTCTTCAATCCTCTTGCATGCGCGATGGATACGGTCTGCTGATTGAAATCGCCGGAAGGCGGTGCAAACCACTTATTTACTACGCCCAGGCTTTCTTTAAGCAGATCCTGCGTCTTTGCGATTTCCATCTCCGCCCGTTCCCTGCTGAGACGGCTCATGTTTGGATGCGTAAAGGCATGATTCTCCACCTCATGGCCTCGTTTCACGATCTCGGCGGCCAGCTCCGGGTTTTTCTTCAGCCAGCTGCCATCCAGGAAAAACGTAGTTTTCACCTTCTCCGCATCGAGCGTATTCAGCATCGGCACCAGAAATTCATTCCCCCACGCCACGTTTATCATCATCGATACCATCGGCTTGTTGGGGTTCCCTCGATAGATCGGTTGTTCCCCCAGATCATCGAGCGTGACTTTAGCCGGTATCTGCCGGTAAACGTAGGGAATGGCATCGCCGGCTTTACGTTTTTTCGACGATGCTGCTTGATATGTAGCTTCGATATCGACTTCGAGTCCATTGTATCCGGGAATCGCTTTCCACACCGAGTCCACCCTGGCATCCACCGGCTCGATACGCGATTTAGCCGCAGCGGCTTCAATTTGACCCAATAAATCCAGATCCACTGCCGTCTCTGAACCACTGACGAGATGCGCCTCCGGTTTGTTCTCCAGCCCCGATACGTATTTCCAAGCCCCGCTGAACACAGCAACAGCCGACACCATTGCGGCACCGGTCAGCAGCACGGCCATCTTTTTTCCATTCATGGGCATATCCATCCTCCCTAGAGAAGCTTTGTCCCATTTTATGTGCGATCTGACGGAAATATGTACCGAAACATAAGGCCTTAAGCCGTGTAAGCCTGACCCGATGCTTATTCCGAAGCAAAGAACATAGGGAGTCCGGCGTCTGATGAGCAAAAAAGAGCCAGAATGATAGGTTCTGCCTCTTTTCCTTCTATCGATATGCGGTTAAACCGGCAAGCGCGAATTAAGATCCGCTCTTGCTGGCTTCGGTTGTCAACACGGCTTTGCGAGACAGGTTAATCCGTCCCTGCTGGTCGATTTCGGTAACCTTCACGGTAATGACGTCACCGATTGCAACCACGTCCTCTACCTTCGCTACGCGCTCAGTCGAGAGTTGGGAGATATGCACAAGCCCGTCTTTGTTAGGCAGGATTTCAACAAATGCACCGAATTTCTCAATCCGTTTTACAGTACCTGTATAGATTTCGCCAACAGCCACCTCACGCACGATGCCTTCGATAATCGAAAGAGCCTTCTTGTTCATCTCATCGTTGGACGATGCGATGAATACGCGGCCGTCTTGTTCGATATCGATCTTCACGCCGGTCTCTTCGATGATTTTGTTGATGATTTTGCCGCCGGCCCCGATAACATCGCGGATTTTATCCGGGTTGATCTGCATCGTAATGATCTTAGGCGCATATTGGGACAGCGTTTCTCTTGGCTTTTGAATGGCTTCCGCCATTTTTCCAAGGATGTGCATGCGTCCTTCTTTTGCCTGCTGCAGCGCTTCCTGCAAAATCGCGCGATCGATGCCGTCGATCTTGATATCCATCTGAATGGCGGTAACCCCGTCAGGCGTACCTGCCACTTTGAAGTCCATGTCGCCGAGATGGTCTTCCATCCCTTGAATGTCCGTCAAGATGGAAACGTGGTCTCCGTCTTTAATCAAGCCCATCGCCACGCCGGCTACAGGCGCTTTGATCGGCACCCCTGCGTCCATCATGGCAAGCGTGCTTGCGCAAATGCTCGCTTGGGATGTCGAACCGTTCGATTCAATCACCTCGGACACGAGGCGAATCGTGTACGGGAAATCCACTTCATTCGGAATGACCTTCGACAATGCACGTTCACCCAGTGCACCGTGACCGATTTCACGACGGCCCGGAGCGCGAAGCGGACGCGCTTCCCCAACGCTGAACGGCGGGAAGTTATAATGGTGCATGAAGCGCTTGGTCTCTTCCAGATCGATTCCATCGAGAATTTGTACATCGCCTAGAGCACCTAGTGTACATACGCTAAGAGCCTGGGTTTGTCCACGCGTAAACAGACCGGAGCCATGCGTTCTAGGCAGCAGGCTGGTATCGCAATCGATAGGACGGATCTCGGACAGACCGCGGCCGTCCGGACGAACTTTATCGTGCGTGATCAAACGGCGAACTTCTTCTTTCACGATATCGTGAAGGACCTCTTTAACATCCTTCAACAACTCGGGTGTCTCGAGGTATTTCTCTTCGAACACGGTGTATGCTTCGTCGTTGATAGCGTCAATCGCATCTTGGCGAGCGTGTTTCTCCTCAATGCGAACGGCTTCAACAAGACGGGCTTCCGCAAATTCGCGCACTTCGCGATTCACGGTTTCATTGACCGCATGAAGCTTAACCGCCATTTTCTCTTTGCCGCAAGCTGCCACCAGCTCTTCGATCTTGGCTACGATTTTCTTGATTTCCTCATGCCCGAACATGATCGCTTCCAGCATGACTTCCTCAGGAACTTCGTTCGCTTCGGCCTCGACCATCATGATCGCGTCTTTGGTGCCGGCGACGACCAGATAAATATCGCTTGCTTCCTGCTCCGCAATGTTCGGGTTCACGACAAAGTTGCCGTCAACGCGACCCACCGCAACGCCGCCGATCGGACCGTTAAAAGGCACGTCCGAGATGCTCAAGGCAGCGGAGGTACCAATCATGGCCGCAATTTCCGGCTCGCAATCCTGATCAACGCTCATCACCAAATTCAGAACTTGAACGTCATTCCGGAATCCTTCCGGAAACAGCGGACGAATCGGACGGTCTGTCAGACGGCTGGCAAGAATCGCCTTCTCGCTTGGTCTGCCTTCGCGTTTGATGAATCCACCCGGAATTTTACCGACTGCGTACAAGCGCTCCTCATAGTTGACCGTCAATGGAAAGAAATCCAGATCCTTCGGTTCACTGGAAGCCGTCACCGTACACAGGACTGCCGTTTCGCCGTAACGAACCATAACAGCCGCATTAGCCTGCTTCGCAAGGCGCCCTGTTTCGAACACGAGGGGTCTTCCGCCAAGCTGCATTTCAACACGTGTTTCCATGTAATCCCTCCTCATGGGGATAAATTTTTTTAAAATCCTAATCATCAGCATGTTTTTGCCAAACGCTGTCCACATTTCCTAACCAGAGTCATCGAAGCGGTCGAATATCACGAACCTATGTACAGGAACAACCCGAACCGTATAGAAAACATTCTCCGTATAGATTGCCCCGGTTATACCATGAAGTGAAAATTAGCGAACAGACCACGCCTACCATCTATCAAGAATCTATATTAAGATAACCCCACAAAGTGGAGTTTAGGCTATGAAGCGTACGCAGTACTTTGTGGGGAAGCTTTCGTAACGGTAAATTGTACAATACTTAGAAAAGAGCCCGGCTGTGCCGCTGTCGTTCCAAGAAGGACAGTGGACAACCAGGCTGTTTTCGGCACATCTTATGGATGATTAGCGACGCAATCCAAGCTTCTCGATCAAAGCACTGTAACGTTTAACATCCTTGTTTTTCAAGTATGCAAGCAACTTACGGCGTTGGCCGACCATTTTCAACAATCCGCGACGGGAATGATGATCCTTCTTGTGCGTACGCAAGTGGTCAGTCAAGTTCGTAATGTTTTCCGTTAGGATAGCGATTTGCACCTCTGGGGATCCTGTATCGGACTCATGAGTTTTGTGCTCGTCAATCAGTTGTTGTTTACGTTCTTGAGTTAATGCCATCCTGTTCACCTCCCTCATTATAATCGCCGTTGGCCCAGGTACCGACGGTGAGATCGAACATCCAAGCCAAGGTTAGAATTGCCCGATCCTCGGGCAACCTCTAAGAGTATAGCATACTTTACCTGAAAAAGAAAATCCGTTTGCGAACAATTTGTCCCAAAACGTTTTATTCGCTGACATTCAATATTTTGCGGGCCTCGACGGCATCGCGCTGAATCCATTCCACAAGCTCCTGAACCGATTCGAATTTATGCTCCTTGCGGATATATTGAACGATATCCACCGTCATGATCTGGTCGTACAGATCCCCTTCGAAATCAAACAGATGGACCTCGAAGATCGGTTCAGTAATCCCTTCGTGGAACGTCGGCTTCACGCCGACGTTCATGACGCCCGGTATCCAGTCGTAATGCTTATCCGTGCGGGCACGGACGGCATAGACGCCCAATGCAGGCGCCACGAATGGATCCGTCAACTCCAGGTTCGCGGTAGGGAAACCGATCTTTCTTCCCCGCTTCTCCCCGTGAACGACCGTACCCCGGATGTGGTAATTCCGTCCGAGCCAGCGGTTTGCGTCCGACAGCTGTCCAGTTTTCAAGGCAATCCGTATGGATGAACTTCCTACCTTCTCGCCGTCGACCAGGAATGGCGGTACCGTAACGACCGACATTTTGCCTTCCCCGAGTTCCTGAAGTTTAACTGCGTCTCCTGCGCCTTTATGGCCGAACCGGAAATCAAATCCGACTACCGCCGTTTGAAGATTCAAGGGAAAGAGCATTTCTTCAACAAACGCTTCCGGACTTACTTGGGAAAATTCTTTATTGAACTCGACGACGTACAGAATATCGATGCCCATCTGCTCAAGCAGCTGCTGCTTGTCAGGCTGGGGAGTCAGATAGCCTTCGTAGCTCCCCTTACCGATCACGTCCTTCGGATGCGGATAGAAGGTAATGAGCGCGGCCGGCACTCCATTCTCCCGAGCAATGCTGACAGCGGTCGAAAGCACGCTGGCGTGTCCCAGGTGAAGACCGTCGAACTGGCCGATTGCCGCTACCTTGGGCTCGGCAGCTTCTCGTACGATGTCGGAAGATACAGGATAAGATAATGAAACAATCCTCATGATTTCTCACCTCCACTCACTAAATCCAGTCATGCTTAGGAAAATACTTTCACGGGAACGATAGCGCCCGTCTCTTCCTGACGCTTATAGATGCCCAGAAAGTTTTCCTTTATATCGTACAAACGGATAGGCTCCGAACTGTCGACGGCCGGTTCTACCGCCCTGGAGGACAAGCGTTGCCCCTTCAGCGCGGCCTCCGCCTTCTCTTCGGAAACCGTATGCTTTGCTAGATGATGAATCGCTTGATCCACCGGAATAAGCCGGGTTTGCAGCGTTTCATCCTTCATGTACTGCTCAATTTGCTCTAGGGTCAAGCACTGCGCCTCGGTGATTCCCGCCGATATCGTACGTACCAGCTTAACCATGACGGACGGCAGGCCGAGCTTCCTCCCGATATCCACACAAAGCGTGCGGATGTATGTACCTTTGGAGCACAGTACACGGAAAGAAATTTCCGTATACTCCCCTTCCGCATCAAAGTCCGTCATCTCGATTTCATGAATCGTTACGGTACGGCTTTTGCGCTCCACCGTCTTGCCTTCTCTGGCAAGCTCGTACAATCGTTTGCCGTTGATTTTGACGGCGGAATACATAGGAGGAACCTGAGAGATCTGGCCTGTAAAAGATTGCAGCGCTTCAAGCGCCTCGTCTCTGGTCACGCGGACTTCATCCGCAGTCTCCACCACATTCCCGGTAATATCCTCGGTATCGGTCGAGTATCCAAGGCGGAGGACCGCATGATACTCTTTAGGCAGCTCCTGCAGATATTCGACGACCCGCGTAGCTCTCCCCAAGCATAACGGAAGCACGCCCGTCACTTCAGGGTCCAGCGTCCCGGTATGTCCGATCCGCTTCAAACGAACCATTCCCCGAACTTTGGCTACCACATCGTGGGAGGTCCATCCGGCCGGTTTGTGAACGGCCAAGATGCCTTCTAATTGCGTCATAGCTTTAATCTCACCTGCTCTACTACTTTAGGGATGATGTCTTGAAGGGAGCCTTCCATGCTGCACCCTGCCGCCCGGACATGGCCGCCACCGCCAAAAATTTGGGCCAACGCGGCAACATCCACTTTGCCGGCTGAACGCAAACTCGCCTTGACCATTCCGGATCTCAGCGATTTGAACAGAATCCCGACTTCGACTCCCTGAATGTTTCGGGGATAATTGACGATCCCTTCAAGATCCTCGCTAACGGCACCGCATAGTTCCATATGCTCGGGGGTTACGTACACCCAGGCTATTTTACCGTCATCCGACAGACTCAGCGTGTTTAACGCCTGAACCAACACCTTCATCTGCGGGAGCGTCATTTCCTCAAGCAGCGTTTCCGCAATTTCGGGGCCGTTCACGCCATAGGATAACAGATCGGAAGCCATGCTCATGACCTTGGGCGACGTATTGGAATAACGAAAACCGCCGGTATCCGTTAACAATCCGGTATAAATCGCAGTGGCGATTTCGGCATCCCAATCGATTTCAAACAAATTCAGCAAATCATAAAGGATTTCTGCGGTTGCAGCCGCCTCGGGCACAACCAGGTTAACGGCTCCGTAACGATCATTCGTTGGATGATGGTCAATATTAACGATGCTCGCATGATCGGCAAACACCTGCTGCGTATAACCTACTCTCGCAAAATCCGCGCAATCCACGCAAATGACGTTTGAAAACGTCCTTCCCGGCTGCTGTTCGGACAGATTGAGAATGTCTTCTGCATGCCACAGCTTTTTCATGCGCTTCGGGATAGGCCCTTCGTTGATCATCGTGAATTTCTTGCCCAGACATGAGAGAAGCCAGCCCACCGCAAGGGTGGAACTGACTGCATCTCCATCGGGCTGAACATGCGACACAACCAAATAATCATCGTGCTCCAGCAGAAACGATTTCACCTGCTGCAGCTCTTGTTCATAGGTCTGCATTCGCCCTCTCCTTTATAAACAAAAACTACTCTATTTCTCTTCGCGATCCACGATTTCAGTCAGCAGCTTCTCAATATGGCTGCCATAAGCAATGGATTCGTCGAATTTGAAGATCAGCTCCGGAACATGCCGGAGGCGAATCCGCTTGCCCAGTTCGGATCGGAGGAAGCCGCTTGCCTTCTCCAGCCCTTTCAAGGAAGCCGCCTTCTGCTCGTCGTCCCCGAGCACGCTCAGGTATACCTTCGCTTGGGACAGATCGTTAGTTACATCCACGCCGGTCACGGTAATAAAACCGATTCTCGGGTCTTTCAATTCCGTTTGGATCAGTTGGCTGAGCTCTTTTTTAATCTGCTCGCCTACGCGCCCAGTTCTGATTTTTGCCATGGTCTGATCACCTCATTCGTTAGCGCTCTACCGTCTCCATGATGAAGGCTTCGATTACGTCCCCTTCTTTGACGTCGCTATAGCCTACCAAGGTAATACCGCACTCGTAACCCTGTGCCACTTCTTTAGCGTCATCTTTAAAGCGCTTGAGGGAATCGATCTTGCCTTCATGAACGACAATGCCGTCACGGATCAAGCGAGCTTCTGCGTTACGCGTAATTTTACCGGATGTCACCATACATCCTGCAATCGTACCCACTTTGCTCACTTTAAAGGTGTTGCGGACTTCCGCATGACCGATCACGGATTCTTTATACTCCGGATCGAGCATCCCCTTCATAGCTTGCTCAATTTCCTCGATTACATTATATATTACACGGTGCAGACGGATATCAACCTTCTCCTGCTCGGCGGTTTGCTTCGCTTGAACGTCAGGACGAACGTTAAACCCGATTACGATCGCGTTAGAGGCAGCTGCCAAAATAATATCGGATTCGGTGATGGCACCGGCACCGCTATGGATAATCTTGACGCGCACGCCTTCCACTTCGATTTTGTTCAAGGAACCTTTCAGGGCCTCGACGGAACCTTGCACGTCACCTTTGATAATCACGTTAAGATCCTTGATTTCGCCGTCTTTAATGTGCTGGAAGAGATCATCCAGCGTCACCCGCGTATTCGTGTTCAATTCGGACTGACGATGGGTAATCGCACGCTTATCCGCGATATTACGCGCTTTACGCTCATCCTCGAACACCATGAACGGATCGCCGGCGCCCGGAACTTCAGTCAAACCGGTAATTTCGACCGGCGTAGATGGTCCGGCTTCTTTTAAACGACGGCCTTTATCGTTCACCATGGCGCGAATACGTCCAAAGCAGTTGCCGGCTACGAAGGCGTCGCCCACTTTCAACGTACCATGCTGAACGAGGATGCGGGCTACCGGTCCTCTGCCTTTATCAAGCTCAGCTTCAATCACGGTACCGCGCGCGCGTTTATCAGGGTTTGCTTTATATTCGTTCACTTCTGCTACCAGAAGGATCATTTCAAGCAAGTCTTCCAGACCCATCCGCTGTTTCGCCGAAACGTTAACGAAGATGGTATCTCCGCCCCACTCTTCAGGCACTAACTCATATTCCGTCAATTCTTGTTTGACTTTATCCGGGTTAGCGTCCGGCTTATCGATTTTGTTCACGGCAACGATGATCGGCAAACCTGCCGCTTTAGCATGGTTAATCGCTTCGACCGTCTGTGGCATCACGCCGTCGTCGGCCGCAACCACGATGATCGTCATATCCGTTACTTGCGCACCGCGGGCACGCATGGCCGTAAACGCTTCGTGACCCGGTGTATCCAGGAACGTAATCTTCTTATTATTGATCTCGACTTGGTAAGCACCGATATGCTGCGTAATTCCGCCAGCTTCGCCACTAGATACGTTCGTGGAACGGATCGCATCCAGCAGCGTCGTTTTACCGTGGTCAACGTGACCCATAATCGTAACGACCGGTGGACGCTCTTTCAGTTCTTCCGGAGCATCGTTTTCTTCAACGGTCTCAAAACGATCTTCCTCTACCGGAATTTTCACTTCGACTTCTACACCGAATTCGCCAGCGAGCAATAGAATCGTATCGATATCCAGCTCCTGGTTGATGGTGGCCATCACGCCGAGGAAAATCAGCTTCTTGATGACTTCGGAAGCGTCCTTATGAAGCAGCTTCGCCGTTTCACCGACGGTCATGTTGCCACGGACGATAATTTTCTTCGGCGTGTTGTCGATTTTCTCACGAGGCGGCTGCTGATTATGTTGATTCCGGCCGCGGTTGTTCTTGCCACCGCGATTGTTTCCACGGAATCCTCCCTGACGGTTGTCATCAAAACGCTTGGAGTCTGAACGATTGTTATTGTTGTTTCTGGAACCGCGGTTCTGGCCGTTGCTGTTATTGGATCCTGAGAATCCGCCTCCGGTTCCACCCGGCTTGCTCTGAGGACGCGCTCCGCCTTGGTTGTTGCCGCCCTGCGGACGCGATCCTCCTTGATTATTGCCTTGCGGACGCGATCCGCCCTGATTATTGCCTTGCGGACGCCCGCCGCCTTGACCTCCGCCTTGTGGACGGGATCCGGTCTGCGTGCTGCTGCCGCTCGGTCTGGAGCCTTGGCTGCGATTATTCTGCTGGCTTCCTTGTGCGGAGCCAGATTGGTTTCTTCGGGTATCCTGCCCTCCTTGGGGACGCTGGGAACCTGAAGCATGTTGTGTGTTTGAATTCGTTCTACTATTCATACCTACCTGCTTTTCCTGTTGTTTTTTGGGCTGGCTTTGACCTTGTTGTCCTGATACTCGTTGTCCTGAATGACGCATACCGTCCTGCCCATTACGGTTGCCGTCTGCACTCACGTTAGTGGAAGTGCCTTCTGTTTTAGCATTGGATACGGATGCGGCTGCATTCGCTCCGGAACCCGAAGGTTTGCGGTTCTCGGTTCGAGGAGCGTCGCCACTGTCCCGCTTGGCTGCCGCATTCGATTTGATATCTTTGAAGAACTGCTCTACCTTCGACACCGTATCGTTTTCCATTACGCTCATGTGGTTATTGACCGGAACGTTCAAACGCTTAAGGATCGTGATAATTTCTTTACTGCTCATGTTCAACGATTTAGCATATTCGTACACTCGAAGTTTATTGTCTTTGTTTTCCTGTTTACTCAATATACTCCACCTCCGACATTGTCTCCATTTTCTTGGAGATCATTTCTGCGAATCCTTGATCCGTAACTGCCAGCACAACCCGCTCGGGTTTACCTACACTTGTGCCCAGACTTTCCCGGTCAAATCCGATTACCAGAGGGATATTGTAAGAACCGCATTTGTCGCGGAACTTCTTTGTTGTATTATCTGAGGCGTCACCCGCCAGAATAACCAATTTTGCTTCAGAAGACCGGATGGCTTTGAGCACGATCTCATCTCCGGTAACCACCTTGCCTGCCCTCATGGCCAGGCCGAGCTGAGAAAGCGCCCTATTCATCATCGGCAGCACTCTCTTTTGCAGCCAGGAATTCATCCTCAACCTTGATGAAATCCTGTGCCAACTGTTCGTAGATCTCAGGCTTCACATGTTGTTTCAACGCTCGATCCAGTGCTTTATTTTTGTGTGCCAGCTTGAAGCAGGAAACCTTGCCGCATAGATACGCTCCCCGTCCCGACTTTTTGCCGGTGAGATCGATCAGGACAGCGTCATCGGGAGTCCTGACAATCCGGATGAGCTCTTTCTTCGGCATCATTTCCTGACACGCCACACATTTACGCAGCGGTATCTTTCTCTGTTTCAAGACGACAACCCCCCGTCATTTGGAATTAATCGACAGAGACGGAATCCTGGTGCATTTCACCTGATTGGGACTTCGGTCTGCCAAATTCCTGCTCCGCCTGACTTTCGCTCTTAATATCAATCTTCCAGCCGGTCAGCTTCGCCGCGAGACGAGCATTCTGGCCTTTGATCCCTATCGCCAGCGAGAGTTGGTAATCCGGAACGATTACGCGCGCCATCTTCTCATCTTCAAATACTTGGACTTCAAGCACTTTGGATGGGCTCAGCGCATTGGCCACGTATTCTTCGACCTGGTCGGAATAACGCACGATGTCGATTTTTTCGCCGCGAAGCTCATTGACAATCGTTTGTACGCGCAATCCCTTAGGCCCTACGCAAGAGCCGACCGGATCGACTTCATCGTTGCGGGAATACACCGCAATTTTGGAGCGGAATCCCGCTTCGCGCGCAACCGAGCGAATTTCCACGACGCCGTCGAAAATTTCCGGCACTTCCAGCTCGAACAGGCGCTTCAAAAGGCCCGGATGCGTACGGGACAGCATAATCTGCGGCCCTTTGGTTGTGTTCTCAACCTTCGTAATGTACGCTTTGATCCGGTCGCCATGCTTGAACTTCTCGTTGGGCATAAGCTCGGTAAGCGGCAGCGCCGCTTCGATCTTGCCAAGGTCGATATAGATGTTGCGCAAATCCTGACGCTGCAGCGTACCCGTAACGATATCGTCTTCCTTGTCAATAAAAGCGCTGTAGATCAGGCCGCGTTCGGCTTCTCTAATGCGCTGGGTAACAACCTGCTTTGCCGTTTGAGCGGCGATCCGTCCGAAATCACGCGGCGTAACCTCGATTTCCGCTATATCTTCGATCTGAAAATGCGGATTGATCTCACGTGCGGCATGCAGCGAAATTTCAGTGCGCGGATCCAGAACCTCGTCCACGATCAGCTTCCGTGCGAACACCTTGATAACACCCGTGTTGCGATTCATGTCTACCCGTACATTTTGCGCGGTGTTGAAATTGCGCTTGTAACTTGAGATCAGTGCCGCTTCAATGGCTTCAAACAGCACATCCTTGCTGATGCCCTTCTCTCTTTCCAACTCATTCATCGCTTCAATAAAATCCATACTCATTGAAAATCGGTTCCCCCTTTCAAAACTTCCGTTTAAAAAATGATGGCCAATCTGGCACTGGCTACTTTTGCATATGGAATCACGTGCTGCTTCTTCGCGGTCTGAATGACCAGCTCCTCGTTATCAAAGGATTCCAGCTTGCCTTCAAACTCCTTCAACCCGTTAATCGGCTCGTATACCGTAACAAACACGTTCTTGCCGACCGACTTCGCAACATCCTCTTTTTTCTTCAGGGGACGTTCCGCGCCAGGAGAAGAGACTTCAAGAAAATAAGCCGTCGGAATCGGATCGTTCTCGTCCAGCTTCTGGCTCAGGTGTTCACTGATTAAACCGCAATCGTCAATGTCAATGCCGCCGTCCTTATCAACAAACACGCGCAAGAACCAGTTGCTTCCTTCCTTAACGTATTCCACATCTACCAGTTCAAAGCCGTGTTCGTCCAAATACGGCTGCACCATTTCTTCCACAGTCGTTTTAATCTTTGATGTGCTCAAAGAACATAACCTCCAAGTTGATTTCCTATATACCAAAGAGTAAAGAGTGGGTTGCCCCACTCTTTACACAACGGTTTTATCTCCATGATTACCAAAAAAATTATAACATAGTCTGGTAATAGTGACAAGTATGACTCCTTGACTGTCAAGGCGTCACGGCCATGAAAGAATGACAAGAATCAGAACAATGACAACTGGTTGCTCTCCGGCAGACCGCGGAAGCATCCCATTTGGGTCAACAGCTCCACGGCGGTTTTGCTTGCCTTCGATTTTTGCTGGAAATCCTCGATGGAGAGGAATTCTCCGAATTCACGCGCGGCGGCAATATTGCGGGCAGCGTTATCGCCGATTCCCGCAAGCGCCGAGAACGGCGGAATGAGCGAGTCTCCATCCACCTTGAATTTCAAGGCGTCGGATTGATACAAATCGATGTTCTTGAATGAGAAGCCCCTTGCCGTCATTTCCAGCGCCATCTCCAGAATCGGCAGCATGCCTTTTTCCTTCGGGCTCGCCCCGAAGCCGAGCTGCTCGATCTCTTCAATCCGGCGATAGATCGCCTCATAGCCCTGACAGCATAATTCGATATCAAAATCCTCGGCGCGGACCGAGAAGTAGGTTGCGTAATATTCAATCGGATAATACAGCTTGAAGTAAGCCGTTCGCACCGCTGAAATAACATATGCGGCGGCGTGGGCTTTCGGGAACATGTACTGGATTTTGAGACAGGAATCAATGTACCACTGCGGCACTTTGCATTTCTTCATCTCGTCGATCCATTCCTGGGACAACCCCCGGCCTTTACGCACGCTTTCCGTAATCTTAAACGCGAGGCTCGCGTCCATGCCGGCCTTGTAAATCAGGAACAGCATGATGTCATCGCGGCAACCGATAACGGTTTTGATGTTGCAGGTTCCATTCTTGATGAGCTCTTGTGCGTTGCCGAGCCATACGCCGGTTCCGTGTGAAAGTCCCGAGATTTGCAAAAGGTCAGCAAAACTCGACGGCTGCGACTCCACCAGCATCTGGCGCACGAACTTGGTCCCCATCTCCGGCACGCCGAAGGTGGCCACCGGCGAGCGTATTTGCTCCGGCTTCACGCCCAGCGCCTCCGTTGAATTGAACATGCTCATCACTTTCGGATCGTTCATCGGGATGGTCGTTGGGTCCACTCCGGTCAAATCCTGGAGCATTCTCATCATCGTCGGATCATCGTGTCCGAGAATATCCAGCTTGAGCAAATTCGCTTCAAAGGCATGGTAATCGAAATGCGTCGTTTTCCACTCCGCGTTGACATCATCGGCAGGGTACTGCACAGGCGTTATCTCTTCAACCTCGATGTAGTCCGGCACAACGACAATACCGCCGGGATGCTGGCCTGTGCTTCGCTTGACGCCGGTACAGCCTGACGCCAGCCGGTTTAATTCCGCGCCGCGCCAGCGCTTGTTGTTGTGCTCCTCGTATTTCTTGGCAAAGCCGAACGCCGTCTTCTCCGCCACGGTGCCGATGGTACCGGCACGGAATACGTTCTTCTCGCCGAACATCTCCTTGGTGAAATTATGGGCATGCGGTTGATATTCGCCGGAGAAGTTCAAATCGATATCGGGAACCTTATCCCCTTTGAAGCCCAGGAAGGTTTCGAACGGGATATCCTGTCCTTCGCCCTTCATCATGTTTCCGCATTCCGGACAAGCCTTGTCCGGCAAGTCGAATCCGCTCGGCACGCTGCCGTCCAGGAACCATTCGCTGTGCTTGCAGTCGCTGTTCAAGCAAATGTAATGTGCTGGCAGCGGGTTAACCTCGGATATGCCGAGGAACGTCGCAACGACGGAGGAGCCAACGGAACCCCGGGAACCAACCAAATAGCCGTCCCGATTCGATTTTTTCACCAGCTTCTCGGAAATCAGATAGTTCGCGGAGAAGCCGTATCTAATAATCGGCTCCAGCTCTTTCTCCAACCGGGCCACAACGACCTCGGGCAGGTTCTCCCCATAGATCGACTTGGCCGTGTCGTAGCAGGTGTTGCGAATTTCTTCGTCGGCTCCCTCCAGGATCGGCGTAAACAGCTTATCCGGGAACAGTTCCAAATCTTCAAAACGGTCGGCCAATTCGCTTGTGTTCGTCACCACGACTTCATAGCATTTGTCCTGACCCAAAAACTCGAACTCTTGCAGCATCTCTTCCGTCGTCCGAAAATGCGCGTCTGGCTTGCGCATATCCTTGAGCGGGCTGAAGCCGGTAATGCCATGGATGGTGATGTCCCGGAACAGCTTGTCCCGCGGTTCCAGATAGTGCACATTCCCTGTAGCGATGACCGGTTTGTTCAGCTTTTCGCCGATGCGCACGACTTTGGAAATCGCGGTTTTGATCTCTTCGGGGCTGCCTACCAGGCCTTTGTCCACCAAATGCATATACATCGTCAACGGCTGGATTTCCAAAACGTCGTAAAAGCCTGCAATCTCTTCGGCTTCCTCCTCCGTCTTGTTCAGCACCGTTTCGAAGAACTCCCCTTTTTCGCAGCCGGACAGCACCAGGAGTCCGTCCCGCATCTCTTGGAGCTTGGATTTCGGGATGCAGGGCACCCGCTTGAAATATTCGGTATGCGACATGGAGACCAGTTTGTACAGATTCTTCTTGCCCGTCATGTTCAAAGCGTAAATCCCGCAATGGAACGGACGGGTATTGGACAGGTCCATGCCCACGTAATCATTAAGACGGTCCAGCATCTTCACGCCTTTGGTTTTGTCTACGTCGCTGAGGAGCCCGTTCAGGATTCCCGCCAGCGCAATTGTATCGTCGATCGCGCGGTGATGGCTTTCCAGCAGCACCTTGTACTTATCCGCCAATGTGTTAAGGCGGTGATTCTTAAGTCCCGGATGCACCAGTCGGGCCAGCTCCAAAGTATCCAAATACGGATTCTCCAGCGTGTCCATGCCTGCATTCTTGAGTGCTGCCTGAATGAACCCCATGTCAAACCGCGCGTTGTGAGCCACGAGCACGCCATCGCCGACGAATTCAACAAATTCCTTCAGTACCGGCTCCAGTTCAGGAGCATCCTTGACCATATCGTCATTGATGTTCGTCAATTGCTGGATATGATACGGAATTCGCTCGTGCGGATTAACAAACGTGGCGTACCTGCCAATCTCCTTGCCTTCGTGCATCTTCACGGCTGCAAGCTCGATGATCTTGTTCGCGGTGATGGACAAACCCGTGGTTTCAATATCGAATACCACGTAAGTCGCGCTGCTCAGCTCAATCGGCTGTGCCTGTTCCACGATGTTGACGGCATCATTCACGACATTGGCCTCGATGCCGTACATCATTTTGACTCCATGTTTCTTGGCGTTCTTGGCTGCGTCAGGATAACACTGCACGCCGCCGTGATCACTTACGGCAATCGCTTTATGTCCCCAGGCGGCCGCGGTTTTGATGTACCGGTCGATCGGCGTGACCGCATCCATCGTGCTCATAGTGGTATGGAGATGGAATTCCACCCGCTTCTCGGCAGCGTTATCCTTGCGGGAAGGGGGCGCCTTGACTTCATTGAGGTCGGACGGGATCATGACCAGCTCCGGCACCTGCATAAACCGGTCATATTCCACGCGTCCGCGTGCCTTCACCCATTTGCCGTTCTCAAGAAGGCTCAGGACCTTCAAGTCATCCTTCGTTTTGCCAAACATCTTCATCTGCAAGGAATCGCTGAAATCGGTTAAGTTGAAGGTAAACAGCGTGCTGCCGTTTCGGAGCTCCTTGCGGTCCAACCCGAAAATGGTACCCTGGATCGTAATTTTCTTCTCTTCGTCCTGGATCTCCTGGATCGAAACCGGCTGATCCTTGATATCATATCCGACCTGCAGCCGAATCTCGCCTTCTTCCTCGTCCTCGGCATCCAGCTCCGCTTCCATGCTGCTCATGATCTGTTCGATAACCTCGCGCTCTTCCTCGCGCTTCCTCTGCTCGAACTCCTCGTAAGCGGCCTGGCCGTTATCGCCGACCTGCATCTTCACACGAAGTGTCAGATCGAAGTACTGCCCGAAGAATCGGGTTATGGCGGTATCGATCTGTTTCTTGCGGGCAAGTTCAAGCGACATGCCATCCGACATGGAGAGAAGGACCTGCCCGTCTTCCACCTCGTGTTTCGCCCTAGTCATCCAGCCATTGACCGATGGAATCTCCCGGTGTGCCCACTCCAGAAACAAGCCCCAATACTCCTGCACGATATCGGCCTCCGGAACGCCGCTTCCATACCGGAACACAAATTTGATCTTAGCGATATGTCCCATCTTCTCCTGAATCCTCAGGCAAAATGTGCGATAAACTTCGGCCGGGACCAAGGTCTCCTTCTGAACGGTTATCCTCCAGTCCTTGCTGTTCCTGCTGGTCTCTACTTGTTCAATCACACCGTCTAAAAAATAGGGTTCCACCAGATTGGCCGGAACTTCTCCCTGCTTGATCAGCAGTTCAAATCGCTTCCTTTTATCTTCAGTCGTGCCCATGGTTCCCTCCCCCTGCATAACATAAAGCTGTAAGAAAAACTTCTATCGACCTACATCCACAGAAGACAGACCGCGTTTAGCGGATAAAAAACAGAATAAAGCTTCCGCCGGCAGCACTCCATCGTCCTGCCCCGAGAAAGAGAGCGTCCGTCATACTGCCATCCGGAAGCTTACTCCAGATGATGAATCCCCGACGCGGACGAAAAATTGCCCTTCGTCATGCAAGTCGGAAACTCATAATATCGAATTCCTAGTACGCTCTCGCGAACAGCACCGTATGCTTCGCATCCTCGCCGCATACGAGACACTTCGTTTTGTTCTCGGCCGGTTCAAACGGAATGTTTCTGCTCGTCGCGCCGGTTTCTTGCTTCACGGTGTCTTCGCAAGCTTCCGAACCGCACCATCCTGCCAAAGTAAACCCGCGCTTGTCCTCCATGCTGTCCTTCATTTCATCCAGCGTCTCCACGGAATAGAAATGATCCTCGCGGAACTGCTTTGCACGATCGAACATTTCCTGATGCACCTGCTCCAGCATGCTCTGCACTTCCTGGATCAGGTTGGCCTGCTCCACAACCTTCTTCTCGCCCGTAATGCGGGAAACGAGCACGCAGACGCCATTCTCCATATCACGAGGCCCGATCTCCAGACGAACCGGAACGCCGCGCATTTCGTACTCATTGAATTTCCAGCCTGGACGCACATCCGGATTGTCGTCCACCCGTACGCGGATCCCGGCGGATTTCAGTTCACGGAACAGCTCGTCCGTACGGCCCACGACGGCGTCTCTCGTCTTCGGAGGCCCGATTGGAATCATGATTACTTGAGTCGGCGCAACTTTTGGAGGAAGCACCAAGCCCCGGTCGTCCCCATGGACCATGATCAAGGAGCCGATAAGACGCGTGCTGACTCCCCAGGAAGTCGTATGTGCGTATTCCAGCGTATTTTCACGGTTCAAATATTGAATATCGAAAGCTTGCGAGAAATTGGTACCCATGTAGTGTGATGTGCCTGCTTGTACAGCCCGACCGTCTTTCATCATCGCTTCGATGGAGAACGTGTCCACGGCACCCGCGAATTTCTCCGAAGGCGTCTTCTGCCCCTTGATCACCGGAATCGCGAGATAGTCCTCTACGAATTGCTGATAGATATCGAGCATTTGCATGGTTTCCCCTCTTGCTTCCGCTTCCGTTTCATGAGCGGTATGCCCCTCTTGCCATAAAAACTCGCTGGTGCGGAGGAACGGCAGCGTGCGTTTCTCCCAGCGCACCACGTTGGCCCACTGATTGATCAGCACAGGAAGATCACGATAGGATTGAATCCATTTGGAATACATGTGCCCGAACATCGTTTCGGAAGTCGGACGAATAGCCAGACGCTCTTCAAGCTTCTCGCCCGCCGCTTCGGTCACCCAAGGCAGCTCTGGATTGAAACCTTCCACATGCTCCTTCTCTTTCTGGAAAAAGCTCTCCGGAATGAACAACGGGAAATAAGCGTTCCGATGTCCCGTTGCCTTAAAGCGCCGATCCAGCTCCGCCTGGATATGCTCCCAAATTTCATAACCGTCCGGTTTAAAGACGATGCAGCCCCGGACTGGGGAATAATCCATCAAGTCCGCTTTTTTGATGACATCGATGTACCAGCGCGAGAAATCTTCTCCTTGCGGCGTGATCTCCGTCACGAATTGTTTATCCTTCGATTCCTTAGACATATAAATCGTGTTCCTCCCATTAATAAAACGCGTGGTCTAAGCCGTTCATTCAGGCGGCTTGACTGGACGTTATTGGCGATATGTGTGAACGGGCCGCGGCTATAAAACCCGCCCTGTGTTATAGAACTCCATGCTGGATATCGTTATGCGTGAAACTCTGCTAACAATAGAAAAAGGTACGGCTTTCGTCGCGGCTGGCGCACCGAGCCGTACCTTAAGGTCTATCCGTTGATCAAACGCAAAATATCGTTATAGGTGACGGCAATCATTAACAGGAACAGCATCGCAAACCCGATGAAGTGAACCATGCCTTCCCTGTTCGGGTCAACCGGCTTGCCCCGTAATGCCTCGATCCCCAAGAATACGAGCCGGCTTCCATCCAGCGCCGGAATCGGCAGCAGGTTGAATATGCCCAGGTACAAGCTTAGAATGGCCGCCCAATAGGTCAGCTGTTCGATACCCTGTTTGGCGATTTGACCCGTGACCTCAAAGGTGCGCACAGGACCGCCTAAATCATCCATGGAAAACTTCTGAATCAACTGTCTGAAGCCCTGGAAAATAATATTGGTGGTGTCAACCATCGCCGTCCCGGAGCCGGTAATCGTCTCTCCAAGCCCTGCGGATCGGGTAGGAAGCTCAGGAACGATCCCGACCTTGCCGCCTTCCTGGCCCTCCATGGTCCGAGGCGTCAACGTCAAATCGAAAGATTCCTCTCCTCGACGTACGGTCCATTCCATCGGCTTGTCCTTGGAGGCCGCAATCAATTCGATCATCTTCTGATAATCGGCCCCAATCGCCGTTCCGTTGATGCTCTCGATGATGTCGCCCTCTTTCAGATTGGCTTCGTCTGCTGGCATGCCTTTCGTAATCTCGCCTATCTGTACGTAGGTTGGATTCTCGACCGGTATACCGGCCATCTGAATGTGAAGGGCAAACAGCACGAAGGCCAAAATAAAGTTCATGACAGGGCCGGCAAATATCGCAAGCGCTCTTTGGCCGACGGTCTTGCTGCCGAACTGGCGGTCTCTCGGTGCGATCTGCGTCTCGACACCTTTAGCTACCGTTAATGCTTGCTGATGGATCTCGTACTGCTGAAATTCACCATCCACATCAAGCCTCACCGACAAACGGTCCACCATGTCGATAAACTGGACTTCGCCGCGAATGACATTTTTACGGTTGTCGAGTTGATCCAGATAAATCTTTTTCACTTGATTCTCTGCATTCACTCGAACCGCAATCGTCTGACCGGGCTGAATCTCGACAAGTTCCGGATCTTCCCCGGCCATGCGGGCATATCCGCCGAACGGGAGAAGACGAAGCGTGAACTGCGTTTCATGGCGTTTATATGAGAACAGCTTAGGACCAAATCCAATCGCGAACTCGCGTACCAAGATTCCGGCACGCCGGGCAAAATAATAGTGACCCCATTCGTGCACGGTAACGATCACAAAAAACATGAGCACCGTTAAAAAAACGACCCGAACCATTTCCAATTCTTTACATCCCCCTTTTCCTCTGAGAACGCAGTATGTCCCTATAGATTATCATTATTCTCCTGTCGTCCACAAGAGAATCACAAGCTGTCCGCTTTTTTTCAAGGGAGATTTCAAAAACACTTCAAAACTTATAGTCGGGAAGCTATTTCACGTGCAATCCGATCATTCTCTTCAATCGTCTCCAGCGCCGGTTCCGGCACGTTATGGTGACTATGCAGCACTTCCTCGATAATCTCTTCGATTCGCAGAAAAGAGATTTCGCCGCGGAGAAAGCGGGCGACCGCGATTTCATTGGCCGCATTGAATACCGTTGGCGCTGTACCACCCATTTTACCACATTCATAAGCGAGCCTTAAACAAGGAAAACGCTCAAGGTCCATTTCCCGGAAGTGCAGCTTTCCTGCTTCTGCCAAGGAGAGCCTTGGTGCAGGCGAAGACCACCGCTCGGGATAAGTCAGCGCATATTGAATCGGGACCCGCATGTCCGGGTTGCCGAGCTGCGCGATAATGCTGGAATCGCGGAACTCCACAAAAGAATGGATGATGCTTTCCGGGTGGAGAAGCACGGAAATATTGTCGTACGGTATGCCGTACAACCAATGCGCTTCAATGACCTCAAGCCCTTTATTGACCATGGTCGCGGAATCGATCGTGATTTTGGCGCCCATGGACCAGTTTGGATGCTTGAGCGCATCCTCCACCGTAACGCTGACCAGCTGATCGCGGGTGTAATCCCGGAACGACCCGCCGGAAGCGGTCAGCGTAATCCGTTCGATATCTTCATGCCGTTCTCCGTTCAAGCATTGGAATATGGCGGAATGCTCGCTGTCGATCGGCAAGAGCTTTACCCCTTTTGCAGCGGCTTGAGCGGTAACCAGGTGACCTGCGGTAACCAATGTTTCCTTGTTGGCAAGCCCGATCGTCTTCCCCTCGTTAATGGCCGCAAGCGTAGAAGAAAGGCCCAAACTTCCAACGACCGCAGTAACGACCAGCTCCGCGTCTGTCGCTGCCGCAATCTCGATCAGGCCTTCATGGCCATGAAACACTTCGGTTCCGGCAGGAAGATCATGCCTTAAACTGTCAGCAAGCTCTTTCGTCGCAACGGACACTTTTCGCGGAGAAAACTCCTGAACCTGCTGAAGCAGCAATTCCTTATTGCTCCCCGCAGCCAAGCCTTCAATCTGAAATTGTTCCCGGTGCTTCCTCACCACATCCAAGGTTTGGGTGCCAATGGAGCCCGTGGAGCCGAGTACGCTGATCTTCTTCATGCTCATCTTTCCTTTCATCAGTAAGGCAGGAGACTCAATATATGTACAAACGGAAATACGACGATCCAACTGTCGCATCGATCCAGTATTCCTCCATGTCCCGGCAGCAGCTTGCCCGAATCCTTGATGTCATACACCCGTTTATAGGCGGATTGCACCAAGTCGCCGAGCTGGCCGATAACGGCGCAGGAAAGCCCAATCAGAACCGCATGTCCAGCCGTCAGGATTCCATCTGAGTAGAATGAAAAGAGCAGCGACGTGAACACGGCGATGATCACACCGCCGAGCGCACCCTCCACCGTTTTGTTCGGGCTTATGGAAGGCCATAATTTATGGCGCCCCATGGCGCGGCCGACAAAATACGCGCCCGCATCACTTGCCCAGATCGAGGCCAGCAGCAAAAAAGTCCAAAATACGCCATGCCCGTCCGGAGCATGCCGAGATTCGGCTATGAAGGAAAATCCGATGCCGATATAGACCGATGCCAAAAACAATAAAGAGATCCGCTTGATATCTATCGTATTTTTCGTGGTCACCGTCGCCAGCAAAAATAAGAGCAGCAGGAGCCAAAGCACATGTTCCCATGGGATCGGAAGTTTCAGATCAAGCGGACCCCATGGAAATACAAGCAGCAGCACTCCCGCATACCCGATCCATGCCGTTCCCCCGAACGGTGCCGTATGGGTCATGCGCACAAACTCATAGTAACCGACTAGCGCCATCGCCAGAATTAGAAGATGGTACCACAGACCGCCTATGAAACATAATCCTAAAAAGACCGCTCCCGCTATAATTCCGGTAATCAATCGCTGTTTCAAAACGTTCCATCCTCCATCGGCTACGACAGTCCACCGTAGCGCCTAGTTCTTTGTTGATAATCGGCTACGGCCTCCACCAAATGGTCTTTGGTGAACTCCGGCCAATAGGCATCCGTAAACCATAACTCGCTGTACGCGAGCTGCCACAACATAAAATTGCTCAGCCGCAGCTCGCCGCTTGTGCGGATCAGTAAATCCGGATCCGGCAATTCGCCTGTGAGGAGCCGCTGGCCAATCAGTTCCTCTGTAATGTCCTCAGGACGGAGAATTCCGTCTCGCACTTCCCGTCCGAGCGCCTTGACACTTTCGGTGATCTCTTTCCGGCTGCCGTAATTGAGCGCAAAGTTAAGCACAAGCCCGTCATTGCCGGCAGTTTTCGCGACAGCTTCTTCCATCGCAGACACGGTATGGGACGGAAGGTCTTCCGGATGCCCCATCATGCGGACCTGGACATTTTTCTCGATCAGCTCTTCCAGCTCAATAGCCAGAAACTCCTGCGGAAGCTTCATAAGAAAATCGACCTCATCCTTCGGACGCGTCCAGTTTTCCGTAGAGAAAGCATACATCGTCAATATTTTGATTCCCAACTCATCGGCGGCTATGGCGGCTCTTTTGACAGCCTTCATGCCATTCTGATGGCCAACGATCCGCGGCATGCCGCGCCGTTTCGCCCAACGCCCATTGCCATCCATGATGATGGCAACATGATGCGGGATGTTGTCCGGAGAGAGCTGATGCGTCTGCTGACTGTCCTCCTGATTCAACCACGATCGAACCCGTTTGATCATTCCATTTCCTCCAGGCATCTTTCTGCAAAAAAAGAGACAAACCCCACCATTGACAGGAGGGGCCACAAGTCTCTTATACTTCCATAATCTCTTTTTCTTTAGCAACGAGGACTTTGTCGACTTCTGCGATAAATTTATCCGTCGCTTTTTGGATATCTTCCTGATGTCTCCGGGACTCGTCCTCGGAAATATCCGTTTTCTCCAATTTTTTGATGTCGTCGTTGGCATCACGGCGAATGTTGCGGATGGCCACTTTCGCTTCCTCGCCGAATTTCTTCGTCATTTTCACCAGTTCGGTTCTGCGTTCTTCCGTCAATGCAGGTACGACGAGACGAATTTGATTACCATCGTTCGCCGGTGTCAATCCGATATCCGATTTCATGATCGCTTTCTCGATATCCGCCAAGGACGACTTGTCCCAAGGCTGAATCATGAGCGTTCTGGAATCCGGCGTGCTGATGTTAGCCAGCTGATTCAGCGGAGTTTGCGCTCCGTAGTATTCCACCGTGATCCGGTCGAGGAGCGCCGGCGCTGCCCGCCCTGCGCGCAGAGTTGCCAAGTCACGTTTCAAAGACAGGATCGCTTTTTCCATGCGTTCTTCTGCATTCTTTTTCACCGATTGCGGCATTAGTCTACACTCCCTTTAACGATCGTTCCGATTTTCTCGCCCAGAACGACGCGCTTGATATTACCTTGCTCCGTAATAGCGAAGACGATGAGCGGGATGTTGTTGTCCATACATAACGATGAAGCTGTAGAGTCCATTACCCCAAGGTTTTTGTTCAATACGTCTAGATACGTCAGCTGCTCGTACTTCTCGGCAGTTTCATCCTTAAATGGATCAGCGGAGTACACTCCGTCCACCTTGTTCTTCGCCATAAGAATCACTTCTGCTTCGATTTCCGCGGCGCGAAGCGCTGCAGTCGTATCGGTGGAGAAGTATGGGTTCCCTGTTCCTGCCGCAAAAATAACGACACGGCCCTTTTCCAAATGCCGAATGGCTCTGCGGCGAATATACGGCTCGGCGATTTGCTGCATGGAGATCGAGGTTTGCACCCGGGTCGGCACATCGATCTGCTCCAAAGCATCCTGAAGGGCCAAAGAGTTCATCACCGTTGCGAGCATTCCCATATAGTCCGCTGTCGCACGGTCAATTCCGTTCGCGCTGCCGGCAATGCCGCGCCAAATGTTGCCGCCGCCGCATACGATCGCGACCTCCACACCAAGCTCGACAACCTCGCGAACCTGCTCAGCGATCGATGAGATCGTCTCAGCATCAATACCATATCCATTCTGCCCTGAAAGGGATTCCCCACTGACTTTCAATATCACTCGTTTATATACAGGCTGTTCCAAATGATAACCCTCCACTTTAAGACGGCGCCTTAAGTATACGACGCCCGTTTGAAAAACGACAGACAGACACACCGGCACTGCTTGACGGTTTATAAAAATCGGGTAAAAACATCCGTCTCAAGTAGAAACTTCTGGTCGTCTAATCAAGACCTAAGTCCATTCTTTCTTGTGAGATAAGGGTAGCCTTTACTCCGAATTTATAACAATCTTATCTCTCTTATGCCTTTATATCTCTTAAAAAAGAAGGAACACAGGTGTGTTCCACTCTTTTCTATAACTTATATTAGCCTATCCGGCTTATTTATTCACCTGGGCCATAACTTCTTCTACGAAGTTGTCTTGTTTTTTCTCCAAGCCTTCGCCCAATTCGAAACGGGCAAAACGACGAATGGAGATGTTCTCGCCGATTGTGCTGATTTTTTCGTTAAGCAGCGTGCTGATCGTTTTGTCCGGATCCTTGATGAAAGGCTGCTCGAGCAGGCAATACTCTTCATAGTATTTGTTGATGCGGCCTTCAACCATTTTCTCAACGATTTTTTCAGGCTTGCCTTCGTTCAGGGCTTGGTTTTTCAAAATTTCTTTTTCTTTCTCAAGCTCGTCACTAGGTACTTCTTCACGACGAACGTATTTAGGGTTTGCAGCAGCAATATGCATTGCGATATCGCGAGCAAACTCTTTAAATTGATCCGTTTTGCCTACGAAGTCTGTTTCACAGTTGATTTCCACGAGAACGCCGATGCGTCCGCCACCGTGAATGTAAGACTCGACAACGCCTTCCGTTGCAACGCGTCCAGCTTTGTTAGCCGCTGCGGACAAGCCTTTCTCGCGAAGCACCGCGATCGCTTTTTCGATATCACCGTTTGTTTCGTCGAGCGCTTTTTTGCAATCGAGCATGCCCGCGCCTGTTCTTTCGCGAAGTTCTTTTACCGCACTAGCTGTTACTGCCATTAGAATTCCCTCCATATTGGTATGATCAAGTTTGGCGTTCGGATCTGAAGCAGCCGTCCTTCGACGTGCCCTCCAAGAAATCCGTACGCTTAAGTATTTGTTTCCCTTGCCCTGCCAGAAGCCTGATGTTTCTACCGCAATCCGGCCTGACATCTTAAAAAAAGGGCAGTGAGAGGTTATACACCTACCAACCACCCTTTTCATTTAATTCATGGTTTATACGTTTAATCCCGATTAAGCTGTTGTTTCTTCGCCTTGGTGAGCTTCAACAACGGCATCGGCCATTTTACCAGTCAACAATTTGACAGCGCGGATCGCGTCATCGTTACCTGGAATTACATAGTCGATTTCATCCGGATCGCAGTTCGTATCAACGATACCAACGATTGGGATACCCAATTTGCGAGCTTCCGCAACAGCGATGCGCTCTTTGCGAGGATCGATAACGAACAATGCGCTTGGAAGGCCCTTCATGTTCTTGATACCGCCCAGGAATTTCTCAAGACGATCTTTCTCTTTGCGGAGAAGGATGACTTCTTTCTTAGGCAATACTTGGAACGTGCCGTCTTCTTCCCAAGTTTCAAGCTGCTTCAAGCGGTTGATACGCTTTTGGATCGTTTCGAAGTTAGTCAGAGTTCCGCCGAGCCAACGTTGGTTGATGTAGAACATGCCGCAACGCTCCGCTTCTTCCTTCACGGAATCTTGAGCTTGTTTTTTCGTGCCGACGAACAGGATCGTACCGTTCTCACCAGCTACGCTTTTTACGAAGTTGAATGCTTCTTCAACTTTCTTGACCGTTTTTTGCAGGTCGATAATGTAGATACCGTTTCTTTCAGTGAAGATAAATTTATCCATTTTCGGGTTCCAGCGACGAGTCTGGTGACCGAAGTGAACGCCAGCTTCCAAAAGCTGTTTCATGGAAATTACTGCCATCTTCACGCACCTCCTAAGTTTGGTTTTTGTGTGTCCCTCCGCCAAGATCATTTTCCATTAAGACTCCCATTCCAGGAAGCACCCTCAACGGAATCACTCTGGCGTGTGTTTTAACACCGTCAATTACTATAACATAACCATGGGCAGGTTGCAATGTCTTTTGTGTGCATGACCAGCTCAAGCCAATCAGGGGCTTGAAGAGTTACGCTAAAGAAAAAAACCACTCTCAACCGGAGTGCTAGTTGGAGGGTTTTGTCGTGATCTTCGTGATAATCGAATTGTAGCTCTCGCCGATCGTAAACGAGTAAGTACCGCTCAGGATTCTGGTGTTGATTTTATTCTCGGTAGCTTTTTTGATGAATGACTGTTTGTTGTCAATGACCCCGGCATTCAGAAGGCTGTTTGCTACATCGCTGAGATTGTTTCCGGATGGAATCTTTACTTGAATAGAAGCTTCGGCTTTAGCCGGTGTTTTCGGTTTGGCCGGATTCGTTACCTGGGAGGAAGCTTCCTGTTTCTTCTGCGCGTCTTCTGGTTTCTCCGGGCTCTCCGGTTTCTCCGGCGCCTCAGGCTTCGTCGCTTCAGGCTTATCGACCGGTTCGGCACCTTCGGACTCGCCTTCTCCCTCGCCCAGCTTCTTCTCTTCCCACTGCTCCGCCGTCATCAGCTCGTCCGTACCTTCGACGACCTGCATATCCAAAGCCTCCGCTGCAGCCACCAGCTGCTCCTTCGTTAACTCCTTTGTCTCCGAAGCGGTTGCGCCTTGGCCGATCCACATCAGCTGCAGCAGCACAGCGGCGATCACAAGACCGCTCCCGAGGCCCATCATAAACATTCGGTTCTTGATCACACGGATTCCTCCTGTTTGGCCAACTGAATAATGAGTTGAACTTCGCCTCGCTGAAGTCCCATGGACTTGGCTATCATATCGATAGATTTGCCTTGTTCATATAAATCAAACAGTTCCGCGTATCTGGATTTGATGGAATGGACCGGAGGGGCATGATCCGCCTCCGATGACGCTGCAGCCGCTCCTGCAGACAAAGAAGCCGCCGCAGCTGCCTGCGCCAGCTTCTCTTCAGCCGTTCGAAGACGCGTTTGCGATTCGGTCATTTTCTGCTCCATGGCCAGCATGCGCTGCCGCAAATCGCTGACCTGCTCCTGATGCGCTTGCTGTTTGGCATCAAGTTCTTTCTTCATTTGACTAACCAGCTCGACCAGCTGCTCGTTCTCGTTCTGGATTTCCGCCATGTATCCTTCAAGCGTGTTCTCGACTTCCTTTACAACCCGCTCGCTGGACACGGTCTCTTCCCGGCGTTTCGGCAGCATGAAAGCATACAGCACGGCCGCAATGCCTAGCAGCACGATATATATCCACGGTTTCAAATCCATTAACTCCTTTGTGCCTATAAATTATCTAGAGCGAAACATCGAAATTTTTGCCTTTATAGGGGTGCTCCGCCGGCTGTTCCAAAGTCTCGCCCGCTTCTGCAGACCCCCGCCCTTGCTGCTGGCCTGAGGACTGGCGGCTCCCGTCATCCCGCACGGCTGTTTCGGCCGTCTCGCTCACTTCCGTGCTTCGCTGGGCTTCGGCCCGGCTGTTCTTGGTTTGTTCACCTGCTAACAGCATCTGTTCGTTCTGCGGCCGCTGCTGGAATTCGTTATGAACCTTGCCCGCTTCATTGGTTCTCGGGACCGCAATTTGCATCTCAACCGATTTTAAACTCAATGGAATCACCTCATGGTATAGGGATCATGTCCACAAGCATTGTGAATGTCTTTCATTCCTACAACAACGGAACCATGGTGATATCTCCTTCATGATAGTAAAAAGAGACCCGCTGCGTGGGATCCTTAACAAATCGGGTGTACCGCCCGATGACGATTTTGGCGCCGCCGTAGATCGTCTTTACCACATTCACTTTGGCTTTGCCGGTATCCTCCAGCATCTTCTCGATTTCCAGCATGCGTTCCTTGATGTCGGCTTGCTCTGCCATGTTGGATTTTTTGGTCGCATTCAGCTTGATTCGCAGCGCCAGCTTGTCCGGCGACAATTGTCCGGAGGAAGCCAACTGGTTCAAGAGATAAAGCGCTTTATCGGTTTTGTCCATGCTCTCTAATGAAAGCTTCAATTGGGCTCTTAGATCCGCCAGTTCATTCCGCAGCTCGGGAAGAACGCCCACTTCAATGACGGTAGCCGTCGACATGCTGTTTCCGATCGTGCGCGCAACGACCTTTTCCCCGGCTTGCAGAATGCCGCCCACTACGAGCCCTTTCATCCCGTTGCATTCGATATTCTGGACAGCACGTATATTGGAATGCATGATGCTCTGCGACACGAATACGCTGGCGCCCGCAACGACGTTGCCATCCTGAATGAACGAGCTTTTGACGTCCTGGCCCGCCTTTACGTAACCCTTGTTATAGCCGATGATCCCGCCTGATATATCAATGGATCCTTCAGCCTCCAGCTCGGCACCTTCCACAAAGCCCGTGACTCGAATGTCCCCTGCCGCCTTGATTTTGAACCCGGTCAGCACATTCCCGCGAATGACCACCGTACCGACAAAATCGATATTGCCAATGCTGTAATCCACGTCCCCGTTAATCTCATATACCGGGAACACATTGATTTTGCCTTTTTCGGTTTTGGTGAGCAGTCCGTCAAGCGCGGCGTACATGGCGCTTTTCTCGGCGTTGACCACCACGTTCTTCCCCACCTTGAAATGTGCTTCCTTTCCCGGCTTGCTCGGTATCTCTTCGCCGGTGACCGCAGTTCCAGGCACACCCTTCGTAGGCGGGATTCGGGTAGCCAACAGCTGGCCCTTCTTTACATTATTTAAACGAATCACTTCTTTGAAGTCCACTTTGCCGTCCTCGTCCTCCAGCGGCTTCAGATTCGTCTCATTCCCGAAATCGACGGTAAACTGAATTTTACCGTTCTGTCCGTGCGTCGGTTCCGTTCCCATGGCAATCGGCGTTCTGCTATATTGATATTCCTCCCCATGGTCCGCGATTCGCCGCAAGGTATCATATTGAATGCCATACCGAATCTGATGGCTTCTGAGAAACTGTTCAAGAGCCTCGACGGAGCAAGAAAAATCCTTCTCCCACTTGGTGAACTGTATATAGGCGACGACCTTGTCATCCGATAGCGAAACGCTAAAGTATTGATCCAATGCATAATCTACAGACAATCCAGGAACCCCCTTCATAAATGGCAAGCGTCAATCGTTTTGCATCAGCAAATCCCGATCTTTATCGAGCGCGCCCCGAAGTCTCAAAATCGCTTTGGAATGAAGCTGAGATATTCGTGAAGGTGATAGCGACATCACTTCAGCTATTTCGCTGAGTGATAAATCCTCATAATATAATAAGGAAACTACGGTCCGCTCTTTCGGGGTTAATTTACCGATACCCTTCATCAGGGCTTCTCGCAGATAAAATTCATGGACCTTGTGATCCGGATTCTTCGCTTTCTCATCAACCAGGAGCGACATTCGGGTCTCAGACTCCTCCTCGCGGATCGGATCTTCCAAAGATGTCAATGTCATGACCGCCACTTCCTGCAGCATGTGCCGGAACTCCTTCTCGGTCACGTCAAGGTAATCGCTCATCTCGGAATCACTGACGCTGCGTAAATACTTCTGTTCCAACTGCTGATATGCAGTTTCAATCTTCTTCGCCTTCTCACGGACAGAACGCGGTACCCAATCCCCTTGGCGCAGCGAATCCAGAATAGCACCCCGCACCCGCCAAGAGGCATAGGTTTCGAATTGCAGCCCTCGTTTGTAATCGAACTTCTCGATGGCGTCAATCAGACCCATTACCCCATTGCTGGCCAAATCTCCCTTAGAAACGTTCTTCGGAAGACCGATGGCCAATCGGCTTGAAACATAGTCAACGATGTGCAAATGATATTCGATAAGTTTCTTCTTCGCTTCATGGTCTCCATCTTCCTTCCATGCGCTCCATAAATCCGCATGGTTAAGGACGGAAGTTTTACGTTCGTCCAATTGCCTTCACCCTCCTTATTTTTCCGTAAGGTGACGAACGGCCTTGGCCAGTTCTTCAGGATCTTTCGTTGAAACCAGCTTAGGAGGATTCAGCGGTACAAAGTCTCCATTCTCTTTGCTGCTGGATTCGGCATGGATCAAATCCATCAATTCCCGATCCTCATCAGGCGTGGATAAGTCAAGAACGGTTCCTCGGTCCTGCTCCCGCTGCGAGCCTGCGTCCCCTTTTTCGGCTGCTCGCGGCCCCGTAATGGCAGCAAACATCCAATTCAGCAGGAACGCCAGAAGAAACCAGATCGCGCATGCAATCAGCGCCCGATACATGCTAGTCATCCACAAATTGTTACGTATGGAGAAAATAAATGTGAACACAAACCCGGCAATTCCGGTAATCAGATAAAAACGGAGTTTTCCCATCATCGCTACAATTCCTTTATGCCCTTTTGTACGCTTCGTATTGTAAACTTACCCGTTGCGCAGTCCAACTCAACGGTTCTCCCGTAATTTCCTCCGGTGTCCTCGGCTATCAGCGTGATTCCCATCTGCTCGAGTCCCGCTTTGCATGACTCCACATTCCGGGGACCGATGCGCATCGTATCGCCCGAACCCGCAAAAGCAAACATCTGAGCCCCTCCGGCCATTTTGGCTACCATCCGCGCCGGAGACGCCCCCAAATTCCTCATCTTGTTCAGCAGGATCGGAAGAGCCGTATCGGCGTATTTGGCCAGATTCAGCTGCCCCTCCCTGGCAATCGCCGAGGATGGCAGCATGACATGCGCCATGCCGCCAATCTTCGTGACCGGATCATATAACGTCAGTCCTACGCATGAGCCGAGTCCCGTTGTACGCAATATACCGTTTGGACCTGCGACGTTCAGATCCGCCATGGCTACTTTCACTATTGCTTGTTCTTCAATCATGCTCTAAAGGCACTCCCAAAGCTTCGAATATTTGAGCAAATGATTGTGGATCAGGTATGAGGAAGAATTGGCCTTCCACCTCGTTTTGCCCTTCCAGGAACGTCGTGTTGATTAAGAGGGCATCGTCTCCCATTTCTCCGAATTGCAGCAATCCATAACTCAGGATGGCACCTGCCATATCCATTGCCAATGCCGGCACCGTGGGTGTCATGGACAGATTGGTGAAGTCAGCGAGCGACGATAAGTACGAGCCTGACAAAATATTTCCGATCTCGCATAAGGCGGACTGCTCCATCTCGGAGAATGGCTCCTCCTCCGATACTTCAATGCCCGCCAGATTCAGCAGAAGGTTCTTCCCCGCTTCCGGACTCATAATAAAGAAGAGATTCCCCGGAGCGCTTCCTTCAACCCGTAAAAATACGGCAAGTACGAGCTGTTCGCTCCCCCCGACGCTTTCGGCAATCTGTTCGAACGGCAGGAGTTGAACCTTAGGAACCGCCATATCAATAGGCTTGTTAAGCAAACGGGAGAGGGCGGTTGCCGCATTGCCCGCTCCGATGTTTCCCACTTCCTTCAAAACATCCATTTTGATTTCTTTGCCATGCTTAAACAGCTCCACTGTCTACTCCTCAAGGCCTTCCAGCTGAATGATCTCACTCTTGTTCAACACTTCGGACAAATTCAGCATGACGAGAAGGCGCTCCTCTCCTACCTTCGCGACACCGCGAAGGTATTTCGCTTTAATTCCGCCGACAACCTCAGGTGGAGAGTCAATGCTGTCCGTATTCAGATCGATGACATCACTTGCCGAATCCACGATAAAGCCAACCTGCATATCATTGACCGCTACGATAATAACCCGTGTCTGATCGGTTGCTTCAACCTCTTCCAGACCGAATCGGCCGCGCAGATTGATCACTGGGATGACGACGCCTCGTAGGTTGATAACCCCTTTTACGAAAGCAAAGGTTTTGGGAACGCGCGTAATGGGCATCATTCTTTCGATGGTTTGAACCTTGTCCACCTCGATGCCGTATTCTTCCTCGCCAAGTCTAAAGACGATAACCTTGATTTCTTCTCCCATGAATAAGTCCTCCTTCAGAATGTGTGGCCTGCCGTGCTTGATAGCAACCCATTATTTGATAAATGCATTTGCGTCGATAATAAGAGCCACTTGTCCATCTCCAAGAATGGTCGCGCCGGATACCCCTTGTATGGCAGGCAAATATTTGCCCAGGTTTTTAATGACGATTTCACTCTGTCCGATAAAATCATCGATGGTGAGCGCAGCCAAACGATCCCCTTTGCGGATCACAACAATCTCCGTTTCCTCTTCCCGCTCCTCATCAAAATCCGGAACTTCAAACAAACGGCTAAGCGAGATCACCGGTATCATCGACTCCCGGAACTGAATCATGCGGCTTCCGTGCACATGTTTGATTTGCCCGCGCTTGATGATGCCCGTTTCAACGATGGAAGACAACGGAATCGCATATTTCTCCGATCCCATCCGGATCAGCATGGCTGCAATGATGGACAGCGTTAATGGAAGCTGAACCGAAAAATTAGTGCCTTTTCCCGGGGTGGAGTAGATCGTGACGTTACCGCCCAAGGCAACAATCTTCGATTTAACGACGTCGAGCCCTACGCCGCGGCCGGATACATCCGAAATTTTCTCGGCCGTGCTGAATCCGGGAGCGAACAGCAGCTGATTCACCTCGTCATCGGTCATGGACGCTGCCTCGGTCTCCGTGACGACGCCTTTGGCCAGCGCATTCTTCAAAATTTTATCGCGGTAGATGCCGCGCCCGTCGTCTTCAATCTCGATGAACACATTGTTGCCGCTATGGAACGCGCGCAGGTGCACGGTACCGGTCTCCGGTTTACCGGCTGCTATGCGGTCGGCAACAGGTTCGACGCCATGGTCAGCCGAGTTCCGCAGCAAGTGGACCAGAGGGTCGCCGATCTCGTCGATCACCGTGCGGTCCAGCTCCGTGTCGGCCCCGGTAATAATCAAGTCGATCTTCTTGTCCAATGTTTTGGCAAGGTCCCGCACCATCCTAGGAAAACGGTTGAATACCGTATCCACTGGCACCATGCGCAGCTTCAGGACGATATTCTGCAAATCGCTGCTTACGCGGCTCATATGCTCAACCGTGTCCGTCAGCTCCTGGTTCCTGGACTCGCTGGCCAGCTGCTCCAGGCGCACCCGGTCAATCAGAAGCTCGCTGAACAGATTCATCAATACATCCAGCCGTTCGATATCGACCCGGATCGTTCTGGAAGGATTGCCTCCCCCCGCATTACGCGCAGGTGCCTTGGATTCTTTGGCAGGCGCCGGAGCGCTTTTGGCTTCCGTTGAAACCCCGGCCGCCGGAGCTACAGAAGGAGCTTCGGGCTTTACCGCTTCGGCTGTAGCCGCGCTCTCCTGAACCATTTGCTGCAAGGATTCATGATCGAGCGCCACCACTGTCGCAGCTTCAATCTCTGAAACGCCCAGAATCTGGCTTTCAATATCTTGCGTTTCTCTTTGCGTTATGTAATACAACGAAAATACGCGATCGAATTCACCTTGTTCAATCTCTTGAACGTCCGGATAGGTCTTGACGATTTCACCGGATCTCTCCAGCGCTTCGAATACCATGTAGGCCCGAACCGCCTTGAGTTGGCAATCCTCTCGCAATGTCACTTGGATATATAGAACCTTATGACCTTCTGAAATCGATTGATCCAGCACGGAAAATTGAAACTCATCCAATTCGATTCCCTGAACGGCCACAGCGGCGTTATTCCCTTCGACAGATCCCCCGTTAGCCGAGGCGCCTTCTCCGCGCACAATGGACTGCAAGGAAGCTACAATAGCGGACACGTCCGCCTTCCCGTCGCCGCCTTCGGTAATATCCTGCACCATCGATTCAAGAGCGTCCAAGCTTTTGAAGAGCGTGTCAAAGATAAAATCCTGCATCTTAAGCTTTTCGTTCCGGACAAGATCCAGCACGTTTTCCATCTGGTGGGTAAGAGAAGCCAGATCCTCAAATCCCATCGTTGCCGCCATGCCTTTCAACGTATGAGCCGATCGGAAAATAATCTGTACGATCCCGATATCGTCCGGGTTGCTTTCTAATTGAAGCATGTTTTCATTTAATGATTGCAGATGATCATTTGACTCATCAATAAACATTGTCAAATATTGATTCATGTCCATTGAGAGACACCTCCTCTTCAAGTTCACTTTCCGTTATTTACAGCTTGAACCATCCTCGGTGCAATTTCATGAAGCGGCAAAACGTGGCTTACGCATCCCAGCTCGACGGCAGATCTCGGCATCCCGTATACGACGCAGGTTTGCTCGCTCTCGGCAAAGGTGGATGTCACGCCGGCATCGTAAAGCTCCTTCATCATTCTCGCTCCATCGCTCCCCATGCCGGTCATCAGAATGGCGTGCCGCGTGACCGAGGTCAACGGCAGCAGGGATTCGAACAGCACATCCACCGACGGGCGATGGCCGTTGCGAGTCTCATCCTGGCTTATCCTGATTTGGTATGCACCGCCTTCCGAGCGATGAACCCTCATGTGGCTGCCGCCCGGAGCAATGTATGCCTTGCCCGGCTCTAATACCATGCCGTGTTCTGCTTCCATGACCTCCAGCTGACTGAATGAATTCAGGCGCTGGGCAAGCGATTTGGTGAAATTCGGCGGCATATGCTGGACGATGACGATCGGGGCATGGAAGTCGCCGGGAATTTTCTCGAGAAAAGCTTTTAATGCTCTTGGGCCACCCGTTGAACAGCCGACCGCCACCAAATCTTTCAGGTCAGTTGACGGCTGGGCATTTGCCTCTCTCGGCGGGCGGCTCTCGTTCTTGGGAAGCACGGCTGGGGCCGACTCCGCTTCATTTTTGCGTTCAACCCGTTTTCGCTTGAAACCGGAAAGCTCCGGTACATCCGGGAGAGCCGCCTTCTCCCCGGCCGAGCGGGAAACCGGCATGCGAAGCGGTTCAGCCGGCTTGCCGCGCTGATCCGTTCCTTTGGCCGCCGGTCTCGTTTCTTTCACCTGCGGCTTCTTTTTCGGCGTCGTCTCAGAAGGCTTTGGCGAAAGAGGAAGCGTGATGTCCGCACTCCGCCGTTTCTGCTCTTCTTCTTCCCACAAGGCCCTCCGCTGTTTAGCCTGCATCGCCGCATTCAGCTGCTTCATCAATTCGGAACGCACCTGCTCAATATCAAGCGCATTCGATATGGAAGGCTTTCGTATAAAATCAAACGCTCCTGCCTCGAGGGCAAGAATGGTCTCCCTCATGCCTTGTTCATTAAGGCCGGATAACATGATAACCGGACGGGGTCCCGCATCCATAATGAGTTTCAAAGCATCCAGCCCGTTCATTTCCGGCATTTCTACATCAAGCGTAATGACGTCAGGATTCAGTTCCTTTACTTTCTCAACAGCGTCAAGCCCGTTCTCGGCTGTCCCGACAACCTGGAAAGACTTGTCGCGCTCGATGAAATCGGAAAAGATTTTCCTCATAAATGCGGAATCGTCCACGACGAGCACACGAAAAGGCTTCATAGATGTCCACTCCTATTTCCATTAATCCAACCGAAGAATCATTTCGTACGTTTAAGCCATCGATGCATAAATCCTTTGATTCCCTTCGGGGTTTCCGGCTCCGCGGCAGCAGGAACGGCCAAGTAACGAAGAGCGATCCGTCTGATATCGCTGGAAGCGTTGCACCGTGGATAGGCTGCCGTAAACGGAACCTGCCGCTTGACGGACTGGACTACATGCGTATCATCGGCAATCGAGCCGAGCAGCTTGATGTCGATGTCCAGAAAACGCTGGGCCGTCAAAATAATTTTGCCCGCCGCCTCACGAGCCTCTTCCTCGTCCCCTGCACGGTTGACGATCAGGCTGAACGGAACCTTGCTTTCCGTGCCGTGGACCACCTTGATTAACGCATAGGCATCCGTGATGGACGTCGGCTCCGGCGTCGTAACGACAAGGCATTGATCAGCGGACGTAATAAACTTCATGTTTTCCTTGGATAGCCCGGCCCCTGTATCGAAGATAATGTAGTCCATCCCGGAAGCAATGCGCTCGATCTGGGATATGAAATAATCCATCTCTTCCTCGGACAGGGACATCATGTCCGCCAAACCCGAACCTCCGGCAATGTAAGGCAGCTTGTCCGGCCCATGCTGAATCACTTCTTCTATGCTCTTCTCCCGGCGAATGAGATGATACAGGCTGTACCGAGAGCTTACACCCATCAGAACGTCAATGTTTGCCATGCCGATATCGGCATCAAAGACCAGAACCCTTTTTCCCATCGATTGCAAAGTCAATGCAAAATTCAACGTGAAATTGGATTTCCCAACCCCGCCCTTGCCGCTGCTGACCGTTATGATCTTGGCGGTTCTTGCGGAGGTCGCCTTGGCGCTCTCCCCGGGCTGCTGGGCCGAAACCAACTGGCGAAGCGAGTGAGCTTGATCCGTCATGTACGACTCTCTCCCAGCAGCAGACGGCATAACCGTTCAGGGTCGGCCATCAACAGATCATCGGGCACATTTTGACCATTGGTCATATAAGACAGGCGAAGGTTGTGGGCATCGATCAGATTAAACAAGGCGCCGTAGCTTCCGGTTTCATCCATCTTCGTGAAAATAACCTTATCCAGCTCGTATTTGCTGAAATGATCCGCGATTTCGATCATATCGCTGCTCTTGGATGTGAGGCTGAGGACAAGATAAGTTTCGCTTTGATCGGAATGGGAGAACAGGCTTTGAAGCTCGGAAACGAGCAGCTCATTCCGATAGTTCCGGCCGGCCGTATCCATTAATACCAAATCGCAGTCCTGGAGCTTCTGAAGGGCTCGCTGCATGTCGCCGGGCGACTGCACGACTTCCATCGGCACATTGAGAATGGAAGCATAAGTGCGAAGCTGTTCAACGGCGGATATCCGATACGTATCGGACGTAATGAAGCCTACCTTGCGTTGATTGCGGAACAGCTGCTCTGCAGCGATCTTCGCAATCGTGGTTGTTTTGCCGACCCCCGTTGGGCCAGCGACATATACGATCCGCGTCCCGGGCTGAACGCCGTCGCCGATACGCCCCTCAAGGAACGCCTCGGCCTGCTTGTAAATCACGTTCAGAAGCTCGGTCTCGCTCATCTGCATTTGGCTGGCTTTCCAGGCATCTTCCGCGGCCGCGAGCCACTCTTCCGCCAGCTTGGCCGATAAATCCTGCTTCAGGAGCTGATCCCGGATAACATGCAACGGCTCGGGAAGATGCTGCGCCTCCAGATTCTGCCTGGATAATCGCGCGATCCATTCCTTCATTTCCTTAAGCTCTTCAAGGACTCTCTGTTCGGATTCGCTGATTCCCAGTCGTGAACTTAACGACTCCTCCTGTCCCCCGCGGGATGGTTTCTTTGCTTCAAGAGAAGCAGCGGCTTCCGTTGAATCGCTGCGTTCCGCTGCCGGATCAGCCTCTGCAGGCTGCTGCGTCTGGCTGACCCCGTCCTTTTGCCTGTCCACAACCTCCTCGGAAGCTGCCACCTGGCTAAGCAACTCGGCAAAGCGGCTATAGTCGGCCTCTTGCCGCGCATCCGCTGCGGCATCCGCGTTATTCACTGGAAGCGGGGAGGTTTTAGGGCCTTGCTTTGAAATTTCAGCCGTTCGCTGGTAGGCTTTGGGTACCGCCCCTGATGGAACAGAAGGCGTAACTTTGGGCTTGACCGGCGCAGAGCCCTTGGGCTTTTCCGCCTGCTCTACCGCCGCGATCACCTCTATTTTCTTGCGGGTGAACATCCCGAGGAACCCGCCTACCTTGGTTTCCTTCGTGCTCAGTATGACGGCATCCGCACCCAAATCCGTACGAATATGCTGCATCGCCTCAGGCATCGTGTCGACGATATACCTTTTCACTCTCATAAGTTCACCACTCCGACACTTTGAATTTCGACGTTAGGCTCCAGCTCGCTATAGGACAACACCGGGATATCCTGCATGCTTCGTTCTATGACCTGCCGCAAATACATTCTTATGGCCGGCGAGGTCAGAAGCACGGGCTGCTGTCCCATCTGAATAATACGATTGACCTGCTCACTGAGCTTTTGAAACACGCTCTGCGTGGATGCCGGATCCATCGCGAGATAGCTTCCTTGGTCGCTCTGCTGAACGCTCTCGGCGATCTTCTTCTCCAGCTGCGGTCCGACCGTGATGACCCGCATCGCCTCTCCTTCTTGAGCGTATTGCTGTGTAATCTGCCGTGAGAGGGCTTGCCTTACATATTCGGTAAGGACATCAGGGTCCTTCGAATAATGCCCGTAGTCGGCAAGGGTCTCGAGAATCGTAACCATATCGCGGATGGAGATCTTCTCGCGAAGGAGCTTGGCCAATACCTTTTGCACTTCCCCGATGGTCAGCACGGAAGGAATGAGCTCGTCCACAAGGACCGGATAGCTTTCTCGAATATTGTCGACCAATGCCTTGGTTTCCTGGCGTCCGATCAGCTCATGGGCATGTCTCTTAATGAGTTCCGTCAGATGGGTAGCAACGACGGACGGTGGATCCACAACGGTATAACCGGCCAGATCCGCCCGTTCCTTCATGGCTTCGTCAATCCACAGTGCAGGAAGCCCGAACGCCGGTTCCGTCGTTTCGATCCCTGTTACGGAATCGTCCTCGTATCCCGGGCTCATGGCGAGATAGTGATTTAATAATAATTCACCGCCGCCGACAGCATTCCCTTTTATTTTTATGACATATTCGTTCGGTTTTAGTTGAATATTGTCGCGAATTCGGATGACCGGCACGACGAGTCCCAGTTCAAGCGCGCATTGTCTCCGGATCATAATGATACGGTCCAATAAGTCCCCGCCCTGCTGAGCGTCTGCCAGCGGAATCAACCCATATCCGAATTCGAATTCGATAGGATCGACCTGCAAGAGGTTGATCACGCTTTCCGGGCTTCGCACCTCTTCGATCTGCTGTTCCTCTTCCAGCTGCTCCACTTCCACCTGCTTGCGATCCAAATTGTTCTGCATCGTCCGTGCCGCGATAAATAGTATGAGTGCAATCGGCGCGGTCGTGATCAGATGAATCGGTGTGAAGATTCCCAGCAGCAGGACGGTTCCTGCAACGATGTACAACAGATGGGGATATGAGAAGAGCTGCCCCGTCAGATCCTCAGCCAGATTTCCTTCGGATGAAGCACGCGTAACAATCAGGCCCGCGGCCGTGGAAATCAGGAGAGCCGGAATCTGGCTGACCAATCCGTCCCCGATCGTCAGGATCGAGTAGGTGCTCATCGCGTCTCCGAACGACATGCCGTGAATCGAGATCCCGATAATAAATCCGCCGATCAGGTTGATGAGCATGATGACGATCGTGGCGATGGCATCACCCTTGACGAATTTACTCGCACCATCCATGGCGCCGTAAAAGTCGGCTTCGCGCTCGATCTTGCTGCGGCGCTCCCTGGCTTGCTGCTCATTGATCAGACCCGCGTTCAGATCCGCATCGATGCTCATCTGCTTACCCGGCATCGCGTCGAGGGTAAATCTTGCCGCAACCTCGGCTACCCGTTCCGACCCTTTGGTAATGACGATGAACTGTACGACGACGAGGATCAAGAAGACGATGAAGCCAACCGCAATTTCGCCGTTGGCAATCCATTTGCCGAACGTGGCAACAACTTCGCCTGCGTTAGCTTCCGACAGGATCAGCTTCGTTGTCGATATGTTAAGCGCTACTCGAAAGAGTGTCGTGATGAGCAATAAGGAAGGAAAAATGGAGAAATCGAGCGCTTCCTTCGTATTCATGGCCACCAGCAAAATGATGAGCGCCAGCGAGATGTTGATAATCAGAAGTACATCGAGCAGCCATATCGGGATCGGAAGAATCATCATGAGTACGATGCCAATGACACCCGCAAGGACAGATAGATCTTTTATTTTCACTGCACAGACGCCTCCGGTCCCTAGTTATTTCGCTTTACCTTTTAGTTTATATACATAGGCCAGCACTTCCGCTACGGCCTGGAACAGGTCTCCCGGAATCGAATCCCCGATTTCCGACCGTTGGTACAAAGCGCGTGCCAGCGGCTTGTTTTCCATCGTTATAATTCCGTGTTCCTTCGCGATTTCCTTAATCCGCAAGGCCATGAAATCTTGACCTTTTGCAATGATTTGCGGAGCTTCCATCGTGGACCCGTCATATTTGATCGCCACTGCAAAGTGGGTCGGGTTCGTGATGATGACGTCGGCATTCGGAACTTCCTGCATCATCCGCTGAAGTGCCATCCGACGCTGGCGCTCCCTGATCTTTCCTTTGATCAGCGGATCGCCTTCCATTTTTTTGTACTCGTCTTTGATGTCCTGCTTGGACATCCGAATGTTTTTCTCGTAATCGTATTTCTGATACATGTAATCCAGAACGGCCAGAATGATCAGCCCGATGGCAATCTTAAAACCGAGCGACATGGTGATATCGGCCACGAAATGAAAGATGGTATCGGGTCCCATCGTCGATAAGGAGGATAAATCCTCCCTGGCAGCCCACAAGGTGCTGTACACGAGGTAACCGATAATGGTCAACTTGATGACCGATTTCAAAAACTCGACCAATGAACGCATCGAGAATATATTTTTGAACCCCTTGATGGGGTCGATTTTGCTGAACTTCATTTTCAGCGTCTCGCCGGTTAACATAAACCCGACCTGCAAATAATTAGCGACCAGCGCTATAACGAAAATCGAAATGAACAAAGGCGCGAGCAGAAGCAAGATTTGAACGCCATATTCCCCGAACAGCTGCATCACATTATCTTTCGTTACATTCATGGAGAGCCGATTAATGTATATATCGGTGAATAGTCGAACGGTGCGGTCCCTCATATAACCGCCAAAGATTAACAGGCAGAAGAAAGCCGCCAGCAAAACCGATGCACCCGATACCTCCATGCTCTTGGCAACTTGGCCCTTCTTACGCGTATCCTGGCGCTTCTTCGGTGTGGCTTTCTCCGTCTTTTCGCCAGCGAACAGCTGTAAGTCGACCGGATACCGGTATGACATCCGCTTCACCTCCATCTTCCTTAAGTCGGCTCGTCGCCAAGAACGCCGAGCAGCTCGCGGAGCGCTTCAAACATTTTGGCAAACAGATGATCAAACAGGGACACCAGCATCGGCATGAGCAGCATCAGCAGCACGAGCCCAACGATGATTTTGATAATAATCCCGATGACAAACACGTTGAACTGCGGAGCCGTCCTTGCCAGAAAGCCAAGCCCGACATCGGTCAGGAACAGGGCTGCCACCAGCGGAGCCGCCATTTGAATTGCCAATACAAACGAGTGCGAGAAGGTCCGAACGAGAAAATCCGTTACGTTACCCTCATGTATCTTCCCAAACACGTCACCCGTGATCGGGATCCAATCATAACTGTACATAATCGCATCAAACAAATAATGGTGACCATTCATGCTCAGGAACACCAGCAGAGCGAGATAATACTTGAAGTTCCCGATTAATGGGGTGGACGTCCCCGTAAACGGGTCGATGACATTCGCCATGCTGAAACCGATCTGAATATCAATTAATGCCCCGGCGGTTTGGACGACAGCCATGATGAGATAAGCAGTGAAACCTAGAAGCAGTCCCACCAGCACTTCCTGGACGATTAAGATGGCGTAAGACAGATCTTGCGGAACCACTTCCCCGAGCCCGAACGATAGATAGACGATCAGGGCGATAATGGCCGACAGGGCTATTTTGTAAGAAGAAGGTATGCCGCGCGAAGCAAACACTGGCGATATTACAAAAAAAGATGTTATTCGACAAAAAATAAGCATGAAAACTGGTAAACTTTGCTGCAACCATTCCATGGACACTCAGCCTATCCGATATATTTGTAGAGATTGTCCAAAATACCGTGCGTAAAATCCACTAACGTCGTTAATATCCAAGGACCAAACAGCAGTAACGCTACAAGAACGATGATGATTTTTGGTACGAAAGCCAGCGTCTGTTCCTGGATTTGTGTTGTCGCTTGAAAAATACTGATGATTAGTCCCACAACCAGTGCGAGAACCAGCATCGGCGCGCTCACCTGGAGCACAATATAGACCGCTTGTCCTGCCAGACCGATAATAAATTCAGCGCTCACGGCTTAGTCCCCCTGTATTCGAATTGCTTGCCGCTTATTGCTACGGGTTAAAGCTCATCAGCATGGATTTCACTACCAGATACCAGCCGTCCACCAAAACAAAGAGCAGAATCTTGAATGGCAGCGAGATCATGACCGGCGGCAGCATCATCATCCCCATTGCCATCAGCACGCTGGCAACCACGATATCGATGACCAGAAACGGGATGAAGATCATAAAGCCCATTTGGAAACCCGTCTTCAGCTCGCTAATGGCAAATGCCGGAACTAAAACCGTTAATGGAATGTCCTCGTAGGATTCGGGTTTCTCCGCGCCGGTGTAATTCATGAACAGCAGCAGGTCCTTTTCCCTTGTGTGCGCGAACATGAACTTCTTCATCGGGTCTTGAGCCTTATCCAGTGCTTCCGCTTGAGTGATCTCTCCTTTGAGGTAGGGCTGCAGCGCGACCTCGTTCATCGAGGATAACGTGGGAGCCATAACGAACAAGGTAAGGAACAGCGCCAGGCCGATCAACACTTGGTTTGGCGGTGTTTGCTGTGTTCCGAGCGAAGTACGGACAAAGCCGAGCACGATAACAATCCTTGTAAAACTTGTCATCAGCACCAGAATCGCCGGTGCAATACTAAGAATGGTGATCAGGAGTATCAAGGACAAGGAGCTTGTCCCCGGTGCATCTCCCTCATTACCGATTTGAATATCAATGTTCGGAATCGGATCCGCGAATGCCGTATGGGAAAACAATAATCCAAACATGATGAAAATCGTGATAGCGTACGAGATCTTTTTATTCATGAATCCTTATGATCCTCCCGCAGCAATTCTTCGACCTTTTCTTTCCGGTTCGGTACGCTGCGCAGCTTGGATTCGAACACTTCATGGAAAGAAGATGTATCGTCCAACTCCATTTCTTCCGGTGGTTTGTCTTTACGGAGTTTTGCCGCCAATTTCGTTATAAAAGGCGGCAGTGCCCCATTATGTATTCCAGAATCCTGTTCAAATGCAGCTTGGATAAGCGCAACTTCAGCCGGATCAGAAATTTTGTCCACCAACCGGACGTCTTCGCCAACTCCGATCACATAGATGCTGCCCCCAATTTCGACGAGCTGAAGGGATTTGTTAGGGCCCATACCAACCGCACCCAAAGTACGAATGGAGCGGCCCTGCATCCAGCTCTGATTCTTTTTGCCTAGAAAGCGAATCAGGAACACGATCAACGCAATGATGATGGCAAGTACGATAAAGACATAAAACAACTGTAAATAATACCCGGTAGTACTACTTGAGCCCAATCTGTCAGAAGCTGCCATCATCATAAGAAGAATCCTTATACGCCAAGCGTCTTGTTGATGGCTTCAATAACTCTGTCCGATTGGAACGGTTTAACGATGAAGTCTTTCGCTCCGGCTTGGATTGCGTCAATAACCATCGCTTGCTGACCCATGGCAGAGCACATAATTACTTTGGCATTGGCATCTACTTTTTTAATCTCTTTAAGCGCTGCGATACCATCCATTTCCGGCATCGTAATATCCATCGTAATCAGATCTGGACGAAGTTCCTTAAATTTCTCGATTGCTTGTGCACCGTCCTGTGCTTCCCCCACAACCTCGAATCCGTTCTTGACCAATATGTCACGGATCATCATTCTCATAAATGCAGCATCGTCCACGATCAGAATTCGGTTAGCCATTGATAAAAATCCTCCCTAAAATGTTTGTGCTATTGTAATTTTTGAATCCGGTCCCATTGGCTTACGATATCCGTCACACGCACACCAAAGTTCTCATCGATGACAACGACCTCGCCTTTGGCAATCAGTTTATGATTGACGAGGATGTCAACAGGCTCACCGGCCAGCTTGTCCAGCTCGATAATCGAACCTTGCGACATTTCCAGGATATCCTTAATTTGCTTTTGGGTCCTCCCTAATTCTACGGTGACTTTAAGGGGAATGTCCATCAGTAAGTTCAGATTGTTTTCATCCACCTGGGTGTACGGTGCAGATTGCAGATTAGCGAACTGCACGGGCTGTACATTCACATTGCGATTCGGCATGCCGCCATACTGTTGCGGCTGTGCTTGGTAAGGCATCTGCGGCTGACCGTATGGCATGGATTGCTGCGGGATGGGCCCGCCATGTCCTGGCATAGGCTGACCGTAGCCTTGTCCATAATCGTAGCCTTGACCCATGTCTTGGGTTTGTGCCGGATTAACCGGTGCTTGTGCCGACTCCTGGGCACTGGCCGGCGCTTCCACCGCTGGAGCAGCTTCCTGCTTCGCAGGCTGCGGTTCTTCTGTCCCGTTGATGAGCATGTGAACCATATCCTTGGAGAAATGAACGGGCAGCAGCTGCATAATGGTTGAATCAATAAGTTCACCGATAATTAATCGGAAAGAAATCTTAATCAGCGTTTCATCCGGCGGCAGGTTGTTGACCCCTTCCCCGTTCGCCATGTTGAGAATGTCAATGCCCGGCGGCGATATATTGACAAACCGGTTGAAAATCGTCGACATGCTTGTTGCGGAAGACCCCATCATCTGGTTCATCGCTTCCTGAACGGCACTGATATGAATCTCATTGAGTTCCTCTTCCACCGGGTTGCCTTCCCCGCCTAACATGAGATCGGCAATGACCTGCGCATCGCGTGTCTTAATGACCAGCGAATTAATTCCTTCAAATCCGTCCACGTACTTAACGTGTACCGCAACATGCGGCTTCGGAAATTCTTCCTCGAACTCGCTTCGCTTAATGATCGAAACTCTGGGGGTCGTGATATCCACTTTTTTGCCCAGCAAGGTGGACAGGGCGGTTGCAGCGCTGCCGAAGGTTATGTTACCGATCTCACCCAGCGCGTCCTGCTCCAGAGGTGTTAATACGTCATCGACAGTCGCCGCCGAAGGAATTGATGCTGGTGATGCCATTTCCGACTGTTTTAACAAAGCGTCGATTTCTTCCTGGGATAAATAATCTTTACTCGTCAAATTCTTCAGCTTCTTTAGATGACAATTTCATCGATTTGTACAGCAACCCGGTCTTTTATCGTTCCGGGACTGCCAATAAACTTTAATTTGTCGCCGACCTTGATGGATAGTCCGTCATGCATCGGCTTGTTTAACGAAATAACGTCGCCGACGCTCAGTCCTAAGAACTCGGACACGGTAAGCTGCGAAACGCCCAGCTCGGCAACGATCGGAAGCTTGGCTTTGCTTACGCGCTGTTTAAGAGCATCCACTTCCTCCGGAACGCTCGCTTTTTTCTCCGAGATGAACCATTGATGCGCGGACAGCTTGGACATGATCGGCTCCAGCACCACATGCGGTATGCACAGGTTAATCATGCCCGTGGTATCGCCGATTTTTGTGCTAAGGGAAATTAGCGCAATGGTTTCGTTCGGAGACACGATCTGCATGAATTGCGGATTCGTTTCCAATGCTTCGAGGCGCGGGGATATATCCAGCACCGTTTTCCATGCCTCCTGGAGGCTATCGAACGCCCGGCTGAATATGCGCTCCATGATAATCGTTTCGATTTCGGTCATCGAGCTGATGGAAGACGGAGCAATGCCCGTGCCTCCAAGCAATCGGTCCAGCATCGCGTAGGCAATGTTGGGATGGACCTCAAGCACCATCCGACCTACGAGCGGTTCGGCTTCAAATATATTAAGAACTGTCATTTTTGGTATGGAGCGAATAAATTCATCATACGGAAGCTGTTCAACCTGCACCACGTTGATTTGCACAAAAGTACGTAACTGCGCCGAGAAGTAGGTCGTCAAATAGCGTGCAAAGTTCTCGTGGATCCGAGTCAAGCTTCGAATATGATCCTTCGAAAAACGGAGGGCCCTCTTAAAATCGTAAGAACGGATTTTCTTTTGCGTTTCCTCTTTTTTCAGTTCTTCAGCATCCATTTCCCCTGAAGAGAGAGCGGCCAATAAGGCATCGATCTCATTCTGCGATAAAACATCAACCATCTACTCACCCCCTTACAGGTCGTCCGACGAACAGTCTAGATACCTACGATCATTACTTCTGTCATTTCGATTTGAATCAAGTGACCGGACGTTAACGACTTATTGATCAGGTTTTGCAGCTTGGCAATAAACTGTTCGCGCCCTTTGGAATCATTCAGTAATTCGGGTTTCGTGTCGGCCAGCGTTTTGATAATAATTGGTTTGATCTTGATTTCCTTGATTTTATCGAATTCTTCCTTTGCTTTTTTATCGTTAAGCTGAAAAGCAAAGGCCATCTGGGCAACAAATTCAGGATCTGCCAGATTCGTCTTGATACCGGTTATTTCCGATGTCATCTTTACGATCTCGTCGGCCGATAACTTGGATAAAGCCGCGGCATTGGCCGAAGCCTGACTTTTTCCGTTATCGCCAAGCAGCTTGTCCGACAACAGAAAGATGGCCAGGACAATCAGCGTAATCGATAACAGGATCGTAATTAACCAGGGGAGCATCTTTTTCATGAAGGTTCCTCCAATTGCTGCACTTTAATGGTGGCTTGATGAATGCCTACCTCGTGGTGATACGCCTTAACGGAAGCGATGATTTCATTTGCACTTTCAAGCACAATCATTCGCTTTCCATTAATCAAAGTAATGTAGGTGTCAGGAGTCTCCTCAACCATTTCTATCAACAGCGCGTTAAGCCACAACTGCGAACCATTTAACCTCGTTACCGATATCATGGATAGCCTCCTTGTTTAATTAGGGAGGGGAAGGCCCCTCCCTATCCATCCTTATCGTTTCAGATTGACAACTTCTTGAAGCACTTCATCCGAAGTCGTGATGATCCGGGAGTTAGCTTGGAAGCCGCGCTGAGCGACGATCATTTCAGAAAATTCGCCTGTCAAGTCAACGTTGGACATTTCAAGCTGACCGGCAATAATCGCACCGGTTCCTTCTTCCGCGTTGTTCCCTTCAAACATGACGGCAGCCAGATCGCCATCCGGAACTGCATTCAGGGTCACGCGATACATATTGCCTCCGATTTTTTCCAGGCCTTCCGGATTCGGAATTTTCGCAACGCCGATGATGGCTCCTTCTTCCGTCGTTCCGTCACTCATCTTCTGAATGATGGCGCCATTCTGAGCAATTGTGAATGCCGTAACCTCTTCGTCCAGCTGTATTGGGTCACCCGCCGAATCGAGAACGAGCATACCGTCCGAAGTGACCAGGTTACGCGCTACGTCGACATGAAAGTCGCCAGCACGAGTTAAGAAAGGCACTTCTTGATCCTCGCTGAGCTTTACCATGAAGAATCCGTCTCCGTCAATTCTCAGGTCTGTCGGATTATTGGTTGTCATTGCACTGCCTGGCGTATGCAAAGTATCAATCGAGCCGATGGATACGCCGAGACCGATCTGCTTCGCGTTTACGCCGCCGGATGGATCGTCGGTTCCCGGCGTAACGCCGGACATCGTTTGGCTGAGGATATCTTTAAACATGACACGTCCCGCTTTAAACCCAACCGTATTTACGTTGGCAATGTTATTACCAATGACGTCAAGTTTGGTTTGGAAACCTCTCATTCCGGAAATGCCGGAATACATGGATCTTAACATCGATTTTCCTCCTTCTGTTATGGACCGCTTCTGTCGATCAGCGGCCGCCTGGCTTCCTCACGGGCCAGCCAGATTTATGAAATAATAACTGCACTATCGATTTGCGTGAACACGTTGTCTTTCATCGCCTTGCCATCCATCGCCGTGACTACGGTCCGGTTCGGAATATTCACGATAAGGGCCATGTCCTTCATCAGAATGAGCGATTCCTTGCTCCCCTTCGCTGCGGCTTTGTCCACCGCACTCTGGATCTGTTCCAACTGATCACCCTTCAATTCAATGCCGCGCTGCTGTAGTCTCTTCGCCGCATGATTGCTAATTTTCAGGAGATTCTCATTTAAGAGCTCCTGGAACGTCCCGGGTGGAGGACTATGTTGAGCTTGCGCTGTTTTTCGTTCATTGTGAAGCGCTGCGGGATGTATTTTCCCGGGAAATAAATGCCCGATCATCATACGGTCACTCATGGTGAGGTTCCCCCAGACTCTTCATCTTGTCCCGGGTCTCCGGCTTCAGGCTCTCCCGGATCCGGATTGCCTGCTTCAGGTTCGGAAGGAACAGGATCCGTTGCTCCTGGATCATTCTCGGCCATAGCGTTCTCGATTTTCACGATCTGATCAAGCGATACTTCACTTTCACCGACTTTTGCGTAATGGACGCCTTCGCGTACGATGATGGAATCCACAAGACCGCTCTTCATGACGGAGTCCGAGCCATCCTCCGGTTTGAACATCCAGCTGATCTGTTTACCGATCAAACTTGAAGCAGCACCCAAAGACTGGCTCATTGCCGTCAATTGAGTATTGATATTCATCAGCTGCTCCAGGGAAGTAAACTGGGCCATTTGGGCAATAAATTCCCGGTCCTGCATCGGCTGAAGCGGATCCTGATGCCGCAATTGCGTAATCAGAATGCTTAAGAACTGGTCCTTCCCAAGCTCTTGGCCGTTTCCGTTTTTAGTGCTGACGTTCCCTTTGGCATAATTGGGCCACATATTTTTCGTAGATACCGGATTTGTTGCCATCCAAGCTCACCTCCTCACTGTTAGGCTTTCGCGGTAAATGTTCCTGCTTGCAAGTTCTCATCGTCGGCTTGATGCTCGGCAATCCAATCGTTCAATTCTTCCGTCAAATTCGCGGCAAGAACGGCATCGTCGGAAGGCCTATCTTTTTCCTTCGAGCGGTGCTGCGGCTGCTGCTGTCCTGATCCAGGCTGACGTCCATCCTGATAAAGATTGGCATTGGATGGCTGGCTGCTCTGCGTAACCTCAATTTTCTCGACCTGAAGTCCTTGGGCCAGCAATGCGCTTCGAAGCTGTGCCATTTGCTGGTCAATCAGCTCTTTAGCATCCGTCGACCGCGTCATGAACTGTGCGATCAACTGGCCGTTCTGCATCGTTAGCTTGATGTCCACTTGGCCCAGATGTTCCGGATTCAAGGAGATTCTCGCTTCGGTAAAACCGGTTTGCTTCACGATTTCGAGCTTATTAATAATGAAGGAAGTCATTTCGTTAGAGAAATTCTCAACAGGCACCGGCGGAGCTGCAGGTTTAACCGTAACTTGGGTTCCGGAACGCAGGGCCAGCTGACCGGCAGTAACCGTTCCTTGCTCCAGTAGGGAATCTCCTTCGTTTAACGCGAATTCAGCTGCTGTGCCGTCAACCGGGGTACTTGTGGCCAGAGTAGACCATTTAGCGTTCGCTTGCCCCGTTGTCTCAGATGAAGCCGACTGTCCTGCAGTATTCGCTGCAATGTTAGGCTGTACCGCATCCGGCTGCTTTTGGCTTAGGATGTTGGCAAAACTGCCGCTTGCTTTACTTTCTCCAGTCCCCGTTCCTTGACCAAGCAAACTTTGGAAGGACTGGACAAGCTGTTTGACGGCTGCCTCCGTCTGGAGGTCTACCTGACCCGATTTGGATAGCATCGAAGCCAGCTGGCTGATCGTGTCCTGTACCGCAAACCGAATCGTTTCCGGATGGGAAGCCAATGGCGACATCTCATTGCCGTCCGCGTTACCTTGGGCTTGAGGAGCTGTTCCGCTCAACAGAAGGTTCGCTTGCGTCAGCCAGTTCTGCAGCTCTTGCAATAACGATGGATCCTCTTCTAACGCCTGGTCCATGGTATCTAGCTCCTGCAGCAATCCTTGAAGCAGCTCCATTAAGCCTTCGACCGATTCGTCGGTTTCCGCTGTATACTGCGCAAGCAGGGATTCCAGCTTGGCCGCGACTTCTGTTGAAGTTGTTGCAGCGCCGCTGCCGCTGCCGTTCATCTGGTAAGTCAGCGTCGCATCAAAGGAAACACCCGCTGTCGCTTGACCGGCTGCGCTGGTCTTTCCGCTTCCCGCGGTACTGCTGACGGAAGAAGACATACTGCTTTGTACCGTTATTGTCATCGTCTATTTCACCTCCTTTCCTGAGGATGGAGATTCATTTCAGAGCTTATTTAGAGCCCATCAGGCGATTCAATATTTTAGCTGCCAGCTCCGCGTCTTTCGAGGACATCGCATTTAAAATTCGCGAACGAGTAGCATCGTCCACCGTATTTAGAATGGTCATCGTTTTCGCGGGGCTGATCTTGTACGTTTGCATCAGCAGGTCCGCAGCGTTGGCAGGCGTCATTCCGGCAAAAGTCTGATTCAGCTGGCTTTTATCCAGGTTCTCGGAGGTTTTCTTCTGCGCAGCCTCCGCGTCGTTCTTCTTCAGCCTGGATTGCAAAGCGGCAATGGCCAGATCTTCGGAGGTCTCCGCGTCTTTCAGCATCATGGTTGCATCCGCCGCCGTTTTCGGATCCATCTTCTGAAGGATGGCAACCCGGTTGCTGCTCTTCATTTGGCTCAGCATTAGCACCATTTCTTCCAGCGTCAGGTTCTGCATGATCGGTGCGGCTTTGCTGGGACTCATGTCCGCATAAAGCTTGGACAGCTCACGAATCTGCTTGGTGTACGCGTCTTCCTCTTCCGCCTCGCCGTCCGTGGATGTGCTTTGCATCGATTCTATTTGGGTTTCCAGCTCTTTCACCTTGTTTTCCTGCGTTGCTTTTTGCTCCGTTACTTCGTTTAACGTTTCTTCTTTCTCGGCAAGCTGCTTCTTAAGTTCCACGATCGTCGCTTCTGCGCTTTCTTCCTGCTGCTTCGCCTCTTTGAGCTTCTGCTCTTCCGGGGTCAACACCGGGTCAGGGACCCAGTTCTTAACGACCGGAATTTTATTGGCTACTTCGAGCAGCCCATCCCGGACATCGGCTCTGAAAAATACGGCGAGCGCTCCGAGCAGAACGATCGTGAATATAGCAGGTACCAAAATCAACAATATCCGTTCAAATCCACCGCCTGATTCTTCCTTATCAAGCGGCATGTCTTTTCGTGCCACACTCATTCCTCCCTCGCGGTCATACCCACCGGTGTTTGCAAACCTTAACGGGCTCTGATCGCAAAACGTACCGTCGCCATTTCGTCCAGCTCGTTTTGTTCCCGAAGGAGACTTTCATGCCGGAACTTTTCTTGGGATTTGTCTCTTGCCTTCAGCCACACTTTTTCGTCAAGCATTTTGTCGGACAATACCTTTTGTTTCTTCGTTACATTGACATGGGCGATCCGTATGTCATCCCGTTTCCGTTCAATGCATTCTTCCAGGTGCTCTGCATAGACCTGAATGTTTCGGATTTCTGCGACAGGCACGCACCGCGACGCCGCTTCCTGCTGAGCGCGGTACATTTGATCCCGCATCTCATACAGCTCATTCAAGCTTTTCTCTTCCGCCTGCAGCTTCCCGATGGCGCTTGACAGCATCCATTCCGCTTGCGTTTTCTCGTTGCTTTTCAGGTCTACGATTTTCTGGAATGCATAATGAAATTTCATTCTTCAAAGTCATCTCCTTGAAAACTCGGAAATCAAACGTTCCTGAACCTCATCCAATGTGGTCTTCTCATTCACTTTTTGTTTCGTAAAATCCCAGATTCGGCCGATGTATTCGATCGATTCATCGATGTCGGCATTCGAGCCCTGTTGGTAAGCTCCGATATTGATCAAATCCTCCGAGTCCTTGTAGATCGCCATCAAACGCTTTACGTTCTCGGAGGCATCGATTTGTTCCTCAGGCGAGATGTCTTTCATGACCCGGCTAATGCTGGCCAGCACGTCGATCGCCGGAAAATGGCCTTTGTTCGCGATATTCCGGTTGAGGACGATGTGACCATCCAGGATCCCCCTGACCGCGTCCGCGATCGGTTCGTTCATGTCGTCGCCGTCTACCAGCACCGTGTAAAAAGCGGTGATCGAACCCGTCGGACCCGTGCCTGCGCGTTCCAGAAGCTTCGGCAGACTGGCAAATACCGACGGAGTGTAACCGCGCATCGCCGGCGGTTCCCCTACGGCAAGCCCGACTTCGCGCTGCGCCATCGCATAACGGGTAACCGAATCCATCATCAGCATCACGTTCAGGCCGCGATCCCTGAAATATTCGGCGATCGTGGTAGCGATCAAGGCCCCCTTAATGCGGATGAGCGCCGGTTGATCCGAGGTGGCCACGATCACAACGGACCGTTTCAAACCTTCGGGACCCAGGTCTCGCTCGATGAAATCTAGCACCTCTCGTCCCCGCTCACCGATCAAGGCAATGACATTGACATCGGCTGAGGTGTTGCGTGCGATCATCCCCATCAGGGTACTCTTCCCGACGCCAGAGCCGGCGAATATGCCGACACGTTGGCCTTTGCCGATGGAGAGCAATCCGTCAATCGCCCGGACGCCGATGCTGATCGGCTCCTGAACCCTGGGCCGATTAAGCGGGTTCTGCGGAACGTTATGGGTGGAGTAATGCGGCATGCGTGCCGGAATGATGGATCCGTCGAGCGGTTGTCCCAATCCGTCCAGCACTTTGCCAAGCAGTTCCGAACCGACCTGCACGCTCAGCGGTTTGCCTGTGCCCACTACATCGCAGCCCGGGCCAATGGAGTGAAGCTCGCCGAGAGGCATCAGCAGCACTTTATTATCTCTGAAACCCACGACCTCCGCCTTGAGCGGCTTGGATTGCTTCGTGGGATAGATGTAGCAAACGTCGCCGATGCTGGCATCCGGCCCTTCGGACTCCACCATCAATCCGATGACCTGCGTAACCTTGCCGTTGATGCGGACGGGATCCAGATGTTTCAGATGGTCCATGTAACGGGCGCTATTCAGCTTCTTCATCTTGATTTCTCCGTTCCTCGACATCAAGGGCGATCCGTACGAGTTCTTTTTTGATCTCGGCCAGCTGTGTATCGATGCGTGCGTCCACGCTTCCGAAGGAAGACCGGATGACGCAGCCGCGATCCTTAACCGTGGAGTCCGGCAAAATTTGAAGCTCCGCCTGGGAGTCGATCGATAATCCGAGCTCTTCCCGCGCGGCGTATACGAATTCGAACTGATCAGGAGCTACGCAGAGGGAAATGATTCCTTTTTCCCGTTTGCGCGCCAGGTTCTTTCGAATCAGTTCCAGCGTGAATTCCGGTTCGATCGTAAGCTGACGATCCAGCACCTTCTCCGCAATGCTGCAGCTGAGCTCCACCAAAAACGGCTCTGCTTCCTGGATCAGATCTTCCTTGGCTTGGTGCGCGAGCTGAAGCAGCTCGCTCGCTTGCAGCGTCGCCTGCTCCATCAGTTCCTTCATCTCAAGCTCCGCCTTGGCAGAGCCCTCCGTATATCCTTGATTAAAACCTTCCATTTTCAGCGTTTCGGACAAATCTTCGTCCTGAAGTCTTCTTTCGGTCCACCAAGCCTCAATCTGCTCCTGCGCTTCGGTCAACAGACGCTGCGCCTCTTCCGAGGCCTCCCGGATTTGCCTCTCGGCAAACTCTTGAGCGTCCTTCAGCATTTCATGTTTCAAACGTTCGGCTTCAGCCAGCGTTTGTACAGCGGCCGGCTCGGCCGTCGGCGGTACAGGTTCCTCTACCGTTTCCTCGGTTGGCGAAGCGTAACGACGAGCAAGATCCAACTCTTTCAACACATCCATCGGTTTATAGTGGGACGATTTGATCAAGTTAGACAATGATGTCATCTCCTCCGCCGCGGGCAATAATAACCTCGCCCGCTTCTTCGAGTCTCCGGATCGTGCTTACGATCCGAGTCTGGGCTTCCTCCACGTCACGCAGCCGCACCGGTCCCATATATTCCATTTCTTCGCGGAAGGTTTCGGCCATCCGCTTGGACATATTGCGGAAAATAACGTCCCGCACCTCTTCGCTTGCCACCTTGAGCGCAAGCTGCAGGTCCGCGTTCTCGACGTCGCGGATGATGCGCTGTATCGAACGGTTGTCCACGTTGACGATGTCTTCGAACACAAACATCCGCTTCTTGATTTCTTCCGCAAGCTCGGGATCCTGGATTTCCAGGGAGTCGAGGATCGTCCGTTCCGTTCCGCGGTCTACGCCGTTCAGAATTTGAACGATGGACTCGATGCCGCCCGCACTGGTGTAATCCTGCGTCACCGTAGCCGACAGCTTCTGTTCCAGCACGCGCTCCACCTGAGCGATGACTTCCGGCGAGGTGCTGTCCATGACTGCAACCCTGCGCGCAACTTCCGCCTGCTTCTCTTGCGGGAGCGAAGACAGGATCGCGGATGCCTGCTCGTATTGAAGATAAGACAATACGAGAGCGATGGTCTGGGCATTCTCATTCTGGATAAAGTTCAGGATTTGGCTCGGATCCGCTTTACGGGCGAAGTCAAACGGTCTTACTTGAAGCGTTGCCGTCAGCCTGTTGATCACTTCCATCGCTTTTTGCTGTCCAAGCGCCTTCTCCAAAATCTCCTTCGCGTAATTGATGCCGCCCTGCGAGATGTATTCCTGGGCCAGGCAAATTTGATGGAACTCCTGAATAATGCTATCTTTCTCGACGCTGTCGACTTTGCGAACATTCGCAATCTCGAGCGTTAATTGTTCGATTTCTTCATCTCGAAGATGCTTAAATATTTGAGCAGACACTTCCGGGCCAAGTGTAATGAGCAGTATAGCCGCTTTTTGACGTCCGCTTAACATTTGGTTATTTCCCTTAGCCAATGCTTCCACCTCTATTCCTCAGCTAGCCATGTGCGAAGTAAATTCACGAATTCATCTGGCTTCTTCTTCGCCAAGGTTTCGAGCTGCTTACGAACCTGGCTTTCATTGGTTATGCTTTCGAGATTAATCGACGGGAATTCCGTAACGGGCGGAAGCTGAATGTCCTCTTCAAGCTCCTCCTGCTGCTGTCTGCGTCTGCGGATGAAGAAATAGGTTCCTCCCGCAATCAATGCCAACGCAGCGATACCGATTCCCCATAATACAGGCTGTGAAAATACGGATTTCGGATTTTCATCCGCATTTACATTAAATACCTGCGAAATAACCGAAACTTTTTTGGACAAATCAGCGTCTGTATAAGTAGAGTCTGAATCCGAAAGCGATGCTCTTACAATATTGACCAGGATGTTCTGAATAGCCGTTCTTGTGGCATCATCCAAAGTTTGTTGCCCGGCAGGTGGTTCAACCGAGACATTAATGGTTAAATCTTTAACAGTATATGGACTTGCAATGATATCCTTCGTAATCCGGTTAACCTCATAGTTAACGGTTTTGGAGAGCTCTTCCGAATTCGTTTCTCCGCTTCCAGAATCGCTTGGATATCCCGGAACTGCCTCTTCGCCTACGCCGGCCACGCCGCCTGTAGGACTGCCGGTTCCCGAATAGTTCTTCTGGATCTCCTGAACGCTGAGCTCAATCCCCTTCATTTCTTCTTCATCCACAGGGGTTACGATGTTTTCCTTGCTTTGCACCTGATCAAAGTTCAGTTTGGAAGCTACAAGAACATTGACTTTATTCGAACCCATGTATTGCGAGAGGAATTGCTGGACATTTTGCCTTACGTCGTTTTCGAATTTTTTCTGAAGCGCGAAATTTTCTTCCACCTTGCCGATCAATCCGCCTTGACCGCCTTTAGCTGTTGCGAGCAGCTCGACTTCGTCATTGGTGATCGTAATGTTCTCGATCGGCAAATTGGGAATGGCCGTTTTCACGAGGTTGTAGTAACCGTCTATGACTTCCTGATTAGGACGATAGCCCGGTTTAAACTGTACAACCACGGAAGCGCTGGCCTGATCTTCGTTTCCGTTTTTCGCGAACACACTTTCTTTAGGCAGGTTCAATAATACCGTTGCGTCCTGAACGCCCTGCATCTTCTCCAGCAGCCGTTCGACTTCGCCGTTCAGTGCATTTACATATTTCACTTCGAATTCGTTATCCGTCATCCCGATGGCTGACGCATTCTTTTCGAAGGTTTCGAATCCGATCGTGCCGTTCTGCACCAGTCCTTGTGATCCTACATCGATCTGGACTTTAGCTGCGCTTGTGCTCGGAACCAGAATGCTTCTACCGTCCTCGCTCAGCTTGTAGGAAATCCCCTGGGTCTCCAGGTGGCTGATGATGCCTGCGGCGTCGCTGGAATTCAGATCCCGGAACGCTACTTCATACTTCGTCTTAGAGAACTGCATCGTTAGTACGACTAGAGCAATTAGAACAAATGCTACGGTAGCGATTAACATTATTTTTTGTTTGTTGCTGAATTGGTTCCAATACTGGGTCATTCTCTCCCGATATTGGGTAATTCTCTCGTTCACATTGTCACCCCATCCGAAACTTTGCTAGAAACATTTAGATTTGCGTGCGCATGATCTCTTGATAGGCTTCTACCACTTTGTTTCGGACCTGTGTCGTGAGCTGGATGCTCAACAGAGCCTGTTGGGCGGATATCATCGCCTGATCTACGTTTACTTGTCCAATCATTAATTTATCGCTCATCACGTGCGCGTTCTGTTCCTGCGCGGCCACGGAGTTCAGTGCTTCATTTAGGTAAGAGCCAAAATCTCGAATCGATTCGGAAGGAGTCGCACCATTTTTCACTTGCTCCTGCATTTGCAGCGGCTGTACACCCTGAACACTGAACATTGCATTCTGAATCATCTCTCTCTCCTCCTACTATGCTGGTCTATGTATATATCCTCGTCTTATCTTCCAATCTCCAAAGCCTTCATGATCATCGCTTTCGAAGCGTTTATCGCCGTAACGTTAGCCTCGTAAGAACGGGTAGCTGCAAGCATATCCACCATTTCCTTCGTAATATCGACGTTAGGCATAAAGACATAGCCTTCAGCATTCGCATCCGGATGTGTGGGGTTATATACCTGCTTCAACGGGGATTGATCTTCCCGCACCTGCGCAACCTTGACCCCTTGCCCTGCATTCTGACCGTTCATCTGGGCTCTGAGAAGCCCTTCGAAGGATTCCTGCTGCGGCTGAAACACAACCGTCTTTCGGCGATACGGAACGGCTTGTCCATTCTCGATTCGCGCGCGCGTGGTTTCCGCATTGGCTATGTTGGAGGAGATAACATCCATTCGAAGCCGTTGTGCCGTTAGAGCTGATGCATTAATTCCGAAGCTATTGCTAATATTCATGAATCCCTATCTCCCTTCAATAGCTGTACGCATCATTCGAATCTGCTCATTTACAGCTTGTATGTACGAATTATAACGAAGCTGATTCTCTGCAAGCAGCGACATTTCTCTGTCTGCATCGACATTATTCTGGTTGTTATTCATGGAACTGCTGCCGTCCTTTATGACCGAAGCATCCGGGATTGACCCGGTTGGACCGATGACAAAATGCCTGGGATCCGTTCTTCTGCCCTGAAGCGACAACTGGGCTCCATCCATTTCTTTCTTCAGAAGACTCTCAAAGGATACTTCGGATCTCTTAAAATGAGGTGTATCCACGTTCGCGATGTTGTTTGCAATCACGTTGTTCCTGAGATTCGCTGCATCCAAACCGCTTTGAAGCCGTTGAAAAGAACTATTATTCAACAGATTCACTAGCTCATTCCTCCTGACTGGATTTGCCGAAAGGTATTCCACTCTTCCTAGCTAAACCCTCTTTTTTCGACAAATAATATAATCCGTACGAACTAACCTAGGTCTTAAGTAGAAAAAGACAACATGATGTCACATAAACTAAGTTTCTTAAAGATTGGGACTTTTTACAATAAGAAAAAAGCCCTATCTTTTACCAAAAAGAAGGGCTTTGTGTTCATTTTTATCCGATTTTTTTCTATATTATTGCAAATCGTACCACTAAATCTGTAAATTTTAAGTGAATTTACCCGCTAGGTAGGTCCTGTTCCCATCCTGAATATTCACAAAAAATTGCGAAATCCGTCCCGTTCCCTTCCAACATGCGAAAGCGCTTCGACATCCAGCAAGAAAGGCCGGGATGAATATCGACAATTATCTCCTTTTTGCATACCCGGCAGATAGACCTATACGAATGCAACTACAGAATATACTGGCTCAGGTCCCGATCCTGGGCGATGCCGGCAAGTTTCTCCCGGACATACTGCGGGGTGATCACCATCCGGTCCAGCGTCAATTCAGGCGCTTCAAACGACAGATCCTCCAGCAGCTTCTCCAATATCGTATGGAGCCTCCGTGCGCCGATATTCTCCGTGTTCTGGTTCACCGAAGCCGCGATTTGGGCAATCTCCCGTATCGCTTCCGGCGAAAACTCGATTTCCAGGTCTTCGGTACGAAGCAGATTGACGTATTGTTTGGTCAATGCGTTTTTCGGCTCGGTCAAAATGGAAACAAAATCGTCGAGCGACAAACTGTTCAGCTCTACCCGAATCGGAAAACGCCCCTGAAGCTCGGGAATCAAATCCGACGGCTTCGCGATATGGAATGCGCCAGCAGCAATAAACAGGACAAAGTCCGTTTTTACCGGCCCGTATTTCGTCATGATCGTGGAGCCTTCCACGATAGGCAGAATGTCGCGCTGCACGCCTTCCCTGGACACATCAGGACCCGATTGACGTCCCTGGCTGGCAACCTTGTCGATTTCGTCGATGAAAATAATCCCGGATTGCTCGGCCCGTCGTATGGACTCCTGGATGACATCATCCATATCAATGAGCTTGCCTGCTTCTTCCTGCGTAAGCACTTTTCTGGCTTCCTTGACGGATAGCTTGCGGCGCTTCGTACGCTTCGGCATCAGGTTGCCGAACATTTCCTGCATATTCATGCCCATCTGATCGTTGCCCTGTCCGGCAAACATGTCGAACATATTCGGTGCGGCATCCTCCACATCGATCTCAATCGTTTCGTCTTCAAGCTTGCCGGACAGCAGGTTAAAGCGCACCTGTCTCCGCTTCTCTTTAAGACTAACGTCCTTATCGTCCGCCTCTTCCTCATCGGCCTGGGTTTCGTTGTTTCCACCGCCAAATAGCATCTCAAAGGGATTACGCTGGCTCTTCTGGCCTTTGGTTGAAGGCGCCAACAGCTGAACGATCCGCTCGTTCGCCATTTCCTCGGCTTTGTCCTTAACCTTCTCCGTACGTTCCAGCTTCACCATCCGGATCGCGGTTTCCACCAGATCCCGCACCATGGACTCCACATCACGGCCGACATAACCAACCTCGGTAAACTTCGTTGCCTCGACCTTGACGAACGGTGCATGGACCAGCTTGGCAAGCCTTCTCGCAATTTCCGTTTTGCCGACGCCGGTAGGACCGATCATCAGAATGTTCTTCGGTACGATTTCATCCCGCTCGTCATCGGTCAGCAGACTCCGGCGATAACGGTTCCGAAGTGCGACAGCGACCGATTTTTTAGCGTCCTTCTGGCCTACGATGTATTTATCCAGCTCGGATACAATCTGTCTAGGCGTCATCGATTCTTTACTCATCGCGAATACCTCCACCCCTGATATGGCTATATGTTGCTGCATGGCCCTCTTACAGCTCTTCAACAATAATGTTGCTGTTGGTGTAGACACACACCTCAGAAGCGATCTGAAGGGCTTCTCTGGCGATGTCTTTCGCTTCCATATGCCCTGCATGGCGTTTAAGCGCACGTCCGGCAGACAAGGCAAAATTGCCGCCTGACCCGATGGCCAGCACATCATCATCAGGCTCGATGATTTCGCCGCCGCCGGAAATCAGCAGCATCCCCGTTTTGTCCATAACAATCATCAAGGCTTCAAGTTTGCGAAGCACCCGGTCTTGACGCCAGTCCTTCGCAAGCTCGACAGCGGCCCGCTGCAGGTTTCCATGGTGCTCCTCCAGCTTGCCTTCGAATTTCTCAAACAACGTGATCGCATCCGCCACAGAACCGGCAAAACCGGCGACAACTTGTCCCCGGTAAAGACGGCGCACTTTCTTGGCGGTCTGCTTCATGACTACACTTTCACCGAATGTGACTTGGCCATCGCCGGCTATAGCTGCCGTGCCATTGTGCCGCACTGCGCAAATCGTCGTGGCGTGAAAAGTCATTTCCATGATGGCAAGACCTCCCTAAGAAAATAAGATTAGATTGTATTTAGTTCATGCTCGCTGATAAATACGCGTACCCCGTCAAGAGCACGGTTCGCAAGCGCTTCGTTCTTTTCCTTTTTGTTGCGAATCCGCTTCTCTAGGCCCGGAAGAAGACCGAAGTTCGCGTTCATCGGCTGGAAATTATCGGGATCCGCATGGGTTATGTAATAAGCCATGCTCCCGATGGTCGATTCCTGAGGGAATACGATCCCCTCACGCCCCTGAGCCGCCCTTGCCGCATTAATGCCAGCAATCAATCCGGACGCCGCCGATTCAACATACCCTTCGACGCCGGTCATTTGTCCCGCCAGGTACAAATTCGGCCGTGTTTTCACCTGATAGGTTTGTTCCAGCAATTTCGGCGAATTGACAAACGTATTGCGGTGCATGACGCCGTATCGCACGATTTCGGCGTTCTCGAGGCCCGGAATCATGGAAATGATGCGCTTCTGTTCGCCCCATTTCAAGTGAGTCTGGAAACCGACAAGATTATAGAGGGTTCCTGCCGCATTATCCTGACGGAGCTGCACCACAGCATGCGGCAGCTTGCCCGTATGCGGGTTCACCAATCCAACAGGCTTCATCGGGCCGAACAAGGCGGTTTGTTTGCCACGCTTCATCATGACCTCGATCGGCATGCAGCCCTCGAAATAAATCTCCTTCTCAAACTCTTTCAACTGTGCGACTTCCGCATTGATTAGAGCGTCATAGAAAGCGTCAAACTCTTCTTCCGTCATGGGACAATTCAGATAAGCCGCTTCGCCTTTATCATAACGGGATGCCAGATAGACCTTGCTCATATCAATAGAGTCTTTTTCCACGATCGGAGCAGCCGCATCGTAAAAATAGAAATAGTCTTCGCCCATCAGCTCGCGGATTTGCGACGACAATGCCGGCGAAGTCAGCGGTCCCGTAGCAATCACAACGATGCCTTCTTCAGGTATATGCTGAATTTCTTCATTTACGACCTCGATTAACGGATGCTGATGCAAGGTTTCCGTAATTTCTCCGGAGAAGCCGTCGCGGTCGACGGCCAATGCGCCGCCAGCCGGGACGGAATTGCGGTCAGCCGATCCGATGACGAGGGAATTCAGCATCCGCATCTCTTCCTTCAATACGCCGACCGCATTGGTTAATCCGTTCGCGCGAAGCGAATTACTGCATACAAGCTCGGCGAACTTGTCCGTATGATGAGCCGGCGTCTTTACGACCGGCCGCATCTCGTATAGTGTAACGGGTACGCCTCGGCTGGCGATCTGCCAGGCAGCTTCACTGCCAGCAAGTCCTGCCCCGATAACCGTAACCCTCTGTGAATCTGTCAACGTCATTACCCCCTGTATGCCTTACAAATCTGCTGCTTCGTCCTGTTCCTCGACCATTTCGGAATAATCGCAAGAGGTACACTGAAGCTTGATGCCTTGCTTGCTTTTCTTCTCTACCATTAAACTGCTACAATTCGGACACGGCTTCGTTGACGGTTTATCCCATGATACAAAGTCGCATTCGGGATACCGGTCACAGCCAAAGAAGACGCGCCCCTTCTTGCTCCGGCGTTCCACGACATGGCCTTCCTTGCATTTCGGGCAAGATACGCCGATGTCCTTCACGATCGGCTTGGTATTCCGGCATTCCGGGAACCCCGAGCAGGCAAGAAACTTGCCGAAACGGCCCAGCTTATAAACCATGGGCTTGCCGCATTTTTCGCAGATCTCATCGGAAACCTCATCTTCGATTTCGATTTCCTTCATTTCTTCCTCTGCTACTTCAAGCCGCTTCTCAAAGGACTCATAGAACTCTGCCAATACCTTGACCCAGTCCTCGGAGCCTTCCTCCACATGGTCGAGATCCTCTTCCATGTTCGCCGTAAACTCCACATTGAGGATTTCGGGGAAGAACTGCTCCATCTGCTCGATGACAAGCTCGCCGAGCTCGGTCGGCATGAATTTTTTCTCTTCGATGGCAACGTAGCCTCTCTTCTGGATCGTCTCCAGCGTCGGCGCATACGTACTTGGACGCCCTATGCCGAGCTCCTCCAGCGTTCGGACAAGACGCGCTTCCGTATAACGCGGAGGCGGCTGCGTGAAGTGCTGCTTCGGCTCAATGTCCTGCTTCTCCAGAATGTCTCCGGAATGAAGCTCCGGCAGGTATTTGTCTTCCTCTGTCGTTCCGTCGTCATTGCCTTCAACGTAGACCTTCATGAATCCAGGGAAACGGACCTTCGAACCGGTCGCCCGGAAGACCGTATTCCCGGCAGTGATGTCCACGGAAAGCGTATCCAGTACTGCAGAAGACATCTGGCTTGCCACAAAGCGTTCCCAGACCAGTTTGTACAACCGAAGCTGGTCGCGGCTCATATACGGCTTCATGGATTCCGGATCGCGCAGCACGGACGTTGGACGAATCGCTTCGTGCGCATCCTGGGCGTTTGCTGCTTTTTTCGAATAATGTCTCGGGCTCTCCGGCACGAACGGATCACCGTACTTTTCGGTGATGTATTCTTTCGCTTCTTCTTGAGCCGTGCCTGAGATCCGCGTGGAATCCGTACGCATGTAAGTAATTAAACCGACGGTGCCTTCCTTGCCTAACTCAACACCCTCGTACAGCTGCTGGGCTACCGACATGGTCTTGGCGGCACGGAAACCGAGTTTACGCGCAGCCTCCTGCTGCAAGGAACTCGTCGTAAACGGCGGCGACGGGTGGCGCTGACGCTCACGCTCTTTCACTTCGCCGACCTTAAAGGAAGCATCCCGAATCGCCTCGAGGATTTCATTCACTTCCTGCTCATTGGTCAGTTCCTTCTTCGCGCCGTTTAGCTGCGTGAATTTGGCTTCGAATGCGGAGCCTTTAATCGCCAGCTTAGCCGTTATAGTCCAATATTCTTCCGGAACGAAAGCGCTTATCTCATTCTCGCGGTCGAGAATGATTTTGACGGCTACCGATTGAACCCGGCCGGCCGAAAGACCCTTCTTCACTTTCTTCCATAGAATAGGACTGATCTTGTAACCAACCAATCGGTCCAAAATACGTCTGGCCTGCTGCGCATTAACCAGATCCATGTTAATTTTGCGCGGCGTTTTGAAGGCATCCTTCACGGCCGTTTTCGTTATTTCATTAAATACAACCCGCAGGCTTTGAGTATCATCCAGCTCCAACGCATGCGCAAGATGCCATGCAATGGCTTCCCCTTCGCGATCGGGGTCAGCTGCGAGGTACACTTTTTTCACCTTTTTGCTAGCATCCTTAAGTTCCTTTAAGACAGAACCTTTTCCGCGGATCGTAATGTATTTCGGATTGAAGTCGTTTTCCACCTCAACCCCGATCTGGCTCTTCGGCAAATCGCGAACATGACCCATCGAAGCCTTCACGATATACTTGCTGCCGAGATATTTGCCAATCGTTTTCGCCTTGGCAGGCGACTCTACGATGACGAGTGAATCCGCCACAGGTTCATCCTCCTCTCCAACATTCAAACTTTCCCATTATATGATTTTATATATAGCACCGGGTAATTGGGTAATCTGCTTTTTTATGATTAAAGATAACAGAACTGAATGCAAATGTCCAAAATCCCACCGGGTACGCTCGATCATCTCATCCAGCGACCCGGGACCCTGTTCGAGCATATGGTATATTTGTCGTTCGTCATTTGTCAACCCGGCTAGTTCATCCGGACGCTCCTGACGAGGGGCCCGCCGCTCCTTATTGTATGTATCCGAGACCCCTTTTGGCAACCAGGAATCATATTCTTCTATTATATCCCCGGCTTCCGTGACCATCTTGGCCCCTTGCTTGACCAAATCCAAGGTCCCTCTGCTCTTGGGTGAAGTGAGCGGTCCCGGAACGGAAAACACGTCCCTTCCCGCCTCCAGGGCCAAATCCGCCGTAATCAGCGATCCGCTGCGGGCATCCGCCTCCACCACCACGGTTCCCAGCGTCAGCCCGGCGATGATCCGGTTTCGCTGCGGGAAGAATCCCGGCAGCGCCTTGGTACCCGGCGGGTATTCGGAAATAATAAGCCCTTTAGCTGCGATCTCTTCATAAAGTGAGCGGTTCTCCGGCGGATAAATGACATCGATGCCGGCTCCGAGAACGGCCACCGTCGGCCCGCCGCTTCGCAAAGCGGTTTCGTGCACGACGCTGTCAATGCCTCTGGCCATGCCGCTGACAACCATAAGCCCCGCTCGTGTCAGCGCCTCCGACAGCATCGATGCAACCTTGCGCCCGTAGCCGGTAGGCATTCTTGTGCCGACCATCGCGATCCCCGGCGTGGACAGCAAATGAGGATCCCCGATGCAATACAGAACCCAGGGCGCTTGCGGCGACGATTTCAACATGTCCGGATAGACAGCATCAAGGGCTGTTATAATACGTATTTTTGTGCGGTTTGTCAAATTCCATACCTTGTCTTCCTCTTGTCGAAGCTCGACCTCCTCGTCATTCGACAGTTCGACACGCTTTCTTTCGACGGCGATAGGGAATTCTTTAGCCAGCTTGTTTGCTTTTTCGACAGGCAGACCGCACGCTCTCCAATCCTGCGCATCATAGGACAGCAAGCCTTCATGCAGCTCGCCGTTCAATACCATTCGGTTTATGGTCTTCCATCCGATGCCTTCGCTTTCATGCAATGCAATCAGAATTAATCTGTCCAGCCTCATCACGCGACCTCCTTAAAATATAAAATCATAAACAAAAAAGCAACCCTTCATTTCCTAATCAGGAAATAAAAGGTTGCTTACCTTAAGTTATAACGTAAATCTGGCCTATCAATGGATAGGTTTAAGCCTTAGTGCGTTGTGCAGGACTCCAAAAGCCCCTTCTCTTCCAGCACGCTAACCAAGGTCGAGCCCATTTCGGCAGGCGTAGGAGCCACTTTGATGCCGCATGCTTCAAGCACAGCGATTTTTTCCTTGGCTGTTCCTTTACCGCCGGAAATGATCGCGCCCGCGTGGCCCATACGTTTCCCTGGAGGCGCTGTTGCGCCGCCAATGAAGCCTACCACCGGCTTGGTCATGTTCGCTTTGATCCACTCAGCCGCTTCTTCCTCAGCGGTTCCGCCGATCTCGCCGATCATGATCACCGCTTTGGTATTCGGATCTTCGTTGAACAGTCTCAGCACATCGATAAACTCCGTCCCTTTGACAGGGTCGCCGCCGATTCCTACGGCGGAGGATTGTCCGATGCCGCGGGCCGTTAGCTGATGAACGGCTTCATAGGTCAAGGTACCGCTCCGCGATACAACCCCGACATGTCCCGGCGTGTGGATGTAACCCGGCATGATGCCGATTTTACATTCACCCGGCGTGATGACACCCGGACAGTTAGGTCCGATCAAGCGAGTCTTCTTGCCTTCCATATAACGGGATACCTTTACCATGTCGAGCACCGGAATGCCTTCCGTAATGCAGATCACCAGATCCATCTCGGCATCAACGGCTTCCAGAATGGAGTCGGCCGCAAAAGCAGGCGGTACATAAATGACGCTTGCGGTTGCGCCTGTTTTGGCTTTGGCTTCCTCAACGGTGTTGTAAACCGGCAGTTTGACGGTTTCGCCGTTCTCCAGCGTGATTTCAACTTCGGTTCCGCCTTTGCCGGGCGAAGTTCCGCCGACCATCTGCGTACCGTAATCCAAGGCGCCTTTTGCATGGAACAGGGCTGTTTTACCTGTAATCCCTTGCGTGATAACTTTTGTATTTTTATCGATCAAAATACTCACGATTGATTCACATCCCCTATTGTTATTTGAAAATGAAAGCAACCGCACGGCAGGGCTAAGAAGCCCATCGTGCCATGCCCCTTCAGGAATGAAATATTACTGAACGAGGGAGACGATCTTCTGTGCTCCGTCGGCCATGGAATCAGCAGGCACGATATTCAGACCGGACTCAGCCAAAATCTGCTTGCCGAGGTCTACGTTCGTTCCTTCCAAGCGTACAACAAGCGGACGAGTCAGTCCCAGCTGTTTCGCTGCTTCGACAACACCGGTAGCAATAACGTCGCAACGCATAATGCCGCCGAAAATGTTGACAAAGATTCCTTTTACTTGAGGATCGGACAAAATAATCTTGAAGGCTTCCGTTACCTTCTCCGTTGTTGCGCCGCCCCCAACATCAAGGAAGTTGGCAGGGTCGCCGCCATAATACTTGATGATGTCCATCGTAGCCATGGCAAGACCTGCGCCGTTAACCATGCAGCCGATGTTGCCGTCGAGAGCTATGTAACTCAAGTCGTATTTGGACGCTTCGATTTCCTTCTCGTCTTCCTCATCCAGATCGCGCAGTTCCAAGATGTCCTTATGACGGAACAACGCATTGGAATCGAAATTGAGTTTGGCATCGAGAGCCATGACGTTTCCGTCACCGGTTACGACAAGCGGATTGATTTCAGCGATAGAGCAATCCTTCTCTACGAATGCCTTATACAAGGCCAGCATGAACTGAACGGCTTTACCTACCAGTTCATTCGGAATATTAATGGAATACGCTAATTTCCGCGCTTGGAATGTTTGAAGTCCGATCGCCGGATCCACGACTTCTTTGAAAATTTTCTCAGGGGTTGCTGCTGCAACCTCTTCGATTTCGGTACCGCCTTCCTCGGACGCCATCATGACGACACGGCCGGTAGCGCGGTCAACGACCACCCCGATATAGTACTCTTTGCGAATATCGCAGCCCTCTTCAATAAGGAGACGCTTGACTTCCTTGCCTTCCGGACCCGTTTGGTGAGTCACCAACACCTTGCCCAGAATTTCTTCGGCATAAGCACGAACCTCGTCCAGGTTCTTCGCCACTTTAACGCCGCCGGCTTTACCGCGGCCGCCTGCGTGGATCTGCGCTTTGACAACGGTTACGGGACTGCCCAAAGATTGCGCAGCTTCAACTGCTTCTTCCACCGTAAACGCTACCTTGCCGTTCGGAACAGCTACTCCATATTGCTTCAGTACTTGTTTTCCTTGATATTCATGGATATTCATTCTCGAATCCTCCTATCAACATGACTGGAACAAGGCTGGCTGACACGCAACCAATCTATGAAAGTTGGCACTGTCAACCTTTATATATTAAACCCAAGCTATTGTAACATGTTTTTAAAACGCTTACCTTAAAAAGTTCACCGTTTATCCACTCGATTTGGCATGGGTATGATTCCTTCCAGATATAAATTGGAAATATATGTATGCTTAATTGTTTTTTCGCGCGTAATGTATCAAACCTATAATGCCTAACACCACAATGGCAATGCCAAGCAATCCTGCTGCAAGCATAATTAAGATATTTTCCCATAATATCGTCATTTCGATTCCCCCTCCATTCCTCATAGAATTAGTTCATTCGTTACTATTATACCATTAAATCCCTTTTTAGTAAGATCAAACTGTGACGCATTATAAAACTCTTTATCCTTTCTGTGCGATCCGGTAGAATGATTTGGAAAGAGAAAGACAAGTAGGCGTGTTCATAAGGAGATTCAGCATGAAATGGTTGAAATCGTTTTTTCCGCTTCATTCATTATTCGTCAAAATGTTGGTCTATTTTCTCGTCGTGATTATCCTGCTCTCCTCCTACAACCTATGGTCGATGACCTTCTATTCCCGCAATGTGAACAATGAGATCGTCAAATATAATCTGACCCTGATTCGAAACACCGTCGACAATTTCGAGAAGCAATATTCCACCTGGAAAAGCCTTCTCCTCAACCTTCAGCATAACGAATTCGTCGGCAATATCAGCAGGCAGGCCGATGCCGGCGGAAAGAAAGGAATCGATTATCTGCAGGTTGAAATGGTGACGGATCAGATTCGGACCCTGGTCAGCCAGCCATACTATCACTTGAATAATGTCATGATCTACTACCGGAATCATGCCTTCCTGCTTGAACGGGACGGCATCGTTAACGATGACCGCATGTTCAAGCATTATTACATCAGCAATTCCTATCCGTACGAGTTCTGGAAAAAGACAGTGCCCGCCAATGGGTTTATGCAAATGCTTCCCAGCAGCGCCTTCTCCATCGGGACCGAGAAGAGCGAGGTGCAGCTGCTGCCGTTAGTCGCTGATGTGCAAGGAAGCCCCTGGCAAATCATAGCTTTCGTAAATATGAAAAGCTGGTATGAATCCTATAAAGGAATGGCCGGTTCCCGTTTCGTGCTGTTGGACCCGAAGGGAACGAAACTGTATGAATCCTCGCCGGACACGGCTTCCCAGCCGCTGCCGGAATGGGACGGCCAGTCGGATTGGATCATGGAGAAGGGATCGTACTATTTTTTCGAAAAAGGGGCACGCTCCGGTCTTACCTATATCTCCATCATTCCGCACAACGAACTTAATCAAAGCATCAGCCGCATGAACTGGATTGCCGTGCTGTTATTTGCCGCCACCCTGCTAATAGGCACGTTGGCATCGTGGGTCTTCTCTCGCAATATCAACCAACCGCTGAAGAGAATGGTGACGGGACTGGGCCAAACGGAGATGGAGCTGTATCAAGGAAGCATCGCCGAATTCAGCGCCATTTCCAACCATCTGAAGGGATTGCAGCACGAGCGCAAGATGATCAAGGAATGGATGGACCAAACCAAACCGCTCTTAACCAGCTATCATTATTTGGCACAGTTCAAGAACATTGCCATCGATACCGCCGCTTCCAAAGAACTTTGGGTCGGCGAAGGAGCATTCATGGTCATCGTCTATCAATTGAGGTACCGTCATAACCCGACTCTAAAGCTCGATGCCTTGATGACACGGGCAACCGGCAAAATCAAGGACATTATCACGCTGCAGATCCAAGAGGCCTTTCCCTTGTCGCACACCCTTCAGATGGAGGGCAAACAAATCTTATCCATCGTGTACACGCAGGAAAAATCAGACACGCTGCAGCAGAGCCTCAGCCAGCTCAAACGGATATTTGATCACGATCAAAGCGCCTATCTCGTGAATATCGCGGTTTCATCCGTCTTCCAGCAGACCTCGGAGTTCGATCAAGCCTATGCGGAAGCCATGTCGCTCCTGCTTCAAGCCCGGCCGCTTGAGGAAACCCAGATTATCTGGGAGAAGGAACTCCGCGGCGATGCAACGGGCTTCACCGCCGAGCAGGAACACGAGTTTTACGTGAATTTGCAGGCGGGCAACGAGAGCAGCTGCCAAATGCTGATCGATCGGGCATTGGAACGGTTGCAGCGGCAGGAGGCTACGGCGGATCAGCTGAGCCATTTTGCCAAATCGGTCTCGGTCCGCATGAGAAGAACCGTCGAACTGCTGAAGATCAATACCGACGTGCTTCCGGATTATGCCGATATGCTTGCGTACAGCGTAACTCCCGCCCAATACCGGGAAGTCCTTCTGGGCGAGCTCGCCCATGCAACCCAAGCAATCCGCCGGAAACGGGAGGAGCATTACGATATCATCCAATATGTCATTCAGTACCTGGAGTCCCATTACAACGAAGAAATATCGCTCGAGCAGCTCGCTTATAAACTCAACATGTCACCCACCTATCTGTCCGGGTATATTAAAGAGAAGACGGGGAGCAACTTCAGCGATCAATTGAATGCCATCCGGATAACAAAAGCAAAAGAGCTTCTGGAGACGACGAACATGCCGATTCAGGAAGTAGGCAACCGGATCGGCTACCGCAACGTCACTTCCTTTATCCGCATGTTCAAAAAAATAACCGGCCAAACACCAGGCGATTACCGGAAAACCAACTGGATCCGGTAAGTCAGGTGAGCGGCCGGCCGCTTAACCTTTGACGGAGCCGATCAAAGCTCCTTTTACGAAATATTTCTGGATAAACGGGTAAACCAGCAGGATCGGCAGGGTGGACACCATGATGGTAGCGAACTTCAGACCATCCTCCACCACCACGATATCGCCTACAACAGGCCCATCCGTTCCCGTCAATTGGCCCGACAGCACGATGTTTCTTAATATCACCTGCAGCGGCTGCATATCGGCATCCCGCAAATACAGCAGCGGACCCATGAAGTTATTCCACATCCCCACCGCATAATACAATCCGATGGTGGCAAGCACCGGCTTGGAAAGCGGAAGCACAATTCGAAAGAAAATTCCGATCTCGGACAGACCGTCGATTTTGCCGGATTCTTCAAGCTCTTGGGGCATCCCCATGAAGAAAGTCCGCATTATCAGCAGATTCCAGGTGGCTACGGCTCCTGGGAGCACCATGCCCCATATGGTGTTGACAAAGCCCAGCTCCTTCACGACCAGAAACGTCGGAATCATGCCTCCGTTGAAAAACATCGTAAACACGATCAGCATCAATATCGGTTTACCCATGACCAGCTTGGCCTTGGACAGCGAATAGGCCCCCAGCGCCGTCACCAACAAGGAAATCGCCGTACCGAGAACGACATATATCAGCGTATTCTTGTATCCTTTCAGCACCCGTCCGTCCTCGAACACATACTGATACATATCCAGGTTGAAGCCCTTCGGCCACAGCCAGACCTCCCCCGAGGCAATGGAGGCGGAATCGCTGAGGGACACGGCCAGCATGTAGACAAACGGGTATAAACACGCCCCTACGACCCCAGTCAATATCAAGGCATTCAGGGCATCAAACCAATTCCATTTCGGTTTCATCACGTTCCTCCTCTACCAAATGCTGCTTCCGCTGACTCGCCGGCTGAACGCATTTGCCGCGATAATGAAAATAAAGCTGATGATGCCGGTAAACAGATCGATCGCCGTTGCATAGCTGTAGTTGCCTTGCGTTAAGCCTACTCTGTATACGTAAGTAGATATGATATCGGCCGTCTCGTAAGTAGCGGGAGTCGCAAGCAGGTATACCTTCTCAAAGCCGATCTCCAATATTTTTCCGATGTCGAGTATCAGGATGATCACAATCGCCGGGGCGATGCCGGGCAGCGTAATGTTCAGCGTCTGTCTCCACCGGTTCGCTCCGTCCATGCGCGCCGCTTCATAGAGCTGCGGATCGATGGCCGTCAATGCGGCCAAATAGATAATGGTCCCCCATCCAATATGCTGCCATACGTCCGTCGTCACATAAATCGACCTGAACCAGGAGGCTTCCACCAGAAAGTTGATCCGTTCAAGCCCAATGGCATTCAGCAGCTGGTTGACCACCCCGCCTGTAGGCGACAGAAACATGACCGCGATCCCCGCGACAACCACGTTGGATATGAAATGCGGAAGATAACTGACCGTCTGGACAAACCGCTTCAAGAAAGATTTGCTCACTTCATTAATGAGCAACGCAAGTATGATGGGCGCGGGAAAGCCGAAAATCAGCTTATACAACCCCAGCAGAAATGTATTCCGGAGAACAGGCCAGAAGTCGGGCGTATTAAAAAACATGCTGAAATATTTGAACCCCACCCAATCGCTCTCCGCGATTCCCTTAAACAAGTTGTAGTCCATGAAGGCGATCGAAACGCCGAATATGGGAACATATTTAAAAATGATGTAATACAGAGCACAGGGAAGAAGCAGCAGCAGCAGGTATTTATCCCGCTTCACTTTGGTCAAGAAACTCGAATGCCGTGCTTGCAAAAAACGTATCCTCCTTTAGCAGCGAAATCCATGCGGTATCCATAAGCGGCACCCCCTGCGGGCCGGAACCAGGCATAACGAGCATCCGAAGAGCCGATCCGAAAAAGAGAGCCGCCCGGTTCCTCTGGCTGCATGGCGTTCAGGTTAAATTACTTGGCTTCGTTCAGGAATTTCTGCGTCCGTTCATAAGCGCTTTGATGAACATCCAGCACCTGCTGCACGCCAAGTTTGTTCACTTCTTGCACGTAAGTGTCCCATTCATCCATCGGTTTCTGTCCCAAAATGAATTTCGCAATCTGCTCCTCATGGAATTTCTTCACGGTTTCACCGACCATGCTCAGCACTTCATTCTCTTCATTCGTATACGCAAGCCTTGGCTGCGGCATCGTTTCATGGTCTGGTGCGATTTTCATCGCTTCCCGCATTTTTGGTGAATACATGGACTCGTATGCGGTCATGTCCAATACTATGTGAGCGCCGATCGTCGCGATTCCCGTTTTGGTTCTTAAGTCGCCAAACTCTTTGTAATCATCGTTGAACGTGCGAACCCCGTTCTCCGTCGTGAACGTCTCGCCTTCCCTGCCCCAGGTTGCCAGCTCAATCCCTTCGGGGGAGAACAGGAAATCAAGGTACTGCAGCAGTCGATCCCGCTCTTTGGAATTTGACGCTACGGCAAAGCCGTCACTCTGTAATCCGGCAAACACGTTATGGGACTTGCCATCCGGCGTGCCGATAGGCGGAACCATGTAATCAAGACTGAACTCAGACGATGCATCCCCCAGCATCAACGGCAGCTCATCCATGATGCCGATGTAGTCGCTGGCGATAAACGATTTGTTCTGAAGCAGCAGATCGTTAAATTGCTTGCGTTTATGTGCCATGAAGTCAGGCGCAACCAAGCCCTCCGCGTAAAATTTATTCATATATTCGACCATTTTCTTGTAGTTGTCTTCTGTCGGTCCGTAGCGCCATTCGTTCTTCTCGAAATCGTAATAATAGCTGCTGTTGGTATTAAACGCAGGTGCCATATTAACCAGCGGGCTCAATCCGTTGAACACGGCAATCGGGAAGCTGTCCGGGTACAGTTCCTTCAACTTTTTCGCAACGGTATACAGTTCGTCGTAAGTCGTGGGCGGCGTCAGATTGTGTTTCTTGAATATATCGTCCCGGTAAAGCCAGGAACGCCTGGATTGCTGCTCAAGTCCGTACAACGGCATAAAATAATTTTTTCCCTCGGGAGACAGTATAGCGGCCTTTACCTCCGGATGATCATCAAGAAACTTCTTGTAATTCGGCATCTGATCCAGATGCTCGAAATAGTCGACGAACGCGCCGCTGGCCCCGTGCGTGTTGGCAGCATTCAGGCTGTTGACCATCATGAGATCCGGGATCTCGCCCGAGGATATCGCCAGGTTCATCGTGGTGGTGTAATCGCTCATGACGGGTTGCACCTTGAAGGAGATGCCGGTTTCCTCTTTTAAGTACTTATAAATCGGCCAATTCTCCTTGTACGGCCAATTCGTATGGGAAAAGGTCATCATCTCTAACGTGATTTCCTTCCCAGTATCAGCGCTTTCATGATTCCCCTCGTTTGCCGCGTTATCTTTCGAGCAGCCGCTCAACAATGCGCCGGTCATGACGGCAGCCAATGCCGCCAGCCCCAGCTTTCGGTTCCAAATTTTCACGCAACCCTCTCCCTTATGTATGATTATGTAACGCTCGACGCTCAACCCGTCTTGACGTTTACGGATTTGATTGTACCTGCCGGAGCCGCTCATTGACCATTCACAATCCTTCCCGTTATTGGCCAGACCTCAGAATCTGAAAAAGTGGCAATCATCTGAAATACGGTACATTCATCGCCGAAACTCCGTATCCTGTCCGGGTTCCTGCCTGTAAGACGGGGCTTTTAGTATATGATCGCGAATTGACAGACAGGAGGGAAACTTTTACAATACGGACTAGAATCACCCTGCGAAAATGAGGAAGCACCCTTTTCGAATCTTGGATGTTCCTTCTTGTTACAATCCACTGATATCTGAAAAGAGGTGCTTTTCTTATGTACGGAAAACTTCATAGCGCCTGCTTGCACGGCATCGACGGCGTCATCATTCAAGTGGAGGTGGACCTCGCTAACGGGCTGCCGCAAACCGCCATCATCGGGCTGCCCGATTCCTCCATCCGCGAATCCGTCGAGCGAGTACGGGCGGCGATTAAAAACTGCGGTTTTACTTATCCACTGAAACGGGTGACCGTCAATCTTGCCCCTGCTGACCTGCGCAAGGAAGGTTCCTCCTTCGATCTGGCGATCGCCGTCGGCATTTTGCTGACAAGCGAGCAGTGGGCCTTCTCGGATGCCGATCGAATATTGATCATCGGCGAGCTTGCACTCGATGGCACGCTCAGGCCCGTGACGGGAGTTCTTCCGATGGTGGAGCAAGCCCAAAAAGAAGGGTATGCCGGCGTTCTTCTTCCGCGGGAAAACGCGGCGGAAGCTGCTTTAATCGGAGGAATCGAGGTCTATGGGCTCGGTCATTTGAATGAGCTCGTCCCGAATCCACCAGCAGAAACCACTCGCCGTAGTGATGCAGCAGGAGATGGCACTGTTACCGTTTCGCTCTCACAGCTCCGGTACGACCGATCGATGAATGCAAGCAGATCGCAAGAAAGCAGCGATCAGGGCAAACAGCTTGAAGACTATAGGGACGTGATCGGGCAGCAGCATATCAAACGCGCCCTGACCATCGCCGCGGCCGGCATGCACAATATCCTTCTCATCGGGCCCCCCGGTACCGGTAAAACGATGCTGATGAAGCGCCTTCCCACCATACTTCCGCCGCTGGCCGACCAAGAAGCGTTGACGACGACGAAAATATTCAGCGCTGCCGGGAAGCTAAAACCATCCGATGGGCTGATGAAAAGACGTCCCTTCCGGTCTCCCCATCATACCATCTCAGCCGGCGGCCTCATCGGAGGAGGAACCATTCCGAAGCCGGGAGAGGTCAGTCTGGCCCATAAAGGCATTCTGTTCCTGGATGAGCTTCCCGAGTTCTCAAGGCATGTGCTGGAGGTGCTGCGTCAGCCTCTGGAGGATCGTGAAGTGACCATAAGCAGAGCACGGGCGGTTTTTACCTTCCCGGCGCATTTCATGCTGGCTTGTTCGATGAATCCCTGTCCGTGCGGTTACTACGGCAGCGACCATCCTCATCAGCGATGCACCTGCAGCGTTTCGCGGATCGCCCAATACCGGGCGAAAATCTCGGGCCCCTTGATGGATCGGATCGACCTTCAAGTGGACGTGCCTCGCCCCAAGGAATGGCCGGGAAGCACGCCGCCCCTATCCTCCGAACACATGCGGGATCAGGTCTATGCGGCACAAGCAATTCAATTGAAACGCTATGACGGGCTGCCATTCGGCTGGAACAGCGAACTGTTCGGCAGCTTTCTGAGAAAACATGCGAGCCTGGACAAGGAGTCGGCAGAGCTCCTGCAAGCAACCATCGATACGCTGGGCCTGAGCATGCGCGCATATGACCGAATCCTGAAGCTGGCCCGAACCATCGCCGATCTCGAGGCATCCGACGGCATTCAAAGCCGGCATGTCGCCGAAGCGATTCAATACCGACAACTGGATCGCCAATATATAGCAACCGAAGAAACCCACCGTTTATGAAATGGAGTCGATACCCTATGATGATCAGACAGATGACCAATGAAGATCTAAATGTCCTTATCGAAATATGGCTGGCCGCTTCCAAAGAGGCGCATCATTTTATACCCGCCGAGTATTGGGAATCCAAGCAGGAGGACATGCGGGAGGTATACCTCCCGATGGCCGAAACTTATCTATTGGAGGAATCAGGTCAAGTCCGAGGCTTTGTCTCCCTTGTAGGCGAGGATTTAGCGGCATTGTTCATCGATCCAAGCCGCCAAAATCAAGGATGGGGGAAAGCCCTTCTTCGCTATGCCATGGACCTTCGAGATACGTTGAAGCTTCGGGTATATGCGGATAACCAAAGGGCACTCCGCTTCTACGCGAAGAACGGTTTTGAACGCCTTGAAGAAACCGTGGATCCCGATACAGGGCAACAAGAGCATATTATGATTTGGAGCAAGAAAAAAGCCGAGAGGAAGGATAGCATGAGCGTTTCCATATTTCAGCATATCGACACCGTCTTTGTCCCCACGAGGAATATAAAAGCTGCTAAAGAATGGTACACAGGCGTTCTTGGGGGCAGAATCGGCTGGGAGAGCGAGCAAGGGGAGTATCAATGCATTCTGTTCGGACAAACCTCCCTTACCCTTTTCTCAACAGAAGAAGAGAGATACTTTGAGCGCCGGCATGCCCTGTTTAATTTTTTCGTTCCGAACGTGGAGGACGCATATCGGCATCTGAGGAAACAAAACGTACGGGTCGATACCATCCTGGAATACGGCGCAACCTATTTTACATTCTATGACCTGGACGACAATTGTCTGGAAGTATGCTCGTATTAAAGAGAACGGCCATTATGCAGAAACAGGTGAGGGATCAAGGGGCCCTCACCTGTTTCTATGGTTATTCTTATCGATTCGGATCAGATCCAACTTAAAATGCATTCTCGATATGATCCATCGAATCTGCCGTCATGTCTTCCCGGAGCATAACCGAAATGACGTCGAAACGTATCGTCCGTTCGTAATAACGCTTCTGGTGAACATACTGCTGGGCCGTGTTACGGACCTGCATCACTTTGCGGGCGTTCACGGACTCGGAGGGCGTGCCGAAGCGGGTCGTACCGCTTCGGCTCCTTACCTCGATCACCACAAGAGTCTCCCCTGTTTCCGCCACGATGTCCAATTCTCCAAAACGGCAGCGCCAGTTCCGGTCCAGAATCCGGTATCCTTTTTTAATCAGGGCGGCGGCCGCCAATTCTTCGGCAGCCGCTCCTTTTTGCTTGCGGTTGTCCTTTTTTCCGGATGGCGAGGTCATGACGGCATCATCCCTCCGTCCTTCGCTTGACGATCCGCACGATAAACATACGTCAGCACTTCCGCAACCAGCTGGTACAGCTCCTCCGGAATCTGCTGATCCAGATCCAGCTTGGAGAGAATCTCCACCAAGGCAGCATCTTCCTGCACGGGAACGCCATGCTCTTTGGCTTTATCCAATATAGACTCCGCCAGTTTGCCTTGTCCCTTGGCAACCACGACCGGCGCTTCGCTTTCGCCGGGCGTATATTTAAGCGCAACCGCCTTTTTCATGGCGGTGATTGACCCTTCCTCTTTCTCTAGCTTGCTCATATCCGCATGTCCACCCCTTTATAAACCTGAGGGGTGTATTCGGCTGCCGTTCCCTGCACGGAATCTTCTGCTGCCGGCAGCGAATCCAGGGGCAGCGGTTCTGTTTTGACGCTGAGCAATTGGTAGCCGATCGACGAAACGGCTTGTGCCAACTCCTGATTGGTCCCTTCGAACAGCTCCGCGGCAAATGGCTGATCATTCCGAAAGTTAAGGCTGACGATCCGGTCAACAACCTGCACATCGATCAGGGTCTGCCCCAGAAACTTCATATCCAGGTCGAACAACAGCCTGCAGTTGGTTGCATCCAGCTCGCCTTTACGGCCTCTGCGGGATTGAATATGTACGGACGCGGTCTGTTCCCCGTCGGCGCCATGCAAAGGTATGAACAGCGTGATCTGAGCGAACGGCGCCGTTCGATCGGTATTCAGCAAGAGCTGCTGGCCCGTTAAATGCTGAATGACCTGCTGGGCCGCTTCCTTCAGCGCCGGAGGCGCATCCTGGCTGGACAGCACCTGAAGCAGCACCCCTTTCAGGGTATCCTGCAGGGCAAGCGACGAATCCCCCGATGGCCCTGAAGCCATGGCGGCCGGATGCACGCCTTGGGTTATTTGCTGCTGTACGGTTGACGTTACCGGGTGCGTCAAGCCCGGCTGATTCGCGGCGCCGGTCTGAGCATTCGGAATACCCGGCTGATTCGCGGCGCCGGTCTGAGCATTCGGAATACCCGGCGCCTGCTGGTTCGCGTTTGCCGCATTCCCTGGCGTGGCGGAGGCTCCTGGCATGTTCGCTGCTGCGCCCCCGCTGCCAGAGGCAGGAGTGGCGGGCAGGGAAGCTTGGGCTGCCGCAGCAGCGGTTGGCTGCGCTGCGGCCGGAGCCGGTACAGTTGCGCCTGCTGCCGTTGGAGCAGCTGCCGATGCGGTCACGGCCGCATTCGCTCCGGGCGCGGCGGCGCCGTGAGCCGTGCCCGCGGCCGTGCCGCTTCCGGGCGTCGCGGCAGGCTGCCCTGCTGGCGCTGCCGGCGCGGTGCTGCCACTGCGCGCCGCTTCACCCGCGGGGGCCGTCCCGGCCCCGCGCAGGGCCTGCTGCTCGTGCTCCGCACCGAGCAGCTTCAAGAGCCGCCCCACCCACGGCTCCGCGCCGGGGGTGGGCAGCTTTGGCGAAGGGCCTGCGGCCCCTTCGCCAAGAGCTGCCGCCGGCCCTGTGGGCACGGCGGCGGGTTGTCCGGCGGCTGGCGCTGCCATGCCGCCGCTGGCCCATGGCTGCGCGAGCTCGCCGCGCAGCTGCTGCAGCAGGCCCTGCAGCTTGGTCAGCAGCGCCTGCTGACCTGAGCCGGCCTGCGCGGTACCTCCAGCAGTATGGTTCGCCGCTACTGCTTGCTGCTGCGCGGCAGCGGTGCCCTCTGCGCCAGCAGCCGTCGGAGGCGCAGCGGACGCTGCATTTTTCCCGGCAGCCGCTGCGCCTCCGATACCGTTGCTTAGAGCAGACGTCAGCTGCTGCTCCAGCGACTGCAACAGCTGATGCAGCTGGGGTCCAAATACGGCCTGATGCAGTCCCTTTACGCTTTCAGGGCTAATCGGCAGTCCGCGGTGAAACGCGATCGCAGCCGACTCCGCCCATTCCGCGGCCGGGATCTGAGGAGGCTTTACGGCCAAAGCCTCTCGGAACATGGCAATATTGTCCTTCGTCAGGGGAACTCCCGCGTTCTGCATGCCCCGGATCATTTCGCGGTTTTCCTTCGTATCCGGTAGACCCGCAAAATCCAGCACCTCAGCCATGGATGAAGGGGACAACGGCTGTCCCGGCGTTTGGCTGAGAGGCTTAAGCACGGCTGTCCCTCCCTCTCCCGGCGGCTGAACCTGCAGCAGAGCCGTTTCCCCGGCTCGGAGCGGCGTTTCCAGCTTCGCTTTCACTTGAACGCCCTGGATCTGCACCACCGCTTCCTGCCCGTCCTCCGATACGTTCATAACGACACCGCGAACGACTTGACCCGGCTTAAGTTCCAACGTCTTGGCGTCTCCCGGCTTCTGCTCGCCCAGGAGTCCGCGAATCAACGATCCGATGTTCACGATAGTTCCTCCCACACCTTCTGTTTACCTTATATATCGGCAGCAGCCCGCCTTTTGACGAGGGCGGGCTGCATCGAAATCTAGAACAAGGACAATTGCTCAATCTCCATATTTTTCAAAAAGCTTCTTCTATGCATGGCGGTAGGTCCGTGCAGCTGCAGCTGTTCCCGGTGAAACTTGGTAGCATAGCCTTTATGTACGGCGATTCCGTATTCCGGATAACGCGCCTCCCATTCCCCCTCGCACAGCCTATCGCGGGTGACCTTGGCTATAATGGAAGCTGCCCCAATGGACTGGCTGTTGGCGTCCCCTTTAATGATGGCACGCTGGGGAATATCGCAATCCACCTTCTCGGCATCAACAAGCAGAAACTGTGGGGGAACCGCCAACTGCTCGATCGCCTTCTTCATCGCAAGTCTTGCCGCTTGTTTAATGTTAATGCGGTCAATCGTTTCCGCATCCACCAAACCGACGCCGACCGCCAGCGCCTGCTCCATGATAAGGTCGTATAGGGTTTCCCGCTTCTTGGCACTGAGTTTCTTCGAATCGTTAATTCCTTCAATGACCAGCCCCTCCGGCATAATGACCGCCGCAGCGACCACATCGCCGAACAAACAACCGCGGCCGACCTCGTCGATGCCTGCAATATGTATATAACGGCTCCAATACTCCCGCTCGTACATTAATAAATCTGTCATAGGTTTAACCCCTTTGGTTCCGAATTACCGTTTGTTGCCTATTCGTTCACACGGTGTATCGCATCTATTCTATCAATCTAGTAACTCTTCTAGAGTATCATACTCGCCAGGGAGCGTCACCCTTTTATCCCGTTCCGCATCCCGGCAGGAATGGGTTCGTCCATCGGCGAACCATCGGTTATACTCCCCGAAAAAAAGAGCCGCCGACAGCGGCAGCTCTTCCCTTTATTCGATTTATCGATCCTTGGCTTCAAAGCCCAAGCCGCCATCGCTGACGATCCGAAGCGGCATCCGGCTCATTCAATTCCAGCCCCGAACCGTCAGCCTTTACGGCAAGCGCCCGTCCATCGTGGACGGATCGGATGGTTACCGTATCATCTTCCTGACGTTCTACTCTCCACCGCTGATTGTTATAACCGAGATACGTGTATAACTGAATCCGGTTCAGCCCGGTATCCATATCCAAAGCCTTCCCTTCCGGCGTGCGAATGGAATACGTGCCTTCTTCTCCTGTCGGTACCCATACCCATAGCAGGTTGCCCGTACCCGTTGATTCCTTCACGGTAACGGGTTCGCCGTTTACGGATTTCTCGGTATGGATCGCCTTGTTCACGGCTTCGTTCGTGATGCTGGTTTTCGTCAGTCGAGCTTCAGACGAATGACGGACGTAGACATTTTGATAGGAAGCCTGTCCGCCGAACACATTGACCCCAAAATGTCCTTCGGCAAATGTCCCGTCCATCACATCGATTACCGTCTTCCCGTCCACGCCGACTTGAATATGCGGACCTTTCGCTTCAATCCTCAGGTGATAGGCTCTTCCCCCTTGGATAAAGTCGGGGACGCTGGCCAGGACTTGACGTTCCTCGAATCGACCTTCGACCATGTAGAAGAGCCGAATCGACTTCAAACCAGGATCCAAATTCAGATAATATCCGCTGCGGCCGTCCCCGCTTGCCCGAAACAGCATGGATCCGGCACCGCCCGCTTCCCCAAGCCGCATGTCTCCCTCGAACGTGAAGTCTCCTGCCCTCTCTTGCGCCATATAATTAGCATCACTCGAATGGCTGCCCCGGATTCCATGCTCGGTAAGGACCCACTTCGAGGCCTTAAGATCCGGTTTCCATCCCGTCAGATTCGTTTTGAATGTTCCGCTCGAGACCAACACGCGGGTGCTCGCCGATATTTTTCCGTTTGGGGTTGAGGCCGTAATGACGGCTTCTCCCGCATTCGCCGCTTTCAATACGGCATGGGTCTCATCGGATGAAATAATCCGGACCGTCTCGGGATGACTGGATGTCCATACCAAAGGTTTCTTCCCGTTGCCCGGGACACGATCCACGGCAGCGTACAACGATTCGGTCTGTCCCCGGGACAGGTCCAGCTCGTATGAATCCAGCAGGATGCGGGAAGCAGGTTCCGATGGATCAAGAGGCCTCCACACAGAATCCAGCTCATGCACCTTCAGGGATTTCAGCTTTACTTGGCCGCCTAGAGTGTAAAAGCTCATCCCCCGTCTGGCCAGATCCGGTAAAATAACGTCCGAGAACACAATGTTTCCGTCATTGCCGAACACCTCGACGGAAGATTCATCGACATAAATACGCAGCTTGACCACTCCATCTACGGGGTGCAGCAAAGCTTTGTGTTCGGTCGAGAACAGACTGGAGAAATCCGTGGTTCCCGATGCCGAACGGTCAATGAACATGTGATGCGCGGAGTTGTTATAACCGACCACCGTCTGTTGTCCGCCGCCTTCCCGCAGCCGGAAGCCGAATTCCAGCTCGCTGCTGTCTGTCGGAATCTCGACTTCCGCCTCGATTTCAAACGCGCCGGCCTGAATCCCCTTTAACACATTCTGCGAGGTCTCCGTCACTTGCCTGTTATTCACATGGATTACCGTATTCCGGAGGGTCTCTAGCTCAGAGATTGGAGACTGGTGCAGACGTATCCCCTCACTCGTCGTTCTGAGCGACAGCTCTCTAGGGATGGTCAGCTGACCTTTCCAGCCCGAAGTCGGAAAACTGAAGGGGTAATCCCAGTTCGTCATCCATGCCAGCATGATTCTTCGATTGTCCGGCAGGTCGGAGAAAGACATGGAGGCGTAGAATTCCTTGCCCCAATCCGTTCTCAGCACGGTCCCCGCCGTATGATCATTCATAAATTTGCCGTCTGGCGTCACATCGCCGATAAAATATTCCGCATCGGAGCCTTGGGTGTTCGGATTAGCGCCGCTGCTGATCATCAACACCCATTTGCGCTGACCGGAGCCGTCCACGGCAAGCTGAAACAGATCCGGGCATTCCCACACGCCTCCACGGATATATTCCCCATACCCGAAACGGTCCGTTAAGGTCCAATCGACCAGATTGTCGGAGGTAAAGAAACGGATATGATCTCCCCCTGATACCACCATGATCCAGCGGTTGTTGGCTTCATCCCGTACCACTTTAGGATCGCGAAAATCCCATCCTCCCGGATCCTCGCCCTGTTTGCCCGGGTTCTCGATGAGGATCGGCCGTTCTTTCGAATACGTCCAGGTCCGTCCGTGATCGGTGCTGTAAGCAAGTCCGATCTTCTGATTCCCGCCCGGCCGATCAGGATTGAAGGATGTGTAGTAGGCAATGAGCCCTTTGCCTCCAGAATCCCCGAACAGGCCTGAAGCGTTCGTTGTATCGGCTACGGCAGAACCCGACCAGACATGTCCGAGATCGTTCCAAGGCAGTGCGATCGGCAGCCGGTTCCAATGCACCAGATCCCGGCTGACCGCATGCGCCCACTGGCCTCCGTCCTGATGGAAGAGATGATATTCCCCCTCAAAATAGACCAATCCGTTCGGATCGCTTGCCGAGCCTCGGATTGGGCTATAGTGATACTGCGGGCGATATTCCTCTGTATAATAATCCGCCATCGGGGTTACGTAAACGTCCTGAAAGTAAGCCGTTCCGGACTTTACCTTCATCCCGATCGATCCGCCCGCGTAACTTCCGTCGGATACGCGGATCGCAGCGGGTTCGTAACCATCTACAACCATTTGAATACTGTCTCCGGAGACGTGGATCTCCACATGATGCGCACTTGTTGGCAGGCTTGGATAGGTACGGCTCGATGCGCCAATCACCTTTCCATCCGAGGTTTCCAGCGTTACCCGGACCTGATCATCCTCTCTCCTGAATACGGCTTCGTATCCCTCCGTTCCTTGATCGTTCCCTCTCCAATAGAACCCGGCTTCAGCCTGTCCCCCTAAGGTGATATTGCCTTCCAGCACATAATCCGCAGCCGCATTCTTATAGATCCTGTAGGCTTCGAGCCCCTTCGATGCCGATCCCTTAAGCCCTTTGATGTCAGGCTGCCAGTCCCCGCTCGTATTTGCCGGTCCGAACAGGTTGCCTTTCCACTCGCTCACCTTGATATTTTGAAACAGGGCGGAACCGTCCCACACATGAAGACCCAGGTATCCTGTGGAATAAGCCGTATCATCGACTTCAATCATCGGTTCATATTGGCTTCCCCAATATACCTTGATATTGCTGCCTACCACCTTGACCTTAAGGTGAACGATGTCCCCCCGACTCAACGCGACCGCTTTTTCCACCTTCAATCTTCCATTCCCTTCGCGGGCATCCTTGAGGCGTACCAAGCCTGCGCTGGGCACGATTTGCAGCATATACGATGACCAGCCGTCAACACTTGAACGAAAGACCAGCGAAGCATCTGCTTGCATATCCGTAATCATCACATCGGCTTCATAGACAAAATCATCCGCTCTGGTTGCGGAAATCGCCGCTGCGTTCTCACTTGAATCGGAACTAAGCCGTAAACCTTCTGCCGTTTGTTCCATCCTGCCGTTGCCCTTCAACTCCCACCCCTCGAGGTTGGTATTTACATTGGATGCGCTTTCAAAAATGTCGTTTTCTCCTTTCCCCTTCAAAGCTGCATTCTCTTCATGGATCGCTGACGCCGCCCATGCCGAATCCGGAACGACGCTTGTCGCCAGCAACAAGGTCATCGTGATCGTAGACATCGTGCGCAGCAACTTTGTATGTACACCTTGCGGTAATTTCATATATCCACCTCTTTTCGATTCTTTACCCCACGTTATATAGGTAGGAAGGAACAGCCCGAACAATCGGGCTGATCTCCTGATGACAGACCTGTTTAGGATTGCGAATCTTGCCATGCCCGGATTCCCAGAGCCAATGCTCCGCATAACCCGGACTGAGTGCCTAATACTGGGGGAACTATATAATGTTCGATATCATGTACAATTTCGTCGGCAAGCACATATCCGTTCAAATTGCGCCTCACCTCTGAACGAATGAGGGGATACAGCTGAGCCTGCTGCATAACGCCGCCGCCCAGTATGATCTTCTCCGGGGAATTCGTCAGAATCAGTCCGGTGATGGACTGCGCTATATAATAGGCTTCGATTTCCCAAGCGGGATGGTCGGCCGGCAGCAGATGTCCTTTCAACCCCCATCGGGCTTCAAGCGCCGGTCCAGCTGCCAATCCTTCCAAGCAATCGCCATGGTAAGGACAGGTTCCTCCAAAGGCATCTTCGGGATGGCGTTTCACGGGAACATGCCCGCCCTCCGGATGTACCAATCCATGAACCAGCCGGCCTTCGGAATAAAGGCCGATCCCAATACCTGTACCCACCGTATAATAAGCACAGCTGTTCAGCCCCTTGGCCGCTCCCCAAGTCGCCTCGCCCAAAGCAGCTGCATTGACATCCGTATCCCAGCCAAAGGGAATATCCATATGCGACTTCATGTTACCGAGGACATTGATCTGCGACCAACCATGTTTCGGTGTTGACGTTACATACCCGTATGTCGGGCTCTCCGGCTTCAGATCGATGGGTCCAAACGATCCGATGCCAATGGCTTCCACCTCATGATCCTGGAAATAGGAAATGGCTCTGGATAATGTGCCCTCCGGCGGTCCTGTCGGAAAGCTGATGCGATCCTCGACGATTCCGTTTTCATTCCCGATACCGCAGACAAATTTGGTGCCGCCCGCTTCCACTGCTCCAATACGCATAACGCCGAATCTCCTTATTACTCATTCATCGTACTTTTACTGGCCACTAGATGAAGAAAACTCATAGACTTGCAGGGACTCTATCACCTTCCGGCCATCATCGGCAAATACGGTTATTCCCGTTGAAGCAGGATCAGGATAAATCAAATCCGTGATCACCGCCTGCCCGCGATCCGCGAACAGTTCCACGGACGAACGATCCACGAAAATCCGCATCTCCAGAATAGAGCCCGATGTCTGCAGCGGTGCCGAATGCTTGCCCGGGAAATCCTTATGGAAATCCGCCTGCCCTGAACGGCTGCGATCCACGTAAACCTCGGCAGCTCTTGCATCCCAGCCAACCAAGGTCTCTTGCCCTAATCCTGTCCTTACTTTCAAACCAAGCGAAAATGCAGCATCAAAGCGGACAAGGATCTCGCTGCTCTCCAACTGCAGATCGGCTAACCGGACAGCGGCTTCATCCACAGCGATACCATGCAAGGAAAGCAACTCGGTGCGGTGCGCTTCCATTTCGCGAACCGGCTGCTGCGTTAGCATGACTTCGCCTTCCAGCGTCTCCAGCTTGAGTTCCCGGACCAAGGTCATGGCTCCCCTCCAACCATCCGTTGGCGTCAGGTTTGCGTATTTCCAATTGCTCATCCAGCCGATGAACAGCCTTCTGCCATCCGCTGCCGGAATGTCCGACCAGCTGACCCCGGCATAATTATCTCTGCCGTAATCCAGCCACCGCACTTCACCTTTGGAGCGTTCATCCGGCATAAACGTTGTCCCGTCAAAATCTCCAATGAAATATTGCGTCCTGGAGCCCTCGACGTAGGCCGGATCATCCCCAATGCTGACAAGCATGACCCATCGCACTCCACTGTCTTCCGTTGCAAGAGGGAACAGGTCCGGACATTCCCAGACCCCATCATGAAATCCGATGCCCTCTCCAAACTCGCTGGCAAATACCCATTCCTTTAAGTTTGAAGATCGATAGAGACATACCGTCTGCCCGCATGCCACAATCATCACCCACTGCGACGAAGGCTCATGCCAGAACACTTTGGGATCCCGAAAATCAACATAGCTGTCATGGCTAAGGACCGGATTGCCGTCATACTTCGTCCACGTTCTTCCTTCGTCCTTGCTGTACGCCAGACTTTGGTACTGCATCATTTGCTGAGCGCCCGGCACATCATGATGGTGCGTGAAGATCGCCACAAGCCCGGGCTCTTCGTCGAAAAATCCGCTGGTATTGTCCCAGTCCACAACCGCACTGCCTGAGAAGATCGTGCCATGCTCATCCGGCGCTAACGCAATGGGGAGCTCTTTCCAGGAAACCAGATCCTTGCTGACCGCATGTCCCCAGTGCATGGGTCCCCATGTGGTGCCAAATGGGTGATGCTGATAAAACAAATGGTATTCCCCATTAAAATAGACCATGCCGTTAGGATCATTCATCCAGTTCTTCTGAGGTGAAAAATGGTAGGCATTCCGATAGTTTTGCTGTTCCGTGTTCGTCATTTGTGATCTCCTTCATCATCGTTATCATGGATTTACGACCGTACTTCAACGATATGCAGGAACGGCCGCTCGATTCCACTCGGTTACTTCATGTTTCTGTCGTATCCCGTTTGTTTGATCGTCAGCCACTCCTGAAGCCCAAGTCGATCCAATTCCTTCAGATAAGCATCCCATTCCTGATCTACTTTTCCATTCTGATACCATTCGGTGCGCATTCTTTCCACGTAAGGGAACAAGTCCGCTTCAATCGTGGATAAGCGATCCAACTCGTCGATGGAGAAGAATACTTTGGGGTATGTATTCTCCGCTTTCATGTGCGGTACCATGACGTCTTTCATGAGTTTGAGCCTCCACGCCGCATCATCCGGCATCGTGGTGTATTTTCCATAATACTCGTCCAGGATCGCAAGCGGCCCCGCGATGCTTGTTTTTTGTCTAAGCTCTACCGGAGCCGTGCCTTCAAGCGGAAGGTGCTTCAGCATCCCTTTGGCTTCATCCAGCTCAAAAATATTCTGCTGGGTATCGTCGCCGTAAGTTCCCCAGTTGTTCTGAACCGATTGGAGCGGTTCATACATGGCATCTATCCATTTTGCCGTTTCTTCCAGCTTCTTGTTGCTGCTGGTAATGACCAATCTTCCCCGGTCCAGTCCGATTCCGTTCGTCCTCGTTACATTGATCTCGCCGGTTGGCCCTGCAAGCGGCGGCATCAGATCATACGTATCATTCATGCCCGTGATGTTGGCTTTATCCCACGTAAAATACATGCCGTACCGATGGTCTTTTCCCTTGGCCAGGTAGGTATTCCAATCCTGCTGGAATGCTTCGATGTCGATTAATCCCTCTTCATACAATTCGTGAATGAATGCTATGGCTTCCTTATATCCTTCCTCTGCGGCGGTGAACACCACCTTGCCGTCATCCGTAACAACGGTGTGATCCCAGTTCTCGCCCAAGCCGAATGAAGCAAACAGGAATGTCAGATCTTCGCCGCCCGGCTTATTAATGAAGGAAAGCGGTATTTCGTCAGCCTGCCCGTTGCCGTTCGGATCTTGGGTTTTGAACGCCTTTAATACGGTTTTCAGCTCTTCCGTCGTAGTTGGCATATCCAACCCCAGGGCGTCGAGCCACTCCACGTTAATCCATGGGAAGTTATCCACCGATTGAATCCGCTCTTTCCCTGAGCCCAACTCCTCGATCCATGGAAAGGAATAAATATGCCCATCCGGCGCCGTAATCATGTTGACGTATTCCGGTGCTTCCTCCAGCACTTTTTTCAGATTGGGCATATGCTGTTCGATTAAATCCTCCACGGGAATGATGACTCCGTCCTTTGCCAGCTTCAGCAGATCGTAATCTCCGTACCCCGCATCGAAGATGGCATCGGGCAAATCTCCGCTCGCTACGGCCAGATTGCGTTTTTCCGCAAATACATCGCTTGTATAATTCTTCCACTGGATGTGAATGCCCGTCTTCTCCTCTAGGCGCTTGTTGATCAGCTTCTCGTTAGGGTCGGCAGGAGCCAGCGGCGAACTTTGCGTCAGGACGTTCAAGGTGACTTTACCGTCCGGCGACTCATTTGAGGCTTCCCCGCCCTTGCCGCACCCGGACAAGAGCAGCACGGCTGCCAGAGCTGTCAGGGTTACCGCTTTTTTACGGTTATGTTTCTTGGATCTCTTCGTATTCATATCAATGACCTCCCGAATCCTGTATTTGGATAACTATGTTGAAGCGGCCCGCTATTTGAGAGAGCCTACCATAACACCTTTCTCGAAGTACTTTTGGAAGAACGGATACATAATCAATAGCGGAAGGCTGGAGATCACGATCGCCGAATATTTAATCATTTCCGAGAGCCGTTTCAGTTCCGCCATCGCAAGCTGGTCGCTGATCATGCCCGGCGCAGCCTGGTTTTGAATGAGAATCGATCGTAGAACGAGCTGCAGCGGGTGCAGCTTGGGATCGTCCAGATAGATCATGGCATCGAAGAATGCGTTCCACTGGCCCACGAAGGCATACAGCGCGAGCACAAAGATAATGGGTTTGGATAGCGGCAGTACGATCCGGACAAAGATTTTCATATCGGAAGCCCCATCCACATTGGCTGCCTCTTTCAATTCATTCGGCACTCCTTTGAAGAAGGTTCGTGACAAAATGATGTTCCACACATTCACCGCGCCGGGGATGATCACGGCCCATACCGTATTGAGCATGCCAAGCTCCCTTACAAGCAAATACGTAGGGATCAGTCCGCCTCCGAAAAAAATGGTGATAATGAACAACGTCATGAAAAAATGGCGTCCGGCCAGCCGGTTCTCCGAAAGCGCGTATCCCGCACAGACCGAAACCGTTACCGTGAGAAGCGCAAATGCCGTCGAATACAAAACGGCATTGCCAAATCCGCGGAGCATCGCGGGATTGGACAGAATCATCTGATATCCTTCCAGGCTCCAATCGGAGATTTTAAAAGATAGTCCTTGATTCAGCAGCACGGTGGGATCCATGAAAGAGGCCACCACAATGTAAACCAAGGGAACGACAACGACCAGTACGGCAAGCGTTAAAAAGATCGCGTTTAATGACAACAGAAAGCGGTCGAAGCGAGAATGTTTGACGGCCATGAGTATGACTCCTTTCCTAGTAGAGGCCTTCGCCTTCATTGAGTTTTCTGACAATAAAGTTCACCGTTACGAGCAAAATGACATTGATGACGGAGTTGAATAAACCAACGGCTGCCGAGTACGCATAATCGCCTGACTGTAAGCCGACCTTGTATACATAGGTAGCGATAATCTCCGAAGTAGGAAGATTCATCGAGGTTTGCATCAGATACGCCTTTTCAAAGCCTATGGACATAATGCCACCCGCCGCCAGTATGAAGACGATCGCCATAATCGGCCTAATCGTAGGCAGATCGATATGTCGGATGCGCTGGAGAAGGTTAGCTCCGTCCAGGCTGGCCGCGTTATGCAGCTCGGGGTCCACATTCGCAAGAGCAGCTACATAGATGATGGAGGCCCATCCGGCACCCTGCCATATATCTGATAGAATATAAATCCACCTGAAGTATTCCGGCTGCGACATAAACATCAGCGGACTTCCCGTCATCCAAATGACCAATTGATTAATCGGCCCCGTCGGGGACAAGAAGATAAACAGCATCCCGACAATGACGACCACCGAGATGAAATTGGGCGCGTACAGGAACAATTGAATATTTTTCTTGACTGCCGCTTTGCGAACCTGGTTTAACATGAGCGCAAGCAGGATCGGCACCGGAAAGCTAAAGATAAGACCAAAAAAACTCAATTTAAGCGTATTCATAAAAATGACGTCAAAATTTGGCGAGGCGATAAATTTTTCAAAATGCTTGAGCCCGACCCACTCGCTCCCGAGGATTCCTTTAATCGGGCTGAAATCCTTAAATGCGATAACGGCACCGTACATCGGAACGTACTTGAAAATAAGGGTCAATATAAGCGCCGGGGCCAGCAGTATGTACAGAAAATAGTTTTTCTTGATGAAAGCGAGCGTTCGACCTGCGGAGCTCCGTCCCCTGATTACCCCTGCCCCCTGATTGGCTGGTTCCACTGAATGTCTCAAACCTGTTCCCCCGTTCTTTCTAGAGAAGTTTACATATTGCTTACAGAAAAGGCTTTCATTTTTCACTTATGTTGATTGTCGCTTTTACAATTTATCAAATGATGTAACATCAGTCAATAGTATTTGTAAAATTTAATTTGTGCAATTGACAACATTATTTGTTCATTTATTTCCTCTTCCATTCATAGAAATGAGCAACAGAAGCTCTTTTCCTTATAAAGTTGGAAGGATTTATTATTTTTTTCCTTGTTAGATGATGTTTCAGCCAATATAAATAAATGGCAACCAGGAAAATGACAAAACCTCTTCTGTTTAAATGTTAAATATATTGTGCATTTGTAAAGTCAAGGTTGCTATTTGGGCTAATCTATTATACATTTGATTTAAGATATTCAGAGGTCATAAGCGACTGGAAGAAACAGCGGACCTTCGCATGAACTTGATCATTTGAGGTGAAATCAGATACATGACGAAAGAAAAAGTCACAATTCAAGATATTGCCGATGCACTGGGGATCTCCAGAAACACGGCATCCAAGGCTCTGAACGGAAGCGAAAGTATTCCGGACGAGACGCGCAGCAAGGTTATCCGAAAAGCGATTGAACTGAAATACAAACAGTTTGCTTTCATGGAGACGGACAATCTGCTGACCAAAAACCCGGGAAACATCGCTCTTCTGACGGCGAATCTCCCAAGCACCTCCCATTTTGGCTCGCGATTAATCAGCGGGCTTGAGAAACGAATCAGCGCGGAAGGATATAACCTGTCCATTCATATTGTCCGTGACATCGATCGAAGCTCTCGGACGCTGCCTAACAATTTTGAATCCTCCAAAGTGGATGGCATCATATGTATCGAGTTATTTGATATGGACTACAGCAAGGAGCTCACAAGCCTGGGCCTGCCTACCGTATTTATCGATTGTGCCGCTGACATGTTCTACCCGGACTTGCAGGCGGATTTGCTTCTGATGGAGAATGAACACAGCACCTGTCATATGACCAAGCAGCTCATCGAGCAGGGCAACGCATCTTTGGGATTCATCGGGGACATCCGGCATTGCAAGAGTTTTAACGAACGCTGGGTGGGATTTAATCGGGCTTTGACCGAGATGGGGGTCCGGCTGGATCCGGAACAGTGTGTCCTAAACCCGGACCGCGAGTTTTTCTCCGAGTCCGACTGGATGGAGAAGCGGCTGAAACAGATGAAACAGTTGCCGTCCGCTTTTGTATGCGCCAATGATTTTATTGCGGTCAATGTGATGAAAGCCTTGAAGAATAGCCATATCGCCATCCCCGGCGACATTGCCGTATGCGGCTTTGATAATGCGCCTGAATCGCGCATCGTTGAACCCCATTTATCAACGGTACATATTTATAGCGATGAAATGGGAATTGCTGCGGCTAATATGCTGTTGTCCCGGGTGAAGGAACCGGCGCTGCCCTATCAAGTCACCCATATCCAAACCAAGCCGATCTTCAGGGCATCTACCGAAAAAACAGACTAGTTTTATCCTTTTTAAGAAAAAAAGAACCGTTCTGCCCGCATTCGGCAGAACGGTTCTTTCGGTTTAATGGGGTTGGGGAGGCAGTGCATTCTCCCTTAAACGAATCAATAAGGCGATTCCATGGAATACCGCCCAAGCTTCCCTGCGCGAAGCTCACGCAGGAATAGGCTTGAGGCTTTTTCCAGATCGACTCTTCCGCCGCTTACGATACAGCCGCGTTTTCTTCCGATCGCCTCCATGACCGCGACGATTTCATCCGGGTTGTCCAGATCCGTCGGGCGCTCCTTCAGGTCAAAGCGCTCGCTCATCGTTTCCCAGTAATAGTTGGCGAAATATTTGATCGCAAAAAAGGCAATATCCTCTACGTTCAATATTTCCTCTTTGATGGCACCGGTTACCGCTAAGCGGTATCCTACATTCTGATCCTCGAACTTCGGCCACAGAATACCGGGGGTATCCAGCAATTCCATCTCCCCCCCGGCAACCTTGATCCACTGCTGTCCTTTCGTGACGCCCGGACGGTCTCCCGTCTCCGCGATGTTACGACCGGCAAGCCGGTTAATCAGCGTGGATTTGCCAACATTCGGTATGCCTACAATCAACACCCGCATCGCTCGCGGGTTCATGCCCTTGGCGATTTGTTTGTCGATCTTCTCTTTCAGCAGCAGCTTAATCTGGTTCGGAATATCCTTAACGCCTGTCCCCGTGGATGCATCGACGGGAAAAGCCGTCAGTCCGTTTTCTTTAAAATAGGCCTGCCATTGTCTTGTAACCTCAGGATCGGCCAAATCGGCTTTATTCATAATAACGAGCCGCGGCTTGCCCTGCAAAATCTCGTCGATCATCGGATTTCGGCTTGAGAGCGGAAGCCTCGCATCGATCAGTTCTATAACGGCATCGATCAGCTTCAGCTTCTCCTGAATTTGACGGCGCGCTTTGGTCATATGTCCAGGAAACCATTGTATTGTCAAACGTCGTCACCTCTACTTTGCTCTGCAAACTTTCATCGTTTCTATAGCGCCATGCGGCTGGCTAATGGTTGATGAGCCCTATGTCTTTAATCGGCCAGAAAATCAAGTCTGCTCGACCGATAATATCCCCCAAAGGAACATATCCTATCATTCGGGAGTCGGTACTGTTGGAGCGGTTATCCCCCATCACGAACACATGGCCCTCAGGGACAACGCCGTCCTGAACAAACGAGTTCGGAAAATCCGTGTTATTGTATAATCGATTTTCAGCATGGGCTTGATCAATTGCTTCCTGTATGTAGGTTTCATTCACAGGTTCCCCGTTGACAAGCACTTTATCGCCTTCCACTTTAACCGTATCACCGGCAACCGCGATCACGCGTTTAATGAAATCCCTGCCCTCGTCAGGAACATGGAACACGATAACTTCGCCACGCTCGGGTTTGCGGATATCATATAAAATCTCGTTGACGATCAGCTTCTGATTCGAAACAAAGTTAGGTTCCATCGATGGTCCCTGCACAATAAACGGTTTAAAGAGAAGCCAGCGAATGAGAACGACGAGAACCAGCGCAATGAGAAGAGCCTTCAGCCATTCTACAAGCTCGTTCTTAGCCTTTTTGGCCGGTTTTCCCACGTTGGTTTCAATGGCCTCCTGGTGTTGATCTTTCTCCATAATCCACCGTCCTTCCCTATAGATCGCTTTCGCATGATAACGATTTTTGGATATACAAAAGGGGCTTGTATACACGCACAAGCCCCTTTTACCGCCTTGTAATTAACGACGAATTTCTTTAATTCTCGCTGCTTTACCGCGCAGTTCACGAAGATAATAAAGCTTCGCACGACGCACTTTACCACGGCGAGCCACTTCGATTTTATCGATTTTAGGCGAGTTGATTGGGAAAGTTCTTTCCACACCAACACCGTAAGAAATTTTACGAACGGTAAAAGTCTCACTGATTCCGCCACCGCGACGTTTAATTACTACACCTTCAAACAACTGGATACGCTCACGAGTTCCCTCGATAACCTTAACGTGTACTTTTAAAGTATCACCAGGACGAAAGCTCGGAATATCTTTACGAAGTTGTTCTTGAGTAATCGCTTGAACGATATTCATCTAGGACTCCCTCCTCTCACACAGGTGTTCTTGCATCTTCCGGAAACTCTATGTATTTCCTTCATTATCCGCAGCGGACCACCGTATTCACAACAAAAGAAATAATAACATATTTTGCTGACTGAATCAAGTATTTTATCTTTACACCCTCATCTATAAACCCGCTCAACGCTCACTGGTCTTTAAAAAACCACTTCCAGCATGAAGATCATGCCGGAAGCGGTTAGGCTGAACTTAATTTACGCTTTCTTTCGAGTCATGCAAGCCTTTGTGGCGTTTGCCATAGTATTCAAGGATGTCGTCTACCGTTTGGAATTGAACTTCAGTTTGGTTTGTTTCTTCTATTTTTGCTTCCTGTTGTTGTCGATGTTCTGTCATGACATGATGCCTCCCAGTAATCTCAAGTGTTTCTCCAGATACATATTACCCACCGAAGGAGACGATGCATCAACCATATTAAAAAAATTGACACTGAAGTATACAATACTGGGCTATGAGCCAATTCTAAAGATAGAAATTCTTGCAGCGGTTTGCGGTGCCGTTATCGATTTACTGACCGGCGATAAATTATAGAGCCCAACGGTATTACCTGCACTTAAATTGATGACGGCAGATCCTGATACTTCGGCGTTGGTTGAATTCGAGTTCATGTTCGCCGTATTTGTCGTATTACCGTTAACAACAATTCCGAAAGTATTAGGCGCCGTCGAACCCGTTTCAAGCGATATCTGCCAGTCAAAGTAGTAGAAGCCAGCTGTCACGATGGTCAGCGTCGTGGTACCGTTAAAGGTTACACCTTGAAGTGTGCTTGTTGAAAAAGTAACCGGCGAGTTGGTGGCCACATTTTGTATGACTCCATTGCTGGCATAGATCACACTACCGCCCACGAGGGTAGTAGACCCGGTTGGACCCGTCGGGCCTGCCGGACCTGTTGCTCCCGTTGCTCCTGTTGCCCCCGTTGCTCCTGTTGCCCCCGTTGCTCCTGTTACCCCCGTTGCTCCTGTTACCCCTGTTACTCCCGTGGCTCCGGTTGCTCCTCTTTCTCCTGTTGCTCCTGTGGCTCCGGTTGCCCCTGTTACTCCCGTTGCTCCTGTGACTCCCGTTGCCCCAGTTACTCCCGTTGCTCCCGTTGCTCCTGTGACTCCCGTTGCCCCCGTTGCTCCTCTTTCTCCTGTCGCTCCGGTTCCTCCGGTTGCCCCTGTTACTCCTGTTGCTCCCGTTGCTCCGGTTGCACCAGTTACTCCTATGGCTCCCGTTGCTCCCGTTGCTCCTGTTGCCCCCGTTGCTCCTGTTGCCCCTGTTACCCCCGTTGCTCCTGTTACCCCTGTTACTCCCGTGGCTCCGGTTGCTCCTCTTTCTCCTGTTGCTCCTGTGGCTCCGGTTGCCCCTGTTACTCCCGTTGCTCCCGTTGCTCCTGTGACTCCCGTTGCCCCCGTTGCTCCTCTTTCTCCTGTCGCTCCGGTTCCTCCGGTTGCCCCTGTTACTCCTGTTGCTCCCGTTGCTCCGGTTGCACCAGTTACTCCTATGGCTCCCGTTGCTCCCGTTGCCCCTGTTACTCCAGTTGCTCCCGTTGCCCCTGTTACTCCAGTTGCTCCCGTTACCCCCGTTGCTCCTGTTGCCCCTGATGCTCCTGTTACCCCTGTTACTCCCGTGGCTCCGGTTGCTCCTCTTTCTCCTGTTGCTCCTGTGGCTCCGGTTGCCCCTGTTACTCCCGTTGCTCCCGTTGCTCCTGTGACTCCCGTTGCCCCCGTTGCTCCTCTTTCTCCTGTTACTCCGGTTGCACCCGTTGCACCAGTTACCCCTGTTACTCCTGTTGCTCCCGTTGCTCCGGTTGCACCAGTTACTCCTGTTCCTCCGGTGGCTCCTGTGGCTCCTGTGGCTCCTGTGGCTCCCGTTGCCCCCGTTGCTCCTCTTTCTCCTGTTGCTCCTGTGGCTCCTGTGGCTCCGGTTGCCCCTGTTACTCCCGTTGCTCCCGTTGCTCCCGTTGCTCCTGTGACTCCCGTTGCCCCAGTTACTCCCGTTGCTCCCGTTGCTCCCGTTGCTCCTGTGACTCCCGTTGCTCCCGTTGCTCCCGTTGCTCCTGTGACTCCCGTTGCCCCAGTTACTCCTGTTGCTCCCGTTGCTCCCGTTGCTCCCGTTGCTCCTCTTTCTCCTGTTGCTCCTGTTACCCCCGTTGCTCCTGTTACCCCGGTTGCTCCTGTTGCACCCGTTGCTCCTGTTGTTCCGGTTGCTCCTGTTACCCCGGTTGCCCCTGTTACTCCAGTTGCACCTGTCGCTCCTGTTACCCCAGTTGCACCCGTGGCTCCTGTTACTCCTGTGGCTCCTGTTACCCCGGTTGCCCCTGTTACCCCAGTTGCTCCTGTTGTTCCTGTTACTCCTGTTGCTCCTGTTGCACCCGTTGCTCCCGTCTCCCCAGTGGCTCCTGTTACTCCTGTGGCTCCTGTTGCTCCTGTTGTTCCTGTTACTCCTGTTGCTCCTGTCGCACCCGTTGCTCCCGTCTCCCCAGTGGCTCCTGTTACTCCTGTTACTCCTGTTACTCCTGTTGCCCCTGTTACTCCTGCCGCTCCAGTTGCTCCTGTCGCTCCAGTTACCCCAGTTACTCCTGTATCTCCGGTTGCTCCTGTCTCTCCGGTTGCTCCCGTAGCTCCTGTTCCTCCTGCCGCTCCAGTTGCTCCTGTCGCTCCAGTTACCCCAGTTACACCTGTTGCTCCTGTTACTCCCGTTGCTCCGGTTGCCCCTGTTTCTCCTGTCGCTCCTGTTACCCCAGTTGCTCCTGTAGCTCCTGTTGCTCCTGTGGCACCAGTTTCTCCTGTAGCTCCAGTCTCTCCTGTGGCTCCCGTTACCCCTGTTGCTCCCGTGGCTCCTGTCGCTCCTGTTGTTCCGGTTGCTCCTGTTGCACCAATTTCTCCTGTCGCTCCTGTTACACCAGTTGCTCCGGTTGCTCCTGTTACTCCCGTTACCCCAGTTGCTCCTGTTGCTCCGGTTGCCCCCGTTGCTCCCGTGGCTCCGGTCGCTCCCGTTACCCCGGTTGCTCCTGTTGCTCCGGTTGCTCCTGTTACCCCCGTTGCACCAGTTTCACCTGTAGCTCCTGTCGCTCCTGTTACCCCAGTTGCTCCTGTCTCTCCGGTGGCTCCTGTTGCGCCTGTTGCTCCGGTTGCTCCGGTTGCTCCTGTTGCTCCTGTTGCTCCTGTTGCTCCTGCTGCTCCGGTTACCCCCGTTGCACCTGTTACACCAGTTTCACCTGTAGCTCCTGTCGCTCCCGTTGCTCCTGTTGTTCCGGTTGCTCCCGTTACCCCTGTTACTCCTGCCGCTCCTGTCTCTCCGGTTGCCCCCGTTACACCTGTCGCTCCCGTTTCACCTGTAGCTCCTGTTGCCCCTTTTTCTCCTGTCGCTCCCGTGGCTCCTGTTTCACCGGTCGCTCCTGTTGCTCCCGTTGCTCCCGTCTCCCCAGTGGCTCCTGTGGCTCCTGTTACTCCTGTCTCTCCGGTGGCTCCCGTTGCTCCCGTTGCTCCTGTTACTCCTGTTGCTCCTGTCTCTCCGGTGGCTCCCGTTGCTCCCGTTGCTCCTGTTGCTCCGGTTGCTCCTGTTGCTCCGGTTGCACCAGTTACTCCTGTTGCTCCCGTGGCCCCCGTTGCTCCTCTTTCCCCAGTCACACCTGTGGCTCCGGTTGCCCCTGTTACCCCGGTTGCTCCTGTTGCTCCGGTGGCTCCTGTTACCCCGGTTGCCCCTGTTACTCCTGTTGCTCCCGTGGTCCCCGTTGCTCCTCTTTCTCCTGCTACTCCCGTTGCTCCCGTCGCCCCAGTTGCTCCTGTTACCCCGGTGGCTCCTGTTGCACCCGTTGCACCTGTTGCCCCTGTTACTCCAGTTGCTCCCGTTACCCCCGTTGCTCCTGTTGCCCCTGATGCTCCTGTTACCCCCGTTGCTCCTGTTACCCCTGTTACTCCCGTGGCTCCGGTTACTCCTCTTTCTCCTGTTGCTCCTGTTGCACCCGTTGCACCAGTTACTCCTGTTGCTCCTGTTGCTCCGGTGGCTCCTGTTACCCCGGTTGCCCCTGTTACTCCAGTTGCACCTGTCGCTCCTGTTACCCCAGTTGCTCCGGTTGCTCCTGTTACTCCCGTTACCCCAGTTGCTCCTGTTGCCCCTGTTACTCCTGTGGCTCCCGTTACCCCTGTTACTCCTGTGGCTCCTGTGGCTCCTGTTACTCCTGTTGCTCCTGTCTCTCCGGTGGCTCCCGTTGCTCCTGTTGCTCCGGTTGCTCCTGTTTCTCCTGTCGCTCCTGTTACCCCAGTTGCTCCTGTAGCTCCGGTTGCTCCTGTAGCTCCTGTTGCTCCTGTGGCACCAGTTTCTCCTGTAGCTCCAGTCTCTCCTGTGGCTCCCGTTACCCCTGTTGCTCCCGTGGCTCCTGTCGCTCCTGTTGTTCCGGTTGCTCCTGTTGCACCAATTTCTCCTGTCGCTCCTGTTACACCAGTTGCTCCGGTTGCTCCTGTTACTCCCGTTACCCCAGTTGCTCCTGTTGCCCCTGTTACTCCTGTGGCTCCCGTTGCTCCGGTTGCACCAGTTACTCCAGTTACTCCTGTTGCTCCTCTTTCTCCTGTAGCTCCCGTTGCACCAGTTACTCCTGTTGCACCGATTTCTCCGGTTGCACCTGTTGCACCTGTTGCACCTGTTGCCCCTGTTACTCCTGTTTCTCCCATCGCTCCTCTTTCCCCAGTTACACCTGTTGCTCCCGTGGCCCCCGTTGCTCCTCTTTCTCCTGTTGCTCCCGTTACACCAGTTATTCCTGTTGCACCCGTGGCTCCTGTTACTCCTGTTACTCCTGCCGCTCCAGTGGCTCCTGTTGCTCCTGCCGCTCCAGTTGCTCCTGTTGCTCCTGTTGCTCCTGTTGCTCCTGTCTCTCCGGTTGCTCCCGTTGCTCCGGTTGCACCAGTTACTCCTCTTTCTCCTGTTGCTCCCGTTGCACCTATTGCACCCGTGGCTCCGGTTGCTCCCGTTGCTCCAGTGATACCTGTTGCTCCGGTGGCTCCGGTTGCCCCTGTCTCTCCGGTGACTCCCGTTGCCCCCGTGGCCCCTGTGGCTCCAGTCGCTCCTGTTACTCCTGTTGCTCCTGTTGCTCCCGTTGCTCCTGTTGCACCCGTGGCTCCTGTTGCACCAGTTTCTCCGGTTGCTCCTGTTGCTCCCGTTGCACCCATTGCACCCGTGACTCCTGTCGCTCCGGTTACCCCAGTTGCTCCCGTGGCCCCTGTGGCTCCAGTCGCTCCTGTTACTCCCGTTGCTCCTGTCGCTCCGGTTGCTCCTCTTTCTCCTGTTGCCCCCGTTGCTCCTGTTGCACCGGCTGCTCCCGTTGACCCTCTTGCGCCTGCTGCACCCGCCGCTCCTCTTGCACCTACCGCTCCTCTTGCTCCCGTCGCTCCCGTTGACCCCGCTGCCCCAGGAACACCCGGTACTCCTTGGGCACCTGTAGCTCCAGATTCGCCCGTCGGTCCCGTTAGATCTTGTACATTTTCAACGAAATCCTGCATCATCATACTTTGAACGCTCTCGGCACTTATTCTTGAAACAGATAACAAAGAAAACAACAACCCATTCCGATCAGTTGTCGGTATATCCAAAGTTGTTACCGTTTCTCCAAGCATATTGGTATAATTCATCAATCGATCATTCACTTGCATCGGAGACGCGCCTTCCACCAGTGATGCTATTACGTTCTGGGACGCTGTCTGCAGAGCTTCCCGCTGCGCTGCAGAAGCGCCCAAACGGGATACTTGTTGATTGATATCTTCAAAAACAACTCCTAATCTATTCGCGGATTCCATCCCTGGATTCGTCACTGCGTCCGCAATATATAACGGGAGATTATCGACCAAGTTGTGTAATGGGATCAAATCCATTCTTTCTTGTGCATAACCCCATCTGTTGAGCGAACTGCTAATTTCAAGAATGGATGATCTAATCAATCTTCCTATTCCGATGCGCTCGGCATAAGAAAGGATAAGTACTGCAAAAAAGTTTATTCGATCTATAATTTCTCTGCTATTGTTCATATTAGAAATAACTAATACTTGCTCAGCGGCCATTCGGATAAATCGCTTTTCGCTTTTAGATAGTGACATATTGGAAGACAACAACATTTTTTGGATCCGTCGAACTTGTCTTTTTAGACGAATGAAGTTTTCATGTACCGGTTGCTCAATGAATATGCGGACAAGTGCTCTCAATTGGCGAAACGACCAAACCAGGCGACTCAACCAAAGCTCTCTTAACCTCGTTCGCCTGGGCGCTATTTTTCGTGAAGGCGTGCACTTCAATTTGCCGCGATTTCCTCTCCGTGGGGAATCCAATATGCTTCACTCCTCGTTCTGCTTCTCTACGACTCAGCAAACACCCATATCTGCAGATTATTCACTGGGCGAACAATAGGTTCGAAATCTTACAGTTGAGCCGCAACAAAAAAAAGAGAAGGCCCATTTACGAGAAGCCCTCTCTTTTCGTCATCCAAGTTATTCGTTTCATTTTGCCTTGCCGCTTTGGGCACGTAATTTCTCAAGATACGCCGTATCCTGTTTCGAAAGCTCCAGTCCCTCCAATAATTCAGGGCGTCTTTCCCATGTTCGTTTAAGCGCTTGTTCACGGCGCCATACATCGATATTCGCATGATGACCGCTTAGCAAAATATCCGGCACTTTCCAGCCGCGGAACTCCGCCGGACGTGTATAGTGCGGGTATTCCAGCAGGCCCGTACTGAATGAATCCGTCACCGCCGAGGTTTCATTCCCAAGTACACCCGGCAGCAATCGGACGACGGAATCGATGACCACCATGGCCGGCAGCTCTCCGCCGGTAAGCACGTAATCTCCGATGGATAACTCATCCGTCACGAGAAACTCGCGGATTCGTTCATCGTAACCTTCGTAATGCCCGCATATAAACACCAGATGCTCTTCTTGAGACAGCTCTTCCGCCTTCTTCTGCGTAAAAGTCTCTCCTTGCGGGCACATCAGAATGACTCGCGGAGGCTTGGCTGGGCCGGTGATATCCGCCGAAATCTCTCCTGCAGGATGAGCTCCCTCCCCATGATTCGAAATCTCATTCGGATCCGAAGCGAGGATGTCCTCTACCGCAGCAAAAATCGGGTCCGGTTTTAACACCATTCCGCCACCCCCGCCATATGGCGTATCGTCGACCTGCCCATGCTTGTTCCCGGCATACTGGCGGAAGTTGATGGCATTCAGGTTCACGATTTCTTTCTCGGCCGCTTTACCCAGAATACTTGAATGGAACACGCCATCAAACATTTCGGGAAACAGCGTCAACACATCAATCCGCATGGACTATAACAACCCTTCCATAAGATGCACGCGGACAAGCTTCGATTCCTTGTCGACATCCAGTACGACATCCGGTATGGCCGGGAGTAGAATTTCTTTTCCCTTAGGCGTTTTGACAACCCATACGTCATTGGCGCCCGGCGTCAAAATCTCGGAAATCGTGCCAAGCTCCTCAGCCGGTTCCTCATCCGTCATCACCTTGCAACCAATGATCTCGTGGAAATAGTACTCGTTCTCCGGAAGCTCCTCCTGAAGATCCTCGGTGATTTTCAGCAGCGAGCCCTTATATTTTTCAGCCTCGTTAATCCCATGAAGCTCCTTGAATTTCAGGACATACATGTTTTTATGAAAGCGGGATGTTTCGACCGTTACTTCAATCTTATTCCCTTTGTCGGGAACGATATACAGCTTGCTCTTCGCGGCAAAACGCTGGTCGGCAAAATCCGTATGCGGCATGACCTTAACTTCGCCGCGAATGCCGTGCGTGTTCACGATTTTGCCTACGGTATACAACTTTTCAGACATGGTCTTCCTCCTGCATCACTTAATGAACGTTCTAAGCTGGTATGACCGGCTGATTTCTTCAGCATGTACGAAAAAGGGCTAGGACATGCATCCTAACCCCCTTTCGTATATTTTAAGAAATGATATCAACGGTCACCCGTTTATCCATTTTAACTGCCGCCGATGTAACGACTGTACGCAATGATTTGGCGATACGCCCTTGTTTGCCTATGACCTTCCCGACATCGTCAGGATGCACGTACAGTTCATATACAATCAAGTGCTCCTTCTCAACGGTTTTCACAGTCACATCTTCTGGATGATCCACTAAAGCCTTAGCAATAACGCGAACTAATTCTTCCATAGATAACCCTCGCGATCAGTCTTATTTCTGATGCTTCAGCTCATGAAACTTCTTCATTACGCCCGCTTTGCTAAGCAAGTTGCGAACCGTGTCAGATGCTTGCGCACCATTTTGAAGCCAGTTCAGTGCTTTCTCTTCATCGATCTTAACTTCAGCCGGTTGAGCAACCGGATTGTAATAACCGATTTCCTCGATAAAACGGCCGTCACGTGGGGAACGGGAATCAGAAACCACCACGCGGTAGAAAGGAGCCTTGTGAGCACCCATGCGTTTCAGACGAATACGTACTGCCATTTGAAAATTCACCTCCTTCAAAAAATGTCCATTCGATATAACCGGGGCTTAACGGAACGGAAACTTCATGCCTTTTCCGCCGGTCAGGCCCTTCAGCTGCTTCAAGGCCTTGTTCTTGCCGCCTTTAGGACCCATCATATCCGAGAACTGTTTCATCACGCGGCGCATTTCGTCAAACTGCTTGATGAGCCGGTTCACTTCAGCCAGCGAGGTTCCGCTGCCGGCCGCAATCCGTTTACGACGGTTGTGATTGATAATGTCAGGCTGCTGCTTCTCCGCCGTTGTCATGGAGTGGACGATAGCCTCGATGCGTCCCATCTGCTTCTCGTCAACCTTGAGATCCTTGGCTTGCTTCATCTTGCCCATGCCTGGAATCATATCCATCAGCTGATCCAGAGGACCGAGCTTCTTCACTTGATCCATTTGCTCCAAGAAATCCTCAAACGTAAATTCGGCATTGCGCATTTTACGTTCCATTTCCTTGGCCTTGTCCGCATCAATGTTCGATTGTGCTTTCTCGATAAGAGACAGCATATCGCCCATGCCGAGGATCCGCGATGCCATCCGTTCCGGATGGAACGGCTCGAGCGCATCAATCTTCTCCCCGAGCGCCGCAAATTTAATCGGACATCCGGTAACGGCCTTAACCGAGAGGGCAGCACCGCCTCGGGTGTCACCGTCCAGCTTTGTCAGCACGACGCCCGTGAGCGTCAGCTGCTGGTTGAAGCTTTCCGCGACATTCACCGCATCCTGACCCGTCATCGCATCAACGACAAGCAGGACTTCATCAGGATTCACCACGCTGTGGATCTGCTTCAATTCTTCCATCAGCTCTTCATCGACATGCAGCCGGCCGGCGGTATCGATAATGACATAATCGTGGCCGTTATCTTTGGCATGCTGCAGGCCCTGCTTCGCGATTTCAACCGGGCTTGTCTTGTCTCCTAAGGAGAATACCGGCACATTGATCTGATTGCCGAGCACTTCGAGCTGCTTGATCGCAGCGGGGCGATAGATGTCGCCTGCCACGAGCAGCGGTCGGCTGTTCTGCTTCTGAAGCAGCTTAGCCAGCTTGCCCGAGGTCGTTGTCTTACCGGCACCTTGCAAACCGGCCATCATAATGACCGTCGGCGGTTTATTGCTCTTCGCCAGCTTGGCTTGGCTTCCCCCCATCAACTCCGTCAGCTCTTTGTTAACGATGTCGATGATCACCATGCCGGGCGTAAAGCTGTCCATCACTTCCTTGCCGATGGCCTTCTCTTTTACTTTGGATACGAAATCCTTAACCACTTTGAAGTTAACGTCGGCTTCCAGAAGCGCGAGTCTAACTTCACGCATGGCGGCTGTTACATCTTCTTCGGACACCTTGCCTTTACCACGAAGCTTGCTGAACACATTCTGTAGTCTGCTGGTCAATCCTTCAAACGCCATATCCGCCACCTCCGTTCATACTTAATCCCATACTTTTAATCGTTCGACCATATCGGTCATTACATGCTTATCTTGTTCGTCCAGGTCGCTAGTCTCCACCATTTCCCGGAACTTATCCAGCTCTCGGACACGCGCCTCATGCTTGCTCAGGAGTCCCAGCTTCTCTTCATAAGACTCGAGCACCTGCTCTGCGCGCTTAATATGCTCATAGACGGCCTGACGACTAATCTCAAATTCGCCGGCGATTTCACCCAGGGAAAAATCGTCATGGAAATAATATTTCAAAAAGGTCTGCTGTTTCTCTGTCAGCAGCTGCTCATAGAAATCGAACAGCAAATTGATCCGGTTCGTCTTCTCGAGCCGATTCTCCTGACTCATTTAAGGGCACCCCCCTCGTCAAGGAAAAACACTTTACAGTTCGCTTAACGAACCTTATCATACAAAAAACGAAGAAGGATGTCAAGCCATTTCCCTTGTCATCCTTTATCATGCGCAGAAAGCCGTCTTCCCAGCGGTTCAACCGATAGGCAGAAGGTATATCAGTATCGCAAAAAAGTGGAGAATCGAGCCCGCCAGCACAAACAAATGCCAGATGGCATGATGGTACGGGAAGCCTCTCCATACATAGAAAATGGTACCCAGCGTGTACAGCACGCCGCCAAGAACTAGCAAATTCATGCCTTGAGGCGCGACTACCGCCGTTAACGGGTTCCAGGCAATGACGATCAGCCAGCCCATCGCAATGTAGAAAATCGTGGAGAGGAACAGAAACTTTTTGACAAAAAACGCTTTAAATACGACGCCGAACAGCGCAATGCCCCATACGATTCCGAAGAGACTCCAGCCCAGCGGCCCCCGGATGGCGACCAACAGGAATGGCGTATAGGTCCCCGCGATAAACAAATAAATGGAAGAGTGGTCCATAAACTCAAAGAAATCCTTGGCTTTCCCGTCCCTCAAGCCGTGAACGAGCGTTGAGCTCAAGTACAGCAGAAGCATCGTGGATCCGTAGATCGTAAAGCTCACAACATGCCAGGCTGTGCCCTTTAAGCTTGAAAAAACGATCAGGAGCACCAGCGCGGCAACGCTTAGCGCGGCTCCTATGCCATGCGTTATTGCGTTCGCTATCTCTTCTCTGCGCGGATAAGTGTAAGTATTGGCCATAACAGGTATCCTTTCGCTCTGAAATCTTATAGAGGTTGTTCAAAAAGTCATCTTTTGATCACGCAGCAGCACATGAAGCGACTTTTTGAACCCAACTTATACTTCATTATAAGCTCTGCCTGCATGCAAAATCCAGCGGACGCCCATATCAGCTTCTTTGCGGTAGGAACGAGCTCCGAACGCAACAAGTACCTTCTTGGAATTCGCGAACCTTCACTCTCCCTCGTTTTATATGAAAAGACAGGACCGAAACGTCATATTGAAGGCAATATATAGAATTTAATAGATTCGTTCCGGCCAGGGGAAAGCCTGTAGAAATCAACCATTTTTCAGCGATTCGGCGCATTCGTCCAATTCTATGAAGCTAGCATTGCATATATTATCCGGAGTACAAAGAAAGGAGGAAACCTCTTGGCTGTCATCATTTATCCGAGAACGATGAACTGGTCGTACATGAAACAGAGACCGCAGCAACTTATGGCGCAATTGGGCTCGCTTGGTCATCAGGTTTTCTTCGAAAACCTGGCCCCGCTCGATAAGGAGTTCAAAGAAATTGAACCGAATGTGTATCTGTTCACCGATACCAAAACGTTTCTGCACAAAAAGCTGCCTGCCCTCCGCAAAGAACATCCCATTGTCGTCTGGACCACCTGGTCTAAGCTCCGGACGCGCATTTCCACGCTTTTCAAGCCCGATATTACGATCTACGACTGCTGTGACGAATTTCCGCATTGGGCTAAATATGAACCGAAAATGATTGATGAGGCGGACCATGTCGTGTGTACCGCAGAGGTGATCCACACCCGGTTGTCCTTGGCTTATCCGGATAAACCGCTCACCCTGATCCCGAATGGAGCTGACTCTTCATTTTTTCATATTCCATTCAGCGAAAGACCCGCCGATCTCCCTCCGGGTCCTGTTGTTGCTTATATCGGAGCCTGGGCATATTGGGTGGATCATGAGCTGTTCGCTAAGGCCGCCCTTCGGTTTCCGAACGTCCAATTCGTTTCCATTGGTGCTCCTTACGGCAGCTCCGGCGATTATTCGAAGCTACCGAACGTGCATATTCTCGGGGAAAAGCCGCACCAGGAGCTGAAGCGTTACCTTACTCATATCGACGTTGCGTTGATTCCCTTCCAATACCATCCGATTACGCTCGCTACCAATCCGGTCAAAGCATACGAGTATATGGCTTCCGGCGTCCGGGTGCTGTCGACGGCGCTGCCGGAATGCATTGCCATGGAGCCGCACGTCACCACAGCGACGACCCATGATGATTTCTTGGGCAAGCTGGAAGCCATGCTGGATCTCCCCGATTCAGCAGAGCACAAGCTCGCCCGCATAGCCTACGCCAGAGAGAACCGCTGGGTTGAACGCGGATTGAAAGCCGATCAAGTCATCCGGCAAGCCATCATGGACAAAAGCATGAATGCCCAGTGATCCCTTACGCCACGATCCGTACGCAGCCGTTCGGCTATAGGTCCACCGATGCCGCATCTTATCGTGAGCGGGTCATTCAGGAAGTATCAGGGACAGACCGCGAGTGGATTTTATGGAGCTGCAGCTTGTCGTTTACCCATCGAGGATCGTCGGCTCTGGTCCCAATGCCGCTTCATATACCGGACCATGTCGTCTGTATATGTAGGAGCGGTGCCCCGATCTATTGGAGAAGAGCCTGGCTGCTTGCTGCCCTCGCCCGCTGGAATGACAAGCTTCCCGCTGCCAGATTTCTGCCTTATGATCTCCTGCCAGTCGATTCCAGCCTAACGTTACATCTGAAAGCTGCGCATTACCCACCGTATCAGAAGGAACTGGAGTATATTCTCCCCGTACTGTCTGCAACACGGAGGCAAGATAGCGCCGCTGGCCCCGAAGGGGCTTTATCTTCCAAACCGCCTCAGCAGCCAGAAGTCTCCATTCTCATGAGCATTTATAACATGAAGGACACTTTAGGCTGGAGCATTCGTTCCGTATTGGCGCAAACGAACGAAAACTGGGAGCTCTTAATCGGCGATGACGGCTCGGAGGACGAAAGTCTGAAGGAAGCCTGCGCTTTTCATGACGGTCGAATAAGGGTGATAACACAATCGCGTAACCGAGGAAAGGCGATCATGATGAATCGCCTGCTTACGGAAGCAAAAGGTCAATATATTCTGGAATTGGATGGGGATGATTGGCTGGCACCCGAAACGGTTGCTCTCCTATCCAAGGCGCTTGACAAAAATCCGGACGGGCTGATCGCCACGGGCAGATACGGATGCTGGGAACGAACCCGGCAGCTCGGTCCGTTATGGAGAAGGAATGTTGACTCCGGCAAGCTATATTCGATATACTCTCCGTCCTTCAATCGATCGCATGAACACGACCACCCGCTCGTTCCCCGAATGTACCGCAAATCTTCCCTGGTCGCCGTTGACGGCTGGTGGAATCGCGAGGATCGTTTCGGACGCATCTTCGAAGATATCGATGTGACCGCACGCGTTCTTAAACAAAGTTCGCCGATCTGTGTGGATGCGCTGTTGTATCATCGCGTCGTTTATGGCGGCAGCACCAGCCAACGAAGCCGCAGCCTCTACGAAGCCTGGTATCAGCAAACCATGCAGGGTTAGCGATTGAAAAGGAGGTGATACGTCATGCATATTGCCGCTTCCGGCTACTATGGAATGGGAAACTTCGGCGATGATTTGTTTCTTCACACCCTTCGACAAGTATTCCACGAACACCACGTCTATCCTTGGAATTCCCGACTGGATCCCCGTCAGACGGATGCCTTTATCATCGGCGGTGGCGATTTGATTACACCTTACTCGTTCAATTCGTATTACTTCCCTCCGCAGCTCAAAGGACAGCCTACCTGGGTTTACGGCGTCGGCATCGTCGATGCCTACCCGGAACACACCTGGCCTAAAGAGCAGGTATCCGCCTACCGGGAGATGATCTCCCAGGCAAAACGCGCGGTGTTCCGGGATGAACGATCGTCGGCCATCGCCAAGCGGGCTGGCTTTCACCGAAACGTCGAAACGGCCCCAGATATGGTATTCGGCTACCGTCAGCCCGACATCCCGGTAAAACGATTCTCGAAGCGTCCAACGATTGGCGTTGTTGTGTTTTCCTATGAATCGTTCCCGATGGATAATATGACCAAATTGCTGGGTCATCTTGTCGCAGCAGGCTATCATGCCGTCCTTATTCCGGTCATTCATCATCCGGGGAACGCGTATTCCGATTACAACACATGCCTGCAGTTACAGCAGAAGGTAAGGGAGCTAACGCCTGGCGCTTCCATTGAAACGCTGCCGTTTCTCATGGATATTGAGCTCACCTACAGTTTCATACAATCCGTGGACTATCTGATCTCGTTCAAGCTTCATCCTTCGCTGGCCGCTTTACGCGGAGGCAAGCCCGTACTGGCGCTCAGCACCATGGGCAAAGTGCACAGCCTGCTGAGCTCTTTTCATCTCGGCCAATACTTTACGGATTACCGTCAGCCGCTTGATGCGCTGGTGGATAGAACCGAGAGCTTCCTTAAATACGGCCCTGGTCACGTGCAGCAGATGATGCCGCTGATCCGGGCAGCCGAGAAAAAAAGCACAGCCTCGCTCCTCGATTTAAAGAATCACATCGAAGAGCACAACCGTTGGTAATACAGAAAGGAGAATGAGTATGTGTTGCTTCCTGTTCTGCAGAAAGCTTGCCGGACGAGTAAAAAAACTAACGCGGCAGGTCGAGCTTCTAAGCCAGGAAACCAGACAATTAACCGTTAGGGTGGAATCGCTGGAGAGCCAGGTGCTCACGGGGCTAACCATTAATCCGGAACTGACTCAGTATTTCGAAGTCCGCACCGGTCAACAGGTTAGAGTAAGCACAACGTTTGTCACCTTGGAGGGGATCGTTTTGGCCACCGCCGAAGACGGCGTTCAGCTTCGTGAAGCATCCGGTGACCTTGTGCTGATTCCATTCGCCAATATTACTTCCGTTCAGTAATCCCGCTTAGGGATGCTGAAGATCAACTCCAAACTTTCATTTACGGCAAGGAGGTTAACCGATATGCGCTACGTGGATTGGCTTCAAGGATTTATCGGCTCGGAAACCGAAGTAACCGTGTCGGGAGATGTCATCATCGGCACGCTGAACAAAGTGGGCGAGGGAACCATCACCTTAAAAGTACCGCCGATCATCTATGGCCCGCCAACCGATACCGCCATCATCCCGCTTCGCTCGATTGAATTCGTTCGAATCGTCTCTTCATAAGAATATGTATGCATGGCTCTTGGACCTAACAGAACATGAAAAAGGACCGAAAGTATATCTTTCGGTCCTTTTTGTATACCTGCTCGTTTTCGCTAGACAAGGGTCTAGTCTTGTTGTTCTACAGCATTCTCTTCTTCTTTAATCAAACCCGCAAAGAGAGCATGCACAAACTGCTCCGAATCGAAGGTTTGGAGATCACCCATCTTCTCTCCCAAGCCCACCAGCTTCACCGGCAAATTCAGCTCTTGACGGATCGCGATGACGATTCCGCCCTTAGCCGTACCATCGAGCTTGGTTAACACGAGGCCGGTCACGCCGCTCTTCTCGCCGAACAGCTTCGCCTGGCTAAGCGCATTCTGTCCCGTCGTCGCGTCAAGGACCATCAGCACCTCGTGCGGGGCACTTGGAATTTCGCGTTGAATGACGCGGAAGATTTTGTTCAGCTCTTCCATCAGATTCGTTTTGTTCTGAAGGCGTCCCGCCGTATCGCAGAGCAGGACATCCGCCTGCCGCTGCTTGGCGGCTTGAACCGCATCAAACATGACGGCTGCCGGGTCTGAGCCGGGCTGCTGTTTAATGACTTCTACGCCAACCCGCTCTCCCCATACCTCCAGCTGCTCGATCGCACCGGCCCGGAAGGTGTCTCCCGCTGCGAGCAAAACCTTCTTGCCCTCCTGCTTGTAACGATGCGCCAGCTTGCCAATCGTTGTTGTTTTGCCGACTCCGTTAACGCCCACGAACAAGATGACCGTAATCCCGTCCGGATTCTCCCGCAGCTCGTTGCTGCTGTCATCACGGAGAAGTCCCATCAGCTTCTCGGACAATACCGGCTGCAAATCGGCAGCGTCCTCGATCCGCCGTTTTTTCACCTCGGCACGAAGATCGTCCATCAGATCCATCACCGTATTGACGCCGACGTCAGCGCCAATCAGAATCTCTTCCAATTCCTCGTAGAACTCCTCATCGATCTTTTTCCGGCGAATCACCAGGTCCGATACTTTCTCGATAAACCCCTTCCGGGTTTTCTCCAATCCGTCGCGGAACTGTTTTGTTACGTTTTCCGTTTTGCTGGAAATGCTCTCTTTTAACCTCTTAAAAAAGCTCATACGTACCCTCCATGTCGTTATGTTAAATTAGGCAATCTCCGCTTCCTCATTCTCAAGCTTGACGGATACCAGCTTCGACACGCCGCCTTCCTCCATCGTGACGCCGTACAGCACGTCCGCCTCTTCCATCGTTCCTTTGCGGTGGGTGACCACAATAAACTGCGTTTGTTCAGAGAATTCGCGCAGATACTGGGCAAATCGTACCACGTTCGCTTCATCTAGCGCCGCTTCGACTTCATCAAGCACGCAGAACGGAACCGGCTTCACCTGCAAAATGGCAAACAGCAGCGCCATAGCCGTTAATGCACGTTCTCCGCCGGAGAGCAGCTGCAGATTCTGCAGCTTCTTGCCTGGAGGCTGGGCGACGATATCGATCCCCGTCTCAAGCAATCGTTCCGGATCGATCAGGATCAGGTCGGCTCGTCCTCCTCCGAACAGCTTCGTAAACACCGTGCCGAACTCGCGCCGGATGGCATCGAAGGTCTGCTTGAAGCGCTTGGACATTTCATCGTCCATTTCCTTAATGACTTGGTAGAGCGTCGTTTTCGCTTCTACCAGGTCCGCCTTCTGCTCGCTCAGGAAGAGGTATCTCTCATTGACGCGCTGGTATTCTTCAATGGCCCCGAGATTGACGTCCCCCAGGGAAGTGATGGACCGTTTCAAATCACGAACTTCGTTCTGAGCGGCCGTGATGTCTTCCGGAATCGGATACCGCTGCTTGGCAAGCTCGTAGCTCAGCTCATAGTCCTCGCTTAACTTCTTCAATATATTTTCAAGCTCGACATCGAGCCGGTTTACCCCAATCTCGGTCTGGCGCAGCTGATCATCCACGGACCGCAGCTGGGTGCGCTGTTCCTTGGTTTCGCTCTCTTCCAGCTCCAGCTTCCGGCTTAGCGCGCTGCGTGCCGCCCGTTTGAATTCGAGCTGCTGCGTGGCTTCTTCCTTCTTCAGCTTGTACTGGTTCAGATCCTCGATCTGCTTGACGCTCTCGCTTTCGTTCTGACTTAGGTCCGCTTGAACGGAGGCCAGCATCGTGCGGTTCTGCTTCTGTTCCTTCTCATGGTTGTCAACATCCGATTGCAGGCGTTTCAGCTGCTCCTCAAGCGAGAAGGTTTCCTGATCCAGCTTTCCTTCGCGAACCTTGAGGGTTGTCAGCTGGCTCTGAAGCTCTTCCTTGGCCGATTCATTTGCTTTTCGGGCAAACTCTGCCGCTTGGATGGCCAGATGGGTGGACTTCTCTTCTTCCTCCAGCTCAGACAGCAGCTTCTGCGCGCGTTCACGGCTTTGCTGAATTTCCTTGGCTTCCTTCTCTTGACTGCTCTTCTCTTCGCCTGCCAGCTCGGCTTGCTCGAGGACGTGCCGCAGCTCATGCTCAAGCTGCTTGCGGTCGCCCGCAGCCTGCTGTTCCTCGATCCGTTTGTCGTCTCCAGCTTTGCGAAGCTCGTCCAGCTTATCTTGAGATTCAACCATTTGATTCCGAACGCCTTCTATGCCCTGCTGGAGCTTCTCCAGCTGCTTCTCGGTTTCCGAAATTTCCTGATCGAGCTGTTCCAGCTGCCGTTTGCGTCCCAGCAGGCTGCTTGTCTTTTTATGCTGACTGCCGCCTGTCATGGAGCCGCCTGCATTGACGACGTCCCCCTCTAGGGTGACAACGCGGAATCGATAGGAGAATCGCGCCGCGATTTTATTCGCTTGCTCCAGGGTCTCGGCGATAACGACATTGCCAAGCAGACTGCCGACGATGTTGCTGTATCTGGAATCATACTTCACCAGCTCGGAGCCAAACCCTACGAACCCGGCCTCCCCTTCCGCCAAGTGCCGGTCGGATGCCGATACGTTCCTTGGACGAATAACGTCCAAAGGCAGAAATGTCGCACGGCCTAACTGGCGCTGTTTCAGGAAGGAAATCGCCTGCCTCGATACGGATTCGTTCTCCATGACGATATGCTGAACCGACGCGCCAAGGGCGGTCTCCATCGCAAGCTCTAGCTTTTCCGGCACGCGAATAAGCTCGGCCACCGCACCATGGACGCCATGGAGCACGGATTTGCGCGAAGCCTTCAGCACTTCCTTAACGCCCAGCATAAATCCGTCAAAATCGTCCTGAAGCTCTTTCATGGTATCGCGACGGGATATTTGCGCTTCCCGCTTCTGCTCCCATTTCCGAAGGGCTCCCTGCGTCTCCTCCTGCAGTTTCTGCAGGGACTGATACCGCTCGCTTTCGCTGATGTAACCGCTGCGAAGGTCCGCAATTTCTTTGCCGAAACGTTCAATGCTTCGATCGATGCTATCTTTGCGACGAAGCAGATCTTCTTTCAAGGCTTCCCATTTGCCGGATTCCTCCTGCGCCCGGTTCATCCGCCGGTCGAGCGCTTCCTGCTGCTGGTCCGCATACCGGATTTCATTCCGCGCCTGCGCCATTTGGTTCATAAGCTCCAGCAAATTCCCCTTCAAGCTCTCTTCCTGCTGCTGGCTGATACCGCCGGTTACGCCAACCAGCTTCGCTTCTTCTGCCGACAGCTGATCCCGAACCAGGGTAAGCTCCTGCTGCAGATCCTGCAGCTTGCTCTTCATTCTCGCGAGCTCGCCTACACGCTCTTCCAGACGATGATCGCCCGAGTGCAAGCTTTCTTCCAGCTGCTCGCGCGTACGTTCCAGGTTGCGGCGGCGTTCCTTGAGCACCTCGCCATAACCCTCGCTCTTCTCGAACAGCTCACTGAATTGAAGCAGCTGACTTTGCAGATCCTCAACTTCCTGCTCCAGCTGGCGAAGGGCCGATCGGTCACTCTCCAGCTTGGCATCATGCGCGGATACTACGGTGGATAAGGCAAGCTGCTCTTCCTTCAGCTGTTCAAGCTTGGCATTAGCCTCGCTCCATGAGGTATGTATCTGTTCGATCTGATACACATACAGCGAAATTTCCTTGTGCTTCAGCTCCTCCCGGAGCTCCTTGTAGCGAATCGCCTTCTCGGACTGCTCTTTGAGCGGTCCGATCTGATCCTCCAGCTCGGTGACCAAATCATGGATGCGAAGCAGATTTTGCTCCGTTTCATCCAGCTTGCGCACAGACTCTTTTTTACGAGACTTATATTTAACGATCCCGGAAGCTTCCTCAAAAATCCCCCGGCGATCTTCTGATCGTGTACTCAGAATTTCCTCAATGCGGCCTTGTCCAATGATGGAATAGGCTTCTTTGCCGATCCCGGTGTCCATGAACAGCTCCGTAATATCCTTCAACCGGCAGGACTGCCTGTTAATGAAATACTCGCTGTCCCCGCTGCGGTGCACCCGTCTGGTTACGGTCACCTCGTTAAAATCCAGCGGCAGCACATGGTCCTCATTGTCCAGCGTAAGGGAAACCTCCCCATAATTGACCGCTTTACGCGCATCGCTTCCGGCAAAGATAATGTCCTCCATCTTGCCTCCGCGGAGGGATTTAGCGCTTTGCTCGCCAAGCACCCAGCGGATCCCGTCGGAAATATTGCTCTTGCCGCTGCCATTCGGACCTACAACGGCCGTGATTCCCCGGACAAACTCCATCTCCGTCTTGTCGGCAAACGATTTAAATCCTGCTAACTCGATCCGTTTCAAAAACATATTCGAACTATCACCTCTCCTGCTATTGTACCACAAGTAGAATCGGCTTCACCGCCGTCTTTGGACGAGGCCCATCAACGTTATAAGCAGCTGTCCCCTTTAACAAAAGACAGACAACGAAAAGAGCAAAAAACAGTCATCCTATCCGGGTCCGGTTATCCGCTTGACTGCTCTTTGCTCTTTGTTTGTCATCACATCAGCGAAGCTTTAGGCATCCGCACGTTTCAGCTGCTTTAAGGCTACCGCCGCTGCCTGCTGCTCGGCTTCTTTCTTGGATCTGCCGCTTCCGCGTCCAAGACATTCGCTTCCCATGTATACCTCCGAGACAAACTCCCGCTCATGCGCCGGTCCTCGCTCTTCTACGATACGATATTCCAGTGCGCCCATGCCGTGATGCTGGGTCAGTTCCTGAAGCTCGGTCTTATAATCGCTCATCTGCGGTCGACCGTTGACGGTCACCGTAGGGAAGACGTGGTCGCTCAAAAACCGGCGAACCGCTTCCAATCCCTGATCCAGATAAAGCGCCCCCACAAATGATTCGAATACGTCCGCAAGAAGTGCCGGGCGGGTTCGACCGCCCGTCATTTCCTCTCCTTTGCCTAGCAGAACGTATCGTCCAAAGTCCAGACTTACAGCAAATTGCACCAGGGAGGGCTCGCATACGATAGCGGCCCGCAGCTTGGTTAATTCGCCTTCCGGACGGTCCGGAAAAAGGTTGTACAAGAATTCGCTGACCGTCAGTTCCAGAACGGCGTCTCCGAGAAATTCAAGTCGCTCGTTGTCCTGGCTCTGACTGAAGCGATGCTCGTTTACATAAGATGCGTGGGTAAAGGCCTGCTTCAGCAGCATTGCATTGCGAAACTGGATTTGAAGTTTATGCTGTAACTGCTTCAGATCTCCACTCAACACACTGTCCCCTTACTCGGCGTATTTTTTCAGGATAATCGTGGCATTATGCCCGCCAAACCCGAACGAATTGGACATCACGACATCCAAATCGGCTTTACGCGGGTGATTCGGCACGTAATCCAGATCGCACTCCGGATCCTGATCCTCCAGGTTAATCGTCGGTGCAATGGTCTGGTTCTTCAAGCTCAATCCGCAGATAACCGCCTCGACACCGCCGGCGGCCCCAAGCAAGTGACCTGTCATCGACTTGGTCGAGCTCACGGCCACTTTGTATGCATGGTCGCCAAGAGCCATCTTGACGGCCTTCGTTTCCGAGCGGTCACCCACCGGCGTAGATGTCCCGTGTGCATTAATGTAATCCACGTCTTCCGGCGCAATGCCTGCGTCGCGGATCGCCATCTTCATGCAGCGGGCTGCCCCGTCCGGATCCGGCTCGGTAATGTGATGGGCATCGGCGCTAAGGCCGTAACCAACCACCTCGGCGTAGATCTTGGCTCCGCGTTTCAACGCGTGCTCAAGGGATTCGATGACGAGCACGCCGGCACCTTCACCCATGACAAAACCGTCGCGGCCGGTATCGAATGGCCGGCTGGCCTTCTCCGGCTCGTCATTGCGGGTCGACATTGCGCGCATAGCGCAGAAACCAGCCATCCCCGTCGGACGAATGGTCGCCTCCGCCCCGCCGCAGATCATGACGTCGGCATCACCGCGCTGAATCAGGCGATAGGAATCGCCGATCGAATGCGTTCCGGTAGCACAAGCCGTCACTTGGGTGGTGTTCGGCCCTTTGGCTCCCAGATTGATGGACATTTGGCCTGAGGCCATGTTGGCGATCATCATCGGAATAAAGAAGGGGCTTACACGTTTCGGGCCTTTTTCCAGCAGGATGTTATGCTGATCCTCCCAGGTTCCCAAACCGCCGATACCCGATCCGATGGAAACGCCGACCCGCTCTGCATCGGCATTCACGCCGATATCAAGACCGCTGTCCTCCAGCGCCTTCGAACCAGCCGCCACAGCTAGCTGCACAAATCGGTCCATCTTGCGGGCTTCCTTGCGGTCCATGTAATCCTCCGGGTTGAAATCCTTCATGGACGCAGCGATCTGCGTGGTGTAATCACTCACGTCAAACGCTTCGATTCGGGATACGCCGGACTTGCCTTCCATCAAACTGTTCCAGAATGTATCAAGATCTTGACCAAGCGAGGTCATGACTCCCATTCCTGTTACAACGACTCTTTGTTTCAAACAGACTCACCTCTATGTGGACTGCCCGTCCATCTATGAAACCGCAAGGACTCAAGATGAACCAAGGCAGTAATAATCTATCACTTGTTAGAACTAAAGCTTTGATTGAATGTGGAGAAGTCCCGCCTTGCTAAAGAACGGGACTTAACTGTAATGACTTAGGTATGAGATTGTATGTAGTTTACAACTTCACCTACGGTCGTAATTTTCTCCGCATCTTCATCAGAGATCTCCATATCAAACTCATCTTCCAACTCCATCACCAATTCAACTACATCGAGAGAATCAGCTCCAAGGTCGTCTTTGAAAGATGCTTCTAATGTTACGTCGGCTTCGTCAACACCCAGGCGGTCGATAACGATGCGTTTTACGCGTTCCAATACATCGGACATCCGGCTCACCTCCTCTTGGTCATTATACGAGATATGACTTCAAATTGCCATAGAAGGCATTTGAAAACGATTTAGCGCCCGGCGCGTCAAGCGCCGGAACAGCAGCGGCTCTACATGTACATGCCGCCGTCCACATGCAGCACCTGTCCAGTCATATAAGACGCGCTGGAAGATGCTAGAAAAGTCACCACGCCGGCAATCTCTTCCGGCTGGCCAAGACGGGCCAGCGGAATTCCGCCAAGCAGGCCTTCGCGCATGTCCTCGGGAAGTTCACGGGTCATGTCGGTATCGATAAATCCTGGCGCTACCGCATTTACCGTAATGCCACGGGAAGCCAGCTCCCTCGCGGCTGATTTGGTCAGACCGATGACGCCGGCTTTGGCCGCGACATAATTGGCCTGTCCCGGATTGCCAAGCGCTCCGACAACGGAGGATATGTTGATAATGCGTCCATAGCGCTGCTTCATCATGGGACGCGTCACCGCTTTGAGGCAATTGAATACCCCTTTCAGATTCGTTTCGATCACCTGATCGAACTCCTCTTCCTTCATGCGCATGATTAGATTATCTCTAGTAATCCCCGCATTATTCACCAAGATATCAATTCGACCAAAAGTCTCTAACACCTGCTTAACCATCGCATCGGCTTCCTCGGTCCGTCCGACGTTGGATTTAACCGCGATCGCCGAAACGCCCTTTGCGCGAATCGCCTCCACAACCTCGGTTGCGGCCGCTTCGCTTCCTGCATAATTGACAGCAACGTTCGCGCCCAGATCGGCAAGTGCGAGGGCAATGCTCCGGCCGATTCCTCGGGAAGCACCCGTAACAAGCGCAGTCTGTCCTTTTAGAGCTTCACTCATACCTGTTCCTCCTTTCCAGAGTGATCCGGTTGGCATCAAAAGCTGTTTAAACAACCGTCTCCAAATTATTGACGCTCTCCAGACTATTCACATTCATGACTTTGACGGATTTATCAATTTTCTTGATCAAACCGCTGAGAACGCTGCCGGGACCAATCTCAACGAAGGTGTCCACGCCTTGAGCGATCATCCACTCCACGCTGTCATGCCACAGCACAGGGGAATAGACCTGCTCCACCAGCAAACCGCGGATGGCAGCCGCATCTTCCACCGGACGCGCCGTCACGTTGGCAACCACCGGTACGGAAGGTGCGTTGAATGAAGCCTGCTCCAGTTTGCCGGCCAGACGCTCAGCCGCCTCCTTCATTAAGGAAGAATGGAAGGGGCCGCTGACTTCCAGCGGGATGGCCCGCTTGCCGCCGGCTTCCTTGACTCTTTCTGCAGCAGCTGCAACGCCTTGAGCCGAACCGGAGATGACGATTTGCCCCGGGCAGTTCATGTTCGCAAGCTCTACGACATGCCCCTCTGCCGATATGCCCTTGCACAGCTCGGCCAGGGCCTCCCGGTCTGCGCCGAGAACTGCTGCCATGGCGCCTTGTCCTCCGGGAACGGCAGCTTCCATGTATTCGCCGCGTGCTCTAACGATCGACACGGCTTCTTCGAACGAGAGCACGCCTGCGCACACAAGCGCACTGTACTCGCCCAGGGAATGGCCAGCAACGTAATCCGGCACGATTCCTTTGCCGCGAACGGCTTCCAGATAAGCCATGCTGGTTGCGAGCAGAGCCGGCTGCGTGTTGACGGTTTGCTTCAAATCTTCATCAGGGCCATTAAAAATAATGGAGCTGAGCGGAAATCCAAGCTGAGCATCCGCGGTTAGAAATAAATCGCGTGCGGAAGGAACCGCATCATAGGCGTCTTTTCCCATTCCGACGGACTGAGCGCCCTGACCCGGAAATATAAATGCTGTTTTACCCAAAATCGTTGGCTCCCTTCTCTTCTTTCACTAGTCCTGTTAAATCCATTCGGTTTACCAGATGAGTACGGAGGAACCCCATGTCAATCCGCCGCCAAAACCAACCATCAACACCTTGTCCCCTTCTTTCAGGCGGCCGGACTCCTGGGCTTCCACGAGCGCCAGCGGCACGGAAGCGGCCGAGGTGTTGGCATACTTGTCAACATTGATGACGACCTTCTCCTCCGGAAGCTCCAATCGCTCCATGGCCGACTTGATAATCCGGATGTTCGCTTGATGAGGAACGAATAAATCAATATCTTTCTTGTCGATGCCTGCTTTGGATAAGACGGCTTCCGTGGCAGTGCCCATGACCCGCACCGCAAACTTGAACACTTCGCGGCCGTTCATGTAAATGTAGTGTTTGTTGGTGTTAATCGTTTCAGCGGACGCCGGCAATCTCGAGCCGCCTGCCTCGATATACAGATGGGCCCCGCCCGCGCCTTCCGCGCCCAGATCAAACGCCTGGAAGCCGCGGCCTTCCGGCACTTCGCCGACGATCGCCGCTCCGGCGCCGTCACCGAACAGGACGCAGGTGTTGCGGTCGGTATAGTCGGTAATCCGGGACAAGCAGTCCACCCCGATGACCAGGGCGTTGTTGTACATGCCCGTTTTCACGAAGTTGGTGGCAGTGGCCAGGCCGTATACAAATCCCGAGCAGGCCGCGGACAGGTCAAATGCCGCTGCTTTCTTGGCTCCAAGCCGATCCTGGAGCAAACAAGCGGTCGATGGAAAGAACATATCCGGCGTAATGGTCGCCACAATAATCAATTCCAGATCCTCAGCCTGCATGCCGGCGGATTTCAACGCATTCACAGCAGCGTGATAAGCCAAATCCGAAGTCGCTTCGTTCGGCGCGGCAATATGCCGTTCGCGGATCCCCGTCATCGAGACGATCCATTCGTCACTAGTATCTACCATTTTCTCTAAATCGCTATTGGATAAAATCTTTTCAGGCACGTATTTGCCTGTGCCAATAATACCGACCGGACGCAAATTGTTCATTTCCTCACTCACTTCCCGCTGATTTCATTCGAAATACTCTCTACCAACCGGTTCTGCAGCGCCGTACGCGCTTGACGAACCCCATTCTTGATGGCGTTCGCATCCGACGAACCGTGGCTCTTGACAACCAGGCCGCCCAGACCAAGCAGCGGCGCTCCGCCATGCTCCTTATAATCGAGCGTCGATTTCAAGCTGCGAAGCTCCGGCATCATCAACGCGGCCGCCATCTTGGTCTTAAGGGACTTGCCGAACTGCTCCTTCAACAGCGAAAAGAGTGCACCGGCTGTTCCTTCAATCGATTTTAACAGAATATTGCCCGAGAACCCGTCGCAGACGAGCACGTCGCAAACGCCGTTCATGACATCGCGCGACTCCACATTGCCAACAAAATGAATAGGCAATTCCTCAAGCAACGGGTATGCGTGCTTCGTCAATTCATTGCCCTTGCCCGGCTCGGTGCCGACATTTAACAGCCCGACGCGAGGTTTGGCGATACCGTGCACTTTCTCGCGATACAGGCTGCCCATCAGCGCATACTGCTGTAAATGCTCCGGCTTCGAGTCCATATTCGCTCCGAGGTCCAAGGCGAGCATCCCCTTGCCGTCGAGCGTCGGAATCATAGGGGCCAGCGCGGGGCGCTCAATCCCTTTCATCCTGCCCACAACGAGCAATCCGGTCGTCATGAGCGCTCCCGTGTTACCCGCCGAGATCATGGCATCCGCTTCGCCTTCCCGAATCATCCGTCCCGCCACGACCATCGACGCATCCTTCTTCCGGCGCACGGCCTTAACGGGCTCATCCTCCGCTTCGATGACTTCGCTCGCATGAACCACCTTCAGATTGGACGGCTGGTCCTTCAGAAGGGCTCCAATCCGGGCCTCATCCCCGACGAGGATGATCTCGGTGTCGCTCCATTCCCGTGCGGCAATCAGCGCGCCGTCGACGTTGCTCTGGGGGGCATTGTCCCCGCCCATCGCATCAACCACAATTCTCATGCCAAATTTCCCCCTTCACTTATGTCATTCTCCTGCAGATCGGTAGATTACGAAATTTCCCTGAAACACCATTTCATCAGCGACATAAGTAAACACTTCCACCTTGGCCTTCCCCTTCTGGCCGGCAATGGACCTGACGTAGGCTTTGGCAATGCATTTCTCGCCGAGGCGCACCTGTCTCAAAAACCGTATATCCGCTGAAGACGTCAAAGCGATTTCTTCATTGATCACGGCAATGGCAAGCGAATTGGCCTGAGCGAACACATAATGTCCGCGGGCAATCCGCGTTTTGCTGAAAACATGTTCCTCACGGATTTCAAATATCGATATTCCGCTCTTGTCCAACTGCAGGTCAACGACATCCCCGATCACCTCTTCAAGCGACAAGGAACGAACCTGGTCATAGGAATGCTCCGCCATCTGCTTCATTCGCTCACGGAGCTCCGGGATGCCCAGTTCCATACGGTCGAGGCGTATCGTTTGAATGCTTACTTTAAGCTGGCGAGTCAACTCGCGGTCCGTAACAAAGGGATTCTCGTCGATCAGCTGAATCAGCCGCTGGTGACGGTCTTTCTTGGATAAACGATCGATGACGAAACAACTCCTTCTGCCGCTATGGTAGCCGCCAATCTTCAAACATACTTATATGTAAATTAGTCGCAAATATTAGAACCTGGTACTAATGTTAAGTATAAATCATGTCACGTTAAAAAGAAAGAGGGACTTGAGACAAAAAAAATAGCACCTCACCAAAGATGAAGTACTACTTATTTAGAAACTATTGTTTGATGATCTCTCTTGCTTTATACGTTCCGCACACTTTACATACGCGATGAGCAAGCTTCAATTCACCACATTGCTCGCATTTCACCATGCCTGGCACAGCCAGCTTAAAATGAGTACGACGCTTGTCACGACGTGTTTTGGACGTTCTACGTTGAGGTACTGCCATGTTCCCACCTCCTTATCAATTCAACCCGCTGAACACGGGTGCCATATCCATCATCATTTAAAGAAGTCCTTCAGTCCGGCTAGCCTAGGATCGATCACTTCCGTATCGCAGTCGCAGGCGCCTTCATTCAGGTCCTTGCCGCAATTCGGGCAGAGTCCCTTGCAGTCGGCTTTGCAAACCGGAGCTAGCGGCAGGTGGAGCAGAAATGCTTCTTCTACATAGGGAGTGAGATCCACACTCTCACCCTGCACGTATGTAGTATCGTCATCCTCATCCTGAACCACAGATTCAGGATCTTCCACCGGCTGGAACACTTCATGAAAAGGGATGTGCACGTGCTCGCTGATCGGCTTCAGGCAGCGGGAGCAATTCATCTCCAGCTCGCCTTCTAATCGTCCGCGAACATCCACCGAACCGGTAACCGACGGAGTTGCTTTCAAATCCACGTCTAGTGGCTTAACCGCAACAATATCCTTCCGGTCCTTAATGGCATTGCTTACATCCACGGTTTGATGGAACTGTAACGGTTGATCGCTGGTTGTCAATTTACGAAATTGAATTAGCATATCCATCACTCCAAACAAACAAAGATTATTATACCGATTCCCAGAGAGTTTTGTCAACAGGATAACCCTAACAACCTCTATATTGTTACCCGATATTTCTCTTCATACTACCAGAATTATAACACTCCCGGGAGGGGCGCTTATGGTTGCAGGAACGTCATGCAATTATGTTATATTCTAATCAAGGAGTTGAAACGAATGAAAACGGTTGGCATAGTCGTTGAATATAATCCCTTACATAACGGTCATGTACTGCATTATCGCAGTTCCAAAGAAGTATCGGGGGCAGATGCCGTCGTTGCGGTGATGAGCGGTCCGTTTCTCCAGCGAGGCGAACCTGCCATCGCTAGCAAGCGCGCTCGGGCGGAAATGGCCCTTGCCATGGGCGTTGACCTGTGCCTCGAGCTGCCGGTAACCTATGCCGTGCAGCCTGCGGAATGGTTCGCGTTCGGTGCGGTAGCCATTCTGGAAGCTACGGGGGTCGTGGATTGCCTTTCCTTCGGATCCGAAAGCGGGACGCTGGAGCAAATCCTGCCGTTGTCCCGTTCGCTCGCAAACGAAACCGGCGAGCTTCGATCCGAAATCGAAAAGCGCCTCCGGGAAGGCATGAACTTCCCATCTGCCTACGGCGCTGCCGCCGCTGTCCTTTTCGGTGAATCCGGTCCTGCAACGGCAACGACAGAGCTGCAAGAGCTGCTCACGCAGCCGAACAACTCCCTGGGGCTGCACTATCTGATCGCACTCCAGCGCCTCGGCAGCCGCATTAAGCCCTATACCATTCCAAGAGTAAGCGCACATTACCACGATCCGCTGCCGGGAACGTCATCCATTGCCAGCGCAACCGCCATCCGGAACATTATTCTGTCACAAGGCTTGGAAGCGGCCAGACCCTATATGCCGGAATTCACGTACGACATCATGGAACGGGAAATCAAGAGCGGACTAGCTCCGGTCCATTGGGAGCAGTTTCGCCAGCCGCTGTTCCAAGCTCTGCTCACGCATACACCCGCTCAGCTTGAAAGCTTCCTCGAAGTAACCGAGGGCTTGGAGCATCGTGTTCAGCGCTCGCTATCGCAGCTGGAACAGCCGACGGTTGACGCCCTTCTGGAAGCCTTGAAGACCAAGCGCTATACGCGTACCAAGCTTCAACGCATGCTGATGCACATCATGCTGAATCATGACAAGGCATCGATGAATCGTGAAGAGCTCGCCAAAGGTCCGGGATATATCCGGGTCCTCGGCTTCAGCGAGACGGGGCGTTCGCTGCTGAAACGAATGAAGCGAAGCGCTTCACTCCCCGTCATTCATCAGCCGGCTAAGCTGGAGCATCCTCAGCTGGAGCGTGACCTGGCGGCAGCCGCCGTCTATGCTAACGGGCAACCTAGGCCCCAAATCGGAAACTACTACAGCGATTACCTGCTGCCGCCGCTCACCCCTTAGGCGGCAGCTCCTCCAAATAATCCACGGCATCCTGCAGGTCATCGACCGGGATCAGCTTCATATCCGTTTTGATCCGGTCCGCGCGCTTTTTGGCCTCATCGTAATTTTTTTGAGGCACAAAAAAGATATCGGCTTCCTTCCGGTCGGCAGCCACGATCTTGTGCTTCACGCCGCCAATGGGGCCTACGGCGCCTGATTTATCGATGGTACCCGTTCCGGCTACCCGGTAACCCTTGCTTAAATCCCCTTCGGTAAGCTGATTATAAATCTCAAGGGTGAAGATCAGTCCGGCTGACGGTCCTCCGATGTTGGTATTCGCAAAGTGAATGGTGTGATCGGGATCAGCCGGCTCCACGTTCTGCATCGTGGCAATCATGACGCCTAATCCCGGACGCTCCGCGCCGGTCTTCTCATCCTTTATACTTACAAGCTTCACCTGTTCCTTCACGGTTTTCCCCTTGCGTTCAAGCTCCACGGAAACCTCTTCTCCGATGCTTTTCCCGCTTAACAGGCTGGCGATCTTCTCATTATCCTCTGCAGGCTGACCATCGATCTTGATCAATTTATCGCCAGGCCGAAAATGCTCGGCATTGGCCGAATTCTCGGAGATCGACATCACGAAGACGTAAGCGGGCTCGATGCTGTAATCGATTCCGGCCTCCTGATAAGCGGCTTCCATCGCGGAAGACTGTGAAGAATTCATATAATACACTTGCGTGGCCGCATATTCGTCCTTGCTCTGATCGCCCATTTTTTCGGCCTTCTTCACGACCTCTGCATTAGGATTAAACGCGGACAGCATTAACAAAGCCATATTGGCATAGCTTGCCGACACGGTAGTCATCATGAACGTACCCTCTTCCGCCGGATCGCCCTTCTCGACATTGATCATGGGACGAACCTCTTCGGCACTCCCGGGCTGGTATACAAGATAAGGGGTCGGCATATAAACGACAACGTACAGCATGACCCCGACCAGCAACAAATACAGCGCAATTTTTAAGCCATTCGGTTTTACGGACTTCTTCATGGTTTTCCTTCCCTCCGCCTCATATATCCAGCCTTCCACCAAGTTTGGTCTGACGGTTGTCTCCTCTGCATAAAGTTGTACTAGCCATGTTTACGCCGAAAGGAGATTCCTTATGAATAAAGACAACGCCGTCAAGTCATCCAACGGACTGTGGAACACCATTCTTCTCGGTGCCGCCGCGTTCCTGCTTGTACTGGCCGTCGTCAGCGCGCCCGAACCCGCCTTCCAAGCCACCCTGCAAGCACTCAAGCTGTGGTGGAATATCGTATTTCCATCTTTGCTGCCTTTTCTCGTGCTGGTGGAAATACTCATCGCTTACGGCTGGGCCCACGGGGTTGGCGTACTGCTGGACCCTATGATGAAAAAAATATTCAAACTCCCCGGTACTGGCGGCTGGGTTCTTATAACAGGAATGACAGCCGGGTTCCCGGCAGGCGCTCAGGCCGCGGCCGGCATGCACAAACAAGGCGAGCTCCGTGCCGTTGACGCCGGCAGGCTTGCCGCTTTGGCCCATTTTTGCAATCCGATGACCATCCTCGTTGTCATCGGAACCGGCCTGCTGCATAAACCGGAAGCCGGTTATCTGCTGCTGATCGTCCACTGGATATCCGGCCTGCTGGCCGCATGGACATTCAGTCTATTCAGCAAATCGCCCTCTGCAGAAGCCGGGAAGCAGGGCGCACCCGTCGATAATGACCGGATGAACGAATGGGCGAAGCGTCCGATTCTTCGACGGGCAGCCTCCGCCGCGCTGGACGCCCATCGACGGGATGGGCGAAGCTTCGGCAAACTCCTTGGCGAATCCGTTACCCGTTCGGTGCAGACCTTAATGATGACGGGCGGCTTTATCTTGTTCTTCGCCGTTCTTACTAGAGTATTGACCGGCCAGCTGCTGCCCCAGCTTCCATCCTATCTTGTGCCAGGGATATTGGAAGCCCATCTGGCCGCCCAATCGATCAGCTCCTCGGTGTTTCAAGCAGGGGCTCTGCAGCTGGCAGTCCTGTCCGCCGCACTGGCATGGAGCGGAATCAGCGCCCATCTGCAAAGCCTGTCGCTGATGCGGGAAGCCGGTCTCTCCTGGCGTTACTTTATGGCAAAGCGATTCCTGCATTCGATACTCGCCTTTGTCATTACATTGGCCATATGGAAACCGGTCAGCACCCTTTCCGCTGGCATCGTGCCGGCATTCCGAACGGAACCGATCGATCATGCCGATACGGAACAATTCTTCAATTTTTGGAGCGGACTGCCTTCTTTCCTGCAGGTTCAAGGCATGATCTGCTTGTTATTAATAGCGGCTTTCTGGCTGTGCTCCCGTTTTATCGGGCGTGATCCCCGCTGAATTTGCGGCGCAACGCCGCATCGACCTCGGGGCTGACCAAATCTGTAGTGTCGCCGTTAAAATGCGCGATTTCCTTCACAAGACTGGAACTCAAGAACGAATATTTCGGATGCGTCATCATAAAGATGGTCTCCGCATCCGGATTCAGCTTATGGTTGGTGGATGCCAGCTGAAGCTCATATTCAAAGTCGGTCACGGTCCGGATCCCGCGTACGATGACCTGGGCGTTCTTCTGACGGATATAGTTCGCCAAAAGGTCGCGGAAGCTGTCGATTTCCACATTCGGCAGATGCGCGGTCGCCTGTCTCAGAAGGTCCTTACGCTCGTCCACCGTGAAGAGCGGGTTCTTGCTTAAATTATTGAGAACGGCCACGATCAGCAGATCAAACTGCTTCGAAGCACGTGTGATGATGTCCATGTGTCCCATGGTGACCGGATCAAAACTTCCCGGGTATACGGCAACGCGGTATGTACTGGTATTCTCATTTGTCATCGTGTAATTCCTCCTCATCAAGCTCCGTCGCTTGATCTTGCGCTGTGTCATAACGGTATATCGATATAGCGGTTTCGCCGTATTTCGCGGTTCGGATACAATGAAAATCGCCAATTTCCTCAGCATAATTGTAACTTGATTCGTATTCCAATACCACCAAGGCTGAATCCTGCAGCAGCCCTCGCTCGGCCATATCCAGCATCAGTTCATCGCCGTTCTTGAACCTGTACGGCGGGTCCAAGAAGACCAGATCGAAGCCATAGCCTCGCTTTTCAAGCGCTTTAAGCGCCCGTGCCGCATCGTTGCGATATACCTCTGCGCTTTCCTCAAGCCGGGCCGCTTTCAAATTATCCTTGATCGTGCTAATGCTTTTCGGTTCCACATCAACAAAAACAGCACGATCCATCCCCCGGCTTAACGCCTCAATGCCAAGGCCTCCCGTGCCTGCGAACAGGTCAAGCGCGATTCCTCCCTCAAAGTAAGGGCCGATCATACTGAATATGGATTCTTTCACTTTATCCGTCGTCGGACGGGTGCTTGTACCCGGCACGCTTTTGAGCGGCCGGCCTTTTGCACTTCCGGATACTACTCTCACTGCTTCATTCACCCGTTTCATTATCTATAAATTAGATGCCCAGACAACGCCATGGACAGTGATTATCGTAACACAATCATCCCATATATGAAAAATGAAACGTAACAGCTCCCAACTTTTTTTCAGAGCAAGGTATATTTCTGCACCAGCCGGGCATCCTTGAAATATCGACATCAATGAATGTCGTAGACAACCGCGGAGAAGACTTACGTTTCCCCATAAGCTCTTCGTCCGGTTTCTCCTCTCCCATGAGGGAGTCACTTCGGTGGCTCCCGAACAAAAGCCCTGTAATATCAACATTCTGTTACGGGGCTTTTGTTCTTTTTTTATGTTCAGCCGCCAACCAAGTTGAGTGGCATTGTGTCATGTCAATCTGTTCCTTCCAATCAGACGATGCACTTACCTGTGTAAAAAGCATAACCAATCCCTCTCAGCGAACGTTCTAACAATAAAGGGCATGGTGGGGGGAACACGTGATGAACCTGTTTTTATATGCAGGATTGGCTTGCCTGGCGATTGCAGGGCTTCTATCCGGAGCGTTTATTACTACGGATTACCAACAAAGAGACTACTTCTTTACTGAACCCCATGACGACCGCGCATCCAGGGAGAAAGTATCCATGTGGTTCTTACTAGCGGGTTTTGTATTTCTTGCGGTCGCCGGTATTGTGTATTTGTTCCGCTAAGTTGACATTGTGAACATTTACTGCACTCTCCGCCGCGGACGAGTAAAGGCACAGAAGCATCTGTCTCTAGGGGAGGTTCTGATTCATGAATTTTTTTGTTAGCCATGAAGATACAGGAGTAGAACGAACGAAAATGAAATATGCCTTGATCGTTTTAATCTCGGTTCTTACGTTCAGGAAACTCGCCAAAATCGAAACGTTGAAGAATGATTTATATGCGGCTCTATTGCTGTTGAAGGGAACTGATCTTACTTAATCAAGTTTCTGCCACCTATATTCCCCTCGGTAGTCCCTTAACTAAACTCCATTAGGTCGAGACAGTTCATCGAACTATCGCGAATTCAACCGGACAAGACGCCCCGGATATCGGTGGGCGTTTTTTTGTTCCTTTTTAATCAACGCTCCCCTAAATCTTGCAGGAATAACGCCTATTTTGTCGAAAACAATGAGGTTGTTTGAAAAATATTCCTATTTGTACAGTAAAGAGAGGTCATGTAAGTGAAAAGAACGTTGTATGTTCTCCTGTTGTTCAGCATGCTGGCAGGGCTTGGTTTTGCGGGGACGACGCAAGACATCGCTTCTGCCGACGGGGCCGAGCTCCGGATCCAAGACATTGCCGGAAGAAACACCTATCTGATGAGCGACGGCTCCATGTGGTCCCTGATTGACGGGCGCCACGCCATTCGAACACCAGGTAACGTCGCAGCCATCAGCGGTTATGAATACGGCGGCATCGGCATGACGCAGGAGGGCCGCTTAGTAGAGTGGGACATCGGCAAGGGGCCCCAGGTCGTTCCGGGAACAAGCGGCGTGAAGCAGATAGCCGGTTCCTACTGGCTGAAGTCGGACGGTACCGTATGGGCCGGCGATGAAAAAGCGAAGAACCTCAGCGGCATATCGCTGATCGCCAATGCGGATCAGGAATTCGCTGCATTATCCTCCAATGGAGAGCTGCTGCTCCAGGATAACTACAAAAAGGGGCAGTTCAAAAAGCTCGGGATCCTGGAAAACCCGGCAGCCGTCAAATCCATGACGGTACACAGCGGACGCGTTGCCCTGCTGCATGACAACGGCGACGTTGTCGTGTACGAAACGTCCAACTTCGACGATAACGGGCGGATCATACCGGTTACCGTGGCCCAGAATGCAGCTCATATCGTCTATGCATCGAGTGAGCCGACGGATCTTCTCATTGTAACGCTCCAGGACGGAAGCGTATGGACTACCGGCGAGTATAAAGACCGCTGGAAACTCAAAGAGCAGATTACCGGACTTAGCGGGATCGTAAAAACATCCATCTATGGGGATGCAAAGGATTTGTCGGAAGGCTTTTATGCGCAGCGGAGTGATGGGAGCTGGGTACATCATAAGGAGGGACAGAATAAGAACATCGATGTACCGGTAGTCAAGAATTTGTCCGTTGCCATATCCGATGCGACGCCTTATGTAGGAGAATCGCTGGAAGTGAGCATCCAGGAAACCTATACGAACGGGGCGAAAATCAAGGTACCGGTTAAAGACGCCGTCATCGATATCGAGAAGCCGTATTTGTTGAGTATGCAGAAGAATGGGATGCTGAAATCTGCCGGCGTTGGCAAAACGCAGATTACGGTAACCTCCGGCGGCCAGTCCAAATCGGTGACGGTATCGTCCAGCCTGCGCAACAATTTGAAATATGCAAAACAGGTCAACGGCAACGTCATGGTACCGGCTAAATCCGTCATCCAGGCACTGGGCGGCACCTTCTCGGCTAAAAACGGAAGCGTGGAGGCGAAGTTCGGCCAGACCCTGCTTTCGTTCAAAGCAGGCAGCAACCAGGCCAAGCTGAATGAAAGCACCATCCGACTCAAAGCCGCACCCGTGAACGACAAGGGCGAGCTGCTCATTCCGGCCTCCGTGTTATCCGATGCTCTGGGAGCTAAAACCACCTGGGATGCCAAGTGGAAGCAAGCGCAAATCTCCCTCGGCGCGGATGCGGCCATGACCGTCGTCTCCAGCGAAACGGCTGGATTGATCAAAAAAGCGATGCAGGGCAATTTGGTTAAGTATATCGGCCGAACGTATTGGGTGAACGAATTCGAAGATTTGGAACGCTTCTCGAAATTGACCGTTACCGACATTTTGCCTGACGACAAGGGCGAATTCAACGTAATCTTCAAATCGGCAACGGGGAAAACTATAAAAAGTTATCCTATGCGGTCTTCGGAAGTGACGCAGCTGTTTGCGGACCGTTCCTCGTTACTAACTTACGATCCCTATAAAAAACACAAATGGTCCGCCTCCGTCTGGAAGCAGATCAAAGCCGGGCAGGTTTCCCTCGGCATGACGAAAGAGCAGGTACAGCTTTCATGGGGGAACCCGGCTGCCAAAGACATTACCTCCGGCGGCGGAAAAACCATTGAAACTTGGGGGTACTCCAATTTCAATATCGTATCTTTCGTAAACGGGAAAGCCATATTGATCATGATGTAGCATGAAGGGGACACAAATTAATAAAGCTCGTTATTCATAAAAAAGACCGTCCTAAGAAGCAGCAATGCCTCTTAGGGACGGTCTTTCCTTGTGACTGCTCATGGTGCCTGGTATTTTCTTATTGATTCATTGGTTTTGTTCGCTCAAAAGATGGATTAGATAAATGCGCGAGTAATGATCACCAACAAGATGAACAATACCAAAATAGCACCTACAGAAGAGCCATATCCATAGCCGCCGCCGTAGCCTTCTCCTACTCCGCTCACAACAATCCCTCCTTTTTTGAACATACCACATGTTATGTCGTTTCCGCTAAAATGAACTGGGCTGCCGCCTGTTCGCGATAAGAATAGTGAACCCGCCCAAATGCGCGCATCTGCGGGTATCTATACGCCGATTTTCCATGATTCCCATATGAAAGAGGCGTGGTGGAACCGTCGTTCAACCACGCCTCACTATAATTACTGTATTTTCTGCAGCTGCGGAACCTGTACTTTCTCATTCCGTTCGTTGTCATGGTCTGGATGCACGATTCGTCTGCGGCGATCGACCAAGCCTTCTTCTCCCAGCTCCCGATATTTGCGCATCCACACTTTCAGCCGTCCGATGTCTGATATTTGTAAGGCGGATGCCACTTCTTTCTTCGTCATGCCTTCCAGCCGCATGGCGACTGCCTTTTTCTTTGTTTCGAAACTGTAATGATGGAATGTCTGTCCCTTTTTCGCCATGATTATCACCTCTTTACTACCTATATCGGTTATCACCTGGCTACTTTCAATACCTGCGACCTATTCCGACATGCGCATCCTTTTAAGGTCTATAGAACCGACTGCATTTCCCCCTAAATAAATCCATGATATGGTATAATTTGGGCTAATACATTACAAGGAAATAGAGGGATTTATTTGTTTAAACTCATTATTTTCGGATTTTTGTTTTACATTTTCGGCAATCCGATAACGGCGATTCTGGTGCTGCTTCTTATCGTGTACGTGCTGGATCGCCGTTTTGTCGGGGTATTTCCCAGTGTGACGAAGCCGTTCAAGCGTGCAAGGGCTATATCCAAGCTGCGCAGACAGATTGCGGTCAGCCCCAGCGACGTATCATCCCGGCACGAGCTTGCCCGATTGCTGCTCGAGCGTCGCAAGTATGGAGAGGCCCTAAAGCTCCTGGAAACCATGGAATCCAGTTTAGAGGATTCCGCCGAATTCTGGGACGATATCGGAAGCGCGCGTCTGCATACCGGCAGCATCGCTCAGGGAGAGGCGGATATCGTCCGGGCCCTTCAAATCAATCCGAGGGTCAAATATGGCCGGCCTTACCTTAGGCTTGCCGAGGCGTTTCGGGATTCGGATCGTGAGAAGGCACTCCACTATTTGGAGCAGTTCCATGCCATCCACTCTTCCTCCAGCGAAGCCTTTTATTTGCTGGGGTATATGTATCAATCGCTGGGAAGGGCCGAAGATGCCAAGAAATCCTATCAGGAATCGATGGACGTGTATCGATCGCTGCCCAAATACAAAAAACGGCAGGAACGCAAATGGGCGGTTCGAAGTTGGTTCAGGAACTTATTCTAAGCGTTAATAATGGCTTAAACCAAAAGGACGTCCGTTAGAGGTCATGGGACCCGGGGACGTCCTTTTTTTGATGAGAATTTCCGTTTCTTATGCAAGTGGCTTGTACCCAAGCCGGTTTAACTGTTCCGCGATCACCCGGTACCCTCGGCCATTCGGGTGTAAACCGTCCACCGACATCAGTTCCTTCTCCCGGCCAGAAAATTGTGCGTAAATATCCGCAACGCGAAAATAGCCGTCGCTCAACCCCATCAAATGCCGATTGAACCGAATCACGTATTCCGTTGCCTCCGTCCAGGCCGGATATGGATTATACAGACCGATAGCGCGAATAAAATAAGGCTTGCTGGCCGGTGACTTTATTTTGCGGATATGTTTGACGATATTAGCCACATGGTTCTGGCATCGATACAAGGCGGTGTCCAGCACCTCCCGATTCGGTCGACCTCCCGTGGACTTCACCGCACGAATCAGGTCATTGCCGCCGATCGACATCGTGATAATCTGGGCCTGCTGCAAATGATAGCGATACGTTGGAAGCTGAACGACCCGATCGTATAATTCATCCGAGGTTAATCCATTGACCCCGAGATTCTCATGGGCCACGAATTGGCGAAGCTTCTCCTCCGCCATCCGACGGTATAACGGAACAAAACCGCTGCCAGGCATCGCCCCAAACCCAAAGGTCAAGGAATCGCCGACAGCGGTATAATGGTACACCAACATGTTCACCCCCTGCCCCGCTCGTTACGACATTATATGAGGAATGCCTCCGGTGCGAAACGGGTATATGAACTTGAATGGCAATTTTAATTCCAATCGGAGACGCAACATGCATCCATAGGAATGACTATTCTTCGGATTCCTCCACCTCATAAATGCAGCGGAATCTTTCAACGCCCGGGTACTTCTCTCCCAGGCTGTAAACCTCGAAACCGATACTGCGGTAGAAGTTCACGGCCTCTTCGTCCGTTTCCGCAATGACTCGTTCCGGTTTAGGCTGCACCTCGAGGAGCAGCTCCAAAATCAACCCGCGTCCGTATCCCTTCCCCCGATTCTCCGGCAGGACCGCTAAATGCCGGATGATAAGCTCGTCCTCCATCACATCAAAACCGATGACTCCCAGAAGAAGTCCGTCCTCCTCGTAGCCGAACAACCGGCTGTCGCCGCCCTGATAAAATGCAGCTGCCTCGTCCACCGCCTCCGGATCAGGGAAAACCGAGTAACTGAGTAGCTCCTTGATTTCGGGCTGCGACGCTTGCATCGTTATATCTTTAAGCATACCTATCTCCAATCTAAACTCATGTAGGACTACAGCATCTTCTCTGCGCTGATCCCCAGCTTGCGCAGCAGCATGGCCGCCTGCGCTCTTTCCTCGTCAGACAATCCGCTAAGCACCTTCACCATCAATTCCTGATGCTGAGGAAAGATGGCCTCGAAAAATTCCTTCCCCTCTGCGGTCAGCTCGGCATAGATCACGCGGCGGTCCTCAGCGGAAGCCCGGCGAACAAGCAGGTTTTTCTTCTGAAGCTTATCGACCACGTATGTAATGTTACCGCTGGAGATAAGCACCTTCTCCCCTATTTTTTGCAGCGGCTGCGGACCTTTGTGGTACAGCACATCCAATACCCCAAATTCGGTGGAATTCAAACCGTGGCTGTTGATGCTTCGATGCGAATGCGTCATCACTGCGTTATAAGCTCTGGCCAGGACTACCAGCAAATGCAGCGGGTAATCCTCGTGTTCTTGAAAATCCGACATACTTCACCCTCCGAAAGATATCATGTATTTAAGGTTAATGAACGCCGGATCAACTGTCAAATGTATTCTTGGCCTGCATGCTCGCGGAATGCAATATCCGTACCGAACCGTCCCGGCAGCCGATAATCGCTTGGTCGGCCATGCCGATGAACAGACCATGTTCAACCACGCCGGGTACAGTGCCTAAACGGGAGCTCAATTCCTCCGGCCCCGAGATTTCCTGGAACCGGCAATCAGCAATATAATTCCCGTTATCCGTTACATACAACCCTTCATCCGGCTGACGGCGCAATTGGACCGAACAACCAAGCTGTGCCAGGGACCGAATCGTCCACTCATAGGCAAAGGGGACAATCTCAACCGGCAGCGGAAAAGCACCCAATTGTGCTACCGCTTTTGCCTCATCCGCCACAATCACGAGCCGTTCGCTGTGATAAGCCGTGATCTTCTCGCGAAGAAGGGCTCCGCCTCCTCCCTTGATTAACCGCAGCTGATCATCCAGCTCGTCAGCCCCGTCGATCGTCAAATCCAGGCGATCGATCTGGTGTACGGGCGTCAGGGGTATTCCTTGTTCCATCGCCAGCTTCTCCGAAGCCTCAGAGGTAGCCACGGCCTGGATCGAGAGACCGGACCTGACCAGCTCCCCGATTTTGAGAATGGCGTAATAGGCGGTGGAGCCTGTGCCCAGACCGATCTTCATCCCGTCCTGAACATACTTGGCGGCATGCTCAGCCGCTATTTTCTTCATATTCATTTCACTCGTCATAGGACCCGCTCCTTCGTCTTAAGCTGAATCAAATGTTATAATATGGGGTACAGTGATCATTTTCATGCCAAAGGAAAGGATTATACCATGCGAACAGAGAACCAGATCAAATCCAAAATCAATGAACTTTCGATGCAAAAGAAAAAACTGCAAACCCGACTGGCAGCTCTCGAAGAGAACAGCCCTGAGCGCGCTTCCCTTCTCAATCAGGATGCCCGTCTTGACGACATGATTACCATGCTGGAATGGGTGCTGTTTGAACCAAGCGGTTCCTATCATATGTAATAAACTGCGAATAAACGGCAGGGGCGCACATTTGCGCCCCTGCTTTTTATTAAGGTTATAGAATACACCACCTTCCTGATATCGCAAGAAAAACGTCCTATACATGCGGTCTGTCTTCTCAGAATGTACGTCGATAGAGGTTTTTCTTTAGATCTCAGAAAGTATGAACTTCGAAGCGTGGGCCTTCCTGATATCGCAAGAAAAACGTCCTATACATGCGGTCTGTCTTCTCAGAATGTACGTCGATAGAGGTTTTTCTTATACTTGCGCCTCCTTCTCCTGCGTGAACCGCTCCAGCCAACGGACATAGAGCTCTTCATTCTCGGGAGAAAAGCAAACGAAATCAACCCGCTCCAGCCGGTTATCCGGCAGATCTTCCTCAAGCAGCTTCGTCACCGCCTTTAACGCCACGTCACATGCCGGAGCTTTAGGATACTCGTAGATACCCGTGCTTATATTAGGAAAGGCGATGCTTTTGGCACCGACCTCGATTGCAAGCAGGAGACTGTTGCGGTAGCATTCCGCCAGCGTATGCTCCTCGCGCCTTCCGCCGCCCTCCCAGATCGGGCCGACGGTATGAATGATATGCTGGGCAGGCAGCCGGCCTGCTCCTGTAATCACGGCGTTGCCTGGTGGGCAGCCGCCTTGCTGCTTGCGAATTTCCATGCACTGCTCCATGATCTCCGGCCCTCCGGCGCTATGAATCGCGCCATCCACGCCTTTTCCGCCCAGCAGTCCCGAATTTGCAGCATTGACGATAATGTCGCCCGTCCATGTCGTTATATCGCCTATAAAGACGGAGACCGATGTCCTTCCGATTTTAAATGTTTTCATTTCGGAAAATCTCCTTTCGGTCTTTTATTTCTCTATTACCCCGCAGGAGGGTGGATTGACCCGGTTCGACCTATTCTGTCCTCGCCTTTTTTTTCGCGGCTGCAGACAGACGGTCGGTTAAGCTCTTCTCCTCCGGCCCCTGCAGCGCTTCCTCCAGGGTCCGATAAAACATCAGCGTGCCGGTGTCCCTGGCCTTGGTCAGATGATGAAGAAACACGTTGCCGGCTTGCTCCAGCTTCAAGTCTTCGGATTCATTTCTGACCCGGCAAAGATATACCTTCATCAAGCCTTGCGGATCGCGAAATTCCATGACGCCGATCGGACTCAGCGTCCTTTTGTCCTCCTCGGTGAATTGAGGCGTCATATAAACGGTATATTCCGAAGCAGGCGGAGGAATGTATGCTTCCCGCTTTTTATCCGCAATTAATTTGGAATTCATAAACGCGATGTAACCCGCTGCCGCGAACAATAGGATGCAGGCAGCGATTGCGATATTCTGCATGAATGTCTCTCCTTGTACATAATCAGTCCGTGAGGCATCAACCTAAAAATCTTCTGTTATATAAACACCCGCAATACGGCAATAGCCAGTAAATGCAGCGGATAAAACGAACGCCATACCCAGCGGCTCACACGGACGGACTCCAGTTTTCTCCATACATGAGGGCCATAAGCTATCACGGCCGTCGGGATCACGCTCCACATCTGCAGCTCCCAATCATTAAGGAACCAGAACAGCAGGTTCAATAACATATGAAGCGGAACGAGCCAGCCGGCCTGAGCATATCGGAAAATCAAGATCAACAGCAAGCCGTAGGCTCCGTAATCAAACGGAAACTCGCTCATCAACGCACAGGCTGCAACAACCACCATCCATGATAGCAGCCGGGAATCCGATCGTTCCAGCACATAAAGAACCAAGGCTCCGGCCAACAAGGTTACGACCACGTTCAGCCCTTCGGGATCCAGCGCAAGCTGGTACGGAATTTGGGAGACCGCTGCAATAACGGCCAGCCGTGCGATATACTTGGGTCTCGATGAAGTGTAGCGGTGTCCCTGCACGAGAGCGTAAACATAGATTGGAAATGCGATGCGGCCGATGATTCTCCACATCTCCTGATGCGGAAAAAACACAAGCCCGATATGATCAATCAGCATCGTCAGCATGGCGATCCACTGCATGATAACCCCCTCCTCGCGCGGTAAGATGAACATTCGTTATGTATGTGGAATCGATATATCTATTATGGGTTGCAAACAGGGGACTTGCAAGCGGAGAAAAGATGAAGAATTGGGTATCCGGCATCCATGTCCGATATCCTATATAATAAGAACAAAGGCAGCTTGAGGACGAAGGAAACGCTGGTTTGAATCCTAGTATCAACATCTTCTCAGATGGAGGTGACTGCCCGATGGAAAAGAAAAAAAACAACATGACCTTAGGCATATGCATGGGGATCGGCGTGGGCGTGGCGATTGGAGTGGCAATGAATAATATTGCTATTGGCATAGCAATCGGTGTTGCCATCGGCATATCGTTCGGCTCCGCCATGACAAACAAGAACAAAAGGTCGCCCCAAGAATAAACGAAAACGCCAAAGAACAAGGAATAGACCACCCGGCTAGAATCGGGTGGTCTATTCGGGTTCCGTCAAACTTACCTCATGACTGCAAGAATGGACCGGATGTTTCCGTTACGGACTTCATGGGCCCACTTGCCCGTAAGGAGGGGGCCATCAACCTCGAAGGTGTCTCCTCCCGCCGTCGTCAAGGTGAACCGCTGAATCGCAACGCCGTCCTGTCCGAACGTATTTGCCGCGCGCTCGCTGCGATACGTTACCTTGACGGAACCGAGGAAGGTGAACGACACCTCCTGCCGCTCGTCAAACAGCCAAGCCGGAAGCACCGGGTTCAGATGAAGCTGAAGCTCGTTGTCCTCATAACGGAATACTCTTTTTCCGGCCATCATCATAATCCACATGCTTAAGAATTCGGCCGTCGATCCGCTCAGCCTTGCCACAAAACCGCGTCCGTGCACATGGGGATCCGGATTGACGCTGCTGGCGATGAACGATGAATTTTCCAGGGTGCTGCGTCCATAAACGGCCGGGTCCAGAAATGGGATAAGCGATGTTTTGATTTCCGAGAAAAACTCGTCGTACAGTCCCGCTTTTAATAAGGAAAGCAAGTATTTATAGGTCATATGCAAAAATACGGATTCCCGCTCCAGCCAGCCGGCCGTGAATGCGCGGATGCGTCCGATTTCATCGCCTTCCCCTTCCAGGCTGACGGACGTCTTATACATCCCCAGCGCGGCATCATATAAATCGGAAGCCTTGATCCGATCATACATCGCTCTCGCCTGGCCTTCATTGGCGAGCTTCATTCCACGGGCCGGGGCTTCGAGAAAATGCGGAAGCGCATATGCTTTGAATTCCAACACTTTGGCGGCAGGCAAGCCATAGCGGGTGATGACCGGGCTGCCCTCCGCATCCCGGATTTCTTCGAACCGCTCCGCTTCAAAGCGGAAGTACGTTGGAACGATTCCGCCTCCCAGCTGCTCGGCACGCTGAATCCCTTCTTCAATCTTGTCCAGGAAAGCCGCGTATATCCTCTTTACGTGTTTCACCGGAATCTCGACCTCCAGGCCGCTGATGCCGTATCGGACGGATGCCCGATAAGACTCGCGCTGCCCAGCTACCCGATCCCAATATCGGAAGGAGTCCAAAACGCCGGTTTGATATTGCTGCACGGCATCATATACGCCCTCTAAATAAGAGGCGATTTCCTCCGGCACCATCACCGTATGATGACCGAACCGCTCGGCAGCCTCCACAATGAATGCCACCATACGCTTCAATTCCATCGTTTCGCTCATCCCGGAGCCGAACAGACCCGGCAATCCGTTCATCGCGTCATTCCAGCCCGGCTTGTTTGCCTCCATTTCAACGCCCATCCCGTAAGGATCGAGCGTTGCCATTTTATTGAGGGATAACGAGATCATTTTGACAAACAGATTCGTACGGTAAATGTCGCCTTGTCCGCCATTCACCCGCAGCCATTCCGCCGCGTTCCGCTTTCTGCCGAGCTTATTCAGCTTCTCCTCGTCCTCCAGCAGCGCGCCGTACTGGCGAACCTTGCCCCGGCTGATCACGACCTTCTCGCTCCGTGGGAGCACATATACCGGGCTATCAAAGAATGTATAGGCATTCTCGCCAAACAGCAGCTCTTCATATCGGTCGGGATAAATATCCAGGAAACCATCAACCAAATCCATGTTATAGGTCCAGTGGTCCGACCAGAAGCCTTCGCCGAACGAAGCCGCAAAATGCTGTTCGGATATCGTCAGCAATCCCGATAAGAACCGTTCCTCGTCGATCGCCAGCCGAATGCCTTGATCCGATATCGCGTTAATGATTTTGCCCGGGGTGAAATCCCCGGCGCATGCCTTCGCGAGCTTATCGTAATCCTCCCGAGCCGCGGAGGCTTGCAGCAGCTCCTCCAATTCCCCCTCCATGCCTGGGGCTACTCGAAACCTCGTGCCTTCTACGCTAAGGGGATTATAACCGTCGGCTTGAATGAGGCTGAAGAACATCCGGATGTTGAACGTGCCCACCTTCGGAATGAAAAACACATCATTTCGGCGGTTCTGATTCATGTCCCGGAAATTGCCGTTCCCTTGTGAATAATATTCCGGGGCCAGCGAGAAAAAGTTATAGTCCCGCTCCGGATCCCCGTGCTTGCGGGAATAGAGGTGGACGACCGCGCCTTCCTTCCCGTTATCGAATATGAACGGATAACCGCCCCGCAGGAAATTGTCCAGATAGGACTGCCGGCTGTATTCATCAAATATAGGCAACCCTGTTTGGGTAGCTACGTCATCGGTTAATTGCCGGGTCAATGCCGATGCCTCCTTCCGTTTATCGAGGATATAGGCAGGCGAGCACAAATCTTTCGAGCGTTTGTTGATTTTGCCGATATCGTTCACATGACCAACCAGCGTATACACCGTTGCCGTCTCCCCAGGCTCAAGCCGCGCCGATAATCCGCTGAAGCCGCATGGCACTTTGTTCACAGGATACGGCGTGGCTTGCGCCAAGGATTCGATCGAACCCGCGGCAAATCGATCGGGGTGGATCAATGAAGTGTTTCCGCCGAATATCAGCTCAAAATCTACGATCGGTTTGATCAAATTCCCGTGCTGATCAAACGACAGATAGAAATGGCCGTTCGTAACTTCGGTAACCTCCGCCTCATCATGCGTACTGGAGCGAACCTTATAGAATGGTATGCCCCGGTCCAGATTCTTCACTTCCATCCAGCTTCGCAGCAGATTGCCGACCTCCTTGTACCCGCTGTTCTCGACGCCGTAAGGCAGAATCTCCGGCATACCGTCCAGCAGTTCAAGCGATTCCGTCCGGGCCCCGATATTCGTCACGCTGACCTGGCGGACGAGCGCGGCAAAATCTTCACCGGGCAGCTGGAAATACGACACCGATGTTCGAAGCCCTTTATCTGCATGCTCCTCCTCAATGACTAGCTCATTCTGACGAATCAGCATCGTTCTCCGTGCCTTCGTGTCCGGCTGAAAGGATTGGAACGGCTCATATACGGCCGGCGTCCCGGCCATCTTGATAAACGTGCGGAAGCCGGTGGCGGATACGTTCTTATACGAGATATTGGCCGGCGAGAATTCCATGATCGGCGAATTCTTGTCGCGTATGCCGAAACTGCTTATCCCTTGGCCCCGATTGACGTAAAAGGTCCACATCGGTATCCCCTTCAATCCGGCAATCCCCGGCAGGAAGCTGGAAAACGGCTTGGCGAGATCATACTGCTCGATAACAAAGGCATCCTTCTCAAAACGATAATTGGACATGTTCAAATCCTCCTTAAATGAGTGCATCATTCGCTGAAATCAAGAAGCCGCCCGTTTCGAAACCGGTTTCGAAACGGGTTAAAAATGAAACCTGCTCTTTAGGTTCACCTTAGGTGACCGGGCGGCAGGACTCCCGGATCATTAATTCGACTGGCAGCATAACCGACTTCACGGCGGTATCCCGCTCTTCGATTGAAGAAAGAAGGATCTCCGCGGCAACCTTGCCAAGCTGCTCCGTATCCTGGCGGACCGTCGTTAATGCAGGGGTAATGTAGCGGGACATTTCAATATCGTCAAAGCCGATGACCGACACGTCTCCCGGCACGCTCAGGCCATGGTCCAGCACGGCTCGAATCGCTCCAAGCGCGAGCAAATCCCCAGCGGCGTAAACGGCTGTCGGCCGATCCGCGAGCGCAAGCAGCCTCTTCATGGCTTCGTATCCGCTCTCGGTGGAGTAAAAATCGCTGCCGGTTATGTACTCTTCCCTTAGGTTCAGATCCAGCTCACGCAGCGCTGTTTCATAGCCATGTTGGCGCTGCTCGCCTGCAAACGTATTCAATCCGCCCGAAATATGGGCAATGCTGCGATGTCCAAGCGAGTGCAAATACCGGATTGCCAGCATACTGCCTCCGATATTGTCGGAGTAAACCGAATGCACGTGCTCCGGTGACGAATCCAGAATGACGCACGGAATGCCGCTATCCAGCAGCTCCTGGAAATCGGGATCATCGTTGCTCGACAGGATGACCACAACGCCGTCGACGCCCCTGATTTTGCAATGCTCCACGTAACTGCTTCTTCGGCCGCCGACATCCTTGGAAATGAACATCAGGTCATACCCTTTGGATACGGAGATTTTCTTAAAGCTTTCGATGACGGCTCCAAAATAGGGATGCCGAATTCCGGCTCCCGTGGCTTCAACAAAAAGAATGCCGATAGTCCAGGATCGCTTGGTCGTAAGTGACCTGGCATTGGCGTTTGGAAGATACCCCATTTCCTTCGCGGTTTCCAGGATCTTGACCCTCGTCTTTTCCCGGACGTCCGGATAATTGTTGAAGACTTTGGATACCGTCGTAGGCGAATAACCTGTTTTCTTCGCAATATCGTAAATCGTTGTCAACCTTGGAATCAGCTCCTGCCCTTCGCCGACATAATCTAAAACCATCTCTCTGGTATTAAATTCTACCTGTGCCGGCAGGCACTCGTCAATGTTATTCCGCACATCCGGGCAGGAGCTAAAACTCCCGGTTTTCCAAATGACAACGGCTAGGACAAGCTGGCGGAGGCGTTCTGCGCTTTAGCGGATTGATCCGTTTCCTGATGACGAATCATCAGCATGCAGATCAGCGCAAGCAGCATGCTGCCGGCGGCGCAATAAAACAGGATCGAATACCCCATTCCGTCAATAAGCTTGCCCAGCAGAGGCGGCGACGATATCGCCGCCAGCGAAGATACCAAATAGTACATTCCTGTCCGCGTTCCGATGCTGTCCTCCGATCCGGTCGATACGATGAAAGGGTAAGAATTGATATTGATGCAGGCCCAAAACAATCCGCCAACGGTCAGCAGTACGCGAAGCAGCAGCAGCGATTCTACCCATGGGACGAGCGCAAAGACAATCAGCAGCCCGCTGACGCCGATCAGGATCAGCCGTTTCTTCCCGAATTTACCGCCAAGCCATCCGCTGGGAATCGCAAACAGAACGAAGGCGAGCGAAAAAAACGTCAAGGAAAAGGACGCCTGCGATTCCGTCAGCCCCATCTCATTCTTCCCGTACAGCGTAAACAGCGTCTCCACCCCTTGGTACGCCACGAACCAGAAGAATATGGCCGCCAGCAGCAGCACCGTCGTTCGATTGATTTGGCTTTTAAAGGAAATTTTGGCCCTGGCGGCCGTCTGGGCTTGATAGCCCGGAGCGTCGCGTTTCTCTTGGATGAACGTCTTCAGAATGAACAAAGAGACAAGCGTTACGCCGGCAGCTGCAATGAAAGGCAGCGACGCATGGGCGCTGTACAGCACCGAGCCCACGCCGAATGCCAATATGGACCCCAAGCCGCCCATGAAGTTGATGATGCCGTTGGCTCTGGTGCGCCGCTTCTCTTCCGTTATATCCGGCATCAATGAAACGGTTGGCGAACGGTACAGGCTCATGGCCAGGTTCATGAGGACCATGAACAGCAACAACGTCGCCATTCCGTTATGAAACGGAATCATGGCCGTAAACAAAGCGCCTAGCGGCATTCCGATAAGCAGGTAAGGCATTCTTCTGCCGTACCGGGTGTGGGTACGGTCGCTTCGGCTTCCAATCCATGGCTGCAAGAACAAGGCAAAGTAATTGTCGATCGTCATAAAAAAACCGATCCATGCGACACTGGATATGTAATCCTCCAGAAAGTAGGGCACAAACGCATTGTACAGCGCCCAGGTAATGCTAATGCTGAAAAAGCCGAATCCCAGCAGCCATGTTTTCCTCACAAAGTCACGCTCCCTTGGTTTGCAGCAGTCCGTTCAGCACATCCGGATAATCCGTAATGATGCCCGCAACGCCCGCATCCATCAACTCTTTCATCCGTCCCTCGTCATTCACGGTCCACGGATGATAGGCGACGCCATGCTGCTTCGCTTCCGTTACCCACTCCGGCAGAACCGCCCGATGGTATGCGTGCAGGGCATCCGCTTTAGCCAATTTGGCGTATTCCCACGGCTGGTACAGCCCTTCGCCGTACAGCAGCCCGGTACGAATTTCTGGATCAATAAGTTTGCATTCCACCAGGGAATAATGATTGAAGCTCGAAATGACGATTTGCTCCGCCATGTTGTAATGCCTTACAGCCTCAATCACGCGCTTTTCCAGCTCGGGATATTGGATCGTTCCGTTCTTCAGCTCGATATTAACAATCGTGCCGCGGTTTTGGGTCAATTCCAGCAGCTCTTCCAGCAGCGGAATCCGTTCGCCTTGGAAATCGGCACCAAACCATGAGCCTGCGTCCAGCTTGGCCAGCTCGTCGTATGTATAATCCTTGACAAGCCCCTCGGCCCCCGTCGTGCGGGCGACGCTCTCGTCATGGATCAATACCAGCTTTCCGTCCTTCGTCATTTGGACGTCGGTTTCGATCCCGGTAGCTCCCTGCTCCAAGCCTTTGGCAAAGGCAGCCATCGTATTCTCGGGGCATATGGCCGATGACCCGCGGTGCGCGAAATTGATCAATTGTGACATTTGTACTTCCTCCTGAGTGATTAAGTTTTGGTTTTGTACTATAAATATAGCTCGCAAATGTTAGAGCTATGTTATCATTCCATTTTTCATATTCCACATCGGTTGATGAAACCCTGTCATGTCCTAATTAATTTTTCAAATGATTGACCAATTTGCATGTCAGGCATATAATTGTTTAGACAAGTATTTTTGAAAACCTGAAATGAAAGGTGTGACTTTTTCTTGAAAATACCTAAACGCAACCCTTCCATCGGTTTTCATCTGGGTTACACCTATCGGCGCGCATCCCAATTGTTTGCCAATGCCCTGAAGCCCTATGACATCACCCCCGAGCAATGGCTGGTTCTGTACCACATCGGCGAGCACGAGGGCCTGAATCAGAAGGAAGTTGCCGCCAAAGCGGACAAAGACCAACCCACGACAACCCGTATTCTGGACCTGCTCGAGAAAAAAGGATACACTCGCAAAGCCGTATCGGTTAACGACCGGAGAGCTTTTCAGCTCTTTTTGACAGATACAGGCAAGGAACTGATTGAAGCGACCACAGCCATCGAAAGTCAATGCGGAAGCCAATTAATCGAGGGCATTGACGAGAAGCAATTGGAGATGTTCTGGGACACACTCTCGCGCATCAATGCCAACATACACAACTTACACAACAACAGGAGAGATGTTCCACATGAATGATATCAACACGAAACAACCGCTATGGACCAAAGAATTCATCACGTTGATGGTCAGCAACCTTTTTCTGTTCCTGACCCTGCAGATGATGCTGACCACGCTGCCCGCATACGCCAAGGAGGCGTTCACGGCAAGCCCCTTGCAGGTGAGCCTCATAACCAGCCTGTTCGCCTTCAGTGCGATCGCGTCCCGCTTCGTATCAAGCAAAGCGCTGGAAAAAGGAAAGCTGAGGCTGCTGCTGTACGTCGGGCTGCTGATTTCCCTGGCAGCCACGCTCGGTTATTACTGGGCGAGCGGCATAGCCTTCCTGCTGCTGATGCGCATATTGTTCGGCATCGGCTTTGGGATGACAAGCACCTCGTTTCCAACCATGGCATCGGATGTCATTCCAATCAAACGCTTGGGCGAGGGCATGGGGTATTTTGGGCTATCCACTACGCTTGCCATGTCGATCGGTCCCATGATCGGCTTGACGCTGCTGCAAAGCGGCGGTTTCACTCCGCTCGTGTTCATCACGGTCTTCATCAACCTTCTGATCTTCCCTCTCGCCTACCTCCTGACATCAAGAGCGGCTAAACGGAACGCGGAGCGCCCTGCAGCGGTTCAACCCCGAGTTGAGGATAAACCGAAGGGCTCCTTCAACAAAAAGCTGATCCTTCCCAGCGTCCTCAACTTTTTGATGTCGATTACGTACGGCGGATTGCTGAGCTTCATGGCATTGTTCGGAGCGGAGGCTCACCTCCGGAATCCCCAGTACTTTTTCTTGTTCAACGCCATTGCCATCATTCTCGTACGGCCGTTCTCCGGCAGAATTTATGACCGGTACGGACATAAGGCGCTTGTTATACCCTCTGCGATTCTGATGGTATCCGGCTTGCTCCTGCTTACCTTCGCCACATCGACGGGATCCATGCTGTTATCGGCACTTTGCTACGGCATAGGCTTTGGGGCGATGCAGCCGTCCATCCAGACCTGGATGATTCAGGAGGTTCATCCGCTGCAGCGCGGCATGGCCAACGGCATGTTCTTCAACTCCCTGGATTTCGGCGTGGCCATCGGCTCGATCGCGCTCGGCGCCATCGCCAAATCCACATCCTATGCCATCATGTACCGATACTCGGCGATTGCGCTCGTGCTGTTGATCCTGATTTATATCATCATGCAGGCAGCCGGCAAGTCGCGTTCCCAATCCACCACGGCAGTCGAGGACACCGAGGCTACCGCGGCAGGTTAACGAACAAAGCGATAACGAAAAAGCTTCGTCAGCCGGAATGCACGAAAACCGGGATGATGCTTGGCCACAAGGAAAGGGATCGGCCATCCAAACTGACCCGGCATATGAGAAAAGGTCTTGTCCATTATTTATGGACAAGACCTTTCTTTTTCAATCCTTGCGGTTTCTTGAAATCGACCCGGTATGAATTCCCTCCGGAATCGTCCTCTTTTGCCTCCGGCTTCACCGCGAACAACGTAAGCAGGCCGCCTACAGCCGCCACGGCTGCCAGCGTGCCAAACATCACCCAGTGGTTCGCGCCCAGCAGGAGAGAAACGACCGGCGGCCCCAGCGATACCCCGATAAAACGCATGCTGCTGTAAAGCGAGGTGATGGTGCCGCGCTGCTCCTTCTCCACGCCTTCCGTCAGCAGCGTATCCATACACGGCAGCACCATGCCGATTCCGATACCGCCAAGCGTCATCATTCCGACGACAAAATAGATCTGTTCGTTAAAGCCGGTGACGATCAGGGAAGCCGTCAAAATAACCATGCCGGCGAAACCGGTCCACTTCTTTGCCGCTTTGTTTTTGCCCGTAAATTTACCGGCTAAATAAGAAGATAGGCATAATAAAGCCAGTGGAATTGCAAGCACCAATCCTTTTACTACGCCATGTAATTTGTAAGTGCTTTCCAGCGTCTCCGACAAATAAAAAAGAACGCCGAATACGCCAAACATTGCGATGCCGCCGATGGCGAATATCGCATACAACCATCTTCCCTTCTCATGCAAAACCCCCTTGGTCGTTTTCAAAAACTCACGCAGAGATTGTTTATCATTGTTATTCGACTTTGGCGTCTTCACGAGAAAAATGACGAGCACGAGTGAAATCAGGCATAGAACCGGAATCGATATGAAGGGCAAGAACCAGATGAAGCTTCCCAGCAGCGCACCCAATATCGGACTGACAACCTTACCGAACGTGTTGGAGGTTTCGATGATTCCCAGGCTTTTGCTAACCTCTTCTTCCTCTTTGAACATGTCGCCGACAAGCGGGATGACGATCGGGAAAGCCCCCGCTGCGCCGATTCCCTGTAGAAACCGGCCGGCTAATATGACATAATACGCCCCTGTCCCGCTTAGCAGCCAGGCAGCTACCGCGGACACAGCTCCGCCTAACGCCGCAATAATCAAGCTCGGGATGATGATCTTCTTTCTTCCATACCGATCCGACAAATACCCGGCGATCGGAATCAGCAAGATGGCTACAACGGCATACACCGTTATCAGCATACTCACTTTAAAGGAGCTGATCCCTAAAACTTTGGAAATTTGCGGCAAAATGGGAATCAGCATGGAATTGCCTAACGTCATGATGAGTGGTATGGATGCTAGGGCAACCAGATCCCATTTCTTGTTTTCCATGAGAGAAGACCACCTTTGCGTTATCTGTCATCCATATTGTAGGTTCTTTCGCCCAGAATATGCATGACGGCAAGGTGGCCGTTTTTTCCCATATGCAATTTTTCCTTAATTATACTTTAAAGCCGGACATCAACTGACGAAGCTTGCCAGACATCACGTTAAGATCTTCAACGGAATTTGTGATTTCTTCCATGGACGCCAGCTGCTCTTCCGTTGCGGCACTGACGCTTTGCGTACCGCCTGCCGTCGTCTCCGTGACCTCCTGGATTCGACGGATCGCGTGAACGAGCTCCCCGGCTCCCGAATTCATCTGTTCGGTTGCAGCGGTGACGCTTTGAATCTGACCGTTCAATTCGCCGACCGACTGCTCGATTTCCTTAAAGGCTCGCTCGGCTCCTTGCGCCACGTTCATGCCTTCGGTTACTTCGCGGGTTCCCTGTTCCATCACGCCGGCCAGATTCACGATGTCTTGCTGCAGCTCGTGAACGAACTGTCTAATTTCGACGGAGGAGTTCGATGCCTGATCAGCCAAATTCCGGACCTCTGCGGCGACGACCGCAAAACCTCTGCCATGTTCGCCAGCCCGAGCGGCCTCAATGGAGGCATTCAAGGCAAGCAGTGAGGTCTGCTCCGCAATTTCGATGATGATCTGTCCCATCGCCCCGATGTTGGAGGCCTTCTCTCCGAGCGCACGCACGGATTGCGCAGATTGGTCCACGCTGGTACGGATGCCTTCCATCTGGGTTAGCGTATGTACAAGTGCCTGTTCCCCTTCAGCCGCAAGCTTGTTCGCCGCTGCCGCCAGCCCGGAAACGTCTTGGGCTGCAAGCGCGATATGCTTCATGCCTTCCGCCATATCCGTAACGGTCGCCGTCGTTTCCTCCGTATCCTGCAGCTGGTTCTCTACCCCGGCAGCCAGCTCTTCCATAATCCCGGACGTTTGGTGGGAGGCTTGACGGATTTCCTCTGTCGTCGAATGCAGCGTCGAAGCAGCGATACCCACTTTACCTGCAGTATCCTGCACTTGGACGACCAGCTCCCTGAAGCCATCGACCAATTTATTATAAGCATCGGCTACATCCCTGATTTCATCTTTCGTTGTAATGTGTAATCGGGTAACCAGATCACCCCCGCCTTCGGCAATCTTCAGAAGCTGACTGCTCATCTGGTTCAACGGACGGATCGAACGGGTCAGGAGATAGCCCTGTATGGCAAAATAAACGACGGCGGCCGCTCCGATCAGCATGATGATCAAATTCTGAAACCGGCTGCTGGCCGCAATCTGATCAGCCTGCTTCGCCAGGGTTTCATTTTTATGTACCGTAAACTTTGCGATCAGCTCGCTAAATGACTTGCGCACTTCCCGCTCCTTGTTAAAGGCAGCTTCGTACACCCGGAAAGGGACCGCCTTGTAAAAACCGGTGTCATACCCCAATTTGTTCAATACCTCGGCAATAGCCTCGGAGTATACGACATAACCGGCTTCAATCTCGTTAAATACCTTCTGGTCTTCTTCTGCCGTCATTAAGCCTTTGGTTTCGGCCATGAGTTTGACGACGGACTCCTGTTTCGATTTCAATGAATCTGCAAAGGTCGAATCCCCGGTCAATAAGTAGCCCCGCTCATCATTGGAAACGCCAGTCAACAGGGTCTCCAATTGCGTCAGGTTATAAATGACCTTCTGGTCCTCTTCAATAATCTTGCTGAACCTCTTCTCCGTCATATTCGATGTGATAAACGCAATGATTACGATAACCGCCGTAACCGTCGCAAGTATCGTAGACGAAAGAATTAATTTTGTTTTTATCTTCATCCGCAAGCACCCGACCTTTGATATAAGTAATATACCCCCATTCCTTTTTTCGTCAAATTTGTGTCAAGAGTGAATAGGCAGGACTACCGTGAAATCGCTTAACTCGAAAATAATTGAAAAAAATTTATTAATCACCGGTCAAATGTTGATAAATTTTGGATAACTCCCTCCTTATGGTATAACAAATGCCATAAATTACTTACAATACTACATTCCATTTTTTACCTCCGCTATGAAAACGGGTTTGACTTTCATATAGTCATCATGCAAAAAGAGGCCCGCCTGAGACGGGCTCAGGCAGACCTTTTTCCTTTAAGCTTGATCGGAGATAAAGTGACTCTTCTCCCCGATATGATAGACATGCAGTTTATGCATGGCACGCGTACATGCCGTGTAGAACAGCTTACGATCGCTTTCCCGGTGGTACACGTCCTCGGCGCCGTTATAGATAATCACCGCGTCAAACTCCACGCCTTTGGCCAAGTAGGCGGGAACCACCAGCGTTCCCTTTTCAAAGGCCGGCGTGGTTTTGGTGATTAAGCGGGCGGAGATATCCGCCGACAGCTGCTGATGTACGCGCCTGCTCTCCTCTTCTGTCCGGCAGATCACCGCAACGTATTGGAATCCCTGCTCATGAAGCTCGCGGATATCGGATACGATCGCGCCATGAAGTTCTTCTTCATCGTTCACCCGAACGACTCGAGGAGCTTCGCCTTGCCGGTTGAAAGGAACGATCCGCTCCCCGCCCGGTATCATTTGTCGCGTGAAGTTAACGATTTCATACGTCGACCGGTAGCTTTGGGTCAGATTAATGACCTCCGTATCCTCTTCGCCATACAGACTCACCAGATTCTCCAAGCTTCCGAGTGCCTCTCCATGAGCATAAATGGCTTGGTTGAGGTCCCCCAGCACCGTCATTTTGGCCCGCGGGAACAAACGCTTCAGGAACTCCAGCTGAAATGCGGAATAATCCTGAACTTCATCGACAATGACATGGCGTATCGACGTATTCGTACGGAACCCTTGCAGCAGTTCCTTCAAATAGAGAAACGGCGTGGCGTCTTCGTAAAGCAATGCTTTGTCGTCCAGGGACGCAACGGTAAGATTGCATATTTCATCCCAATGTTCAGGGAGCGTCTCCAAATTTCCCGCCGCCCGGCGGAATAAGGATTCGTCCGTGTACAATTTACGGTACATACCCTTGACGTCCACATACCGGAACCGCTTGATCCAACGTCGAAGCGGCTTGAGCCGGCTGCTGACCACCATTTTCGCAAGGACGTCTTTTTCCTTATCGAAATCGTCAAACGTGTCTGCCTTCCGGTTTTGCTTGCGTCTCATCGTTTGAAAGGCCCGTTGGTAATCTTCCGTATCCAGCAGCTGGATCTGCTCCTCTACCCACGGGGCATCTTTCTCGGTCTGGGCAAACTCCGACAGGCGCTTAAGCATCCATTCCTTCATCAGATCAATGCGGCCAGCAAGCTTAACCGCCGAATCATAGCCATAGAACTGCGATGCCATCTCCTCCGAGCTGACAATCACCTTCCCCTGGAATACGACCGGCTTAAAGAGCATGCCTCCCTTTTCCAGCAGCTCCTTGTATCGTCTGATGGTGTCCAGATAAGCCCCCGAGGATTTATACGATATGCTCTCCAAGCGTGCCCGGTAACGCGGCGAATCATCCGCATTCAACAGGGTTTCCATTTGCGTGAACACGTCTTCGAGATCGAACTCCTTACCGAGCCGGTGCTCCAGATAGGACTGGAAGGTCGTCTGCTGCATATTGTCCTCGCCGAGCTCGGGAAGCACCGTGGACACATAGCTGTTGAACAGCGGATTCGGGGAGAACAGGATCATCTGGTCGGCCCGGAGCGTCTCCCGGTACTTGTACAGCAGATAAGCCACCCTTTGCAGTGCAGCCGAGGTCTTTCCGCTTCCGGCAGCCCCCTGCACGATCAGCATGCGGGTTTTGTCATTTCGGATGACCGCGTTCTGTTCCTTCTGAATCGTAGCCACGATACTCTTCATGCGGTCATCCGCGCTATGGCTGAGCACCTGCTGCAGCAGTTCATCTCCGATGGTCACGCCGGTATCGAACAGCACCTTGATCTCGCCGTTATGGATGACGAATTGGCGCTTAAGCAGCATTTCGCCCTTGACCGTACCCGAAGGCGTCTCATATTGGGCAGGGCCCGGCGCACCGTCGTAATACAGGCTAGAGATGGGTGCGCGCCAGTCGTAAACCAGAAACGTCTCCATCTTTTCGTCCAAAAAAGAACCTGTTCCCAAATAAATGGTTTCGGTCTCCGCAGTTCCATCCTCCTGAAAGTCAATGCGTCCGAAGTATGGGGATTCCACCAGCTTCCTGTACTTTTTAAGCAGCTTGCTGGACTGCAGATGAGCATGCTCGCGTTCGGCGAGCACCTGCGACTGCTGTCTCAGGTTGGTGGACGTTTCGCCCAAATCGTCCGGGTTGCTGAAGTTTACCGTAACTTCGTCCCAGAAGTCCTTCCGCATGTCAATGACGACTTCACGGATATCGCCGACGCTCGCTTCCAGCTGGGATATTTTATTTCCGATTTTTGCTGTTACTTCCGTTACCCGCGCCTGTTCCTCTTTCCAATCTTGATCGCTGATAGCCATTTGTTCATCCCCCTAATATACCGGTTGACAGCGTTAGTTAATCGTGATAAAATACAATTGTGATATTCTAACCACATATCAATAATTTAATGACAAAGCATTGTTAATTATAGCAAGCTGCCGTACATAATTCAACATGGAATTTCAGTAACCGACCCGCCGGGGCGGTTTTTTTTATGTTCATATACCATACCATTCCCGAGCCTCAAATGCCAAACTTGCTGCTTGCTGAGTTGTATAAAAACAGCCGATCAAATGTGAAATCTTGATCGGCATCCTCATGGCGAGCTCCCTTATTTTCGCAGCCACGAGAACATGGCATCCTCTTGCTCCTTATCATCCACGACTCGGCTGATTTGATCCGCCACCCGATTCAACCGGTCAAGCTGATAGCCGTAGTCGTACATGGAGGCGGCGACCACCGCCAGCCGAAGTCCGCCGGGATTTGAGCCGGGCCCGCACATCACCTGCTCCATGAAAGCTTCATTGTTCTCCGCCATGGTCTCGGCCTCATCCTCGTTCGGCTTAAGTTTATCTTCGAATTTCCACAAAATATGCTCATGGTACTTCATTAACCGCTCCAGATTGTGATCAAACTGTTCGTCGATTTCATCGGATCGATCCGCCTGGAAATAGTGGTTCTCCACCGCATCCAGCACTTCATACCCCTTGCGAAGGGATTGGAGCAGCTGCTTATACACCACGAGCTGTCTTGCTTGACTGTATTTCGCCCGCTTCAGCTTCTTCTGCTCTTCCTCAAACAAATTGTATTTGTCGGACAACGATTTGATGGCCGATTCCAGTTCTTTCTTCTCCGCACGGTAGACCGAATCCTTCATTTCATGGGAGATCGCCGTGCGCAGCAGCAGCGACATTTTGCCAAATACAATATGAATCCGCGTGATGTACTGTTCCTTCGGTTTCGGTGGAAACACAAGAATATTGATGAGGAATGCAGATATGATGCCGATAATCGTCAGAATAAAGCGATTGAGGGCAAAGTCCCATTGTCCGGAAGCTTCCATCACGGATATGACCGTAACAAGCGTAAGTCCGATGGTCTCGCCCATTTTCAGCTTCATGCAAATCATGATCACTAGAATACAGACCAAACCGACGGAAATCGGTTGATTCGATAAAAAATACCCTCCGAGCATGGCCAGAATCGCACCGAGCGTACTGGTCTGCAGCTGGTCCAGAAAATATCTCCACGACCTGTATATCGATGGCTGCATCGCGAAAATCGCGGCGATGGCGGCTACGACAGGTGATTTAAAGTCAAACAGCATGGCTAAATAAAGAGCCAGCGTCACGGCTAGGCCGGTTTTGAACATTCTTGCTCCAAACGCCACGGACAGCCCTCCTTACGCAACCCAATTTCACGTCTATGCCTACACACCATGATACATACTCCTCCGTTTGAACCGCTATTACATGAATTACCCTTACGCTTCCAATGTTATGCAGTCTCTTCATTGACATCATCCGGGTTGGCCCGCTTCCCCATCCTTTTCTCGTAAGATCGGATCATGAACCCAAGCCAAGCGCAAGAAGCCAGGTATCCGCCAACGATGTCGCTCGGGTAATGGACGCCGAGATAGATCCGACTAAGTCCGATGCTTAGAATCATCGCGATGGAAACGGCAATCAACGTCCCTCTCCCCGCTCTGCTGTCAATATGTCTCCACAACAAGTAAGCGAGCACGCTGTAGAACGAGAAGGCTCCCATCGAATGGCCGCTGGGATAGCTGTATCCCGTTATTTCGATCAGGCGGTTGATGTCCGGCCTTGCACGTTGAAACACCCATTTTAATAATAAATTCAGAATAGATGAACCGAAGACGACCACAATAAGGAGAAGAATCTCCTTGCGGTGGCCCAGAATCCAATATAGCACGGCGATCACGATCAGGCTTAACACGATCACCGGTCCGATGGAGCCTATGAATGACAGCCCGATGGCAATATCCGTAAGCAGCGGATGTTCAAGGGCTTGTACCGTCGTAATGATCGCCAAATCAAGCGCTGCCAGGCTTTCCCGCTTTACCAGCGCCGCCAGAATGACAAATCCGATGAAGCTGATCATCGAAATGAGGAATATCCAGCGTTGTCTTCCTGAAGCAGGGTATATCTTCTCTCCGCTCAACTCTCTGTTCTCCTTTGACCTTGTTTCGAAACCGTGCGATTTGGTGAAAACAAGATAATATCATTTTCCTGTCATAAAGGAAAGTCCCAAAGGGATTACATGCCAAATATCCCGTAGTCTATGTCAAAATCGCAGGGATTACTCTTTACGAGAATATATACCCAAAAGAAAAGGAGCATGTCATGATGAAGGTCCTAGTGGCCGGCGCGAACGGCCAGATTGGCAAACAGCTTACATTTCTCCTGCATGAGCATGATGCCTATAGCGTAAAAGCCATGGTTCGGAGGGAGGAGCAGGCAGCCTATTATCGAGAAGCGGGAATAGAGTGCGTAATCGCGAATTTGGAAGGATCGGTCAAGGAACTGGCGGAAGCAGCACGAGATTGCCAGGCAGTGGTATTCGCGGCTGGTTCTGGCGGAGCTACCGGATACGACAAAACGCTGCTGATCGATCTGGACGGAGCCGTCAAGATGGTGGAAGCTGCCGAAGAGGCGAAGGTCCCGCGCTTTGTGATGGTTAGCGCGATTGGGGCCCATCATCGAGAATCTTGGAACGGGGACATCAAACCGTATTATGCCGCCAAGCATTACGCGGATCGAATGCTTCGTCACAGCAGCCTCTCCTATACGATCATTCGTCCGGGAGGACTTTTGAATGAGCCTGGTACCGGCCGCATTACGGCTGCGGAGAATATCAAGGGCGGCTCGATTCCGCGCGAGGATGTGGCGAAAACGATCATGTTTGCGCTGGACGAAGAACATACCTTCCGGCGTTCCTTCGACCTGATTTCAGGCGAAACGCCTATCTCGGAAGCTCTATCGTCACTCTAAGAGCATTTCATATTCAAAAGCAAAATCGCCCCTCAAGCAAAAGCGATACCTTCGTATCTGCTAATGCTTAAGGGGCGATCTATCGTTCTATTCGAATCAGGACCGGATCGCAAAATAAAGAGAAGACATAGTGGAACTCCTTCTCGTTACGCACTCAACCGATCCTGGCATTTACGCGCCTGTCTTGTGCAGCATTCGGCTTCGCAGTATGTCTTTTACGGCATCCACCGCTTCTTCTACCCGATCTACCGCTACAACGATAGGAGCGTTGTCCTCATATTGACTGAAGGAGTAATTATATTTGGGATCATAATAATGCTCAAGCAGCAGCTGTATTCCCTGAGCATACCTTCCCTCCTCCAAAGACTTGCCAATTTCCGCGGCGATCGGAGTGTGGATTCGGTTCTTGATTAATTGAAAGGCCGCCAAATATTGCTCTTTATAAGCCGCAGGGTTGTAATCCTCCAGTATCTGGCGAACACGCTCCGCCATCGGCAATTCCAATACGATGGCTGCCCCCGACTCCTTCTTCTTCATCAGGAAATCGGGAACGACGATTTTGCCGATCCGTTTGCTCTCGGCCTCAAATAACAAATAAGGCGAATTTTCCAATTGCTTCAGCCGTTCAACCAACTCCGCATCGAAAGTCTTCTGATTGTTGGACGGCAGTCCGATATGCCCGAAGATCGAGCCGCGGTGGCCTGCGAGCCCTTCCAGGTCCACGACGGGGTAGCCTTCCTGCTGAAGCTGCCTTAGCACTGCCGTCTTGCCCGTACCCGTCAATCCGTGAAGGACAAACGCTTCCGCATCCAGACTCTTCTGCTCAAGCGTATCCAGCACATACTTCCGGTAAGCCTTAATCCCGCCCGTAATCCGATTGACATGGATATCCATCAGGGACAGCACCGTTGCAGCCGTTCGGCTGCGCATGCCGCCGCGCCAGCAATAGACCGCCTTATCTCCTTCGATCTCTTTGAACTGCTTCACGAAGCTGGGTAGCTTGGCCGACATGATGGCGAGCCCCCGCTCTTTGGCCGCATCCACGCTCACCTGCTTGTAAATCGTCCCGATCTCCGCCCGTTCTTCATCATTGAAGACCGGAATGTTCAGACTCCCCGGAATGGTGGAGTCCTTGTATTCCGAAGGGGAACGGACATCAATCAAAGTAATCTTCTTGCTGTTTTGCAGTTCCAATAATTCTTTTACGGTGATGTCTTGAAACATGTCTGTTCGCTCCTTTATGGTTACACAAACAAAACCCGGCTCATGTTACGCCTCAACGACAATGCGATTCGGATGGTCATGTACGACTTCTCCGATTCTGCCGGCTTCCAGCCCGGCTTGGCGAAGCTCTGCCAGTAATGGTTCGGCCTGCGAGCCGTCAACGGCAATGAGGAGTCCCCCTGACGTCACGGCATCGCACAATATCCATTTATCGATCTGGTCCATGCTATCCGGGAAATCCACGTCGTTTTTCACGTGTTCATAATTGTTTTTGGTGCCGCCCGGAATGACGCCCCCGTCGGCCATTTCCCGAACCCGTTCCAGAACGGGAACGGAAGGCTTTGAAATCCGGATGCCCGTGCCGCTGCCTTTGGCCATTTCGAGTGCATGGCCAAGGAGACCGAACCCCGTCACGTCGGTGCAGGCATGCACATCGTAAGGCTCCATCGTCTCGGCAGCCGTTTTGTTCAGTGCCGCCATGACGGCGGTAACGCGGCGAATCTCATCTTCAGTTAACAGATCCTTCTTAATGGAGCTCGTCAGGATGCCCACGCCAATCGGCTTCGTAAGAATCAAGGCATCGCCCGGCTTGGCTCCGGCATTGGTTCTTACCCGGTCCGGGTGAACGGTCCCCGTTACGGCAAGGCCGAACTTCGGCTCTTTGTCATCGATGGAGTGTCCGCCAACCAGGGTAACCCCCGCTTCCTTCAATTTATCTCCTGCACCTCTCAAAATATCCGTCAAGACCTGCTTGTCCAGCGTCGAAATCGGGAATGCTACGATATTCAAGGCGGTCAGCGGTTTGCCGCCCATGGCATAGATATCGCTGATGGCATTCGCCGCGGCCACCTGACCGAAATCATAAGGGTCATCCACGATCGGCGTAAAGAAATCGACGGTCTGCACCATGGCCAGATCATCCGTGAGACGGTATACGCCCGCATCATCGCTGGTATCCAGACCAACCAATAAATTAGGATTCGGCTCGGCTTGCGGAAGCTTGCGGATGACCTGCGCCAGATCGGCAGGTCCGATCTTGCAGCCGCAGCCACCTTTGGAGGAATACGAGGTTAGTTTTATTTTGTCCGATTGACTCATCACGGATCTTCCCTTCGTCTTAAGAGTGATTTTAGGCAAAGCACATGCAACAACCCCGGCGTGGATGCTTGGATAACGTCTCATCTACACCGGGGATCATCTGATATTCATCCGTTTAGCTAACACTTGTTCAAGCACACAATATCTATATTATATGGAATCGGCTGCTTCAAGTCTAACGGTCTTCCTATTTCTTGCAATTACCGGGAATATCTTTCTGCAATCTGCCGGCAATGTGATATACTATTTGATTGGATATGTAAATAATTTCACGATACATCGGGGGAGTACAGATTATGAATCACTCAAGCGACGGTGGAAGGGCCTTGAATCATACGGATCGCAGAAGAACCGTCTGGCTCATCACCATCTTCATCATCATAGCAGCAACAGGCCTTACCTATGTGAAGTGGTGGCCTTACTACGATAAAGCGCTCAAAGCTATTATGGAACACAGCATCGGCTCTTCCATATTAGGCATGGATCCGGCCGATGCCGCCCCTTCTTGGCAGGCAGCCTGGAATTATGCGCTCACCTATTTTAAAGCGGTTTGGAAAGCGGCGGTGCTCGGCATTCTGCTCGGGACTCTGGTCCAGTCGCTGCTGCCATCCCAATGGCTGCTTCGGGTCCTTGGCAAAACGACCTTCGGCAGCACGGCGATTGGAGGAATCGCCTCCATTCCGGGCATGATGTGCTCCTGCTGCGCCGCACCGATCGCGATCGGTCTGCGCAAGAAAAAGGTGTCGGTCGGCTCTGCTCTCGCGTTCTGGATCGGCAATCCAACCATCAATCCGGCAACGCTCGTATTCATGACGTTTGTTTTATCATGGAAATTCACCGTGCTGCGATTGATCTTCGGCATCCTGCTAACTTTCGGCGTCAGCTACCTGGCAAACCGCTTCGCCAAGGAAGCGGATCCCGTGGAGATCGATGCGCCTCAGAGCACGGATCAAACCGATGAGCGTCCGCTGTGGAAACGCTGGTTAACCAGCATCGGGCAGATGCTGGTTCGGGTGGTCCCGGCTTACTTTATAGCCGTTCTGCTCCTTGGCGCCATGCAGGCATGGATGTTCCCGCATTTGGGAGCGGCAGCGGGGAACACGCTCTTGGCCGTCATCTTCTTCTCCGTGATGGGAATGCTGTTCGTCATTCCGACCGCGGCGGAAATCCCGATCATCCAGGCCTTTATGGCAGCGGGCCTGGGGGCGGGTCCGGCCGCGGCGCTGCTTCTGACGCTGCCGGCTGTCAGTCTTCCGTCTCTGCTTATGGTGAGGCGTTCATTCCCTAAAAGAGTTTTGTGGTTTGTTACTGCCTCCGTCGTCCTGCTTGGGATTCTTTGCGGCGTGGCGGGAATGCTGATTCTGTAGGCAGGAACCACTTTTCCGTTTATATTTTCAATTTTTATTTTTTCTTAAGGTAAACCATAGGCTTATCTGGTAAAGTGATAAAAGAATGAACAACTCATTATTATATGCAGTCGAAGGGAGTCAATCATTACATGAAAGATAACGATTTGCAGCCAAACCATCCGGGACAGCCCGAGGATGATCAGGGACAAGCCCAAGAGAAAGAGAATAACCAACAAGATCAAGGCGGCTTGCCTCATGAAGAAGAAAGAATAGATTCCACCTATCCGGAGTCCGACGAGCTGTACAAGGATGAGAACGAACACCCAGCCGTTATGCATTCGGGAGATCAACCGCATTACGATGAACAGCCACCTGCAGATGGCGGCGGCAACGGAAGCAAAGGTTGGATGATCGCGTCGCTGGTTTTGGCGGCTGCCTTAATCGTCGTCCTGATCGTACCTCCGTTTGCCAAGGGATCCGGCAATGAAGCTATAGCTAAAGTCAACGACGTTAACATTACCAAGGATAATCTGTACGATGAGCTTGTCAGCGTAGGCGGCAAACAAACGCTGAATTCCATGATCACAGAGGAATTGATCCAGCAGGAACTGAAGAACAAGTCCATTACGGTGACCGATGCCGATGTGAATAAAGAAGTGGATGCGCTGAAGGCCTCCTTCCCTTCCGAGGAACAATTCAATATGGCTCTGCAGCAAAACGGCATGACGCTCGACAACCTGAAGGAGCAGACCAAAACCCAGGTTGAGCTTAAAAAGCTGATGGCCGACAAAATCAAGGTAACCGACGAAGAAGTCAAAGAAGTGTATGACCAAAACAAAGAAAGCTTCGCAACGCCTGAGCAGGTTCGCGCTTCCCACATCCTCGTTGAGACCAAGGAAGAAGCCGAAGCCATCGTGAAGCAGCTGAAGGAAGGCGCTGACTTCGCAACGATTGCTAAAGAGAAAAACCAGGATGCAACCAAGGATACCGGCGGCGACCTGAATTTCTTCGGACGCGGCGAAATGGACCCCGCATTTGAAGAAGCGGCGTTCAAACTGAAGAAAGATGAAATCAGCGAACCGGTGAAGAGCTCCTTCGGATACCACATCATCAAGGTTACCGATCGTAAGGAAGCAACGAATCCTACCTTGGAAGACAAGAAGGAAGAAATCCGCAGCCAGCTTGAGAACCAGAAGGTCTATGCCGAATCCACAGCCTACATTCAAGAGCTGAAGGATAAAGCTACCATCACGAATACCCTGGAAGAAGCTCCTGCTGAAGCTCCAGCAGAAGCTCCGGCTGATGCTACAGAGACACCTTAACACCTGCTGCGCCTTGAACACCAGGCAAAGCCCCTACCCTCGCGGTACGGGGCTTTTTTTTCATGCAAAATAAAAAGTTCTTTAAACCCCAAGCAAAACATGTTAGAATGTAAGCGTTATCAAATGTTGATCTTGGAAAAGGGGGAAGCAGAATGATGAAGCACGTATCGGAATCCCGCAACATGTATGAGGACTTCGTGGTGGAGACAGACATTCTGTTCTTTAAAACCGGATCGCACGGTTTGGTCAGCTTTCACGGCAGGAACTATAATATTAAAAAGAGAATGACTGCCGAAAAAATCGCATCCCTGCTGTCCGGTAAACAGTTCTATCATGTCGGCGGCAACTGCTACGTCAACGTAGACAAAATAACTACGGTAGAGCAAGGCATCGTTTATTTCGGGGAAAAGGCGCCTTCCGCTAAACATCTTCGCATTCCCAGATGGAAGCAGGAATCGCTGAAGCGCCTGGTTGCTGAAGTCAAACAGCCGGTTTGAGCGAGCAGCGGCGTATACCTTGAATCTGGCGCAGGACAAGAGAAGATCCCGTATCCGTTACATTCGGAGGCGGGATCTTCTTGCGTTGGCATGATTTTAGCAGCCTTTTTGTTCTTGGCGTCTGTTCTACATAGATACGTTAGCGACGCGGACGATTTCCTTCCCCAACGCGCTTCGGGTATATATGAATAACCCACATTATGGTAATATCGAATAAAATCTTATGTACATTCAAAAAGGAGTGGTCATGCATCGAATCCTATTTTGATCCGCAATACCCGGAAGCGTTTGCTGCCTTTTCCGTTGAACATTGGATAACCATTGGCATATGCATCATCCTTGGCCTGCTGCTGTACCTGTTCAGGACTGCCATCGCCTCCAAGCCTTCTCTGCAAAAGACCGTAAGATGGGGCCTGCTCGCTGCCCTTGCGTTGCCAGAAGCTTCCCTTCATGTCTGGTATGTGTCAACGGGAATATGGGATCCAGCCACTTCGCTTCCCTTGGAGTTGTGCAGTCTGACCCTGTTTCTCTCCATCGCCATCCTGCTTACGGATAAACGCCGCTTATACCCGCTGGTTTACTTTGCGGGAATCGGGGGAGCCCTGCAAGCTGTATTAACCCCTAATTTGGGATACCCTTTTCCGCACTTCCGGTTCTTTCATTTCTTTGTTGTCCATATCGCGATCATCATGACGGCATTGTATATGACATGGGTTCGGGGGTACCGTCCCACCTGGAAATCCATCGCCTGGACGATGGTCTTTCTTAACGTGTCCGCACTTTTAGTCGGTCTGGTCAACCTCGCTGTCGGTTCGAACTATATGTTCCTGATGCGCAAGCCGGATACGGCTTCGCTGCTCGATCTGCTGGGGCCGCATCCCGTTTATATTGTTGTAGAAGAACTTATCGCGCTATCGCTGTTTATCCTCATGCATCTCGCCTTCTTCGTCATCCCGGATCGGATGAGGCGCAGCCGCCGACGCAAACACGGGCCGGCTTCCTTGTCTTCGACAGGCGGTTGAACAAGGCATCATACAAACATAAAGCGTATGGATCGTTAACACCCCTGTCGTTTCGGGTGCTTCCATCCATACGCTTTTTTAAGGAAGGGGTCCTTCCCCTAATTCTTAAGATACAAACGGGAGCTTGCCTCCCAAATCTCGCCCGGCGCCAAACCGAACAAACCGATCTCGTCCGCAGGCAAGTCCGTGTTCGGTGCATTAACCAGGTTGATCTGCGGTTCAGGACAGAAAAATTTGCGGGACGCTTTGCTGTTCCATACCATCCACTGCTTATACGAGTTGCCGACATCGTAAACGAATGTTTTGCCTAGCTTGGTATCCGTCAGCTCCATGCGGTTTCTGCCGTTTTGCGGAACGGCCGTATAATGGTTGTCCATCGAATCGAAATAGGGATTCACGCCGCTCGTGCGAAGCAGCTTTTCCTCTGCCGTCAGCGCTTGGAACTTGCCGGTCGGCAGCATCCGGTCGCTCATCTCCCACCGCTCGCCAATGGTGATTCTCACGACGCAATCATCCGCCGTGCTTTCCGGGGCATAGGGAGCATTGATCGCCGTATGGAAGGCTAGCAGGCACGGCATGCTGCTGGTACCCTGATTCCGTATAAACACATGCTGGGCCAAGCCGTCCTGATTCAGCGTGTAGCGAAGCCGGAAGGTGAAGCGATGCGGAAGCATGGCGTACACCGGATGATGCTCGTCAACCGTGACGGAGACCACCACATAACTCTCGGTCTCGCTGCTGCCATAATCCTCGACACTCCAAGGGGTCGTATGTAAAAAACCATGGAGGTGATTGCCCGTCTCTTCTTCATTTACCGGGAATTGATAGGTTTGTCCGTTCCAAGGAAACCGTCCGTCCTCATATCGGTTAGGCGGAAACAGAACAGGAATGCCGTGAACGCCCGGACTGGCTTTGAACGCTTCCATTTCGTTCTCTTCCGGCTCGCGCAGGAACCGGTAACCGCTTACGTTATCCCTGAAAGCGATGAGATTGCCTCCGATTTCAGGCAATATCGCCGCTTCATAAGGGCCATGCTGGAGCCAAACCGCACGCTCTCCCTGATACGATCCTTCATACGCTTTGTGGTTCATCGGGTGATCTCTCCTCTCAAGTGTGAACGTATATAGATTATCATACCAGTGCCCTTACTTCTATATGTTCGGGGTAGATGGGCTGACCCATCCCCCCTCTCACGGCCGGCCGGTTAAGACGAAAGTTTGGCCTTTGGAGCGTTTGGCGGAATCGGTGCCTGGGCCGGCGGTTCGTTAGCGGCCGGCTGCGCGGCCGAAGCCAGCTCCTCATCCAGTTCCCTGGTGTACTCGGTTCTCTGCTGTTCGCTCCAGCCCAGTACGGTAGCCATATAATTGATCACGGGCACCTTCCATTTTCTCGTCCAGTCGATATGAAACAAGAGAGACCCCGTGCGGCGGATAAAAAAGTCGGCCGGCTTCGATGCCATCTCATGCTCAATGGCATACATCAGCGGAACCAATACCGACACCGGAAGCGCCGATGCCTCCGCCTGATCGGAGCCTTCCTTGGCCAAGCGGAACAATTCCGCTGCGTTTGAGCCGTACATTCGCGCCCAGTGCTCGGCAAGCTTACGGTCAATTCCTTGCGCCGCGCCGATCTCCGTCTGCTTGCGGACAAAATCCGGGAATTGGCTGGAACCGCCAACCTGACCGCCGGAAATCGGCAGATTTTTCGTTACGCTGGCGCCATATGCCTTCCCGCCGCTTTCTTGAATCCGTTTCGCTACCAGGTCAACGACGGTGTCCGCCATTTTCCGATACCCGGTCAGCTTCCCTCCCGCAATGGTGATCAGGCCGGAGGGGGATTCCCAAATTTCATCCTTGCGGGAAATTTCGGACGGGCTCTTGCCTTCCTCCAGAATCAGGGGCCGGACCCCGGCCCATCCCGATTCAACGTCTGCCGGACTTAGCTTTACGCCCGGAAACATGTAATGGATGGCCTTCAAAATATAATCCCGGTCTTCCACCGTGATCAAGGGACGTACGGGATCCGCCTTATAAACCGTGTCGGTTGTGCCGACATAGGTTTTCCCGTCCCGGGGAATGGCAAACACCATCCTGCCGTCGGGCGTATCGAAGTAGACCGCCTGGCGAAGCGGGAACCTGGATTGGTCGATGACCAGATGAACCCCTTTGGTCAGCTGAAGCATTTTTCCCTTCCTGGACTTATCCATTTCGCGCACTTGGTCCACCCAAGGCCCGGCCGCATTTACGATTTTGGTGCCGGAGACGGACTTCACAGCGCCGCCGAGCATATCCCTTACCGTAACCCCGGTAATCCGCCCATTCGCATCATAATTCAGCGACTCCGCCTTGGCGTAGTTAAACAGAACCGCCCCTCTGGCGGCCGCCTCCTTCATGACCTCCAGCGTCAGCCTGGCGTCGTCCGTCCGGTATTCCACGTAATAGCCGCCGCCCTTCAGGCCCTCCTGCTTCAGAAGCGGCTCCCGCTTTAACGTCTCGAAGGCGGACAGCATGGATCGCCGTTCTCCCCGCTTCACGCCGGCCAGGAAATCATACACCATCAAACCGATGGAGGTGCTAAACTTCCCGAAGGTGCCGCCCTGGTGTATCGGCAGCAGCATCCATTCCGGGGTCGTTACGTGCGGCCCGTTCTCGTACACCACGGCCCGTTCTTTGCCTACCTCGGCCACCATGCCGACTTCAAACTGCTTCAAATACCGCAGCCCGCCATGCACCAGCTTGGTGGAACGGCTGCTCGTTCCCGCGGCAAAATCCTGCATTTCCACCAGCAGCACCGACATGCCGCGCGTGACCGCATCCAGTGCAATCCCCGCTCCGGTGATTCCGCCGCCGATCACGATCAGATCGTAGGTGTCCTCTGCTATTCTTTGAAATCGATGCCCGCGGTCCAAACTTGAAAACGACTGTGACTGCTCCACATTGAATCCCTCCCAGTATGCTTTACCCTGTTTTTATCTATCGTTACCTTTCCCATGAAAAAAGACAGCAAAAAAGAGACCACGAAACACGCGGTAACAACCCCATAACATGAGGTATCCGCGCCTAGTGGTCTCTCCAAGTCTCCAGACATCTATTCACTTATTGATCATTATACCATATAAAATGCTAATGAAAAGCCATTGCCGCATAAACGGCTTTTTTCCAGCCGCTGTATAATTGCTCCCTTGCGCTTTCCTCCATGGTTGGTTTGAAGCTTTGCCCCATGCTCCACTTGCTGCATATCTCCTCCTGATCCTTCCAGAAGCCGACTGCGAGCCCTGCCAGGTAAGCTGCACCGAGCGCCGTTGTCTCCGTAATGTCCGGCACTTCCACCGGGACGTTCAGGATGTCGCTTTGGAATTCCATAAGAAAGGTGTTGGACACCGCTCCTCCATCCACCCGCAGGGATTCGATATGAAAGCCCGAATCCTCTTCCATCACGGAGAGCACATCGCGCGTTTGATATGCAAGCGACTCGAGGGTTGCACGGATGAAATGCTCCTTCGAAGTGCCTCGCGTCAGGCCGAAGACCGCCCCCCGCACATCGCTGTTCCAATACGGACTGCCAAGACCGACAAAAGCCGGCACCACATAGACGCCTTCGGTGGATTGGACCCGTCTTGCATAGGGCTCGCTGTCCTTGGCTTCGCGGAACATTCGAAGCCCGTCGCGCAGCCACTGTATCGCGGAGCCCGCCACGAAGACGCTGCCCTCAAGCGCGTATTGTACGCGGCCATCCAGGCCCCAGGCGATCGTGGTGATCAGCCCATGCTCGGATTGAACCGGCTTATCGCCGGTATTCATCAGCATAAAGCTGCCTGTTCCGTAGGTCGTCTTCACCATGCCTTCGGAGAAGCAGGTCTGGCCGAACAGCGCCGCTTGCTGATCGCCGGCCGCTCCGGCAATCGGAACCTCTCGCCCGAAGAAGTGATAGGATGCCGTATTGGAATATATTTCGGATGACGGCCTGACCTCAGGCAGCATGCCCTTGGGGATGTCCAGCAGCTGCAGCAGCTCCTCATCCCATTTCAATTCGTGGATGTTATAGAGCATCGTACGCGATGCGTTGGAATAATCGGTTACATGCACCTGGCCGCCCGACAGCTTCCAGATCAGCCAGGTGTCGATGGTCCCGAATATAATCTCTCCTCGCTTGGCCCGTTCGCGCGCACCGTCCACATGATCGAGGATCCATTTGATCTTCGTTCCCGAGAAATAGGGATCGATCAGAAGTCCCGTCTTCTCCCTAACCGTGGCGTCATGGCCTGCTGCAATGAGCTCCTCGCATATGCCGGCCGTCTGGCGAGATTGCCATACGATGGCGGGATAGATCGGTTCACCGCTCTTGCGGTCCCATACCACCGCGGTCTCCCGCTGATTCGTAATTCCGATGCCGGCAATCTGCTCCGTCTTCACGCCCGCTTCGGATAAGCAAGTCGCAATGACCGCCAGAATCGAGCCCCATATTTCGTTGGCATTCTGCTCCACCCAACCGGGCTTCGGAAAATACTGCGGAAATTCCCTTTGAGCGGAGTGAACGATTTGCCCTTCGCGGTTAAACAGGATCGCGCGCGAGCTTGTCGTTCCTTGGTCAAGCGCCAGAATATACTTCTCCAAGCATCTTCTCCCCTTTCTGCTTATGCATTTAACCAAAGATAACGTGCAGATGGAAACGTTGTCAAATCCATTATTCCATCAAAGAGAAGCCCAGCAGGTCCTGCAGCAGGACCGAAGCCGCACCCATCAGCTTGTCCTCCTCGCCCAGGGAAGCCAAGCCGAAAACCATGTCATCCTTCAGAATCGGCATCGCATGCCGGTCGATATATGCGCTGACCATGTCCAGCAATTCCGGATTACCATGCGCCAAATCCCCGCCTAATATCAACGCCTCGGGATTAAACATGTTCACCAGGTTGACGATGGCCGCCCCCAAGTGTTCGGCCACTTCTTCATTCAGATCCCTTGCCAGCTTGTCCCCCTTGCGAAGGGCTTCCTTGAATGCGGACGGAACAATTTTACTGTAATCCCCTCCGCTCAGCTCCTGGATCAGCGTCGGCCTTCCCGTTGCGATTGCCGTAATAATGCGGGAATACACGGCAATCCAGCTGATATAGCTGTCGAGGCAGCCTGCATTGCCGCATTCGCAGCGGATTCCGCTGCGATTCACGCTCGTATGCCCGAACTCCCCGGCACCGCCATGCTTGCCTCTTAGGAGATGATCGTTAATCAATATACCGGAACCAAGCCCGTCCCCGATGGATATATAGATCAGATTCGCGAACGCGTAATCGCCGAACCGGCGTTCGGCAAGCACAACGGAATTCATGTCATTCTCAACCCAGGTCCGCATTCCGTAGCGGTCTTCAAATATCCGTTTCAATGGAACATTCGTCATCCGCAGTTTCGTGTTATAGTGCACGACGCCCTGGCTGTCGCTCACAATGCCGGGCACGTTAATGGAAATACCGACGCACCGTTCCAGATCCTCTTGACCTGCCATGAAATCATCCATCAGCTGCAGCAGCCGTTCGATAACCGCTTCTCCCTGGAGTCCGGCTATAGGGTGCGTTTCCTTCGCGAGCACCTTCGCCTCCAGATTCATCCGGGCCAGGATCATGACCGAATTCGTTATGCTTACGGCTAACAGGAAGTGATTATCCGGATTGAATTTAAGCAGTATGGGTTTTCTACCGCCGCTGGAGGAGCCTGTTCCAATTTCCGAAACGTAGCCTTCCCTGATCAGTTCTTGAACGGCCGATGCCACCGTGGAGGGACTCAGCTTGTTTTTTTTGGCCAGTTCGATTCTGGATATAGGGCCTTCCGTACGGATCTTGTTCAGCACCTTGGACCGGTTTAGCGCCTGGATCAGCTTGTGATTGCCTTTTTTCATATTGTTCAAGCAAGTTCAACCTTTCTATGGGTTCTTCATTGTAGTGCGACTTTCTGTATCGGAAAAATGAGGTTAGAACCACTATAACATTTTCAACAAGCGGATATAAACTTATTCCATCCATCGAAATAACATACGGCGTAAGATTTGATAATGACTCTCTCATATTGTGAAAAAAAGAATTTAAAAGGATTTGAAATCGCTATCTTGAAAAATAAACAAGGTAATTATATAATCTTTCGCAATAGAAGCTGGTTATTCTGTCAAGATAGATAGCATATGGATGTTAACTTTTTTCGACAATTGGAATAACTATCGCTTTTTATACTCAAACACAAAGGGGGCGCTTTGGGGGATCGATTCACTTCGAACAAGCCACACGACCATCAACGCTTGATCAAAAACCATGTGAATTCAAGGAGGGTTATTTGATGAAAAAAAGAATGTCTGTCCTGATTTCGATACTGTTCGTGTTCTCCGCCCTGCTGTCCGCCTGCGGGGGCGGCAATGCCTCCGGAGGAGATAATGGCAAGAAGGTCATCAACGTTGCCCTGTGGGACGAAAATGTGCGGGACACGCTGGACAAATCCATCAAAATTTTCAATGAGAAGCACCCCAATGTACAGGTGAAGGTGACCTACACCCCATGGGCGGATTATTGGACCAAGCTGAAAACCAGCCTCGCCGGCAACAGCGGTCCCGACGTCTACTGGATGAACGGACCCAACTTTCACTCGTATGCCTCCTCCGGTCTGATCAAAGACCTGTCCCCCCTGATCGAGCAAAGCGGGCTCGACACCTCGGTTTATACCGAAGCGCTCGTCGATATGTATACCTATCAAGGCAAGCTTCACGGACTTCCTTACTTCCAGGATTCCGTAGGACTATTCTACAACAAAGAATTGTTTGACAAGGCCGGGCTGCCCTATCCGGACGATACCTGGACCTGGGAAACGGTAGAAGAGAACGCAGCCAAGCTGACGGATAAATCGAACGGAATCTACGGCTACATTACGCCGATCGACAGTCAAATCGGTTATTACAACTATATTGCCCAGGCCGGCGGATTCGTGATATCCGACGATAAAAAAACGTCCGGTTACGATACGCCGGAAGCTCTTTCGGCATTCAAATGGCAGCAGAGCCTGATTGAAAAAGGCTACTCTCCGAATGCGCAGCAGCAGCTTGAAACCAAGTCGCGCCAGCTGTTCGGATCGGGCAAAGCCGCCATGTTCCCGGGAATCTCCGTCAACTCTCCGGAACTGCACAAGCTGCTTGGCGACAAGCTGGGCGTCGCGGTTCTGCCCGCCGGAAAGGAAAAGGCGTCCATCGTCCATGGGCTCAGCTGGGCCATCAACGGCAAAACCAAGGTCGAGCAGGAGTCCTGGGAATTGATTCAGATTCTATCCGGCAAGGAAGGACAGGAATTGCTGGCCGACTCGGGCTTCTCGATGCCTGCTTACAAAGGCACGGAGGGAGGATGGCTGAAATCCATTCCTTCGCTTGATCTGCAAGTGTTCGTCGACAGCCTGGAGTTTGCCGTCCCGTATCCCGTATCACAAAAAACCGCAGAGTGGCAGGACGCGGAAGTGAAGGAAATCCAGGCCGCTTTCCTCGGCAAGAAAACGTTTGAAGAGGCGTTGAAAAATGCGGGTGAGCAGATGAATGCCATCCTTGCGACGGAAACCAATTAACGAACAGCCCCTTCCAATACGGAACCTAAGAAAGGACGGTGCAGCCTGTGAGCTCTCCCATCACTGTGACCACGAAACCTCCTGAAACGACGGCCAAGCGAAAGGTCGGGAAACTTGCCTTTCACGAAGCCATGTGGGGATACATCTTCATTCTGCCTGTCGTTCTGGGCCTCGGTCTGTTCTACATGGCACCTTCCGCCGCCTCCCTGTTTCTGTCGTTCACTTCCTGGGACGGATTGACTGCCCCCCAATTCATCGGGCTCGATAACTTCGCGAATTTGATGAAGGACGACAAATTCACCGGCTCCATGCTGAACACGATGCTGTATACCATCGGTACGGTACCGTTATCCGTTGCACTGGCAACGGTGCTGGCGGTGCTGCTGAACCAGAAGATCAAGGGTATGGTCTTCTACCGCACGTTCTATTTCATTCCCGTCATCACCATGCCGATCGCGGTCGGCATGGTGTGGAAATGGTTGTACAATTCCGAATTCGGATTAATCAACCATGTGCTGGGCGTCATGAACCTGCCGCAGCCCAACTGGCTGTTTGACGAGAAATTCGCCTTGTTCTCCATCGTGCTTGTCAGCGTGTGGAGCAGCATCGGTTATAACGCCGTCATTCTGCTCTCGGGTCTGCAGGGCATCTCCGGCAGCTACTATGAAGCGGCTTCGCTTGACGGAGCGGGGACGCTGTATAAGTTCTTCCGGATTACGCTGCCTCTGCTCACGCCCAGTTTGTTCTTTGTTTTGGTCATGTCCTTCATCAATTCGTTCCAGGTGTTCGACCTGATCTTCATCATGATGGATCAGCAGACCACGATGCTCGAGTCCACCCGGACGGTGGTATACAGCATCTGGGAAGACGGATTCAAATACTTCAACATGGGGTACGCTTCGGCGCAAGCCTTCATTCTCTTCGTGGTCATTCTGATCATCACCATGGTTCAGATGTACATTCAGAAGCGCTGGGTCCATTACCAATAACAGGAGGTGCGTAGACGTGACTACTTCAACCCAAGCTGAAAAAGCAAGCCGCCTGGCGGTACACATCCTGTTAGCCGTCGGGGCGCTGCTCATGATCATGCCGTTTCTGTGGATGATCTCGACATCCTTCAAGTCCTTTGCCGACTCCATGTCCGTTCCGCCGAAATGGCTGCCTGTGGAATGGCATCCGGACAACTACCTTCGTGTCATCCAAACCATTGATTTCGGCACTTATTATTTGAACACCGTCATCGTGACGGTGGGTCGCACCGCGGGCCAGCTCATTCTGTGCTCGCTGGCAGCCTACGCATTCGCCAGCTTGAGGTTCCCGTTCAAGAATGCCATTTTTCTCGCCCTCCTGGCCGTATTGATGGTACCTTCCCAAGTCGTTATGATTCCGAGCTTTGTCATCATGCGCGAGTTCAACTGGCTCGACACGTTTTACGTGCTCATCGTACCCGGCATATTCAGCGCCTTCGGCACGTTCTTGTTAAGACAGTTCTTCATGACGCTGCCGAAGGATCTGGAGGAGGCTGCCAAAATCGACGGCTGCAGTTATTTCCGAATTTACTGGAATATCTACTTGCCGTTATCCAAGGCCGCACTCGTCTCGTTGGCGATTTTCACCATCTTAGCTTCATGGAACGATCTGCTGTGGCCGCTCATTATGACGAGCTCCGAGGAGATGCGCGTCCTTTCGATCGGGATATCCAGCTTCCAGGGGCAGCATTCCACCGATTATCCGCTGCTGATGGCCGGGGCCTTGATGGCCACCCTTCCCATCATCATCCTGTTCATCTTCCTTCAGCGGTATTTCATTGAAGGCATAGCCATGAATGGGATCAAAGGATAACGGCTGAATCAGCCCACCAAGTAAAAAAGGAGTGTACGATAAATGTTACACGTGTTAGTCGTTGGGGCAGGCGCCATGGGAAAAACCCATGCCGCCGCCTATGCTTCGATGCCGGGAGTGAAGCTTGCCGGCATCGCCGATATCCGGCTGGAGAAAGCGAGGCAGCTTGCGGACGAATATGAAGCAGGCGCCTATCGTTCGTTCGAAGCGGCGGTAGAGGATTTGGGTGCAGGGCAGATTGATGTCATCGACGTCTGCCTGCCAACCCCGCTTCACAAGGACTACGTTGTCAAAGCGGCGGACATCGGCAAGCATGTCATATGCGAGAAACCGCTGGCTAGAACCGAAGAAGACGCGCGATTCATGATCAACTACTGCCGTGATAAGGGCGTGCGCTTGTTTGTCGGTCATGTGCTGCGCTTCTTCCCGGAATACGTGAAGGCCAAGTCGCTGCTCGATCAAGGCAGCATCGGGAAGCCTGCCGTCATCCGGGCTGGCCGCGGCGGCGGTTATCCGATCGGCTGGAACCATTGGTACAGCGATTTTGGAGCGAGCGGCGGCATTACGCTGGATGCGATGATCCATGATTTTGATTACCTGCGCTGGTGCTTCGGAGAAGTTGAGCGCGTCTATGCCAAGGGGCTGAACGGCCGCCTCCAGGCTCAGCTGGATTATTCGCTGGTGACCCTTCGCTTCCGCAGCGGCGTCATCGCTCATGTTGAGGGCACCTGGGCCCATGACGGCTTCTCCATGAATTTGGAGATGGCGGGCACCGGCGGCATCATTGACTACGATAGTGCCAAGGACAGCCCGCTTCTCTTCAAATCGCGGAGCAGTGCCGCGACGATTCCCGGCGTCGCCGTTCCGGAAAGTCCGCTTGAACGAAGTCCCTATTACCGGGAACTGGAACACTTTATGTCGTGCATCCGCGACGGCAGCGAACCGCTGGTTTCCGCCGAAGACGCATATGAAGCGCTTCGCATCGCACTTGCCGCTTTAGCCTCCATGGCTGCAGGCGAGCCGGTGGTTGTCGGGCACGCTGCGCTTACCCTCGCCTCGACATGAAATAAACGCGATCGATGTATTATCTGGAGAGCCCGCATCCTGCAGATTTTGTTGCTGGATAAGGAGGGCAAGCCTCTGCGGGATATACTTTCATATCACTAAACAAGGAGAGAAAGCCATGAAATTGGGAGTGATCAGCTTTGCGCATATGCATGCGTTCAGTTATGCCAAAGCCCTTCTCGGGATTGAAGGCGTGGAGCTTGCCGGCATCGCCGACCCTGTAGAGGAGCGCGGCCGGAAATACGCCGAGCATTTCGAAACCGCCTATTATCGGGATTATCGCGAGCTGCTGGACCAAGGCTTGGACGGCGTCATCGTGACGTCCGAGAACGCGCATCATAAGGAGCACGTGCTGGCCGCCGCTGCGGCCGGGGTTCATGTGCTCTGCGAAAAACCGCTCTCGACCAACATACAGGATGCACAGGACATGATTGATGCCTGCAAAGCAAACGGCGTGCTGCTGCAAACGGCGTTCCCGGTGCGTTACAATACGACGGTCGTGCGGGCCAAGCAGATGATCGATGAGGGAAAACTAGGCCGCATTCTGGCCATGAAGGGAACCAACCGCGGACGCAATCCCGGCGGTTGGTTCATCGATCCGGAGCTCTCCGGCGGAGGAGCCGTCATTGACCATACCGTGCACGTCGCCGATATTATGCGCTGGATCACCGGTGCCGAGGTCAAGGAAGTGTACGCCGAGGTCGACCATCTCATCTCGGAAGCTCCGATTGATGACAGCGGCATCCTGACCATGGAATTCGACAATGGCGTATTTGCTACGCTGGATTGCAGCTGGTCCCGCAACAAGGAGTTCCCGACCTGGGGTGACGTCACCTTGGAAATCGTCGGTTCCGCCGGGACCCTTAGCGTCAATGCCACCAGTCAGAAGCTGCACGTATACACCGATGAATCCGGATACCGCCATCAGGCTTGGGGTGACAGCATGGATGCCAGCCTGATCAGGGATTTCGTGGATGCCATCTCCTCCGGCGCCGCGGAGGCATCCGTTACCGGCGAGGACGGGCTTCATGCGCTGGCCGTGGCCGTAGCCGCCTACCGATCGTCCGCGGACAAGCGGACGATCGCGATGTCGGAGCTGTGATTCGATAACCGGCACAGAAGTCGTTTTCTCGTCGTATACGAGAAGGCCTTCTGTGCTTTTTCTCATAGCGGATCCGTGAATCCGGGCCCAAATGAATGCTTGAATAATATGGATGGCGGGGCTATAATCACGTGTGAGTAATCGAGTTACCGGAACTTGGAGCCAACATTTATACGATCGGGAGTGAAGCAATCTATGATTAAAGCAGGCGTGATGGGAGCGGGCGGCATGGGCGCCGTCCACATTAAAAATCTTCACGGGAACGAACATGTCCAGCTGGCCGCGATATGCGATACGAATGAAGCGTTAGCCAAACAGCAGGCCGAGCTTTACGGTGCGGCCTATTATACGGACGGCAGCACGATGCTGGAGCAGGAGCCGCTCGATGTGCTGTATGTCTGCATCCCGCCCTTCTGCCATGGCGACATTGAAGAGCAGGCAGCTGCCAAGGGCATTCACCTGATGGTGGAGAAGCCGCTGGGACTGGACGTCGAGTCCGTTCGCCATAAAGCCAAAGTCATTGCTGAAAGCGGAATCATCGCCGCCTCCGGTTACTGCCTGCGGTACCTGGATACGGTGGCGATCGCCAAGGATTTTCTCAAGGACAAAAAAATCGGCATGGTCCGCGCCCACTACATCACAACGCCTGTGCCGACTCCATGGTGGCGCAAAAAGGCATTGTCCGGCGGGCAGCTGGTTGAGCAATCCACGCATACCATGGACTTGGTCCGTTACCTGTGCGGCGACATCACCCGCCTGTATGCCGATATGAAACTGCTGCTGGTCAATGACATCCCGGATCTGGACATTCCGGATGTGGGCGCCATCCAATTCGTCCTGGATTCCGGAGCCGTCGGCCATATGCAAACCGGGTTTATCCAGTTCGATCACCGCAGCGGCATCGAGATTATGGGCCGGGATTTCCGGGTCGTCCTGGACGGAACCACGCTCTCCATCGTAGACAAGGAGAAGGAAGTGGTGTACCGCAGCAAGACGGACTTTTACAAAAATCTTACCAATGCCTTTATTGACGCTATTCGGAGCAATGACCCGAGCCTGGTGCTGGCATCCTACGAAGACGGCTTCAAGACGCTGGAAGTGACGCTGGCGGCCAATGAATCCGCCGAGACCGGCCAACCTGTAACGATTCAGCCATAATGCAATAAGGGCGTTCTCGCGGTCTGCAGACTTTGAGGACGCCCTTTTACTTTTCGTTTAACAACAAGTTTCGTTCTGTTCATGCAGCGCAGTAAGCTGCCGCTTCCCTGTCAGAGGCTTCTTTCCGCTTGCGCTATCACTGGGAGCGTGAAGATGCCGGGTTCCACTCTTATAATCCAAGCGAAATGTATTTTACCTCCAGGAACTCCTCCATTCCGTAATGTCCGCCTTCCCGGCCGAGCCCGCTCTCCTTAAAGCCGCCGAACGGCGCTTGCGCTGTCGAAGGCACCGGATCATTCACGCCTACAATCCCGTAATCCAACGATTCGGCAATGCGTACCGCTTCACCCAGATTTTGCGTAAATACATAGGCGGCCAAGCCATACGGACTGTTATTGGCACGCTGCACTGCTTCGTTTATCGTTTCGAAAGTGGTAATCGGCGCAAGGGGGCCGAAGGTCTCCTCGTTCATGCACTCCATGTCGTCCGTAGCGTTCATGATGACCGTGGGCTCCACATAATTGCGGCCGAGCTCGGGCAGGGCTTGACCGCCTGCCAAGACGATGCCGCCTTTCTCTTTCGCATCCTTGATCTGTCGTGCGACTTTATCCACGGCTTCCCGATTAATCAAGGGACCGATATCGACCCCCTTCTCCATTCCGCTGCCCACCTTCAATTGCTTGACAAGCTCAGTAAACTTCGCAGCGAATTTCTCCGCGATCCCTGCCTGAACATAAACCCGGTTGGCACATACGCAGGTCTGTCCCCCGTTGCGGAACTTGGAAGAAATCAATCCCGCAGCCGCTTGATCCAGGTCCGCCTGATCGGTCACGATAAACGGGGCATGGCCGCCAAGCTCCAACGATATTTTCTTGACGTTGGCCGACGCGCCGGCCATCAGCTGTTTCCCTACTTCGGTGGATCCCGTAAAAGACAGCTTTCTAACCCGGCTGTCCTCTTGCCACACGCCGGAAATGTCGCTTGAAGACCCGGTTACGATGTTAATGACCCCGGCTGGAATGCCGGCTTGATCCGCTAGCTCCACCAGCTTGATCGCCGTGAACGGCGTCTCGCCGGATGGTTTGATCACCACGGTGCACCCCGCCGCCAAGGCCGGCGCTACCTTACGTGTAATCATGGAGGCCGGGAAATTCCATGGCGTGATGGCGGCAACGACGCCAACAGGCTGCTTCGTGACAATGATGCGCTGGCGGCTGGATGATCCGGGGATGGTCTCGCCGTAGATTCGCTTGCCTTCTTCCGCGTACCATGCCACGAAACTGTTGGCATATTGAATCTCGCCCGCCGCTTCCTTCAGCGGTTTCCCCTGCTCCGTGGTCATAATCCTTGCCAATTCGTCCGTATGTTCCGCGATCAGCTCATGCCAGCGGCGCAGCAGCTCTCCCCGCTCGTTCGCCGTTCTGCGGGACCATGCCGGAAAAGCATCGGCGGCCGCATCGACGGCAAGCCGGGCTTCCTTCATTCCGCCTTTGGATACGGTACCGATAACCGTGCCGTCCGCCGGGTTATATACATCCATCTGCTCCTCGGTCTGAATCCATTTTCCCGCGATATAGATTTGATTTTGAAACATAAGAATGACCTCCTAATCGATTCTTCTAAGCTGCGATTATTCGATATCATGATTGACTAACATCTATTTAACGTTAGGGTCTGTTATCCGATATCCACTTACCCTAATGCAAAAAAATAAAACACCGGAGCTTCGTCAAGAAACTCCAGTGCTTCCATATTCATAGCTTAGCGCCCGCCTATTTAACGGCTGCGTCTACTTCCGTGATCATTTCGGATACGGATGTCAATCCGCCGCCGGACAGATACCAGAAGTCAGGGTTCAAATACACGATGTTGCCCTCTTTCGCGGCATTGGTTGTGTTGACAAGTTCGTTCTCGACAACCGCTTTGGCGCCTGATTCTCCTTCACCCGTGGCTACCGCTGCACCGCGGTCCACAACAAAGAGATAATCCGGGTTCATCTCAACGATGTATTCATTCGAAATATCTTTACCATGCGTGCTGACTTCAATGTTAGGATCGACGGCACCGAAACCGAACACGTCATGCAGAATGCCGAAACGGGAGCCTGGGCCGTATGCGCTGATTTTGCCTTCGTTCGCCAGAATGATCAGGGCTTTCTTGCCGGTTGCAGTAGCTTTCTCGTTCAAAGCCTTGATGTTTTCGTCGATCGTGGCAAGCTCTTTTTCAACTTCGGCTTCTTTACCGAAAATTTGACCCAGCGTATTCATGTTCTCTTTGAAGGATTCCATGTATTTGCTTGTGTCCACGCCCAGGAAGATCGTCGGGGCAATTTTGCTGAGTTCCTCGTATGCATCCTGCTGTCTGCCGGAAATAATGATCAGATCCGGATCGATGCTGTTGATTTTCTCAAAGTCAGGCTCTTTCAGGCTGCCCACATTCTCATATTTCTTGTCTTCGAATTTGGACAGGTATGCCGGGATATTCGCTTGCGGAACGCCCAAAACCTCAACGCCCAATTTATCCACGGAATCCAGAATGCCAAAATCGAATACGACGACGCGGGAAGGATTTTTCTTGACAGGCGTTTCGCCCAGCTTATGGGTAATCGTGATTTCTTCGGACGAAGGCGGCGTTTCTCCCGCAGCGTCGCCTCCACCCGCACCGCTAGTTTTATCGTCCTGCCCACAAGCCGCGAGCACAAGCGTGAACATTGCTACCATAAATAAAGCCAACCATTTTTTCATTCCTAACACCCCATTTTTTATATTTAAAATCTTTATGATTCAACATATATTTGAATTTATGGTTGAATATGTAATTCAATTTGGACAGAAGAAACCATGCCGTCCTTTGACCAAGGCGGCCTAGTCCTTGTGCAGGGAGTGAAGCTCGCACGCTTCATCAGCATCTCCCGGAGTCCATATCATATTTTCGAATCCCGCTTATCGATTAACCGTAGTATACGCACACCCGATTGTCGTTAATCTCTTCGATCTCGATGTCCATGTCGTAGATGCCCCGAAGAACATTGCTCTGAATGATGTTCTCGGTTTTCCCTTCGCTTTCAATCGCTCCGTCCTTCAATGCCACGATGTAATCCGAATAGAAGGAAGCGAAGTTGATGTCATGAATCACGATCACGATCGTTTTGTTCAGGTCGGCGACAAGCTTTCGGAGAATCTTCATAATCTGTACGGAGTGTTTCATGTCCAGATTGTTCAGAGGTTCATCCAGCAGGATATACTCCGTGTTCTGGGCGATGACCATCGCGATATAAGCACGCTGGGTCTGACCGCCGCTGAGCTGATGAAGATATTTATGCTGCATATCCTCAAGCTCCATATAGGAGATGGCTTCATCCACGAATTTCTCGTCTTCCGCGTTCAATCGGCCTTGGGAGTATGGAAAACGCCCGAAGGATACAAGCTCGCGCACCGTCAGGCGGAGGCTGATATGGTTCGATTGCTTCAGAATCGAAACCTTCTTCGCCAGGTCCCCGCTTTTCCATTGGCTGACCTCTTTGCCGTCCACCGTAATTTGACCGCTGTCCTTGCCCGTTAGTCTGCTTATCATGGACAGCAAAGTACTCTTACCGGCGCCGTTCGGGCCGATAAAGGACGTAATTTGACCTTTCGGGATCGTAACCGACACGTTATCAACGACTTTTTTGCCGCCATAGACTTTCGATACGTTCGTAACCTGGATCATGCTTTACTCTCCTTTAGTAGCAGGTATATGAAGTAAACGCCGCCGATGAAGTTGATGATGACGCTTAGCGTAGTAGAGAACGTAAACACCCGCTCTACCACTAGCTGGCCGCCCACCAAGGCGATAATGCTAATCAGAATGGACGCCGTGATTAAGTGTGAATGCCGGTATGTTTTCATGAATTCATAAGCGACGTTCACCACAAGCAGTCCAAGGAACGTGATCGGTCCTACCAATGCGGTGGCCACCGAAATGAGAACCGCGACAACGATCAGAAGCCTCTTCACAACGTAATCATAGTTTACGCCAAGGTTGATCGCCTGATCACGACCCAGCGACAGCACGTTCAAGTACTTGGCAAACCGGGCAAAATACAGCAGGGTCAGCGCAACGACAATGACGGACAGGATGAGAAGCTCGGTCTTCACATTGTTGAAGCTGGCAAACATCTTGTCGGACACGTACTGGAACTCGTTCGGATCGATCAGCACTTCCATAAAGGAAGACATGCTGGAGAACAGGGTTCCAAATATCATGCCGATCAGCAGCAGGAAGTAAATGTTGTTTCCTTCCCTCTGAAACAAAATCTTATATAGGATCCCGGCGAACAGGATCATCGCGCCGACATTGATCAAAAAGTTAACATTGCTGCCCAGTTTATACAGCGTGAAGGAGCCGAAGACAAAGATCACGGTCGTCTGGATCAGGATATACAAGGAATCCAATCCCATCACGCTTGGCGTCAGTATCCGGTTATTCGTGACCGTTTGAAACACCGTGGTAGACAGAGCGATCGCCCCGCCGGTCAGAATAATGGCAAGAACCTTCTTGATTCGTCTTGGAAGGGCGTAATCCCAATTGCCGCCAAGATCAATGAACAGAAAGACTGCCACCAGGATGATTGCCGCCGCGGCCAACAGGCCGAGTTTGGCTTTATAAGTCATAAGCCTTTCTCCTCATCAGTAAGAAAATGAATATACCGCTTCCGAGTACGCCCACGGTCAGACTAATCGGAATTTCATAGGGATAAATGATGATCCGGCCAAGGATGTCACAGAACAGTACGAACCCGGCCCCCAGCAGCGCGGTATGCGAAAGGCTTTTTTTCAAGTGGTCCCCTAAGTACAGACTAACAATATTAGGTATGATCAGACCAAGGAACGGAATCACGCCGACGGTCAGCACAACGGAAGCCGTAACCAGCGCAACGATGACCAATCCCAGGTTCACGACTCGCCGATAATGAAGTCCCAGGTTGGTTGCGAATTCCTCTCCCATTCCGGCTACCGTAAACTTGTTGGCAAACAGGTAAGCCAGAATCACAAGCGGGATACTGAGATACAGCATTTCATATTGGCCCTTCATGATCATGGAGAAATCGCCCTGCAGCCAAGCCGACATATTCTGTATAAGATCATATTTGTAGGCAAAGAAGGTCGCGACCGAGCTGACGATATTACCGAACATAAGCCCTACCAGCGGGATGAAGATCGCGTCCTTGAACTTGATCCGATCCAGTATCTTCATGAAGATAAAGGTTCCTGCCAGTGCGAATACGAATGCCACGAGCATTTTGATAAGCGGGCCGCTTGTCGTAAAGACGAGCATGGCAACCAAGATCCCCAATCTGGCGGAGTCCATAGTGCCCGCCGTCGTCGGCGATACGAACTTGTTGCGGCTGAGCTGCTGCATGATCAATCCGCAGATACTCATGCTGACACCCGCCAAGATGAGGCTGACAAGCCGTGGAATCCGGCTTTCAAGCATAATATGCTGTTGTTGTTCTGTCATCGAGAACAGTTCCAGTGGCGAGATATCTTTAACTCCAATAAATAACGAGATTATGGAGAGTACCACAACGGCTGCGAATAAGTATCTAATCTTCATGGTTCTTCCTTCTATGCGTATGTCTGTCGAAACTCCGGCAGTCAGCAATTCCCCAACCATTCTCATTGAGATTGATTATCAATTGCGTTCTGATATGGATTATATCATTCTCATTCTCAGTCGACAAGTATAATTGAGAATCAAAATCATTTAATTTGTTCATCCAAGTATCATTTGTTCATGATTTGTTCATAATATGGAGTTTCGCAGAGATAAACTTTATATCACCGAGGCTGAGCCGCTTGGATTCGCGGTTCCCGAAATACATACGTATGTAGAAGCTGATTTAATTCTCAGTAACCGGGTATAAAAAATATAAATTAACTTTCCTTCGAAGCGTTGACAATCCCTCTAAGTTATATTAATATGCTAACATAATTATTATTTCTAACTAAACGTAAGTTAATGTGAAATGATAATTCAACGACAGCAATTCAACTCAACATGCATATTTGCTTGAATTAAAGGACATCTTTGTTATCAGGCTTATGCAAACATGATTACATCAGGAGGTTTTTTTCAATGTCTAAAGATTTTTCAGCAGCACTTAAGCATCGCCGTTCCCATTATGCCATCAGCAAAGACCCGGTCATTTCCGACGAACTCATCCAGGAGATTGTTAATGAAGCCGTTAAATATACTCCGTCTTCTTTCAACTCCCAAAGCGCACGCGTCGTTGTACTGCTTGGCGAACAGCATGACAAACTGTGGAACCTGACCGAAGGCATTCTGAAAGAGGTTGTCGGAGACGAAGAGGCTTTCAAATCCACAGCTGAAAAAATGGGTGCATTCCGTGCTGGATACGGCACTGTTCTCTTCTTCGAGGACAATAACGTAGTTGCCGACCTGCAGCAAAAGTTCGCGCTGTATGCCGACAATTTCCCTGTCTGGTCGAACCAATCCAACGGCATGCTGCAATTCGTGGTATGGACGTCCCTCGAGGCAGAAGGCCTGGGCGCATCCCTCCAGCATTACAACCCGTTGATCGACGAGAAAGTGAAGTCCGAATGGAACATTCCGGAAAACTGGAAGCTGATCGCTCAAATGCCTTTCGGCAAACCGGTTGCAGATCCGGGTGAAAAAGAATTTGCGCCGCTTGAAGATCGCGTGAAGGTATACAAGTAAGCCATAGCCGGCCTAAGCCGCCTACCCAAGCCCTGAGGATTGGAATAGGCGGCTTTTTTATGGTGCCCTGCCATTGAAAACCTGCCGGCAAAACGATACAATAACACAGGAAGCAGGCCTTTCGCCTTCTGATCTTCGGAAGTTCTTGGAGCCGGCTTGATACCAACTGCATATTTGATGTTTGGCTGTACTAGGGGTGCCATGTGCTGAGAGACGGCGGACCGCCGTTAACCCTTATCACCCGATCTAGATCATACTAGCGTGGGGAAGTGTAGCATTTATGTTTATTTCTTTGCGTAGGCATAACTGCACTTCTTCATGGGGTGCGGTTTTTTTGCGTGGACTTATACAATGGGGAGGAAAAAATTTATGAATGAGCTTGTATGCGGAACCAGCCGGATCGTGGGTTGCCGGTTCTCGGTATTTCCCATGACGGATCGGTTCGTTGAAGTGATCACGGAAGCGCTTCGTTCCGTGGATTCGGATAAGGTCTGGATCCAAACGGATGATGTAAGCACTTGTATTCGCGGCCGTGCGGAGCATGTGTTTGATGTGACGAGAGCAATATTCGCTTATGCCGCGGCTAGCGGCGTGCACACGGTGTTTAACGGTACTTATTCTATCGGCTGCCCAGGCGATACGGATGCCGATGCGTATATGAATGAGGATTCGACCCGCTTAAACCACGATATCGGGGAACGCGCCGATATCGAAACGGCCTGCCAATTCGCGCTTTACCCGATGGGTAGCGCCAATTACATGGATGTCATTTACGCAGAAGTGGATCGTGCGAAGGCAGCGGGCACATTCGGTGGAAGCGTACATTACGCCAGCCGATTGGACGGGGCGTTGTCCCGGGTGTTCGGATCACTCGAAGACGCGTTCCAACATGCGATTCAATCCGACAGCAGCCATCTGGTCATGACCGCGGTGGTTTCGGCCCACAGCCCATCCCCCAAAGCCAAAACTTAAGGTCCTTTCCAACAGATAAAGGCCCGGCACGCGCCGGGCCTTTATCAATTGCAAGCAAGAATTTGACGGTGTTTAAACCCAAGCACTCAAGATGATTACGAGCAGGATAAAGAGAACCAATATAGTTCCTACTGAATTGCCCCATGCGCCGCCGTATGCTCCGCTCATGAAGATCCCTCCTGGATTTAAAAGAATGACGTGAGTTAATCACGTTATTATCTTATTGCTTATGGCGGGCGAGCGTCACGGCTAATGTACCCCCCTCTTTTTTATGCAGGGCTTATTTATTCCTCATAACCGACCAGCAGCCTGCCTCCGTACGGGCTGAGCGCTTCCTCCGTCACTGCAATAAGGTCCGCAGGATCGTCCTCCCGATAAATCGCCAGAAGCGCTGCCTCCAGTCGATCCCCCATAGCTGGGCTATAGCGGTTGAATAAACGAAACAGCATCTTCCCTTCACCCGTCCACTCCCGGTTTGCCCTCAGAACGAATTCGCATAGAGTCGACGCTATTTTGTGTACAGTAAACCATTTTTCGCCTTCCCTGCGGGGACTTGTCAAGTCCAGCAAAAACTCGGTCAGGATGTAGCGGTATTCGGCAATATCGCTCGACGACAAGGGCATGGGGCCGTAATTCAAATCATTCCGGGCATCCGCCCGCACCTCTTCTCCCTCAGGCAACGAACGCAGCACCGTACCTTCGGCGACCATCCGCTGCAAAGACGGATTCGCCGCCAGCACTCCCTCGTCGAAATATTCGCGATAGGAGGATAAAGACAATATGAATATTTCCGCGATCCAGCCATGCGCCTCGATCGTCTTCCTGCTGAAGTCATATCCGTCCCGTTCAATGACGATGATGTCCAGATCGGATTGTTCATTATACTCACCACTACTCGCGCTGCCGCCAAGTACGGCAAGCAAGCAGTCGGGATAATTTCGTTGCATGACGCGTATCGCTGCCTCCGTCGGTTCCAGTCTCATGGCCGTTTCCTCCAGTAATTCTCTCATCCGCCACAAAAAAGGGCTCAAAATATTAAATTCAACGAAAACCCCAAACGTACCTGAATCATATGGTAAATAAACGATTACCCGCATTGACGATAAGGAAGAAGGGATAGATGAGATGAATTACATTCACATGCTCTCCAGATTAGGCATGGGCAGTGCCCACCCGGGAGGATTCGAGGCAACCCTCAGAATGCTGAAGAATTATCCCATTCAACCGGGCAGCCGCATTTTGGAGGTAGGGTGCGGAACCGGCAGAACCGCCTGTCATCTTTCGGAGATGGGTTATCAAGTGACCGCCATTGACCTGAACGAAAATATGATCAAAAAAGCCCGCGCAAGAGCCGAAGCCATGGGTATGGACGTGGAGTTCCTGCAGGCGGATGTATGCGCGCTGCCTTTCGAAGACAACCGGTTTGATCTGATCATGGCCGAGTCCGTCACCGTATTTACGGATACCTCGAAATCGCTGCCCGAATATTACCGCGTTCTGGATCGCGGAGGCGTCCTGCTGGACAGGGAACTGCTGCTGGATAAGCCGATGCCGGAGCCGAAGCTTAAGGAGCTGCTCGAATTCTTCGGCATTCCTAATCTGATGATGAGGGAAGAATGGGCGGGGTCCCTTTTGTCTTGCGGTTTTAAGCAGGCTGAATTTTTGGAGTACAACCACTTCAACGAGCAATTAAAGGAAGAGCAAACCCGTCATCTGGATGCGTTTGAGCAGCGCGATAAAGGACTCCTGTTCGATGCTGCGCTCTGGGAAACGCTGTTCAAGCATGACCGCATGATTCTGGATAATACGGATTATCTCGCTTCCGTCTTATTTCGTGCGGTGAAATAATCCGGCTTCATCTCTATGCATCAAGAGGGGATCTGCATATGGCTATGCTTCCCCTCACTCCCATCACATTCAGTTCTTTCGACCTAATTCAACACTTTTTGTCAATTCGTTATATCTAGTTTAGCCCGTCGATGCTATAATCATGGTAAATATATCCTATGTTGTTGAGGAGGACTCATTCTTATGGCATGGTTCAACAGACTCCCTATGTCTCAAAAAATCACCGCAGCCTGTTATCTCATTGCCGCTTTGTTTGCGGTACCCATGCTGCTTGCGTTTATTCTGATGGGTAAAGCAATCATTGGCGTGGTCATCGTCGTGGTACTAACCGGGCTTACTTTTCCTCTTTCTCGCCTCATTGAGAAAACGCTTACGAACTCCTTCGCGGAAATCTCCAGCGTTTCCGCCAAAATCGCCAAAGGCGACTTCACCTTCCAGGTGGAGGAGGTGGGAGGCATGAACGATCTGAGCAGAACCTTCAACAGCATGGTGGACAAGCTTCGCAAAATATTGCAGGAAACCTCGGATATCACCCGTCAGGTGATGACGTCAAGCTCAAGCATCTCGATTAAAAACCAGGAGCTTATTCAAGTGATGAATCAAGTCTCCCTTTCCTCCAACGAGCTGGCCGTCGGCGCCAACGAAATTTCGGAAGACGTATCCGAAATGACGCATTCCATCCGTGAGATCGAAGAGAAGGTCAGCAATTATACGCATTCGACTCAGGAAATGAATACCCGCTCGATCGAAACGCTGGGACTGGTTGAACAAGGAAGGGATTCGGTAGCCAAACAGTCAGCAGGGATGCAGCGAAACATTGAAGCGACAGCCAAGGTTTCGGAATCCATCGATGCGTTGGCCCAAAGCGCCAGGGGAATCACGAAGATTACGGAGACGATCTCCGAGCTTGCCGATCAGACCAACCTGTTGTCCCTGAACGCATCCATCGAAGCGGCCAGAGCTGGCGAGCATGGCGCAGGCTTTGCCGTTGTCGCCCAGGAGGTGCGTAAACTGGCCGAAGAATCTACGTCTTCAACCCGGGAAGTATTCAATCTCGTTCGGAGCATCGAATCGGACATCAAACACGCGTCCCAAAACATCAAAATCAATGAGGAGGTCGTCAGGCAGCAGACCGAGATGATCCGCGAAGCAGAGCTTGTGTTTATGGAGATCGTAAACAGCGTGCAGTATATTTCGGAACAGATCGCCGCTTTCTCCAAGGAAAGCCAGTCCATGCTGGATAGCGCGCAGAGCATTTCTTCCGCGATTCAGAATATATCCGCGATCACGCAGCAATCCGCTGCCGGAACGGAGCAAGTGTCGGCCTCCATGAACGAAGGCATCTCGTCGATCCAGAAGATGGCTGAAGAAGCAGAAGCGATGAATAACGCCGTTTTCCGACTGCAGAAAACCATCAATATTTTCAAATTTTAAGCAGCGAAGCAGTCTACATAAGCTCGCATTTATAGTAACTAAACTTAAAGGCCAAGAATCTATCGAGATTCTTGGCCTTTTTATCATCCTTCCTCTTGATGCTCGCTCCATAACCGCGCGAGGTTCACAAGCCGCCCTTCCTCAAATTCGGCGCGGTAAATATCAGGCAATGTGGTTCCCAGCCAAAAATGATAATCGAAGCGCTCATCATAATGCTGGAGCATGAGTGTCATGATATCGCCGTGCGTCCCGATCGCTACCCGCTTGCCTCCATATGCATTCAAAATTATCTCGAAGGCCCGGATCGCACGGCTTTGCGCGGCTTTACCGGATTCTCCTCCGGGGAAGGAGAAGGCCGAATCCTGGAACAGTTTCTTTTTGGCATCAAGGAAGGAATGTCCCTGCAAATCGCCGGCCATCCGTTCTCTTAAGTCCTCCTGCTCCGCAATCGGTAATCCTAAAGCGTCCGCCAATGGTTGGACCGTGTCCTTCGCTCGCTGATAAGGGCTCGACAGGATCGCGTCAATCCCTTCATCCAGCAGCATCTCCTTCACTCGCTCCGCAGCATGAGATCCCTGCGCCGACAATTCACGAGACCGTTCCTTCCCCTCGATAAATGGGGATTCCGCATGTCTCACAAAATATATAATCGTCATTCTTCGATCCCCGCTTCTGGATTCGTCTCTAATTCGGGCTCCATCATCATCTCGACAAACGGCGTTAACGGCAGCAATCCCAGTGTGTCAATCGGAATCCATTTGGCTCCCAAGGAGTCTTGACCGTCACCGTCCGTTTGGATTCTAGCTTGATCATCCAGCAGCTCGACATCATAAATAATGCCGATATGATGCAGCTCTTCCATCTGATTCGCTTCATACTGATACACGATCGTATAAGAGACGGCCGTCCGAATGCTTCCCTTAATTGAACCAAGTCCGGTCTCCTCCATAAATTCGCGCTGAAGGGTATGCTCCGGCTCTTCGCCGAACTCGATCGAGCCGCCCGGTAAATCCCACTTCCCCTTATGCGGCCCTCTCGCTTTCTGGATCAACAGGATATGATCATGCTGAACCAGTATTCCATAAACGCCGAGATGCGTATGTTTCACCATGGTCCATCCCCTCCCTTTCTCGCAGTGAAGGTCATCCATTGACTTCGGAAAAGAACGTCTCTCCCCTCCTTCACTTCTTGAATATCCTGCTGCACCTGCCGCCTCGTTAAGATTTCCCATTCCGAATACAGCTCATCAAGGATGGAAAAGGCCCTTTCGGTCGACAGATTCAACTCGATTAACCCCTTTTCCTCCAAACCAGTCTTCCGATCGATTTCCTTCACTTCCGTACTCATCATGATGCAGTGAATGCCCTGGTCCACGGTTCCAGCCTGCATTTGTTTGACCTTACATACGAAGGCTTCTTCCGAGCTCAAATGCTCCAGGCATGAACAGGTAATAATGTAGTGATAAGTCGCCTCGGCAATTTCGTAATGCTCTACGTCTGCTGCAAGTGCCTCGATGCTTGAGCTTACGCCGTACAACGCGGCATACTGCACCAGCTTGTCGATAGCCGATGGCAGCAAATCCACGCAGATGACCTGCCCGTTCCCCGATTGGATCCGCTGCGCAACCGGGATACTGTTACGCCCGACGCCACATCCCAGATCCAGTACCCGCAGATCCGGAAACGGCAATAAGTCCAAATAATCCAGAACGGTCTGAACGGGCTTGGCTAACCAGCTCCCAGGTTCAAACAATACGGCTTCTTCATACAATTTCTCGTGATACGACTTTTCCTTTTCACGCGCTCGGTCGAATATGTTCAATGTTATAACCCCTTGTTTCTGCCGTTATCAGCCGCTTTCTAACAAATTCCACATAAGAATGCCTAAATCCTTGCCGATCGTATCTCTTACTCGGCAAACTCTAATCTAATCCTCGATGATCGCTAAACGCGGCCACTGATCCTTCCATTGTTTCTTGCGTACCCGTTCCAAGTAATAGCCCCGTTTATCAAAGTTAGGACTTCTTCGAACCCGAAGCGCGAATAAATCATCCAATCCGTAAGGACAGCAAAGCTCAAGCTCCCCTGCGACGTTCAGTCTGGCCCCGACCGCGGTGGCCGTCTCCGGCCAATGGGTTAGCGCTGCATGGGTTGAATGATAGGGCTCGTCTCCATTCTTGGCATGCATTCTGGCCTGATTCTTGACCGACCATTTCGGGTTCGCCGTCGAGGTCCTTAAGTGCAACTCCAGGGCAGCATCCCGTTCTTCGGACACATCATCCGGATCGAAGTAAACGACATCGATATCGGTATGCCGGTCCGTCCCGTCTAATCCATGCAGGATGTCCCATACATAATTTCGAATGTAACCCGCGGCAATATAACATTGCGGCAGGGCTAAATCCCGAACGATGCCCAAATCCGCCATCAATGGCTTGTGCTGCCTTATGTATTCCTTTAACCGTTCCTCTAACATGCCTTCACCGCCCATGAATGGTTGATATGAATCCCAGCTTGCTTGTAATCGCGTCGTCTCCAGGTCCCTCACGTTTACGAACCCCGCCGAATATGCGCGAGTATGCCCCAGAGAACCTTGATCCGTGTAAAAAAGCATAGACCGCTTCACGAGGAAACCGGCCTATGCACGCTTAGATAAAACTATTATATTCCAAATAATCCCTGACTTCTAGTCCTTCCTTGGTATCGGGAAGCTGCTTACACAGCCGCATCCACCCGCTCCTGCGATGCCCCGTCGCAGCGCTTGCACACTTTCAGGGCAGTTCCGTCCGATTTGGTCCGAGGATACAACAGTTTGGTCCGGGTACTCTTGCACACCGGGCATGTGCCGCGCGCGCGAGTCGGTAAGTGCCATAAGGATTTGCCTCTTTTTTGTTTTGCCATTTGCCAGATCCCCCATTCCATAGATTCATTATCGTCACTCTTACATATATGAAAGGGTTCGGCATAACATGTCGGCAGCTCCCATGGAATCTTGCATTATACAACAAAAAGAGAAGGCATCCGTAAACGCCCTCTCTTTAGCAGCATGATTCATGTATTCATAAACGCCACAATCTCTTCCTTAGCCGGTATGGAGGATTGAGCACCCGGACGGGTCACCGTCAATGCAGCAGCTGCGGTCGCAAACCGCAGCGCTGCTTCCGTATCCAGCCCCTCCGTGCAAGCTGCCGCATAAGCACCGATGAAGGTATCCCCTGCCGCCGTGGTATCCACGGGTTTGACGCGGAAAGCCGGAACGTTAAAACGCTCTCCGCGCGCATTCCCATAGAAGCACCCTAACTCGCCAAGGGTGATGATCACGTTGGAGGTGCCTCTTCCGATGATCGATGCTGAAGCTGCCTCGGCCGAAGCTGCGTCCTCCACCCTCAGCCCGCTAACCACGCTTGCTTCCGTTTCGTTTACAATCAATGTATCCAGCAGCGGAAACACCTCGTGCGGAATCGTTCGCGCGGGGGCCGGATTCAGCCAGACGCGAACGCCTGCCTTGCTGGCCGATCGGATGACATGCTGTGTCGTCTGCCACGGAATTTCATTCTGCAGCAGCACCGCATATACGCCGTCCCAGTTCACTTCGGCGGCAACATCCTCTTCGGTCAGCCGCCCATTGGCTCCTTCCGAGAGCACGATATAGTTCTCGCCTTCTTCGTTGACCGTGATGATCGCGATTCCGGATGTGCCTGCCTTGGTGAGAACGGACGAGACGCCAACGCCGCGCTCCTCCAAGGAAGCAACCAAAGTGCTTCCAAAAGGATCCAGGCCCACGGCGCCGACCATGCTGCAATCGGCACCTGCCAAGGCTGCGGCCACAGCCTGATTCGCCCCTTTGCCTCCGGGAAAAAACTGTGCGTCCCTGCTGTGAATCGTTTCCCCCGGCTGGGGAAACTGCGCTACATTACTCACAACATCCATATTGATGCTTCCAATGACAACCAGCTTGCGCAAAGTTAACCCGCTCCCTTCTGTTAAACCGGCTTCGGCTCGAATGTACGGACGCGAACTTCCTTGATCGCGTTCTCGCCATCCTCCAGACAACCAAAACCGAACATGCCGTGAGCATAGGCGGTTTCCTTGCATTCCAGCACATTCTCTCCATTAATATACAAGATGAACCTGTCCTTCTCGGACACCAGCTTCAGGCGGTATTCTTTACCCAATGCCCAATCGTATTTTGCCGTAATCAAACGCTTGATCCCGAAATCCTGTTTGATAAACGATACGGAGTTCGGGCCGTCGAAGCCGGCCAGATAATGACGCATGACGCCTTGCGCCCTTGCAATAACACAATGGCTGGTACCGGATATCGGTTTGATGGTCGCCTCAATCTCCATATCTCCGGCATAATAATTGCCGGAAAAGGAGGAGGTATCCCCTTCTGAGGAACAATGCAGGGCACCGTCACGCAGCTCCCATTTCCCTCGATGATGCGAGAATGGGGTGACGGAAGCGAACTCTTTGGCCTGCTTGGCAAAATCGATCGTATAGTCTGAAGCCCCCGTGATGCGGAATTGCCCGATGAACAAACTTCCGATAGCACGGTTCAAGAGCGGCGACGGGCTCTCGAGTATCCAGCCGATCTCATCGATCATGGCACCATCCGTATCCGGGATGACGAATTGCACCGCGTTCCACTCTCCGCACATGGGAGTCAACGCAGCCAAACGCACGTCCTCCTGCGTATAGGTATTGCGCACATACGGAGTCAAGGTAACCGGTTCGCCTTCCCACTGATCCACATAAATGCGGGCGGATACGGTTTGTCCGCTATAGGCCAGCGGCGCAAAGGTCGGCTTATACTTCTCATCGTTGAACTCGGCGCGCCGGTAGAACGGTTTGAAATAGATTTTGCTGCTGTCGCCTTCAACCAGTCTGTCAAAAACCACTTCCAGCGATCCTCTGCTGTCATAAACCTGTTTCGTCGAATGGCGAACGACCGGGGTTTTGAAGGAATGGCTCGTCCGGAAGCCATGCGTAGATCCCGGCAGGTCGAAATCGAAATACACCTCGCCCTGCTTCACCCGACGAACCAGCTCTTCAGGTGCTTTCTCTCCGTTAAGGCGATAGCCAAGCAGTGCAAGCTCTTTGGCGAATGTCGGAAAATCCACCAGATTCAAATAGCCGGACACGCTGGAAGCCACGATGAAGTCATTGATCGGCTTGCGGTAATGATCCGGGATTCCCGCCAGACCTCCGTAAACGCCGAGGATCGTTCCCACATTGCCTGCGTTGCAATCGGTGTCCCAGCCGCACATCGACGCGATCTCCACCGTGCGCGCAAAATCTCCCTCGCCATACAGAAGGGCAAGCACGCACACGCCCGCATTCGGAATAATGTGGCATACACCCGTATATTTATCGTATCCCCAGTGGTCCTCCAAATACTGGCGGCAAGCGCGGAAATCGGAAGGCTGCTCCCGGTGGAAGTCCATCACCGCATGGACCACTCGCGCATAGGTGGAGTCATCCGGAATCATGCGCAGGCCTTCCGCGATAATCTCATCCATGGATGAAGCATTAAAGGCTTTGGCTATGCAAGCGGCCATGAAGCGGGCGCCATACAGCCCGTTGCCGTCATGGGAGACGCTGGCCGCTTTTTCCGCGTAATCCGCTGCTTTCTCCGCTTGCCCCGGGAACAGCAGGCCCCAGGAATCGATGAAGATCTGGCCGCCGATCTGCTCCGCCATCTCCGTGCCGTTGACCTCGATCGAACCGGAACGAGGAGCCGGGATGCCTTTGCGCAGATTCACATAGGCGCGGTGCTCGGTACTGATATCCTCGCCGCCCCACCAGAACATGCCGATCCCTTCCCTAGCGTAATTGAGCCATGCCTTGCCCACGTCCTCCGGCGAAAGCTCACGGTCCGTCGCATCGTCATACAGCGCGCGAATAAAGAAAACCGGACCGTTTGCGTCATCGTCCGCGGCAAAGGTTTTGTACGGCTTCACGTAATCCCGGATATCGCCGTATACGTCCCGAATGCGTTCATACGTCCAAGCTACCGGTTCGATGGGAGCACCGAGCCTTATGCCAATGTTCATGCCGATGAATCCCGCATATACCGTCTCTACATAATGTTTAGGTATCATTTGCTCTCCCTCCTGTATCAACCATTCCTCTACATCCGCTGGGTTCCAATAGCTTGCAAAAAACTATGAGCTCACAATATTCTTCCGAGATTCATTGATGCGAAGATCCTCTTCGATGATCTTCGCGGCAATGCCGCTAAACCGGTCGGCGATGGCACACAGGTCCAAACGATTCACCTTATTCAGCTGCTTAATATCTTCCTTGCGGATGACCTCGCTGCCATACATGGCGCCCAGGATCACCCCGGCCATGACGCCGATCGAGTCCGTATCGCGCCCGGAGTTAACCCCGTCCAGAATCGAACGGTAGTACTCTCCGTCATTGAGCACGATGAACGCCAGTGCCATCGGCAGCTCTTCAATCGACCATAGACGGCTTGGCGTATAATGGTTGCTCGGGATGCCGACCTTGTCGATATGGCGGCTCACGTCATCGCCCATCGGCGAATATTTAAGCATGATCGCTTGCAATACCTCGATCACTTTGTCCATGTCATCCCGCTCCTGCCGCAGATCGCGCGCGGCTTGCGTCATCTCCACAATGGCCGCTTTCGTGCCGTCTTTCGCCAGACTGATGGCGGTGCGGACAATATCGTCCACACTCACCCCTGGCTCAAAGGCCTTCGCCACGCAAGCGGCCAGCACGCCCGCGGCTTCCAGGCCGTAGCTGCTCTGATGACCCATCGCAAACAGGATGGCTTCATCATAGGCCGCCTTGGGATTGCCCGCATTGACGATCCCGATCGGGGCGATGTACATTGCCGCCCCGCAGTTCACCATATTCCCGATGCCGCCTTCTCTCGGATCGCAATTGGCCAGCACATGACGCATGAAGATGTATTTTTCCGGATAGAACAATCGGTCAATAATCAGCGTCTCCTCATTCAGCTCAGGGACAAACGTCTTGCGGAACGCAATCTCCTTCACGAACTCGTTGCCCATATCATAGGCATCCAGATGCCTGCCCTCGGTAAGATACACGTTCATGAGCGCAATGGTCATCAGCGTATCGTCCGTGACAATGCCATCGCCCCTTACCCGGCCAAGCCGGACGTCGGGGGGCAGGTCCATCTTATGCCATCTTGTCATGAGGGATTCCACGCGTCCGTACTTGGACTTGATCTCCCCGTACGTCAATTTCTCGATTGGAGCTCCCATTGCGTCTCCGAGCGCGGTGGATATCACCACGCCCCTCACCCGGTCACGAAACGAAGTCATAGTTATAGGCTCCTTACTTGATGTTTTCGTTGGCGTATTTCGTTATCTCTGCTCCACCTGCAGCATTCCAGGCTTCAACGAATTGGTCGAATTGGGACAAATCCTTCTTGCCTGTAATAAAGTCCGTCGAATATTCCTTGTACAGATTGTTCATCGCATCCCAGTTCGCAATGAATTGCTCAGGGATGATGAAATTATTGTCTTCCGTGTAGAAATCGCCAGCCATTTTCAACGATTCGGTTCCAGGCTCACCCAATAGCGGCGTTTTCAAAGGCGTTTCGGATTTGATCTCGGTCGGCTCCCAGAAACGCGCATACCATTCGCTGTAATATTTCTCGTTCAGCTCGATCTCGCCGTCAACGACTTTATAATGCTCGTCTTCGAAACCGAGACGGTCCAGCATTTGCCCCTTCGGACTTGCAAGGTAATCAAAGACCTTGAACGCCACGTCTTTATGCGGTGACTGGGAAGAGATCGCAAGTCCTCTGGATTCCTTCGTTACATCGGTTGCCCCGAAGCCTTGAGCTTCACCCTTGGCAGGCGGCAGCACGATCAGGTTAGCGTCTTCTCCGCCAAGCTCCTGCATTCTTCCGTCATACAAATCGATGATTTTGCCGGCTGTGCCCGTAATAACGGCAGCTTCCCCTTTATAGAAGGCATCTTCCTTGGTATCCCACTGCTTCGTAATGAATTGCGGGTCCAGCAGCCCTTCCTTGTAGAGCTTGTTGTAGAACGTCAGCTTTTCTTTTTCATTCTGGGAAACCTTGGAGTACTCATAAGTGCCGTCTTCCTTCTTAAGCCAAGTCGTATCCAAACCGAAAGCCGTATTGAAAATGAAATTGATCTCGGCAATATCGCCTGCTGCCGTCAGCGCGTAGCTCGGCTTGCCTTCACCCGGCTTCTTCTCCACCAATTCCTTAAAGAAGGCGTAATAATTGTCGACGGTCGGATTCTCCATCAAGGCCTTGGAGCTATCCATGGCATTAAACCAGTCGGCCCGGATGACCGGTGTCTTCGGTGCGAGCGGTTTGATCCACAGCAGATACGGATAGCTTGCCATCCGCGTTTGGTTATGCGGCTCGATGATATCTTTAATGTAAGTGGATTTTTCAATGTAAGGCGTCAGATCCTCCAGCAGGCCTTGTTCGGCAATTTGCTGGTCGCCGCCTTGGAAGTAGATAATATCCGGAATGGTTCCGCCCAACAGCAGCAGATTCAGGTTCTCGGCATAACTGCCCTGTGCCAGATCCACTAGCTCGAATTTCACGTTTAAGCCTTCGTCTTCGGCCAGGGATTTCTCCAAGGTCTCGAAGAATTTAACGGAAACGGGATTCGCCGTTCCTTCATCCTTGTACACGATCTTCAGCGTAACCGGATCACCGCTTCCTTCAGGCTGCGCGGTCCCGGGCTCGGTCTGGCCCGCTCCCGGCGTCTTCGAATTCGATGTACATGCCGACATGACCATAACCAGCATGGCAACGATTAATAACAGGCTTAATTTTTTCATGTTCATCTTTCTCCCCTTTTTTGAATTTGAACATTCATGCCTTAAGTTAAGCTGCCTTCCTTAGCTTAATCCTTGACTCCGCCCTCCAGTTCGCCTTTGGCGTAATATTTCAAAATGAACGGATATAGGAATAACAGCGGCACAATCGCGATCATGATCGTACCTGCCTGCAGGGAAGCGAAATCAAAATTGATCGAGCTGTCGAACATGTTCTGGTTCCCGATCAGGGACGTATTGTCCTTACGGACAACAAACTGCCTGAGCACGACCTGCAGCGGCCATTTGGTCGGGTCCGAAATATAGAGCGTCGCCCGGAAATATTCATTCCAGTGATACACCCCGTAGAACAAGCCCAAGGTTGCCAGCCCCGGTTTGGAGAGCGGCAGGATGATGCGGCTGTACAAGCGGAAATGGCCTGCGCCGTCGATTCGGGATGCCTCCAGAATCTCCTCCGGGATGTCCTGAATGAACCGCATGAGAATAAAGAGATAGTATACGTTGATCGCTTTGTACAGGATCAGCGAAGTTAACGTATTCATCAGTCCGAGATCCTTCACGAGCAGGTATTCGGGAATCATGCCCGGCTCGAATACCATAATGACGATTAAGAAAAACAACACGACCTTTTTCCCGATAAACTCGGTTCTGGCCAGCACGTACGCTGCCATGGAGGTCAGCAGCAGATTCAGGAATGTGCCTGCCACGGTAATCCATACCGAATTCAGAATGCTGCCCGTGATCAAGGGATTGGACAACAGCAGCTGGTAGTTGATCGTTGAGAATCCCTTCGGTATGATGTCCAGACCGCCCATCAGATGGGCTTTGCCGGGGTCGGTCAGAGACAGCGCCAGCAGATTCAGGAGAGGAACCAAGACCATGAGCGTAAATACAAACAACATCAGATAAATGACGATTTTGGAAATTTCAAGCCGTCTCATCGTAAATCCCTCCTTTACCAGACGCCCTTGCCCGAGAAGCGCTTCGATATGAAATGCGTGCCCAGGATGAGAATGATGCCGATCACGCCCTTGAACAGGCTCGCTGCGGTTGCATAAGCAAACTGCCCGTTTCCGATACCGATCCGGTACACATACGTGTCCAGAATATCGACCACGCTGATGATGGAATCGTTCATAAAGTTAAACACCTGATCGAAACCAGCATTCATGAAGAAGCCCAGATTCAGAATGAAGACGGTTACAACTGTGCTGTATAAATGAGGAAGCGTGATGTACCTCATCTGCTGCAGCCGGGTCGCCCCGTCGATCTTGGCTGCTTCATACAATCCTGGGCTGATCTTCATGATGGCTGCCAGATAAATGATCGAATCCCAACCCGCGCTTCGCCAGATTTCGGAGAATATGAGCACCCAACGGATATGTTCCTTGCTGGTCATGTAATCCACGGATGGCAGTTGGAAGAAATTCGCAATCAGATTGACTCCGCCTTCGGCTGGGTTCAAGAGACTAATCCAGATCCCGGCAATCACGACCCAAGACAAGAAATGCGGCAGATAAACCACGGATTGCACATATTTGCGGTATTTCGAGCTCCGAACTTCATTAATCAGAAGCGACAGCATGATCGGAATCGGGAACACGAATACGATTTTCATCAAACTGATGATGATGGTATTCTGCAGCACGCTCGTGAAGGCGGGGGAGCTGAACAACGTCTTGAAGTGCTTCCACCCGACCCACACATGATCCCCGAGAATCCGGTAATCCTGAAAGGCGAGTTTCATGCCGTACAGCGGAATGATGTGAAAAACAAAAAAGTAGAGCAGAGGCAGCGACAGCATCGCGTATAATACCCAATCCTGCCTTAAGCGTTTTAACACCTTCATGGCTTACCCCTCCTCCCCATGTTCGATGGATAACTTCATGAGGGGAGCATGCTGCTGGGCACCATACACGTCGCGGTCGCCGACGCTGCCCGACGATATGTCCCGCGACATCGTGATCTTGAAACCCAGCGCCTGGTCGAAAAACACCAGATGATGAATCTGCTCCTCCCGTATCTGATACAGCTCGCATATGGTCCGTTTCGATATGATGCCGGACTGTTTCACTCTGTCATATTGCTCCTTGGAATCAAACAACACGTCTAATGTAATTTCGAAGGGGCCCGAGTTTTTGCTTCGCAGCACCTTCGCCAAATCGCCGAGTTGAGTCATGGTTTGATCCTCCTTATCGATGCTCTATACGAAAAGCATTATTTTTCATTTCCATCAGGTGGTAGACGGAGAATTCATACACAGGACCGAACTCGATGTCGCTTGGCGCGAATGGAAAAGCGAGATTGCCCGCCGTTGATTTCCGGCCTTCGTAGCCATAGTGCAGGAAGGTGGATCGCACCGTTGCGCAAATGCTGTTTGCCAACTCCTGCGTTTTGGCCACCACTTCGAACATGACGCCGATCTCGTGCCCGTCGAACGGCTCGGGCTCCTTGCTTCCGAGAACGCCGTTCTTGCCGTAGTTGTAGAATTGAATCCGATAATCCGATTCCGGAATTTCCCGGTAATATTCCCGCGCCTGGTTGCGCACATATTCTTCAACCTCTTCCAGCTTCCCGATCAGGATCGGGTCCCGGATCCCTGCGACCACAAAGGTCCGATACGCGACGCGTCTTGCGCCTTCCAGCTTGATGAAATATTTCTCCGCCGGAAGGAATCGGCTGCCCGTCACGCGAACGACGCCTTTTTCCACTTCCTCGAATCGGCAGTTCTCCAAATCAAGCGTGAATCCGGGACCATGCAGAATATACGGATGTTCCTTCTCATAGAAGGTATGGGCGGCAACGCTGGTCGGGCTGCACGTCCGGTTCGGGTTAAGCGATTGAACGGTAAACGAATCATCGCTTATCGTGCCAAGAATGCTGTCCTTGGTTGTGCCAGGTTCGGCGCACAGTGCGCCGCATTCCAGTATTTTGCCCAGATGATAGGAAAGCCCAGGGTCCTTGCCATGATAGATCCCGATCGCCGCGAATGGAGACGGATCATAAGCCCGGCCGCATACGATAATGTCCCCGCCTTGTTTAAGCGCTTCCACAATAGGCTCGTGTCCCATCTGAGCAACGATGCTGTTCGTGGAATCAATCCGCTCGCGGGTCAGTGGCGGAATGTTCGGGCTCAGTCCCTTGATTCTCCCTTCTTCGCTTGCCAAATGGATTTCCTCCTGCGTAAAATCCGCCCAGATAACGGACACCTTGGCCTGAAGACCCCGCTCATCCAAAATCTCATCAATGATATCCAGCGTCCAGTTCACATGGGTCCTTGCTCCCGAGCCGCCGGCCGATCCGATGATAATCGGAATTTTCCGAGGCACGCCCTGGGTGATCATGATGTCCAGGTCTTTCTTAACCGCGCGCTTGCTGACGATCGATACGCCGGCGCCCAGCTTATGCGGTCCGCCATCCGTAGATCCTGCATCCACGACGATGCCGTGCAGTTCAAACTCCAGTCCGTTCATAAAGGATTGTTCAGGAAAGCCATATCCCAGCATGCCGCAGGGTGATAGAATTCGAATGTCTGTATTCATCTGCAGTCCCTCTCTACCCACATATTCACCCATGACCATTGGATAATTGGATTATCCAATTTGTGCTAAAAGGGGTGCATTTTCCCCCTCTTAAACATGAATGTGGTTTTTCTGTATGTTTTCTTTGACCCGGCTAAGATGGTTCAGCAAAGCCAGCTTCGCTTTTACCGGATCCCGTTCCTTAATGGCTTGCATAATAAGTAAATGTTCTTCGTAGACCTCGCTCTTTCGCCCCGGAATCTGCGCTGTTTTGCTCAGCGTCCGCTGAAGCAAATCCATATGCAGTTCAATCATATTGACGAGGACCACGTTATGCGTGGCTTTGGCGATCGACAGGTGAAATGCCTGATCCGGCTTCGAGCGATCCTCCGCGTTCTGATCGATCTCCCCCCACGTTGCGAAGGCTGCCTCAATCTCGGCGATATCTTCATCGGTTGCCCGCTTCGCCGCCAGCTCCACGATTCCCGTCTCGAACAATTCACGCGCCTCTAACAACTCGATGATGGTAGCGCGTTCAATGTTGTCCAGAATTCGGCTGCGATCCTCGGCAACGTCCAGGGCCTTGCTCAGGAAACGTCCGCCGCCCGGTCTGGCTTCAATCAATCCTTCGCGCTCCAGAATACGAAAGGCTTCCCGCAACGTTCCGCGGCTAATGCCGAAGGACTGGGCCAACTCCCGTTCTGTCGGCAGGACATCACCCGGAGCCAGATTCCCTTCCAGAATCAGATTCTTGATCTGTTCGATAACATCCTCGTACACCCGATGATATTTAATCTTCTTAATGGTCATATGACTACCCTCTCTATCCCTACTTGCGCAAACGATAATTGGGTGATCCAATTAACCGCACGTTTAGCATAAACGCATCTGAATAGGCTGTCAAGCATAAAAATAGCGCTTTCATCGATAAAATTACGGTAGTTTTGACCTATAAGGCAGTGGAAACCGGATAATTGGGTCATCCAATCATCCGATATATTGGGCGATTGAGCGCCTCTAGACGGCGATCCATGGAACGAAATAAATAACCCTGCCGTGGACGAAAATCCATGACAGGGTTTGTGCTCTAAGACTTCAAATTTATGACTGCGATCTCCGTTTGGTCCATTGCCATCTTATGCAACCATATAAGCCGCCCAATAGAACGAAGCCTCCGATCGCTGCTGCTGTTTGCCACCCGCTGCTCCGCTCCATCATTCCAAACGTTACCTGGGGCTGCAGGGTTTCCATCCGTTCATATTGCTTGGCCAGATCCAGATCCTGCGCATGTCTCTTTGTTAGCACCATCCCTTGCAGCATCATAAATGCAAAATAGCCTATATAGATCGCTGCGGCAAACAGCACGGATTCCATCGCCAGTCGTTTACGCGTCATCATGATCCCCTCCTCTCTCGTTCTTGTTTTCTAACCAATACCACCGTCTTTATATCCATTTCACGATCTCACTGATGACGTAAGCCGCCGGAATAATCACGAGCTGGGCCAGCATCGTTCCGAAAAACCGCGAAACCATCAGCATCGTATACACCTTGCCCAGCTGTTCCCTCGCTTCCTCATTACGGGTGGCTTTGTCCGTAATCAAACCAAGCTGGGGATCGATAAATATCGTTAAGATAATCGTTGCCATCCCGTTGATCAGTCCGGATGCTTGGGAGGCCATCGTGCTGTACTGGGGAACGAGATGCGCGGCATACAGGGATGCCAGGACACCTACCGTGTAAAAAGCCGTAACCACGATATTCAGCAAAATGAACCGTTTAGGTACGCCTAAGTAGCGAAACTGGCTCCACTTCAGATTCGGCTTCCTGATGTAATGCCGCGTATTCTTGAGCTGACCGATGGTCACGCTTGATACAAGCTTCGGAATGGATCCGGCGACCTCCAGTTTACTGATAATGCGGCTGAACAGATTGACGAAGGTAGGAAACAATGCGATCGCGACAATCGTTCCGATGGATGCGGCCAGCAATATCGCCCTGAAATAGGAGAGCACGTCAAACGAAGGGTCCTCTCTTGCATAATCTACGAATTTGGCCGTCAGCGGAGCTTGAACCAGGTTGGACGTCCGGGAAACCAGCACAATGATTCCGGTCAAGGATAACGCCACCGCAATTTTGTTCAACTTTACTCCGGCATATCTCGCAGAGTATGACAACGTCTCTGCCGTATGAATAATCATCGTCAGGACAAACACAACGATCAAGCTCTGTATCATAGAGGGTTCCTCCCCACCTGAGGTGCAAGCTAAGTCGTGCCATATCATGTCACCGATTGAATCTGCAGTCTGTTTCTCCCTATATGTCTATCGCGTTTACGGCCGAATTAGTACGTGCCCTCCCTGCTCTTGAAGCATGAATGCCGTCCGGTCATAGATCTGCTGCAATTGCTGCCGAGTGATCAGGCTTGCGTTATGTTCAAACGTCACATGGAACCGTGAATTACGGGCGGCAACGTATTGCAAATAGGCATAGGCTTCTCCATAGTTCGCATCATGATCATGCTCCGGCAGCACCGGCAGATGATGCGTGAACTTGTCCTTCTCGTACCATACGTTACTGTAATGGACCAAATAAATCCGGGACGCCATCCGATCAAGAAATGGGTATGGGTCAAAACCTCGAAAGGCCCTGCGAGTAATATCTAGCCTGGCCGTATCCAGCACAAACCCGATGTCGGGATAAGCGTGAAAGCTATCGATCAGCACATCCCCGTAATCTCCAAAGAAATCATGCTCTAGCACAATGCGCTGCCCATAGCGAAGCTGGAGTTCACAGAGAAACTCAAATAACCGCTTCGACATTTCCCGAAATCTTTCTTTGCTCAATTGGCTGTAACTGTAACGCTCCTCAGGGCTAGGAAGTCGCGGGTACGGCGTGAAAGGCTCCTGAAAGACCGGATAAAACGGATAATGAAACAGCATATAATCTGCCCCCATACTGGAGGCTAACCGAACCTCGGCCGAGATTTGTTCAAGCGCTTCCCGAAAGACCTTGGGTTCGGGTGCATTGACTTGTGGCAACCGATATCCCGCTTCACGAAGAATCGGGGCATGAACACCGAACGCGATCCGCCGGTTACGGCAAAAATCGCTGACTTCAACCAACGCCTCCCGATTCAGAAAGCTGCATATTTCCATCCCGCTGATATGCTTGTCCGCAAGCCGTTCCCATCGCTCTTCCGTAAACTGATCCCACATGCCTATCTGTAAACGACTCTGAGTCATGTGCTCAGCTTCTTTCGAATAAGACGAATTTGCCCGCGATGGTTGATCTCGTCCTCAAAGACGTGGAACCACATAAAATAGTAATTTGCGTGCTTGTTATACCAGAATGGCTGCTCGATATAAAGCCATTCATCCGTAACCGACCGGAACAAATCGAAGGTCCGGTTTCGGACTTCGTTTAACCGCTCGATATAATAATCGAGGGCATGACCTCGTATCGCGGCTCTGCCTTCATCGCCCAGGTTGAGGGCGGGCCCCCATATCCGCAGCTCATCCTGGCTTAATTCGCGCTCTTCGAACGTGCTGACCTGATAGGCATATTCCACGGCGGCAGCATGCAGCAGCAATGCTCCGATCGAATTCCCCCCTTTTTCTGCGACGAAATCGAGCTGCTCCATGGTTAAATCCTTGACCTCTTGCAGCGTCGTGAACCTGGCATAATTCATCATCGACAGTAAGCGGCTAATATCCGGTGAATAACCGGGAAGGTCCGCGATGAGCAAATGCGGGTCATTGTGAAACATGTCCATCACCTTCGTTTCTTGGTTATGTACTTTCCTTACCGGGGCCGGCACGGAAATCACGACTCAGCCTTTATTCGCCCAAACTTATTTTAACATTATTTCCCTCCTGCGTATCCCGTTTCCTTGAGCAAAGCACAAGGTTCAACGTTCCATGCACTCGCGTGACGATATGCAAGAGGGTAAGGAAACGGTTGCCTTTCCCTGGAACGGTGAAACCGTGTTTTAAGTTTAAACTGCTGCTGCATCGATAATAATGGAACTAGAAGGTCTATTTTTGAAACTTTGTTGCCTGAAGAGGGGGATTCACATGTGGAAAATGGTGCTTTCCTACATTCCGGAATGGAAGGTTTTTATGCAAGGTTTCATCGCTTTTATGGTTCCATATATCATCTCAAGGTTTTTTAAATGGGTTCATCACTCAAAGGAAGACTGAGGAAATGGCAGGTATCCACAATGAAACATCATGACCATGAAAATAACAAATCATTGGATCCTGCTCAAACCCGATCACTTGAGCATTTCACGGGGAAATTCGCCTTGGATCTTGAACTGGTGAGAAACGAGATCGGTCATAACTCGGATGTGCGCTTTAGGGAGTTTTACATTGGAGGCACAGGCATTTATGCGGCCATCGTTTTCGTAGACGGACTGTCGGATAAAGAACTCATCGACAAACACATTATGAAATCGCTTATGGCGAGCTTCTTCGAAAAAAATGATCGGGGTCCCTCTCTTGAGCAAGGTGTCATTACTAAAGAGTTTATTAAAAATCAAGTTCTTACCATTAGTGAAGTAACAGAAGCCCATCATGTTCATGATTTGGTGTCCAAGATATTGACAGGTTCGACTGCACTGTTAGTGGATGGCGTGCAGAATGTGCTCATTCTCGGTACGACCAAAGGGAAATCGCGCAATAATGAAGAACCGTCATCAGAGCCATTGGTTCGAGGCCCACGGTTAGGATTCACAGAATCATTAAGTGATAATACCGCCCTTTTACGACAGCATGGTGATAACAGCAGCTTATCCATCATCAAGTTTCAAGTAGGAGAACGTTCTAAAAAAGAACTTGTCATCGCCTATATCAAAGATATGGCGGATCCTGCTTTGGTGGAAGAGGTTCAGAACAGAATCAAAAAAATCAATATAGATGATGTACCGGAATCAGGCTATGTAGAGCAGCTGATCGAGGATAATTACCTCAGTCCTTTTACACAAGTACAGAATACGGAACGTCCCGACCGCGTTTACAGCGCCTTGATGGAAGGACGGGTTGCCATCTTGTTGGATGGGACGCCTTTCGCTTTGATCGTTCCGGTTTCATTAAGTATGATGCTGCACTCGCCAGAAGACTATTATGATCGTTGGTTGCCGAGTTTTCTCATCCGCTTGTTACGTTATTTCGCGGCCCTTATATCGCTTTTTGGTCCCTCCTTGTATATTTCGTTTGTCTCGTTTCACCAAGGGTTGATCCCTACCAAACTGGCCTTGTCGATCATGGGCACAAGGGAGGGCGTACCGTTTCCCGCCATAATCGAAGCCCTGATCATGGAAGTGGCGATCGAGATTCTGCGGGAGGGTGGTCTGCGATTGCCTAAACCTATTGGTCCGGCCATGGGTATCGTTGGCGGATTAGTCATAGGGGAAGCAGCCGTACAAGCGGGGATTGTCAGTCCGATTATGGTGATCGTGGTGGCGTTGACTGCCATTTCTTCCTTTGCCGTCCCTCAATACAGCGCTGGAATTTCGTTTCGCATGCTTCGTTTTGTAGCGATGTTTTTCGCTGCTGTGTATGGGTTGTACGGGGTCGTTCTGTTTTTCCTTTTCCTTTGCAGCCATTTAGTGAGGTTGAAGAGTTTTGGTGTTCCCTTTATCACTCCGGTCGTTCCTTATCGAGTAAGTGATTGGAAAGACTTTATGATTCGAATGCCCCTTCTGAAGATGAAACGCTTTCGGAAGGCGATACATAAGAAAGATTCCATCCGCTAAGGATAGCTCTTTATGAAAGGAAATAAAACAACATGATGGGTAGTTCAAAGGGCCAGATTACGAATGTGCAAGCAGCGGTTATCCTCGTCAATTATATTCTTGCAGCCGGGATCCTCACCCTCCCTCGAACTTCCGTGGAGAAAGTGAAAACGCCTGATGTGTGGATCACCGTTATTTTGGGCGGGATCATCGCCATGATCGTAGGGCTGATCATCGTGAAATTAAACCAGCGATACCCCGAAAAAACCTTCTATCAATACAGCCAAGAAATTGTAGGAAAATGGATGGGCGGGTTCCTCAGTTTACTTATTATCGGTTACTTTTTTACACTTTCTGCATATGAAGTCAGAACAATGGCAGAAGTAACCGGCCTTTTTTTGCTGGAAGGTACCCCCACCTGGGCCATCATCCTTCCTTTTATGTGGATAGGTCTTTATCTGATCATAGGCGGAATAAACACGATCGCCCGTTTGTTTGAAATCATATTCCCTATTACCATCGTCATTTTTTTACTGGTTGCCTTTTTGAGTTTAGGCATATTTGAGCTGGATAATCTCCGTCCCGTGTTAGGATTGGGAATTGTCCCTATGCTAAAGGGAATAAAGACAACCGCTCTCGCTTTTTTAGGTTCTGAAATTATGCTGCTCCTTGTAGCGTTTATGAAAAAGCCGGACAAAGCCGTTAAAGTCGTTCTAATTGGCGTATTCATCCCCTTGCTCTTTTACGTCATCACCGTTGTCATGGTCATCGGAGCCCTATCGATCGATGGAGTGGTTACGAGTACATGGCCCACGCTTGAGCTTATGCGAAGTTTTGAGATCCCCGGTTTGATCTTTGAACGGTTTGAATCTTTCTTGCTTGTCATATGGATCATGCAAATATTCACGACCTTTACCATTACCTACTATGCGGCTGCTCTAGGGCTGGCCCAACTCTTCAAAAAAAAGATTCATCCATTTGTATATGGCTTGGTTCCGATAATTTACGTCATTGCCATGGCTCCCAAAAATATCAATGACCTATTTAAACTTGGGGATATGGTCGGCAATGTTGCGTTATTATTATTTGCCGTACTGCCAGTAATCTTACTTCTAGTCTCAAGAGTGAGAGGTGGAAAAGCTTGAAGCATATTACGATACGAACCCTCTTGAGTGCGCTGTTGGTTCTTATACTCCTTCCTCTTACGGGATGCTGGAGCAATAAAGAAATTGAGGATTTGGGCCTGATTGTAGGTACTTCGTTGGATTTGGAAAAACAGGGGGAGCCAAGGGAAGAGTCTTCGGGACAAGCAGGCGGGCCTCCTCACCGGGATCGGATTACGATAACCAATCAATTTGTCACCGCAGAGACAACAGGCAAAGGAACAAAAACCGGTACTTCACAACAAAAAGCTTATAACAACGTTTCCGAAACAGGAGATACGATCCTGCCGACCTTACGCAATATGGTATTAAGAATCGAAAAACGCGCATTTGCCGAGCATTCAAAAGTGATTATTATAGGCGAGGATCTTGCACGCACCATGGATCTGCAAAAGATTTTGGATTTCTTTATCAGGGAACAGGAGATGAGACCAAGCGGCCTCCTTCTCATCGCTCAGAACCGTGCGAGCAAAATACTAGAATCGAAAAAGCCGATGGATATTCCAGCGTTAAAGCTCGTTGAAATGACGCACGGTCACGGAAGAACCACCAAGATTTTACCACCGACTACACTGACCAAGATCGAGGGGAAGCTGCATTCAGGAGCCAGCTTTCTTTTGCAAAATGTCGTCTCGCCGTCGAATGGAGACATAAAATTTGCAGGAGCTGCCGTTATTGAAGGGAAAACCAGAAAATTACGCGGTTTTTTGAATGAAAAGGAAATCGAAGGCTTAACGTGGATAACCGGAAAGGGGAAAGGCGGATTGGTTAAAAGCGTGGATAAAAAGACAGGTCAGCCAATCATATACGAAATATTGTCAATGAAAAGTAAAATTAAACCTCATGTTGACGGGAACAACATCTCGTTTGATATAAAAATCGAGTCTGAAGGAAGAATAGCCGAGCATTGGGTGGTCTCGGAGAAAACCATGGAAACTGAATTTTTGAAAAGAACGGAAAAAGAGATTGAAAAAGAGGTTGAGCGTTTGGTAAAGAATGTACTCGATAAAATTCAACATGAATACAAGACAGACGTTTCCGGTTTCGGAAACAAATTGAGAATCAAGTATCCTCATATATGGAAGACAGTCAAAAAAGATTGGGATCAAACCTTTAGTGAGGTTCCGATCAAGCATGAGGTCAAAATAACGATCAAGGACTATGGGACGTCCGATGAATGAGTTCGCTGTATATTCTTCTTCATCCCAATGGTGAATCGCTGAAAGCCCAGTTTCTCGTAATACGGTTCCAGTCCTTCCTCACACATCAGTTGCGGGAAGACACGGGACTTCTCGCAATGTTCAACCAATCGACCGAGGATCCGTCGGCCTATCCCTCTGGACTGATAATCCGGATGTACGCCTAATCCGCAAATAACGCCGGTGATCACCCCGTCGGAAATCACACGTCCCATGCCCACTAATTTCTGTCCTTCAAACGCATAGACGGCATACCAGCTATTCAAGCACATCATGTTCAATTCGGTAACGGATAGATGGATAGAGTTCCAACCAAGCGAAGCGTACAAAGCCTCCAGTTGCTGAAAATCCTCTGGGGGCTCTGAGGTGTAGATCACAGTCTGTGTCATACAATCACCATCCTTTAAGATCTGCTTACCGGGTACGCCATCACGCTCATTAAAGCATTCTCCGCCTGAGTGGAATCGAGTCGGCTGTATTGAACGAACACAGGTGCACTGCTTGCAACTTCCATGGCATAGGGAATACCCGAAGGAATGCCTTTCCCTTCGTCCGTTTGAAGCGAGCTGGTCCGTATGTGCTTGGTTCTTCTTGCTGGCACGATGGTTTCCATTCCTAGCAATGGATCACGATCCTCGAAGTAAGCATGAATCGTAACCACTACGTCCTGCTCGGTTAAGTTCAACACACAGACGGATTCATGACTGGTTAGTTCTCCGCTGCTTTCGGGAGGGATATACCCGTCGGGGATAATCCATTGTTTTTCACCTTTTGACATGCGTTTCGCTCCTCGCTCGTATGATTTAGGGTGTTTTGAATAGATTCGCTGCGGGTGCCAAAGTTCCTCTTTTTCAGGTTCGGGACCCGGCATGTTACCGCAGAAACAGGGACAACGGCTGGAGTCCAAGACTCTTCAAAGCCCCAACCACCATATCGGCCAATTGGGCCGCTCCGCGCTGTTGAAAATGGGTATTGTCCATTACCCCCTGCGGGAACCGAAGAAATTCCCCCGGCCTCCCCCACATAAACACGGATTTGGTCCCTTCCGGACCCAGCCGGTTAAAATACTCCAGACTCAGCGCCGCCAAATCGACCAAGGGCACCTTCTCCTCCGCGGCCAGCTCCCGAACGGCCGTAATATAATCGCCATGCGTGTCCTCCAGCCTTCCCTTACCATCAAAGCAACGGCGGTGAACAGGGGTAACCAGGATCGGAGTTGCCTGTTTCTCCCGGCAAACGTCCAAGTACCGTCTTAAAAACTCCCTGTATGTCGAGTTAGGTTCCGTATACCTCCCCTCGTCGCGCTTCTGATCGTTATGGCCAAACTGAATCAGCATATAATCATGGGGTTTCATCTTCTCCCGGATTTGCTCCAGGATTCCCTCCGCAATAAAGCTCTTGGAGCTTCGGCCGGAACGTGCATAATTGCTCACGGCCGCATCCGCTTTTATGAATGCGGGCAGCATTTGCCCCCACCCGGCATAGGGATAGCCGTCCACAGGCTGGTTTGTTACCGTCGAATCCCCAGCCAGGAACACCTGGCACGCATGCGGTGCAGGCAGCACTTCCAGTGCGTTAATTCGGGGAGCCCGCCCAGAAAAGTACAATACGATTTTCCCTTGAACCGCTGGCACCGTCATACTGTAACGTTCAAAGTGGCCTGCCGGGATGAGTTTCCCTTCCAGCAGCATCTGTCCTTCCGTCCCCCGAATGGAAGTTTCCGTATCAAACCAGGCATCGCCCATCAACAAATGCAAAGTGTACAGGCCATCCGCCACATCGACCTGATACGCAGCATTCAGCGGTATGATAAAATCACCCGTTAATGCCTCTTCCCCCGCCCGATTCACGGCGGAGACGCTGGATAGGGAATGGAATCCGTAGCCAAGCTCAGGGCTATATAAGGTCTCAGCGGTTATTTTGATATGTTCATGGCCTGGCGTTTCCGTACCGAAATCGAATTTATACATGGTTTGCAACGACCTTCACCTCTCCCGGTCGAAATTCATCTAAGTCCATTATGGAACGGTAACCGCCGAACATACATTCAAATAACCGTCCTCCGTGTTCAAATAACCGACTAAATAAAGAAGAGCCGCACCGATTATCCCGGGTATTGGAATAACCTCGCATGTATTGACAGCGTTTACAAGCCGGTACATAATGTGTACACAACATTTTAGGACCCGTGCAAGGAGACGTTGCCGTGCAAAAATGGATGACGATCTATAAAAATATGAAAATCAAAAACAAGCTTTCCCTTCTTATCAGCCTAATCGTTGCCATGGCATTTGCGTTCGCCGTCATCGTCCAGCAGTATGCCTTCTCCATCTACGACGAGCAGCTGTACCTCAAATCATCCCAGGTCCTTCACCTGTCTTCCTCCGCGATTGAGTCAGAGCTCGAGCGGGTCGAACAGTTATCCTTTAATATCATTACGGATACCCAGATCCAGAATATATTGCGTTCCATCGCCGGGAGCGAATCCGATTATGACAGGCTCATCCTCCGGCAGCATTTGGTAGACCGCCTCCTGAATTATGTCGGTTCCGAGCCCATGCTCTACTCCATTCACCTGATCGATTCATATGACCATCAACAGGACGTCGGCAGCGTCGTCCCGATTGATCCTGCCAAGAAGGAACGGATTCTTCAGCTTGCCGGGGACGCGGATGGAGAAGAACGCTGGATATACCCGGACGAAAGTGATTCGGCCCTTCTACTTTCCCGGGAAATAAGATCCTATTCCGGCACATTATTCGATCTTAACTACTTGGGCACCATCATCATTCGCATCAATATGGACAAAATCGTTCGGAAATCCGCCGGCGGGGAAGGCGACCTGATCGTGACCTCGGGTGCGGATGTGATCTATCCCGCAACGCCGCACTTCGATCCGGCGGTCATTCAATCCTCCCTGTCAACCGGAAACGGGTACCTTACCCGGGAAATCGATGGCCACACCTACTTCATTGCGCATAACCGATCGGGCAACACGGGCTGGACATATATGAATGTCACGCCCTTTAACCAAACCTTCAAGCAAATCATATTCATTAAAGAGCTTGTCATCATCGTATTTACCGTTATTTTCGCGGTTGCGATTCTGCTCGGCATCAGGTTCAGCCGGGGACTGACACGTCCTATCGAAAGTCTCATTGCCCGGATGAAACTCGCGGAAAAAGGAAACTTCGCGGAAGCCAACGTGCTGCCTCAGGACGCAGCCCCCGTCGCCATGAACGAGCTGGGACTGCTGCATCGCACATTCCGTCTCATGATCGAGCGAATCAACGCCCTCATTACCGAGAACTATTCAAACCGGCTGTTGATCAAAGAGACCGAGTTTAAAGCGCTGCAAGCGCAAATCAATCCTCACTTTCTGTATAACACGCTGGAATCCGTGAACTGGCTGGCGAAGATGAACAAGCAGTCCCAAATCTCCGACATGGTGCAGGCATTAGCCTTCCTTCTCCGAAACTCCGTCAGTTTGAAAGAGCCCATTCTGACATTGGGGGAAGAATTGGAGATCGTCCGAAACTACGTCATCATACAAAAATTCCGGTTCGAAGACCGCTTACAATTTACGCTGGATGTACAAGAGCAGGATCTGCACCGCAAAATACCCAAGCTGTCCCTTCAGCCCCTGCTCGAAAATGCAATTCATTACGCACTGGAGCCATCCGTTGACCCTTGTCGAATTACGTTGTCCTGCAAGGAGACGCCTTCCGCATTCTGCGTCATCGTCGAGGATGACGGTCCCGGCATGGCGCCGGATACCCTGACGCGGCTGCGAAACGGCGATTTGGCCACCGGCGGCAACGGAATCGGACTGTTAAACATCGAAGAACGGATCAAGCTGGCTTTTGGCGACCATTACGGTTTATCCATCGACAGCGGACCGGGTCTTGGAACCCGCGTGATTCTGTCTTTACCCAAATAACGGAGGGATTCGAATGTACAAAGTACTTCTTGTGGACGATGAACGGATTATTCTGGACGGCATATCTCAGATGGTGGACTGGTCGGCATACCGAACCGAGCTGGCGGGTACCGCCCAGAACGGAATTCAAGCGTATGAAAAAATCGTCAGGGAGAGCCCGGATATCGTCGTGTGCGACATTCGCATGCCCGGACTCGACGGTCTGGAGCTCGTTGCCAAGACCCACGCCTCCCATCCTCATATCAAATTCGTGCTGCTGTCCGGCTTCGGCGAATTCGAGTATGCTAACCGCGCCATGCAATACGGCGTGAAGCATTACCTGCTGAAGCCGACCGACGAGGACAAGATCGGTGGAGCGCTGAAAGAGGTCATCGACGAGCTGATCCAGGACCGGAACAAGGAAACGTTTGTCCAGGAGATGAAGGACCGGCTCCGGAAGGTGCTGCCCCATGTCAAAGAACAGGTGCTCAAGGAGTTCGTCACCAACAAGACCTATGGGCGCCATGATCTGGACGAGTACCGGAGCCTGTTCGAATACGATTTCGATCAGCCTGTGCGTCTTCTGCTGTTCCAGCTGGAAGGCTCCGTCGAATTCGAGCATCAATTCGCCGTGAAGAACATCGCCGAGGATCTGCTGGACACGACGCTGCTGAGCACGACCATCGGGCAGCAGGTCCTGGTGCTGATCGAGGACCGTAACGATCAGCAGCTGCTTCATCAGCAGCTCCAGGATATCCGCTGCATTTTTAAGCAGTATTACAAAATGGACGTCACGATCGCGATCAGCGATCCCGGGCCTGTTACCCAGGCGCGGAGGCTGTACCGGGATACGCTGCAGTGCCTGAACTACCGATTCTACTTGGACGAAAGCGGAATGATCACAACCGAGGATACGCTGCACGGCAGCGGTATGGAAGGAAGCTTCGTCCTTGATGAGGAGCGGCTGTGCATGCCCGTCCGATCCGGCCATCGAAACGAAGCGGAGCATGCCCTGACCGAGTTCGTTCAGGAACTGAAGCGTGCGCAGCTGAGCATCGAGATGACCAAATCCTATATCATTCAGCAATACGTATCCCTCATCCGGCTGACCGATCCGGACCAGATGCAGGAACGTTACGCGCGAATCCCGGAAATCGCCGAGATGAGCACGCTCCAAGCGATTCAAGGCGTACTGGAAGAAACGGTTCGGGAAATCACGCTGCGAAACTTTGAACGGAACAAGGTCCAATACAACGCCATCGTGCGCAAGGTGGTGGAGATCATCGAGAACCAGCTGGGCAACTCGGAGCTTACCCTCAACCTGGTCGCAAACGACATGCTGTATATGAACGCCGACTATCTTGGCAAGCTGTTCAAAAAGGAGACCGGCGAGAAGTTCTCCAATTACGTGATGAAGCTTCGGATGAAACGCGCAACCGAAATGATGCTGAGCGATCCCGATATCAAAATTTTTGAAATGGCGGAGCGGCTCGGTTTTGGCGACAATCCTCAATATTTCAGCCAAGTGTTCAAGAAACAGATCGGCTGCACGCCCTCCGAATATATGAAAAAGAGCGATTAACTTGTACGTACATCTCTGCTTTTTAAACAAACTGCACGGTTTTTTTCCTTACTCTTTCTCCTCGAAAACTAGATAATTGGGAATGTAAGCACTAACATTTGAAACGATGATTCGTGGTCCATCAACAAAGGGGAGGAAATGGAATGAAAAAAGTGTTAAACGCGGTCCTGATGTTTTCCCTGCTCGGAAGCTTGATCGGCTGTTCGGGCGGAGGCGCTGCCGAACCGCCGGCAAACGGCGGAACCGGAACGGAAACGCCGCCGGCTGCTGCAAGCGATAGCAAGGAACCGGTCAAGCTCCGCATTGCGTGGTGGGGCGGTCAGTCCCGGCATGATTATACCTTGAAGGTCATCGAAATGTATGAGTCCCAGAATCCGCATGTCACCATTGAACCGGAATATGCCCCATTCGATGACTATTGGAAGAAGCTTGCTCCCCAAGCGGTGGCCGGCGGACTTCCGGACATTATCCAAATGGACATCTCCTACCTGAATCAATATGCAGGCCGGAATCAGCTGGCGGATTTGAAGCCGTTCACCGAGAGCGGCGAGCTGGATGTCGCCGACGTCAGCGAGAATGCGCTGAGCGGCGGTGAGGTCAACGGCAAGCTGGTTGCCATGAACCTCGGCGTGAACGCACTCCAAACCACGTTTGACGTCGAGACGATGAAGAAGAACGGCATCGATATTCCGTCCAAGGAATGGACCTGGGACGACATGGACAAAATGGGGGCCCAAGCCAAAGAAAAAGGCCTGCAAATCGGAGGTTTTGCTTACCGGCATGACGTCTTCTTCCCGTACTATTTAAGAACCATCGGCCAGAAAATGTACAGCGCTGACGGCAAAACGATCGGGTACAGCGACGACCAGCCCTTTATCGATTACTTCACCCGCTACCAGAAATGGTACGACAACGGATATATCCTGTCTCTCGACAAGGAAGCCCAGAAGAAAGGCGTAGCGGAGGAGGATGAAATCGTCCTTGGCAATTCCATCTCGGGCACCGGCTGGTCCAACCAGTTCCTTGCCGTGGCCAATCTGGTAACCGACCGTTCGTTGGAGTTGAATCCGATGCCGGGTCCCGGAACGAAGGACGGTCTCTTCCTGAAACCTTCGATGTATTTCTCGGTCACCGAAACCTCGAAGCACAAGGAAGAAGCCGCCAAATTCATCAGCTTCTTCATCAACGACATCGAGGCCAACAAGCTGATCAAGGGCGAACGCGGCGTTCCCGTATCCGCCAAGGTAAAGGAAGCGCTGAAGCCGCTCCTCTCCGAGAACGAAGCCAAAATATTCGACTATGTCACTTGGGCTGAGGCCAACAGCACGCCAGGCGATCCGCCTAACCCGATCGGTGCGGTAGAGATCGAGAAGCTGCTGCGAGATCTCAGCGAACGCATCCTGTTCAAGAAAATCTCGATCGAAGATGCCGCGGCCGAGTTCCGCAAGGAAGCGAATGCCATCTTGGCCAGATCTCAGCAATAACCAGGATACGGCTAGACAAGGCATCTCCCGCACGTCTTTCCCGTGCAAGAGATGCCTTTTTACATCAGTGACCCCTGCACGGGGCGCAACCAAATCTGAATCGTAGGGGTTGAAGTCTATGAAGAGGCTCCGCGAGAACGAGCACATCACCGGTTACGTATTTTCAGCGCCGTTCGTTCTTGGTTTTCTCATCTTTACCTTATATCCAATCCTGTCGTCCCTGTATTATTCGTTCACCAATTACAATCTGATGGAAGCGCCAAGATGGCTGGGCCTCGGGAATTATGAGCGGTTGTTTCTGGAGGACGACAAGATCGGCAAGTCCTTTCAGGTCACGTTCACCTATGTATTCGCCAGCGTTCCCCTGCGCCTCATATTCGCCCTCTTCGTTGCCATGATTCTGAATACCGCAACCAAAGCCGTAGGGTTGTACCGCTCTGCCTTCTATCTGCCTTCTCTCATCGGCGGAAGCGTGGCCGTGGCCATCATGTGGCAGCAGATCTTCGGCGATAAGGGACTCGTGAACTCTGCCCTGTCCCTCTTCGGGATTCACTCCACCACCTCTTGGATCGGGAATCCGAGCACGGCGCTGTGGACGCTCATCGCATTGTCCATCTGGCAGTTCGGCTCCTCGATGATCATTTTTCTGGCCGGCTTGAAAAATATTCCGAAGGATTACTACGAAGCCGCCAGCGTGGACGGTGCCAATGCGGTCCATCGCTTTTTCAAGATTACGCTGCCTATGCTCAGTCCGATCATTCTGTTCAATCTGACGCTTCAGACGATTTCGGCGTTCCTGACCTTCACCCCCGCCTACATTATTTCGCGCGGCGAAGGCGGCCCGCTCGATCAAACGCTGCTCTATTCGCTCTATTTATACCGCAAGGCGTTCTCGCATTTTGAAATGGGTTACGCGTCGGCGCTTGCCTGGATCATGCTCATTATCGTCGGTGTCCTGACCTTGCTCATCTTCAGATCATCCACCCGCTGGGTTCATTACGAGTCGAAAGGAGATTGACGGTTATGACCACATCCAGACGTGTTCTCTACCATACCCTGGTCGGATTGTTCGCCCTCGGCATGACCTATCCGATTCTGTGGCTGGTCGCCAGCTCGCTTAAGCCCAATCATGAAATATTCACGACGGCTTACAGCCTGATTCCGAGCCGGCTGGAGTTCTCGAATTATGCTACGGGCTGGAAGGGATTCGCCGGGACCACCTTCGGCACCTTCTTCAAGAACTCGTTCATCATTGTCATCATCTCCACCATCGGTGCCGTCGCCTCTTCGGCGCTTGTCGCCTTCGGATTGGCCCGGACCAAGTTCTTCGGCCAGCAGTTCTGGTTCGCCTGCATGATGATTACGATGATGCTGCCCCATGACGTCGTGATTGTCCCGCAATATGTCATGTTCGCCAAATTCGGCTGGCTGTCTTCCTTCAAGCCGTTAATCGTTCCCCAATTCTTCGGCATTCCGTTCTTCATCTTTCTGATCATGCAGTTTATCCGCACGATTCCGAAGGAACTGGATGAAGCCGCCAAGATTGACGGATGCAGCAAGTACGGGATTTTCTTCCGGGTCGTTGTGCCGCTGATCGTGCCTGCTCTCATTACGTGTTCGATTTTCTCCTTCTACTGGAGATGGGACGATTTCATCAATCCGCTCATTTATTTGAACAACCCGGAGAAATATCCGGTGTCACTTGCCTTGAAGCTATTCCTGGACGGGGAATCGCTTAATAACTGGGGCGGCATGTTTGCCATGGCTACCTTATCGCTGCTGCCGGTCGTCATCGTCTTCTTTATCTTCCAGAAATACATCGTGGAAGGGATCAGCACGACGGGATTGAAAGGGTAATCCATACACATAGATTCAATTGAATATGAAGGGAGTTTCTCATCATGCCTGCACTTGTATTTGATGATCAACAGATTGAGTTTGCCATAGACCGGGTCGTTGACCGGACCTTTCGCATGGATTTCAGCTGGGATTGGCCGGGCGGTGTCGCCTTTTACGGGGTATGCGAAGCCTACAAGGCCACCGGCAAGAAGGAATATCTGGAACAGCTGAAAGCCTGGGTCGACGAAAATATGGAGGAGGGGCTGCCGAAGCTGTCCGTCAACGGCGTCTCCATCGGCCACTCCCTCCTGACGTTGTACGAGGTTTATGAGGATCAGCGGTATATCGAAACGGCGAAGGAAATGGCCGAGTATCTCACGCATGATGCACTGCGTTTCGGCAACGGCATCTTTCAGCATACGGTGAACTCCGAAACGTATAACTTTCCGGAGCAGGCGTGGGTCGATACGATGTTCATGGCAGGCTACTTCCTGCTTCGGATCGGCGTGATGCTGGACCGGGAGGATTACTTCGAGGATGGTTTGAAGCAGTATCACGGCCATGAGGATTGCCTGCAGGATCCCGTCACGAATCTGTATTACCACGGCTGGGACAACATCGCCGGCAACCATATGTCAGGCGTCTTCTGGTGCCGGGGCAATGCCTGGGCTGCCATCACGATGGCTCGTGCCCTGGAGCTTGTGCCGGTCACGCATCCGTCCTTCATGATCATCGAAGGCTCGCTGCGCGACCAGCTCAGCGCCCTGGTCCGGCTGCAGCATGAATCCGGCCTGTGGCATACGATTACGACCGATCCGCAATCCCCGCTGGAAACATCCGGCTCGGCCGGCATCGCCGCCGCCCTGTTGTCCAAAGGACGCATCTATAATAAGTACACGCAGAAATCGATTGACGGCATCTTGGCCAAAATCACCGAGGATGGTACCGTAACCGGCGTATCTGCAGGTACGGCCGTCATGAAGGACGCCGCAGGTTACAGAGGCGTGCCCGATAAGCGAATCCAGGGCTGGGGCCAAGGCCTAACCTTGACCTTTCTCGCAGAAGTGCTGAAGATCAGGAGCAATCCTTATTGATTAAATAAGATACAAAAAAGGCAGGATGGAGAGGATCAAGTTCGCCTCTACAGCCTGCCTTTTCGTTATATGCGTTTCCACAAGCGAATGGTATTGATTAATAATGATGAACATGAACCGACTGCACCCGATATACTTTCATCCCATATCATTGGTTTAGTCTCCCCGTCTCCCATCGCTAATCTTCACGATTCCGCGTCTACGCTGTTTATTCATTGTCCCCTGTCTCGTCTTCTCCGTTATCCTTAGCTTGATCTTCGGTTTTCTTCGGATGCGGCGTTCCGTCAAGTCCGTAGATTTCGTCGTAAGCGTCGAATATCTTCCTCGCAATCGGCGCGGCGCTTTGCGAGCCGAAGCCGCCTTCCGGCACAACGACGGCCACCGCCAGCTTCGGGTTGTCGCGCGGAGCAAAGGCGATGAAGACGCCGTTATCAATCTTCTGCCACTTCCCATTCACTTTAGCTTCCTGCTCGGAGGTTCCCGTTTTGCGGGCGAAGTCATATTTAAAATCATCAAAGGCTGCGAGACCCTGCGTATTCATCCCCCGCTTAATGGTCTGCCAGTACGTTTTGGGGAATTCGACCTCATTCAGGATCTCGCGCCCGAATTCCTTGACCACATTGCCATCCTGGTCCGTGATTTTGCTGACCAGCTGCGGCTTGATGCGCTTGCCTTCATTCGCCAGCATGACGGTGTATTGAGCAAGCTGTAGAGGGGTGTATTTCCCCTGCTGACCGAAGGAAGCGTAGGCTAACGCCGCCAGATTACTTCCCGCTGCTTTGGTATCGGTATAATTTTTCAGTCCTTTATGCTCGTTGGGCAAGCCGCTCCCCGTTACGACGCCAAGACCAAACTTCTCCATATATTCATCCCAGACCGTAACGCCCTTCTCCCCGCCGTACTTGCTGACTAGCCTTTTGCCGATCATATCAATCATAAAAGCATTCGAGGATTGCTGAATCGCTAACTGCGGCTTGATGGGTCCGTTTCGATGACCGCTCGAGTTGGAAATTCTCGTTTCGCTTCCTTCCCGACCTATGGTGGCGTACCCTTGATCAGGATAAGTGTCATTAATGCCAAATAACCCCTCATTAAGCCCGATCAGCACCGTCAGCGGTTTAATGACGGAACCGAGAAAAATCATGGATTCAAAGCCGTTTCCCGAGCGACCTGATCCATAGATCGTAATCGTGCCGTTTCCCGACGCGTCCACGACATCCTGCGTAATTTTGCCACCATTTACCCGCACATTCGAGTCGTAATCCGGCATGCTCGCCATCGCAACCACATGACCGGTATCCACCTCCATGGCGACCGCATATCCAGTTAAGGCATCCTTATGTAACTTACCCGATACCGGATGAGTATGAAGATATTGAAGCTGATCCATGATGGCCTGCTCCGTGGCAAGCTGAATGTCTTTATGAATCGTGGTGTGAATATCATGGCCTTTTTCAGGAGCGACCATCGTCGGTACGCCGTCCACCATATTCTGCGGATTGATCGGAATGCTGAGATACCCGCTCTTGCCGCGGAGTTCTTCCTGAAACATCCGCTCCAAACCGTCATAGCCAATCCACTCTTCTTCGGTGTAGATCAAGCCGGGATTCTTCTGATCCTTGTTGCTCTGATCAATAGCCTCATAATCCTTAAGATCTTTGGAGCCTCTGAACTTCTTTAGAAATCCGATCGTCTGAACGGCCACTGTATCCGGATCATAATGCCTTACATTCTCCTCCACGATCTGGATGCCGGGAAACTTGGCGCGGTTCTCCATGAAATAAGCGATCTCTTCCTTTGTCAAATCGGATTTGATGCGTCTGGGCTCATAACCATGCTGCTTGTTATATTCCAAATCCAGGTCGTCCATCACTTTTTTGACGGTGATCGGTTCCAGGTTCGGATCCCCATATTTGTTAAACGCCTGGACAAGCCGCTTCGCCATCTCCTCCGCTTCCGGCCGGTTTTCTTTTCCTTTGTCCGTCTTTTTGCTGTAATCCTTCATGAGCGTGATATATAAAGAATTTGAAGCCGTAGAGTATGCAAGCTTGGTGCCGGACGCGTCGATGATGGACCCCCGGATCGGCTGCAGCGGGAAATGCTTCTGCTCCCCCCCGGTTTCCTGGCTTGCCAGCTCCGGTCCCTCTACGAACTGTAATATGGCAAGGCGAACGATAATGACGCAAAAGATTAAAAATGCGCTGAAAAAGAAAATATTGATCCGTCCATGGAATTTACGCCTGGTTTCTGATTCATCCGGTACGTCTTTATAAGGTTTAAAGCCTATCACATTGTCTACGCTCCTTTGTTATATGGTTTAATCCAGCCAAGTCGGCAAATGCGGGTCGTTCTCGAATTCGAAAATTCTCTTCAGCTGTTCCTTGGTATTCCGTTCTTCGGACAACGGCGGCAGTTCGTCCTGAGGGAAAAAACCGACCGCGGACGTTTCGGTCCCCACGCCTGCGGCTCCGCCCGTAATGTCGCACTGAATGAACATTTTGTACACGTGGAAGGCCGAGGGCGGATGGTTATGAAATTTCTTGTCCAATACGGCCAGCAGCCTCCCTGCACGCACGTCGTAACCGGCCTCTTCCTTCACTTCCTTCACCACGACCTCCGCAGGGGATAAGCCGATGTCCGCCCATCCTCCCGGCAGCGCCCAGGCCCCGTCGGCCTTTTCCTTCACCAGCAGCAGCTTTCCGTCTTGAAAAATAACGCCGCGGACATCCACCTTCGGCGTCTGGTATCCGGTTTCACTCGCAAACAGCGTACGGATCTTCTCTTCGCCTGCTTCGGTATACTCCTGCATGATCTGGATGCTGAGCTCCCTCAGCTGCTCAAACCGTTCCTTGTCGTAAACGTCCCTCGTATACTCCAGTCCGGCCTGGCTGATGGCCTGCATCTCCTTGGCCCACGCTAACCATTTTATTGTCATAGGTTTCATCCTCTTCAAAGAATCTCATAATATATAACGCCTGTTATCCGTGATTGGTTTATAATGGAAGTGGCTGATTTCAAAATTATAACATATTTTCTAGCAAGTTATGAGACAAAGGATATAAAGGGGGGGACAGCTGGACATGAAAAAAATGCGGCCGGTGTTATACATCTTTCTTCTAATCATGGTGTTCGGTACCGGGTACTACATCGGATCCAGGTCCGAGAACGTAACGCCGATCTCGAAGGAAAATGCCCGCAATGCCGTTCAGACCCTGTGGGTGAAGGCCGCCGAACCTCCGCTGCCCAAGGTCAGCATTGACGGCACCGAGATCAATCTGCAACGTGGCGGTTATTCCTGGTGCAACGGGGTTAACTGCGCAACGACGGATGCGGCCCGTCCCAGGCTCGAGGATATGACGCCGGTTGTGGTCCAAGGCGGTGCCGACATTCAATCGACGCCGCCCGAAGGAATACATGGCTTCACCATCCTCAACCTGACGGATTCAGGTAACGATGGATATACCGTGCCAGCGAAAGCCGGCTCGTACCTGTACGAAATTCACTGCACATGGCCTCTGGATCAAGGAGAAGCCCGCTTTTATTTTGCGGTGACGGTTGAATAGACCTGCTCTGGATCGATTAACCAAGCATTTCCGCATCCGAAAAAGAAACAGCCCCGGCGCCAGGGCTGTTTCTTCGTTTCCATTATGAATTTGTTGTCTTCTTCTCTTCCCTTTGATTCGTACGGATTAAAGCATACGCCAACTGTCCGACCATTCCGAGGAACAAGCCTGTCCCGACCACGATGTAAACCATGGTGAAGGTTTTTCCGAGCGGCGTCTGCGGCACGAATTCCGGATGCCCTACCGTGCTCAAGGTCACCACGCAGAAATAAAGGGCATCCAGCACCGACAAGCCTTCTTGCCTGGTATAAAACATCGTGCCCGATAACAGCATGATGACGATCAGCACAAACAGCGCCATGAAATACCGCTGCTTGAACGCTCGAAACAAACCGCTGAGGAGACGTTTTAACGTTAATAAAAAAGAGATCATCCGAGAACCGTCCTATTCTATATCTGGAGTAAATGCTGCATACATCACATACATCCTATTATATCAGCGTTTATGCTTAGCGCCCATCCGCTACGGTTGAACGGAAAGAATATTCCCTTCGGCATCGATGCTCCGAAATATGAAGCCGCCGGTCTGGTCGGCTGGCAGCTGTTCATAATGGATGGCGTAGCCTTGCTCCACGTCGATTTCCATGTAAATCCCTGCTAAAGCCTTCACCTGTTCCAGATCTTCGATCGGTTTATCGTCCCAAGGCTCATTGGTGACGATGATTTTCTTGCTTTCGGATTCCGACGTCTCCACCGCCACCAGGGTGTCATAGATGCCGTCACCACGATGACTGGCAGACCAGGTTCGTACAAAAGGTTCATCTTCGGACTTGGGTTCCAGCGCGACTCCGTTCGTAATTTTATGCAGCAGTCCCCATTTACTCTCCAGGACGTTGACCGTCTTTACATTCCCATCTTGCCAGACGATCAGCATATGATGATCCTCTGACTTCTCGTACAGCTTATCCCCGGTATACGCAGGGTGAACGCGCCGTATCGCCTGCTCTTCATTGTATGCATAGCCGTCCAGGAACAGTGGCAGGTAGCTGATGACGACCACAACGGCCGCCAGTATGAGAAACATGGCTTTTTTCAAAACAACAGCTCCTTGTATCCTTTGGAACGCGTATCATCTTATCCGGCCGATTAGCCCTGAAGGGCAAGCAGCTCCCGAATTTCCGCTTCGGACCAGCTTGAAAGCGACTCTTCCCCCGGCTGAACCAGCTCCTCGATCAGATCCTTTTTCTTCTGCTGCAGAGCCACCATTTTATCCTCGATCGTATCTTGAGCAACGAAGCGTATGACCTGCACAACCTTCTTCTGACCGATACGGTGCGCCCGGTCCATCGCCTGCTGCTCGACTGCCGGATTCCACCACAGGTCATACAGGATCACCGTATCGGCCCCGGTCAGATTGAGCCCCGTTCCGCCTGCCTTCAGCGATATCAGGAATACCTCGCGTTCCCCCTCGTTGAAGCGTTCGCACAGCTCCACCCGCTCCGATCCCGGCGTCTGTCCGTCCAGGTAAAAAAACGGAATCCCCCGATATCCCAGCTCCCCGGCGATCAGGTTCAGCATGCCTGTAAACTGGGAGAATACCAGCATCCGTCTCCCTGCAAGACGACATTCCTCGATCGTTTCCAGCAGCTGCTCAAGCTTGGCCGAACCGCCCTCGTAGCCTTCCACGAACAGAGCCGGGTGACAGCAGATCTGTCGCAAGCGGGTAATGCCCGCCAGGATGCGGATCCGGTTCTTCTGGAAACCGTCCTGTGCCAAATGCTTAAGCGTCTCCTGCCGCAGTTTCGCAAGATAGGCGGTATACAGCTTCTTCTGTTCGATCAGCAGGCCTGAGGCCTGAATCGTCTCGATTTTCTCCGGCAGCTCCTTAAGCACGTCCGATTTCAGCCTGCGGAGCAGGAAAGGACGCACCCGTTTCACCACCGCTTCTTTAGGCAGTTCATGAAATGCTTTACGGTCACCGAAAAGAGCCGGGAAAACGGCATCGTAGATGGACCATAATTCCTCCAGGCGATTCTCGACCGGCGTGCCTGTCAACGCAAACCGATAACGGGCATGGAGCGTTTTTACGACTTGAGCCGTTTGCGTCGCGTAATTTTTGAAGGCTTGGGCTTCATCCAGAATCAAGGTTAAGAAAGGCAGTTTCGCATATCGCTGGATATCCCTGCGGAGCAGCGGGTAAGAAGTGATGACAACATCCGCTTTGCCTATATTCTGGATCACCTTCGCGCGCTCGGACAGCGTGCCATCGGCAATGACGGCCTTGATCTCCGGCGCAAACTTCTTAAGCTCGTTAAACCAGTTATAGAGCAGGGAGGCAGGAGCCACAATGAGCGCGGGTTCTTTGCGCTCCCGGATCTCAGGCAGCAGCGACAGCATGAAAGCGATGCTCTGAATGGTTTTGCCTAGTCCCATATCATCGGCCAAGATGCCGCCGAAGCGGTAATGGGCCATCGTCTTCATCCACTGGAAGCCGAACTTCTGATAATCCCGGAGAACCGTTTCCAGGCTGGCCGGCACGGCAAAGTCCAAATGATCCGGATTCTTCACATTCTGCAGCATCCGGCGCAGGGAACGGCCAAGCTGGACCGATGATCCCGAATCCTCCCAATCCAGCAGTTGAAGTCCTTGGACCGCCGGCAGTTTAAACCGCGTCCCCTCCCCTTCGTACAGCCAAGGTCCCACCCGGTTCATTAAAGCAACCATGGCCTGGAACTCCGCACTTTCCAGCGGAAGCAGCGCTCCGTTTCGCAGCCGATGATATTTGCGCTTTTCTTCGAGCGATTTGACGATTTCCCGGATTTCGGCTTCGCGAATCCCCTCCATGTCAAACTTCAGTTCAAGCCAATCCGTCCGTTCATCGACCTCCACCCGAACCTTGGCTCCCATCGGTTCAGTGAGCACCCGCTCCTTCACCGCCGTCGTTGCATAAACAACCAGCAGCTTCTCCAGCTGCGGAATCGTATGATACAAAAATTCATATTCGGCATCCTCGTCATTCATGAAGAAACCGCCGTCAGTCCTGGCAAAAGAGGCGTTCTCCATGAGCTCCAGAATCCGCTGCTCCGTCTCTCCATCGCGTACAAGAATCGAGCTGCTGCTGCGTTTGGCGCGGTGTCCCTCCAGCGGATTGATGATGATGTCGCCGTATTGAAATTCGAGTCCGGCCAATAGACGGCCGCGGACACGGTCCAGAAACAGCTTCGCTTTCAAAGGCGTTTTGACGATGCGGTCGGACACGGTCTGCGCCACATGCACGCTGCCCAGTTTCATCAGCCCCGGTACCACCCGCTCCATGATGGACTCCATCATCTCCGGCTGTATCCGAATATGCGGTGTGTTGGAAGGTTCAAGCAGCAGCTTCATCTCGGCGAGCCTTTTGCAAGCATCCATCTCAAGCTGTATCAGCCTGCCATCCGCAATGACGACCCCGTACCCCTCCAGCACGGTGATCCGCTCCAATCCATCGATCTTCATCAGATATTGATCATCCGCAGCCTCATCGAACTCGAATTGCAGCGGGATCGGTTCCTGAGCGAACTCCAGCTTATCCGTCATAATTCCATCCATAGACAAGAGGGCACGATCCGAAGAACCGAGCGCCTCCCGTACTTGAGGCCAAAAGGCAGGAGGAATGATCAGCATTCGGTCGCCGTTCCCCTTTTTGCCAGGCGAAGCGTAAATGTCCAGTGACTGTTGATACATGCTCTCATGATCGGAAATACGGATCAGCTCCTGCAGAAGCGCGTCATCCTCCCTTTTGAAGCTGTGCACCTCCGGATCGTAAGTGAAATTCTTCGTGAACACGCAGGCTGCGCCGCGTTTCACGCACGCTAAGAACTCCCGAATCCGCTGTACGATGTACAAGCGTTTGTTCCCTACTCGCAGCTCGACGCCGAACAGGTATTTCCGGTCCCCGTGCGGATATAGCTTGAAAATGCACTCCATCTCCAGAACCTCTCGGGTATCAAAGCGGGATGTCGCCGCAGCCCTCCTGCCGCCGGAATACGTGAACAATCCGAGCAGCTGGCTGCTGAGCAGCGCATCCCGTTCTCTTTCGCCCGAGCTTCTGCCATATTCCGGTGAGTGCCGGGGCGTTAACTGTCCTTCTTCCATGTTCACGTTGGCGGAAGGATGTAATAATGATGGAAAGGGGCGCATCGGAGCTTCAACCGTTTGTTCAATATCCCGTATGTTCAGGAGGAGAGCCGCAATATGCCTGCACCGCTTTCGGGAAAATCCGTAATCGATGCAGCTGCATTCCGTGTATACGTCCCCGTTCGAGTCAATCTCCGCATAGGCGATTCCCGAGTCCTGATCTTTCACTTCAGCCTCGTATTTTCGAGCGTCCGGATCCTGCTTCAGCATCGATACATAACCATCTCTATATAAAACCCCGCCGCGGTCGTAGGAGGTTTTTCCGCATAACAGTTTGATCACCCGTTCAGTCAGCTGGTAACCCATAACCACATTCCTTTCTCTATTGCCTGTTAAAAAACAGTATACCATTTTCTCATATCTTCAAAAAAAAAAGAACTCACCGCTACGGCAAGTTCCTGCGCTCTTTGTCATCGACCTTGGTCATCCTTTCATATCGCTTGTTATTCCCTTTCCATGCCCCGTTGGATACGATAAAGCCCACCGCGATATAAATGGGAAAATAATCTTAGATGCGCTTGTAATACAGCACCGTTCCGGCAAGCTCACCGTTAGAGGATATGGCATAATCGGGTATAACTCCAGCTTGGATGTAACCCAGAGACTGATACAGCTTGTTGGAAGGGTCCCCCTCCCGGGTATCCAAGACCAATAGGGTTCTGCCCTCTGCCTTGGCTTTCGGCTCCAGATGCAGCATCAGCGTTCTGCCGATACCTCCGCGGCGGGAAGCCGGATCTACCATCAATTTCGCCACCTCGGCCCGGTGTCTGCCATTCGCTTTCGTTGCGCATTGCAATTGAACCGTGCCGATCATCTTCCCATCCTGCATGGCTGCCCACAGGGTAACCCCTGCGCCAAGCGCATCCTTCCAGTAAGCGGAAGCTTCATCATAAGACAGCGGAGCTAAGAATCCCACCGAGGCCCCATCTTCTACAACCCGAATCAATAATTCCGTTAATTGATGATGCGTGTCGGTATCTAATCGGTCGATCTCCACAATCGTAAACTCCTGATTCATGTTCGGACACCCCTCTCTCATCTATTAAACCCATTCTATCCGTTCTGTTGCCATATGTAATCATTTTCTGCAAAGTCAAGCCAGGGCGCGCGTTCAGAATCCCTTATCGTTTCAAGATGTCGGCCAGTGCTTTATTCAGCGTATCGTACGCAAAATGAAAACCTGCCTTGCAGAGTCTGTCCGGAATCACCCAGCGGCTCTTCAGCACGAGTTCCGTTTCCGTACGAATAAGCCCGGCCCCTATCTCAAGCAGCCATTTAGGCGACGGCAATCCTATTCTGCGATTCAACGCAAGCCGAAGCTGCTCCATCAGTTCCTTGTTCGTCACCGGATAGGGAGAAGCACCGTTGAAAACCCCGCTCAGCTCTTCCTTCTCCTGCAAAAACAGAATCATGCGGTACAGATCCTCCACATGAATCCAGCTGAACCTTTGCTTCCCCGTACCTTGAACGCCGCCGAGCCCGAATTTTACCAAGTTAACATAAGGCGTCATAACGCCTCCGCCAGGTCCCAGCACAATGGCAATGCGCAGGGCGATTTGCCTCGTCTGAGGCAATCGGAATGAGAAGAAAGCGCGCTCCCATTCCTTGGCAACCTCGACGGAGAAGCCTTCGCCGATCTCGCCCTGCTCCTCCGTCATCGGCTTATCTTCGGCATGGCGATAAATCGTGGCCGTGCTGGAATTAAACCAGGTTCGCGGAGGAATACGGCAGGCCTCGACGGCGCTGCCGAGTATGTTCGTTGTCTCTGTTCTCGATTTCAGAATAAGCTCCTTGTTGGTTTCATTGTAACGGCAATTAACGGATTTGCCCGCTAAATTAATGAGCATATCCGCCCCCTCCAAGGCAGCGACGATGGCCTCGCGATCGTTCCATGCGATATGACCCTGCCGTCGGGAGATCATAAGTACCTGTGCTTGCAGCTCATTCGTGAATTTTTTCGCAAGATAAGTTCCGATAAAACCAGTTCCACCAGCTAAAACGATCTTTTTCATAGAATAGAATCAGCTCATTTCTCTATGTTTTATCCGCATCATATACTTCATTTGACCTTCGTTTCTTCCAATATACCATTTTTTCAATAGAGAATAAAAAGAAAACACCCTCCTCATAGAAGGTGCTCCATTCATACGAAACCTACTTCCTTGGCATCGAAAACAAATACGTGGAGAAATCACGGTTAATGTAATCCTTAAAATGCCTCTTGTCAGCTACGGGAAAACGATCCAGTTCCTCTGTTGTCCACTCGCTCAAATGGGTCTCGAACTCATTGCCGTATTCAGCGCCCTGCGGCCAGTCTGTTCCAATCGGAATATTAAGCAGGACAAAGCGGGATTTTTCAATGCAGGTCTGCAGCAGGATGAGCGCCCGCTCTTTTGTAAAATGCTCCAGAACGTCACCCAGAATGATTAAATCGAATTGTCCCGGCTGGACTTGCGTTTGCAGATGATCGTAAGCATCCGCAACGTGGATTTTATTATAGAAGCATTCGTGGTAGGTATCGATATTGACAGGGTAAATCTCGATTCCTTCGATCCGCGTGTTCCAATACGCGCGAAATACGCGTCCTTCCCATACGTCCAAATACTCCCGGCAGATCATGCCCCAGCGGCCAAAACCTACCCCGATATCCAGAACGGACTTGGGAGCTACATAGCGGATCAGATCCACGCAATACGATAAATTCTGCCAGTTTGACGTCCCCATTCCCATACCTCCATTCGGAATCTTAACGCCTCAAATTCATCATCATATTCATCATTCGATAACGCTTGATTCATGAAGCTACCCGGCTCTTCCATTCCAACCTAATCCAGTGTATTCCTGGCTTACCATTCCGGACTCGTCAGTTAACCATTTTCGCTGCACATTACGCTCATAATCAAAAAAAAGATCCCCGAAGGGATCTATCCTTTTAATAATGAGGTGATATGATTCTTCATGAACTGATAGCTGCCCTGATCATCCTTCTTCGCATAGAAACGAAGCCCGTCCAGCGCACGAAATAGCTGATAGCACAGCAGCCTTTCTTCAAAATAAGGAATCCTCTCGCCCTGCTGCTCCATCGCTTCCTGCAGCCGCTTGGGAAATCCCAGCATCGGATACCACATATGAATAACGGAGACGTCCATCATGAAATCGCCGAACATGGCCATCTCCCAATCCACGATACCGGTTACGTTTTCGTTCTCTCCAAGCATGTTGCCCAAATGGAAATCACCATGGACAAGATAGCGCTCCGATGGCGAATAGCGAACAAGTTCGATCATCGTTTGGTAGATCTCTTCGAAAAATGCTTTTTCCAGAAAACTGTGCTCATACAGGCTCTGCCATCCATGGTAGAAACCTTCTTGCTCCGCATCGAATACAGACGTCAGGTAGTCCAGCCATGAATGATGAGCAGCCTTGCCTTCGGGAGTAATCCACCCGAACCCCTCATGGGACTCCCCGATCGGGATCTGAAGGATCCGCATGAATTGCTGGACGATGTCGGTAACCAGCCCTCGAATCTGTGCCGGCTCAAGAGCGCTTATCGGCGTACCGGGTACTTTATCCGAAATCGAGTAATGGATATTCCCCACGCTTCCGATCTTATGGATTCGAGGAATGGGCAAGGATTGATCACCGTACATACTGTAGATTTTGTTTACTTTATGAAGGCTGTCCCCGTTATCTTTAAAATGAATGACATAATCGGCATCGCCTTTACGATAACTGAATACCTTGCTTAATTCTCCCATCTCGATGGGGGTGACATTCAGCACCGCTTCTCCTTCAATCTGCCGGAGATGGCTCACCGCCTTATCCAAAGTCATCTCCGGCTTGAATGTCTTCATAACCCTTGCCCCTCCTTCATCTCCGTATTCAGGTTTTTGGACGCATTCCATCTTCGATATAACAGAGGAAACAACTCATACAGATTACATGAGATACTTGATGCGGATATATGGATGGCAGAACCCGTCATGCCTTTATTCAAACTCATGAGCTTCCTTTTCCAGGCGGGATGCCTGGACATCAAAAGTTCAGGATCATATACATCGATCCCTATAAACTTCTCATTCTTAATCTGATAGATGTGAATGTTCTTGATTTCGCTCCACGCGACGGCTCCGGCGCTCGCATAGGAGGATTTATCAACGATTCCCTCCCGATGGATCAAGAGCGCCGGCTCCGATTGAACAAGCTTGACGATGGAAAACACCAGTCCCATGCCAAAAAACAACGCGCAAATGATTCCAATTAATACGATAAAGACGTTGTCCGAGGTTAACCCTCCGTACACTAACCCGCTGCCTACCAACACAAATGCCAGGGAACCCACCAGCATTTTGGTCACCTTGGGATAAATCTTGATTTCTTCTTGTTCCTGCATTACTTGCACTCCCTGTTTCTATTCACAATATCTTGATGATATTATCCGATCGTTATGAATCATAGCTAACCTCGAATTCTTTGACGAATACAGCCGTACCGGAAATATAGACGTCCATGGTCTCTTCAAAGCGATTCACTTGAACATCGACTCTACCGTCTTTCCCCATTTCCTTGCCTTGTTCAACGATAAATCGTGCGGAGGGCGCCTCGGGATTCAAATAGGTTAAATAGTAAGCTCCCATTACGCCTGACGCGGTTCCTGTTACCGGATCCTCGACGGTGCCTGAGTACGGTGAAGAGAAATGTCTGGCATGCATAAACGAAGACTCGTCGATCGTTTCCAGGCAAAAAGGGTGCAGAGAAGCTTTCGGATTGTCCGTTAATATATCCGGGAACATGGCATTATGAGGCACCATCCGCCCAAACGGCTCCAGCCCCTTAATCGGTACCAGCAATGTCCATATTCCCGTGCTTCCATATACGATCGGCATTGCGAAATCCAAATCCTCGCGTTGCAGACCCATGGATGCTGCCAGGCGTTCAACATCTCCCTCAAAGGGCAGGAATTGAGGATGATCCTGCTTCATCTTCATGGTTAGCTTTCCCTGGGCATCCTGAAATTCGATCGGCAAATTGCCCACTCTTGTCTCAATCCACACGGTTTCTTTGTCAGGGAGCAGCCCCTTGGTCTTCAAGGCATACATCGAAGCCATGGTGGCATGGCCGCACAAATTCATCTCATGTCCGGGCGTAAAATATCTTAATCGGACATCTGCTCGCTCCGATTTTACTATGAAGGTCGTTTCATTGAACCCTACGCTATGGGCGATGGCCTGCATCTCCTTGTCTGTCAGCTCGTCTGCGTTCAAGACCACGCCGGCAGGATTACCCATATTAGGCTGTAAGGAGAATGCATCATAATGAAGTACGTTTATGGATTTCATGTCCTTAGATTCCTTCTTTCCAATAATGACTTAAACGGAGAACAAAATTTGAGAAGATTTTACCATTGGACATGGGTTAAATCCAGACCAAATTTACAATCAGCAGCCTTCACCCGCCAAACTTCGTTTCGCCAGTCCCTGCTGTTCGACGAGGTGCAAGCCAAAAAACGGTCTATGTGACCGTTTTTTGTCAGCCGCTTTAAAAAACGAGCTTAAAGAAGCGATATTCGTCATTTTTTGATACGCACGGGTTCAATTTGGCGCTCGACGGTTCATTTCGTACGCCGACCTGAATATATATCTGGCATATTCTTTGGAATGGACTATACGCGGGGGTGATGTATTGATCGCTATCAGCCTATGCATGATCGTAAAAAATGAGGAACATCATTTGAACCGCTGTCTGTCCCGGATTGCAGACATCGTGGATGAGATCGTCGTTGTGGATACAGGCTCCACCGATCGCACGAAAGAAATCGCCCGGGCCTTTCAGGCGGCCGTTTATGATTTTGAATGGATCGACGATTTTGCGGCTGCGCGAAACTTTGCTTTTAGCAAAGCCACCCAGGACTATATCCTGTGGCTCGATGCCGACGACGTGCTGCTTGAAGAAGACCGGCTGAAACTAATAGCGCTTAAAGAAAACCTTGCGCCCGACATCGATTCCGTGACCATGCTCTATCATTTGAGCTCGGATGAATTCGGCAATATCACCTTCCGTCTGCGGCGCAATCGTCTTGTCAAACGGAGCAGGGCCTTTCGATGGATCGGGCCCGTCCACGAATATTTGGAAGTCTACGGTCATGTTATGAATAGCGATATTGCCATTACCCATCTCAGCTCGAATCATGATCCGGACACCGGCCGGAATCTCAGAATCTATGTGCAGCGCGAGGCAGCCGGCGAATCGTTCACCCCGCGGGATCTGTTCTATTATGCGAATGAACTAAAGGATCACCGTCTTTTCGAGAAAGCGATCGATTATTACGAACGATTCTTACATACGGAAAAAGGCTGGATCGAGGATGTTCTCTCGGCCTGCAGCAGGCTGTCCGATTGCCATCACGAGCTCGGAAACGGGCAAGCCGCATTTGAATCCTCTCTCCGATCCCTGCAATATGCGCCGCCGCGGTCCGAATTCTGCTGCCGCATCGGTTACCATTTTCTCGAGAAAAACCAATATGATACGGCCATCTACTGGTATAAGCTGGCTACCGAGCTTGAGCTGCCTCCGGATTACATGGGATTTCATAACCCCTCCTTCTCCACATGGCTTCCCCATCTGCAATTGGCCGTTTGTTACGACCGAATCGGAGCTTATGCGATTGCCAATCAGCATAATGAGAAGGCGCTTGCCTACCGACCGGGCGATGAGACCATGCTGGCGAACCAAGAATATTTTCGAAACAAGCTGCAGGAGCTTCAGCGTGACGATGAGAGGCAGAGCTCATGACGACCCAGGGGCGCAGACGCGTTTTGATCGGCAGTCCTGTACGGCAGAAACCGGAGATTCTGGACCATTTCCTAACCTCATTGCTGCGGCTGGAGCAAAATTCCTTGGAGCTTTGCTACTTCTTTATCGATGACAACAACGATGAATTATCCAGCGCCAGATTGAGCCGATTTATGAAAGAAGTTAACCGGGTGGTTATCCACAGCGCCCATACGCCTGATGATCACGAATATATCCGCGACGAGACAACCCATTATTGGAACGATCGATTGATTTGGAAGGTAGCCGATTATAAGAACAAGATCATTCAATATGCGCTTGACTTACGGTTTGACTATCTGTTTCTGGTCGATTCGGATTTGCTGCTGGCACCGCAGACCCTGATTCACCTCATCGCCACCGACAAAGAGATCATTTCGGAAATCTTCTGGACCCGTTGGCAGCCGGACTCACGCCCCCATCCCCAGGTGTGGCTCAAGGATGAATATACCCAATACGAACAACAGGCGGGCGAAACGTTGGACGAAGCCCAAAAGGAACATCGCTATCAACAATTCGTGAGCCGGTTAGCGGAGGCCGGCGTGTATGAAGTCGGCGGACTCGGAGCTTGCACTTTAATCAGCCGCCGGGCTCTTGTGCGCGGGGTTAACTATAAACCCATCTACAATTTGTCCTTCTGGGGAGAGGATCGGCATTTCAGCATTCGGGCGGCTGCGCTGGGGTTCACCTTGTATGTAGATACGCACTACCCGGCTTACCATATCTACCGTGAAAGCGATCTTCACCATGCCGGACTGTTCCTGAAGGCAACGGATAAGACTACATCCATCCCCGAGGTTACTCGAAGCTGCCTCGAGGAACGAGAAGAGGGCTGTCTCAGCCCCATTGATGCGAATCGCCGCACGGCCCGCCCATCGCTCACCCTGACGATGGTTCTGAAGAATGAAGGCCAACGCTATCTGCGGCAAGCGCTTGAACGGCATCGGGACTACATTGACCAAGCCGTTATTATCGATGATGCAAGTACGGATAACACGCTGGATGTATGTATGGAAGTTTTGAAGGGAATTCCGCTGCGTCTGATCAGCAACGAGGCATCCCTGTTTCACAACGAGGTTGAGCTGAGAAAGCAACAATGGCGCGAAACCTTGAACGTTCATCCCGAATGGATTCTGAATTTGGATGCGGACGAATGGTTTGAGTCTTCCTTTACGGCTGAGCTTCCTTCCATGCTGAAGCAAAACGAGTTCGATTTGTACTGTTTTCGGCTCTATGATTTTTGGAACGAAACCCATTACCGGGACGATGAATTCTGGAGCTCGCATAGAACCTATCGCCCTTTTCTTCTGCGTTACCGTCCCGAAATGAAGTATTGCTGGAAAGAGACGCCTCAGCACTGTGGACGGTTCCCGGCGAATGTATTCGATCTTCCCCACCATCTTTCAGCCATTCGCCTTAAGCATTACGGGTGGGCCAAACCGGAATACAGGCTGGAGAAGCTCAGGCGTTATCGTCAGCTTGATCCTGAAGCAGAGTTCGGCTCGAAAGAACAATACGACTCCATTCTGGAGGAATCGCCTACGCTTGTTGAATGGATGGAATAACGAATAACCATAAGAGGAAGCGATGGAATTGAAGATCATTCATACCTTGCCCTTATTCATTCGGGAGAGCTCGCGCGAGAATGATTTACACATGGCCAGCCTGGCGTTAAGCAGTCTGCGGCGCTCCCGGGAGCATAGGACGGTTCTGTTTAATCAAGGATGCCTTACGAATGAAGAGCTGCAAGAATGGCTGCAAACGTTAGGCCTGTCCGGTGTTATTCTCGGGAACGGAGCGAATATCGGCATCGCTGCCGCCAGGCAAGCGTGTTTTGAATTCATATGGGGGCACTTCCCAGAAGCGGGGTACATCTCCGAAATTCATGTCGACATGCTCTTTCCTCCGGATTGGCACGAACCTCTTCTTCGTTATCTGGAATGTAACGACGAACCTATGGTATCGCCCGGCATCGTTACTTCAACCGGAGAACTGCAGCCCTTGGGTGAGTTCATTGTTCTTCCGAAAACACCGGGTGAGCTCAGCGAAACGCTCCAGCGGCTGTCAAGAGAAGGGATTGCGGATGGATTCGTGCATCCGGTCGTTCACCGTGCGGAAGCCCTTCGCCATATTGGAGGTTATGATACTCGATTCTTATCCGGCAAGCAGGGCTATGAGGATGACAGTCTGCTTCTGGGCATGCGGTATTATATGGGAACGCGCACGGCATGGAGGCCGAAATGCTGCCTGGCCTCCTGGGTATACCACGCAACCATGGCCCAACGCATGTCGATGCCGGACAAATACACCGAATTTTCCATGAACGAGGCTGGCCTGTTTCATCAATACGGGGCGTACGGATTGAGAGAACTGGCTGAGATTCACAACGGCTCCGGTGAGTTCCACCGGCTGTTTCGCAAGTACACGCCAGAACACAAAGGGGTGACCGAATGATATGCTGCCGGATGAACGCCAGAAGAAGATTTGGGATCAGCTATGGTCCCGGGAGATATCCTATCACTGGGATTCACTAAGCCAAACCATCTACGATAAGATCATGGAGGTTACAGGAGGCATCGAAGGGAAGCGAATACTCGAGGCCGGTTCCGGAACGGGCAAGATTTCGCTGCGCCTGGCTGCTGAGCATGCGGAAGTGACGCTGGTCGATTATTCCGAGAATGCGCTGTACAACAGCCGGAGCGCCTTTTACAGCGCCAAGGTTCCGGGCACCTTTGTTCTCTCCGATATTAGGGAGATGCGGCTTCCTGACCAGCACTTTGATCTAACCTGGAATGCGGGGGTGCTGGAGCATTTTGAGGAAGAAGAGCGGATCGCGATATTAAGGGAAATGAAACGGGTTACCAAGCCGGGAGGAACGATGCTGATCCTCACCCCTTTTGCGGAATGTTTGCCGTATCGTGCGGGAAAAGAAGCCGCCGAACAGCTGGGCACCTGGATGTATGGCATGGAGCATCCCGCCTCCACGCTCAGAAATCAATTTGAGCGGTGCGGTATAACGTTGATCGAGGAGAGCAGCATCGGCTTTTTGGACAGTTTGGATTTTCTTGATTTCATCCGGGATTCCCAGACCGTCAAGCATTGGCTGACGATGTGGTACCATAGACTCCCTGAATACGAGAAGCGCAATGTGCCCGGATACCTGCTCGTCAGCGTTGGAACGGTCGGACCGTTACCCGAGGCTGCCGAGCGGCAATGCAGGCAGCCTTTTGATGATGATCTATCGCCTGACGAGAAACTGTCCCGTGCCCAAACGATCATCTCTTCCTATCATGCCAAGCGGAATGGGAGCCACTATCTGTCGGTATACAAGGATGAAGAAGCCAGCTACTGGTACCCGCTGCTTCCGATCCTGGACTCGTTGCTTGTGAACCGGGGCGCCAAGGTGCTAGATATCGGCGCTGCTTACGGTACGCTGCTAATGTACAGCGTATTGTCCGGAGCTCAAGCACACGGCTTGGATCACATGGCGGATTACTGGTCCGTGGAGCTGGAACAGGACTACGGGATCCGGTGGAGCCAGTGCAATGTGGAAGCCGAGGATATTCCGGGAAACGAACGGTACGATATCGTTCTCTTTACGGAAGTGCTCGAGCATATGAACTACAATCCGATACCGGTTCTCCGCAAAATCCATGATAAACTGATGCCTGGCGGAAGCCTGCTCATCTCAACGCCGTGGAAACGGCATTTTGCGCCTTCTCGTCACGATCCTGATCTCCTGGATATGCCTTACTACCGGATAGGAGACGGTTTTGTTGATGCCGAGATGAAATATTATTCGATCGATGAAATATATGTACTCGCCGAAGCGACGAATTTTCAGGTGAAATCGCTGGAGATCTATAACGGTCATATACTTGCCTGGTTTCTGAGAACGCAGCAGCCTGGAATTTGACCTCATCCCGCTTTACCCAGAAAGATTCTTATGAACAGACAACAGCCCGGCTCATCTTTAGAGCCGGGCTGTTGCAGCATGCTGTTCTAACTATTTAACAGAGACGGTAATGGTTACGGTCTTCGAATTGTACTGCCCCTTAATGCGGGCGGTTCCCTTCGCGATCGCTTCAATGCGTCCGTTCGTTACTTTGGCCACGCTGGAGTTGCTGGTTGTCCACACGGCGGTGTCCCCAACACTCGTTTTTGCGCCGGTATCATATTCGGCCGTAACCGTTACGGTTTTGACGTCACCGGGCTTCAAGTTCAGTTTCTTCTCGCTGGCGATCAATTTCGTCATCTTCGGAACCACGTTTACCTTAACGGTGACTTCTTTCCCTTGGTATGAACCCGTAATCGTTGCTTTACCCTCGGCAACCGCTTTAACGGAGGTTCTGGATACCGTTGCAATCGCGGTGTCCGAAGAACTCCAATTCATCTTGGATGAGAGCGAAACCGTTTTGCCGTTGCTGTAGTAGCCTGTAACTTTAATCGATTTGGATTTCTTGATGTTGAGGTCAATATTCTCCGGGTCTACGACAAACTTAACGACTTCCTGTTCAACCACGACCGGAATCTTGACTTCTTTGTTCAAATAAGTGCCTTTCAGCGTTGTCGAGCCTTTCGTTAAGCCCTTGATCGTACCGTCTTTAATGACAGCCGCAGATCCTGTCAGCGACCATTCGATGGAAGAGGTCACATCGCTCTCTTCGCCATCCTCGAATACGGCATTTACTTTCGGCAGCGCGTTGCTTCTGCCTATAACCAGCTGGTACTCCTCTACATCCGGCAGCAGCACCAGCACTTTTTCGTTAACCGTAACCGGCAGCGTCGCTACTTCTCTGGAACCGATCTTACCGGTGATTGTTGCTGTACCGGCATCGATACCTTTGATTTTGCCGTCTTCGGTCGTTACCACGTTCTCATCGCTCGAAGTCCAGGTCACCGCGCTGCTGAAATCCTCTTCCTCGTCGTCCAGAAGCGTTCCCGTCACTTTAGGGAAGGACTTGGATTCGTCTTTCAGCACGTCCACCTTCGTGTCCTCTGTTTCAAACTTGGTTACCGTCGGATAAACCTTAACGGTAAATTCTTTGCTGATTCCGAGGTAACTCACCTTGATGGTGGAGGTTCCCTTGGCTCTTGCTGTGATCACGCCACCGTTGACGGATACCGCCAGCGGATTGGATGAGGTCCATTCCCCGGCCACGTCGATGGATTGGGAAGCCGCATTACGAACCTTGGCTTTTACCGTAATCGAATCGTTCATAAACAGAACCGGATTCTTGACGAAATCCGTCTGATCCAGTATCAAAGCTTCATATGGATTGCGCACATACACATCCAGCTTGGCAGTCGAACCCAAATAGCTCACGCTGATCGTGGATTTGCCCAAAGCCACCGGCTTCAGCTTGCCATCCTCAATCGTTGCTACGGAAGTGTTGGACGATTTCAGCTCTACCTTGTCCGTTACGTCCGTACCCGCATCGGTCTCCGACTGCTTGGCGAATACTTTAAGATCCACAGGCGCATCACCGACTAGCAGCTCCTGATCCTCGCCCGGAACGATCGCAAGCTTTTGGTAAGGAGCGACGACTTTGACCGTAAAGGACGCCTTGAGCCCTTTGTATTCCGCAGTCACGGTTGCGCTGCCCAGACCTACGAGGGTCAGTTCCCCTTTGCTTACTTTCAGTACGCTGTCATCGGAAGTGGTCCACTTCGCTTCCGTTGTCACGTCGTTCGTTCCGTCAGCCAACGCTTTAACGGTTAAACCTTCCGTTCCAAGCTTGTGCTCCACTTTATCCGGTTGATCCAGCTTGAACTCGTCGATGGCAAATTTGACGTCGACATCAATCGTTTTGATTGCGCCTTTGTATTTTGCCGTAATACGGGCCGTACCCTTCTCCAGCGGAACAATGAGACCGCCGTCAACCTTGACGATTCTCGTGTTGGACGAAGTCCACGTCGTCTCATTGGTTACGTCCTTCTTCGTGGAAGATCCTTCAATGTTAGCCAATACGCGAAGTTGTTCCGTTGTTTCATTAACGGTTAAGTAAATTTTGCTCTCGTTCGTATCAAATTCAATCGATGTTACGTCCCCGGAGGCGGCGAATACGCTGGTTGGAAAAACCATCGCCAACATCATCACAACGACAAGAAAAATCTTCGTTGTCTTTCTGTTTAAGCTCATTTATTTCTCTCCTTTGTACCTTCTGTCTCGCAGGCTTTTTTTCCAGTCTATCTGTATATCGACAGTCCCGGTTCAAATCGTTACCTTCCGAGCCCAAAATGGGCACAAAGTAGGATATTTTCCCAACTTCGGTTGTTCAAAAAAAACTACTCTTCAGCTAAGTTTAATGAGTTTAACATTGTTCAATAAATAATGGATGCCTGAGTAAATCGTTAAGGCTACTGCCGCAAGCATGAGCATCTCGTCCACTTGGACCATCCTGATGAACGTAAACGGAGCGTTATCCAGCAATACCGCTGCTATGGCAGTGACTTGAAGGACCATTTTCAATTTGCCGAGCCTATCAGCGGACAATGCGATTCCCTGCTCGGAGGCGACCATCCGAAGTCCCGTAATGACGAATTCCCGGGCGATGATGGCAACGGCGATCCAAGTCGCAACCATGCCGGATTGAACCATCATGATTAAGGCGACCGATATGAGCAGTTTATCTGCGAGCGGGTCCAGCAATTTTCCAAGGTTCGTGATTTGGTTCAATTTCCGTGCAATGTAACCGTCCAGCTTGTCCGTAGCCGACGCAAGAATGAACACGCCCAGCGCGATGTAGGTTCCATAAGCATGAATGAATCCGAAGAAGCGGCTGTTCTCGGTCAACCATAGTGGATACTCGGCAAAAAATAAAATAAATACGGGAATCAATAACATCCTGGCTATCGTTATGCGGTTGGCAAGGTTCATCGTCTCATCTCCTCTGGAATTGGAATCGTTCCTCTCCCAACTACTCGGTATCGTAAAAGATCATATGCTCTTTGTCCGTTCGGTAATAGTCCAGTCTGTCCTGCAATCCGCCCGTATGAAACTCGAACATGTGGCCGTCCGGATCCAGGAAGTAAATCGACTTCTTATCCTTCTCGTCCCTTGCCCTACCCGGCAAAATCTCCACTTGGAGCGATTGAAGGCGAAGCAGCGTCGGTTCCACATCCTGCTCATCGATGGTAAATGCAATATGCGTATAGGCTCTGTTTGCCGTGCTTCGGTCCACGTCTTCTTCGTTTAGAGCAATCCACAGCCCGTTCAGATCGAAATAAGCCAGCTTTCGCCCTCTGACCAGAAGCTTGGCTCCAAACACGTCCCTGTAAAAATCAATGGACCGTTCCAAGTGCGAAACTGAAAAGCAGAGATGGTTAATGGCCTGCAGATTCATTGTTCGGCGGCTCCCTTTCTATTATAGATTCAATGATGTCCAGCACATGCAGCGGTTGACGGATCTTCTCATACCCGCTCTCCATAAACGTATTGTACCAATAGGCGTGATATGGCCTTAATCCGGCACTCCCCGCGCCTCTCAGCTCATCTGAACCGCCGTCCCCGATAAACAGGGCATCCTCCGGTCTTACGGATAAGCGCTCACAAGCCAAGCGATAGATTTCTGCATTCGGCTTGGCTACCCCAACCTGATAAGAGAAGATAACGTCATCGAAGTAGGGGGCCAATCCGCTCTGGCCAAAAGAAACCACCTCTTCTTCCGAGCAATTGCTGATCAAGCCCAGCCTCAGTCCCCGTTCACGCAGAAGTTCCAGCAGCCTGCAGATCTCCTTCGAGATTGTTTGGAAAGGAATTTTCTTCTCGCCGACTCTCGACTGATATAGGAATTCCACGTGTTCCTGAGGATAGGGCAAACTGCGAGAATCCAGAATGTCACGGATCACCGAATGATAGTCGGGAAAATGCCCATTCATTCTTCGCTCCGAACGAGTGCTCCACTCCTGTTTAAACTCCGCGTCCGAAAGCCCGAGTCTATCCATATAGTCATAGGATCTCTTGGATACCCGCTTGCCGTCTGCGAACTCCGTGATTAACGTCTCATATAAATCGAAGAACACCGCCTTGACCGCCATGCCGCAACGCTCCCTTCGTTAATCGGCGAGACCTGCCGCCTGTGGTATTCTTGCAGGATACCGCCTGACCATTTCCTCCAGAACGTGTCCTGTCTGCTCATCCCATATCTCGCTTAATTCAAACGTCCCCTCTTCGAAAAACAAAGGAAACCTTCGTTTAAACCAATCCTGCATGGGCAGTTTCAACGCCTCTTCGCGATCCACCCATAACAGCTCCCCTTCGGGAGGATGCTCCAGCAGCTCCCCTTCAAAGGAAGTGGCCAAATAATTAAATACCATGTACCGAAGCCCCGTATTCGGTTCACAGGATTCTTCAAGGCCTTTATAGATGATGTCCTTCACAATCAAGCCGGTTTCCTCCCGAACCTCCCGAATGGCTCCGTTTACAATGCTTTCCGGAAAATCCACCTTGCCGCCGGGGGCAATATATCCGGGGAAACCTTTGTCATCCGGTCTGTTCATCAGCAAAATTCTGCTTCCGTCTTGGATCATGCACATGGTGTACAGCTTCACTTCGGTCTGCAACCTCATCCCTCATTCCTGTCCGATCTGCTTGGTTATAGTATACATCCCCAAGGGCTGGAAGACGATACGATGGACGGAGATTCATGTATATCGGTTGTCCCTATTCACCGGTTGTTAATCCTCGTCAAAAAAGGCCGGAGCAGCTTCTGCTCCGGCCTTAACGGCAATGTATGATCCACCTGGTCGAATCTTCGCTTTACGCGGCCATTCGCATGTCGGCCGAATACCCGCCATACATCATATAACTCGCGGTCGGCGATTGAACCTCCATCGGAGCCATGCTTCCAATGGCCGATGCCCCGCTGCTGTTCCATTGAATCAGCCTAACGACAGCTTCGACATCCCCGGATTGGTATGCCTCTGCCAATGCCTGAAGATTCAGGGTCATCTCTGCCTCTTCGGGCATAGCCAATCCAAGCTCCTCTTCCTCCGGGTTCAACGATTGCAGCACCTTTTGAGCTCGATGAAGGGCCGCTTTTACCGCTCCGTCCGTCGTTTGCAGCATATTCGCGGTTTCCGAAATGGAATATTCGTACACTTCACGGAGCAGCAGCACCGTTCGCTGCAGGGGCGACAAATGTTCCATCAGCCATTGAAAGGCGAACTCGATGTTCAGCTTGCCGTCCTCGTTCGAGGCTTCTTCTTTAGGCAATACGTGTTCCAGCTTCTCATCCAGAATTCGTCGGTAGGTCTGATCCCGGCGGACCCGGTCAATCCATGTATTCTTGGCGATCCGAAGCAGGAGAGCTTCGGGATTGGCATGGCTCCGCTGCCGCAAATGTTCCAGCGCCTTGATCCATGTGTCCTGCACCAGATCATCGGAATCCCATGAGGAGTTTGTAAGGGACAGACAATACCTGTGCAGGGCAGCATTCAGCTCCGCCAGGCCCTGGTCGGCCGCCGTGGTGGCGCTCGGTCGATAGATCGTCATCGGAATCCAACTCCTTTCCACATCTCGGTAGGATATCTTATAGGTAAACGAATGAAGCGTGCTTTTCGTTACTCGGTCATCAAAAATATATTTCATGGTTTCTTTCGTATCTTTTGCAGCGGTCTCTTCGTTTACTTGCTGAATCACGAAAACCTTACGAAGATGGAGGATGAAACCATGAATATTGTTCCTTATGTTGTTGAGCAAACCAACCGTGGCGAACGATCATACGATATTTATTCCCGACTGCTGAAGGATCGGATCGTCTTTGTGGGCGCAGCCATCGATGACGCCATCGCAAACAGCATTATCGCACAGCTGTTGTTTCTTGCGGCCGAGGACCCTGAGAAGGATATCCACATGTACATCAACAGTCCGGGCGGCTCGGTATCCGCGGGCTTTGGCATTTACGATACCATGCAGATTATCAAACCTCAAGTCAACACCATCTGCACGGGATTCGCCGCATCATACGGTGCGATCCTGCTGCTGGCCGGCGCCAAAGGCAAGCGCCTCGCTCTGCCGAACAGCGAAATTATGATCCATCAGCCGCTGGGCGGTGTACAGGGGCAGGCCACCGATATCGCCATTACGGCGAAACGCATCCTGAAAACCCGTGAGAAGCTGGCGCATATTATATCCGAGCGCACAGGTCAGTCCGTCGAACGCGTCGAAAAGGATATGGAGCGGGATTATTTTATGTCGGCGGAAGAAGCGAAGGAATACGGGATCATTGACGACATCGTCACCAAACTGTGACGCTATCCGATGAATGCCCATGATCCGTTTAGCCCCGATACTCTATTTTATTCACAAGGAGTGAACCGTATATGCTGAAAAATTTGCTGAATCAGGAAGTGAGCATCTATTTTACGGATGGAAGTTATGTGCGGAACGGCACGCTGGAGGAAGTAGGCGAACAATTCATCCGATACAAAGATGAATACGAGATGCTGTATGTACCGTTAACCGCGATCCGCTACGTTTCGGTGAATACCAAGGAACGGGACAAACCGAGAGTGGGATTTGCGCCAACTTCTTGATAAGACAACAAGAACCGCATGGGCTCTTAAGCTCATGCGGTTCTGTTTGCATCATGCTTTATTTTGTCTACTATGAATGAAACCATGCGCTGTTTGCAGGCCTCGTTCCGCTCCCTCTGATGATGGCCGATAAAAGCCAGCGCATGTACGACGGAATAAAAATCAATCAGTGCCCGCTGTTCCCGGTCCGCTCCCCAATGCCTGCATAACGCCTCCACGTAGGCCATTCCCCGGTCTCCGATATCAGAGACCACCGCCGTTTGGGTGAGGGCGATCATGTACAGCGGATCTCCATAACAGACCCAATCGAAATCCACGATACCTTGCAGCGTGCCATCGGACACAATCACGTTCTTGATCGTGAGATCATCCAGGAAACAGACAGGCTCTATCCGGTCGAAATCAGGCTCGTATCGCCGCTTGATGTGCTGCAATTGAACGATGATGTCCGGGGCAACCTCACCGGTAATGTTGCCGATATGATCGCGGATATCACGATCGATGATCTCCGCCCAGGATGTAAAAGGCCCCTGCTCTCCGATCGGAACCCATCCGAACCCGGTGCCCAAGGGAAGCTCGGACACCTTGCGCTGGAAAACGATGATCTGTCCGGCGAGATCGTCCAATTGTTCATCCGTCATGCCCTCAAGCTCATATCGCAGATCACGGCCCGGAACATGCTCCAGCATCATGTATGCATAGGGGACCTTCTGAAGGGACACATCCGTTCGAATCACGCTCGGTACCGGCAAGCCCAGCGATGATAGGATCGCTATGTTGTTTGCAGTATGCTTCAGGACGTCGGGCTTGCGATTGGTTCGGAGAATGATTTGCCGGTCCGGAAATGTTACGCTGTACACCTGATTGGTATGGCCGAATGACATGGGCTCGACCTTAAGCGGCAGAATGCCGTATACCTCTGTCATCAACTCTTCGACGTTCAACATGAACACCTGCCTTAACGGTTATTGATTCGCCTCCCGGATACGTCCCAGCTGTCTGATATGCAGGGTCTCGTGTATCGCTATAAAATGGGCCCATTGTTCAGCATTCAGCTCGAATCCATACGGGTGAGGATCGTGCAGATCATTCGTATTTCGCTCATCCAGCTTCGTTATGATCTGCTTCGTTGTTTCCCGTACTCGATTCAGCTTATCCATCGTTTCATCATAAGATAATATACCGGTGGGCATGGCTTGTTCAGAGGCTTTAAAAATAATGCTTCGATTCACACCTCTTCATAATGTTCTACAACAGGGAACGGATCGTAAAAGTGATGCAGCCGTTGTTTCCAGTCCTGATATTCCGCGGATTCCCGAAAACCTATCGTGTGATCCTCCAGGGTCTCCCATTTCACCAGCAGAATGTACTTATGATCATCTTCCAAGCAACGCTTCAGCTCATGATGGATGTAGCCCTTCATCTTCGAGATGATTCCTGACGCGACTTGGAAATTCCGTTCAAAATCCGACGTTTGTCCTTGCTTTACCTGCAGCATGGCGACTTCGAGTATCATACATGCCTCCTCCTTTGGATTATGTTAAGGTATGACGGCCTTTCTATCCTTTATACTCAAGCTCAGGAGAAGCCTGGAACGCAAAAGCGCCGTCCTTATCCGCCTCCAAACGATAAACCTTCCGGACCGCATTCAGGTTTAACCCGCCATAAATATGCGGATACAGCTGATTCAGCTCATATAAATCCTCAAAAATGATCTCCGCGTCCACCTGATCTTCTTGAATCCCCAGAACGATCAGATCGGTTCTGCCAGTGTACATTGTGTTAGCTACGCCGCTGACTTGCGCCTCGGTCGAGCAGTGAATAAATCGGTCCGTCTGCAGGCTTGGCGGCTCGTACATGTCCTTGCCTTGCGCTTCCATCCATGCTTGCTTCGAAATAATATGATAGATCATTCCGTCCAATCTCCTCCGTCTATTTTCCGTTTATCTTGACACACTTGCGATAGAAAAACCAGATCCCCGATACGTTATTTCAAGGTGACCTTCTTTTCGGATGAACTATAAAAGAAGACATCCTTCAAGATGTCCTCTTCACAATCGTATATCGGTCCTCGTCAAAATCCTCGTAGGTTACGGTGTAGACGGATTCCCCCAACGAGGACGCCAGCTGTCCATTGATAAAAACGGCGCATGCCTGCTCATCAATGCCGATGCCGTAACGCACTTTCCTTGTTTTCATTCCTTGCAGCAGGTTGGACTGGTCGTCCCACTCCGTATAATGGACGCTGATCAAGACATTCGAGAACAGCCCTACGCCTTGCTTAAACATCATGATGCCTTGTTCATTATCAAGCGGGGATATCAGGCATGTCTCCGGAAGAATTAGGGCACCTGCCGAATTGCCAGCAATCGGAACGCCGTTCTCGTAGCGGTCGATTAACAGCTCTTTAAAAGGCCCCGTCGCGTAATAGCGATGGTATTTCTCCGTGTTTCCCCCGCCAATAAATATTCCCGTGGCCCATGACAGCACCTGTTCAGCTTGTTCCATGTCCAGATTCCCGTCTTCATCGGGAACGATCACGCTCACGTTCTGGGTCATTCCCGCTTCAGTCCACATCTGCTGAAACAACGGGACATACTCCTCCCAGCCCGACCGGTTCATGATGCATAACGCAATCCTGGCATGGGAACCGCCCGCTTGCTCTAGAAACCGTCGATTGGCTTCGGCTTGAAAGGAATGACCGCCAAGCAAAAATAGATATCGATCCTTCAAGATATCCCCCCTTACTTTTTCTTTCCCGAATCCCGTTTGTAAACAGAGTACAGCAGTACGGATATAAAATAGATCGGCAGCAGGATGATGCCAATCACGGCGCTTAACAGAACGATGGACAGTTGGCCGCGCTCAGCGATATCGTCATAATTCATATAACCGTATACAATCCAGACCAGCCAAACCAACGTAACCGCATAACCTATTTTATAAGGTAATCTCACAGCATCCATCACATCCTAGAAGTTGTTTGCTTGGCACATTTATAAACATTTCGAATACAACATCTCAACAAACTCATGTTGATTCCGTTCCATCCATTCTTTTCTGATCATAAGTTGCTTCAACATTAGTTGAAAATAGGAGGCGATGTTCCTTCCGGCCAAATGCTGTCCGATATAGATGCTTAATAACGAAACATAATATAACTGCATGGTATAGGGAATCCAATCGATCTCTGCACGGGTTAACCTCATATTTTTTCGATACTCATCTAAAAATAATTCGACCTTCGTCAAGGTCTGGTCCTCATGCTGAAGAAGATGGTTCAGACAGATGGATAGTTCCCATATCCGTATGTCCCTAGCGGCAAAATCAAAATCCAATACACCACTCATCTCCCTGGACTGGGGATCGATCAAGAGATTGAAAACTAAAATATCATGATGGACCATTTGCTTTGGCAGCACATTCAATTCAGGTGCACGGTTAAACCCACATTCATAGTATCCTTGCAAAACCGCTATCTGTTCGGCATCAATCTCAAATGGAGGGCATACCAAAAACTCATTAATTTTCGTCTGATTGGCTAGAGAATGGAGGTTGTAAAAATCATGGAACGCAATCGCAGGATAAGCTACATCAACGGAATCCGATTCGAATTGTTGAAGAGCATATGATATTTCCCCAACTGTCCGCCCATAACTAAGCACATCGGACATGCTGGATAGGTCAGGTACCTCTCCTTCGATAAACCATGTCAGGGAGCCCAGGGAACCATCCGATAGAACCACGTACTTGGCATCATCCTTACTGGAGACGAAACATGGAACATCAAACGATAAGCAACAACTCTCCAGATAGGCTGTTAGTCCAACCTCAAACTGTAATCTCTCTTCATTCTTCGTGTGACGATTGTATATTCTCGCGACGTATTTCTTTTGGTTCATTACGACAATTCGGGAATCATTCGTCATGCCGAAAGGCACGGTCTCGATCGAAGACACAGGGCCATTAAAATAATGCTGTAAAAGCTCCTGAAATAAGTGTTCCAATATCTACACCTCTTTTCTGAACAGCGCGCTCCCCCTATGATCGAACTTATAAAACCCATCCTGATTCATGGTCTCACTCAGCAACTGCCCCTCGATTCGGGGAAATTTGGGGGTGGAGTTCCTCATGCAACATATTTCTCAGACGACCATTAAATGCCTTGCTCCTCCCTATAATGACTGACATCCCCATGCAGGAGGATGGAAGGGACGTCATCGGTCAGCTCGATCTTGCTCAGGCATGTCGGATGGATGTAAGGCAGATCCCACAACCGATCCTCCCTACCTAGTGAGTCATCGTCGATTACTCTAAGCGGTCACCTTGTCGTATGGTATATGCCAGCTTGTAAAGATCCGCGATATCCTGCCTGCCCGTCTCCTCCAATCGTCTTACGGCTACCTCCAGATAAACCGCCTCCACTGCGATGACCTGCTCCCCATCCACGGGATTCAGCGGCTCCCCAACGATGCGTACATCCCCGTACCCAACCAATCGGACAAATTGAGGATGGGGAATATGCGGCCGATAAGGCGTCTTGCTGCTGGACTCGCAGCGAAACTGGCCAAAGACCCGGTATGACTCGAGTTTTGCGCCAAGCTCCTCCCTAACTTCCCGCCGGAGTCCCTCGATATAAGACTCGCCAGGCTCCAGGGTTCCGCCAGGAAGCTCCCAGCTGCCGTCCGCTATCTGAAAAATAACGCAGCGTTCCCCGGCGAATGGAATAATCGTGACATTGCTGACCATCGATTCTTCGAAATCTTCGCCCAGGGCAAAACGGGCTCGCACCACGCCCCAATGGATATCGTTCGATAGGGCCGGATACAGGGTTAGATCCGTGCTTTTTTTCATAAGCGTAATTCCTCCAGCCTTGCAGATATTCATACAACCTATGTAGCGTTGTAGTCGCGGACCATAAGCACCTGCTCCATCGAGCTGGCGAAACCAAGCGCCTCCAGCACATCCACCAATTCCTTATGCGAAGCCCTGATATTGAATGCGGATCGCTTGCAAGTGGAACCAGGCTGCATCATCTCGAGCGCGGCTGCTTTCAACACGGCTTTGGCTTCCCGGTAACCAGGAGCGGCTTCACAGCGGAATAGCGTGGTGGCCTGCAAACGGCCCGCAGCATCGAACGCCCGCTTGAACAAACCGTAGCCCACAAGTTCTTCCCCTTCATAAACAAGCACGCACTCGCCGTCCTTGATACTGGCAGCGTCTGTCTGCCAGACTTCGCCGGATCGATAGAAGTCTGCGGAGGCAGCCTCCGCGGCTAGGCCTCTGACCAACGTAAACGGAGTCGATGCATTCTGATGATCCTGCGTCTCTAACGATTGATCATTTGTCATGATGAGCAGCCGATCGATGATTTCATATCCGACGCTTTCATAAAGGCGAATCGCGGCCGCATTCGTGCTAATCGCCTCTAAATAGGCACGGCGCACGCCTTGCTCCTTATAGAGGTCGTCGTTTTTCTCCATCATGGATTTGCCGATCCCTTTGCCCCGGAAATCCGGAGCTATTGCCGTCCCTCCGTTACGCGCAATGGATTCGCCGCGATCCAATCGAAAGCTGTTCATGACGATGCCGGCGGGTACGCCATCCACGTAACAAGCGAGTGAGCGCTCCAGACATAAAGCGTCATTCCCGATCCGGGCAATGAAGCGGTCCAGCGGCATGGAAGCGTTCACCATGTAGCCTTCAAACGAGAGATTCCAAAGCTCGGATACTTCCCGGATCGGAAGCTCGCTTAACGGTTTGTACGTAATCATGGTCTTTATTCCTCCTGGTTTATGGGCATTAAAAAGTGAGCCGCGTTTTGAGATGCTCACTATGAAAAACATGCAGGAAACACCTGAGTATGTACCCACTCGTGTGCTCCTGCATGTCTTTGCATAACTTATTTACGATTTAAAGAGCTGTATCGTCCACGCTGTCCAGCCAAGCTTCGATGCTGCCGATGACGGAAGTGACGCAGCCATCCTCGAATGGAGAGATCAGTCCTGCGACCTTCACCAATTCAGTGAAGGATTTGCTTCCGCCTTGACGGCACAGGTGCAGATAATCCGCCCATGCCGCGGATTGGTCCTCGTGCATCTTCTTCCAGAATTGGAATGCACAGATTTGAGCCAGCGTATAGTCGATATAATAGAACGGCGAATTGAAGATATGTCCTTGTTTATGCCAGAAGCCGCCTTGCTCCAGATACGTATTATCATCATAGTTCCGGTGCGGCAGATATTTCCGCTCGATCTCGCGCCATGCCTGTTTCCGTTCCGCCGGCGTAGCATCCGGATTTTCATAAACGAAGTGCTGGAATTCATCAACCGTCACCCCGTAAGGAATGAAGATGAGTCCGCTCGCCAGATGGTCGAAGCGGTATTTATCCGCCTCGTCCTCGAAGAAGCGGTCCATCCACGGCCAAGTGAAGAATTCCATGCTCATGGAATGGATTTCGCATGCCTCATAAGTCGGGAATCCATACTCCGGCACCTCGAAACCTCTGCTCTCGTACACTTGGAACGCATGACCGGCTTCGTGCGTCAGCACGTCAATATCGCCGGAAGTCCCGTTGAAGTTGGAGAAGATAAACGGTGCGCCGTACTCGCTGATATAGGTACAGTATCCGCCGCTCTGCTTGCCTTTTTTGGCAACCAGGTCCATAAGGCCGTTCTCCTGCATGAAGGTGAAGAACTCGTGAGTTTCCGGAGACAATTCCTCGTACATCTTCGCGCCGTTGTTCACGATCCAATCCGGGTCGCCCTTCGGCGTGGCATTCCCCGATTTGAAGGAAAAATTCTCGTCGTAGTACAGCAGTTGGTCCACATCGATCCGCTTCTGCTGACGTTCTTTCAGCTTGGACGCAACCGGAACGATATGCTCGAGCACCTGGTTACGGAAATTAGCCACCATCTCCGCATTGTAATCCGTGCGGGCCATGCGGGCATAACCCAGCTCTACGTAATTGTTGAAGCCAAGCTTCTTGGCAATCTTGGTTCTCACCTTGACCAGATCATCATAGATGCGGTCGAAGGTGGCTTCGTTCTCGGCCATGAAACCGCTGGAAGCCTCCATTGCGCGTTTGCGCATATCGCGATCCGTCGATTGCTGGAACGGAATCAGCTGCGACAGGGTGCGTTCTTCGCCTTCGAACTGGATTTTTGCAGAAGCGATCAGCTTCGCATATTCCGTGGTCAGCTTGTTCTCCTGCTGCAAATCCTCGATGATCTCAGGGCTGAAGGTTTTGAGCGATAACTCTGCCAGCTGGAACAGCTGCCGTCCCCATTTGTCCTCCAGCTGGGCTCTGAATTTCGAATCCACGAGGGCGCGGTAATAATCCGTTATGTATTCCTGGATGACCGGTCCGTTCTCGTCGAAGAAATCCTGCTCTGCCTTATAGAACTCGTCGTTCGTATCAATCGAGTGGCGGATGTACACCAGTTGGCTCAGGGTATCCATCTCGCTGCGAAGTTTGTTAATACGGGTCATCGCCTCATCCTGTTCCTCGTACGTGCCGGCGGAGGTGAAGGCGTTCAGTTGTTCCTTGAACTTTTGCTCAAAAGCTTTTACGTCGGGGCGTTCATAGCGATACTCGCTGAATTTCATAAGATACACCTGTCCTTTCCAAAATAAAAAATGCATCCTGGCGTTTGATTGCATAGCTTCAAATCACCAAACTATATGTAAATTCTATATACAAATCCGAATATCCTTCACAGTCTATGAAATTCTGTACGCCCCGACTGGTTACGTCATAATCTTAAGTCCGATGGCTGAAGCAAGAATCAAAGCGATGAAGAACATACGACGCCATTCCTTCGGTTCTCCGAACGCAAACATCCCCAGCAGCGTGCTTCCTGCCGTCCCCATTCCCGTCCAAATCGCGTAGGCGGTTCCCATGGAAATGAAATTCATCGCATACGTCAGCAGCAGGAAACTGGAGCCAAGCGAACAGGCTAAAAAAACGTAGGATCCCCAGCTGCGATTCAGGGTTACCCGTCTTAAGGCAATGACACCCAGTACCTCGCACAACCCGGCTGCAATCAGAGCGATCCATTCCATTAGACGCCACGCTCCTTCGCTTGACGATCCGTATCCTTCGTGACCAGCTTAAGCCCCAGCACGCCTGCGGCCAGCATGCCAATCAGTAGGAGCTTGACGGGATTCGCTTCCTCGCCAAACACGAGAATCTCCACCAGCACCGTGCCGGCTGTGCCGAGTCCCGTGAAGATCACATAGACCGTGCCGATGGGAAGCTTCGCCGCGGAGTCCAAAAAAACTTTAAAACTGAATACGATCGATGCGATGGTGATGACCCACTGCCACCATACATCGGAATGTTTTAAACCGGATACCCAGACAACCTCCAGCGCTCCCGCCAATAATAAGAGCCACCATGCCTTCTTCATCCTCCAACATCCCTTCCACTCTGTATTTGTTTAAATCGGTTTATGATGTCGTTGTGATTGTAATCCAAATTTGGCATGCTGTATAATGATCATTAATAATGATGCCATCATTTTTAGTGATGTCTGAAGGAGAGGAGTGTTGGCATGGAGCTTACTGATCTAAGGGTTTTTCTCAGGATTGCGGAGGAAGGTAACATCACCCGCGCCGCGGAGCAGCTTGGGTATGTGCAGTCGAATGTAACGGCACGGGTCAAAAAACTGGAGAATGAATTGGGGGTTCCCTTGTTTAACAGGCACTCCAATGGAGTCACCTTGACGGAGAAAGGGCGTATGTTCCTGGACTATGCGTGTACCATCATCAACCTGACCGAAGAAGCAGTGAGAACCGTGCAGGAACAGCCGTATCCAAGCGGTTCATTAGCCATTGGCGTCGTGGACACGGTTCATTGCGGGCACTTCATTCAATCCTTGTCCGACTATCAAACCAAGTACCCTGACGTCACGCTGTCCCTGTTGACCGGCAGCTCCTCGGAGCTGATTACTCAAGTTCTGAACTATCAGCTGGACGGGGCTTTTGTGACAGGAACCATTCCGCCGAAGCTGGTAGCCGATTATATAGAAGAGGATGAAGTCATGCTGTTGACCAAATCCAAAGAGCAGCCCTTTCCCGATCTTGCGGTAACCAAATGGGCCGTAGCCCCCGCGGGATGCCCGTTTCGAAGCGCCCTTGAAGCATGGTTGCTGAGCGAAGGCATTCCGCTAACCAATATGATCGAGGTCTCCTCGTTGGAAACCCAGCTCAGCATCGTGCGGTCAGGACTTGCGGCTGCGCTGCTCCCCAGCTCCGTCTTAAGCGGAGAATATGCCAATCTGGGCAGCTACTCGATCCCGGAAGCCTTCCGGCACACCTCGACAAGCCTGGTCCGGCGCAACGACCGGTTCAGGAACAAGGCGTTATCCGCTTTTGCCGAGCTGGTTAAGGTCAATTTTGAGATGAAGGGAAGATCATGAGTTATAAATAACGACGGAGGTCTGAACATCACGCTGAGATTTAACCAGCCGTGAGATGCAGGCGATAGTTCCTCTTGAACAAACCGTCCGGCCGTTGAAATGTTTCGTAATGTTCTTCTCAAGCCTAATCAATATTCCCTGCAGCTAAAAGCTCCTCCATTTTGAACAGGGAATGCAAAGTAAGACCGGCTTCCTCCAGTTTCTGTCTTCCTGCCGGATTACGTTCAATGACGCAAATGACATGCTCGACGACCGCTCCAGCTTCTCTCAAATCGTGAACGCTTAACAAGATTTGTCCTCCTGTCGTCACCACGTCCTCAATCACACATACGCGTTTACCCTTAATGTCCGCACCTTCCGCCAATTTGCAGGTGCCGTATTCCTTTGCTTTTTTTCTTACAAATGCGGACGGAGTGCCTGACTTCAAGGATAGCGCAGTTGCAATCGGAATTCCTCCCATTTCAAGTCCTGCTAACACTTCCGTGTCTTCAGGGATAAGCCCGACCAGCTCCTCAGCTACTTGGGCCAGAATAGCGGGATCTGACTCAAACATGTATTTATCAAAATACTCATGAGACGTTTGACCCGAGCGTAAAGTAAAGGTTCCTGTTAAATGGGTTACATCATAGATTTCCTTTGCCAAATTCAACGTCATCATGATCCTCCCAGTGTGGATATAATCGTATGCTCTCCCGCCAGTTCCATCTGCTGCTCGATATAATGCGCCACGCCATCCAGCTCATTCGAGTCGATAGTATGATCAGCCAGCTGCTGGATTGTCTCGTGCGCATTCCGGACCGCGATCCGCGTGCCTCCGGCCTCGAACAAGCCGACATCATTGATGTGGTCGCCGAACACCACCGTGTTCTCCAGATCAATCCCCATGTGGGCGGACCATAATTGGAGGCCGTCTCTTTTGTTTGCTTTGGCATGGCTGAATTCGAGGAAATAGTGGTTGCGAATGTAATAATCCGGCATCATATGAGCATGAATCACGTCGCCGTATAATGCCGTGACCTCTTGCCGAATCGGCTCCAATTCTTCATGTAATCCGATGTAGGTAAGAGCCAACGTCCGGTAATCCGGTGGACAGTTCAAGTTCTTCACTTCCAGGAATCGCGGATCATGGGGGCGGCCGGCATAGAAGGTCATCTCTCCCTCTCTGCGCAGCGTCTCATGCAGAACACGCTCCCGCTGGTCCTTATCGAGCGAGAAATAAAAGGGTGTAATGCCGTGCTTTTTCCCAACGCAGATAATCTCATTCGAAATGTCGCGCTCCAGCCAGTATCCATCCACAACGGTTTGATTCGACCCGTCATATATCAAAGCGCCGTTATATAGAATCACGGGGTATTTCCACGGGATATCCGAAACGACGCTTTGAGCGCTAATATAGCCGCGGGCAGTCGCATACGTGACGATCAAGTCCCGCTCCAATGCATCCGTGACAACGTTCATCGTATAGGGTGATAAGGTTTGATCCGATCGCAGAAGCGTCCCGTCGAGATCCGTAATATATGCTCTTTTTTTCATAGTGAAGCAGTCCTCCTTCGCCGTCCGGTATGTGACAAAACCCAGCCTTAGAATAGCTCATGCCAAGACTGGACCATACGTGTGAGTTAGACGTCTTCCATGATTATACAACTTCCGGGATGAAGATGGTAAAGCTTAATTGCTTATTTCGCTTCAATGTGCGTTTATTTCTGAGCCAGGGCTGTTAGCGCCGCATCGGGAAGGCTTCACCGCTCGGAATGAAGGCCCCGCCGGGCAAATGAAGCCGTTGAATCCTAGTACATCGGGTGTTGGATACATTGTTTGCAGGCATTGGGAACGAATGAACGGAGAGCAGGCATGACTTGCCCTTTCTTTGGTAACCTTACACACCGAGAATCAGGTATCCCAGTGTCATGTATAGAAAAAGAAATAATAGCAGTACGGAATGCCCTACAACGGCTGTGATACCGGTTCGTGATAGTTCACCACGAGTCATGCTAATGAGTGCCAACAGAATCCCCACGGGCGACAACAGAAGAATCGACGCATACGACAGTCCCTGTAAGGGACTGCCTGCATCCGGCGGAAACATGAAGCTGTACAGCGTGAACAAGGTGATGCAGATAAATAATGTCAGAGACACATGGGACAAATACCATCTCATCACATAACCTCGGTCAGCATGCCCGACAGAATACCGGCTCTGCGAACGACCTCATTCTTTTGAGGAATTTCCCTTATAAAACTCAGCATAGGGTTGGCACCTCCAAGATTTATTTAGTGATACGCGGCTGAAGATACCCCAAGACTTCTTGTATGTCCTGAATCTCGGCAAACGGAAAAACTCCCATGCGGTTCATTTTGGCGATGTCCCCACGATATGCGATAAACGGAATTCCGGCGCTCTCGGAGGCCTTGCCGTCCACCCAGGCATCTCCGACAGACAGCCATTCCTCCGGCGATGTATGGTGAAAATGCCTCAGCACCGCCATATATCCATCCGGTGCAGGCTTTAATAAGCCCATGGCTTCCCTGCCGATAATGAGATCGAAGTAATGAGCAATCCGGTTCTCTTCGAGTGCAGTCATCGCTGCTTCCACCGCGTTATTCGTCACGATAGCAAGATGCAGCTGTCCATATAATTCCTGGACGAGCTCCATAGCTCCATCTTCAAGTTTTGCTCCCGTCATCCCTTGGATCTCATGGTCCTTGGCGATATCCCACATCATGCAGCTCAGCTCTTCCGACAGCTGCCCCGTATTCATGGCTTCAGCGATGACGGTCGAGGTGGTATGGGTATCCATGGATAGGCCGGGGGGCAGAATGCTATGACTGCACAAAAAGGCATAGATGTCTCTTTTCATCGCTCCAAAATCAATGCTGGAATGCAGCAGCGTATTATCCATATCAAAGGCAATCCCTTTTATTTTAAACTCGATATCTAATCAACTCCCATCATGGTAACGCCATGAATGGCTGCTCCGCTAGGTAATCCTGATTTGCGTATGGCGACCAAGGATGTGACGCTTGCCTGGCCGGGGTAACCCTCTGTCCCATCATCCTCATAAGAAGATAAAGTGATGTATAGATGATTCTTTTGATCCCCTATCTTTTGGTCGGTCATCTTCAAGGATGCAATCCGAAAACCTTTTGCCGAAGGAAGCTGCCCCCCGCTGACCAACAGATAAATTTCCTGATCCGTTTCCTTAAGCACCCATCCTCCCGGAGCCCTATTTATGCCGTCATCATAAAGCTGTTGAGTATCCGGATCAAGGTGCTCAACCGAACGGTGCTCCCAGGTGAATTCCGGAGCCGTTTTGGTATATAGGAGCTGCGTGTACGGAACTTGCATGTATTTGATCTCAGCGGCTTTGCGGGCTTCCTCCGTCAAAGTTTGTGCTTCATTGAAATCATTACTTCTCTGTCCATGGCACCCAGCCATCAATAACATGGTAGCAATCATGGTGAGCATTAGCCTTCCGCTGATACTTACTCGCATATCCTTGTTAACCCCTTCATTCCCTAATCATATACAACTTCCGTACCGGCGATAAAATCGTGCAGCGAACGTTTATCCTCGCGCAGCGCAACCATAAAAATGCTCACAATAAGCCCGATTCCTAACGTTAACGCGTATACGATACCCGCCACGAGATTCCGAAGCAGCATCGTCCCGAGGCCCGGCGGCTCAAGAAAATCGAATTTGCGGATACGAATGCCGCACATGCGCTTACCGATCGTATACCCATTCCAATACACCGGCACCAGGATACCGTATAAACCAAATATCAAGTTACTGATCGGCTCATTCTCATAATTCCCCGTGATAAGTCCAGCTATGATCGTTAGCGGAAGCGACACAATAAGTCCATCCAGAATGTTGGCCCCTAGCCTGATCCAAAAGCCGGCCACTTGGTTATCGGTCATCTCGACTCCCCCTTGAATTCACTCCATACTCAAAAAAGACTTCCTGCCGACACTTCATTTGTTATTAGGCGGATCGAATTCCTTCCAGTTCTTCTTGATCTTATTCAAATCTTCCGAATTCCATTTGCCGATGCTCGGACCTAAGAAACACAAGATGCCGACAATCAGGCTGATCCAGCTTAATACCAGCGGGCCTTTGCCTACATAGGTCAACATCGAATCAAACATCTCTTTGCTCCATGACGTCAAGTTGGATCCGAATATGGCAGCTGCCAGATACCGGACAGCATACAAGAACACCGAAATGCAGATAAATATCATACCCATCGTTTTATGGTTCATCGAACGCCTCTCTTTCCACACAACATTTTCCAAATACCTGATATCATTGTAAGCTTCGGTTCCCGATCGAACAATAGTTTTTCCGCTTTTCCCCATTCCGTTGTCATCATACCAAGGAGTAAATAACCTTTACACGCAACAACATTCGCCACATAAAAGAAAGGAATGACTTCCTACGTTGTAGTGAAGCCATTCCTTTCTGCTTGTTATACACTATTGTGCCGTTGGCCGGATTATGCAGCTATCCGCTCCTCCATTTCCTGACGACTCCCAGCAATTCACGAATATTTGTCCAAGACAAAATCCTCGATCATTTCAATATTTCTGCGACCCATAGCGTACTGTCTGATGTGTTTCTTAATATTCGGATACAAAATAATGTCGTCCAGCTGCTCGAGCGGTATCCATTTCACATCGGTTTGATTCGGATCTGGCACGGCCGGAAGCTTCGGAAATGACCCTTCAAGCGGATAACATTCGAACACGATGTATAACGTATGGATGCCCGATATGTTATCTCTGGACTGTTTATGCGGAGCATACTCGTACACGAATGCGACAGGCCCCACCTGCGCCTCCAGCGTGGTTTCCTCACGCAATTCCCTCAAGGCTCCCTCCACGATCGACTCCCCCGGCTCGGCCCCGCCCCCTGGCAAATTATAATGCAATCCTTTCTCATCTACATACTCGACTAATAACACAGACTCATCCCTCAGAACCAAGGCTGTCGGTCTCACCCGAATGTGATACGTCATCATAACCACCTCTCCCGGCTTACAAAAAACGGCCGAACGTACTTGATCTGTCTATCATACAATCAACGCGGCCGATATGGAAATATGATGCATCCTTTCCTCAGTATATCGCTAGTCAGTATATCCCGTGTTTGTTCTGCTATCATTCACTTCGATCGCTATCATCCAGTCTCACGTTTTCTCCCGTTTCGCGGGAAACATTCGCCGCCTCCAGAAAACGAACGATCTCCAGCGTTTCGGATAAGGGAACATCGGAAACCCCCGTCGTGAACATCTTCATGATCTGATCCAGCAGACTGGCATAATAGGGCTTGGGGTGCTCCATGATGTCCACGAAGCTGCTGGCCTCCGCGCGATGAACGGTCAACCCGAAGCGGTCGTTGCCTGCCCGATTGCCCCGTATCGTTCCGATCCTCCCGTCATTCCAAACCGCCGTTAACACCTCGTGCAGCTCCGTTGCGGCTACATGGACGCTTACGCATCCGGGTCCAAGAACACGGTACAGCATTTCAGCCGCATGAATGCCGTACCAGAAAAATCCCGGCTGCGTAGGTTGAAGGGGAAGCGGTCCTGCGCAATCCACGCCAATGATATTATCCGCCCCGCCCCGAGCCAATTCATCCTGTAATCCTTGAGCATACCGGAGAGACGAGCAACTCATAACGGTCACCTGATACTGCTCCGCCAATTCGGCAATTTCCCTTGCGTCCTTACTGCTCACCGCAAACGGCTTATCAATAAATACCTGTTTGCAATAAGGAGCAATCGCGCGAAATAAAGACAGATGCGACCTTCCGTCCACCGCTTCCAGCATGACGGCATCGACCTGTTTGGCCACGTCTTCCGGACTCTCCAATATCTCCGTTCCCCATGCCGCGAGTTCCTTTGTATATCCCTCCACTCGGTTTATGCTCAGCTCAAAGTCCGGCGACCCTCCGGGAAAAGCCGCCGTCACCCGTGCACCAGGAACGTAATATGCATGCGCCTTGTCATGGAGCATTTTCGCGAAAATGGAAACATGGGATGTATCCAAACCAATCATACCGATCTTCATAGTCATAAGTTCATTCTCCTTTACCTTCAGCATTTTAGATGATCACGCTGATTTTCCACTCACTACATTACTGAAGATATCCAGCTGCCGGACATAGGCTTTTCTTTCAATCATCATATCATCCTGTTCGACTAAAGGACGTGACTTTAAATCGTCTTTTAACCTGCACCTGGATCCAATACAAAAAGACCGCCTCCATCTGTCAACCAGATGAGGGGCCGTCTTTCGCATGAGCTTATAAATGTGTTATGCAATTGCATAATGCGCACTTTCAATATACTATGGCTGCATCCTCCACTTGATCACAAAGAAGCGGTTGGCCATAGCCACGATAGCGAACACGATGGCAAAGGTTATTAAACCAGAGTCGATCAGGCAAGCAACCGCGGTCGCAAAAATGAAGAATTCAATAAGCAGCACGACGGCAAGCGGCAGCTTGACCCTTGCCTTCGGCGATATGGTCATGCCCCAGATGACGGCTGCCAGCAGCGGCAATCCGATCCCGAGAACTGCCTGTGCCAAGAGCCCAGTGCCATAATGAAAGCCCCAGTAACCTATCGAAAATAACAGAATCAATTCCAACATAAATCGGAGGGCGAGATTCAGTACTTTGAACATGGAGGGACACCTTCCGTTTCAGTCATGCGCTTATTTTTACCGCAGGCATCAAAGCTCGATTTGCTCCAAATGATGGATCAGGTGATCAACATAATCGTTAAACAACCACTCCAGCGTGACCTCCGTTTTATCGGGCAGCACGCATTTCTTCTGGAAGTCGGATGAATCGGCTCTTTGCATGACCCGCAGAATCATCCGGTTAACCTGCTGCCACAGTGCCAGGACATCCGATTGATCATATCGATTCTGGTAATCGTTCACCCGGACCCAATCGTTCTGCGCGTAACCTTGAATCGCGATAGGGTAATCCGACACCAATATTTTCACAAACCGGATATGGTTATTGACCGCCGAATCGCACAGATGGCCCAGGATCTCCTTCTTGGACCATTTATCAGGCGTAAGCTTCAGATTGAATTCCACCTCGTCGATTGCCGTTACAATCTCCGTTACTTCAGAGATCAAAGATTCTAGCTTCATAATGGATTCCATGCGTTATTCCTCCTTCTCGTTCATGATTCTATTCGTGTAATCGGCAGGCCCATGAAATCACTGTAATGTTTAGCCGCCTCCCGAAACTTCTCTTCTCGATCGCCAAGCGGCGAGAACGGGCTTAACGTGATTTCGATGCCGCTGCGCTTGATCTCCCGCTTCCAGATACCGACCACTTCTCCCCCTGCGACCATGATGGGTTGGAAAACCCCGTTGCGAAAGGGAGCGATTTTGGCATCATGCTCTGACTCGATAATTGCGCTGCGATCCTTGTACCCCAAGTAATATTCATCAAATCCCGGAAGCAGAACCGCCGAATCCGTATCAGCGGACGCGGATGGCCCAGTAACAGAGCTCCAGTATTCCGTGCCGTTGACAAAATCTAAACGAAGATTGGATCGGACGGCCTCAAAGCCTCGTTTAGCTTCTGTCAGCGTTAATCCGACCCACCATGCAAAATCCTGGATCGTTGCAGGCCCATGACCTGTAAAATAGCGGAGCGCAAGCTCCGCCAGCGATTCTTCTAGCGATAGCTCCCTTGAATTCGGGACCCACTCGTCGAGCAGCACGAAGCTTTGCTGTTTGCCTTCATGCGGGCCGAAACAGATCATGCCGGTCCGCCCCAAATATCCGAGAATGTAATAGCCGCGGCCATTCTTGGTGCTGATCCCCGCTTCCTCCAGCAGCTCCATCAGTCTGGGTCGGGATACGGGTGAACAGCCTCTCAGCGCGTTGCCAATGATCGTACGGCATTGATGGAGCGTACCTTCGTCAAGCTCAAGTTCGGCCTGCTTCTTCTTATCATTCGTGTGCAACCGCGATGCCGTCAGCCTCAGCATCCACTTGGCATCCTCCGCAGGCACGAAGAAAATCGTTCCGCGCATCGGCCAAGTCAGCACGATTTTGCGATCGATCACGGCCTGCTCCACATCGGATATCTTGGCGGACTGCGTACGGAGACCGATTCCCCATACCGCTTGGTGGTAATCCTGTGCCTGAACAGCGCCTAATTCTCTTACTGCTTCTACCGGGCTCACATGCTTCATCCCTGTTATGCGCTGATTGTAGAGCCGTTGATTCGCTATGGTGTGACTTAGCACATCTATCCACTCTCCCAGGCCATGAATATTGTCGGACGCAAAGCTTCTATTTCAAGTCCGGAATGGACATCCATGCCCGATCATTCTGCCAGCTCACCTCGACCGGCGTCTCAAAGAACGAGGTCAAATTGTCGCTGGTCAGCATGTCCCGGGAACGTCCCTTTCCGAAGACGGTGCCCCGGCGGATGAGCAAGGAGTGCGAGAAAATCGGCAGGATTTCTTCGATATGATGCGTAACGAACAGCAAGGTCGGCGCATCGGGCTTTGAAGCCAGTGCCGTAATGCTGGACAGCAGCGCTTCCCTCGACAGAAAATCCAGTCCGTTGCAGGCCTCGTCCAGTATCAACAGCCTTGGCGAAGCCATGAGGGCCCGGGCGATCAGCAGCTTCTGCTTCTCCCCTTGCGAACAAGTTTCATATGTACGCCCCAGCAGATGAATACAATTAAAATCCTTCATCAGCTGCTCGGCCCGTTCCCGGTCTGCTTCATCCACCTTCTGATACAGTCCGATCGAGGCGTGTTTGCCGCTAATCACGACGTCCAGCGTGGATTCGCTCGGGCGGATTCTTTCCTGCAGCGAGGAGCTGACCCAGCCTATCGATTTACGCAGTTCTCTTAAATCCACCCTGCCAAAGCGATGCCCGAGCACCGAAACCGTGCCGCTGGTCGGCCAGATGTAACCGTTAATCATATTCAAAATGGTTGTCTTCCCGGAGCCGTTCAGTCCGAGCACCGCCCAATGCTCCCCTTGCTGCACGGTCCAATCCACGCCTGTAAGAACGGTCTTTTGCTCCCGTCTCCAGGTTACGTCATTCAGTTCAATCATCGTGCTCATTGCCGCTCCCTCTCCTTCTTCAATCTGCTGCGCCATTTCGTTTCTCTTTTCAAGGATTATACCAGCAATTACATATTCCTCAATAGGGAGATGAAACCCCGCCTTGTGATCCGCCTACGACTTGGAATCATGCGAAGTATGCCAGGCAGGACATTTCATGCCTAAACGAGGATTTTAGTTTCATAAATTAAATATTGACAAATAATTATTTTTATGTTATAATAAAATATTTTTCTGTTTACAAAGGTTTGTTGATTTGATAATCTACTTCTGCTCGTTCTTCTCTGGACATTGAATTTGGGAGAAGACATTCCAATATAGTGGAGGTATGTAAACATGCTACTAATCGATCAAGGCATTGCCATGCTGGAAATTTCCGCAGCCATGATGGGACGTACCGAAACGATCCACCCGACATTCCTCTGGGATCATCAGAATCGGGTGCTTGTCGATACTGGCTATCCCGGTCAGCTCCCGCTGATTCAGGAGCAGATATCGGACTGCGGCTTTTCCGTTCAGGATGTAAGCAAAATTATTATAACACACCAGGATTTGGATCATATCGGCAGTTTGCCAGCTATTATCCAGCACTGCAAACAAGCCCCGGAAGTCTTCGCCAGCGAAATCGAAAAGCCTTATATCGAAGGAGATACAAGGCTTGTCAAATTATCGCCCGAGGCTATCGCGCAAGCGCTGGCTTCGTTGCCGGATAACGTGCCGCCGGAGTGGAGGAACGCGTTTAAACACACGCTGGAGAACCCGCCCTCAGCACCCGTGAACCGCATGTTGCGCGACGGCGAAGAGCTGCCGTTTGGCGGCGGTATCATCGCGATCCATACGCCGGGCCATACCCCCGGCCACACCAGTTTATATCATATACCAAGCAAAACCCTGATTGCAGCGGATGCGCTGAACGTCAGAGAGGGGCAACTGATCGGGCCGGATCCGGCAACTACTTTTGATTTGGCGTTCGCCCGGCTCTCCTTGCAGAAGCTCACTCACTATGATATCCGCAACGTGATCTGTTACCACGGCGGATTATTTACGGACAATCCCAACCAGCGCATTCGTGAATTGGCTTATGCTTAAGCGATTGCCGGTCCACTGTCGATCAAGAAGACTTCACTTCGTTCTTCTGCCGTTAATCCAGCTAATCTCAAGGTACCACGTATACGTGCCGCCGGCCGGCACTTCGGCCGCTGCCTGACGATGCATGGCATACGAGAGATCATCGAGCAGCCCCGTCGCAGGCTCAAGCGCAAGATGATACTGTCCCTGATAGCCGCCATAGTTCGCCCATATCGCTAGATAAGGCACCTGCTCTTTAGGAAACATCATGCGTAGTCCTTCACCTGCAACCGGATCGTAAATGGATGCTGTCCCCTCCGGCAGCTCACCAGCAAAATAAAACTTCTCCGCCGATGCTTCAAGCCTGCTGGCGGTACGATTCAAGCGGACATGGGGGTGTTCCTCCCATGGCTGCGGCCATTTCCGAATATCGCCGGATTCTCCCAATCGACCGTTCGCCGAGTACGATACGATGATCTCCCTCAGCTCGTGTGGAACGATAATCTCTGCGCCTTCATCGATTTGAAACAACGGATGCGCAGCCCATAGGAAAGAGAATGAGAACGGACTCGCATTATGAACGGCATAATCGATCCGTAAGGTATCTTCACGGGGGAAGGAGTAGGTTTTGCGCAGCCGATAAGGAATTCGGATTCCCTGCACGCTGCAGTGAAGCTGTTCTTCCTCGCTGTGCGCCTTCCATGGAATGGACCATACCTCGCCATGATCCGGAAGCTCCGTTCCTTCCCATGGATGCGCGGGATACCGGCAGACATTGATCGTTGGAAACATTTCGTCCCAGCCGCTGCAGTCCCGCTTTCCGAAGGAGCTTGCATACCCATTCTTTTCCAGAACTCCAGCAGGCTGCACCAGCCATTCCCGGCCTGTCATTCGATTGCGAAGCGAGATGACCCTGCTTCCGAGTTCAGGTACCACGACCATCTCCATCACCTCCGTGCGCCCTTTCCAAACCTCATATCCATCCAGCATCCCTTTGCTCCAGATCATCATCGTCATCCCCCTCCGTTTAGTCAACGCATCACCCGGAATGCACAAATTCTCAAGGACCGTTCGTAACGGCCCTTGAGAATGAAGTGTCAATCTCTTACACCAACGTCTTGCAAAGCGCCAAATGCAGCGCAGCTCCTTGATGGTGAGACTCCAGCTGCAGCACCTCGCGGAACAGGGTTTCCGCGGACTGCCGGTCACCAAGTCCAAGATGACCGAGCCCCATCATATAGCGGCAATGAATTTCGTTCCTTCGGTCCAGATCTTCATCAAACACCAGGAAGTCCGGAAGCGATACGGCAAAGTAATCAATGCTCTGAGGCTCGAATATATGCTTCTCCCCGTAATCGATCAGCTTGTTAAACCGGCTGCGGGCTTCATTCTCCCGGCCCAGCCTATGCAGCGCGGCCCCTTGATAAAAAATCATGTGCGGCGGCTGATCGTTGTAATACATCGCGCTGGTCGGCTCATCCAGCCCCTCCGAAGCTTTCAGGAAGCACGCCTCCGCCTCTTCGGACAAGCTCAGCCCCTCGTATGCGCAGCCCAAGTAATAATCGATGTTATTCTCCTGCGCTCCCGTCAGCTTCCCTTCATTGATGTTGAGCGGATATTGCTTGGCAGCAAGCAGCTGCTCTACGGCTTCCTCATAGCGGCGATCCTGAAGCAGCTGCTTCGCTAGCTCCACGCGGGCCAATACATACTGGGCCGGCACCTTGCCCTCGCCGCCTTCCCAAGGGTGAAAGTTGCGTTTCAGAATCAATCCGAGCGCCTCTTCATAACGATTCAGCGTATTGTGCAGCGTCAAATATTCCAGATATACATCATCCCGCTGCTCGACCAGCTCCAAGTGCTCCTCCATCGCTTTCAAGCGATCAGCCGGAGCATGACCGAGCTTTTTATACAATTGGTCAAGCTCGTAGAAGATCCTGGCATCCGCCGGATTCAGCGAGAAAGCGGTTTGCAGGGATGACAATGCTTTATCGTGGTCCTGCCTCTTGTTATAGTAAGCGAGCGCCAGATTCCGATGCGGCGTAGCGAAGCTGCCATCCAAAGCAACCGAAGCTTCCCAGCTGCTTATGGCCTCCTCGCAGCGCTTCTTGTCGTACAGCAGATTCCCTAAGTAGTACAACGCCTTCGCATCCTGCGGCTGTACGCTGAGCGCCTGCTTTAACGTCACGTAGTCATGCAGGGAATTCGGGAAGCAGTACGAGGGATCGGCCTCCGAAGCCAATCGGTAGCAAGCGGATGCCTCTTCCGCCCGGTTCATCTTCATGAGTGCACTGCCTTGGTAGTAATAAACCATCGGATAGACGGCTGATGCCGTAAGGCGTTCGATGCGCTGCAGCACATCCAAAGCGTCGCCATATTGGCCTGCATCCGCATAGTCCTGAGCTATGGCAATATAATGGTGCGGATTATCGCGCAGGCGCTGGACAAGCGATTCGTAGACATGCCGGCTCTTGTCCTCTTGCTTCAGTTCTTGATATACGGCTGCCTGCTCGTTCATCGCGCCCGCATCCATGGGATCCAGCTTGAGCGTTTCCTCAAGCCATGATGCCGCATCCGCCAAGCGTCCCAGCTTTCTTAAGACGATACTCTTGAGATGCCGCGCCTTATAATTACGGTACTGGGCAGCCAGGGATCGTTCGATCAGCTCGAACGCTTCCTCATATTCCCCCTTCCCGCAGGCAATCTGGGCCAAAGCCAGATATCCCGCCCCTTGCCATGCCCCCGACCAGACCGATTTGTACAGATAAGCGTACGCTTCATCCAAACGGCCCTGCCACTTCAAGGCTTTCCCCAAATGATAGAACGGTTCGCTGTCATAGGGCCGGGCGTTATGTCGGGTCAAGGTTTCGATCGCTTTTCTAAAATAAACCTCACTCTGCGTAAAGCACCCTCTGCGCAGCAGGAGCAAACCATAGGCATTGTTCAGCCTTGCATCTCCCGCATCGCGCCTTAGACCTTCCACATAATAGGCTTCCGGTTCATAGGTTGCGTGCCGGTACTGCTCCAGATGCTGCCCAGCCAAGAACAACGCTTCGGTATTCTTCAGTTCCTCCGGCTTGCCAATCGCCGTAGCCGGGGCCGGCGTTCGCTCCAAGGTACGCGGCTTGGGCTGGTAAGCGACCAGCTCTCTGCCGTCCGCAGCGAGTACCGCGACCCGTACATCTTCCTCCCTCATACCTGAGGCAAGTTCGATCTCGGCCTGGAAGGTGTCGGCCGGCGACAGCTTGACCTTTCGATCCAAGCAGATGCTTCCCGCTCCGGTCACCAGAATGCGAGCCTCTTCGATAACCGAGGTTGCATAAGCATGTACGACGGCGTTGCGGCCGTGGACTTCGAGATTCACGGCGGCGTCAATGGACGCATTCTTCACGAGCCCAATGTCTTTATAGGGCATGAAGTACTGCTTGAAGCTTTTCTCCTCATACGGCGCCAGCCAGGTGAAATCGGGCTGGTTATCGGTATACACGCCGGTCATGAGCTCGATGTACGGACCGTCTTCGTCGGTCAGGTTGCGATCCCAGGCCTGGCCGAATTCGCCGTGCCCCCACGTCCACTGTTTTTTGCCGGGAGATATATGTTTATTGGCGACATGCAGAATCCCCGCTTTCAAGCCATGGTCATATCCGCCGACGAAATCGTAATCCGAATGATAAGCCATATAGGAGGTCGGAACGGGAATGTTGCGGTACATGGAAATATCGACGCCCGCCGAATAGTCCTGCTTATAGTACGTGCCGGTTGCGATCGGGAATTTGGACACGTCCCGCTTCCCATGATCGAACACCGCATGAACGTCCGGCGGAAATACGGATTGGGTATGATCGTTGACCGCTACGGCCGGATTCGCCCACCACAGAAAGGTCTGCGGCTCCGAAGTCCGATTGTACATTTGCGCGTGAATTTCAAGATACGCCTTGCCCGGATACAGCGTGAAGCCGGTAGACACCTTCGTGCCGTACATCCGGTCGATCTCGCCGACCCATACCGTCTTGCTGCCGTCCGGGTGATCCGTTAGACTCCACTCCACCTCGCCATAGGTGTTCGGACGGTGATGCTGCGGCCAGTTGAACTCGATTCCCCCGGATATCCATGGACCCGCAAGGCCAACCAAAGCCGGCTTGATCACTTGATTGTGGTATACAAAATCATAGTTGTTGGTTTTATCGATGGCCCGGTAGATCCGGCCGCCAATCTGCGGCATGATCTGAATCTGCACGTACTCATTTTCAAGGAAAATGATCCGGTAGGGCTTTACTACTTTCTCATCGTAAATTTTATCGATGACCGGCAGCGGATAGACACGCCCCGAGCTCCCCTGATACACCCGTTTCTCCAAAAACATCGGGTTCAGGTCCGGCTTCCCCACTTCATACGTGGGAATCTCCACGGTCTCTTCCCGTACGCTCACTTGCCGTTGTTTTGTCATGAGTCGTCTTCCCTCCATTAGCATCCGCGTTGGCTGCGTTATGTCTCTATCTTATAAGCCGGCCTGCCGAAGAGCCATTGACGATATCATGTTGATGATGGATTATATTCTGATTATTGGGCGCTCCATCCGGTTGACAACAATTCCGTTCCGATTCATAGTAAAGCTATGGATACCATACGAAAACCAGACGGATTCGAGTCCCAGAAAATCATTGTCCTCCCGGATCATATTATGAAAGAGGCTGCCCGGCATCCGCTTGTGGAACCACTGCACGTAACCGACGTCGGGTACTTTCCGCGTGCGCTTCACCACTACCGGGAACGCCCGGAAGGCAGCGGTGCGTACATCTTAATCTACTGCGTGGAGGGGGAAGGCTGGTACCGGTTGAACGGCGGCAAAACCTATTCTCTGCTCAAGGGGCAGGCGGTTGTCATTCCGCCGGATACGCCGCATGAATATGCTTCATCGGAGTTTCATCCCTGGAGCATTTACTGGTGGCATATGAAGGGGGCGCATGCAGGTTTATTGTTCGAGGGCTTTACCGGCGCAGCCGAACCCGCCATCGTTCCGGTCGACCAGTCAAGGAGCATCGCGGAGCTGTTTCAGGAAAGTTACGAGCTGCTGCAAAAAGGATATACGCTGAACCATATCATCCATGTCTCGCAGCTCGCCGGCCACTTGGCGGCCATCATCCGCCTCGCCCGGCTCCAACCGCAGCGGGGGCAACACCAGCACAACAAACATGACATGGAACAGACGCTTCGGTTCATGACCGAGCATCTGGAGGGCCATGTGAGCTTGAAGGAGCTGGCGGCCTACGCCAATCTGTCCATACCGCACTTCACCTTCCGGTTCAAGGAAGCGACGGGCTACTCCCCCATCGATTACTATCTGCGGCTCAAAATCCAGCGGGCCTGCCAGCATCTGGACCTGACCGGCGAGAGCGTCAAGGAGATCAGCCACCGTCTCGGCTTCCAGGATCCCTACTACTTCTCGCGGCTGTTCAAAAAAATCATGGGGAAATCCCCTTCCGAATACCGAGATACCCGGAAAGGGTAGGATTTCCTGGTTATTTCCTTATACTGAACCCAACCTTTCGTTCGATTGAGCACACTATTTTTCGATTGGGAGGAAATCATGATTAACAAATTCATACACTGTCTAGTCATGTTTGCCATTATTATTTGTGGATGCAGCAATAACAGCAAAGAAAAAGACGAGCCTGTGAATAAATATGTAGGGTACGTCGTTCAAAAAGAAGAGGGTAGGATTTTGGTAACCCGTTATGATGAAAAATCAGATTTGAACGACGCAATATGGATCAGAACCAAAAGAAAAATAGAGTTAGGACAACAAGTTTCGATCGAAATTGACGGAGGTATCGAAACCTCCTATCCAGCTCAAGCTTCAGCTAAAGACATAGATATCCTGACAATCGAACGTCCTAAATCTTCCAAATTCGGTCAACAAGAAGTAATCGTTATGACATTGGAGCATTTTGATCAAATTGAAGTACCTTTCATTAAGTCTATACACTACTCCGATGTAAACAACGTTTGGACTGTCGTCATTCTTGACGGCATATCGGATTCCAAAAAGGAAATGGAATTTACGATAGAGGGCTAGCATGACAATAAATAGAACATGGACCCATTTCCTAAAACAGAGAATCCAATATGGGTAATACTTATACATTGTATAGTTCAACCGCAAAGAGCGTCGTATCGCGAAAGGCAATACGACGCTCTTCTATTTCATCTCATCCCTGTCTCTGAATCCGGTACGCCAAGCTGTCGAAATCCCCGCGCAGCGGCAGCTCGATCCCGATGTTCATGAGCGCCCTGCCGCTCCATGTACCGGCCAACCCCTCAATGGCATACGACTGATCGGCTTGCAGCCCGGTCAGCCGCAGTCTCGGCAGCGGCTCGCCCAGCTTCTGGCTGTGCAGGAACGCAAACAGCACGTTGTCGCTGCCGTCTTCGCTGCCGTACTGCACGGCCGTTACGCCTTTATGCCGAAGCGAGTCCAATCGATGCTGGCTGCCGAACTGAACCAGATGGCGAATGGATTTATACTGCGCCACATATTCGGCCGATTCCGCAATCCGCTCATCGCTCCACTCATTCAGGTTGGAGCCGATGCCGAGCGTTCCCATCATGGCGCTGTGGAAGCGGTATTTCAGGGATACCTGTCTGCGATTCATCCCTGTCGGCGACTCCGTCACCCAGCAGGTCATCATCCGCGGAGCATACGCGTACGAGAAGCCCTCCTGAATGCTGAGGCGGTCAAAGGCATCGGTGTTATCGCTCGGCCAGGATTGGTCGGCATACCGGAAGATGCCAAGGTCGATGCGCGCTCCGCCGCCGGCGCAGGTTTCGAACGCCACATGCGGGAATTTGCGCCGCAGCTCCGCCCAAATCTCGTACAGGCTCTGAACATGGCGAATCCAGATCTCCTTCTGGCGGTGAAGCGGATGGTCCTTCATGCCGGGTTCAGTTACGGTCCGGTTCATGTCCCATTTAATGAACTTGATGTCATGCTTCTCCAGCAGGTCCGTCATAAACTGCAAAATGTAAGCCTTAACCTCCGGCTTCGAAATGTTCAGCAGCAGCTGATTGCGAAGCTCCGAGCGCTCCCGCGTCTCGAAATGGTACACCCAATCCGGGTGCTCCCGGTACAGGTCGCTGTCCGGATTGACGGCCTCCGGCTCCACCCAGATGCCGAAATCCATGCCGAGCTCATGCACCTTGTCAATCAGCTCGCCGAGACCGTTCGGGAACTTCTTCCGGTTCACGAACCAATCGCCAAGCCCGGCGCGATCATGGTTGCGCCCGCCGAACCACCCGTCGTCCACGACGAACAATTCCACGCCCAAACGCGCGGCTCTTTCGGCCAAAGCCATTTGATCCTTGGCATTGACATCGAAGTACGTCGCTTCCCATGAGTTATACAAGACCGGTCTCGTTTCGCGGCCCGGCAGGACATCCGAATACTGATAGCGGTGCAGCCGCCGGCTCATCCCGCCGAAGCCGCCGCTGCTGTATCCCCCGACGAAGCCGGGCGTATCGAAGGCTTCTCCCGCTCCCAGCACCCACTCGCTGTCGAAATCATTGATGCCTCCGGTCACCCGAACATGATCGAAGACCGTCCGCTCGGCCGTAATCTTCCAGTTCCCGCTCCAGGCCAGCGCCCCGAACCAGACCTGCCCCGCCGACTCCGTGGCATGTCCGTCATCAATCGCAAACCACGGGTTGACATGGCTGTCCGTAAAACCCCTGCGGGATTCCAGCACCTTCTTTCCTTCGGTGAGGAAGGTGCTGCGCAGCTGAAATTCGCCGGACCATTTTCCCGTCACGTGCGTGAGGCGGTAATCCGCCAGATAGGGGATGACCCATGCCGCGGATTGCGCGTTCTCCAGCACGATATCCGCCTCGCCGCGGTTGACGATCCGGGCCGAACGTTCGATCAGGTCGCACTCGGGAATCGCCCGGTAGGACAGCTCCACTTCAAGCGGGTACGCTTCGTCCTTCATAACGATGATCAGCGTCTCCCTGCCTTCCGTCTGCAGCGTGCGGTGCCCGGCATAACGAACCGCCAAATCGCGGACGCCATCTTGGATGCGGACCTTCAGGCTGGGCTCGCTGTATTTGACTCCGCCCCAGAAGCTGTATTCCTCCACCTCCGAATGGACTTCCGCGTCAAACGAGCTGTGCGATCTCGGCCGCAGCAGCGGCGCCGCGTCTTCGATCGCGATGGACTCTCCCCAGTATAGATGCTGCAGGTTGCCGCTGTCGTTGATGCCGAACAGATAGGAGCTGTTATCGGTTTGTATCGCAAACACGCGAAACTGTTCTTGGTATTGAATGGTCACAGAATATCATCCTTCCGATTCGTGTTGATATCGTTTTTGCCTGTTCAAGAAAAAAAGGGGAGCCAAAAGACGAAGCATCTTTTGACTCCCTTTAGCCAGATTATTTGCCCCACAGCTCTTGACGTTTGTTGAAGTTGTCCGTATAAATCTTTTCCAGCTTGGCCAGGCCGGCCGCCTCGATCTCGGCCATCATCTGGTTATAGGATTCCACCACTTGGTCCTCGGACGGCGACAGGGCCATCTTCAGGAAATATTTATTGATGGTGTCGTTCACCTTCGTTTCCATAATGGCTTCCGGCGTTCCGCCAGCCGGACCCAGGTTATCGTACGGTGCCGTATCAAACGACGTATCGGCCAGGTTCTTGATCGCCAGATCCGTGACCGGATCGGTCTGGTAACGGCCCATCAGGTCATACGGGGTTCCGTCCTCGCCGGGACCGTTCTTGATCATCCAGGTCCACTTGCGAATGCCCGTCGTACGGGAAGCTTCGTCCCAATTCTTCTTGAAAGCGTCCAGCACTTCTTGTCTTGGCACATGCTTGCCGTCCTTCATGTCCCAATGCTCGCCCTCTACTCCCCACATCAGCAGATACTGGCCTTCCTCGCTGGCCAGGAAATCCAGCAGCTTCATCGTCCGGACCGGATCCTTGTTGGAGCGGCTGATGGCGACGCCGTCCCAGCCCAGGGAGCTCTTCGGTCCGTAAGTGGCCTCTTCCGGCTTCACGCCCGGAGCCAGCACTTTATATTGGTAGAACTGACGCTCTTCCTCCGTGGCCTTATCGGCTGCCTCGGTTTTGAGCAGCGCATTCGCATTGCCTACATTCCAGAGCGCTTCCGCCGTGGCAAACACGTTGCCGTTGCCGAGCTTCTGCTCGAACTGCTTGGTCTTCATCGTTGCCCATTCTTTATCGAGCAGGCCTTTGCGGTAAAGGGAATTCAGAAATTTGACCATTTCGAGATAGCGCGGATCGCGGACGTCCTTCTTCAGCTCTCCGTTCGTTTCATAATACGGCATCATGCCGTACATGCCCTTGAAGCTGCCGGTCACCGCTCCGACATTCTCGCCGTTGAGCGTCATCGGAATGCTTTCTTTTCCGTCGATGGCCTTATATTTCTCCTTGAACTTAACCAGCAGCTCTTCGAATTCCTCCGCGGTAAACGGCTCGCCGTTATTCACCTTATCGCCGACGCCCAGCTCCTTCATGATGTCCATGCGCATCATAAAGCCGAATACCGGGTACTGCTCCAAGCCGTACCAGTTGGAGAAATAATAATTGTTGCCGTCCTCGCTTCGCGTTTTGGCGAGCGTGTCGCCGTACATTTTTTGGATATTCGGTCCGTGCTCTTCAATCAGGTCATTCAGCGGGATCACCGCGCCCGAGGTAATATACTTGTTCATGATATCGCTTCCACGACTCATCAAAATAACGTCCGGAAGATCGCCGCTGGCCAGCATCAGATTCAGCTTCTCGACCGGATTGCCCGTAGGCTGCTGGATCTCGACGGTCACGCCTGTTTTTTCCGTAATCACTTTAGCGACCGGATTGGTAAAGGCATCCCCCGTGTTTTGGTCAAACCAGGTTAACGTGATCGGCGCGCTGCTGTCCGCATTCGTACCGCTGTCTCCGCCCGATGCCGCCTTCTGGTTGCCGCCGCAAGCCGAAAGCGTTGTCATAACGAGCGCTGCTGCCAGAATCAATTTTAGTTTCTTCATTCCCTGAACCCCTTTCTAAGGTCGTCATATTCATGTGCTCGAATATATCTATCATTGTAAAAATCGGGAGTTCATTGATCTATAACGCAATCTTACAATCCATGATGCAAAATGTCTTTCATTCAGGGTAACGCCTGCTGCGGGTACTGTTCGTTTGCAGGATGCCTATCGGAGATTACAGGTATCCGAATGGTCACCGCGGTTCCGATGCCGAGCCGGCTGAAGATGCTGACGCCATATTCCTCTCCGTAGGTCAGTTTGATCCGGTCATTCACGTTTTTCACGCCATATCCAGACAGATTATCCGATTTGCTCAGCGCGCGATCGAGCTGTTCGGGGGTCATTCCGATGCCGTCGTCGATGACCTGGAGCAAGATGTCGTCTCCCTCCTGCCTGAGCTTCACGTTAATGTTGATTCCCGATTCGTCCCCAATGGCATGATTGATGCAGTTCTCGATGAACGGCTGCAGAATCAGCTTGATCGTTGTGTTCCCGAACAGCTGCTCATCCAGGTCGTAATGCATATGAAGCTTGTCCCGGAACCGGATCTTCTGGATCGCGACATAATTCTTCACCAGATTGATTTCCTGCTCCAGCAGAATGATGCGCTTTCCTTTATTCAGCGAAACTCGGTAATACTTGGCCAAATAATTGACCATCTGGTACACCTGCATAGCCCCTTCTTTGATCGCCAGGGAAGAGATCGAGGACAAGGTGTTGTACAGAAAATGGGGGTTGATCTGGGCCTGGAGCGTATTCAGCTCCGACTCCTTCCTTGCGATTTCCTTCACGTATACGTCATGGATCAGGGACTGTATCGTCGAGGCCATCTTATTGAACGCAAAAGACACCTGACCGATCTCGTCATGCCCCATCGGCTTAATCGACAGCCGGAAATCTCCGCGCTCCACCTTCCGGATCTGCTGCAGCAGCACCTCGATCCGCTTGGTCATGACCTTGGTCGTAAAATAGAGCAGCAGGATGGCAATGCCAATCGCCAGTACGGAGAACCAGATAACGTTCTTGGTCGCCTGATTCGCATTGGCCAGCAGCTCGTCGTAGGGCACGGTGATGACCGTGGACCAGCCGTTGCTGAGCTTTTTATACGTGAAAAAGCGCTCCTGGCCGTTAATCTTCATATCGAATGAGCCCGCATCCCGGGTCATCCGCTCCTGAATCGGAAACACGTCGAACAGCTGGTTCGATGGGAGGTTCTGATCCCCCGTGCTGATCACGCCGCCAAACTCGTCGATAATATAGACGCTTTTGTTGTCGTTCTCCATTTTGATCAGGGAGTAGAATTCGTTCGCGTTAATGTCCATGGTCAATATCCCGTACGGATGCTGCAGGCTGAAATAACTTAACGAACGGGCAATGGTGATATGTGCATCATCGGCCTTGAAATTCCCGGAATGGAAGTACACCGTATTGCCGGCGGCATCCAGCACCTGCTCCTCCATCGCCCGGGGCAGCTCTTCCGTATATTTGACGTATTGGCCGTCGGAATAGAGGGTATGGTTCCCCGTATAAATCGTGATGCCCAGAATGTTGGCATTCAGGGTCATCAGGGACGGCAGCGTCCGGTTGATATATTGGAAGGCATCCAGATAATAGTACGCCTGCTCATAATCGGTAGAGAGATAATTGCGGAGCTGGGCATCCATGTAGAGGATGTTCGACAGCTGATTGTAATACTCCAGCCGCTTCTCCACGTTGGTGTTAATCTGTGCCAGCGATCCGCCCAAGGCCGTATAGGTATGCTCCGTAATCGTGCTGCGGGTCGAAGAATACGAATAATAGATCAGCAGCGAGAACGGAAGGATGATCACGATCAGAAAGATGAAAAAGAACTTGTGCCGGAGCCGCCAATTGGTGTATGCGCGTAAGTACGCGAACGGGAAAGCCCCTGCCAGCCGGCTCCACGGGCCGGACGGGCTAGATGTTTTTGCGGTATTCATTCGGCGTAACTCCTTGGCTTTTTAAGAATAAGGAAATGAAGTAGGATGTGCTCTCATAACCGACCCTTTGGGCGATGTCCTGCACTTTGAGCGAATCGTCGGCCAGCAGCTCCTTGGCTTTGTTCAGCCGGATTCTCGTTAGGTAATCATGGATCGTCATGCCGGTTTTCTCCTTAAAGATGGAACGCAGGTAGTTGGGAGACAGATACACCTGATCGGACAAGCTGTTGATCGTGATGGCCTGGTGATAGGTCTGGTCGATCGTCGTGCGCACCTGATGCACCAGCCTTGCATTTTTGTCCATGAACCGGTGTTCCAGCGTCCGAATCGCATGCCCGGCAAAATCCATGATGATTGCTTCGATTTCGATAATGGTTCGGCACTGATAGATGGCATGGTAAAGCTCCGCCCGCTTGTGGCTCTCCGTGATCGGTTCGTGGATCCCCTCCAGCAGAGACTCCACCAGTCCGATGGCAAAGTCGCACACTTCGGTTTTTCGGATTCGCAGCATGACCAGCCGGTTGAAGTAATCCCGCAGCTTCTGCGCGGCCTGCTCGGACGCCAACTGATGAATATCCTCGAAATAGGCCGTTTCTTGGAAAGGAGGAATTTGCCGGCTCTCCAGCTGCCGCAGCACGTCCTTGGCATAGATGACTCTCCCGTTGCCGACGTAAAACATCTCCTCCAGCATCTGCCGCGTCTCCCGGTATATATCCTGGATGCGGGACAGCTCCTCCGGCTCCTCGTTCACGGCCGCAGTCATCGTAAAGCCCAGCGTATGCTGCATCTGCTTCAGCAGATCCTCCCACGTAAAGCGGCTCAGATGGCTGGCGGCATCCATGAAGATGCCCAGCTCGCCTTCCCGGCAGACGACCAGATCCGCCTCGAGTTTCTTGTCCGCAAGCCACTCCTCCATAAACGTCTGGAGGCGCGCCATGCCATCCTCGAGGGACGGTCCCGGCTGTGCAGCGTGCGGAGCATCGATGCCGAGCAGCGTAAGGGTATACGTTCTCGGCTCCGTATGGCGGGACAGCTTATGGTAGCTGGCAGCGAGGTTTCGGAATCGCTCCTCGTTCTGCTCGAATATCATCTCTCGTACAATATTGGATTTGGTCACGCGAATGGAGCGGTTCTTCATCCGCACTTCCTCGCAGCGCCGCTTGACTTTATCGATAACGCTTACAATTTCGCTCAGATCCAGCGGCTTCAATAAATAGCCGACGGCTCCCACATTTAAGGCCGACTTCACATAATTGAATTCATCGTGTCCGGTCAGGAAGACGAACTGAATCCAGTCGAATAACTCACTCACCCGTTTCGCCATATCAAGCCCGTTCATGACGGGCATCTGGACGTCCGTCAGTACGATATCGGGCTGAATCACCTCGATCTTCTCCAGGGCATCCCTGCCGTTCAGGGCTGTTCCGGCTACATATATCCCCATCTCTTCCCAACGAATATAATCTCGGATCATCTCAAGCTCCAGCTCTTCGTCATCTACGAGAAAAATGCTATACATGCTCATACCCCCTGTGTCGGCTTTATCCCTTAATATTATAGCGATTTCGTTTTTTTAACTATGGGAATTCGCGATGTAAGTCATTTTCAAGCATCTTTCGTTACATTGTCATATCGACACTCATTTTTTCCGAGTCTTATAATTTGAGTTAACTTGAGATGCGAGGTGCCCCATATGAAACCTGCTACAACCTTACAGACGCGGAGTGACTTGAACTTAAGTCCTCATCGAAAAAGCCGCTGGGCCATGCTGAAGCAGCAGAAGTATCTATTCCTGATGATGCTGCCCGGACTGATCTGGGCCATTGTGTTTGCGTATACGCCCATGGTTGGCCTATACATGTCCTTCGTCAATTACCAGCCGACGCTCGGCGGCTTCTGGTCGACCCTGTTCACGAGCGAGTTCGTCGGCCTGGAATGGTTCCGTTACTTCTTCAACAACGGCGACTTCTGGATCGTCATGCGAAATACGCTGGCTTCCACGCTGATCACGCTGCTCTTCTCCTTCCCGATGCCGATCCTGATCGCCATCGCGATTAATGAGATCAAGAACGTGAAGTTCAAAAAGACGGTGCAAACCGCCTCCTATCTTCCCTATTTCATATCCTGGGTGATCGCGGCCAACATCATCGTGACCCTGCTCTCCTCGGACGGCGCGATTAACGGCATATTGAAATTCCTACACATTACCGATGAAAGCGTTTTATTCCTGCAGAACGGCAAGTATTTCTGGTGGATCGTCGCGCTCGGCAATACGTGGAAGGATATGGGCTACAGCTCGATCATGTATTTGGCGGCCATCTCGTCCATCAACCAGGAGCTCTATGAAGCGGCCAAGGTCGACGGCGCCAACCGTTTTAAGCAGATCCGGTACATCACCCTGCCCCACCTGAAGCCAACGATTGTCATTTTGCTGATCCTGGCGCTTGGCGGCATCCTGAACGCGGGCTTTGACCAGCACTTCCTGCTCGGCAATGACCTGACGCGGGATTACTCCGACGTCCTGTCCACCTATTCGTTCCGCTACGGTATCCAGAACGGCATGTTCTCCTATGCGGCAGCCGTCGGCATGTTCAGCTCCGTGGTGGCATTCATCATCGTGGTTATCGTCAACTATACGGCGAAGAAGCTGAACGGGCAGTCCCTATTCTAAACCATAAGGAGGTACATCCATGTTAAGCAAAAAAACCGTGCCCGAGCGTATCTTCGATGCCTCTTTATACCTGTTCCTGACCGGCATCTTTCTCGTGACCTTCTATCCGTTCTGGAACATCCTGGTCATCTCCTTGAACGATGCGACCGATACGATGCGGGGCAACCTGTACTTCTGGCCGCGCGTGCCAACCATCGAGAGCTACCTGACCATCTTCCGGAATCCGGAGATCTGGAGCGCCATCAAGATCACCGTGCTGCGTACCGTCGTCGGGACGGCGGCATCCATCTTCTTCATCACACTGCTCGCTTATCCGCTCAGCAAGCGCAATCTGCTCGGGTGGAAATACTTCTCCTTCTTCTTTGTGTTCACGATGTATTTCGGCGGCGGGCTGATCCCGACGTATATGATCATCAAATCCCTGGGGCTGATCGACTCCTTCTGGGTCTACATCTTCCCTGGCTTAATCGGCGTGTTCCTGATGATTCTGGTGCGCACCTTCATGGAGCAAATCCCCGGCGAGATCGAGGAATCCTCCAAAATCGACGGCGCCAACGACCTGCAGACGTTCTTCCGCATCATCATGCCGCTGTGCGTGCCGGTGCTCGCCACGATCGGCCTGTTCCTGGCCATCGGCCACTGGAACTCCTGGTATGACTCCTATGTGTATACCTACAAGCCGGAGCTGAAGACCCTGCAGGCCGTCTTGGTCAAAATCCTCAACCAGTTCCAGACCGCCGGCATGATGTCCGACGCCCAGCAGCTGGCGCAGGGCTCCAAGCGAATCCCGGTCTCCAGCGAAAGCATCCGGATGGCGGTGACTATGGTCGCTACGCTGCCGATCATTATGGTGTATCCTTTTGTGCAACGGTATTTTGTGAAGGGGATTATGATGGGGGCGATAAAGAGTTAGGGGTGTGGGGGAAAGAAGAGCTATTACTTAAGATAAAAATTGAAGGAGGAAAAAGAGACCTCTTAGAACACTTCTTATCGATTTCATAAAAGTTAAACACTTAAAGGCACCGGTACCCATCCGGTGCCCCTGCTTGAAGTCTAATCGACACTTAATGCTCACTAGCTTTTTCCTATACTGAGTGTGAGAAATCGTAGTCATTTAATACATCACGTATATCAAGCGGATATTCAATACCTCTCAGTATAGAAATTAACAAATCATGATATAACGAAAAACTCTTTTCTATTAAGAAAGCTACTTGTTGAGATATGTCTGTATAACTGTCCATGGATACTATAATCCCAACCAGCAGAGACTGAGCCATAAGGTTGTTGATTTTCAATGCGATTGTCATTAAGATTTTTATGGCGTTAATTTGTAAATTTTGATTTCGTGATCCATTGTAGACACTATCAATAAGAATTGATATCTGATCCCAATCTACTTCCTTTGAATCCATTACATTGTTTATATTTTTTTCAGCAATATACATAAAAGGAAACATTACTGTGTCATTTTTTACACACTCTACAAAAATTTCAATTGGAATTGATGTGAATGGTGTTATGAATTTTTCAAGAATTTCGTTAGGTGTCTCAATCTCAGCTGATGAGATGCAATTTAAGACTTTTTTAACATCTGCGGGAAATTCCTTGTACTCATATGTTTTTAAACTCATAAATGAATACTCTCTATCGGAAACACTTCTCCTATTCATCAGTAGAATATCAGCCATTAATTCTTTTACTGTCTGATATCGTTTAGAACGATCTTCCTCCATTGCTTTTAGAACAATAAGTTGATATTTAACAGTGGATCTGTATCGTTCTTCTGGTGATTTTCCATTTAGTAAAAAATATAGCAATGCCCCTAATGAGTATATATCTGATAAATGATCAGCATTTTTCAAACTACTTATTTGTTCTGGAGCAGTATAACCTGCTCTTCCATACCCATTAACAAATAATCCGGTTGATGCGGAAAGCGACCGGTAATCCTTAGCTAGTCCAAAATCGGCAACTTTAGCAAAAAAAGCCCCATCTTTGTTTTTGAACAAAAGGATATTATGAGGTGCTAGATCGCGATGACTAATTTTGCAGTCATGAAGATAAGCTACACCATTTAAAATATCTTTAAAGATACTTAATCTCATATCTTCAGATAACTGGGGATACAATGCCAAGAACTTTTCTAAAGAATAGTCTGCTAAAGGCATAGTGAAAAAAGCCGGCTCATTTACAAGTTGAGTCTTGTTAATTTGAATAATGTTCTGATGAGATATCTTTTCTTTTAAAAACTTGACTTCTCTTTTGAATCTGAGATAATAATCAGCTCCCTCTTTTTCATATTTTTTTAAAAAAAGTGACTCTTCAAATAGAACTTTACATGCCATCTCTTTTTTTAATACTGGATCAAAGACTCTGTATACTTCTGCAAAAGATCCCTCACCAATCTTATATAATGGAATTACCTGATAATTATCTTCCTCTTGATTTTGTCCATCTAAAATCCACAAACTATGCATTATTCTATGAGCATCTGGGCAAAATAAGATATTATATCTTAGCAAAATCGCCTTGATTTGTTCTTCATTTGGCTTTGAAATGAGTTCAGTATTGGAATTTGAATGATTCAATACCTGTAATGCAAATAACATCATTCTACCGCCATCAGATTTAGGGGACAAGGCATAATAATCTTTGGTAAGTTCATAAGCCAGTATTGGCAAATAAGTACCTTTTTTTAAAGGTAAGTAATCAAACAATTTATTAATCAGTTTAAGTAAATACTTAAGAAGTTCAGGATTTTTTTTGTACATAATATGAATGAATGGTGCATTGTTGTAATGTTTTATAAATGAAATAAATTTGTAAAAAGAACTACCTGAATTGGCTTGATTCAGAAAACATTCGAAAAATCCTCTCTTTTTTTCTTCTCGATGTTCATTAAACTTCCGCTTAGTAATAAGTTGCTTTTGAAAATAAGCTTCGAGCAGGGAGTGCAAGTCATAAGAATAACCCGCTTGCTGAATAGCCTGTTCGAAAAACGTTGCCTTTACAGTCATCTTGAAATTTTCTACTCTAACTTTACGACCCATCAAACCAACAAAAGCATCTATTTCAGATTTCGAAGGGTTAAGTATTTCCACTTTTCCAAACGAACCATAGCTACGATATTTTTCTTCAAACAGACGTAGAAGTTTATCAAACTCTGGTTGACTCTGTAGTAACTGCAGCAATTTCTCAAGCTCGTTCTTCGACATAATATTCCTCCAGAAAATTCCCATTTGGAAGATCATATTTGTCTTCCCCATCCCAATAATATCGACCAAGCGCTAATGTCTTTTCGTTCACTCTTCTCAGAATTTCCACAATCGATAATTCTTGTACGGTTTCATATGTCCCCCAAAGGATCTGAGAATTCATTAAATAGTCAAAATCAAACTGTGAGATCAGCCCAAATATATTCTCAATATTTTCATGATCGATCCCCGCAAATGCTTCATCTAGCGAGAACAAGCGAGGGGAATCAGGTGCCGCGTGTGCATATTTTGCAGCTGCTGCAGCAAATAATGGACTATACATAGAAATGCCTTTTTCTCCTCCACTCATAGTCTCAAATGCTTTGACATTAAACTCTTCAAAATCTGCTTCCCTGTCTTTTTGATAGTACAACACGAACCGATACCACTTACGATAATCTAGCAGCTCCTTCATTTTGGCAGTTAACGAAAAGCGCGTATCCTCTTTCGCCAAGGCCCGTGCTTGCTCGACCTTGGTTTTGAAATGTTCCGCGATTCGCTCAAGATCATGGTTATTCAGCCATTGGGTTTTCTTCGAGAGAAGTTCGACTAGTTTGTCCGTCGACAACTCTCCCTGTTCTTTCGCAGGATGGGGTTTCCACTTTAGCCGCATTCGAACGGTGGTATCGATGTTTGAGAGAAAATAATTAGCCTCATTTTCCCATTCTTTCGCTTTTTCTATCAACCCACGGATAGTCGAACCGATGTCATCGATTAACACTTTCTCATACAATACTCGTTCCTTTTCTTGAATAGCGAGCGCCGTCTCATCTCGGGTCGCTTTCAATTCTTCAAGTAATTGAATAGGTTTTGATTCAATATAACTAGGCACGAACGTGACGAACTGTCGATCGGTCCACTGTTGAAGCAGTTCCCAGTCTCTACCCTTACTCATGTTTCTAATCTTTAACTTATGTCGGGTTTGCTTCATCTCTTGGTCCATTAGTTCACGTTCGGCATCGTAAATCGCTCGCTCCAATGCCCCGTGCACATCACTCCTCTTTAGCTCCTTATGCGTTGATTCTAAATTGTGAACTGCCACAAGCGTAGTCCATTTGGGATCAGTAAAACCAAAGCTTTTCTCCTCTTGAAATAACGATTCCCACTCTTGCTTGAGTTCTTCTAGTTCTAAAATAGTGGGGCCTTGGGTTTCGATATGATTTTTAAGTCCTGAAATAGCTGACCGTAAATCAGCTCGACGTTGAATACCTTTCTCTCTAGCTTCTTCATTTTCTTTTTTTTTCAAGACAACCTCATCAATACGCACCAAGATATTCTGCTCATCATCATGAGTTAAGATAAGATTCAATATCGTGTCCAGCTTGGCTTTTTTAGTCTTAAGATCCCTATATACATCCACCCTTTGCTCTTGAAGATCATCTAGTTCATTCTCTAGATCGTCGATCCTATTCGAAGTATCATACACTTTTTCCGTTAGTATTTTTCTGTCCGATATGAGGTGAAAAAAGCTTCCGAGTTGTTTACTGTATTCGTTGAGCTCGTCGAGAACGTTCTGATAAGCAACCGATGTTCGTTCAATCCGGTGATAAGGTGCAGACTTTAACAGAAATTCATTAATGATCGGCTGGTTTCTTTGCTTCAAAGCTTGGAGATTCGCTTCTTGTCGTTCCACTTGATCGTTGGCTACTTTTTCTTCCGTGTCCAATTCTCTGCGCTGCTTTTCCACCTTTTTCATGGGTTCAAGAGAAGGAAAATTTAATACATCGGCTTTTAATCGACGTATTTGATTTTGAAGAAACGATACTCGGTCTTCTGCCTCTTCAACACGATTTTGCGAAGATTGAATCTCCGCTTGTAAACTCAAAATACGCTTTGCTCGAATAGCTTCTCTCGCATCTTTACCGATGAGCCGTTCCTCTTGAATAGGAGCACTTCCATGAATAAACCCATTTTGGAACTCCCCAGTATGCATGATGAAGGATTCATCAGATTTTGAAATGGATATTCCTTGAAGCAACCTCTCAATTCTGGATTGTGACAAAGCCTCATTCGGTACAGCTACTAAATACTCCGTTAAATTTAGAGTCTTGATCTGCTGGTTTCGGACAATGGGGAGCATTGCAAAGACGCGACCCTCATCTTCTTCTCTAACCAAAAGGGCGGTTAGGAGACCTGACTTTGAAATGGCTGCTTCAATGTTTGCCCGAGTTTGTTCGTCCACTTCAGGGCGAAAATCAACAGCTTCATAAAAGCTTTTAAATAGAATGCCTAGTTCACGAAGGGCGTTGCGACGAATTTGTTCGTCTTTAGAATAAGCAGGTTCAATTTCAGGTTGGTTTTGAAGTTCCTCGATTTGCTTTCTCCAAATCGCTTGCTGACTGTTCTCATGATTTATGGCAAATCGATGCCCTTCAATTTCTTGGATGATGGGTTTTTCCTGTAATTGCTTCTTATCGTTGCACCAAAACTCTATTTCACGTGATGCCTCCTCTATCTCTTCATAAAGAAACGCTTCAAAAAAACCAATTAGTTGTTGTTTGGATTTCTCTTCAAGCACAAAGACTTGTGTTTGGGTTTGCCATATTTCCAAATTTCTATCCAAATTCTCACGAACGTATTCGGCCGTTTTTTGCAGTTGCATTCTCTTTTGTTTGACGACTTCAAGCTGTTGTTCTGAGCGATCTACTGCCTCTTCAGCATCTTTTTCACGTAGTCTGCAAGTCTCAACATCTTGAGCTAATTTTCGAATTAAAGAAAGTTGTTTTTGGTAAGCCTGCAACTCTTCTTCCCAGTCTCTTCGAAAAATGGCCAATTCTCCATCAGAGTTCTCTTCCAAGTGCGATACGAACCGGTCGTGCACCAAAAAAAACGTTTGCTTGGCAAGTTGCGTTAACTCATTGGCCATTTCGGTAATATTATTCTCTGTCTTTTCTTTCTCGTAGGCATATTGTTTTTGATAACGAATTTCCGAGTTGAGCTTCCTACTTTTCGTATTGTAATGATCCTCCAGCGATTTAATGTTTTTTTCAAATTGCTCAATTTCCTCTTCATATTGGGCCTGTTGCTTCCGAAGCCCAAACACCTTGTGGCCTCTAAGATGTTCCTCTTCAACATCCAGTGCTTGCTTTTCAGTATCAAGACGTGCCAGAAGCTCAAGAAATCCAGCATGTTCATTTTCGTATTTCTCTAATTGCTTTCGATCCCTATCAGACATTTGAATCGAGCGATGAAGTTGTTTTTCAATCTCTATATTTTCTTTTGCTATTTCGTACACTCGATGTTCGTTATAGGTTTGATAAGCCGTCTGAAGTGCCTGGAGGTATCGAAGCGAATGCTCCAGTTTTTCGAGTTTTTCTTGATGCGCATCAATCGTTCCGATCGTCTGGATCATCGGCAACAAATCCTCATCTGTGAGTTCAGGTAGTGAATCCGATAATAGATTAGTTACATCTGTTGGCTTGGTATCTCGAGAAAGTTTCGGACTCCGTAGTTGAATCAAAATATGAATCAACTCTTTAAACGTTTTAACAGAATCAAAACCGAACAAGTATTGATTTACCATTTCGGTATATCGTGTTTGGCTTGTTGTAAATTCCCCACCCCGTCCAATTTTTTCTTCTAACTGCTTTTTAGTGAGTGGAAATTTTTTAATCTCCCCGCGGACATTTTCTTCAAAATATAAAAAGAAATCATGTCCGACCCGCCTGTCGTTATTAATCATAAAATACCAATAATCGATTGACCAATATAGGAACCGCCATCGTTGTTGTTACTGATTTCCCGCTACCATTTGCACCCCGAACAAACAATTTCCCATTAGCAAACTCAAATACCGAATCCGTGTGATACCAGAAATTAAAGAGTCCCAGACGATTGGGCTGGTAACGATGGACAGCCATTAATTCTCCTCCTCCAAATATTCGCCTGTAATTCGACCCGCTAGATCATAACAATATATTTGTTTGTCCCCAATCGATCTAACGATTGAAAATTGTTCTAGAACCTCAAATACCATCTTCCACGCTGCTTCTGATGATTTTATTAGTGTGAAATCTTTATTCCATCCATAGTGAAATTTTTCTTTCACCGTAAGAAATATTTGAAACGCTTCGCGCTCATGCATTCGAATTCGGCCGTATAAATCAGGGATAATTTCCCCGCTCCGAACCTTATCAAATACCTCTGTTGCCCACTGAATAGAGGCATTCATTGTTTGGTTATAACGAACATACGGGTAATAGTGCCCATAATGATATTCACTATGAACGATCATGCTCATGGATTTATACCGTTCAACATGCATAAAATCAAACTGGCTCTCAATTTCCGCTTGCCATGATTCGATCTCACAGTCCAAGGCTTCGCGCTCTTGAGGTGTAAGTTCTTCATGACGAAGGGCAGATTCTAAAAACCAAGTTCTCATGATCCGCTGCTTCGGTGTCGTGGCTTCTTCAATTTCTTTTTGGACTGCACATTCAAACTCCTCGATCGTTTGAAGCTTGGAAAGGTCACTAAAATACAGGGTCAAAACACGTCGAAACATCGAAGTGGTTTGGAGTAATACCTCGTGATCGGCTTGATCGCGGAATCCTTCAATTTGCTGATCAATCTCTTCTATTATGTGTTGATCTCGGCAAAACCTAAGCGCTTCCACAAATGCCTTTCGCGTGCTTTTATCTTCCCATTTAATGGCTCCTGCTTCTTTAGGTGCGTAGTTGAGTATTGCTTCACATGCATCTTGAAGAAGAAATTGTTGATCTTCTCCTTTATCTTCAAAGTAAGCTAGCAAACATGCGAAAAACACATAACTTTGCTCCCTTTCGAACTCTAAAATACCCATTGAAGGCCGTGCAATAAACGGAATTTTTTCGAGCTTGGCAAAAGTACCATCAACAATCAGATGATACCGAAATTGGGTGCGAAAGTAGGCTTCCAAATCGCCTTCCTGTTTCTTAATAGCATAAAACATTTCCGGATCATCCGCTTGACGTATCCAATAACGATCAAATAATGCTCGTACGCAATCTTGAAAAGGGATAATCTCATTCATGAGTTACCGCCTCCAATTTGCTCTAATTCTAAATCTTTCATCTTTAATGTTCCGTCCTTAAAGCGAACCTGGATCCAATGTTCTGAGCGCTCTTTCAATTGGAATTTGGCCCCAGTATCTGTTCATGCGATCTTTTTGCTCGAAGCACTGGCTTGTCCTATGAGATCAAGTAAGGTATTTCTAATAATCGGATGAAGGACGGGCAACTCTTCAAAGACGATTTTTCCATCAACTGAGAGTTCATCTAAATAACGACGGATAATTGCTTGTCGCTCTTGGTGTTGCTTTAAAAGTTCGTACTCTCTAAGGGGATTTTCATCGAGCGCTTGCTTGATCTTCCCTTCCCGACGCCCAGGTTTATTTTTGTTTAGAGTAATTTCATGTGGATCATACTCCCAAACCGTATCATAATGGTCGTCCGAACGTTTTGGTATTGTATAGAGATGATATGTTTGCTGCACACCAAACACATATGCTGAAAGACGGTGACACTCTTCAATCGTTCCTACGCTTGCAAATAATCGAGCAAGCTGCAAGCAATCGTTTTTACGGCTTTTGAAATGGTTGTAGCGATCAGTTATTTGCTCGGCAATTTTAACGACACGAACAATCGTGTTCTTAGCCTGATCAATTAAGAAGCGAACGCCTGGTTTTTTTCCGTTGATCTCTATGAACCACCCTTTTAATCCTTGCCATTCTGAAAGACGCACAGATCGGGATTCTTCGGCATGAAAGTCGCCAGTTAAATCCGTCTCTGCTTCTTTAGTTACGATGAGTTCAACAATACGTTGAATGACATCATCCGGTATGTCATGGATATATTGCCGGACTTTTTCTTGTTTATCCATAATAACTAAAACAAAATTTTGAAGCATTTGTACAAATTTTTCCTTATAGGCTAAAAATGAGGCGGTTCGCATCAATTCTTCGTTGGAAGAAGATCGACTGATTTGGGCAAAAAAATTAGAAGATTCGGTTTGTAGCGATTTAAACCGATCCATGAGCTCTTTCCAAACAATCCGCAAATCAAGAGTTTGACCTTCTTTCCAATTTTTTAACTTATCGAGTTCCTCCATCATGCGATCAGGAATATGCCGTTCAAATTCGATACCTCGAATAGACTGAAGGCTATTTTGGAGCTCCCCAATCATGCGCTCCAACTCAATAGTAATGTCCGTAATGCTATATAGTGATCGTCGATTTTTCAATTCTTCGATTCGTTTAGCCTTTGAAGTATCTTGATGACTTAGTACATTCCCCCATTTTTCTAAGCTTTTCAGCGCATCATCAAGCTCCTTTTCTGTAAGGTCCATAAATCTACCTTCAAATTCTGTCCGTTGTTTCAAATCAGCTAAGATTTCCGAAACTGTGTACATGCTACCATGAAACTCTAATGCAGTTTTCTGGAACAAAAGTCGACAAATCGGCCGATATATATCCGCCTTACCTTCAGATAAATATTTTGTTTGTTCAATTTTATCAAATAGGGAATACATCTCTTTACCTCATTCCTTTTGTCAGCACCAATAGTAACGACGAAACATGATTTGAAAGTAATTTGACAGTGATATAGTACTAGTACTTTCGACATAATTCATCACTTCTCCTGCTTCTTCCATATTTAGAATCATTCCGGATAAATGATATTGGGCAAAATTATTAATATCAGGTTTCTCATCCAATATCATAAAATCCAAAATCCTCCCTCCCCCCATAAAACACCCGCACACTCCCATCCTCATTCCCCTTCACCCTCGCCTTAACCAGCTTCCCATCTTCCCAGCTCATATCCACCTCAATATTCCCTTTCGCCTTCAGCCCTTTCACACTGCCTGTCGGCCACATCGTCGGCAGTGCAGGCAGGAGATGAATCTCGCCCTCGTGGCTCTGCAGCAGCATTTCCGCAATGGCGGCGGTTCCGCCGAAGTTGCCGTCGATGACAAAGATGTTGGCCTCGGCTCCGGCTACGCCGGGTTTGGAATAGGTGAGCATGTTGTCGAAGCACAGCTCCCCGATCAGGTGGGCGATATGCTGCACGGCTTGGTCTCCGTCATGCAATCGGGCGTAGAAGAGTCCGAACAGCGCTGCGGTAAATTCGATATCCTCCAGGTCGGCCCGGCTGTTCCGGTTCTCCAATGTCACTCGGGCTGCCGCAGCGAGTTCCGGCGTATGATGCGGCGTGATTTGGCTGCCGGGATACAGGGCATACAGATGCGACAGATGGCGGTGCTCCGGCTGTGCCTCCTCATAGTCCTCCAGCCATTCCTGCAGCTGCCCCTTCTTGCCGATCATCAGCGGAGGCAATTGATCCAGCGCCGTCTGCCACTTCTGCTGAAGCTCCTCATCCACGCCCAGCGTCTGTGCTGCCTTTATACAGAACGCCAGCAGATCCCGGACCAGGACCTGATCCATGGTCGGGCCCATGGACAGCTGCTGGTGCCCATCCTCCGGATGGCCGGTATAAAAGCTGTTCTCCGGCGAATTCGACGGACCTGTCACCAGCCAGCCATACTTCGGATGTACCGTCATATAATCCATGAAAAAGGCTGCGGCCTCCTTCAGGACGGGATAAGCCAACTCCTCCAGAAAAGCCTGATCGCGGTTGTACGCGTAGTGCTCCATCAAATGCGTCGCGATCCACAGTCCGCCCGTCACGTTCAGCCCCCAGGAGGTCCCCCACCCCGGCGACGCAAATCCCCAGGCATTGGAGAATACATGGGCCACCCAGCCTTCGGCATCGTAATAATGGCGCGCCGCCGAGCGTCCGGCCTCCGATAGCTGCTGGATATACCGCATGAGCGGCTCATGGCTCTCGCTCAGGTTCGCGGCCTCCGTCGGAAAATAGTTCATCTGGGTGTTCACGTCAAGGTGATAGTCACAGCTCCAGGCCATTTTGTTGGCTTCGCCGTCATTCCATATGCCTTGCAGATGCATGGGCAGAATGGAGTCTTGTCGTGACCCGCTAATGGTCAAGTACCGGCCGTATTGATAAAACAACGCAAACAACGCCGGATCATCCCGCTTGCCCTGCTTAAACCTGCCGATCCGCTCGTCCGTAGGCAGACTGGCATGTTCGGAGCTTCCCAGGTCCAATCGTACACGGGCATACAGCGGCTGATAATCCGCCAGATGCTTGGCTCTCAGCGCGTCATATCCCAGCAACACAGCCTGTTCCAGCTGCAACGCGCTTTTCTCACGCCAGCTCTCACCTTCTTGACGGTAATCCGTATTCACCGCAAAATAAATCGCCGCCTCATCCGCCCCGGATACGCTTATGGTGTCATCCGTGCAGCTCACCTGCCCGCCTTCCGTTACGACGCGCAGCTGGCCTTGGCAGGACACCCCGCACTCCCCGTTGCTATGTACGCTTTCCAGCGCCTGTCCCTGGAATTCGATCGTATCCTTCCCAGTAACGACAGCATGAAAAGGACCATTCTCCCCTCGAATCGAAATGCGGAATGACACGCCTAACGAGCCATGGCTGCTGCGAATCCGCGAAACGATGACCTGATCGGCATGGGAAGCAAATACCTCTCGCGTCATCTCGGCTCCATCGATCTCGTAAAAAGAACGTACCACCGCCTCCTCCAGATCCAGTTCCCGATGGAACAGCGGCTCAGCTGCTGCATCTTGTCTCCCGCCTTCGGATGGCTTCACGTTATGGTCAAACTCCAAAACGACTTGGCATAGTCCCAGATTGGTGCCAAAATTCAATTTTTCCGGCTCCAGGTGCTTCTTGGCTAGTCGATCGCCTTCGCGAAAATCGCCCTGGAAGAAGTGTTTCCGCATCTGTTCCAAATCCGCTTTGCTGTTGCTTCGCCCTTGAGCCGGCTCCGGCTGGCCGGACCAATAGGTGGTTTCGGTGATATTCCATATTTCTCTGTCAGGAGTGGATACCACCACGTTCCCCATTCGGCCATTGCCGATCGGCAACCCTTGCGACCAGCCCTGGGCCGGTTTCGTATACCAAAGCTTCATATCTGACATGTTGTTTTCTCCTCTTCATTTGATTTTCCAATATCGCGACAAGCACTACCCTTACAGCAAAAGCAAGAAATCGCGATCCCCGGATGAAGCCGGGAACCGCGATGAACTTGCAGATGTACATGATGAATCGATGATTTCTTGTTATGGATTAGGGACGATTTTATAAAGCTTGGATTCGGCCGCTTTTAGCGTCACATCCAGCGAAGAGCCAGACGCCGTCTGAGATTGGCCGCTCCAAACATCCGTCACCGTATAGGACGCCGCCCCTTCCGAAGCGATACCGGCACGAACGAGATCCACGGTGTGCTGTGCCGCATTTTGTGTATAGTTAAACACAGCTACGTAGTGGGTTCCCTGATCGTCCAGCACGAATACGTTTGCTGCCTGGGTGCCCGTGTTGCCTTCTACCGGCCGGAACGCCTTGCCCTTCATCGCCAGCCCGTTTACTTCCGGGTTGGTCAGCAGCGTTTCCATGTACTGCCGTGCCGTCGCATCCGTGACGTCATCCGAATTCAGGAAGACCGTACCGGAGATCGCGGCCGCATGGACGCGCGACTGCGCGCCTTCCATCGATCCGCCTTTGGTTAAGTGCATATAGTCCGGATCGGTATAATGGTAGATCGTTCCGTTCTGCCACCAGCCGTATGTGAGATTGTTCAGCTGGTATTCCGTGCTGCCGATGCTGCCGTCGATATCGCAGGAGATGCGGCGGCTGTGCGCATATTGGCTAGGGAACAGCGGCGCGATGGAAGCGCTGATGAACATGGAGCCGTCCAGCACTTCATTCACGTAAGCCATCCCTTGGTTATAGGCCTGGATGCCGGTTTGAACGTTGGCATCATAATGCTTGCCTTCCATTGCCCCATGGCTCAGAAAATCGATTTTGATATATTCAAAGCCCTTGCTCTTGAACTTATTCATGTAATAATCGATCCGCTGCTTCACGCCCGGATGCGTCGGATCCACGGCATAAGCGCCGTCCAGCGTCGGCAGCACGTTGCCGTCCATATCGCGCAGCACGATATCGCCGTATTTATATTTGCCGTTCGTCCCTTCGACTTCCTGCTCCATATTGTTGCCCCAGTACACGAACGGCGAATAATAGATGCCGGCCTTCTGTCCATTGCTGTGAATGAGCTGAACCAGATCCGTCAGCTGCTGATCCGTCATGTTATCCCAATAGGAATCGAGATTGATGTAGATATGGCCTTCATTGTTGAAGGAATGGTTCTGAATATGGTCTTTAACATAATTCGAGACCGAAACCGCCTTGTCAAAGCTTAAATCGCTGGCATACGCTCCCCAGCTGTTCCAGCCGACCGGAACGCCTTCAGGAATGTCCTCGCCAAAGGCTAACGGAGGCTGGATCGCTGCATTCACCTGGCCAAACGCCTCCATCCCGGTCCGGTAGTCCTCGAAAAATCCGACCATGATTTTCGGCGAAGCAATTTGCTTGCCCGTTACCTTTCCATGCGGGATCGTGTCCCACGTAGAGGTGGATGACGTAAATCCGCCATATACGCGCAGTTTGTTCAATTTGTCATTCGAGCCGCTCCAATAGATGCCGGTCTTCCACGTGTCATGCGTCACCGATCCGATGACGAGGCCGTTCCGGCTCGTATTGTCATAGATGGCCGTCAGCTCAGAGCTGACATACAGGCCGTTGTTGAGGCCGGTATTCATCGACTTCGCTTGGTATCTGGACCAAGCATCATTGTCGAAAGGAACGACGAGGACCCGGTTATCGTCATAGCTGCCGATGTCGATGCCGCCTCTCGCTTCCATCGCGATAGGTGCGATGTTCCCCGTAGAAATTGCGGAATGATGGGAAGCGACCGTTTCCGTAAGCAGATACGGCCCGTCTTCATAGACGTAATAGATTTGGCTGAGCGATGGCATTCCCCCATCCTCATTCACGACCGTCACCTTGATGCCCTTGCCGGTGGCATCCTGGAATGGGACCACTTGATTTTTATAGAATTTATGATGTTTATAATCTGTACTTGCAACCATCCGGTCGAGCTGGATCTCGCTGTATAACCCCTTGGCAACCGGTTTGCCGTTCCAATTGTATTGCGACAATCCGGTCGAGGTGCTGTACAGCAGCTCATACGTCGGATTGGATACCTTGAAGCCGTTGGCATATTCGGTTAAGGTGATGGAGCCATAGCTCGTGGCTTTCTTTTGCTTGCCTAAATCGCCAATGCTGCCATCCGGGCCTGATCCGTTTTCGCCGGCTGAATCAAAGGTCAGCTCAATCTTGTCAAAATCGGGCGAGTATCCGCCTGCGTCATCGAACAGAATCGTGTTGCTGCCCTGATTCAAGTAAATTTGAATCTGATAGGTGCCGATCGTGTTCCAATCCGCCGTTTTCGGAAAACTGAAATTCTCCTTCTCCGCCCCGTTCACGGAGATCGAAGCCGCGCGGGAATCCCCGGAGATGTAGAACATGTTCATATTGTAGATACCGGCCTTATCGGCCTGAATCCCGTTCAACGTCAGCGTGGAACCGCCGTATAGATTGCCGGCTTTTTGCCCGCCTGAACAGAAGCCGCAATCGACCGCTCCTGCATTGCCGGTAAACGTGTTCTGAGATGCCTCGGCCTCGTAGGAAAGGATGCCTCCGGCCGTTTGACTCGGCCGCTGCGGTTCTGCCGAAGCCAAGGAACTTCCTAGCCCAGACACCGCTAACAGAATCGATAAGAAGAGCATGAATGGCTTTTGGAAGAATTTGAACGGATGAATACCCACTGAACCTCTCCTCCTTATTGATTTCGAATTAATTTCAAGATTTTCGATTCGGCTGGCGCCAGCTCGACCACAAGCGTGCCTTCCGATTGACCTGCCGTTCCTTCCCACACATCCAGAACCGTATAAGATGCGTGCGCCTCGAGGCCGCAGCGTCCCAAGGAAACCGTCTTCAGCACGGACTCGGCCCCGTCAAAGTTAAACACGGCAATATACGTCGTTCCCGCTTCGCTCGGATGGGTCAGCACAAACGTATCCGCAGCCTGTTTCCCGAGATTCCCCTCTACGGGCACAAAGGTTCTGCCCAGTCTCGCAATCTCGATGATCGCCTCATTTCCCAGCCAGTTCTTGGCGCGCCATGCCGCTTCCTCATGCCGGAAGTCATCGCCCAGCAGCAGCACCGTTCCCGAGATCACGGACGCGGTCAGACGGCTTCGCCCTTCATGGCGGGTCGTCGAATCCTGGTTGAAGCTTTTATAGATCACGGCATGGTCCGGATCGTTAAAACGGTACAGCGTATCGTTCATCCACCACCCGTGCGTCAGCGAGTTCAGCAAATATTCCGTATCCTGGATCGTTCCGAACACATCGCAGGAAATTCTGCGGCTGTGCGCATAGGAATAAGGGAACAGCGGGGCAATCGACAGGTTGATGAAGAACGGTCTGCCGATCCGCTCCGGGGAGAGTTTATCCGTCAGATACGACAATCCGTAATTGTATGCAGCGATCCCCGTCGTAATATCCGGGTCGTAATGCTTGCCTTCCAGAGCCCCGTGAGCCATGAAATCCAGCTTGATATACTCAAATCCCTCGGAGACGAATTTATCCATGAACCAATCGATTCGCGCCAGGTTCCCGGGATGCGTAGGATCAATCGCAAGTCCGCCGTCGACATCCGGCAAAATCTCGCCATCCTGGTCGCGAAGCAGGATATCGCCATAGGTGTACTTCCCATCGGTGCCCTCCACGGGGCTGCCGAACCCAGCCGGACTTCCCCAAAACGCAAACGGTGTCCAGTATGTACCGGGTTTGTGCCCGTTCTCGCGGACCCTTTTCAAGGCATCCTCCATCTCGGCAGGCGTCAGGCGATCCCAGAACGCATCGAAATTCATGTACAGGGTATCCTCGTTATGAAAGCCCTGCTGCTGAACCTCCCGCTTCAGAAAATCGCTCGTCGCCACATAGAGATCGTAATCCAGCGTGCTCATGGCGGCCGACCAGCTGTTCCAGCCGATCGGGACGCCGCCGTTCCAGCTCAGAGCAGGCGCTATCTTCGTATTCGCTTCCCCATACGCTTCAAGCCCTGTCCGGTAATCGTCGTAATCCCCGACCATAACCAGCGGAGATTCGACGCGCGTTCCTCTTACGTAGCCATGCGGTTGGGAATCTCGGGTCATGATGTCGGCCGCGCCAGCGTACAGTTCCAGTTCATCCAGCTTGCCTGCGGTTTCCCCTTTCACGCGAATGCCGGTCTTCCACACGTCATGACTGATCGATCCCAGAATCAATCCATTGCGGCTATCCGGCTGGAACAAGGCCGTCACTTCGTAGCTTTCCGTTTCCAGCGGGGCCGTCTCCGTGAGATAGCGCACCCATTTGTCATTGTCATACGGCACGCGCAGTACATGCAGCGATTCTCCCGGAACCGTCTCGCTCCCGTTCGATACGCTATCGGTTTTCACCACCGCGATGCGGTTTACCTTTAATTCCTCTTGGCCGACAATGACGACCCGTGTGATGAAAGATGAAGTTCCCTCATAGACGTAAAAATGCTGTTCCAGGCCTGGGAGCAGATCGGATTCATGCTTAATCACGGCATGGATTCCCGTACCGAACGGATCTTGGATCTTCTCCGGCTGTCCCATCATATAGTGGCGGTCGTAATGTCCCGTATGGTATTCCCGGCCCTGCCATCGAAAGCCGCTTCGTACTTCTTGCAGAGCGAATCCTCTGCTGCCTGCGTAGGCGTAACCGCCTTTTTCCAAATCCACCTCAATGGCCACCAGGCCATTCGCCAAGCGAATGTGAGTTTCGGCATTCACCCCCACGTTCACCGCCGTATCGCTGCTTCCTAACATCTGTGGATTGCCTCCTTCTGCGTGCATCTGTGCTGCATTCAGGCCGTTATCGCATCAAGCGCCTTTTACAGCTTGCTACCATTATAGAAGCGAGGGTAAAGCGCTTACTATACAACGATCTTCCGATCCATATCGGGATATAACGCATCTGGAGCGACCGATTTGTTAAAATGCAATATGGCCACTTTCCGCCGATTGCTGACAATAACCCGTTCAGAAAAAAAAGGTTATCGCAGGGCGACTTAGCACCCCGGATAACCTGTTTCCGTATGGATTTTGATAGAGAGAACATCAAATTGCATTCCAATCACGCGCCGAAGCAGAGAACAGTTATGGATTCTCTGCATAAAAATCATAACTGCCCTGCCATGCGAACTTCTCTCCTTGCTTTAGTTCCGGTGTCGTCCCTTTGATCTGCAAGAAATAGGTCTTGCCGTATTCCTGCGTGAAGATGACAGGCATATGGTCAGCGAGATTTGCCAAAGCTCCTAGCCCATATTGTCGATCCAGTCTTACACGCAGTTTGTGCTGGAACCCACCCTGATCGCTAGAGCTAAGTAGATAGCTGTCGACATTCGGTTTCACGGCTTTCGCGCCCGAATCGCTATATATATTCGCAGGGCTTGAAGCAACTTCCTGATCGCCTGCGAAGTAGCGAACCGTTTCGTTCCATGCGCCATTCACCGACTGAAGTCCGTAATACGTATCGAACGTGATGTCTTCCAGCGCCTCGATTTCATTATGGACCTGTATATGGCCGTTCGAGATCTCGTACGTAACGGTCTCCTTAAGCACAGGTCTTCCGGAACCATCCGCCTCTTTCGTGTTATAGGCTTGGATCAGATTGACCACTTCGATCTTCGTATAAACGCTCGCCGTCACGGTGCCGTCAGCTACTTCCACACCGTCCGCCCAAACGCGGAACGAATCCGTCGTTCCCGTAGGCGAACTGGTGCTGCCGCCATCATAGTTGTGGTTGCCTCCCGTGAAATCCCAAGCATTTCCGTTTCCGTTCGCATTCGCTCTAACCACGTAGGGCCCAATCCAGTCCGATACATCCGCCTGAAGAAGCGTCGATGGACGAGACATATCCGGATTCACAGTCGTTCCCGTATTCTCGGCCAGTCGCCACTCCTTAAGACCTTCCAGCTTATTCGCACCAAAACGGTCGAATACGATCCACATATCGCTTTGGTCATTGTATTTGTGAGCAATCGTAATTTCGGTGCCGCATTTCACGACGTATTGCGTCGCATCCGAAGCCACGGGACCTTCCGGCTGTTTAGAGCAAGGTTTTGGCTTCGCATACGTCCCTTTCACGAACTGAACCATGAGGTCGTAATTCTGACGAACCATCGGGTCCGTACTCTTGGCACTGCGGAGTAATGAAGCCGTACGGCCTTGATCGAATGCCAACAATGCTTGACTCATATAGCCATAGTCAATGCCTCCGTTCAGCAAATCGACGTATCGTGCCTGCTTATCAGTGTCGGTATTGATCTGTTCATCGAACTCCAGCTCGATTCCCATCTGATATTGCTTCGCTAAGACCGCGGCATCCTCTACTCGCTGCGGAATAGCGGAAGCGTAAGCGCCCGACTCTAGCAGCGCGGCGTCAAACCCCAAATACCTCCAATCATAATTCCGGTTGCCTTGGAAGCTTGGAATCCAGTAGAAGTTCATATCCTGCTTATGCACTTGCTTACTCGTTGCCTGGATTACATTCGTTTCGTTCAGATCGGTCATGCTAATGCCTTTGCCGCCCCAATAGATGCCGTTCAGCTTCAGATTTGAGTACTTCTCTTCCTTCCAACGCTGCTTGAGCTGCTGAATCCACCAGGTAACCGCCTTTTGCTTATTGGCGGAAGCCGCTTCGGCGCCAATGGCGGTGGAATTAAAATTCTCAGTCACACCATCGCCATCCACATCGCCGAAATCCGTCACGGTATCACCCGGGTTCGGCATCATCAACACGACGTTCACCTTATGACCCCGTTCTCCCAGTTTCCTGCCCGCTTCGGTCACCGCTTCGTTCAACTGCTGCAGATCGCCCTGATCCGCGAACATCTGGTCTAAATAACCCTTCCAATCGCCGAAGGTAGCAGTTCCTTTCGTGAAATCCTGTCCACTCGGTGACAACACGCTATGGAACAGCACCCCCTCGAACAACCAATCCTCCGGTTCACCTTGTTCATTCACGTAACTGACGTAAGGGATTAGGTTATCTTTCGTCCACCTATCAGCCCCACTCGGACCATTCTCGTTATTCAATAGCACGAGATTACGCATTCCGCCTGTTGCTTTCCCAGGTTCGTGATATGCAAGCCGATCCGCAGATACCTGCTTGGCTTTGTTCAATTTGCCATCCGTCCCCCAGATCTCGATCTCATCCAAAAACACGAACACATCGGTGGTAAATGTAACTTTGACATATTGGGCATAGGCCATTGTCGCATTGGGGTGATGCTGAACCAACCCATCCTCGCTGCCGTCCCAGATATAGTTTTGAGCGCCTGCCGGAACTTCTGCCCATCTCACTTCACGGCTAGGGATGTGCGCGAGGGTTCCCCACTGCGAGCCATCGTTGGACGCATACATGGACACCGTGTTCGGATAGGCAATTCCGACCGAAGAATCTTGGAGGAAATGCGCTTGAATCCGAGCGATCGATTTCTTCTCCCCTAGGTCGAAGATGACGCTGCGCGTGGACTTGCGGAGATGTCCTGTCCATGCCGGATCCGTGAAGAGCGTCGAACCGTACTTCCCGTCCGTTAACTTATTCCCCGCATCCCCATAGCTTGGTTCCGGCTGCTCCGACCATGTGTACCCGATACCTGCAGCGAGGTTTCGCAATTCAGGCTGGTCTTTGGCCGCCTCGGCTGTCGGCAGCCATAACAGTACTATCCATACTGCAATAACTGCGGCAATCCCTTGCCTTCTGTTTCGTTTCATTCATTTCCCTCCCGACTTGGATACTGGTTCATGAATGCGGTTACATATGTGACTTGGTAATACTGTGCCATACATAGCGTAATTCCCACCATCAGCCATTTGAACCAAATGGAAATTTTGGATTGCCGTCGAATCGTGTGGTTTTATGTGCATGATTGCAGATTAAAAAAGGACACCTGCTATAGGCGCCCTTCGTCAGACCTATTCATACCTAAAGTTACCTAGCCGTTATTCTTGACATAAGAAGACCAACCTTGCGGAATGACCCACGATAGCCACTGATCTAAAGCATTGCTAACTCATCGAAAGATCACGCCAATCACCTTCGCCACGACCACGCACTCCATGACGAAGATCAGTAAACAACAAAAATAGAAAACGGACAGCTTGAGCTCCCCGAACTGATCCTTCCAAAAACGTCTGCGGAACAAGGAGATAATATCCGGCGTTAACGAATACTTCACCGACTGCTTCAGATCATCCACGTCATCGAATATCCGTCTAAAGATCCACTTATAGATCGGAATATTCAGGATGAACAACGCGACATAGATTAGAAGCTCCACGTGGCCGCGTCACCTCCTAGTTAAACATGCTTCCACCAAACCCCCGCGCACTCCGGCACCGTTGACCATTGGTTCGCTATGATCTTGTCCGTTAACTCTTCACCGAAAAAGAAGCCTGTGTTTAGCAATGCCTCCTCTACCGTATCAAAAACATAATCGGTCCGAATCCACTGATGGCTGAATCCGTATTGCTGCTCCAATTGAGCGTAATAACCGGTTAGGAAGTCGGGAGGATTCGGCGTCTCCGTTCCGGTTCCCATCGTTTCCAGTATCAAGATCGTCCCCCCGGGTCTCAAAACTCGATGCAGCTCCGACATCACAAGTTCAAGATTCTCACGCCATTCCTCGTGGCTGGAATCGGCCAGATAACTAATGCTCCAGCCCGATACAATCAGATCTACACTCGATGAAGCAACCGGGAGATTGCGATGATCAGCAACCATGGTGGTCCAATTGCGAGCATCTAAAGCTTCAGAGCATTTATCGTCCAAAATATCGAGCATGGGTTGCGATATGTCGGTACAGATCAATGATCTAGCGTCGGCGGCAAGCAGCATGGATAATCGGCCTGATCCTGCCCCCAAATCAAGGACATCCAGTCCTTCGTACGGTTTGACCCTATGGATAAGTTCAGATAAATCAGGCTGTCTGCTAACCATGGCCTCATAGGCTTGAGCCTGCTTGTCGTAAATTTCATCAATAGACACAATTTGTCCCCCTATCCAGCCCGCTTACGGAATTAATTCTCCGCGGATGTTCCTTGTCTTCTGTTCATGATGTGCTGTATCAGTTTGTACATGAAGCACAGCAGCAGCGAGAAGGCAATCATCATGAAATACGTGTTCCAATTGAAGAATTGATTGTTCATATGTATCGAAAGGAGTCCGCCGGACGTTATCGATTCGATGTGATCCCAGTCCGTTTGGCCCCACCTCAATTGGAAAGCCTCGGCTAGGATTTCTCTATAGATTTCGAGTCGATGAAGCTGATATGCATAACCCGCTGTGATATAGCCAGCCAGAGCTAAGATCACGAGGCTTAACCAGCTGAGAGGCATCTTCAGGTCTTTAAAAATACGAATCCATTGATAGACCAACATAAGAAAAAGAATGCTTAAAGGGATGAGCAGCAGGATGGCAGGATTGCCGTTTCCGGAGCTGCTGCCAGGTCGAGGCGTCATCATATTGCCGAATAGAACCACGCCTAGCAAGGCAAGCGCAATGATGATTAAAGCGGCAAAACGTCTCATTTTCATATCGGCACACCTCGCTCAAGCTTCCTTGCAAAAGCCTATAATCTCTTCATGAACGAGCTCCGGCATCTCATGGTTAATGGCGTGACCCGCCCCGTTAACGATGCGGTAGCGCATCCCGTTCGTCTCCAATCTGGCAACCGCTTTCGGATAATGACTAAGCAAATCCCGCTCGCCAATGACGAACAAGGACTTGCTGCGAATAGCCTGAATGTCGGCAGGCGAATGGATCGTAATCGCATGCTTCATCATGGAGCGATTGTTGAAGTACTTCAGCAAGTAGAACCAGTGCTGCATAAGCTCCGGGTTGTTCTCAAATGCATCTGCATGGGTACCGCACAGCTTACGAAGCAATGAACGCACATTCCGTTCCGAAGGGAATAAGGCTTCCGGCAGAAAAGCCCGCATCATTTTGCTCATCACTTCAAACTGGCTTCCGGCAATGCTTCCAGCCAAACATACAATCTTGTTCACACGATCCGGTCTGACGATGGCGTAATGATAGGCCAGATAAGCTCCGTAGGATACGCCCGCGATATAGACAGCGTCCACGTTCATTGCCTCAAGGACCTCGTCCAACCATGTTGCCTGATTGAATTCGCGAGCATACTTGTCGTTCGGCTCGCTCTTCCCGGACCCTCCGATATTATCCACCGCGATGATATGAAAGTTACGGGATAGCTCCTCCACGTTATATATCCACATCATGGCGACGTTATCGCCCGTTCCATGCAGTAGCAGCAGCGGAGGAAGATCCGAAGAACCTACTGTTATAACGTGGGTCATACCGTAGGAAGTAGAAATATTATGCTGCTCATACGGTACCGTCCACGCTGACAGCAGGCGGTCGTAGGATGCATAGACGAGCTTTTGTCCATGATTGCTTTTGAATCGCTTCAATGCCTGCACCTCCAATGACATAAACTTTATCTTATGCACTTGCCTTCATGCTGTTCGGCATAGATAGGAATCAATTGTTCCAGCTTATGTATGGTCCTGTATGGCTTCACGTCCAAAGAGTCGTCCCATCTCCCGTCTCTTGTATACCAGATGGCTTTGATACCGCATTGTGCGGCCCCGATTACATCGTTATGCGGATGGTCTCCGACGTACCATGTTTCTGATGGCGTCGCGTGAAGTCGGCTCAGAGCTCTCGTAAAGATTGCCGGATCCGGCTTTTTGACGCCAGCCTCTTCGGAGATCACGATAGAATCGAAGTATTCCCGAATCCCCAGCTGATGGATCTTGCCCTCTTGGACTTGAACGGTTCCATTGGTGATAATGCCAAGCTTAAGTCCCCAAGTCTTCAACTCGCGCAGGACGGAAACCAGCTGATCCATCGGCTGGATACAACTGGCGATTTCCCGTCTGAAAAATGACAGGTATTCATCCGCCTTCGGGGGATTCACCCACGGAAGCTGCTCGACCAGCATCTCATACACTTCGCGCTTATCCCGATAGCCGTAATGATCCGCTTCCTTGAATCGATTGGCTATCATCATTTGGGCAGCTTCATCGGAGTCGGGAAAGTACCTGGCAATCAATCGCTTGATGAACGTGTTAATCGCTGCCCTTCTGTCCGTTAATGTCTCATCCAGATCGAAGATGATCGATTTTACTGTCATAGGCGCCTGCTTTCTATTAAAAATGGGCTCTCTCTCCATTTCCCTTGATGAAGATAGGTTCCGGATATTTCAAAGCCGTCTGTGGCCGCTGATCCTCCGGATAGAACGCCAGCTCCGCAAACTCGTCATTCTCCGGGTCCAGCTCACCGCTCACAACGCTGCACTCGAACACAATGGTCAGGTACTCCACTTGGTGCCCATTGCTGTATGTATATCGGCGTTCTTTTCCGCCATACACCCCAATGATTCGCTCAGGATTGATATCAAGCCCCGTCTCTTCCTTCGCCTCGCGAATCATCGCCTCCGCCGGCGACTCACCCAGCTCGATGGCACCTGCTACAAGGCCCCATAATTCTTCCTGATGCTTTCTTCCGAACAAAATATCATCCTGATCATTTCGGATAATGCCTGCAACGGACGGCATGAATATCAGCTGATCTCCGATCTTGTCTCTCAAATCTTTATAGTAATCCGACATTCCCATGGCTTTACGCTCCTTTGGTTTTGTTCTTCATGCTGACATAGAAGGCTTAGAATCTACCTTCTTCTGCCTGGATCTCCAGCTCAAATGGGCTCACTCCTTATGTAACTTCACAGTTTCGAGGTTCGCTATGGATCTAATCTGTGCGATATGATGCTGGTTGTGCCATACGAATCGCTGCAAGGCGATGTCCAGGGTAAAGTTGCCGAGCACTTGGGTTCTCATGGTTCTTTTGAAATCCTCGGGATGTAGATCCTTAAGCAAGATAAGAAAACGAAAATGGAGTGTTTCCAGAAGCGAGAGCGAGTTCTCCACGGGAACTTCCGTGTAATCGCTCAGCTCAGCCCATAAATCCTCCCGGTACGAGCTTGCCAGCGGCTCATCCTCGGTCAATGCCCGTTTGAATCGCAAGTAAGCGTTCATGTCGTTATCGGCGAGGTGGTGCACGATTTGCTGAATGCTCCAGCCACCTTCACGGTATGGCATGTGCAGCTGGGAAAGAGGACACTTCATGATGATTTGCCGAAGCGTCGGTACGATTGAAGGGATCTGCTGCATAAACTTCTGTCTGTCCTCCAAAGTTGGCTCCACCAATGGCTCAAAGGAGCCCAGGGGATAACGGATGCTGACCACCACTTCCTTACCTCCTCAATACATCATCGTACCCTTCATATGTTTCTAGTCGCAGATAGATCGAATAAACAATACACCGGATAATACGGAAAGCAGCATGTGTATTTCCGGTTTCCCGAACATCTCAATAACAAACAGCCTTCCAAGTCCAAACCACTCGATCCAATAAACACCAGGAATAAAGATGATAACTGTAAGTATAGCAGCGGGCAATAACAGCCACCTTAATCGAACTTGCCCCTGAATTAAACTACCCAGTGCTCTCCACTCTATTAAAACTCCGAACAGGAATCCGTATAAACTCATCTTTAATAACGAGAATTGCTGGGGAGATAAATCTGTATAGGCCCTTTGAATTTCATTATGAGTTTCTGTCATCAGGTAGAGCAGCATGACCATACCGATCACAACAAATCCGCCAAAAGCCATTTTTTTAGGTTGGATCATCCCTCTTTCGCTCCTTTATTCGAAAAAATAATACGAAATATCCGCTAAGAATTATGATTATGCGATGCCCCCGAAGTTAGAAGCGTTAAGACGGATGAAACAGCGCAAGCGGGTGCTGTACGCCTTTTTCGAGGCTCTCCACAATCCGCCTCATAACTTCGGCATCCCGGAATATCATGCTGTCATCCGCGAAGATATCAGGCAGCGTGACCCAGCGGCAATCCTTGATCTCGTCAGCTCCCAACTCAAGCGATCCCCCCGTCACGATTCCGGTAAAATGAAACATGACGACATGGTAATTCAAACTGCTGATGAACTGATAAACCCCTGTTGTGCCCGTCAGTTGTACTTCATACCCTGTTTCTTCCTTCACTTCTCTAATAGCCGCCTCAAACATCGTTTCCCCAGGCTCGATGCGCCCTCCCGGGAAGTTCCAGGTATCCCGAACCGAAGGTTTATTTTCTTGGATAATAAACACTTGATCTCCCTGTACGAGGGTAACGCTGACCACAAGCACGATCCCATTTTCCGTCATATCCACAATCCTTTGCACATGATCTACATAAACAGAACCCGCCTTTGGCGTTAACCACGAGGAGGGTTCTTGGATGAAATATCTGGTAACTCCCCTTATTCTACCGTTAACGCACATAACACGCAATCGAACGACGTTGTTGAGCCTTCAACTCGAATGCCTCTCCTTCCCAAGCATTTGGCCCACCGCTGCTAGAAGTCTTTTTTAAAGATAGAGTCACGCGTCGGGTCAAGCTAATAAGGCAGAGAGTATATTATTGAATACTGAATGCTCCAGAACATCGCCCCATGATCATGATGTCAAATTCTCCGGTTACCCTTCTGAATGCCAGTATTGCAAGAAGCAAGCATGTTCTACAGAACATTCCCATCGGAGATTTTTCTACCTATTTATTTTCTTCGAAATAAGGAAACTACGATAAATTGGAGGTTGAGCGATGTCCGGGTATGTAAATATTGATGTCCCGATCGAACTGCTGTTCACGGATCTGATTACGGAGGAAAGAAAAAAAGATATTCCCAACTACACCGATAGCTGGTACGAACATCATAAGCTTTCCGCTGATATGCCGATCATGCGTTTTGATTCGCACAAGAGCCTGTACCGATATTTCATGAACGAACAAGCCAGCCCGTCCAAGTACCTGGATTGGTATAAGAAGATCTTTCTCACCAGGGGAATCGACCCGCCTTTACAGGATGAAGAGGTCCTCTCCTTTAGGAAAAATCAGTATCACATGATGAAGGTGGATCTGTCGTCCAATAGCGCTTTTTTTCACCAAGACCCGCCTTTGGTGAAATTTAATCGCGCAGGAGGTTATTTTAACCTGAGGGACGGACATCACAGGTCGACTTTTTTGTATTGCCAAGGTAAACGGAGCATGAAAGTCAAAATGTCCAGCGAAGATTATATGGACTGGATGAATATCGAAGGGCTGTCAGAGGTTGCCGATTCTTTTCAGAGATATCAACGGAGCCTTATTTATACCCCCATACTGCACCCTTCCTATCTTCATTTGAAGAGCGAGCGCGATCAAGCCTATCCGACAAGACTTGATGTCATTATGGATTTCTTGGGTACACGTTCTCTTCTCGGCACGAAAGTGATCGATATCGGCTGCAATATCGGATATTACGCGCGGCATTTCGCCCGCCAAGGTGCGCACGTGACCGGACTGGAGCCGCTGGCTGAGCATTATGATCTGGCTTTGCGGCTGAATCGGCTGGAAAGGGTGAACTTTGACCTGCTTCCGGACCGCTTCGAATCTTCATCAAGACTTCAGCGGTATGAGATCGGCCTCCTGTTAACCGTTTTTTATCATCATATGGGAGACCAAGATATCCGTAACGCTTTTATGCGGAAAATCAATCAATGCATTACCGATATGCTCTTCTGGGAATCAGGCGGCGAGCCGGAAACGGAAAAATCGTTGCTGCTGCAAAATACGCATTTCACCAGGTATGTGAAGCTGGCGGTCACATCGGGCACAGGGAAAGTAAGGGAACTCGGCGTATTCTTAAAAACCTGAAATGGGTGGTTACAAAAAATTCGGGAGCCTGTGCTTCTTGAGGCGTTATTTACGTTCATGACGGTATTGAGGTCAAAGGGGCCTGCAGCTACAATGGTCTTCTTGGCCTCTTACTTGTGCCGTACCACCGCGGAGCCGGAAACAACCGGAGAGGCGGAGCTAGGTTTACATATTACGAACAGCCTGATGGACTTCATACCGCCATCATCTCTCCATATTAATATTCTCTTCTTTCCCGAGTGGCCTCTTCCAGCCATGACATAAGCCCCATTCTGCTAATGTAGATCTCATTCTGCACCACGATATAAGGAAATAATGTACCGCCCCCGGATCCATATTGCTCTCTTAAGGCATTCTCGGATGAGATCATATTCTTCACCTGATACTCGGTAAGGTTCAAGAACTCGGCCGTTTCTTTAAGCGTCATTAAAGGACGTTCCGATTGCACCATATTGGCTTCTTCCGTATTAGCCGAAATCGCTTTTGAACCCACCGTCCCCTGAAGTATAAAGCTTGCTGCAACGATGGACAGCCCAATGATCAAAGAACTGATCAATGTGTTGTAATTCAATGTTTTCAAATCATTTCACCTCGATCCTAAATGGTATATTCCGGATACCCTCATCCATTTCCTCCACGAATAACCAAAACAACAGCAAAAACCTAAAAAAATGTAAATACGCAGCCCGCTAAAAATACGATATGATATGGGCAATTCAGGAAGGGAGGACAAGTGACCTGCTTAGCAACTATTAGGAATATATTCTTGCACATGACAAAGGAGGAATTTTTATGAGAATCCCCAAAATCACCAGCCTGTTCATGATGCTTACATTTCTGACGACGGCATCGCTATCCGCTTCCGGCGAAATGGGAAGCACCGCGGAAGCATCGTCCGGTCCTTTAAAGGTTATGAGCTTCAACCTGCGGTATGCCGCCAATGACAGTCAGCCATGGGAGAACCGCCGCCCAGTCACCAGAAACCTCATCCTGGAGCATCAGCCGGACGTCATTGGAACGCAGGAAGGACTTCACCGGCAAATCGTGGATCTGGAGAATGATCTGCCGGGATATGATCGGATCGGAGTCGGACGTGAAGGAGGGAGCCTAGGGGAATATATGGCGATTTTTTATAATACGGAACGGCTGAGGCCACTGGAGCAGTCTCACTTTTGGCTGTCCGATACGCCCCAGACGATCAGCTCGGCCAGCTGGGGCAACCAAATTCCGCGGATGGCAACCTGGGTTCGCTTTCAGGATCTTCGAAACGGCAAAACCTTCTATATGGTGAACACGCATCTGGATCATCAATCCGAGGTTTCCCGGCAGAAGAGTGCGGCACTTATCGTTGATAAGATGAAGGCATTTGACCCGGATATCCCCGTTGTAATCACCGGCGATTTCAACACGCTTCCGGGGAGCGATACGTATTCGATTTTTACAAGCAACGGGTTGTCGGATGCGCATGTCACGGCCAAGAAGCGAACCAACGATGATCTGGGAACCTACCATAACTACAAGGACCCTACGGGCGGCGGCAGCGGAAACCGGATCGACTGGATTCTGCACGGCCAAGGTTGGAATGTCCTGCACAGCGAGATTATCAACTACAAGGAAGACGACCAATACCCTAGCGATCATTATCCCGTCATGATGGAGGGCACCCTGCAACAATCCAACAAAACCATCGGAGAAACGGTGCCCAAGCAGCCCTTGACCACGGCTCTGCATATCACCGAAGTGGTCGCCAACTCGAACGAGCAAGGGAATTACAATTATGTGGAGATCTATAACCCCACGAACCGGGAAATCGACCTGGAAGGGTATCAAATCTACTATTATTACGACCCTGCCCTTCCGTTCGACAAATCCAAGTCCAACCGCTGGACCATTACGAAGGATCGCTACAGCACCAACACCCTTATCGGCCCGAATGAAACCAAGGTGGTCTGGATCAAGAAGCAGCCTTGCTGTTATGACCTGAGCTTGGAGCAGTTCCTTGCCAACTATCATGCCGATGGGGATGAGCTCTTACCGTCTCAGATGCTTGCCGTCTTCACGCCGGGCAACAATCAGGGCCTGAACGGAACCTCCACCAGCGGACGTTCCTTGGGTATTTCATCGCCATCCGGCACGCATCTCGTAGGGGTCCAGTTTAATAACGGACAGCTGGATGCCGGTGTGAACGAATCGATCACCTATCAGGAGCCTGCGCCGCTGATGAGCATTATGCAGAAAAAAGACACATTTCAGCGCCCTTCCCCTGGTAAGCCGTAAGCTTCATCCTCCAAAAAAACAGATAAACCTTCCACATGCCATGACTCAGGCTCATGGTGCGTGGAAGGTTTTTTAGGTATTCACCCTCAGAAATCTAGTTCTATGTAATTAATTTTATCTTTTTGTGTTATATAACATAACATAAATATTGTTAAACTTATCCTTCTCCATGTATAATGCTGCTAGATTGATAATATGCACAGGATATGGGGGAGATAATATGTCGTCAGGGAAAAGAAATACTCGCTTTCATTCCATCACCGCAGCTTTATGTACGATTTCCTTGTTCGCCGCTGTACCCGCGCAAGCCGCTGCCCTCGATTCGTTTCCCATCCTGCAATCCACCAGCAATGAGCAACTCGGAGCCGATTATTATATCCCCAGCACCGTAGAGAATATCAGTTGGGGGTATTTACCGAATCGGGACAGCAAATCCATCATGACCGTCACCTCCGGCAGCACCGTCACGTTTGATACGCTATCCCATGAAGGCATCCTTGAAGACCAGGGAAGGGATCCGGAGAAGTACTTTGCTTCCTTCGGCATCCGGCCGGATCAAGTGCTAGATGACGCTAAAGCGGTTGCTGCCTCTGAGCTGCAGCATGATTTTGACAACGATGGACCGCATGTCGTTACGGGACCGATCGGAATCCAGGGAGCAGAACCTGGAGACGTGTTGAAGGTCGAGGTTCTTTCTCTCACCCCCCGGGTACCCTACGGCGTCATATCCAACCGGCATTATAAGGGTGCCCTTCCCGGCGAATATCCCGAGAATGAAGGGCGCAAGGAAGGAGCAAGCGCAGCAAATCCGGAGTTATACCAAAATATTTCCAAATTCACGCCGGTAGAAGAAATCAACGGTAAACTCTATGGCGTGCTTCCCGTTGAACAGGGCGGGCATGTCCGCTTCCCGCTCAAGCCTTTTATGGGACTTATGGGCGTCGCACCGGATACCAGTGAAAAAGTTAGCAGCGTCCCGCCGATCGAAACCGGAGGCAATATCGATATCAATGAGCTTGGCGTCGGATCTACGCTGTATCTTCCGATTCAGGTGAAAGGCGGACTCTTCTATACCGGCGATCCTCATTTTGCACAGGGAGACGGCGAGGTTGCCTTGACCGCAATGGAGGCCTCCCTTCGCGGCACCTTCCGGTTGACGGTGCTGAAAGCTGGCGATCCATCCTTGCCGCGTACAGAGCTCAAGCAGCCTTTTGCCGAAACGGAGGATTACTGGATTCCCGTCGGTCTCGATCCCGATCTGGATGAAGCCATGAAGGAAGCGGTGCGCGAAGCCCTTGGCTTCTTGAATGAGAAGCTGGGCATGGATCGCGCAACGGCTTACGCTTACATGAGTGCCGCTACGGACTACGAGGTCTCCCAAGTAGTGGACAAAACCAAAGGTATACATGCGTTGATTCATAAGCGGCATTTTATCAACAATCTTAAGCTGTCGATCGCCATCAACGGTTCGGCCCTGGGCTCCTCCATCATCGGGGATGAATTCTATGTTCCCCTCCGTCCGCTCGCTGAAGGTTTGGGATATGAAGTGGAGTGGGACCCTAAACGGCATGCGGCCTTAGCAACCGCCCCGGGCAAAAACTTAACCGTCCCGATCGGACAGTCAATCTATGAAATGGATGGCAAGGCGGTGTACAACAGCGAAGCGGCCATCATGAAGAATGGCATAACCATGATTCCCATCAAAACAATCCCTGCTCTGTTCGGAGCCCATGTGAACTGGACCACCAGCGGGAATGTGCTGAAAGCCAGCGTAACGCCTTCCCTGAATTAATCTTGTGCACTTGTCTATATAATTGTACCGAAAAAAGGCCCCTTTAGCTGGAAACGCCATCTAAGGGGGCTCGTTCATTAGATCGATGTGGTTTTATATTGAACCGTCAAACACTGCTTGGCGATATAAAAAATTTGACCCATATGCTCCGAATAATGCGTAGCGCACTGATGCAGGATGTCGAGATTGCTCCGTTCTTTTCCCCGGACCGATTGAACCTGTTCAAAGTCCTGACTCGACATGGATTTTACCGTATCGATCAGGAACTGGAACCGATTCTTCACAATCTGGATCAGATCATCCCTGCTGACAAATACCTGGGACAACTCCTGCTCCCGGTTTCGCGGGGCAACGTCTTGTTGCAATATCCCTTTCATGACCCGTTCTTGAATGTTGCCTTCGATGTGCCTGATCAACGTAGATATGCTCAGACTGGAATGATTGGGCCGCCAATTCACTTGCTCATCGTTTAACTGCACCAACGCTTTCAAGATACGGCTGCGGATGTTTTCAAATTTGTCCTCCAGCCACTTCCGGTTGAACTCATGATCCATATCGCACACTCCTTATTCGGTATGATAAAAGATCCTTGATTCACGCCTTCATCGCTTTCCAGATATATTTGTGCTCGCGGACTCCAAGCCGGCCGTCGATCTGGTTCTCCCGTATCCTGGCCTCGAGCTCACCCTTCATTTCCGGTAAAGTATAATCGGGATTGCCTGGCGTATCCGACAGGTTTAATGCAAATTCGTGGGCATTCGGGAAGTACATAATCGCTTCATTATACTCCTCAATCTCGACATTCATGTAGCCATTCTCCGACAATCGCCTTCGAACGTGAGTCACATCGGTATGTATCCCGAAGATGGTGCCGCCTGAAGCTAATATCCTGGGATGTTCCAGGATAGAGGTAGGTCCTCTGCGGTCATAGATAAGGTCGAATTGCCCGTCTTGAAAAGGCATCTGTGTCTTCGTCGTGGCAAACACGAATTCCACATTCCGGGTTCCGCTGCTCTCGAGCAAGGATTGGGAGATTCGAATCATCTCCGCGGAATTGTCAAAGCCAATGATTTTCTCAGCATGTCTGGACATCCGAAGCGTGAACTCACCATGCCCGCAGCCTGCGTCCAGCACGGAATGATACTGCGGCAGCATCTCCACCAGCCGCTCCTCAAACACTTCTTCCGCCGATCTTCCGACTACGGTACACACCGCTCTTCCTCTATAACCGCCATTCCTGCGCGCGATCATGTCATACCAGTCGATTCCCATGCGTTCCCCCCTCCGTGATAGGCTGTACTGCATTCACAATCCAAGATGGCACAACCCTGTCGTTACATGATCTTGTGCATGCCAACAGGTACCGAATCAACGAATCAACCGCTATTGCTAATGTCTTAAAATATTACCATTTTGTTCCGCAATGTCAACGGTTACATTTAAATTACCCGTCGAAATTCATCCACTTTCAATCGATTTCCCCGGCATTCGTCTTCGCGTCCAATACGCTTCGGATCAAAAACAATGCAAACCGACTCTTTTTTTTCAATAGGTAAGGAGGACTAAAAAAGCATTGCTATTGTCATAATTTGTCGTCTACAATGGAGGAATATTCATCCAATCTATCGATACATACAGGAGGATTTCATGTTTTTAAAAAGGTGGCGTCAATTATTATCTTTAACCCTTATTTTATCGTTTTGCATGACATCCGTGGCAAGTGCGGCGGAATCTGGTCAAGCCAAGTATGCATGGGCCAATGAGTCCATTGACTTCCTTAGATCCCATGGAGTTTTTGAGAACATGGAGTATCGGACAAAAACGTTAGGCAGGATGGTGACCAAAGCCGATCTTACCCTTATGGTTCACCGGCTGTTTACCGATTTTCGAGTCGATGCCGATAAGAAGTTCAACATTCCCGGCGTCCCTAACGGGCACCCATCCTACCAGATTTTTATGGATGTTTATGGCAGCATACCTTCAGCGCCGAACGGTTTAATCGGAGCCGCAGACAGAATCAATTACAACGATGAAACCTTCAAGTATATACCGGAGAAAGTGTTAACACGCTGGGACTTGTTGATTACGCTGAATACGCTGTTCGATGATATTGGTTATTCCTTGGAGTTATCGGACGCTGAGGAAATGGCGAGATTGCGGGCGATTAAAGACCTGCCCAAAAGATATTTCAATACCTACAAGGATTATGACAAATGGAAGTATGCCTATCAGCCACTGGCACCCGAAATCGGATTGATGCAAGACAAAAAATACGGGCCTTCCTTAGCCTCCGATCTGGATTACGTCAAAGCCTATGCACTGCTCGGCTTTGCCGAGGCCGGCATCATGAAACCCGACGCCAAAGGCTATTTTCGCCCGAATCAAAAGGTAACGTTAGCCGAAACGGCGGTCGTCCTGCATCGAATTTACGACTATTTTGATGGTGGCAGCTATGTCCGGGAACCATCGCCTGATGATCTCATTCCGAATGGCACAAGAAACTTTATCTATGCGGGTTCCCCATCAGGACACGGACAAAGTCCGGTTTATGACTTTGCTTTGGTGAATTCCGATGCCCTGCCGGTATTCTATCTGGCCTTGAAGGCTTCGGAGAAAATCGACCTGCAGATCAACGTGAACGGGGAGCCATCCTATTATACTTACGAGCAGTTGAGCGACCCTAAGCAGCCTGTTCGAATCCCCTTGAATGGCGCATACTATGCGGAATTCATCCCCATTATCCGAAGCAAGGGTCAAAAAGCAACCGGCGAAAATAACAACATTGAAGTTATGTATTATTACGCTGATACGTTCCAGGACTTTACCCAAGCCGTATGGTATGAACCCAATCTCCAATTAAAATGACACAAGGGAGTGCATAACTGTTGCATACAGTATGCACTCCCTTTTTTGTCATACAATGCTTGTCGTCCCATCACGCTTTTTTCGAACACCACTAAGTTGATGTCTCAGAGCCCCAGCTTCGCTACGGATTCACCACCCGACCACGGCATAACGCCGATTTCCTCAAAACCCGCTTTGATGTACAACTGTCTGGCCCGTTCGTTCTTCGGATCAAAACTTAGCATAAGGACATCTGTCCGGTCATGCTTGTTTCGGATTTCTTCAACGATGTATCGCAAAGCCTCTTTCCCGTAGCCCTTTCCTTGGAAATTCCCGTCGATCATGAAACGGTAAATCCAATAGTTGCCGTCATCGGCGTCCAAGCCATATAACGCGAACCCGACCATCGTCTGATCATCATAAATGGCCATCGCTTCAAAATGATCAAGAAATTGATACTGGGCAATCGAATACAGATTGGAGGCAATGAAGCCTTCTTGCTCCGGTTTCGCTTTCAGTTTAATGCATTCGGTCCAATTATCCTTATCTACAGGCTGCAGTCTAATCATGTCAAGCTCCTTCGAATCGTTGTTGATGTTCACACTGGTTTACGCCAAATGTTTAACAAAATAATAGTGCTGATGACCCCTTGGGGCATCGTCAATGCGAGTTATCTCTTGAAATCCATGTTTACGGTAGAATGCCGGCGCCTGAAAGCTGAAGGTATTGAGCTTGATGAAGGTGCATTGCTTTTCTTTTGCGATCGTCTCAATCTCTTGTAGTAATCTTGAGCCATATCCCCGCCCTCGATATCGATCATCGATCCACAGAATATCGACCTCAATCCAATTCCAGCAAAATACACTGTTGATGCCGCCTGCGATCTCTCCATGCTCATCTTTTATATGTAAGTTGATCTCCTCGTAATTCTGCTGCAAATCTTCTGCGATAAACCGTGCATTAAATTGAATCAGGTTCGTCCGTACCGCAAGCGCTTCTTCCGGGCTGCTTCGATTGATGTTGATTTGCGACAATGGGTCACTCCCCCTTCTCTTAACCTCTTGCTTGGATTGAACATTCAGCTTCATAACTTCCTCATCGCCGAACCAGTTCCCCGTTTCAACAAAACCTAGATTGCTGTACAAATTTTTCGCTGTCCGGTTATCCTTATGCACGGTCAGGCGTATTTCCTCGCATTGCGGAAATTGGCTTTGGATCCATGTAATCATCTGGAGTAAAGCTGCTTTGCCATATCCCTTACCCTGTTCCCCCGCATCTATTAAAAAGCCGTTAATCCAATACATATCGGATGAATTCATCACATAGGCATGCATGATAAATCCAACCATTCGGTTCCCCACGTATATCGCAAAGGGAAGGTATTCGACTTCATCACCGTCCGGTTTGATGTGGATCTTGGCGAGAGATACGGCTACCGCCGGCACAAACCCCTGCTGTTGGACCGAAACCTGCATTGCCAATGCTTCTTCCCAGTTCTTTCGGTCAACCGGCTTCAACTCCATGTCCATATCGTAGTCCCCCCAAGCGAGCATGCATTAACCCAAATAATACCATATAAAGAAACCCTATTTCCGGGATTAAACGACTTTAGATAAACTTTTCCTAAATACTTCTAACCTTATCAACTATAATCTTCTATCACGGCGATCCTACCGTTTTTAAACGCGAATACGGACTTTCCCTTCATATGAATCTTCTCCCCGGCCTTCATACCGTTAGGTAGATCCTTAGCGAGGATACCCTCGTAGTCAATCTCAATCTGAACCTTGCCATCTTCAAACGAATAACCAACGATAGTCTGACAACGGTGGGAGAATAACGACTTGGACCGTTCGGCTATTTCCCGAAATTCCTCAATGCCTTTTGTCTCCACGTCCACCGATCCGCTAGAACTATTTCTGAATTCGATCTCCTCATGCAGAAGAGCTATCATCCCGTTAATATCAAACGAATTATAGGCTTCTACATACTTCTCAACCATGTCCCTCATTTTCATAGGATTCATACGATTTTTCCCCTTTCGTCCCTTGTTGGGCGTCAACCCTGTTTTTGAAAAACTCCGCCTTTCGCTTTGCACATTTCTCATCAACTTGTCATTTAATATACGGACTCTACTATAGTATAAGAGGTGATTTGAATGGGTCGTATCACTGCTGTTCCTCAACCGGATTTAGTATTAATCAGCTGGTCAAGAAATCCTCTGGTTGCGGGTTCTCCTCGCAGAATTGTTGCTGCCCGCGTCATCGGCAATGCTTCACCTTGCCGGGCTGATTTGACGCCGAATGCATTGCTTAGAACCGCCTTGGCCTGCTTGCAGGATCATGATGTAGGTTTCAAAATCGTATTTCGTCAAAGAACATCCAACATTAGCGGATACCTGTTATTGCAGCGCAACTAATGAAACGATGGGAGGAGCAGCGTCTTGCTGCTTCTTTTTTATCTACGAGTTTCTAATATGAAAAAGCTCGCAGGCTATTCCGTTCACCCTGCAAGCTTCCTCGTAAGAACCTCTATTTCCTTTTTCATATCTGAAATATATCTCTATCACCTTAGAATTATCTCTATCTTTATTTCAATTGGGCAACGCTTACTGCAACCTTCTCCAGCTGCGCTTTGCTTAAGGAATGATCCGGAGAGCTGATCGTCACGAAGCGGTCATTGATCTGAAATCCCAGCATATCCGTGTCATCCGGTGTATACCATTTCGCTTTAACCCCATTGGACAATGTAACCGGTTTGCTGCCATATCCATGAGAGTAGTCTCTTGGAGAGATGTACACCGTCATATGGTTGAAGACCATGTTCACGCCATCTGCCGATGCGCCCGTCTTTTGATACACATCGCCTTTTACCATCTGACTTGGAGCGTACGGTGTTTGGAAACCATCAAATTTGGCGAATGCGCTTTTGATCTCTTTTAGTTGGGTATCGCTGTATTTCACGTTGGTCAGCTCGATCGTCTGACCGTTTCCAGGATTACTTCCGATTAACACCTGGTTATTCTTCGCATCGTATCGCACAGGAACTTCCAGCACATCGGCAATCGCGCGTACCGGCAAGTACGTTGTATTCTGATACGCGATCGGAGTCAATTTCTTGCCCGTGTTATAGACGGTACCGTCCACTTTGATGCCGATGCTGTGATTCAGGTAAGCCGAGATTTTCTCCAGGTTGGCTCCCGCATAAACACCTGCCGCTCCCGTTAAGGTCATTCCCAGCACGGCAACCGCCGCGATTGATTTTTTCAACTGTTTCATTTCATTCATCCCTCTCGTTTGTCTCACCAACCTTCCAAGTCGATGAGTCATAGTATGAAGCGCAATAACTTTATTGAAAATCAATGACATGCGTCGCAATTAAAGCTTCTTTATCGTCAATCGTAATTCCCAGTCTTTTTCCAGATGGGCTCCAAGTCAGCGGGTAGACCGGATGGGCCGCAGGATGCACCGCTGAATAATAGGGCGCCATCCAGCTTACTTTCCCGGAAGCCGTATCAAACACATACACGCCGTTCATTCCGCTTTCATTCTCCGAGTACACATCAAAGGCTAATCTGGCAGAATCCGGCGACCAGGACGGGTAAGAAATCAGATTGCCTTTTCCGATTAGCGATCCTTGCAAGCTGCCGGCTGCGTCATAGATCAGTAAATTGCTGCCTGAGTTCCCTTCCGTGTTGGTTGCTGTGGAGACGGCAATGTACTCTCCATCCGGGGAGATGGTGAAGCTCCATACATTTTCGATGAGCTGTACCGGCTTCGACTGCCCCGGTTCAACCACCTTAAGCACCTGATTCACATCGGTATAATAGATCCGGCCTTTACTCGCTCCGAATTGGTTGTAAACTTCAACGTCCTCATCCTCAATGGCGGTGGTGGTGTAAGTACCGTCCGTGGAAATGAGACGAATCTCTCCCTTGCCGCTCATGGAGCCTGCCGCAAGAACATAGGTATCCGCATCGAGCCAACCGCCAATTTCCATGTAGTTGTCCCCTTTTACCGGAATGCTCTTGCCGGTATTAAGATCCTTCATGAAATTGTCTGCCGTGTACTTATCCCTCCATTTCTGTACAAAGCTATATTTACCGTCCGGCGAGACCTCTTCCTTGACCAGATGTTGGCCTGGATGCGACGCTTCATGATTCGTGAGCTCACGCTGCTCGCCCGTGCTTACGTTCACCTCTTCGGTGGCGTACGCATATTTCGGTTCTTCCGTTGCGGTTGCTTCCTTGACCATTTTGGTGGTAGTGACCCTGACCATATCCTCCGATATCCACGTCTCGATGTTGGACGAGGCAATCCGGTGCGTCTGATTCACGACCACTTCCCGACCGGCTTGCCCGCTCGCCCCGTCAACGACCGTGAGCTTGCGCTCTCCCGGTGTCTTACCTCCTCCGGCATTCGATACAGGCGGCTGGCTGGTTTGACTGCCCGGTTCCACGATCGTCAACCGATCCTGGGACTGGCAGGCCGCAAGGGCTGCAGCCACAGCAACGATAGACAGCAACTTGATCCCATGCTTCCCAAATCTATGTTTCATAACAGGTTTCCTCCAATGCTTCTCCCCCAAGGAGCTTCGGCAGCTGCAACTCATGTGACTTGTCATGCCGCCTCTTTCCCTGTTGAACTCAGTATAGAATGCGAATATCTCGATACGATATCGAGCTTGTAACGAACTTGTAAACAAAGATGTACATTTTAAAAAGAGCCCAGACCTATTCCAAGTCTGAGCTTTCTTCCACCGAATGAACCTCCTGGGATTGCGGCCGTTCCATCGGCAAGGTGACCACAAACGTAGAACCGTTTGGGCTGGATTCAGCAACCTCCACATAACCGCGCTGCTTCTCCGCCAAATTGCGAACCAGGGATAATCCTAAGCCGGTACCGCCATGTACCCGGGAGCGGTCGCTGCTCACCGTATAAAACGGATCAAAGATCCGTTCCCGGGCTTCGTCCGGAATTCCGATTCCGGTATCGCTTACCTTAATGACCATGCGATCATTGCCTTGTGGATCCCGGTCCACTTCATTCGATAGCGTAACGGTCCCACCGGGCCTGTTATATTTAATGGCGTTATCCAGCAGATTCAAAATCATATGCATCAGATTCTCCGGATCGGCCCATACCTTGCCTTCGGATAATGAGGATCGCAGCGTTATGCCCGATTGCTCTGCTTTGGCCTCCAGCCGGGCTGCCGCCTCTTGCAGAATCGGCATGAGGTTTACGTGTTCCGCGTGGGTTTCGAATTCATATATATCCATGGACGATAACTGAAGCGCCTTTTCTACCAGGCGATATAGCCGCTGTGCTTCCTGGCTGATCTGTCCTCGGGCTTCCTCGAGCAGCGCGGGATCGTCGCGATACATCTCAAGCAGGTCCGCGTAGGCCAGTATGGAGGTCAGCGGCGTTTTCAACTCATGGCTGATATTCCCGATAAACTGCTTCTGCTGCTGTTCCAGCTCCCGCAGCCGATCAATGGCATCCAGCAGCTTCTGTTTCTCTTCCGTGAGCTGGTTCACCGACAAGGAAATTCGCCCGCTCATTTCATATATCCCTTGCGCCAGCTCGCCGAGCTCATCGTTTCGCTTCACCGTCGGCTCACGAAGATAGACGCCTTCGCCGATCCTCTGCGCAGCCTGGTTCAATCTGCTGATGACATGCACCTGCCGCCACACGTACAGAAAACCGATCAGGAACCCGGCGGCCAGCACCGCAAGACCCGTCACGATAAACATTGTCTGGATCCGGTCATAGAACGCATGCTGCTCGGCCAGGGAGGCGTGGAATTGAATCGTTCCGATCGGCTGCTCCATATTCCGAAGCGGGGCAAGATATAACAGCTGGTCGCCCTCGGTAATATAGGCGGAACGCCCTTGCGCCGTGTGAGCAAGCGCGTCCTGTACATCCATTTTCGGCTGGAACGGAAGGGAAGTCCCCGTGAATGTACCATCTATCTTATACAGGGTCACCGGCATACCGCTCTGGGTTCCGAGATCGACGGCCAGACGTTGGCCGACATTTTCCATAAAATCATCCGGCTGCGTTTGAGGATTCGTCAGTAATTCCTGATGAATCCTGAGATTGGCTGCTTCTGCTTCCTGGGCGAAGGTTTGCTCCAGGCGCACCCGCTGGTCCTCCCGTATCCCGGCAAGAACCAACGTGCTTAGAACAACCACAACGGCGATCAGCAGCAGAGCGAGAAGCAGTGCGACTTTCCACTTTAAGCCGAAACGCACTTTTCCTTTGTTCATGATGGAATCTCCGTGCTTTTATACCCGATGCCATACACGGTCTGGATCACTTCATGCTGGTTTCCCAGCTTTTTGCGCAATCGCTGGACGTGAATATCTACCGTACGCGTGCCGCCGGCAAAATCCATGTCCCATACCTGTTCAAGCAAGGCTTCTCGCGAATATACCCGCTCCGGATTCCGGGCCAGGAGAGCCATGAGGTCAAACTCTTTCGGCGTCAGTTCAAGAGGCTTGCCTTCGGCATGAATGGTTCGATTTAACAGGTTAATGGTAAGTCCGGCTATCCGGATCACATGCGTTTCGGGGGCTTGCTTCCCGGCTGCCTCAGGAGTACGGCTTCTTCGGGACAATGCCTTTACCCTGGCGATGATCTCCCGCATGTCAAAGGGCTTTGTCATATAATCATCGGCACCAAGCTCCAGCCCGAGCACCTTATCCACAATATCGTCCTTCACCGTCAACAGCAGAATGGCAGGACGCTGCCGATCCCCGAGCCTGCGACAAACATCGTACCCGCTAAGCTTCGGCATCATGACATCGAGCACCATCACGTCAGGATCAAACGATTCCACGCGCTCCAGCGCTTCCTGCCCGTCCCCTGCGGTCTCTACCGTATATCCTTCCCTTCGCAGCGCATAAGCAACTGCGCTTGAGATACTGATCTCATCATCTACAACAAGTACCTTCGTCATCGCAGATACGACTCCTTTACTGGCCGATTACACATTTGCTAATTCCATGATGGTAACGTATCCGGCATCATATTTCAACAGCGGTCCCCTGCCGATTTCATTACAATTGTAACTATGAACGCTTTCGTCCGGTGGCCATAATAAAGCTAAGCACTCAAGCAAAGGAGGATTCGGATGACAATCGCTACCATGAACCATATCATTAAGCGCTATGGGCATCAGCTTGTCCTGGACCATGTCCATCTAGAAATCAGGCAGGGAGAAATACTCGGCCTTCTTGGGCCGAATGGTGCAGGTAAAACCACATTGATCCATGCGTTATCCGGCTTAATTGGCATCGATTCCGGAAGCATCGAGCTGTTTGGGGAACGGCCAAGCGGCCCTATGCTGGAGGTTAAACGAAAGATCGGACTGGTTACGCAGGATATCACCGTTTTTGAGGATTTAACCGCTCACGAGAATCTCGCCTTTTTCGGCGGAATCTATGGGTTAAGAGGCACGGAATTGAGAAGGCAAATCACGGAAACGCTCCAGTTCGTCGGACTAACGGATCAAGCCCATAAACGTCCTTCCAAATTTTCCGGAGGAATGAAGCGGAGACTGAATATCGCCTGCTCTATCATTCACAGACCCAGGCTCCTGATCATGGACGAACCTACGGTTGGAATCGACCCCCAATCCAGAAATCACATCCTGGAATCGGTCCGCGAGCTGCAAAAAAGGGGGACGACCATTCTCTATACTACCCATTACATGGAAGAAGTGCAGTCCCTCGCATCCCGCGTCGTGATTATGGATCAAGGCCACGTCATCGCGCAGGGGACGATCGATGAGTTGGTAAAGAACATCCACCATGAAGAGAAGATCAAGCTGGAAGTCGTGGAGCTGACGAAGGATCTGATCGATAACATCAAACAGCTGGATGGAGTCAAGCACGTGGTTTTGAATGGAGCGCAAATTCAGATCATATCACGGGCGGGTGCAGGAAATCTGGATCGCATCCTGTCATTGGCCAAAAGCGCGGGCGGCGTCTTATCCATCCATGCGGAGAAACCTACGCTTGAAGACGTATTCCTTACGCTTACCGGTAAGCAACTACGTGACACGGAGGGGACTTAACATGCTTGTATTCAGAATGACGTACTTCTCCTTGCTGCGCCTGATACGCGAACCCATCGGGCAGCTGCTTCTGGTGGGTCTGCCACTGGTCGTCATTACCGTGCTGGGTGTCGTTATTGGACCCTATGAAGGCATGAAGGGGGTTCCCCCGCTGGAATTGATGGCCGTTACGACCATTATGGGCGTTCAGTTTTTTGGCGGCACGTATTTGATGAGTTATTTGGATATCGATTTACTTAAAACCCGGAAATGGAGAATCTATTCGCTCCCTATTAACGTAGCGGTTTATTCAAGCTCTCTTATTCTTGCCTGCACGCTCTTCAGCACTTTGCAAGGGTTGGTCTTGGTGCTTTTCACAACCTGGGTGTTCGGGATCACGTGGGGATCGCTCGGCTGGGTCTTGCTGGTATTAATTATTTATTCCTTCTTTGCGCAGTCCGTACATCTGCTGCTGACATTATCCATCCATAACATAAAATTGGCTGAAAGGGTATCTGAAGTCCTTGGAATCGGCTTCATCATCTTAACCGGATTAATGTTTCCTCTCCCGGATCATCGTTTCTTTGAGTTCATGTCGTCCTATGGGAATCCGGTATCCCTCGGAAAGATGGCCGTCCTGGAGATGCTTGTCGATGGCGGGCAAGATAAAGCGTACCTAAGCATACTATTGCTGTTAGCCTTAACCGTGATATGCATGATGATCAGCGCATGGCTTGGGAGGAGGAAGCTCGCTTGACGATATTTAACTTCGCGCTCATCCGGAGCGTCCGCAGCTTGCCCAACCTTATCTTGCTGTTAGGCCTTCCTGCAGCCGTCGTTGTCCTCCCGGTGGGCGGTTGGCATGGCTTACCGCTGGGGTATCACTTCTATGAAATCCTGCTGTTATTCTCAGCCTCCAAACTCGTTCATATGGTCATGGAGGATCGAAAGAATAAAATGATGACCCGGATCGGCGTTGCACCTGTGACCCACTTCAAGTATTTAGCGCAGAATCTGCTTGCTTTCGCTCTGCTGCTTGTAGGACAAAGCGTCGTGGTCACATTCAGCGCCTGGTTGCTGCATGCCGATGTTTTTGGCAGTCTGATTCAGCTCTTCTGCATGTTCAGCGTGTTCTCGGTCACCGCGATTAGCTTCTCTCTCGCGTGGTGCTCCATGTTCCGCCAGCCTGAATCTTCTACAGCCGTTATGCTGGGAATCATCTTGATCATGGCAGTGCTCGGAGGAACCTTTTTTCCCATTCAGGCTATGCCTGCATCCCTGCAGAAAATCGCCATGTTATCCCCTACCTATTGGTTCCATGAGGGAATCATGCTTGCTAAGAACGGAGGCTTGTTCGCGGAACAACTCACTCCGCTCGGGATCCTGCTGTTGTTTGCGATCGCTTTTATGCTGGTTGGCAGCCGAAGGAAACTGGCTTGAAAAATATGTTACGATATGGGGAAAAGAGTACGTATGCCATGGGAGGTTTTCATGAGAAGCTATACCGATTCGTGGTCCCCAAGCATAGCGGTCGTGATTTGGAGAATGTTTGCCCTGCTGCTTCTGGCCGCTCTGTGGTTTATGGGAGATGCCGGGACCGAAGGGTTCGTCCTGGTCTTCGCCTTAGCGATCCTGGCAATAGCCCGATGGCGGTTTTCCCTTCCTTCATGGACAACACTGGTCGACCAGATTCTATGCATGTCCATCATTCCATACTGGCCGGAGGCCGGCTTCGGACTGGCTCTGCCGCTATTTGAAACCATGCTTGCCGGTAAACCGCTGTTTTCCCTGCCCATCCTGGCAGCGCTTGTCATCGGTTATGTCGATCCGGACCTCCCGCTTCTTCTCATGCTCGTTCAAGCTTCATTTGCGGGGTGGATCGTTTTTTGTTGGTCCAAGCAAATCCATCAGTATCGATTGGAGGCAGATCAGGAGCGTCGCGATCGCTACGAATTGGAAATATTGAAAGGTGAGCTGCTCATGGCCAATGTCCAAACGGCTCAGCTTGCTGAGCTGAGAGAGCGTCATCGAATCTCCCAGAAGCTGCACGATGAGGTCGGCCATGAATTAACAGCCGCGTTGTTAGCCTTTCAAGCTTTTGAAACATTATGGAGGGAGAATGACCCGCAAGCGGAAGACATGTTTGCTCAAGCCCAGATGCGTTTGTCGAGGAGCGCCCTGGAGCTGCGGGAAACGGTCCATAATATGCAGCCTGTCCAAGCGATCGGCATTCGGAGCCTGGAGGAGATCTGCCGCAATTTCAAAGCGATGCCTGTACAGCTGCAAATTTATGGAGATACATCCCGTATAGCTGCCCATCTGTGGGTCATCCTGAATGCTTGCCTCAAGGAAGCCTTGACCAATGCGGTGCGTCATTCCAAAGCCAAACACGTTGAAGTATCGTTGGACGTCAATGAACATATCGTGCGGTTAAGCGTCCAAAATGACGGCGTTTTGGATTCCTCCTCGCTGCCTGGAACCGGACTCCGCAACCTAAGGCAAAGAGCCCAGGCGGCAGGCGGGAGCATCTCCACCAATACATCCAGCGGCTTTCAATTGGTCTGCGTATTACCTATGGAAAAGGAGGGCATTCGATGAACATTCTCATTGTGGATGATGATCCATTGATATGTCAGAGTCTCCGGCTGCTTCTATCCAGAGAACCGGATATGGAAGTAACGGCCACTGCGAATGACGGCGCTGCAGCCATTCGATGCTGTGAAGAGGTCCTGCCGGACATCGTCCTCATGGATATTCGGATGCCTGGTATGGACGGAATCCAAGCGGCAAGGCAAATCAAGCAAAAATGGCCCCAAGTGCAGATTATGATGCTGACCACGTTTCAAGATGAGCATAGTATCCGCCTGGCGCTGCTAGCCGGAGCCGAAGGGTATATGCTGAAGTCGACGCAGGTCTCCAGTATGGCACAACAGCTTCGTGCTTTGGCCTCCGGCAGTTCCGTTGTGGATGCCAATGTGCTGAAGACCTTGATGCTGCCCGAAAAAGAAAATCGTTCCGACCTTACCCCGCGGGAAAACGATATTCTCGAGCTGGTTGCCTTAGGCTGCTCGAATCGGGAAATTGCCGAGCAATTGTTCATCAGCGAAGGAACCGTGCGCAATACCCTCTCGATCATTCTTGATAAGCTGGAGCTCCGGGACAGAACCCAATTGGCGATCTATTATTGGAGGCAGTCGTTGTGATGTCTTACCCATCCCCTTTTCATAGGGCTCCTTACGTACGTTTATTCTCGGCTAACCGTGCCAAAAGAAATCTTCATATTCGGCGCGTAAGTCAACCACGAATCCCTATCAAACTTCTGGAATAGCTTGAGTTCAGCGGCATATTGGGCTTGTGCTTCCTCCGCTGTTAAACCTCTCCGTACCAGCTGCTCCATTGTCATTGTAGGTTCATCGGGCTCTTGCCCAATCCCCTCTTCTCTTAGGGATTGATACAGCCGTTCTTTGCTAGCATCGTCCATATGCCGATCCAAAAAATTCACTTTATCGCTTACTCGACATTCAACATTCCGTAACCCCAGCTGACTTAGAAGAATAGGGAGCTTCATGCCGATGTTTCCGTCTTTGCCGCTGCGGCTGGCGTCCACCTCATACAGCTTCTGTAATACGCCCAGACGGACCACTTCGGAATGCAACATTCCATCATCGAAGCCAAAATTCGCCGCATTGGCAATCCAATGGGGCTCAAAACAAATGACCCGGCCGCCGTTCCGCACACTGCCGATCATTTTTTGAAGGATATCTCGGGGATTCTTCATATGTAATAGAAACGCGTGACAGAGCGCAATGTCGTACTGCCGATGCACTTGGATTTCTTCGATATCCCCTTGAATCAATTCAACGGAATATGGCAGCTTGTCAAAGATTCCCCTTGCTTCCTTGATCAAATCTTCACCTTTGTCTATACCTGTGTAGGTTGACCCATCGGGTAAAAGCGGGAGAAGCTTTAATGCTAGATACCCATAACCACAACCGTAATCCACCATGTTAATGGGCGTATTCATTTTCCAGACGTTCTTAACCAAAAACTCCAGGTAGTCGTCATTGTAATATAACCATCTGGTATTCCTCAGGTATTCGATTTTGGAATCCCAGTAATATTCGGACATCCTCTTTACGTCCTCTCTGCATCAGGATTCTAACTCTGTTCCAGCCTTGCCTTACGGATCACTTCACGAATGAAATCAGCCTTGCCGTTCGTATAGGCTACGCGGTCGTGTTTATATTGATTTTCGAGTGCTTTTTTCAAAGCATAATATCGATCCTTTATTTCCGGATGTTTCTTTAAATACTCCCTGAATAAAATCTGGTCAATCCACTGTTGGCCCTGGTACTTGTAAATATGCAGATGATGCGTTCCTGCCCGCCATTGCCCTCTTCGAAAGAACAGCCGCTCCGGAAACTCCGGTTTAACAACATATTCGTAGCCGATCCCAGCCAGATTCTCAATGTAATACTCATCGACTTCCTCTAGGCTAAGAACGCCAGCCATCATATCGATGGTCGGTTTGGAGCCTAAACCCGAAACGGACGTGCTCCCGATATGTTCCATGTGAACGTCGAGGCCTTTCAGTGCCGACTCAATTTTCGCTTTTTCCCGGTTGTACTCATCCTTCCAGTCCGGGTTGTATGGTGTGACAATCACTTCTTCCATGGGACGTTTCCTTTCGATAGCAGATAGTAAACCTCGAATGCCTATATATTCCGTCTCAGTTTAACTTCAAACTCCGGTTTCGTGATATATTCCATATAGACGAGGGCTCGGTTAAAATCCAAATAAGCCTGGAAACGCGTACGAATGGCCGGGGCCGTAATGTATTGAAGCACTTCATCCTTATGGATCCAACGACAGTCCGTCGTTTCTTCCGAAGTCCTCAGCTCGCCGCCCGTAGGCTTACACACGAAATCCATCATCACTTTCGTTGGAACCACGGCAACTCCGCTGTGTCCCGGATAGGTTGATGTATTGGAATAGACGCCGATCAGATGAGAGACGATGGTCTCGATCCCGCTCTCTTCTTTTATCTCCCTAATCAGCGCATCCATGAGATTCTCTCCGGCCTCCACCTGTCCCCCCGGAAACACCCATCCGTTACGATCCTTCACCAATAGAATTTCACCGCGTTCATTCTCAACCACGCCGCCTACGGCAACAATATGCGTTGGCATCATCATGACAACAGCCTCCGATAGATAAGATATCCCACAAACTATGACAAGTCCCGTTAGTATTCGTTAGCGTATCCTAGAAAGATAGCTTCATAAATATATACTGCTACTTCTTCACCGCGGGCATGAGCTTTACCTTTATCTTCCTCCAAATGGAAAAGGACTATTTTTCCCTGAACGCAAATCTGCCCGTTGTTATCCGATATTCATGATCGGCAGGAATAGATCGCAATCGGTAAGAAATCATGATCGGAGTGATTTGATACAATGACATTACATTCTAGTAACTGTGATGAAGGAGTTGGGATGATGAAGAATAGAGTCCAGAAGATATCCCCTAACTTGTGGTTTGATCACCAAGCCGAGGAGGCAGCGCAGCATTACGTTTCGATTTTCAAAAACTCGGGGATCGAACGATTTACGCGATACGGCGCAGAACGCAACGATCACTCGCCATTCGCCGAAGGAGCTATAATGACGGTGGAATTTCAATTAGAGGGACAACATTTTGTTGCGCTCAACGGCGGTCCGCATTTCAAATTCAACGAAGCTATTTCGTTTATTGTGCATTGCGATTCGCAAGAAGAAATTGACTACTATTGGGAGAAACTGGCCGAAGGCGGTGACGAAAAAGCGCAAGTATGCGGTTGGCTGAAGGACAAGTTCGGCGTATCGTGGCAGATCGTTCCGGCTAACTTAAACGAAATGATAACCGATCCCGATCCGGCTAAATCGGAACGCGTGATGAAGGCCTTACTCCAGACGAAATCAAAAATCGATATGCAAACGCTACAGCAAGCCTATGAAGGATAGGGAAGGCTGCCTTCATGGCAGCCTTTTTTATGCTTGAATGTTCTATCCATTTGAGACGGGGCAACCATGATTTCATCATAGCACAAGTTCATGCGTGACCAATCCACCGTCGGCAATTTCCCGAAAACCTAGATTCTTATAAAATGCAGACGCCTTGGGATTGTCTGTTTTTAATACGAGTTTCGTATAATGGCTGCTCGCCATACGAATCACAGCTTCAACCAGCCTTCTCCCGACTCCTTGACTCCGGAATTCCTTTAGTACATATAATCTGCGGATCCTGCCTATGCTTCCGTTCGCATACGGATCCCGATTTAACCCGCAGATGCCGATGACTCTATGGCCAACTCGACATTCAAACAAGGCTTCATTTTCATGATGAAAGGTATTGATACCCTTATGATACTCATGCACTAATCGATGGATATTCCTGAATCCTTCTTCCTGGCTTTCAGTCAAGAGTTCGGTAAGATCTACGGCACCGAGATCGGTAACTTCATGAATGATCATGTTGTTTAATCTCCCTCTTGAGCCTTTCGACTGTATGTTCAATTCCAGTATTTACGCATGTAATTCCATGTTCCTTTGACAACCATCTGTTATAAATGGCCTCATTCGCTTTAGATTCGAACTCGATTTCCAGAGTAAACTTCGACACTCTACTAGTCATCCACTCGTCACTTCAATCCATCTAGCAATAACGGCTTTTAACTGTTCCTTCTTTTGCTCCAAATCGTCTGTATCAACGATTTTCACGATGGCCCGATCATGCGACGCCCATTCCAATAACCCCGCCGCATCCTCAGTCAGTGTTCCCTTTATATCATGGTCCTTTACCTTGGCTCCACAATGAAAAATCAACCGAATGAAACCCTTCCCCTGCAAATTCAAGGTGATCCGGTCTTCGCCCTGAACGCAAAAGCTGGGTGCATTCCATTTGATATGCTCCGTGATTCGATCATCAACACTCAGAATGAAGCTTCGGACCTCCTCGATTTCTTTTTTCAAGGGATGCTCAAGTTGCTGAAGATACTCCTCGACTTGTTCTTGACCCCGTAATTGTGCCATTCTTAACTCCTCCTTTTATACTGGATTAACTCATCCCGCCTTATTGGCCTATGTCTATGCTCCTGGCTTCCTTGCCGTAACGATCGGCTGATAAAAGCCAGAATCTGAAGGCACGTGCCACTGGATATCGATGAATCCCGCTTCCGCCAGCAAACAGCTTAATTCTGATCGCATTAATGCTCTATAGGATGTGCTGTTGACTTGGGTATGCCATGCTCCATCGATTTCTTGCATAATAAATTGGTTCGTCTCATAGTGAAATCCACCTTCCGCCCAGTCCCAAACTTGAAAAACCATACGTTTTCCTTCATCCAAGATTCGTGGAACCGTTGCACACTGGCGGTTCTGAATAATAGCGTCGTAGTCCCGAATGGACACTACAAGCAGACCCTCGTTACGAAGTTTGGCATACAGGTTGCGGCATGCCTGTCTTAGCTCCTCATCTGACAATAAATGGGGGATCGCATTGTCAGCAGACAATACGACATCGAATTGCCCAGCAATATCTTGCTCTAGAGACCGAAAATCGGCGATTCCAAAATCAATGGGAATCCCCAGCTTCTCGGCTTCCTTTCTGGCCCGCTCCACCGACTTGGGACTCAAATCCGTAGCCGTTACGACAAAATCATGCCGTGCCAATCCCAAAGCCTGCGTCCCTATTCCGCATGATGCGTCCAGGAGATGGAACCGAGCCTCAGGGTTCTCGTCATGTAACGAACGAATAAACCGATTGAAGAATTCACCCTGCCATCTTACCGCTTCATGCCAATCCTCAAAAATCAAATGATATGTATCCGCAAGGTCTTCGTAAAAATCAAAGCTGGAATCCTTCAACCGTTATCCCTCCGATGCGCTTTTTAGTTCACTACTTCCATATGCTCCTCGTACAACTGGATAACTTCCACATCTGGAAACCTCTCCTGCAGCTTCTGGGCGAGCGATCGTACGCCGAAAATTTCGGTAAACGTATGACTGCCCACGATGAGATTCAATCCGACGAACCTGGCATATTGAACCGTATAGAGCGTTTTTTCCCCGGTAATGTAAACATCGCAGCCATGGTCCAAGGCCTCTTTCAACTGATTCGTGCCGTTACCTGCTCCGGTTATCATGCCGATCCTTTGAACAGGTTTATTGCTATTCTGCTGATAAAACACGTGTTCGCCCAAAGCGGAGGACATGGTTTCTACAAGCTCTTCCATCGAGACCGGAGACTCCAGTTCTCCGATACCTATCGAGCTATTCCCCTCCATATGCCGGGATGATTGGACAATATGTTCCGCCCCCAATTCACGCAGCAACGAATTGCAGGTTCCGAACTCGGCATAATCCAAGGGAAGATGGATATAGAAATGAGCGATGTCATGCTCCTGCAGCAACTCTAAACACCGTTCCTTCATCCCGTACACGAAGCTCCATGCATCATGATGCGTGATAATCAGATCGACCTTTTCGACTGCCGCTTGTTGGACAACCTCCGGTGTCAGATTGGTGGCGTAGCCTATCCGTAGATAGTGGTTCGATGAAAAAAGATGGTAGCCATACTCGTCGTCTTCCTCAAAATCATTCAATAACGAGCCGAAAAGCTCATGGATATAGGATTTGAATTGTATCGTATCCATCTTTACTCCTCCCTCGGTAAGCTGGATCCACCTGGTAAACCTCAATCTAATGTTACCACCTTTAAAAAGTCAGCCATCAAAGTATTGGATACACGCAGCCCCTCCTCTCTGCTGCTAGCCGGTCCGGCAATCATCATCCCACGTGTGGCCTCCCACGACTTTGTATTTGTTTCTCCATTCTCGGTTACATGTTTGGCTATAGCTACGCTGCTAAAATCCTTATCGATAAAAATCAATCCATATGAATTCAGTTTAGGAACTCCATTGGCTGTTTCATCATAGACCAGGACTCCTCCCCCACTTAGATTAAATACGATTTGGGTATAACTTTTCTCGTCTGTAAGTCGTTTGTCATCGCTAAATAGTTTGATTGAGCCGTCAAAACGCTTCTCTCCAGTGATGGACCGTGCCAGATGACCATCGATTTCGATACGAACTGGCATGATCGTCTGCTCCGCGTTCTTTCCTAATTGAAACTCTACTGCTTCTATGTTCTGAACAATTTGTCTGGGATGTGTATACCACTTATAAGACAAAATCAAAAAAATCGAGAAAACCATGATGGTTGGAACGATCCATTTTTTCAAACCATTCAGCACCTTCAAAATTTTTTCATTCTTCGAGTGTATGTACATTGATGCTCTCGTTAGCCTGCGTACGCCCATCCATGCCTAAAGCTTGAACAGATTCGCATGATTCCTCCCGCATATAACAACAAAACCCGCCTAAGATCATTCCAATCTGAGTCGGGTCATGTGGTGTGATAGATTTTATGCCAGGTTAATACCTAACCTGTTCTTCTAGATATTTCTTAAATAATTCGGCTCTTATCTCCTCGTTCGTTTCAACCATAGAACTTATCTCAACCGATGTGTGCTGCAGTAGTTTACCATCCTTATACGTACAATGATGTTCGTAACAATTCGGATCATTCAATATCAGCTCGAGCGACTTAGGGATATTGGCTGCGATTCCGGCATTTCCTGCAGTCAGAATCCATTGCGTGGATTTCCAATCCAAAATGCCCTCGTCCGTCTTTATTGGGGTCTCATAAATGTAGTCCTCAGGTACTTCGGCAAGATAAAGGTACATTCCTCCCAAGCTCTTGCCTTCCGATGTCCAAGTGACAAGGCCTTTGAAGGTTAATCGGCAATCCTTATCCCGAATGTTCGTCTCCTCATACAGCTCACGTATCATGGAGTCTCTGGGCGCCTCGTTATATTCAAGCTTGCCCCCCACTCCATTCCAACATCCCATCCATGGTGCTCTATCACGGTTTAATAATAAAATCTCATCACCGCGTCGAACGAAACAAATATTGTATTTCATCATCGATTGTTTTCTCCCATTCTGGTTACACCGCAATCCATCATATCATCGTAAATTTCTGATTTTCTCTTCGATCGGCTTCTGTCCATCTTCATCCCAGACAATGGAGATTTCAAAAGTCCCCTCTTCAAAGTAAAGGGGGAATCTTCGTTTGAACCAGGGCTGCATAGGTAAATCCATCGCTTCTTGAATCGGTACCCAAACGAGCTCCCCTTCTGGCGGATTCGCTAAGAGTTCACCTTCGTAAGAATCTGTCAAATAGTTAAATACCATGTAACGATAATTCGTCTGGGGAACCACATACTCATCTATGCCTTTATACTCCAGGTTGTTAACAATCAGCCCGGTTTCTTCATAAACCTCACGAATTGCACCTTCCGATAGGCTCTCCGGGAACTCCACTTTTCCTCCAGGCCCAAGGTAACCGGGAAAACCGAGCTGGTCCGGACGATTAATAAGCAAAACCTTGTCGTCATTCCGAATCATGCACATTGTATACATGCCATAGGTTATTTGCGGATTTGTCATTTCATTTCTCCTTGAGCGGATCAGCAATCCGTCACTATGTAAATTGGATACAAGAACGTCAGGTAATGGATCTCATTTATTCCCTCGAATACAAAAGCGCACCGCCAGACCCCAAAATAACGAAATGTTTGCCCGACGGTGAAAAACCACATTTTATTTTTCCGTCCAGCCGGTTCAAATCAATCATCGTGGCTTGCTTCAGATACTCATAATTAGGGACGAACACCTGGTCCAAAATAACGGAAGCCCTTGGCCACCAAGGATGAATGACTTCCAGCATCCAGCCATCGTTTGTTGCGTGAATCCCATCCCCCGACTCAAATCCAAAAATCGAAATGTCCTGTCTGCTGAGCGGAATACGAAAACTTAAGTGGTCTCCGCTCATATGATCTTCCGTTAGGTCGGAATCCCGGTCTCTGTGAATGACGGTTCCGGTTATGGCCTGCGTCAAACTGTAACCGGAGCTGCTGATCAGAACCAGATTCTCATCGGCATCCCAACCGCAAGCGATGCATCCGGAAGCCGGAATGATGACCTCAGCCGTCCAGGGGCGAGGCGGTTTTGTAGGTTCTTTCGCTTGGGCAAAGCGCAGCAAGTCGATCTCAAACGTTGTTCTGATTTCTTTTTTTGATTGATTAAAAGGGTTCATATCATACACCTGCCGTTTGATAGGTTATCGCTTGGATTCATCATTATTCATTTCATGTATTCTCATATTAAGCTCATCCAGAGAACGCTGCATGCGCTCCATTCTTCTCAGGGCAGAATATTGATTGCTGATAATCCCGGCCAAGCCGACAATCAAGATAATCACAATGAAACCGATCATAGATAGCGTGCATCCTTTCCATTTTATGATTGAACTAATAATCCCTGTTATCGGGTAACATCGATGTATTCACCCAGTCTTCGAAGCTGCTGAACAACAAGGTCTTCGGCCAATCAGCCGACTCTTCATGCTTCCAGGTTAAATGCACCTGCGCATACATACCCGGTTGTTCTATTAGAGAAAACAAAAAATCATCCCGATCGCATCTTCTTGCTAATGTCTTCACTTGTACTCCAAACAATATATGCTCGCTCGAAATTTCCTTAGATAACTCATCCGCGAATCGATCCGAAGTCTCGTCTTCCCAGGGCTCTAAGTAGGTGAAATCTTCCGGTATCGTCGTCACTATAACACCTCCGCTGCTTATCTTTTCTTATACTCAACGGTCGGCCTCCAGTTTCCCTATCCCTCAATCTCCCTGTATATGCTGAGCGCTTTCTCCATCTTCTGAGTATACTCCGCGGATTGGCTTGAATTTAGCAGCTTAACATCCTGACTCCCGCTGGAGCTGAGCAGATCCTGGCCGCTCAATACTTGGATGAGTCTGTTCACGGTACCTTCGCTGCCATCGATAATTCGGATATGATCCGGCAGCAGATCCGACAAAATCCTTTTGTAAAAAGGATAGTGCGTACAGCCCAAAACGATCGTTCCATACTCATTCAGATCAAAGGCTTCAAACTTCTTCGTGAAGTATGCGTTCATGATCTCGGGGTCGAAATTCAAAGCCTCACAGTGCTCGACCAGCTCCGGTAAAGGCAGGGAATCCACGATATGCATGCTATCGACTCGCCGGACCAGGTCCTTATACTTCGACTCCTTCAGGGTCAGCGGCGTGGCAAGCACCAGGATCCGCTTCCCGCTGGCACGGTTAATTTCAACAGCCGGCTTTACGGCAGGCTCCATCCCGATAACCGGAATCGGATAGGCCTTCCTTAAATCGGAGATCGCCATGCTTGTAGCCGTGTTGCACGCAACGACGATGGCTTTGACCCCTTCCTGCATGATGGTTTCCATCGCTTGATGTATGTAAGCTTTCACGTCTTCCTTAGCTTTGGTGCCATATGGCACATGGAGGGTGTCCGCAAAAAATAAAAAGTCTTCATGGGGCAGCTTTTTCATAGCCGCCCTTAACACGGTTAAACCGCCTAAACCTGAATCAAAAAAAGCTATTCTCATTGTTTTTCACCTGTCGTTATATGTTGGTCTGTCCGTATCATTGCAATCGATGTCCTTATACATTATACTCCACTTCCCGGAAACGCGCAGAGCCATCTGAGCATTAAGCGTTTCAAAATAAACAGACCCGGCCAAGTAAGGATCTCGGGAGGCCGGGTCTGACGTGTTGTTCTTTTGCATAGGGAAGAATGATTAACTTCCTTCATGATCATGAAAAAAACGCAATCCATTTACTCAAAGCATTTCAGCAAAGCCAAAGCCTCTTCATGATCGGGCTCCAGAACGAGCGCCTCGCGCGTATATTCCAGAGCCTCCTCGTCCAGGCCAAGCTCGTAACAACAGATCGCCAAACAGTATAATACCGTTGGCACCGGCTCGTCTTCATCCGTGTCCACGGATTCCTTCAGGAAGAACTTGGCCTCCTCGTACATATCCATCTCAAACAGCACCAGTCCCGCGTCCAGAGCCAGATCATAACGCTGTTCCATCACATAATACGATGACCACATCTTGAAGATGCCTGCACGGATATCCAGCATTTCTTCGTCATTGGCCTCCGGCAGCAGATTCGAGATGCGCTTCGCGCTCTGAATGAAGAACTCGGCGTCATACCCGCCCAATCGCCAGAAGGACAAAATTTGCTGCAAGCCCATGCTTTCAATATTCCGGTCGACCCATTCCTTCATACTGAAGAATTCATCCGGTCCGAAGCGTTCGATGAATTGACGGTAAGCGAGCCGGGTATTGGCATAACTAGCCGGTGCTTCCAGCATGAGAATGCAGCCGACGTTAATATTCTTATAATGCTGCGTAGGGAACATGGCCAGTGCGCCTCGCTGTTCGAACACATGCTGCAGCGCGTGATAATTAGCCGTTAGCGAAAAGCTGCCATGGTAAATTAATTGCGGCGGCTCGGCGAATTTCCAATTATCGATGCGATGATCTCCTTTATCCGCCGTGAGGAGCATGAAACCTGACGTGGATAACCGATTCAGACGTTCCAAGCAGGTCAAGCCCACCTCCGGAAACAGGATATGCGAATCCTCCAGTTCTTGCTGGTAATGAGCAATCACATCGCGATAAGGGTAAGTATCTTCTTCGTATCTTGGTGCCCGGCGGTGCTCGTAAGCCAGCTTCATGCGTTCCAGCGCTTCAGCGGGCTTGAGCTTATGGTGCTGCTCCGGAAATTCGATGACTACATCGCTCTCATAAATCTGGCCTTCCCCGACGTAGATCAATTCTTGCGGAATGCCGTCAAAAAAATAATTGGCGACGATCAGCAGCGGCTGCTTCAAATCCCCGGGACTTATCGTGGTCTTCGACACTACCAAGTTCAATTCCGTATCATGCACGGCATCGAACCTCCCGAAGTCCAGCAGTCCCTGCTCAATATACGATTGCATGGCAGGATGCTGCTGCCATGCCGTCACATTCTTCATCGGCAAATCCGTCATGACATAGCGGAAAGGAGGCAGCGCTATCCCCGTATCATCTCTCAGCTCGCACAGCTTGTGCAGCACATGGTAACCGAGGCGTCCGGCTCCGGCGCCCAATTCCAGAATCGTCACGGGTTCGATGATATCGCCCCGATCCGCGCGATCTCGAAGGAATCCGAATATCATTTCTGCGTAAGCCGTAGCAATCATGGGGTTGCTCGTAATATACTGCGGGACCTGATCATTATTCCACGCCTTCATCCCCAGTTCTTCATAATATGTCCGCTGTAGTTCCCAGATGGGTGCTTCACTGAAACGGAAGCGTTGTTGATTATTATCCGTCATTTCTATTTAACCCTGCCCTCTATGTATCTTATTAGTACAATCTGAAACCTCGAATGCTTTTACACGGTTAGACCAAAGACCAATCCATTGTCTATAGAATGGTACCATATAACTTGGTTCTTCCCAAACCTTCGAAGTCAGGAAATCCCGCGGACTCTCTTCGCTTGATAACCGTTTGACAAACCAACGGGCAATAGGCACCTTTCCTTCCTCTCCCTAATATAGTGTAGGAGAACAGAAGGGCGGGATGTACATGGTTGCGAGCACGGAGCAAGAACAATGGGCCATTTTCCTGGCGGCGATCTGCGGACAAACCTATACACAATTCACCAGCACGGACGGCTCATTTGTCCTTCCGCTAAACTTCTCGCTGTTCGACACCATTGAAGCGAATTCCTTGATCCGCGTGTCGGAACGCTTCGGGTTTATCCTTGAATCGCCGGAGGAGATTATAATCGCCTTTCGGGGTACCATGTCCTCCACGGATTGGATCACGGATGCCATAGCCTCCCAAAAGAACTTCAAATACATCAAAGATCCCGCGCTCACGCACCGCGGCTTCACCAGCATCTACGCTTCCGCCCGCGGGCAGATCATGTCGGCGCTTGCAAGATTGCCTGTCGATAAGACCTTGTTCATTACAGGCCACAGTCTCGGAGGGGCACTTGCTACCTTGTGCGCCGTGGATGTTGCCGCGAACACGGATCACCAATCCCCCCATGTTTTCACTTACGGATCACCGCGCGTAGGGGATCCCGATTTTGCCAAGGCCTTTGCCAAATATGTTCGAAGCAGCTTTCGTATAGCCAACCTGTTCGATGTCGTCACTCATGCACCGCCCAGTATCTACAAACTGCCGAAACGGGAAAAGAAATACTATTACAGTCACGTCCATACTCATTGGCCATTGAACTTCCAGAATGGGTCGGTTAGCGGCAATCATGTAATCAGCAGTTATTATGCGGAGCTTGCCAAGCTCCAGCCGCCATTTGCCGAGCTTTTAAATTCGGCGAATCCCGGATTCTGTCCCGTCACAGAATTACCAATAGAGAAGGTGTAAGCTTATCTGGAGGGTCATATAAAGAAAGCGGATTTCCCTGAAGAGGAAATCCGCTCTTTTATGGCTTAACCGAGAATCGATTACACGCGAGTACCCGTTAGCATCGGGAACAATACCTTCATCTCAGCGTCATTCGGTCTTCGGCCATAATCCGCAATTTCGAAAGGCTCGGCATATTGTACGCCGGCTGCATACTCTTGACCATACAGCTTGGCAAGCGTAGGCAGCATTTCGTCCGACACGCGCAGAAACCGATTCCAAAACTTCAGAATAAAATCCCGCTTCTCTTCCCACGTATCCGGTACGGCATGCAAGAAACCGCCCTGCCAAGGGGCAAACTCGTAAAACTGGGAAGCATGGGCATCGCAGGCCAGCAATTTCTTCTCGATGACGCCTCCGGCATCGATGACCATATCCGGTTGATATGACGCCCGTGCCGCGTAATCCGGCATCAGCAGATAGATCGGGGATTTTTTTAATGACGGTACTTCGGGCACGGCATTAGGTACATTCGCCACAAAATCTGCGGCATCCCGCACGACCTTCCCGGCATTTCGGTTATCCACATGGCCGGGACCGTCCGGATGGAACGTGATGACGATATCCGCCTCCCAGCCGCGGATTTGACGGATCACTTCCTTGCGTACGTCCGGTGTCGGCATCAATTCGCCATCGGGTATGGGCAGAACGACATATTCCAGAACCCCAAGATGCCGGGCAGCCTCATGGGCTTCCCGTATACGACGGTCGATCAGGTCCTGCCCGCTCATTTCATGATGACCGCAGCATCCATCGGTTAACGTAACGAACTTCACCCGATGACCCATCTCTGCGTAGGCTGCGGAGATCGCTCCTGCATAGATTTCGGGTTCATCGGGATGCGCTGCAATGACAATCACATTGAGAATAGTGGACATCTATTGCTTCCTCCTTATCGTTTCTTCAATAAACGATCGATGTATCGATTACTTCAAACGTTTCATCAATGGATGATCTTCTTTCAGCTCCAGCAAATCCCACAGGTTCCCGTACAAATCCTTGAATACCGCTACCATGCCGTAATCCTGCTCTTTCGGCTCTCTTACAAACTCGATTCCCCGCGACACCATTTCGCGATAATCTCTCCAGAAGTCATCGGTATTCAGGAACAGAAACACTCGGCCGCCCGACTGGTTGCCTATAAACGGCTCTTGTTCCGGCTTGGATGCTTTGGCAAGCAATATCGTCGTGCCGACCGACCCGGGAGGAGCAACAACCACCCAGCGTTTGTCTTGTTCGGGCTGATATGTATCTTCGATCAAAGTAAAATTCAGCTTCTCGGTATAAAATGCAATGGCCTCGTCATAGTCCTTCACGACTAACGCGATATGAACAATGGATTGTATCATGTCCTTCCAGCTCCTTAAGGTTGAGTATGCAGCTAGTCTTCAATATTTGTTTCTAGTTATCCTCCTGCACGATCATCATGAGATTCCCGTCGGGATCTTGAATCGAAACAAACGAAATATCCGGAAACCGCTCAATCTCTCCGATGATCGTCACGTCAATGGATTTTAGATATTCGTAGGTTTGGTCAATGTCATCCGTTGGCAGTGCGAATAAAGCCTGCTCTTCAGGCGTAAACCGACCGGATCGGTGGCTGTCCAGCAGGATCAACAGATTGTCCAGCTGGATGCTGTACATCTCCTCATAGGGACCGGATCTGAAAGGCACACCCAGAAGCCTTGCATACCATTCTACAGCTTTTTCCATATCGTTAACATGAATAAATACAGACGCTATCCTTTTCTGAATGGGCATTGGGGTATGAGTCATTATTAAATCCCTCCATCTTATAGATATAGTTCCGTTTCATAATTCACAGCTTACCTAATCCCGTCTTCCTCGTCACCAAAAAACTCTTTTTCAAGAATGGAGTAATAAAACTGGTCCGTCCAGTTCCCATTCCAACATAGTTCTTCTTTAAAAACAGCTTCTTTGGTCATCCCGATATGCTCCATTAGCGCTGCTGAACGATTATTTAGCGAGTTGCACATGCCTACCACTTTATGAGCGCTCAACTGTTCGAAAGCAAACTTCAACAATAGCTTGGCCGCCTCACTCCCGTACCCTTGACCGCTTTGTTCCGGGAGAATAGCGAAGCCTAATTCCCAACTCTTCCTAAAGCCAATATAACTCCATACTTGAGCCAGTCCGATCGGTGCCCGCATCTCATCATCAGCTAATCTGACTATAAAATCATAGGCTGTTGCTTCGCCTCCCTCATTGATTCTGGCCATATATTTGCTGCGAACGACTTGTTGATCTGACTCAACCGATTCTTCAAAATGCCATAGATCCCGATCGCATTCTATTCCGCAAATAAAATCCAGATCATGTATAGTGATTTTTGATAAAATGACGTTCTCTCCAAAGATCTCCATAAAGGCACCTTTCTTATAAGTTTCAGAGTATCAATATATTCAAAAATGCGATATTTCCCCGCTCAACCTTCCAATATTATAACGAGCCCTTCAACTCTCTCAGTCGCAATAAAATTTCAGCAACATATCCTTTCATGCATACGCTGAGGAATAACCCTTCATTGAATCGGTCACCGCGAACATAACTGGTCATCAATTTTCTAAGGGTTACCAGATCGGCGCTGCGAATGCTGCTCCCCACAGGGTTATCTAAATCTCGATAAGCCTCATTCTCCGCTAACCATTCGCTCCAGTTAAATACTATGAGGAAGCCGACGTCATCCAACGCTTTACGAAAACTTCCGATTTCTTTGCTTTCACATCGATATCCATTAACGTCATGGCAAAAAACGGACCCGGGATTTTGGAAATATTCGAGGTATGGGAGCAACCGCTCCACATCTGAAGCAGTTAAGTCTGAGTCATACGGCATACCGTCACCTCATTGATTTTTATTCGTCATCGCGCAAGGTACCCATGGCACCACATATAAACGCCCTGATGCCTGTTAACGCCCCCTTGAAGCCTTCCTAGCCTCGTATGTAATCATCTGACCCGCGTTTACAGGTTGATTCATCCAGCGATAGTCAGCCGACTTCGTAATCTCATCGTATCCCTGCTTCTCTAACATGAGTTCAAACTCATGCATCCCATACCAGCTTAGAGGAAAACGCTGCAGCTCGGTCTGAACCAGATGGCCTTCCTTCCATTTTTCATATTTCAGGATCGATACGATGCGCTGGTCAAGCAGATTGCATTCCGTACGTCTTTCCTCCAAAACGATGACTTCGTTATCGGAAGTTTCCCAGCTTCTAGTCGAGGTGTGATTCGCGTCGAAATCCGTAGGAATATACAAATCCACGATCAACCTGCCCCCAGGCGTCAAATTGGAAGCATAGTGTTCCAGAGCCGATTCAGCCCGCTCGCGTCCTTCCACTAACTGAAAAGATCCTGCTGGAATGATAATGGCGTCAAAGGCAGCCGCCAACGAAAAGTTATGCATCTCGTCTTCAAACAGCTTCGCCTCAAGGCTCAATTCCGCTAATCTTCTTCTGCAGGAGTCCAGCATCGCAGCCGAATTATCCACGCCTTCGATGTTAATGCCTGCTTGGAGCAACGGGATTAATACCCGGCCCGATCCGCATCCAACTTCCAGCACCTTGCCTTCAACGTCTTTTAGGCGCTCTGTATAATATTCCACGTCGCCAAACGAGAAACCTAACGGTTTGCTCAGATCATACACTTCCGTACACAGCGCTCCGTACGAACTATACATTGTAATGGCCTCACTTTCTTTAAAATGTTTTTTGTTTCCCATCCACCCGGCTGATATGATAGCCCACTACACTTCCCGCTTCTCATCCGGCCGATAGAGGATTCTTTGGTAGTCCCAATCTTTAGAATCCATATCACCCAAGTACATCCGCTCATGCTCGGGCACCCGTTCATATTTCTCTCTTAAATGTTCCCTGTAAAACTCGGTGGGATTTTCTAGATATAAATAATAAGCGTCCCTGCATTCTTCATGCGCTGATTTCTCCCCGTTCAATTTCCTGTGGATGTCGATAAGTTCCTTGAACTTCTCCTCCTTGTCTGCCGCATACAACGGTTCAGACAGCGTAACCTCGCCAAGTCCCGCTATGCTAAGAGGCAGCGCGCCATCGAATATCGTGAACAGCGTCCCGTCCTGAAACCATTCGATTAGCTCATCGAGATGGCTGCGGACGTCAAGGGGCAGGTCGTGTACCAAGACTTGACCGTCCTGGTACACATTCAAATAAACTAAATAATTCGCACCCTCATATTTCATGAAAATGTGGAAACCGTCGCCCTCCACCGTTTGATAGAACATTTCATCCTTCACATAAAAATCAGTGGGACGAGGGGAGTGGGCCACTCTTCTGGTCTCCCATTGCTTCTGCTCACGCTCTGAAACTTCATAGATATTCACGAATTCCGGATTCATCACGCGAATGGTCTGCTTAATATGTTCATAATAGCTGTCTGGATGGAATCTCCAGTTCGTTTCCTTGACTCGGAACGCACCCAGTCCATGGATCGACAGATTTTCGCCAAGCGGAACGACAGGCGTCAGCCAGTTCGAATCGATCTTGTTTTTTAGGCCTTTGAGGTCAACCAGCTCCCAGCAATTGATCATGCCGTCTTCATAGATATCTACGCCAATATAAAAGTACTGACCTCCGTTGCAGATTATTCCCGGTATGGAAGTACCTTCAACGATTTTGGATCTCCGAATCTTTTTCATATGAATCACCTTCCGTTTATAGGCAGTATATGGCTTCGTGTTTTGGTATTCCTCGAATGTGTCAGCGATTCACCCGCGTCGCTCTATTGATCCTATGAATTTCTATAGCTATGAGGGCATTCCTTACATCATATAAGAGAGCCGCAGGAAGCTCTATACCAACGATATTTATAAACATTCTCTACCAAAACCGACTCCTCATCATCCCTCTTGTAAACCTGGCATTCTTATTCTATTTTACATCCTCTTTTCCGTTTGGTAAAAATAGCAAAAGAACTACCCGGCTCATGTGATCATGGCAGCAGGAAGTCCCCTATGTGTGGTGCGTTTAAACTACACTCTTAAAAAAGCAATATAATCCGTTATGATTCCTTTGTGTCCCAAATGCCGAAGCATGGTCGTGATATTGCCTCTATGGTAGGTTCCATGATTTACGACCTGCTGGAGAATTTCCGAAATCGAATTCTGAAATGCCTCACCCGCAGTGTTGTGATAAGTCACAACCTTCCCCATATCGCCAACCGATGCCAAATATTCATGGTGCCCGGTTTGGAGCCGGCTCAGGTATTGACGAGCTGCTGCCATATCCCCGAACGGTCTCGCGGCAAGCGACGGAGGTCTTTCCTCCTTGATTCGGGCAAACCAAACTTCCTCCGCAGCTGCAAGGTGACCGAAGACTTCGGCGATGGATGTAAAGCCCAGGTTCACTTCCTGGTGAAACACGCCTTCCGGCAAGGATTGCAAATGGTCCAATAATCTTTCGTTCGCCCAAATGTGATAATCGTACAATTGAAGATACGCTTCGTTCATGGTGCACTCTCCTCTCTTGATCGCTGTATCGGTAAGCCTGAATTGACGATGCTAGCCATAGCACCTAGCCCCTAGCAGCCCACTAGAAAATTATACCATATATAACGAAAAAGCACGGAGATCAAACGAAACACAACGCATATTTTCGGATTACTCTTTGACGCTGCCAAGCACGATGCCTTTGACGAAAAAACGCTGGAGGAAGGGATACAGCAGCAGAATCGGCAGCGAGCCGATGAATATTTGCGCGGCTTTAAACGTTCGGTTGGACACTTCGGAGAGTGCCGCGGCATCGTCTGCATTGATCGACGTCAGGTTGGTCTGCACGATAACGGTCTGAAGATAACTCGACAACGGGTATTTTTCCGGAGAATTCATCAGCAACAGTCCGTCAAACCATTCGTTCCATTGGCCGACGATCGTAAACAGCGTTACGGTAGCCATGGCCGGCAGCGACAGCGGCGCGTATATTTTCCACAGGCTGGTGATGTAGCTCCCGCCGTCAATGAAGCAGGATTCCTCCAGCTCCTTGGGCAGGCCGCGAAAAAAATTGAGCAGCAAAATCACGTTGAACACAGCTACCGCACCCGGGATGACCAATGCCCAAATCGTATCGATCAGTCCGGTATCCCTTATCGTCATATACCTTGGAATAAGGCCTCCGGAGAACAGGGTCGTGAACACGAAGAACCAGGCATATTGCGTGCGGAATTTAAAATCCCGCGGTTCCTTCGACAGCGGATAAGCGATGAGCAGGGTCAGCAGCATGCTGATCCCGGTCCCAAGAACGACGCGCTGCACGGTGACCCACATCGCTACCATAAATTGCGGTTTGTTCAATACGTACTGATAGGAGCTGAGCGTAAAATCGACGGGCCACAGCTTCACGATCCCTGCCGTCGCCGCGCCTTTGGAGCTGAGAGAAACCGCCAGGATATGAACGATGGGAAGAAAGCAGAGCAGCCCCAGACCGATCAGAAAAGCGTAGTTGAAGCCAAGAAAAAATTTGCGGCTGAGTGACGGTTTATGCATACGGGACACCTTCCTTCCTAAAATATTCTGTAATTGGCGAACTTGGATGCCAGGGCGTAGGACGTCACGATAAAGACGAACGAGATCAAGGATTTGAACAGGCCGATCGCCGTGGCTACCCCATACTGGGCACCCTGCATGCCGATCCGGTATATAAACGTATCCAGAATGTCCCCGCTCTCATACACCTGCGGGCTGTACAAGTTGAACACCTGGTCAAAACCGGCATTCAGCACGTTCCCGAGCGAGAGGGTTGCCAGCAAAATGATGATCGGCATCATGCCGGGAAGCGTGATGTGCCAGGTCTGTTTCCAGCGGTTTGCGCCATCGACCGTAGCCGCCTCATACAGGGAAGGATTGATGGAGGTTAACGCGGCCAAATAGACGATGGTGCTAAAGCCGAATTCCTTCCAGATGTCCGTTATGACAAGGGTATAAGGAAACCATTGGTTGCTGCCCAGGAAAAAAATCGGCTCGATGCCGAACCAGCCCAATATTTGGTTCGCGATCCCGTTCGTCGGCGACAAAATGTCGATAAAGATTCCGCCGAGGATGACCCACGACAAAAAATGCGGCAAATAGACGAGCGTCTGCACGCCCCGTTTGATCAGCTCGTTCCTCAGCTCATTCAGCAGCAGCGAAACCAGGATCGGCACGACCAATCCCCCGATGATTTTCATGAAGGCGATAAACACCGTATTCCAAATGATTTGGCCGGTTTCCGGCAGATCGAACACATAGCGGAAATTGTCCAGCCCGATCCAGTCCGAGCCGAATAGGCCTTTGAACGGAACGAATTTCTGAAAGGCCATGGCGATGCCGATCATCGGCCAATAGCTGTAGATCAGTACGATGACGATGCCGGGCAAGATCATCAAATGAAGCGGCCACTGCCGCCGAAATTTTTTGCTTAACATAGCGATCCTCCTGTCTGTCAATGTGTATCCCATTCGCCTTCAGCAGGTGGTGAAATGAGAACAGGGGCGGGTGTCAGAAACCTCCCTCCCCTGTTCCCGTTAGCCGAGCTCCTTTATCTGTCGGCCTTCCATGCATTAACTTCTTCCGTAATCTTGTCGCCGCCGAGCTTCTTCCAATTGGCTACGAACTCATCAAAGGCGTCGATGCTCGCCTCGCCCAAAATGATTTTGATGAACGTTTCCTGTTCCAGCCGGTCGAGCGTCGCTTTTTTGTCGGCCATGGTCTCGGTCGGAGCGCCGACATAACCGTTCGAGATGACTTTGCCCGCATCGTTCAAATCGCGAAGCTGCTTCATGGAGCCTTCCGGCCCGTTGGCGGCATAGCCGGACCAGCCCATCGGGTTGTTGCCTGCGAGATATTCCTGAAATTCCTTGAACATGATCTTCGTTTCGGCGCTGGTGATGTCCGCGTCGCTTTCGGATTCCAGCGCTTTGGCCAGCTCCTCCTGCCGGATCAGGTCTTTGTTCGGATTGACGACCTCGACCAGCGAATATTTGTTGACTCCGATGGATACGCCGTCTTCGATGATTTGGCCGTACTTGTCAAATTCCGCATTGTCGCTGTACAGCTTCTCGTAGTACTGGTTAGCCAGCTTGACGATGACCTCGGGATGCTCGTACCCCTTTTTGACCACGTAATATTGGGATACGGCAAAAGGCATCTGCACCGTCGCCGGACCGCCCTCCAAAGACGGGATAGGGTAGGACTTCCAATTCACCGATTCATCTTCTTTCACCATGTCCCAGAAAGGCCATGCCGGATACCAGCTTGGTCCGATCAGCATGCCGATTTTGTGGGTGGTCACGGATTCAAAGACCTTGACGGTATCCTTTACGCCGAACTCGGGGTCGATCAGCTTGTTCTTGAACATGTCCTGCAGCTTGGCCAGCGCTTCCTTCATCTCCGGCTGAATGCTGCCGAACTGCAGTTGCCCCTCCGCGTCTTCGATCCAAATTTGCGGGAAACCGCCGAAGCCGTTAAAGAAACCTACCGAAGAGCTGTTTAATCCGATATCCTTGGTCAGCGCAAGTCCGTAGGTATCCGCCTTGCCGTTACCGTCCGGATCCTGCTGGGCAAACGCCTCCGCAATGGCCACAAGGTCATCCATCGTGTTCGGTTCAGGCAGATTCAGCTTCTCCATCCAATCCTCCCTGACCCACAGCAGGGGAGCCGAGCCGCCGATTACCGGCTGGGTGGACGGGATCGCCAACAGCTTGCCGTCAAACGTCGCGGAAGGGAGCGCGTTTTTCTCGATCTCCATGACCTTCTTCAGGTCATCGCTGGCGTAATTCTCGAAAGCGGGCGTCAAGTCCGCCAATTGCCCGGCGTCCGCAAGCTGGCGCAGCTGCTCCGGCGTCACCTGCATGATATCCGGGAGGTCATTCGAAGCAATCGCGATATTCATTTTGGATTCATATTGCTCCTGGCCCGTTACCACCCATTTATAGTTGAGGTTGATGCCCATTTCCTTATATAGGTCGGTCCACACGTTGTTTTTAATATCCTGTCCGGACGGGAACTTCACTTCTTCTCCCACAAACCGGACGGCATCCAGCTGAATGGGAGGATCATACTTGCCGAACGGGTCGCCCGGCTCCATGGCCGAGGCTTCGCTATCGGCGGATGAACCAGCAGCGCTGCCTCCGCCTCCTTCCCCTTTGCTGCAAGCGCTTAAAATAAACACGAAAGCCAGCATACTGATCCACAATACGGACAAGATCTTATTTCTCTTCATGTTTGCGACCTCCTTGAATTCGATGTTTGTATAGAGTATAAGGGAACAAAAAAAGAGCTATCTACTTCAAGCTCTTTACTTTGATATCTTCTCTTTACATGTTGTGAAGTTCTCTGTATTCCTGCGGCGTCAAATGGGTCGTTTTTTTGAAAAAGCGGTAAAAATACGGCGGAGAACTGAAACCCACCGCAGCGGCGATGACATGGATTTTGTCCGTCGTCTCCTTCAGCAGCTGCTTCGCTTTGGCCAGCCGTGCCGCATTAATCGACTCGGACAGGCCCTCACCGGTCACTTGTTTGTACAATCTGGACAAATACGAAGGGTTGTGTCCCACGGCCTCCCCGATTTGCGTCAAGGACAGGTCGCCGCTTAAGTGATCCTCGATATACCGCTGAACTTTGGCAATCACTTCATGCTGCTGATCCTGCTTCCCCTGCTCTTTCCGGTTGAAGATGATGTCCGCCAGCCTTTCGAAATATTTGGCCGCCTCCGTCCAGGAATCATGCTCCTCCAAATGAGTCAATGTGATATAATCCACCGCCCCTTCCACGTTCCGGCAGAGAGCTTCCATATCCACCAGGGACGGCATCATCACGGACACCAGGCCGTAATATACCTCCATTTTCAGCAAATATTCAACCTCCGGCGGGAAGGAAGAGGTATCGGTCACCTCATGGAACAGCTCCATGAATTCCTCCCGGTCCCCATTGTCTAAACAGCCGCGCAGCAGCTCCATCCGCTTCAGATGCGAGCGAGAGCGCCCCAGAAAATGCCCCGTACGATCCGGGCGGTTGCGCTCACGGGCTTCGGTCAACAAAGATTCGTGGCCGATCCCGAGGCCGCTGTCCAGCAGCTGCTTCAGTCCTTCGAACTTGTCCGGCAGCCGTTCCCAATCGACCCACTCGCCAGCCATGGCAAACGACGTCTTCAATTTCAGAAGCGTTTTGCAAACGTCCTGAATTTGTTCCAGCATCCCGTGGACAAAACGCTGGACCCGTTCCGCCGCCGGACTTCGAACCTCCTCCGGATGCTCCTCCCCCTCCTCTTTGTGCTGCAATATCCAGATCATCTTGGCCCTGCCGAACTCCACGGCCATGCCGTCGGTCATCGGGCCGAGCAGCTCGCCGATGATATTCTGGACTGCGTACAGCATCAGCGATTGGGCCGATGGACTTTCTTGCCTTTGCCAGCCGTCCAGCCTGCATAACAGCAGCAGGCATGGCTTGCCGGGATCCAGCTTCATCTCCAGCTCCGCAAAGCGCTGCTCCAGCTCCTCCCGCCGAATAGGACCAGGGGCTTTTTGCATCAGCTCCAGAACGTACTGCTGCTGTAAAAAAGGCAGCGCCATGCGCATATTGTCCCTCGCTTTGGCAAGCAGAATGTCTGCTTCCATCTCCTGGTCAAGCAGCTCCACGGTCTTCTCGATCGCGCTCAGCACGGCATCGTTTCCCTCGGCCTTGAGAACGTAATCGACGCTTCCTTGCCGGGTGGCCTCCTGGATATAAGAAAAGTCGTCGTATCCGGTCAAAAAAATCACTTTGCAATGGGGCCACTGCCTGGATATTTCCTTTTGCAGGGCAAGGCCGTTTAACCCCGGCATTTTGATATCCGACAAAACGATGTCCATTTTCGCCCGTTTAAGCCAGCCCAAGGCTTCCGAAGAGGAATAAGCCTTATATACCTCAAGCTCGAGAAACTCCGCGCCAAGGCACAATTCCGCAAGCCCGTTCACGATAAAAGGTTCGTCATCCACGATCAGTATTCTGAACCTGCTCTTCATCCGTCTCGCTCCTTTCTTGCTTTGGCAGTGTCATATCGATTCTCAAACCGCCCAGCCGGCTTCTCGAAAAGGTCAATCCGCCCGCAGGCCCGAATTTTAATCGAAGGCGTCGGTGCACGTTGGATAAACCGGTGATCTCTCCTTTCACGTCCGAATTCTCGATCATGGATTGCAGGTTCCGCAGCCTTTCGTCCGTCAACGTCTCCCCATTATCCTCCACGACGATATGCAGGACATGCCGCTCAGCGGCGATGGTAACCCGGATTTGCCCGTCCGCCTCCTTCTCCTCAAGTCCGTGCTCGTATGCATTTTCGATTAAGGGCTGAAGGATGAGCAGCGGAACGTCCAGTTGCTCCCAATCACCGGGGATGCCATCCCAATAAGCCGATATCCGGTTATGGAAACGGATGGACTGAATGTCCACGTAAGCTTTGGCATGCCCCACTTCCGCCTTCAACGAAACTTCGTCGGCAGCGTTGCGGGTGATGAACCTGAAATATTCCCCCAAATGCCTCGTAAAACGAACGATATTCTCGTAATCCTCCATCTCTCCCATCTGATGAAGCGTAAAGAAGCTGTTATATAAAAAATGGGGGTTGATTTGGGATTGGAGCTGCTTCAGCTCGGAACGCTGCGAGCGGATTTTCTGCTCAAACACTTCGTGGATCAGTACCTGCAGGCGCTTCACCATATGGTTAAACTGCTCGTACAGATAGTGGAACTCGTCATGATGCTTATGGCGCAGCTCCACCCGGGGACTGTCGAAATCGATGTTGCGGAATGCCCTCACCATCCGCTGAAGCGGCTGATGAATTCGGCTGTAGATCCAGCCCGAGAACAGAATAACCACCAGCAGGGAGAAGCCCGACAGCCCGAAAAAGATCATGCGGTATTTCCCCAGCGGGCCCAAGAATTCGGCTTCGGGCACATACACCACCAGGTCGGCATTCAAAAAGGCGGAGCGCTCCACGCTAACCCAATAGTTGGCCCCGTCCGCCTTTACCTTCGTGTTGTAGGGAAGCTTTGAAAACTCGGTGCTTGTTAGCGCTTCCAAGTCAATGCGTTCGGCCAACCGCGGACCGATGCCGCCTCCGTCCTCCTGAGTCAGGACCCAGCTATTGTCCACGCCGATGAGAACGGCGCCCCCGTCCCCCGTGGCCAGCTGCAGGAGCGCCGTTTGCATCTTCGGAACGGAGAGCTCCGCCGCAATCGCAAAATTAGGCGGATGGCCGTTTCGCAATCGTTCCGGGTATACCATACCCAGCAGAAGCTTGTTCTTCCATTCGAAAATGACCCGTTCGGGATGCTCCTCAAGCGCCTTCATCTGCTCTGGCGGCATGGCTCCTTCGTACGACACCTGCTCAATCGTTTTCTCAATCAACGGAATATACGTTTTGGCTTCCTGAACGTATTGATTGGAGCTTTGCAGCAGCCGCATTTTGCCCTGCAGGCGGTTGATCGCCTGAAAATATTCGGAACGGCTCATGGCAGGCGCGATGGTGCTTAGCTTTTGCAGGTCGGAGTCCTGCGACAAATCGTTCATCAGCAGCACCGTCGATCGCAGCTCCTGTTCCAGCGTGCGCATGAAAAAATTAGTCCTCGCATTCAAGGATTGGGTAATTTCCTGCTCCACGCTCGCAAGCCCGGACTCGTTCATGTAGAGGGCAGCGGCGTAAACCGGCATAATGGCCAACAAAAAGCCGGCCACGATTTTGGGATAAATCGATTTGAACCACAGCAGCTTCATCGTTTTCCTCCACTTCGTTACCATGATCGCTTCGCCTTACCGATATACAGGATGAAAACGGACCATAACGGTTAAACGATTGTTCACGACCGGTTAGCCCGGGTAAAGCAAGGACATCCGACAACTTCAGGATATCCGCTTTCGCCGGGTTGAACCTGTATCGTTAAGATTCATTATGTTTGGGAGGGACGGACCGGTTAGCCTTCCACCATCAAGCTTGCGACCTCTCCTCTCGTCGAGTCGGGACCGACCTGAATGCGGAACTCGCCCGGCTCCACCACCGGCTTCAGGTCAAGGCCGATCAATTCCAGCTGCTCGCTGCCGATGGTGAACGTTACTTCCTGCGTTTCCCCGGCCTTCAGGAACACCTTTCGGAACCCTTTCAGGGCCTTCTCGGGACGGGTAACGGAGGCGGCCAGATCCGAGACGTACAGCTGAACGACTTCCGCGCCGTCCCGTGCTCCCGCGTTGGTCACGTCGATCCGGACCGTGGCTTCGCCGCCTATGGGAACAACGGCCGGCTCGACCGTCAGACGGCCGTAACGGAATTCCGTATAGCTTAAGCCGAAGCCGAACGGATACCGCGGCGCAAGATCCGTCTCCAGGTAACGCTTGCCCCGGGTCCGTCTGGCATTATAAGAGACCGGCAGCTGGCCAACCTCCTTCGGAATGGACAGCGGCAGACGGCCGGACGGGTTGATATCGCCAAACAGCAGGTCCGCAATCGCGCTGCCTCCCTCTTGGCCGGGATACCAAGCTTCGACGATCGCCGGAATAAACTCGTCGATCCACGGCTCCGTAATCGGCCGTCCGTTGATATAGACAACAATCACCGGCTTGCCGAGCTTCTGGAGCTCCTGCAGCAGCTCCAGCTGCACGCCCATCAGCGTCAGGGTCGAGCGGTCAATCCCTTCCCCGCATTCCATATCGCTCTCGGCATGTCCGGTCACGACCGAGGCACCGGTTCTCAGATCGATGGTGCCCTCCCCGAAATCCCGTGCGCTGGAGCCGCCAAGCACCATCACGATGACGTCGGCTTGCTCGGCGCATGCCAGCGCCCGAGGAAACCCTTCCCTTGAATCGCCTTGTATGCGGCAGCCCGGCGCATACAGCACGCGGCTGTCTCCCAGCCGTCGGCGGATGCCGTCCAGCACCGTTACGATCTGCCCCGGCGGCTGGGGGGAGGTATAATCGCCAAGCTGATGGTACGGCGCATGGGCGTTGGGGCCAATGACGGCAATGGTTCCGCTGCTCGAATCCAGAGGCAGCAGGTTCCCCTCGTTTTTCAGGAGCACGATGCCTTCAGCCGCCGCCTGGTAGGCCAGAGCGATATGCTCCTTGCAGCCTATGATCTGCTCTGCCCAGGCTGGATCCACATAAGGCCGATCAAAGAGTCCCAGGCGAAACTTCAGCTCCAACACGCGTCCGGCTGCCATATTCAGATCGTCTTCAGTGACCAGCCCTTGCTCCAGCGCTTGCTGAAGATGTGCCCGGAACATGGTCCCGGACATCTCCATGTCGACACCGGCCTTCAGCGACTGGGCCGCCGCCTCCACGCCCGATCCGGCCGTATTGTGACCGCATGCCAACATATGGATCGCGCCGCAATCGGTAATGACGAAGCCGTCAAAGCCCCACGCCTCCCGAAGAACGTCTTGCAGCAGGTACCCGCTGGATGTGCAAGGGACTCCGTCGATTTCATTATAGGCCGTCATGACCGACAAGGCACCCGCTTCAACGGCCTTGCGGAACGGCAGCAAATCGACCTCGTGAAGCTCCCGAAGGCCCATGTGAACAGGGGCCCCATTGCGTCCCCCTTCGGAAGCGCCGTAGCCTACGAAATGCTTCAGCGTAGCCAGCAGGCTGGTATGCGAATCCAGGCGCTCGCCTTGCAGTCCCTGCACGGCGGCAACCGCGAATTCGGCCACCAAATGGGGATCCTCGCCAAAGGTTTCTTCGGTACGGCCCCAGCGGGGATCCCGTACCACGTCCAGCACCGGCGAATAGGTGGCCGCTCCCCCCTGAGCTCTTGTCTCGGCGGCAACGGCGCGGCTTATGCTGCGGAACAGCTCCGTGTTCCAGGTGCTGCCGATCGTAAGCGGTACGGGAAACACCGTCGCCCCGATCGCCATATGCCCGTGGGAGCATTCTTCCCCGAACAGAATCGGAATCCCCAGCCGCGAGTGCTCCATCGCATAACGCTGAATCGCATTAACCGCTTCCGCCCCTTCCCGCGGGGACAGACCGTTCGCCAGCGTCACCCCGGTCCAGGGATCGGCCCGCAGCGTTCCGTACAAGGAACCGATTCCTCCCTCCGCAAGCTGCGACTTGAACTCCTCGGTTAGCTTGATCGTACCGTCGTCGCTTCTTATGTAAGCTTTCCAGCCGAACGGCTGGATCAGCTGCCCGATTTTCTCCTCGACCGTCATCCGCTTCAGCAAGTCCTCGACCCGCCGCGAAACCGGCCATGCAGCGTCCTTGTAGTCCATGGCGCACACCCTTTCCTATTCCTGTTAGATTCGTTCTTATTGATCTCATGCAACCGTTTGTTGAATGTTCCAGCATCCTATGGGGTTTCGGTTTTATGCTCTTCCCCATCGGATTCAGCGCCACACCGCCTAAGCAGCAGCCCTGCCGAAATTCCCGATGGAGGAAAAAGGCTCTCCGGCACGATCCGCTCGGCCGAAGAACCTCCCACTATGCGTATCCTGCAGAATGGCTGCACCGCACCTGGACAAACCAGATCAACGGCTAGAACCGTCTTCCAACCTTTTCATGGGCGAGCACGCCTCAAGATGGTTGGATCTGCCGGATGCGAACCTCCTCCGGCCGGTAAACCGTCTGCACTTGTCCCCCGGCATCGGTCGTAAACATCACGGTCCGCTCCCGTTCCAATTCGAAGGCGTAAACCTTTCCGGTTGCCGGGTCCTTTACCTCGACCTCTGCGCTTGCCCCATGCTCGGAGACGAAGACGTACAAGCTTCCTTGCCCGAACGTCAGCTTGCGGCCGTAAATACCCGGAAGCTCGCCTCCCTTCGGCCATTCCAGCTCAGGCGAAACGGCTGCGGAGCGGATAGCTTCCGCGTACAGCGCCTGGATCGGCTCCCAGCGCTCATTCATCTCGACCGGGAGCGGGCACCAGATGAACCGTCCCGAGCCCAAGGTCACCGTGACGGGTGCCAGCGTCCCATCCAACCGGCCCGCCGGACGATCCACCGCCAGCGCGTTAATCTTCCGCTCCCCGAACGAAACGGCGAAATGCTCTCCCGCCAGCTCCAGCGTTTCTTCCCGAAGAACGTTGGCATGGACGGTTTCGCCGATCTCCTGCTGCAGACGATGCGGTGCCGGTCCCCAATACGCATCGGTGCGAAGCGGGCCGGTCCACAAGACCGTGCTCCCTTCCCTTGCCAAGTCGAGGAGCTGGGCAAAAGCGCCATCGTCGAAATTATGCGCGCTCGGCACAATGATCAGCTTGGCCGGATAGCGCTTCAGGTCCTCCAGCTGATATTCGCCGATGCCCCGCGGATGGACGTTCATGCCGAACGTCAATGCGCGCATGGCTCTCGTCGTCGCTTCGTACGCCAGCTTGCGGCTGGAAAAATCATTCGAATACGGGTAAACGACGGCGATATCCTCCAGCTGCCGTTCATCGTCGAACAGGCCGGCTGCTTCCTTCATGAAGCGGCCGAAGTCATAGGACACATCGGCCTCCGGCTTCTGCGTTCCGTCCGCCCGAAGCGCCCCGATGTTGGATTCGTTGGCATTATCCATGAAGTAGTTAATATTCCAAATCCACTGCACGGCACCCGCGCCCCCGGTCGAAAACGAATACGCGTACTTCCGCTCCAGGATGCTGCGAAGCTCTTCCTCCGTCCGCTTGGCGATGCCGTCCGGACGCTGCACGTGCATGATGCCGGTCTCCTGGATCAGATTCGGCTTGTCCGGCGTTTTCGTAAATATGCCGTCCCAGGCCAGGTGATCGTTCTGCCACCAGGAGTGGACCGTCGTGTAATCGACCGCGGGGCCATAGAACGAAGGCGACGGACGCTGGGAGCAGATGCCCTCATCCTGCCCGACCGTTACCAGCTGGCGGGGATCGGAGCGGCGAATGGTGCCGATGAGCTCGGACGCCCACCGATTATGCATGTCCATGGTGAACAGCGTGAAATCGATCCACGGTCCCCACTTCTTCGGCTGCAGCACGCTGTTGAACAGCTTGTCGTCCGGACTCGGCGCAGGCGCCGACTCGAATGAAGGCAGCTCGCCCGGCGTCATGTTCCAGCGCTCCTGAAGCAGCGCCAGATCATCCCCGTGGCGCTGCCGCAGCCACTCGGACCAGGCCTGCCGCTCGAACCGGTCCCCTATCGATACCGGCCCCTCGAAGATTCGCTTCGGATCGAACAGCGAAGGCTCGTTGATCAGGTCCCAATGCACGTTGGTCGTGCCCCTGTGACGTCCGACGATGGAGGCGACGAAGCGCTTTTGCGCCTCCACCGATCGCGGATCCAGGTAGGGGTTCACGCCTTCCCAGGCTTCGGGCGCAAACGAGAAGAACGTAAACGTCACTTCAAGCTCATGCCGCTTGGCCGTCAGGATAAAGCCATCGATCGCCCGCATGACGTCCTCGGCCGCATGGCCGTCGGCAAACATGATCATCCGGTACCCCGTCCATATGCCCGTCCGGATCAGGTTGATTCCTGCCCGCTTCATCTCCGCCATATCCGCATCCCAACGCTGCACGTTCGGCAGATGGAGGAATTTGCGCGCGACGTCGGAGGTCATGTACGTCATGCCAACGATCGGAACCGTCCGCCCGCCGCGGCGGAAGTAATCGCGCCCGCATTCCAGCCGCTCTCCCGCCTGCAGCAGCGGACGATCGACGCCCCATACCGCCTGGGTCAGGGTGCGGCGCTCCCCGGAATCGGACTCGGCTTCGCAAACGATCCGGTACAAGCCCGCTTCCAGCCGTACGGGTACGGACAAGCGAAGCTGCTGCAGATCCCGCTGTTCCATGCCGGCTTCCGACTTCTCTTGTCCGGTCCAGACGGTCTCGCCGTCGGCTTCCTTGATAAGACTCACTGCAAAATGCCAGGTCTGCGCCGGGGCAGACGTCCGGGACAACGACTGCAGCTGGATCGTCAGCCGCATCTGCTCGCCCGGCTCGTAGGAGGCGTAGTTCGGCTTCAGCCACAGCTCCGTCACGCCTGTTCCCGCGTATTCGGCCAGATCCTTCAGGACGTCCATCCCTTTCGTCTCCCAGAACGATGCCCTCAGCTGCTGGTTGATCAGAATCCAGCGGCCCCCGGCGTAATCGCCCTTATGCTGCTCCAGCATGACGACCGGAGCGGACCGCTCGCGTCGATCACGGTCCATGCCGATCAGCAGCGGCGAGATGACGGCGTCCATCGGACCGCATGCCCCCATCTCGGCCGGGATGTCGCTCGCTTTGGTCGGATGCAGCGTCAAGCCCCAGGTCGGCTCCATGCCGAACAGCTCCTCGCGCCCCAGCAGGATCGGGCATTCGGCGGAGGCCTTCAGCTCCCGGACGCGCGATACGTCAACCGCCAGCGCATCATGGATATCCATTCGCTGATGGTAAGCCAGCTGCTCGCGTTCGGCATGCCAGCTTCCGTTCAGCTCTCGAACCGGCCTGCGGAAAGGCACGCCTCCGGCATGAACCAGACCGCCGCCGGCCTTCAGGTGGGCTTCGATGGCCGCCCAAGCCGCTTTCGGAAAGTATGGCCCGTGCAGATGAACCAGCGCGTCCCAGCCGCCTTCCGTCAGACGATCAGCCACGTCCGCGGCACCTGCGACCACCGCCCATTCCCGCAATCGCTCCAGTGCTTCAGCAGACGGACGTTCGCCTTCGTAAGGAAAATGCTCGTCGTAAAATACCAGCGTTCTCATCGCCTACTCCTTTCTTGTCCGCGGCTGGCCGTCGACGTATACGGATGTACCGCGCGTTCGCGCCCAGTCGGCGATCCGGGAAGGGTCGCCGGTCCAAAGGCGGTTCACTCCCCATGGATTGGTCTGCGGCCGCTCCTCGCATTCGATGCGGATGACCGGGAACAGCTCGGTCGGACGTTCCCGCGGCAGCCCTTCGATCCACAGCACGTCGCCTTCCTGTCGGAACGACAGCTCCTGCCCCGTTGTCAGCAGCGTCACCCGTGATACCGGCGTCACCAGATCCGCCAGCCTCAGCACCGGCCTCCCATCCCAGAAGCGGATGATGAGATACAGCTTGTTGTCTTTCATCGTCTGCCGCCCGTAGGTGATGAACTCCGTGAGGTTCCCGCCGTCGGAGCCGTAGATGGCCTCGCCGTGAACGTCCAGCCACTCCCCGATCTTCAGCGCCCGCTCAACGAACGCCGGCGGAAGCTGTCCGTCGGGCTGCGGTCCGACGTTAAGCAGCAGATTGCCGCCCACGGTCCCCCCTTTTTCCGCGCACTCGCACAGCATGTCGAGCAGAACGTCGGCCGGACGCCATCGTTCGCCGTTCGTGTACCCCCACAGCCTCCACGTGGTGACCTGGCTGGATTCCCACAGCCGCTTCTGATCCGGGACGATGACATGCTCCGGCGAGCCGAAATCGCCCAGCACCTCGGAATCGCCCGAGCCGCCGCCGCCGTCCGCATGCAGCTTCTCCTCCTCGGACAGCCCAAGACGGTTGTTGACCAGGATATCCGGCTGAATCGACTTCATCCGTTCCACAAGCTTGATGCTGTCCAGGTCCTCCGCGGTTCGCGGCCAGACCCCGTCAAAAAAGAAATGATCGATGCGCCCGTATTTCGTGACCAGCTCTTCCACTTGGGCATGCAAATACTGCTTCATCGTCTCCCAGCCCACGGGATCCTTCTCCGGTCCGTCGAAATAAGCCGGGATCCGCCAATCGATCCAGGAATAATATAAGCCGACCCGGAGCCCCTGGGCCCGGAACGCATCGGTAAATTCGCGCACCAGATCCCGGCCGGGCGCCTGCTTCGCGCTGGAATAATCCGTCGTGGCCGTATCCCACAAGCAATACCCGTCATGATGCCGCGTCGTTAAGCAGGCATATCTCATCCCCGCCTTGCGCGCGGTGTACGCCCAAAGCTCGGCGTCAAAGAATTCCGGATTCCACTCGCAGGCCTTCCGCGCGTATTCGGCCTGGTCCAAATGCTCCCGGAACAGAACCTGCTCGCCGCGCCCGTATTGGGCATAAGGCCCGAAATGAATAAACATGCCGTACCGGCTTTCCGTAAACCATTGCCAGCCTTCCCGGATGGCTTGTGTTTGCTTGGTCATGAACTACGTCCTCCTTATTCTGCACGGCTCTTGCCGTGCGGCCAGCCTTAATAAAGACTTTCGCTTCTAACTCTTTGAGCGGTCTCAAGGCTTCTTATGACCTTTACTCTAGCCCGGGAATCCCTGTCTTGAACACTTTACTTTTGAGAGAAAACTTTGATTTTGGCCAATATCGGAGAATTGAAGTCCTAAACGGTAACGTGGATCACTTTCGAATCCCCTTGGAGTCTCCTTCGAATTCCCTCTGTACTCCTCACGGAACGCTCCATGGCGACGCACGAAAAAAAGCAACCCCTTCCCGGTTATCAAACCGGGGAAAGGATTGCCCTGTCCCAATGTTTCTTAGCCGTTAGTGCGCTGACCTTACGACTGACCCGCTCTCCACTCATCGAATTGCCGTTTGTATTCATCAACGACCTCATCGAGACCGGCGGACTTCATTGCGGCCAGCATTTTATCGTAGGCGTCCTCGTATTTCACGACCCCGTGCATGACCGGATAGACGCTGGTCTTCAGCTCGGCGATGCAGTTGGCGTACTGCGAAGCAATGTTGGTCGGATCGAAGGTGAAGCCGATCGTGATGCTGTTCACGGCGTCCTCCGATACCGTCGTGCGCCGCTCCAGTCGCGCTGGGTCCGTATTCGTTGGATAACGGTTCATTTCAACGTGGCCGAGCAGCCAGTATGGAAGCTCATAAGCCGGGGAACCGTTCTCGTTCTTGGCCAGATAGTCCTTGGTATTCTTGCCTGTATCCTTCCAATGCACATCTTTCACGCCGCTTTGGACGAGATCCATGTTCTCCTGGCTGCTGTATACCCAGTTCAAGAATTGAATGCCGGCCTCCGGGTGCGGAGACGTGGCCGAAATCCCGTTGGAATTCCGGATCGCGTAGGATCTGAATTTCGGCTGGTCGGCCAAATAATAAATATCCAGCTTCGCATCCGGGAACGTCTGAAGAATGGCATCGCTCAAGCCAACGTCGCCCGGACGGTAGAGATAACGTCCTGCCAGCTCCTCCTGGTTGATAACCTCCGTCGGCGTCGTAAGTAGATCGCTCATGATCAGCCCGCGCTTGTAAGCCTCGTTCATGAACTTCACGTCTTTTTTGAACTCCTCGGTTTCGAACCAGGACTTCACGTTCCCCTGCTGGTCGATGTAAATCATGTTGTCGGCCACGGTAAACGGATAGGTGTCGTAGGTCGTATGCAGGAAGTAGGCTGGCTCCTCCAGCATCTTGATATATACGTTCTTGTTGTCCTGCGGCCAATTCTTCTGCAGCGTCTCTGCTGCATTGAGCAGCTCTTCCGGCGATGTCGGCGGCTTCAGGCCATTTTTCTCGAGCAGGTCGGTGCGGATCGTGAACATGCCATCGTTATACGCGGTATCCGCCCAGAAGTTCGGCACGTACGTGATCTTGCCGTTGATTTTCGACGACTCCCAGATCCAGTCCGGCATGGAAGCTTTCAGCTCGGTGCCATACTGATCCAGCAGATCGTCGATCGGAATGATACCGCCGCTGCCCGCAAGCACCGTCGGTCCTTTGGTATCGTGCATGATGGCTATCAGCTCGAATTCCTCGCCCGTCGACATCATGAGGTTGGTCTTCTGATCCCATACGTCCCACGCGATGTACGTCGGTTCGTAGGTAAGGTTCAGACCGTCGGCCTCCAGCTTCTCGTTGATCGCTTTGACCGCCGCATCCAAATCCTGCGGCGCGGAGCCCGGAAGCAAATACCGTACCGGCAGCTTGTCCCCTCCGCCGTTCTCCCCGCTCGCCGATCCATTCTCACTGCCGGCGTCGCCGCCGCCGGAGCAGCCCGCGATCACGGAAACCATGAATATCGCGGCCAACCATAGTGCTAGCGCTTTCCTTTTTTTCATGCATGTGTCCCCCTGTCTTCATTTGGTTTAGTCATGCGGTACGATTCCTATCTTAAGGAGACAGTAGGGAAAACGTATACTTCAAAATGATGGTTTTCGCCATTTTAAAACACTGAATCTGCCCGTCACTGCGCCTTTTTCGTCTCGATCGCATGCTGGCTGCGGAACTGGGCCGGCGAGATCTGGTAGTGCTTTTTAAACAGCGTGTAGAAATAGGTCGTATTCAGAATGCCCACCTGCTCGCTGATCGATTGAACCGACTCCTCGGTGCTTGCGAGAAGCTCACGCGCCTTCTCCAGACGAACGGCATTCAGGTAATCGTTGAACGACAGCTCGCAATGCGCCTTGAACAGCTTGCCGACATAGCTGCGGGACAGCTTCACCTCGCCCGCCACCTGCTCGAGCGACATATCCGGCCGTGCATAATGCTTGCGTACGTACATCTGGATAAAATCCACCACCTCCGCATGCCGGACCGCTCCCGATTCCTCGGACAGGCTGCAGAGCCTAAGTGCAAGATCCTTCAGGGCATCCGCGGTTTCCTGCAGCGTCTGAAAGCGGGTAATCCGCCGCGTAAAGTCGAGGAAGAGATCCGCGCTTTCCCGGTTTTTCACCGTATGGACATTGAGCTGCTTGTACAGGCCGCCGATGAACTGGTTGATGAAAAACATGACTTCATGGTAGTTGTAATCGCGTATTTCCTTGATCCACTGATCGATTTCCTTCTCCAATTTATCCCGCTGCTGCAGCTTGATGGCCTCGATGATGCGCTTCTCGCGCTTGTCCGGATACTGCGCCTCGGAATGCTCCGACTCCGCGGCGATGACCGGATCGCCATGGAATATCCTGCCCTTTCCCGCGAAAAAGCGCTGCTGGAAGCAGGACTGCGCGCAATCGAACGATTCGCGCAGCTCCTCGTACGTTTGCGCGGCGGTTCCGATGCCGACGGTGACGGACACGCGGAGCGTGCGGAGCATCTCGCCCTGCAGCTCCTCCAGCATGCCCAAAACATGGAGCGGAAGCCGGCTCTGCTTCATGGAGAGAATGATCGCAATGGTTCCGTCCCCCACCGTTGCCACGCTCGCTCCCTCCGGCTCCAGCATCTGCTGGGCCGCCTGGGCGACGGCCGCGCAGGTATAGGACTGCAGCTCCTCGTCCTCGCCCCCGGGCGAGCCGTCTAAGCTGTCGAGCAGAAGGACGGCCGCCAAGAAATAGGGCCCCTTGCCTTCGCGGGCCAAACGGCGGAATGCCGTCTCGTCGCCGCCTTTCAGCAGCTGCAGCACATGCGCCTGCCGGGCGACGGAAGCCTCGGACTCCATCGACTTCATTTTCTCCGTCATTTCCGCGTAAGTGGTATCCAATATGGCAAATTCGTTGATTTGCCGACGGTTTTCCTTCATCTTCGGAATGGCGCTCATTTTCTCCAGCAGGTGGCGGATCGGGTTGTACGCATGATGCGTCAGCCAGATCGACAAGAACATGCTGACGACGAAGCAGGCCAAAGCGAGAACCAGCGCCGACGTTCGGAGCGCCTGCATGTTGAACAACAGATTTTGATATTGGCTAACGCTGATAAACGTCCAGTTCATATCCTTGGATTTGACATAGGTAACCAGGCTCTTGCGGCCGTCGATGGAGCGGGTGAAGTAACCGCTTTCCGCGTCCGATTCCAGAATGGACTGGACATAGGACTCCTGCGATACATCCTCCATGAACCGGGACCGATCCGAATGGGTGATGATGGTTCCCTTGTCGTCAATGACGTGAAGCGAATCCACCGCTTCGTTGCGGTAGCCTCCGATCAGATCCTGGATGGTGTCGGTGCTCATGTTGATTACGATCGCGCCCTTGGAACTTAGCGGCGAATAATAGCTCGGAAGGAGAACGAAAGTCAGGACGTCTTCGCTCCGCTTCGCCGAAGTGGCGGAAGAGATCTTGCGCGGGAACAGATGAAAATAAGATGTATTTTTGCTGTTGATTTCCTCCAGCAGCGCCTTCTCCTGCTCCTTGGTAATCCCCTTCGTATTCAGGTACGTGTTATTCGAGCCGTTATAGATCCCGATCGAATGGATGAACGGATAGGTGGACTGGACCCGGTTAAGGGTACCGAACACGCCATATTGTTTCAGCGGATCAGCCTCTTTGTCCAATAGGGCGTTCACGATCTCCTTGTCGCTGAGCAGAAGGTTGCCCACGTTATACACCTGGTCGCGGATGACGCTGGATACGGCGCTGTTCTGCTTTAGCATCGACTCGGATATTTTTCCTACCTCCTTCGCGGTGCTCCAGGAGAACATCATGTACAGGACGACGGTTACGAGGGCAATCATGGCTGCCGTGAGCAAAACAAAGCTGAGAAACATATTTCGATACACTGCATAACGGAATAATCGCTGCCGGATCATATTCTCCCTCCTTTATCATTCGGTCTATATAGTAAACTGTGATCTTATCATTCTTGAATATTACTAACATTATATGTAATATTCATGTTAATTTAATGGGGTTGCTTAGCCATCCGATCGCTTGGAACGGATAGATATTTTATTCTCATCTTACATTTGCTCAGGGCATACATCAATATGAAAACGCATTCTTTATTTTCCTCCCCAAACTTCCCTTCATAGGCTTCATCGGCTAAACCCCTTATAAAACCAAGCTTTTCCGGTCATTATTCAATCCTGGCGACACTGTGCGAAATACTCAAATTCGAAGTTTTTGCCGTTTTTTAAAGCAGGCGTTCCCCCTTTCAATCCGCTCAAACTCCATTTTCATAGTTTACTGCACGCGGCAACTCTCTTTACACTCGAAACAGAACTGCTACGCTTGCAGCCCCCATCACTTACGAAAGGACGTGCCTACTCATGAAAAAAAGCCGCTTCGGCTTCCTGCGCGAAATCCGCTCGAACGGATCCGCCTACCTGCTCGTCGTACCGGCTGCCATCTATACGCTGGTCTTCGGTTATTTCACGCTTCCGTACATGCTCATTGCGTTTCAGAAATTCAACTTCAAGACGGGACTTTTCAATTCCGCCTGGGTCGGCTTTGACAATTTCAAGTTCTTCTTCTCGTCGCCCCGGGCTTGGGAGGTCACCTTCAACACCTTGAAGCTCAATTTTCTATTTATCATCGTCGGCACGCTCGCAGCCATGGCGCTGGCCATACTGTTCAACGAGCTCCGCAGCCGCTGGTTCTCGAGGGTGACCCAATCCACGATTTTGTTCCCGCATTTCTTGTCCTGGGTTATCGTGAGTTACATCATCTACAGCTTGCTGTCGACCGACTACGGTATCCTGAACCGGATCCTGGCGTTCTTCCATATCGACCCCGTCAACTGGTACGCCTCTCCGCAATACTGGACGTGGATTCTTACGACCGCGGCGGTGTGGAAGGACCTCGGGATGAACCTCGTCATTTATCTGGCGGCGATCACGGGAATTGACGACAGTTATTACGAAGCCGGCCGGATCGACGGCGCTACCCGTTGGCAGCTCATCCGCCACATCACCATTCCGCTCATGCTGCCGACCATATCCATCTTAACCCTGCTGGCTCTGGGCAAAATCATGTACGGCAGCTTCGACATGATCTATGCCATCGTCAAGGACAACGGGCTGCTGTATCCGACGGTTGACGTCATCGATACGTATGTGTTCCGTTCCCTCCGCACCATCGGGAATCCGGCACAAGCCATGGCCGTCGGACTGTATCAATCCGTGGTCGGCTTTATTCTCGTATGGGGCAGCAACAAAATCGTGAAGAAGGTGAATCCGGACCATGCCTTGTTCTAAAGCAAGCCGGATTCATTCGGAAGGGAGCGAAATCTAGATGACGTCCAGACCTAAATTTTTCGACGCCGTGAATGCCGCGCTGATCGGCATCATCTCCATTCTCTGCATCCTGCCGATGCTGCTTGTGCTCATGGTGTCCTTTACCGACGAAGCCAGCATTAAGCAATTCGGCTACCAGCTGTTCCCGAGCGAGCTGTCGCTGGATGCCTACAAGCTGCTCCTGTTCGGCAGCACGCCGCTGTACCGGAGTTACATGATCTCGATCATCGTGACGGTCGTCGGCACGATCCTTGCGGTCACCATCACGTCCATGGCCGGATATACGCTGGCCGCCAAGCACATCCGTTACCGCAACGGGCTCGGATTGTTCTTTTTCATTACGATGGTGTTTAACACGGGCCTGGTGCCTTGGTATCTGATCAACCTGAATCTCGGCATGAACAACACCATCTGGGCCCTGATCATACCGTCCCTGGTGTTCAACCCGTTCAACCTGTTTCTTGTGCGCAACTACATGTCCCAAATTCCGCCTTCCCTGACGGAGGCGGCCAAGATCGACGGCGCGAGCGACTTCTATATCGCGTTCCGGATCTACTTCCCGCTCTGCATGCCCGTTCTGGCCACGATTACGCTGTTCTACGGCATTGCCTACTGGAACAACTGGTTCAACGCCATCATGCTGGTGGACAACGAGAAGTTGTATCCCCTTCAATACCTGCTGTTTAAGCTGAACTCCGAGATCAGCATGATTCAGCAGATGCAGAGCAGCGGTGCCATCCTCGGCAGCCAGACGCTGCCGCAAGAATCGGTGAAGATGGCCACCGCCATTCTGACGATCGGACCGGTGGTGCTGTTCTATCCGTTCCTGCAGCGGTATTTCATAAAAGGGCTGCTGATTGGCTCTTTGAAGGAGTAAAGGTTTTATCCACATGCCATGATCTCAGGACATAAGCAGGTAACCCGGCTTTACTGAAATCAAAGAGGCTAACCGCTCTCACGGTTAGCCTCTTTTTTTATATGCTGGATGTCTTTATGGATGCAACCTCTGCCGCTTCGGATGGAACATCGTCAACAGAGTTCGTAAGCGTAACCCTGATGTTGTACATCGGGACAGTAACGGTAATCCGGTTTTTTTTAAAAAGAACAGGATGAATGCTAAAACGCCCGGCTTTTGACTTCTCCTTGATAAGCCAATGCATCCTGGGCCCTTAACCGCTGAACCTCGCTCAGCTCCGACAACTCGGCCCATTTGTATTCCGAATGCTCGGAGCTGAGCACGATTTCCTCGTGAAGCGGGATCGAACAGCGGAATATGCCGACCTGCGCGTTGATATGACTGTGATAATAAAATCCGGTCAAGACCGCATCTTGCAGGGTAAGGCCCAGTTCTTCGCGGCATTCGCGAAAAATCGCTTCATGGATCGTTTCGCCGGAATCCACCCCGCCCCCGGGCAAACTCCATCCCTTATTCCCATAGGTCCGTTTTAATAAGAGCAGCTTGCCGTCAGCGTTCGATATGATGGCATGCACACCAAATCTGTACGTGTCATGAAAGCCCAACGTTCATCCTCCCATCCCGTCAATAAATGCTCATCGGCTACCTCAAACGATCCTTCATTTCCTCCAGCACAATTCCCCACCATGAAGAGGAACGTACAGCAGGGAGATCCATCTCTTTCAGCTCCCGCTTCATTAGTTCGAAGGCTGACTTCCACTCGTGCTGAGCCTGCGAGGCGTCCGGACGGGTTCCCGGCTTGATCTCTCCTCTTCTGAACTTCTCAAGTTTCTCGCGAAATTGTTCTGCCGTCAAAATCATGGGAGGTGGATCAGGCTGCAAGCGCTCCGTTTGCTGTTTGAATCGAAGCACACGGTCCATAAAGGAGAGCAGGCTGTCGATGGAGGCGTTTATGTAGGTCGGTTTCTGTGTACCGCCCTCCGTTACTGCCCACACTCCCCCTGTATCCTTTTGGATCGCGACATGCAGCCCTTCGCTCCAGATCTCCCTTCCGATCGCGATATAGGCTCCATGAATATCCTGTAGCGGTAACGCTTCATGAAACAGAAGACCCAACGGTGGCTCCTGCGGATCAAAGACCGGCATTCCCCGATGCACAAGCGTTTCCACCGTCTTATCGTGCATTCCCAGGACGTCCAAGCTTTCCCTCGTATAAGGCAGCACTCCGTGATCATACAGCGTATGATATTGCGGCTCCATTCTAACCCTCCCTTAAACTCCTAAACCGGTACGTATTCTGTAACCTATAATGATGCAGCGCGGTCTACAGATATTCGCCGAAATAAAACTGCAGCGCTTCAGTGGAATATCCGTCGCTTCCCTGCCACTCCGACATCGAGAAGAAATCGTCGTCCCTTCTCGGACGCGTGCGGGGCGTATCCTTCGGAACCAGCACGCCGGCATATCCCAGAATTTCCATCAGCACGTCTCGTTCATGCTTGCTTGAAGGCAGAACATCCTTCAAGCGCTTCTCAAGATGACGCGGGCTTTCTGATTCGGCGCATCCGTCGACGGCTGTCATCAGCTTCCTCAGAATGGCAATATCCTCCTCGTCCACCGTCAGGCCCTCCTCATGGCTCAACAGCTCCAGATCGAGCCAGCAGTAGAGAAGCTGATTCAAGCGGATGCCTCCCCATTTGACCCGTTCGAAATTCAGCACGTTCAGGTCGGCATTCACGTAATTCCGGTCGGACTGGAGCCCGGCATGGTTACAATCTCCGCAGCTGCTGTAATTCGGCATGGCCGAGCGTCGTTCTTCGTACTGATGCAGAGGCAGGCGCGATGTAAGCGCCCAACTGGAAAGCGCGCTTCGCAGATGCACTTGTCTCGTGGACAGGCTGTGCAGAAATGCGGCAGCAGCCCTTTCTTTAGTAACCGTCTTATGTAAGCTATGAAGCCGCTGGTTCAGCTCATCATGTCCGATGGTGATGGGGTCGAACATCAGCCTCATGCTCTTCGCGTAATCAAAGTCCTCCCCGACGAACGGCAAAGGACTGCTTTTCCAGCCGCTGGATGACCAGAACGTTTGAAGTAAAACCTTTTTCGCCTTTTTGTCCACAGCTTCCACTTCCCATTTTTTTCTTGTCCCTATCATAACAAAATCTTCCTATAAAGCGAAGACGATCGAAATCTGACTGAGTTGGATTGAAGCCGTGAGACTATGAAAACTACGAGTTATATCATGTAATGAATAATGATGAATTTATTCTTAATATTTCTCCGAATAATCATTATAATGATATAATGTTTCAAATAACCCTATCCTTGTTGATGAAATCGGAATTTCGCATGACATGAAAAGAATGCAATGGAGGATGCACCCAAAATGACCATTCACAACCTCAAATCATTCATCGTATCCACTTTCACTTTCCGAATAAACTGGAATCACTTTAAGTCGAAGCTGCTCTTAAGATACGTTCTGTCTTATATTCTGATCTTCCTGATTCCTCTGACTGGAGTAACGATGTTTGTTTATGATAGCGCTGTCAGCGGGCTTCGTACCGAGATCGAACAATCCAACATCAATCAATTGAACCAGGTGTCAATGACCATCGACTCCCGTATCGCGGAGCTTCGGGAGCTTTCCGGCCGGATCGCTTACGACAGACGCTTAACCCCTTATATGGTCCGTGATGATTATTACAGAGTGGAAGCCATACAAGCTTTGGCCAACTATAAGGCAAACAGCAGCATTATTGAAGACATCTTCTTATACTATCATAACGACCCGATTATCTACTCTTACCGCGGCCTGACGAATGTTAACGTTGCGTTCGACTCCTTCTATCGTTATGAGAACTGGAGTCTGGAAGATGTCACCCTTGCGCTGAACGAGACGAATCAGATGGTAATACGGCCGGCCGAGAATGTTTTGATCAACAACTCCAGGCAGGAGACGATGCTGACCATCATCGTACCGATCAAGCCCAATGCCCCCTATCCGTACGGGAGCGTCGTATATATGGTGAAAGAGTCCAATCTTACCGGGGTCATGGATTCCATTCTTAGCGATTTCACCGGGAGCAGCTACATTCTCAATCAAAATGATGAAGTGCTTACAGCGAGCAATCATGGCGTAACCCTGTCTCAGGAGCACCTTGGAACATTGGCTGCGCTTGATGCCGGCATACACAATCTCTCCCTGAATAATGACAAGTATTCCGTCGTATCCGTCAAATCCGGGGAGAATGGCTGGAATTACATGACCATCATGCCAAGCTACCAGTTCTTCAGCCGGGTCGCTCATGTACAGACGCTCATTCTGCTGGTGTTTGGCATCGCCGTCATAACCGGAGTGCTTGCCGCTTTTGTGCTGGCTAGACGCCAATATCACCCGATTAAGGATTTGATGGAATTCGCCAAGCTCAGAGTTAGCGATTCCCCAGAGCCCAAAACGCGCAATGAATGGGAATGGATTCGTCAGACCCTTCACGATTACAGCACCCGGATCGATATGCAGGAGCCCTTCGTGCGCAACCAATGCATGCTGCTTCTGCTGAAGCACGGAAAGCCGGATGATCCCGAAATCGAGCGAATGATCGCCGGAGTCGGACTGGAATCTCCCCAAGAACAAGTCATTTATTTCTGTGTGATTCTGTCCTGGGAAGAAAACGATGCGGCCGAGGAAGTCGTCCAGAAGGATCGTCAGCAGGTGCATGAAATTCTCAGCCATGTTGAACCATCAGGGCTTCAAGCGAATATCTATGGCGTTGAATTCTCAGCCGATAATCAATTTGCGCTGATCGTATCGCTTCCTGACCCTGGTCAAGATTCGCTGAAGCTCCGGATGGAGCAGATCATTCGCGCGGTCCAGGGATTGATCTCCGAGAACACTCGGCTCGATCCGAGCATGGGCGTAGGTACGCCCTACCGGGATTTGGGGCAGCTGAACCAATCCTTCATCGAAGCCGCAACCGCACTCGAGCACCGAATGGTCGGCAGCAGCCGGATCACCTATTTCGACCAGTTGGCAGAGCAGAATCATCCTGTCGCCAAAGGCGTATGGCTTCCAAGAAAGTCTTTGCTCAAGCTGGAGCAAAGCCTAAAGCAAGGCAACGAGTCGGTGGCTGTGCAGATGATCGCCGAGATGATGGAGACCATCCGCAGCGAACCGCTGCAAATTCATCTGCTGCGCTGCATTTGCTTCGATCTGCTGAACGCGCTGCTTCGGTCCGCCTCTGAGGTTGGAATGAACGAAGCATTCAGCAGCATCTCGGACTATACGTCGTTTGAGACGCTGGAAGAATTTGAGGACAAGCTGTTGTCGCTCACGACAGAGGTTTGCGACAAGGTTGAACGGAACCATGAACAAGCAGCGCCAAAACTGATCGATGATATCGTACATTATGTAAATCAGCAGTTTGCGGACTATACGCTCAGCCTGGAGCATGTTGCCCTTAAATTTTCCGTCTCTACCTCTTACTTAAGCCGCAGCTTCAAAGAGAAGACCGGGATCAGTTTCTCGCAGTATATCTGGAAGAGGCGTACGGAGGAAGTCATTCGGCTGCTTGTGACGACAAGCGCTCCCCTGAAGGAAATCATCGAACAGGTGGGCTACCTGGATGCACCCAATTTCATCCGCAAATTCAAGAAAGAAACCGGGCTTACGCCCGGTCAGTACCGCAAACAACATCGTTCGAATAGGCTGGATATATAACAGAAGGGCCCTTTAGGAGAACTTGTCTCGAAAGGGCCCGGATGCTTCTACTTCACTCACTGCGGTTCGTTCAAGATATGCTCAACCAGCTCATCGACCGGCACGGTAGCCAGTGCAATTGCTGTGTCGGTCACACCATAATAGATATAGAGCAGACCGTCTTTAACCACGTTTCCTGTCGGGAACACCACATTCGGAATTTGATAACCGAATTTCTCGTAATAGGTATCCGGTTCCATAATGTAATTCTTCGTTCTTGCTATGACCTTCTCAGGGTTGTTCAGGTCAAGAAGCATCGCCCCAACACGGTAAACGACCTGATCATCAACGCCGTGGTAAAGGACCAGCCAGCCTTTATCGGTTCGCACAGGCGGCGTGGCTCCGCCGATTTTCCTGGATTCCCACGCCGGATTCTCGGCTTTGGCCAGAAGTTTCGGCTCTTCCCAATGAACCAGATCCTCGGAGTACGTAATCCATATCGCCGCGCTGTCCGTTCCGTAAGCTGCACCCACGTATTCCTCCGGACGGCGCAGCAATGCATACTTTCCGTTAATCTTCTCAGGGAACAAAATGTTGTCGCGGTCATTGATATCGAGCGGTGTCGTATCGGCAACGAACTCCCAGTCGATCAGATTGTCCGACTTCACGATCGAAGAGCGAGTGAGCCAGTGGCCCTCCTCCTCCCCCCAGCCGTCCGGATATTTGGGTATCGACCGCTCCGGTATCCCCGCTCCCGTCGGATAGTAACTCATGGCGCATGGCCTAAGGGCATAGTTTAGATAGTAAGTCCCGTCGATTTTGACAATCCGCGGGTCCTGGACGCTTCCATATGGAAAGCCCAGCATGTCAGGCGTCACGATCGGCTCGTCTTTCACGTGCGTAAAATTCACCCCGTCTTCGCTCTCCAGCAGTCCCAAAACATTCTTGCAAGGCGTTAGCGAGCCTGCGGTTCGCTCAATCATGTAAAACTTCCCGTTGTCTATAATAACCGCAGGATTGAATACGGTGACTTTACGCCATTCGTACGTTCCCGGAACGACGATCGGATTGTTCGGATGTCTCGTAATTTTCATAGGCTATGCCTCCACATTTGTATAATATTCAGGAGATTTATCAGGCCCTCTATCATTCTATGTTTAGCTCGACTTCCAGCGGTCATATGCGCCTTGATAGATTTCAACAACTCGGTCGGCACCCATTTTCTTCATCGTGTTCAGATAGTTATCCCAATTGGACAACGGTTCTGCGCCGGTTATGAATTTCGCCTCCATCTGTTGTACATACGTGCTCAGATCCGAGTTCAGGCTGTTGATCTCGGTTTGCTCTTCCACGGTAAGGAACAAGGCAGGGAACGGAGGTCTTGCTCCCCGATCGAGCAGTTTCTCCTTCGTTTCCTTTTCAACCCACAGATCAAAGTCGGTCTTCAATCCTTTATTGATATCGTCCGTGTTGATGGTAGGAGCCGGAATGCCGTAGTTTGGCGTCAAAGTCGCGCGGTAATCCTCCATCTCCATGCCGTCCGGCACAGACAAATAGCGTTTCACGCGATTGGCTTCATCCGTGTACTCCCACAGCATCCCTTCCGGTCCTTTGTTGAAAAAAAGCGACCCTTCATAAGAGTAAAGGTAGTCCACCCAACGCATCGATGCTTCAGGAGCAGGATTGGTAGCCGAAATGGCAAAAGCCCCTGTCGTAATCCCTCTGTTCTTGGCGATGGCCGGCTTGTCTACCAAATCGCTTTTCACCGGAGCGAACATCGGATCCTTGGTGGACGGTTCTCCGCCTTTGGTCATGTAAGCATGCCAGTCGGAGAACAGGGCCACCTGATTGTTCTGTGCCTTGGCCTTTTTCTGTTCTGCGGTTTGCGAGAAGCTTTCATGGTCAAGCAGATCCTCTTTCCAAAGACGGTTCATATAGGCCAGATACTCTCGGAAGCCTTCTTCTATCGGGGTATAATGAACAACATCCGCATCGTCTACATAAATTTCGTCTTCATAAACGCCGAAAGCGCCAAGAAGCCAAGTACGCAAATCACGAGCATTGGTCGTAGCCGTCGATACGGAAGAGATCGGGATTTCATCGGCGACTCCATTGCCGTTCGGATCCTCTTCTTTTACCCGCTTCAGGAAGGTGTAGAGCTCCTCGGTCGTCTCCGGAAGCTTGTCGATATTCAGGGCCTCCAGGAAATCACCGTTGTACCACAGCGGGTTGCGATACCAGTGCTGGCTTAAATCGACCGCAGGCAAAGAGTAAATATGCCCATCTGGAGCCGTAATGGATTTACGGATCTCCGGAATCTCGTCCATCAGCGCCTTAAAGTTCGGAGCATATTCCTCGATGAGCTCCTCCAGCGGAATCAGAATACCCTGCTCGCCATAGTTCATCTGTTCGGCCGCGGTCAACCCTGCAGCATAGAAGACATCCGGGTAATCGCCGCTGGCAAATACGAGATTCTTCTTCGTATCAAAGCTATCCTTCGGTGCGTTCAAGTATCGGAATGAAATGCCCGTCTTTTCCTCCATCTGCTGCAGCACGACCATATCCTTCCAGTTCTGAACGCCGACATCAGGTGCCATCATGGTCAGCGTAATCGGTTCATTCATAATCGGGAAGCCTTCCTTATTCACGGCGGCTGCTTCCGTTGACTTTGTTCCGGCAGAATTCGTATCGCCGGCCGAACCGCATCCGGCGAGCAGGGACAGGGCTGTCATCCCCGTCAACACCAGCTTCCAAGGTTTGCTTGTCATCTTCATCCATGTTTCCTCCCTTTGCATACTCAAGCTCATATCTTATAAAACGCTTTCATTCATCATCCTTTTACAGAGCCGATCATAACCCCTTGGACAAAGTATCGCTGTAAAAAAGGATAGAGAGCCACAATCGGCAGCGTAGATACAACGATAACCCCGTATTTGATCAATGATGCGGTTTCGGCTTTGGAATTCATTGCCCTGGCGGCATCCCCGCTGATTCCGGCGCCGGTCGTCTCCGCCGTCATTTCCTGAAGAACCAGAATCTGCCGCAGCACCATCTGCAGAGGATACTTGCTCTCATCGTTGAGATAGATCAGAGCCGGAAAATAGCTGTTCCAGTGACTGACCCCGTAAAATAATGCCATGACTGCAATAATCGGCGCGGACAGCGGCAGAATAATGCGGACGAACAGCTTCAGGTTGGTACAGCCGTCCATATATGCCGCTTCCTGCAGTTCCTTGGGAATCGTCGTCTGGAAGAACGTCCGGGCAACGATGATATTCCATACCGATGCTGCTACGGGAAGAATGAGCGCCCCCATCGTGTTGATCAGTCCCAAATTCCGGACGACGAGATACGTGGGCACAAGCCCTCCGGTAAAGAACATCGTGAACAGAATAAATCCCAAGAACAGTTGACGGCCGACCAAATCCGACCTGCTGAGGGCATAAGCTGCAGGCAGTGTCACGGCCAGGTTCAACAGCGTTCCTATTCCAGTATAGACGATCGTGTTCAGATATCCGTTCCAAATCTTCGGATTTTCGAAGACCAGCTGGTATCCGGCCCAGGTAATCTCCTTGGGAAACAGCCACATCGCACCGGAATTCACCTGCTGCGGGCTGCTGATCGATGCGCTGAGAATATAAACGAGCGGATACAGAACGACAATCAAGGCGATGCATAAATAGATATAGACGCTGCCGAGAAAAATCTTGTCCCCCTTCGATTCCTTCATCGCGGTAACCAATGCACTTTCCTCCTTTCTACCATAGGCTGTTCTCGCTGGTGCGTCTGGCAATCCGGTTGACCGTTACCAATAGAATGACGTTGATCACGGAGTTGAACAGGCCAACGGCTGTCGAGAAGCTGTACTGCGCGTCGACCAGACCGGTCCGGTAAACATAAGTTGAAATGACATCGGAAGATTCCATATTCAGCGAGTTCTGCAGCAGCAGTATTTTTTCGAAGCCAATCGTAAGGATGTTGCCCATGTTCAAAATCAACAAAATGGTGATCGTTGGGAGTATGGCCGGGAGGTTGATGTGCAACAATCGTTTGAAACGACTGGCGCCATCCACAATCGCGGCTTCATGCTGCTGGGGATCGACCCCGGACAGCGCGGCCAGATAGATAATGGTCCCCCATCCGGTGCTTTGCCAGACCCCCGACAGAACGTACACGGTCTTGAACCACGCCGGATCCGACAGAAAGTTCGGCGCATCGATGCCCATCCATTTGATCAATTGGATCAGGATGCCTGTGGACGGCGATAAGAAGGTAATAATCATACCCGCCATGACAACAACGGATATAAAATGAGGCGCATACGTAACGGTCTGGACGATTTTCTTGAAGGGACCCGTCCGGATTTCGTTGAAAGCGAGCGCCAGGATGATCGGCAGCGGAAACCCGATGATCAGCTCGTAGAAGCTGAGGCTGAACGTATTCCAGAGCAGATCCCAGAAATAGTAGGAATTGAAGAAACGCTCGAAATGATCGAAGCCCACCCATGGGCTGTCCATGATTCCTTTGCTAGGGATAAAGTTCTTAAAGGCAATCTGGATGCCGTACATGGGCGCATAGTGAAATACAAGGAAATACAATAAGGCCGGCACCAAGAACAGATAGAGCTCCCAGTTCACCCTGATTCGTTTACCAAGAGACGTTTGGTTTACACCTGGATTAGGCGGCTTCGTTTCGCGATGGATGGAACGTCTTTCGGATATCACAGCAAGCAGTCTTTTTCCCTTCATGTTTCCCCTCCTTTCTTACATATCGATTCATGTCAGGTTATCTGGTTCACTCACGTACATCACGTTTCAGTGATTAACAGGTAACGCTTACATTCCAAAGTGTAGAGAAGACAGCATGACATCGTAAATGTGTAAGATGTGCATTGTCACCCGTCTGTCCGGCGAAATCCCGCTGCTGTCCTTTATTTTTCATCAGAATCTCCGCGATTTTTGATCTTAGTTAATACGGAGTATGTGTAACATATGAACCTGTTATCAGGATTCATATGTTACATATTGTGCTCCATCAAGCGTTGTGCGAACATGGCCTACGAACACCGAATATGCGTTAACTCGCACGAGAACAAGGAAGGGCAGAATGAAAATGTCTCTGTCCATTTCATTCCCTTTGACCATTCACCTATCCAAATAAAAAAAACCACCAACTTTAATTGGTGGTTTTTTTATGAATTCTTTTAGTTAGTAGTAGTAGTAGCGTAGTAGCTTATTGCTGTCTTTCTTGCTTCGGAATTACTTCATCACTTTAGCCAGCTCGGTGAAAATAACCCCGAGCGCATACGCGCCCGCATCCGGGTATCCGATGCTGCGTTCCCCTACCGTGCCCGCTCTACCCATTCGGGCAACGATATCCGCCGTCTTCTGCGCGCCGAGCACCGCCGCTTCGGCCGCTTTGATCGCTGCCGGCTTCATGTCTTCGCCTTGCTCTCCACTCTGCGTCCAGGCATCCGCGAACGGCACGAGCGCATCGATCAGCGTCTTATCGCCGACGACGGCTCCTCTTCCGAAGGATCTTTCGCCCGTATCCTGAATTCCTTTGACGACGGCCTGCATCATCTCCGCGACCTCATGAACGGACAGCTCCTGTTTCTGCCCTGCATATTTGCTTGCGGCTCGGAACGCCGATCCCCAGATCGGTCCCGAAGCCCCGCCGCAGTGCTCCATAATGATCATCGAGCAGGCGTCGAGGAAATCGCCGATATCGCGAAGGTGATGGGTAAGCAGATCGTTCCACTCCGATTTTAGCTGCTTGAAGCCCTTGGCGACGCTCATCCCGAAATCGCCGTCTCCCGCATGGGCGTCGAGCTCGCAGAACGGCACCTCGTTCTCGATGATGACCTCGCTCATCTGATCGATCAGGTACACGATATTTTGCAAGGATAACCGGTTGTTCTTAATCACCGCTGCCGCGGCATCCGTATTGTTTTTATACGATACCGTGCCTTCTGACTTCTCTTGTGGAATCACCTCGGTATAATTCACGGGCTCGAATGCGCCCTTGACCGTTAGTGCCGGCGTATCGCATGGCGCAGACAGCCACTTCTTGAGCGTCTCGTCCAGCTTCATGATCGTTACCGAGGCACCGGCCATATCGATGCTGGTCATATAGTTGCCGACAAATCCTTTGAATACCCGCTTGTTTCGAGCCGTCAATTCACGCGTCACGGAATTGTTCAGCAAATACAGCTCCTGCAGCGGCGTGCCGCCAAACCCGTTGATCAGTACGGCAACTTCGGCTTCCGAAGCATCATCCAGCTCCAGGTTATCCAGCAAAGACGTAACCATCCGCTGCGCCAGCTCATCCGCTGGAACGGCTTTCTCCCTGCGGATTCCCGGTTCGCCGTGAATGCCGACGCCATATTCCATCTCGCCATCCTCGATCTGAAACGTCGGGGTACCTTTCGCGGGAACGGTGCAGGAGCTAAACGCGAAGCCGATGCTGCGGACATGGTTGATCGCATGCTGCGCCGCTTCTTTCACTTCCGGCAGGGACAGTCCCGCTTCCGCGGCCGCTCCGGCCACCTTATGAACGAGCACCGTTCCGGCAACTCCTCTTCTCCCAACCGTATAGAGGCTGTCTTCCACGGCGATGTCATCGTCCACCTTGACGTAATCCACTTCAATGCCGTCTTCGCCTGCGAGATGGGCTGCATTCTTGAAGTTCATGATGTCGCCGCTGTAGTTCTTGATAATAAGCAGCGTCCCCTTATCGCTGGCGGAGCTGCGGATCGCTTGGTACACCTGGATTTGGGATGGGGAAGCAAATACGTCCCCGCAAACCGCCGTATCCAGCATCCCGGTTCCCACAAATCCGGCATGGGCCGGTTCGTGCCCGCTTCCGCCGCCGCTGATCAGGGTGACTTTACCTTGATTGATCTCTTTTTTTGAAATTACTTTGTATTTAGGGTCGAACGCCAGCTCGGGATGCGCCAGTACCAGCCCATTGCACATTTCCCGAACCAAGGTTTCCGGTTTGTTCATGATTTTCTTCATCTTAGATCTCCTTGCTTGATTTATATTGACGGCCCAACTGGTCAGCCGCCATAATGGCCGATGCTACCGCTTCCTCCGAAATCGGGAACGGCATCGAATGAATGGATTCCTCGGCAATGCATGCCTTCTTGGCAACCTCAAGCAATTCCTCGTAAGTGACATGCTCTACGCCGATATCCGCCAGGCATACGGGAAGACCGATCGACAGACAGAAATCCAGCACTTCCTTCATTTCATCCTGTTCCGCATTCTCAAGCACCAATTGGGCAATCGTGCTGAAGGCTACCTTCTCGCCGTGATAATAATGGTGCGTTCCTTCCAAAGCCGTCAAGCCATTGTGAATCGCATGAATCGCTGCCAAACCGCCGCTCTCGAAGCCCAAACCCGATAACAGAATATTCGTCTCGATGATATTCTCCAGCGCAGGCGTCACGATGTTCTGATCGCAGGCCAGTTTCGCCCGATATCCGTTCTCGAGCAGGGTGTCATAACATAGCTTGGCAAGTCCCAATGCGGTGATCGTTCCCTTGGCCTCGCCGCCGCACGGCAAACCGGCATTGACATTGGAGTACGATTGAGCCGTCGCTCTTGCTTCGAAATAAGTCGAGAGCGCATCCCCCATTCCAGCAACAAGGAATCGAGTTGGCGCTTTCGCAATAACCGTTGTATCGATCATGACGACGCTTGGGCTTTGCTTAAAATAAGCGTAATCGTCGAATTCGCCTTCGGGGGTATAGAGAACCGCCGAATGGCTTGTCGGTGCATCGGTTGCCGCAATCGTCGGAACGATAATCAGTGCCTCGCCTTCGGCTACGCATTTTGCCGTATCGATCGCTTTGCCTCCGCCGAGGCCAATCGTGCAGGCACATTGATGCTCCTTGGCCAATGCCTGCAATCTGGCAACCTCCTCCCGGGAGCATTCTCCACGGAATCCGCTTTCAACGAGCGTTATATTAAATGTCTGTTTCGTTGCGTCCAGCTTGTCTTTCACGCGGGCAACGTCATCCGGATGGGCGATCAGCAGCGCGGAATCTCCGAATGTTTTAACGAAATATCCCAGATTCAACAGTTCGTTCTCACCTTGCACATATTTTGTCGGACTGATAAATGCCCTTCTCATTTTTCATTCCTCCTAATTTGACTATATGTATTATTATAGGTTGTGCTCATTCGGGAAGCATGAAACAATGAGATCGGAATAAAGCGTTTTCTTATCGTGTTTTTTTGTCATCTAGATGGCAAATTGTATTATCTTGTCCTTTAGTAGAGTTATTCGCTATAATGATGAATAGAATTTCTATTACGTTCATAGGAGAATATCGTCATGTCCAAATCCCGGTTCGATTTAGAAGAAATCATCGATTTGGAGAAATGGGAGAAGCTGCAGGATTCCTTATCGCTTGTGACCAAAATGGCGATCCTTACGGTCGATTACAAGGGCGTTCCCGTGACCAAGCACAGCTACTGCCAGCCTTTCTGCCAAGGCGTGCGCCAGGATGGCCATCTCTCGCAGTATTGCCAAAAATGCGATGCGCGAGCCGGCATTGAAGCGGTTCGCCAGAACAAGCCATACATCTATCTGTGCCATTTTAACATTATCGATATCGCCATTCCGATCATCATCGATAACCAATATCTTGGCGCGATCATGGCCGGACAGCTCAAGCTCCGGGAGCCTGACGCGCCGATGCTGGAGCAGATCGTGTCCCGGCCGCCCAATGTGGAGTCAAACCGGAAGTTCAAGGAGCTCGAAGAGGATTACAACGCCCTGCCAGTCCTGTCATACGAGGAAGTAACAAGGTGCGTGGATCTGCTGCTACAATTGAGCACGTATATCGTGGAGGAAGCCATTCAAAAGCATACCACGGTGGATATGTACAAAAAAGTGCTCACGTCTAACATGGACGCGCCAGTGTCGGTTGAAACGCTGAGCGAGTCCGATCGCGCGGTCCGCAGCATTCAATCCATCCAGCAGGAGCTGTCAGGGGCGCTGATCGACACCAAATTGAAGAATGGCGCCGGGCGGTTTGCTTCTTCGAATCCGGTGCTTCAGCCCGCGTTTGATTACATTTTTACGCACAAGCATGAAAACTTCAGCCTGAAGGAGATGGCCAAGCTGTGCCACATCAGCCCCAGCTATTTCAGCCGTATATTTACGAAAGAGACCGGGGAGAATTTCTCCGTCTTCATCGCCCGGCTTAAGATTGAATGGGCCAAGCGGCTGCTGGAATCCACCGATTCGCCGATCCATCAAGTGAGCGATGATCTAGGCTTTTGCGACACGGGCTATTTCATCAAAACGTTCAAAAAGTTCGAGAACCTCACCCCGGCCGTGTACCGGAACATGTATGCCGGGATATCCGCGAAGTAATCGTTCCAGGCTGTCGACCATTCATGTAAAAATCCCTTCGTGCATGCACGAAGGGATTTTTGCGATGGCCGTTATCCGGCCAAGCCCCGTTAACGGGGCTTGTTCTGATTCCGGTAGTCATCCACGACAATGGAATATAATTTCAGATCTTCATGTTTGCCTTTCACGAATATCGACTGTCTTATGATTCCCTCAAAGGTCATGCCGGCCTTTTCCATCACTCTGGCTGATCCTAGGTTTGACGGCAGACAGCTGGCTTCGATTCTAACCAGCTTCATTCGTTCAAATCCATAAGAGATGATGGTCCTGATCACTTCGGTCATGTAACCGCGATTCCAATAATCCTTGGACAAGGCATATCCCAGTTCTGCTTTGTCATGATGAACGTTCCAAGCCATAAATCCTGAAGTTCCGATGACCCTTCCGGTTTCTTTGTCCACGATCCCCCACGGGGCCACGGCATGATGGTCGTATTTTTGCAGCACCTTGTTTAGATAATGGCGGGTATCTTCCATCGTTTGATGCGTCGGCCAGGAGGTATATCTCGATACCTCATCATCCGATCCGTAACGAAAGATATCTGGCTCGTCCTCGCTTCTTAATTTTCTTAAAATCGTTCGGCCTGTTTCTAATGTTGGCAGATCCGAGAAGATATCCTCTATCCGCATGTCCCTCATCCCTCCAATGCCTTCAAAATATCCTTTATCAATAATTCCGGCATCCTATCACGATTGAATTCGTTCAAGCTGATGATGCCGACTTCCTTCCGATATTTAATTGCATCTATTTCAGGGTGACTCTCGACGGGTATCGTTCCTAGTACAATCCGGCGATCACTAATAATCTCATGTACCATGCTTTGAAAAGAGGCAGACAGCATCTGCATGAATCCCATTTCGTCAATGACGATGATTTTCTTGGAGGACAAGGCTTCCCGTAGTTTATGAATAGCAAAATCCTCGAATTTCTCAACATCTACGCCGTACCTGCCAATTCGAATATGGCTGGGACTTTCCACATTTGCAATCTCTACGCTTTCTCCATCGACAGCCACGCATCTGAAACCGATTCGATCGCCTGCATTCGTTATTTCCTCCGTATAAAAACCGCCGCAAAGATCAGGGCCGACGAGATGTATGAGTTTCTTGATCAGGGTCGTTTTGCCCATCCTCGGCTTCCCCGTGAGTAAAAATGCCGTTTTGGCATTCAGCGGTTTCCCGTCCAATCTGGACAGCAGCTTATACTGAGGCGGGTTCAAATCCCAAGTCTCATAAGGGACCGAACGCTCTGCACGGATGGCGTCCAACGTGCGCGATTGAATGTGGGGCCTTTTTATGTATTCATCCAGGTTGGAATCTACCAAGTCTACGAATTTCGCTTCCACAATTTCTTCCGGTTGAACGGTTATTTCTCCGCTGACGTATTCCGCATGAAAAACGACGGACAACACGTGCAGCCTCTCATTGTAGTAGACTCCTGAAATGCCTAAAGGGCGTATAACCACGCCCGTCTCCTCCAGAAACTCCCGGCACACGGCTTGATCCAGCGGCTCCCCGGCATCAACGAAGCCTCCGGGCAGTTCCCACGTATCCGAACGCAAATGCGTCCGAACCATCAGCACATGTCCGTCTCTATTCTTCACTAAAGCTGAAACAGCAACCAAATGCTTTGACTGCTCAAACATCGATTAACACCGCCATTTCCATGTTTTATCTATCATTTCAATGACTGATCAAGTGAAGAATTCGTTTGAGGCATTTCTGTTTTTCCATCATTATACATTATATTCCGATCTCCAGCATTCTCGCCCTCACATTCTCAACCCTGCGATCCATATCCGTTCCGTCGTACTTGGGAAGCTTGAGTTCACTGACCATGTTCCCGTCGCGCATAAACATAATGCGCTCCGTCCGGGCCGCCACGTTAGCGTCATGCGTTACAAGCATGACCGCCGTGCCTTCCGCGTTGATTTCGGAGAAAATGTCCATGATTTCCTGCGCCGATTTGGAGTTGAGCGCGCCCGTAGGCTCATCGCCAAAAATGATTCTCGGGCTGTTTATTAGCGCCCGGCAGATTCCAGCACGCTGAAGCTGTCCTCCCGAAACCTGAGTGATGTCTCGCTTTTCCAGCTCTGCGATTCCCACCCTGTTCATAAGAGTTCTTGCTTTTTTTGTTATGGATGCAACGTTTTTTCGTTGGTCCCGCATGGATGGAAGAATGATATTATCGAGGATATTGAGGTTTTTCAGCATCGTTGGCTGCTGGAAGACAAACCCCATATGGGTCCTCCGTATATCTGAAAGCTCATTCTCCGAGGCTGCCGATAAATCCTTGCCGTCAAAAAAGACCGTTCCGCCATTCACGCCATCCGTCCCGCTCAATGCAAACATGAACGTTGATTTTCCCGAACCCGAAGGCCCCATAACCGAAACGAACTCGCCCTCGTGAATGTAGGCGGACACGCCGTCCAGAACACGGCGCTGCTCATCACCTTCGCCGAAAGATTTTACGATATCATCACAGATAATCAACTTTTTCATAAGTTACTCCTTCATATGTTCGGATATTTTGATTCGTCCCGCGCCAGAAACGCCGATCACGGTTGCGAAAAGCACCGCGCCGATCATCAACATGGGGCTGAACAGATACGCCGAAAGCGGATCGATCGCAAAATGAAATGTCGACGCTCCAAACGAGGAAATTGCGGCACCTGCGAGCATCTCACCGACCGTGTTGGCCAGAAGCGTTCCAACCATGATGCCGACAATCAGAACAAATACCGAACGCGAGACATACTGCACCCTCATATCCGAGTTCGTAAAGCCAAAGGCTTTCATGACGGCAATCGCATGCCGGTCCTTGGCAACCAGCATTTTCATAAACAGCAAGGTAACGAGAACCGCTATCATCAGCGCAACCGTAACGGCAGCGTTGGAGGCCGTTTTGACGGAGCTAATCGTCGAGCCGAACGTTTGCGATACAAAGTCGTCAACGTCCGAGATCTTTGCATAATCGAACCTCTCCGCATAGGCGGAGACCTTCTCATGGACAAGCGTTTGATCGGATAGCTCAGCGCAGACAATGCTCCACATCGTGTCCGCCGTATCGTCGGTGAATACAGCCTTTGCGGTTTTGCCGCCGTTGGTAATGTCGGAGTAGATTCCGCTTACCGTGAGGGCTTTCGCCTTCCCTTCGATCACCACCGTGATGATATCGCCGACCTTTTTGCCCATCTCATCGGCGTTTATCGCCGAAAGCGCAATCTCGTCTTCTGCGGGTGCTTTGCCCTTGGCATATGCTATAGGAAACACCGTATGGTCCCCAAGCTCGATTTTGATATTTTCCTCCGTCCCGTCTCCCGTTTTGATTTTGAATGTTTTGGTTGTAAGGACGGCTGTCTTTGTAATGGCAGGGTCGTTGTTCATCGTATATAGAATCTCGGCCGTTTTTTCCGACATTTGCTCGGTCTGCTGAATGTCAACCCGCATGTCGTAGCTTCCGATGCCCATATATTGAATAAAGCTTTTGGACGAGATCGTGTTGTGCAGGTTCTGCGGTACGATCATGATAAATGCCGAGATCACGATTACCGTCAGGCTTGTAGCGTAAAGTCTTTTCCTGGCGAGTACGTCTTTCATCCCGAGAAAAACATTGGTGCTAAACAGCCTGTTTCCGCTCAGATTAAAGCTTCCGGCGCCCGTGTTTTTCTCGGGTGAAGTGCCAAAGCGTATCGCTTCTGAAGCCGATATGGTCCGAAAGCGATTCAGAACTCTGCTTACATAGGCGATGATCGTCAGAAAGACAAGCAGTATGCCGATGAGTCCGAACGGCAAGGCATAAGAAGAATGGCTGCTTTCTCCCATATAGAGACGTATGTTCTCAAGAAGCAATCCTTTGAAAGGCACCGAAAGCGCAAAGCCGAGAATACTGCCTGCCGCGGTAATCGCAGCATATTTCGCGAGATAGATCTTTTTCATGTCGGAAACACGCAGCCCTATCGCCTTCATGACGCCGATTTCACGGTAATCGTCTTCGATTTTGGCTAAGAGGGTAAAGCGTATGCACATCAGAGATATCGCTACGACAAGAATGCTAACGAGAAGGATGACGCCGATCATCATCCCGTCGGAAAGGGCGTTCATCATTTGGAACAGCTTATAGGTAACCGTAGGTCCGTTCGCTTCAAGACCCGCGGAAGCGTAGTCTGCTTCAAATGCGCCTAGCTCCGACAAATCCCTTAGTCTGAACTCAATCAAATATTCCGTACTGCCCGAGTTTTTGATCTCCGCGTAATCCTTGTCACTGACCAGAAAACGCTTGGAGGCGGAGAGCGTGGAATTCATCTGCGAATCGCGGAGGAAACCGGCAACGGTAAATGCCTTCCCGCTGATCATCGCAGCATCGCCAACCCTTGCCATATTGTCTCTCATATAATTTATGGGAACATATAACTCGCCGTCGTCCGCGTGAATGATGTTCCCGTCCAAATCAAGCAGATAATCGAATTTCTTGCTCTGTATGCTGAATCCGTTATCCTGAACGCTATGGGCAAGCGAATGCTCCCCTAACCGAATCCGCGCACCGTCCATGTTGAGAAATTCTGTCACTTGAAAATCTTCGACATTGCCGTGCTGCTCCGCAAAAGCTGCTAGCCGTTCAGTATCGATGTCACCCGAATGCATTTGCATAAAATGCGGGGTTTTGGCTTGCGTCATGAGTGTATGTACCGCTCCGGATAAATTTAAAATGAGCACGGCCGCGAGCGAAACCAGCATCGCTGCTGCCGCAACGAAGATCATGGTCATCAACGTGATCCATTTGCTTTTGGATATATCCCTTCGGATGATTCTGAAATACATAAGGCCCCCCTGTGTTCAAGCATTTTAACCGATGTCAACCATCACAGCTTTCCTAAGATGAAGAGGAGAAAAGACTGCATCTCTGCCGTCGCCTCTGCTGATGAACTTTCCCGCGCTGATTCATGCTTGGCCGTTTTCATCTCCTCCACCAAACATCCCCATAACGTCCATCAGGCTTCCGCTTTCCGCGCCGAGCAGCCTCTCGACGTTGCAAACAAAGGCCAGAACTCGCTGCCCTCGCTCCTCGTCCGTCATCGTTACCAGATCTTCATCAAAAACGGTATTCGCGTAGATCACTACCATTTCCATGCATTCATACGGGAACGGCGTGCTGAACAGCCCCTGCTCGATGCCTTCGCGGATGATGTCCGTCAGGATCGGCGGAACACCATTAATAATGACCTTATGTATCTTTTGATGCATGAGCGCATTCTGAGGCTTGTGAATATGCTCCATGATTTCCTTGCTGCTCTCTCCATCGCCGCTTATGTTCAGCGCCATCACAACGCGGATGATGCGCTCGATTACCGGTATGCTCTTGTCCAAGGCAATGGCCTGTGCCCGATCCAACAATCGGACGGTATAGCGGTCAATCAGCGCATCCATGATATCCTCCTTCGACTTGAAGTGATGATACAAAGTTCCGCGCGCAATGCCGACCTTTTCGAGAATATCGTTGGTACTTGTGCCGTCAAAGCCCTTCTGACCGAAAAGCGTATCCGCTGCGTCAAGGATTTCATTCTTGCGTTCCTCCGCTTTTTTTACGATTCGCATGCTTCTCCCTCCTTTACCAGACCGACTGTCTGTCGGTAATATCATATCATGCCGCTTTCCGTTGTCAAGGCCGTTGTTATCTGAAAAAACAAAAAGCGACCCATCCCGTATTAAGGGATGAGCCGTTTTTTATTTGTGCTTCTGGTTTTTTGCAAAACTGCTTATCTTACTGTCTTATGACGAGGATGTCTTGAGGCGGTCTGGCAGTTCTTTGAATTTGGGTTATTTCTGCGTCCGTAAGGTTGCGTCCTACCACAATGAACGAAGATGTCACGTTGTTGAAATTAAAGTTCTCCAAGTTCGCTACATTTTGGCTTCCTCTGAACACGCGGAACGATCCCCGAAAGTTAATTCCCGAGAACAATACAAGCGTTACTTCAGAACGCTGCACCACATTCCGAAGCCGAAAACTCGAAAGAACGTTGTTAAACCGAAATGCTCCGAGGTCACGAACCGCAACGCCTCCTCGTCTGAAGAGAATCCGACGAACGGAGAAATTAGTACCTGACCAAAGCGCAAGACGCACATCACGATTTGCCATCTATATCACTCCTTAGCTGGGAATGATATAGTATATTACCAGAGTCATAGAATGGTAAAAGACAGAAACCACCGTTTAATCGTTTGTTTTTCGGATGTACCCGCGATCCAGTTTTTGATATCAACCAGAGTCCTTAGCTATTCTCTGATACATACTCTTCCCTCAACAGACCATAATGCGCAAGGTCTTCATATTCACCCCATTTTTTTACATGTTGTCTTAACAGTCCTTCATGCTTCATTCCCAGCTTTAACATGACTTTGCCTGATGCAGGATTGTTCCCCAGATGACGTGCAAAAATGCGGTTTAATCGCATTTCTTCAAACGCATATTGTACGATTCCTTTTGCCGCTTCCGTACAAAAGCCGTGATTCTTGTATTTTCTCCCTATCCAATATCCAAGCTCACCGTGATCAAAATTTCGATTGCAGCCTATACTGATTGCGCCAATTACGTAATTTTCTTCTTTATGTACAATAGCTAGCTCAAGGGATCGATCTTCATTGAAGTTAGCAAAATGGGACTCTATCCATTGTTCTGCCATCCCATCCTCGTACGGGTGCGGAATATATAACGTTGTTTCTGCAATATACTTATCGCCTGCCAGTTCCTGTACAACTCTTGCATCTTCTAAACTGAACGGCCGTAAAATCAACCTTTCTAATTGGATCGTCGGTAGTTTCTTCATCCATATCTCCCTCCTTCTTTCGGCAATCGAATCGTAAACGTTGTCCCTTGCGAAGGCTTGCTCTCCACTGTGATGGTGCCGTCATGAGCTTGAATCAGCTTGTAAACGATCGCCATTCCCAGTCCGGTGCCCTCAGAGGCAGCATCCGTCGTGGTCCCGCGATAATATTGCTGGAACAGATGCGCTACCGTATCGGCCGGCATGCCTATGCCATTGTCCGTAATGCGGATAGCGGCAAACTCTCCTGCGTCCGTGATCCGGACGAAAATCTCCGTAAACTCCGGATTATGAATGATCGAGTTCATCATGATATTTTGCAGGATGCGCTGCATGTATTTCGCATCAAAATCCACGTGCATGGCAGACGAATCCGTTTGAAAATGCAAAAGGTAGTTGCTTGCCTGCGGATTATTGCTGATATCGGCAACCACCCTTTTGGTGAACTCGACGATGTCCTGTTTCGCCTTCTGTAACGGCAGCGCGCCATCAGCCCGGTTGAGCTGCGTAACGAGGCTTAAATCCTGAATCAATTCCTCCATATGCTTCCCTTTATCGTCCATTTCCCGGATGAAAGAGATCGCCTCTTCCTTCGACCATTCGTATTGTTCATTCAATAAGAGAGCCGAATAGCCCTTAATATAGGTTAGAGGTGTTTTCAAATCATGGGATATCCCCGCGATCCATTCCTGTTTGGCCTGTTCGATTTGGGTTCTTTCCGCCTCGTTCGCTTGCAGGACGCTGCCCAAGGACTGAAGATGCTGGAGCACCTCCTGATAGAGGCGGTACCGCATGCGCAGTTTCCCTTTTCGGGTAACGATTTTGGACAAATCGGCCGGTTGCTTGTAATCATCTTTCGAAAGCTGTTGAATCCAGGTCATTATGAATCCGATCGGGCCGCCAAAATACCATCCGAACAGGGCTATACATAGCAGCGTGCTGAATCCGAAGATCGCTCCTACGATAAGCCCTTCGTTATCCTCGCTGAAATGGATACCTAGCATGGGAAGAACACCTTCAAGCAGAATAACAAGGAGAATCCCCGTCCCAAGAATCCACAGAATGAGCCCTGACGCCAAATGTACCGTGAACCGAGTTTTTATTCGCATGCCAGTGCCTCGTTCGGAGGGATGAATTTATAACCGATCCCCCTTAAATTCACGATGATTGCGGGTTTGCGGGTATCATCGCCTATCTTTTTGCGCAGCTTGGAGATATGGATCGTGACCGTTTTTTCTTCCCCGAACACGTCACTCCCCCATACCAGCTCATAAAGCTGAGCCGTCGTGAAGATATGATTGGGATGCTTGCAGAAGAAATGCAGCAGCTCCAGCTCCTTGGCCGTGCAATCTACTGGTTGGCCCTTCACGATTAACGTTGCCGATTCCGGATGAAATGAGAGGTACCCGTAATCGTAGGCCGTGTTTCGTTGAAGTTCGTTCTCCATAATTTTTTGCCTACGAAGAATCGCCTTGATTCGGGCAATGACCTCCAATGGATTAAAGGGCTTTGTTATATAATCGTCCCCGCCGATGCCTAACCCCGTTAACTTATCGAAGTCGGTAGAGCGCGCGCTGATGAAAATGATCGGCGCATTCGTATGTTTCCGGATCTCCGTGCAGAGTTCAAAGCCGCTTAGATCCGGAAGCATAATATCAAGCAGGATCATGTCATATGATTTTTCTTTGACGCGCTGCAGTGCGCCTTTTCCGGATGAGACCGTGTCAATATGCGTAAAGTTTTCTTTTCGGAGCGTAATCTCCAATAACTTCAAAATACCAATCTCGTCATCGACGGCCAATATGGTTGCAGATTCCATTTGCTATTCTTCCCTCGTTTCAAACTAATCCAGAACATGTAATTCTATCTTACCTTATTTCATCGTTTACGAGCTTACGCTATGTCAAATGTTACGAGTTTTTTCCGCTCCGTTTACTTTATTTTTACTTTCGTTCCTTAAGCTAAATGTAGCACATCAATCAGAGAGCGGGAGGAAATCAGAGTGGAAACCATGATTCAAATCCATCAAGTAAGCAAGGTATACAAGGGTACAGAAACCATTACGAACGTCAATATGAACGTTAACAAAGGGGAAATTTACGGGTTTTTGGGTCCGAACGGTGCCGGGAAAACCACCATCATGAAAATGATCTTAAACCTGGTCAAACCGTCTTCCGGTGAAATCCGAGTATTCGATCAACCGGTTCTCCCCACATCGGTTCAATACCTAAAGAGAATAGGCAGCATTATTGAATATCCCGTGTTTTACGACCGGCTTACGGCCGAAGCCAACTTGGATCTTCATTGCAGATACGTCGGATATCACAATAAGTCTGCGATTAAGGAAGCGCTGGAGATCGTAGGCCTTCACGGAGTCGGGAAGAAGAAAATCCATGAATTCTCGCTAGGAATGAAGCAGCGGTTAGGGATTGCACGGGCCATTGTGACGAAACCGGACATCCTCATTCTGGATGAACCGATCAACGGACTGGATCCGATCGGAATTAAGGATATTCGGGAGCTCTTACTGCTATTCAAGAAGAACTACGGAACCACCATTCTCATATCGAGCCATATCGTGTCGGAAATCGAATCGGTTGCCGATACGATCGGCATTATTCATCAGGGGCAATTATTAACGGAAGTAAAGATGGCGGACATCCGGGGACAGCATGCCGGGTCGTTAGAGGCGTATTTCATCAATCTCGTTCATGGAGGCAAACGCTATGCTTAAATTGATACAGCTGGAATGGCAGAAGAATAACCTGTCCGGATATTTCAAGGGATTAGCCATTTGCATTGCGGCTATTTTCGCCGCCGTTACGCTGATGGCGCTGGGTTCCAAAGGGGAACACGAGCCCATGAGTTATGCAGATTTCATATCGTTATCAGGTGTTTTGATTCGAATCACCTATATCATATTCTCAAGCGTTATTCTGTCCCGTTTAGTGATTGACGAATACAAGAGCAGCATGATCCAGGTGTTGTTCACCTACCCGCTGCAGCGAAAAAAAATTATTCAAGCCAAGTTATCGATTGTGTTTGGGTTCTGTTTTTTCAGCATCATCATAACAACGTTCCTGATCCATCTGTTTACGTACTTCTTGAATCCGATGATCGGTTTATTTGACGCGTCTATTCCTGTCGCTGCCATGATGGCCGCTGTTCCGGCCACGGTGCTAAACGCCTTTATGATGGCCGGCATCAGCCTCATTCCGTTATCGTTCGGCATGAGAAAAAAATCGGCGCCTTCCACGATTACTTCGGCTGTCATTATTGGATTCTTGATTAACGCATCGGTGTCCGACGGGGGAAGCTCGTCCAGCTTGTTCCAATTCATCGCCATCCCGATTGTTCTCTGCCTGCTTGGCCTGATCCTTGGCTATCTTGCTTTTAACAAAGTGGATCGAACCGATGTAGCTTAAGATTGATGCAGTATGAACGGAGGTACAGCATTGTCCTGGTAGCCGTCAGCGGGTTGGCGATGGCCTGTCAAGGCATAGGGGAACAAACATTTAATCATGAAGCTTCCTTTGAAGCGAGCCTTATCTTGATATCCATAAGGAAAACGAAACGGACTATTGCCGGCAACCCTAAGCACGGGAAAATTTCCTGAAGCCGCACGGCAATAGCTGTTTTTTCCTTTTGGATGTAACGTTCTCCCCAGTCTAAGGTGTTAAAAGCCTAGCGTTAAGGATGCGAAGACTTCTTCGAGTAAACTTCCAATGCCCGTATGACGACTTCTTCATGGATCCCGCTCATCGTATGTATTCGTTCCGCCCATTCCCCGATATCCTTCAGCTGAGGCTCCGCTATTCTGCCTTCCTTGGAACTTAGGTAGCTTTCGTAATGATCGAATTCCCAATGGAGAACCTCCTGATCCGTAAAAATCCTCTTTTCTACAAGCGGATCGCTGAACAGGCGCTGCGTTTTTTGCCCGGCGATGATCAATGCCTCATCGGATACAGGCGTCAAATCGAATGCTTGGCTGCTTTCCTTTCCGTTTGGCCTTCCGTAGGTTATCAAGAGACGATTCGCTCTGGTGTTCAGTTTAATGCGTGAACCTGGAAAGAAACCGTCGACAAATTCTTCCGTATACGCTTCATGACCCGGTTCCAACAAAATGGGCTCAATCCATTGATCTCCAAGATCGCAGAAATATTTATTGCCCTCTTCGTTGACGGCGACCACGGCGACATGCAAATGCTCCGTCAGAACTCCATAACAGGGGCGTTTGTTCTGTCTGAATTCATCGATTAACCAAATCGCCAAATCAAAACAATTGCCCGACGTTCCATACAATGCGCGATGCTCTTTCATGACATCCGTTGTTCGTTGTTTGCATTCCGGGTCTATTAAGCTGTGCCAGGCTTTCGTTAAGGTTTCCATCGGAAAATCGTTGAACTTCCTCCATACCTGCATGATATCTTCAGTCGCTCGCATATTCCTTCCTCCCTTTACGGCTTCTGTCATCTATGATACATGTTCGGGCATCCTTCCTATTCTTTCGGGTAATAAATTTCCGTCACGCCATTCGGCTGCAAGGTGTCGTTAAAGGTTTCAAATCTTGCCTTGGCAGCATTGACGCCATATTTGCTCCGATGATCGGTTTCGCAGAAATACTGCCAGAATGAACAAATATGTTTCTCCTCGAACCGGAAAACCTCGTATTCCTCTTCCGGAAGATTCAACGATACCATGCCCTCCGGGATCTCCCCGATACGACTTACCATCAAGGCTACCGTCATCTTCGATCCGTCATCATGGATCACCATGTACGTATTCGGATCGGCAGTTTGATGCTGTATTTCGTCTCTTCTGGATCTAAGGGTTGCAAACAAGCGCTGTTCGTCCTCATAGGATTGCGGAAGCGGATTCTGAACGCCGATTAACCATCGATTGCCTAAGCGTTCTCTTCGAACCGACCACAGATCTTCCATATGGACTTGGCTGATCTCCGTCATTTCATATCCCCTTTCTAATTCCAATTAACTGCGCATTACAGTTTTCGGATCCATCGCATGAAGCGGCACAAAGAAATCAGCACCTGCTTTCCCTATCTACACACCATTATATTCCAAAATCCGCATGACCCCAATATGATAAATGACCCACTTATATTCGGGGAGAACAGACCGCTGCACCACCACTCCTAACGAATGTAAAAAAGGCCTTGACCGGTATAAACACCGGACAAGACCCTTTAACTAAGCAATTTGTAAACTTATTGGTTGATTTGGCCGCCATCCACGGTATAAATGGATTGCGTTACATAGGACGCATCATCGGACAGCAAGAAAACAGCTACGTTGGCTACCTCTTCCGCTTCCCCGTATCGTCCGAGCGGAACGGCGGCTCCGAATGCTTTTCTTGCACCTTCGGCATCCTCAGGCACCGTATTTTTCTCGATTTGGCGCATCATGCGGGTATTGATCACTCCAGGCGCTACGGCATTCACTCTCACGCCGAACGGAGCAGCTTCTAATGCAACCACTTTCGTCATGCCGATCACGGCATGCTTGGAGCTATTGTATCCGACAAATCCGGGCGAACCGATAAGGCCTGCGCCGGAGGAGGTATTCACGATGCTGCCGTAACCTTGCTTTTTCATGACGGGAACCACGTATTTCAGTCCAAGGAAAGCACCCTTGACGTTGACATTGAAGACCATTTCAAAGGTTTCGGTCGGATAGTCCTCTACATTGGCAGTGATCCCTTCGATCCCCGCATTATTGAAAAAGCCGTCGATTTTACCGAACTTCTCGACCGTTGCATCCACATACGCTTTGACTTCCTCTTCTTTGGCGACATTGGCCTGCAGCGCAATTGCTCTGGAATCGTCCAGGCCCAAATCGGAAATCACTTGTTGGACGGCTTCCAGGTTCAAATCGACCAGCCCAAGCTTGGCCCCCTGTTCCGCCAGTTTTTTGGCGGCTGCCGTTCCGATCCCGCCTGCTGCGCCAGTAATCACGATCACTTTTCCATCAAATTTGCTCATGGTGTATGCCTCCTAGTAAGATGTCATGATTCTCTGTATGTCTAAGTTCACCCATTATTGGGCTGTATATCCGCCGTCAACCGTCAAGGTATTCCCCGTCATGAACGAGGAGTCATCCGAAGCCATGAACAGAACAGCCTTTGCCATTTCATCGGCTTGTCCCAAACGCTTCATCGGAGTGGCCGCTGCCAGCGCTTGCTTGCTCTCCTCCGGAATGATCGGTGTGTCGATAAAGCCCGGGCACAGCGCATTGATCCGAATATTGTGCTCGGCATACTCCAGTGCCAGGGAACGCGTCAAGTTAATGACTCCTCCTTTAGCGGCGTTATAAGCCGCGGAACCGGGCGAGCCGACCCAACCGTACATGGATGCGGTATTAACGATCGTGCCTCCGCCTGCTTTTAACATTTCACGGATAGCTTCCCGGGCGACCAGGAATACGCCGTCCAAGTCCACGTTTACGGTGTTTCGCCACTCGGAGTACTCTAGATCATGCGAAGAATGAACGCGCCCGATGCCAGCGTTGTTAAATACAACATCCACTTTGCCAAAAGCTTCCGTCGCTTGCTTAAAGATATGGGCTACTTCTTCCTCGCTGGTAATATTCGCTTTAACGAACAACGCCTCATGATGAAGCGCCTTCAATTCGGCTTCAAAGGCCTTGCCTTTGTCCTCATTGAGATCGACAAGCACCACTTTGGCTCCTTCTTCAACGAAAAGACGCGCGGTCGCCGCACCGATGCCGGATGCACCACCGGTAATTACAGCAACCTTGTTTTGTAATTTCCCCATCTTGGATACCCCCGTATAATGGATTAAAATAGTACTATATTGATTACAATTAAATTAAGATATTAAATTTAGTACTATTTTGCTTACAATTCAATTGTACTATTCTGTTCACATTTAACAATCATTAACCTGTGATGAAGTGTCGATCTAGTCAACACTTGGAACCAAACTGTCTTTTTGGGGGGGCGCTCTTTTCGTGAATCATGAACAACTCGTGACATCGGCACGAAGAAATCGGACGAAAGAACATTTGAAATCCGCCTTTATTCAACTTGTAAAAGAGAAGGGTTATCATGCTGTAACGGTGAAAGACATCGTGGATAAGGCTGCTTATAACCGCAGCACCTTCTACGTCCATTACCAGGACAAAATCGAATTAGCCGACGATGTGCTGGCTTCCAAACTCCAGGGCTTGGAAGAATCGGTGGGCAAGCCCTACATACCGGGACACAAAGTGTATACGGCGAACCTCAGTGCCCCGTCCTTTAATATCGTGGCCTACATCTACGAGCACCGCGATTTTTTTGAGCTGATCAAATACGAGGATACCTTGCCGGGATTGCATACGGAATTTCCTCAAACGATCGTAAAAATCTATCAGGAACGATTTATATTCGAAACGATTAACCAGATCCCGGTGAACATGGACTACTTCAAGCGGTACACCGCCTACGGCTTTCATGGGTTGATTCTGAACTGGATTCGAAACGATTTCAGGGAATCGCAGGAGGATTTCATAAAAGAGGTCATTGATCTAACGAGGACGCATATTTACTCGGTGGAGTATGTGAACAAAGCGGACGAAACCTAAATAGGCTGCCTCTAGGGCAGCCTATTTCTAATTTGTTATTTGCTGGCGGAGAGAATGAACTTCTCCAGAGCTGCCGTGTCGGTAATGCTGTGATTGCAGCCTTGGCTCTCCAGACAAACATAATGGCTTATGGCAGACAGATTATCCGCCGAAGCACCGGACGGCTTGGTCTTGACCGAGAACAAGGCGAGCTCTTGATGCCGATTGCAGAAGAGGCAGTACCCTTTCTTGTTGGTCGGGGTGATTCTCCCCTCGATCCCGATGAAGCGTCCTTCGAACGGATATACGATAAATAACCTGTTGCTGGCAATATCGACCCAGCCCAAATAGGTTACGTATCGAAAATCGATCGAGGTCAGATCCGGTAATTTCAATTTCTTATTTTTAGGAAATAACTTCTGAATCTGTTTTGGCGTAATCGTCGGAAACGACTCCAGGTAAGGTTCCAAGTCGTTCAGATATCGCTCGAAATCCTCGGCCTTCTCGAATGTGGAGACTTGGCCCAGCATCCGCTTCTGATCCTCGGTCAGCGATGGAAAGGCATCCATGATGTTGGCAACAGAACTGAACCTGACGGTTTCCAGAACGCGTCGATCCGCAACGGTTCGCAGCGTCTTCAGAAGGAATTCCGATTGTTTTTTAATCACGTTAAACTGGTGGTTTCTAATAAATGTCGTACTCATAGCTTTCAGCCCCTTATTCTTATTCAAGTTCAATAAGGTGCAAAGCCTGTTATTAGAAACGATAAAGTTAAGTTTGGGCGATCGAATTCATCCTATCGCACCCCACGCAAAGTATCGCCCCAGATCAGGCTTTGCATGAGGACTTCCTAGCTAATGAGCAATTCAGCATTGCCATCGGTGTAACCCCCAATCCCATTTCATACGCAAAATTATATCAGCAAGTTATGGAAGGCGCAATTAGCTGCTGCATCTATTTAATGGTGTCATACAAGTCTACTTCGATATGATTGACATCCCCATGTCCCCATTCATCTGAAATCTCCAGATGCCAGGATCTTAGCAATCTTTCATGTTTATTTTCTTTTATCCAGTTGTGGAGCTCGTCATATGTATTTCTAATTTCATAATTAGGTCCCTTATGTCGTTGGACTGCATATTTTTGTTTCGGAACTACTACAGATACCATACCTTCTGGAACTTCCCTTATGTCATTCACTTCAACACATACCCAGTAACCATCCTCCTCTTCCGTTACATCCTCAACGAAGAATGCCCCAATCAATCTTGCTGGTTGTACAACCCCAGATATCTCATTCAGCCTTTCCTTAAGTACGACAGAAGCCTCTGGAATCTCATGGACATACTGGTCGCCAGGGCATACTACTCTTATTCCTACTAAATTCATTCCATTGAGTTCGACAATCTTCATTTTTGGCATACGCCCCCTTCGGTAAATTTATTTTTTGAATATTGGTTTAGTTAGACTCGAAATCCCTAAAATCAACTCGCCAATCCGTCACGAACGCCGGGTAGTATGCCACTCGGTAAGCCACTCTTTGGGAGGCGATATTGCTAGAGATCACATCATAAGTCGGCACGCGTCCGCGATGTAATACCTCAAACGTTAAACGGTTTACAAGATAAGACGCCAATCCCATTTGGCGAAAGCCAGGGAGTACCTCGATTCCGATTTGCCACATCGCGGCACACACGTTACAAGCCCCTGCCATGCCAACAATCCTGCCATTGTGCTTGGCGATTACGGCCAATACCGTCTGATAAGGACGCCCCGGGTCGGTTACAATGGCATCCTCCAATCCCTCAAGCCCCATAAGCCTTGAAATCTCATTCTCCTCCACCACTTCATACGAAACCCCGGCCGGTGGCGGCATCGGCTGGATTCTCTCTAGATCCGGGAGAAAATGCAAATAAAGCCCCCTAATAAACGGCAGCGAAAAAATCGTATCCCTGTCTTTCCCTTGCATAAACGTTTTGGCAATCGCCAGCCGTTCCGGCGTAGCCGACACCACAATCGATTTGCCCATCGACAACATTTCGAAATAACGTTCGTTTCTCGGATACGGTCTCCGCCCTGGATTCTCTCTGGCGTCTACAAAAATCACGCGGTCTTTTTCCCCGTTTAAGTCATCCACCGTACAATTCAGATCAATCGCCAGCTGGGTCTGCACGATATGTATCATTTCTTTATGCGTCATCATGGTTTTATGTCCTTTCTTAGGGGGAAGCTATATTACAAAATAACTTCCCTTCTACTCACTTTCCATTCCACTCCTTTGCTCGGAGTACCACTTTCTAAGCTGATTAATATGGGCCTGATGATAACGGTTATGGTCGGCCATATGCCACAAGCCCCAGCGAAGGGTGGCTTGCTTTTCATTCTCGTGTCCGAATGTGACGATGCGATCCAGATCGGCATCCGTTAACTGCGAGCATGCATCTTTCAGTAAATTGAATACAACTTCATATTTAGATAGGAGCGTGTCCAGAGAGATCCCTCTGACCATTGGCAGCTTGTTATGTTCATCGATCATCGGGCCGTACTCGTCCTTTAACGACGGGGGGAGCACCTCTCTTTTGATCCGATAAACCCAATTCAGATCAACGTACGTGATATGTTTTATTAATTGAGCGGCGCTATTATAATGACCACCAGGTCCCTTATAATCAACTTCCTCTTGCGACATGCCCTCGGATACGGACTTTAGCCTCTCACTGTTCTCTCTGACAGCGCCATATAACATGCCCACGATCGTTGACATATTCCCTTCACCTTGCAAATCATATAGCATCCAAACACAACCTTTCTTGTAAAAATAAGCAGCATTCCGAAACCCTCACGATTCTAGAACTCGACATAGATCGGATGTGCCGCCGGGTTTAAACACATTTCAATTCGCGCCCGAAAGTTCATAAAGTTAACCATCTGCAGTGCTTCTTCGATTGGAAAAAAACCAGTCTCCAAACTCTCTTCGGTTATGATCGGAACTCCTCCAACGGGCTTGGCCAGAAACAATGTATTGCATATACTGTCTTTCACATTATGGAAGATACCGCAAAACTGCATGATTTCTATATCGATCCCCGATTCTTCCTTCGTTTCCCTAATCGCAGCTTGTTCGGGAGATTCTCCGATCTCCACGACGCCCCCAGGCATCTCCCATCCTCGCTGCGGTCCTTTAATGAGCAAAATCTCGTCCTTTTCATTGATTACGATGGCAGCGGCAGACACAAAATGCTTGGCTGGATTCATTTATTTACTCCCCCTTCTAATATCCATGTCACGGCTTCATTCAAGTCTGTCGCGATAAAATCAGGATACGCATCTTTCCATTTGCCGAAGTACTCGTGGTTATTATATTTTTCCAGTTCCTTGGCTCCGGCCCCTGTCATCACTAACGCTTTCTTGCAGCCGGCTTCTTTGGCAGCCACCATATCCGTCCACCTGTCCCCAATGACATAACACTTGGCTAAGTCCAGATGATTGTCTTCTGCGGCTTTCAACAGCATCCCTGCGGATGGCTTTCTACATTCACAACCTGCTCCATGCTCATGCGCACAAAGATAGATCTTGTCAAAACCAAAGGCTGACAATTCCGACTCGAATTCTCCCATCGTTGCTTCGCCACGAGCAATTCCAGGTTGATTCGTAAACGAACAAATAAGCATCCCAGCGGCTCTGAGAGATTGAATCGAATCCTTTACCTTCGGATAAAGCTCAAATTCACCGGGCAAAACAACCCGGTCAGTTCCTCCAAGAGTTCCGTCCCTATCTATAAAAACCGCTTGCCTGACCAAAACACCACCCCCATTTTACAAGCATCACACAGCGCAGACACCTTGTTATAGGATGTCAGAGCCCTAAACGATTTAAAAATCGCTGGCTGCCGATGCACCGCTCTTTCTTATTCACTTTCGTCGGTTTCGCTCCAAATGGCGTCTGCGCCATATCCTAAATACTCACGCACCTCTAGAACCTCACTGCCCCGTATCACAATTTCCAGGCCATTTTCAGAGTCCCACTCTGCTCCTCCACCCAGGATGGCTCCGAAAGTATGATCGTTTCGACCATAAGGATTTCGATAAAGATCAACTTGCTCTACGGACATAAACTCCAAAATATCCGCTCCATACACCTCACCTAACCCGGGAGGATAATCAGCCGTATCGCTGGACATTTTGAGGTCTTTCCACTCGCATGCTTTCTTGCATATTCCATGTACGGTTTCAGCCGGCAGCTGATTCAGCACGTCTTGTATGTAAATTTCCGCTTCCTTCACACTCATGTCTTCCGTGCTGAAACGATATTCGACATTACATTGGAACAACGCAAGATACCCAAACCCCGACATGCCGCTTTCATCTGAAGGATCCTCGACACCAACATTTTTCAACTGAAATCTTTCGGTCACTCTATCCCCTCCTGAATCATCCTTCTATTTTGATTTTTATATAATGTAAAATACATCAAACGATCCTTTAAATCAGGCTCTTTAGTGAATCCCATCTTCTCTAATAACCTTTGTGATTGAACGTTTTCAATTTCCGTTGTCGCTTCGATACAATCAAGTTTCATCAAATTAAACCCTATCGGAATCAGTTCATGCAGAGCCTCTTGCATGAATCCTTTCCCCCAGTAATCCGGGGATAGATCAAAACCGATCTCAGCTCTTGTTTCTTCTTCGTCCTTTATCCAACAATGAAACCCACATGTTCCAATGAGTTCGTTCTTGTCTTTTCCGAACAGCCCGTACCTGCAGCCCGAATCATGGATATGAAACGTAATAATGTCCACTGCTTCATGTATGTCTTTACATGCTTCGATATCCATAAATTTTGTGACTTCGTGGTAAGAAAAGTGCCTGTATATGGATTCAGCATCATCAAGTGTTAATTCTCGCATGAACAGTCTGTTGGTTTCAATCATCGGAAATTCTTCCATTCGTAATCGCCCTTTGCATTAAATTAATCCTCATTGAACTTCTCCTATACTCTTCTATTCTCGACTGCACGGCAAAAAACCTTTTGTCACGGACGTTTTCAGTCACCAGTGCAGCGTCCGACTTATGAAGAATACACTACAGAACGAACAGAGGGAAAAGCTATGATCACCACTTAGGAGGAAAGTGGCTGAAGGGAAGTTGACTTTTGTTCACAGCCATACTACGATGTGTAGTATGAGGTGAGATAGGAATGAAGATTAAGAAAATGAATATCGATGGCGAGGGCCTGAATCGATTTTTTGGACCACTGGAGTCAAGAATTATGGATATTCTCTGGTCTTCGGAAGCACTGAGTATCAAGGAAGTGCAGTCGATCCTGAATCAGGAGAGCCCGATCTCGATCAATACGGTGATGACCGTCATGAATCGTCTTCTGGATAAAGGCCTGCTGACAAAGGCAATGATGGGAACCGGCCGGACACGGGCAGCCAAGTTCAGTCCGCTGCAGTCGAGGGAGCAATTTCTCACCGAACAGACGAAAGAAGTGTCGCAGGGACTCATTCAAGAATATGGGAGCTTGGTCGTGAACCACATGATCGATGCGCTGGATGATGTCGATCCCGAGGTGATCGCAAAGCTGGAGCGTAAATTAAACGATATCAAACGCGGGAAAAAGCAATGAATCCTACCATACGGCTAAGATGTGCCTACGCGCTGATGATCGCATTCGTAGCTGTTGTCATGGTACATATGGGAATGCTCATTACAAACCAGATTCGAAACGGAGTGGTTCAAGGCCCCGTACTGAATTACGCCTTAATCGACATTGTCATTGCGTATACCCTTGGTCAGATCATTTGGCGAAGTACCCGGCAGTTGGTTTTATCGCACAAATGGTTAAGGCACTTCCGTGCCAACAGGCACGACAAATTAACCAAGCGGCTCAATTACAAATACCGCGACTGGGGCACGGAAATCATCGTGGTACAGGACGATGCCTTTGTGGCTCTGACGATGGGTCTTCTGCGACCGAGAATTGTCGTATCCACTACCGTTTTAGCGATGTTTACTGACAAGGAAATAAAGGCGATTTTACTGCATGAACGATATCACTGCTGCAATTACGATGGATTAAAAATGTTTTTTTCGGCCTTGCTGGCAGACGCCTTTGGATATTTGCCGATCGTTAAACCGATTCTTCGCTACTATCAGACGTGGCAAGAGCTGTTTGCTGACCGCTACGCCATCCGGCAGATGGGTACGGAGCAGTATTTAGGCAGCGTCTTATTACAATTAGCGAAACTCGGAAAGCTTCAGCGGTATGAGACAGCCGTGCATTTTGCGAATACGACATTGGAGTACCGGGTCATGCAGGTTCTTGAGCCTGATCGAGGCGTGAATGTTCCGTTAGCCCTGCTGAAGCCTTTTCTGAGATCCTGTTCCATTTTGCTGCTCCTCATGTTGGGCGGGGATTCATAATCCCTTTTTTTGAATAATTACACTACAATATGTAGTTCAATCACATCGCGTTTAGACGGAAGAATTTTATCAAATAGGAGATGAACATATGCACAATGAACTCATTCATATCGGACCTCTGACCATTTACGGCTATGGATTGATGATTGCAATCGGAATCCTGATTGCTTACAAGGTTGTTGCTCATAGAGCAGCTTCCAGACAAGTAGAACTCTCCCATGTTTCCTCTCTGACTTTTTGGAGCTTATTAGGCGGGTTGGTCGGCGCTAAGCTTTTGTTTTGGATCACTCAGATGAACCATATCGTCCAGGATCCTTCGATGGTTCTGAATTTTTCGGAAGGATTCGTGGTGTACGGTGGAATTATTGGGGGGATTGGGGTCGGTTATGCCTATTGTAAGAAGAAAAAGATAAACTTTCTAAAATACCTTGACCTTTTTGTGCCCTCCCTTGCATTAGCGCAGGGCTTTGGAAGAATCGGCTGCCTTCTCGCCGGTTGCTGTTATGGTGAAGAAACGGAGGGGTGGTTTGGAATTACGTTTCACGATTCCGAGCTTGCCCCGAATGATGTCAAACTCATTCCTACGCAAATATTAGAGAGCGTATTCAGCTTTTCTATTTTTTTCTTGCTGATTTATATGGCTAGAAGAAAAAGACCTAACGGCCTAATAGCAGGTCTTTATCTCATACTTTATAGTTTAGGTAGATTTATTATCGAATTTTTCAGAGGCGATATCATCCGAGGCCAGTTCGGTTCTCTTGCTACTTCGCAGTGGATCGCATTAACCGTTGTTTTGCTCACGTGCATCGTATTCTTAACCCGGACTCAAAAAAAGATGACGACTTAAGATACAGATCATGATATTGGTATCCACTAGTACCCGACTTAATTGCATTGTGCTTTCTGACTGAGGCATAGAGAACTCGAAACAGGACGGGGCCCGGCCTTTATCAATGAAAGCCGAGCCCCGAGGGTACCTTCTGTTCGCTAGCCGAAACTGAATCCCCTGTTCACCTCATGTGTGCATTCTTCGTTCATGCTCGACATTAGCATCAAGCATACTGCTGAGGAACGGCTTCTGCTAATCGGATCGCTTATTCCTCTTCTGGCTGACCTAATGATTGCGCCGTAAACCGGTAAAATGCCATGGCATCCTCCACGGTGCTAAAACCAGCTTGGGCAATCTTATCGCTGCCCCCGCCTTTTCCTCGATAATCGGCCAGATGCTGTTTGAAAAAAGCACCGCAAGCAGGTCCGCTCTCCCCTCCTTGGGCGAGAACCACCTTATGGTCCGAGTTGGACGCAAAAAGCACGATAACCTCGGCTTGTTCGGTAAGCTTGGCTGCCAAGTTCTGCATATCCTTCATCGGCTTGTCCGCAAAAACATGTTTGACCAGTCTGCCTTGGCGCTCAGCCAACAGCTTCCCGGCCAGGTAAGCGTCATTCTCGGCCTTCACTGCGTTTAGTTCAGCTTGGAGCTGCTTCTGCTCCTGATCCCATTTGGCAATCCGGTCCAGAATCTCTTCCTTTGCCGTATTGAACCTGGCTGACAGGCTTCCGAGGATCTCCATTCCGGCATTAAATTCTTTCAACGCCCGATACCCGCACTTAAAATAAAGACGCATATGTCCCTTCTGTTTCTCTGCTCTCAGCAGCTTGATCATGCCGATCTCACCCGTTGCCGAGACATGGGTGCCGCCGCATGCGTTATATTCGATACCTTCGATTTCAACGATCCGAATATCGTCGGTTACCTTCGGCTGCTTCACCAGCGGCAGGCCGGCCGCCTGCTCCCGGCTCACAACATAATTCGTTACCTGTCGATTAAGGTAAATCTGGTCGTTGACTTCCAGCTCCAGCATCATCAGCTGATGCTGAGGCAGATCCGATCGGGCGATATCGATGGTGGCATAATCCTGACCCAGGTGGAAGCTGAGCGTCTCCGCCTCGCATACCTGCAGACACATGGCCGACAGCAGGTGCTGACCGCTATGATGCTGCATATGGTCGAACCTTCTGTCCCAATCCAGCCGGCAGGTTACCTCTTCCCTCTCCGGAAAACGTTCAATTTTATGCAGTATCTCTCCGTCCTCCTGAACGACATCAAGAACCGGGATTTTATCGATCCACCCGAGATCACAGGGTTGTCCTCCGCCATGCGGATAAAAGGCCGTCTCTTCCAGTACCAGGTAGGTCCCGTCCTCCCGTTCCAGCTTCTGCGTGATTCGTGTCTCCCACTCCCGGGTATAAGCGGATTCGTAATACAGCTTCTTTGTCATCTTCATGTCCTCACAGTTCCCAAGTTATAAATTCATACTGATATCAGCTTACTATAAAACGGTCCCGCAGCGCCAAATTCCATTCAATAAAAAAAGACCGCCTGCCGGCAATGCCAACAGCACGGTCCTTGAATAAGAGGTTCGGGATTTCATAGATTCCATCCTCTTCCGCAATGTACAAATCATTCCCCATGATGAATCCGGGGCTTGCTGCATGTATTTTATTCTGCGATCATAAAGCTTTCTTCTTCCTCTTTAATAGGCAGATCAGCTACCGTCACCTTCTTTACGGACGCCCGTTTCAATGAACGCATGCAACGGACCAGAAAATCAATTTGTGACGCTTCCCCTTGAAATTCCGCTTCCACACTTCCATCCTGTAAATTTCTCACCCATCCCGTTAAATTCATTCTTCGAGCGATGCAATATATTTCCAAGCGAAATCCTACCTTCTGCACCTTACCGGAAAAAACAGCTTTTTTTCTGACGATGTTGCCCGGTGTGCGTTCAGGTAACTTAACCCGGTTGGCATGCCAAATGACATAGTCATTTCTTAATTTCTTAAGTACGCTCATTTCCCCGCAGCCTCCTTATATAAATTGGGATTCCCTTCATTTCAACATCGTGTGTAAACAACATAATTCACTGATGCATCAAACCACTACTTAACGCGCTTGAAAATCTCTTTTAAGTAATGCATAGATGACCGTATCAACAAATTGATTCCTCCAATAAAAGTGCTGCTTCAATGTCCCTTCTTCATTTAATCCCATCTTCTCCAGCAACTTTCTTGATGCCGTATTCTCTGGCTCTACGAATGCTTCAATCCGGTTTAATTCAAGATGGTTAAATCCGAACTCCATGATCTTCTGAATCGCCTCCGTCATGTAACCTTGCCGCCAATATTCTGGTGCCAGCTCATATCCAATCTCAGCTTTATAGTGATGTTTCATCCAACCATGATATCCGCATGTTCCAATGACTCTGCTTTCCGACCGTAAAGTGATTCCCCAACGAATGGCCTGATAGTTTTCAAACCTTTGATTCCATCTACGAATCAGTTCTTCTGCTTGTTCAATATGCGTAAAACTCTCCACATCATAAAATTTCGTAACGGTGTCCATAGAGAAATAATGAAAGATGTCTCTAGAATCCTCTGGTTTAATTTGTCTTAATACCAATCTTTCCGTTTCTAATAGGGGGAATTGAGGCATGTTGTTCTCCTTACATGGTTTGGGTCATTTCTCTAAACGTTTCTGTATCTACAAACTTATGTATTCCAATTATTAGTATTTCAATGATATGTGTTCTGGTTTTATATGTTATAATTTTCTAGTACAATAATCGGCTATAAGGGCGGTCGGCTAATCTCCCCGAAGGGAGGTGATGCCCATGGAGGTCAAAGATGCTATCTCCTTAATGTTCATGTTCGGCATGTTCATTTTGGCATTGCTCACCTACATGAAAAAGAAATAGACCGCCCTGGCTAAGGTAACGGTCTATTTCTCGACCTAACTAGTGTGGCCGACTGCTCTTTATGCAGTTATTGTACTCTGGAGTCGTGTTCCCGCACGGCTCCTTACTCATTCTTACCTCAGTATAACTCATTTTATAACGGTTTTATAGGATTTTATTAGTTTATTTTTACAGTAGCGTTTCAAATGTATTGTACGCAGCTATCTTACAAAACGTTGTTATCACGAACTCGAGAACTAATATAATAGCTTCACTGCCGGACGAGGGACGAATGTCTCGAATCGTGAATTTGGTGTTAGACAAATTCGTCTTGTTTTTCATACAGAACTTACTCTAATTTAGAAAATTCGTATATATCCCTACCAGTTTGCTTAAAACCTCAACGCTTTCCGAAGCATGATTGGTCTCTAAAGAATGGTTGGCATTAGGAATTTCGATGACCTCTGTGGCCTTGTCTAGTATAACTTGGTTGGCAAGTTCATGATTAAACACTTCATCCTTCGAACCATAAACCACAAGTCCCTTAAACCTGTTGATATAGTGAATGGTGTCTTTAATCGGCGTCAAAAATAGATGTTTTACTGGCATTTCAAGTTTTTCATGAACTTCTCCAGCGACGATTGTGCCTATGCTCTTACTAATAAAAACAACCTCTTTATACTTGCTTATGATTCGTTGAACCGATTCGTGGCACTCTTCTATTACTCTTTGCAGATCATGAATATCCAAATCCGTTCTCGCGGCTTGATATCCATATTCAAGTACCATTAAGTCATAACCACTTTGAATCGCGGAAGTTCCAGCAAAATGTAGAATGGGCTTATCACAGGGATAGTTTTTTCCAGGAAACAGAACAACCAATTTACTATTGTCCTCTTGAAGTTGATAATATTTTTGTTTCATTTCCGTTTTCCAAAACGAGGGCACCGTTAAAATCTCTAATTTCATGGTCTCCATCCTCTCCGGCTTCAGGTGATTTTTCAGCTAACATCTTATCTCCGCACTTCATCAGCACCTCCATATTACGTGTATTCGCGCTCTTCGTAAATACTCCCAGCCATTGGCAGGATATCTCCTACCTCCGAGGACGCTTCTGGCCCCTAGGGACCAAATCTTAAAAATCGTTCGATGTACATGTTTCATCCCTTGACAAAGTGGGTAAATGTATAAAACATATTATTGCACCGTTGCAGTTATACGGTCCTACTCAACAAGGACTCGTTGCCTGCAAACGCATTTTGCATATATCCATTTGGGCTGAGAGAAGCAGTGGCGTAGCTGCTTGATTCTCACAGGTATATCAGGATTCATGGATGAAGACACAAATGATCCTTATATACGAATAGGGGCTAAAAGGCTTGGAATACTTCCTTCGGATGGATGTAATAAGGGATTGCACACCGCTTAGAAAGCTAATATGCATATAAAGGTGGAATTTGGGGCATGTAAGTCTATGCCATAACAAAGATTGCCGGCTTAAATTGTTAATACCCTCAGGGTTTCCTCTTGGTTTTCTCCACCCCTTGATGATGCGCTTAATCCTATTCCATTTTGATTTCTTTTAGAGCTAACTTGCTTAGCTTCATTTCTGTATCTACATAACGAGGCTGCCGCCTTCCCTACTCAGCAATATACTTTTCCTCAACTCTTTTTTGAGTCCCCGATGGATGATATGCCAAATGCTCCGCATAATATGGATACTGCTTGCAAAGGGGCGATTGAATGATAGTACTGGAGCATGTGAATAAGGTTTATGATAATGGCTTTCACGCGCTGAAGGACATTAATCTCGAATTCAAAAAAGGGGAAATTACCGTCCTCATCGGTCCGAGCGGCTGCGGCAAATCAACAACCATGAAGCTGATCAACGCGCTTAATACGCCATCGTCGGGCAAAGTTCTGATTGACGGCCAGGATATCTCCAGATTGAATCCGGTTGAACTGCGGCGCAATATCGGCTATGTCATTCAAAGCGTTGGTTTATTTCCGCATATGAATATATCCAGGAACGCGGGCGTGGTTCCGCGTCTGAAGAAGTGGGATAAAGACAAAACAGATCAAAAAGTAAATGAATTGTTGGACATGGTCGGACTGGATCACACCATTTATGGCACTCGCTATCCATCCGAGCTAAGCGGCGGACAACAGCAGCGCGTAGGCGTCGTGCGGGCGCTTGCGGCGGAACCCGATATCATCCTGATGGACGAGCCGTTCTCCGCACTGGATCCCATCAGCCGCGAGCAGCTTCAGGATGAGCTGATCCGGCTTCAGCAGGAGCTCAATAAGACCATTATTTTTGTAACGCATGATATGGACGAAGCTATTAAAATCGCGGACACCATCGTTCTGATGAAAGATGGCGAAGTGGTTCAAACGGGTAAACCGGACAGCATTTTAAGGCATCCCGCAAATGATTTTGTGCGTGACTTTATCGGTTCGAAACGTCTGCAAAATGAGAATGAAAGCGCCTATGAAATTCCGCTTGTGGATGAAGTGATGATTACGAATCCGGTCACGGCATTCCCGAGCCGGGGATTGGCTGAAGCCATCAAGATGATGGAAATGAAGCGGGTCGATTCGCTGCTGATCGTGGATCGTAACCGTCAGCTTCAAGGCGCGGTTTCGATCTACCGGGTTCTCGACCAATACGGCGAGGAAGGCAAAACCGTGGCGGATGTGATGCATCCGGTCCGTTTTTCCGTGGCTTCGGGAAGCACCCTTGCCCAGGCTATTGAGATCATGGACAGCCATCAGCTCAGCAACCTTCCAGTAGTCGACAGTAATAATCGGTTCCTCGGACTCATTACAAGAGGTAGCGTCGTTAAACATTTGGCAGAGGTTTATCCAACGATCGTTCCTCCGGAGCTGAACGGAGAGGGTGAGTGATATGAATGCATTTTGGAGCTTCATCACGGATCGTTATCCGGATATTCTGAAGGCATTGCAAGAGCATCTGGTCCTCTCATTCTCTGCCGTGCTGCTCGGTACTGTGATTGCCGTACCGATCGGAATCCTGCTGGTCTACAACCGGGTCGGCTGGTTGAACAGCATCACCTTTTTCGTTGCAAATTTGTTTCAGACGGTTCCCAGCCTGGCGCTCCTGGCGATTCTGATTCCGCTGCTCGGGATCGGCATGAAGCCGGCCATACTCGCATTGTTTCTGTATTCCCTGATGCCCATCCTGCGGAATACCTATGACGGTTTTCACTCCGTGGATAAAGGCGTGCTCAATTCAGCCAGGGGGATGGGATACAGCACCGCACAAACGATTTTGAAAATTCAGCTTCCCCTATCGCTTCCTTACATCATGTCCGGTGTCCGCATTACGACCGTGTATATCATCAGCTGGGCAACCCTGGCTTCCTTGATCGGTGCTGGTGGGTTAGGCCAGCTTATCGTATCTGGACTTGGGGTCAACAAGCCCGAGATGATATTCATCGGTGGCATTGGTGCAATTCTGTTGGCGCTTGTAGCTGACGGACTGCTTGGTCTGCTGGAGGGCTGGCTGAGCAAGCACTACCATCAGAATCAAACCCGGGACGCTGCGATATGATTAACTTCAACCGTAAACAGCGGACGGGACGGAACAAGGAAGGCGTGATGAAACTGAACAAGCTGAAAAGGATACCGATGTTAGTCTGCCTGATGGCCCTTGCCGCTTTTACCTCCGCATGCGGAATTCAAAGCGACCTTACCATCGGGACGCAAACCTATACCGAAACCAAGATTATTGCTGAAATGTATAAAGCGCTGATTGAAGACCAAACCGATCTGAAGGTGGATGTTATCCCGGATCTGGCATCAAGTTCATTGGTCATCAATGCGATGAAGCGAAACGACGTTCAGATGGCGACGCTATATACCGGCGAGATATTCAACAACCATTTCCCGATCAGCGGCACCAAAGACCGCGATAAAGTCTTGAAGGAGGCACAAGAGGGATTCCAGGAACACTTCGGGTTCACCTGGATGAATCCGCTGGGTTTTGAGAACACCTACGCGTTCACGGTAAGAAAGGATCTTGCCGAAGCCAACGGGTACACCAAAATTTCCGACGTCAAAAAAGACATGGCCTCCATGAAGCTTGGGGTAGATACGACGTGGCTGGAGAGAAGTACGGATGGATATCCGGCATTCTCCAAAGCATACGACATCAAATTCGGTCAGGTCTTCCCCATGGAAATCAGCCTGGTCTACAGCGCGGTAGCCAATGAGCAGGTGGATATCGTGTTGGCCTATTCCACGGATTCCCGGCTGAAAGCCTACCAATTGCAGACGCTTCAGGATGACCAGCAATTCTTCCCTCCCTATGATGCAAGTCCGGTATTGCGTTCGGACCTTTTGAAGAAGCATCCTGAAATTGAGGATACGATAGCGCCTTTAATCGGTCATCTGGATGCAGATACGATGATATCGCTTAATTATCAGGTGGATATTGAGAAGAAAAGCGAGCGTGAGGTCGCGATCGCGTACTTGAAAGAGCAGGGCTTCTTGAAAAGCTAAAGGAGGGTAAGCATGGAAAGTGAACATTTAACATTTGCCGACTTTTTGTCGTATGTATCACGAAATCAAGAATTGCTCTGGGAGTATTTCATCCAGCATATTACGATGGTGGTTATCGGGCTGGGGCTGGCATTCATCGTCGGGGTGCCGCTTGGCATCCTCTGCTCTAAGAGTAAATGGGCGGCCAAGGTCATTTTGTTTATCACCAACATTCTACAGGTGGTACCAAGCTTGGCCATGCTCGTGGTTCTCATGTTATGGATGGGACTCGGAACGACAACGGTCATGGTGGGACTCTTCCTGTATTCCCTGAATCCAATCGCGCGGAATACGTACGTGGGGTTAAAACAGGTGGATCCCAGCTACCTGGAATCGGGAAAAGGTATCGGGATGAGCCCCTTCCAAATGCTCGTGAAAGTACGTTTTCCGCTGGCGCTGACGTACATCATGTCGGGCCTGCGTATCGCGGCCGTTATTGCCATCGGCGTGGTAACGATCGCTCCCCTCGTGGGAGGAGGCGGTCTGGGACGAGAAATTTACGCTGGACTAAACAGCAACAACTCCCTGCGGATTTTTGCAGGCGCCATTCCTGCCGCGGTGCTGGCAATCGTTGCGGATATCGTGCTCGGCATGCTGCAGCGTAAGCTGGATCTGGCCAAACGGAAGTCAGCCGGTGCGGCTCCATCGCCTGCGAAAATGCAAAATATAAACTGAGGTTTATAGAGGGTACATTCTAAGGGGCATTCCAAGAGATCTTCGATCTTGCGGGGTGCTCTTTTCTTTTTGTTGTTAGTATTATTTTTCCTTTAGATAATCCAAGACATTGTTTAAGTAACTTTCAATGGGTTGCGAAGAATCAATAGTCAGATACTTTATGTCTAATGGTCGTTTACTTTCATTTAAACCAGATATAAATGATTCTTCAGTCGTCTCCGATATTTGGCTTATCATTCGTTTTCGATTTTGAAGCCTGTTACTAATTTCCTTGTAATCGTTAAGGTAACATTCTATATATTTGTACTTGGCGTGATATTTCTTTGCTAATCGCAATCCTTGATCAAGCATCTCCGAATATAAACAAGGAGCATCAAATATAACATCATGACCTTGCGATAAATAAAACTCGACCAAATCCCAATCAACCGTGTATGAAATTTTGCCAAGATGTTTCATTTCAATATCAAGTCCTTCTGTTGACTTTAATATTGCCGTTTTAGATATATCATGGTCAACAATGACAGCCCCAGTTATATTGGCAATTCGTCTAGCAAGCGTTGATTTTCCCGAGCCCGGAAAACCCGACATTTGGAGAAAATACACTTCAGCACCTCGCTTTACTCTTATTTCAACTAATCTAATATTGTTTTTTCTCTAGGTACTGTGCTTATCACAAATTCCTCTCGATCAAAGATGGTTCAACTATATAAGTTTTTCTTCTATAGATCATTTTTTGTCCTTTCTGTTTTTCGGGAATTCCCTAACAGTTGAATTGCAAGATGTATCATATCTTAAAGTAAATAATTATTTTCTTCATTAGCCAGCATTAGCGTTCTGATTTCATATGATTTGCACCCCGATGCAATAAATGGGTCAGAATTGGCAATGTCCGTTGCTTCCATTAAATCCTCTGCTTGAATGATGACGATTCCTCCAGGATAATCCGCAAAAGGGCCACAAAGCATAAGTTTGCCTTGCGATTCTAAGCCTCTTAAATACTCCACATGACCCTTAATGATTTCATGATTTAACGGTTTTTGATTGTTCATTAAATAAACAAATGTCATCTTCTTCCCCTCCTCACACATTCTCCCCACTGTAGAAGGGACAATCTTTAATATGGTCGATTCAGTTTTATATTCGCCAGTGCTTGATCTTAATAATGGCAACCCTTTCCTGATTTTATACGATACCGGAAAAAACAACCATCCTTTATGCTGAATATGGCAAATGCACATCTAAATTGGAGGAGGAGCTACGGTTTATGCAGATGAGCAGAAAAATCTTCAATAAGCTTGTAACGGTTATAACATGTCTGGGACTGGCTGCCACAGCGATGGCCGGCTGCAGCAGTAAGGAGATACCAGAGGGGAGTACGGAATCCACAGCGTCAACCCAACCTTTGAGCAACTTATCGTATTGGAAACAGATGCATCACGACGCAGCCGCCATTATGAAAAGCTATGGAGAGATTACCGCTATTCAAGAAATCGAAAATAAAACCGGTGTCAAAATCGAATACCAACACCCGGCCCAAGGCCAAGCTGGCGAACAATTCAACTTGATGATGGCCTCGAAATCGCTGCCCGATGTCGTTGAGTATACGTGGAATAATTATCCGGGTGGCGCTCAAAAAGCGATTAAGGATGGCAAAATCATTCCATTAAACGACTATTTGGACCATGCGCCTAACTTCAAAAAGCTGCTGGACGAAAACCCGGAATGGAGAAGACAGGCGTCGACGGACGATGGCGATATTATCGGTTTTCCGTTCATCCGCCCCGTGAGAAAACTGCAAACCCACTCCGGCCCGGTTGTACGTAAAGATTGGTTGGACAAGTTGGATTTGCCTATTCCTAGAACCATCGACGAATGGTACACCGTTTTGAAAGCGTTTAAGGAACAAGATCCCAACGGCAACGGAAAGGCGGATGAGATTCCGATTATGATGGGAGCAGGCGAACTCGCCTTCACCGGTGCCTTTGGAATCCCGAACGGCTACTATCACGAAGGAAATACGGTAAAGTACGGCCCCATTCAACCCGAGTTTAAGCAATACCTGGAGACAATGAACCTCTGGTACGAGGAAGGCTTGCTGGACAAAGATTTTGCAGCAAACGACAGCAAAATGTACGATGCCAAAATAACCGGCAATCAGGTCGGTGCGGCTGTTATGGCTGTAGGCGGAGGCATGGGCAGGTTTATGGATTTAATGGAGTCTAAGGAACCGCAATTCAAGCTTGTTGCCACACCCTATCCGACATTACAATCTGGCGATAAACCGATATTCGGTCAAATGGACAATCAGATTGTCGGCATATTCACTGCTATAACTGAAAGCAACAAGCACATCGCTGAAACCGTAAAATTCTTCGATTATTTCTATAGTGAAGAAGGACGAATGATCATGAACTTCGGTAAAGAAGGCACATCCTATACGATGGATGACGGTTATCCGAAGTATATGGATTCCGTCATGAACAATCCGGAAGGATTGCCGCTTGCCCAATCCCTTAAAAAGCATGTCTTGTCCGCTGATGCGGGTCCTTTCTTGCAGGATGTACGCTATATAGAGCAATATGCGGCCAGACCGGAGCAGCAAGAGGCTTTGACCGTCTGGGCAGAACCTTCGAATGAAAAAAGAATGCCTCCAATCACCATCGCCCGGGAAAACAATAGCCGATATGCCTCGATCATGAACGATATCGATACGTATAAAAATGAAATGATCGTTAAATTTATTATGGGCGCAGAATCGCTGGATACGTTCGATGAGTATGTCGCTACCATGAAAAGCATGGGGATCGACGAGGCAATTCAAATGCAGCAATCCGGATTGGAACGCTATAACAACCGATAAAATGCCTACTACACTGGAGACGGAAAGCTTGCGGCTTCCCGTTCTCCAGTATTTGAAGAAGGAGTAAGCCCATGCCTAATGTACAGGGAAACACCGCGAAGACGGCAACGGGGAACCGGGCAGACAAGAAATGGAGCATGATCAAAAAGGACATTGTTCGGAACCGCTACATTTATCTTATTCTGCTGCCCGTCGTTGCCTACTATATCATTTTTCATTATGGACCGATGTATGGTCTGCAAATCGCTTTTAAAGATTACGGACTTGCAGACGGAATTTGGGGAAGCCCTTGGATGGGTTTCGCACATTTTGAAAGTTTTTTTGGAAACTACTACTTCTGGAGACTGATTCGGAACACCCTGCTGATCAATATCTATGAATTGCTGTTTGCGTTCCCCGCTTCGATTATACTGGCCTTATTGCTTAATGAGATTCGCAGGAGTTTTTTCAAACGGATCGTACAGACGATAAGCTATCTCCCGCACTTTATCTCCATCGTCGTTGTGGTCGGGATGATGATCGATTTCTTCGCCCGCGACGGTCTGGTTAATCACCTTCTGGGCATATTCGGACTTGAACCGATTGCGTTCATGCAGGAGCCGGGATGGTTTCGGTTCATGTACGTATCTTCCGGCGTCTGGCAGGGAATCGGATGGGGCTCTATTATCTATCTCGCCGCCATAGCCAACATTGATCCGACTCTCTATGATGCGGCCAGGATTGACGGAGCGGGACGATGGAAACAGACCTTGCATATTACCCTGCCCGGGATCATGCCGACCATTGTGATATTGCTCATTCTCAACATGGGATCCATGCTTTCCGTCGGGAGCGAGAAAATTATTTTGATGTACAATCCGATGACCTATGAGACGGCCGATGTCATCTCTACCTATGTATTCAGGAAAGGTATCCTGGGAGCCGATTTCGGTTATACCGCTGCCGTTGGACTATTCAATTCGGTCATCAGCTTCATTCTGATTGTACTCGCCAATTCCATTAGCAAACGAGTGAGTGAACATAAATTGTGGTAAGGGAGGAACGGTATGTTTCACAAACGCAGTCTGGGTGAATCGATATTTTCCGTCGTCAATACATGCTTCATGCTCCTGCTTTGCTTCGTCACGCTTTATCCGTTCCTTTACGTATTATTCGCATCTTTAAGCGATCCTGCAGAAATCGCCCGATTTCGCGGCATGCTGTTTTTCCCTACCGGATTTAATCTGGATGCGTATAAAGCCGTCATGGATAATCCCATGATTCTGACCGGTTACCGGAACACCCTCTTCTATGTCGCTGGCGGCACAATCATCAACCTATTCATGACAACGCTCGGTGCCTATGCCCTTTCTCGCCGCAACGTCTATTTCAACAATTCCATCATGCTCATCATCGTGATCACGATGGTGTTCAATGGGGGGCTCATTCCAACCTTTCTGCTGGTGAACAGTCTCGGCATGCTGGATACGCCGTGGGCTCTTCTCTTGCCGGGGGCTATCAGTTCATTTAACTTGATCATTATGCGAACCGCCTTTCAAGCGGTACCCGTTAGTTTGGAGGAATCCGCGCGGATCGACGGGGCCAATGATTGGATCATTATGAGCAGAATCATTGTTCCTCTTTCGATGCCCGTTATTGCCGTCATGGTTTTGTGGTATGCAGTGGGACATTGGAATTCATACTTTAGCGCATTGATTTATTTGCGTGATCGGGAGTTATTTCCCTTGCAGTTAGTGCTCCGTGAAATTCTGATCTCGAACAGTACGGACAGTATGACGACCGGCGCAGCAGCCACAGATCGGCTGGACATCGGGATCACGATCAAATATGCGACGATTATCATCTCTACACTTCCGATATTATGCCTGTATCCGTTTCTGCAAAAGTATTTTGTGCACGGTGTCCTGATCGGTGCGTTAAAAGAATGATCATCACACGAATCGGTCATCCAATGAAGGGAGCAAGCTTGCTCTTCCCGAAGTATATGGGACTGAGCAAGCTTTTCTATACTAGGAGTGATCGCCATGTTTTCAATCATTCGAAGAAAGAATGCCGAGAGCAGAAGAAGAAGCCTGTTCATCAGGATGCTCGTATCCAATTGTCTTCTGCTCCTGCTTCCCATCCTGATTTGGTTTGTGTTCTATACCAATATTGAACATATCATGAAATCCAATGCGGAACGGTCCAATCTCGGCATGCTGGAGCAGATGCGTCTCAATATAGACAGCCATTTCAAAGAAATTGAACAGTTATCCCATCAGATTATACTCAATCCGAAGCTGCGTTATTTATTGGATACGGAAATCAAAGACTTGTCAGAACGGTATCATTTGGTCCAGTTTACAAGAGATTATTTAACGATGCATTCGAGAATGACCAAGGATTTTGTGTACGATTTCTATATTTTTTTGGACCGAAGCGATTCTGTGATCAAACCGAATCTCGTAACCGATTCTCACAATTTTTATGATAAATATTATCGCTTTGAACATCTGACCTATGAAGAATGGCGTAAGCAGATGACTAGCTATCATAGTCAAACCTACCTGCCGTCCTCCACCTTACAACGAAACGGCTCCCTGAAGGATGACCCCATGCAAGTGATTACCTTTATGCAATCGTTGCCGGTCGAAGAAACATCCAACATGAAAGGGAGTCTAACGGTTCTGATCGATGAAACCAAGATTCACGAAATGACACGACAAATCGAGTCCGCAAACGGGAGTTCCGTTTATATCGTGAACCAAAATCATGAACTCATCAGCAGTACCCCCGGTGCAAGTCCGTTATCAAACTCGATATTGAATGAACTGAAGTCGAACTCCGGTTTACGCAATTACAATCTGAACGGTCAAGATGTAACGGTATCATTCACAACCTCGGGACAAGTCGGATGGTACTATATTGCTGTGATGCCTTTGAATGTATATTTGCAGAAAGTGAAACAAATGGAGCATCTTGCGCTGTGGCTTCTCTTGCTATGTATCCTTGCGGGGAGCGCGGCTGCATATGGAATCGCGTATAGGAACTATTTTCCAATCAAAAGAATGATAGAGGCGATTCAGGCCGGAAAGTCTCATCCACGTAAACCTGCTGTGAATGAATTTGACTACATCCTGGAAATGATGAAAATTTCCTGGGACGAGGAAAGGCATATTAAAAACAAACTGACTCAACAACTGCCCGTTCTGCGTTCTAACTATTTACATCGAGTGCTTCAAGGCTACTTTGAGCCTCCAGAGCAAATGAAACAATCGCTGGAATTTATGGGCATCCATTTTCCGTTTCCTCATTTTATCGTCATTCTCGTTCAAGTGGACGACATGACCCGGTTCGCACCGAACCAAAGTGAAAAACAATGGGCCTTGGTGCGATTTATCATCTCCAATTTGGCTGAAGATACAGTCTATGAAGGGCATACGATACATACGATCGACTTGGAGAAAGACCGGCTGGCCCTGCTCGTTAATCTATTGCCGGATCAGATGGATCATCCGGCTTGCCGGGTGAAGGACATCGTATCCGAATTGCATCGCATGCTGGAGACTCGGTTCAAGCTGGTGCTCAGCATAGCCGTAAGCGGCGTTCATACGGGCCAGCATCAGATTGGAGAAGCCTATTTGGAAGCGGCTGCCGCCTTGGAGTACAGGATGGTCAATGGGCAGCTGTCGACCTTTTACTATCATGATATTCGCCAGAAAAAGCTGCAGTATTATTACCCTGTCGAAACCGAGCTGCAGTTAATCAACTGTATTCGAAGCGGCGATACAGAGCAAGTGGTCCAGCTGCTCACACAGCTGTTCGATCGAAATTTTCGGGACGAATCCATCACTCCGGAGCTTGGGAGATGCTTATTATTCAGTCTTGCCGGTACCCTGCTGCGTATCATGGCATCGGATTCGGATACGCTGGCCTACCGGAAGCTTACAGAAGGTGACATCCACCCCGTGCGTTTCCTGCTTTCCTGTAAAACAACCGACGAAATGTTTGAAAAAGCGAAGGACCTGTATGTATCGGCCGCCGAATCGTTCAAACTGGAACGAAGCGATCACAATGAACAGCTCCTGCTGCAAATTCAAACCTGCATTCAAGCCAATTACGCCGATCCCAATATGAGCTTGAATTTAGTGTCTGATCATTTGCAGATCACGCCGCAATATATTTCACAATTTTTTAAAAGAGTGAGTGGACAGAACTTCAACGACTACCTGACTGTCGTACGCATGGATCACGCTAAGAAACTGATGTCGGATCCTGGACTGACCAACGCACAGATTGCCAAGATGGTCGGTTATACAAGCGATACGGTATTCATTCGGGTTTTTAAGAAGGTCGAAGGCATTACTCCCGGTAAATATAGAGAGAGTATTACGAAATGTGCTGGATTAAATCAATAGGAATGTTTACTACATTATTTACATTGGCAGCATATCTCTCATTAAAAGAAAGGATGTGCTGCTAATCGTTTTGCGCTCATATTTCTCCGAGGATTTTTATCATTGCTCGTCTTTTCATCCATGGACCGTAGTGCACCATGATATGGACGCTACTAGCCGCTCCTCCGGAATAATAACCGGTTCTAATCATAAGCTTATACAAGAAAGCCATAAAAGGAGGGTTAAGTGAATTGACGAAAGTTAAAGTTAGTTTGCGGCCCATCGTTAGCAAGCTGAATTTACCCACTGTGTTGAAAACAACGATTCTTCCGGGCGACTCCGTCGAAAGATTATTCATTGCGACTCAGGTAGGCGAGATCTTTTACATAGGAAACGGAGTTATAGAGACTTTCTTAGATATTCGTCCGCGAATCCTGAAACTAGGTGGTTCTAGCGGCGGATATGATGAACGGGGACTGCTAGGGCTGGCATTTCATCCCCAATTTTATTATAATCGTCTGTTTTATCTCCATTATTCAGCAGCTGGAACCCAAGGTCCAGGGGCCCTTCCAGGTGCTCCTCCTGAATCTTTTAAGCCTAACCCGTGCGATGCTAGCACCTTAAACCTAAAGTGGGCAAATAGAGAACATCAATACGATCATATCGATACAGTCGAAGAATGGATTCTGCAATCGAATGGCCAACCTCACAAAAGGCGGACGTTACTTAATATCAGAAGGCCATTTTTAAATCATAACGGTGTCAATAGCCTAAACCTTTCCCCTGAAACAGGAAAGCTTGTTTTGACAACCGGTGATGGCGGATCAGGCTATGATCCGTTCAATTTAAGCCAAGACGATATGGAAATCGCAGGTAAAATCATCGAAATTGATGTCGTTAAGAATACGTATATCGATAATCCGCCCGTCGTTACGCGTTTTCATGAACTGCCCGTACCCATTCAGGAGACGCTTACGGTAATCGCCAAAGGCGTTCGCAATATACCCGGCATTTCATTTCAAAGGTTTTACAATCAGTATATCAAATACGTAGGGAATGTCGGACAGGATCTCGTAGAGTCGATTTTTTCGTTCGTTCATTATAAACCGATACCGGTTACTCAGCTTATACAAGCTTCTTTAATGAAAACGGAACCTGACCATGAAGGATTTATTAATTTGGGCTGGCGCGGGTGGGAAGGTGCTTTTCCGACCTCGATCATAACCGGCTGCTCTGCAAGTCCGGCTTTGAACGAGAAAACCATTGCTTATTACGAGGAAGCCGTAAGAACTTCCGTACGGCGTCTTCAGCCTCTGACAAGTTATTTTCATGAAGATTCCCGAACCGATAAGTTTAGAGCAACCGCACTTACAGGAGTACAGCCCTATATGGGATGTGAAATCCCCTCTCTATCAGGAAACGTTGTGTTTACCGACCTGGCTCGAGGGCCTGAATCTCAACTTCCCGTTAGAGGAGTCTTAGCCTACACCAAGGTAAGAACGGATGGTAAGCTAAATGATTTTCATGTTATTGAAACCGATGATCCGTTTGGGTCTCAATCCGCGTATTATGTTAGTCTGGGTACGAATCTGAATCAAACCAGACTCTATTTAGGGGTTTATGGCTCGATGAAAGTGGCTGATGCTAACCAAGGTACCGTTTTTGAAATTATTCCATGATTCATAACGAGCCAAATCCGGCCAGAATGATGGAAAACGTTATTTCGTTCAATAACGTATGGTTCCGGTACGATTCGCACCAGGATTGGACACTTCGGGAAATCAATCTAACCCTTGATGAAGGGGAATGGCTTACGATCGTGGGTGGCAACGGTTCCGGAAAATCAACGTTAGTTCGATTGATTAACGGCCTGCTCCAACCTACATTGGGAGAAGTCGCCGTTTACGGAAAGAAAACATGCGACCATCGGAACTTATGGGATATTCGCCAAACTGTGGGTATGGTGTTCCCCAACGCGGAGAATCAAATTGTTGGCATGACCGTGCAGGAGGACACGGCTTTTGGCTTGTATAATATCGGTGTTTCACCGGAAGAAGCAGAATCCCGGTGCCGATCCGTCTTGCAATTGCTTGGACTCTATGAACTGAAAGATCGTCCTCCATATTTTCTATCCGGCGGGGAAAAACAAAAGTTGGCGATTGCCGGAGTTCTGGCCATGGAGCCCAAAGTGATCATTGTTGACGAGTCCACTTCCATGCTCGATACCCAAAGCGCCCGGCAAATTCATGAGATTATGTCCGAACTGCACCGTAACGGATACACGCTTATCCAGGTGACCCATGAGGTCGAAGAGATTTTCACTGCCGATCGTCTTGTTGTGATGCAGAAAGGCAAGATCCGGTTCGATGGAACGCCCCAAGAAGCGGCGGCAAATTCGTGCGTTTTTACGGACTCCGGCCTTCTCCCTCCATTTTCTGTTCGAATGCGTGATCTTGCCAAGCAAAAAGGGCTGAATGTACCTGCTACGAATGAATTTGAATTTGGGGATGAGTGATGGATATTGTTTTAGAGAACGTCAATTGCATGCTTGCCGCCAGAACCCCTTTTAATACAAAAGCCATTGATCGAATCTCGCTGCATGTTCCTGCAGGGCAGTTCGTGGCGATTATGGGGCCGACCGGGAGCGGAAAAACCACATTGGGACAGTTGATAGGAGGCCTGATCCTCCCTCAATCAGGGGTAGTACGGATCGGACCTTACCGAGTCCATAAAAAGTCCGACCGCCTCCGCCTTTGGAAAACAATCGGATTCTTGTTCCAATTCCCCGAGCACCAAGTCATAGAGGATACGGTTTTCAACCATATCGGAGCCAGACTACATCGACTAAGCACGAGGCGGGAATGGGTTGCCGAGCAAGTGAAACAGACGATGGAAGCCGTAGGGTTGTGCTTTTCGCAGTTCAAAGACCGGTCGCCATTTCAAATCAGCGGCGGTGAATTGCGGCGGATCGCACTGGCAGGAGTACTCATTTCGGAGCCGAAAATTCTCATTCTGGACGAACCGACAGCAGGCCTGGATAACTGGGAACGCAGCAGAATGTTATCGTATATAAAGCAAATTCATGATGAGAAAAAAATGACGGTTCTCTACATGACTCATCGGCTTGAAGAGGCCCTCGAATACGCTGATCGGATTCTCGTGTTGGACCATGGTCAATTATACGCGGATTTCCACCCTTGTAACATTCGGGATCACTGGCAGCGGTTGGAGCGAATCGGTTTTGTGAAAACGCCCCTGCTCCGTTTTATAGATTCACTCGAAGAACGGTCCGCCAACAAACTGCTCGAAAGTGTATATAAAGAGGAGCAATTGATATCATTCATCACAACTCTCTCAAGGGAGGAACTGTGACATGCAATGGTTGAAGCTGCTGTCTTTCGGGCCGTCTATGAACACGCGCTCTTTTTTGCAAGACTTGGATCCTCGTTCAAAACTTATCTTTACAGCGACATATTTATCTTTGGTAACCATCTCAAATGATCTAGTCAGCGTGGTTTTCTATGCAATCGTTGGATTGTCGTTGGTTCTCGCCGCCCGATTGCCGCTAGCTTATTTATGGAACGGTCTGCTGGGTTTGCTTCCCCTGCTGCTCACGCTGTTTTGTTTCCACATGCTATTAGGCAGTCTTAAAAATGCAATTCTCCTGCCTTGCAAGCTCATTTTTTTTATCACAACGGCTATAGCGCTCAATGCAACAACCCCTCCGACCAAGCTGGCAGACGGTTTAGAGGCCATCCTACGCCCGCTTACTCTCGTTCGATTTCCAGTTCAGAATTTCGTATTTATGATCTCGGTGGCCTTCCGGTTTATTCCGCTCTTTATCGATGAAACCGACTCCATGTTGAAATCGCAAAAAGTGAAACACGCGTGTTATAAAGGCGAAGGTCTTCGAACCACAACACAATCTCTTCTCCAGCTTCTCGTTGCTCTGTTCGTTGCCGTGCTTCGCCGTGCGAACCAACTGGCTCTCGCGATGGACGCTCGTTGTTACTTACCGGGAAATAAAATCCGGGCACGCCGTTTACAGTATGGTTGGCGCGATTGGATGACGATCCTTTCTGCGCTGGCTCTGCTTCTGATCCATATGCTGTTGAAAGGAGAAGTTTTTGAACGATGAATTCCATGAAAAATTACTGGCTAAAGCCTGTAAGTGCAGAAGCTTCAGAGATTCACACCCGTTATGGAGCGACACAATTTGCCACAAGAAAAATGATTACGGTAGCTTTTCTTGCCTCGTTATCCGCTATTTTTCAATCCATGGGAGGCTTATTGCCAGGGATAGGCTACTTGATTAGTCCCCTCGCCACAGCCCCCATTGTGTTATGTACGATCCTTTCCGTCGGTTCCGGTCTGACCGCCTATTTGCTCGCGATGCTGCTTGTATTTTTTATCCAACCTAGCGAACTGATCGTTTTTCCTTTTACGACAGGATTATTGGGGCTTGGGATTGGCGGTTCGCTGTTATATTTGAAATTACGCTTGCCGGCCGTGATTGCCGGATCGTTTTCTTTGTGGGCGGGAATCCTTTTGTTGCTATACGTTTTTCGATTTCCTGTTCTGGGCCCTGCAGTTTCATCTACAGTTAGCCTAAGTACGATCTCTATCGTCTATGTGTTCTCGCTTTTCTACAGCTGGCTATGGGTAGAAATAAGCAGGTATCTCATTACGAAAATAAGTAAGGGATTACTTGAATAAGACAGGGCAATCTGTTATCAGGGTTCTCGAAAACCTTCTGCCGGACCGAGGGCCGGATTGCCCCCAGCGTGAAAGAATTGCCTACACTCGATTTTTCTGTTTCCCTAAGTCTCTTCTTATCTCTGCAACTAGCTTCTTCTTCTCAACATCAGATATGGCATCAGCAGACAATTTCCTTGCTAAAATCGGTATTATCCAAGGCTCTACATCATCATAAGAAATCCCAGAGAGTCTATAGTATTCGTCTATAAATATGTCAATTAGATCCTCACGAATCGAATCAAACATATCTCTAGTTTCCTCGGGAAAGGAGGACGGCAATACGGCATATCGAATCATTACAATATACTCAGCAATATCTGCTTCAGGATTTCCTATGGTTGCATTCATCCAGTCTAACAAGATTGCTTCTCCGTCATCCTTGACGATTACGTTGCGTGGATTTGGATCACCATGACACAGGCATTGTTTCGTTTCTAGCGATTCTAATAAGGAAATTGCGCTCTCTTTTTCACTGGCACTCAGGTAATTAACACTCAAAATGTTTGATTTTATTATGCTTTTCTGGCAGGGCAATTCCTTACCTTCAGCTAATGCTTGGTGAACGCGAAATAGTAGTTGAGCTGTAAGCTGGACGTCCGCTTGTTTAACTTCGTTGTTATGGCTAACGATAACCTGATTAAAAAAACGCTCCATCATAGTTTTACCTGCAATATGTTCGAATACAATCCCCGGTCTTCCACTCATTTTCGTTAACTCAAAAGGCTGAGGAATAGGGAGTCCACATTCCCAAGCGATGCAATTATTCAAATACTCTCTTCTTAAAGCTTCGAAACTTGTATTCTCTTTGGCTAGTTTTATGATTCTATTATTCCCTACTTCGAAAACCTCAGAGCATCCACCTTCTCCGATTTTTTGTCCTAATGTATATAACATTAAAGGTAACTCCTGTCTTTTAGGTTTTTGTTGTTTCGGCTAACGTTAATGTATTCACGATGTCCAACTATAGGTTGTATCCACCTTTTTTTCGAATATGCAGCTTATTTACTTAAGTCTATCTATAATTTCATTTATTTGATTAATATGCCTTTGTTCATGTAAGTACAGTGATTTAACCCATTCAATTAATAACATATCTTTAAAGACTGGGTGCATAAAATGTCTTCTACTCAGCACTGACTCGTCTTCTACTGTATTTAATAGCTCAAGTAACTTCTGTCTTGAATTGTTTAGTTTCTCAATGATCTCTTCATATTCTAAAAATTCATCCGTTGGTTTAGCGATGTCAGGAGCTTCTAGCTTTTGACTTCTATCAAGCAGAAATTCGACTGATTTATTTTCTATAAACGAATCTTCTTTGCTCTTTAACCCTTTCTTTATAGCTACGACATATAATTCCTCTGTTTTAAAAAGATGTTGACAGACCTGACTAATACTCCAACTGTTTAAGTCTTTCTGTTGGTTTAATTGATCTCCGCTCAACCCAGTAAGAATTCCAAATAATTCGTCTCTGGTCTCTTTTAATTTTTGTTTGATTTCTTGAAGCTCCATAAAAAACTCCCTTTCTTTAATATTTTGCGGATATTTCCTATAAAGTTCTTGTATTCACGAATCCTAACCCCTTAAAGGAGCAGAGCGACAGGCTACCATGCATTTAGGTGGTGCAGGGTTGTCTGCCTGAAATGACTTCTTCCATGTCTCTGGCAGACCAAGGGGTGTAAGCCGCGTTTCGTGAATATGGTGTTATCAGATGTCAATATCTTCTTCGAGTAATTCTACAACGCACTTCATTAGTTCCTTCATTTCACTTCGCTCTTTACATTTCTTATGTATTAAATTTAAATAATATCCCCTTTTTCTTAGCTACGAAGTGCTTAGAAAAAGGGAATGTATTCTGCTTAAAAATGCTTATTATATACATTGATAAGTCGAATATATGTTATCGCTTATAGTCAGGCTGCTCCAGAGTAATAGGATTCGGATTGCTGAGAACCCAATGCACTGCCAGCTCGCACAGTCTCGCAGGCTCATCGCTGCCATTTCCGTTGTGAAGTTCTTTCGCTAATATTCCTGCCTCCTGAAGTGAAGCGGGATTTAATGGTGTACCCAAGCTAAAGTAATGTATCAAACGATTGAGCATTTTACGATATTGATCATCCCAATTCATACCGCCATTATCTAAAATTTCGTATGACACTTTACCAGTAATCCGGATAACCTCACCCTGTACGGTTTTTGCATGTCCTTTTGAAGGAATGAGTAAATTCCAGAGTTCATGATGTTGTGCCTGCCATCCCTTTGTTGATACTGTTATCGAAGAGGCGCCGTCGTGCGTCTTTCGCTTCTCTACTGGAGGAACATCAAATAGCTCATATAGACGTAAAAGTGCCTCATCGGTTTGATTCAAATATTCTTTATTAAAACCTTCTCTGTGAAATTCAAAGTCGTTTCCGATTCGCTTAATAGAGTCTTGCATCTCCGGCGTTACAGTTGTTCCAGCGTTTAGCAAAATATCGGCAACTTCCGCCATATTGACAATGTCCGCGTTCCTGCACATGGCCAAAGCTTTTTCTAATGGAGTCTGTCTCATTTTATTTATTGCGCTGATATTAGCGCCTTTAGCAACCAACGTGTGAACCGCTTTTGGTTTAAATGAACCTGCGGCGGCAAATAACGGTGTCTCGTTCTGATCATCAACGGCTTCCAGATCTGCACCCAAATCAAGCAGCAGCTCCGTATGACTACACCAACTCATGGCATGTTTGTGCAGAGGCGTTGCTCCGTAATTGTCTCTAGCATTGATATCAGCACCCTGTTCTACGAGCCAGCGAACCAATTCATTCGGTACTTGGTAAAAGCTCAAGGCTGTTGATTTACTGTAACCGCCACGGGCATCCAATTCGCATCGGGTAAATACCTCTTGTAATGCGGATAAATCGCCTGCTTCAATGAGTTCATCAAAATTTTTCGGTAAGTTTTTTTTCTTCTTGCCCATATGTGCTTTCTCTCCTGACGTCAGAATTTATATATCTTCTTCTTTTCGATAAAAACCCTATATTTTACCATTTTCCACTTAGATCGAGAGGAATAGCCCAATGCGTCAATATGATGCTAGTGCCTTCTCCAAAAATACTCGTATAAGTCTATCTCGGCATTAACTGAAACAAGTACAAATCATTAATATATTCCCATCAGGATCTTTAAATGTGAAATCCGATAAATCAGGGAATGTTTGAATTTCAGTTACAATCTCTGCTTCCAATTCTTTTACAAACCGATACGCTGCATTGATATCATCTGCACTCAAATTAAATAATGGTTGATTCGACGTCTTCAGTTCGTACATCTCATCAAAACAATGATTATCAAGTGTTAGCCCAGGGCGTCCAGGTCCCATATCGAAAGTATAAATTGGTCCTTGGATTATATCTTTAACTTCGATTCCAAGGAGTTTGCTGTACCAGTCTACAGACTTCTCTAAGTCTCTTACATGAATAAAGATTGTATCTACCCTGCTTGCAATTGGACTTTGCAATATTAATAACCTCCCATGAAAAACATAAATGATTTGTTGGTTTAATAAGTTGCACTAATTTCTGAATAACGTTCCTTTATTTACGACGAGAGCCGGCCTTAGATAGCTCCTATCTTAGGTCGGCTCGATGTCATCCGAGTTATCTTCCATGATTATACATCGGACGATCGAGGGGTGTAAGCCCCCGCAACGCGAATATTATGTTATAGATGTATCTCCTGCCTTCTTGAACTGCTAACATGATGTTTAGAAAGCGTCATAATAAATGTTTTTTATGTATTTTCGATCCCCATAACGGATTTCTTTTGGATAATCTTCGCTGCTGATCTCCAACTTCAGTAAATCATCATGACTCTCTTTTGTTTTACTTTTAATCTCTGCCCCAGAATGAATATTATATAGTATATTCCTTATCTGTTTATCATATTTAATTTCACAACGCACTCCTAATTTCACCATGTTATGCTGATCGGTAAAATCGTTAAACAAATCTATTAATATAAAACTATCCTTATCATTTTTCTTAAAAAAGACAAAAATGTCTCCCTTTCCTGCCCTAAATGGTCCTTCACCATAAGATAAATACTGGTTATACAATTCCATCTTATTAAAACTAATATCTAGTTGTCTCATTATTTCTTCTAAATTGAATACCTCGTCCGTATCATCTATCAAATCAAAAAACGGTAGATAAAAAGAAAACTCAATATATCTCTTCATACTTAATTCCTTTCATTTCCCTCGGCGCTTTTTAAATAAATATAGAGAAGTATGCTTCCAAAGAATGATATTTCAACTGCCCCGGTAAGAATCCTCATCCATCGCGTTTCTTTAAAATCAAATAAGATATGTCCTATACAGTAAACTGCCGATAGCATGATAACCCATTGAAGTAGTGACTTTTTCATTCGCCAGTCGCTCCTTTTTAGTATAAATCTCCACCTTTAGTCGATAAACCGACCTCTAACAATTATTGCAGATTTCCTCTCAGTTGCTGTTAATTAACAGACGGCTGAAACTTTACATAAACGACTAACCATGCAAGACTGTGGCCACCTCCCCTTTGGGTCTTAGACACCTCATGAATTCAATCAAGTAGTTCTTGATTTCCTGTAGAATAGGATTGAAGCCTTTTGACTCTACTGGAACTTAGATATATAAGCAGAATGAAACGGACTAGCTTGATTAGTCCGTTTCTGTTTGTTCATATTATGCCTTCTTGAGTTATAGCAGGGTTTGCTGAATTTGAAGTTTTGGTCAGCAGAAAGATTGCGGTCAAAGTTATCGGAACAATTAATCAGCTTCATAATCAAAAGCGGGATATAGAGAATCACATCCATTATAAAAGTGGTGGCCATCTCAAATCGCTCCAATTTCGATCTTCCGTGCCAGCTCATCTTTTTCAAGATATCTCCACCTCATTTCAATTGGATTTAGGGTCTCATCGATGGCTACCCCCTTCTTCCACTTTTTCATTCCGTGACTGCACAGGAAATTCCATGATCGCTGTTAGACCTCTTTGGTCCACACCACTTGCAAGAATGAGATGGCCGTGATGCGCCTTCGCAATCCTTGCTACCATCGGAAGCCCCAGACCGTGACCTTGCTTGGCAGGGCGTTTACTCCTTGCAGAAAAGTACAATTCGGTAATCTCCGCCAATTGCTCTTGCGGGATTCCTCGCCCATCATCCCTTACGATCATGCGATATTGGGAGCGGTCTTGGGATAGAGAGGTTTCTATTGTAATTTTGCAGCCCTGCGGGTTATGACGCACACTGTTCTGGACAAGATTGCTGATTGCCCGAAGCAGCAATTTCTCGTCCCCATGAACCCGAATAGCTTCATCGGCTAGTTTTAATTCAATGTCATACCGGTCATCCAAACCATGATTCACAAATTCCGTGACAACCTGCCTACCCAGAACCGATAGCCGGATGTACTTCAAGTGCAAAGGCTGCATCTCATATTCAAGCATAGAGACCAGATTCAGATCGCTTACCAGTGAACGCAGCTTCTCGCCTTGGCTCCGGATAATACCGGCCTGATGCCTCTGCTCCTCCGTCAAGTCCGATTGATCCTCCATTTCGCTGGCATAACCGAGTATGAGGGAGAGCGGCGTCCGAATATCATGAGAGATCCCAGCAATCCAGTTGGCGCGTGCTTCATCCCGTGACTGCAGCGCGGCTGTCTTGTTCTGGAGTATTGCTGACGCTGAATTCATGCTCCGGGCCAAATCACCGAATATCCCTTTGGTGTCCAACTGAACCTCTTGCTCTCTAGCTAAATTGTGGACTCCATCCACCAGAGGCCGTATCTTTCTGATGAGCCGCGTGCCAATGGCAATAGATATCAGTAGAGCCAACGCCAAATTACAAAGTAGCAGCAGCACGATCCGCAGGGGCAACGAGCTTATCCATTCTGCAAGGAAGTCCAATTGATACTTCCAGTGGCTTTCCTTGGGATACCCTACGACCATCAGGCCATTCTGATGTTCCGACGTATAAACCGGATAATCCATGAGGTAGTATCGTGAGAACTTGGCTACATCGACTAGATTGTAGGAATCAGGAACATCATGAGGTAAATGATAATCCCAGATTACATGACCATTTTCACCGAGCAGCATAGCCCAAGCATGATTCTGCCGCAGCAGCTCGGTAGCTTGCCCGTCCAGTTGAAAGCTGTCCTTCTGCTTCTCCAAGCCTTGGGCCACTTGCTGAACCATGCCTTCCGGGGACGAATGCTGGTCATTTTCCGTGAACACTAGCGTGCCTAGTAATACGAAATTAAAAAGAAGCAGAAATAACGATAACAATAGGGTTGCGGCGACAAACCGCCGTAATATGCGAATAATCCCCTCCACTAACGTATCTCCTTCACCATCAGCTTATATCCCAGTCCCCTAACGGTGAGTAGATGAATCGGTCTAGAAGGATCCCGCTCGATTTTTTCGCGTAGCCGTCTGATATGGACCATTAAGGTATTTTCGTATCCGTAGCTGTCATCTCCCCAAACGGCTTGACATAAGGCATCGCTCGTGACGATTCGGCCTTGGTTCTCGTACAACTTCACAAGAATCGCATGCTCCTTTGCCGTCAATGACAGTTCCTTTCGGTTCCTGTGCACGACAGCGCTCTCAAGGTCTATCGTCTGTTCCCCCAATCGGAAGACGGGCAGACGCTCTGCCATGGGAGAGGAGTAAACCCGCTTCAGTATTGCCATAAGCCGTAATACCAGCTCCCTCGGCAGGAAAGGTTTAACAATGTAATCATCTGCCCCCAAACCCAGTCCAAGCAATCGATCTTCATCCTCACCTCGCGCGGTGAGAAAAAGAATCGGTATATCTGTCAACTGTTTAATGGAAGAAAGAAGCGAGAATCCGTCGCCATCAGGCAGCATGACATCGAGAATCGCGATTTCCGGTTTACCCTCTCGGCAGATCGACAGAGCCGAAGCACAGTCGCCTGCCATGTAAATACGGTAAAAGCCCTCTTTTCTTAAAAATCGTTCGATCATAATTCTGATTTCCGGTTCATCATCTACAATTAATATTTTTTTGTCTTTTAAATTCTCCATGCCCCATCACCTGAATTTATTATACATGAACAAGTGGATGAGCCGTCTTTTTCAAAATCTATTTAAGGTTAGCGTAAGGTTGTCTAAAGACTGAAGTAAGGTAGATTCTTTATGGTTGAAACGAAGGAGAAATTAAAGACTGGAATGGAGCTGACTTTCTTATGAGTGCACTCGCGATTGTGCAAACGCAAAATCTGTCTAAAACGTATGGGGCAAATAACAGCGTAAATAAAGTGGATTTACGTGTTCAAGAGGGAGAAATCTATGGATTTCTGGGCCCGAACGGTGCAGGGAAAACAACGACGCTAAAAATGCTGCTCGGTCTCATCAAGCCTACGGAAGGGACCATCCATATTTTCGGGGAAAACCTGAGCAAACATCGGCCATCCATTCTGCAGCGTACCGGGTCGCTGATTGAATCTCCCTCTTATTACGGGCATTTGACCGGGCTTGAGAATATGAAGGTTATGCAGCGCCTTCGGAATGTACCCGATAAAAACGTGCACGAGGCCCTTCGTATTGTGCGGCTGGAAAATCAGAAAAACAAAAAAACGGAACAATATTCGCTAGGAATGAAGCAACGGCTGGGCATCGCGATGGCACTGCTTGCATTCCCCAAGTTGCTGATCCTTGATGAGCCGACAAACGGACTTGACCCCGCAGGCATTGGAGAAATTCGGGAGCTCATCAAGTCATTGCCTGAACGCTATGGAATCACTGTATTGCTCTCCAGCCATCTCCTCTCGGAGATCGAACAAATCGCTACCTCCGTAGGCATTATCACTCAAGGGAATCTACTGTATCAGGGGAGTATGGCAAGTTTGAGGCAACAAAACAGAAACGCCATTTATATGAAAACCGGGGATAATGCTAAAGCCGAGCAGCTACTACTCAATCAAGGATACAACCCGACACAAAGTGGCAGCCGGCTTGAGCTCTGCACGCTACAGGATACGGAAGTGGCGGAGATGAACAGGCTGCTTGTTGAACATAAAATCGAAGTCACTCGGATCGAGGAGCAGAAGAAAAGTTTGGAGGATATATTCCTGGAGCTGACAGGAAAGGGGCGGAGCTTGTGATCAAGTTGTTAGGGCTGGAGTATTATAAAATCCGTCGCAAAAAAATAGGGATCATGATGATATTATTTCTTATCATAGAGATGCTGTGGGCTTTTATGTCCATAAGCAGGTCCATTGCGAGCAACCCGGATCACGCCGTTTGGGAATCCGTTTTTTTTAGTATTTCATCCATGAATGGTTTGTTTATGCCCATTATGTCAGCTGTTGTTGTCTCACGTATTTGTGATATGGAACATAAGGGATCGACCTGGAAAATGCTTGCTGCTACCAATGTGGGACGCGGACGGCTCTACGCAGCGAAGTATATATGCACCAATAGTCTGATCCTGTTTGGAATCGGGGTACAGGCCTTATTCATAATCGTGATCGGTCTCACAAAGGATTTCTCCGGTACGCTGCCTAGCGATTTATTATTCCGGTTCGTTGGAGGCACTCTCCTGACGACCCTTGCTGTCACAGCCCTTCAACAGTGGATTTCTTTTGCTATCAAAAATCAGGCTTTTGCGCTGTGTTTGGGCATGCTGGGCGGCTTCATCGGTATGACCGCCGGATTATTTCCGGCTGCTATTCGACATCTTTTTATTTGGTCTTACTATTTGGATCTCAGCCCGGTTACTTATCTATACACCGAGTCTGCGAGCGTCTACATCGTACAGCCTGAAAGTGTTGGAATCGTACTGGGCTCTTTGATTATGACCGTCCTGTTCTATTTCGCGGGGAACTTCCATGTAAGCAGGCAGGAAATCTGAGGAGGAACGTTTATGAAACGAAGTATTTCTGCTGAATGGCTCAAACTGCGTCATTCTCGAATTGGCCTTATCATCGCTGTACTTCCGATTCTAAGTTTGTTGATTGGATGTGCGAATTATTATTTTAACCAGGACGCCCTGCAAAATGGTTGGTACAGCCTGTGGACCCAGGTCGCACTATTCTACGGTGTGTTTTTCCTGCCTATTCTGATTTCCATCTGCTGTTCTTATATTGGTAGACTGGAGCATTTAAACCGAAATTGGAATATGGTTATGACCTCTCCAGTTTCGATTGCCAGCGTGTTTCTTGCCAAATGGATGGTAGTCGGCGTTTTAATCTTGTTCGCGCAAGTACTGTTCATTGGACTTTATTGGCTTGCAGGCACCTTGTTCTCCTTACCCGGGCCTTTCCCTGTAGAGACTATAGGTTGGATGATCCGTGGATGGTATGCGTGTATGTCCATCGTTGCTCTACAATTGGGACTTTCGCTTCGGATCCGCAGCTTTGCCACACCGATCGGCATTAGTTTGTCCGCGGTCTTTATCGGTCTGGGTATGTATGTTGCCAAGTTGGGCCTATTTTTCCCGTACTCATTACTCAACATCGGGATGAGTGTGATGAGTCAAGACAAGTTAACTGACATGCAAAACATTCTGTTTTGGATGATCAATTTGGCTTTCATTATCATTTTTGCATCGATGTCTATTCGCCGGTTGAAGAATAAAGACATTGTCTCATCCTGATTACGCTTAGGAGGATTTTATATTGAAAAAGACAGTACAAATCCTGGGGCTCATCATCGTGATTGGAGCATGCTTGTGGATGTTCTTCTTCGACTCGGAGAAGCTGACCCCTGAAAATTCTGCAGGAAAAAACATCTATTATACGGTGATAACCGGCCTCGGTATTCAAGATGAGGAAGGACGTTACAACTATGAGCTGACTTCATACAATGAGAAAGGAACTGAACGCAGGCTTGGGTTTTCGGCCGGAAAGCAATTAAGAGAAGGAGCTTATATACAGCTATATCACACGCTGCTTCGGGGGGTCACGCACTGGGAAGAGGTTGCCTTCAAGGAACTGCCTGAGGCGGTTCAGCGGCGATATTCGAGGTGATTGGTTTCCCCGCAAACTTGATTTCAATTTCATAACAGCAGTTCTCTTTTGAATTGATAAGTTTAAGTACTAGGTTATTTTCCAGTGATTCCTTTTCATAGATGAAAATCATATTGTAACCTTGTCTCTAAGCAGAGGTTTTAACGACCCATCGTTTAAAAAACCACTATAAAATTCGAACACCTGAAATCATAAAGTACAAACTTCCGGGCAGGGCAAGCAAATAAAGCTTCCACAACGCAATTCGACAGTATCAAAACCCAAGACCACATGATTCCTGGTAAGGGAATCTTGTGGTCTTATCGCTCTGCTTCTTTAGCTTCGGCGGAAACCTGAGAGCAAATGCTTCACTTAGAGCCAATGGCTTCCTTATAACCGGGGTCCTGATGTACTCCGCATAAACTTTAAGTTCAGGTCAATCCTCGTACCAAGCGTCCGGGATCATCTCACGCTCCAACACTAGCAGTTCTTTGATGATCTGGTCCGCGTCGCTGATGGAATTCACGAGCGGATCCGTCAGCATCGCTCTCCTCAGCTTCTCGTAGCTCTGTTCCACGACGGCCTCAGCCGTAAGCTCATGCGTATCCAGCACAAGCTCCTGCATGCCTCGAATTCCCCGCGGCATCTCGCCTACGTGGACCGGCTTTGCCCCTTCCATGCTTACGTCGCACAGGAGCTCCAGGAACGAGTCGTCGCTCATGTTCGTTACCGCCCCGCGGTTTAGCGTGTTGATGAAGAACCGCTTTCCCAGATTTCCCACCATATTCTCGATAATGTCCGTCGCATGATCCGGGCCGAAAGTGCTCATGTAATCGGCAATCGGAATGTTCCCCGAGAGAAAGTCGTCCACCTGTCGCCACATCTCGTCGTGTCGCTGATATCGGTCCTCCGTCTCCCAAATCGATAACGGCGGAATGGAGTCCTGCGTCTTGCCGAGAGCTTGCCAGTACCGGACATATTCCTTTGTATGGGCCGTGCAGGTAGGAATGTATCCGAAAATATCGTACAGTTCATACGTGATGGCGTCGTTATGAAGCGCTTTTGCGCCGTGGTCGCCGCCGTTGTTCTCTTCGCCAGCCGCCTTGCGCATGGCCTCCGCAATCGTAGGCATGACATTCTTTCCATCGAACTCCGCTTTCAGCAGCCACGTGAAATGATTGACGCCGGCGACGCGGAAGTCGAACTTCCGGTCAATCTCCGCGGTGAACTCGCTTTGGTCCCCGATAATGCCGGCCCGCACGGCATAATGGGCCTTCTTATGCGGCATATGATGGCTGTCGCACAGCGCGAACGATTTTAGCTTCGGCGCATATCGGTGCAATGCGATACCATGGACGGTAGATGGGTTAATATAGTTGATCACCCAGGCGTCGGGGCACAACTCCTCGATGTCTTTGGCGCATTCCATGATGACCGGAAGCTCCCGCATCGCTCGGAATATGCCGCCCGGTCCGATCGTATCTCCGGAGCACATGCGGATGCCGTACTTCAAAGATACTTGGCAATCGATCCCCCGATATTTCACCGACTGTTCGGCAAAGCTGAGTACAACGAAGTCGGCCCCGGGAAGCACCTGTCTTCGGTCCGTCGAGCCCTCCACCTTCAAGGAGACGTTATTCTCCCGGGCCACCATCTGGGCAAGTCGCACCATTTTCGACAGCCTCTCCTCATCCGTATCGACCAAAGCAAGCGTTCCCCGATTCAGGTAGGGGGAGTGGACCATCTGCCATATGGACTGACGACCGAAAAACAGGCTGCCTGCTCCGATGACGACCACCTTCGGCTGCTGCATGTTGGAACCATTCATGATTAACCCTCCTCATAGGATATAAGTCCATTATAGGAGAGTGGCCGAAAAGCGGAATGTACGATGGTTTTCAAAACATGTCATATAGTATGATAATTCACATCTCATAAATTCTTTAGTATACTTGCTTAAAACTAAGAATGTCATGCGGTAGAGGAGACAGTGGAAATCCGATGTGCGCCAAGAAAATGAACATGAGTATAATCAACGAACTCTCGGAGTATATAAGTCTCCGGATGAGCTCCTATTTAGAACAGGCTCATGATCAGGGCTGGATCGAACACAAGTCGCATCCCGATTACGATCTCTGGTTCATTCAATCGGGCTCGGTGAAGATCACCATCGACGGGTTCGAACATACGGCTGTCCCCGGAGATGTCGTGTTTTTTTACCCCGATATGCCCTATATCGCTTCGACGACCGGGGATGTTTGCCGATTTTTATACATACATTTCGATTTCGGGATCGGAGAACAGCAGCGAATTTTGGGCGAGTTTCAACTCCCGGGTATTGTGGCGGGCGACCTGATCCGTGAGGAAGCAACGCTGTTCACCAAGGCTTATCGTCGGTTGAAGCAAGGCAGCGGTACGTCGGGAAACCAACTCTACTTAAAGGCTTCTCTTCTCGTCGTGATAGCTAAGATTCTCGAGCTTCATGGGCAAGGGGCCTACGCCGGTAAGTTCCTGAACGGCAGGAAGCCGAGAAGAACAGAAGGAAGCCTGGATGTCCTGCAGGACGTATTCCAATACGTGGATGCGAACTTGCAGCGTTCCATTCGGATGAACGAGCTCGCGGCGATTGCCGGCGTCTCCGAGAAGTATTTTATCTCCTTGTTCAAGAAAACCGTGGGCATCACGCCGGGGCAATATATTTCTCAAATCAAAATGAACCGAGCAAGAGATTATCTATACGAAAAAAAATATACGATCCAGCAGATTGCCGGCTTCCTCGGATATCCCGATCCGTTCACATTTTCGAAAGCGTTCAAGAAATATTACAACGTGCCTCCTTCGAAATTCGAGTAGCCTAATGTCATCGAATAAATTAAGATTCACTCCAATGTCCTAAGGGGCCACTTCAGCTACACTTAGTTCTGAAAAGAAGCTAAGGTAGCCGTGTTCGCAACTCCAATCATCGTGATGATCAAGGTATTCACCATTGCACCGAGCCAAATGTTTCCTGTCAATTTGTATAAGCTCCGACTAATCATGGCCGCTGCAAATAATAAGAAAATAAAGGGAAGCAAAACCATCGGATAAAGTCTCGTCTCCTGCCAGAATGAATTGCCCGTCGTAAATAAAACAGCATACTGGATTCCATTGATCAACAGTTCATCTAAGGGTTCAGACCGATGACGCAAATAAAAAAGGAGATCCCCGCCTTCGCGGAAATCTCCTGGTCCTTATTCTTTATCAAAATAAACGGTTGTTCCTGTTTCTGCGGATATATACACGGCCTCTAATATTTGTGAAACAATCATCGCTTCCCTCGGTTTAACCAAGGGTTCGGTATCGTTCACGATACTGTGAATCCATTGTTTGGCTTCATACTCGAAATCGGTCAACTCTTCTCCCCTGAATTGTTCTCGCGCATTCGGATTCACCTCGATTTTATTCAGGAACAAGCTTCCGTCCCGCTCGCCATTGATCCGCAGTTCATTTTTAGCAAAATCCGCTCCTCCCTTCGTTCCGCACAGCAGGTTGCCGCCACCTTCCGCAATGTTAAGGGCCCAGCTGGTTTCAATGATGACCGTCGCTCCGTTTTTAAATTTCACATACCCGAAGGCCGAATCCTCTACCTCGAATTCGTTTGGATCCCAGGCCCCCCATTCGTTCGCGGCATTTTCGGTATACTTCAGTTTATGGAAGACACTGCCGACGACGCTCTCCGGTTCATAGTTATCCATCAACCATAGGATCAGATCCAGGGAGTGGGTTCCAATATCGATCATGGGACCGCCACCCTGCTTCTCTTTATCCAGAAACACGCCCCATGTCGGAACGCCTCTTCTTCGGGTAGCGACCGCTTTTGCCAAATAGATATCTCCAAGTTCTCCATCGGCAATCATCTTTTTTAACAGCTGGCTTTTGGCGTTGGAACGATTCTGGTACCCGACGGTGAGCTTCTTGCCTGTTCGCAAGTGGGCTTCGTACATCGCCTTGGCCTCCGCACCTGTGACGGCCATTGGTTTTTCGCACATGACATGTTTGCCGCTTTCGAGCGCATCAATGGAAATCGTCGCGTGCGAGCTGTTCGGTGTTAGCACATGCACGACCTCAATCTCTTCCATGGCAAGCAGATCGTTGTAATTCGTAAACACCTTAGCGCCTTGCGTGCCGTATTTTTTCGCGGCTTCCTCGGCTCTTTCCGGCTTCAAGTCGCAAAAGGCCACCATCTGCACGTTGTCTAACTTGGATAAACACGGCATATGTTTCCCGTTCGCAATCATTCCGCAACCGATGATCCCTACTTTTACGGTTCTCATGGCATTCCCTCCCTCGCGTTATTTGAACTCTACCGTTCGGTTTTCCTTATGAGCGATGTATGCCGCTTCCAATAGCTCCGTCAATTTCGTTCCCTCTTCCAAACCGAAGGGCATCGGCTTGTCATGAATCAATGCATCCGCCCATTGGATGATCGGAAGCGGCTGCTCTTTAGGGAGTTGAGTGGGTGAGATCCATCCGGAAAAGGGGGAATCGAGCTTCTTCGAGATGACTCTAACGGTATCATCCGAGATCATCAAGGTGCCCTCCGTACCGTAAATCTCAAGTGCAGAAGGGGTTCTGTACGTCACAAGGCTTGTTTCGACCAGTGCGACCGCATTGTTGACGAACTCAATGGAGCACTGCGCATTATCTTCCACTGCACGATGGGTGAAATAATGAAACATGGAGGTGATTCGTTTGGGCTGACCCAACATCCAGCTGGCTAAGTACATCGGATGACATCCCAAATCCATCATCGCGCCGCCGCCGGTTTGCTTCTCATCGTACCAGTATTCCGGGAGCCAATTGTTCAATGCGCCGTCGTGGCCGTTCCGAATGCGCAAAAGCGTCACGTCCCCTAATACATGGTCATCGATCAGCTGCTTCGCGAACAATTGGTGAGGCCTTGTGCGAGCCGGAAATGAAATGCAGAACTTGACGCCTGCTTTGCGTACCGCTGCAGAAATTCGATTACATTCTTCTACGGTAAGAGCCATGGCTTTCTCGGTAAAGATGTGTTTGCCGGCCTCAGCGGCAGCTACCATGACGTCAGCGTGCATGCTTGTAGGAGCATCCACCACGACCCCATCGATGTCTTCCCGCTCTAGCAGCGTATCCAAATCCGCTTCAAAATCCGTTCCCAATTGGGCAGCCCATTCGCTTCCCCGTTCAGGCTGTTCGTCCCAGACTGCCGTGAGCTTGACGTTACCGTGCGATAGCAACCTTCTTGCATAATCATCTGCATGCACATGCCACTTACTTAACATCGCAACGTTCAACATGCGTTTCCCCTCCGTCATCGTTTATATTTTTTACAAGATTTTAGTTTTCTTCAAAGGGAGGTGGCGTATAACTTGCTCCAAATGGCGCATCAGGCCTTGAAAAATCCCCCATTAAAGCTCTTCGCACAGGCGTAGTTCTTTGCATAAAGTTGACATCGTTATGAAAACGGTCCGAGGGCTTTACCCACGGAGGGCTATAGATGTAATGCATGGTATAGCGGTCGTAATCCCAATTATGTTCGTGCGCCCGATGCCATACGGCGTTGTGAAACACCAGGACTGATCCTGCAGATGCACATACCACATGGCTGATCGGCGTACCCGAATTTGCAGTCCGGATCGAATCCGGTAGTGGAACGAGACTGCGGTGGCTGCCTGGAATGAACTCCATATTCCCCATGCCGGGTTCATCCTGATCGGTCAATAAAAATGAAGCACGGAGCTGAATAAGGGGGACTGGGTACCCCAGATTCTTAAAATCGAAAGCGCTGGATCCGTCTTGATGCCAGCCTCCCATCCTCCCCCTTGCCGGCTGCATCGTATTCCACCCGGACTGCATAATGAATCGATCGCCAAGTAAACCCCTTATCTTCGGTAAAACCGATGGATGATCCATTAAGTTTTCAAGAGCGTGTTCAGACTCATACCCTCTGCCGACTTGACCCCAACCGACCGTACCTGCCGCTTCATGAATTCGAATGGATGCCTGCAGGCATGCTTTGACCTCCTCTTTCGACAGCACATTCGGAATGACAAAATAACCCCACGATTCGAACATAAACTTATCGAGTTCAGTGAATGCGCCTGCTGAAACGACCGGGTTTAACATGAGTTGTCCCCTCTCTTGCATATTTAAAAGAAGACTGACCTAGTATTCATGAAATATTCGGGATGGCAGTGACACCATCCCGCAAACCTCTTCACTAGAACCCGACATCATCACGTTCTGCAGCTTTTTGAGCCACGAACTCCGCCATTTCTTCCACGCCGGCCGCTCTGAATTTTTCTTGAACGCTATGAAGCATATTGAGAGCTTCTTCATCTGACCCTGCAAAAAACGCTTTCTTAAATTCCTCATCGAAATTCAAACTGCTGGTTTTATCGATATATTCCTGATATTTAGGCCACTCTCTTGCAAGGTAGCTGGCGCTTACTTTGTCTATGATTTTGATAGGCATTTTTGCCGAGAAACTTTCCTCCAGCTTTTGCCACTCCGTTTTTTGATCTTCGGGCGTAGGCCAAGTGACTTCAGAGGAGAATGCTCCGATGAACCTTCCTGGAAGATAATTAAGCCCTGCGTCTCTTTTCAGATCCGGGTTTTCATCGAATTGTTTTTTCACATCAGAGATCCATTGGGGTACCCCGTTTTCCATCGTGTAGTGCATTCCTTCGATTCCGAAATATGCAAGCAATCGGCCTTCTTCGCTGTTGACATAATCAATGTACCGCAATGCGGCATCGGGATCTTTGATGTTAGCGCTTAAGAAAAGGACAGGGAATCCGGAACGGCCGGGTTTTTCCACTTGCGTTCGAATCTCTCCGCTCTTATTCTTCATCGGCCCGAGTAGTTCATATTGCATTTCCGGATTCGTTTTATACAGCGTTTTTTGTAAATCAACTAACATAGGCTGGGCTCCGAATACGGCAAGCTTGCCCGTCGTCAGCTTTTCATTCGCTGTTGTACTCGTATTGTTGAAGGCTTCAAGATCAAACAAACCTTCCGTTAATAACTTTCTCATGTATAACAACCTAGCTTCATGGTCCTTGGACTGCGTCCAGTGAATCAGTTTTCCATCCACTTCACGGTAGTCCGAAATCGTGTAATCCGTCCATCCGGCAAGGAATTGGCCGTAATCCCATCCGTTCCACATGGTTCCGGCAGGGATGACCGGCTTCCCGCCAATATCCTTGAAACCGCCGTCCCGGATCTTGATCAATAGATCCACTAGTTCTTCTTGCGTATCAATATCCTCCGCTTTTACATTTAAAGCTTTCAGGATATCTCCCCTGGCAAAAAGGCCGTAATTCCAATTATGAATGCTCTCAGGGGTACCGTCCGGGGTCTCCGTAGGAATGAGATACGTCTTGCCTTCGAATTCGGGACTATTGAGATCGAACTCGGCAAAATCCTTCGCGATCCCGGTAGTCACAAGTCTTTTAATATTCGGGTATTTATCGAGATAAGGGGTTAAATCCAGAAGCTGCCCTTCCATGGCCGCCTTCTTGATGACTTGTCCTTCTCCTCCTGTCGTAGACCAGAAAGGTGCGTTAACGATATCCGGAACCGTACCGGAAGCAAAAATGGTGTTTAGCTTTTCTACTTCGCTTGTCGTGATGGATTCCAGTTTCAACGTGACCCCGGTTTTTTCCCTGATCTGCCCGGCTACGGGATTATTCTCCTGGTCCTGCGGGAAACCGGCTCCGCCACCGTTCCAAGCACTGAGGAAAGACAAGGTCACCGGTTTTATTTCTTCAGTACCTTGCTCCTTCGGACCTGTGTCAACCGTACCTGCATCCTCCCCTCCGCCTTTTCCCGTACATGCCGTCATGGTTGCTAGAAGCAGTAAAGCGATTAGTGTCATGCCAAGAACACTCCTGCGCTTGTTCTTCCTCATCCTACAATCCCCTTCCATTGGAAGTTTTTTTATATAAAAGGCATAGCCTTCTATACCGACTACTCCTTAAGAGAACCTACCAGTACGCCTTTCACAAAATATTTCTGAAGAAACGGATACACGCAGATGATCGGCGTCGTTATAATGATGACAAACGTCATCCGCAAGGCTTCCGGCGTAACGCCTCGCAGTTCCATCTGCGTCTCGGTCATGTTTTGTATGGCGGATCCGCTATTTCCCGACGACGACGTCATCGACTGGAAAGACGCTTCGCTGATCATCTTGTTCAGGAACGTAGCGGCAGGCTGCAGCTTTTCATTCTGTATGAAAAACTGACCGGTAAACCAGTCATTCCACACGCCCACCCCGACAAACAAAGCAATGGTAGCAAGCACCGGCATCGATAGAGGCAGAATGATTCTGGCAAATACGGACAACTCGCTTGCGCCGTCGATTCGGGCGGATTCCGACAGACCTTCAGGGATCCCGTCGAAGAAGGTTTTCATGATAATCGCATTGAAAAAGTTATATAGGGACGGCAGCACCAGCACCCAAAACGTATCCAGGATGTGGATTTGCCGGAACAGTATGAACGTCGGAATCAGTCCGCCGCTGAACAACGTGGTAAAGAAAAAGAAGAATACGATGTATTTTCTTCCCGGCAAACCTTTCCGCGAAAGGGCGTAGGCTAATAAGGCCGTCAAAAATACGGAGGCAACCGTAACCACAAGGGTTCGGGTAATGGAAATATAGAAGGAATTTAGGATCAACGTGTTGCTAAAAGCTTTTGCATAGTTTTCTAATGTAAACACTCTGGGGAAAAAATAGATTCCCCCCTTCATCGCGTCGTAGCCGTCATTGAAAGACAGGGCTAGAAAATAGATAAATGGATATAACGCCGTAGCGCAGAATAAAAGCAGCGCCGCATAGTTAAGCGTCATATACATTTTGTCTGCCGGCGACAGCCTACTTGCACCCATAACACACACCTCCTCATCTTCAGTGCTAGCTGATTACCATAACGATACGTTACTCACGCGTCTGGATATATTATTGACAGCAACGATGAGCAGCAGCGAGATCGCAGATTTGAATAAACCGATGGCCGTGGAATATGCTAATTGCCCCTGTTGGAGGCCTGTTTTCAAGACATAAGTGTCCAAGATCTCCGAGACGCTTAAGGTTGCCGGGGACTGCATCAGCCAGATTTGGTCAAAACCCGCGTTCAGTATTCCGCTGAGTGAGAAAATAAGCAATATGGCGATCGTTGGCGTAAGACATGGAAGCGTGATCTTGAATAGTTTGCTCCACCTTCCAGCCCCGTCGATTTCCGCAGCTTCATACAAATGTGGATCGATATTCGTTAACGCGGCTAAATAAATGATCGAACCCCAGCCTACGCCTTTCCAGATGTCGGATATGAGGACCAATGGATAGAATAATTCCGGCTTTCCCATAAAAAAGATGGGATCCAAACCCATTTGGTACCTAATGTCATTGATAAGTCCTACGTTCGGAGACAGGATTTTTTGAAGCAAGGTAACGACAACGACCCATGAAACGAAGTGCGGCAGATAGGAAATCGTTTGAAACACTCTTTTGATTTTTTTGTGCATGACGGCATTGAGCATTAAGGCTAGGATCAAGGGAGCTGGAAATCCGAAAATAAGCTTAAGGGCGCTGATAGATAACGTATTTCGGAGCACATCGTAAAAACTGGAATCGTTTAAAAACTGCTCGAAATATTTAAAGCCCGCCCACGGACTCCCCAATATCCCCAAATTGAATTTGTAATCTTTGAATGCGATGATAATGCCGTACATCGGATAGTAAGCAAACACCAGGAACCAGATGATAGCAGGAAGCAAAAATAAGTATATGTGCCTGAAATACCATATTCTAGTTAGTTTCTTATTCTTTTTTAATTGCTCCAATCCAGGGATAAGAGCACCCTTTGGTACCATTCTCCGAACACCTCCTACATCTTCGTCGTACGGTATATAGCGACTGTCTCCCCCTCCTCCATTGCAAGCGGTTTCAATTTTATAGTTTAAATATATTCAATATGGTGTAGGAATCATTCCACAATTTCCTCATTTGGTTAAAAAGTAACCTTAAGTTATAGATAAACGGGGCAAAAGCCCCTATCCCCAACCTTCTTTTCAGGTGTTTTTATTCCTTGGCAAGGATACATTATATTCAATATATCCTTATGAAATGGTCTGATAAAAAGTAATATTCTGAGATGTAGCGACCTGTGTAGGGTTTGATGAGCTTCTGCTGGATTTCTTTATTGATTTGATTTTGGGAAACTATTATGGGGGGAGGATTTCATGAGAGGAAGTTATGGCCGACCTAGTAAAAGAGTCCGCGCAGCCATCGCTTGCATTGTCAGGCTCGAATAGAAAGCGCATCGGACTCGTTATTAGGTTGCATATATAGGAAGAAGCGGGTGTTGGTATCAGAAAGTGGATGAAACGTTTTTTCCCGTCGTCTCGCCAATGACCAATTCCGGCTCCACTAGGGTTTTAAAGTATTTTCCGTCTTGTCCGTCATCACTGTTAATCACCTCAAGCAGCGTGTAAGCTGCACGGTAGCCCATGTCTCGTTCAAACTGTTTAACGTGCGTGAACGTGCTATATCCTTCGATGATGGAAGTCGGATCGTCAAAACTGATGATGGATATGTCCTCAGGCACCTTCAATCCGGCTTGACGCGCAATCTGATAGATTTTTACTCCAAGAATTCCATTAAGCGTAATATAAGCCGTTGCCATCCGATTTTTGATATAGCGGTACAATGGATGGGTTTCAGCTTGCTCAAGGCTTCCGATTTCAAAACCGGTTACGATATGGGCAGGGTTAATGAGTGCTCCCTTTTCCTTGAAGGCATTCATATATCCATCGATCCGTTCTTGAACGGTTACGGTTTGTATGGGCGAATCGGAGCAGATGGCGATTTCACGATGCCCCAGTTCCCACAGGTAATTGACAGCCATGTTAACGCCAAGCCTGCCGTCCGATGCGATATAGTGAGTTTCCACCCCGGGAAGGTAACGGTCGATGAGAACAAACGGAAACCCCGCAAATTTCATGCTTAATATTTCCTCGTTGAATAATTCCTCGTCCACCGGGAAAATCAGCAATCCCTCCACTCCGATGTTACTGCATGTCTGGATCGCCTCTTTTTCCTTATCAATATCGCCCTCTGATAAATAGATAACGCAGCGGTAATCGTTCTCTTTCAGCGCTTGCTGAATACCTTGTATAAGTCGAATCGTAAAATAATCATAAATGCTGGGCATAATGAGCCCGATCAACCGCGTCCCCATTTCTCCGCTAGTCTTATGGACAGGTTTTACGGTACTTATAGGAGGAGTGGCCGGCATTTGAGATTCGGGCTCGCTTACAAAAGTCCCCTTTCCGGGCACCCTGGTTATGATTTTTTCGTTAACCAAGCCGGCCAGGGCATTAACGACCGTAATCTTGCTTACTCCAAAACGCTCCATGAGTTCCTTTTCCGTAGGTATACGATCTCCAACCTTCAGTACCTGCGACGATATCAAGTCGCGTATATACTCTTGAACCCTCTGATACAAAGGCATTCTTTCCGTAGAGCTCAACCGAATCACCACATTTCATTCAATATGTTTAATATATACGTTACGAATGGCGTAAGCGTTTTATTCCATGCTCTAATCATGGAAACAGCGGCAGCCATGGACGAGAAAATCATGTCCTGACTGCCGCTGTTTATTTATTGATCTCTCATATTCGTTAGCTTGCGCGGGAAAATCAAATTTTGGAGGGAGCTCTTCCCTAAGACTTCCTTAAGAGCACTTACTATACCCGCAGTTCCCGCACGTCTTGCATCCCTCGATGTTAATCAAGGATGCCCCGCCGCAGGACGGGCACAGATCCAGCGACATGCTGCCGCCTGCGTGCGCGCCATGTCCGCCGTGGCCCGCGGCTGCCGTTGCCCCGCCTTCGCCTGCATCGGTAGGCGCCATCGTGGCTGCGACCGGTGCCGGATCATGGTCATGATCCGCCTCGGCGTTGTTGGCCACGTGCGTCTCGAGCGCCTTCGCCACGGCGTCGGCGATGGACTCGACGCGGTTCGCGCCGAAGCCGATCGCGCCGGTGCCGCCGATGCCTTTGAGGTGCTTGATCAGCAGCTCCACCTTGTTGCCGTGGTCTCCGTAACGGAGGAACAGGGAGCATACGCGGCCCAGGGCTTCCGCCATCGCGAACACATCCGATCCGGCTTTGCCGACGTTCAGGAAGATTTCGCTTGGAATGCCGTCCAGATCATTGATCGTGATGTACGCCATGCCGAACGGCGTGTTCATTTTATAGGTTGCGCCGCGCAGCACTTGCGGACGCTTCTTGTATTGTTTATCCAGTCCGCTCTTGCTCGGCGAGGCTGTCACGGCCATGCTTGCAGCAGCCGGCTCCACGCTCGCCGTTTCCTCAGCGGCTTGGCCTGCCGCACTTTGCTCCAGCGCCGCTTCCGCGGTAGAAGCTGTTGTCGCTTCGGCGGCTTTGTCTTCTTTTTTCTCCGTCTGCAGGACCTGCACGTCGCGGCTGCCGTCGCGGTAGATCGTTACGCCTTTGCATCCCAGATCGAATGCCAGCTCATACAGGCGTTTCGTATCTTCAACCGTGAAGTCGGACGGACAGTTCGCCGTCTTCGAGATGGAGCTGTCCACCCAGCGCTGAATCGCCGCCTGCACGCGAATGTGATCCTCGGCGGAGAGACTCATCGCGGTGACGTAATAGTCCGGAAGCTCTTCGCCCGGATGGCTGTCCAGCCAATCCTGAGCAATCGGCACGAACTGCTCGTCGAAGCCGAGACGGCTTTGACGGAAGTATTTGAAGGCAAAGTACGGCTCGATGCCCGTCGAAGTTCCAACCATCGTACCCGTGCTTCCCGTCGGCGCTTGGGTAATGACGGTAACGTTGCGGGCGCCTTTTTTGCGGACCGCTTCGGCAACTTCCGGATACACCTCGGCCATATTTTTCATGAAGCCGCTTTGGAGATACAGTTCGGCATCGAATGCCTGGAACGAGCCCTTCTCCTCGGCAATATCCGCGGATGCAAGATACGCTTCGCGCGCGATGAAGCCATACAGCTTATCCAGGAACTCCAGCGATTCCGGGCTGCCGTAACGGATGTTCAGCTTGATCATCAGCTCGGCCAGACCCATTGTTCCGAGGCCTACGCGGCGCTCTTTTTTCTGGTTCAATTCGTTTTCTTCAAAATGGTAAGGCGTCCGGTCGATGACATTATCCAGGAAACGCACGGAGTAACGCGTCGTCGTAGCCAGCTCATCCCATGCAACGTCATGATTCGCTTCATCGTAGAACTTCGACAGGTTCATCGCGGACAGGTTGCATACGCCCCAGCCCGGAAGTCCCTGCTCGCCGCAAGGGTTGGTACAGATGATCGGGTTGAAATACCAGCTGTTGGACATCTGGTTGTAGTATTCCATGAAGACCACGCCCGGCTCTGCCGATTTCCATGCGGATTCGATAATGGTGTGCCATACCTCGCGTGCTTTAACCGTTTTATATGGAATGACGCTGCGTCCGGCTTTCTTCCATTTATCCAAATCGCCGTCCCACAGCTCATCGTAATCGGGATCGGTGGTATCCGGGAACACGAGCTCCCAGTCCAGGTCTTCCTTCACGGCTTTCATGAAAGCGTTGCTGACGCATACCGACAGGTTCGCGTTCGTGACTTGTCCCATCGTCTGCTTCACCGTAATGAAATCCTCCACGTCCGGGTGCCAATCGTTCATCATCAGCATGAGCGCGCCGCGGCGGCTTCCGCCCTGCTCGATCAGGCCTGTCGTATAACTGAACAATCCGCCCCACGATACCGCACCGCTGGAGGAGCCGTTCACGCCTCTAACGATCGCGCGCCGAGGACGAAGGGAAGACAAGTTGATGCCGACACCGCCGCCGCGCGCCATAATCTCGGTCATCTCGCTCAGGGTTTCCATGATGCCGCCCCGACTGTCCTTCGGGGAAGGAATGACGTAACAGTTGAACAGCGTCAATTCATCGCTTGCACCCGCTCCGGCCGCAATCCGTCCGCCCGGCACCAGCTTCCAATCATCCAGAATCTCGCGGAACTTCCCGCGCCACTCTTCCTGCAGTTCCGGCGTTGCCTCAACCGATGACATGGCTGCCGCGAGACGATCCCACATTTCTTCCGGCGTTTTCTCGATGGTTAACGTCAGCTTCTCCACATCCGACTCCACAAGCTCGCCCTTCCGTGTCTTCACGGTGACCTTGCGGCCTTCGCGTTTCACGATTTCGCCAACTTCCTTGGTCGGAAATTTAGGATCATCCTTCGTCAGCACGAGCACCACGTCGCCGACCTTGGCGTTGTTGGTGTCCGCATCCTTCCAGGCATACCGGTCCAAAAAGATCTTCTCGCTTAAACCTTCCAGCCGCTGATTCTGCATCGTACTCAAGTGCAACTACCTCCTATATAAGATATAAAATTTAAAAGATTCCCAAGTATGTGCTCACCAACAACATAACCTGTTATGTAGCCGGTCAAACATCCAAAACCACTATATACACCACATATAGTGCTATTTATTCATTATACTACACTATATATAGGTTAACTATGCCGATAATGTGAAAATTAAGCCGACAGTTCCAAGCTCCCGCGCGCAAGCTTCCGCTTTCTTCCTCTCGCTCTCTTTTTCGCTGATCCCTATGAAAAAAAGGATGAAAATATCCAATTCCAGCAGCCGTGCGCTCTATAGGGTATTCCGCGGCTCCCGAATCCGTGCAAGGTTATGAAGACTTCTTTTTTCGTCCATACTACATATACACCGTTGGCCCGGAATCTTTCATCACAGGAGGAGATCGACATGAACCAACAGCCATCTGCCGACTCAGGCATGATTTTCGACCCGCGCCTTCCCGTTCCATTGCAGATCGACCGTTCTTGGTTTGACGATCTCTCTGGCCGACTGGACAAAGGAGGCCCTTGGGGTGACTATCGTCTGGCCCAGCTTGCCGTTGAGGGCGAGAAATCGCGCCTCGTTACAAGCTTTGAAGAACTGCAGTGCCTCAAGCACCTTGGCGGTTTATCCCCGCTCCCCCATCAGACCGATACCGCAAGACGCGTTTTGTTCGAGATGTCGGGCAGAGCCATTTTGGCGGATGAGGTGGGACTTGGCAAGACGATTGAAGCCGGTCTTATTTTAAAAGAATACATCGTGCGCGGACTGGTATCCAAAGTGCTGATTCTCGTACCTGCTTCCCTGGTTCTCCAATGGGTCCGCGAGCTGAACTCCAAGTTCGGCATTCCCGCGGTCGCGCAGAAAAAAGCGTACTCCTGGGGCAATGACATCGTTGTCGCCTCCATGGATACGGCCAAGCGCGATCCGCATCAGGAGATTTTGCTGAACCAGGAATACGACATGCTCATCATCGATGAAGCCCACAAGCTCAAGAACAAGAAAACATCCAATTATCAATTCATCCAAAAGCTGCGCAAAAAATACTGTCTCCTGCTCACCGCCACGCCGGTGCAGAACGACCTCAGCGAGCTCTTCAATCTCATCACGCTGCTGAAACCGGGCCAGCTTGGCGGCCAGGGACAGTTTGCCGCAAATTTTGTCGTGGATAAACGAAGACCGAAGAACCAAGACCAGCTCAAGGATGAGCTGTCCAAGGTCATGATCCGCAACCGTCGGGGCGAAGGCGAAGTGAAGTTCACGAAGCGGTCCGTCCGCAACGTGGGACTCAGCCTTTCGCCTGAAGAACAGTCATTATACGACGGCGTTACGTCCTTCGTCAAAGATCAGTATCAGGCAGCTGGGGGAAATTTAAGCAGTATGCTGTCGCTCGTCACCCTGCAGCGGGAAGTATGCAGCAGCCGGGATGCCGTCTTCGTGACCCTTGTTAATCTGTCCAAGAAGCTGCCGGAGGACTCTCCGTTGCGCGATAAAATTTGGGAGCTGGTCTATCTCATCAAGGCCATCAAAGCAAACACCAAGGCGGAAAAAGCCATCGAGCTCATTCAGCAAATGAACGAGAAGGTCATCGTGTTCACGGAATATCGGGCCACGCAGGAATACTTGCTCAATTATTTCCGCGATCACGGGCTGGTCTCCGTCCCATACCGGGGCGGCATGAACCGCGGGAAGAAGGACTGGATGATGGACCTTTTCCGCGGCAAGGCGCAGGTCATGATCGCGACGGAAGCCGGCGGCGAAGGCATCAACCTGCAATTCTGCCACCATATGATCAATTTTGACCTGCCCTGGAATCCGATGCGGGTCGAGCAGCGGATCGGACGCGTGCACCGTCTAGGCCAGACCAATGACGTGAAGATCTACAACCTGTCGACTTCGGGAACCATCGAGGAGCATATCCTGAACCTGCTGCACGAGAAGATCAATATGTTCGAGATGGTCATCGGCGGGCTTGACGTTATCCTGGAGCGCTTCGAGAAGAAGGAATCGATCGAGAAGAGCCTGTACAAAATCATGCTGGAGTCCGGCAATGATGATGAAATCCGCCAGCGCATCAGCACATTGGGCGACTCCATTCACCATATCAAGCAGGACGTCGAGCTGGAAAGCACGGCCGAAGAAACTCTCAGAGAGGAAGAAGCCTAATATGACCATGACGCCGCAGGAGGTGCAGCAGCACTTCATGGCCTATTTGGAAGCCACCGAATGCACCGTCATCGAAAAATCGCCCGAGCATGTCACCGTGAAACTGTCGCCGCAGGCCGACAAAATGCTCACCAACCGCCCCTATTACTGGGGGTTCGTGGAACGTACCGGGGCTCCCGCCGAAACGCTGTCGTTCAACTTCGTGTTTGATCCGGAAAAATACGACGAACGGCTCGCCAAGGCGGAAGAAGCCAAAGCCAAAACCCAGCTCAACGCACCTGCGCAGGATCCGCTGCTGGCGCGCTATTACGGGAACGCCCCGGTGCTGCCGATCTTGGGGCCAGGCCGGATTCAGCGGGAGAATATCGGCTACGGCAGCAGCCGGCTCGCCCAGATTTGGAATGCCTCCCGCGAAGAGGGCAAATGCGTGTATCTGTTCCAGCAGCGGGATGCCGAACCGCGTCCCAGGGGCCGTTCCACGCCTTATGAGCAGTGGCTGGGCGTCTGCTTCAAGGTGGAGTTCAGCTGCGATCTGAAGCGCGAGGAATTGTTTTTTCTCGGAATCTCGCTGTCCAGCCGCGCGATTACCGAAGACTTCCCCGCCATTCTGCATGGGCGCGAATTGACTCCACGCCTGCCCGAGAGCGTTCACGTCAGACCGGCGGCTCTCACCCTTGAGCAGGCCGTAGCTGCCCTGGAGAATCATCTGATCAACAAACTGAGCAAGCTGGATTACGATTGGGCGGCGAAAGCTAAGGAACGCCTCGAAGACGAGCTGATGGTCATCGACGGCTACTACGAGGATTTGCTCAAAGAGCAGGACGAAGAGAAAAAGGCGCAAATCGAGGAGCAGTACAAGAACCGCCGGTCGGAAATGCAGTGGCAGTACGAGCCGAAAGTGAGCCTGTCCGCCATAACCTGCGGTCTGTTTCATCTGTGTTCGCCCGTGGGCGCGACTTCATGACGCCTCTCTACAAAAGCAGGCAAAAAAAGAACCATTCTCCCTTCCCCTGCCGCGACAGCTTGCAACAGCCTTTGCAGAGCTTGTCCGATATGATGATTCCATCACATCCATGGCGCGTAAGGGCCAAGGAAAGGCGGTTAGCGATTTGAAGCTGTGGAACATGGAACCCCATTACCAGGATGACAAGGACAACAAGCGCAAACCTAAATCAATCGACAACAAACGCTTTATCCAATATCGAAGGTGGTCTGCCTCCGTCATCGTAACGGCACTCCTGTGGTTCAGCACGACCCACCCGCAGGCAGGCATGGCTGCGGCTCGTGAAGCAGACACCCCCAATCCTGCGAGCGCCGTCCGTGCGGCAGACGCTCTGCTTGCAGTCCAGTCTGCATCCAGCCTCGCCTACAGCAGCGCCCGGGCTCAAGTACCGGAAAGTTTGGTAGACTTTGCAGAACAGACCGTGGATCAACTATCGGTGCATGCGCCATTTACTGCCTGGGACGGAGCAGAGCTGGAATTCACCCCACTTGGTCCGGGCACCCACGGCTGGCTGGTCACGATTTCCGATCAGGGACTGCCTCAGGGCTACATGATTATCAGCGCAGGAGAAGACGGTGGATATATCTTGAGCGAATACGGGATCGGCTCCACCCTTCCCTACAGTCAAGCACCGCTGAATGAACGGCTTGCGGCCGAGGGATTTCTGAAGGCCGGCGGATCTTTGCCGAAGGGAAGCAGCGTGCGCAAGCTGTATGACGTATCCCCTGTCTGGCAGGTTCAGCTTCCCGGCAAGAAGCCGGTTTATATCAGTGCACTGAATAGCGAAGTCCTTCCGGAAGAACTCAAGCAGACAACGACGGCGGTCAAGCCGGCATCGGCTTCGATGCCGGCGGCAAGCAAGGGATTGGTAACTTCATCCGCTCGCTGGATTGCCGGAGCGCCAACCATTGCAGCCGGCGATGCCCGGGATCCTTACGATAATCTGCTGTGGCTGACCTCAAGCAATCTGACGGCCCGAAGCAGTGCCGATCTGCGTAAATTGCTGCAGGAGCACTCCAGCCTGATATTCAAGTCCAAAAATAGCAACGCCGCTTTCGGAGCCCCTTTTACCTTAAACGGGTGGCACCGCTGGTCGACAGGGATTCAGAAGCATTCGGCAGCGCTCTATGTGTCGGTTCCATTGCGGAACACAGATACCTTCCGTTTCCTGCCGGCATCCCGCTTGATCGGACAAGGCCAGTTCTATGCTCAACCCAAATGACGCGAAAGTACAAGTAAGCGGGCTAACAAGTCCGTCATTCATGCGAACCAACCATAAGCCCTCATGCCTTCAGCATCCCAGACGGACAAAAGGACGCGGCCCTGATCAGGGCTCGCGTCCTTCATCGTTTCACCTGTTTTTTTCAGTGCGTACTTCCGTACTTCCAAGCGTAGGCTGCCAGCCAATACAATGCAAAAACATGCCCCAAGTCTGGCATCTGGCTGCACAGGGTGCCGTGCGCACGCTGTACAATAGCTGATTTCGTTAAGGAACATACAGCAAATGAACAGCAGCAGCTTTACTTTTGCCTTTTTTTGCGCTTGGAGGATACGTCGTCTTTCCACAGCGACATGGAGAACGGAATCATGCCGAACCACCTTGTGGTCCAGGATTCCTTCACCTTCGCCCTGCGCCGAACTTCCTTAGGCGTATCTATATAGTTAACCACGCGTTCGGTAATATATTTGATCAATTCATCTCCGCTTGCCATACGAATCAACTCCTTATGGTTTATCCGCTTCCCAGTATCAGTGTGCTCCATTCCGACCGATTCTAGACTCCTGTTTAACGGCATGATTTTTCTGCCTAATGCACATTCTAATAAAGCCGAAATTTTACGTGAAAGAAGGAATCCCTCATGATTAAGTCAGCAGGAGTATGTTTGCTTCTCTTGACGCTGGTACTCCCCGGTTCTGTCACGGAAGCAAGCCCAGTAAAGAAGCAGGCACTGAAGCTTCCAGCACATGCCGTTCATCCGAAAGTGATGCCGGCAGCCCAGCTTATGTCCGAAACGCCGGAATCAACCCATTCCTCAGGACGGGAAATCGACCAATCACAGCTTAGACACCTCCACCCATTTGCACATGATGTCGTGCTGATCGATGTGGGCCATGGCGGAATCGACGGCGGAACGTCGCATGGAGACATTCTCGAAAAAGATATCAATCTGGCCATTTCACGCAGACTGTTCATGCTGCTACGCAAGGAAGGCTATCATGCCGTGCTGAATCGCGACGCCGATTACGCGCTAAGCGACGATAACCGCTGGCATCGAAGCTCCTCCAGGCATCGCCGCGATCTGTCGCAGCGCAAGCAGCTCAGCAGCGAAATCCCGACCAAGCTGGTAGTCAGCGTTCACGTGAATTGGGGAAAAAATGCGTCCAAGCGCGGCGGCATCGTACTGCATCAATCCGAGGGCCGAAGCACCTTGCTCGCGGAAACCATTCAGGAACAATTGAATTTGGTATATCGCAACAACAATGGCATCATGGTAGGCAAGCCTTATTATCTGCTTAATCAAACCCAAGTACCTGCCGTCATCGTGGAAACCGGCTTCCTCAGCAATATGGAGGACCGGAAATTATTGACTAGCCGTAACGGCCAAATGATGATTGCCGAAGCCATTGCTGACGGGATTATCAGTTATTTAACAGCTCTTTAAATAGGAGCTGTTTTTTGTTGGGCGCCTGGCCTATAGAATCCTGATTCCAGGCCTTCGAACCCATTTTTACGTCATAAAAACTAACATTAATATGAAAAAAGCATCATTTTTTTCAAAATTTTTAGTCGATTTTTCCGAAAATTATGGTAGTATATCTAACATACATAAAGATGGATGAATCAAATGGGAATTGGGGGAGATCGTTATGTTTGACTGGCTTGGGTATCGCCAAGGACTTCCGCTTTGGATTTCATGGCGTCTGAATCGTAAATTGAAGGAAGACATCGAAGACATATTCGAAGGCATTGCCGAGACGCGCAAAGAGCTGCTGTTCTCCTGGAGCCATGAATATTGGGGACATCTGGATCGACTGAAGGAGCAGCTGGACAAGGACAAGCCCCATGGTTCATTAGTCGGCGGCGAGCATTCTCATCTCTTCTCTACTAGTGCCCCATTGAGCCAGGAGCAACTCTTCTCCGCTTTGTACTCGCGCGCTGCCGATTTCACGGAATTATTCTTGCTGAACCCTTCGGGTGAGGTCACGTACTCTACATACGCTCCGCACGTTGGAACCAGCTACAGCAAGAGCAGTCCATTGGGACAGGCAATCATTCATCTCGCCGGCTCGGATACCGGCAAATTGCTCTTCGGGCCGTATGCGGATTCCGTCACGTTCACTATCGGTCCCCGCTCCTCTGCTTTTCACGACAAAATGACGCTGCTGTTCATGAATGCCATTTACGTCGACGATACGTTCGCCGGCATCCTCTGCGGCCGGGTGCCAAACGACGTGATCGGGGATTTAATTCAGCGGGAATCCGGCCACGTCTATCCCGATTCCGGCGACAACTATATATTCATGGCCAAGCCCGAGATGAATCGCCATATTGCTCCGGGCACGGCCCTTTCCAGAAGCCGCTTTGAAGACCGGACCTTCACACACGGGGAGAACCTGAAGGACGGTGTAACGACCGACTGGGGGACCGTGTCGGTACAGGAACATACGGAGCTGGAGCTGATGTTCACCGACCCGGCAACGGGTCAGCTTCATCCAGGCGTAGCCAACACCATCGCGAACGGAAGCAATCTGTTCGTGGACTTCCCCGGTTATTCCGATTACCGCCACATTCCGGTGATCGGAAAAGGTGTGACGTTCCGCCTGCCCCATTGTCCGGATGTTTGGGGGATGATGTGCGAAGGGGATCTCGAAGAGGTTTACCGTATTCGCGGCATTCGCTTCAGACATGCTAAGCTCCATGGCTTGTCTACCCTTATCTCGAGCCTCCTGACGGCTGTCATTGTTTTTATTACGGCTGTTTATTTATCTCCGGCATTCGCAGCCATGGCGGGAGGGTTAGCCTGTTTGGTCACCGGCCTTCTCACCTCTTCCCTGGTCGGCCATAAAGAAATTGGACGAATCGCGGATCGTCTACGCAGCCTCAACCGCTTCATCCGCTTGAATGCCGAGGGCAGCGGAGATCTGACGCAGCGGCTGGACCCCCGCCATTTCGATCAGGATGAAACGCGCGAATTAGCCAAATGGATCAACAATATGATCGATTCGCTGGAAAGCATCATGATGCAGGTGAAGTTGACGGCAGGCGATGTTTCCTCCAGCCAACAGGTAATGAACGACACCACCGCCGTCACCGTTACTTCCGCACGGCGTGTCAGCAGCAACATTAGCGAGATGATCCGCAGCATGCGCAGCCAGCTGCAGGATATCGATGCCGTGAAGGACAGCGCGGAACGGATGCGGGAGACGCTCCGCCAGCTGGAACGGCAAGCAAATGAGCAGATTGATGTGGCCAAGAATGAAGTCGTCCGGATCGGAGACAAGATGTCTCATATTTCTGCGAAAGTCGAGGAAACCAATCAGACCATCCGCACGTTCATGGGAACCGTTCAGGAAGTTACAGGCGTACTGCACGCGATCGAACAAATATCCTCCCAAACCCATTTGCTGGCCCTGAATGCTTCCATTGAAGCGGCACGGGTCGGAGAACACGGACAAGGTTTTGCCGTCGTTGCAACCGAAATCCGCAAGCTGTCCGAACTGACCAGACAGTCCACGGAAGAGGTCCACCGGATTATCGGTCATATCTATCAGGACGCCCAGCACGCCGTGCTCTCGATGAAGGAAGGGACCCGGGTCGTGGAAGAAGGAAACCTGCTGGTTTCCGCGGCTTCCGAGCTGCTTGCCGCCGCAGCCGAAGACGATCTCCGCAAGCACCAGGCCGTAGATGAAGTGGTTCAGCTGATGGAGAAAATCGCTTCGGTCAGCAAGGATAACCGAAAGATTTCCAAGGATGTGGAGAGCAAAGTGCAGGAGCTGTCGCAGGAAATCGAAAGCGTAAGGTACACCTCAGGCAATGTCGAAGCCATAGCGAAATCGATGCAGCAGCTGGTAGGTCAATTCAAACTCACCGATGCCCGCATCCGATAATATAGCGCAACATATAAACAGCCTTCCAAGCATGAAACTCTGAATCACCGGGACTCTTGCGCGGAAGGCCGTTCGTTTTATATTCATACCCGGTCTCGGCTGATCTTAACGTTTGGACCTTCCACCGGTCTCGTCACTCGATTCCGGACCTGTTCTGTGCTCAAGGAAGATCTAATACGAGCGCAGCGGATCAGGCCGCCAGCTTGAGTGCTCCCTGACGAGATCGCTGATCCCGACGAACTCCACCTTTTTTTGCAGTTCCGGGATCGTGCCTTTCAGCGCCTCTGCCGTCCGGATTCCATATACGCCAACATGGCCGATTGCAATGCAGGAAGTTCTCTCTTCCGCATGCTGCGCCGCGGTCTGCAGCTGCTTGCTCACATGCTGAACGGTATGAACGTCATCCAGGAAGATATCGTTGGCGATGGAAGGCATTCCCTTCTTCGCTGCCAGTTTGCCGACTACGCTGTAGTAATTCGTTTTGCTGTCGATGAAAAACAGCCCTCTCTCCCTACAAACGTCGAGCACGATGGACATGACCCGTTCATCCCCGGTAACCTTGGAGCCCATGTGATTATTAATCCCAACGGCATAAGGAACCGAATCGATTGCCTCCTCCATGCGTTTACGAATTTCCTCATCGGTGAGCGAACTTAAGATAGCACCCGGTCCAAGCCAGGAAGACCGGCCCTGCTTAGGCTCCATGGGCATATGAATAATGACGTCATGCCCTTGCTGGTGCGCGGCCTCGGCATCTTTCTTGCTCGTCGGCAAAAACGGCATCACGGCCACCGTGATTTTGACAGGCAGATTGAGCATTTCCTCGGTCCCTTTCTGATCATTGCCAAAATCATCGATAATGACAGCCAGCTTATTCGGCTTCTTTTCCTGGCCGGATCTGCTGTGATCGGATTCTTCGTGCATTTTTCGAGTATCATGGTTGAAAGAATCAGGAGCATTGACCACCCCCGCCCCGTACCCGATCTGTGCTCCGTTCGAGATCCCCCATACCAAACACAGCAAGATAATCGATTTTCTATATCTTTTCCGCATTGTTACGCCCCTTTCCACTCATCATCATGATAGCCTTACCTAACCGTATTGTTTGAGAAAAGCTATTCAAATATGTAATTACAGGCATAAATGTTAATCAGTAATCCTCCGCTTCCGCAATCACCTGCAGCGCATTTCCGACGGACTGCAGAAGATTGCCGGCCACCGTAAGATCGTTGGCTCTCCTATTCGTTTCGTGCCGCAGAGGTCAGCGGTAATTTCGGCCTCTGCCGCATTGGCTATCGATTGCATCGAACAGTCCCATAGAATTCCAAAGCAAAAAAGCTCGTAAACTGCAAGAACAGTTTACGAGCTTTCTCATTAGATGCGGTCGAGAGGACTCGAACCTCCACGGGGGTAAGCCCACACGGACCTGAACCGTGCGCGTCTGCCAATTCCGCCACGACCGCATGTATGTTGTCCACCTTCGAGCCAAGCTCTTATCAGCGGCGACAAGATATATAATATCACGCTAAATAAATCGAGTCAACACTTTTTTTGAACTTGATTAAAAACCTTGTTTTCGGTTAAAATAAGAACATAAGTTCTCATTCAATATCCATTTTCTATATAAAGGCGGTGATGTTGATGGCCATTCAGGCTGTTACAACGGAAGAACGGGCGTTGATCAAGAGTTACCTGCTGCTGATGTTCATTCATAAAGTGTTTGAACGGGATTGCCGGATCATTCAGGAGAGCGGGGTATTCAAAACCCCTCAATTGTACGTAGAGGTTGTAGGAAACGGCGCCAAACGTGCTGCAGTGCTTCTTCGCGAGGTGAAGCAGGAATTCACCAAGCGGGCGATCAAGGTATATGACATCGGGCAAAGCAAGGACGGGATTCAGGCACGATATGCTTGCCGGGGGTACATTGGGTCGATGAACATTCTATGGCCATCCTTCCGTGAGGAGATGATGGATCGCATGCGAGCGTATCTCGGACTGGTTCCGCCTGAGAGCGATTCCTCCGAGCAAGCCCATCCTCCTGCCGCTGCTTTCGCGCGCTAACATCGCCGTTCCTTAAACGAAAGAATAACCGCCTCCCCGGCTGTACAAGCGCTGTGGGGGGCGGTTATTTTCTATCACAGATCAATGAAGGTTATGCTGCACGCGGGTCAGTCCCTGCGAGAGAGCATGTCCCGCGCTGGCGGCAGACGCCACGGCTACGGCCTCCATGATCTGAGCATCCGAGGCTCCCTTGGCACGGGCTTCCTCCATATGGTAGAAGGTACACAGCTCATTGTTGGCAAACAATCCGATCCCAAGCGCGATCAGCTGCTTCGTTCTCGCATCCAGCTCGCCATCCTGAAAGCAAACGCCGGTGAACTGATGATACGCTTCTGCCATGTCCGGCATGCTCTGCTTCAAATTCTGAATTTCATTCTTGTATGCCGAGACCTTGTCATTGGACATTTCCATAACCAAAAGCACCTCTTCCCGAAAAAATAGTTCCGAGGTTAAGTTGTCCGACGAATTCGAGATCTATGCTTATTCTTCGACCGGGCTGACTCTTGGCTCTTTTTTGAGCTGGTAGCTGTAGCGCCGATCCAGTTTAACGACCCGCCGGTTTCTGCGGCGGATGATAACCTGCTCCGGGTCCCAGGCTACGACGAACCCTATAATATCATTGGTCTCCAGCCCATCCCGCACAACCCGGACCAGTTCGCCGGAGATCCGCAGCTCATCGAGTCTTTCATCGCTGATCATCGCCATGCCTCCTTCATCACTTACTGTGCAAAAAAAGACCTAAATGAAATCATTTAGGTCTTTTGAATGCGTTGCGATATCGACAAACATCCCGATTAAGAGATGTTCTATATACCCATTAACGCTGAGCCGGCTCGATGCTGTCATTCTTCTCGTACCAATAATCCAGCACGGTGGAAGACATGACGCGCTTCTCGATATATTCGACCTGCTGAGGCGTAAACTGTTCCTTCCATTCGAAGGAAACCTCCTCGCACAATCCGGCAATCGTCAGCAGTTCTGACCAGGCAACATAGCGTTTGTACCAGAAGAACTGAGGATGTTCAATCATATAGGGATATAGATCATCAAACTCCGTATGTTTACAATCCAAAGCACGTTCAAAATGTACCTTCGCTTCATTCAGCTTCTCAATCAAAAACGGCTCGGTTACAGGTTGTTTCCCCATGTTGCTGCCTCCTCTCTCTTGCCTACCTCTTTATTATAAGCGAAAATCACGGAGGCGAAAAGATTTAGTTGAGATTTTAGGCGGAAATCCCATTATCATTCACTTCAAATTACCATTTTTTCTCTTCGTTTAGACTAGGGTACAACCGTTCATGACCTAAGACCCGGCCCGTGACAATCGGTCCAAGACAAGCCTAAGGAGACCTTAAGTTTTAGCTGAACGAAATCTTCCCACCCTCAAGCGACGATATGGTGACAAGCGATTCCACGTGAACATGCTGTTCGCGCAGCGTTCTCGCCCCGGCTTGGAAACTCTTTTCGATCACAACGCCAAGCCCGATTAATTCCGCCCCGGCCCGATCAATGATTTTGATCAGCCCTCTCGCGGCGTCTCCGTTTGCAATAATGTCATCGATGAAGAGCACTTTATCGCCCTCGCCGATAAACTGGCGCGACACCATGATATCCGTGACAATGCCTTTGGTGAAAGACGGCACCCGCTCGCACAAGGCGTCTGGATCGGCGAGCAGCGTTTTTTTGCGCCGGGCGAATACCATGGGGACTCCCAATTCAAGCGCTGCGGCAAAGGCAACCGATATGCCGGAGGATTCCAGCGTAACGACCTTGGTCACGCCGCTCTCTTTAAATCTCGCCGCAAATTCCCGGCCCATGTCCATAATCAATGCCGGATCAACCTGATGCGTCAGCAGGGCATCCAGCTTCAGCACCTGATCCGACAACACGACGCCTTCTTTAACAATCCGCTCCTTTAACCAATCCATCCCAAAGACCTCCCATGATTCCTTTGTCGTAAAAGTAACATATTCCTCCCTGTACGGCAAGTACAAACGGATGCTCCGTCATTTAACTTGCTAGTTCCCGTCATAATTCCTGACATAGCTTTCCGCTTGCTTGGCGCTATGCGTCCAAATCCCCTCCAGTCGAAGGCCTTGGACAGGTAGAAGTCATGTCCCGGCTCAGCCAAGCATACCTTGTACTATGCAGACGATTAACTTTCAAGGGGGACGCGAGGCTTGCGTAATTTTATACGTGTTTTACAGATCGCCTTTACATATATCGGAACCGTCGTTGGCGCTGGCTTTGCTACCGGCCGAGAAATCCTTCAATTCTTTACCCAGTACGGCCACTGGGCTACACTGACCATTGTGCTTACGACGGGATTATTCATCTGGCTCGGCACGAAAATCATGACGATATCGAGGCGGATCGGAGCCAAATCCTTTGAGGATTTGAACAAATTCCTGTTTGGCGAGAAAGCCGGCGTCTGGATCAGCCTCTTCATGTTTGTCATTCTGCTCGGGGTGAACAGCATCATGCTTGCCGGTGCCGGTTCCGTGTTTGTGGAGCATCTGAATTTGAGTTATCAAACCGGATTGTTTGTCACGATGATCGGGACTTATTTTATTCTCAGAAAAGGCATCCAGTCCATCATGACGATGAACAGTCTCGTCGTACCCATGATGCTGACCTTATCGGTCGCGGTGATCTCTCAAACGCTTCAGTCCCCGGGCGCTACCCGTTTTTTAACCTTGACCACCGACCACAGCCTGCCTTCGGTTTGGCTTGCGCCGCTGCTCTACACCGCCTTTAACCTGGTGATGGCGATGCCGGTGCTGGTCCCGCTCGGCAGCCAGACCGAAAGCGTGCGAACCGTAACCTGGGGAGGCATCATTGGAGGGACGGGCGTAGGGTTTATGCTGATGGCGGCGCATTTTGCGATGTCCGCCCATATGCCCGGCATTAGCCAATACGAGATTCCGATGGGCAGCATCGCCAACCAGCTGGGCTGGTTTGTACAGATCATCTATCTCATCCTCATCTTCCTAGAAATTTTCAGCACCTTCGTTGCCAATATTTACGGCATCACCCTGCAGGTTCAGCAGCGAACCTCGCTCTCCCCGAGAGTGATCACCCTTAGCATCATGGTGTTCTGTTATTTCTTCAGCCAGTTCGGCTTCAGCTCCCTGCTTTCTCTGCTCTATCCGATGTTCGGGGGATTGTGCCTGCTCTGGGTGCTCCGGCTGACTTTATTCGGAACACCTGAAATCAGGGGTAAATAAAAGGGCTCTCCCAAAGGTGCGTAACGCCTGCCTTTGGGGAGCCCAATCTTATGGCTGCATCGGGATGAGCCGTGCATCCGGCATGAGTTCCATCGTCTGCTCGGCGACATGTCGATGACACGTCATCATGACAACCTGCCGGTTACGGGACAGCTCCAGGATAGCCCCGAGCGCATGCCGCAGCCGATCACCGTCAAAATTAACGAACAGATCATCAAGCAGCAGCGGCAGGCCCGCCGCATGCGGCATCGATTGGATCAACCCGAGCCGCATGGCCAAATATAGCTGCTCCGCCGTTCCCCGGCTCAATCGGCTGCTCTCCACCAGCTCACCCGTCGGGCGCTCAGCCAGCAGGCTCTGGTCTCCCAAGCGCATCACAACCCGGCTATACGCACCGCCGGTCAGCATCGAGAAGAACCGGGAAGCCAGCTGCAGCACCTGCGGCTGCTTCTCTTCCTCATACAAACGCCTCGTGCGTTTGATAAACTCGGAGGCCATCGAACGCACCGCATATTGGGACACGATTTCCCGCAGAGCGGATCGTTGCTCCTCCAGCTGCTGCAGGGCGGAATCCTGATTGCCCGCCGATTCCAGCGACTCCCTCTCCTGAAGCAGCCGCCCGCGCCGTTCCTGCAGCTCGTCCCTTAGGCTGTGCGCGGCCGATGCGGCCTCCTCCTTCTCGACGCACTGAGCTTCGAGCTCGGCAGCGTCGGTGAGCTCAAGCAGCTGCACCAGCCGCCTGCGGCCCGTTTCGTCCCATCCGCTGAACATGGTAATTTCATGATGGCGGATCGTGCGGACAAGCTCCTCCCTGCGCTTGGCGGCGGCTCCCATGCGAAGAAAGGTTTCCTCGTCCGCCGATCGGGACGTGGCGAGTAATGCCGCTTTGCGCTGCTGCAGCCCTTCCCGCTCCTCTTCCATCGCAGCCGCCTCTTTGCGCAGCTCCTGGATGCGCTCGGATAGGACTTTACGCTGCCTTGAATCCTCTTGGTACGCCTTCCAACGGGAATGGATGCCGCTAAGCTCAGCAACGCCCGGATTTCGGTTGCCGTCAGGGTCGGCTTCGGGATCCGCCGCAATGATCTCATGGCATTGGACGATATAATCCTCGGCCTCTCTTAACAGGACATCCATCTTCAGACCAATCGATTTTTGCTGGCGGATCAGCTCCTGTCCCTGCTCAACCTTCACGAATACATCCAGCATCACATCAGGCGACAGACTCTGCGGGAGTGACCGGGACATCAGCCAGGACTCCCACTGCCGTTCCAGCTCCAAATACCGCTTCTCTTCCTGCTCGATGGCGCTATGGATCGTTTTTAATTCAGCCGCCTGCAGGGCAGACTTCTCCTCAGCCGCCGCACAATCAGACGTCAATCGATCGAGCCGCTGCCGCCAGGCTTGCCAACCCTCCATCACGGACCGAAGCTCGCGCATTCTCGCCTCCACCATGAGGGGGTCACGAGTCAAAACAGCGTTTCGATCCCTTCGGCTGCCCGGAATCGTGCTCCCTGTTGCCGCGGCATAGGGAGCTGAGACCAGACTGGAGTATAGATGGTCCACATGTTCCGTTCCCTGACCGTCCAGCATGGAAGTGCCTTCCGAAGCTTCTTCCTGAATCTCGCGCCCGCGTTGAGCGCTCCAGTATATATATCCCATACCAAGCAGCATCACGATGCCCGAGACCACGGCGGCTTCCGCGGCTCCCGTCCATAACAACACGGCTGCAAGCAGCAGCGTCATGACCGCCATGCCCGATAGCAGCCCCGCATACATCCGGGGGAGTCGTCCTCTCCCCGGCCGGCGTGTCGAAACAGGCACGGGCTCGGCACCGGACAGTCTGCGCTCGCGCCAACGCTCGATTTCCAGCTGCAGCTGATTCCACAGCGCAGCCGTCTCCTGCGGCGCAGCAGGCTTAATCATCGCAAAGGCCTCCTGGCCCCGCTCCGACTCCTCGCGCAGCTGGCGCCTTGCTTCCCGCAGCGTCGATTCGGCTGCAGCCGCCGAGCGCTGGGCCCCGCGCTGTTCAATGAACAGCGCCTCCATCCGGCGATCGTACCCGGCAAAGGCAGCACCGATCCGCCGTACCTCCTCACGGTCTGAGGCGGACACCGGCAACGACAGCAGCTCTTGCCGGGTCCATGCCGGATCGATATCCCGGAGCAGCTGCTCCAGCCGGTTTTCCTGAGCTTTATATTCGGCCGTAAGCTCGGCAAGCTCGCGGTTCCCGGCTTCATGTAGACTTCGTTTTGCCCACAGCTCCTCAATCCGCTCGCCGTATTGTTCCAAGAAATCGTTCACGGGCAGAGCCCCCAGTTTATCCTCCGCATCCTCGATCGCCTGCTCTACGCGGATGGACTGGGCATGAAGGACCCGCTCTTCCTCCAGTATCTTCTCATAACGGGGCATTCCATCCGGGGGGAAATGGCTGCTGTCCATCAGATCCTTCAATTCAACCCCGGCCTCTTGCCATTCCAGCCAAGCCGGACGGATGTCCAGCGCTTTGCGAAGCAGCGATAAATCCTCGCCGGTCCTGGCACGTTCCTGCTCCAGCAAGTTTAAACGGCGCTCTATTTCCAGAATGGAGCTTACGACCTCGTTATAGCGGGATACGTAAGCCCGGCTGTCTGCAACCCGGGTTCTTAAATCCTCGATGGACTGCAGCAGCTTGGCTGTCTGCTGTACCTTCCCGCGAGGCTTATACAGCTTGTCCATCTCTTGGGACAGCTTGCGTTCGGCCTCCAGGATGTTGGCTCCGCCGCCGATCCCGGCATGGAACAGGTAGCCGCTCATCTCGGCGGAGTGCAGACCGCGGATTTCCTGCAGTTCGCTTAAAGAGATGGCAAACAGCTGGCGAAACATGTCCCTGGACACGCCGCCCAAAGCGTATTGTTCCAGCTCCTGCTGCCCGAGCTCGATCACGACCCCATTATCCGCTTGTTTATGAATATGTACACGTTCGCCCTTGCCGGAGGCGGCATTCCCTTCCCTGGACCGGTTATAGCGCCGGACCACCCAAGGTATCCCCTCCTTATCAAGAAAACGCAGCTCGCCTCCGTGAACGCCTTCCCCGGAGGGCTCTCCGCGTTCCGCCGGCGAGCCCTTGCCCGGAAACCCGTAGAGCATGGCGCTGATAAAATGCAGGACCGTGCTCTTCCCCGCTTCATTCGGCCCATACAGCACGGTTACGGGGGCATCGATGGAAATGCTCATGTCCCGGACGGCTCCGAATCCTTGTATGTTCATCCGTTCCAGCCTCATCTTCCGGCACCTTCCTCCCGCGAACGGTCGCGCAGCAATAACCCTAAAGTCAGCTCCTCCGCCCTGCGAACCCAGTCCAGCATTTCCTCCGGGCTCGTCTCGTCAAGCAACGAGCGGATCTCCGCATGTTCCATAAGAGGCTCCAAACCCTTGGCAACAACCCCGTCCGGATCATGAATTCGTTCCTGCTCCTTCCGGACAAGGCGAAGCAAGTCCCCCGTAAAGCTGTCTTCCGCCAACAGCCTCTCCGTATCGATCGCATCCCCGGATTGAAGCGAGAAGCTCTCGATCCAGACGCAGCCCCGATAGCCGCATGTCTTGCCCTTTGCGGCCTCTCTTCTCCGCAGATCGGTCAGCAGCTCGTCCAGCACGTATCCGCCCTCTAGCTGACGGTGAACCGGACTTCGTCCCGTAACCCGAACGCGGATCATGCTTAACCGATCCGCGTTGGCTCTGGCTGTATCGGTGAGGATGGACTCCAGGGAGCGTCGCCAGTCGTCGACGTCCCGGCAAGCATCGATAGGCGCTTCAACGACGTTCCATCGCATCGAATCGAGCTCATGGAAGCTGAGCTTCGTGTTGAAGCTGCCGTCCACATCGACGACGTAACACCCCTTCGGGCCCGTCTCCCGGACATGGCGTCCCTGGATATTGCCCGGGTACACGATATAAGGAGATTCCTGCAGGGTGCGGCGGGAGTGGATATGCCCGAGCGCCCAGTAGTGGAATCCGGCCTGAACCAGCTCCCTTTTCGTACAGGGAGCATAGGTTTCGTGCTGGGGATCTCCGTCCACGTTCGCATGGAGAAGCCCGATATGATAGAGCCCCGGTGATGGAGCGGGATAACGGATCGCAATATTATCCGTGACCTTCGAGGTCGGATACGACATGCCGGCGATGACCGCCACTTCTTGTTGGTCCGAACGGCGAACAGCCGTTACGGCTGCAGGCTCCGCTCCAAACACATGGACATGGGAGGGAAGCGTCATGGACAGCTTCGTGCTGTCGAGCGGATCATGATTGCCGTGGATCACATAAACCGCGATCCCTTCCCGCCCCAAGCGGTTGAGGGAATCCAGGAAGCGAAGCTGGGCCCGCAGCGAAATGTTGGAGCTGTCGTAGACGTCTCCGCTGATGACGATAAAATCAACCTGCTCCCCGATGGCGAGCTCCACAAGCCGCTCCAGCGCACGGAAGGTCGATTCCTGAACGAAAGACCGCAGATCGTCATCGAGTCCGCTGATTCCGATAAACGGACTGTCCAGATGCAAATCCGCAGCGTGAATAAATCGAAAAGAAGCCATAACCGATCCCTAACTCTCTATCTGGGGTTGAAATTTCAAATACATTTTTTTCAGTTCGTTCACGGATCTGGACAAGGAGTATTGGTTCTTTGCCTTATCCGAAGCGGTCCGGGCCAGCTCGTAACGATAGAGCGGATCGCTGATGACCTTCTCGAGCGCCACGCTGAGCGCCATCGGATCTTCAGGCGGTACAAGCAAACCGTTGACCCCGTCCTCAATCTGCTCGGCGATGCCGCCGACGTCGGTCCCTACCAAGGCGAGACAGCTGAGCGCCGCTTCCGCGAACACCGATCCGAACGCCTCTGCTCTCGAAGGCAGGACAAAGATGTCAAAGAACGGCATGAACTCCTCCGGATGCAGCGTATAGCCGTAAAAAATCGTCTCCTGGTAGATGCCCAGCGTTTTGGCCATCTCCTCGAGCTCCTGGCGGGAAGGTCCGTCGCCGATAATATGAAGGACGTAATCATATCCCTTCCGTTTTAGTTCCGCGCAGGCCTGGAGCAGAATATCCAATCCTTTTGCAGGCACCAAACGGCATACCGTAATCAGCTGAGGCACCGCATTTTCATGGGGAACGGGCTTGAATCTCTTATCATCGAATCCGTTATGGATGACGCCGATCGATTCGGGCGTGTTCACGTAGGGAGACATATACGCCTTGAAGGAGTTCGACACGGTCAGCAGCCGGTCGCTGATATGCTCCAGCTCCTTGTACAAAGACACCAGGAACCGGTGTTCCAGCCCTCCCTCCTTGATTCTTCCGTTGAGGATCAGCTCGCGCTCGTAACTGGAGTGCACGGTTTGGATGAGCGGCACCTCGGGAAATACGGCTTTCATCGACATGCCTGCGATCGGATGATGACTATGGATAAGATCATAAGGCTTTTGAATGCGCAGACGGGTCCACCACAGATAATCCCGGTAGGTTTGAAGGTATTTGGCCACGATCGGGCTCCCTTCGAACTCTCTCCAATCAAACGTGTGGAATATCGGATCCTCCTGGCCTTTGTTGCGGATCCGCTTAGGCAGCCAGAACATTTCCATCTCCCAACGGGAGGAATGAAAGCGCTCCTGCAAATATGGAATCATGGACGAGACGCCGCCCGGCTGTTCAGGAGGGAAGAATAATGCCTGAAGAAGTTTCATGGGGATCCCCCTTTCTCTAAATCTCTTTTCAGATTCTTTTTCGATATGATATATTAGAACATATGTTTCATGCAAAGGAAACCTATCCCTATTCAGGAGTGAATCGATTTGTCCTATGAATTGAACTACTGGTCCACTTCTCCACTACCCACCATATTTGCCGTGTGCGGAGCTTATATCGCTCTCATGATGCTGATCATGTGTCTCTTTATGTACAGCAAGCAACGCAAGAATGCTTACATATATATGGCGGCAGCTTTCTTCTTCATTATGACATACGAGGGCCTGAACATCCATTCGGCATGGACGGGAAAACCTGTTTTCTCACCGGAGTCGGACGTTCTGCGTTTCATCCAGCTTTTTTCGTTCGTTCTGCTGAACATCTCGGTTGTCATGCTGTACCGCAAAATCAAAACCATGCATTATTGGCTTCCCTTGTTGTCGGCCGCACTGCTTATGCTTCCATTCATGCTTCCCTCATTCCTTCCATACACCCTTGACCGGATATGGCAAAGCATATATTTTGACGTGCTGCAGCTCGCTGCGCTCTACCTGGCCTACACGCAAGTAACCCCGCGGATCGGACAGCCGATCAAATACGCGCTCGGGCTTGCCGTTTACGTCATCTGGACGATTCTGCAAGCGGTACATACCTATTCCGGCAGCCTGTCGCCTGCGCTTCAGGGACTGGCGCTCGCGCTGCCTGTGCTCTTTTACAGCATCGTGTTCTTCATTCTGTTCAGGCGCATCGTGGAGCTGATGCAGTCCATTTACCGGTCCGCCATTACGGACGGATTAACCGGGCTTTACAACCGCAGGCACTTTATGAAGCATTTGGACCATTACGCGGCGCAGGAGCTGAAGATATCCGCCATCTTCTGCGACATCGACAATTTCAAGAAGCTGAATGATACCCAGGGACACGCCAGAGCCGATGAAGCGCTGAAGCAGGTCGCCGCCATCATGGAGGAAGAGCTTGAAGGCATCGGGATTACGGGCCGGTATGGCGGCGAGGAATTGGTCGCCTTGGTCGTTGACCGCAAAGCCAAACCCGCGCAGGTCGCCGAGAAGATCCGAGCCCGAGTGGCGAGCGAGAGCATCGTAACCATCAGTATCGGATACAGCGTGCTGCGCAAAGGCGTTCGCGGCGATGAGCTGATGAAACAGGCGGACAAAGCCATGTATCATTCCAAGACGACCGGCAAAAACAAGGTGTCCGATTACCGGTCCCTCAAAACCGCATCCACCGAACCAACGGAATCCGCCGGATAACACTGGCGCAGACTGCCCACGATATGAAGGGGGCGGTCTTTTTTTGCCTGACATTTCTTTACTCCCCCTGCGGCAACGTGATAAACTAATGACCGATTCCTTAGAGGCAGAGAAGAAATGGGCTCTGAACAGGGATTAACTGCCTTAACGCAGCAACATGAACCTTATTCTAAAGAAGGAGCTATTAACGAATGGGAAAGGAACTATTGCCTGTCGGTTTCGTCACCAGCATGAACGAAATCCTTGGGGATGCCTCATGTGACTTTTGGGACAGCTACGATTCGCCCCGCACCCATGGGCTGCGTCTTAACCGGCTGAAAGCGGTTCATGCCGCAGACAGCGTCAAGAAACTCATCCGGGACTTCCAACTGACGCCGGTGCCCTGGTGTGATACCGGATACTATTATGATGAAAGCGTTCGTCCAGGAAAGCACCCTTATCATGCCGCCGGACTATATTATATTCAGGAGCCCTCGGCAATGTCCGCGGTGGAACTGCTGAATCCTCAGCCCGGGGAGACCATCCTGGATCTTGCGGCCGCTCCCGGCGGCAAGACAAGCCATATCGCCTCGAAAATGATGGGCCGGGGACTGCTCGTCTCCAACGAGATCCACCCCGAACGGGCGCGCATTCTGGCCGAGAACGTGGAACGTATGGGAATAACGAATACCGTCGTTACGAGTGCGGCACCGGATCAGCTATCCCGCCGTTTCGTTGCCTGCTTTGACCGGATCATGCTAGATGCGCCATGCTCCGGTGAAGGCATGTTTCGAAAGGATGCCGCTGCAATTGCCGAATGGTCGCCTGAACACGTGGATCTGTGCGTTGCGCGGCAGTGGGACATTGTCCAGGAGGCTTACCGGATGCTCAAGCCAGGCGGAACGTTGGCGTATTCCACCTGTACGTTCAACACGGCGGAAAATGAGGAGATGATCGAGCGCATTCTCTCGCAGTATCCCGATTTGGAACTGCAGCAAATGAAGCGCTTATGGCCACATTTGGAGCGGGGCGAGGGGCATTTTGTTGCCATCTTGGTCAAAACGCCGGCTGCCGAGGCTTACAGCGACGATCAAGAGACCATTACCAACAGCGGTAAGGCTCAGGCCAAATCAAACCGGGGCGGCAAACAGGCTCCTGCGCTTTCCGCCCTGGCCGACTTTCAAGACTGGGCGAAGCAGGACCTCCCCGGCTTTGAGCTTGGCGGCGGCACGCCGATATTGTTCGGCGAAGAATTATATTGGCTGCCGGTCAGCGAGAGCGTCCCTTGGCACGATAAGCAGCTGAAGGGGCTGAAGATGCCGCGCGCCGGCCTTCATCTGGCCCACCTGAAGAAGAATCGGATCGAGCCGGCTCACGCCCTCGCCATGTCCTTGAATCCAGGCCAAGCCGCCAGAAGCTGGGACCTGCCTTCAGATTCTGCCGAAACGGCTGCTTATTTGCGGGGAGAGGTGATCTCCATTCCTTCCGAATATCGGGGCTGGACTTTGGTGACTACGGACGGACTCCCCCTCGGCTGGGGCAAAGCCAGCGGCGGCCAGCTCAAGAATCACCTGCCCAAGGGGCTGCGCAATCCCAAGTAGCCCCTTTCTAATTCCCCAAAAAGTGGCGAACAGAGAAAGACTGTCGTTACAGCGGATACGATTTTAAATAACATTCAGCCTACGATAAGGCCAATGGATCAAATTAGCAGACATTGCGTGCTTGCTGATTCATTTCGTAAAAAGGGACTGTACTCTTCTGCACCAGCATGCAGGAGTACAGCCCCTTTTTCACTTGAAATGCTTTTACGGCCATCCGGCCATCGCCGAAAACTAAGCGTATTTCCACTAAATCCAAGGGGATCTCGTCTATGGCATCCGGATGTTTAGCACGGTTATTTCTCGGCTGGAGTCGCCTGTTCCTTGGCCGGTATTGTAGCGGGTTTGCGAATCGTGGACGCCGCATCGGCATCCCGTATCCATAACGCCGCGCCTGCACCGATGAGCAGGAAGCCAGCGGCCCCAAGCAATGCTGCTCGATATGCCGTCAGATTCGGCCCCAACTCCCCCGCCGCGTTTACGGTCTCCGTTCCAACGGCAGCCAAGATGCCTGATAGAACAGCCAGCCCGATGGCGGGACCAAGCCTGTTCTGCACCGTAAACCAGGTGGAAGCGCGCCCCATCGAAGCAGGCGGGATGGTGGCGAAGGCAGCGATCTGAACGGATCCCACGGTTTGACCAAGGAAAATGCCGACGCCAAATAGCAGGGCCCGTATAAACCACGGATTCGTCCCGGCGTCCACCATGCTGAGCATAATAAAAATCAGCGCGGTAACCGCAAATCCCATGATGATCACTCGCCTAGGGCCCATCCTTGGATACGTCCAGGGTACGAGCTGCGAGGCAACCATCAGCCCGATGGCTTCGGGAAACGTCGTCAGCCCCGTATCCAAGGCGGAGACGTGCAGGGCGTTCTGATACATCAAGGGAAATACGTAGAGCATGCCCAGCAGACCTGCAGATGCACACATTGCGATGATACCCGACGTTCGGAACAAGCGATTGCCCAGCAGCCGCAAATCCAGCAGCGGTTTCGCAGCCCTTAGCTCCACCTTCACCAGAGCAGACAACAGCAGGATGCCAGCCAGGCCGGCGCCCCATACCCGCGGGGCGTCCCACCCGTGCAGCGGCCCCTGGCTCAAGGCGAACATCAGCAGGGCAAGCCCCGGCGCGGACAGCAGCAGGCCTGGCACGTCCAGCTTGCCGGCATCCGGCTCCCGATGCTCCTTCAGCCAGAATAATCCGAACACGAGAGCGGGAATGCCGATCGGCAAGCTCACGAAGAAGATCCACCGCCACGTCAAATATTCAAGAAGCAGCCCGCTCACAACCGGGCCGATTGCAGGCGCAATCGCGATAGGCAGGATGAGCGCCCGGGAGATTTTCGCGCGCTCCTGCGGCGGGAACATGCGGAACAGCATCGCCATGCCGACAGGGGTCAGCAAGCCGCCGCCAATGCCTTGGATCACCCGAAAAAGCGTCAACGCAGCCAAGCTGTCTGCAGAGCTGCACAATACGGATGCTCCAGTAAAAAGGCCCAGTGCCAGGAGAAACGTACGCTTCGTTCCCCGTGTATCGCCAAGCCAGCCCGCCATCGGCAGAACGATGGCCAAGCTGACCAAATAACCGACATTCAGCACGCCTGAAGCCGCAGGGGGCACTTCAAGCTCCCTGCTGATCGTCTGAAGCGCCACGTTCAGCACGGTGGCGTCCATGGCAACCACAAACATCGTGGCCACATAGACGATGCATACTACTTTTTTTGGATTCAGCCCATGGCTCATGGTCCGGATTCCGGAATTGCTCCCGCATCGGCATACAAGCTCCGCGGCCGTAAATCGACCCAGTTCTCGTTGATATAGGCGACGCATTCCTCCCGCGTGCTAAGTCCGAGAACCTGGTTCCAGCCGGCCGGAATAGCCGCGAACGCCGGCCAGAGCGAATATTGGCCCTCATGGTTCATCAGTACAAGAAACTTGCCGCCGGCTTGCTCAAAAGGATTGGTCATAGATCAGTTCCCTCCTGTCCCTCGTTGTCTCTGTTTTAGATGCCATTTCTTCAAGCTTGTTTAGAATCGTCTTGCCGATCTCATCCAGAGGTCCCGGCTGGCATAAATCCTTATGACGGCATTCGATATCGTGCCGCTCGATTTTGCCGCCTACGTAAGGCTCCCACATCTCCGGGTCGATGGGGTCAAACCAATCCGGGATGATCGTGGAGTGAAAGAATAACATATCTCCCTCAAACCGCTTCGGAACGTAAGCCTTTAGCAGTTGAACCGAATTTTCATAGGTCGTCTTCAGATTCATGATCGTTTCTTCCTCAAGGGACGAGAGCGCGCTGCTCTCGTTACGCAGCAGTTCAAGGGCAGCCGTTATGGTTAACGGCGCGTCTCCAAGCCCCGCTTCAATGCTCTCCCTGTCGAAGCCTCCAAGCGCCAGCAGCGCGGTCAAAGCCTCGTCTTCGTCGGGTTTTTCCTTGATCGGCAAATAATGGCTCGGATAAGCATCCAATATGGCGAGCAATTCAATGTCCTCACCCGCTTCCTGCAGATGTACCGCAATCGACTGAGCGACATTGCCGCCCAAGGACCAGCCGAGCAGCCGATATGGACCCGCTGGCTGTAGGGAGCGGATATGGCCGATGTAGTCTGCCGTCATCTCTTCCAGCGATCCCGGCAGCTCCTCCGCATGGGCAATGCCCCTTGCCTGCAAGCCGTAAATCGGATAATTCATGCCGAGATGCTTCATCAAACCGGCGTAGCACCAGCTTAATCCTCCTGCCGGATGCACGCAGAACAGCGGGGTTTGATCTCCATGCGACCGAAGCGGAAGCACGACCTGCAGCGCGCTGTTCCCGCCGCCCATCTCAAGCTTGTCGACTAGCCCCGCTACCGTCGGTGCTTCGAACAATGCTGCAATGCTCAATTCTTTGCCGAGCGCTTCGCGAACCCGGCTGATGAGCCGGACCGCCAATAAAGAGTGACCGCCGAGCTCGAAAAAGCTGTCATCGATGCCGACCCGCTTGGCGCCGAGGATTTCGGCAAACAGCTCGCATAACACTTCCTCCTGCGGAGTTCGCGGATTGCGCCCAACCGCATCCGGCGACATATCGGGGGCCGGCAGCGCTTTGCGATCCAGCTTTCCGTTAGGCGTAAGCGGCAGCTTGTCCATCATGACGAAGGCCCATGGAACCATGTAATCAGGAAGCAGCGAAGCGGCATAGCGGCGCAGCTCCGTACCCGAAGGCGATTCACCTGTATTGCCGACGACATAAGCCGCAAGCCGCTGGTCTCCGGGCTGATCCTCACGCACGATGACTGCCGCCTGCGAGAGTGCCTCATGACGCACGAGGACCGATTCGATTTCGCCAAGCTCGATCCGGAAGCCGCGTATCTTCACCTGATGGTCGGACCGTCCCAAATAATCCAGCGTGCCGTCGGCAAAACGTCTCGCCAAATCGCCGGTTCGGTACATTCTTGTCCCCGGCGGGCCGTATGGGTCCGCCACGAACCGGTCGGCGGTAAGGTCGGGACGTCCCCAGTACCCGCGCGCCAATCCTGCGCCGGCGACATACATTTCCCCGATGACGCCATACGGAACGGGCTGAAGCCTGTCATCGAGCACGTACACCCGCAGATCCGGGATCGCTTCGCCGATCAGGCTGCCGGCTCCCGGGAGCGCCAGGTTTCGGTTCAGCTCCATGTAGCTGACATGCACGGTTGTTTCCGTTATGCCGTACATGTTGATCAGACGCGGGGCATCGTCGGCATGGCGCCGATACCAATCCGTAAGCCGGCCAAGCTCCAAGGCTTCGCCTCCGAACACAACGTACCTTAGCGACAACTGCCGACCCGTCTCCGGCTGCTCCCGATCCGCCTGAATCAAAGGATAGAACGCCGACGGCGTCTGATTCAGCACGGTCACGCCTTCCCGGACCAGCAAGCCTATAATCTCTTCAGGCGAACGGCTGACCGTATGCGGAACCACGACCAGCCGGCCGCCGTACAAGAGCGGCCCCCATATTTCCCACACCGAGAAATCGAAGGCATACGAATGGAACAAGGTCCATACATCGGTTTCATTAAACTGGAACCAATGCCGGGTGGAATCGAATAGCCGGACGACATTCTGATGCGGCACCAGCACGCCCTTCGGTTTGCCTGTGGAACCGGAGGTATAAATGATATAAGCGGCATTCTGCGGCATAAGCCGTCCAAGACGCTCACGGTCGCTTGGATTCTCCTTGGAATAACCCTGCCATTGCATAGCCTCTTCAGGTCCATCGATGACAACGCGCAGCCATCGTCCGAAACTCGGCAGCTGATCCATCACGTGAACGCTCGTCATGATGCATACCGGACAAGCATTCTCCAACATGTAAGCCAATCGATCCTCCGGATACTCCGGATCCAGAGGCAGGTAAGCGGCCCCCGCTTTAAGCACGGCTAGAATGCAGACGACCATATCCACCGAACGCGGCAGCGCGAGAGCTACGATCTGCTCCGTACCGACGCCGGAGGCAATCAAGAAATGGGCAAGCCGGTTGGCTCGCTCGTTCAGCTCCTCATAACTCATAGACTGGCCGTCATGGACAATCGCGACCGATTGAGGCGAGCGGCTGACCTGCGCTTCAAACCGCTCGGACAAAGTTGCCTGCTCGGTGACTGGCAGCGGCGCGCTCCATTGTCGACGAATCTCCTCCTGTTCATCAACGGTTAGAATATCCAGTTTGCTGATGGTTTTACTTGGTTCAACGACAGCACTTTCCAATACGCGCACGTATCGTTCCGCCATCGCTTCCGCCGTCCCGCGCTCAAACAAATCCGAGCTGAATTCAATGAAGCCGTCCACTCCGTCCGGCTCGCCGGTTTGATCCCGCCGCTCGGTCAGTTCGAAGGTTAAGTCGAACTTCGAAGTGCCCACGTTTTGCAGCTGCAGCTTCGAGCTGATTCCCGGAAGCTCAAGCGAAGTTTCCGGCGTGTTCTGCAGCACCAGCATCACTTGGAAGAGTGGATGTCTCGCCCGGGAACGCGGAGGATTCAGCGTCTCGACAAGCCGCTCGAACGGCACGTCCTGATGCTCGAAGGCTGCCAAGCTCTTTTCCCGCACCCGTTGCAGCAGCTCATCGAACGTCGGGTCGTTCGACGTATCCACGCGAAACACAAGGGTATTGATGAAGAAACCGATTAAATGATCCAGATTGTCGTCATTCCGACCCGATACGGGGCTACCGATCGGAATGTCCGTACCTGCACCCAGCTTCGTAAACAGCGCAGCCATCGCGGACTGAAATACCATGAATAAAGTCGCCCTGTTGCTCTGCGCGAGCCCATTCAATTGCTGATGCAGCTCACGGGATATCGAAAACGGCACGCTGCCGCCCTGATAGCTGGCCACGGCGGGCCGTGGAAAGTCGGTAGGCAGCTCCAATTGCTCCGGCAAGCCGGAAAGCGCTTCGGTCCAATATTCCAGCTGGCGGTCAATCAGGCTGTTCTCGTCGCCCGAGCGGCCAAACAGCTTCTGCTGCCACATGGCATAATCCGCATATTGTACCGGTAACGGAGTCCATGTCGGCTCGCTCCCCAGGCACCTTGCCGCGTAGGCATCCGCTAGATCCCGCGTCAACGGGGTAAGCGACCAGCCGTCTCCGGCGATATGATGCAGCAGCAACAGCAGGACAAACTCTCGATCGCCCAGCTTGAACAGCTCTGCCCGAAGGGAAGTTTCGGCTGCAAGCTCGAAACGGTACCTGACGGCATCGGCCAATCGATCCGCAAGCTCCGCTTCGCGGATCTCGGTTACCATTAGCTCCGGCCGGGCCCTCTCGGCATCCAAAATGCGCTGATACGAAGCCCCGTCGTGTTCAGGATACACCGTGCGCAGCGACTCATGCCGAGCCACTACATCCCTCAGTGCCATACGCAGCGATGCCAGATCGAGGTCACCCGACAAGCGGGCCACAAGAGGAATATTATAGGTTGGGCTCGGACCCTCCAACCGATATAAAAACCATAACCGCTGCTGCGCAAACGACAACGGCAAGCGCCCGCCTCTTGCCGCGGGACGCACGGCCTGTCTGGCTGCTTGCGCATGATCGAGCCGCTTGACGAGACTCGCGGCCGTTGACGCTTCGAACAGGCTGCCAATGCTTAGCTCTGCGCCGAATGCTTCCCGGATACGGACCATGACCCGGCCGGCTAACAGGGAATGACCGCCAAGCTCGAAGAAATCATCGTCGATGGTAACCCTTGGCAAGCCCAGCACCTCGCCAAAAATCGTGCAAAGCATCTCCTCTTGCGGCGTTCGCGGCATACGCCCGGCCGCCAGCCGGACATCAGGCACGGGAAGCGCTTTGCGATCCACCTTCTTGTTCGGCGTGAGCGGCAGCGCTTCAAGGGCTGCGATGACAGACGGCACCATATACTCCGCCAGTTTCTCTGCGGCATAACTCCGTAAATCTGCCAAACCGATAGGATGTGGCCAGTCTGACGACGGAACGATATAAGCCACAAGCCGGCGATCTCCGACCCGATCCTCGCGAACCATGACAAATGCCTGCTCCACTGCCGGATGAGCCGCAAGCACGGACTCGATCTCGCCGGTCTCGATCCGGAAGCCGCGCAGCTTGATCTGATGGTCGGCGCGTCCCAAATAATCGATCCAGCCTTTCTCCTGCCAGCGGGCAAGGTCGCCAGTTCGATACATCCGGGATCCCGGGGGGCCGTAAGGATCCGCGACAAACCGATCCGCCGTCAAGTCGGGTCTTCCCAAGTACCCCCGGCCAAGCCCCAAGCCCGCAATGTACAGCTCGCCCGTTACGCCTGGCGGAACCGGTGAGAGCGAAGAATCGAGCACATACAGTCTCGTATTCCACAGCGGTCCTCCGATGGATGGCTTTTCTGGTGCTTGATCGAGTTTTGCCGCCGTCGAATAAATCGTTGTCTCCGTCGGACCATATTGATTGTTTACTTCGCAGTTCAGGTCCTGAAGCGCAAGCTTAAGACCGACCGGCAGCGCCTCGCCCCCGGTAATGACTTTGAGCCGCTCAAATTTCCCTGGGCGGCAAGCGACAATCGACTGCCATAACGTCGGGGTCGCCTGCATGATGGTGGTTCTCGTCTCCCGAATTCGTCGTATGAGCGCCGCTGCGTCGAGAATGGTATCCCGCATCACGATGTCGAGCGTCGAACCGCATGCCAGGGGCAGCAGCATCTCCATGACCGAGATATCGAATGACATCGTGGTGACCGACAGCCAGCGGTCCCGCTCCCCGATGCCCAAACGCTCGCGCATATCCGACAGCAGATTGGCAAGGCCTTCGAACGTGAGCATGACCCCCTTGGGTCGGCCGGTTGATCCGGAAGTATAAATAACGTAGGACGGGTGAAGCGGCAGCAGTGGACGTACGCGATCAGCATCGACAGGATTATGAAAGGCCTGCTGCTCCAATCGCTGAAGGGTAGCCGCGGCATCCAACAAGATTACGTCCTTATCTTCCATGACAGCCGCGAAATGTTCAGTTAGCTGCCGGGTCGTTATCAAGCATGCCGGGTTGGCATCGGCAAGCATATAAGCGATCCGATCATCCGGATAGTCCGGATCCAATGGTAAGTATGCCGCCCCGGCCTTATGAACGGCGAGGATGGCAACAAGCATATCCACCGACCGTGGCAGCGACAGGGCAACGATTCGCTCAGGCCCTATTTCCCGGGCAATCAGCAAGCGGGCCAGGCGATTCGCCTGTCTGTTCAGGTCCTCGTAACGAACGGATAGCCCTTCGCATATGACGGCTTCCGCCTGCGGCGTACGCGCAGCCTGCTCCTCGAATAATTGCGGCACGCTGATCTGCGGCAAGGCGCGGGTCGTATCGTTCCACTGAACGAGCACCTTCTCGCGTTCGTCCGGTAAAATATAGTCCAAGCCCCCGACGGGATCATTCGCCTCCGCTTCGGCAAGGCTGTCCAGCAGATACAAATAGCGTTGTAAATGGGACTCTAACTCATCTGCGCCGTAAATCTGCGGATTGGCATCCATGTCGATTCTCAGCCCGTGCCCGCCCAATCCGCCGTACACGTTCATCGTCAAATCATCCACGGGACCGGACGCAAGATTGCGGACGCTGCCTCGGAAACCGCCAACATTCAATTCTTCCGCAAAAGGCATCACATTCACGAGCGGTCCGAATAACCTGCGGTTGTCCGCAAGCAGCTTGAGATCACGCCGGATGTCTTGATGCCTGTAGCGCTGATGCCGCTTGATTTCGCGATTCTCCCGTGCGACCTGCCGCAGCAGATCGATCAGGGTCATATCGGGCCTGACGCGCACCCGGAGCGGGAGCAAATTCATGACCATGCCCGGAATGCGGATGGATGACGAGCCTAAGCGGCACATCACCGGCAATCCAAGCACAACCTCCTCGGCGCCTGTTATACGATGGACATATAGAGCCGCAGCAGCCGCAATCGCATCCGGCCAGCTTGTCCCTGCAGCTTGCGCTGCCGCCTGCAAGCGTTGCATTGAAGATGCCGGGAGCTGCGCCGAACGGCGCAGGAAGCTCCGCGCCGAACGCTGCGCCTGTCCCCCTAAGCTGACCACCTCCGGCTCATCGGCAAAGCGCTGCAGCCAGAATTGGCGATCCGAGTCGAGCTGTTGCGACATGCGGTATGACGCATCTTCTTCCAGGATCGTCCGGAACCTGCCGAACGGGCCTATGCCGGATGTGTCCCCGCCCGTTAAGTCCGTGTAGACCTCGGAAACTTTTTGCAGCAGAAGCGATACGCCGAACCCGTCGATCGCGATATGATGGATGCGTTGGTACCAATAGTAGCGATCGGCGGCGAGCTTGAACAGCGCCTCCGTAAACAGCGGTCCTTGGCTTAGATCGATAGCTTGGGCAAGGTCATGCTCCATCCAGCTTCGGGCAGCAAGATGAGGATCCACCTTCCCGCTGACATCCATCACGTGCAGAGGCCAGTCAGGAGACGGATCGATCGACTGCCAAGGACCGTCCGCATCTTCGCCGAAGCGGGCAAACAGGGCATCGGCCTCCCCCACCACCTGGCGCAAGGCCTTCTCGAAGAGAACCGGATCTACAGGTCCTCGAATCTCAATGCATTCCGCCGTGTTGAATATCGGATTGTCGGGGTCCAGCTGCTGGGCATACCATATCCCCAGCTGCGCTCCGGACAGGGACCAGCGCTCCCTCTTTTGCTCAAGCATACGAATTCCCTCCTTTTACACCGTATAGTAATCATAATTGGGCGGTGACACGCGCACGTTCTGCTTGTCCGACAGCAATCCCCACCAGCCCGCCAGTGTCGGCTGCTCGGCCAACTCCACAAAGCTGATATCCAAGCCCTCGCGCCGGAAGCGCTCGGCCAAACTCATGATGCGAATGGAATCCAGTCCCCAGTATTCAATCAAATGGTCATCCTCGCCGATGCTCGACGGCCGTTCCTGCAGCAATTCCGCTACGTTCTCTCGCAGCGTCTGCAGCGTGAGCGGCGATAGCTCCTCCACAGCATCTGCGGGTCTTCCCTCTCCGGTTCGAGCTTCGGAACGACCCGAGACGGGGTGACGCGCTGGAGTCAGCGAAGCGATCAGTCGTTCCGTGGTCAGCGTAACGGCGCAGCGTTCCGCTGCATAAACAAGTGCCAGACGGTGCTTCTCTAACGAGAAATCCGCAAGGGCATCCGCAATGAAGAACGGCTGTATGTCTTTCATGAAAGCTTCGCCGGCGGTCAACAGACAGCCGATGTGAGCATAGATCCCGCAGATCATCAGCTGGTCGCGGCCGAGCCCGCGCATGATTTCATGCAGATCGGTCTTCTGGAAGGCGCTGTACCTCCATTTGGTCAACAGCATATCCCGTTCCGACGGCGCCACCGCATCCACGAACTTTTTCTGGTAGGGACCGTCGTTGATGCCGGATCCCCAGAAATCCTGCAGCAGGCCGCGCTGCTCCGGTGCCTGGCCCCCGGGCTGGGCCGAATAGATCACGGGAATGCCAAGCTCCGCGCAGCAGGAACGCAGCTTCTGAATATGGGCGATCAGTTCCACGACCGGCGATTGATCAGGCGTGAACGCGTCGATGAAATATTGCTGCATATCGTGGATGAGCAGCACGGCACGGTTCGGATCCGCCGTCCATGCTACCTTGTTCTTGGGCAGGTCGGTCTCCCCTGGCATGGGATAAGGTAAAATCTTAGGAAGTGCCATCCATATCTCCTCATTTCGATATTATTTGGAAAGTTTCAGCCGTGCGTCCTGATTCTGAGCCGCGAGCTCCCGCAGCTGCTTTTTGCTTACTTTGCCGACACCCGTGTGGGGGAAGGAGTCCATAAACTCCACCCGATCCGGGATTTTGTACGCAGCGAGCCCTCTATTCCTGAGAAACGCCTTCAGCTCATTGCCGCTAACCGCGCCATGATGAACGATAACGAAGGCGCAGGTCCGCTCGCCCAGATACTCGTCCGGCATCGCGACCACGGCAGCATCGTGCACGCTGGGATGGGCAAGCAGATGGTTCTCCACCTCTTCGGCTGCAACCTTGTCCCCCCCTCGGTTAATTTGATCCTTGGAACGGCCTTGGATCACCAGGTAACCTGAAGGCGTCATGCTGGCAAGGTCACCCGTGCGATAGAAGCCGTCCGTGGTAAAAGCCTTTTCGTTATGCTTGTCCGCTTTATAGTAGCCGCGAATCGTATAAGGCCCCCGTGTCAGCAATTCCCCGACTTCGCCGGGGGCTACCTCGACATCATCCTCATCGACCAGCTTCACTTCATCGTAAGGGGACATGGGCCGCCCCTGCGTATGCACCGTTATGTCTTCGGGGTCATCCAGCCGGGTATAGTTCACCAAGCCTTCCGCCATCCCGTACACTTGCTGCAGCTTGCATCCCAGCACCGTTTGCACGCGTTTGGCCGCCTCCGCACTGAATTTGGCCCCGCCTACCTGCAGCACCTGCAGATTGGAGAGGTCTTCGGAACGGGATGGTGCCGCTTCAAGCCAAATCATGGCCAGGGGCGGAACGACCGCCGCTATCGTGACGCCCTCGGAAGCGATCAGCGGAAATGCCGCATCCGGACTCGCTGACCGGGCAAGAACAACCCTGCCTCCGGCATACAGCGTCCCGAGCACGCCCGGCGAGCTGAGCGGGAAATTATGCGCGACGGGAAGTACCGCCAAATAAACGCTATCCTTATCCAGCGAGCAGATTTCGGCGCTCATGCGCAAGCTGTAAATATAGTCGTCATGCGTTCGTGGTATGAGCTTCGGCAGTCCGGTCGTCCCGCCCGACAGCTGGAGAAACGCGATATCGCCGGGATCAGGGCCTTCCGCGTCTGATCCGTACAAAGAGCGCTCCGAATCATCGAGGTACAAATCGTCCAGGGATACGAACGCCCCCGGACCCGGGTCGCCGGCTACGATGACATGGCGGAGGGAAGGGACCGATGCCTGAACCTGAGCCGCCAGGTCGCGATAATCGAAGCCCGTTTCCATATCGGGAATGATATACGCGGCGGCGTCGCTAAAGCCGCACAGATATACGATTTCGTTCCGGCGATGAACGGGCAGAGCGAAGACGGGAAGCGCTCCGATCCGGAACAGCGCGAATATCGTATCGAAAAATGAAGCGATATTCGGCAGCTGAACGATAACCCGCTCCTGTGCCTTAATGCCGAGCTTAAGAAATCCCGCGGCCAATCGATCCACCCGGTTGTCCAGCTCGGCGTAGCTTATGTGCCGGTCGCCGCACACGACCGCAACCCGTTCCCCATGCGCTGCAGCCCGTTTACGCAAGAGCTCTCCAAAGGTTTCGCCCTGCCAGCAGCCTGCCTCCCGGTAGCGGGCGGCAAATTCCTCCGGCCAAGCCTTACAACCTGCCAACATTCCTCATTCCTCCTCCAACATCGTTGTTTGTTGCTCATTCAAACCCATCGCGGCCAGAATCGTGCGGAATTTGGCCGAAGTCTCGGCCAGCTCCGCCTCCGCTATGGAACCGGTCACGATTCCTGCACCTGCGAACACCCGCAATAAGGTTCCTTCCGTTTCTGCGCAGCGAATCGTCACCGCCCACTCGCCATCCCCGTTGGCATCCGACCAACCGACGGCTCCCGAGTAGAAGCCGCGATCGAACGGCTCGATCTCTTGTATGGCATCCCGGGCCGCATCGGTCGGCGTGCCGCAGATTGCCGGCGTCGGATGCATCGCCAGGGCAAGCTCCAATGACGTTACCGATTCCTCCTTCAGGACGCCATTGATTTCGGTGGATAGATGCCACATGGCTTGGGTCTGTACGAGCGAAGGTTCGGCGGGAACCTCCAGCTTGCTGCAATAAGGCTGCAAGGCCGATGCCACGGCATCGATTACGATGGCATGCTCATATCGGTCTTTGGCGGATGACAGCAGGGCTGCCGCCCGCCGCTGATCTTCAGCGGGATCGGCGCTTCGTGCCGCAGAGCCCGCCAATGGATTTCCTTTGATTCGCGAACCCTTCTTCGTAATTAAGAGCTCGGGGCTTGCGCCAAACAGCGTCCGGGTGGATGCAACGGCATCCGGGCTTGAAGTGTGGGACAATTCGGGTGCCAACGGTACGGCAAACGTGTAGCCATGGGAGTGGTGATAAGCTAAATGAGTCAATATCTGTGGAATGGACAGGGCATGAGGAAGCGTGATATCCAGCGTTCGGGAAAGCACCGCTTTATGGAGTTTCTTTTGAGAAATGAGGTCCAGCAGCCGGTTCACGCCTTCCTTGAACGCCGTCGACTCCGGAACGGAAAGCACCTTGTAACTGGAAATTCGGGGCATTTCCGGATCCTCGCCTTCAGAGAATAGAAGGGAATCGTGCCACTGGGCCGAAAGCGGAATAAACAGACTGGCCGGTTTTTGAATGTCAAAAGGTATGGCGCCAACAACAACGGCATCCCGCCGTCCCGCTTGCTTCGCGAATTCCAGCAATTCACGGACGCGTTCCGGCAGCGTTCTGTGCCCGGTACCCGAGGAAACCTGCAATCTTGAATACTCTCCATGCGTTAACAGCGTCTTGCGAGGGGATGAGAAGAAGAAAGACGAACCGACCTGGTATTGTTCCATAAGTTGTGCAGCCTCCGCTGCGGTTGGAGCATCATAGCGTAACATTTCAGTCTCCTCTCTGCTTATGAGCCTACCTAGTATATTGAATTTAGAAAATCATCAAGCATGAAAACCCGTAAATGCTCAGCATCCCAACGTCGCGCCGCCATCCACGCATACGTCCTGCATCGTCATGTGCCCGGCCCGATCGGATACAAGGAAAATGACCGCATCCGCAATGTCCGAAGGGATTGCGATTTTGCCAAGCGGTATGCCGAGGCGGAAGGAGTCCGGCGCCCCCTCGATAATGGGCCTTGCACCATGTTCATCCTTCCATAACAAACGCTGCATTTCGGTATCCGTAGAGCCCGGGGAAACCACGTTACAGCGGATATGGTGGCGGGCATATTCGAGCCCCAGGCATTTCGTAAACATCGTGGACGCCGCCTTGGAGGCGGCGTAGGCCGACATTTGGGACCGCGGAACCTTGGACGCATTCGAGCCTACCGTCACGATAGCTCCGGAATGACGGCTCGCCATGCGTCTCACGACGGAGCGCGAGGTGTAGAATACGCCGTGGGTATTGACGTTGAAGTGGGCCTGCCAATCCTCGTCGGTAAGCGACTCGACCCCGCCGACCCGCAGCACTCCCGCAACGTTGACGAGAATCTCGATCGGTCCGAGCTCATCCTCAACCCGTTCGACCATCGCTTCAACCTCGGCACTGCGGCTCACATCCGTCTTGTAAGCCGCGGCATGAACGCCTGATCCGGATAGGTCGGCCGCAAGGCGGAGCAGCTCGGCCTCCTTTCGGTCGCAGGCCGCTACAACGGCTCCTTGCCGGGCAAGGGCCCGTGCCACCGCTTCGCCTATTCCTTGGGCGGCACCGGTCACGAGCGCTACTTTCCCTCTAATGCCTGCGCTCTCCATGGTGATCATCTCCTTCATGTTCAGGGTGAAGGGCAAACCGTAATGCTCTGCTGATGAGGACTGGCAGCACGGATAGATGCCCTTCCCCCTCAAACTCCTTGAATTCGGCATGCATGCCATACTCGGACAGAACAGCCAGACGTTCGGCGAGCTCAGATGCGCGGATGCAATTGCCGGTGACATGGGGCCTTTCGAGCTCTCCTGCGCCAAGCAGCAGCCGGACAGGATAAGGTTGTTCCTTGACCTGATCGGCATAGCGCTGCTCCAGCTCGCGTAAATACTCCGAATTCCAGTGAATAGAAGGGCTGCCGGCGATGTAACACGAGAACGCCTGCGGTTTGCTGAACATGGCATAGAGCGTGAACAGCCCGCCGAGGGAATGGCCGAATATCGTCTGGCGATGCCGGTCAATGTTGAACTCGCCCTCGATCTGCGGTTTCAGCTCCTCCTCGATGAACTGCAGAAACTCAGCCGCTCCCCCCTGCTCCGGCACGGAATCCCCGTCCAGCTTGTTCCTGAACTTCGTGTTTGGATAGGGCGTGTAATCATAGAACCGGTCCGAAGCATACTGCCCCTCCGTCTCGTAACCGATGCCTACAACGACAGCCGGCAATATCCCGGTTTTGTCCGGCCTGTGGCACTGCAGGCGCAGCGTCTCGACCATCGTGTGAAACACGCTGTTGCCGTCCAGTAAATAGATGACCGGATATCCGGACGGCGGGGCCGGTCCCGTCGGCTGTGCCGTTATGATTCGATAGTGGCGCCCGCCCCTCGAGCGCATCCCCCAATGCTCCGCACGGGTCAACACCACGCTGCGCCTCATCATGTCTACGGAAGTCGTATGATGGCTCATATGTTCCTCCTATTGACCCGTAATGGAGCGAACGACGTCATCCACGATTTTCTCGTAAGCGATCAGGCCGCTTCCCAGCCAGTATTCGTTATCGGCTTCATAGACCTGACCGTTCTTGACCGCGGGCATGCCTTTCCAGATCGGGCTTTCCGTCATTTCCTTCATGCGTTCCGTTCCTTGATCATAGGCGTTGATGACGAATATATAGTCCGCATCGAGCTGCGGGAGTATTTCCAGGGATAGGTTAGCTGCATTCTCGTTCTCGACCAGCTTGGACTTGCCCAGTCCCAGGTCCTGATGGATGACATATCCGCACAGGTAATTTCCGCCCATCAAACTGACTCCTCTGGGTGCGAAACGGATAATGGCCACGTTCTTGTCCCCCACCACGGAACTCAGCTTCGCCTTCGCTTCGCTTGCTTTTTGCTGATAATTTTTCAAGGCGGTCTCGGCCTCCGGCGCCTTCCCGAGCAGATCGCCCAGGGTGGTCAGCGATTTCTCGACATTCCCGGAAGCATTTTTGAATACGTACGTCGGCGCGATTTTGGCGTATTTTTCATAGGTGCCGTCCGCCGCGTAAGTCTCCGTGTGAAGCACGATAAGATCCGGTTCGTAGGACATCAGGGCCTCCGGCGAAGGCAAGCCTCCCGAAAAATCGATCAGGGGAATGCCGTCCAGCTCCTCCTGCAAATAAGAGTGTCCTTGCTTGCCGTTGGCCCATTGGGCAACGGGCTTCACGCCGAGCTTCAGCAAGGAATCTTCCATGTTCGGCGCAAACACCTTGTTCACCTCAGCCGGAATCCTCACTTCGTGCCCAAGCTCATCCGTTACCGTACGTTCCTCCTTCGTGGACGTCTCCTCACGGTTCGTCCCTGGTTCCTCCGTCGACGCTTGGCTGCTCCCTGCTTTGCCGGACGTCTCCACCGCTGCGGTCTTCACTGCCTCCTGATCGCCACCAGGCACCTCGGTCTCCGCCTTATCCCCACAGCCTGACAGCAAGCCTATGATGACGGCACAACACGCAAGTGCCGCTATATTGATCCTCCAAATTCTCTTTCCACGATTGAAACGTTTTGCCACAATGTATCTCCTCCTGTGATAATGATTCTCAATTAAGACGAGTATATATTACGTAGCAAACGATTCACCATGGCTTTTATCCAGAACTCCGTTTGGACTATCTCCTGTAAACAGCAGCATCGCCTCGTCCAGCATTCTCGTCACGGCAAGCGCGGAGTATTCGAACCAAGGATCGGACGAGATCGTATAGACCCTTCCTTGAGCGACGGCTCGAAGCCTATGCCACTCGGCGGAATGCTGGAGCGCGAGCCAATAGCGCCGCGATGCGGCTTCCGGGCATACCGCGATCAGAATCCGGTCCGGATCGCACCGCAGCAAATCATCCATCGTTATCTGCTGATTCCGGCTGGCATCAGATCGGCAAGCTCCCTTGAGCTGCAAATCCTGAAACAGCACTTCCTCAAGCCCCCGGTTACCGTAGGAATAGAGATTTTGCCCATATATCCGCAGCGCGGCAACACGATCATTCCCCACCACTTCCTGCATTCGCGAGCGTGCCCGCGCCACTTTCCGCTCATACTGTCCGATCCAGAACTGTGCTTGTTCTTCCTTGTTCAGGAATGCCGCGATCAGCTCCAGCTGCTTCTTCCACCCTGCATGGGACGGAACAATGAAGGTGGGGGCGATAGGCTCCAGCTTGGCGATTTCCTCTTCACCCAGATGATCCATGCCGATAATGACGTCGGGTTTGGCGCGGAACAGCTGCTCGATATTCTCCTCAAAGCGGCTGTCCGGATAAGGGTTCGTCAATTTCAAGCGGGACTTGATCTCCGAATTGTAGGCATTGTAATAAAACGGGGTCCACTTCGCATCAAGCGGCGCGGCGGCTGGAATGACGTTCAGCGCCACCAGCTGCCCGATGATCGCAGAAGAACAGGCCGCGATCAGCTGCCTCGAATTTCGGGCATATTCCGACGGCGACATGCCCACCTTCTTCTTGAATATCCGGCTGAAATAGAACTCGTCCTTATAACCAACCTTCTGTGCGATATCCCGAAGCCGATCGTCCGATTCGGCCAAGTAACGCTTGGCGTGATTCATGCGAACATGCGTCAGGTAATCAATCGTGGTCTGGCCGAATGTCTTCTTGAACAGGTCTACGAAATACTTGGGACAGATATTAGCCATTCCGGCCAGTCTGCCAATGGTTAACGCCTCGTGATAATGGCTGTCGATGTACTCCTTGATCTCCACCAGGCTGGTTTTTCCGCTGCGATCCGAATCCGATGCGTTATCTATGATCTGCTCTTCTTCCGTATGCATGAGCTGCCTCCTTTTTTCGATAAAACGATATGCAGGCGTGGGGTTTCAGATTTTATAAATGATAATGATTATCATTTTCATTTATAAAAATAGCATGATGCTTCTATCGTGTCAATCCAAATCTGGAAGGATATGCTTGTCTTCATCTTCTTAGAGAATGCGGTTAACCGGCTCCCATTCACGCAAAAAACCCGCCTTCGGGCACTTTTTCAAGTGTCCCATGGCGGGTTCTCGCTTCTGCAGTATTCAATTTTTACGACAAGCAGTATTTCACCAGCGCTTCGTGTACGCCGTCCTCGTTATTCGAAGCCGTTACCGCATTGGCGGCGGCCTTGACCTCTACCGGCGAATTATCCATCGCAATGCCCATGCCCGCGTAAGTGAGCATCGTAATATCGTTGAAGTAATTGCCGATGGCCAGCACTTCGTCCGGCCGATAGCCTCTTTTGGCTGCCAGCTGCTTCAGCGCATTTCCCTTGGATGCTTGGCTGTGCATCAGGTCGATAAAGAACTCGCCGCTTCGCAGCATGTTGAAGGGCAGGGTCCACTTGCTCCAATCCGCATAGACGCGGTCGATATCGGCGGATTCGCCGAATACCGTAAATTTCACGACCGGGTCCGACAGCTCCTCCCATGACGGCAGATTGCTTGGCAGCATCAAATAGTTTTCGTACATCGAACGTACCGGTCCGGCAAGCTCATCCACCTGGTCCACGTACATCTCGAAGGCGGTATTCACGTCAAAATGCACCCCGTGCTCACGGCAATATTTCATGAAGGGTTCCAGCTGACCCGGGTCCATGCCGAACTGATGCACGATGTGATGGGTCTCCACTTCGACCGTTGCCGCGCCGTTATGACTGATGACATAACCGCCGAGACCCATGCTTTTCATGAAAGGAATCGAATTCAGCGGCCCTCTGCCCGTGCACAGTACGATCTCTACCCCTTGTTTTGCGGCTTCCATCACGGTGTTCCTGGTCTTCTCCGTAATTTCGTGATGATCATTCAGCAGCGTTCCGTCTACGTCAAGCGCGACCAATTTGTATCCCATTCTCCATCCATCCTTTAAGTCTCTATTTCTCTATTCTGATCCGGCTCTTCCGATCAAAGCCAGTTCTTGCTCGGTCAGCTCCCGGTAAGTTCCGATCTCGAGATTTTCATCCAATCGAAGTTCGCCCATGCTGATTCTTTTGAGATACACGACTTTTTTGCCTACCGCCTCAAACATCCGCTTGACCTGATGAAATTTGCCTTCATGGATGGTCAGCGAGATGCGCGACAGCGAGACTCCGTCGTCCCGTTCCTCATGGGAATGGATCGCCAGCTCTCCGGGCAAGGTTACGTATCCGTCATCCAATGTGACTCCTGCGGCAAACCGACGCACATCCTCTTCGTCCACGCGGCCCTCTACGGTCGCTTCATAAGTCTTGGGAATATGCTTCCGGGGCGACAGCAGCTCATGGGCCAATTTGCCGTCATTCGTAAGCAGCAGCAGTCCTTCCGTGTCTTTATCCAGCCTGCCCACCGGAAACGGCTCAAAGACCCGATATTCCGCATCCAGCAGATCCAGCACCGTACGATCGCGCAGATCCTCGGTTGCCGAGACGACGCCCGGAGGTTTGTGCAGCATGAGATACACGTACTCCCGGTATTGAATGGTTTCCCCTTCAAACTCAATGATATCCGCGTAGGGATCCACATGTTTTCCCGGATCCTTCGTTACCGTTCCGTTGACGACGATGCTCCCCTGCTTCGCTTTTTTCTTTAATTCGGCCCGCGAGCCGAATCCTAGATTGGACAGCACCTTGTCCAGTCTTTGCGTAGTCCTGCCTTTGCCACTCATACCGATGTCCACCTCCACCCTGCCGGATACTCGTTCTTCAACATGCCTGACTGCCATTTGCCCCAGCCGGCCGAGTATCCGTCTATACACACTAACACATAACCCTTCGCTTCAGCACCCGGCCGGCACGTCACGCGTTCCTTCGGAATCGACAAGGTTTCCCCTTTCAAATACCGGACCGCTTCGCCGTCCTGGGAAGACAGGCTCACATGCCGGGCGGCCTCATCCGCTTGCAGCGCCGTGGCCAAAGGATGCCCCGGCACGAATCGTTCATTCTTCAGCTGTCCCATATACCATCCGGGACGGATGGCCTTCAGCTGCTTCAGACGCTCCTCCGGCAGTGGCGATACGTACACATGGCTGCCGTAGACAACGGGATATCCCTGCAGCTTTACGTGCAGCTGCTCTTGGATAAAGGCCTGGAACGGGTCGATCGAAATCGGATTGGATTGACGATCTCCCCCGCTTCGGCGGGATGCCTGCTGACGCGAAGCCCCGTTGCTGCCCCTCCCGGGTTTTCCCGGCCGCTCTTCCCGGAGAGCGGATTTCCCTTTACGCTCTCGGGATGAGTCGGCCCGCGGGGAGACAGCAAGCGAACCGTGGTTCAGGCTGCCTGTCTGGATCCAAGGAGCTTGGTCTTTCTCGGCCTCCCGGAGGTCCAGCTTACCTTCCCGCTGAAGCACGGCCATGAAATGCCCTTCGCCTCTGACCTTATGCGGCCACAATCGAGCGGTGCCGGCTAGCTGTCCCAGCACATCGTCCTTCACGTTCCCTTGGCCCGCCATCCAGTCCGTTTCTCCCGGGGAAAAGAATTCCGAATGATCCACCGGAACCACGCGAAAATCCGGATGTTCGCTCAGAAACTCCGCAATCATCCCTTCATTCTCTTCCGGAGAGAAGGTGCAGGTAGAATACACGAGCCGGCCTCCCGGGCAGAGCATGGCTGCCGCCGATTTCAGGATGTCCCGCTGCATCTCCGCAAACTTGAGCGGAGACGATTCCTCCCAGTACTTCAGCATGGATTCGTCTTTGCGGAACATCCCTTCGCCGGAGCATGGAGCATCAATCAATATTTTCGTGAAAAATTCGGGAAAAGCCCCGGCAATCCGCTCCGGCTCCTCATTCAGCACCACGGCATTCCGCACGCCGTACATCTCCAAATTTTTGGCCAGCGCTTTGGTGCGGTCCGGATGCAGATCATTGCTGATCAGCATCCCCTGCCCCTTCAGCTTCGCCGCAATCTGCGTGGATTTGCCCCCGGGAGCGGCGCACAAATCCAGTACCCGGTCGCCCGGCGTAACATCAAGCAGCTCGACGGGAGCCATGGCGCTCGGCTCCTGGATATAATAAAGCCCTGCATGATAGTAAGGGTGCCGCCCCGGGCGCTCCCCCTCCTGAATATAGTAACCGGTTGGACACCAGGGGATGGGCGCAAGGGCAAAGGGGGATATTTCCAAGAAATCGGACTTGCCGATCTTCAGCGTGTTCACCCGGATGCCGGCAAACGGGGGGTGTTCATAAGACTTCATAAAATTGTCATAGTTTTCGCCGAGCAGCGATTTCATCTTCGCCAGAAACGGCGAAGGCAGACGTAATGCCATACTAAGTACCTACCTGTTCTGTATCGTATCGGTTTGAAGTGTATGTTCGCACAGCCGAAGCGAACTTTCGCATGTTCCGCTGCGACTTTTAATATTGTATAATAAACTACATTAAAAAGGACAAGTCCTTGTTTATATTACTCATTAGGGGGTGGATCCATGAACCGCAAAAAAAAGAATAAATACACCGCGTTATACGCCTTCGGGGGAGTCTTCGTACTGTTGGTTGCCGCACTCGTTTTCTTGAACGGTCAAGGAGAAGCAAGCGATTTATACGGCGGCAAGAAGGTCTCCAGCCTGAACCCGGCTACACAGGAGCTCCTTAATGATCCGAATTACCAGCAAATCATTTTGCCGGATCAGCTGAAGAGCAAGGTCGACAACAAAGAGAACTTTTTCGTGTACTTCTTTGCTTCCGATTGTCCGCACTGCCGGGCGACGACCCCGGAATTGATGCCATTGGCCGATGACGCCGGCATTACGATGCACCAGTACAATCTCCGCGAGTATCAGGAGGGCTGGAGAGAATACAACATCGAGTTCACCCCGACGCTCGTATACTTCGAGAACGGCATAGAGAAGGAACGCATGGTCGGCGGATTGAAACCGGAAGGTTCCAGCGAAGGCTACTCCATCGACGACTTCAAGCAATTCCTGGATAAATACAAAGGGAGCGTGACGAAATGAACCGCACCCGCGCCATTCTCTTTACCTTCGTCATATCGGGCATGCTGCTGACCGCATGCGGCGGCAAAGAATCCGCTGCAAGCCATCAGCACGGCGCCGCTTCCGAACGATACGAGACCACGGCCAGCCTGACGGTGATGCCGGAGTTTCTGTCCAATTACACCGACAATACGCAAGCAACCTATGCCACGGTCGGAGAACTTGAGGACATTATCAAGGAAATCAAGTGCTACTGCGGCTGCATGGACGAGGAGACCGGCTATCATGATTCCCTTCACCGCTGCTTCATCGCCGAGAGCAAGGACGGCGAAGTCAAATGGACGGACCATGGTGCCCAGTGCGGCATCTGCCTGACCGAGCTGCAGGATGCAAAACGGCTCCATGACGAAGGAAAATCCGTCGAGGAAATCAAACAGTTCATCGATGACAAATATAAAGGCACCGAGTCCTGATCCATCGCATGATCATACAAAAAAAAGAGCTGCCCACAGTAGATCCTTCTACAGACGGGCAGCTCTTTTTTTACTTATTCTCTCGGCGCTACTTGGCATGTGCCCGCTCCGGCTTGCGCCGCTGCGGAATGTTCGGCTTGATCCGCTCCGATGCCAACAAAACCGCCCGCTTCAGCTCCGTATCCCCAATTTCGATCGTCAGATCCCTATAGGGGAACGGATGAACGTCATACGATAACAGCTGCTTGGCGTAGTCCCGCACCTCGCCTACCAGCTTCCCCATCGAGATCCCGAGTTCATCACGGGGATAGCTTTCGAGCCGGGAGGCGGCGCTTGTGAACATCTTGTATGCTCCTCGTACGTTGTTGTTCCGGAAGTGAAAGAGCCCGACGGCCACTTGCAGCAGCCCCTTGTACCTGGGATCGCGATCCCGCTCCAGCCACAACTCCTCTAACACCTCATGGCATTCGAAGTAATCCCGGTCCCGGTTGAAATAGACGAGGTAAGCGACATATAGCGGCTCATAGCTCATCTTCATTTACTTTCTTCTTGGCTGCCGCCAACAGCTCCTTCACTTCGTCCAGAAGCACCTTCATCTCATCCATGTCATGATCCTGCCATATCGCATTAAAGCGGCTCTGGAATGCGATCGCTTCATTGACCAGATGGAAAAAGTACAGCTTGTGTATCGCGTTCAGCACCTGCGTCGTAATATTGGAATCGTCCTCGAACTGCCGCTGCGCCTCCAAAATATCCTCACGGATGCTCGACATTTCCGTATCCAGCGTATTGGCCGCTTCTCCGGCCTTCTTCAGCCGCGCCCGAATGTCATCCGGCAGGCTTTCACGGTACTTGTAGCTAAGGGAATGCTCAATTGTAGCCCAGAAGTTCATGGCCAGCGTGCGGATCTGAATTTCGGCAAGCACCTTCTTTTGCCCCAAAGCCGTTTGCACCGGATATTCAATGATCATATGAAAGCTCCGATAGCCGCTCTCTTTGAAATTGGTAATGTAATCCTTCTCGTATAGCACAGTCAGGTCTTTCCGCGCCCGGATATATTCGGCCACCCGCCGAATATCCTCCACGAATTGACACATAATGCGAATGCCTGCGATATCCTCAATCCCGGTTTCCAACTGGTCCATCGGCACATTGAGGCGTTTCGCCTTGTCCAGTATGCTCGAAATCCGTTTGACCCGACCCGTTACGAATTCGATGGGTGCGTATTCCTCCCTTTTTTTCAGTTCGGCACGCATCGTCTTGAATTTGACCTTCAATTCCTCAACGGTCTGCTCATACGGAAGCAAAAATGTCCCCCAGTCTCTAACGTCCATCGCCTTGCCTCCTGTCTTTACCCCTTTACCGATGATTAGCGCCGACGGCTTCGGAAATATGGCTGAAGCCATCCCGTGCAAGCAGCTCCCGGAGACCGGAATGAAGCTTGCGGTTCACCTCTGGCCCTTCATAGATAAGTGCTGTATAAATTTCCACCAGGCTAGCGCCTGCGCGTATTTTGTCATAAGCGTCCCTTGCCGTAAAAATTCCGCCGGATCCGATAATCGGAAGCGAACCGCCGGTTTGCTTGTAGATCCGCGACACGATCTCCGTCGAGCGGTTCCGCAGCGGCTTGCCGCTCAGGCCTCCGGTTTCCTTGGCGTTGCTGTGCGTCAGGCCGTCCCGCGAAAGCGTCGTATTCGTGGCGATAATGCCGGAAACGCCGCTGGCGCTGATCGTATCCACCATGAATTCCAGCTCCTCATCGCTCACGTCCGGCGCAATCTTCACCAGAACGGCCTTCTCGCCCCCATGGATCTTCGCCTGCCGCGACATTTCGTTCATGACGGCTTCCAGCAGGGATGACAATTCGCTTCCATGCTGAAGGCTGCGCAAATCCGGCGTGTTCGGCGAGCTGATGTTGACAACAAAAAAGTCGCCATACGGAAATAAAGCTTGAATGCAAGCTTCATAATCATCGTTGGCTTTCTCGTTTGGCGTCGCCTTGTTCTTCCCGATGTTGACGGCAACCGGAATGCGGCGTTCCTTGAGTGCGGACAGCCTTTTGGCCATGGCCTCGGCCCCTTCGTTATTGAAGCCCATCCGGTTGATGAGCGCCTCATCCGGAGGAAGCCGGAACAATCGCGGCTGTTCATTGCCCGGTTGTCCCTTCGGGGTTACCGTGCCTACTTCCATAAATCCGAAGCCGATGGAGGAGAAGCCTTTGACGGCGTGAGCGTTTTTGTCCAATCCGGCGGCAAGTCCGACCGGCGTCGGGAAATGAAGCCCGAACAGGTCCACTGCCAAATCCGGCGTTTCGTTTACACCGTACATCCCCCGCATGACAGCGTCTGCGCCGACCACGCCGGAGGCACGTCCAAGGCCGCCAACCACAAGGTGGTGGGCTTTTTCGGGGTCCAGTCTAAAAAATATAGGTTTGCCTATGTTGCGGTACAGCACATCCACTCTTCCTCTCATCCAGTTATTTCTCTATCCTTCAGTTTATCCGTTTCTTCCTCAAAAAGAAAGTTCTTCGGCATAAACTGAGCGATCGTCCCGGCTTGAAAGCGATATGGCAATTTTAGGACAAACCCCTTACAATAAAGGAAGATTGCACAAATCATTTCACGATCATGAGAGAAAGAGGGGAAAGACATGTCAGCCAAACGTAAGCCTCCGACCTTGCAGCAGAAAAAAGAAGAGGTTAATAAGAAGGCCATACTATGGATCAGCTCCGGCATCGCTCTTCTGATTATCCTGATTATCGTTCTGATTGTGATCGCCCAGCCTTAATCCAGCCAGTGATACACCTTGCCCGGGTTGGTCTGACCCTGGGTATGCTTGAGCTTAAAACGCTCTTTCGGCGTCCACAGGTCCTCGGGCAGGACCCCTTCCCTTATTTTCACGACGGTTCCCATCGGAACCAGGTCAAACAGCTCCTCCACATCCTCAGTCAGCATACGGATACAGCCCTCGGATTCGTTCGCGCCGATGCTGTCCACGTCCAGCGTCCCATGTATCGCGTACAGCGTATCGGAAAGCTGCATTCCCCGCGTGCCGTAGGGACCCTTCGTGGTTCCGTTCGGATTGACTACCTTATCGTTGATATGAAAATCACCCAGCGGCGTTTTCGCTCCGCCGAGCCCGACCGCATAATTACGCAGCAGGATGCCGCCGCTTACGACGGCCAGCCGATGCCGTTTCCGGTCAATGATGACCTGAAGCGGCTGTTCGAAAAAGGGATCACCGTCCGGCGAAGTCCCCCAATATCCAGGTTCCTCCAAGCTGTTCCCCGGCTGCCCCGGTTGCCCCTGACCGCCAGTTCCTTGGGATTGCTGCCGCATTAACGTTTCGAACATCTGCTCCATCGCTTTCGAGCGGCCGGACAGCCAATTGCTCGGGAACGGTTGCGTCAATTCATCCAAGCTTTTGGGCAGGCGGCCGTGCCGAGCCTTATACTGTTTGGCCGCTTCCTGCAGAACGGCCGTCTCTACCTGCAGATCGGCCCACTGCCCCGCGCTCCGCTTAAGCCTCGAACTGTCCGCAGGCTCGCAATCGCACTCTTCGGCTGCTCCCTCGTAAGGCTGAATAGCGATCGCGCCTTGATCATTCCGATGCAGACCGTATAACCGTTCCATGTCCCGGCTCCACAGCAGCCATTTGCCCGAACGCTTCATCCCCAGCGCAACCGACCAATTCGGCAGCTGCTGCGGATGCTGAAGCAATGAGGACAGCGGACCCGCGGAGTCCTTGCCTTGGCCGGAAGCAACGGCTGTGTACAGCGGTTCCTTGCGCGAATCCGGCTTCTCTTTGTTGAGCGCATTGGCGGACGCCGGCTCATGCGGCGGGAACAAAACTTCCGCAACATTCCCTGTAGCGGAGCCCGGCGCCTGGGCGGGCGGAAGGAAAACCAGCAGGAGCAGCACCAGCGCCGCTAGCAAACGCCGGGTCCTCTTTCGCTTGCGCTCTTTGTCCTTCTCCATCTCCAATAAGCGCTGCTCGTAATTTTTCCATATGTCGGAAGGGACCTGACTCAGCTCAAAGGCTTCGTAGACCCCTTCGGCTTTGTTGTAGCAGTAGTTCGCCTTGCCCTGCTCGCCGGCCTGCTCATACTCCTTGCCCAGCAGGTACCAGGCCATTTTATTATCAGGATGCGTCTCCACATATCTTTTGAGGTACAGCGAATTGTTCATTCGAGAGCCTCCTATAATGACATTTTTACCTCTATTATCCTGTATATCGGAATAAACGCTCCGATTATGTATGAGTCCCCGGATATGAAAAAACGCCCCCTGCCTTAGTCGGGCAGAGGACGTCGGTATGAGTTCAAGATGGAATATCAGGGATCGAGCGGAATTTGTTATTCTGCGTTAAACGGCTCGTCTGCAATCCGAATTGAATCTGTTGGGCAGCCGTCGCAAGCATCCAGCATGTCGTCATGCATATCTTCCGGAATTTCCGTTACCCCGCGGTTGTTGTCCCCGTCGAAAATAACTTCTGCCAGGCCTTCGTCGTCGTAATCGTAAATGTCGGGTGCCGTTGCGCCGCATGCGCCGCATGCGATGCAGGTATCTTTATCTACCCAAGTAAACTTCGCCATAGTCTCTCTTCCTCCTGTATATCTATAAACATCTTTATAAACATAGTATAAGCTGACGGTTCTGCCGCCACCATCTACATATATTAATACAATTGTTTTAGGAATACAAATAAATTTCCTAACATTTTCCGACAAAAATCGGCTGTACTTGCAGGCCAATGAGCTGTTCTGTGACGAACAAAAACGGCTAATCGCGATCTCGGTCCTGACGATCGGTATTTTTATTATCGTTCCCCAGTTCCCTTACAAAATCCATCTGTAAAGAAGTACCTCTCCGCTTATGATTGCGGATTAAGGACGATGGGTCATCGCCCAGCATGCCGGCGGTCAGTACCGCGCTCTCGCCGAATTTATTGCGCAGCTCGTCCATCACCCGGGTCAGCGACTCTTTCTTGGGCTGCTTCTCGTAGTCGAACAGGTCCAGCTGAATGGCGGATTCCTCCTTCGCCGTGAGCTGCTGCAGCGTGACGCCGAGCAGACGGAGCGGCTTGTCCTGCTTCCAATGCCGGTTATACAGCTCGCACGCTTCCCGGTAGATGTCCTCGGTATTTTCCGTCGGGATGGCAAGATGCCTCGACCTGGTGATCGTCTTCATGTCCGGCGTGCGCAGCGTAATTTGAATGCCGCTGGTCACCAAGCCCTGCCTGCGGAGGCGGCGCGCTACCTGATCGCTTAAGTTCAGCAGCACCCTTCTGGCCTCCTCAGCCGAGGTAACATCCTGCGGGAGCGTGGTCGTGTGTCCGATGGACTTGCTTTGTTCCCGCTCCGCGACGACCGGGGCATGATCGATGCCGCTGGCCGCTCGTTTCATCCATGACCCCATCACGCCAAAGGTCGAGGTCAGCAGGCTTTCGTCGGCGGCAGCCAGCTGCCCAATGGTCTGGATGTTCAGCTTGCGCAGCTTGTCGGCCGTCTTGCTCCCAATGCCGAACAGCTCCGCGCAGGGTTTGTTCCAAAGCACCTGCGGGACGTCCCGAATTCGCAGCACGGACAGCCCGTTGGGCTTTTTCATGTCCGAGGCCATCTTGGCCAGCAATTTATTGGGAGCAATGCCGACCGAGCACGGAAGCGACAGCTCCTCGCGGATGCGCTCCTGGATTTCCCGAGCGATATCCAGAGGGGTGCCGAACTGCTTCGAGCCGGTAATATCCAGGTAACATTCATCGATCGAAGTCGCTTCCAGCAGCGGCGTATAAGCATAAGCTATGTTCATGAATGCATTGGAATACTTGCGGTACAGATGGAAATCCGGCTGGATGATCATCAGGTCAGGGTAGATTCGCAGCGCCTGCCTCACGTTCATGCCGGTGCGGATCCCCAGCGACCTCGCCGCGTAGGAGCAGGTGACGATGACGCCTTTGCGCAGCTCGATGCTGCCTGCGACGGCCGTGGCTTTGCCACGATAGAGCTCCGGCTCCTCCGCCTCATGCACGGAGCAGTAAAAAGCATTCATATCCACATGCAGGATAACGCGGCCGCTGGCCGGATAATAATCGTCGATAGGTCCCACGCAGCATTCCTTCTTTCTCGGTACGGTTCTTCATAATTTATAGGGAATAGGGCAGCCCTATTATTTAAGGTTCGGTCTGAATGATGGTTACGGTACTTGAGGCAAATGGTGCCTCTTCCATTATACCGTTTTTAGAGATCGATGCCTGTATGATCTTGTCCGCGAAGCAAATCATGTACGCACGGCTGGCCCCGATTTAACGCCTCCAGCATACCGTCCGCCTTCGCAAGGGTCATGGATGGGCCCCTTGCGGGAAAAGTTTGTTTTACTCTGTTACTTTCCCGCAAAGAAATGCTATAATACAAAATTATAAACAATGCGGTCCAATCCCGGACACCCAAAGGAGGACATCATGTCTAAGTCCATTTCCATCTTTGATACGACACTTCGCGACGGAACCCAGGGCGAAGGAATCAGCTTGTCAGCGGACGACAAGGTCAAAATCGCCAAGAAGCTCGATGCTCTTGGTGTTCATTATATTGAAGGCGGTATCCCGGGAAGCAACAGCAAGGACATCGAATTTTTCAAAAGAGTCCAGGATCTCGGCTTAACCTCAAAAGTAACCGCTTTTGGCAGCACCCGGCGCAAAGGTTCCATTGCCGACCAGGATGCCAATCTGCTTCGCATTCTGGAATCCGGCGTTTCTGCCGCTACCTTGGTCGGGAAGTCTTGGGACTTCCACGTCCATACGGCGCTTCAAACGACACTCGAAGAGAATTTGGCCATGATTTATGATTCCATCGCTTTCCTGAAGCGGAAAGGCCTCGAGGTCATTTTTGATGCCGAGCACTTTTTTGACGGTTTCAAGAACAATCCGGAATATGCTGTTGCCGTATTGTCCAAGGCACGGGAAGCAGGCGCCGACTGGCTTGTCATGTGCGATACGAACGGCGGTAGTCTCCCGCACGAGATTTCGGACATTGTCACGTCGCTGACGGGTCCATTGCCTGGCGCTCCGCTCGGCATTCATACCCACAACGACTGCGAGCTTGCCGTTGCCAACACCCTAAGCGCCGTGCAGGCCGGTGTCCGGCACGTGCAGGGAACGATGAACGGATACGGGGAACGATGCGGGAACGCCAACCTGTGCTCCATCATTCCGAATCTGCAGCTGAAGCTCGGGTATGAGTGCATCGGTGACGACAACCTCCGCACGCTGACGAATACCGCACGGTATATCAGCGAAATCGCCAACGTTAACATGCCGGTTAACCAGCCGTATGTCGGCAACGCCGCCTTCGCCCATAAGGGGGGCATCCACGTTTCGGCGATCCTGCGCGATTCCAGAACGTACGAGCATATCGAACCGGAGAAGGTCGGAAACAAACAGCGCGTGCTGGTCTCCGAGCTCGCGGGGCAGAGCAATATCGTATCGAAGGCGCAGGACATGGGGCTTGACTTTGATCCGGCAAGCGAGCAATCCAAGCATATTATCGGTAAGATCAAGGATCTCGAGCATGAAGGTTATCAATTCGAAGGCGCAGACGCTTCCCTGGAGCTGCTTCTTCGGGAAGCGAACGGAGAGCTCAAGGAGCTGTTTACCTTCGAATCCTTCAAAATGCTGGTCGAGAAGTCGGCCGGACAGCCGGTCGTCTCCGAAGCCTTCGTCAAAGTCAACGTCGCCGGCGAGAGCATTTATACCGCTGCGGAAGGCAACGGTCCGGTCAATGCGCTCGATAATGCGCTGCGTAAAGCGCTGGTCCAATACTTCCCGACGCTCAAGGAAATGCATCTTGCCGACTATAAGGTGCGGGTGCTGGATGACAAGGATGCAACGGCAGCCAAGGTCCGGGTTCTGATCGAATCCAAGAACTTCGAGAATGCCTGGAACACTGTCGGGGTATCCAGCAATGTCATCGAGGCCAGCTGGGAAGCGCTGGTGGACAGTATGCGTTATGCGCTGCTCGGCCAGATTTCCCCGGAGCAAGTGCATGAGTCTGCGGCAAGGCAAGGCTTGGTAAATCATTAGGTTATGTCCAATATAAAAAGCGCGTATCCACCATGTTCAAGACATGGCGGCCGCGCTTTTTTTGGTTTTGTCAGCTGGCTAAGCAAACGATTAATTTATCAGCTTGGCCACCTTTTTACGAAGATCCTTGGGATCGGGAGCGCCCAGAATGATTTCCTGAATCACGCCGTTACGATCGATCAGCACGTTGGTCGGGAAAACCTGCCCTTTATACAGCTCCTCGAACACTTCTCCTTTCGTATCGAGAAGGATCGGGTATTGAAGGTTAAAATCCTGAACAAATTGACGCGCTTTCTTCGCATTGTCATACTTGGACACGTTCACGCCGTAGATTTCGAGCTCACTTGCATACTCTGCAGCCAACTTGTCGAGCTCCGGCGCCTCCTGCTTGCACGGCTCGCACCAGGATGCCCAGAAATTGACAAGCATTGCCTTATCGCGCGCTCCGCCGCCGGAATAGGACTTATCGTCCATCCCCTTCAAGGTAAAGGTCGGGGCAAGCAGGCCGGCTTTGGCCCCCGTCTCCGTCGGAAGCGGCTTCTCCTGCATGAAGACGGCCTGGATATCGTCGCCGGCTTGATTATAGACAACAGCGCCTGCTGCGATAAGAAGCAGGACGATAATGATGATGTTACGTTTCATAGGTATAGGTTCCTTTGCTAAACTTAGTTATAGAGGTTGTTCAAAAAGTCCGCTTTTGAACACGCACTTATAGTCCCTATTGTACCCTGAAACCCCGATCTTTCAAACACGCGATCGACGCCATCATAAGATCGGACCAATTATATGATCCAGGAGGCTTATACATGAACCCGTCTCACGCGTCCCTAGAGCGGCTTCTGCTGCGCGAGGCCGTCAAAGAGCATATGTCGGACCATATGCATCATCGTTTGCCGGAGGAAGCTTGCGGCGTCCTTATCGGGCATGCCGATGAAGCAAGCGAGTCCATAACCGTTACGCAATTTATTCCCGTAAAAAATACAGCGGAATTTCCGCTGCATTCTTTTCATCTGGACCCCGTTCAGTGGACTCGCTTGGTATTGGCTGAAAAAGGCATCGTCGGTTTATTTCACAGTCACCCGCATACCACGCCTGACCCCTCGGGCGAGGATCTGCTTCAGCTCCAATCCTTCGGCGGGTTGCTCCGGGTGTATGCTATTGCTTCTCCTGCAGTTCCCGGCGCCTCCGGCTTAAACGCATTGCAGCTCCATGCCTACAAAATTATCCGGAGTGAGGAAGAACGCGAATCCTTCAGCCAGCTGCCGCCAAGCTCCAAGTCGCTTCCGGGAAGGGCATTTTATTCCCTTGCCCCGGTCCCTTTTGCAATTCTAAAGGAATGACGAACTGGCGGACACCTCCAATCTCCAATCCCAATGCTACCCCTCGCTTAGATAGACGTATAAATCTCCTAGCGTGGTAGCCTGGCCGCGCGCCTGAATGTCTTTCATGTAATCGGCCCACAGCCGGGCGGTCATGCGCGCATCGGACAGAGCATGGTGCCTTCCCTCCACCGGAATGCCGCTGCTTCGCAGCAGCTCATCCAGACTGTAATCCTTCTGTTCGGGATATAACCTCTGCGCGAGCATCATCGTATCGAGCAGCCGATGCGTTAATCGAACCTTGGAGGTCTTCCACAAGGCGGCGTTCAAGAAACCCCGGTCATGCGCGGCGGCATGGGCAACAAGCACCCTCCCCCCTATAAAGGCCATGAAATCATGCAGCCCCTCCATTAAAGGCGGGGCTGCATCAACCATTTGCTGCGTGATACCCGTAAGCTCGGCAATGAATGGAGACACCGGGGCACCGCTGTTCACGATCATATGAAAGGTTTCATTCTCGATCACCTGCTCCCCGATGACCCGGATCGCACCGAAAGACAGTATTTCATCGCCGTGCTGATGGTTGAACCCCGTCGTCTCCAGATCGAACACGACAACCTCCAGCTCGTCCAGCGGGGTGCCCAGAACCTCCGGCCTCCGGTTATCCTTCATCTGGGATCGGATGAATGCCAATTGCTGGGCCGTCTGCGCCCCGCGCATGGAGGCGATGGCGGAATTGATGTTACCCGAACGAAGCGATCTCCAGAAACCGCCGTTCGATTGTACCGGTTCAGTCATGGGCTTCTCCTCTCCGCAAAACGATGCTCGCGCTGCAATGATCGGTGCACCCGTCTCACCACTCCAAGCGTATCGCGAAGCTCGTACTGCATGGTTTTGTTCTTGAGCTGCTCCTGCGGGATATACCCGCTGCTCGTAATCAGCCCGTCCTCCACTCGAATGGGCGTATCGTTTCTCAACCGAAGCGCCGTCAAAAAAGCGCGCTGCACGCTTTCCAGCAGCAGATTCCCGCCTTCAAGCAGCATCACCTTTTCCATGCGTTTTTGCGTCGAGGTTTCGATGATGCCCCGCTGCAGCGCCATGGTGCGTATGCTGTTCACCAGCGGAATATAAACGCCATACTTCACGTCAAACTCGCCGGCATGCTCTCCAAACCGCTCCGTCACGATTCGCCCCATGACATTCAGCGTTGCCTTATGCTTGACCGTATTTCGCAGCACGGCATGGCCGATGTCCGGATGCTGCTCGACGGAGCTGCGGAAATGGTCCACCCACGCCTCCGAAAGCTCGGTATCGCCCGATATATGGCGCAGGTCCGAAGCAATAATGAAGTTTCGTATCGGTTCCCACTGCCGGTCTCCGCACCATTCGCTGATCTGATTCTTCCAATCGCCAAGCCGCTTGCTCCATAATGGCTCGGAACACATCACTTTTCCGGAGCATTTCGGGTACCCGAGATATTCCAGCAGATTCGCCAGCCGAAACCCAAATTCCCGAAAGAAGGGGAGCGCCTCCTCTTCCAGCTCATCGCCAATGATCAAACCGTTGTCCTGATCGCTCCACAGCGTAGCTTCCTGCCTTCCGCAGCTGCCAAAAGCTACGAACGCATAACGCGCAGGAGGCCGGCCAAAGCCAGCCTCCCACATGTCCTGCTCACAGATTGCCGCGGCACGCTGTCCAATCAGATCGTGCATCGTATTCACGGATGCGATCCACTCTCTCAGCTCCATGTTACTGCGCATCTCGATGAGCTGGTTCTGACAAGCGATCCGTTCATCTCGTAATTGCTGGGCTGTTGCTGCTTTCCGAATTTCCGACAATGCCGGAAACAGATTTACGGATTTCAGAGGTTTCATGCCGCGGCCTCCTTCTGACTTGTTTCATGAACAATGATAATGGTGAGCTTCTTATAAAGCCGTGTCGCTACCGGGAACCGCCTTGCTTCCGGAACGAAACTCTGGAGATTTCCCTTCCGATTCCACCAAAAGTTTCATTTGCTCCGGATATCCGTAGGTTCCATGTTCACTGATATCAAGACCCATCAATTCCTCTTCCTCCGTTACGCGGATGCCCATCGTAACTTTCATGATATACAGAATGATGAACGAGATCACCAGAACGAATGCAAACGTGCCGATCAGACCCAGAAGCTGAACGCCGAGCTGGCCGAAGCCCCCGCCGTAGAACAACCCTTCCTTGCCTACGCCGGTGATTTCAACAAGCCTAGGAGCCGCGAACAATCCGGTGGACACGGCACCCCACATACCGGCAATGCCGTGTACGGAGAATGCATATACAGGATCATCGATACCTTTGCGGTCAAACCATTGCGCCGTAAAGAACGTAATCGTACCCGCTACGGCGCCGATCACAACGGCCGCCCAAGGCTCCACGAAAGCACAAGCGCCTGTGATGGCAACGAATGCAGCGAGAATACCGTTCAGCATGCTAGGAATATCCGCTTTGCCAAGAACCGCCCAAGAGATCAGCAATGCGGCCAGTGCGCCTGCCGCTGCCGCGATATTCGTATTCAATGCCACGAAACCGAAGAAACCGTCTGTGAGTGCCGAGATGGTGCTGCCCGGGTTAAACCCGAACCAGCCGATCCAGATGATGAATACGCCGAGTACGGATAAAACTTGATTATGACCCGGTATGCTGTTAGGCTTCCCGTCTTTATTATATTTGCCAAGTCGAGGCTTCAGAAGAATGGTAGCCACCAGTGCTGCTGTTGCGCCTGTCAAGTGAACGACCGTCGATCCGGCAAAGTCCTGCATGCCCAGAGCGCCGAGCCAGCCGCCGCCCCAAACCCAGTGAGCAACGATCGGGTAAATCACGATGGTGAACAGCAATCCAAACACGATATAAACGCTGAGCTTTGCCCGTTCTGCCATACCGCCGCAAGCGATCGCCAAGGATACGGCCGCAAAGGACAGATGGAACAGGAACATGATGGTCGTCGGCACATCGTATGCGGACAAGGAATCAAATGAGCCTGCTGCATTGTCTCCGCTTAAGAAAAAGCCTTCAAATCCGAAAAAGCTGTTGCCGTTACCGAAGGCTAGACCAAACCCTAGCGCCCAGAAGGCTACGATCGAAATGCCGAAGGTCAGAAAGGTCTTGCCTGCGACGTGTCCCGCATTTTTCATGCGTACCGAACCGGCCTCCAGCAGAGCGAACCCTGCTTGCATGAAAAATACGAGCAGCGCTGCCAAGAATACGAATACGGAGTTCAGACCAGCCGTCAATTCAACGTTCGTGGCTCCCCCATCAGCGGCGAACGCGCTCGCCGGGAATGCGAGTAGAGCGATTACTCCCGCCATTAAACCTAGCCATCTTTTTTTCATGTTTTACACTCCCCTTTGTGTTAACTAATATAACATAACCTTGAATTCTTATTGTCATTATAGGGGGGAGATTAAAAATCCGCAACGGTTTTTTTCAAAAAAAACTTCCTTTATGTAATATAATCTAACATTAAGTGCATACAGTGCAAATCGTTTAACATGATGCTCAGTGCAGAATAAACTAGGCTTCAAGGTTTTTTGTCACAACTATGACGTTTGACTGTATGGTTGAAGATCATGTATCATATTTCTATTAAAATGAAAATATAAATGCATTCATTAATGTCCAATTCAATGAAGGCTTGCGAGGTGATGAATGATGGGGATCACGAGCGGAAACCTTTTCCGGATCGGTGAGCTGGCCAAGGCTGCCGGAATCAGCGAAAGAACCATTGACTACTATACGAAGCTGGGTTTGATCTCCCCTGAAAAACGGACGTTAAAAAACTACCGGCTGTACAGTTCTGAAACCTTAAGCACTCTCGAACGTATTAATCAGTTGAAGCAAGAGAAATATACTCTCGATGAGATTAAGGAGAGACTGGATCGCTGGAAGTCGGTTGCCGATGATTCCGAAATGACGGAGAAGCTAACCAAACTCGAAATACAGATGAAACAGCTGGAACGGGATGTCAAGGAGCTCAACCCGCTTCTAAGCGAATTAAAACCCAGTCAAGCACGGGAGGTGCTCGCTAACATTCTTCCTAAGGGAGCTGCCTGTATCGAGTCGCTGCAAATTTTGCTGAACCAGTTCACTTCGATGTAATGATGCAACACCAAATTGACAACTTTGTATGGGGGTATGATAAATGTATTCTGACTGGATGTTTATACTCATTATTATTGCGTTTATATTCTCTCTCTGGGCTCAGTTCCGGGTCAAAGGCACGTTCAACAAATGGGCCAAGGTTGAAAACAGCACCGGCATGACCGGATACGATGCAGCGCGTCATATGCTGGATGCCAACGGACTCCATGACGTACCGATTGAACCGGTGCCAGGCACGCTCTCTGACCACTATGACCCGACCAAACGCGTAGTCCGGTTGTCGGAGCCTGTTTATTACGAACGTACCATCTCGGCCGTCTCCGTCGCTTGTCACGAGGTAGGCCATGCGATCCAGCATGCGGAGCACTATCCGATGCTCGTAGCCCGTCACAAGATGTTCCCGGTCGTTAACTTTGCATCCGGAATCGCTCCGTTTCTCTTGATTGCCGGATTCCTGTTCCAAGCCATGAACCTGGTCGGCCTCGGCATTATCTTCTTCTCTTGCGCCGTTGCCTTCCAGCTTGTCACGCTGCCGGTCGAGTTTAACGCAAGCAACCGTGCCCGTCAGCTGATGGTTCAAGAAGGCTATATTGCCAATGACGAAGAACGCGGAGTCGCTAAGGTATTGAACGCTGCGGCCCTGACCTACGTCGCTGCAGCTTTGATCTCGCTGCTCGAGCTGATCCGTTACATCATGATCTTTACGAGCAACCGCGAATAAACCCGTTTGACATGAAGAACAACGATAAAGGGCTTTCCTCTCTACCTTGATTGGCGGAGACGGAAAGCCCTCTTTTTTTATAATCACTTGATGATGTCCATCTTGAATTCTAGACTCTTAGAAGAAGAGAAGCGTCATTCCGCTTTCTCTTCCTTTTTCGGCGACGGATCAATGCCAAAATATTGAAGCAGAAACGCACGGAAGGCTTGCGCAACCGGTGGCAGCTTCTCGTCCGCGCGGTGAATCAGACCGATGGAACGCGTTACCTTCGGCTCCGAGATTCGGACGCGTGCCGGTTGAAGCGGATTCGTCTGGAACAGCGCCATTTCAGGTAGCAGGCTGACCCCCATGCCGGCAGCAACCAGCCCGCGGATCGTATCCGTCTCCTCGCCTTCAAAAGCAATTTTCGGCGTGAACCCGGCCTCCAGGCAGGCATGCCATACAATCGGGCGCAAGGAGTAGCCCTTGCTGAACAGCACAAAGCGTTCCTCCTTCAATTGCTCCAGCTTGATGGACTGCTCCCCCGCAAGCGGGTGATTCGGCGGCAGGATCGCAAACAGCTCCTCTGTCAACACGATATCTCCGTCCACTTGATCGTGGCGATCCGGAAACGGAGACACAAACGCCAAATCCACTTCAGCCCCGACGACGTCCCGGATCAAAGTCGGGAACATGCCCTGCTTAAACCGGAACTTCACGTTCGGGTACTTCTTCCGAAATTCAGCCACGATGGACGGAATCAAATGTATGCCCAGGCTGTGAGGGAAACCGATACGGATTTCCCCTTGCTCCGGGTCCAGGAATTCATGTATCTCGACGACCGCACGGTCCAAATCCTTCATAATGCTCTCCACCCGTTTGCAAAAAAGCTGGCCTACCGGGGTTAACTGCAGATTCCGGCCTTTTTGCATGAACAAATTAACACCCAGTTCTTCTTCCAACTGATGTATTTGACGGCTGACGGCCGACTGAGCCACATGAAGCTCTTCTGCCGCTTGGGTAACGTGTTCCTTTTGCGCAACCTTTACAAAGTATTGCAACTGTCGTAATTCCACGCCTTTTATCGCTCCATTCTTATTCCCTAGAAGACTTGAAGACTTTATCCAAATCATCCAATTCTATTATAACAGACCCTCTTAGGTCCGATTATGTTCGACGTTTGAATAATCGAATCATGAGACCGTAGAGGAAAAATCCGCCTACCAATCCGCCGACATGGGCTACAAGGCTGACCCCTGGGGTAAACGAGAACAAGATCCCCAATATAAGCAGGGTGAACAGCGTCTTGCGGGACGACTCATCAATGACATGCTGCTGGAACAAGGCGATGTACAGATAAGCGCCATAAGCTCCGTATATGGCTCCTGAGGCGCCTACAAGGAAGGTATAGTCCTCCATGCGCTCATAATAAGCCAATCCGATTACATTACCGAGAACACCGCTGAGCAGATATAGAATGGCAAATTTCCAGCTCCCCATGATTCTCTCCAGCGGGGGAACGAATACCAGCAGTGCGAAGCTGTTGAACAACAAATGGTCAAATCCGTTATGGAGGAACATCGCCGTAAAATATCTCCATGCCTGGTCGACGAACTGCGGCAAATCCGACAAAGCTCCATATTTCAGCAGCGTCATCGGATTCCTCGAACCGCCGTCAAAGGATGTGATTACAAACATCACCAGGTTGATCACAAGCAGCAGCGATGTAACGGGATAATAACGCAAATAACTTTTCCAATTCTCATAACGTACGAATATCATAGCATCCTCCTCATCCTAAACCAGGCCAGGGGTGCCCTTTAGTGGACATTCCCTTTTTAAAAAGATTATAATGTACCATGAACCTGATCACCAAACTTTGATATCCAAGGAGGAGATTTCTCATGGCTCAAGAACGTTCAGGAGCTGCCACTTTCAAGGGCAATCCTATTACACTCATCGGACCACAGCTCAAGGCTGGTGATGCCGCGCCGGATTTTACCGTGAGCAAGAACCTGCTCGAAGACGTATCTCTTAAAGATTATGCAGGTAAAATCAAGCTGATCAGCGTCGTTCCTTCCCTCGACACCGGGGTATGCGACGCACAGACGCGCCGTTTCAACGAAGAGGCCGCCGGACTTGGCGACGATGTCGTGATCCTTACGATCAGTGCCGACCTTCCGTTCGCCCAGGCCCGCTGGTGCGGAGCTGCAGGCGTTGACCGGGTCATTACGCTGTCCGACTATAAATCGCGTTCTTTCGGTGAAGCGTATGGCGTGCTCATCAAGGAGTTTCAGCTCGACATGCGTTCGATCTTCGTCGTGGATGCTAACGATACCATCACCTACGTAGAATACCTTGGCGAAATGACGGAGCACCCGAATTACGAAGCTGCCATCGATGCCGTGAAATCTCTGCGTTAACACGCCGAAGGCTACATATGCGGCACACCTTTAAAAAGCGGGAGAGCAGCTCTCCCGCTTTTTCTTATTCTACTAAGCATCCACTTTATACTTGCTCAGTTTTTTGTCCAGTACAGCGTACAGGTTCAAGATGACCCGGTAGTTCGCCCCCAGATCCCCAAGGGAACCGCGGGATGCCGAATACATGTCAACTGCGCTGCGAACCGGACTGATGCCGAGCACGGATACGGTAATGTCCAGTGTACGTCCAAAGGAGGTTCTTTTCTCTAACGTGATTTCTCCCACGGATTTTACCTCATGCAGAACTTTGTAACCCGGAATTTTTTTCAGTGTCGAGGAAACCTCTTCAAAACACTTTTCTTTTGAAAGATTGTAATAACGCGTCTTCAACTTGGGATCTTTAGCACGGTCGCTTGTGCCGTCATAGCTGCGCACGATACCGATTAGAACTCGTTTTAATGACAAAGACCGTTCCTCCTTTATAAATGACCGTTCCTTTCCATACTCTAGTTTAACATTGTTTATGCTTTCAGCAAACCTTTATATACAGCAAAAAGGCACCTCTTTCACTTCGAATTCGAAATAAAAGAGGTGCCCATTCATTGGCTTGACGAAACCCGCCTATGCCGTCCGGTAAACATTGTCTTCGAACCTGCTATAGCAGGTGGGTGACCGCAGAACCGCTTATGAATTCCCCTTGTCATATAGACAGGGCATTTCAGCCACGATTACGTATAGATCTCCCTAGACATCGTCATTGGTTCAAAACAACGGAAAACCGAAACGAACATCGCAGGATGTAGTCTTATTATAGGGGGTTTTGCCGGAAAAGTAAACCTCTCGTTATTTAAGGTTTCGATCCGTTCTCTCCCTTTTTGGCAGAATCCATGCTTTCCAGAAGAGCTTGCTCGGTTTCCGACTCCTCTTCCTCGGCCTTCTTCATTTTTTCCTGCTGCTCCTGCATTTTGGTAAAGGTCGCATAGAAGTTAAAGAACGCGAACAAGGCCATCAGGCAGAACAGGAAGAACACGAAGAGCACCGGCATTTGCGTGCCGATATACGCCAAGACAGCGCTTCCGATCAAAGTCGAAAATACGCGGAACGGACGAATCAGAGTCAGCAGCACCGCATTTTTTAGGAGCTGGGTCGTTTTCATCTCATAATGAACGGTCATGGAGAAGAAATTAAACAGGGAGACAAACAGTACAATGAGCAGCACCAGCATCACGATGCCGACAAGCTGGAAGCCATCGAGCTGCGTCATATAAACCGTGTAATCCACGTACATAATCACGAACAGCAGCGTATAAAAAATACCGCCGATCATGCTCTGCTTGTAATTTTCCTTATAACCCTTAAAGAACGTTTTGAACACGGACACGTCCGGATTGCCCATTACCCATTTCCGCACAACGGTAAATAAAGCCGCCGTAGCCGGAAATAAAACAAACGGTGATAATATTCCCAGGATCCAGTTCGACAGCAGCTGCTCGTTATGCGCTTCCGGCGTCTGAACGGCCATTAGGAATTTGGTTAGAACGATAAACAGGAAAGGCGATGTACAAATAACCCACAAGATGTTCGAAAAAGCAATACGGGTAATCCACTCGGTGAGCTTATATAAGCCACCCATGGCTCCTTTCATTTCCAAATCCGTTTCCTCCTCACTCAAATCATGCATGTATCTATTAATATACCTTATTTTGTACATGCATTGCCAGAGCCTAATTTATACGAACCTGGGTGTATATCCAATCCAGTGGCCCTGTTTCTCCATACGATATCACGTAATCCATTCAACAAGCTTGAATTTCCAAATTTAAAGAGGAGGGATTATGTATGTCTTGTGAAGGCGGAGGTTACGGCTACGGAAATAACGTTGGTATTGTCCTGGTTCTGTTCATCCTGCTTGTAATTATTCTCAGCACATTCTATATCTAATGTCTCCTTAGTCATTATCGTGAAACAGATGGGCTGATCATGGGTTTAAACTGCGCGGTTAAAGGGGATGCACTCAGGGTGCATCTTCTTTAACCATGGACAAAAAGACGAAGCGCGGCTCCACTTGGCGTGGGCTGCTGCTTCGTCTTTTGGTGTTTTTGGCAGATTACTCCCGGTAAAGGAAGTTAGCCGTTATTATTCGTCCCCGCTCCGGTTAGGACGACGCTCGCCGCCGCTGTAGGAACGCGGTTTGCGGTCACCGCTGTTGTTGCGGTCACGGTTGTAACCACCGCCATCGCGGTCACGGTTATAACCACCACCGCCGTCTCGGCTGTATCCGCCTTTGGAGTAGCCGCCACGGTTACCACCGCCGCCGCTTCCGCCGTCACGGCGATATCCGCCGCTGTTGCCGCGTCCGCCATAACCACCGCTAGGTTTGCGGCCATTACGGATATCCGGCTTCCGGCGTTTGGCGCGGATCGGATCCTCAGGGGTAAGGTGAATATCGGATGCTTCCTTCTTGTCGCCTGTCAGGATTTTCATTGCAGCTGCAAGCAATTGTACGGAATCGTACTGCTCCAGCAATTGAATGGCAAGACCTTTGTACTCGGTCAATTCCCCTTGCTCAATGATTTCAAGCACGCGCTCAGCGATGATGCGCTGCTTACCTTCGATCGCTTCGGCAATCGTTGGCAGCGGCTTGCGCGGAATACGGTGGCGCGTCACACGCTCGATGAAATACAGATGATCCATTTCACGCGGCGTGACGAAGGACCAGGCTGTACCTTCCTTGCCCGCACGGCCCGTACGTCCAATACGGTGTACATAGCTTTCCGGATCTTGCGGCAAGTCAAAGTTTACGACATGGGTAACGCCGGATACGTCGAGACCGCGCGCGGCCACGTCTGTCGCCACGAGCACATCGATGCTGCCGTCGCGGAATTTACGCATGACGGTATCACGTTGGTGCTGGGACAGGTCGCCATGGAGGCCATCTGCCGAATATCCGCGTTTTTGCAGGGCTTCTGCCAATTCGTCGACACGGCGCTTGGTACGTCCGAAGACAATCGCAAGCTCAGGCGACTCCATATCCAGAAGGCGGCTCAAGGCTTCGAATTTTTGACGTTCAGGAACTTCGATATATGCTTGGTCGATCAGTGGAGCACTAACGTGCTTAGGAATAACAGATACATGCTCAGGTTCGTTCAGGAACTGGGATGCCAGCTTCTGAATGTTAGGCGGCATAGTTGCGGAGAACAGCAAGGTTTGACGTTCTTCTGGAACCAGCTTGAGGATCGACTGGATGTCGTCCATGAAGCCCATGTCCAGCATTTCATCCGCTTCGTCCAGCACAACGGTTTGTACGTCATCAAGACGGATGGTTTTTCTGTTGATGTGGTCAAGTAATCGACCCGGTGTACCGATAATAATCTGAGGCTTTCTTTTCAAAGCGCGGATTTGACGCCCGATATCCTGTCCGCCGTAAATGGCCAAGGAACGGATTCCTTTGAAACGGGACAGCTTGCCGATTTCTTCTGCAACCTGAATGGCAAGTTCGCGGGTTGGGGTCATTACGAGAGCGACGATACGCTCTTCTTCTTTGGCGATTTTGTGGATAAGAGGTAGGCCGAATGCTGCTGTCTTACCTGTACCAGTCTGTGCTTGTCCAATCATGTCTTTTCCGGTGAGTGCAATCGGAATCGATTGGGATTGAATCGGTGTGGCTTCCTCGAAGCCAAGCTCAGTGATTGCTTGCAGCACGCGCGGCTCCAAGCCAAAATCTGCAAAATTTTTCAATAGGTTCATACTCCTTCTATCTGTGGACATCCACTTTCTTCTCTGTATTCTTAAGTAGTGGTAACGTTTATAGGCTTTCCCGGCCAGCAGGATTTTCTGCATGAGGTGAACCGGTATATTTCTCTTATCACCAGTATAAAAACTGGTTAATGTATAATCATCCTGATAAGCTTGCAAAGTTATCAATGTAACGGACTACTCAAGAATATCCAATACATTATATCACAAAACAATTCTGGAATACCAGCAAGCTTAAAGAAGTCATAATAACCGGGAGGTGATTCCTATGCTGAAGCGTCTATGGACCTATTTCTCAATCGTATTCGGGGGCATCGTTATCGCCGCCGGATTCAATCTGTTTCTGATTCCCCATCATCTGCTCAGCGGCGGCGTATCGGGCGTGGCCCTCGTGATCGGTTATTTCACGCCGCTTAATATCAGCATCATGTATTTTGTCCTCAACATTCCGATCCTGATCACCGGCTGGTTCAAGCTGGGCAAAAGGTTCGTCGGTCTCAGCATCCTCTCGGTTATCGTCACAACCTTGTTTCTGGAGCTGATCCCGGTGAACTCGGTCGCAACCGACATGCTGCTGTCCTCGGTTTTCGGCGGCGTGCTTGTCGGGTTCGGCACCGGCCTCTCCTTTCGGGTCGGCGGTTCGACCGGGGGCTTCGATATCATCGGCTCCCTGGTCACGAAATATCGGGACTTCCCCGTCGGCAGCGTGCTGGTGACGCTGAACGCCATCGTCATCATGGCTGTAGCTTATCTGGAGCAGGACTGGAACCTGGCCCTCGCTTCCATGGCCTCCATCTATGTTGCCGGTAAAATGGTGGATATGCTTCACATCAGCCACATCAAGGTGACCGTCTTTATCGTGACGAACCGGACGGAGGCCTTGCTGGAGAAGCTGCTCAAGCGCCCCCGCGGCATAACCAAGATCAAAACCCAGGGAGCTTTCAGCCATAAAGAGAAGGATATGCTCATGACCGTCACGACGCGATATGAGCTGGCTGAGCTGAAGCAAATCATTACGGAAACCGACCCCGAGGCTTTCGTCAATATCGTGGAAACGACGGCCGTCATGGGGCAATTCCGCAAGAACTAAATATTTACCAGGTGTGAGGGAGCGGTAAATTTGTGGTATAATATTAGTGCGCGGTTCCTACAATATTCATGAGATCTGATTCCCGGGCGAACGCTCAGGCCCAATTTTAATTGTTTTTCCGTTTTACAAAAGAACGTCCTGCCTAACCAATTCGGAAGGAAAGGGTGATTTTTATGGAAATGGAAACGGTAAAATTGTCACAAATCGTCATGAAGTGGTTCCCGGAAATGATACCGTTCTTCAGACAGAACGAATTGAATTCCATGATCGTTCTTAGGGACGGGCTGAGTATTCTGGAGCAGGAGGACGCTCTTGAGATCATTCAGTTCAGCATTTGCGAGCATCAGAATCAAACTCCGCTTCATTAATTTTAAAGCAACACGCGATCATTGCACGACAAATGCCGTTCTTCTCCGGTCCAGGTAAAATCCACCGGTGAAAAACGGCATTTTTTTATGAGAAACTGTGAATTCTATAGGCACGTCATTACCCGTTAAGCAGCAAAAGGCCGCATGTAACCGCTATCTATCTTCTTTTCTGTTTCTAATCCGACTTGTTACTCCCCATGTTCACACGTTGTTCACGGTAAACTTGCCGCTAATGTCGAACTTTAGCGTTTAAAACGCCCTTCACCCGTTTAATGAACTAGGTACGCTCGCCCACCGTTTCCAATTTATTGTCGTTTGTAACAATCCTGTTCTTTTTGAAGGCAACCGTTCCTTTATAATCATGATGTGAATGTACACAAGGGAGAGAGTAATTATGAATATCATCTTGGCTTTATTCATCTTGGCATCCGCGGGTTTAGGCAGTTCCAGTCCGCAGGAAGGCAATCTTACCGCCAAACTTCAGGCCTCATTAAACACCGCCATGATCCAAGGCATGCACCAAAACAACAGCCAAGGCCACGGCCAAACCGAGGGCAAAGGCCAGGGGCAAAGCGGCATCAAGCCGAATACGACGGCAATCGATCCGCAGGTCGACGCGCCTAAAGTCAAGGGCATTTATGTAACGGCTTATAGCGCAGGTGGCTCCAGAATGAATCAGCTGGTGGATCTTTTGGACAACACCGATCTCAATGCCATGGTCATTGACATCAAGGATGATGAAGGATACATAACGTACAAGACCGATAATCCTAAACTGAAGGAGCTCGGCAAATCCCAGCCGTTTATCAAAGACATCAAGCAGCTGATGAAGCGGTTGGAGAAACACGATATCTATCCGATCGCCAGGGTGGTAGTGTTCAAGGATACCATACTCGCCAAGAAAAACCCGGAGCTTTCCTTCCGTAAAAGCGACGGCACCGTATGGACCAACGGCGGCGGCGACAGCTTCGTCAACCCGTACAGCAAAGAGGTATGGGATTACAACATCGAGATCGCCAAAGAAGCCGCCAAACTCGGATTCAAGGAAATCCAGTTCGATTATGTTCGTTTTCCGGAAGGTTTCGAGAAACGGGCCGATTCCCTGAAATATACCAAGACGGATCAATCGCGCGTGGACGTGGTATCCGATTTTGTGCAGTACGCCCGGGAAGAACTCGCGCCGCTCGGCATCCGCGTCTCCGTTGACATCTTCGGCTATGCGGCCTCCGTGCCTGCGGCAGAAGGCATCGGGCAGGACTTCGTGAAAATCTCCAAAAACGTCGATATCATCAGCCCGATGGTATACCCGAGCCATTACACGGCGGGCTGGTTCGGCTCCCCCGTTCCGGACAAGGCTCCTTACCAGACGATCAAGGGATCCATGGAAGACACCCACAAGAAGCTCGATGAGCTGGGAGAGCAGAAGCCTATCATCCGGCCTTGGATTCAGGACTTTACCGCCAGCTGGCTCGGAAGCGGAAACTATGCCAAATACGGCAAAAAGGAAATCGAGGAGCAGATTCGCGCCCTCAAAGACACGAACGTCGATGAATACTTACTCTGGAATGCTTCCAACCGTTATACGGAAGGCGTCACTCATAAATAATCACTCATTCGTTTGGAAAGGGTCGGCCATCTTTTATGGCTGGCCCTTTCTTCCGTTTGAACGATGGTGAACCCCTCTCTTGACAGCCAATGCTATGATGAAGATTAGGGCCGGACTTCCGGCCCTGAACAAGCAAGCTGACGCACCCCGATTCAAACGCTGGTTGAGTTACGGCTTGCCGCTCAATAAGCCCGTTATTGTACCGCTCAGGGCAGGGTCCTACAATATAGGGACAGCGTCATAAAACTTCAACGAAAGAAAGGCAAATCACAATGCAACCGACCACTACAACACGGGGAAAGCTGAAACAATTCGCGATCATTCTCATCCCCATTCTCGTAACGCAGCTTGCTTTATCGGCCATTACTTTTTTTGACACCAATATGTCGGGAAAATTCAGCTCGGTCGACTTGGCAGGCGTAGCCATCGCTACAAGCATTTGGATTCCGGTCCAAACCGGACTCAGCGGAATTCTCATGGGGATCACCCCCATCGTTTCGCAGCTCGTCGGCGGACGACAGGAACAAAAAGTCGCCTATCAGGTCAACCAGGCGCTCTGGCTGTCCGTCTTACTGGCCATCGTCGTCCTTGCGATCGGGTATGCCGTCGTACCGAGCATTCTTGGTGCCATGAACCTGGAGCCTGAGGTTCGGCGGATTGCTTCCCATTTTCTTGCCGCCATCTCGATCGGCATCATTCCGTTGTTTGCCTACACCGTGCTTCGCAGCTTCATCGATGCGCTCGGGCAAACGAAAATTTCGATGGTCATCACGCTGATCACCCTCCCGGTGAACGTAGGCTTGAATGCCCTGTTGATCTATGGTTATTGGGGCTTTCCGCGATTGGGAGGCGTAGGTGCCGGCCTGGCGTCCGCCATTACCTATTGGACGGTTCTGGCGATCGCCATCGTCATCATCCATAGAAATCACCCATTCTCTCCATTCGGTATCTTCAGGCAGCTTCGGGGAGTATCCCTGAGCGCTTGGAAGGGCTTGTTAAAAATCGGCTTGCCGATCGGGTTCTCGATTTTTCTCGAGACCGCGGTCTTCGCCGCGGTGACTTTGCTCATGAGCAGCTTTGACACGGCTACCATTGCCGCGCATCAGGCCGCCTTGAATTTCGCTACGACACTGTACATGCTGCCGTTAAGCATATGCATGAGCTTAACCATTCTTGTAGGCTTTGAAGCCGGCTCGGGCCGGATGAAGGATGCCTGGAAGTACGCCAAGCTCGGCATCGGCACGGCCGTCATCCTGTCGCTGATCACAGCTGTCGTCCTGTTTATGGCCGGCCGCCAGGTTGCCGGTTTATATTCCAACGAGCCTGAGGTCGTGGCGTTGATCCAGCATTTCCTGCTGTTCGCGATTTTCTTCCAGATCTCGGACGCGATCGCCACGCCGACCCAAGGAGCGCTGCGAGGCTACAAAGACGTTAACGTCGCTTTTATGCTCGCATTTCTATCGTTCTGGGTCATTGGCCTGCCTGTGGGATACGTGCTTGCCAACTATACCGATTGGCAAGCCTTCGGCTACTGGATCGGGTTGATCACGGGTCTTGGGGTAGGCGCGGCCCTGATGCTTATGCGCCTGGTCAAAGTCCAGCGCAAGTTCGCTGGCCAGGCAAAGGCAACGTCCTTATCCGCATCATAAGACAACGGACCGCATTTCGCGGAAGTTGTTATCGCGACATCAGGATGGTCTAACATTTATACTAAAAAAGACCGTCTCCAAGCAGAATGGATTCTGCCATGGAGACGGTCTTTTATCGTTATCGCCAAAACGGACTTATTGGGACAATCGCAATGCCAGATCGTACAGATCCCGGTCAAATTCCTTCTTGGTGTTAACGACCTTGTCAATGTCCGTAAGGACCAGTTCGCCTTTGATGATGCCGCATCCTTTGTCGGATTGGCCATCAATCAGGCTGCGAACCGCAAAATCGCCGAGACGGCTTGCCAAATTGCGGTCAAACGGAGTCGGAGCTCCGCCGCGCTGGATATGACCAAGCACGGTTACGCGGGCATCGATTGACGCATGGCACTCTTTCAGATCGTGGACAACGTCCTCGCCGCGTCCGACGCCTTCCGCTACGATAATGATGCTGTGGCGCTTGCCTTTGGCAAAATTCTCGCGAAGACGCGTCGCCACTTCATCAAGATTGTACTCCACTTCCGGCACCAGGATGGTCTCCGCCCCGGAAGCCAGGCCCGCGTGAAGGGCGATGTCGCCGCAGTGGCGTCCCATAACTTCTACAACCGACGAGCGGGCATGGGAAGACATCGTATCGCGCAATTTGTTTACAGCGTCTACAACGACGCTGACCGCTGTATCAAAACCGATCGTATAGTCGGTAAAGGAAATATCATTATCAATCGTGCCCGGAAGACCCATCGTTTTGATTCCGAGCTTGCTCAGCTTGTTCGCACCTTGGTACGAGCCGTCTCCGCCGATGACGACCAAACCGTCGATGCCGTGCTGATTCAGAATGTCGGCGCCTTTCTGCTGCCCTTCCGCCGTCTTGAACTCCTCACAACGGGCGGAACGAAGAATCGTGCCTCCGCGCTGGATGATATCCCCTACGCTGCGAAGGTCCATTTTGATAATGTCGTTTTCGAGAAGACCTTGGTAACCGCGTTGAATCCCGTATACCTCTAGTCCATAATACAAACCGCTCCGTACAACGGCGCGCAGCGCCGCGTTCATCCCTTGGGAATCGCCACCACTTGTAAGAACTGCAATTTTTTTAACCTCTGCCATGTCTCTTTTCCTCCTTCAATGTCACTCATGCTTATGCTTACGAATCCATCGGCTGTTGACGTAGAAAAAAATCCGGGTCATCGGGCTCTTCTTCATCAAACGTTTGGATACGGTGCGAACCAGTTGCTGCTCGCTGACTTTTGGATCGGATAAATATAACGCCAGTAACCCCTCAATGATCATACGATGAAAAGGGGTCGAGGGAATCGTTCTGACATCCTTCCGGGCCCACTCAACAATGGAAGCTATACGGTTCAGCATCGTATCGGCATCTTCGTAATAATTACAAAAGTTCAGATCGCCGCCCAGCCTGTCTTCGTCTTGATCAATAAGATAATCCAGCATAATGTGGAGACTGCATACATTCGGAAAATAAGACGCATGAATGGACGATGCATCCTCGTCATCCAGAAACGGATCGGTTGCAGCCAAGAACAGCATGAACACACCCAAGGTTGATCCCGTTGCAGCCGCAAACTCGTTCCACCGCAGATGCGGTGTCCGGTGTGCATGCCGGGACCACCATTCAAGCAATGCCGCTTCTCTCTTATCCGGATGGATGTGCTTGTATACCTGCAAATCGGCATAAAGCCCAGCCAAATCCCTTATGTAGGGCTTTGCCGCTTCATATCCTGATAATTGCCCGATGCAATCCCGGCATTTCTGCACAAGACGGAGAAGATAACCTCCGTCCTCCCTTTCGGACCGGAGCGCGTAATAATCAGCCGGCTCCAATTCAGGTGTAACGGCATCCAGCATCGACTGATGGAGCTGTCTGAAATCCGCTGGATCCAGCGAAGTACTGCGGTCACATAAATTATCGAGATAATCGCTAATTGTCTGGTAAGCTACAATCAATGGAATGAGAATGTGCTTTTCCGGCAGATTGGCTGCGGCATACACCGCACCGCCCTGGCAGTGAAATCTTTTGGTATCTATACTGGCCAGTGCCTGCTTTCGTAGCTCCTCATCCGGAATTTGCTCAGCCTCCCGGCGCCACTTCTCCAATTCGCTCCGCACTTCCGGGAGTATGAATTTGTACACCCGGCTCATCAGCCCGACCGGACTGCGCGGAACCTTACGGCTTAGCTCTTGATTATTCAATGAACTCTGCCTCCACATGGTTGTCTTTTTATACCTATCCAAATCAAACCTATTATAATATGATCGCCCATTTTGCACAAATAACACAGATCATTGACGGGGGTGGGCCGTTAACGCATTCTATTATCCATCTATCTCCAATCAGCGATATGTTATATACTAGTCGGAGTTGAACAACAGACCATGAACTTCGCGAATGCCGTTTCATCCACCGGTCCACGGGTTCATGAAAGAACGGAGATCCCCAGCATGAAACTTCCCGCTTCGTCCAGACCGGATCAGAATTGGCTCCGCGCCTTTATGTTTACGATATTCGGCACGACAGCCCTTGTCATTTCTTATTTTCCGCTTTATTACAAAGAGATCGGCTTCAGCAGCGCGCAGATCGGCTATCTGTATGCCATCGGCCCGATGATATCCATGTTCTCCAACATGATTTGGAGCTACACAAGCGACAAATACCGGACCATCAAGCGCATCATGAACATTCTGATAATCGGGCAGCTTGTCACGATGCTTATCCTATGGCAGGTTGCAAGCTTCGGCGTTGTATTGATTACGATCAGCTTGTTTTATTTCTTCTACTACCCGGTCTATCCGTTGGCGGATACGATGGCCATCCAGACGGCGCAGCGGTACGGTCGCAGCTTTACCGTCATCCGCGTATTCGGCTCGCTCGGCTACGCGTTCTTCGCCCTTGGCATTGGATATGCCATCGGTGCAGCGGGCGCTTCGGCTGCGCTGTCGATCGGCATCGGGATCGGCGTGTTTACGCTCATATGCTCCTTTCTTATCCGCGATGGCGTCGCGGCCAAATCAGAGCCTGTGGAACTGGCAGCCCTGCTCAAAATATTGCGTTCGAAAGAAATATTGTGGTTTTTCGGCTGCACCTTCTGTCTTGCCATCGCCCACCGCATGAATGAAGCCTTTCTGACGCTCACCTTATCGGGGCTTGGTGCGGGCGAGGGTCTTATCGGGTGGTCCTTGATGATCTCGGCTGCCAGCGAGATCCCGATTTTTTTCCTGCTGAGCAAGTATGGAGACAAGATGAAGGAGCTGCCGCTGCTCGGCTTTGCAAGCCTGATGTTTGCGCTCCGATTCCTGCTCATGGCGCTGGCGTCCGATCCGTTGTCGGTGCTCGCCGTCCAGTCGCTTCACAGCATTACCTTCGGCGTGTTCTATGTAACCGCGGTCCGTTATATTACCAGGATCATTCCGTGGCAGTACCGGGCGACCGGGATGGCGCTCTTCATTATTTTCTGGTCCAGCGTCTCAGGGCTTCTCAGTGGAGCTTTCGGCGGTTTGCTGTTCGAAGCCGCGGGGAGATCGTCCTTCTACCTGCTTGCAGCCCTCCTGTCCTTCGCTGCCTGCCTCGGCTTTATCTACCGGCACCTCTTCGCCAAGCCGGAGGAGATGCATACCTCTGGATTCGGCGCCTAGAATACAGCGCGAAACGCTCCTGAGTATAAGATCAATAAAGGCAAGTACGGACCGGGTATCGATCCGAACCTGCCTTTGATTGATCCTGACTAGACCTGCTTGACCCAAAAGAATACAAAAAAGCACAGTTCTCGGTAGAGAACTGTGCTTCATGCCTTGGTAATTCTATAAGATCTCCGTATCGGGAGTTAGCTTACAGTTTTGTTACGTTGGCTGCTTGAGGACCACGGTTACCTTCTGTGATGTCGAACTCAACCGCTTGACCTTCTTCCAAACTCTTGAAGCCTTCTTCTTGAATTGCGGAGAAGTGTACGAATACATCCTCGCCACCTTCAACGGAAATGAAGCCGTAACCTTTTTCTGCGTTAAACCATTTAACTGTACCTTTCAAATGAACAACCTCCTAAAAATACCGCCATCTATGGCGAATATCCATATTATATCCCATGTTTTCTGACAATGCAATCCGTCAATTCACCCTAAGGGGCTTTTTTCGGCACACTATTTTAATCAGAAGATGATTTGCTTTTAAGCCCGCGAGTGCGTTATCATTTACCCAAAAGCCTAAGTAGCAAACGGAGATGCATATGATCAAAAAACATGAAATATACAAAAAAGACAAGTGGAACATGATGACGGTCGAAGTTCAGGGCCGATACATCGTTCTTCGCGAAATTTCCGACCAGTGGGGTGAAGAGACCCATACCTTCATGAGTCGGCCAGCCTTGATGCACTGGGCTCAAAACCGCTTTCCCAAAGAAGATTTCGAAGGCCGGGAAGATGAGTGGAGAGAAATGATGGCTGCCTTTAAGCAGGTGTAATGGATGGATTATACGAATATCGTCATCTTCATTATTCTGGCCTTCAGTCTGGGTGCCATCATGATCATGTACCGGGATCGGATACCCCAAAGACTGAGAAGGGGGATGGCCCTGATTGCCGTCGCCTTTATCTTGTTTGCCTTTTACCTTATTGTATACAGTTTCTTGAATCTGGGTTCCTCGTAAATTTATAGGATGAAAGTGGCGGGTACGCGGCATACTATCGCTCGGATGCTTCAATTCGAGGAGGTATTATGCCATGAGAGGCGCCAAGGTGCTCTGCATTACGCTTGCCATCTGCCTGCTAGCTCTATCCGCTGCCCGCTCCGAAGTCTTGTCTGAAGGAACCCGGACTCCAACTAATCCATATCATTCAAGGAGGATTTCCATGGAACAATTGTTGAAACGCGCTGATGTCCCTAAAGAGCATCAATGGAAACTCGAGGATTTATTTGCTGATCAAAAGGCTTGGGATGCAAGCTTTGCGGAGCTGAAGAATCTGCTGAAACGGACCGCCGATTACCAAGGCAAGTTAAACAACGCAGCTTCCATCAAGGAATGCTTCGAGCTCGAAGACGAAATTTCATACCATGCCGAACGCTTATACGTATACGCTCATATGCACCATGACGAAGATACGGCAAACCCTACATATCAGGCACTAACCGCCAAAGCCAAAAAACTGAACGTCGAAGCCGGAGAAGCCCTCTCTTTCATCACGCCTGAAATTCTGTCCCTGTCCGAGGCGGAACTGGATAAACTGATCGAGGACCCTACCCTGAAGGAATTCAAATTCACGTTGACGGAGATGAAACGGGAGAAAGCGCACGTGCTGTCCAAGACGGAAGAAGCGCTGCTGGCTCAAGTCGGCAACCTCTCCTCTGCACCGCAGACCATTTTCGGCATGCTCAACAATGCGGACATGAAATTCCCGAAAATCAAAAACGAGGACGGCAAGGACGTCGAGCTTACGCACGGCAATTATATTCAATTCCTGGAGAGCCCGAACCGCGAGGTTCGCGAGCGTGCCTTCAAAGCCGTCTACGAAACCTACGGCAAGCAGAAAAACACGATTGCGGCTACGCTGAACGCCAACGTTAACAAAAATATGTTCTACTCCCGCGTCCGCAAGTACCCCTCCGTTCTGGAAATGGCTCTCTATGGGGATAACATTCCGAAGGAAGTCTACACGAACCTGATCGACACCATTCACGAGAGCCTGCCGCTCCTTCACCGTTACATGGAGCTCCGCAAGAAGCTGCTGGGCGTGGATGAGCTTCATATGTACGATTTGTTCGCTCCGCTCGTAGAAGAGTACAAATGGGATATCACATACGAGGAAGCGAAACAAATGACCAAGGAAGGCCTTACGCCGCTTGGTGACGATTATCTCAGCAGCCTGCAGGAAGGCTATGACAACGGCTGGATCGACGTGTACGAGAATGAGAACAAACGGACCGGCGCGTACAGCTGGGGCGCATACGGCACCCATCCATATGTTCTGCTGAACCACAAAGATAATCTGAACAGCATGTTTACCCTTGCCCACGAGATGGGTCATGCGCTTCACTCCTACTACTCCGACAACGCCTTGAAATACCGTGATGCGCAGTACACCATCTTCCTGGCCGAAGTGGCGTCCACCACGAACGAGGCGCTGCTGATGGATTACCTGCTGAAGAACGCCAAGGATCCGAAGCAGAAGATGTATCTGCTCACCTACTATGCCGATCAATTCCGGACGACGGTATTCCGTCAAACAATGTTTGCCGAGTTCGAGAAGATCGTGCATGAACGCGTGGAAAGCGGCGACTCCCTGACGCCACAGGATCTTTCCGACATCTACTACGAGCTGAACGTGAAATATCACGGCAAAGGCATGCAGGTGGATAAAGAGATCGGCATGGAATGGGCACGGATTCCTCATTTCTACAACAGCTTTTATGTGTACAAATACGCGACCGGCTTCTCGGCTGCGACCAGTTTCTCCAAGCAAATCCTGGAGGAAGGCCAGCCTGCCGTTGACCGTTATCTCGGCTTCCTGAAGAGCGGAGGCAGCGACTACTCCATCAACATCCTCAAGAAGGCCGGCGTGGATATGTCTTCTCCGGAGCCGATCCGTGAGGCGATGAGCGTGTTTGAAGACGTCATCAACCAGATGGAGCAGTTGACGAAATAAACAGCCCTGCTTTCGAGGGCTTAAGCGAATCTCAATTGACCGGTGGAATAAAATCCCTTGCCCTTTACGGGCGAGGGATTTTATACTGTTTGGAGGAAGGAGGTGTTCCCCATGAAAATTCAATGGTCGTTAATCGCAGCCTTATTGTTTGCCCTGATTACGGCTGTGTTCGCCGTCATCAATGTCAATCCGGTTGCCGTGAACCTGTTATTCGGCACCGTCAACGTACCGCTGATTCTGCTGATTATCGGTTGCTCGCTGATCGGGGGACTGATCGTCGGCACGTTCGGGATTTACCGTCAATATCAAATGCAGAAGGAAATCCGTTCGTTAGCGGAGCAGCTCATACATATCCGTGAAGTAACGGGATACACCCCTGAAATACAAGCTGCGGAAGAGGAAAACAAGAAAGATCAGAAGGACGCTCCCGTTGAATAGGAAGGCTGTCCCATCGAACCAAGGAGGCATAACAACCCGTGTCGATACAACCGAATGAAACTTACGTGCTGGACCTGCTAAAAGAACTGCTGGATACGCCGAGCCCTACCGGATATACCCACGACATCATGAAGCGGATCGAGCAGGAAGCCGCTTCGCTTGGAGTTTCCCTGGAATGGAATGAGAAAGGCGGAGCCATCCTGTCCGTTCCCGGACAAGACGGCAGCCGAACCGTCGGCCTGAGCGCCCATGTGGACACGCTCGGAGCTATGGTTCGTGCCGTGAAATCGGAAGGTACGCTCCGGCTTACCTCCGTCGGCGGATACATGATGAACAGCATCGAGAATGAATACTGCATCATCCATACGCGCAGCGGCAAGAAATATACGGGCACGATCCTGTCCACGCATCCTTCCGTTCACGTGTACAGCGATGCCCGTGATTTCAAGCGCCAGGAAGCCCATATGGAGGTCCGGATCGACGAATGGGTGGAGTCTGCCGAAGATGTGAAGAAACTCGGAATCGGCGTTGGTGATTTTGTGTCCTTTGATGCGCGTGCGGTCATTACGCCGAGCGGTTACATCAAATCGCGCCATCTGGATGACAAAGCCAGCGTCGCCGCCCTCTTCGGCTTGCTCGAAAGCATGAAACGGGATAACTGGAAGCCTGCCTACAATGTGAAGCTTCTTATCTCGAACTATGAAGAGGTCGGACATGGCGCCGCCTACATTCCTGCCGACATCCATGAACTGATTGCGGTCGATATGGGCTGCATCGGCGATGACCTGAGCTGCAAGGAAACCGATGTATCCATCTGCGCAAAGGATTCTTCCGGTCCCTACGACTACGGCATGACCAGCCGTCTGATCCAGCTGGCTGAAAGCGAAGGCATTGCTTATGCGGTGGACGTGTACCCGCATTACGGCTCCGATGCATCCGCGGCACTCTCCGCCGGCAGCAACATCAAGGCTGCGCTGATCGGTCCCGGCGTTCATGCATCCCATGCGATGGAAAGAACGCATAAACAGGCAATTCTTAACACCGTTAAGCTGCTGGCTGCCTACGTGAAATAAGTCATCTCCATACAGAAAAAGGGGCGTCCCGCCAAGGCCATAAGCCTGGGGACGCCCCTTTATTATTGGTGTTACGCTTGCATATTCAAGATTTCTTGCTCTGCTCAATCTTCTCCGCAAGCTCGTTCAGATAGGTCCAGCGCTCCATCAAATGCTCCAGCTCGCCTTCCGTCTCCTCTTGGGACTTCATCAGCTCCTGAAGCCTGGCCGCATCGCTGCCGGCGGTCTCCATCTCCGATTGAATCGAAGCGAGCTTGTTCTCGGCGGCTTCGATAAGACCGTCAATCTGCTCGTACTCCCGCTGTTCTTTATAACTGAATTTCAAGCGCTCCCGCGGCGCTTCCTGAGCGGAACCGCTGCCTGAGCCTCCCGAAGCAGGCTTGGCACTGGATGCTTCCGCCTTGCCCCCGGCGGCTTCGCCGCCATGGCGCTGCATCCATTCGGCATATTCGCTGTAAGAGCCGACATGGACACGGATCTGTCCATTGCCCTCAAACGCCATGATCTTTTCCACCGTTCGATCCAAGAAAAAGCGATCATGGGATACCACGATGCAGACGCCCGGGAATTCATCCAGGTACTGCTCCAGGACGGACAGCGTCTGAATGTCCAGATCATTGGTCGGTTCATCGAGAAGCAGCACGTTCGGCGCGCTCATCAGCACCCGCAGCAGGTACAGCCTGCGCTTTTCGCCCCCGGACAGCTTGGCGATCGGCGTCCACTGCAGCGCCGGCGGGAACAGGAAGCGTTCCAGCATCTGGGCCGCGGTAATGGCCGAGCCGTCCGCCGTGCGGACAACCTCCGCTTCATCCTTGATATACTCAATCACTCGCTGACTGCCGTCCATCTCCTGATGCTCCTGGGTGAAATAACCGAGCTTGACCGTGGGGCCAAGCACGACTTCCCCGGCATCCGGCTGAAGCCGCCCGGCAATCAGATTGAGCAGCGTGGATTTGCCGCTGCCGTTCGGGCCAACGATGCCGATCCGATCCTCGGGAACGGCAATGTAGGAAAGATCCTGAATGAGAACTTTGTCGTCGCTCTTCTTCCGCAGACCTTCAATCTCCAGAATTTTTCGTCCCAGCCGGGTAGAAGCGACCGAGACGTCCAGTTCGCCGGAGCTGTGTACCATCTCCTGATCCTTGAGCTTCTCGAATCGTTCGATCCTCGCCTTCTGCTTGGTCGTACGCGCCTTGGCTCCTCGGCGAATCCAGGCCAGTTCGTTCCGCAGCAAATTCTGGCGCTTCTGCTCGGAAGCAGCCTCACGCTCCTCGCGCTCCGCCTTCAGTTCCAGAAAGCGGCTGTAATTCGCCTCATATCGGAACAGCCGCCCGTGGTCCAGCTCCAGCATGACATTGGCCACCCGGTCCAGAAAATACCGATCATGCGTAATCATGAGCAGCGCACCCCGGCGCTTCTGCAGATACTGTTCCAGCCAGGCCACGGATTCATTGTCGATATGGTTCGTCGGCTCATCCAAGATAAGCAAATCGGAAGGCTGAATCAAGGCCGCAGCCAATGCGACCCGCTTACGCTGGCCGCCTGAGAGCGTCCCCATCTTCGCGTCATAATTCCGGATGCCCAGCTTGGACAGGATGGTTTTCGCATCGCTTTCCAGCTGCCACGCCTGCAGCGTATCCAGCGTCTGATTGAGCTTCAGCAGCTTCTGCTGCAGGTCTTCGCGATTCGGATGCAGCTCCAGCAGTTCCATCGTTTCGGTGTACTCCCGGACCGCCTTCATCTCTGGAAGATCGCCCTCAAATACCTGCTGCAGGACGGTATTGTCCGGATCAAACTCGGGGTTCTGGGCCAGATAACGCACCCGGATGCGATTGCCCATCGATATTTTACCGGCATCCGGCGGCTCAATCCCCGCGATAACGCGCATAAACGTGGATTTCCCCGTGCCGTTTACGCCGATGATCCCGATTTTATCCTGGTCCTCCATCCCGAAGGAAGCATCCTGAAACAGAATTTTGTCTCCATAGCTTTTCGTTACCTGTTCCACGGTCAATATATTCATAGTTATGATCCCTACTTACATTTATAGATTTCGTTGATCGTTCCTTCATCGGTAAGACGGATACATTATAACGCAATCCACGCCGCAATCCCATAAGCTGCCGCGCCGCCAAGCAATGAGCTGACCAGATTGACCGCATCGTTGGACATCCAGGCATGTCCGCGCATGCGCACCGTATCCTGGCCGCAATGTCGAGACACTTCCACCGATTTGCCGCACGCCGGGCAGCGATACATTACCTGCATGGTCGCACCGAGGTACGAATCGGCAAAAGCTCCGACCATGCCGCCCGCAAGGGCAGCCAGGACATACGGCAACAGATCCGCATTCATGCCGCTCCACTCGGCCAGCAGCCATCCGCCTGCCCCAATCAGCATACTCCCTGCCGCCGCCGCCGCGGAGCCGACCCAGGACACGCCGCCGGATTCCCCGGCTGTCAGCACCCTTCCGTTCAGCACGGAACGCGGGGGCTTCCGGCTAAGGCTGCCTACCTCCGTGGCCCAGGTATCCGCCGTCACCGTAGCCATGACGCCTATAAACAGGTACACCCACAGATGGGACGGAATCCATACGTTCAACAGACACAGCACCATGCCGATGCCGCCATTGGCGAAGACCTGACCGGCATCCCGCCGGCCGGTCTTGGCATAGGATTTCTCCAGGTCCGCCTTCCGCTGCTTCCCATGCCGCGAGAGCAGCGTGGACGTTATGAAAAAAAGAAGCAGGGTTCCGAACCAAAACGCGTTCCCTGCTCCGTAATATATGGTACCCATCAGAATAGCGGCTAAGGCTCCGGATTCCGATAACGATCGTTTCCTGTAAGCGGCTCCTGCCACGATGACGGCACCCGCTGCCCCGATCAGCCAATCCATCCGCGATCCCTCCCATAATAAAGCTTGTCAGATTACCCGATTTCGCAGCGGCCCAGACGGACGTCTCCCCAGAACAGTTCGAACACGTCGCCGGATTCCGTGGGTCCCACGCCGGCCGGCGTGCCTGTGAAGATCAAATCCCCTTGGCCAAGACCGTAATGCTCGCCGATGTAATCGATGATGCGCTGAAGAGAGAAGATCATATCCTTCACATTCCCCCGCTGGACCTGGGCGCCGTTCTTCCAGACGGTAAAATCCTTATCCTCAAGCTTGGCGGTTCCCGGGAAAGCAATGGATGGCGTAAGCGGTGCGGAAGATTTAAACGCCTTTGCCGCCGTCCACGGGTGTCCTTTCTCCTTAATGACCGTCTGTACGTCACGCAGCGTGAAATCGATGCCAAGGGCCATCGTTTTTACAAGCTCGTCCACGGTCTTGCCTGGCGCGTAATCCTCTGCAAGCTGAATAACAAGCTCGCCTTCAAAATGAAGGCTGCCCCTGTCCATCGGCAGCTTCAGCACGCTGCCGTCCAGCGGAACGACGGCATGCGAGGGTTTAAGAAAAATCATCGGCTCTTCCGGTACGGCATTGCCGAGCTCCGCCGCATGCAGTTGGTAATTACGTCCTACACAATAAACGTTATTCACTAGGGCACACATCAATTAAAACCTCCATTTTCTTCGCCAGAACGGAACTTTTGGTGCAATTTTATGAATAAAGATTTGGCCCCATGTATCGGGCCGGTTCGTACAGATCATGATGGCGGGATTCATTCGGGCGAGCGACCTCATGCTCTTCGCATCATCCACCGTCCAAGCCATGGGCGTAATGCCGTTCTTCACCAGATCCGACGCAAAAGCCGCATCCAGGTGGGAATAGCCGATGGATAAAAAGGAACATTTCATTTGCTTCAAGCGTGCCAGCAAATTGCGAGGATGCGCATCGATGATAAGTCCGGTTTTCACGTCGGGCTCCAATTCCTTTGCCTTCATCAAAGCTTTCGGTTCAAACGAAGTAAGCACCACGTCCGGCAGCATCCGGTGGGCTTGAATCCGCTCCAGGACAGCGGCTTCCAGGCCGGGATACATGTCCCCGCTCGTTTTGAGTTCGATGTTAAGTTTCAATCGGCCTTTGACCAGCTGCAGGACCTCATCCAGCGATGGAACCTGCTCTCCCCTGAACTGGCGTCCCTTCCATTCTCCGGCGTCCATCCTCCGGATTTGCTGCCAGGTCAGATCCTTCACCTTGCCCTTCCCGGTCGTCGTACGATCCACGCTGAAGTCATGGATCACGACAGGGACCCCGTCCTGAGTCAGCTGCACATCAATCTCCATCCAATGCACGAAGGGCTCATCCATCGCCATCTGAATGGCTGCGCGCGTATTTTCAGGCGCTTTACCGGAAAACCCCCGGTGAGCCACGCATAAATTGTTCATGGTGGGACCTCCTTGATGTAACGTTTAACGAATTAGTCTGCGGCCTTGCCTGCTATAACTTCACCATCACGCGCTATTTTGACGCCGCCGACGGATCGATCCTGGACCTCTTTCAGCAGGGCTTCAGCTTCTTTGCCTTCAAACGGAATGACCTGTCCGATCTCCGTACGGTAAGGCGTCAGCTTCAGGTCGCAGTCTCCTTGCTTGCTGCATGAAGCCCGGAACACGGCTGTTTTCCACGTATCCGCATTCGACGATTTGGTAAAGATGAAATTGCCGGTGCTGTACGCAATCCACTTGCCCTTGTACTGCTCCAATCCCTGCAGCACATGCGGGTGGCCGCCGATAATCAGATCGGCGCCGCCGTCAATGAATGCGCGTGACAGATTGATCTGATGGACATTCGGCGTCTTATGAAGCTCCTCCCCCCAATGGGCGATGACAACCACCAGATCGGCCTTGTTCCTTGCCTCCTGGATCGCTTCAACCGCCTTGGGCAGCACATGGTCATAAGCCCCGGCGACCCCCGGCCTGTTCTCCAGCGCATACCAGGTCGTCTCCGGCAGGACGCGGCTGAACCCAAGCAAGGCAACCGTCATGCCCTGAAGCTCGAAATATTCGGCCGCAAAGGCTTCTTCCTCATTCCGTCCTGCTCCCACATAACGGATATCATGGTCCTTCAGGTGCTTCAAGGTATCCAATAGCCCCTCCTGCCCCTGATCCAGAATGTGATTGTTAGCCAGATTAACGGCTTCCACCCCGGCATCCCGGAGGGCGGGCAATACGTCCGGAGAGGACTTGAATACGAATTTCTTGTTGGCGGCGCCAACGCCTCCGGTCGTAACCGGGGTTTCCAGATTAAGCACGGTTAGGTCGTCCTCCAGAAATGCGGTACCCAGGTGCTTGTAGGGATAATCGTATCCATGCTTCTTCAGCTCAGCCTCCACCTTGCCCGAGAACAACGTGTCCCCTGCAAAATGCATGACCACCCGCGCTGCCATCTCGTCATCGGCAGGTTCATCCGCTGCGCTGCCATCAGGCCCCGTTATAGCGGAATCGGGAGGTTCGCCGGGCTCCGTCGTCGTCGAAGGATCCGAATCCGTTCCCGCGCCTACATCCTGCTGCCCGGAGCCGGTGCTTCCCGCCTGCTCCCCTTCCATGCCAAAGTCCGGCATACCAGGGGGATAAGCCGTTTGCGGAACCGGATCTTCCTTGAATTTAAAATGATAAACAAGCAAAGCAGCGATCATAAAAATCAGGCATAGGTTCAGAATGAGCCAAACCTGTCCGGTTCGCTGCTTACGGGCCTTCTTCTCGGCCTTGCTTTTCTCTGATCGTGACAGATGCTGCATAGGTCACTCCTTTATTCACTCATGAGCTCGCGCAATAAGTCGCTTCCCCCATTATACCAGCTTCCCCATAAAGAATAGAACCCCCCGTCGCCGGGGAGTTCCATATCAAAGCATTCTGTTGAGAAATTCGAAATTCGGGTAATACGGCTTACAGTCCAATCAAGGTGATCACGGAGTCGCTCAGCGCCTCCATATAGAGCGGGTCGCTGTTCAAGGAGTCGATGCGCTCAAGCCGCATATCCATCTCCTTGGCAATGCTTTTAGCTTCGATATCCAAATCGTACAGCACCTCAAGATGGTCCGATACGAAACCGACCGGCGCGACCAGCACGTCCTCCACCTGTTCTTCTTTGTTCAGCGCCTGCAGCGTATCCAGAATGTCCGGGCCCAGCCAAGGCTCCGCCGTCCGGCCGGCGCTTTGCCACGTAAACTGCCACTGCTTCACGCCTGCCTTCTCGGCTACGGCCTTGGATGTCTCAAGCAGCTGATCCTGATAAGGATCTCCGACGGACAAAATGCGTTCCGGAAGGCTGTGGGCACTGAACAGCACCCTCACGCTGTCCCGAACAGCCCCCGCTTGCTCGAACTGGTTCAGCTTCGCCGACACCCGGTCTGCAAAAGCCTCGATCAGTTTCGGATGCATGTGATAGCTCTCCACGAACGAAATCTGAAGTCCCAGCTCATCGGCCTTCGCCTGGGCACGCTTCACGTAGGATCCGATGCTCATGGTGGAGTAGTGGGGAGCCAGCACGATGCCGACGGCTTCCTTGATGCCGTCCCGGACCATTTGCTCCACGCCGTCTTCGATATACGGAGCCGCGTGCTTCAAGCCTTGATAACACACGAACTCAAGATCGATGGCCCGGGGATCCGCATTTAATGTATCCTGCAGCGTGCGGACCTGCCGGTCCGTGTTCTCGCGGAGCGGAAACACGCCTCCCACAATCGCCTCATAGCGGTCCGTCAGCTCCTTGAGCTGCTCTTCCGACGGCTTATTTCCGCGGCGGATATGCGTATAATAACTTTCGATTCCTTCCATGCTCTCCGGCGTGCCGTAGGACATGACCAATACGCCAATCTTATTCTTCATACCATCTCACCTCTGGCTAATAAAATATTCAACGTTTAAGAGCGTTGTGCTCCTGCCTGCAATGCTTGAGCGGAGTATTCGTGAATATACGAGGTCAGCTCACGCAGCTTCTCCAGAGAAGCCTCCGGGAATAAACCGTGTCCTAGATTAAACACAAAGCCCGGCTCCTGAATCCCCTGATCGATAATTTCTTTGGCATACTGCTGAATGACCGGCATCGGCCCGGTCAGAACCGTCGGATCCAAATTGCCCTGAACGGCATATTTATGCTCCAAACGGCGGCGTCCTTCCGTAATGGACACTCGCCAGTCGAGACCGATGACATCCGTGCTGAGATCCGTAAGCGTAGGCAGCAGCTCTCCTGAGCTTACCCCCGGGAAATAGATCTTCGGAACGCTTAGGTCCTGAAGCTCGGCAAAGATACGCTGAATGGTTGGAAGGACAAACGTTTGGAAATCCTTTGGAGACAAAGCTCCAACCCAGCTGTCGAACAATTGAAACGCTTTCCCGCCGTTTGCCACGTGGGCGCGCAAATAAGCGATCACCATGTCGCCGAGCTTGTCCATCAGCGAAAACCATACCTTCGGCTCGCTGTACATAAGCTCTTTCGTGCGAAGATAATTTTTGGAAGGTCTGCCTTCGATGAGATAACTGGCAATCGTGAACGGAGCACCGGCAAACGTAATGAGCGGAACGTCGAGCTCCTTGTCCAGAATGCGGATCGTCTCCAATACATGGCCAAGATCACCTTCCACGTCGATCGGGCGAAGCTTCTCTACATCCGCTGCGGATCGGATCGGATTGTCGATTACGGGACCGATATTTTTCACAATATCGAAGTCTACCCCGATCGAGGCAACGGGATTCATGATATCGGAATATAAAATAGCCGCGTCCACGCCGAGCTTCCGTACCGGCATCAGGGTCACTTCTGCCGCCAGCTCGGGTTGACTGCATATTTCCAGCAGGGAGTACTTTTCTTTAATCTTTCGATACTCCGGGTCGTAGCGTCCCGCTTGTCGCATGTACCATACAGGAACGTGGTCCACTTCCTGCTTGCGGCAAGCGCGGATGAATTGATCGTTATAGGTCATGATTAGGCCCCCATCAATGTGTATAAAGTTTCCTAAAGAACATTATGCCCTTTTTAAAAGTAAGTAACAACCGTCTTACATGGACATCCTATGAAAATCGCATGACAATCTTATGACATTGTTAGCATTTGGCACTTTTTAAATATGTTATACTGGAAGAACGGCTTTTTTAGGGTAATTCCACATACGTCCGGTTCGCGCCGGACCCGACAGCTTAGAAAGGAAGTGAAAGGCACATTGACCAATTGGAAAATCAATCTCATTGTGCTTTGGTTCGGGCAGTTCTTGGTCAACTCCGGGATGACCATGATCACCCCGTTCCTGACATTGTATTTGGCGCAGGACCTGAATGTCGTAGGAGACCGGGAGATAGGCGTATGGGCCGGATTGATCTTTGCGGCCAACTTCCTGACCTCGTTTATTTTTCAGCCGATCTGGGGAAAAGTCGCCGATAAGTACGGACGCAAAATCATGCTGCTGCGCTCCGGCTTCGGCATGGCGCTTGTCATCGCATGCATGGGCTTTGCCACCCATCCGTGGCATCTGCTGGCTCTTCGGCTGCTGAACGGTACCATATCGGGATTTAACCCTGCGGCGATATCGCTCGTATCGGGCACGACGCCCAAGAATCGGATGGGGTTTGCGATGGGCATCATGCAATCCGGACAAGTCGCCGGCACCATACTCGGTCCGTTGATCGGCGGACTCATGGCCAGCTGGGTCGGCTTCCGGCCGATTTTCTATATTACAGGCGGGTTAATCTTTACGGCCTCGCTGCTCGCCTTGTTCCTCGTCAAGGAAAACTTCAACCGCGAGCGGGCGGCCAAGGCGCCGCAGCCATCGGTTATCGCCGGGCTCAAGGAGCTGAGCCACATTCCGCAGCTGCCGGCGTTATTCGCCGTCACGTTCCTGCTTCAATTCGCGATGATCAGCCCTATGGCGCTGCTCCCGCTGTATGTTCAGAAGCTTCATGGATCCGCGGTGGATATCGCGATATGGGCCGGATTCGTCGTGGCGGTCACGGGGCTGTCGAACATGATCGCCTCCCCGATACTCGGCAAGTTCAGCGACAAGGTCGGCGCGCACCGCATACTGACGTACGCCTTGATCGGTACGGGACTTACGTTGATCCCGCAAGCCTTCGTGCAATCCGTGTGGCAGCTGATCATCGTGCGGTTCATGATGGGCGTGTTCATGGGCGGGCTGCTGCCAAGCGTCAACGCGCTGATTCGCTCCTACACGCCGGACGGCATGGAAAGCCGCTCCTTCGGCTTCAACACAAGCTCGCTTGCGCTTGGCAACATGCTGGGCGCGGTAATCGGCGGATTCTTATCCGGATTCATCGGAATCGAAGGATTGTTCATTACATCCGGCTGCCTGCTGATCATCAATATGTTATGGGTGAGACGGAAACTGTTCTCGCATAAGCCTTCGCCCAAATACCGTTGAGCCTGCCAGCAGGCGAGCAGCAACCTGTCTCAATCCAAAAAGGGCTGTCCCGTGGTCTAACCGACCCGAGGACAGCCCCTTTGTGTTATCTGTTTCATTCCTTCACGCGCGCAAGGATCAGCCCGTCATAGGCGGGCAGCAGCGTGCTGATCAGCCTCTCGTCCGTCGCGATGATTTCATTAAAGCGGCGGACGGCCTGAACCGAAGGACCGTTCTTCTCCGAGTTCAGCGTCCGGCCCCGCAAAAAGCAATTGTCTCCGGCAATGAGGGCACCGGGATTGGCAAGCTCCATGGCATATTCCAAGTACAGAGGATAGTTCTCCTTATCCGCATCAATAAAGAAAAAATCGAATGTCCGCCCTTCCTGCTTCAACGCCTCCAGGCTATCCGCCGCCGGACCGATGCGGTACTCCACCTGATCCTTGAATCCGGCCTTCTCCAGATGACGTCCTGCGAGTGCCGCGTATTCTTCCTTCAGCTCTAAGGACGTGAGCTTGCCGTCGGCTGCAAGTCCGCGACACAGACAGATGCCGCTATAGCCGCCAAGGGCGCCGATTTCGAGAATATTCCTTGCGCCGGCAGCCTGTACCAGCATGGTCAGCAGCCGGCCGTATGCCGGTGCCACCGAAACCTCCGGCATCCCATGCTCGCGGATGGCTTCTATTACAAGCCGAAGCTCTTCATCTTCAGGGTATAATTGGTTAACATAATCATCAGGGGTCGTAAGCAATGAAGCTGCCTCCTTTTTCTCATAACATGCCTTGACTCCGTTAAACCTAACGAGAACTATCATATGATAATTGTCTTAGTCAATGCAATCGCCTATACTATATAGATTGAACCGGCGGCGACTCTCGCCGTACACATGTTAAATGGAGTTGACATCGTTAATGCCTCGATTACAATTGATCGCGACGGCCCCGATGGGGCTGGAAGCCGTCGTTGCCCGCGAGTTGAAAGAGCTCGGGTATGCCGACATGGAAGTAGAGAATGGAAGAGTTACCTTTTCGGGTGACCTGATCGATATTTGCCGCTGCAATCTATGGCTCCGGACGTCGGACCGAATCCTCGTCAAGATGGGGGAATTTACGGCCCTGACCTTCGACGAGCTCTTTGAAGGAACAAAAGCGCTGCCGTGGGAGGAATGGATTCCGGCAGATGGCGAATTCCCCGTGGAAGGACGTTCCCATAAATCGCAGCTTAGCAGCGTTCCCGCCTGTCAGGGCATCGTGAAAAAAGCTATCGTGGAGAAGCTGAAGCTCTCGCACCGCACGGAATGGTTCCCCGAGGACGGTCCCCGTTATGTAGTCGAGGTATCTCTCTTGAAGGATCGAGCCATCCTGACGCTGGATACGACAGGGCCAGCCCTGCATAAACGAGGTTACCGCAAGCTGGTGACGGAAGCTCCGCTGAAAGAAACGATGGCTTCCGCCCTGCTGCAGTTAAGCCGCTGGGGCCCGCATCGCCCGCTGTATGACCCGTGCTGCGGTTCGGGCACGATCCTGATTGAAGCCGCCATGATGGCCTGGAACATTGCGCCTGGCCTGCGCCGGTCGTTCCCGTCCGAGCACTGGGATATCATCGGAGACAGCCTGTGGGAGGATGCGCGCGAGGAGGCGTTTGATGCGGTGAAAGACGATATACCGCTCCATATCGCAGGAAGCGATATCGACCCGAAAGCCATCGAAGTAGCCAAAGCCGCTGCCAAAAGCGCGGGGCTTGCCGGCGAAATCGACTTCAGGGTCCTTCCAGCGGCCAAAGCCATCCCTGATGGCGAATTCGGCTGTATTATCACTAATCCGCCTTACGGCGAACGGTTAAGCGAGAAAGAGGAAGTTGAACGTTTGATCCGCCAATTCGGCTCCGTCATGCATTCGCTTCCGACCTGGTCCTTCTTCGCGATCAGCCCGACCAAGCAATTCGAGCATTACTTCGGCCGCAAGGCGGACAAGCGCCGCAAGCTGTTCAACGGCCGGATCGAGTGCCAGTATTATCAATATCTGGGGCCCTTGCCACCGCGTAACAAATCGGCGGAATAACGTCATGACGCCGCTTGAACCGCCGCCTTCGGGCGGCTTTTTTGTCTGCATCGCCGTTTGAATTCATGCCGGGCCAAGCTATAATTAGAAAAGCGTCTATCGACGTTCTTGCATAGAAATCAGACAACGTTTCGAGAATGTTATAGTTTTAGATAAAGGAGGATACCCTCGTGCTCTCATCGCCGTCATGGATCGATATTCGCAGCCGGGTCTCCAGAGGACTGCATTACCGGTACACCGCCTATCTGTTATTCCTTATCCTCATGATGTACAAGCTGATCATGCTGGATCATCAGCTCCATATTGCCAATATGAAGCTGGACCGGGCCGACTATGTGATCGCCGTCGGCTCGCTCCTGCTGATCTCCTTCTGGACCTTATGGCTCCCGGCAAGAGGCCGGCTTGCTTCATTAACCCTACTGAATCTGATATGGACGGGGATCCTGTACGCCGATTTAATCTATTACCGGTACTTCGATGATTTCATAACGGTGCCGGTGCTCATGCAGGCCGGGCAAGTCGGCTCGCTCGGAGACAGCATCCGTTCCCTTATACACGGCGTCGACCTGTTCTTTTTTATCGATTGGCTTGTCATCGTCCCGTTTACGGCCGTGATGGTGTTCCGCAAACGGACATCGACCTCCGAAACGTACGGGTTCCCGGGTGAATTTCAGCGGCATCGGCGGAAACGGGTGTTTGGCCGGTTGGCAGCTGGTACGCTCGTTTTCATCCTTGGCATGGTGATGACTTTCGTCCCCATCAAGAAAGCGTCCGATACTTGGGCTGTCGGCCTCTTTGAAGGCAATTGGTGGAATATTACGCTATATAACGTGACGGGACTGATCGGTTTTCACGGATATGATCTGTACCGTTACGGCCGGGATCATCTCATCGGCCAGCCGAAGCTGGCAGATGAAGAGGTCAACCAGGTCAAGGCATGGTTTGATGCCAAGCATGGGAAAGCATCCGGAACCGGGGCTTTGTTCGGCAAGTATAAAGGCAGCAACGTCATCATGATCCAGACGGAGGCCTTCATGAATTTTGTCATTGGCCAGTCGATTGGGGGGCAGGAAATTACCCCCAACTTCAACCGTTTGATGAAGGACAGCATGTATTTCAGCAATTTCTACCATCAAACCGGGCAAGGACGAACGTCCGATGCGGACTTTGTCACGCACAGCTCCCTGCTTCCCCTGCCCACGGGTTCCGTGTTTACGCGATATGCCGACCGCGAGTACGATACTCTTCCGGAGATTCTGAAGGAGCAGGGTTATGCAGCAAACGTGTTCCATGCCTATGACAGCAGCTTCTGGAACCGGACGACGATGTATCGGGAAATGAACTATGACCGTTTTTACAGCAAGAAGGATTATGAAATGAACGATGTGCTCGGATGGTCGCTGAGCGACAAAGCATTCTTCGCGCAATCGTTGGATCGTATGAAAGGCATCGAGCAGCCCTTCTATTCCTTCCTGATTACGTTAACGAGCCATCATCCGTATTATGTCCCGAAGGATGCCCGCAAGCTGGATACTGGAGAGTTTGAAGGCACGATGTTCGGGGATTATCTGCAGTCGATCCATTATGTGGACGAAGCCTTCGGCCAGTTCGAGGAGCAGATGAAGCAGCAAGGGCTGTGGGATAATACCATACTGCTCATCTATGGCGATCACGATAATTCGATCAAGGAAATATCGGACTATGAGAAGTTTCTTGGACGGGATCTGAACGCACTCGACATGGAACAGATCATGAACCAGGTCCCCCTGCTCATTCGCCTGCCTGACGGCGGGAATGCCGGAGTATATCCCGAGGCCGCCGGCATGATGAACGTGACGCCGAGCATCCTTCATCTTCTCGGCGTATCGGAAGCGCCGTATTACTGGATCGGGGGCCATCTGTTTGATGATAAGCCGCGTCTGATTCCGCTGCGCAGCGGCGCTTTTTCCGAAGAGAAGGTGTTCTACCTGCCTTCTGAAACGGCCGGGCTGGAAGGTGGAACCTGTTATGATCTGACAACGCGTCAGCCAACCGATATCCAGGCCTGCCGTGACGGGTACGACGAAACCCGGAAGCAGCTGCAAATCTCGGACCAAGTCATCACGTACGATCTGTTGAAGTTATTTAAAGCACAGGGCAAGGGTGAAATGGAGTAACAAAACAGCTTCGATTTAGGTTCAACCCAAGACCCAGGCGCCCCGCTTAACCAAAAAAACAGGTTGATCATGATGATCAGCCTGTTTTTTAATGCGATTTTCGATAAGACCATGTCCCCTTACAAGAAGACCCTTATTCTTGCCGCCTGCTTCTTCCACCCTGCCCAATAGAACACTGACTCGAGTCGGTTTCCCATCTTGGCAAACGCTTCACCACATATCACCTGAGCTTCTTCTAGGATGGCCGCCCCAGCTTCATATAAGTTGGCCAAAAAGCCCGTTCAAAGCTTGAAAGCTCTGGAACGGGCTTGCACAGGATGATTTACTTTTTAGCCGAACGAAGCTTGGACAGGCGTTCCTTCTCTTCACCTAACAACTCTTCCGCCAATTCCACGGCGTTTCGGTTCCCCTGCTCGATCACCTGAGCGACCGCTTGCTCTGTATGGGATAACGAATTCTCCGCTTGCTGAATTAACTGTTCCGTCGGATGAGACATGGCCGAGGATACGGCACGGTGCAGTTTCTCCACGGAATCTAACGCGCTGTTACTTGGACTGTTGGAGTGAAGACTGGAATCGTGACTGTTCATGACGGATGCTCCCTTCTAAAGTCGTTGTTCCTGTTGCCCTCTTAGCATGGATGGCTGAGCCAGGAACTATACCCGTAGAAATGGGAAATCCATGAATCTTCGATTGGGGGCCCGAACAGCCCGTTGGTTACTTCACAAACGGCAGCGCCTTTGCCAGCACCTCATCCTCTGTAGGTGCGCTGACATACCGGCCGTTGATATAAATGAATGCGCGTTTGCCGCAAGGACCGCAATAGGATTTGCAGCCGATCTTAATGTCGGCATCCGGCACCATTTTCTGAATCTTCGGGATGATTGTCTTCAATTTCGTATGCCTGCATTTCTCGCAGACGCGAATATCATTAGCCATTATTCATTACCTTCTTTGTTCTGAAGTATCCTAGTGGTCGCCGTGATTCCCTTGGGATGGATTCGTAATGACAAAACCTTCCTCGGGAAAATAAAGATAGTCGATTTTGACGCCGTCCAGAAAAGGTTGTCCAGCCTCCAAAATGACGTCGATCTCTTTATCCGTCGATACGACGACATCGCTTTCCTTAGGTGTGTCCAGATCCAGTCCATAGTGGGCATGATCGCCATGCGCATGGGTAACCAGCACGCGAAGTTTCTTGTCCTTGTTTTCTTCCTTGTCCAGCTCTCGCTTTATCACTTTGGCCGCATTGCGGGTAATTTTACATTTCACGTATATTCATCTCCTCACGGATGTTTCATTCAATATGTTATTGTAGACCCCTGCCGACTTTTTCGCAAGGGTTCTGTCCGTATTGCCGCTGACTGAAGGCCGCTTACCTTGCGCGCTTGACCGTGCCTTGGTTCTCATCGAGCAAACCCGGATATTTCCGTTCGACGCGGGATACGAACCAGTTCATCAGCAGCATCGTGACTCCGATATCATCGATCGGCAGGAAAGGCATGAAATCCGGCAGTACCCAGTACAGCGCAACCGGAACCAGGAATAACAGCTTGTCCCCTAAAGCAACCCGGGAAGAGGCCAAGTACCCGAATATCCGCTGGAATACGTGCGACCAGCGCCGAAGCGACCATAATCTTCTCCACTTCATGGTGCATACCTCCATTCCAATTGCATGAATATATATTACCCAATTCCTGAATCTCTAAGAAATCCCGGCCATTCCTATGCGGCCCGCAATCAATCAGAGGGCGAAAAGAGGCCACTGCCTTGATCCATGACAAGCAGCGGCCGATTCTTCTATCTTTGTATACGTTTAGGAATGCTTCTCGTTTCATTATCAGGTTATTCCAAAGACATGAACGCCGACAGGATCGATCCCACCTCGACGCACAGGTCCTCGAAATCCTCGAGCGGCAGCGGATTAATCCCATAACCGATCTCCACCGTAAAGCCCGGTCTTCTGAAATGCTGAATGAACCAATCCTTGTAGCCCGCATCGCTCCCCTGAAGCTTCACCGGCCTGTAACCGCCCGCCTGACCCATTATTCTGGCCATGTTCTCGCTTTCCGGAGGTTCGTAGTCCCTGTAATTCCAATAAATTTCCCTGCCTTGGCTGTGAAGGGAAACGGCTCGTTCCGGAGAGATCGACAGGGTATGCTGATAGACGGTCTCGGCTTCCGGCTCGCTCAGCGGCTTAGCCCCCGCATAATCCTGCGGAGAAGGGCGCGTTTTGCCCCTGCGAGCAACTTCCTCGTTCCAATGCGCCGGGAATTGGTCCCCCAAATCCACGCCGTTGATATTCGCCTTCCAGCGGCGAAAGTCCTCGCGACCGCCATTCCATTCCAGCAGACGTTCATAATAGGGATGAGGAGGTGTGATTCCTTCTTGTACGAGTTCTACCCCGTCCGGGTTTGCCATCGGGACAACCCACAGCGTATAGTCCTGGTACCAGGCCGTCGGTTCCTGATGATAAACCGTTGAATCTTGGACCAACGCCCTGCCGTACTCCTCCATGAATCGCATCAGACAAGGAGTGGTGATCCATTCATTGGCATGCAGCGCCGCATTCATGTGAAGATTCTTCGGGCCTTTGCCGATTTTGGCCGCATATATGGGTTTGCCGAGCACGCTCCGTCCGATGACGCTCCACTCGATGGCAGGGTAAAGCAGCTGCATCTCTTGGATATCGCGCTCCAGATCCCCCGGCCCATATTCGCCGGTTAACCGTATCAAATGCTTATGCGTTGGGCCCGGCAGAACGATCGTTTTTCCCTGGGGCAGCTGATTAGCCGATAAACCGGGATTCAATTCTTCCAAGGCTTCCTTGCGAAACCGGAACGCACTGGCAATACGATCAAACGTATCATGCTCCTGAATGACATACCGCCGGCGCAGCGATGCAGGAAGATAGAGCATTTGTCCCTGCTGGAGATACGGCTGCTGGGCGGCCCATGGATTTGCCGTAATCAGCTGTTCATACGCCAGACCATGTCTGGCAGCCACGCGTCTTAGTGTATCGCCTTTCTGTACGACATATTGCTGCATAATGGATTCCTTTCCGCGGCTAAGCCGCTTCAATTAGTGTCCAATCCATGTATATGAGCAGCCGCTTGTCCGACATGAGTGATGCAGCCGATCGAAACGGCGCCAAGCCCCTTCCTATCGTATGAAGGCGATCGTGAAACAAAAGAAAGGCAGGAAAGGGCCTCATCCCTTGTCCTGCCTGCCTCGCATACTCGTATTCGTAATCATTCTAATAAGCTTTAAAGTATGAACCGTGAATTATAGCTTCGTAATCTGCCATACCACCGGCGTCCGCTTGATATGCTCACCAAGCCATTCGGTTGCAATGCTCTGAAAAATTTCCGGATCTCCTGTACAGAAAAATTGATGCACCGGCCCTTCCATGCTGCTCGCGAGCTGGCCTTTATCGTACAGAATCGTGCTGACTTCGCGTGCCGTTTCATCGGCGGAGCTGATCAGCTTCACATTCGGCCCCATGACGGTTTGAATCGTATTCATGAGAAACGGATAGTGGGTACAACCCAGGATCAGGCAATCAATGGAGGTATCCTTGATGACTCGTAGCGATCGCTCCACCACCTGCAGGGAATCCTTGGACCGGAACAATCCGTGTTCGACGAGCGGTACCAATTCGGGGCAGGCTTGACTCTCTACCCCGATATATGGTGACAGCTGTTTCAGAGCCGCTGTATACGCTCCGCTGCCAATGGTTCCGACCGTACCGATCACGCCGACGTGTCCGGTCTTCGTTGCGCTTATGGCGGCTCGTGCCCCTGGATGAATGACACCGATGACCGGCACGGGCACTTTGGACGAAATATAATCAAGCGCCGCCGCCGTTGCCGTATTACAGGCGATAACGATCATTTTGGGATCATATTGAATTAAATAATCTACGATTTGCTCCGTAAATAAACGGACTTCTTCCGGTGTACGGGGTCCGTAGGGTGCGCGGGCTGTATCTCCGAAATAAATAATCTTCTCTCTCGGGAGCTGTCTCATCACTTCTTTGGCGACAGTCAGCCCGCCCACACCCGAGTCTAGTATTGCGATTGCTTGCTGCACGAACCCACCGCTTCCTTCTTGTCAAATTCATGGTTTACAGTGATACCATATGTCATTTCGGATCGAAATGTACCTTAAATCTTACCCCAATTCCCCCCTATCTTCAACAAGGGCGCCGTTGTGAAAAACCTTGGATACGATGTTCAAGCAATTGTAGGACTCTTGCTCCAGATGCGGAGCTTAGGTAGTTTATACTATAGTAAGCGCTCGTATAGAAAAGGAGAATCTCACGTGAATGACAGCATACATCGCACGGGCCTTTTTCAGGCTGCGGAGCAGTTTATCGGGCTCTGTTATGCAGAGTTAAACCGGACCGGGGAAGAAGTGCAGTCCCGGATCCGCGACATCCGCTCACAGATCGAGCGGACAGGTACATATGAACATACGATAGAGGAACTGACGCACGGGGCCAAAATGGCCTGGCGAAACAGCAACCGCTGTATCGGGAGACTCTTTTGGGATCGCCTGAAGGTCATTGATGCCAGACACTTAACGGAGACCTCCGACATCTTTTCGGCGCTTCTCCACCATATCGAGAGTGCCACCAATGGCGGAAAGATCATACCTACGATTACCATTTTCAGAGCTGCGCGTCCCGGGGAAGCTCCCCTAATGATCAAAAACCATCAATTGATTCGGTATGCGGGTTACGAAACGCCGGACGGCACGATTGGCGACCCGGCTTCGATCGCCTTCACGAAGGAATGCATGGAGATGGGTTGGCAGGGTGACTTGACCGCCCATGATGTGCTGCCGCTGGTGGTGCAGCAGGGGAATGAGCCGCCCGAGTGGCTGCCGATACCGAAATCCTCCGTGCTGGAGGTCTGCCTGGAGCATCCTGATCTTCCGGAGCTTAAAGAGGAAGGGTTAAAATGGTACGGGGTGCCTCTCATCTCGGACATGCTGCTTGAGATCGGGGGCATTACGTATACGGCCGCTCCGTTCAACGGATGGTATATGGGAACCGAAATCGGTGCCCGCAACCTCGCAGATGAGGCCCGTTACAACAAGCTTCCGCTCATCGCCAAGCTGATGGGACTGGAGACTTCAAGCGAAGCCACCTTGTGGAGGGATCGTGCACTGGTCGAACTCAATGTGGCCGTGCTTTATTCCTACAAAAAGGCGGGCGTCAGCATCGTGGACCATCACTCGGCTGCAGCCCAGTTCGGTCTGTTCGAACGGCGTGAAGCGCAGGCCGGGCGCGAGCTTACCGGAGACTGGAGCTGGCTGATTCCTCCGGTTTCGCCGGCCACCACGCATATTTTTCATGCATCCTATCATAATGACATGCGTTCGCCGAATTTCCATTATAGGAACAAGGAACAATAATCCCGCCTGACCACGCTAAACACTAAACGCAGCAAAGCCGGGGTGTTTGGCGCCGCCCCGGCTTTTCATGTATTTTGGCGTGATCCTTATTCCCGTAATCGATGTGCTGAAGACTGATGATCCTGGTTTTAATCGTTGATCTTCTCTTCCGAAACAGAGGGCACATACGCCTCTTCTTCAAAATCCTCATCAAACGAGGACACCTGTGCGATTTCCTCTTCTGCCAGCCAGCTCTCCTGCCGGTTCCGCCAGGACTGAATGTCGGAGATGACATGCTCGGCACGATCCGTCATGATGCCGATCAGATTAACGCCCTGCTCTCCTACCTTCTCCGCTGCCTCCTGCACCTTGGCACCGATTCCGCGTGCGCCGTCAGCAATGTCATCCCGAAGCTCTTTGCCGGATTTCGGAGCCAGAAGAAGTGCGGTAACAGAACCTGCAACACTGCCGATCAATACTCCCCAGAGGAGTCCTTTGCTCTTCTCTTTCATATCCCATCTCTCCTTCTATTTGGCTTGCCCTTCGCCGGACTTGGAGGCATATTTGTTCCAGGAATGCCAGAGCGTCATCCCGGCATCCACCCAACGGAACATCTCCCCGATCTGCCGTTCATTATCGAGGCGAGCACGTTCCAGATGCTCAATGGCCGTTATGGAAGCTTTTTTCCCAACAGCATGAACCGCATCGGCCGTCTTGGCTACGGCTGTCGCTGCACTGGACATGGAAGCGGCAAAAGCTTCGCCGGCTGCCAGCTGACGCTGTATCATCTCCAAAGAGACGGAAGCCTGCTCAAGCACTTGCGAAGCCTCCTGTGCCAATCGGGCGCTGTCTTCTTCAAGCCGGCCCAGCATGGTCTCAGCCCGCCGCATCAGCTTTCTAATCGACAGCATCATGACCACCGCGGCAACCGCGATCAGCACGATGCCGGCGGCAGCGGCCAGCGCACTCCATTCTGTCATCGGGAACTCCTCCTTTCGTCCGACCGGGCGAATGCCTAGTCGCTTGATGCATTATAAGCAGGTTGGGCTTGTCTTGACACAACATCGGCGATCTTTTTATTTCGGCCAGAGAACAACGAATATCCCCGCCCGCTCAAGGAACATGCGGCAACGGTACGAATTCAACAAAAAACAGACCGTTCAGAGGATTCCCTGAAGGTCTGTTCTTCCATGAGTCATATAGATGAGCGAGCCCATGCGGGCATGGGAGAAATCATTCAAGCTAAGCTAAGCAGCCATCAGTACAGTTCGTTCTTTAAATATTCGCGAACGTTTCCCGCAAACTGCTCCAGCACATCGGGAAGTACGGGCGTTAAAGAATGCAACGCCTGCCGGTCCCAATCATAGTAGTCCTGTACGAGCGGCTTACGTAAACGAACCAGCTCCATCAGAACCTTATGAACCTCTTGCGGAAACACCTTTTCCTCATGATTGATATCCATGATATCTTCGTAACTGCTGGCATCCCGCATAATAAATCCGTCGATCAGGTAGCTTCCCACATCCGTGACGACCTCGATCGCCAGATGAAGCGCACGCTCCTGAACCAGGCCCAGAACCAGGCCTCCGTCCCACGATTGCGCCGCGGCCCGCAAACCTTCCGCAATGTCCGGAATTGCGTTCAGCCGCCGTTCAATTTGCTCTTGATTCACATAATACACCGCAAATCTCCTCCAGCCTGTTGTTGTAAGTCTATCTACGCCTACACTTCAAAATCAACGCTAAGCGTATGATCTTTCACCGTATTGATGTATTGGATCACTTCCTGATGTACGGGGTGAACGGCATAAGCCTGCAAATCTTCAAGATTGTCAACTTCAACGATCAAAGCCAAATCATAAGAGCGCTCGGAGCGGATCACATCGGCACCCGCTTCAAGGGATCTCAGCATCGGAATTTTCCCGTCCATGTCGCGCAGCACCTGCACGGTTTTCTCAATATTCTCTGCGGTTGGATCCTTTAATTTGAAAAAAACAATATGTTTAATCATCGTCCGTTCCTCCATCTCTAGCATATATGTAAAACTAAAACTCTCGTATCTATCATACCCCGTTCGACCGGAAAAAGAAATCGCTCCCACGTACATGAGGAACATCAAGGCTCTCCAGATATAACCAAACAGGAGCATCGACTGGACGGCGCCAGAACGTGCTCCTGAATGAACATCCTATTAAAAAAGCCGGTCATTTGGATTTATGCGCTAAATATGGTTCAGCATGTTCCGGGCAATCCAGACCCCGGCGGCTCCTGCCTGAGCAAGCCCTCGGGTAATTCCGGCGCCATCCCCGCCGCAATACAGCCCCTTGATCTCCGTCTCGAAGGAATCCGACAGCTTCGGCCTTGCGGAGTAAAACTTGGCCTCGACGCCATAGAACAACGTGTGCTCCGACGCGATCCCCGGCGTGACTTGATCAAGCGCTTCAACCATCTCGATCAGACTTTTCATCGTGTTGTAAGGCAGCACCAAGCCAAGATCGCCTGGAACGGCTTCCTTCAGCGTCGGCTCAAGAAACCCTTCGCGGATTCTGCCCTCGGTGGATCTCCGGCCGCGAAGCACGTCGCCGAATTTCTGCACGATGACCCCGCCGCTGGACAGATCATTCGCCCGCTTGCATATTTCGCGCGCGTATTCGTTAGGCTTATCAAACGGCTCCGTAAACTTATGGGATACCAGCAGCGCAAAGTTCGTATTGGCCGAGCCCAACGCCGGATCCTTGTAGGAATGGCCGTTGGCGGCCATGACGCCGCTGTGGTTTTCCACCACGACATGGCCGGAAGGATTACTGCAGAATGTCCGCACGCGGGTCCCGACCGAAGTGTTGAAGATGAATTTGCCTTCATACAAATGCTCGTTGATTTCACGCATGACCACATCCGAGGTTTCGACGCGCACGCCGACATCCACTTGGTTATTATGCATTTTCAATCTGCGTTTTTTAAGAATGCCGGTCAACCAGGCAGACCCGTCGCGGCCGGGGGCAACCATCACCAGATTCGCCTCATGGACCTCTCCGCCCTTCATCGCGATGCCGGTGACGCGGTGGGTGCCGTCCTCCTTGACGGTGACGATGTCCTCGACCTCCGCCCGGAATGCCATATCAATCCTTGTCTTTAAATATTCATAAATCGACTTCAGGATTTCCAAATTCTGCTCGGTTCCAAGATGCCTTACCTGTGCGCGAAGCAGCTTAAGGCCTGCTGCGTATCCTCGCTGTTCAATATCGCGGATCGCATGGGTCGTCGGATCTGTAATGGCAGGCGTCGCCCCATGCTCCAGGTTGATGGCGTCCACATATTGAATGAGCTCCATGACTTTGGATCCGGGCAAATAATCGGTCATCCAGCCGCCAAACTCTGTGGTTATGTTGAATTTGCCGTCACTGTATGCCCCGGCTCCACCAAATCCGGCCGTAATCGAGCAGGCCGGCAGGCAACCGGCGAATTCCTTCCGGCCTACCGCCGGAGGACACAGCTTAATCTTCTCCTCCAGAATCGGACAGCTTCTCCGGTAAATATCATGTCCCTTGTCAACCAGCAGCACCCTGCTGCCCGGTGATTTCAATGTCAGCTCATAACATGCAAAAATTCCCGCAGGACCGGCACCAACAACGATAACATCATATTTGCTCATCATATCCCCCTGTGTGTTTGACTGTCGTTTGCGCACACCGATTTCAGGCACAAAAAAATCCTGCTCCGAATAGGTATGCTTGCGCACCCTATTCGTAGTCAGGAATTTAAGGTCCCTTGTAGAAACCCCTGAACCTTATTTTCAGGGATATACGAATAAGCCTATTTTTCTCTTCAACAACCATAGTTAATATAAAACGGAATTACGAATGAGTCAATACGAATATTTGAAATTGTTCGTCTTTTGCGATAAATTTCGATTTATACAGGGGAATAATCGTTAATTTTTATATAAATACGAACAATGTTCCAACAAGACCAAATACACATTGTAGGTCTATCGAACCACTGCGCCGGCTCCATAAATCATGTAACAACGAAATGGAAACAAATGTTTAGTGATTGGCTATTGAAAAGATAGTGTCGAATATTGTAGTATTGTGTTAAAAAAAATCGGAGGAATTATGCCTACACAACTGCAGCAAGAAAAACACTCCATTGAGGCGTGGTCCCTGATCAACCGTAAATATTTGGGGAAAGGCGTGCGAGTCAAGCGCTTTCGTCGGCCGACCCGCTGCCAAATTCGTAACCGCGTCCTGCTAGCCGTACTTATGGCCAACGATATCAAATTGTCGCAATTGGCCGAGGAACTGGGAGTATCCTCCCGTAGCGTCAGCGCCTGGGTATATGAGGGACGCGTTCCCGGAAAAAACAACCTGGAGAAAGCCTGCGACTACTTGGGTTATCCCCGCCACATTCTCTTCAGAGAAGAATTGCTGGACAAGTCGCCCTTGATCTGTCAGCCAGCGCCTTCCCGATTCATGAAACGCACCCTGACACGCTCTCCGGTCAGCAATCGGATTCTGACAGGCCTGTGCATGGTTCATGATTTGTCGGTGAGCGATGTCAGCCGCTGGATCGGCGTGCATCCCGGCACGTTCCGCAAATGGCTGCACCAAGGCACCGTACCTTCAGCAGCATTTCAGGAGAAAGCGGAACAGTTCTTTCGAATCCCTAAGTCTGTGTTATTCGCAGATTGCGCACTGAAGCAAGAGTCCCGATAAAACTAGCCGTTAAACCAATAACCATACTTATGATCTGACACAAATGCTCTGCTTGCCGGACTCCATTCGGCCAAGCCGGGCTTATTTTGTGTCATGGCATAGTTTGAGGTTTTCAGGGAATACAAGTAACATCGGGCATACGAAAGCATCCAGGAATGAGGTGACTGACCAATGAAGCTGCGTCAGAAGGAAATTGGCGCTTCACTGGGATTGCTGGCTGGAACGACCATGGGAAGCGGCATCGGATTCCTCCTCGGATGGCACTCCTACAATCTGATGGTCCTGGTTTCCCTCTTCGGTTTTTTCGGTATTGCAGCCGGTCTTTGGGCAGGCTCCCGAAGAATATTCAAAGAGCTCCCTTAAAAACCATGTGAGGCTCGTCGTTCTGCCTGATTCTTGCTGAACGTTCAGGCATAAGCTCAAAAAAAGCAGGCCGGTAATTTTCCGGTCTGCTTTGATATGATTAGTTATGGGTCTTCGTCTCGTTTATAACGTACCATTTCCCAGGATTAACGCCATCGTTTTTGAAATGTTGAACGACTCCGTCAATGGCGGCTCTTTGGTCATGGCCTCGGGTGGTCGTATCCGGCATATCCTGAATGCTCCAGGTCTTGCCTCCGTCCTCGGTTTTGGCTTGACCGCTGAATCCCGTTTCGGGCGAGATAAAATGGAGAAAGCCGGCATTCGGCGTGCTTCCTATCCGGTTCCATGTTTCTCCGCCATCCGTTGTACGGTACAGATCGTTATTCTCCATCACGGTCCAGGCCTGCTTTCCGTTCAGCGCAAAGATTTGGCGTACTGTGCCCTTCAGTTGAGCTTGAACCTCCCATTCGGTGCCTCCATCATCACTAAAAGCAATCCAGCCTTCTCCGCCGATCCAGCCTGAGTTATGATTAACGAGCCGGACTGCCGTCACATCCGATAAATCCACATCGGGTTCGGCCGCTGGATCTTCTTGCGTGTCTGCTGCGGAACCGTTTCCTGCGCTGCCATCCGTATGGCCTGAGGTTTCATCCGTGCCGGAAGGCGGCTTTGTCTCAGGAATATCTCCCTTGAGGGAGTTTCCCAATGCCTCAGTCGGCAAAGACCCGGCCCCATTCCCTTTATCCGATGGCTGACATCCGACAGCTACGCTGACTGCGATCAACATCATCAGCATAAAGCCCATCCTGTTTCGAGGTTTTATCATGCGATCACACCCCTTATGTTCTAAATACCAAAACGGCTATTTACGCTTTCGTCCCATTCCATCACCCTCATACGGAACGGTACTCCTATTCAGTATAACGCGATTTCCACATGAAGAGGAACGAAAAAAGCTGTTTTTCAAGTCGAATTCCACTTGAAAAACAGCTTTGCTTCATAGATGCGGTCGAGAGGACTCGAACCTCCACGGGGGTAAGCCCACACGGACCTGAACCGTGCGCGTCTGCCAATTCCGCCACGACCGCATATTATGTAAGTCGTGATCTTGTTGATCACCGTAATTAAGAGTATATTACGCCCCAAGCTAAAAAGCAAGCATTTTTTCAAAAAAAATGTCGAAACCATCATTTCATCATGGTTTCGACTAATCAGGCCAGTCTCAGATCGTCCATTGATCATGTATGATGCCGGACAATACCCAACGATCCTCATACCGCTCAAACACTAGCCGCAGGCTTTCCCAGTCCATGCCCGCATAATCAGGATCAACTCCATCATAATAATACTCAACGATGCAGGCCTCTCTGTACTGGCTGCTGGCATTGTTCACCGTATTTCCTTCGCTCTTCGATTGGTTATATCCGATCCACGGCGCCTTCGCAAAGTCCAGCGAATAAATGAATTTCTTGTAATAGCCATCAAGAGTCATCGAAATCGGTTCTCCGCTGCCGTCAAACTCACCCCATCGGTAAACGGCGTCGTTGTTCAATCCCTGCCGCAGCTGCTGCTTGCTGAGCGTTACGTCCTTCTGCCGGTCGACGTAAGCATACGGAGAGAAGGTGATTCCGTCTGGATGAGCGAGTTCGGCCAGCTTCTCAAAATCCTTGTTTTTCAAAAATGCGATCGCTTCAGCACTGATTTTGGACAGGGCGGCTTCTGCTTCTTTCGGCGTGAGCAGCGGATAAATCATAGCTTCTTTAGCCTTGTTATCCCAGGATACCTTGCCTCCAAGCCCTTCAGCCGAGAAACGGAGCGGGATGTAAACCCGTCCCTCCCTGAGAAGAGGCGGAGCATGCAGGGTCACGACCTTGCCGTCCTTCACGGCACGGGTATGCCCAACGGTATAACTCGTCGTATGTTTGCCATTGCTCACGATCGCCGACCGATCGGCTTGATTCCAACGCACCTCGGCACCCATAGCTTCCGAAATGCCGCGGAATGGCACCATCACCCTCCCTTGATGAATAAAAGCAGGCGAATCCAGCAGCAATTTGCCGCCATTCACCCTAATTTCAATAGGTTTGTCTGAAGATGTACCCGAAGCCCAAACTTCTTCTCCTCCAAACAGGAAACCGGCGATCCCTATCGCTGCCGCCATCATACCGGCCAGCAGCTTTTTCACTCCTTGACGTTTCTTCATCACAAACTATCCCCTCCTTCTGCTCAGTTCACTATCTCTTTTTCCATTTCCATTATAAAATGTCTATAACCCATAGACCCATCCATAAAGCAATTGCCGATTACTCCGTGCAGCCACTGGATATGCACTCCCCTCACGCCCCAGGTTCGCTATGCCTAACCCCCCATTTATATTTACTCAACATACCTTTTATACAGTCAAGGATCAGGAAAGAGGAATTGAGACGCTGAGGAAGAACTTGTCTAAGCATGAGATTATATTTCTACCGGGGGGATTCTTATTGAAACGATATCTGCTGCCATTATTCATCCTGATCATGAGTCTGCTTTACATTTTCTTCATTCCTTCCGAGCCCATGCTCGTCAAACTGCTGTTCAAACTCATCCCCATGTGGCTCATCATCCTGTTTGCATATCGGCAATTCCCGCCCCGTGCCACGAAAGTTCACTATCTTCTGTTATTGGGACTGTTCTTCTGCATGATCGGTGACGGTACGCTGATCTGGTTTGTCGTTGGCCTTACCTTTTTTCTGATCGGTCACCTGTTCTATACGGCCGGCTTTCTGGGACAATGGCGATATTCGCTTCCCCGCCTCCTCAGCATCGTTCCGATTGCGGCCTATTCCGTCTGGATGGGCATTCAATTGGTAACCTCTCTCAACTCAAATGGGGAGCAGGCTTTGATATTTCCCGTCATCGCTTATATTGCGGTCATTTCGACCATGCTCTGGACCTCCGTCATGACCGGAAACCGGTTAGCCATGCTTGGAAGTCTGCTCTTTGTCATCTCGGACTCGATCCTGTCCTGGAACATGTTTGTTTCCGATATCCTTTATTCGAACGTATGGATCATGACCACGTATTATGCAGCCCAGTTTCTGATAGCCAGAAGCATCTCGGCTTTTAACTGGACGAAAGCGCGGAGCAGGGGCGACTCGTCGCTCAATGCTTCCACCATCCATTAGAAAACCAAAAAAAGCCGAGTCCGGGTTCCCCCCGGGCTCAGCTTTTACAGGACATTTCACCGCTTCATGTTCCATGATATGTCGGTCCATAACTCCCCTATCAAGCAACGAAGCAACGCCGAGTCCTCAATCACGCCAGTTCATGCGAACCTGCTTAATCCCCTCTACCTGCCACAACTGCTCGAACAATCCGTTAATTCCCTTGCTGTTGAACGAGTATACCCGGAATTCCATTGTGACCTTGGTCGAATCGTCTTCCGTCGTGTCATTGTTCACGATCATGCCTTCCACCGTCATATTGGCCTTTTGCAGCAATTCCGTAATCGTGCTCACATGTACCGGACGGTCACCCGCCTCGATGATAATCTTTAAGCTGCCGGACTTTTTGATAAAGAGAAACCTCGATTCCAATTTATTCAGCACCAGCGTGCTGACCAGAACGATCGCTGTCGTGATGATCGCAGGCCAGTAAAAACCGGAGCCCACGCTTAAACCAATAGCCGCTGCCACCCATAAAGTGGCGGCCGTGGTCAGACCTGAAATGATATGATTGGAACGCCGCAATATGGCTCCGGCACCAAGAAAACCGATACCGCTTACAACTTGTGCCGCCAGCCGGGCAGGATCAAACCTCGCATTGGGATGATTGATCAGTGCAGAATCAAACCCGTAGATGGAAGTCAGCATAATCAGCGTCGATCCGACGGCCACCAAGAGATGGGTTTTTAACCCGGCCTGCTTATTCCGGCGTTCCCGCTCCCAACCGATCAAACCGCCGAGCAATGCAGCGAACAGCAGCCGCATCAGCATGGTCTCCGTATCCAGTTGAAACACATCCATTCCTAATCTCCACCCATCTTCATCATGTAAGGCGGCTCTTCGTTATGCCATATGTTCATCCTGCCAGCGCCATAACTCTTTGCTGGAGGTGGATATGCCGATTACACCGCTCTTTAGAGCCGTATCAAAATCCTCCAAATCGATCATGAGCCCCCCAGCAATGACAGGCACGTCCACCTCTGCGCGAATACGTTCCATAATCCGCTGGCACACCATGCCCGGGAGCACTTCAATGGCATCGGGATTGGAGGCCTTAATCATCTTGATCCCGTTGTCCAGGGAGACGGAGTCAAATACGAACAGACGCTGAACCGTTAACAAGCCCAGCTTCTTTGCTTCCACAATCGCCGTGTTTTTTGTCGTGACAATCCCGTCGATGCCAACCTTCTCAGCCAAGTACTTAACTCCCGTCTTATCTTTGCCGATCCCTTCAATCAGATCAAAATGCACAAACGAAAGCTTGCCTGCCTCGCGAATCTCCTCGACGATCGATTCAATGATAAAAATATCGGTCTTGAGAATAAATACGATGTTCGATTCGGTCGCTAACACGGCAGGAAGTTCATCCGCATTCATTAATGAAGTAATAATGGGTTTACGCTTCAAGCAATACGAAATTCGTTGTGCACCTTCAACACTGGTTTTCATGTCTTCACCTCGTTGCCGCCGCAACCTCTCCAATTCTCCCGTTGCCCCGGCATATTTTTGTAGATACTCGTCATTGCGCTTCGTTTGCCTGCTGCAAGGCAGTACCGCTGAGATAAATATCGTGAACCGAATTCAGCACATAGGTGGGCTTCACGCTACTGTCCATCAGATCCTCCTTGGTCGACACCCCGGTCAGCACCAAAGCCGTGCTCATTCCCGCCTGATTGCCCATCTTGATATCCGTCTCCAGCCGATCCCCCGACATCAGGCAATCTTCGGCCTTCACTCCCAAAATATCAAGAGCCGTCAATGCCGTCAAGACGGAGGGTTTGCCCATGACCGTCGTAATGGTAATGCCGGCAGTGCCTTCGATGGCACCAATCATGCCGCCGCAATCCGGAACATCGCCGCCAGGCATCGGACATGTTCGATCCGGGTGGGTAGCAATAACCTCAGCGCCCCCCTTGATCGCCTGATATGCAAAATCCAGATGACGATAGTGAAAATCCCGATCCCACGATACGACCACGACGTCGGTTTCCTCCGGGGATGAGGCGAATCGTATCCCATTATCCAGCAGCTCAGCCTTCAATATATCCTCGCCAATGACATATACTTTTGCGTCCGGATGATGCTTCTGAAGATAATGAATCGTAACAAGCGCGGGATTCAGAATATGATTCAATTCAACCTGAATGCCAAGCTTCGCTAATTTCTTCAAATAATTCTCCCTAGAGTCTATCGTTTTGTTGGTCAAAAACAACAGCCTCTTATCCAATCCCTGCAAGTAATGAATGGTCTCCACCGCACCGTCGATGGCCTCGGCCCCAAGATAAATCGTACCGTCCAAATCAAAAATATACCCTGCAAAATGATCCATACTTCGTTCTCCTCTGCATGTTCAATCTGTAATTTCGCCTGCAAACGTCATGGGACAGGTCCGTTCAAATATCTCTGTTATATCTCCAGCCCTTGTCCGTAAGGTATACATATGACAGCGCCATGTCCTTTAGTCCCTGGACCGGCGGTCCCTTGCGGATACAAAAAAATGAGAAGCGCTTTGCATGGAAGAAACCTTCATTCATGACAAATGAAAGATTCTCGTTATGCAAAGGGCTTCTCATCATCTCTGCCCGCTCTATAACTTTATATGGTTATACTACATCCACATTTTACATTTGACAAGATCATCATGATGATAAACCTTATCGGTTCATCGCCGACACGGCCGATGGATGCCCGGCTTCTTCTTTGGAGACCGCATCATTGACGTGTTCCCGATCCGTCGGAGCTGCAGTCAGCTCCATTCTGTTACCTTCCGCTACTCCCCATGCCGCCTGCAATTGGTCCTGCAGCAGCTCCCATTGCCTGTCGACTTCCTCAGAATCCCACTCTAAGTATTCTCCCATCAAGCTCATGACCGAAGCAATGACTCGCTCGGTTTTGGGCCGGTCGAATAACATCCAGCCTGTTCTTCTTAACAGAAAATCCACGGCACTCATCGTCATTTCGCATTCGATGGAATACTCGATTTCGGCACGCAGCAATCTAAATCCGACAGCTTCTGTTTTGTCGGAAGCAGCCTTGATCCGTTTAAACAGTTCAAGGGTATCGGTACCATACCTGGTCATAAGGCGCCTCACGTCATCGTGCCTGATGCCGAGGGATTCGCCCTGTTTAATAAGCTTCTCCTGAGCTTCCGCATAGGTGAGTCCGTTCAAGTCTCCTCCGTTTATCGGAACCCGATCCGTAGTACAAGGAGGATAGATAGTGCCATCGGCGTCCTGAAGCTGTCTGGCAGCAAGGTTAACGACCTTTTCGGCCATTCTCCGGAATCCGGTCAGCTTTCCGCCTGCAATTGTGATCAAACCGGAATCGGATATAAACAACTCATCTTTTCGTGAAATTTCCGAAGGACCTTTTCCTTCCTCGCGAACGAGCGGCCGCAGTCCCGCCCATCCGGATTCGATATCGCTTGGCTTCAGCCCTGCTTCCGGAAACGCATGATTGATCGCATCGATGAGATAGCGCCGGTCTTCCTCGGTAATGCCGGGCGTCTCAATCGACCCTTTATAGACGGTATCAGTCGTTCCGATATACGTCTTGCCCTCCCGCGGAATGGCAAAAATCATACGGCCGCCAGGCACATCAAAATAAGCGGCCTGTCGTACGGGAAGCTTGGCATGATCCACCACCAGGTGAACGCCCTTTGTTAAGAGCAGCTGCTTGCCCTTGAGCGAATGATCCTTCAGCCTGACCTGATCCACCCATGGACCAGCGGCGTTTATGATTTTTTTGGCGTATATCGCATAGGTCTCCCCGCTCAATTGGTCTTCCACCTGTGCTCCTGCTACTTTTCCTCCTCGATAAATGAATTCACGAACCTTGGCGTAATTCGCGATGTGCGCTCCCTTAGCCCTTGCAGACTTTACCACTTCGACCGTCAAACGAGCATCATCGGTGCGGTATTCGTAATAATAACCGGAACCTTTCAATCCCTCCTTCCGAAAGAGTGGTTCAAGGGCCAGGGTGCTCTCCCTCCGAAACATCTTCCGCCGTTCGCTGCGTTTGACACCCGCCAGCCAGTCATACAGATACAACCCGACGCAGCTGGCAAAATAACCATAGGTGCCTTTTTTATAAATAGGGAGCAGCATGGGGATCGGCTCCACCAGGTGCGGAGCGCTGCGGTGAAGCAGCGCCCGTTCGGAGCCCACCTCCCGTACCAGGCCGATTTCCCCTTGCTTCAAATACCGGAGTCCCCCGTGGATCAGCTTCGTTGATCTGCCGCTCGTTCCCGAAGCAAAATCATTCATCTCCACCAAGCCCACGCTCATCCCTCTGCAGCTGGCGTCCCAAGCAATGCCCGCCCCCGTGATACCGCCGCCAATCACCAGCACATCCAGCTTTTTTGCCGACATGTCCTGTAAATAACGGGTCCGCATCTTGGCGGATAAGCTTGTGTCCACCTGACATTCTCCTCTCTCAACATATAATAAGAAAAACATCTATCGACGTACCTTCACAGAAGACAAACCGCATTTAGTGGACGTTTTTCTTGCGATTATCGAATGGGTTCAGCTTCGCTGAAAACTTTTACATTCATAATCTAAAAAAAAGAACCGCTTCTGCTCGGAATGCATACCAAATACGGTATGCATGTAAGCAAAAGGGTTCTCCGTCGTCTCCGCCGCTTTATGCAATCAATATGATTACTCATTATATGTCGCTTTTATATTTATGTCTATATGGAACCTGATAGAACCGCAAAACCTCGGGATCACTTTTTCCGCAAAGCCGATGGAGCCATCCGCTTATATTTCTTGAAGGTCCGGCTGAAATAATAAATATCGTTGAATCCGGTAGCAGCCGCGATTTCCGATACCGTAAGCGGGCTTTCGCGGAGCAGGTAATCCGCCCGGTTGAGCCTGGTTTCATTCACGTACTCCGTTACGGTTCGGCCGCTGATTTCCTTGAACAACCGGCTGAAATGAAAACGGCTGAGGCCGGCCATGCCGGATAACTGCTCCACCGACAGATCCTCCCGGTAATGCTCCTCGATATACTTGAATATCGGTGCAAACCGCTCGACGTTCTTCATCCGCTCGACGTATTCATCCTGCGTCAGAACCGTTGCGACATAACCTCGAAGCAGGAGCGTAAGCAATCGGTACAGCTCCGATTTGATAGCCAGCTCATAACCGAATTCCTGCCGTTCCAGCTCCTTGATAATGGATAGCATGGGCGCCAGCGCATCATCCCCGCTGATTCGGTTTTCGAAGATCAGCCGGTTCTGGGTGATCGGCGTGATGAATTTCATCTCGGGCGCATCCAGGGAATGGCTCTGCAGCAGCGAGAAATCTGCGATTAACGCATAATAAAACAAATGGTCCGACTGGCTGAGGCCATAATGCAGTTCATTTCGGTTAATGACGATCATATCGCCTTCCTTGGCGGTAAAGGTGGTCGAGCCGCATTCCAGCGTCGCTTCCCCCGAAACAAAATATAATATTTCAAGATGCTCATGCCAGTGATGATTAAATAATACCTGTCCCCGGCCATCAAACTCGCAACGATGAACCTTGATCGGAAACTGAGGATCCGGCATCGTCATCGGTTCTCGCAGTGTTTTGTCCAATGCTCTGATCTCCTTCCAGTAAGACAGCACAATTGTACAAACAAACAGCACGGTTTATCATGGTGTCTTCCTCTAAAAGCATTATAATACGAAAGTGTAATGCAGTAAATTCAGAGGAGTGAACTCATGAAATCTATTAATGTTGGCGTCATTGGCACTGGATCAATCTCTGCTATGCATTTGCAATCCTATCAAAAACATGCGAACGCGAATTTGCTCGCCGTGTGCGATTTAAACGAAGAAAGAGCACAGCGCGCAGCTGAAAAATACGGCGCTACCAAAGTCTACACGGACTATAAAGAACTTCTGGCCGATCCGGAAATCGATGCGGTAAGCATCTGTACCTGGAACAATACGCATGCCGAAATCAGCATTGCGGCACTGAATGCCGGCAAACACGTTCTGGTTGAGAAACCGCTTTGCCGCACCGTTGAGGAAGCGCTTCAAGTACAGGAGGCCGTGAAATCCTCCGGCAAGATGCTCCAGGTCGGTTTCGTAAGACGCTATGACCCTAACGCTCAAATGCTCCGCGAGTTTGCAGACAAGGGTGAATTCGGGGAGATCTACTTCGCGAAGGCTTCCTCCATTCGCCGCCTCGGCAATCCGGGCGGCTGGTTCTCCGACATCGAACGTTCCGGCGGCGGACCGCTCATCGATATCGGCGTGCACGTCATCGATCTGTGCTGGTACATGATGGGCCGTCCGAAGCCGGTTGCCGTCAGTGCCAATACATACCGGAAGCTGGGCAATCGCTCAAACGTGCGCAACCTGTCCTTCTATAAAGCAGCTGATTATGATGCTGAGAAGAACACCGTCGAGGATATGGCGAATGCAATGATCCGTTTTGAAAACGGCGCCTCTTTGTTGGTGGACGTAAGCTTCACGCTGCACTCGAAGGAAAATCTGCAATCCGTTAAATTGTATGGAGACAAGGGCGGATTCGAGATCGACCCTGAGGTTTCCATCGTAACCGAGAAGCACGATACCATCATCAACATCCAGCCGCAAACCGACAACAAGGGATTCGACTTCGATGCTGCTTTCCAAAGCGAGGTCAATCACTTCATTTCCTGTATCGAGAACGGCACAACACCGCTCAGCCCGGTTGAAGACGGCGTTGAGATCATGAAGATTCTGTGCGGCATCTATGAATCCGCCGAGAAAGGGGCTGAAGTTCTCCTATGAAACTCGGAATAAGCTCGTACAGCCTGTACCAGGCCATGAACAAAGGCGAAATGACCATTACCGACGTCATCGACTACGTTGCGGAGATCGGCGGAGAGCATATCGAGATCGTTCCGCTCGGCTTTAACCTCAAGGAAACGCCGGAGCTGATCGATACGATCAAATCCCGTGCCGCCTCCAAAGGGCTTGAAATCTCCAACTACGCCATCGGCGCCAATTTTGCGGAATTGGATGACGCTGCTTATGAAGCGGAGATTGAACGAGTTAAAGGCGAAGTGGACATTGCGGCTGCGCTTGGCGTCAAGCTGATGCGCCATGACGTAGGCTCTTCCAAGGACTTGTCCATCACGCATTTCCTGGAGGAACTTCCGCGGCTGGCCAATGCATGCCGCATCATTGCCGATTACGCGGCAGAACGCGGCATTACCACCAGCGTGGAGAACCATGGTTACTTCATTCAGCATAGCGACCGCGTCAAAGCTCTGGTTCAGACCGTGAACCACCCTAATTTCAAAACAACCCTGGACATCGGAAACTTCCTCTGTGCAGACGAGGTATCCACCGTGGCTGTCGCGAACAACATCGGCCTCGCGTCCATGGTTCACTTCAAGGACTTCTACTATCGTCCGGCTAACCGCGCGCCCGGATCCGGCTGGTTTAACACCTCCAGCGGCAACTGGCTGCGTGGCGCGATTGTCGGCCAAGGCGATATCGATATGCCGGAAGTCGTTCGCATCGTGAAGGAATCCGGTTACGACGGCTATATCTCGATTGAATTCGAAGGGATGGAAGATTGCCGCACGGGTGCTAAATTTGGTTTGGAATATGTCCGTAAAGCCTGGAACGAAGCTTAAGGCAGAAGGCTTATGGATCACATAAGGATGATATAAGGGGGATATTAGGATGTCGAAGCCTATCATGCCTAACAAAATTGGCGTTATCGTTGACAGCTTTCGGGTTGGCGTAAGAGAAGGTCTTGTCAAAGCACGGGAGGTCGGGGCGGACGGCGTACAGATTTATGCCGTTCACGGCGAAATGGATCCAGCCAACCTCTCCGCTTCCGCTCGAAAAGAATTGAAGGATTATATCGATTCCCTGGGACTTGAAATTTCCGCCCTCGTCGGTGACCTTGGCGGACACGGCTTTCAGGATCCTGCCGAAAATGCGGCCAAAATCGAAAAATCCAAGCGGATCATGGAGCTCGGTTTGGAGCTTGGAACCAATATCATTACGACCCATATCGGTATCGTGCCGCAGGATCACAACGGCCGCGTATACGAAACGATGCATAAGGCCTGCGTAGAGCTCAGCACCTTCGCAAACTCGATGAACGCGTTTTTTGCCATCGAGACAGGGCCGGAGCCTTCGGCTCACTTGAAATCATTCCTGGACGGCCTGGGTTCCAACGGCGTATCCGTTAACTTTGACCCGGCCAACATGGTCATGGTCACCGGGGACGATCCAGTACAGGGCGTATACAACCTGAAGGATTATATCGTTCATACGCACGCGAAGGACGGAATCAAGCTGGCAGACTACATCGATCCTCGTGACGTATACGGCGATTTCGGATATGAAGCACCCGCGCTTGACCATGACAAAATTGCCGATATGGCGGAATCCGGCGAGAAGTTCCGTGAGGTTCCGCTTGGCGAAGGCGGCGTTAACTGGAATGCTTACCTGCAAGCCCTTAAAGATATCGGCTATACCGGGTATTTGACAATCGAACGCGAAGTGAAGACCAATCCGGAAGCGGACATCAAGCTTGCCGTGGACTTCTTGAAGACGTTCAGAGCATAAACCGACGCAAGCTTTGAGACCGTTCCAAGCAAACCGCAACGTTCGCTTGGAAAGGACTTGATAAACACAAACAACAGGCCGATCAGGAAATTTCCTGATCGGCCTGTTCATTGTCGCACCATGATGTATGTTGGAACTTGAAACTTGTATACCTTAAGATACCGCTTGTTTCCCCGTCACGGTCTCCAAAGCCCCGTTCGCTCTCGCTGAACGGATCTCGGCTTCGATAATTTCCAGCGATCCTGCCGCGCTGTCTGGCGTACATACCGTTACCGGCTTTCCTTGCGCAACATGCTCGATGAAATACTGAAGCTCGCGGTAGTAGCCGGAATCTCCGGACAGTTCGGCTGTAAAGCCCGGTGCGTCTTCAGGATACACCTTCAATTCATTATTCTCGAACACCAGGGTAGCCTCCTCGAAATTTACCCGGTATCCCATATGGAAGCCATGTTCGCCGTGCAGCGTCCAATCCGCATGGGCGTTAATCACTTTCCCGTCAGGGTAAGTGTAATGGGTGGATACGATATCGTACGAGCTTCCTTCAATGATCGTTTTGGCGAATGTGGACACCCGCTCCGGTTTGCCCATCAGCCAGTGGATCATGTCCGCGTCATGCACATGCATGTCCGTGATGCAGCCTCCGCTTTTCTCCCCTTCCAGGAACCAGCCCTTAGGAGGCTCCGATCCCCGGAAGAATTCGCCCGCAACGATGCTGCCGTAGCGGCCGTCCTCCACGCATTCTTTCAAATATTCATAAGCCGGCCAGAAACGCAGGCATTGTCCGATCATCAGCGTTTTGCCCGTGCGTTCCGCTGTTTTCACCATGCGCCAGGCTTCTTCCGAGCTGCCCGCAACGGGTTTCTCGCACAGGACGTGAATGCCGCGCTCCAGCAGCATGCAGGACATATCCGCATGCAAATACGTTGGCAGGCACACATCCACGATATCCAGATCTTCATGCTCGAGCATTTTGTCCACATGGTCGTAAAGACGATAGGGCTCCAGGTCGTAGACATCCCGCTCGGTCGCCATATTCCCGTTGGCTTTGCTGTCTTTAAGCTCATCGATGAGGAGATCGCAAATCGCCACCAGCTCGATGTCTGCGCCTTCTTGAGCCAAACGAAGATAATTGTCGAAATGCATGCGGCCCATGAAACCAAAACCCAATATTCCGATCTTAAGCATTCTCATTCCCTCCGTATCCCTTATGATTATGATTGTCCTTGATGCTGCCGCGCGTCCGGCTTGCGCAAAGACGGCGTCCGTCCAAGAATCGCATCCATCGCATTGGATGTGTTAAATATGATCTGCTCCGAATAATGGGTGTAGGCCGGGATCATCTCTGCCGTGACATAGTTGTCGTAGCCGATCAGGCGCAGAGCTTCCACCACTGCGGGATAATTGACGTCTCCTGCCAGCAGGTCGACAAAGCCGTGCAATCCGCCTGCCTGCCTGCGGTAATCCTTGAAATGGACTTTCTTGATCCGCTCGCCCAAAATCCGAATCCAATGCTCCGGATAACCGTTGTGCACGACGTTGCCTACATCAAAATATGAGCCGACATAGTCGGAACCGATCTCGTCAATGAAGGTCCGCAATTCCAGCGGGGACAACAGGAATTTGTTCCATACATTCTCGAGCGCGATCGAAACGCCGGCGCTTTCCGCGTACGGAACCAGCTTGCGAATGGATTCTTGAGCCCGCTCGTAAGCATATTCGTAATCGATGACTGCCGAACCGGGAACAAAATCGACGCCGACCGCCCCTGGTATCACAAGAATGGCATCCACACCGAATGCAGCCGCGAGCTCCAGCTGCTTTTTGCAAACGTCCATGGCCTTTTCACGGATGGCCGGGTCGTCGCTGGTCATCGGATAGTCCCAATACAAGCCTGTCGCCAATCCTGCAATATCGAGGTCTGCGTCCTTCAGCTGTGCCGTTATGTTCTGCACTTCCTTATCGCCTGCCTGGAGCCCGAGCTCCCCCGTTTGGTTCAGCGACAATTCGATTCCGTCAAAGCCCGCTTCTTTTGCCAATCGGATACAGTCGGAGATGGAAGCCTCTCCCGGGAACGACCAGATATTAATCCCTTTTTTCATCGCAAATCCCTCCTAAAATTCATAGGTTGATGATGTTACAAATGTTTTCTGAAACGCATCATTTGACTTTTTCCGTCAAGTTGTAAATAAACCAATTGGATGTAATAATACTTATATAATAAATAAACATTCCAAGAAATGATTTAGAAAGAAAAGCGATTATTTGGACAATTCCGTTCTATTCTCTTAATAACATTTGGGAGTGAATCTACGATGGCCGATATGGACCCCGATTATCCGGTAAAACGCGAAGCGCCTTTCCGCGAATGGTCGCCCAGCATTCATTATGCACAGTTTCAACGCATGGCGACGGGAGCTCTCCCGCAGCGCAGGTTATATGATTTCGAACTGCTCTATGTATGCCATGGGGAAGCCGTTACCACGTTGTACGGGAACCGGCATGTCGTCGAAGCAGGCCAGCTGATCTTTCTGCCGTCCGGCGTTTACCACCAAAATGAGGTGGTTTCCCATCCCGACGCGCGTTTTCTGGGTATCCATTTTGATTTTTTCGATGAGTTGGACATCCAGACGGAAGCCGATATGATCGTGAACGAAGCCGTGGTGGATACGGATAAGTTCGCGCATGAAGCCGTGTCATCCGCCTTCCCTCCCCTTTCTTCCCGGATTATCTATACGCCTCCCCTGCCATGCGTACAGATGATGGAACGCATCGTAGAGGAATTTACCCTGCGTCCCGCCGGCTACGAGCTTGCCTGCAAGGGTCTGATGCTGGATGTGCTGGTTCAACTGTTTCGGACGCACCCCTCCCGGGCATTGACGGAAACGTCGCCGCACGAGGCCAAGCTGATCGAGCTGATGGCTCAAATCGAAAAAGCTCCAGCCAAAGACTGGAGCAACAAAGTCATCGCGGAGCATTTGATGTTAAGCGCGGATCATACCGCCAAATTGTTTAAGCGCCTTGCCGGGATGCCGCCGAGCGAATTCGTGCAATCCGTTCGTCACCGTGAAGCGCGCCGGCTGCTCCGGGAATCCGACATCTCGATCGAGATGGTTGGCGAAGGCGTCGGATACCCGGACATTCATTATTTCAGCCGTATCTTCCGGAGGCTGGAGGGGATTACCGCTACCGATTACCGGAAGCTGTCAAGAATTCTGTAAGGCATGAAGACCTTCGGCACGTACATGCGTTTGAAGCCAGCGTTCCATTCGTTCGAGCGCTTCGCAGAGTCGAGCGGACGAAGCGGCATACGAGCAGCGGATGAAGCCTTCGCCCCCGGCACCGAATACATGGCCCGGCACAACGGCTACTTTGGCCTCCCGAAGCAATCGCTCCGCGAACTGCTGCGAGCCGAGGCCGGTTCCGGTTATGCTGGGGAATGCATAGAAGGCTCCCTGAGGATCGCGGCAGCTCAGGCCGATATCGCTCAGTCCCTGCACAAACATTTGTCGGCGCTCATCGTAAGCCTGCCTCATCACGTCCCGATCCTCGAGCCCGTTCTTTAAACATTCGATGGCCGCAATCTGTCCCATGATGGGCGCGCAGAGCGCGGTATACTGATGGATCTTGACCATAGCGCCCACCAGCCCGGCTTCGCCGCAGAGGTAGCCGACCCGCCAGCCCGTCATGGCGAAGGCTTTGGAGAATCCGCCGATGATGACGGTCCGCTCCCGCATCCCCGGCAGGGAAGCGACGCTCGTATGCGTGCCGCTATAAGTAAGCTCGGCATACATCTCGTCTGATATCACCACCAAATTGTGCTCGACCGCAAGGCGTGCGATCGGAAGCCAATCCTCATGGGTCATGACGGCTCCTGTCGGATTGCTCGGAAAGTTAACAACGATCGCTTTCGTCCGGGGCGTGATCGCCTGCTGCAGTGCATCCGCCGTCAACTTGAAGCCATGCTCGGCGGATAGCTCCAGCTCGACGACGGTGCCGCCGTTCAATTGCACAAGAGGAGCATAGGCGACATATCCCGGTACGGGAATGATAATTTCATCGCCCGGCGAGATGAGCGCCCGCAGCGCAAGATCAATCGCTTCGCTGCCGCCGACCGTGACCAGGACTTCCCTCGACGGCTCGTATTGCAGCTGGAAGCCGGCATGCAGATAGTCTGCAATTCCTTCCCTCAGCTCCATCAGCCCTTCATTCGGCGTGTACATCGTGCGCCCGTGCTCCAGCGCCTGTTTGCATGCATCGATCGCACACTGGGGCGTCACGAAATCCGGTTCGCCCACGCCGAGCGAAATGACCTCGTCATCCGCTTCCGCAGCATTAAAAAATTGCCGGATGCCGGATGGCGGCATGACTTGCACCGTCGATGTTAGAAAGCTGCTCGTTGTCTTCATATCCTTCTACTCCTTGCCTTCGCTTTTTCGTTCCGATAATGAGGTTTCAATCAAGGCATCCAAAAGTCCGCTGAACGAATATCCCGCCGCTTCCGCGCTTCTTGGCAGCAGACTGGTCTTCGTTAAACCCGGAAGCGTGTTGACCTCCAAAATATAAGGAATCTTTCCCTTCAGGATGATATCGATCCGGGCATATACGCTGCACTTCATCGCCTTATAGCATTGAAGCGCGGCTGTGCGCACCTGCTCCTGAAATTCTGCGGGAAGCTCGATCACCTGCTCATCCGCTTCGCCTTCTTCGTATTTGGATGCATAATCGAAAAACTCCGAGTTCGGCTTGATCGACACAATCGGAAGCATGTCGCCGTTCAGGACCGGGCAGGTGATTTCTTCTCCCTCGATCCATTGCTCGATCATGACGGAGCGGTCCCACCGCAGCGCCTCTTCGACGGCGGATGCAAGGTCAGCCGAGTCGCGCACGATCCGGGTACCGATGCTGGATCCGCCCGCATTCGGCTTCACCACAACGGGAAAACCGAGCCCCTCCACGTCGGCGGCCGCCAGCTCTTCCATGCAGCTGACCATGATCCAGTCAGCCGTATGCAATCCTTCGTAACGCAGCAGCTTCTTGCTCAAATCTTTATCCATGCAGAGACTGCTGGCCAGAACGCCGCTGCCGGTATACGGAATCCCCAACGTATCGAGGGTGCCCTGGACCGTTCCGTCTTCCCCGAACGTGCCGTGCAGGGCGAGCAGCGCAATATCGATGCCTTTGGTTTTGCTGATCAGCTCCCGTTTATCGTGAATCTCGATCGGATAAACCTCGTAGCGGCTTTTATCCAAATGAGCGATCATCTCTTTGCCGGTCATGAGTGAAACTTCCCTCTCGGAGGATACGCCTCCCATGATGACGCCAACCTTCATGATGTAGACCTCCTAAATAAATTCTTCAAGCTGATTGCCTGTACAACACTCCGCATGTGGATGATTATTTTTCCGATCTCTGTTGCCCTAAGATATCCACTGATCTGAATTTTCGTTGTTGAAAACCGACGGCAAAGGAGAACGCTCCGCTTCTCCACAATAATTCCGCCTTCTCCGTTGCAGCCCATGATTTCTCGGAGAAGTATTCTTTTGTATGTTAATCATCACTCCGCATGCGGATTATTCCTCCGATCTCTGTTGCACCCCGATCACACCAGCTTCCTCGCCGCCTCGCCGATAATGCGAATCCCCTTCTCGATGTTCTCGTCGGAGACGCGGGAGAATCCAAGACGCATGGTGTGCTGGCCGCCGCCATCGGTATAGAAAATATCGCCCGGCGTAAACACCACGCCCTGGGCGGAACAGGCCTCCAGCAGCTCCCGCGTCCGGAAGTCCGGACCGAATTCAACGAACAGGTGAAGCCCGCCATCGCCGGACAGCCGTTCCATCGGAATCCACTCCTCGCAGCAGCGGATCGCAAGTTCATATTTTCGCTTGTACTCGGCCTTCGCTCTCTTTAAATACTTCTCGAAGTTGCCATTGTACAGATATTGAAAGAGCAAGGACTGATCCAGAGTCGACGTATGAATGCTGCGGGCCCGCTTCACGCTTTCCAGATAATGAATCAGGGTCTTGTCGGCCAGCACCCATCCGACTCGCAGGCCGGGAAACAGAATCTTGGAGAAGCTGCCCAGGTAAATCACGCTGTTGTTCTCCCCTCCTGCACATGCAACGAGAGGCGCGATGTGGGAGCCCGAATAACGCAGCTCCTCGTTGAAGCCGTCTTCGATCACGGGAATCTCATGCTCGTTCAGCAGCCGCAGCGCTTCCAGCCGCTTCTGGTGGGACATCACGATTCCGGTAGGATTATGATAGGAAGGCACAAGGTACGCCATGTCGTACGACCGCTCCGACAGCTCGCGTGCGAGCCCTGTCAGGCTGATGCCGTCTTGCTCCATCTCGACGCCGGTAATGGCGTACCCGTGCATTTTAAAATTTTTAATGGCGGTATGATGGGTGGGATTCTCGCAGAGAATGCGGCCATGCCCTTGGTTCAAGGCGGATAGCACCAGACTTAAGCCTTCCGTAAAACCGCTGGTGATCAGCATATCTTTGCCCTGAACATTCACCCCTTTGTTCTCCATGTAACGGAGAAGGTAATCAATAAGCGGTTTATAGCCTTTGGCGTAACCGTAATTTAGTAGGATATCGCCTTCAAGCGACATCCGGTCCAGGAATGCACGCTTGACATTGGGCAGGTCGAACAGCTTCTCGTCGGGAGCGATGCTTGTAAACGATATGGAACCCTTCTCAGCACGGATCCCGTGCTTCATCAGATCGTTCGCTTCCGCAAGCCTGGCATACTCGTTCAGGCGAGGACCCCAGTCCAGCCGTTTGCCTTCCGGCTGTGCGGATGCCCCGCTGATCGAAGGGGAAACAAAGTGTCCTTGCCCTTTAACCGCGTAGATATAGCCTTCATCCTCCAAATCGGAGTATGCGCTCAGCACCGTATTGCGGCCCACTCGAAACAGCGCGCTTAGCTCACGCGTGGAGGGAAGCTTCTGATCGGCTTGCAGCGCCCCGGTTGTCATCAAGCGCTTCATGTAATCCTTGACTTGAATATACGCCGGGCGGTCATTCGCCAACTTGAAATCCAAATACATCGTTCATTTCCCCCTTGCTCTTATGATGGCATAATTTCGGCGGCACCACTAGAACCACAGCAGGCCTCTTTCGCCACGGGCGTGGTTTGCCGATATCGTTGGCAGAATCCCGGCCATCTCATCCCTAGGATTGGACTGCCCTTTGCGCCGGTATACCTTGATGACATGCACGTTCTCTATATCATGGAACCATACGGGATCATGCACAAGCAAGAATGAAACATTCTTGGTACCCATCTGGCGAAAAAACAGATCGGAAAATCAAAAACTGCCCCACCTTCTCAAAGGAAGATGGGGCAGTATTACGCCGTATTCGTTCGGCCTATACGGCCCTGATTCGTCTAAATAAGCCGTACTCCCGGCCCGCTTACTTCACAGCCAAGCTTTCCCTGATCTTATCATTGATCCACTGCCGCTTCGACAGCAGCCATTCCGGATCCCTTGGGTACGTCTTGAAGGTGATCGGCTCTTCAAGCCCTTCTTCCAGCGCCTGCAGAACTGCCTCCCTGCCGATCTGGGTTTCCAGCAGTTGAAGCGCTCTCAAATCCTGAAGAGCTTCCTGGAATACCTTCAGCCGAATGGATTCGATCGGCCCTACTTCGCCGGGATATACCACAAATGCATCTCCGGAAGGAAAACCGCAATCCGCATCCGTCACCTTGAACGGATCAATGGCGCGTTTCGAGTATTGCGAATTCCAAAAGTTATATCCCCAATGGAGAAATCCCTCAATGTTAAACTTATACAGCTGAATCCCGATGATCCGGTTTCTCGCCGAAGGCAGATTGAAGAATCGGTTGGACACTTCCTTGTATTGGGAACAGCAATAATAGGTCCACAGCGGGGTTACCTGCTGATCCAGGAAAGGCTCGATGTGGTTGCTGCCCGGAATCGGACGCTTCACCAGCCCCTGCTCATAGAACGAAATATCGGAGAGCGCGTCAATGATCGGGTAATCCGGCAGCAGTTCGTTCATCAACCGGCTTGCATGCCCGTAAGCCTCCAGATGGGACTCGGACGGCTCATCGGATACATGGAAATAACAGCGCTGCTCAAGTCCCCGGCTTTCGATCCAACCGGTCAGGGCAGGAATGAATTGTCTGATGAAGGCATGATACGCTTCTCCAGTCGCATCCGTCTCCCAACCGAACAGCTTCTCCGGCTGTCCGTTCACGTTAGCCATAATCTTCGGCGCATGCCGGGCTCCCCACTGCGTGAAGAGGTGCGAGAATTCCAGATACTGAATGCCATTGGAATCACACAGGTCAGCCCAGCGGTCGAGTTTGTCAAACCCAAACGCATATTTTCCATCTTCGCTCACATCGACATCGACCAGCTGTACCGTCGGCCGCTCTCCGCCCACTTCCGTATCCAGCGGAGGCGTAAACACCGGAGTCAGGATCATATTGATCCCATGCTGTGCCGCGGTCTGCATAAATTGATCGATCAACATCCAGTGCCGCTCGCTAAAAATCCCCACCTCATAGTAGTTTGCCAGGCAATCGGCATGGAACCATTCCGTATGAATGAGCTTCTGCGCAGGTAAGGCTGCCGGAATCACTTCCAGCGTAAATACCTCTTCCCCAAGCGTATCTCCCGATTCCGCTTCAAAACGGATCCGGATTTCATATGTACCTCCCTGGATCTCTTCCTCAGGCTGTACCGTGATCCAGAGGCTTCTCCACTGGCCTGGGCATCCGGTTATAACAGGATCTGATGCCAGAGGCAGCAGCGGGTCCGGATATAGCCCGGGCGTAGCTCTTAAGATAAACTCGTCATGGTCATGATACGTAGGCAGCTCCGACGGAACCAGGCCTACGGAGCGGACGGTCACCCGTTCGCTTAACTCGGATTGCAGAATAACCCGGATGTTTTTCAACAAGCGATTGGAACGGTAGGCAACTTGAAACGAGAATGTCTCATTGCTAAACGCTGCCCCTGCGTCGTACGAGGCTGGGGACAGTTCTTCATCGGCGAATACTTTGGACAGAGAGCTTAACAGCCGGGTTTCAAACGTTATGGAATGACTCATGCAGATTGCATCCTCTCTACAATGGAATGAGGTACTTTCACGTACATCTTACACTAATCTGGATGGAACGGAAGGTAAATTTTGCGTTTTCGAAAAAAAGGAGCCACCGCTCTTTTGCGATGGCCGCCTTATTACTGCCAATCCTTAGGGGAGGCTGCAGATCTGCAGTCCTCCCATCAATCCCTCGAGCTCCGGTAAACTTCCATGCCGGACAGGCGCGGACACCATCTCGATTCCAAAATGGTAAGGCGGATATATTGACTGCGTACGGCGGGAAAGCGGCAGATGCGTTTGCACCCGATTACCGTCCCGGATTGGATCGTGTGCCAGTTCCCGTTTTCCATATATTCAAGCTCGAAGCGCTCGATCCGCTGCCCGTACCGGTATTCGGCCAATACGATATGATCGAAATCGATCGCCCGCCCGAGGTCCAGCTCAATCACGGCGTATTCCGTACCCTCCTCGGGGCTCCAATACGTATCCTTGTTACCATCGACCATATTTCGAGCATCCGATCCGGCTTTCGTTTCGGAAGCCGTAATATCCGCGCCGGCTGCCAAATCGGTATCAAACGTTGTTCGGATGGCGTCCCCGAGTTCCTGCAGACGCCGCAGATCGTTCTCATGAACGAGTCCGCGGGTATCCGGCGGAATATTGAGCAGAAAGGTGGCATTGCCGCCAACCGAGCCGTAATAAATATGCAGCAATTCTTCCAGCGATCGAACCTTATCGTCTTCGGACGCATGGTAGAACCAGCCGGGACGGATCGAGGTATTCACTTCGGCCGGATACCATACCAGCTCCTTCTCGCCTTGAATGACGCTCCGGCTGCCGAGATCCTCTTCGCTGGATTCATAGCGGCGCGCGAACTCCCGGTCATCCGTTTGCTGCGACTTTTCCTGGATCGCTTCATTTTGGCGCAGCGACGCCGGAACGACGCTCCACTCCGACTCCCTGCAATGCCCCGCTTCATTCCCGCACCAGCGAATATCCGGCCCGCATACCGAGATGGCGGCATTCGGCTGCAGTTCCCGAATCAGGGCGTAATACGCATCCCAATCGTATTCCTGGCGCTTGCCGTTCGGCCCTTCGCCGCAGGCTCCGTCAAACCAGACGCTGAAAATCTCGCCGTAGCCGGTCAGGAGCTCTCTTAGCTGATTCAGGAAAAATTGATTGTACCGCGGCGAATCCCCATACGACGGTTCATGCCGGTCCCATGGGGACAAGTAGATGCCGAATTTGATCCCCTTTCTCCTACAGGCATCGGCAACCTCCTTCACCACATCCCCATGTCCGTTTCGCCAAGGGCTGCTCTTCACGGAATGCTCCGTATACTGACTCGGCCATAAACAGAAGCCGTCATGATGCTTGCAGGTCAGGATCAGGCCGCGCATCCCGGCGCTGACACAAGCGCTGACCCATTGATCCGCATCCAGCTGCGCCGGATTGAACAGCGCCGGGTCTTCCTTTCCCGTGCCCCATTCCATATCCGTGAACGTATTGATGGTAAAATGAAAGAAGGCGTAAAACTCCATCTCTTGTACGGCTAATTGACGTTCCGAGGGCTCGATGTTGGCAGCGTATTCAATGAAATTGTGCAAACGATAAACCTCCCATACCTCATCCTTGATTGTCTAATGCTTTCTGATGAATCTCCAGATACTTATCCAGCTGAAGCCCCTTAAATCCGCTGACATAGGCATCCCAATCCTTCTCGATGTCTTTGCTGCCGGTTACGAACTGGGCCAGGTTCGATTTCACGTAATCCTGAATCGTCTTCTGAATCTGCGCGATAAAGGTTGCGTCTTTCGGATCGATGAACACATCGGTCGGGTACACTAACTCCGGTTTGGCAAAAGGCTCATATTTCTTGGCAGCCAGCCATAAACGATACTCGTAGGCTCCGTTGCCGAGCGGATCTTCAGGAGCAACAAAGGATTCGCGGAGGGAATTCACCATCAGCATCGTGCCGAGCTGCCACCAGGTTACGTCAAGGGATCCCTCGGGCACATCCCGCTTCAACGCTTCGTATGCGGCCGGCTCGCCGTTATAATCAAGCGCACCGGACTCCGCCTTTCGCCATCCGTCTCCCTCGAACCCCCAGGAAGTCATCACGGTGCCTTCTTCGGAGAACAAGTAATCCGCCAGCTTGATCGCTGCGATCCGCTGCTCCTCCGTCGCTTTGTTCGTAATGACAAACGATCCGTCCCCTGCTCCGACGCTATAACCTGCTAGCTGCACGCCATTCGGTCCTTTCAGCGGGGGAACGACATCGTATTCCTTATGGCGGGGCTTGGCGTCGGTCGGCTCCAGCACGCTGCTGATCAGCGCATAACCGACGGTGCCGACCACATTCTCCGCTTTGTTGCCAAGCTGCTTGACGGCATCGCCGTTCTGCGTAAAGGCTCCTTTATCGATCAGTCCTTCGCTGTAAAGCTTACGCAGATATTTCAGCCCTTCCCTCCATTCGGGCTCAGCCGCCGACAAAATCACCTTGCCATCCTTCACGCTTAGATAAGTCGTGCCATTGTTGTATATAAAAGCATTCATCAAAAAGGCGTCAACTCCTCCTCCCCATACATCGAGCGAAGTGGTCATCGGAATTTCGTCAGCCTTTCCGTTGCCGTTCGGGTCCTGCTCCTTAAAGGCTTTCAGCACTTCATAGAACTCGTCGGTGGTCGTTGGCATTTCAAGCCCTAACTTCTCGAGCCAGGTCGTATTGATCCACATCCGCTGGCCATACGTGCAGTGCAGGCACTCGTTCACCTTCGGAAGCGCGTATATATTGCCGTCCGGGGCCGTCATGGCGGATTTCAAATAGGAAACTTCCTCCAATGCCTTCTTGATGTTCGGCGCATGCTGGTCGATTAAATCATTCAAAGGGATAAAGGCCCCCTGCATTCCGTACTTGATCTGATCCGCCTTGGATATGCCGGCATTCATAATAAGCGCCGGATAATCCCCGCTGGCCAGCATCAGCAGTTTCTTGTCGTTGAATACCGCGTCGGGCGTCGTATTCCATTTGAACGTAATCCCCAGCTTCTCTTCGATATGCTTGGAGAATGGATTGACCTCGAGGCTCTCGATGCCGGCGGACTGAGGAGCGAATACCGATAGTTCAACGGGTGCCCCCGACTCCGGAGGGCTTGCCGGATTTCCAGTTCCTGTTTCGCTCGATTTGCCGCAAGCGGATAAAACCAGCACTGCCGCGAGAATCAGACTTAAACCTAATCCAGTGAACCTTTTCAAATCAATTCCTCCCTAATATGAAATGCTTGCCCGTACTTCATAAACGAAACCTAATTTTGCATATACCCCCTATGTGTCCGATCATCGGAATTACCCATTCTATACTGCCGGCCTCACCTCCTTCACAATAAGCAGGAATCACCCTTTCAAGGACCCGATCATCACGCCTTTGACAAAATACTTCTGCACGAACGGGTAAATGACCAGTACCGGGGCGCTTGCCACCACGATCAGCGAATACTTCAGCAGATCCTTCAGCCCTTCGCGGACCAGCAGCTCATTCACGTTGGTCACCATCTCGGCGCTGACGGAATTCAGGATCAGAATATCCCTCAGGAAGATTTGCAGCGGAAACAGGCTGCTGTCCTTTAAATAAATCAGGGCGTTGAAATAGGAGTTCCAATGGCCGACGGCGTACATCAGCGCGAGCACGGCCAGGATCGGCTTGGATAACGGAAGGACGATTTTCAGAAAAAAGGTAATGTCGCTGCTGCCGTCCATTTCGGCCGCTTCGGCGAGCTCCTCCGGGATCGTGGTTTGAAAAAAGGTTCTGGCGATGATGACCTGAAACACGGCTAACGCACCCGGTATGATCATGGCCCAGCGCGTGTCGAGCATGCCGAGCGACTTCACGAGCAGATAGTTCGGAATGAGCCCGCCGTCAAAAAACATCGTGAACACCAGCAGCATCATGATGAGGTTGCGAACGTAAAACGTCTTTCGGGCTAACGGATATGCAAGCATCACCGTGAATGCGACGTTGACAAGCGTGCCGACAACGGCATAGAACAGCGAGTTGCCAAACCCGATCAGAATATTGGAATTCTGGAATACCGCTTTGTAGCCGATCAGGGTCACGTCCACCGGCCACAGCCACACCTTGCCCGACGACACTGCGCCCGGGGAGCTGAAGGATGCGCTTACAATATGCAGCAGCGGAAACAGGATGACAATCAGGACGACGGATAGAAACAAATACACGATACCAAGGAAAATCCGGTCTGCAGCGGACTCCCGTACGGTTGATCTGCTCATGCGATTCCTCCTACCATAGACTTGTGGATGAGACTTTTCTGGATACGTAATTGACGATGACCAAGAGAATGAAATTGATAACGGAATTGAACAGGCCGATGGCGGCGGAGAAGCTGAAGTTGGCTCCGAGCAGGCCGACCTTGTACACATAGGTGGAGATGACCTCGGACGTGTTCTGATTCAGCGGGTTTTGCATGAGATAGATTTTCTCGAAGCCCAGGCTCATCAGATTGCCCAGATTCAATATGAGCAAAATGACGATGACCGGAAACAAGCTGGGAATATCGATATTGATGATTTTTTGAAACCGGGTCGCCCCGTCCACTCGGGCCGCCTCGTACAAATCGGGATTGACTCCCGCCAAGGCCGCAATATAGATGATGGCGCCGTAACCGGTGAACTGCCATACATCGGACCAGACATAGATCGATTTGAACAGCTCCGGCACGCCGAGAAAATCAACGGTTTCCAGTCCCAGCGCCCGGAACAGGTTGCTCATCAGCCCGGTGTTGGGCGAGAGGTTCACGATCAGAATCGAGACGATGACAACCGTTGAAATAAAGTACGGCGCGTAGGTCACCATCTGGACGGTTTTCTTGAATCGGCCGTTCCTGATCTCATTCAGGGCCAGCGCCAACAGAATGGGTGCAGGGAATCCGACCAGCAGGCCGTACAGGGAAATCTCGAGCGTGTTGCGGACATACTGCCAGAAGAACGGTGCGTCGAATAATTGCCGGAAATAATCGAACCCTACCCAGGGACTGCCGAAGATCCCCTGTACGACGTTGTATTCCTTGAATGCAATCAGTACGCCAAACATCGGAACGTATTTGAAGAGGATGATGTAGACTAACGGGAAGAACACGAGCAGGTAGAACTGCCAGTGCTTCATCAGCTTCTTCCTCGTTCGGTTCATGGGCTTGTTCGATGGTAGATTCGTTGGTGCCTGTGCATCTGCAGGTACTGGGATTGCGCTGCTCATACGAGCCAATGGGGTCACCCTCCTTCGCTTTGTGTTGGTCCCAAGTTTAGAGCGGACGGTTCCATCCGATCAATATACAAGATTCTCCGAATCAACGTATTTCCGCGAGCAGGGGAAAATTTCAGAGCCGGCAGGCCGTAAGAGCGATAAACCTTTTTCCGCCGCTAAACCTCTCTCCGTTGACGGCAAAAAAGCCCGCCGGACAGCATCGTCCGCAGGGCTCTATACTTGGTTCGAGTATGCATGGAAGGGACTCCGAAGGACTCGTTAATTCCCGAATTTCTGCTGCTTGATAGCAGCTTGCTCACGATAATCCCCCGGCGACATTCCCATCAGCTTTTTAAACATCCGGCCAAACGAGATGGCGTTGGAATACCCGACTTCGGTGGCGATATCCTGTACGGGCAGCAGGGTTTCTTCCAGCAGTCTTCGGGCATGGGTCATCCGCAGCTCGATCAAATAATCCACGAATTTCTGGCCGGTCTCCTCCCGGAACAGCTTGCTCAGCGTTTTCCAGTTCATTCCGAAGCGTTCGCTTAAATAATTGAGGGACAGGTCCGGGTTGCTCGAGTTCTGCTCCATAAACAAGCGTACCTTCTGAATCGTGTCCGCATGATTTCGGCCCTCCATGAGAGCGAGGATGCTGTCGTACAGAGCGGATAAAGCCTCCCCGAGTTCCTGTTCCAGCTCCTCCAGCGTATCGGACGACTGAAGCGCGTTCCGTAAGGCAGGCTGCCCCTCCGTAAGCCATAATTCCTGAAATTCCTTCGCCATGCAGGACATTTCGCGTCCCAGCGAGTACATCATGTAATCCGCCAGGTTCACCACGCCGTCCCGGTCCAGCATGTTCTGCTCGATGTTATGGATAAGGGTGCTGTATTTCTCCTGCCAATCCTTGTTGACGAGCCGGAAGGACTGCGCCATCGAGCGGATCAGGTTCAGAAAATCGAATGCATTCCCCCGGTCCTCACCGGATACTTCGGCGTAATGAATGATTCGGTTGTCGCCGAGGATCATTTTGTATTTCAATGCGGCGCGTGCCTGCTCATAGGATTCCGGGATATCCGTATACCGCTGCGCTTTCTCCCCGATGCCAACGGTTATGGTCAGCTTCAGGTGCTCCTCCACCCACTGGCGGGCTTGCTCCAGCAGCGTGGCCACATGCCGATTCGGAACCTGATCTTCCGCTGCCGCGAGAACTCCCAGCTTCGAGGCTGAAATCCATTCCGTCCAAAGCATCGTTTCCTGCCCGGCCGCAATTTCTTGAACGACGCTTTTTAAGGCAAACTTGATCAGATACTGGTCCTGCTGGGGATACTGTTCGCAAAACAGCGGGTATTTATCGATTTCGATGACATTGACGATCTGTGGTTGGGACAGGTCCGGCAGCCCCATGGCTTCGCGCTGCTCGTTCCACTGCTCCAGATGAGAAGGATACTGTCCCTCCATCAGCTGCTGAAACAGGTACGCTTTGCGCAGGAGCAAATCTTCACGGTGCTGCTGCTGAAAGCTGCTCGCCTGTTCCAGCAGGCTCTCCAGCGCCGATTCGATAAAAGCAAACTCATCCTGTTTGCCGCCATGGAGCAGAACGCTCGTTTTGGTCTGCGAATATTTCGAAATCCGGGACACGATGGCTTCGATCGGCTTATAGTTCCGGCGCGTGACGAATACGATCCAGACCACGCCGGCCATGCACATCAGAAGGCCGACGATAAACCAGACATTGTACAATTGGCTGACGATACCCACCACCCTGCCTTGGGTAAGCCCCCCTTCGTAAACCCATCCGGTGTAAGGGGATACCGCTTGGGACACAAGTTCCCCGTGCTCGGCGCCTGAGGTGCCGGCGATCAAGGAACGGCCCCCCGTGTCCATCACATGAATGAAACTAACTTCGGGATTAACCATGCCCTGAATCATGTTATGTATGGCGTCCACCTTGATATTGACGGCAATCACGCCTTTGCCATGGGTAACGAAGGGGGCATCCCGTACCAGGGTGACCACCTGCTGCGTGCTGTTAAAGCTGAATTCCCGGAAACTCCGCAGGGCACTCCATTTTGCTTCGCTATTGACCTGGCTCAGATAAGGCTGGAGAAAGTCATAATCCGCATACTCCTGCAAACGGAAAGTGGACGAAGAGCTTAGGACGAATTCATCCTGGGTTCGAACGAGGACCATGGAATCCACAAGCGGGTTGGAAACCTTGAACTGCTTCATGGCCTTCACGGCCTGCATGTTCAAATAGACGTTGTCCTGATCCTCTTGATTGAAAAATCCCGACATATCAGGGTTGAACAGCAATTCCTGCACCAGCATCTGATCGATGGCCTTCAGCGAATTGTCGACCGAACGCATCGCCTGCTGAATCATCGTCTCATTAGCCTGGATCGCGCCCTGCCGCGACTGTTCCCCGAGCATTTGGAAAAAGACAAAAAACACAAAGGAAATCACGATAAAGAAGACCGGCATATACGATAAAAGCTGACGGTAAAACCACGCTTTCCTTCCCATAGGCATCCCCCTGAGCGATTAATTCCTTATCTCGTCATCGATTGAAAGTAATTTCATCATAGAAGAACGGACGGGGTTTACCAACACTTTTTTGAACCTCGGAAGAAAAACGCGTCTAAAGCATCATTACTTCCATAGCATTGACTTGGTCTTGATCCTATGGTAATCATACTTATCTTTAGCTGAGGGAAACGTAGAGGAACCGTCGCCGAAAATCTATAAGGGTCTAGGGATTGGGAGGAGTCGGCACAGCGGGTTCACCCTCGCGGCCAAGCCGACGGCTTGCCGTTTCCCTGCGGCCTGCCGCGGATACATGGGCTCCGGCTTTGGCCAAACCGAAGCGCGGCATGTTGTTGTACAGGCATTCATACTGGCCTTCCTGGACCAGATAGGTTTCGTGAAAAATCCCCACGTCCCCTCCCGTTCCGACCTTGCGGTTGAAATCCTGCCATGCCGTCAGGTGGTTGGCTCCGTGGCGGGCATAGTGCTCGAGGTGTTCGAAGCTTCTCCAATATTGGATGAGGGTAAGCCCGCGCCCCGAAAAATGATAGGTACCGTCCATGAAGCCGAGCTCCTCCTTGTTCCGGTATAGCTCCTGCAGCATCGGGGACATGGCGCTCATGACCGGCAGCCACTTATGTACCGCCCACCATTTGTTAATTCGAAACCCGATGACGAATACAACGAAAGAACCGTCCATGTGGGCGGTATATCGACCTGGAATTACTTTGCTCATGCTTACTCACTCCCCTTCCTTGATTTCGAGCAGACCTAGGTGCGTTTCGTAAAAGCAGCCGATTTCCGTGGAATTGTACAACTGGGCCGTCAGAAACGCCCCGTAAAAAACGGTGAAACAAATCTGTACGGCTTGCTCCAAGGTTAAGGCTTTATTTAGCCTGCCGGCTTGAGCTTCCTCCTTCATGAACCGCTCGAATAGAGCATGCATGTTGGGCGATTCGCTTCCCGCTTCCTCGTGATCGGGAAAGAGCAGCGATACTTCCGCCCGGCTCAGCTCCGGCATGCAGGGCTGCATGTTCTGCTCCGCGAGAAAAGAGATCAAACTCGGCATCATGCCCGGCCTTACTTGATGCTCCTTAGCGACCTCGGACAGCAGATGGCGGAATGCCTGAAACCCTTTTTTCCCTTCCTGGTCGATCTCGATCATCCGATCGGTCAGCCAAACCCGCATAAAATAAATCAGCAAATCCTCTTTGCGTTGATAGAACTTGAAAAAAGTGACCTTGGATATTTCGGCGCTCCTGCAGATGTCCTCCAGCATGACCTGGCTGAACATCCGATCCTTCATCAAAGATAATCCCGCTTCGTACAGCGCGATTTTGTTCTTGGCTTTTTTTAGCTCCCTTAATGGGATATCCGGATGTTGCAAGGGAATACACCACCTTTTATTAACTCTTGTAAATAAATTAACACAGGTTAATTTATTTTGTCAAAGTAAAGCGCATCGCGCCCACGGTGCGTAGTCCGGGCTTGCTTGGTTGGCTGTCGATCATAGTGTGTTTATTGAGATTGGATACACGGGGGAATGACTTGGAAGGGAAAGAAAGCTCAGAAATGCCCCTCTTTTTTATGAATAGAGACATGGGGGAAAATGCGAAAATGCGGTAACTGGTAACGGTACTTTGAGAAATGTGCGAAATAAGGTACAGAGAGAATAGCTGGGAACAGGAGCGAGGATGACCCACACTGCCGGGAGTTTGCTTTTTCAGGAGGGTAAAACAAAAAGGCAAGTTTCAGGTTACATTCCTGATCTCGCCTCTGTTCATAATGGGTATGCAAAAAACGGTGATGCACTGTCAGACAAATCGATAACTAACTACTTAAAGGAGCATAGGCGGCAAAGGAAACTAGCGTTTGTCGGTCCACACTCGGCTTTGGTGATTCTGCCTAGATTGAAGCTGCGGCGACGGGGGACAAGAAGAACACCCGCCGAACGCCCACGCCGTAGTTAACGGACATCAGATACGTTATTTACTCCGAAAACAGCCATAATACCGCTCTTTTCAGAGAATAACGGATTCCCTGTCCGATAATTTCGCTCAAACCTCTATTTTCTACGAAATAAGGTCTCCTGTGTCCGCTAAACACCGCGTGTACACTGGGCAGAATACCAAGGCATGGCAGGACGGCAATTACCATTGTTCCGCAAGGCCAGGCTTAGCCGCACTACAAGACCAGCTGCATTGCCAGGCTTTGGACGCTCCACACGCCAAAGCCGCATTGACGGACTTTAGCCGCTCCACACGACCGAGCGGCTTTGCCAGGCTTTCGCCGCACTACACGCCAAGCGGCTTTGTCAAGCTTTCGCTGCACCACAAGACCGAGCCGCATTCCCGGACTTTAGCCGCCACACGGCCAAGCGGCTTTGCCAGGCTTTGGCCGCACCACACGGCCGAGCCGCATTCCCGGTCTTTGACCGCGCCACACGGCCAAGCGGCTTTGCCAGGCTTTGACCGCGCCACACGCCCAAGCCGCATTGCCAGGGCTTTGACCGCTCCACGCTGGCAAGCACCCTGAAGGTATCGCTCCATCGCAATGCCTGATACACCTGTATAAGCATCCCCGTCACACCGCCATACAACTCAACTCACAGCACGTTTAACTCGTAAACGGTCGCTAGAGTACCACGATCACTGGCCCGCCAACACGAAGGTTTTCATCCCCTGGCTGCGGCATCCGCGTAGAAAATAATCGTGTAAAATTTCGTCGTTTCGTTACCAGGGTTGACGTACCGATGAGGCCGGTTAGCCGAGAAATGGACGGAGCTTCCGGCAGGCACGGTATAGCTTTCATCTTCGCGCCAAAGCTCAAGCTCTCCCTGATGCACAAAAATATACTCCTCCACGCCGTCATTATGAGCTTCGGACCCATGATCGCAACCCGGATCCATGATGACCATATAAGACTCGAATTTAGTACGCAGGTTGTAGGAGAACAAAGGGTGCACCCGGTACGCGCCTTCCGCCTCGTGAAAAGGCTCCACGTCATCCGGAGAGACCACGGTCACTTCGGTTTCCGCCTCCTCGATGAGTGTGGTGAATGAAATGCCGAGGCCGCTGACGATGCGCCACAATACCGAGATCGTCGGGTTGGAATCCCCACGCTCGATCTGTCCCAGCATGGCTTTGCTGACACCGGTCAACTCGGCTACGTTATCGAGGCTGAGGCCACGTGATTTACGGATGGCTTGCAGATTTCTCCCTACCTTTTTATGAATGGGTTCCAAGTGTAACCATATCCTCCTTCTGAAACTAAGCCGTTAACTGATCTTGCTCTGATCAGCCCGCCGCTTCTCCATAAGCTTTGACACCATATCATCGGTCATATGGTTCAAATCATATTGTACATCAAATCCCCATTCTTCGCGTGCCGCAGTTGCGTCAATCGAGTCCGGCCATTCGCTTGCAATCGCTTGACGGACCGGATCCACGTCATAGTCGAGGCTGAAATCCGGAATATGCCGGCGAATGCTGGCCGCAATTCCTTCAGGATCGACGCTCATTGCCGTAACATTGAAAGCATTGCGATGCTTCAGCTTAGCCGGATCCGCCTCCATCAATGCAATGATGGCGGAGATCGCATCCGGCATGTACATCATATCAAGGTAGGTCCCTTTATCAATAAAAGAAGTATAGCTTCCGCTGCGGATCGCGGCCACATACATCTCAACCGCATAATCCGTCGTTCCCCCGCCCGGAGGCGCGGAATGGGAGATCAGTCCCGGAAAGCGTAATCCGCGGGTATCCACTCCGTATTTATGGTAATAGTAGTCGCACAACAGCTCCCCGGAGACCTTGCTGACTCCATACATGGTTAGCGGACGCTGCAGCGTGTCTTGCGGCGTTGCGTTTTTGGGGGTGTCCGCCCCGAATGCCGCGATGGAGCTCGGCGTAAAGAACTGGCAGGACAAGGCACGCGCCGTCTCCAGCGCACTTAACAGACCGCCCATGTTCAGGTTCCAGGCCAGTGCCGGATTGGATTCTGCCTTGGCCGACAACAGAGCCGCTAGATGAATGATCGTATCTGCCCGAAACTCTTTAGCCGCTTCGTGAAATGCATGGTGATCGGTTACGTCCAGTGTTTTGAACGGTCCCGATAGGACCGTTTCATGATGGATTTGGCGAATGTCCGTTGCAAGAACGGCTTCTTCGCCGTAAATCTGGCGCAATTTCGCCACCAGGTCTGAGCCGATCTGACCGAGTGCACCGGTTACCATAATTCGTTTCATAAACTCGTGCCCCCTTATTAGATCAGACCCAGCTCGCGTCCGATGGTTTCATATGCGGAAAGTGCGCGATCCAGCATCTCCTTCGTATGCATGGCGGTTGGCATATTCCGAACTCTTCCCGTACCTTTTGGTACCGTCGGGAATACGATCGATTTGGCATACACGCCTTCTTCGTACAGTCTCGTGCTGAATGTCTGGGTCGTTGCTTCATCTCCGATGATGCAAGGCGTAATCGGAGTTTCCGTGCGGCCGACGGAATAACCGAGGCGCTTAAGTCCTTCCTGCAGATAACGGGTGTTCTCCCACAGCTTCGTTTGCAGGTCTTTGCTGTTTTGCAGGATGTCGATAGCGGTAATGCAAGCGGCTACGGTACCTGGAGGCAGCGCAGTCGAGAACAGGAACGGACGGCTGCGAACCTTGAGCCAATCCACCAGGTCGCGCGATCCGGCAACATAACCGCCGACAACGCCAACCGCCTTGGACAGGGTTCCGATCTGGATATCCACCCGATCCGACAACCCGAAATGCTTCACGGTGCCTGCACCGCCGCCAAGCACGCCCGATCCATGCGCGTCATCCACGTAAGTGATCAGATCATAGATCTCGGCGATCTCCACGATTTCGGGGAGTTTCGCAATATCGCCATCCATCGAGAATACGCCATCGGTAATCACCATGATCTTGCCGTATAATCCGGACTCTCTCGCTTCTTTCGCTTTCAAACGCAAATCATCCATGTCCGAATGGTTAAACCGAATAACCTTCGCCTTGGTCAACCGGCAGCCGTCAATAATGGACGCATGGTTCAGCTCATCCGACAAAATGGCATCCCCGGCACCCATCACCGCCGAAATCGCCGCCATATTGCAATTGAAACCGGACTGATACGTCAGCACCGCTTCAGTTCCCTTGAACTGCGCAAGCTTCTCCTCAAGCTCTACATGCAGCATAAGCGTTCCGTTAATGGAGCGAACGGCGCCGCTTCCTGTTCCGAAATCGGTCGTAGCCCGGATGGCTGCTTCTTTCAGTCGCTCATCATTTGCCAGTCCGAGATAGTTGTTGGAAGATAAATTCACGAATTCACGACCCTGAATGGCAATGAGCGGACCGTTCGGACTTTCAAGAGGCTGGATGGTATTATAGAGCCCTTGCTGCTTGAGTTCCGTTAGATTATCCTGTAAGAAAGCGCTTAACGATTGACTGGACATATGAAATTCCTCCCGTGGATCCGAAGTATCTTAACGTACATATCATTTACCATTCCATTGTATGCAAAAAGTCACCTGTATGCAATATCATGTACAAAAATATGTTATATTGCATACATAGATATAAAGAAACCCTGCTTCCTCAACTGGGACAGACCCTAACCTTATCCAATAATATTAAAAAGCCATGATTTTCGCGGCGATTAGTGAATTAATGTTCTTGTCACCCGACCGAAGCTGATGTATACAATACATGGCCGATTTCCTTCCTTTTCATTCCCTTCTTTAATCATGATTCTTCAATTCTAAAATCCCATCATAGGATGATGGGATTTTAGAGTTTGAATTTTGATGCGTAATTATAATTTAACGAACGTTCTCCGCGTTTTGGTGGCGGGATCCCTAATTCAGTCAGTGAACTGCTGAACAGCTCGAATATTTTGTTCTGTTCGTTTGCAAATTTCCCGAGCTGTGATGATAAAATCACAGTGAACGCTACCAGGCCCGATAGTTAATTACTCGTTGATTAGATAACCTGCATTGAGCGATGGCCTTCTCTGCGTTGTTTAGGTCATTTCCCCAATAAACCGAATATCGAAACTCATAAAAACCTCCCAACGTCGCTTTGAAATTCGTCTCCCAGAAATTGTTCAATACCCATGAGTATATCGCTCTGACTTCGTTACAGTCCTGCTGACCTTGTAGCAACCGATCCCCAAAAGCAAGCGAGCCGAGCTGGACTAAAGGGGTATCCGGCATGGCGATAGCCAAGCCTTGCTCTTGGCCGATCCATCCCAATCCGTTTTGAATGCAATAGAAGTCGAGTCCTGTACCGGGAATTTGGTCAATCCCCGGCCGCATGAGCGCACCCGCTTTCTCTAGCCAAAGCTGGGCGTTTGGAAGGGAGAACGGCAGCGGAATATACACATTCTCCGGTTCCCAAACACTGTCTTTATGCAAGCGTATCGCCACATCCACTCTTGGCTCATGGGCATACACCGTCAGTCTCACCACGTAATGGCTCATCCCGACCGATTCGTACTCCTGCTCTATTGTGATCCACAGCGGACCGCGTTCCACTTCAAGTGCATGGACAAGCCGGCCTACGTGCCTCTGCACGTTCATGCCTTTCCGATTCCGTCCCATTCTCGTACGTGTCTTGCGGATCAGACCATGGTCTTTCACCGGCGTCACTTCGTAGACAGGAGCAAAAGCGGAGTGCGGAGCCGTGATATCGATTAGATTGATCCCTGACCGTTTATCGATCCATGAGACGATGCCTTTCCCCGCTTCCCAGGAGATCAAGACACGTGCGCTCTCAACGAAGTTTTGGGTCACGCAGAAAGGTTGATCTTCCGAGCGAAAATCGCGAATATCCTTCACTCGATCCGAGCCGGTTAAGGCAAAGCTCGAGGTCGTCTTCCCATTCTCTGCGGAATGGGGAACCAATCGGAACGTTCTTTCTTCCGCTGCCTTCAGCGTGATCAGAATGGACACCTCTGTTCCCCGGCTGACCTGGCTTACTTGATGGACTATCACGGCATCAGTCCGCCCTTCCTCCCTAACCTCAAAGCCGTCCCGAATCAAGGGAAGCTCCCAATAATCCAAGTACATCTTGGCGATGACCCGGATATCGTGCTGGAACGGATTGATTACCTTGTAGCGCATTGACCGCCCGGGTGCGAGCATGGCTTCGCCCTTGGCTTCCAATACGGCGTCAATAGCAGTATGGACAAGCCGGCTGGCATTGGCCGCATAGGCCTCCTTGCGGGCACCGAGCGATTGCACCATAGGATTCCAAGGCTCGGTAATAGAATGAGAATATCCCCAAGTATGCTCTGCGTACAGAGTAAGCTGTTCCTCCATCTCCCTAACAGCTGCTTCGGGAATGATGCTGTTCTCCGGATCAAGTTGAACGAGAAGTTGGAAATTGCGCTGTGCATCCCGGAATAGTTGAGTGTGTGCGGCAGTCGACGCAACACCGTCCGACCACCAATCCGGCCAGTCGCCGCGGTAGACGGGAATTTCTATTTCCGTCTTCTGCCTAAGCTTTGCAAACAGGTCCGACAAAGTCGTCATTTGAATCGTAACCACATCACCGTGGACCTCATTCCACTGATGGAACAAATCCATAATGGAACCGTTAGGGGGAGCGTTGTCTACAATGATTCCGGAAAGGGCAACCGGAGCGAAATCGTAAGGATACCCTTCTACCTCCAGCTGGCTTAAATAGCGCATGATTCGAGTCTCCATCACCTCCCAGTGATTGTTCACGATAGGCGGAGTATGAAACTCGTCACGAATGATATAGGAATGAAGCGCATTCAGGGCTAACCCCAGGTCATTGCCAAGGTTATAATGGTCGCCGTTCCACACAAGCAGCCGCTGGCCAGAAGGGGATTCCCACCAAAACGGCGTCTGCTTTTGTCCAAGCGGAAACATGCCATGATGCGTATGGATGCAGGACAGCAGGTTATGTATGCCTGCATCTAATAAGCATTGCGCGAACCCCCAACTGTATCCATTAATATCGGCCGTCATAGCTGAGTCCAGCGTAACGCCGATAAAATTGGCGTATTTCGTGGAGCGCTTGATCATTCTCGCAAGCAGGTCGGCATCAATAAGTTCGGTCATATTCAAGTAAGTCCCGGACAATGAAATGTCCCCGGCCCGGACGTAAGCTTGAAACGCCTTCGCCTCATCGTCGGTTGCCTGCGCCAAAAACCGTTCCACGGGCCAAAACGTTTCACAAGTCCATTTAAAGCCTTCCCAATTGCTCTTCTCGCCTGACTTGATGCTGCTTAGGATTTGTAGGGCTTGCTTAATAAAATGAACGTGAAACCGTTCGATCTTCTCTTGACGTTCGGTGTAACCGATATCCGTATGGGAGTGATGGATAATGTCTAATGTCCACTTTCGGGTTGGCTTCTTCATATGCGGTTTCGGCTCCCTCCCTATTCCTTCACGCTTCCCATTACCAGGCCGGTCATGAAATATTTTTGCAAAAACGGATAGACAGCCATGATCGGCAATGCGCCTATAAAAATTTGCGCAGCACGTGTGGTCCGATCCGAAATCTCCGACAAGGTTTTCACATCCTCTGCGCGCATGTTAGCGAAATCCTGTTGAATGATAGCAGTCTGCAAATACGTGGCGAGTGGGTAATCGCTTGGCGAATTCACGAGCATGAGACCATCGAACCAGGAATTCCAGTGCCCGACGATTGTAAACAGCGAGACCGTCGCAATAGCAGGCATGGACAGCGGGAGATATATTTTCCACAGCGTTATCCAATGACTTCCTCCATCCATGAAGCTCGATTCCTCTAGCTCCTTGGGCAGTCCCCGAAAAAAATTGAGCAGCAGAATGACGTTAAACACGGTTACCGCCCCCGGAATGACTAGCGCCCAAATTGTATCCATTAAATGGGTGTATTTAATCGTCAAGTACCATGGAATTAAACCGCCGCTGAATAAGATCGTAATTACAAAATACCAGGCATAAAAGGTTCTCATCCGGAAATCCTTCGCTTCTTTGGAAAGCGCGTAACCCAGCGTTACGGTTAAAAACATACTGATACCAGTACCCAATATTACCCGCTGAATGGAAATCAGGAATGACCCCAGAAAATCTTTCTTCTTCAAAATAAATTCATATGATTTCAGTGAGAATTCGACCGGCCATAGCTTGACTAGCCCTGCCGCTGCAGCGCTGCTGGAGCTGAATGAGACGGCAATGACCTGGATGACTGGAAGGATGCAGAGCAGTGAGAGCGCGATCAAAAATATAAGATTGCAAATATTGAATAGGCTCCGGGTTACGGAGGCGTGTTGAATCATTGTGTTCCCCCCTATTCCAGTTAAAAAATTCGGTAATTCGCAAACCGGTACGCCAGCCAATAAGACACCGAGATCAGCAAAAAGGAAACGAACGATTTCAGTAATCCAATAGCGGTTGCCGGACCATATTGGGCATCTGAGACACCGATGCGGTAAATCAATGTATCCAGAATATCTCCACTTTCGTAGACTTGAGGACTGTATAAGTTAAACACTTGGTCGAAGCCCGCATTCAACACGTTGCCTAGGCTTAGCGTGGCCATTAGCACAACAATCGGGATCATCCCCGGCAGCGTAATATTGAGGGTTTGCTTCCAGCGGTTTGCGCCGTCTATGGTGGCCGCTTCATAAAGAGATGGATTAATGCTTGTCAGCGCCGCCAGGTATACGATTGTGTTGAAACCGAATTCTTTCCACGTATCCGTCAGCACGAGCGTGATGGGAAACCATCGGTTATCACCGAGGAAGTATATAGGTTGGATGCCGAACCATCCGAGAACTTGATTGACGATGCCGTGCTGTAGAGAGAGGACATCGATGAGGATGCCGGCAAGAATGACCCACGATAGGAAATAAGGAAAATAGATTAAAGTTTGAATGCTGCGCTTCACAATCGTCTTACGGATTTCATTCAACAGCAGAGCGATGATGATCGGTACGATATTGCCCATTATAATTTTCATCGTAGCAATGTAGACGGTATTCCAGATGATCCGGTATGTGTTCGGCATTTCCAGGACGTATTCCAGATTGGAAAGCCCTGTCCACTCCGAGCCCATAAAACCTTTGATCGGTTTGAAATCCTGAAATGCAATAATGTTCCCAAACATAGGAATATAGCAATAGATCAATACAATAACTAAGCTGGGAAATACCAGTATATGCAAAGGTAACTCGCGGCGCCATTTGCCCGTTTTCATCTGTCATCCCACCGTCCGGTTGTATAATAAAGATAAGGGAAGAGAAGTCGAGGATCATCTTTTCCCTTTCTTTTTTGGTCGTTTATTATTTGGAGGTTGAAGCCCACTCGTTTACTTCTTTCGTAATTTGGTCGCCGCCGGATTTTTTCCAGTTTTCCACGAATTTATCGAATTCGTCCAACGGTGCGCCAACGATAATCTTGGTGATCATTTCTTTCTCCAGATTTAAGAGCGTCAACCATTTCAGCGTCATCGTCTGCGTCTGTAGGCTAGAGCGATATTCATTGGTATACAACAGATCTTTCTCCTTGTAATAATTCAGAACGGCGAACGAGGAGTCTGTCGGACCTGCTTGCCGAACCGTCGACCACTTCGTCTGATCTCCGTTCTTGAACGCTTGATAAGCTTCGTAGTCCGCTTTTTGCTCACCGTTTAATGCTGACGGATCATTGGATGCTACAGCTTTTTTTAATGCCTCGTAACGTCCGGGAACATCCTTATCGGGTGGGAAGCCATAGACGAACGGCCACTTGAACGCTTCCAGCCGTTCGTTCGTGACCGGGTCCTTCGTCACGCTCCATTTGTCCCAATCGCCCGTTTTTCCGTAAAACTTCTCAAAGTTCGCGTTAAACATCTTGACTATAACTTCAGGATGCTTGAAATTTTTATTCACAACATAGTAGGTACCGATAGGGAAGCCTACGGTTGGCCGAGCCGGTTTATTATCGATAGAAGGGATCGGATAAGCTTTCCAATCCATATTCGGATTCAGCTTGCGCGCATCATCGAATGGATAGAAAGGATTGGAGTTCGCCCCGAATGTAATGCCTAATTTATTCTGTCCGAGCAGTTCCGCCTCCTTGGCCGCGTCCTTCGCTCCGAATTCCTTATCGATCAATCCGGATTTGTACAGCTCCTGCAGCTTCGCAAGGGCCGGCTTCATCTCCTTCTGGATGCCCCCGTATGTCAGTTGGCCGGCATCGTCCTTGATCCACATGCCGTTCGGATAAGCGTGATACCCGTTAAAGAAGCTCAGCAGATCGGCGAAGCTGTCATAGATGTTTTTGTTCGCGGCCAATCCGACTACGCCTTCGCCGCCATCGCCATTCGGATCCTTGGTAGCAAAGGCTTCCATGATGGCGAACAGATCCTGCATCGTTTTGGGCTCAGGCAGATTGAGCTTCTTCATCCAGTCCGAACGAATCCATAGTACATTGGCGTTGGTAATGTTTCCGTTAAACCCGGGAATCGCCAGAAGCTTTCCATTGATCGTAGCGGAATTCATCGCCATACCGCCATCCTGCTTGGCCACTTCCTTCAAGTAGGGGGATGCGTAATTCTCGAACACTTCTGTTAGATCGGCTAACTGTCCGTCCTCCGCCAGCTGCTTGAACTGCTTGGAGTTCACGGCCACAATATCCGGCAGCTCTCCGGAAGCGATCATGAGGTTCAACTTCTTATTGTATGCGCTTTCATTACCGCCAGAGCTGTCTGCAACCCAATCATAGATCAGGTTGATGCCGAACTCGTCCTTGTAAGTCCTTGTCCAGAGGTTATTGCCGATATCCTCTCCCTGCGGGAACTTATAGCTTCCGTTTATCCCGCGTACCGCATGGACATCAATAGGAGTCTCGTATTTCCCCAATGGACCACCAGCATCTACCGTCGTCTGTGTGTTCTTGCCGCCGGCAGGGGACGAACTGTTTGCTCCTTGATTGCCTGAATTGCTGCATCCCGTAGTTAGCAGGGCCGCACTCATGAAGCAAGCCATAGCCGTAGATACAACCTTTCGTCTGTTCAAACCAACTTCCCCCTCATCGTATAGTGTTGTATTACTCCCTTCCTCTGTATTATAGGAGGATGGTTTGTGCGCTATCTACTGACGCATCTCTACTTGTTGTGACCAATATTTACTTCTGCAGTTCGCGATATTCCTGCGGAGTCAGGCTAGTGATCGATTTAAAGAAACGGTAAAAGGATCGTTCGGACAAGAACCCGACACGTTCCGAAATATCGCTCATCCGAATGCCGGGATTTCTTAGTAGCTCCTTGGACTTCTGCAGCCTGACTTGTTTGATCGTCTCTGTAAGCGACTCCCCTGTATGATGCTTGTATAATCTCGATAAGTACGATGGGTTGAGCGATACAATATCGCTTAAACGAGTTAAGGAAAGGTCTTCGTTCAAACACTCGTGTATATATTTCTTAATCTTCGTGATGACGTCGTTCTCGGAGTTCGTATGTCCCTCAGATCGATGATTCATAATCAATTCCGCTAATTCTCGCAAATAATCAAACGCCGAGCGCCATGTCTTATGGGCTTGCATCTTCGTCAGCTTATCCAGGTCCATCTGTTCGGCTGCCAGTCGGAGGACAGAGCTGTAATTCAAAATGGACATGTAAATGACGACTAACGTATAGTACCACTCCGTTCTGGCTTTCTCGGTCTGCTCATCCTCTGCAGCAAGCAGCGCGGTTATCCCATCAAATGCAGCCAAGTAGGCTTCACGCCGTCCGGCTTCCAAATCATTTTTTAAATCGATCCACAAATGGGTCTGTAAGGGACTTTTTACAGATTCGAGTCGGCCGTGATCCGTACCATAGGCTTGGTCGGTCAATAATAGCTCTTGACCCAAGCCAAGCCCATATCCGAATAAGCGTTTAATCGCTATAAAGCGGAGAGGCAGTTCCTCCCACTCGCAAGGCTTGCTGGCTACTATAATGGAGAGTTTGATCTTGAGTAATTCCCTGCTCGTATGCTGGACTTGCTCCAATGTACCTTGGACTAACCTAAGGACTTGATCCCACGAATCTTCAGCATCCGATTTCGGTTGAATGAACCAAACCATGCGGAAGCGTTCGTAATCTGTGAAAGCGACACGCGTCGAAACACCTAGCAATTCTTCTGAAATATTTTGCACCGCATAAAGGATCAAGGCCCTGTCGAATGTGCTTAGACCCTCCTGCCATTCATCTACGCGGCCTACAACTAGAAGAACGGGTTTAGAAGAGTGGAGAGAAATGGACAGCTGAGTAAACTGATTGTGAAGGTTGCCGAGCGCATAAGATTCTCCTTGAAGGATATCGCGGAGGTATTCTTTCTGAATATAAGGCAGAGCCCGCTGCAGCAAAATCGTTGTTTTCTGAAGCGTGCTGTGCATGTCCATCTCTTCGTCCAGCTTCGCGATTGCTCTCTTGATGGATTTGATAATGGTTTCGTCGGTCTCCGTTTTAAGCACGTAATCGAACGATCCGTTTCGCATCGCTTCGTGGATATAGGTAAATTCGTTATAGCCTGTCAGGAAAATGATCTTGCAACGTGGCCAAAGCTCTATAATTTGCTGCTGCAGTTGGAGTCCGGTTAATCCAGGCATCTGAATATCAGACAGTACAATGTCAATCTTCCTTCGCTCGAGCCAGTCGATCGCCTCTAACACGTTGTAGGCACAATACACCTCCAGCTCCATGTCTGTTTGCTCTTGAAACAGATCGGCCATCCCGTCCACAATCACATCTTCGTCGTCAATGATCAACAATCGATACATTCGGCACCTCCCTGATCGGAATGCATATCTCGGTTCGCAACCCGCCAAGGGAGCTGCGCTTAACAAGGACGCCGGCATCGGTCCCAAACTTCAATTGCAGACGCCGATGCACATTGATTAATCCCGTCGTTTCCATATGTTCATTATGAGAATTCAGTTTGGCTTCAAGCATACTCAATTGCTCGTCAGTCAATTCTTCTCCGTTGTCCTCAACAGCAATACAAATCAGTTCCATCTTTACTTCAAAAGAAACGCGGATGATTCCGTCCGTAATCTTGTTCTGCAGTCCGTACTGGTAGGCGTTCTCCAGAAGAGGCTGTATGATAAGCCTTGGTACATTCAAAGAAGCATACGTGCACGGCTTACCGAAAAAATCGGTCCGCAGTCTCTTGCGGAAACGGACCATCTGGATTTCCGCATAGTTACGGGCGTGCAGCCACTCCGCTTCCAACGTTACCTCATCATCCGCATTTCTCGTAATATATTGAAAATAATTTCCCAGGTGTTCAACAAAGTTAATTGCGCTTTTATTGTCACCCGCAGCTATCATGCGCTTCAGGACAAAAAAGCTGTTGTATAAGAAGTGCGGGTTGATTTGGGACTGCAACTGCTTCAGCTCCGCGCGCTGGCTATGAATCTTTTGTTCGTACACTTCCTGAATCAACGTATTCAGTCGGCTGATCATAGCATTGAACTGCCGATACAGGTAACCGAATTCAAAGGCCGTCTTGTAGGGGATCGAAATGTCCATATTACCGCTCTCCACACGGCGAAAAGCGGATACGAGGGAACGCAGAGGCTTATGGATCATCCGATAAATCCAATAAGAGAAGAAGATGATTACTGCTATTGATAATACGGACAGCACTAACAGCATCACGAAATAATGACTAAGGGGATCGAGAATTTGTTTCTCGGGCACATACACGAGCAGGGTTGCATCCAGCATCTCGGATGGTTCGTACGTGACAAGGTAGAACCGATTGTCAATCTTGAGACGTTCGCTTCCCGCTTTATGATCGCCCGATTTATTCTCCCATTGTTTCTTCAAGGTTTGAATAAGCGCAGCCTCTCGGGCTTCTTGGGAGGAAGCGATATGCCAATCTTGCTCTCTCGCAAATAATACGGCCCCCCCTTCCGCTGTATTGGGGATTTGCTTAAGTACGTCTCTCAGGCTTTTTAAAGAAATCTCAACCTTAATGACCGATGTCGGCGCTTGCGCAGCGGCAAGTCCTAAGGGGAATAAGCTGCCCATGAAGAGACGGTCGTCCACCATGGTAAAAGGCGACAGTGTTTTATATTGCACAGAGCGAATTTCGCTTATTTCTTTAGCCGTCATGCCCGCCTCGTCATAGCCGCTCCCATGAATCGTAATTCCCATCGAGGGGATGTACAACTTCGAACTTGAAATATACTGGCTAGAATTATTCAAGAGAAAAAGCTTGCTCTCCAACCTATTCAACATATTAAACCGTTCAAAGGTGGGGATGTTCGGGTACAAATTGCTTAAAGTGGATAAGTCGCCGTCATTAATGAAATCCCGCATGGATTTGGTCACCCGGCTTAATTCGGCTTCATACGAGGATAGGTAGAAATGAACCCGGGATTGCATCGAATTCGTAATTTCCTGGCGGACGCTTGCCGCACCTGACATGTTGATGTATAGACTTAAGGTATACATTGGAATAATCGACAATAAAAAGGTTAATACCAAGTTGAGATAAATAGATGATTTCCGCAGCCGCACTTGTTTCCCTACCCCCATATCCCATGAAAGAAATAAAGCAACCGACGGAATACCGTAAGCTGCTTTATTAACCCATTATAAGTCTAACTGACACATCTCCCGCTTATTTCCCATTTTTGATTACTGACAGGTTCTTTCTTTACTCTGTTTTAATTTTATATTTGGTTTTCACATAAGGATTGAGAATGTATTCCGCCCACAAATCTTCAACCGATTGCCCTGTTATTTCTTCAAAATCATGAATATGGAAAGTATTCTGTTGCATTTGTTTGTTCAATATATCTACTACTTTATTATTCTTGTTTTGTTCGATCCATAACAAAAAGCGTGCAGTCTCTCCATAACCGCTATTATAATTATCCGTTTCTTTGGGTTCCCTAAATTTCCAACCTTCATGATGAGGACCGTATTCATATCGAATATAATCTGCTATTCCTTCTGTAATCCACCATGTCTGATCGTCATACCTTGGATACGATTGTACAATGTGAGTTAACTCATGTGTAAATAGCCCTAAATCCCATGGACGATCAAGGATCCATTTAGAGCTTACAACAATCATTCCAGCACCTGCATCAGCATATGCTACCCCATCGTACGTAGGATCAAATTTTAATATCACTTTTTGGGTTGCAGTTTTGGGGTCAGCAGCATACTTTGTTACTAATTTTGGATAGACATCAAAATATAGTTCAACAAATTCACGAATAATAGGATCGATTGCTGGATCATCCACCTCATTAATCACTTCTAGGATATATCCACGTTTTTCATATTGTCCCCCAGAATCAACAACATGAGATTTAATAACGCTTTCATTTTCATTTGCTAAAACATTTTGGGTGCTTAAAGGACTTAAAAGTATACCCACACAGATTACACTGCTCAACAGCCTTTTCATGAAATATCGCTCCTCCTACATCTATTATACAGATTTGATAGATAGAATATATGATTCTAGAAGACTCTATCTTTAAGCAGTATGACCTTTATTCAGCATGGAATCATGTTGATTTGCACAAAAAACGATTTCCCTCCTTTCCTTGTATGTTCATTTCTCATGACTCATCGATCACTTCGTTTCGACAATCCTATCATCCTGTAATAAAGCAACCAACGGATCCTGTAAGCTGCTTTATTACACAGATTATAAGTCTCACCGATACAATCCTCCACTGACTATTCTTGATTTTGTTATGACCAATTTTTACATGAACCGGCTGCCGATTCATGCAGCCGGCAGCCGGTTTTTACAAGCCTTTATCCCGATGATTCCTTTAACTATAGCCAGCTATAGTATGAAGCTATCCCATCAAAATCAGGTGGCAATCGCTTCATGCAGCGCCTCGACATAAGCCGCGGCAAGCTTGGACAGGGTCGCGTTTTTATGGCTGATCCATCCGACGTTGATCGTCTCATCGCAGGCGAGCGGAACCGGAATAATCTCGTTCCCGTTCAGGTCGGCGCTCAGCACCCCGGTCGAAATGGTATACCCGTTCAGACCGATCAGCAGATTGAACAGGGTTGCACGGTCATTGACCCGGATGCTTTTTTTGTGAGACAGCGTGCTGAGGATTTCCTCCGAGAAGTGGAACGAATTGTATTCCCCCTGCTCGAAGGATAAATACGGATAATTCTGAAGCTCGTCAATGGTCACGATCGACTGCTTGGCCAGCGGATTTTTGATGCTGATAAAAATATGCGGCCTCGCCGTAAACAAGCTGGTAAACTGAAGCCCTGCATCCTTCAGCAGCTTGTTGATCACCTTGGCATTGAATTCGTTCAGGTAGAGAATGCCGATCTCGCTGCGCAGGGTTTTGACGTCCTGGATGATTTCGTAGGTCTTCGTTTCTCTCAGCGCCAATTCGTACTCATCCTGCCCGTATTCCTGGACCAGCTTCACGAAGGCATTGACCGCAAAGGCGTAGTGCTGCGTGGATACCGAAAAATGCTGCGGGGAAGGCTTTGCGTTCAGATAACGCCCTTCCAGAAGCTCTGCCTGCTCCACCACCTGCCGCGCATAGCCGAGGAACTCCGCGCCTTCTTTGGACAAGGATATTCCTTTGTTCGTCCGCTCGAATATCGTAATGCGAAGCTCTTCCTCCAGATCCTTGATCGCGTTGGAAAGGCTGGGCTGGGAAATAAATAATCGTTTGGCCGCCTCGTTCATGGAACCACGGTTGGCAACTTCGATGGCGTACTTTAATTGTTGTAAGGTCAATGTGATTCCCCCTTTTTTATACTTTCAAGGATAACATTCGCACGTTAATTTTTACTGCTATCATGGCTCCAGGGAAGGATTACCGTAAATTCCGTCCCCTTGCCAAGCTCGCTTTGTACTTGGATGTATCCACCGTGAGCCGCTGCAATCTGTTTAGCAATCGAAAGCCCCAGACCAGAGCCTCCTGTCGACCTGCCTCTTCCGCTATCCACCCGGTAGAATCGGTCGAACACATGAGGAAGCGCATCAGCAGGTATGCCCGTGCCCGTGTCCGTTATGCTTATCGCAATCTGCCCGGACAGGTCCCTCGCATCGATTCGAACCGAAATGTTTCCACCTTCCGGCGTATGCCGCAGCGCATTGGTCAACAAGTTAAGTAATACCTGCTTCAGCCGTTTCGGATCGACCAGAACCCATGCCGAATCCCGATATTCAGGCCCCTTTAACGTAACCCCGCAAGCAACCGCCTCCGGCTGTAGGAGCTCCATGAGATTGCCCAATAGCAAGTTCAGATCGGTCTTCTCTTTATATAAGACTAACTCCCCCGCTTCCGCCGTATTCAGAAGATGAAGCTCATCCACCAAATGCACCAGACGCAGCACTTCGTCGTGAAGGGGAAGCAAAACTTCCGGCTTCACATCGGTTGGGGACTGCTGAATCAACTCCAGCTTGGATTGAACGATGGATAGCGGCGTCCTTAATTCATGCGCTATATCTTCGACAAGTCTTTTTCGAAGGTCCATGGCCTCTCGTAATTGGTGCGTCATGGAATTGAACGCCTCCCCAACCTGACCATACTCGTCCTTTCGCTTGATCGGCACTTCCGTTGTCAAGTCTCCATCGGCCACTTTTCGCATGACCGCGATCAGTTTATGGAGCGGATGAATGATTAGACCTGAAAGCCAGTAACCCAAAACGACCACAGCGCATGCAACAAACAACGTCACCATTAGAGCTTTCATCTTCATTTCGCCAAGCACATATTTACTTAATCCCTCGAGATGCTCCCCTCCGAGGCCACCCCCGCTTCCCTCGGGAGCATACCGGGCAAACAGGCTTCCCAAGTAGCCTTGCGTTGTGCCGATATACGCGGCCGTTACAAGCATAACCAGGACGCCCATCGCCATGAATATTTTGCCGCGCACCGTCATCTCGGCTCACCGAATCGATATCCAAACCCATACACCGTTTGAATGTATTTCATATGGTCAGGATCAGGCTCAAGCTTCTTGCGCAGTTTACTGACATGAGAGTCCAAGGTGCGTTCATAATTCATGAAATCATCATCCATAGCTGCCTTCATAAGCTGCAATCGACTGAACACAACCCCCGGCCTGTTGGCCAGCGTCAGCAAGATCTTGAACTCGGTCGGAGTCAGCGGGATGAGCTCCCCGTTTCGCGTAACCTGGCATTTGGTTTCCGATATCAACAGATCTCCGCGCTGCAAGGGCGACGCCTCAACCTGGATTGGAGCCGTTCGTCTGAGAACCGAGCGAATGCGGGAGGTCAGCTCCCGCAAACTGAAGGGTTTGGTTATGTAGTCATCCGCACCAAGCTCCAGGCCAATAATTTTGTCCGTTTCCTCTGATTTCGCCGTTACCATGATGATTCCACAAGCACTGGATTGCCTCAGCTCCTTGCACACTTCGATTCCGCTCTTTCCAGGCAGCATCCAATCCAGCACCACAAGCGCGGGTTGCTCTCTTCGGGCGCACTCAAGCGCATCTTGACCATTGGTTACGGCAAGAATCCGGAACCCTTCGCCCTCTAAATAAAGCTTCATCGTTTCCAGCATCGCCACTTCGTCTTCCACAAGCAACAGCGTCGTTTCCATTGCGATAACCTCTCACTTTTTAGAACCATTATAACCCGTTTCCAGCATAAGAAGTGATCCTACACAGAATGAAAAGATCATCTCCAACAGTTCTACACATTTGATCAGTACACTGAATGCAAAACAAATGTAAAGGGGCGTACACAATGGTGAGAAGCTGGCTAATGTTTGACTACGTATTAACGTTTCTAATTTTTTTTATATGGTGGATTGTCTATTACAGAGCAAAAAAGACATGCCTGCCGCAACCGAAGGAAGACCTGCTTAAGCATCTAAACAAACTTCGCTTCTGGTTGTGGCCCGCCAAAATCATGACAGGGCTTAAATTCGCTGCGGGTGCGGTGCTGTGGAATGCCGATTGGGCGTTTGTCGAAGACAAGGTGTTCATCCAGTGGCCGCTCTATGCGCTCTCGATTTCCGCCGTCTTTTTCTTCTCGCTGCCCGTATTAACGAGTCGCAAATTATCGGAGCTTCATGCAAAGTTAAACGACGGTTCAAGCGGATACCTGAACAACCGCATCCTTGCGGCGCCTTTTTCGGCAGCGTTCTACGCAGCAGCATGCTCCTGCTTATACATGTTGTTTCTCTCGCAATCTCCACTCCGATTCAGCAGTTTTATAACCGTCTGGATTGCATTCGGTATCCTGATGGGCATGGCGTGGGTTTCCTGCAGAAGACAATTCAAGGAATTGCAGCATTCATTGAACATGGATCACCGTGTAACCTACAAGCAGAGACTTATCCGATTCTCATGGAAGTGCCTGCTCGTCATTGCCATCACCTCCATAATGGTTTCCGCCGGCTTGATCTCGTCCCGGCTGCCGGACCGAATGAGCATGATGGACCATGGTCGTCATGACAGCAGCGGAAGCCCCGAGAACCATAGCCATCATGGAAGTCACGCGGAAGCATCGAGCATATCTGCAGAGAATATAGAATCGATCAGTGTAGCCAGCTTGCGCGGACCGCAGACCTCAAAGCCTGACCGCACATTCGAATTAAGCGCACAGAAAAAGCTGCTCACCTTGCCCTCAGGCGAAACCGAAGAGGTATGGGCTTTTAACGGCCTCGTACCCGGTCCGGAACTCCGTATTCAGGAAGGCGAGCTGGTCGAGGTTACCCTGGTCAATATCGATGTGGAGGATGGCGTTACGATCCATTGGCATGGACTAAATGTTCCGAACGGGGAAGATGGCGTGGCAGGATTAACGCAGAATGCCGTCATGCCAGGAGAACGGTTTATCTACCGGTTCATCGCGGAACAGACGGGCACATACTGGTATCATTCCCATCAGCAATCCTCGGTGCAGGTTGCCAAAGGGCTGTATGGCACGCTTGTCATCGAACCGGATGACGCTACCGTTTTGGAAGACGTCGATTTAACCGTGATGGCTCATCCGAAAGGAACGAGCAATGGAACAACGATCACCTTAGGAGCCACGGGAAAGCTCCAGCGGCAGACCGTAATGCCGGGCAAAACCGTGAGGTTAAGATTAATCAATGCACATAACATGCCTAAAATGTTTTATTTATCGGGAGCATCCTTTAAAGTAACCTCCATTGACGGCGTGGATCTCAACGGTCCCGAGTGGATACAAAATCAAAAGCTGCTGCTGGCTGCCGGCGGACGCTACGATATTTCCTTTGCCATGCCGGATCATGCGGTATCGTTGACGCATGCTGCCGATGCGATCAACGAACGGAGCGAAGCGATTGTTATGGCCGGCAATGATCGGGACCTGCCGCTTCCTGGCCGGGAGGGCCCGGTATTCAATCCGGCCAAGTACGGCACGCCGTCCTCGGTTCCTTTTGACGCCGATACCGTCTATGACCGTAACTTTACGCTTGTGCTCGACAACCGCGTGGGCTTCTATAACGGCACGATGACCAATGTGCAGACCATCAACGGTTATGTCTTTCCGAATACGCCGTCTCTCATGGTACGTGAAGGGGATATCGTAAAAATGAAGTTTGTGAATCGGGGTTTCATGGATCATCCGATGCATCTGCATGGTCACCATATTCTCGTCTTGAAGCGTAATGGAGAACCCATCGTAGGAAGTCCCTGGTGGACGGATACGCTGAATGTAGCGCCAGGCGAGACGTATGAAGCTGCGTTTGAAGCCGACAACCCGGGACTTTGGATGGATCACTGCCACAATTTGGACCATGCCGCGGCCGGGATGTCGATGCATCTCATGTATGAGGGGGTTTTCACGCCTTACGAAATCGGGAGTGCCACCGTAAATAAACACGAATGAACAAAAAACAAGCGCCGATCACCAGGCTTCCGGAGCCAGCGGTAATCGAGCGCTTGTTTGCAATTGTTATACTAGCTAAGCCTCTCTAAATATTCACCTTATACCCTAAAGCCAGTTCATCCCCGGGAAGCCCACGGATTCCCCAGTTGTGCTGCGGCGTTTCGAAAATCGTAATCTCCACGTCCTGGGAAGAAACATGCAGCGTATGCTGAATCCGCTCGAACAACAATCGAATCAGCTGTTTCTTAGCCTCCACCGTCCGGCCTTCAAATATGCTGATCTCGATCACCGTGTAACGATCCGTTCTCCCGTCAGGGAAGTAGAAATCCTCCCGACTCATGGGAAAAAAACGATGAAATTTCTTATCCGCCGGAAGTTCAAATGCGTCTACCACGCACGAATGTATCACTTCCGACAGCTGCTCCTTCACCGGGTTCAGCCGCTCCCGGACGCCGTAAATTTTGATCTGTGCCATGCTCTGCTCATCTCCTCTAATCTCATCTAAACTAAAGGCTATGTCACCTTGTCGTTATATTCGTTTCAGGCAGTAAATAATCCTTCCTGCCCCGTCCCTATTCCCCCGTCTGGAACTGCTTCTTTGCCCACTCGACATAGGACGGATGGCTTCGGATCAATTCTTCATGCGTGCCGCTTCCCGTAATATGACCCTTCTCAAGCACAATAATCTGGTCCGCCTCGACGACGGTCGATAACCGATGGGCAATGACCACGGTCGTTCGTTCCACCATCAGATTGTTCAGCGCCTTCTGCACTTCGTGCTCGGAGTCGCTGTCCAGGCTTGCCGTCGCTTCATCCAGCAGCAGGATGTCCGGCTTCCGCAGCAAAGCCCTTGCAATCGCCACCCGTTGGCGCTGACCTCCGGATAACTGGATGCCCCGCTCGCCAACCTCCGTGTCGTACCCTCTCGGCAAGGCCTCGATAAACCCTTCCGCGTACGCGAGCCGCGCTGCTTCCGCAACCTCCTCGTCGGAGACCGTCTCCTCTCGCCCATAGACGATATTGTCCCGAATCGTTCCGGTCATGAGCGGGCTGTCCTGGGACACATATCCGAGCTTTCGCCGCCAGGACTCCAGCGTATAATCGCGGATTGCTTCCGAACCGAAGCAAATCTCCCCGCCGGATGGCCCATAGAAACGCTCGATCAAGGAAAAAACCGTGGTTTTGCCGCTGCCGCTGGGCCCGACCAGGGCAGTGACCTTCTTGGCTGGAATGGAAAAGGTTACGTCGGACAGAATGGTTTCACCTTCATGGTAAGCAAACGTAACCTTTTTGAATTCAACGTCCCGATGACCTTCCGGTGCCGGCCGCACCGCACGATGATCGCTCTCCTGTTCGAATTCAAGGATAAGCCGCAATCTCTCGGTTGCCGCCATCACCTTCTGGAGCTGGGAGTAAAACGTGGCGAACTGGCTGAAAGGAAACATGATTTGGAAGAGCAGCAGGATAAACGATACCAGCTCGCCGGCGCTGAGCGCACCGGAAGAAACGCGAACGCCGCCGTATCCGATGATGACCACCAGCAGAACGACCATGACCATCGACATCAACGGAATCAGAACCGAGTTAATCTTGGCTTCCTTCATGCCGAAACGGTACAGGCTGTCCATATCCTCATACCCGCTTTTCTCCTCCCTCCGCTCTGCATTGGAGGCTTTCACCAGCCTGATCTCGCCGATCACCTGGGTCAGCATGGCGGACAGCTGGGCCAGCTGTCCATACATGCTGATGGAGATTTTGTACATTTTTCCGCCGATGGGCATCAAAATGCCGAACCCGACCGGAACGGCAATCAGGATGATGAGGGTCATCCGCCAATCCAGGTAAAACAGGATCGCAACAGCCCCCAAAACGGTCAGCAGATTCGAGCAAAAAGCGATCAGATGATCCGTGATCAGCGTCTTTACTTCATTCGTATCGTTGGTTACACGGCTCATCGTCTCGGCCGAGCGATGCTTGTCGAAGAACGGAACCGGCAGGGCCAGCACCTTCGTCCAGAGCCGTTTCCGAATTTTGTTCACCGTCTGGTTCCCGACATAGGCAAGCATATAATACGAAAGACCGCTGGCCACGGCTTCCAGCAGGAAGAGGACGGCCAGAAAGCCGACCATGCGAATATTAAACGCATCTGCGGCGAAATTATCGATGAGCTGGCCGGTGATGAGCGGGACGATAAGTCCCGTCACCGCCCCGACCAAACTTAATACGATCGCCAGAAAGAGCACCAGCTTCGGAATGCCCGAAGAACGCAGAAGCTTGATAAAATATCGAACCGTGGTTTTTGTTACCTTGCCTTTCTCATCTACGGTTTGCTCCATTCCAACTTCCTCCCTTCTCGTTCAACCCGTCACATATAGATTTCTTTGATAAAGCGGCCGGTAAACGAGGCTTCCACTGCAGCCACTTCTTCGGGTGTTCCTGTCGCCACCAGCGATCCGCCGGCTGCTCCCCCGCCAGGCCCGATATCGATGATCCAATCGGAATTCCAGATCAGGTCCAGATTGTGCTCAACCAAAATCACGGTGTTCCCCGCATCCACCAAACGGTTTAACAGGACGAGAAGCTGCCGGACATCGCCCGGGTGAAGTCCGGTCGAGGGTTCGTCCAGCAAATAGAGCGTGTGGTTTTTCGTTTTTTTACTCAGTTCCTTTGCTAATTTGATCCGCTGTCCCTCGCCGCCCGACAGGGTGCTCACCGATTGTCCCCACTTCAAATATCCAAGTCCGACATCGCAGAGCAGCCGGGTCAATTCCATGATCTTTGGCTTCACTTCCAGCAGGGCAAGACTTTCCTCAATCGTCATATCCAGAATATCGGAAATGGTGTAACCGTTAAAAGTCACCCGGAGAACCTCTTCCTTGAAGCGCTTGCCCTTGCAGTCCGGGCAGCGTACTTCCAGCTCCGGCAGAAAGTGCATATGCACGGACACGACGCCAAGGCCTTGGCATGTCTCACAGCGCCCGCCTTGCGTATTAAAAGAGAAGTGCTTGGCCGTCAGTTGATTCTGTTTAGCTTCCGGCAAGCTGGCGTACCAGTTTCTGATATGAGTGTAAACATCCGTATAGGTAGCAATGTTAGAGCGCTGCATTCGGGATACCGGCGATTGGTTAACCTTGATCGGCTGTCCCACCGATTCCCAGCCCGTGATGGCTTTGCAGCCGATTGGAGTTGATTGATCGCTTCCGGATTCCGCCAGAAGATCAAATAAAAGCGTGGATTTACCAGAACCCGATACGCCTGTCACCGATATGAGACAGCCTAGCGGGAAAGAGGTCGTAATATGTTTCAGATTTCTCAGATGTGCATCCTCGATCGTCAGCAGGCTGCCGTTTCCGGTCCTCCGCCGACTCGGAGCCGCCAGCATCGTGGGATCCCGGAAATACGATCCGGTCACGGACTCGGGATTCCCTATCAATTCCTCCAGCGTTCCTTGACCGACGACCGTGCCGCCCATCGTTCCCGCACCCGGTCCGATATCAATGATATGATCGGCGGCCCGCATCACTTCTTCGTCATGCTCGATGACAAGCACCGTGTTGCCGAGATCCCTCAGTTGCTTCAGAACCTGGATAAGTCCCCTGGTATCTTTGGGATGCAGACCCGTCGTCGGTTCGTCCAAAATGTACAGCACGCCCGTGAGGCCGGAGCCCAGAATCGATGCGAGCCGAAGCCTCTGAGCTTCCCCGCCCGACATCGTGACGACCTGCCTCTCCATCGACATGTAACCTAGCCCGACATCCATGATGCGCTTTAGTCTCACGACGGAATCATAAATGAGCGGTTCCACGATCGTTAATTGGTCCGCCGTCAGCTTCTTCAGCAGCGCCTCCATCCAATTCAGCGCTTCCCCGATCGACCATGCGTTAACTTCGTTAATGGAGACGCCGTCAATCCGGACGCGGCGGCTGTCCTCCTTCAGCTTCGTTCCGCGGCAATCCGGGCAGACATGCTCATGAAACAGGGACGCTTCCCCGGACTCGCTCCCCTTCTCCCGGTACCTTCTCCATATTCCGGTGACTACGCCCTCGTACTTGCCTTGTCCTACGGACTTCGGCGGCTTCACGTCAGGAAAGTGCCGGCTGAACGGCTCACTCTCCACGCCATAATACAGGAGATCGCGCTGAACGTCGCCATAATCCCGAAGCGGCATAAACTCATCGAACACAAACCCGTAATACTTGGCTGCTGCTTTCAGAATGCTGATGTTATAATCGGTAAGAGCGCTGTACCATATTGCCACCCCGCCGTCTCTTAGGCTCAAATCAAGCTGGAACACGGCTTCCATGTTCAGGCTGACCGTTTGGCCGAGTCCGCTGCACGTTTCGCATGCGCCTTCCGGCTTGTTAAAGGAAAAATGCGACATCGTCAATTTGTCGAGACCATGACCGCATCGCCTACAATGAACCGTCTCGTGGGAATCGCTGATTTCTTCCTCGTCAGAAGGACCGTGATAGGCTTCTCCGTCCACACTTGGTATCACCTTGTCGCCGCAGGAAGGACAGCTTCGTTCCCCCAGCTTGGCAAACAGAATCCGGAGCAGCGTATAGATATCCGTCACCGTTCCGATGGTGGATCTCGGGTTCCGGTTCGTAATGTGCTGACCCACGCTGATCGACGGGGAGAGCCCTTCAATCGAATCCACCTTCGGCTTGCTGACCGTGTCCGACACCATGCCCATGGATTCCATGTACTGCCGCTGACATTCCCGCTGCAGCGTATCCATGGCCAGCGTGGACTTGCCCGAGCCGGACGGACCTGTCATGACGACCAGTTTGTATTTGGGAATCTCAAGCGAAACATTTTTCAGATTGTTCTCCCTGGCACCGCGAATCTTAATCGTTCCTTCCATCTTCCCTACCTCCTTCATTTTACAAACCCATCTTACAACATTGATGCAAGTACAAAATTTCAAACCTGCGAAGGTTGCTCCACCACTGTTTTCAACGGCGAAAGCCGTCACGGAGCTTTAAGGTTTATGTACAATGTTTGAAGCCCTGTTGGTTGTCTGTGCACCGCAATTGACTTTATAATAGGCTATGAATATCTACGCTACGTATCGTGTTTTCTGAGGAGAGGTACCCATGCCGAAAAAAATCGCACCCGAATTTTATTTTATTGGCAACCATCCCGTGCTGGATTTCGTGAATACCAAGATCGCTGTCAACGCTCAGCCGCTGGATTTGCTGGATACTTTCGATTCTTTAATGGATTGGATGGTGAAGGCGAACCTGCTGTCGGAGGCGGAACGCAACCTGCGCAAGGCGGTATATAACGGCAACGAGGAGGAAGCCCGGATCGTGGAGTCCGCCAGATTGCTCCGCGACCACATCTTTCACCTGATTCAGCCGGGCAGTGCGAACGAGAGTTCAACCGAAGCAAGCCTGCAGTTCATCAACGGGCTGCTGAAGGAGCAAATCATGCGCACCGTGCTCGTGGCCGAAGGCAGCGCGTACAGCCGCAAAAGCCGGATGCTTTTTCGGAAGCCGCTGGACCTGCTGAGCCCGATCGCCGCATCTGCCGTTGATTTTTTAACTACCCATGACTTGAAGCTGGTGAAAAAATGCGAAAATCCGGCGTGCGTGCTTCGCTTTTACGACAATAGCAAAAACGGCACAAGGCGCTGGTGCAGCCCCAAAACATGCGGAAACCGCATGAAGGTCGCTGCTTATCTGGAGCGTCAGAAACAACAAACGAAGGAATCTTAGATAAACCGTCTAAGATTCCTTTTTTAATACCCAAAATAAAACTTTACAGGTTAATATTCGGGATATATAATACCCTTAAATTAGTTATGATGGTTAATAAGAAGGGAGGGGAAGTGTTCTACAAATAAATGACGACCAGTCAAAAGGATCTACATAGCAATCGCTTCATAAAAAAATCGCAGGTATTCAAGGAGGCGTTTATCCAATGGAACATAAAATCCAGTATCATACGGCTAAAATCAACGGTTTGGACATTTTTTACCGTGAAGCAGGAGCTCCCGGCTCGCCTGTCGTATTACTGCTGCATGGTTTCCCGACTTCCAGCCATATGTATCGTCAATTGATTCCGTCCCTTGCCGATCGGTATCATGTGATCGCACCTGATTATCCGGGATTTGGTTACAGCAGCGCGCCAGACCATGATCAGTTCCGGTACAGCTTTGACCATTTCAGTCAGCTCATCGAAGAATTGCTGGCACAATTAAATATCCAGACCTTCTATATGTACTTGATGGACTATGGTGCACCCGTCGGGTTCCGGATCGCGTCGCGACATCCCGAGCGGATCCGAGGCCTGATCATTCAGAACGGGAACGCCTACGATGAGGGACTCGAAGAATTCTGGAATCCCATTAAAGCTTACTGGGAAGATCCGGCAAACCCGGATAAACGCGAGGCTCTGCGCTGGCTTACCAGCATCGAGGCAACGAAGTGGCAGTATACGCATGGTCTCGATGACGCCTCCCTCATCAGCCCGGACACCTATACCTTGGATCAAGCGCTGCTCGACCGTCCCGGCAATCAGGAAATTCAACTGGATTTGTTCCTGGATTACGGATCGAATCCTCCCTTGTATCCGGCTTGGCAGCAATATTTCCGCAATGCTCAGCCGCCAACCCTGATTGTGTGGGGGCAAGGCGACCACATCTTCCCTGAGAACGGAGCCCATCCGTATCAGCGTGATTTGCCTCATGCCGAGCTGCATCTTCTAAAGGGTGCCGGTCATTTTGCATTGGAATCCCATGGACCGGAAATCGTTCAATACATTCGGGCATTTTTGGAACGGCAATGATTCTGAGCATGATTCACACCCAAGGTGACAGGTTATTTTTTCATCCGTCTTTTCTCGGAAACGCACTTCATGATACAATCCCCCAATAAGTAAGGATTCAGGCAGATCCGGATGAAGTAGGGGGGACATCATGGGCATCCGACCGATTGATATCGCCAAGAAACTCGGGATTACCACAAGTGCGCTCAAGCACTATGAGAAATGGGGAATTGTCCCTCCTGCCGAGCGTGCGCCGAACGGCTACCGGTTATATACCGAGGAGCATGCCGCTTATTTCGAGTGCATCCGCGCCATGTTTCCCGGTTTCGGCGTAGACGTGACGAAGCAAGTCATGAAGAAGCTGCAGGAAAGGGAGCTGGATGATGCGCTCTGGATCGTAAGCGAGGTGCAAGCCCGCCTCCAGCAGGATAAAATCCTTGCGGAGCGGACCATCCGCATTCTGGAAACGGAGCAGCTTGACGCAGTCGATGCCCGAGGCCGCAAGAAAGAGCTGACCATCGGGGAGGTTGCGGCCGAGATCGGCGTTCCCTCCTCGGCCATCCGCCATTGGGAGAAGGAAGGCGTCCTTATTCTGCCGCGGGATCAGGTTAACGGCTACCGGAAATTCGATGGTGCCCAAATCCGGCAGATTATGATCATTCGGATTCTCCGCTCAGCCAATTACCCGCTTGAAGTCATCAAGGACGTCCTGCATGAGCTCGAGCATCATCAGGTTCATAACGCCAGACGGGTGCTCAAGGACACGCTGGTGTACCTCAATCACCTCAATCATAACCAGATACGCGGCGTGCACTACTTATATCAATTGTGCCAAGTATTGAAGTTAATGTAATCCGCTATCCATTCGCACATTGGTTATTGCTGTAACAAAAAAACAAACCCGGAGCCTCATCCGGGTTTGTTTGTGTGTATGTGCCGCTTATGGATTAACCTTGATGGAACCGACCGAGGTCGTCAGGGATATTTTCGCTCCGCCGCCGTTGACGTCGCTCTGTCCCCGGCTTGCTCCTGTAATCTGTCCAAGCTCGGTTTCGGTATTCAGCGTATATTTCATGGACGGCGCGAACGCAGCGGTGATGCTGCCTGCCGATGTGTTGGCCGTCAGCGAGCCGTCCGGGTCGATCTGCCCAATATCCAGCTTGATGCTGCCCGCTTCGGATACGATCCTGGAGCTGCCCGTGATTTCCGTTTGGTTGAGTTGAACTTCCCCGGCTCCCAGCTGCAGCTCGAAAGCCCCCTTCAGCTCGTTCACCCTTACCTTCCCGACATCATTCTTGATACGGATATTCTGCAGGGCTTCCGGTACCTCGATCACATAATCGATCATGAATCCGGAATCGCCGAACTGCTTCTGCGACCAGTCCCACAGGCTAATGCCGGAGTCGTCTCTAGGATGCGTCCTTAATTCCAGCATGCCATCCTGGAGCGCCAAGGAGGTAGCGGCCTGCTCCGTCACCCGGGTGCGAATGTTATCGTTCTTGAAAAAACTTTCGTTGAACCACACGGTTGTTTTCACGTTGACCTCGCTACCGGGTACCGCGATAAGCTCGATATTGCCTACGGCATGGTCGATGACCAGTCCCTCGGCCGTGCCGGCTTCCTGAGCCGTCGTCCATTCGAACTCCTTCCCTTCCCGTTTTACTTGATCGCTGATGGCTATCGCCGATTCGCCGGCTAGGTTCCCGATTTGCGCTAATTTATCAAGCTCCCGGTTTACGGCTTCATCGGCATTTTGGGCAGCATCGCATCCGACCAGCACGGCAAATATCAACAGCGACGAAATTTTCACGGCCAGCATGCTCTGTTTTCTCTTCAAATCCTCCACGTCCATTCCTGTTTATGTATATGTCCATTATATCGCGGAGGAAAAAGTTCACACGCTGCCGCGGACCAGTTTCTTCCTGGACCTTAGTCTGGGACGCCCCCTCCGTCTTTTGTATGACGCTGCACGTACGGATCATTCTTCCAATCGCTGTTGCCCATTCAATCATGGTTTTGTAACGGTAGAAATTCGGGGACAAAGCTAAAAAAAAGAAAAGGGAGTTCCGGCAGTAAAAGATCTACTCTTGGAACAACCCTTTTCTCTGAAATCATGCGCGGATCTCATGGCTGGTCTATCCGCAGCACGACCTTTCCCCGGACATGACCGGATTCCACGGCACGATGCGCCTCAGCAGCTTCGCTCAGCGAGAACGTCTGCGACACATGGATTTTCACCTTCCCTTGTTCATACATTTGGACCAGTTCCGCTAATCGATCCTTGGATCGCTGGCTGCGGATCGGACGCACCCCCAATTCTTCTACCAGATCGAAAGCCACGATCGTTCCGATGCGGCTCCGGTCGCCGACAAGCGCCACCGAGGCCCGCAGCGCTTCTTCGCCGGCGGCATCCAGCGCGGCTGTCACTCCCTCGGGGGCGCAAGCCTTGACCCGGTCTACAAGGCCTGGTCCATAAACAACGGGAACGGCGCCCAGCGAACGAAGATAATCATGATTTCGCTCGCTTGCGGTACCGATGACCCGCGCTCCCCGGGCTCGTGCGATCTGGACGGCAAAAGAGCCGACTCCCCCCGCTGCCGCATGAATCAAAACCGTATCCTTATGGCCAACCCCTAGCATCCCAAGTGCCGTATGGGCGGTTTGCCCCGATGCGGTCAAGGCACCCGCTTCCTCCCATGGCATCGAATCGGGTTTCCGTACAACTTGGTCTGCGCTGACCACGACATATTCAGCGTAGCAGGCAAGTAGTGACCAGCCAATGACGCCATCCCCGACTTCAAAGTCCGTCACTCCCTCTCCTACCTGATCAACCGTTCCGGCGAATTCGTTGCCGAGGATTTGCGGCATCCGCAATGTCACCCCGGGCGGCGCCCAGCCGCTTCCCCTGATTCCGCAGTCGGCCGGCTGCACGCCTGCCGCCTTGACGTTAACCCTGATCTGGCCGTTGCCGGCATGAGGATCTTCGAAGTCCAAAATGCGCAAAACTTCCGGCGGTCCAATCGTACTGAACGCAGCGGCTCTCATATCGATCATCCTTTCATGCATCCCTTGATCTTGTTTCTGAGACCATTCTATAATCATCGATAGATAATAAAAAATACAAAATAATCTATGTATATATATACTGGAGTATATAAGCAGGGACGGTGAACCGTAATGGAAATGTTGCAGCTGAAGTATTTTGTTACCGTAGCAAGGCTTGAACATATGACCAAAGCCGCAGAGGAGCTCCATATTGCTCAGCCGGCGCTCAGCAAGACGATCTCCAGACTCGAAGAGAATCTCGGGGTTCCGTTATTTGAACGCCAAGGCAGGCAAATCCGCCTCAATCCGTACGGCAGAGCATTTTTGGCGAAAGCCACCGCTGCCCTGCAGCTGCTGGAAGAGGGACGGCGGGAAGTGGAAGATCTTGCGGGGCTGGAGCATGGGCGCATTCATTTGGCCTTGTCCAACATGGAGCAGCTCCGCGAGCCTTTACGCTTGTTTCTGCGCGAACATCCGAAGGTCAACTTTCATATTATCCAGTCCTCGATGGAGGATATGGTTCAGACGATTGAGCATAACGAAGTGGACTTCTTTCTGACCTCCATGCCCGTTCGGCATCCGGATATACGCAGCTTGCCATTGCACGTGGAAGAGGTGTTCTTGGCAGTCCCCCCCACCCACCGCTTAGCCGGAAACAATCGCATCCGCTTAAGCGAGGCTGCCGGAGAATCCTTTGTGGGTTATAAAGAGGGCCATCCGTATCAGAAGATGAATAACGAGTTTTGCAAACAAGCCGGTTTTCACCCGAAGGTCGTCTGCGAGGTGGAAGACCCCGGGACCATCGCCGATCTGGTCCGTTCGGGGTTTGGCGTGGCTTTAATCGGGGAATGCAGAAGCAGCGAGGAATTAAAGCTGACGAAGCTCAGCATTCAAGAACCTCTCGCACGCCGGGTATTCCAAATCGCATGGCTGGAATCCAGATACTTGTCCAAGGCCGCGATTTCCTTCCGCGATTACCTCGTCGAATATTACGCGGATCACGGTAAGAGAGACATAACCACGTCGTAAACGACGTGGTTTTTTATGATATCGAAATTTCAAACCCTGCAGCGCCTTTTCACTCTCTGGCTATTCCATTTGGGCACGTTGTCTGTCCGTGCACCTTGGTAGAACATGACCACAATGAACAGTCCCTGCGGTGATACTTCGAGGGTTGACAATATTCGGGGAGTGATTATACTTTTGAGTAAACACTCAGTATTTTGAATTCATCACTCATGACTATTTAGCATCCATGGAAACCGGAAGCTCCACAAGGAAGTTTTGCCTATTTCATTCCAAAGGAGAAAGACATCTGCCTATGCCTACAACAACCCGTCGAAATGCCAAGAAGGAACGGATATTGAACGCCGCTCTGAAGCTGTTCTCCCAGCAGGGATTCCATGCAACGACAACCAAAGAGATTGCGGCCGAAAGCGGCGTGGCCGAAGGGCTGATCTTCTACCACTTTGGAGATAAACGGAAGCTGCTGCTCTTTCTTGTGAACAATTTTTCCTTTGCTGCGCAGCTTCAAGAGGATGCAGGTGAATTGTCGAAGCTTCCTGCGGACGAGGCCCTGTTTCAATACGGCATCGCATATCTCCAGTTCCTCAGGACGAACATGGATTATCTGATGCTCATCTGGTCACCTGAACTCATGAAGGATGCCGAGGTATCAAAAGAGGTTTTGCGGCTGATCGGTGGTCTTGGGACAGCAGGCAGCAGCATGCTCGAACAGGCGGCGGGATCGAGTCGTCAACCGGAACACACGGTTCAGGTTGCCATGATGATGATGACCTCGTCCATCCTGGTCTATGGTATGCTCCATTCCCGTTTCGGAGAGGAAGCGCTCCCGCTCGGGGACGAATCCTATATTCGCGAGCTCGTCCGGCTGCTGCTGCATGGGATGAACGAAGAACCCGGATCATGACGTTTTTTCTCCGTGAAGAACGATGTATAAAAATAGCTGATGGCCGTATAGAACATGCTGCATCGGCTTCTTTTATCCTCTGAATTTGAGTGTTTACTCAGTTTTTTTCTTTAGGCATCGCTAATATGGTTAGATTGAAGGGAGAAATGAGGATTATGCTGTCATTCATGCCGGATTGGAATTTCGTCATGTTGTTGTGGCTGCTGCCGGTTGTATTTTTCATTCACGACGGAGAAGAGATTGCCACGATGGAATGGTGGCTCAGGAAGAACAAGAACAGCCCCTGGATCACGAAATTTTCGCCAGTATCCATTCCGTGGGATAAGAACATCACCCTGCAATTCTCCTTTGCCGTACTGCTGATTGGCTTCGTTCTCACCTGCGTAACGTTTCTAACGGCGTATACCTTCCATATCGGCAGCCCGTTTAACGCCCTGTTCGCGGGCTTCGTTACGGTGTTCCTGCTGGACGGCGTGAAACATGTGGGGGCCTCAATCGCGCTGAAGGCATACACCCCTGGCGTCATTACAGCTGCGGTCCTTGAAATTCCATACGGAATTTATGCGCTCAACCGCCTGCTGTCCACTGGAATCGTGGATGCCACGGCATTCGCGATGGGAACCCTGATCTCCCTGCCTCTCATTCTGTTTCTGGTCTGGTTTGGTTTAACGCTTGGGAAACGAATCGCGCCGCACCGCATAAATACGTAGGCTCCGATAACTGTGCCCTGCAGCGCTTTTCAAATGTCAACACTCTTTTCGATTGAACCTGAGATATGTCATTGCGAATCTCTCCCTGGACGACTTCGTTTTCCTCAACATATTAGCCAAGCGCCGGCTCATAAGCTTAATGGATGGCAGTTAAACCGGATACGTAAACACCATATGGAGGGAGATACCGATGATGGAGGATCAGAACCAGAAACGAGAACATGCTGGCCGTATACCCCAGCCGATTCGCAGCGACGGTGCAGGCGGGCCGGACTATGGTCCGCGGGATGTGATGAGGGATATCGAGAATCCCGACATGCTTGTACCTCCGGTCACGGATGCAGGCTTGATGCCGAATCTGAAAATGTCGTTCTCCGACACGCATATGCAGCTGAATCATGGCGGCTGGTCGCGGGAAATTACGGTACGGGACCTGCCGATTGCGACCACGCTGGCCGGCGTGAACATGAGCCTGACGCCCGGCGGGGTTCGGGAGCTGCATTGGCATCAGCAGGCGGAGTGGTCCTATATGATATGGGGCAGCGCCAGGATTACGGCCATGGATGCAAGCGGCAGGAATTTTATCGCGGATGTGGGACCTGGCGATCTTTGGTATTTTCCGGCCGGCCTCCCCCACTCGATCCAAGGACTCGAGGAAGGCTGTGAATTTCTGCTGGTCTTTGACGACGGCCACTTCTCGGACCTGAACACCTTATCGATCTCCGACTGGTTTGCCCACACGCCTAAGGACGTGTTGTCCGCCAACTTCGGCGTCCCGGAGGATGCGTTTGCCCATATTCCGAAGGAGCAGGTTTATATATTTCAAGACCAGGTACCGGGTTCGCTTGCCAACCAGGAGGTGCAGTCTCCCTACGGAACGGTGCCGCTCAGCTTCAAGCACCGGCTGTTGGCGCAAGAACCGATCATAACCCCTGGCGGAAGCGTAAGAATCGTGGATTCCCGCAATTTTCCGATCTCCAAAACCGTTGCTGCCGCGTTAGTCGAGATCAAACCTGGCGCCATGAGAGAGCTCCATTGGCATCCGAATCAGGACGAATGGCAGTATTACTTGACCGGGCAGGGACGAATGACCGTATTTGCCGGCAATGGAGCGGCTCGGACCTTCGATTACAGAGCCGGCGACGTCGGTTACGTGCCTTTTGCCTTCGGTCACTACATACAGAACACGGGGACGGAATCCTTATGGTTTCTGGAAATGTTCAGAAGCGACCGGTTCGAGGATATATCCTTGAATCAATGGATGGCCTTGACCCCACGGGACCTGGTCCGGGATAACCTGAACGTCGGAAACGAAGTCACCGACGCTTTGCGCAAGGAGAAGTGGCCCGTCGTAAAGTATCCGGGATTTTCGTATTATCCGCGATAACGCTCCTCTACCCTTCTTTGTCTCGTACATTGCCCGTTTTATCAAAAGGCCTTGCGGACCTGCCAAAGGGCTTGATTCCGAGGCGGCCTGCATGTGTTCTCATGCTGAGATTGACTTTTCCTTCCTTCTGCCATATAGTTCATTAATGAAACTATTTCATACGTGAACTATTTGAGAGGAGAACTATCATTGAACGACAAAGCAAGGCAGTGGATCGACCGGTATGTCGATGTCTACCTGCTGGTATCGCGGCGGATCAATGCCCAGATTCGAGAGCAGCTCGGCGAAGACCTGACCAGCGACCAGTTTCAGGTGGTACGCTTGATCAACGGCATGGATCGCTGTACCTCATCCTATCTGGCGGAAGCGCTCGCGGTCGGCAAAAGCTCGGTCACGGCCATCGTAAACCGTCTCGTGGATGCCGGCATTATCGACAGAACCCGGGACGAAGCGGATCGCAGGCTGGTGTATCTGACTTTAACGGAGTACGGACATACGATTTTTGAATCGGCCCAGGAGCAGATGAGGGAGATCATCTCCCCTTACCTGCAGCATTTTGAAGAAAAAGATATCGAAATGTTTATCTCCATGTTCGAGAAACTGGGGCAATTGATGTTTGAATCAGGGGGGAGAAAGAATTGAGAGCTATACTGAAAGCAAGATGGGCCATCATCGTGCTGTGGCTGGTGGCCGCCGTCGCGCTGTTTATGTTTGCGCCTTCCATGGCGGACCTGGTGCGGGAGAAGGGCCAGCTATCCGTGCCGGATGGATATACTTCTTCGCGCGCGGCTGAAATCCTGAAGGAAGCCTCCGGGGGCGAGGGCGGGGAAACCCTGAACCAGGTTGCGCTTGTCTTCAACAAACCCGACGGGTTAAGCGAAGCGGATAAGGAAAGCATCCGGCAGGGCGTTCAAGCTTTAAACGACAATAAAGACAGCCTTCACATCGATTCCATAAATGAACCGTTCACGCAGACGGAGCTGGAAGACACGCTCATCGCCAAAGACGGCAAGACCATCATGGTCGCGCTTCAGGTCAGCGGAGGCGAGGAAGCCGTGAAAGAGCTGCCCGGGAAGGTCGATCAGGTGCTCGAAGGCGTTCAAGCCGATCATTATCTGACCAGCGAAGGTCTCATCAACGAAGATACCATCGTCAGCTCCGAGGAAGGCCTGAAGAAAACGGAATATATTACGGTCATCTTTATTCTGTTGATCCTGTTCGTTGTATTCCGTTCCTTCGTGGCACCGTTCGTGCCGTTGTTGACCGTGGGGCTCAGTTATCTCGTGTCCCAGTCGGTCGTATCCTTTCTCGTGGACCAGTTCAACTTCCCGATATCCACTTTCACCCAGATCTTTATGGTGGCCGTCATGTTCGGGATCGGAACCGACTACTGCATCCTGCTGATCAGCCGGTTTAAGGAAGAACTCACCACGTCCGAAGATACCCAATCGGCCATTATCGAAACTTATCGGAAAGCCGGCGGCACCGTGCTTTATTCCGGTCTTGCCGTATTCGTCGGCTTTGCAGCCATCGGTTTATCCAAGTTCATTCTGTATAAATCCGCGGTTGCGGTCGCGATCGGCATCGCGGTTATGCTTCTTGCGTTAGTCACGGTCGTGCCGTTCTTCATGGCGGTCCTCGGGAAGAAACTCTTCTGGCCGTCACGCGGCAAGCTGGAACACAGCGAAAATAAACTATGGGGAGCGGCCGGTTCCTTCTCCCTCAAGCGTCCTTGGGCCGCCATGCTCGTCGTGGCCGTCATCGTCGGGCCCTTCCTCGCTACGTACAGCGGCAAGCTGTCGTTTAACAGCCTGGAGGAAATCGGTCCGAGTTATGATTCGGTCAAGGGCTTTAATATCATTTCGGACAGCTTCGGTCCCGGGCAGTCGCTGCCTTCCACCATCGTGATCAAGAACGATGACCGGATGGATACGGCGGAGTACATGGGACTCGCGGAAAAAATCAGCCGGGAAGTGGAAAAGGTTGAAGGCGTTTCGAGCGTTCGCGGACTTTCGCGTCCAACCGGCGAGCAAATCAACGATTTCCTCATTCCGACTCAAGTCAAAACGTTAAATGAAGGATTGGGAGAGTCCAAAGACGGGCTGACCCAAATTCAGAACGGACTTTCCGAAGCAGGCAAGCAGCTCAGCGAGAATGCACCGAAGCTGAATGAGGCTGCTGCGGGAGCGCAAGAGCTGACGAAGGGAACGGCCGACCTGAAGGACGGCATCACCGAGCTTGGTCAGGGTCTCAGCGCCATTCAAAAAGGGATTCAAAGCGGAAGCGCCGGTGCCGGCGAGCTGAAAGCCGGACTTGCCAAGGCAGCGCAAAGCGCGAAAGAGTTGGCTGCTGCCCACGACCAGCTGCTTCAAGGCTACAAGCAGCTCGACACCGGATTAGCGGCCCTAAACGGCGGCGTTGCCGGAATCCAGGAACAGCTGGGCGGCGTTGCCGCTGCTCTGAAAGGACTTGAAGGCTCCTTCACGGGATTGGAGAGCAGCCATCCGGAACTCGTTCAGGATACCGATTATCAAACGATTAAAGGCACCGTTACCCAAACGGCAGCAGGCACGGCAGAGCTGGCCGCGGGGTTGGGACAGATCTCCGAGCAGCTTAAGGGCGCATCGGCAGGCTTATCGGAAGCCAACGCCGGCTACGCCAAGGCAGCCGCAGGTCAAACGGCGCTTGCCGACGGTCTTCAGCAGCTTGTGTCCGGAATCGCAGAGCTTCAATCCGGCCTCTCGCAAGCCGCTAACGGGCAGGGCCAAATCGTAAGCCAGATCCCTTCCATTACGGGCGGACTGGACCAGCTGCAAGGCGGCCAGAAGCAGCTTGCAGACGGGTTCGGCGATCTTACCGGACAGATCGGAGAGCTGACGGAAGGACTGAATTCCAGCGCCGACGGGCTGAAACAAATTTCGGACGGACTGCATTCCGCTCAGGATTACCTGCAGCAAATTCAGGACGTTCAGGATGAGGACCTCAGCGGATTCTTCATCCCGCAGGAAGCCCTGGAGAACGAAGAATTCCAGACGGTATTCGATACCTACTTGTCCGATGACCGCAAAGTGATGACGCTGGATGTGGTGCTGTCAACCAATCCGTACAGCGAAGAAGCGCTGGGCAGCGTCGAACAGATTCAGGCAGCCGTCGACCGTGCAGTTAAAGACACGAAGCTGGAGAACGCCGAGGTTGCCATCAGCGGCATTACCAGCACCAACAACGATTTGCAGAGCATCTCGAATGAAGATTACACGCGTACCGTGATTCTCATGCTGAGCGGAATCTTCATTATCCTGGTCGTGCTGCTGCGATCCATCGTGATGCCGATCTACCTGATTATTTCGCTTGTCATCACGTACTTTACCGCCGTCGGCGTTACGGAGATGATCTTCGTCCACGGCTTCGGGTATTCCGGCATTACTTGGGCCACGCCGTTCTTCAGCTTTGTCATGCTGATCGCGCTAGGGGTGGATTACAGTATCTTCCTGATGGCACGCTTCAACGAGAACAAAGCCTGGAACGTTCAGGATGCCATTCTCCATGCCATGCGCAACATGGGCACGGTCATTCTGTCCGCGGTGGTCATTCTTGGCGGCACTTTTGCGGCCATGTATCCATCCGGCGTATTGTCCATGATGCAGATCGCCACGGTCGTCTTGGTTGGACTTGTGCTTTATGCTCTCCTGTTCCTGCCATTCTTCGTGCCCGTGATGGTTCGCATCTTCGGCCGGGCCAACTGGTGGCCGTTCAGCCCTAAGGAACAGGGCGACGCTTCCAGAACGGGTCATGACCTGAAGATGTAATTAGCATGTTGAATACGATAAAAAGGGCTGCACCCTCGTTAGGCATACGGGGGATGCAGCCCTTTTGTCGTTCCCTCCCAAATATCGGAATCTTCATACCATTCTTCCGTAAGGGCAGGGCTATCGCATTCAGAGCATGGTACGGGCCGTTATGTCCTCTACTGCACAATTCCGATATAAAACCCGTCATATCCCTTGCTTCCAACCGTTTGAATGGCCGTGCCGGCAATCGAGGCATCTGCCGACAGCATATCCATGAATTTTCGGATGCCATGCACCCGAGGGTCTGTGCTGTGATAATCGATGACTTCTCCGTTCCGGATGACATTATCGCTAATGATGACGGTTCCGGCCTTGGAGAACTGCAGCGCCCACTTCAAATAATTCGGATTGTTCGGTTTATCGGCATCGATGAAGATCAGATCGAACGGCTCCGCCTTTTCCTTAGCCAGCTGCTCCAGCTGCGCCAATGCATCGCCTACGCGGATGCTGACCCTATCCTCCAGTCCAGCCAACGCTACGTTGGATTTGGCAACCTTCGCATGATGCGGATCGAGCTCCAATGAAATCAGCCGCCCTCCTGCCCCGATCCCCCTAGCCATCCAGATCGTGCTGTAACCGCCAAGCGTACCGATCTCCAAGATTCGTTTCGCTCCCTTGATCTGAACGATCACGTTCAGCAGCTTGCCCTGAGCGGGAGATACATCGATCTCAGGCAAGCCTGCCTCCCGGTTTGCGGCCAACACCTTCTCCAGCACCTCGTCATAAGGAATCAAATGTTCCGTCACATAATCGTCCACTTTACCCCAAGTCGCAGCATCATTCGCATTCGCTTTCATGCCTGTTTCCTCCCTTAAACTTCAAATTGGATTTTACACATTCATTGTATGTGATTTAGTATTATAAAAATAATATATAATTAAATGGGTTATATAAATATAATATATAAATTGGACAGGAGTGCGGCTCCATATGAATTTACATGCCTTACGGCTGTTTCACGTCATTGCCACAACCGGCAGCGTCACCCGGGCTGCCGAATTATTAAATATAAGCCAGCCGGCCATAACGGCACAGGTTAAGAAATTCGAGAAGGAGCTTTCCCTTACCCTGTTCAAGCCGCAGGGCAGAGGCATCGGATTGACGCAGGCTGGCGCCGAGCTGCTCCCGCTTGCCAAAAGGCTCTTCTCGGTTGAGCAGCAGATCGAACAATTCTGCCGGGATTACCGCAGCGGTTCGAGGGGGCATATCCGACTGGCCGCAACCTACCTCCCTTCCCATTTTCTTCTGCCGGCCTGGCTCGCAAAATACAAGCAGCGGTACGAAGACGTGGAAATGAGCATTACCACCACGAATTCCAGCGATGCGCTTAAGCAGCTGCTGAACATGGACGTGGATCTTGCGATATACGGCGGCCTCCCTGAGGAATCGCCGGATACGATACAGACCGAGGAGCTGTTCCGGGATGAGCTGTGGTTTGTCGTCTCCCCCGACCACCGTTATGCCAATCAGCATATCTCCCTGGACGAGATGATGAGAGAGCCCTTTGTCATGCGGGAGGAAGGAAGCTCGACGCGGGAACGGTTATTTGCCTTATGCCGCACCCACAGCGCGCCTTCGCCCCGCATCACGCTGCAATTCAACGGCCTGCACGAAGCGATCACGGCCGTCGTTGCCGGATACGGAGCCAACTTCGTGTCTTCGCTCGTGGTTCGGGAATACGTGGAGCGCGGTGAGCTCAGCCAGGTATACGTCGATGGCATCGAGCTGCAAAATATCATTGCGGTTTGCACCCGCAAGCATGAAGCATTATCCGCTGCCGCCATGAATTTCGTGGAGATGATCCGAGAACGGCCATAAGTTAATCGTATGTCGTTTGGGAAGATGGAGCTGCGCATTTTGGAGCTTGCCTGCATTAGTTCCTTTGGGCCTTATCTGTGAAAACAACCCGTATGCTGCTCCGGCATACGGGTTGTTTTTTGCGTTATTTTCACTTGTATCTACCCTATCGTTTTCATACGATCATTGAACCGTTACATTTCCCTAATACATATTATTGCCTGCCTGGCTTCTCTTTTCTGGCGTGCCGAAACTGGCATAACCCCGATGTCTCCCCTGTTAACGTCAGCACCAAAGCTGCCATCAAGCAATAAGCATCATTACTCTATTCATGTGAAGGATGACCATAACATTCATTTATGACGATAATAATCTGTTTAATACCGACCTCATCGCAGCCTCATCGCCTCCGTGTTCCACGACTTGCGCAAATGCGGCACGCAATGCCTCCGCCAGAATGATGCCCAATTCTTCGCCAGCCTCTTCTCCTGATGCTGCGGCCAGTTCACCGAGATAACGCGCAACGGGATTGTCTCCTTTGCGGGGATCGGGCTCAGACAACAGTCGGCCCACTTTAAGGCGAATCATGCTGTCGTAGGCGGTCAATAGAACCAATTTCAGGCGCAACTCGGGAGGAGCCGCATCGGCAACAGCTTCCATGCGGTCCAATATTCGAAGCGTTATGTCATCCCGAAGCAAGCCGTAAAATTTCTTCTTGGATTTGTAATGATGATAAAGAGCTCCCACGGTCACTCCGGCATCGGCAGCAATGTCGTCAACTTCCGCTTGGTTGTAGCCCATCTCGGCAAAACGCTTTAATCCTGCCTGTATGAGTTTGTGCTGCGTGGTACCCGGTATTGGTATATGACTCATGTAACTCCCTCCGAAAACGTTCATGCATAGATATTTAAATTCTAACATAGCTGCTCTTGAAGAGATATAAATCTTTGATAGCTGCAAATGAGCCATTTTCCAAAAAATAGCTTGAACAAACAACATAACTGAGTTATGTTTAATATAACCTAATTATCTTGCATCACGAAACCATATTTTATTTCGAGGTGAGAACATGGAAGGAAACGTTATTTTTTATTTTGTTCCGGTCAAAGATATCAAGGCAGCCAAATCCCTGTATCGCGACACGCTCGGTTTGGAAGAATCATGGCGCGAAGGAGATTACACGGTTGCTTTTAAGCTCCCGGGAACCAACGTGGAATTGATGGTGGAACAAGTCTCGGAAGGAAGCCAGGATGCTGCCGGACCTGTTTTTCTCGTGCCCTCTGTCCGGGATATATACGAGAACAACCCCGGCAAGCTGCAATTGATCGGCGAACCGGGCGAAACTCCCGACGGCCTCTGGTTGAGTGCCAAGGTTGATTCCGGCAACGGAATCTACTTTACGGATGAAAGCAAGCACGAATCCTGATTTTCATTTATGCATGAGGCACCTCCGGTTTTAAATGCCGGAGGTGCCTTTTCCCGCTATTTGACATAACATAAGGGCTTCCCGCCAGATCCAGGATCAAGCGGGACAGCCCCCTTTTATTGTCTATCATCCAAATGTAAATCGCGGCGCGTCACCCTTTAATGGAGCCGATCATGACGCCTTTCTCGAAATATTTTTGCATAAACGGATAAATGAGCAGAATCGGAAGCGTCGAGACGATAATGACGCCGTACTTGATCTGGTCGGCATATCGCTGCGCGTACCCCCCGGCATCCCCGCCCGTTCCCGCACCGCTCGAGAATACCTGGTTCGACAGCAGGATATCCCGCAATACGATTTGCAGCGGCTGGAGCTTCGTATCCCGAATATAGACCAGCGCCGTAAAGAAATCGTTCCAATGCCCCACCAAATAATAGAGCCCGATGACGGAGACCAGCGCTTTGGACAGCGGCAAAGCCACTTTGAAGAAGAAGGTAAAGTGAGAACAGCCGTCCATGACGGCGGCTTCATGCAGCTCCTGCGGCAGCGAGTTTTCAAAGAACGTCCTCGCAATGATCAAATAAAACACATTCACGGAGAACGGGAGAATAAACACCCAGACCGTGTTGGTCAAGCCAAGACCCTTCATCAATAAATAGGTCGGAATCAGCCCGCCGTTGAAGAACATCGTGATCACGAAAATAAACATGATGATGCGTCTGGCGCGAAATTCCTTTCTGGACAGCACATAAGCTGCCGGGAGCGTGAACAGCATGTTCACCAGGGTGCCGAACACCGTGTAAAACAACGTATTTCGGTACCCGGTCCAAATCCGCATATCCTTGAAAATTTCCTGGTAACCGAAAAAACTAACATTTTTGGGGATAAACATGACCTTCCCCGTAGAGACGAGCGTTGAGTCGCTGAACGAAGCAATGATGATAAAATACAGCGGATACGCAATCAGCAGAAAAATCAAAACGCACAGAAAACCCAAGATGATCTTAAATCCCAGCTCCTTGCCGTTGATGCGCATTCTGGCAGTTTCATGTTCCACAACCGTTTCTCCTTCCCCGATCATTAGAATAAGCTCGTTTCCGACATTCTCTTCGATATCGTGTTCATCGCATACAGAAATACGAAATTGATGAGCGTGTTAAACAAACCGATGGCCGAAGCCAAGCTGAACTGGTTGGAGATGATCCCGATTTTGTAAACATAGGTGGCTATGACCTCCGAGACGGGAAGGTTCAGCGAATTCTGCATCAGGAATATTTTCTCGAAGCCGGTCCCGAGGATATTCCCCATGCTAAGAATGAACAGGATGATAATGGTTGGAACGAGAGCGGGAATGTCGACGTACCGGATCGTCTGCCAGCGGCTGGCCCCATCGATCTTGGCGGCATCGTACAGCTGGGGATCCACGGTGGACAAGGCCGCAAGATAGATAATGCTGTTCCAGCCGCAGTGCTGCCATATGTCGGAGAGCACGTACACCGGAATAAAGGTCGAGGTGGAGGCTAGCAAATTGATATGCCCCAGCCCCACCGCCTTCATGAAGTGACCGACAACCCCGGTTTCGGAGGACAGCAGCACGTTCAGCATCCCGACCAGCACGATGATGGATATGAAATGGGGCAGGTATACGGTGGTCTGCATCACCTGCTTCATTCTTTTTCGGCGAATCTGGTTTAGAATGAGCGCTAAGATGATCGGGGCCGGAAAGCCGAGCACGATCGTGGCCAGACTGATCAGAAACGTGTTTCGCATCAAATCGGTGAACAGGTAACTGTCGATGAATTGCTGAAAGTAGGCGAGCCCGCGCCACTCTCCGCCGGTCAAGCCTTGGCTGAAATCGTAATCCCTAAACGCAAGCTGGATGCCGTACATCGGCACGTAGTTAAACAACAGAATGACGGCAATCGCCGGAAAAATCATAATCCACAGCTGGTAATCACGTCTGAAGGTGTCCAATCTTTTGCGAGGCCCCATATCCTCCCTCCTAGTTTTGATTCATGTAATCGTCGTAATATTTTTGCATAATCTCAAGATTCTGCTTCAGGCCTGCCTTCTCGCTTTCCTTGATATATGCGTCCCATTCGGCTTCCACGCCGCCCTTGGTGACCCATTTCGCAAAGCTGGATTCCGCCAGATTCATTACGTTCGTATTGTTCAGGCTCATGGCGTTATTGTCCATGGTGGAATACTTGATGAACATGCCGGGGAACACGTCTTTATCGGGATCCACGTCCAAGGCCGCCTCCAGCGGCTCCGATTGACCCAGCACCTCCTGCATATCGGTGCCAAGCGTCAGCTTTAAGGTATCGGGAATATAAAATGCGCCGTTGTCCGCCATCGTCGAGGTCCATTTCCACGTGCCCGGATCCATCTTGGCATCGGCCGGAGGCAGAACGGCATATGTACCGTCTCCGTTATCTTTAATGTTCGGTCCGAGGGATCCGAACAGCACCTGCATGCCCACCTCGGGCGCATAAAGCTCGTTGATGAATTTCATGGCCGCTTCTTTGTTCTTGGTCTTGGCGGACATGACGATATGGTTGGTGCCATAATTCAGGGAGTAATGATCATAGCTCCAGGACAGCTTTCCTGCATAATCTGCCGATACCTTCATCGGCGGCATGGAAGCATACTGCGGTGCCAGCTGCTCGCCGAAGCGGTCGGACGCCACCCATCCCCAGGTAAAGCCGACCTTGGCCGTATCCCCTTCCCCGCGCGCGATGGATTGAAATTTCGTATAATCATGCGTGAACACTTCCGGGTTGACCAGACCCGCCTTGTACAATTTATTCAGAAATGCGACCATCGTTTTGTACCGTTCATCCGTCAGGAAGTTCTTCACCTGACCGTCTTCCACGAAATAACCTTGTCCGCTGCCGTCCGTCAGTGTAATCCCCATGCTGCCCAGGAGCACCGCGGGGTTAAAATATCCGCCGATGCCTCCCGGCCAATCCATCGGAATCTCGTCATTCGGATCGCCGTTGCCGTTGGCATCCTTCTCTTTGAAAGCCACCAGGACTTCATACAGCTCATCCCATGTGGTCGGCATGCTCAGACCGAGGTGATCCAGCCACTGCTGGTTAATGAACTGCCTGCTGGCGGTAGCGGGCCAGAACCGCTGATATTTCGGGAGACCGTAGATTTTGCCGTCCGACTGCGTGGCGATTATTTTCGTATCCGGTTTTTCATTAAACATGTTCTGTACGTTGGGCGCCTGCTCCAGCATGCCGGATAGATCCTGGAACAAACCCTGGAATTGCGCAAAGTCTGCATCCGTAATGACGTTCGGCCCGATGAACAGATCCGGAATATCGCCGCTGGCCAGCATCGTCCCTTTCTTCTGTCCCCAATCCGCGGTAATCTCCTGCCATTCGATGTCCACGCCCGCCGTCTCCTCAACCTTTTGCAGCCACTCCATTTCGGCCAGCGGCTTCGTGAGCGGGTGCTTGGTAATGATGGCGGTAAGCTTTACTTTGCTGCCGGTTTGGTCTCCGGGAGTCTCCGCCGAGTCGTTCTGGCCGCCTCCGGCCCCGCTGCAGCCTGTTAACAACATGGCCGTCATGGCGACAAGCGAGATGAAAACGTTTACCCTTTTCTTCATTCCATTACCTCCTGGTTTCGTTTGTTGGTCTGGTCCATGGGGGTATACGGCCTTGAGTCGGCCTTGCCTTGGGACAGTTTTCACTCTAAATGAAGGCGGCGGGCACCGTAAACGGACAGTTTTTCAGGCATCCTCATTTTTTGAAGGCGCCTATCATCCCATAAATGTAAACGCATCCATTACAAACCGGCGCTTGGAATTCAAATTTTGTATATGTTCAAAAATTGAAACATCTTAGCCTGTGAAACAGCTGCCTAGGAATAGCTTCTAAGCAAGCAGGTTTATAAAAGACCGCTGTAATCGGCCTTGTCATCGGCATCAGCGGTCTTTCGTTTTAAGCTTTATGCGTATTTCGATATTGCCCCGGCGTCGTGCCCACCATTTTTTTGAAGGATCGGATAAAACTCGAGGTATTGGTGTACCCGACCTGTTGGGAGATGGCTTCGAGCGTCTCCTCGCTGTCCCGCAGAAGCTGAATGGATTTCTGGATCCGAAGCTGATCGATATGCTCTTTGAAATTTTGCCCCATCGTTTTTTTGAAGTGATGGCTGAAGTTGGAGACCGACATATCAAAATAATCGGCCATCATCTGCAGCGAACAGTTCGGATCCATCCCTTTCTCCGCAATCAGGGACAGGATCTCATCCTGGGTTGCCGCCCGGGAAACGGGGAGGGTTTCCTTGATCATATCGCACAGCTTGGCATAGCTTTCCCTTATGATCCCGATCATCTGTTCCAGCGTATAACGATGGTTAAATGCCGCATCCGTAAGCCGCAGCAGGCTCTGATCGTCATGACGGAACCGCTGGAGGCCGTTGAAGATGACGGTAACGGTATTGAGATACACGCTCTGAATCATATGTGGCGGCAGGCTGTCATTGCTTAGGTAACCGATCATTCTCTCTGCTAGAGAGGCCAGCATGGCTGCATCATTCTTGAGGATCGCAAGCTCGAGGGATTGCAGGATTTCGGCATAATAGGAGACGGCTCCGGTCTGGGGAATCCCGATGTTATCAAAGACCAGCACGGCGTCGGTCTTTCGGATGCGCAGAAACTCCGCCGTTCGGAGTGCCTGCAGATATGAGAGATGGAGATCCTGCGGAGACGGGGCTTCGCCAGGCTTGCCGATGCCGATCACCGTTCGCCGGCCCGTGTGCTCCAATATTTCATCCTGCATCCGTTCCAGGCAGGATGTGAGCGGGACATTCTCCGCATGGGAGCACACCAGAATCAATTCCTGCGGATAGATGCTTTTAAAGAAGTAACCTTGGATATCCTCCGGCAGCCGTCCTTCATAGCGCCGGCAGTAATCCAATATCTTCTCCATCTCTGCTCCATCCGCTTCGCAGCATAGTACGGCAACCGAGAAGCAATCATGCTGAAACCGGAGGCCGACCTTTCTTGCTTCCCGTTCGAAATCATCCCAGCCTGCAAGATGTCCGCTCACCAGTTCAAACAGCAGGTTATCCCGCATAATCGGCAGCGATCCCTTCACATGCTCGTCAAGCTTGCTGTTGGCCATCGAAAGCTCCTCCAGCGTATATTTGATCGTATCGATCTCGTTCATGGGCTTGCGGTCCCGCGGTTCGAAGACTTGAACGGCAAGATCAACCAGACGGCGAATCGGCTGATAGTTGTTCCGGATCGATATATAGATGATAAACACTTCAAGCAGCAGGATCAGGCCGACCAGGATGGCCGTATTCAATTGAATCGTCCGAATGCCCTGAAGGGATGAGGATACCGGCAGCAGGCTCACGTATTTCCATCCATTTTTGTCCGAAACCGAGGATGATACCAGATAATCCGATCCGCTGATCGCATAAATGCCCGAAGAGGAAGATGTCTCATCCCCTATGCCCTGCACAAGCTTCCGGAAGTCATCGGAGGATTGGTATGACGTATCATGGGAAGATACCAATCGCCTTCCCTGGCCGTCAAACACAAAAAAATCGCCGCTATAGGTTTCCGAGACGGACTTCATCATCCGGACGATCGTATCTTCCCGTACCATGATCATGACGGCTCCGGGGGAATTCGTGCCTCCTACCGGCAGCGGCTGCACGAAGGTCAGCATTCGAACCCGGTTATTGCCGGGCACAATCACGTTCTCAACAGGCCTGACGATGGGAGACTCGAGATCATTCAAGGTCTGGATCATATCTTCGCCGGCCCAGTTTTCATAGTAGTAACCGACGCCCGGAATGGACAGGTCGTCCAAACTGTATGCGCTTCCAGTTTTGGAAAACAAATAACCGATGTTCTTTACATACAGCAAGGTGTTGTAAATAAATGCATCGGTTGCATTGTATTTTTTCATCTCATTGGCAATGAGGACACGCTGGTAATCGCTTTCCTCGGCCTTGTACATCTTGAATTCCCGATTCTGCACCAGCTCGAACGGCAAATTGTATACATACCGGGTAAACGTATCCATCGATGTCATGAACTGCTCCGTAATATGCGCATTCCAGTCCATTTCCTTCTCTTTCACAACGTCCGCCGAATAGGGATAGTAATAACACAGGATGACGATCACGGGAAACATCAGCACGAGCAAATAGGAAATCAACAACTTGGTCAGCAGGTTAATCTTATGGATTCGCAAACGGCAACCACCTCCCTATCACTTCATTCCCATTTTGGAAAATGTTATCTATAAGAATACGAAATTTTCAAAAAAAAGAAAACTCATTTCCGCTGTATACGCGTCGGAAATGAGTTTTCTGATATCATACCATTTTGGCGGCAGCGGCAACGTCAGGAGGATTGTTCCACCCCCCATTTTTCGGCCCACTTCTCCATCTCCTTCAAAGAAGCCAGGAAGTCCATCCCCTTCTCGGTCAATGAATATTCCACGGAGACCGGAACGGTAGGGAATACCTCGCGTCTCACGATGCCGCTGCTTTCCAAATGGCGCAGGACATCCGTCAAGGATTGCGTCTTGATGATGGCTGCATCCCGGTGAAGCTGATTAAACCGTTTCGGTCCTTGGGCTAATTGCGCGATGACAAGGAACGCCCATTTGGCTCCAAGAATTTGCAGCACTGAGCAGATATGATTGAACCCTGGCTTTTCCTGAATGTCTTCTTTAACCGGCTCCATTGCCTCACCCCATCACTAACTAATCGTAAGTTAGTCAAAATGACTGGATAATATCCAAATACTTTGCCTTCTTACATCATATATGCGCACTGCTTATAATACAAACACAAAGAGATTTCATGCTTTACTATCCGAAACGGCATGTGCTAGCCATGATCCGATTGAGGGTATCAATCTCCCAACGGAAAGGATAATGGATATGAATCGATATACGATATATTTATTGGCGCTCGGGGTTTTTCTTACCGCTACCTCAGAGCTGGTCGTCTCGGGTATTCTGTACGCGATTGCTGACGATCTTCATATTTCCTTGGCTTTTGCCGGCCAGCTGATTACCGCCTATTCGCTTGCTTTTGCGATCGGAACACCGTTTCTGGTCTCGCTTACCGCTCGAATCAATCGAAAAAAGGTGCTGCTCGGCTCGCTTCTGCTATTCATTGCCGGCAGTCTTGTTTCTTTTTTTAGCACCGGGGTATGGACGCTCATGGCTTCCCGTGTCATTCTGGGCGTAAGCTCAGGCGTCTATCTCGTTGCCGCAATGGGTACCGCAGCCAAAATGGTGCCCCCGGCAACGTTAGGCCGTGCGATCGGCACCATCGTGCTGGGTTTCAGCAGCGCCATGGTGCTGGGCGTTCCGATCGGCATATGGATCACGAATCTGCTGAACTGGCAGTCCATTTTTCTGCTGCTGGCTCTGCTCAGTCTGTTGGTCGCCTTTGTCCTTATCAGGCTCCTGCCGGATGTTCAAGGGGATGCCCCCGTTCCCTTCCGCCAGCAGTTCAAAGTGCTGGGGAGTCTCGTGATCGTCAGCGCCCTGCTGCTTACGTTCTTCCGGGAATCCGGCAATTCGGTTCTGTTCACGTATGTGACGGCGTTTATCCAGGATATCTTTCGCATCGCACCGTCCGGCATCAGCATCATTATGCTCGGCTTTGGCCTATTGGGAGCCATCGGCTCCAGGCTCGGCGGTTATGGCGTCGACCGTTTTGGGGCAGGGAAGGTGATTGTCCTCAGCACGCTCGTTCATATTGCGGTATTTGCGCTGCTTCCGCTGCTCGTCGGTCAATCGGTCATTGGACTTTCGCTGATGGGAGTCATGATGATGTCCATGTTTGCGGCGGGCCCGGCGGTCCAGAGCTATTTTATCCAGCAGGCACCGGGTTCTTCCAATCTGGTTCTCAGCATAAACACCTCCATTGTCCATCTGGGGTTAGCCGCAGGAGCGGGTGCAGGAGGCTTCATGGTCAATACGTCATCCACGCTTCAATACCATCCATGGCTCGGGGGATTCGTGCTCGCGCTTGGCTTGGCGGCAGGATTGGTCAGCTTCTCGGCCGGACGGAAGTCGCCGGTTTCCATCCCGAAATCGGCCTGACCTCTCCTGCTCCACCCTATGAGTGTTTAACGCAAGCCGCCCTGTCAATGGGCGGCTTGCATCCTGCTGATTCTTAAAAATGGGCTCACGGATGTTTGCCCATAGGCATAACGTATGTTATGGGTCAACGCCTACTACATGATGAAGGGCAGGAGTCACAGTGGCAGTCTCTTATATGGATTTCACCTCACCGTCCGTTCGATTTACTTACGATATGAGCAATAACCCTTTTTTCAAAAAAGATAGTCAGAATTACATCAATTCTCTCTCCGTAAAAGAATTGAACACGCTCGGCAACGCTTCCCTGCTGGATATATATCTCAGTACCGGAAACGTAGTGGAGCCGCATATCCATCAAAATGCATCGGAGCTGGTATATGTCGTTTCCGGCTCAGCCATCGTTTCCCTTGTCAATCCGTTTACGAAAGAGCTGCTGAACTTCACGGTAACGCCCGGTCAAGTTGCGCTCGTGCCCCAAGGCTGGTGGCATTATGAAATGGCAACGGTCGACAATACGCATCTGATCGCGGTCTTTGACGCACCGGTGCCTGAATTCATTGGAGGTTCGGATCTCTTGAGATTGACGCCGGCCAGCGTGTTCGCTCACACCTACTGCCTGGATGAAGCCAAAGTCAAAGAGACCTTGGCGCCGATCACCGACACGGTTGTCATCGGGCCGCCAAAAAACTGCCCGCAGCAAGGGCAAGTGCAAGGACAGATGAAACATCAGCCTCACGCATCTCATCTTAATCAGCACTATTATCATCAAGGAGCGCCTGGCCATCGAGATTATGAGCTTCTTCAGCAGCAGCAGCAACAGCAGTTCCAGCAACAGCAGCAGTTGTTCCAGCAGCATTTCAATGCGCAGGATCAAACGCAGCATGGAACGTATGCTGCTGAACCGCAGCGAACCCCAACTCAAGCACAAGAGCAGTTCCGTTCGCAACAGCAATTACATGAACAACAGCGTCAGCAGTTCATCCAACAACAGCAGCAGTTGCCATTCCTGCAGCGCCAGCTAATTGGAAACGGCTGGGATAAATTCTGATTAGCCCTTCGGTGATGGAGGGTCAACCATTGAAATACGCAGCATCATGATTCGTCATGATGCTGCGTATTTCTTTTTAATATGGAATTAAAATATTTTAGGAAGACCGGATGCTCCGGTTATTCTCAGCTTCCGGCTGGGATACGGCATGATTGCGGAAGCCGCGATACAAGAGGAGTGTTGCAGAGGGGAAGCTGCATACACGACCAATTCCGTCCTGGATGCCTGAACGCCGGATTTATGCGGTTCGACACCGCAAAAGCTGATCAGTCCGGCACTGCGCATGTTCTGGAGAACCTTTTGGACAATTTTGCATGACAGCTGCCCGATTAGATTCAAGACAGGTTTCCGATTTGATCCGGCTGTATTTCGTATTCTCCGAAAAACGGTTAGAATAGTAAGATACGGCATCTTTTCGAATGCCAATGTAAATCGAAGGAGGATCCATATTCATGAGCGTTGATTATAAAGCGTATTTCGCTGAACACCGCGAAACCCATCTGAATGAATTGAAGGAATGGTTGTCCATTCCGAGCATTTCCGCCTTGTCCGAGCACAAAGGCGATGTCGCCAAGGCTGCCGAGTGGCTCGCAGGAAAGCTGACCGAAGCCGGACTTGAGCATGTGGAGGTTCACCAGACGGCCGGGCACCCGATTATTACGGCAGACTACCTGCATGCCGAAGGCAAGCCGACCGTGCTCGTTTACGGCCACTATGACGTTCAGCCTGTAGATCCGCTTCATCTGTGGGAGACGCCGCCGTTCGAGCCGGCTGTCCGCAACGGCAAATTGTACGCGCGCGGAGCAACGGACGACAAAGGCCAGCTCTTCCTGCATGTCAAAGCCGTCGAAGCCATTTTGAAACAAGAGAAGGAGCTTCCGGTCAACATCAAATTCTGCATTGAAGGCGAAGAAGAGGTATCCAGCCCCAACCTGCCGCTCTACCTTGACAACAACAAGGACAAGCTGGCGGCCGATGCCATCGTGATCTCGGATACATCCCTGCTCGCGCCTGGCAAACCGGCCATTTCCACGGGCCTTCGCGGGCTGTGCTCGCTGGAATTGTCCCTGGAAACAGCCAACACCGATCTTCATTCCGGTACATACGGCGGCGGCGTGCCGAACGCCCTGCACGCAATGGTGTCCTTGCTCTCCTCGCTCCATGACGAGCAGGGCCGCGTCGCGGTTGAAGGCTTTTATGACGGCGTACTCGAACTGTCGCCCGAAATGCGCGAGGAATTTGCCAAGCAGGAGTTCGACGAGGATAAACTGAAGCGGGACCTCGGCCTTGATTCCTTGTACGGCGAAGAGGGCTTCTCCTTCGTTGAACGCGTGGGAGCGCGGCCGACCCTTGAGCTGAACGGCGTATACGGCGGGTTCCAGGGAGAAGGCAGCAAAACGGTCATTCCGAAGGAAGCCCATGCGAAAATCACCTGCCGCTTGGTCGCCGATCAGGATCCGCAGGCTGTTCTTGACGCGATCGAGAAGCATCTGCATGCGCACACCCCGGTCGGAGCCAAGATCACCTTCCAGCCGAAGGAAAAGGCATTCGCCTTCAATATCGATCCGTCCCATCCGATGCTGCAAAAAGCCGCAGACGCCTTCGAGAACGTGTACGGCACGCGTGCACTGTTCACGAAAGACGGAGGATCGATTCCGATCGTGGAGAAGCTGTCCAGCACGCTGAACGCCCCTGCCGTCATGATGGGCTTCGGCTTGCCGGACGAGAATCTGCATGCGCCGAACGAGCATTTTAATTTGGAGAATTTCGATAAGGGCTTGCTGACGATCGTAGAATATTTGAAGCTGGTATAACGGTGACGCCGACAGTCCGAAAGTAACATAGTAACATCCTAAATAAGAACGCGTATGGCGGGAGAATTGAATCCCTTCCAATACGCGTTCTTTTGTTTTAGTGAGAGTTCCTTGCCATTCTTAAGCCGGCCATTGGCGTGAGAGCCACTTGCCATTCTTAAGCCGCGCGGGAGCCTCGATTTACCGACGAAAAGCGGCCATGGACGTGTCTACACGACTAAACACCTGCAGATCCCCAAATCAGACGGTGCCATATTAAATGGTTGCCGGTCCTATGTATGCGGTGGTTTCCCTACCAACAGACAGCTCTTCACCACACACGTGGTTTCCACACCAACAGGCAGTTTCTTCAACACACTTGTGGCTTCCATTCTAAACAGGTAGCTTCTTCCCATCACATGCGGTTCCCACGCCAAACAAGCGCCGTTATCCCCATACCCATCGGACTACAGATCCGTTATTCACCACAAATCAGGCCATTCTATAAGTGTAACGGACACCAATTCCGTTATTTAACCCTTTCGCCGCCAAAAAACGGACTTTTTATGCAATTAACGGACCTCATGTCCGCAAGTATCAAAGTTTAGCTCTTATCAGAGCAAATAACGTATCCTGTGTCCGCTAAAGCCGAAGTATACAATATGGTGGACAGCCGTTACATGTCTCGGACCACGTACCGTGCGAACAGGGTGCAGGGCGCCTGAAGACTATGACGATATGGGCGAATACATTCGAGAGATTACCAAAGGCGGCACGGATATCGTGATCGACTGCGTCGGCATGGACGGGAAGAAGTCGATGATGGAAGCCATCGGCCAAAAGCTGAAGCTCCAAGGCGGAACGTTGAGCGCGATTGATATCGCCATCCAGGCCGTGCGCAAATTCGGCACCGTCCAGCTGACCGGCGTATACGGTTCGCTGTATAATATGTTCCCGCTCGGCCATATTTTTGAACGGAACATTACCCTTACCATGGGGCAGGCTCCCGTTATTCATTACATGCCGGAGCTGTTCAAGAAGATCACCGCCGGCGTATTTGATCCGACGGAGATTGTCTCCCACCGGCTTCCCCTGGAACAGGCAAGCGATGCCTATCGGATATTCAATGATCACGAGGACGAATGCACCAAGGTCGTTCTAAAGCCGTAGCGTAATTCCACAGAAAAAAGATAAACCAAGCATTCCCTGTCACATCCTTTATCTTGGATAGGAGATGCTTGGTTTTTTGTGTCCCGGTTCATGGAATTTAGGGAGTGAGCCTAAAATTTCGCCGGGTGCGAGTTAGGCGCTTCGACATAACTTCGCACGTCTAAGGGGTGCGTAGTCAACGGCAACCACATTTACCGGGTGGTCTGTCTATTCACTCGCTTTTCTGGGATTCACCCGGATGATCGTCCCGCACGGATCCGATATCCAGTAGCCCCGCGAGTTCTCGTAAACCTCCACCTCATCCCTGCGGTCCACCCGGTGCTCTCTCAAATATCGGGCAGTCTCCTCCGGATCCTCCGTGTTGACCTCGAGCCAAACATCCTGCTGCGAATAGTTGAGCATGCAATCCAGCCATAGTGTATTCGGGCCGTGCTGAAAAGCATGCGACCCGTCCCTGAAGCCCAAATATGGCAGCCTTAAAACCTCTTTGTAAAAATGCACGGTCTCCTCATACTTGTGCTTCGGAATTTTAATGGCAATATTATTTCCGCCGATAAACTGAATATCCGCTGATGTCATGAGTGCAAACCTCCATTGTGGTTTTTTGCCATTGTATCATGCAGCAGCTTGGTTAGATTCTTCCGGATTGCTGTTATTCGCGGCGATTTGCCATAACCTCAGCATTCGTTATATACCAATTGGGCACATGCGTCCGGAATCCATCATACCAATTCAGCACGGTTTGGGCCTGGTTCATCATAACCTCCACTTCCTGCTCTCCGAACGGGATGGCCCAATGAATGGAGGATATCTGATTGCTTGCGATATAAAGCGCCATTAATCTGAAAAATGAATCCGGCACCTCTCGTCCTTGAAAATAACCGTGAATACGTCCCGAAGCGAACCACGGGCTAATCGCGGCATCCCACGTAATCCGGTTAAACTCCTCCCAAGGATCACCGTAGTCCGCCCGGTTGAAATCAATGATGCCGAGTTCCCCTTCAGGCGTAACCACCATGTTGCCGACATGATAATCCCCATGTTGAAAAGCAACGGGACGCTCTTCTAGCAAATACCGGTGCGCCTCCATAAATCGGACGATGTTCTCAGCGCCGGCAAGCCGGATGCCGCAGCTCTCATAATTTTTTATGTACCGATCCATTTTTGAATTATAATATGACGCCCACGTATCCAATCCGCTGTCGGCCGGAACGCCATGCATCCTGTTCAAATATGCGCCGGCCTGAACGCCAAGCCGGTACTGCTCCTCTGAATCCAGCAAAGGAATCGCCTCCCTTGCATCTTCTCCCGGAACCCAGGTGAACAGGGAATACACTTGCCGGCCACCATGACAGACGCCAAAATCTATCGGGCGAGACGTTCGCATTTCGATGGGATCCAGCTTTTTAACCGTTTCAAATTCCCATTTCTTCCTCTCGAACTGAGAGATATCGGATAGCCGGAGGAGCCGCTCCTCGCCTTGCATATCCTGAATATAATATTTACGATCTGCCGACCAGCCCTTGTCAACCGCTTGAATGACAATCCATCCATCAGCCCCCGGGATATCACGAATCGCTTCCTGCATGCCATGCACCTCCTGTATCCAAAATCCTTAACGATCCTTGAGCCTTATTCATTATAAATGAAGATGGATACTTAGAGCATACAATCCCATTTTTTTAATTTGGCCTATAATCACTGACCGTAACTGTCAGGAATGATGTAATATACTCGTTTTGCAGCACACATCCTAAACCAAAGCGAGGGTTAACACATGAACATGAGCAAAGCGCATTTTACGACAGAATGGTTAAAAGAGGCGCATATAACGGAACAAGTCATGAACGCTTTAACCGACGATTCGCTTAAAACCGCCATGACGGAGCAGCATCGCACGCTCGGTCAGCTGGCGTGGCATTTGGTCATGTCGATTCAATACATGACCATGCTCGGTTTGCAATTTGAGGGCCCGTCCCGCGAGCAGAAAATTCCCGATTCGGCTGCCGAAATTACCGACAGCTACCGCCGGATCCGGCATGCCCTTCTGGATGCGGTTCAGTCGCAGTGGAGCGAGGAGGATCTTCGCGCTACCCGTGAATTCGACGGAGAGCCTTGGACCAATGCGGCATTCCTGCATTTTACCCTGGTTCATCAAGCGCATCACCGCGGACAAATGACGGTGCTGATGAGACAAGCCGGCCTGCGGATTCCCGAGCTCTACGGTCCGACCTACGATTCCTGGATCGACAAGGGCATGGACCCGCTCGTATAAAAAAGATACAATCTACTTAAAAGTAAACGGTCGGGATCGTCCCTAAGGAAGGAGCGCGTTTTGATGTCCAAAGCGGATAATATGCTGTCGATCCTGTGGATGCTTCGCTCGGGCAAAAAGATGACCGCGCAGCAAATCGCCGATGAGCTGGAAATCCATGTTCGAACGGTGTACCGCTGCATCGATTCGTTATGCGCCAGCGGCGCGCCCATCATCGCCGATTCCGGGCCGAACGGCGGCTTTCGGATTCTCGGACCGTTCGCCGAGTCCCCGCTGATGTTTGATGCGGAAGAGCAGAAGGCTTTGGTGCATGCCTCGATTTTTGCCAAAGAAACCGGCTATCCGTTCACGGACGCGCTGGAGCGGGCGATCGGCAAGCTGAAGCTTTATACGAACGAGGAGCAGCTTCATCAGATCGAACGGCACAGCAGCGGCATCGCGGTTTTGCAGCCTCCGGTCCATGACGGGCTTCGCCCGCTGCTGCAGACGCTGGAGAATGCCGCGGCACAGGGACAAACCCTGAAGATGACGTATTCGAAGGGCCGGGAAGGCGCCGGAACCGTCCGAGACTTCGATCCCTACGGCATTATCCATTGGAAAGGCCAATGGTATGCTGCGGGCTACTGCCGTCTGCGCCAAGAGATTCGCAATTTTCGCGTGGACCGGATCCTCGGTCTGGAGACGACAGACCTGGTCTTTGAGCGGCCCGTTGATTTTTCTGCCAAGGATGTCTTGCTTGGCAGTCTTCTCCCGGATCCACGCAGCACGGAACCCCTGGTCGATGTTGTCATCCAAGCCCACGAGCATGTTCTGAATGAATTGAGCCAGCATTGGTTGTTTGGGCATACCCTCGTATCGCGTCATGATGGCGAGGCTCGTTTCGGGCTGGACACGTCTTCGCTGACGTCCTATGTGCCCTACTTCCTTCTCCCCTACGGCAAAGCTTTAACCATTCTGGAGCCAGCTTCGCTCGTCCTGAAACTGTCCGAGATCACGACAAGCTTGGCACTCCATTACGAACGCATGTTAATCGGCATGACCAAAAAGGAAGGATGATACCCATGGAGAAATTTGCAATGTACGGGAAACTGATCGCCCATCCGGGCAAACGGGATGAACTTGCGGAGATCCTGCTTGAAGCAGCCGCGATGCTTCGCGATAACGAAGACTGTGAGCTTTATATCGTCAACGTCTCGGACAGCGATCCGAATGCCGTATGGGTCACGGAATTGTGGAGCAGCCAAGACGCGCATGCCTCTTCCTTGCAGGGAGCGGATACGTCCGGGCGGGCGCTGATTGCCGGCGCAGAGCCGCTCAGGCTTAAGCCGCTTGGAGGCAAAGGGTTTTAGGCAATTCAATTCCGGTTAGGAATAAAAGAGGCCGTTCCCGAATCGAAATTCAGGAGCAGCCTCTTTTTTGCTATATATTGTTACGATATTCCGAAGGGCTGTAGCCTACCTCTTTCCGAAAGGTTTTCGAGAAATAGTTCGCCGATTCAAAGCCGGTGGCATCCGCAATTTCCTTGATGCTTAGAGACGTCGTCCTCAGCATGAGTTTGGCCTGCTCCATCCGTTTGAGGCTTAAATATTTTTGCGGCGTGATTCCGAAATGCCGTTTGAAATACTTAATAAAATAATTCGGGTGCAAATGCAGCGTTCCCGCCATCTGCTCCAGCGTAATTTCCTCATGCAGATGATTTTTGATGTACTGCTGCACTTTGTGGAGCCTGCCCATATCCTCCATTTTGTCCGCATGAATCTGCGGCTGCTGGTGTTCGAACACGCGGGAGAGAATGTCCAGCATCACGGACTTTTCCCTCAATCGCGCGGCGAGGGTATCGGAACGATGCGCATCGACGAGCTGCTGGAATAATGCCGGCATCTCCGCGTTCCCCGACAAATCGTAGCAATGGGGCACGTTCAGCCAGGAAAACACATCGGAATCGCCCACGGTCGCCGAGAAGTGAGACCAGTATTTAAGATAGGGACGGCCGCTGATGACAGAGTAGGATTGCCGCGTCCGTGCCGGCATCAGAACCAATTGACCCGGTACGGGATACAGCTCCTCATCGCCGATCTTCACCCACCCTTCCCCATCCAGGATAAAATAGAGCTTGTTGTACGACACGGTGTAGTCGAATTCCTTCCATTCCGGCCAGCACTGCGTTCTTTCGGCCTCCCAGATCTGAACCTGCATGTTCAGGAGCATCTGCTGAATGGCTTCATGTTCATTTCGTTCATTCTTCATCTTCAATTATCCTCTAAAGTTATTATAATACCCGTCGGAGTTAAGTAATTATCTATTCATACTAACACATTCTTGTTAAAATCAAACTCGACAATTCCAAGAATCGGAGGTTTGAATCCATGACAACGACTACCACTCCAACCAATCAAGTCATCCATGATCGAAACCAGCGCGTGCAATGGTTCCAGAACGACCGTTTCGGCATGTTCATTCACTGGGGGCTTTACTCTATCCCGGCCCGAGGCGAATGGCTCCGAAGCACGGAACAAATGAGCATCGAGGACTATCAGGCCTATTTCGATGAATTTGATCCCGTTGACTATAATCCTCGGGAGTGGGCCAAAGCGGCCAAGAAAGCAGGCATGAAATATGCGGTGCTGACGGCCAAGCATCATGACGGATTCTGTTTGTTCGACAGCAAGCTGACGGAATATAAGTCAACGAATACCAAAGCCGGCCGGGATCTCGTGCAGGAATTTCTGGAAGCTTTCCGTGAAGAAGGCCTTAAAGTCGGCCTCTATTTCTCGCTGATCGACTGGTATCATGAGGACTACCCGGCTTATGGAGACCGGATTCACCCGATGCGGGCGAACGAAGCCTTCAAGCGCGATCCGAAAAACTTCGACCGATACCTGGATTACATGCATGGACAAGTGCGTGAGCTGCTCACAGGCTACGGCAAACTCGATATCATGTGGTTTGACTTCTCTTATGATAACATGCGCGGCGAGGTGTGGCGGGCCACCGAGCTGATGAAAATGATCCGCCAGCTTCAGCCGCACATTCTTATCGACAATCGGCTGGAGGGAAGCGGCGAGAGCGGGGGCAGCATCTATACCACCGATCCGTCCGTATACAGCGGCGACTTCGCGTCGCCGGAACAGATCATTCCGCCGCACGGGGTTGTGGACCAGACAGGTGCCCCGATTCCATGGGAAGCCTGTATTACGCTGAACAACAACTGGGGCTATGCCGCAGCTGACCGCAATTACAAATCGGCAACCACCATCATCCGCAAGCTGGTGGAATGCGTCAGCAAGAACGGCAACATGCTGTTGAACGTCGGTCCTGACGCGAAAGGCTCCATCCCGAAGGAAAGCCTCGACGTGCTGGAGGAGATCGGCGACTGGATGAGCAAGAACGGAGACAGCATCTATGGCTGCGCGGCTGCCGATTATCCGAAACCGGAGTGGGGTCGTTATACCCAAAAAGGCAATACACTCTATGCCCACGTCTTTGAGGAGTCCATCGGACCGATCAATCTCATCGGCATGGCCGACAAGGTGAAGAAGGCCCGGCTGCTCGCGGACGGATACGAATTGTTCCTCAGCCGCCCATGGAGCGCCGCCGAATTCGTCGAGGACGCATTCGTGAACTTCGCGCGTCCCGAACACTTTACCTATCCGCTCCCCGACAAACGCAATACCGTCATTGAACTGGAGCTTTATGACGAATCGGATCGTTCGTAACGATAAGATCGCTTATACATGAACTAATCCCTATAAGAGCCTGACTCGATGTTTTGTTACATCGCGTCAGGCTTTTTTATGTACGGACGCCTCGTCCTCCCAAGATCATCATGCCGTTTTCAAAACGCAAAAAAATCGTATTGCACAATAACTGTTTATGCAATATACTAATTATCAATTAAACTGTTTATATAATACACAATTATTTAAAGGAGATGTTCGGTTCATGATTACCTATGCTGTTGAAATTCGTCAGCTTCGCAAAAGCTTTGGGCACCAGACCGTTCTGGACGGGATCGATCTGAGCGTGCCGCAAGGAAACGTATTTGCTCTTCTCGGTCCTAATGGGGCCGGCAAAACAACCTTGATTCACATCCTGTCCACGTTGGTGACGCCCGATGTCGGGAGCGTGAGGATCAACGGGTTCGATCTCCGCGATCACAAGCAGGAGGTTCAGCAGTCCATCAGTCTGACCGGCCAGTTCGCGGCCGTTGACGAAGTGCTGACCGCCGAAGAAAACCTCTGGATGATATGCAGGCTGTCGGGTCTATCCGCGGCGGAAGCCGGGCGGAGAACCGCCGAGCTGTTGGAGCACTTCGATCTGGCGGCCGCGGCGGCCAAGCGCGTGAAGACGTATTCCGGCGGGATGAAGAGACGGCTTGATCTGGCGATCAGCCTTGTCGTACCGCGGCCCGTGTTGTTCCTCGATGAACCGACCACAGGACTTGATACGCGCAGCCGCCGTGCGCTGTGGGATATCATCCTTCAATTGAAAAGCCAAGGCATCACCATCCTGCTGACCACGCAGTATTTGGAGGAAGCCGACCAGCTCGCGGACCGGATTGCGGTTCTGGATGGGGGACGAATCGTGGCTGAAGGTAGTCCGGCCGAGCTGAAGACCCGGGTCGGTGGTGAAATGCTGGAGCTTCGCGACGCACGTGACGAAGTGATCCACAGGATTCCGACAAGCGGCAGCATCGGCGACGTCGCACATACGCTTCAGGAGTTCATACGCTTGCTCCCGAATGAGACGCGCGTAAGTCTTCACAGACCCAATATGGATGATGTATTCCTGTCGCTTACCGACAAGAAAATGGAGGGAATTGTATGATAAGAGCAACGGCAACGGCTACGAAAACAAAAACAACGTCCTTAGCAGTTACCCAGTCTGTCTTTATCGGCCGCAGCCTGCGTCACAGCATCCGCAACGCGGAGGCGATGATAACGGCAATGGTGCTGCCGATCATGCTGATGCTGCTGTTCACCTATGTATTTGGCGGTGCCCTCGATCCCAGCGGACAGTATGTTAACTACGTGGTTCCGGGGATCATCCTGCTATGCGCCGGCTTCGGATCGTCCAGCACGGCCGTCGACGTCTCCCAGGATATGACCAATGGCATCATTGACCGCTTCCGCACGATGCCCATTCAAAGCTTGAGTGTCATCACGGGGCATGTGGTCGCCAGCCTTGCCCGGAACATGCTTGCGACAGGCGTTGTTATCGCAGTGGCTCTGCTCGTTGGATTCAGGCCATCAGCAGGGCTTATGGATTGGATACTCGCCATCGGCTTGATCGCGCTCTTCATCTTTGCCTTCACCTGGCTCTACGCCGCTATCGGTCTCGTTGCAGGCAGTCCGGCAGCGGCCAGCAGTTATGGATTCATCCTGCTCTTTCTCCCTTACCTCTCCAGTGCTTTCGTTCCCACCGAGACGATGCCGGCTTGGCTGCAAGGGATCGCAAGCAACCAGCCGATTACGCCGGTCATCGAATCCATTCGCGGATTACTGACGGGAGGCTCCATCCAGGATCAGATCGGCTGGGCGATCGGATGGTGCCTGTTCATCCTGATCGGCTCGATGGTATGGAGCATGTGGACGTTTAAGAGGAAAGCCGGACGACGCTAAATACGGGTGGCTGCTTTACTAAGGGCGCGCGAAGGATACTCCATCCGATTCCAAAAGGCTGCCGTGTCCTTCCTATCTCATAGTCGGTCATTCCACCAGTACCCCCGTAACTAACGTTAATGAAAGTCCGGCCGGAACGATACCAACCAACCGGGCGCTGAACAAGTCGGGCTTGGGCCGACTCAATCAGCAAAAAAAACGATCCTCATGAGAGGATCGTTTTTTTTGCTCGGCTGTTGCTGCACTTTTTGGATCGACCAAGCCCCGTAACTTGGCCGACATCATGGCTTGTCCGAGGGTTCCTGTTGTTTCTTGGCTTGAAAATATTGCTCGATGCCATCCAAAATGCGTTCTAACCCGAAATCAATGTCATTACCTATCGGATTCACTTCCTCGCTGTCTTCCGTATAGACCCCCGACATCACAACCGGGTACAGGAACGGAAACCGATCCGGCTTCATAAGCTGTTTCAGCGCTTCCGTATAATCGAGTCCACTGAACTGTTCCGGGGTGGAGCCTGCCTGTATGGCGCGGTCCATATCCCGCTGCATCATGCCGCTCGTTCTGGCATAATTGCTTAACAAGAGAATCAAGGACATCCGCTCATAATCATTCAGCGGAAGATCCTTCATGAACCGCAGACCCCAATCGATAAATCGCAGATTGTTCGGCGTAATGGGAATACCCGTAATCGGAATGTCTCCGAACCAGGGGTGATCCCGGAATACCTGCATCGTCGATTTGACGTAGACCCGCATATTCTCGCGCCAGTCAGCAGAATCTTCCGCCGGAATGGGAATATCGCACGCGGCGTTCTGCATCAGCACCAAAAGGTCGTCCTTGCTGGATATGTACCGGTACAGCGACATGGCGGTAAAACCCAAAGTGGACGCAATTCGATTCATGGAGACAGCTGAAAGCCCTTCTTTATCGGCGATGTCGATGGCCGTATCTACAATCTGGGAAAGGCTCATCTCCCGTTTCGGTCCCCGCTGCGGCGGCTTAACCAATCCCCAGCTGAGAGCCGCCCCTCTGGGCAGCTTGGATCCAATATCCGGATCTATCGTCTCATCATTAGACATGATCATGTTTCCTTTCTGCATCCTTGCATCTGATAATAATTGTTTATATTATAAACAGTATAACATATCTCATCATCCATAGGTAAAGAGGGCGAATCAGAGTCTTAGCAGAGAGCTGCCGGCTTCGCCGCCCCCCTCGGAAGCAAAGCTGATCTGAACGATCTTCTCCTGCGAGCCATAAGTAGTGATCCAGCCGTGAGCCATGATCATATCCAGTCCCAACACATCTTGATAAAAAGCATAACAAATCCTTCCATCATAAAAAGCTGTTGAGATTGAACTCAACAGCTGATTCGTTAGCTCCCTGATGCAGTTGGCCTAATGATGATTTCATTCACATCGACTTCCGGCGGCTGCTCGATGGCATACACAATCGCTTGCGCAATCGATATCGCCGGGATCGATATTCTTCGATACTCCTTCATGACTTGTCTGGCCGTATCATCGGAAATGCTGTCGGCCAGCTCCGACTCCGTCACGCCCGGCGATATTTGCGTAACCCGGATACCTTTGCTCCCGACCTCCTGTCGCAGCCCCTCCGAGATTGCGCGAACCGCATGCTTGGTGGCACAATAAACGGCCGCGGTAGGCGATACCTCATACGCACCGATGGAAGCGATATTGATAAATTGACCTAAGCCCTGCTTCTGCATCACCGGCAGCCCTGCCGCAATGCCATGCAGGACGCCGCGGACGTTCACGTCGATCATCCGGTTCCATTCGTCCACCTTCAAGGCTTCCAAGGGCGATAGAGGCATGACGCCTGCATTGTTGAGGATGACATCCACCCGCCCGAACCGGCTCACCGCCAAGTCGATGAAGGATTCCATCTGATCGAGATGAACGACATTCAGCGATTGGTAAACGGCTGAGCCGCCTTCCCCATTCAATGCGGCAGCCAGCTTCTCCAGCCTGTCCGTTCTTCTCGCCCCGAGCACCACATGTGCGCCATGCTGAGCGAGCAGCCGGGCCGCCGCTTCGCCGATCCCGCTGCTCGCGCCTGTAATGGCCACGACTTTTCCTTTTACGCTAGACATGCAACAACGCTCCTCCCGTTCCTGTTCTGTATTTCCAAATCCATTCCGCATTTTTGCCATGACACAATGTTAGATTTCCCGATACAATACCATTCCGGCATGATAGAGAACGCCGTCCCGAAAATCGCCGTCGGCCGTGAACCCGGTATCATCCACATATTCGATGTGATCGCCTTCCATGAAATAGCGGCCTTGATAGGCGCTTTGCCGCGGTCCTCTTGCTTCATCATAACGCCCGTTCGGGAGGAGCTCGTGGCGGATATATCCGTCCTTCGTAACCCACATGCCTGCATAGGGATGCTTCGCCCCATTCGCAACAAGAGCTGGATTCATTCCATTCCCTCCTCTTCGCTCTTATCTAATCCTCTTGAGTTACATTTATAGCTGTCTGCCTTTAACCATTGAGGATATTTCTATTATGCGTTCACACCGCATTCATCCGGTAGCCGAATCCACCATGATTCTTGCCTATTCCTGCATGATTGATTAAGATTGAACCATATACCATCGGAGGAGGATACCGACCCTGAATGATCAACCATGAAGGAAGCCATCCGCACAACGAACTTGCAGGATACATAGAAAAATACACGGGCATGGACGGTACATATAGTACGTCGATACCCGCTCTGCATTTTATACGGGCATCCAGCGAGACGGAATTGGTCCACACGATTCATGAGCCCGCGCTATGCATCGTGGTCCAAGGCCGAAAATTAATCATGCTGGCACAAGAATGCTATGTTTACGACCCGTCCAGCTATCTTGTCGTCTCGCTGCAGCTGCCCATATCCGGCCAAGTAATCCAGGCGGCACCCGAGCGGCCTTATCTGTGTCTCCGGCTGGACTTTGACAAGCATAAGATTTTCGAGCTAATCAAACCCGGCCAAGAGACCCCTCCCAAGAAATCCGACTCCCAAAAAGCCCTGTTTGTCAGCCCGATGAATCAAGCGCTGCTGGATGCCGTCGTCCGCCTCGTGCGCCTTCTGGATACGCCGGAGGATATTCCCGTCCTGGCCCCCCTGTTCACGAAGGAAATTCTTTATCGAATCCTTCAAGCCGAGCAAGGGCAATCCCTGAAGCAGTTTGCCGTCAGCGGCAGTCATGCGCAGCGCATCGCGGCGGCTGCCCAGTTGATCGAGCGTGATTATAATCAGCCCTTGCACATCGCCAAACTGTCCGCAGCCGTCAATATGAGCCCTTCTTCGCTTCATCATCACTTCAAGGAAATCACCGCCATGAGCCCGCTTCAATATCAAAAGCAAATCCGATTGCAAGAGGCCAGGCGGCTCCTTCTCTCGGAAACCTTCGCGGCCGCCGACGCCGGATTTCAGGTCGGCTATGAGAGCCCCACCCAGTTCAACAGGGAATATGCCCGCATGTTCGGATTGCCTCCGATCCGGGATATCAAACGTCTTCGCGACTCATTGGACTTCGGCACGCACGAAACGTAAACCCGATCGGATACGAACAGCAAAACGGAAGGGATTCGCCAGTCAAACATAAAAAAACGGCATTTCTGCCGTTTTTTATGTCGGGCACCAAGCGGCCCTGCCTTTTATTCGCATGCTATCCTTTCGTTCCGCCCTGCAGCCCGAAGCCCTTGGACATGAACTGCTGGGATAGAATATACATGATGATCGCCGGGATGGCGTACAGCACCGAGAAGGCCGCGAGGCTCCCGTAGTCGACCATGCCGTACTGCCCGAAGAACTGGTACAGCTTCAGGGATGCCGGGAACTTCTCGGGCGATTGCAGCAAGATATACGGAACGAAGAAATTGCCCCAGCTGCCCGAGAACGTAAAGATTGCCACCGTGCATATCCCCGGAACCATCAGCGGCGCCACTACCTTGCGGATCCCCGTAAACACCGAGGCCCCGTCCACCCATGCGGCTTCCTCCAGATCGCTCGGCACGGAATCCATGAAATTCTTCATCATCCATATCCCGTACGGCATGGACGACGCTACATAGAACAAGATGACGCCAAAAATGTTGTCATACAGCTTTAACCCCAGGAACAGCTGGTAGACAGGGACCATAACGGCCGTAATCGGCAGCGAGGTCATGAACAGAATGGTCAGCATGAAGGGCTTCTTATATTTCATCTGATAACGGGATAACGGGTAAGCCGCTAGCAGCGCCAGCAGGACAACCAATACGGCTTGGCCAAGCGACATCACCAGGCCGATCAGATAAGCGCGCTGGTTCTCGCTGCTGGTAATCACCTCTACGTAATTGGCCCCGGTAATCTTGCTGGGCACTTTCAGGGATTGCATTGCATTCGGATCGACGGAAGCCACAAGCACCCAGAGCAGCGGCAGCACGAAGCAAATGCCGATCCCCGCAAGAATCGCATACGGCAGAATTCGATAGACTAATTTACGTTGTTTGGCATTCATATGATTTCACCCCTGGTTACTCTTTCATCGACCTGATATACAGGAGGCTTAACACAATCCCGATCAGCAGCAGCAGCAGCGAAATAGCGGTTCCATAGCCTAATTGATAGTTCACAAACGCCTGATTGTACATAAAGATCGGCAGGGTCGTCGTGGAGTTGCCCGGACCGCCTCCGGTCATCGCATAGATGAGCCCGAACACCCCGAGCGTCTGCAAAGTAACCAGCATCATGTTCGTGGTAATGGTGCTTTTGATGTAAGGGATGATGATGCGCGTGAAGATTTTCCACTTGGAGGCTCCATCCACTACCGCCGCTTCCTCGATTTCGTTCGGCACGTCATCCAGCGCGGCTTGAAATACCAGCATCGAGAAGGCCGTGCCGTGCCAAATATTCGCAAGAATGATCGTCAGCATCGGGACGGTAAACAGCCAGGTCACTTCCGAAAATCCGAAAAATGTGATAATCGCATTCAGCGTGCCTTCATCCCCGAAGAAGCTGTACAGACAAAGGGCGCACACGATCTCGGGCGTTACCCAGCCCGCAAGCACAATCGTTCCAATCACGCGCCGAAAGGTCTTGTTCCTCTGCTTCATCAGCAGTGCAATCAGAAATCCCAGCACCTGCTGCCCGATCACCGCCGAACCGATAAGAAAAACCAGCGTGTTCCAAATACTGATCCGAACCGTGGGATCCTGGAACATCCGAGTATAGTTGTCGAGGCCGATAAATTTGAGCTCCCTCGCCGCTTCCCCGGTCAAGGCCAGATTGGTGAAGGAATAGAAGAACGTTAACAGGATGGGATATATAAAAAACACGAGCATAATCGCGATTGAAGGCAGCAAAAAAAAGAGCCAGGTATACGTTTTTCTTCGTTTCGGGTAAACGTCCACGGACAGACTGCTCATGTGTGGTTCTCCTTCCATACGGATGATCTGAAAAACCGCTTGCCCAAGTCTCCGCGATGACGGGAGCGCTTGAGCAAGCCGGTTTTGCTTATAGCAGGTTATTTCTCCACGATATGATCCGCACCAACGATGCGGGTAACATCCTGCGCGTATTTATTCATGGCATCCGCAGGCGATGTTCCGGTTGCTACGGATTCCACCATCGTCTGGATCTGCGTCGACACTTCCGGATACTTCTCCTGAGCCGGTCTAAACTCTGCGTTCTGCAGGTATTCGGTCGCGATTTCGTTAAACGGCATTTTCGTATATTCCGGATCCTTGGCAACATCGGCACGCACCGTAATATTGCCGGAGGACATGACGAGCTTCTGGGTATTTTCCTTGCCCAGCGCATACTTGATAAATTCCCATGCCTCGTCTTTGTTCTTGGAATTGCTTGGAATCGACAGCGCCCAGCCTCCGGCCAGCGTAATCGAGCCGGGCTCCTGTCCTTGGCTGGTCGGCATCGGCGCAAAGCCGAGCACGTCTTTGTATTCTGGCCATGGCGCCGCGCCTGTTTCCATGTAGTTGCCCGTGATCCAGGAGCCGTCCAGCGAAATCGCCAGCTTGCCCTGCGGCAGGTATTCGCGGGAAGCCGTGTTGCCTGCCTGGCCGTTCAATACTTTGGAGAGCGGCGGTCCCAGCTTCTCTTTGTTGACCGTTTCCACAAAAGTCAGCGCGTCCAGAATGCCCTGGCTTTTCGTAATCCATTTGCCGCTGGCATCGTCATACAGCCTTTCGCCCGTTCCGTAGAGCAGCATCTCGTAGGTTTGCATGGAGGTAGCTTCGCCTGTAGCCTTGCCCATGTTCATCCAGATCGGTACAACGTCGGGCGCCTTCTCCTTGATCGTTCGCGCAGCGTTTAAGACCTCCTCCCAATTCTTAGGCTGCCAATCCTCCGGAAGACCCGCTTGTTTGAAAATATCCTTGTTATACCAAAGGCCCCTGGAATCCGTGTTATACGGCACGCCGTATACCTTGCCATCGCTGGCAGTGACCCCCTTCTTCATCGCTTCGATGAAGGAGCCGTTGCCCCAGTCTTCCCATCCCGTCAATTTATCGTCGAGCGGCTCCAGATAGCCGGCGCTGGCATCCGAGTTCAAAATGAAGGTATCTTCCGTCACGATATCGGGCGCCGTATCTTTGGATTTCAGCGCCAGGGCCACCTTGGCAAAATAATCGCCTTCCGATGCCTGAATCGGTGTCGGCTTAATCTCTACGCTTTTGTCAGGGTAACTGGCCGACACTTCCTTAAGCCATTTATAGAACGCTCCGTTCTCGCCGATCCCGTCATCCCGAAACGTAACGGTAATGATTTTCTTCGCCGTCTCTCCGTCCTTTCCCGGCTCCGGATCGCCGGTATCGGCCGGCGTTCCCTTGCCACCGGTACAACCGAACAACAAAGAAACGCTTAATAAAGCCGTCGTTACTAGCCAAATCCCCCTCTTGCCTGACTTCATACGGATCCCTCCTTTTGGCTGAACACATTGAATATATGATCCAAATTTTGGATACGCTTACGAAAGCGTATATTCAACTCTATTTAGTAAATAGCGTAGATATGCTTATTACCATATATAGTAAAAACAAGTATACAGATCCCTCTATATCTTCATTCCTTCAATTTTAGGTCTTTACTTTTGCCGAAAACGCTAATATATTTGTATGTACAAACAATTATTAAGTGGATATACATGGAATCAAATGTCAGAATCACATCTAAAACTGGAGGTAACCTGCCCATGAGTGATCGCTTGATTTTTTTGCTGGCTCTATTTTCAGTGACAGGCTCGGGCCTTATAGCCGGCCTGTTCTTCGCCTTCTCATCCTTCATGATGACCGCTTTATCGCGGATTCCGAACGAACAAGGGATTAACGCCATGCAGTCCATCAATGCAACCATACTCAACCCCACGTTCGGTGCACTGTTTACAGGTACCGCCCTAACCAGTATCGTTCTTGCAGTCCTATCCGTCCTACGCTGGGGAGAACCGGGATCCGTCTACTTGCTGGCCGCCGGTCTGCTGTATCTGACGGGATTCATCGTAACGATGGCCTTCAATGTCCCGCTCAATGACGCGCTGGCTGCCGTTGATCCTGCGAGCAGCGCAGGAAGCGAGGTCTGGAATGCCTACCTAAGTAAATGGACGGCCTGGAACCATGTACGGACGGTCACCTCCATAGGGGCCATGATCCTGTTTGTTTTTGCCTTACGGCATATCCCTTAAGACTCGATTAACCTGAAAAATAGATTTAAGGGCTGCCTGTTCAAACTTTCTAACACATAACCCATACCAACTCTACCGATTCTTCATTAGATATACTATCAATCTAGTAAAGGCGGTGGAGATTATGGGGATTTCCACGACAGGTCAGTGGAATCACACATGCCAACTTGACACTACAGCCAAGCCGCGTCGTAACATCGGATGGATATCAAGCAATTGGAGCGGATACTCTATCACTGGAAAAAAAGGGGCTTTCAAACGGGTCTCCGCCAAATGGAATGTGCCGTTTGTTCGGCCAAGCCGCGGGACGTCCTACTCCTCGGCCTGGATCGGCATTGACGGATTCAGCAACAGCAATTTGATACAGACCGGAACGGGTCATGATTGGATAGACGGCAAGGCTTATTATTATGCTTGGTGGGAGATTCTCCCCGCCTCGCTTACGTTCATTCCGCTGCCCATTCAGCCGGGTGACCGCATGCATGCCAGCATCATCAAGTGCAGCGGGTCGAACTGGCTGATCTGCCTTCGCAACGTATCCCGGAACTGGACCTTTCGAACATTGCAGCGGTATAGCGGTCCGCAGACCTCGGCGGAATGGATCGTCGAAGCGCCGCAAATCAATGGGGCGCTTGCCACGATGGCACGATTGTCCCCCGTTGTCTTCTCCTGCTGCCGCGTCAATGGGAAACGCCCCAAACTCACGGCGGATGATGGGGGCATTATGCTCCAGAATTCAACCGTTACCTCCATTCCCTCCAATCCGAACCGGGCGGGAGACGGTTTCGTTGTCAAAGGCGTTCATCAATAAGGGACCTGGCGCCTTAAAGCCTATAAACCAACAACAGCCGCTGCACGCCGGAAAAGTCCGGCATGCAGCGGCTGCCCCTTTATCATATTCCGTAAACCGGGTTTCCCTTAAACAGCACGGCATGGCGGCGGGACCGCCTGGCAACGGCTTCTGCGGAGCAGCTGGCTTCCACAATCACCGCATCCGCCGCATCCCCGACGTTTGGCCACGCATAGCGGCCGTCCTGGTCTAGCGGCGTCACGCCTCCCGTAATAAACCCGAGGGCCTGTCCGAGCGAACGCTCATCGCTCATATGGAAGCGTTCGGCCAGCGTGCCCGCCTTGTCCAGATTATCCCCTTTGCCGAACGGGGACCAATGGTCCATAATGCTGTCTTGCCCAAGCGAGATGTTCACGCCGCGGCGGTGCAGCTGCGGGATCGGGATGGTTCGGCCAAGCGGTACGGAGGAGGTGACGGAAATACCCAAGTCCGCTAACCGAATCGCCACTTCATCCACCTCGCTTGGTGAGACGTCCGCGAAAGCGAGGGCATGGCTGAGCGTGACTCTTCCGTTCCAACCCGCCTCTTCCGTAAGATCAGCTACCCGTTTAAAGGCATTCAGTCCGATCTGGGACGACTCATGCAGGTGCAGATCAATGCCGGCGTTGGCTTCCACCGCCAGCTCCATCACGGTGTTCAGCGATTTCTCCATATCCTCGTCTACCGTCGTGGGATCCAGCCCGCCTACCAGCGCGGCTCCGTTCCGGAGCGCTTCCCTGACCAGGGATACGGACTGGCTGCGAAGCAAGCCGTGCTGAGGAAAAGCAACGATCTCCACAAAAGCTTTTTCCTTATATCCTTCAACCGCCTGCAAGGTGGCTTCCAAATTTTTCAGACCGACGACGGGATCCACATTGCAGTGGGAGCGGACATGGGTAGAACCGTATCGCAGCAGCAGATCCAGCAGTCCCTCCGCTCGCTCCTTGGCGGTGGGAAGAAGCTCGGGAAGCAGCCTCTCTTCCTCCTCGATCCGGCTGAAGATTCCGTGAGCCGGACGAAGCGGTGCCTTCCATGGTCCTCCATAATAGGTTTTGTCCAGGTGGATATGCATATCTCTAAAAGAGGGCAGCATCAGATTCCCCTTCATATCCCATGTCGGCAGCAGCGAATCCGGCAAAGCCTCCGCGGGACGAATCTCAGAAAAAGCCCCATTCTCTATCCTCACATGAAAAAGTCCCGTTTCGGTTCCGGTCACCACGTCATCCTCGTAGCGGTAACCCGTTTCCAGTCGGACATGCAGCAGCCAGTATGCCTTGCTGTGTTTGTTCATATAACCTTCATCCCCTTCTCGCTTATATCTGCCCTCTTTTCGATATCCCTTAGTTCGCAGCCTCCATTAAGATGCGTTCGATTTCTTGATATCCCCGCTCCCGGGCGTGCTGCAGGGAAGTTACGCCGTTCCCGTCCGGAAGCTCAGGGTCTGCCCCATGATCCAGCAGCAGCTTCACGATACGCTGATAGTTCTCGCTGCCGTCACCGAGAATGACAGCCTCCAGCAGCGCGGTCCAGTTCAAATTATTAATATGGTTCACATCGACGCTGGTCCGGGTCAGCAGCTCCTGCACAATCTCCACATGACCGCGGTCGGAGGCCGGAATAAGAGCCGTACCGCCAAAACGGTTCGTAAGCGTCACATCCGCATCGGCATCAATGGCCAACCTCAGGATGTCCAGCATTCCTTCAGCACCGGCATACAAAAACACATTATTCAGTTGATGATCCCGAATATTGATATCGGCGCCAGCCTGAATCAAGGCGTCTACCGTATCGACATGATTGCGGTAGGTTGCCGCCATCACCGCCGTTCTTCCCTGTTCATCCGTCGCATCGATGTTAGCGCCGGATTGAAGAAGCTGTCGTACTTGCTCCGTATTCCCTTGCTCGGCGGATTCAATGAGTTGACGATCCATATTCTTCTTCACCTCGTGTTTCTCCGAATTTGGTTGACAGGCCGACAGGAAAAGGATCAATAGCATAGCTGTTATACGCAGCACCCGATACTCCCCCTCTTTCTATCGTATATATGGGTATGCTACCATGAGACAGAACCATATGAAAAATACTTAAAAAATTGAATTTATGAAGGTTTTTCATATACAAGGAGGTTTGCATAAGCATATGGATATCAGGCAGCTCCGCTATTTTATTGCCATCGTGGAGGAAGGCACCATCTCGCTCGCCGCCAACCGGCTTCATATATCCCAGCCGCCGCTCAGTCAGCAGCTGAAAGCCATGGAGGAAGAACTCGGATCGGTCTTGGTATATCGAAGAGGGAAGCGGCTGGAAATCACCGAATCGGGGAAAGCGCTGTACAAATACGCGCTCCAAATGACCCAGCTCATGGAAGAGGCTAAAGCCGAAGTGAAAGAGGTCGGGAACGGAGATAAAGGAACGCTGAGCCTTGGCATCAATACCCTGTCTTCGGTAGAGCTGCCGTCATGGCTCCATGAGTTCAGGGCAAGATATCCCCAAGTCTCGTATAAAATTCAGCAAAACGAGTCGTATCAGCTCTGTGAGCTCGTGCGAAACCGGTCGCTCGAAGTAGCGATCGTTCGCCTGCCGCTTGAATTGGACGATTTCTCGATCCTTCATCTGCAGACGGAGCCTTTTTACATGCTCACCTCGGAGCCATCCATCGAACAGGAGACGACCCTCCCCCATATCGCGCAGCATCCGCTTATTCTGCCAAGCACGGAAGGGCTGGGCGTGTATTATACGATCCAGATGGCTTTCTCGGAGCAGAAGCTGCAGCCCAACATCGTAGCCGAATGCTCCGACATTTCGCTGCTGCTGCGCTTGGTCTCTTCGGGGTTCGGCGTGGCGATCGTTCCCGAGACCCTGATCAAACAGCAGCTGCCCGCAGCGGTGCACGCCTTCAAAATCAAGGACACCCCGGCTGCGGCCTCCTCGGCCTTAATCTGGCTGAAGGATCACCATGTCTCCAGAACGGCGCTGAACTTCATTGACCTGTTGGCTAGCACCTTATAGATTTGCGAACCTCATCGGAGGTCCAGCAGCAAAAAGAGGACTGAGCTAATGAAGCTCCGTCCTCCAATCGGGTGCCGTTTATTTCGTGCGATACAACGAGCCTGCGACCCCCTCCCGCTCCTGCTTCTGTCCTTGGGAGTGAAGATACAGCTCTTCGTAATACCCATGGGAATCCAGCAGTTCCTCATGGGTCCCTTGCTCCACGATTCGGCCTCTGCTCATGACCAAGATTCGGTCCGCCCCCATGATGGTGGATAAGCGGTGGGCAATGACAAGGGTCGTCCGCCCCTCGGCAACGAGCTGCAGCGCATTCTGGATGAGCTGCTCCGTGTGCGAATCCAGGTTGGCGGTCGCTTCGTCCAGAATGAGAATTTTGGGCTGGAACACGATGATTCGCGCGAAGGAGATCAGCTGCCGCTCGCCGGCGGACAAGCCGCTGCCCCGCTCCGACAGCCGGGTGTCATATCCCTCCTTCATCCTCCTGATAATTGAATCCGCGCCGATAAAGCGGCAAGCCTCGATCACCCGTTCCCTGGATATGTCCTCATCGAACAGCCGCACATTGTCCAGCACCGTTCCGGAGTAGAGATAGGGCTCCTGCTGCACAAGGCCCACGATCCGATGCAGATCGGACTGCGCCAGCTCCCGGATGTCGATCCCATCAATCCGAATGCTCCCTTCGTTCACGTCGTAAAAACGGCACAGCAGGCTAATGAGCGAGCTTTTTCCCGCGCCGGTGGTTCCGACGATCCCGATCATTTCCCCGGGTTGGATATGAAGGTCCAAATCCCGAATGACCGGAGCCCCGCCTTCGTAACCGAACGTGACCCGGTCAAAGTCGACGCGGCCCTGAACCTTCGACTTCTCCATGGCCTCCGGCATGCGTCGATCCGTAACCTCAGGCTGAATCGCGAGCAGGCTCCATATCCGGTTAATCGCCACCGTCGCCGATTGCAGCGTATTCCACTGCTGGGTGATCGTATTGATCGGCTGGAAGAACAAACGGATATACGTAATAAAAGCATACAGCACGCCGAACTCCAGCGTCGTCCCCAGAACGGCTTGCCCGCCGAGCCACGTCACGAACGCAATCGCCAGGTTGTTCAATATCTCGTAGGAGCGGTTAAACAGCACATTGGTCCGGATCTCCCGGATGTTGGCTTTGAAATAAGAGTCGTTCCGCTCCTCGAACTGCTTCTCCTGCTCCTTCTGCTGATGGAACACTTGGATCAGGTTCATGCCTGAGAGATTCTCCGCCACGAAAGCCACCAGCCGGGATAACCGCGTTCTCGCCATCTGGTAGGTGTGGCGCATATACCGCCGGAACGCAATCGCGATCCCTGCAATGATCGGCAGCAGGATGAGGCAGTATAAGGTCAGCGTGACGTCCAGCTGGAACATCATCACCAGGATGAAGATCAGCGTGAAGCCGTCACGAAACAGGCTGAGCAGCACCTGGTTAAAAAACTGGTTGATCGCTTCGGTATCGCTGGATACATGCGTAATCAAGCTGCCGCTCGGCACCTTGTCGAAATACGACATCGACAGCCTCGAGATATGGGCAAACAGCCGTTTGCGAATGCTCGCTACAATGCTCTGCCCCGCTTTTTGCAGCAAATTATTTTGCAGATAGGTAAACATCATGCTGAGCAGCGATAACGAAAAATAGATGCCGCATATGATCATCAAGCTCTTGTAATCGTTCTTGCCGACCATCAGATTATCGTCGATCGCGATTTTCATCAGGTACGGCTGCAGCAGCTCTGCCGAGATGGCAATCAAGGTGCAGCCGATAAACCCGGCAAAGGTCAGCCGGTGTTCCTTCATATAACCCGATAAAGCCCGGAACGTGGAAATATACTTTGGCTTGGACTGAGGGGCGTTCAAATCCGCCTTCTGATCCAGCTGCCAATTGTTAATGGCCTGTGCCATGATGCTTCATCCCCTCTTCCTGAATGTCATGCAGCGTCCGGTACAGTCCGTCCGTAGACAGCAGTTCTTCATGCGTACCCCGCTGGACAATCTCTCCCTGATCCAGGACGATGATCTCATCGGCATGCTTCAATGCACTAATCCGGTGGGCAATGATGATCGTGGTCTTCCCCTCCCGGATGTCGCGAATCGTCTCCATGATTTCCGTCTCCGTCACCGCATCGACGGCGCTTACGCTGTCATCCAGAATGAGGATGGGCGCATCCTTGATGATTCCCCGCGCCAGGCTTGTCCGCTGCCGCTGTCCGCCGGAAAGGGTAATGCCGCGCTCCCCTAAGCGGGTCTCGAACTTGTCCGGAAACTCCGCAATGTTGTCGTACACCCGTGCCTTTCGTGCCGCTTCCTCAACGACGGCCGGTTTCGTGTCCCTTTTATAGAAGGCAATATTCTCGCGGATGGTCGAGCTGAACAGGAAGCCGTCCTGGGGAACGTAAGCGATTCCTTCGCGCAGGCTTTTTAATGTAAGCTTCCGAATGTCCTCGCCGCCGATCAGCACCTTCCCCGGAGGCGGGTCGTAGGTGCGCAGCAGCAGCTTCATCAGCGTGGTTTTGCCGCTTCCCGTACGGCCGATAATGCCCAGCGTCGCGCCGGGCGGAACGCTCAGCCGAATGCCGCGCAGCACCTGCCTGGAACCTCCTTCATGGCCGTCCAAAGCATCGTAGGAAAAAGATAAATCCCGCACCTCAATCCCTGGATACTCCAGATTCAGCTCCTTGGCGCCAGGCAGTTCCTTAATGTCGGCCTGCTTATCAAGCAGATCGTTCAAGCGGTCAAGCGAGGCCCTCGCTCTCTGGACGACATTAATGACATTCCCGATCTGCTGCAGCGGGTTCATCAGCATGCGAATGTAAAGCGTCAATGCGACAAAGTTACCGACCGAGATGCGTCCCATGATCGTTAAGTAACCGCCGAATGAGAGGGCGATAATAAGAGAGGATGCGCCAAGAAACGGAATGATCGATTGAAAGAGCGACGACACACGCACCAGCCGCAGCTGCTTGTCCCGGATGCTGTCCACCGTCGTCCCGAACCGCCGTTTCATCGTCTCTTCCACCGCAAACTTCTTCGTGACGCGGATCCCGCCAAACTGCTCCTCCGCCGATTCCGTCATCACGCCCAGCGCTTCCTGAACCTGAAGCGATCTTCTCCTGATGATCGGCCCGAGCCAGACAACGATGATCGGTATCAGCAGCAAAGGAACGATGCTTGCGGCCACCAGATACAGCGGAACATTCGTTATCAGCAGCATGACTATCGTGGAGACCAGCAGGATCGAGGCGTTTGCCGTCTGATTGATCCCCATCGAGATCGCTTCCCTTACCGTCGTCACGTCGTTCATGAAATAACTTAGCAGCTTGCCGACGCCGTTCTTGGAATAAAACCGCTCGCTGAGCCCCGTAAAATGGACAAACAGGCGGCGCCGGTTCATAAATTCGAAATAACGTCCCGTGTACATGACCAGAAACTGGCCGATCCCGCCGATGACGGCAAAGCCGACGCCGATACCCAGCAGCGTCCAGCTGTACTGCACAACGCCGCCGACCGACAATAAACCATCCTTCAATTCATCCGTGAAATTGCCCAGCACCCTCGGGAAATTCACGTGGATGATATTGGCTACCAAGTGACAGCAAATCGACAACACATAAAATGGCCACGTCTTCCTGAAAAAGTCTCCAAGTATTCGATGAGAGTCCAATGTCCCATATCACTTCCTGTCCTGTTATTGGATTATTCAGTCCGTTACGTTCCCCCTTCCATACGTTTGCTGTGATGCTCCCATATTAATAGTTTCTAGATATAAAGGAGTCCTCCTTCCTAAACCGCCTGATGTTTTATTTAAATTTAGACATAACGTCAATCAAGGTCATTCGAGTCCAATAATCTAAAGATAGAGCCGCGCCCATGGGGCGCGACTCCGGATAACGATATATTCTTACGCATGGCAAAATCCTGATCCGGTTTACGCCGAGCCGGCCAACCATACCGCGGGCTCGCCGGAATAGGTCAGCAGCAGCTTATGCATGGCCCGGGTACAGGCAATATAGAGCAAGCTTCGATCCATCTCGGTACGATAGTTTGCGGCGCCCGCAAAAGGAACGATAACCTTGTCGAATTCCAGCCCTTTGGCCATATGGGCGAAGGTGATCGTGATTCCCTCCTGAAAGCGGTCGCTGCTAAAATCGAGCAGGCTCACGTTGTCCGTTAACCCCCTGACCGTCTCGTACACCTGCCGGGCTTGCGATGACGTTTTGCATATGATCCCCATCGTCTGCATCCCGGAATTCGGAAAGTTTCGGGTGAGCTCTTGAATGAACGCCAGTTCCTGCGCCGCATCATGACACCGGATCAGCAGCGGTTCTTCACCATGCCGCTCCACGGGAATCATGGTGCTGCGCGGATGGATCCGCTTTGCAAGCTTCATGATTTCCAGCGTGGAACGATAGCTTTTTACCAGTTCGATCGTATCGGCTTGGGGAAACACGCGCTGGATATCGGGCAGCGAGGTTGAAGTATACACGTTGACCGATTGGTTGCTGTCGCCGAGAATCGTCTTTTTGCAAGCAAACCATTTGGAGATGACGGCATACTGAATCGGAGTATAATCCTGCATTTCATCGACCAGCAGATGCTTTACCATATCGAAGGAGGCACTCCCTTCCAGATGCATCTTGAGGTAAATCAGCGGAAAAACGTCAGCGTATTCGATCGTTCTCCTCCCCTTCATGATGAACAGATCCGGTATGTTCCGATATGAGAAGAATGCCTTGTACAGGCTTAACGCATTTTGATATGTGAACATTTTTCGGATCGCGGCTTTGACTTTATTGGCTTCCGCCGAAGTCAGCCTCTCGCCGTCCTCCGTACGGGCCTGCCCCGACAGGACCGAGGCGGTCTTCTCCAATCGCTGCCTGACCGGCAAACTCATGGTGCCAAGGTATTTATCCATAACCTCCGAGGCCGGTATGAGCACCCCCTTCATCTGAATATCCGTAGGCTGGAAAAATTGCTGATCACCATATTCCAGATAAGCATCCAGCTCATGCACAAAATCCAAACCGGCCTTGTACCGGATCCGTTCGATGGCCTGCTCGTCATGGGCGTGTACGATTTCGTCCACCTGTTCGGAGAAGGTCTGGAACTGGCATAATCCTCGGAGCTCTTTGGCAGCAAGCTCCTCCATCGTGACCTCCATGATTTTCTCTTCGCCAAGCTCCGGCAGCACGCTCGATATATAATCCGAGAACACTTTATGGGGGGATATGATTAGCACGTTGCTGGAAGTCAAGGTTTCCTTATGGCGATACAGGAGAAAGGCCACCCTGTGCAGGGCCACCGAGGTTTTGCCCGAGCCTGCCGCTCCCTGAATGATCAGCTCATGCGCTGTTTCGTTTCGGATGATGGCATTTTGCTCCTGCTGGATGGTAGCCACGATATTCTTCATCTTCTCGTCCGAGTTGCTGCTGAGCTCCTTCTGCAGCACGTCGTCATTGATGTTCATGGAGCTCTCGATCATATATTCCATGTGGCCGTCTTTGATTTTATACTGCCTTTTGACGGTAATTTCGCCCTGCAGCCTCCCCATGGGCGCTTCATACGACGCAGGGCCGGCATTGTAATCATAAAACAGGCTGGCCACCGGCGAGCGCCAATCATAGATGAGATGCTCCTGACTCTCCGGGTTCGTGAACGAATGGGTGCCGATATAGTAGGCGCCTTCTTCTTCCTTCGGTTCATTCGTACGAAAATCCACCCTCCCAAAATAAGGCGAGGCAAGCAGCTTGCGCATCCTCTGCAGCCTGGCCGCCTGTTTCTCTCCGGTATCGATCGACAAAGAAATATCAACCCGGTTGGCCGCACGCTCCGCCGCATCCAATTGGGCCATGTTGACCCACAGGTATTTCTTGGCTTCAATGATATCCTTATACGAATCGGACACCTTCCCCTCTAATTCCTCCGATGCCCGTTGAAGCTCCTTTAATACCAATGCAAGATATTCCCGCTCTGCGTTTTCGTTTGGATTCAGCACTCCGATTTCCCCCTCTTCGCTAAAGAATAGCTCTAAGTATAGGGGTTTCCCGAAAAAAATATAGACTTATACTTTCCGTTGTAGTATTGTGTATTTATCGTGGGTCCAAAAATAGCGATACGATGGACATAGACTGCAAATGACGTACCATAGATAAAAACCAGGCTGCATGTTCATGCAGGCCTGGTTTTTTTGTGCTTGTTACCGCTCGTTTTTCGTCTGGTACAGATAAAGCGTAAGCGGGGCAAATATCCCCATAAACAGCGCGCAGACTCCGATTCCGGTCATGATCACGGCCGGGCCTGCCGTACCGCTCATCAGCGCCCTGACGGTGGTTGCCGCCATACTGACGGGATTCAGATCAATGAGGGTCGCTGTCCATTTCGGCATCGTCGACGAATCCACCAGAATGCTGCTGGCGAACAGCAGCGGATATATCGCGATCATGCTGGACCCCGACACCGTCTCCGGCCGCTTGGCCACGACGCCGACCAGCGCAAATATCCAGCTGACGCTGAAGGCAAACAACAGGATGAAGGCTATGGCGCACAACACCTGAACGGCACTGCCTTCGGGGCGGAAACCCAGCGCCACGCCCGTACCGAGGGCAGCAGTAACGCCGGCCGCATAACGCAGCCCATCCGTAAGGATGGAGCCAATCACGGATGCGGGCTGCCAGAAGGGCAGCGTTCGGAAACGATTGTACACCCCTTTGGTAATATCCGAGCATATCGTGGTTCCGCTGTACACTGTCATGGGAACGACCGTCAGGATCAGGATGCCGGGCAAGAGGAATTGAATATAAGCCCCGGTTGACCCGGCCATGGCACCGCCGAACAGGTAACTGAAGATGAGCAGCAGCAGAACCGGCGACAGAACCGCATCCATCACCAGACCAAACCCGTTATGCTTGGTATGCTGCCAGGTTCTCCACATAAAGATTCGGATCGACGTCAGGATAGAAGGAGGATCGATGACCGCTCGCCGAACCGTCGGCAAGCCGTCCTTATTCGCTGTCGCTGTATGCTGGTTTGCACTCATGGAGCGCCTCCTTTCGACTTTGCGTCGGTCAGGGACAGAAAGACCTCATCCAGACTCGGCTCGCTTAAGGCAAAATAGTCAATGGCGAACCCGTTCTCCATCAGCGTATGGATGGCCTTATGGGCAGCAATCGCATCCTTCACCGGGATCTTATGTACCAACGGATGATCGTCCTGCAATACGGTCAGGGCGTGCGCCTCGTATAACCACGTACCCAATTTATCCCGATCGGCCTGCTCGTTGAATTGGACGGTTAACGTCCTGTCGCCAATCGAAGCCTTCAATTGCCGGGGCGTCCCTTCGGCTATCAGGTTCCCTTTATCCATCACGGCAATCCGGTCCGCCAGTTGATCAGCTTCCTCCAAGTATTGGGTTGTGAGCAGCACCGTAGTCCCCCGTTTCAAGAGCGACCTTACAACATCCCACACTTGAACACGGCTTTGCGGGTCCAGTCCCGTCGTCGGCTCATCCAGAAAAATAACATCGGGCTCGGTAACGATACTGGCGGCAATATCCAGCCGCCTCCGCATCCCGCCGGAGTAATGCTGCACCGCGCGATCCTTCGCTTCGCTGAGTCCGAAGGCTTCGATCAGCTCCTCGCTTACGGACCGGGCCGCTTTTGCCGAATGACCGTAAAGCCTGGAGATCAGCTTTAAATTCTGAAGACCGGAGAGTCCTTCATCCAGTGCCGCAAACTGGCCCGTCAAGCTAATCCTTCTCCGAACGTTTCGGGCATGGCCCACGATATCAAATCCGGCTACGCTGGCGCACCCGCCATCCGGCTTTATCAAGGTGGATAACATATGGATGGTGGTTGTTTTTCCGGCGCCGTTCGGACCTAACAAGGCAAAGAGCTCTCCTTGTTCGACTCGCAGATCGATTCCTCGAACGACCTCCGTTCCGTTATAGGATTTACGAAGCCCTTTCGTTTCAATGGCGTAAGACAAGTATCACATTCCCTTCTCTTCCTTTATCATCGCGGTCTCCATCATCTTAAGAAGGCCCGCTCTTAAAAATCGTCCAGATGATCACGGACCCAATCGGCAAGCGTTGCTGCCGGCCGCCCCGTGACCTCCTCCACCGTCGGCAGTACCGTATAACCGATCTCGGGCGGATTTTTTCCCATTTGCACAAAAAACTCAATCGACTCTTCGTCGTAGCCCTGCTCTCTCCATTGCTCTCTCGCCTGTTCCTCGGTCAGTTCGACAAAACGGATCTCCTTGCCTGTTACCTCGCTTATGATCCGAACCGCTTCCGTTCGCGAGAGGGCCTCCGGTCCCGTAAGGAAATATTCTTGGCCATGGTGACCTTCCTCCAGAAGTGCGGCAACGGCCACGCGAGCGATATCGGCTTCATGGATTCTCGCACTCAACGCATGGCCGAACGGCTCGCGGACAACGCCTTCGTCACGGATCGATTCCTGCCAATCGGTCCGTATATTCGCCATAAACTCACCGGGCTTGAGCAGGGTCCATTCCATTCCGCTGTTTCGCAGAGCTGCTTCTACGGGACCTTCTTCATAGCCCACCAATACCGTTACCCGCTTTACGCCCGCCTTCTCGGCCAGCTCGATAATCCGCGGATCCGTCTGAAGGGTTCCGTAAGCCTCATCGCTGGAAATGATCAGATGCATCGCGGTTACGCCTTGCAGGGCGGGGATCAGACTATCCGGGTCATTGAGATTGCCGGCATACATCTGAACGCCCTCGGGCACTTTCGCCTGCTGCGGATGGCGTGAGATCGCTCTCACTTCGTTTCCTTGCAGCACAAGCTGCTGCACGATGTGTTTTCCAACGGTTCCGGTAGCGCCTGTTATTAAAATGGTCATATGGAAATCCTCCTTGTGCGTTGATTAAAGGTATGCGTATATTTGTTGCGTCATGGTTCGTAACGTTTACGGATGTCCTCCAGCTCTTTCAGCAAATCTTCCTTAAGCTCCGGCGGCGAGAGGATCTCCACCTTGGCACCGTAGCTTAGGATCACCGAGACAGCATACGCTTTGGTGTAGAAGATGGTTTGGACATCCAAGCATCCCTCGCTGGAGGCGCATGCATCCGGAAACTGCTCGATCACCCGCGGACCGGCGGACGGATCGAAACGAAGATGCGCCTCAATTCCCTGCACTTCCTCTTGTTCCTCCCGCTCCAAGCCCTCTCTTCGGAGGAACGTGTTCTCGGATATTTCAAGACCGGTTATGCGAGATACCCTGAAAATTCGCTTCGACTGCTGGAGCAAGCAGTAAGCTTCCAAATACCAGACGCCTTGTTCCCAGTACAGCTGCAGCGGCTCCACTTGCCGCTCTGAGCGGCTGCCGGATGCGCTGGTATAATGAAGGGTTATCAGGTTCGAGCCTTCAATGGCTTTCAACATTTGCCGGACCCATGTCCGCTCATGTTCCGACGTGCTCATCTCGACTATGATTTGTTCATGACATCCTCCGTTCAACAGGGCAGGCTGCAGGGTTCCGAGCTTATTCATGATCGCTGTATATCTCCCTTTCACAGTCCCTTCGATGCCCTTTAAGAGATTATAGATAGCCAAAAAGTCATCCACGGAGAAGTGCTGCCTCGTCAGGTAGAACCCGCTCATCAGTTCAAACCCGCCATCCGCACCGGGATAGGAAGCGATTGGAATGCCGGCCTGATTGATGAGGTCCACATCGCGGTAAATCGTGCGAACCGAAACCTCGTACCTAGCAGCCAGCGCCGTGGCGGTCACTCTTCTTTTGGTCAACAATTCCATCGTAATGCCAAGCAGCCGGTCCAGCTTCATCGTTTACACTCCTTGCGTTTTCGTCCTTTTTGACTTCTGAATCGAATGTTAAACCATAAATCCTGACATCTAGCATGTCAGGATTAAATTACGTTCCCGTTGAAATAGGGATTATTTTTATGAAAAGCAGTAGATGAGGCGGGACAACAAAAAAAGCTCCGTATCACGGAGCTTCCTGCATAGATTATATCATATTCAGACGGTCTCACTGCTGCTGAAGCCATCGGATGGCAGCAAGCTTTTCCCGCTGCTATAGCAAACGGCAACGTGTTGCGGTTTTACGCTTTCCACTCGACCCATTGGCCATCCTGCGGAATTTCGATTCGCGAGCCAAGGCCTTCAGCTGCCAGACGACCGGACAGCGCTTCTCTTGTCACAAGGCAGTGGTTGATGGCTTCCATATGGACCGCAACGGCCTTCGTATATGGAGCATACCGCAGCAGTTCGATCACATCGTCCTCATCCATGATGATCGGGTCCCCCGCGAGAAACCGGGCGCCGCCGGCATTGACAACCGTCATATCGGACTTATGTGCATCGAGCGCTTCTTTCACTTCATCGCACCAGATGGTATCGCCCGCTATATAAAGCGTCGGGTGTCCTTCTGCTTTCAGAATAAAGCCGGATACCTGCCCCATCATCTGGCCGATCTCACCGGTTCCATGCCGGCCGCCGGTTCGGATGATCGAGATTCCTTCATATTCCAAGGATTCCGATACTGCCGTCACGGACGCAAAACCCTGTGAAGATAAGGTATCCTCATCTCCCGGTTGGCACAGGATCGGCGTTGACTTCGGCAGTGCGTCGATCGCGTCTTGATCCCAGTGATCCGGGTGCAGGTGCGTGACCAGCACCGCGTTCGGACGGAGCTTGTCAGCCATGGAGAACGGCAGCGGGACAAGCGGATTCCGTCTGTCATTCGCGGAGTTGAAGACGGGCGGGTTCGCCTTGGCATCGCTAAACATCGGATCGACCAGCAGTTCAAGATGGGCGTACTGTATTCTTAACGTAGCATTACGTATAAGCTGAAGTTTCACTTTCATTTCCCCTTTGTTTCAATTAATATGGTTCTTAAACCCATTATAGAGATCGCTATAATTCCTGCCTACGGCTTCGTGAAAGGAATTAGGGGAACTCACTTTCATCGTGAAAGGAACATTCGCATGCCAAGCGCTCATGGATTCGACGAAGTCGATCTTCGCATATTGCAGCACCTGCTCGAGGATGCAAGCCTGTCTCACAAAGCGATCGGACAGCGGGTGCATTTGACGGGACAAGCCGTCGGGGCCCGCGTTCGCAAGCTGCAGGATCTGGGTGTCATTGAAGGCTTTACGCTTCGTTGGAATCCGGACAAAATCGGTCTGACCGTACACGCTTTTGTCACCGTGTTCTTGGCCTTACATACGGCTCATTCTCCTTTCCTGTCCTTTATTCAGTCGCACGACATGGTCGCCGAAACCCACCGCGTCAGCGGTGAGGGTTGTTATTGGCTCAGGGTACGGGCGGGTTCGCCCAAGGATTTGAACGATTTTCTGGAAGAGCTTCTGAAGTACGGGAATTATAAAGTCAGCCTGTCCATTGACCAGGTCAAATAAAAAGAAGAAGCGGGCTGTCCCCAGGATCAGCCCGCTTCTTCTTTTAAAACTATTGTGAATTTTTCATATGATGAAATTTAAATATAATTCCGTTTATTTTACCGCGTTTTCTTCAGCCATCAATTCCCGCGCATATTCGTTCAGATTGATGGACCGGCCTTGATTCAGCCTTGATTTCTCCGCTGCGAACGCGATAAGATGGCTCCGCACGGAGGCGCTTGCCGACGTCAGGCTCTCCTGTCCATTATAGCTCCGAACCTCTCTCAGGAAGCTGGCCACGATCCCGCTGTCGCCCCCGCCATGTCCGCTGGATTGCGAAGGAATCGTAATCTCCGTCTTCTGACCGGTCAGGAAATCGTATACCGTGATCTTGCCTTCCTCTCCCCGAAGCTCGCCGCGGGTACCCATAATTTGGATTCTGCGCTCCTGTTCATGCGTAAATCCGCACATGCTGAACATCGCGGTGGCCCCGCCCTCAAACTCCATATTGACGACCTGATGATCAACGACGTTGTTATCGCTCCGATATACGCAGCGGCCATAGTCCGTCTCGCGAAGCCCCTGAATAATGTTCGGCTTGGTCAGCTCCTGGGTAAAATGCCTTGCCCAGCCCTTGTACTCATCGCTCAAGTAAAACCGGGGAGCGGAATAGGGACAGACGGGTTCCACTTTGCAATCCAGGCATCGGTCCCCCGAGCCTTCGGGCGCCTGGTCCTCACGAAAATGCATCAGCGAGCCAAACGAAGTGACCTGCGTGCAGGGACGGTCCATCAACCAAGACAGCACATCCATGTCATGGCACGATTTGGCCAGAATCATCGGGCTTGCCTTGTCGGAGTTATTCCAATTCCCCCGCACGAAGCTGTGCGCCATATGCCAATATCCCACGTTCTCGTTCAACTGGATCGAAGCCACCTCGCCGATGGTCCCTTCCTGAAGCACGCGTTTAATGGCACTCCAAAAGGGGGTATACCTCAGCACATGGCATATGGTCAAAAGCCTGTTGTTACGGATGGCGGCCTGCTCCATCTCCAGGCATTCCTTCGGTTCCGGGGACATCGGCTTCTCCAAAAGCACGTGATACTGTTTCTCCAAGGCCTGCATGGTTGGGCCATAGTGCATACGGTCCTGCGTACAAATGACGGCGATATCGGCAAGCCGGGCCTCGGCCAGCAGCGGTTCCCAGGTTTCGTAACACCGCTCCGGCGGGATGCCATGCTCCTCGGCAAATCGGGTGCGCCGCGCCGGATCGGCCTCGGCTACGGCCACGAAGGCCAGTTCATGCGGGTAGTCCAGGGCATAGGGGGCATACCCCCCGGCGCCGCGCGCGCCTGCCCCGATCAATATGGCTTTCAATTGTGTCATCTCATGTCGCTCCTTTAATGTTCTGGTAATTGTCTTATTCGGTATATCGGTCGGCCGCGGATTGATAAATGGACAGATAGCGCTCCGACCCCATCTTTTGCAGGTTAGCGACATACTGGTCCCAGTTATCAAAAGACTCGTTGCCGGCTATGAATTTGTCCCGCATCTCGTCCACGTACGTGTGAATGTCGGTCTGGATTCCGGTAAGCTCGGACTGCTCATCGGCCGTAAAGTTAAACGGCGGCCAGACCTTGTCTTGAGGGATGACGTACGGCTCGGCTTTCTTTGCGTTTTCTACGGACGTCGGCAAGCCTTCCGCTCCCTTGAAATATTTCTGCGTCACGAAGCCCGGATAATATCCGCCGGGCCATATCAGATACTGCCCGACCGCTTGGTCCAGGTTGAGACCCTCCGGATTGTTCTTGATTTCGTCCACGTAATCCACATTGCCGGCCGCATCTTCCTTATACGTTTCGTCTTTCCAGCCCATGAAGAACATGCGGATGCCTTCGTCGCTGTAGAAATAATCCATCCAGCGGATCAGCGCGGCCGGATTCTTCGCTTTATCGGTCAGGACAAACATCCCGATGTTCCCCAGCGGGGAGCCTGTAGCGCTGAACATCTGATCGCCGTGCGGCCCCTTCAATACCGGAAGCCCCACATAACCCTCCTGGTTGTAGATGGCGACCGGGTCCACGTTATCGACAACGCCGAGAAGGCCTTCCACGCCTTTAGCGTCCACCTCCGTGCTCTTCACGGACATGATATCCTGCTCCAGCAGGCCGTCCTTATACAGTTTGTTCACGAATTGAAGCAGTTCCTTGTATCTTGGATCCGTCGGAATGAACCGGACCTTCCCGCTCGCCGGGTCGGTATCCACGTTAATGTTCGAGGTTCCGTGATAATTAAGGCCGAAAGAACCCCGCAAATAGTTGACGATGCCGGCGGTTCCTACGCCACCCCAAGCATATTCATCCTTCTGGCCGTTGCCGTTCGGATCCTTCTCCTTGAACGCCTTCAACATATCGTAGAATTCATCCAGCGTCTGCGGCTCTTGAAGCCCAAGCTTGGTCAACCACTCCGTCTTCACCCACGGCGTTCCGTACAGCACGGACCGGAATTCCGGGTCATACAGCGTCGGCAGCCCGTAAATGTTGCCGTCCGGCATCGTAATCCCCTTCTCGATGACCGGATATTTCTCCATCAACGCTTTAAAATTCGGCGCGTATTGATTTATCAGGTCATTCAACGGGATAAAAGCGCCCTGCTTGCCGTACTTCAGCAAATCCGCCCTCGGGAATGCGGAAGCATAGAACATCTCCGGATAATCGCCGCCGGCAAGCAGCAGGTTGCGTTTTTCGGCCAAATTGTCTTTATGCACCGTGTCCCACTGCACCTTGATATTGGTCATTTTCTCATATTCCTGCCACAGTTTGATGTTGTTCCAGTCGGCATTGGCAAAGAACTTTCCGGCAAAGCCGGTCACCGTCATCTTGTCGTCGACAATCGGAAATCCCGTTTCATTTATCGCGGCTTTCCCTTCATCGGCCGAGTCCGTTCCGCCCGAACCCTTCGGGCTGCAGCCCGCCGCCAGCGATACCGACAACATGCAGGTCAACAGAAAACTTCCCCATTGCTTCAGCTTCATCCGTAATCCTCCCCTTTATCGTGTTCCATCCATTTATCCATGCAAGGAATTTATCCTTTGATGGCCCCGATCATCACGCCTTTGACAAAATATCGCTGCAGGAACGGATAGAGCGCCAGCACCGGAATATTGGCCACGACCAACACCGCGTACTTGATGCCCTCCACTTCCCTTTGCTGCTTGATCGCCGATTCGGTCGACATTTTGACCATGTCGTTCGTTTGTCCCTGAATCAGGATTTCGCGCAGGATGAGCTGCAGCGGAAATTTATCTTTGTCCGATAGATACAACAGTGCATTGAAGAACGCATTCCAATGACCGACCGCATAGAAGAGAATGGTCACCGCGATAATCGGCATGGACAACGGCAATATGATCCGGGTCAATATTTTGATGTTCGAGCAGCCGTCGATGGTCGCGGCCTCCTGCAGCTCGCCGGGAATGGACTGCTGAAAAAAGGTGCGCATGATGATGATGTTCCAGATGGATACGGCATTCGGGATAATCATGACCCAGAGCGTGTTCAGCATGCCGAGGTTCTTGATCAGCAAATACGTCGGAATAAGCCCTCCGCTGAAAAACATCGTGAAAACCAATAGTGCCATGATGGCATTTCGCCCGACAAAATCCTTCCGCGACAGCGGATAGGCCGCAAGAATGGTCATCGTGAGGTTGATGAACGTGCCCAGCGATGTGTACACCAGCGTGTTGGTAAAGCCGCTGATGATATCCTGGTTCTGGAATATTTTCGCGTAGGAATTCAGGTTGACTCCCTTTGGCCACAACAGCATCTCGCCCCGCAGAACCGCCTGCGGGTCGCTAAACGATGCGCTGAGCACAAAAAGCAGCGGGTACATGACGATGATGGTGACCAGGATCAGAATCGCATAGTTGATGACATTAAAAATACGGTCCCCTCTGGATTCAATTTGCATGGTTCGATGCTCCCCTCTTTACCAAAGACTTGTTTCGCTAACCCGCTTCGAAATAAAGTTCACCGCAACCAGCAGAATGAAATTGATGACGGAATTGAACAATCCGATCGCCGCGGAGAAGCTGTACTCGGCATTCTGGATCCCCATTCGGTAGACATAGGTGGCTATAATGTCGGAGCTCTCCATATTCAGGTTGTTTTGCATCAGGAGCACCTTCTCGAACCCGATGCCCATAATGCTGCCCATGTTCAGGATCAAGAGGATGATGATCGTTGGCATGATGCCCGGGATGTTAATATGCCATATGCGCTGAAGCCTGGTCGCACCATCGACACGCGCGGCTTCGTGCAGCTGGTTGTCAATGCCGGCAAGGGCAGCCAAATAAATAATGGAGCTCCAGCCCATGGTCTGCCATACATCCGACAGCACGTACAGGGACTTGAACCAGGAGGGCTCCGTCATGAAATTGATCGGCTGGCCTCCAAACATTTCAATGAAATGGTTGATGATGCCGTAACGGGGGGACAGGAAGATCATCATCATCCCGACAACGACCACGGTAGAAAGAAAGTGAGGAGCATAGGTGATGGTCTGCACGAATTTCTTGAAACGTTCGGCCCGTATCTCATTCATGAGCAATGCCAGAATAATCGGGATCGGAAAACCGACGGCCAGGCTGTATAAACCGATGCCCAGCGTGTTCTTGATCAAGCGCCAGAAATAATAGCTGTTGAAAAATCGGTCAAAGTGCTCAAAGCCGACCCACGGACTGCCCCATATCCCTTGCGTTGCAATAAAGTCCTTAAAGGCGATCTGGATGCCGTACATCGGAACGTACTGGAACAGGACGTAATAGGCGATGACCGGTGAAATCAGAGCATAAAGCTGCCAATTACGAAGGATGCGATTCCACATGAAGCGCTTACGCTTCGTATCGGAAACCGCTTTTGCTGCGGGCTGCAGGGTCGTATTTGCCAATGAGCATCACCTCGGTATGTATTGGTTAATCTAGAAACGCCAACAAAACAAACAATTACATTCCATGGTCCCCCTGCTCAACCGGATTCCTTCAGGGGATCGTGTTCTCTTCCTATGGATCTAGCGGGTAAAGCACTCGGTTTACGATTTCCCTCCTTTGCTCCGTTATCGTCATCTGACAAAACGACAACCGCATTAAGGCTCAGTTATTCAATGCGGCATTCCAGGAATTCCATGTCATAAATAATGACACCTTCTGAGTTTATAAATAAAATCCGATGGAGTCGGACGTTATTCTAGTGATTTGGAATTATTTTTGGACAATATCATGTTATATTTGGATTTATTTTGGATAGATATCGATACTTGCATGAGTTTGAACTTGCAAACCGAAGGGTCTTCAACTTCTCTACGGGGAATATTTTGTATCACTAGATTACCTTTATATAAAAGGAATGAAAACGCAATCAAATATATGAATGGCATGATACAGGCGTTGATTACCTAACTCCAAAAAAGGAAGATTCAGCGCCAAACACCTCATTGATTTTCACTCATAATAATATAGGCATTTGGCAAAGTCAAACACTTTTTTGGATCTTTTTGGCGTGAAATGATTTATTTTTTGGTGAGCAACAGCAAAAAACAGCCGCCGCTTTTCAAGCCGACGGCTGTTTGATCATCTTTTCTCTTCTTCAAATGTCAGTTAATTAAACATAGGAAGTTATATTTTACTCATTTCGGGTAAATCTGGAGGATTCCCGCACAATCAATGAGCATGGCAGCAATATCTTGGTTGCCATCGGAAAATGGCCATCCAAATAATCCACAATCGATTTGGCCGCTACCCTGCCGATTTCGTATTTGGGAACGGATACGGAGGACAGCGGCGGCGTTGTATACTGGGCCACATCGATGTTATCCATTCCTACGATCGCGATATCCTCCGGTATGCGGCCGCCGTTCTCGACGACGGCCCGCATGGCTGGAATGGCAAGCATGTCGCTTGCACAAAAAACTGCCGTCGGCCATTGCCCTTTGGGAAGCCCTCCCAATAGCTCGGACAACTTACTGAAGCTTCGATCCACGTTCCATCCGGTGTTCATCTGCCACTCCTCGCGCACCTCCAAGTTGGCCTCGAGCATAGCGAATTTGTATCCGACATACCGTTCCTCGCTTTCCATCTGCTTGGAATATGCTGGGCCTCCGATATAAGCGATCCGCGAATGCCCTTGGTCGATCAGGTGGCGTACGGCTGCCCTCGCCGATAGGATCCGGTCACAGTCTACTATCGGGACGTTCAGCCGGTCATCATTCAAACTCACGCCCATGATGGCAACTCCGGCCTGCTGCATCAGCTCAAACAGCTCCTTGTCGTACCAGCTGATGGCTACAATACCCTGCGCTCCCGTCTCCCTCAGCATGAGCCGTATCCGGTCCGCATCCCCGACCTCTTCGCATGTGCGGACGATAGCCGGGGGCTGGCCCAGCTCCTCCATTTTTTTATGAAAACCGGCTAGAACCGTTGAAAAATACGGGTGATCGTCCATCAGATGTTGGGGGACGACACAGACAACCCGTTTGTCGGCCGTATTGTAAGCATGTACGCTTCGGGGTGGTTCATGTAGTTTATAACCGAGTTCAAGCGCCGCTTCCCGAATTTTCTGCTTGGTTTCTTCATTGACCGGACGGTTAGCATCGTTGCTGATGGCCCGCGAAACCGTGGATATGGATACGCCGACCCTTTCGGCGATGTCTTTAAGCTTAGCCAATCGATCTCCTCCTCCTGCAAAATTTGGAACCAAATTTTCCGCTATCATTGATCATAGCATAAACGTTCCGGTTGGAGGGCGTCAAATGGATGTCCATTTGGCTGTACGAGGAGTCTCGGCCTCAGCCGTAGCTACTGCTTTCTTCCCTTATCGAATTTTAGTAACAAAGCCGGTCTCAGCAGCGATGCTGCCGGAGCATCGCAGGTCCCGGAGCAGCAGGCTGTTACAATCGGTCATGCCTTCAAGCATCGAGAGCCGCGTGATCCGTGCTCTCCTGCTTATTGGATTGAAACAGTACAAGCGACACAACCGCGGCTATTGCAACGCCCGCAGCGCCGATCCAGGCGATGGACGACAACGAAATTCGTTCGATCGCGATTCCTCCGATACCCGCGCCTGCCGCCATGGACAGCTGCATCATGGACTGGTTCAGGCCAAGCATGACCCCCGAGGAATTCGGCTCCAGCTGGACGAGATTATACTGCTGCGTGGGCCCGGATGACCAAGCGGCCAGCGACCAAATCACGAGTACGGCAAACACGAGCATGACGGATGCGCCCGCATCGGTAAAAGTCAGGACGATTAAAGCAATAATATGCAGAAGCATGCCGCCGATTAAGGTAAGCGGTACTCCCCATCTGTCCGTGCTGAACCCTCCGAACTTGGAGCCGATGAGACTGGCAATGCCGAAGGCAAACAGGGCTGAACTGATCCATTGTTCGTTCAAACCGCTCACGTTCAGAAGATAAGGGGACAGGTACGTATAGGCGACGGAATACCCGCCCAGCCAGAAGAACGTAATCGCCAAACCAAGTGCCACTTTGGGTTTCTTGAGCAAGGCGAACTGCTGGAGCAGCGGGACAGGGGCATCGCCTGTTGTTTTGGGAATGGCCTTATGCAGGACAAACATCGAAATAATCCCCAGGACGGCAATCAACCCGAACACCGACTTCCATCCAAAAGCAGCGGCTGCGACTCGTCCGAGCGGAACGCCTATGATGAGCGAAGCCGTGAAGCCCATGACCACCGTGGCGATCGAGCTCGCCTGCTTGCCTGGCGGCGCGATTTTGGCGGCGATTCCAAGCGCCGTGACAACCACCATGCCAGCGCCCATCGCCATAAGTACGCGGGCAATGACAAACGGGATATATCCCGGCAGAGCGAATGACAAAAGATTGGCAACCACAAACACGCCTAACGAATAGACCAGCAGCTTCCGTCTCTCCACCTTAGCCGTCAATGCCATAAGCACGGGAGTCAAGATTGCGTATACCAACGAGAAAATCGTGATTAGCTGGCCGGCAGCGGTGATGGTAATCCCTAACGAATCCGCGATTTTATCCAACACCCCCGATATGATATACTCCGACGTCCCTACTAAAAAACTGACGATTGCCAAAACATAAATTTTCCATGAACCTGTCATGATTCCACTCCTTTATTTTATATTTACATATCGTGAATTGTCGATATGTTAAACCAATGAAAAGACATATCGCAATATATAGATACGTAATGCGGAACAAAACTGAATATTCCTTACTCTAAGGAAACATTCAGTTCCTGTTCTATATCTCCTGCTTCAAATACTCTCCGATTTCCCGGATCACTTCTTCATCCCGCTTATAATACGTAAATTTCCCCAAGCGTTCCGTCTTGATCAGGCCTGCCCGATGCAGAATCGATAAATACTGCGATGCTGTGGACTGCGTCATGTTCAATTTCTCGGTCACCTGGCTTACGCATACCCCGATTTCCCTCATATCAATCCCTTCGTGGGGCGTAAAATGCTGTTCCGGTTCCTTGAGCCACTGCAATATTTCCAGTCTTGATTCATTGGACAACGCTTTAAACACTTCGATTGGTTTCATACGTATCATTATATCGAGATTTATCGATATGTCAATCCTGATTCCTCCGGTTTCTTGTTGAACCAGCAAAAGCCGATCCCGTTAGGATCGACTATTGCATAAAAACTTTCGTTGTCCGTCAAGCTCCTCCGGCGGATATACCGTAGCGTTTCACGGCACTCGCGTAGAACCATTCTTCTGCCGTCTGCAGCGCCGTTTCTTCATCGATCCAGCCTGACGTGACCCGCTCCCACAGAAACTCGGCAGCCAGCTTCTTCACAAGCAGGATCTTGCCGTAGCTCCATTCCATGCAGCGGGCATCCGAAACGATCACCGAGCTTTTACTGGCCGGGAGTGCTTCCAGACGGTACTGCATGCTGTCCCGGTACGTGCTTGCCCGGAAGTTGAACCACCACATCCCCCCGACATGAACGTTCGGAAAATTCCAGGCAGCCTGCACCGCATCCAGATTGTTCAGCTCCGACGCAAGCACAAGCTCAAAAGGACAACGGTATGTCTCGAATAAAGCGGCGAGCTTCAGGATCCGCTCCGTATCGTTCGCAGGGAACGCCGTGCCGCACCATGACCTCTCGACGCCCAGAAACAGCTGGACTAGCAAGCCGTTTCGATCGGCTGCCGCACAGATAAAGTGCAGCAGCTCCATCAAGATGTCGTCACGTCCGCTTGCCGAGCCGATCTCCCGGCGGAGGTTCGCGCTCGATTCATACCGCGGCAGCGTGGTCATAATGCCCGGGCAGCCCGCATCTTTATAACCGTCAAGCTGCCGGTTTATCTCGTCCCGTATCGCGTGAAACGTCCAGGCCGGTTCGTCGGATTGCACGATCTGATCGACCCATCGACCCAGCGCTCCGTCAATCCGGGGAATCCATACCGCAGGATCCCGCATGCCTTGAAATGCAGCGTGCTCCGGATGGTTCACGACAAACCGGCGGATATTCATCCGGTCTGCCGTTTGCTGTGCCCATCCCTCTTCGGCGGCCGAATGCCGCACTGCGGTTATGGCTTCCCTGATCGAATCTTCATCCTTGATCCCGATCCCGTATAACTCGCGCATAAAGGAAGTGAATGTCCAGTTCATCAGCGTGCTTCTCGTCGAGCGGTAGGCATTCAGAAATACAGCTATGCGTTCCTCCTCAGGCAGCTTCTCCGCTCCATCCGGATAGCCTCCGGCTTGGAGCTCCCGATAGAACCAGAAGTAGTGCGCGATTTCCCAGAAATCCCTTGCGCCAAGCCGATCGCCGACAAGGTGGGTATGGGTATCAAAGACCGGCAGTCCCATAATTCGCTCAAAAAACACGGCTTGTTTGCCGCCGTTATCATGCAGGCTCATGCCAACATCTCCTTCGCTTCAAAAATCGCCTACTTTCGATTTTCCGAAACGACGACGCCCTTCCCTTCGTTGTAACGGTCGGTCGCTTCCTTGATGATTTCAAGGCCGCCTTTTTTCTTATATTCCTCGATTACGTTCGGCCAGTCCGAGATCGGTTCCCTGCCATAGATCATTTTGATCATATGATCAAGAACCAGCTTCGGGCCCACGTCATCGCCCTGCGGGGCAGCATCCGGATATTTGGCATACGCGTCCAGTGCAGGCGAGAAGCGTATCGATCCGAGCCCTTCCTTGAAGACCACGGTATCCATATACTTGATCATGTCCCGCCCGTCTTCCGTCAGCTCTTCTCTTGCCTTGTTATAAACCATATCGTGCACAAACCAGAACATGGCGCGGAAGCGGTCCTCATCCATGGCCTCCGGCGTAGTCGGCGCCGTGAACTTTACCGTTCCATTCTCATTCGTATAGGTTTCGCCTTCAATTCCGAACGAGAAGTACGTTTCCGCCTCCGGCGTCAGCATCCAATCGAAAAACTTGATGATGCCGATCGCCTTTTCCTCCGACACCTTGCTGTTAATGTAGTAAGACGTATTAATGCTGGAGTATAGCAGATGGCCTCCGACGTTCTCGGGTCCTTTCGGCGCAGGAATGATGTCCAGTTTAGCCTCTGGCACGGCGTTCTTCAGCTTGCCGCGGTATTCCGCGAGCAGCTGCGCGTTGGCCGACCACATGCCCGACTTGCCGCTCTCGTTGTTTTTGCCGTAGTCACTGGATGTCAAGGTTGCAAAATCCTTCGGAATCAAGCCTTCGTCGTACATGGTCTTATAGGTCTCCAGCGCCTTCGTCATATTCTCCACGTCGAAGAACTTGGGTACGACCTCCCCGTTCTGCAGCTCAAACTGGGACGGCAGCACATCAAAAGCGCCTAATATCGTATCGGCATATTTAAAATTCTCCCGCATCTGATACGGGAATTCCACGCCTTCCTTCTTCATCGCACGCATCACGTCCAGAAACTCGTCCACCGTCTTGGGCGCCGGAAGGCCGGTTTTCTCCAGCAGATCGGTACGGATGAACAACGCCCGCCGGGACGGATTGGACAGCCAGGCCGGGATTCCGTATATTTTGCCGTCATAGCTGGTCTCCTGCCACGCTTCCTTCGGTACGCTCTTCATCAAGTTCGGCGCATGCTCCTTCAGCAAATCGTCAAGCGGCATGAATACGCCGGCCTCTACGGAGCCGGACATCCCCTTGCTCGTGGCCCCTCCCACGTTCTGGACAACGTCAGGAATATCGTTGGAAGCGAACATCAGCGTCATTTTGCTATCGAAATCCTTCAGCGGAAGCATCGTCAGATGAATGTCCGTATTGGTCCGCTTCTCAAGCTCCTTCACCCATCTCTCCTCGTTCACATCCTTCGAACGCTCGGCGTGTTTGTTTCCGCTGGTTGCCATGGACATCGTAAAGGACAGCCTGCCATCAACCGCGGCCCCGGACGAACCGGCTTTCCCTCCATCCGCTTCCTTGGCACCGTTACAGCCGACTGCCGTTAAGGCGATTAGCGCACTCATCACAATAAAACTCCATTTTCTTCTCATCCCCATCGCTTCCTTCCCTATTCTTGCAGATTGCCTATCCAGTTGCTTCTACATGACTGCCCGGATTTCGAGTCTCCCCGGCTTTGGATGAAGCCGGATAGCCCGCTCCCCCCGAAGAGTATCACCCTAGGTTATAAAACGCTTTCATAATATCATTCAAATCCCGTCGGTTGACATGTACTTTTTTCAGCTCGCCTGTGTTTTCCTATGCTGGCCCGTTATATGCCCGGATCGGAACGCTGTCATCAACGCTACTTTACGCAACGCACAAAAAAACCGACTCCGGGGCTACGCGAAGTCGGTTCTTTCATTTATATTACTTACTGTTATTACTTGCCCTTCGGTGAACGCAGCCAACTCATGGGGCGTACAGGCAAACACGGCTTTCGGATGTCCTGCCGCTGCCCAAACCGTTTCATCGGCATTATTATCGTGCACTCACCGGCGCTTGCGCCTGAGCCTGCGAATCGTGGCCGGCATCAAGCAATACCGCGTTGATTCCGTTAAGAAATGCCAGCGCGCTGGCCTTGATAATATCCGTATCCATCGCGCGTCCGGAATAGATTTTGCCCTGGTATTCGATACGAATGTTTACCCGGCCGATGGCTTCTTTTCCCCTCGACAGACTGTTGATTTTGTAATCCTTCAGCTGCACGTCCAAACCGACCAACGCTTTAATGGCACTGTACAGCGCATCGATCGGACCATCCCCCACCATACTGTCCCTGAATGTCTCGCTGCCTTTCTTCAGCTTCACGGTTGCCGTCGGATACAGATCATTGGTGACGACCTGGAAGGAGTCCAGCTCGTACAGATGGCTGCTGACTTCTTCATGGGTGCGGTGCTGGGTCACCAGATAAAAGACGTCATGGTCATATACTTCCTTCTTGGCATCGGCCAGCAGCAGGAATTTCTCAAACAGCGCTTCAAAATCTTCGCCTTCGCCCGTCTCGAAGCCCAGCTTCTCCACCGCGTTCTTGAACGCATGCCTTCCCGAACGCGCCGTCAGGATCAGCTCCATGCTGTCGGCGCCGACTTCCTCCGGCGACATAATTTCATAGACCTGCTTATCCTTCAGCAGACCGTCCTGATGAATACCGGAAGAGTGCGCGAATGCGTTCTCGCCCGTTATCGCTTTGTTCACCTGCACATCCAGGCCCGTCAAATGCGTCAGCAGCCTGGAGGTTCGGATCAGCTCCTTGAGCCGGATATTGGTGGAAGCTTTGAAATGATTCTCCCGGACCTTCAGTCCCATGACCACTTCTTCCAGCGAAGTATTGCCTGCGCGCTCCCCTAAACCATTGATGGTGCATTCCACTTTCTCGGCGCCGTTCCGCACGGCGCTGAGCGTGTTCGCCGTAGCAAGCCCCAGGTCGTTATGACAGTGAACGCTGAGGATCACCTGATCGTTCAGGTTTTTCAAGCGTTCGTTGATTTTGCGGATCAATTCGCCGAATTCGTCCGGCACGGCATAACCGACCGTGTCCGGCACGTTGATCATCGTTGCCCCGGCCTTTACCACGGCCTCGATCGTTTTCCACAGATATTCAAAATCGGACCTGGATGCGTCCTCCGTCGAATACTGAACTTGAGGCAGCAGCGTTTTGGCATACTTCACGGCATCTACGCCCATCTGAAGCACGGCATCCTTGGAGCGGTTGAATTTCTTCTCCACATGGATGTTCGAGGTACCGAGCACGATATGAATCAGCGGGTTTTGCGCAAGCTTAATGCTTTCATATACGGCATCGATATCGCCCTTCACCGCGCGCGCAAGCGCAGTGATCGATACGCTGTCGCCCACGGTGCGGGCGATTTCCTGAACCGCCTGAAAGTCTCCTGCCGAAGACGCGGGAAAGCCCGCCTCGATAATATCGACGTTCAACCGCTTCAGCTGCTGCGCAAACTCGATTTTTTGCTGTACGTTCAATTTGGCGCCGGGAACCTGTTCTCCGTCGCGCAAGGTTGTGTCCAATACGATAATATTTCGTTCCATTCGGAATTCCTCCTTGGTCGCTGATCTTGGTTTATCTATATCAAGCAGGGTTGGTTAAACCCGGAATTTAACCAACAAAAAACCCCGCCTCTACGTATAGAGGCGGGGTTGAACCCGCGGTACCACTCTAATTCATTTTATGCAAAATGATCTTCTTCGATGGCCATCACCATCTATCCCTGTAACGGTGGAACTCCGGCTAACCCTACATGTTCAGGCAGCTGTTCATAGACGAGTTCAAAGGGAACGACGTTACCGTTTCGCACCTGCCAACGGCTCTCTGAAAAGTCATTTCGCTTTTACTATTTCTAATCAAAACATTTCGATATGAATTTTGATAACTATCTTAGGGAATGAACGGCGATTTGTCAACCCTTCATTTTCCAGAAGTTAAAAACGACGCTTCTTACAACAATCCAGACTTCCTTACGTTAGCCAGGAAATCATGGAACTCCGGAATATTCAGCTGCTGCGCCGCATCGGACAACGCCGTGGCCGGATCGGGATGAACCTCGACCATCACGCCGTCTGCACCCGCAGCCAGCGCCGCTCTGGCACATGGGGCCAGAATGTCTTTGCGCCCTGTGGAATGCGTCACGTCCACCAGCACCGGCAGATGCGTTTCTTGTTTCAGGATCGGCACCGCCGAGATGTCCAAGGTGTTTCTCGTTGCCTTCTCGTACGTCCGAATGCCGCGTTCAATCAGCATCACCTGCGTATTGCCGCGGGACACGATGTATTCCGCAGCGTGCACGAACTCATCGATCGTAGCCGCAAGCCCGCGTTTCAGCAGCACCGGCGTTTGGACATCCCCCGCCGCTTTCAACAGCTCGAAGTTCTGCATGTTCCGCGCGCCGATCTGAATGACGTCAATGTATTCGCACGCAAGCTCGATATGGGCAGGATCCACGATTTCGCTGATCGTCTTCAGCCCGAACTCGGACGCCACTTCCTTCAGAATTTTCAGGCCTTCCACGCCCAAGCCCTGAAAATCGTAAGGCGAAGTTCTCGGCTTGAACGCTCCTCCGCGCATGACGGTAATGCCGGCTTCCTTGAGGGCTGCCGCAACCTGGCGCACCTGCTCATAACTCTCAACCGAACAAGGTCCTGCAATCATCACCGGCGTGCCGCCGCCGATCACCGTGCTGCCCAGCTGAATCAGCGTATCCTCCTGCTTCTTCTTCCGGCTCACCAGCAGATGCTTCTTATGATCGACCTGCTGCAGCTTTAAGGATGCCTGAAAAATCTGTTTAAACAAATGACGCACCGTCTCATTATCGAAAGGGCCTTGGTTATGTTCCACCAAGGTGTCCAGCATTTTCTTCTCGCGTACCGGATCGAAATCTGGCACTCCCTGCTTCACTTTCTCCTGACCGATTTCCTTGGCGATCCGCGCCCGCTCCGACAGCAGCTCCAACAGCTGAAGATTGACGGTATCAAGCTCCGATCTCAATTGCTCCAAACGTCCTTGACTCATCTAGAATCTCTCCCTCGCATTTTTTTCTGGTATATATAAACAAAAAGACCCCCCGCCCGGAAAGGGACGAGGAGTCGTGGTACCACCCTTATTAGATATGCGAAAAATATAGCAAGCACATCTCACTTGAACCTCTTAACGCAAGGGTTACGGGTAAACCTAAGGCTTGCACGAAACATGCAAACGATCAGAATACCAGCTCCGGAATGAACTTCGGCGGAGAACCTTCACCGGGGCGCTCTCAGTCGGTGGCTGCCCTTTCCTGTCAGGAACGTTCTTTCGCTTACTCTTTCCATCATCGCTTGTTATAACATATCGTGTTGGTTAATTTAGAAGCATTGTATTACACCCCGGATTGAAATTGCAAGAGTTTTATTTAAAGCTTGGGTGCTTTGATGCAGCGATGATTTAAATGGGCGGCCTGATTCCTCAGGAACGAGCATGCACCCTTTCTCTTTGTTTCACGGGATTTCCCCAATACGTAAACAGGCGCCAAACATATTCGAACGGGCCGATCGGGAGCCGTTTGAACCAGACTTTGCTGCAGGCTGCTTGCACAATAAAAATAATCACGGCCATCAGCATCTGCCAGACCGGCTCGATGGTTCCGTACCACCCCAGACCGTAGCTGTAAAAAATCAATCCGCACAGGATCGATTGAAGCAAATAGTTGGTGAAGGCCATTTTGCCGGGATAGGAAAACCCATGAAGCACCTGTTTCCAGGAATTATTCTGGTATAAAAGTGCAAACACTCCGATGTAGGCCAGCGCCAAGAGCGGTGCCCCCACGAACAAGGCTGCGGCCTCGACCCAGGACGGAAGTCCATCCGCTTGCGTCATCACGAGCTGAAGCGCAAGACCCGCGATTCCGCCCAGAAGGGTCAGTCGGATGATCCCCTGCCGGTGCTTCGGGACCTCGTGCAATATCCGGCGCTTGCAGAAGTAGGCGCCCATCAGGAACATGCCTAAAATTTGCGGGTAAAAAATCACCATGTTGAATATCGAGCTGATATAATCGTTCAGCCGCTGAGCCATGATCTGGGCCATCGACCCTTCCCCGTAAATAGCGGCATCCCGCTCCTGGAAATAGATCCCCATCTGTTGTGCATCCGTCGGGCTAAACGGCTCGAATACCTGGCCGGATGCCGGGTTCAGCAGGCTTGCCCCCGTTAGCAGAACGGGAACGAGCAGCAGCAGGGATACCGACCAGATCAGCAGCGTTTTCGGCTTGCAGCGCTGAAACAGCATCAGGAGGAATCCCATAAGCGCGTAGTGCGTTAGAACGTCCCCGTACCATATCAAGATTCCGTGGATCAGGCCGATCAGAAGCAGAGCCGTTAATCTTCGGGCATAGATGCGGTTAAAACTGCGGCCTTTGGCCTGACTGCTTTCCCGTAACAGCACCATGCCGTAGCCGAACAGGAAGGAAAAAATCAAAATGAATTTGCCGTCAATGACAATCCCGCGCAGCATCATCAGGACTTCATTGTACCAGCCCGACCATAATTCGACCCCGAACGAAATGGTTTGCAGCGATGTCGTAAAAAACGTAATGTTCACCAAAAAGATGCCTAATAGTGCAAATCCCCTCAAGCTATCGATGAGCTGTATTCTGGGCTGTGAATTCGTTGCCATCATCGTACCTCCTTATCATTGTGCCTACAGGTTAAGGTACAATCATAAAGAAAGGATAAAGAAACTCAAATTGGCCTGTAAGTATACAGCAGCTTAAGCATCACTGCGCATGCGGATCATTCTTCCGATCGCTGTTGCCCCCAGATTTCTATCTATCCATTTAAGAATGGTTGAAATCCGGGGGCAAAGGCGACCGCTGCCGCTTCTCCAGAACGATTCCGCCTGCTCCGTTGAAGTAGGGGCATATATAAACTTCAAGTAACAGGCCATTTCTTTATTCTTTCTTTAGAAATGACGTGTACACTTACCAGATAGACCTTTTGAATAGCTATTTCTTGGAGGATGTAATGGATATGGCAAACGAAACGATCCTATTGGTGGATGATGAAGAAGAAATCATCTCTTTTATACAAGATTCATTGGAGCTTGAAGGCTACCGCGTACTCACGGCCGGAAGCGGACAGGAGGCGTTAATCCAGAGCAAGCAGCATCCGTCCCTGATCATACTCGATGTGATGATGCCCGAGATGGACGGCATTGAGGTCTGCAAGCAGCTAAGGGAAACGACGTTGTGCCCCATTGTGTTCCTGAGCGCCTGCCAGAGTGAAATGGACCGAATTAAAGGTCTAGCGGCAGGCGGGGATGATTATCTGCTCAAGCCCTTCAGCCTCGCGGAATTAAAAGCCCGAATCCATGCCCATCTGCGGCGGGAACAGCGAATCCACACGCAAAAAGAACAGGGCATCCTGCGGTTCCAAGCCCTGACGATCGATTGCAGGGGGCATGCCGTTAGCTGCAACGGGCACGACCTCACGCTAACAAATAAGGAATTTCAGATCGTAGAACTGCTGGCGATGCATCAGGGACAGGTCTTTTCCAGGGAGCAGATTTACGAGAAGTTATGGGGATTGGACGCCGATGGGGACGACTCTACCATCACCGAGCATATCAAGAAAATCCGGGCCAAGCTGGCCGCCCACGCACAGAACCGCAGCTTTATTCAAACCGTCTGGGGCATCGGCTACAAGTGGGATCCCCAATGACGAAACAGCGTTCCATCAAAAATACGTTCGCCCGCCATTTCGTCTCGATTCTGCTCTGCAGTTTGCTGGCTACGCTTGTGACCTGGGGACTGCTCGTGATGCTGTTGGGTTACTTGTTCAACCATGACATCGCGCTCCCGGCAAATCATTACGAGGCGCAAATCCCCGTGATTACGGAATACGCCCAGAGCCGGGGCGACTCCATCATGAGCACGGAGGGGCAAGCCGAGCTGGAAAAGGTGATTCCCTCACAGGGCATGTCCTACCTGGTCGTGTCCCTTACCGGCAAACCCTTGTACGGGGATCTTCATATCCATGAATCGCTTAGCCGGCAGAAGATCCTGGCGCGATTAAACCAGACGCGCAGCGGCATGAATGAAATCGTAGTATACAAGCCGGTTGTCTCCCGAGACGGCAATCTGATCGGGGCTCTGTTGGTTGGATACAGCCTGAAGGTAACGGCGGCCAATCCTGCGCTGAATCCCTTGGTGACCTTTGGGTTCCTTGCGTTCTTCCTGACGCCATTTTTGTATATCGTTTTGTTCACCTTGGTATTCGGCAGGCGGTTCAGCCGAAAAATCAGCGCTCCGCTGCAGCAGCTTCTGCAAGGAGCCGAAATGATTAAAGAGCGTAATTTAGGCTTTAGCATGTCCGGGGCTTCGTCCATTACGGAGATAAACCGGCTAACGAAGGCTTTTGAAGACATGCGTCAGGAGCTGGAGCATTCCATCGAGCGGGAGTGGAGAATGGAGCAAGAACGAAGCACCATGTTTGCGGCGCTCGCTCACGACCTTCGGACGCCGCTAACGATTGTTCAAGGCCATGTCGAGGGGCTGGAGCAGATGAACGGGGAGCCTGATGAAGGCAAACGGCTGCAGTACCTGCAGGTCATCAAACGGAACACAACCCGCGCTTCGAAGCTTCTTCAAGACATGAACACCATGGCGGAGATCGAGAAGGTGTCTTTTCGGCTCCAGCCGCTTCCCGTGGATATCGAAGAATTGGCGGACGAAAAAACCGGGGAATATGCCGCTTTATGCAGAGGGAAGAACATCGCCTTCCAATCGAAGGTTTACGATAACCGAACGGCCAAGACTCCGATCATGCTCGATCCCTATCGCATCATCCAGGTTCTGGACAATCTCGTATCCAACAGCCTTCGCTACACCCCTGAAGCCGGGCGGATTCTATGGCACATCGAGATCACCGAGCAGCAGGTAGTGATGGCCGTCACGGATAACGGAACAGGCTTTGGGCAGCAGCGGCATCTGCAGCAGGTGTTTAAGCCTTTTTATCAGGGGCAGGTTCATTCTTCCAGGCAAAAAGGGCATTCCGGTCTGGGACTGTATATCGCCAAACTTCTCGTTCAGCACCATGGAGGACATATTGTTGCCGAGAACAACCCGATTCGCGGGGCAACGGTGCGGTTTACGCTGCCGATCCAGGGAACATGAGCCGTCCTACACCATAATGAAAAGGCATGCCCACAATCCAATGCGGGCCAATGGATCGGGGAATGCCTTTATTGTCATACCTTCAACCGATAAATCGCTTTATTATCCAGGCCGCGGATCATTGGTGTCCACGGCTCCGTTTCAATCGTCGTATCCAGGGCGTCCTCTACCATCTGCATCTTGGCATCCAGCAGATCGATATGATGCAGCGCGACGGCCTCGGCCGTTTGCGGCTGAACCGGGCTGCCCCACTCTCCGAGGTTATGATGGGAAAGCACCAGATGCTGCAAGCCCAGAACCACTTCGGATTCAAGCGCGATGCCGTTCTCGATCGCCGCCTCCACGATCCAGTTGGACGCCAGGGCGATATGCCCTATCAGCTTGCCCTGGTTGCTGTAATCCGTTACGATGCCCATCTGCGCGATCATCTCTTCCGGCTTCGCGATATCATGCAGGATAATGCCCGCCCTGATCAAATCCGGATTCAGAAACGGCCGCTGCTTGCAGATGAAATCGCCAATCTCCAGCATGCGGACGATATGGTAAGCCAGCCCGGCGTAATAGGCATGATGATAGGTTTTGGCAGCCGGATAATGCATCAGCTTCTCTTCCACCTTCGACACGCAATACTGTACGATGCTTCGCACCTGCGGCTCCGTAATCTCGTTCATCGTAAGTTTGATCGTATGTAACAGATCCACGGGGCGAATGGGCGCAGCCCTCACAAAATCCGTTAACGAGACGCCATCCGCATCGGTGGCCTTGCGGATACGGCTGATCTTGACTTGAGGCTGGTCCCTGTAGCTCAGTACGGTCCCCTGGATTTTGACCAATTGCATCGGCAGGAACGTTTCTTTATCCTGTATGGTCACATCCCAGTACTTGGCCGATATTTGACCGCTGGCATCCGCGAGAACAATATCGAAATAGTCTTTCGGCGGCGTGCCGTTGGTCTGTCTCATATTCAATTCTTTTAACAAATAAAAACCGACAAAATCATCTTGTATGCTGAGTTTATTAATAGGTTTCATCTGTTCCTCCCCAAAAAATCCCGTTAGGTTTACTATAACAAAGTCCCGTACAGTGAGTCTATTACCCTATACCAGCTCTGTAAAATCGCAGATTCCTGCCTGCGAAGCGGACGGTTGCCGGTTCGCAGGCAGGATAGGGATGACACAAGAAAAAGCACCCGCGGGTGCTTTTTCTGCTATCGCCCTCTTCGCTATCGATTCGGGGCGGGTATTAAGATTTCCAGGCTCCCGGATGGTCGTCCTGCACCAAATCCAGCTCCACGGCCTTCGCGTTCATCTCCACCTGTTCCACGCTCTTGCAGCCGGGAATGACGCAGCTGACGGCCGGATGCTTCAAGCACCAGGCCAAGGCCCACTCGGCCATATTCACGCCCTCCGGCACTTCATTCTGCTTGATCTCCTCCACAAGCTTCAGCTTGGCGTCGATCTCATCCTGGTCACGGTTCTTGCGCACATTGTCGCTGAACACCGTGCCAGGCTTGTATTTTCCGCTTAAGTAGCCGCTCGCAAGCGGAACTCGCGCCAATACGCCAAGATCCTGCTTCAAACATGAAGGGAGAACCTCTTCCTCCGGCGCCTGATCGAGACGGTTATACACGACCTGGATGGCTCTGGCATTCACCTCCGCCGCCTTGTCGGTTTGATAGATATTTCTGTTGCTTCCGATGGATATGCCCAGATTTCGGATGGTTCCCGCTTGGACCTGCTTGTCCAGCATCGTCCACATCTCATCATTGTTGAACACTTCATCCGAGCCGGAATGGAATTGATACAGGTCGATATAATCGGTACGAAGGGCTTTAAGTGATTCCTCCAGCTGAATTCGGATCTGCTTCGCATCCCAAGCATTCTCCCATTGCTCATGCCATCGATGGCCAAACTTGGAGGCAATGACCCAATCCTCGCGGCGGTCGCGCGCCAAGAAATCACCGATGAAATTCTCGGACATATGATGGGGCCCGTAACATTCGGCTGTATCCAGCAAATTAATGCCCAGCTCCTTGGCATGCGTCAAGATGGCATCGACTTCCTTTTGGTTGAAATCCTTCCCCCAATCACCGCCAAACTGCCAGGTTCCCACTCCGACTACCGATACTTTCAAATTGGTTTTCCCGAGACGTCTGTATTTCATATACTCACCCCTACTCATGAATTTGTGCGCCTATATCTTATTGTAAAATGCAAGCGTTTGCAACTCTTGCCGAGGATTCTTTTTTCGTTCGCCAATCCTTTTTTCATGCACTCGCCGTATCCATGCTGTTTAACAACAAGTCGTTATGGTGAACCCTATAATACGTACATTTCGTTATCATGGGACGGAACAAGAAAGGAGGAGTCATGGCGTGAATTCCCGGACACTTGAGCAATGGATGCCGGACATTACAGAGAGTCTAAAGGCAAAGACGTCAAATGATTTTCAGCGCATCATCGACGAATTTCTCCCTTATGACCTGGCAAAAATACATAGCCACCTGAGCGACACGGAACAAACCCGCTTTCTTCAGTTTCTGAACGAGGAACAACTGGCCGACATGATTCAGGAAATGGAGCATGACCGGCAAATCGAAGTTCTGGGCAGGCTGGGCAAAGAGAGAACGGCCATCATCCTGGACTTGATGGATAACGACGACCTCGCCATTCTGCTGGACGAGCTGTCACCCGAGCAGAAGGACGAATTTCTCAAGGGAATGCGGGACGAGGAATCCCAATTTGTCCTGAACCTGATGAAATACCCGCCGGAAACCGCCGGCCGAATCATGACGAACCGTTATGTGTGGATCCCCCAGCATTACACCGTTTCGGAGGTGGTCCAGAAGCTGAAAACCTACGTCTCCATTTCGGAAACCATCAACTATCTGTACGTCATTGATCATGACAAGAAGCTGATGGGCGTGGTGTCTTACCGGGGACTCATCTTGGCCGAGCCGGAGGAATATATCGTGGACATCATGCACAGCCGGGTGCTGTCCGTGCCCGTGGATGCCGATCAGGAGGAAGTTGCGCACATAATCCAAAAATACGATTTGGTTGCTATCCCCGTCGTTGAGCAGGACAACCGTCTTGTTGGGATCATTACGGTTGACGATATCCTGGACGTCGTCATTAAGGAAGCCGATGAGGACATTCGGAAAATGAACGCCACCGGAGGCAAAACCATCGACTTCAACACCAAAGCAACCGTTGCCGCCTATCGAAGATTGCCGTGGTTGGTCCTGCTCTTATTCATCGGGCTGATCTCGGGAACGATCATTTCCCGATTTGAAGAGACGCTGGCGCAGGTTGTGGCGCTGGCCTTCTTCATGCCCATGATTGCAGGAATGACCGGAAATACCGGAACGCAGTCGCTTGCTGTCATCGTAAGAGGCTTGACCACCAAAGAAATGACCAAATCGCTGGTGTTTCGGCTGTTAGCCAGGGAACTGAAGGTCGGGCTGATGATCGGGGTGACGTGCGGCATTCTGATTTCCCTGATCGCATACTTTTGGCAGGGCAACCTCTACTTGGGGTTTGTGGTCGGAAGCTCGTTGATTGCCACGCTGATCGTGGGCACGATGGCCGGCACCGTCATCCCCCTCATTCTGTTCAAATTCAAGATCGATCCGGCTGTGGCTTCCGGTCCGCTCATTACAACCATTAACGATATTCTCTCGCTTGTTATCTACTTTGGCATCGCTACCCTGTTTCTTACCTATATCTGACCGAGCACTTGGGATTAACCATCCCTCTCGATAAAAAGGCTTCCGGGAAATTACCGGAAGTCTTTTTTGGGATCCGCCAGTTTAAGGATATCTTGATCTCAAATCGTCTGGGTCTTATGGGATAATGAGGAAAAAGTTTGCAATTGATGCTATCCGGGTTATCATATACGTAAAAGAGGAGAAATGGCGATGAGTAAAAATTTATTTCATCCTGAAGCAAGAGAGAAACTAATGTGGCTTAATGAACCTGGACATTGGGAGTTTACGACAGATGACGGGCTCATCATGGATGCTCCATCGAAAGCTGATTTTTTCAAAGACCCTGCAGGAAAACATATTGCTCATTCTGCACCCTATCTTCATCTTCAGGTTGATTCAACATTCCAGCTAATAACGCAGCTTCAGGTAGACATGCATCATCTATATGATTCCGGGTGCTTGATGTTGATGGCAGACGAGAACAATTGGGCAAAGCTATGTTATGAATTCAATGGTGAACATGCAACCATCGTGTCCGTCGTTACTCGGAACGGTGTTTCGGATGACTGTAATTCTGAGCGTGTATTCGTCAGCAATCCTTATTTGAAAATGACGAAGAAAGACAAAACGATTTCCTTTTACTACTCATCCGATGGTGAAGTTTGGAAATTGATTCGATACTTCGGAATGGATGCCCCGATTCCTTTTACTGCAGGTGTGGTCGCTCAATCACCGATGGGAGCAGGCTGTCGAGTCCAATTTCTGTCTTTGCTATTATCAGAATCCGATGAGGAAAGCAGGTTTTAGAAGTTAGCTCATGAGCTGCTTCTTTTTTTGGTTTACGGACGCAAATCGTGCCCTACACTTAGCAGCATTACACGGCTATTGATAAGGATACACGTTGCAAGTTCTTGTCCTCAATAAATGCAGTTCAAATATTTCCTTGGTTAAAAGGGCTGGTACTGTTTAAACGTTACCAAAAAGTAATTACATCACTTCAAAGTGCGTACTTCTCAAGCCGAACCCTAACGTGCAAAATGACATTAATCAAGAACATGACGTTAGGAGATGAACTTATATGAATACAGATCAACGTTCACATCATTCGCAAAAAACGGCTTTGGTTGTAGGAGCCAACGGGGTGATCGGCCGCAACCTCATCGAGTACCTTGCGACGCTTCAAGGCTGGGATATCATCGGCGTATCGCGCCGAGGCGGGGAATCCACGAACCGCGTACGTTATATCTCCGCGGACCTGCTTGATCGGGAGGATACGATCGCCAAATTAAGCTCCTTGACCGAAGTGACGCATATCTTCTACGCAGCCTATCAGGACCGGCCAACATGGGCCGAACTCGTCGCGCCGAATCTGGCCATGCTCGTTCATGTCGTGGAGGCCATCGAGCCCATTGCCGACAATCTGCAGCATGTCAGCCTGATGCAGGGCTATAAGGTATACGGCGCGCATCTCGGTCCGTTCAAGACGCCGGCCCGGGAAACGGATGCGAATCATATGCCGCCGGAGTTCAATGTGGATCAGCAGAACTTCCTGGAGGTACGGCAGCAAGGCAAAGCCTGGACCTGGTCCGCGCTGCGCCCCTCCGTTGTCAGCGGATTCGCCCTTGGAAACCCGATGAATCTGGCGATGGTCATTGCCGTCTATGCCTCGATCTCGAAAGAGCTCGGCATTCCTCTGCGTTTTCCAGGTAAGCCGGGAGCCTATCACAGCCTGCTGGAGATGACCGATGCCGATCTGCTCGCGAAGGCGACCGTTTGGGCGGCGACCGATCAACGCTGCGCCAATCAAGCCTTCAATATTACGAACGGGGACCTGTTCCGCTGGAACGAATTGTGGCCGAAGATCGCATCGTATTTTGAGATGGAAACCGCACCGCCCCTTCAGATGAATCTGGAAACGGTCATGGCGGATAAAGAGCCGGTTTGGAATCGCATGATTGAGAAGCATGGGCTTGCGAAGCACGATTATGAAGAGGTTTCATCCTGGAAGTTCGGTGATTTCGTGTTCTCCTGGGATTATGATTTCTTTGCAGACGGCTCGAAGGCCCGCCGCTTCGGGTTTCATGAGTATGTCGATACGGAGGCCATGTTCATGAACATCTTTGACGAGCTCCGGCGGCGTAAAGTCATTCCATAAGCGAACGCGCAACCTGCATGACGAAGAGCCGACTATAAGAGGAATAGCCGGCTCTTCTCCTGCAGGTTAATGCGTTTCTTCAAGCGCAGGCTTTTCCAGCACGATTGCGGACTCGCCGTATTTTCGCTCGATATGCGCATCTCCCCATCGGCACATCAGATGAAGAATCTCCTTCAGGCTCCAGCCATACTCGCTCAGTTCATACTCCACCTTGGGTGGAACCTGATTGTACGTTTTGCGTACTATAACGCCTTCCTCTTCCAGCTCCCGCAGATGCTGTGTCAGCATTTTCTGGGTGATCTGGGGAATCAGGCTTAAAAATTCGCTATTTCGCCTTTTGCCGAAAGTAAGATGAAAGAGAATGACCGGTTTCCACTTTCCGCCAATGACCTCCAGCGTAGCTTCGACCGCCGTGTTGTACACTTTTTCTTTAGACTCCATGCAAGCCTCGCTCCTTCGTTACACATATGGCATTACCACAGATTTCCGATCTCCCGCTTTACTTCTTCCTCTATAACACGAACACCTTCCTCGATCTGATCCAATCGCGCTCTGGAAATGCTGATACGTATAAACTTCTCGCGCATCAGGTAGTCGGACAGATAAAACAGCTTGCCGGACACCACATGAACGTTCCGTTCCTTCAGCCGCTTGATCAACCGCTCCAGGTTCACGGTCTGGGGCAGCTTAAACAGCTGATATATACCGCCGTCGCCGGGCACGGCTTCAATGAACCCGGTCCCCTCGATCCGCTGCACCGCAGCGTTCAAAGCTTGCATTCGGGTTTCGTACTGGCTGTAAATTTTCTGTTTATGCCGCTCGTACATCCCGTTGCTGATATAAATTTCGAGTGCCGCTTGGGAAAGCAGCGACGTATCCCCGTAACTTTTGTAGGCATGGAACGTTTCGAGCAATCGTTCCGGCAGGACGACGGCCCCTAATCGCAGTCCGGGAAAAACGATCTTTGAGAAGCTCTTCAGATACACCACGTGCGAGGATCTGTTGTACGCATAGATTGGATCGTATCCCCGTTCTTCGCCTAAATCGGCCATATAGTCGTCTTCCACAATATAAACGCGATATCGGGTCGCCAGGTTTGCAATGGCCTTCCTCTGCTCGGCGCCGTAGGAAGTGCCCAGCGGATTATGATATCTCGGCATCGTATAGAAAAATTTAATGCGTCCGGTTCGGAATTGCTCCTCCAAAGCCTGCAGGTCGATGCCAGCTGCCGTGCGCGCGATTCCGATAACGGGGAACCCCTCGCTCTCCAGAAACTTCAGGTAGTTATTGTAGCTGGGCTGTTCCACCAGAATGATGGACTTTCCGCCAGGGAACGGCATTTTCGCCAAGATCTCGAGCGCCTGCTGAGCGCCTGCAGTGACCACGGTTCTCTCGGCGGTAGTGAACACCTGATTTCCGGCCAGGTGAGAGACCAGGGTATGGCGAAGCTTCTCCATCCCTTGCGTATCGCCATACGTAAACAGCTCATATTTATAGGTATCAATCGCCTTGTTCAGGCAATGTTGAAAATCCAAATACGGGAATACATTCACGTCCGGGGAGGCCGAAGAAAAATCGATCATCGCATGAACGCTCCCGTCCTCCTCCGATTTCGGACGGTCAACCACATAATACCCGCTTTGGGATACGGAATAAATCGCATGCCGTTTCTCCAGCTCGGCGTATGCCCGCAGTACGGTGCTGATGCTGCATCCGTACATGGCTGCCGCACGCCGCACGGAAGGCAGCTTCTGCCCCGGACGATACTGTCCTTCCGAAATTTTGGTTTCCAGCTCCGAGAGAATGGACAAGTATTTTTGCATCATGCACCTCCTGTCTTTTCTATGCTTGATTATATCCGACTCCCCTTTATCCCAAAAGATCTAATATTTTTAGGTGAAAAACCTAATTTTATTAGGTTTTTTGAGTGGAAAGCGTCTGATAAAATAAATACAAGCGCTTACAATGCAAGAATCGAGGAGGACATGTGATGACCAAGCCCGTAAAGCCTAACGAACCGATCGTAACCCATATCTATACCGCAGACCCTTCCGCCCACGTATTCGAGGGTAAAATTTATATTTATCCATCCCACGACCTGGATCACGAGAACACGTCCAATGATAACGGCGACCAATATGACATGGAGGACTACCACGTTCTCTCGATGGAGGATGTGAATGCTCCATGCGTGGACCATGGCGAAGCCCTTCATGTGAAGGATGTTCCATGGGCGAAGAAGCAAATGTGGGCACCGGATGCTGCCTTCAAGAACGACACTTACTATTTATATTTTCCTGCCAGGGACCATGACGATATTTTTCGTCTTGGCGTAGCTACAAGCTCTTCGCCTTCCGGTCCATTCAAGCCGGAGCCCCATTACATTCCGGGCAGCTACAGCATCGATCCTGCCGTATTCGTGGACGACGATAACCGGGCCTATATTTATTTCGGCGGTCTCTGGGGCGGACAGTTGGAACAATGGCAGACCGGTTCACACATTCCGGATGCGGAGGGACCTGCAGCAGATGCGCCTGCCATCGGACCGCGGGTCGCTGAGCTGAGCGACGACATGCTTACTTTTAAGGAGTCGCCCCAAGAAATATCCATCGTGGATGAGAAGGGCAACCCGATCGTTGCGGGGGATGAAGAGCGAAGATATTTTGAAGGGCCTTGGGTTCATAAATACAAAGGCATCTACTATCTATCGTACTCCACCGGATCAACGCACAAAATCGTCTATGCCACGAGTGAAAGTCCGACGGGCCCCTTTGAGTTCAAGGGCACGATTCTGACACCCGTTATCGGCTGGACGACCCATCACTCCATCGTTCAGTTCCAGGACAAATGGTATCTCTTCTACCATGACAGTTCCCTGTCCGGCGGAGCAGACAACAAACGCAGCGTCAAATTTACCGAGCTGACCTACAACGAGGACGGCACCATCGAGACGATTAACCCATACGGCAAATAAGCCGTCACAAGCTATGCCGTAAAATAAACAAGCTGACCCACATTATGGAGTCAGCTTGTTGCCGTTCGCAATATTGTTCATCTGTTACAGCCCCGTCCGTTACACGCCCTTTTTAAACAAAGAAAAAGAGTAAATCGCCGGAGCCGCCGCGATCAGAATAATGACAGGGACGATGGCGATGGCAAGGTTCACCTTCAGAAACGCCGTCAGGATCATGAACGCTCCGCCTGCCATCCACAGGTACCCGGCAAAACGATGCGTTTTATTCCAATTATCCTGGCTGTTCAGCGTCCAAGGCAGCTTGATGCCCACCGTATAGTTCTGTTTGCTCTTCGGCAAATAATTGCCGGTGATCACGAGCAGCATGCCCACTAGAGCCGGTGCAATCGTCTGGATCGGCAGCTCGGCCCCCATAGCCTTAAACAGCGTGATTGGCATGAGAATGAGAGACAGTGCGGGGATGAGCCATAGACCCATCGTTCTTAAAACCGGGGCAGCGTTCATTTTCTTAGGATCGTTGTTAAGCCCCACATTGACAATGACGTTAATAACCGCCGTAATCAACGGAAGCACAAACGCCGCAACCGCCTTAGGCACATAATTATCCGGATTGCCCGCCGCATTCCAGTGAACAGCCACCTGCTCAGGCAATTGGCTGTACAGCGTCATCGATAAAATAATTGGCAATAAGCATATCAGCGTTGTTAAAACCAGCATCGAGCTATTCTTTTTCCTCATCTTGTTTCCCCCCGTTAAATTGTGAAAACCACAGCATGATTTCTTCGAAGACGGATACGTTGATCTCATAGTAAATATAATTTTTATATTTTGTTTCAAATATCAGTCCGGCCTTCTTCAGCTGCGACAGATGATACGAGATGGTCGCCCCGGTCATATCGAAATGCTGACCGATCTCTCCGGCTGACATTTTGCCGCGTTTGAGCATAACCAGGATGTCCCGTCTCACCGGATCAGATAACGCCTTGAATGTTTCCGGAAACCCCAATGTGCATCACCCATATTTCTATTTAGAATTTCATCTAAATACATTATGACTTATACCTGCATCCAATTGCAATACCTATTTTGAAAAAAATCTAAATAGAATGCAAAATGGGCATCCGGTCAAGCCCCATCGCCATGGTCGTAATTATTGTTTGCCTATAAACGACGAAAGCCCGCCACGGACCCGCGTTACACGCTGATCCATAGCAGGCTTGCTCCACGGCCTGTTTATCCAAGCACCTTCTCGAATACCGGAAAGCTTGCTGCTCTATCCGGGAAATTCACTTCTCCCCGCAGGTCATAACCTAAGCCTTGATACAGCTTAAGCGCAGCCGTATTCTTGGCATAGGTGTCCAGTCGTAAGCTTCGGTAACCCTGGCGCGCGCCGTACTCTTCGGAGAAAGCTACCAATGTTCGCGCGATGCCCTGCCCGTGTGCTTCCGGATCGACGGCAAGGCGATGCATCATAAGATGCGGTCCCTCGTCCTGCTTCCAGCTAATGGTTTGGTACTGTTCTGCCTGCGATTCGTCGAGAACAACGATCCCTAAAATACGGCCTTCGCCTTCAGCCGCAAACAACGTTCCGCGCTGTAAATCCTCACCGATTACCTCCCGGTTCGGATATTGATCATCCCATTGATCGCTGCCTCCAGCCTGCATAAACGTAACGCAGCGTGCAACCAAAGCCATGATTTCCTGAAGGTCTTCTATCCGTCCCGTCCGTATGTTCATATTCATCGAAACACCTACTATTGTTTTTTTAGAACAGTTTACTATGGTTGGACGGCTGCAACAACTCGTAACGCATGACCCTCGAAAGCATCCTATTTAAGCAATGTAAGAGTCACCTCTATCGTATTGTTTACGAAAGAGCGCTCCGGACGGGATTTCAACATCACGGTCAGCCCAATCAAGGATACGATCAGCGCTTGCGATAAAGCTTTGGCGTCTGTGCCCTTCGCAAGCTCGCCCGATTGTATGCCCCGTTCAATGGTTTCTTGGAATATGACCGCCAGATACATCTGATGCTCCCTTGTCAGAATTTCAAATTTCTCATCATGAGGCGCAAGCTCGACCATCGTGTTAATGCAAAAACATCCGCGGCTGCGGCTTTCGGCGTATTCCTCATCCACTACATTCTCAAAATAGGCTCGAAACGCATCCCTGACCGATCGATGATTTTGCAGCCTGGTTCGCACCTCGGAAGCATGCCCTCTCGTGTATTTGCGCAGCGCGGTTTCGAACAGCTCTTTTTTGTCTCCGAACGCAGAGTAAATACTGGGCCGCTGAATGCCCATTCTGGAGGTCAAATCGCTTAATGAAGTAGCCTCATATCCCTTCTCCCAAAACAGCTGCATCGCGGCATCCAATACCTTCTCTTCATCAAATTCGCGGACTCGTCCCATCGTTAATTACCTCTCGTTACTTTAGATTTAAAGGAAGCTCGATGATCACAGGCGGTAAGCAAATAGTTTAATTTCATTACCAATCAGTAAAGTAATTTTAAGATCTACGAATGCTTTTGTCAAACACCGAACATCCGATTTTTACATCTATATCAACACCCGAAAGTATAATTCTAATCATTTCAATAAACGTATTGACATGAATTGTCATTGTGGGATATATTTATCGATGATTTTATTATACCGATCGGTAAACAAAAAACGAAAGGATTGAATATGAAAATGGAGGGAATGCTGGATAAAAAAGCGGCCCGTAACGAAACGGGGGCTGATACGTCACAGGGGGCGCCAAGTTCGTCTGAAGGCATTTATGCTGCTCCAATGACTCGTTACGTGACGTTATTGTTTGCGATTGCCTGCGGCATGTCGGTTGCTAACATCTACTTTGCACAGCCGCTGCTCGATCAGCTGTCAATCGAATTCAACATGGATTATTCCATCATCGGCATTGTGATTACCGTCACGCAGGTCTTCTATGCAATGGGACTGCTGCTGCTCGTACCTCTGGGAGATTTGCTGAACCAGCGCCGATTGATTATCGGTCAGATAACGATCTCCGCAGCAGCTCTGGTTATCGTTGGTACTGCTTCCTCCGGTGCGATGCTCTTCGCAGGGTTGGCTTTGGTAGGACTGCTTGCCGCTGTGACGCAGACCATCGTAGCATTCGCGGCAACTATGGCTGCCCCTGCCGAAAGAGGGCGTGTCGTCGGCATGGTAACCAGTGGAATCGTGATTGGGATCCTTCTTGCGCGAACCGTTTCGGGAATCCTGAAGGATCTTGCAGGATGGCGCTTCGTTTATTTGGTTTCGGCTGCGTTGATGCTGCTCATGGTTTACGCATTATATAAGGTGCTGCCAAATGCTGCGCGCAAGGTAAAGACTCTTTCTTATGCTCAACTGCTTAAGTCGGTATGGATGTTGTTCCTGCAAGAACGGCTATTACGTATCCGCGCTGTGTTGGCTATGCTGATTTTTACGGCTTTCAGCATGTTGTGGACCCCATTGGTACTGCCTCTGAGCTCGCCGCCGCTATCCCTTTCGCACTCGGCTATCGGGGCGTTCGGCCTCGTGGGCGTCGTCGGGGCAATGGCTGCAGCAAAGGCCGGTAAGCTGGCCGATCGAGGTTATGGACAGCGAACGACGGGAATTGCATTGTTCCTGCTATTGCTGTCATGGCTGCCCATCGGCTACACGGAACGGTCGCTGTTCGCCTTGGTCATTGGCATTATTCTGTTGGACTTGGCTGTACAGGCCGTGCATGTCACGAATCAGAGCATGATTTTTGCATTGCGGCCGAAGGCGCGCAGTCGGATCGTTGGCGGCTACATGATGTTCTACTCCATCGGAAGTGCTGCCGGTTCCGTAACTTCGACCCATGTTTACGCACACTTCGGCTGGCATGGGGTATGCGTGCTCGGGGCCTCCGTCAGCGCTGTTGCTCTTATTTTTTGGGCCGTGACCAAAGGCGCTAAAGGTGCCCACTGATAGTAATTCAAACTACAAAAGATCGCTTCCCTCGGAAACGGGGTGGCGATCTTTTAGAATATCCACGAACAGTGGCGCGCTTCCAGCCCATACGCCAATTATTTTGGAAGCTCTCTATTTATCGTTATGGATACAGTTCCTATGGATGCAGTTCCTCAAAATAACGAAAGACACGCCGTTTGGGCGTGCCTTCATCCTATTCTTATGGCGTTTTCCCCAGGATCACTTCGCCTGTCGTCTTATTCCAGGACATCGGAATGCCAAGCTTTGATGTGATCAACTCCAATGGAAACATGGTCGAATTCGCCAGGAATGGAACGCTTGCATCTTCTCGCGTCACCTTCCCGTTCACCAATACAACGGCGGGATCACTGGATTTAATGGATACGGTATTTCCGCCATAAGAGAAAGACCAAATCGGAAACCGCTGTTTTCCCTGTTTCGGATCCGGATTGGACTGTCCGCGCTTCACTTTGATCCCCAGGGCTTCAAATACGCTATTATACGGTACATACAGCTTGCCTTCCACCATGGCGGAAGAACCGTAGAAGCTAACCGTTTGTCCGTTTACCGTCCAAGATAAAGGAGGCTGCACCATGACCGGATTCCCTTCGTTCTCGTTAGGCGAGCCGCTGCCTTGATATTTCTCTTCTCCCCAAGCCAGGACCTTGCCGTCCTGATTGGTTGCATAACCGGTATATCCCTTGCTTCCCCAAAGTGCCGTTATACCTGTCAGACCTTTCAATCGGAAAGGCTTTGCCGTCGGATCGTTGTAATTCCACTGCCAGACCGTGCCGTCGTTTTTAAGCATAAATAAACGGTTGTTCCCCGTTCTTATCTCTTGGATATCGTTTAATCCCTTCACCGCAGCCGGCGCTTGCTGCTTCGTGTTCACATTCCACCGCAGCACCGTTCCGTTCTCATGCAGCAGAAACACGTCATACCAATGCGCGGCGATTCCGGTAATGGAGGAAGCAACCAGCGGTTTAACTTCGCGAAACTCGCGTTCCAGGCGGAACCGGTCGTAGAAACTATTATATACCGTTAACATATCGACGCTGCCGTCTTTAGCGAGAATCAGGGCCTCATGTCCGGCGACCACTATTGTTTTTGCATTCGTGACTCCCTTGATAGGAAAGTATTTCACCGTCATCTTTAAATGATCATTCGGATCAAACGTCGGACTCCATATCGTTGCAGACCCATCCTTATGCAATGCGACAGAACCATGGTTTGAAATGGCCAGGCTGGCTACATCCTTAAGTCCTTCCAGCTTGATCAGCCCTCCCCTTTTTTGGAAAGGCAACAACGGATCCCCGTTAATATAAGGCGAGTAATAATCGCCCCAAGCCCACACGTCCCCGTTCTTGTCCAAGGCAAATGAAGAATTGTCGCCTGCCGCCACCTGAACAATATCAGTCAGACCCGCGACTTGCTTGGGCACCAATTGATGAATGCTGGTCCCGTCACCTACTTGACCTGACTTGTTATAACCCCAGGCGGTCACGGAGCCGTCGCTCCATGCCGCAACACCATGTCCGCTGCCCCCAGCCACGCTTACCGGTATGGAGCGGGAATCTACATTCGTTGCTTCCGCCGCTCCCGCAGCGCCAAGCACCGTACAATTGACTGCTAATAGTATCGTCACTAACATAAAAGCTACTCTGCCATTCATTTTCTTCATGAATGAGGCCTCCATTCTCAATCTATAATGGTATATAATACCATATCAAAAGATGGTAGGGAAAAAATAGTATACTCGCTTTCTGATAGCAGGAAGCCGTTATTCAAACATGGCAGGATTCAGCCTATGTTTGTTGGAATAGAGTTGCCGTGACCTTGCAGTCCGCGCACAGGAACATATAATAGATGCCTTCCCCGTACTCCTCGATCTGTTCCCAATCCAGCTGCCCGATGAATGTCATGCTTCGGGAACAGCAAGGGCAGGAAGGATAGACGGCGTCCTGGATCCAAGCCGGATAACCGCCGATTTGCGAGACCGCCGGACCGAGCGCCCAATAGGCGGCATAATAGCTGCTGCGAGGCTTGTCCGCAATCCGCAAGGAGCGTCCCGCGGACGTAAAGCTTCGCTCATCCTCCCCGGAATCAGGCCCAGGCACATATTCCGGTTTAATATTAGTCTGGCTCCATTCGGATTTTCCGTGAAAATCCACATCCATGTATATCGTTTCGTAACAACTGCAGTTCACGCTGGTGCTCACACGAAGCCTCTCTCCGGACAACCCCAGGAATCGAAGCTTCGGATGGCTGATGTCCAGATCCGCCAAAATGGTCAGGCTGCTTCCGCACCATGGACAGGAAGCGGAATCCTCCTTCAAAAATTGTGCGGGCTCGGGTTCAACTGCATAGGTGCTTTCTGTTGGCACTTTTTTCGCTATGGCGTAGCTGTCATGGTAGAATAGTCGGCGCTTGCTCCCATTCTCCGTGAGCTCCCAGCCCCCCTCATGCGCATAAGCTTCAGGCGGAACATACAGCTCCTTAGCCCAAGATGGAGGATTGGACCTCCATTCTTGAAATTGGCGCACAACCTGATCATCGCCGATCCAAGCCAAGGCCAACAGCAGATGGTTGCGGTTCTCCCTGTCCTGCTCAACGAATTGAAGCATCCGGTCCCGGCCTCGGGCAGGGGCATCTTTGAACAAAATGCCGGGGTAATAGATCCCCCGCTCCAGCAGTATCGGTATGCAGGATTCAAGCGAGTAGTCCCGATAGCAGATCAGGGACACAAGAATCTCCTGGCAGGTGTCCTCATCGCCCGATTCGAGCAGTTCAAGGGCTGCATTCAGCATGCGGTCGGCGTCACCCTCAGATAAAGCGGAATATACCTCTTCACTTTTCAGATGATAGGGAATATATCGGATTAATGGATCCCGCTTCACCGGGGCATGCATGATCTTAAGGATCTCTACCGGGTCCGTTATCCCCTCGTACAAGTCGATATCTCTCCGGTGCTGTTCTATGTAACGCTGCCGTTCTGCGCGCTCCATCTCCTGCTTGCACGGCATGCAATAACCGCCGGTTTTGGCCGCGGTTGCCGGCAATATCGTTGCCGAACATCCTTCGCTTCGGCATGGCAGCCGTTCTGTCATGCGGTCCCCTCCTTATTCTAGTAAGTCCACTCAGCTGGAGCCCAGCTCCTATTCTATGGTAAGTCTACCTCAGCTGGAGCCCGGCCCCTATTCTATGGTAATTCCACCTCAGCTGGAGCCCGGCCTGTTTTCTCATGGCCATGAATTTCCTCTATTAACTATAGCTTTCTTTTCATTCCCATATCAACAAGGAGCTCTCTCATCTTCGGGATCTATCACCACAAGAAAGGCGAGATCCGTTAACGTCTATGAATACGCATTATTCGACGGAAACGCATATTACCGAAAATAGCGATCCTTCATGAAAGGCATATGGCAACCAGCCATCCAAGCACGCCCCGAACCACGCATCGTGCGCGCAGGGAGCAGTGCGCACGATGTACAAAAACCTGTTACATCAGGGAGTTGTTCATGCAGAAAAATGAACGCGAGAAAGGGGAATAGCATACTCCGAGCGTATCGACTCTTAAACGCCAGCCTGGCGGCGGACAGTTAAGCTCTTTCACCTCAGCGATTGCGCTAGCCCGGTTCGCCACGTGGGATGGAGCGGCTGCCAGCCATACTCCTTCCGGGCTTTGGCGTTGGATGCGCCGCGCTCGCCGCGCTTGCTCCCTGCTTGATAGGCTGGAGCTGGTGCTTCCAGCGCATCGGCATACACCGGCAGCCATGCCGTTCCCGCAGCAGGCTCATCGTCAACGATGTTGACCGGGCCTGACGGCCAGTCCAATGCCAGCAGAGCAGCAAGCGCCGCATCCTCGACATGGAGAAAGGACTGAACGCCATCCGTTGCCCGCAGAGCTCGACTTCGTACTTTTTCCGCCATGATCCCGTTGGCGTCGTACCACGTGCCGGGTCCGTAGAACATTCCGTACCTTAGAATGACGTGGCTCGGCATTTGGGCAACGGCATGCTCCAGCGATACGATACCGTCTATCGTCGACTTGCGAGGTGCAGGCGCTTGGACATCCAGGGGGGCGTCTTCGGTGGCGGGATGCTCTCCCGGCTCGTACGCCCAAGCAATGCTCTGGGCAATCATTCGCTTAACGCCATGGATTTGGGCGGCTTCCACCAAATGACGCGTTCCCTCTATCCGAATCCTGGCATTGTCCTCCAGATTCCATTGGCTTAACGAAGTAAGCTGATGGATAATGACATCCGGCCGGATCTCCCCGATTGCGGCGATCATTCCTTCGCGGTCAAAAGCATCCGCAACGATCCCTCTTGCTCCCCAGGATTCGATCAACCCTTTACCCTGATTATTGCGGGTCATGCCTGTAACCTCATGACCGGCTTGCACCAGCTTGGGAAGCAGCTGCTGGCCGATGACTCCCGTAGAGCCTGCAACAAATATGTTCATATAAACTGACAACCTCCTGTTCGTTAGATATAAAATGAATGGAACCCTTCGAGAGTGAAAGACATGAAGGGGTCCTGGTCCTGTCGGAAATGGGAATTGCAGTTCCATCTTAGCATGATGGATAAGCATCCTTAAGGGCCACTTTTCATCGGGCAGACCGTGCCAATTCATCCCCGGCGCAGATGATCAACACGGTTAACCCGGAAGCAGCCAAAGCGAGTCAAGCGCACTACAAGCTCTTTTTTGCCAAGCCGGGTAGATCCTCGCCGTATTCGCATAACACAAAAACGCACCACATAAAAGTGGCGCGTTCACTTGAGAATAATAGCCGGTTCCTGTCCATTTACTCTTCTTTTGTTACATCACGTATCGACGCATTCGTAGCGCTGCGCTGCTGCCGGCATTCCGGTTGATTGCATACGCCATAAAAGGTCGCGATTCGATTCGTATCCACCGTATCGATTAGAGCGTTGCAATGTCTGCATAGGATGACACCCATATTCACCTTTTTAACGGAATGGTTCATGCTTCACTCATCCTCTCTTGGTATCAGATTTGTGTTCAGAACTTCCCAGCCATGTGCTTCCTGCTTACCTACAGACCGAACCTCCATTTCCGCTTCTTCTCTTTGGGTTCGATTCACCTCCAATTAAGCATGTTAAATATGAATCGGTTGTAATTAATGTACACCATAAATATATAATACACAATATATATTCAAAAAATAGTTATTTTCATTATATATGACGTCATATTAAACAAACTATCGTTCCGTGTCTCCTCAGTGTCCATCATGCCTTGTGGAGGAGATATGTCGCAGTCATTGAGTTTTTAATCGCTTTTGCTGGTTGGGATACTTCATGAAGCTTCCCAGACAAGATCAGATAATCGGTGCCGAAAGATAATTGGCTCAGAGCCTAATTCGGTGAATATCTCAAAGTTATTTGGGTTTTCAATTGCTAGTGCTGGTTGGATACTTCACCTCCCCTCTTATACCAATGAGCTCGTACCAGAGGTACCGAAAGAAACGAGTTTCATCTGATGTCTGCTTGGAGGCTTATAGTGAAACCAATAAAAAAGCCCCATGATTTAGGCAGCATTGCATCGGCTTCTCATCAGGGGCATTTTTTCATGGTCGATATAGACTTCTGTAATTAGGATCCGAATATCGGTATCCATTCAAACATGAGAACAATACCTATTGCTAAACCCGCAAAACACAAGTTATACTAGCCAACACAAGGACGTGAAGAACACGCCGCTTCTATGCAAAGTGCCCCAATGAAGGATTGGGTGCATTGTATGGGGCGGCTTTTTTATTTTCTAGAAAATCGCATTCTGTCTAATACTGAGGAGGGTAACTGATCATGTCACGGTTCGATCAACAATATGAGCTCTGGTTACACACGAATATCCTCAATGAAAAGAATCCCCGCAGGCTCGAAATCCTTAATAAAGGCCTAGGCCATGGCACCGTCGAGTTTCTGCGTTCCGTATGGTTTCCAGCGATCGGTCATTTCAATGACTTGCATCCTGAATGGGAAGTACGCGATTTCAGCAATGGTTATCGTTATTTGGACCTCGCCTATATGCCAGGTGATGCTAGAGGAGGCATCGAAATACAAGGGTACGGGCCGCATGCCCGCGATCTGGACGTCAGAAGGTTTAAGGATTTATGCCGCCGCCATTGTTTATTGGCATTGGATGGCTGGACATTCCTTCCCATAGCCTATCCCTCCATCGTCGAAGAGCCAAAGCAGTGCCAGCAGCTCATCCTATCCTTCGTCGGCAGATTCGTTGCAACCGATGTACCTGCATCATTAAGCTGGCTGGAGGCTGAAGCTGTGCGATTTGCCCGGCGACTTCTACGCCCGATAACCCCCTTGGAGCTTGCCGCCCATCTTAGGGTAAGCGACCGGCATACCCGACGAATATTGCACAAACTGGTGGAGCTCCGGATTCTGGACATCGCAAGCGGAGAACAACGAGTCCGTACCTACAAACTCCGCTTGTAAATGGTAGTAATGATGGGGGGGATACAACAGTTCTTGGAGGAATAAGGGAGACATGCGTTCTTCCAAGTGAGAATATGAGGACAGCAAGGAGGGGGCTTGTGAATTGGGTATCGGCCATATTGCAGATATCCAAGAGAGAATATTAGTTGTACTAAGTGGACACCAGATCCGTTATTTCGAAAAAAACAGCCACTTTATCCGAACTTCCGGACACAGGATCCGCTATTTACTCTAAACACCATGATTATCAGCCATTTTCTAAGCAATAGCGGATCTGCTGTCCTCATATAACCCAAAACTCGCCATTTAAGACCAAATAGCGGAACCTCGGTCCTCAAACCTCACTACTTCTGCCCTCCACCTGATGCTGGATCTCAATCAGCGTCTCATCCCAAAAACGCCTCATGATCTCTCGCACATAAACGTCATCCAACATCTCCTGATGGATCGCGATGGTCGTGTTTCCCGTTTTCGTGGACAGCACATAAATTTGCAGCCGGGACGGGTTGTCCCACTCCTTACGTTTCCAGGTCAGGCGCAGCTTATGGTAAGGGACGACCACCGTAATTTTGCCGGACACGCCTTCCTTCGACTCATATTCCTGCCCGACCCGCAGCTCCAGAGAAGGAAAAGCTCCGATCCATAATGACAGGCCCTCTGGAGACGTGAGGAAATCCCACAGGCTCTCCTTTGTCACGGCCATCGTTTTCCTGACCCCGATCTGAACCCCGGCATCTTTCGTAACGCCGACAGGCACCCGGCCCATCAGCTGTTCGTACATCGTGGCGATCCATTCGCCCCACTCCCCGGATACCTGATGCTGCTCGACAATGTGGTTTCTGATCTGCTCATGGGACCAGAGCGGGTCCACTTCCTGCCCAAGGGCTACGACCCATGCTTCCCACGAACGTTCCGTTGCCTTTATCACTTCTTGTTTAAAAATGGAGCCAACCATCGCGCGCTCTCCTCCTGATACGATCTGATGGAGTTCATTATATAACACAAACACTGACAAAGAAGGTCAGTGTTTATCATCAGCTTTGATAATATTTGAATAACGACTCGGCAATATCGGCCAAACCTGATTTCAGCTCCTCGGGCCCGACGATGCGAATCTTACCGCCGAAGGATAGAAGATAGTAGGCAACTTGCGTATACAACGTAGACTCATCCAGTCTAAACACCGCCTCCTCCGCCGTACGTTCGACGAGCGCGTGGCCGAGCAGCCAATGCCCGCATAAATCGTCCAAAGCTTGGGGGATGCCTTGGATATGCACGGAAACCAAATGGGGATTGGATTCGGAGCCTTGCTCCGTCAACAGGCTGTCCAATAAAAATTCACGCGGGGAAAATGTCGCCGGGCGGTTAAACACGACGTCGGTAGGCCGAATCTGGCCCATGCGGTCGACACGGAAGGAGCGAATTTCACCGCGCAGATGGCAATAGCCAACCGCATACCATTTGCTCTTCCAGTGAACGAGCCCATAAGGATCTAAGGTCCGTGTCTGCTTAACGCCATCATAGCCTGTTGTGTAATCGATCTCGAGACTGGTTTGCCGGTCGATCCCGGCTTCGATCTCATGCAGTATGGAGGTAAGCCCGGAAGCTGCAGGCGGATGGATGGCCTCGATGCTGTTCTCCTGTTGCTCCAAACGCTTCAACTGCTCCGGATTCGTATATCGTTTGATTTTGGATATGGCCCGATTCAGCGGCTCTTCGGATGGATACCCCGCTTCCCGTGCGAATGCTGCTGCATGAAGAAGCGCTTTTTGCTCATCGGCATCAAAAAACAAGGGCTCCAGCTTGATATGATCCGGAATGGAGTACCCTCCGTCGCGTCCCATCTCCGAAATGACAGGCACTCCCGAAATGCATAGGGCATCGATATTCCGGTAAATCGTTCGGATGTGAACGCCCAGTTCCTCCGATAGCTGTTTTGCCGAAATTCTTTTGTGCGATTTCAGCAGCCAAAGAATTGCCAGCATATTATCCGCTTTGGACATCGTGTGCAGCCGTCCTTCCCTTGGAATTCCTTCGTTTGCCGTTTGTTCTATTATATCTCACTTCCTTAGAAGGTTTGGAGATATTCTTCCTGCTGCTGCGCTCTGACGTTGTCCAGCGCTCCCAATGAGAAAAGCCGACCCGCTGCAGGATCGGCCTGATTTTGTACATCGTGCACACTACTCCCACGCCCACGGTACGTGGTCAGTGGCATGCTTGGATGGCTGTCGACTAGATGTAACGGAAAGATGATGCCCTGCTTCATCTGCTGTCACTCTCATGCGCATCGTGAACGACGACGGTCCCTGCTTCATCTGCTGTCACACTCATGCGCATCGTGAATGACAACTGTCCCTGCTTCATCTGCTGTCACTCTCATGCGCACCGTGAACGACGACGGTTCCTGCTTCATCTGCTGTCACACTCAGCACCGTGGCGACTGTTCCTTATTCATCTGCTGTCACACTCATGCGCATCGTGAACGACGACGGTCCCTGCTTCATCTGCTGTCATACTTCATGCGCATCGCGAAGTCATCTTTTCTTTCCTCAATGATCATGCCCCACCGTGATGACAACACTGCCCCTCTTACGCCCTGTATCCGCGTATCGGTGTGCCTCGGCGATTTGCTCCAATGCATACCTTCTATCGATGACCGGTTTGATCTTCCCTTCCCCAAGCAGATTCGTAAGCCGTCGCAAATCCTCCATCAGCACCTTGGCTACTCCCTGCCCTTCTACCGTTACATAACTCCCGCCCGCGGCAAGCAAATGCTTGCAACGGGATTTCGGCAGTTTGCCGACCGCGTCCAGAATGATGTCGTACCGATCCCCGCTTTTCGAAATATCCTCTTGGGTATAATCCACGACTTGATCGGCTCCGAGCGACTTCACCAGCTCTACATTCACGGTGCTGCAAACGCCGGTAACCACGGTTCCCGCATGTTTGGCAAGCTGTACGGCTAAATTCCCCACCGCGCCGGATGCACCATAGATCAGAACCTTGTGCCCCTGCCGGATGTTCGCTTTTCTAAAAAAATGCAGGGCCGTCGTCCCTCCGAAAAAGATCGCGGCCGCATCGTCATAAGTCACGTGCTCCGGCTTCATTACGATCATCCCGTCTTCGTGCATGCAGATGTACTGCGCATACGTGCCAAATCGCATTCCCCTGAATGCCAGAATCTGATCGCCGATCTTGAACCGTGTAACATCCTGGCCTATCGCTTCCACTTCCCCCGCCAGCTCCACCCCGAGAATCGGTTGTCTCGGCTTCCTCAGACCCAGCACCAATCGCATGGGAATTTTATACAATAGAGGACTGCGAAATCCCCGCACGCGGCAATCCCCCGAATTGACGGTAGTGGCATAAATTTTGATCCGAACTTCGTGATCCTTAGGAATAGGCTTCGCTACCTCCTGGAGCTGTAACACCTCCGGTGGTCCGTATGCGGTGCATACCATTGCTTTCATGGGTTTCCTCCAAACCTGCTTTTGCAATCAGTATATCTGCCGAGACGCACCGGGATATAGATACTTTAGTACGGTTTTCGAATAAAATAAAATACGGTATTCAAACCGGGCTGTCACCTACAGCAAGCCCAACTCGCGCGCACGCGCAACAGCTTCGGTACGGCGGGTAGCCTGAAGTTTATCGAATATGATCCGGATATGCCCTTTGACGGTACTAAGCGCAACAAAAAGCTTTTCGCTGATCTGACGATTGGAAAGTCCTTGGGCAATGAGACGCAGCACCTCCAATTCCCGTCGGCTTAGGGGCTCGATCAGAGACTCTGCAAGCTGAAGCTGGCTTGGAGAGGACTTGCCCGGGCTTTCCAGTCCTTCCATCTCAAAAGCATGCAGCAGCTTCTCCAGATAATCATGCATCGGTTGGGTTCCGGTTGCATCTCGTATCGGTTGGCTGGCAGATGCTGCTCTGAGCAGCTCCTGCATCGGCGGCCCTTCATCGATGAATAACCGGATAAAACCGCCGGGCTCGGCCTTCGCCACAGCCTTTGCGGCGATCCGGGCAGCTTTCAGCCTATCACCCTGGGCATGCAGAGCCAGGGCCATCACGACCATGACCTTAAGCTGCTCGTCGGCCCATTCCTTAGCTTCCATCTGCGCCAGCAAGGGTTCCATGATCGCCAGAGCAGCCCCCGCCTGCCCTTTAGCCAACAAAGCTCTAGCCTGGCTGAGAGGGAGCCCATGCTCCTGCGCCAGCTGGGAAGCTTCACTAAAATCTCCTTGTTGAAGCAGGACAAGCACCTGCGCTTCGGCAATGAAGGGTAGCTGACTCATGAACTGCTGCTGACGCCCGAGGCGATCCGCTTTAGCTAACATGGCGGCTGCTTCCCTCACTTCTCCTCGCGATAGCTTCAGCCTCGCGAGAAACACCTCGCAAGCCACGGCTCTGTCGGTTTGATCAAACTGCCCGGCTAATTGAAGGGCCTTCAGCCCATGCCGTTCAGCGGCATCGAGATCGTTCCACTCACGGCAGATTCGGGCCAGGCCCAAATGCGCTTCACATGCTGCCGGCGGCGGAGGGTCACCCGCTAATTCCAGAACGCGTCGATAGGTCACGGCTGCTGCATATATTTGATTATCCGCTTCCTGAAGAAGTCCGAGTCCTAGCGTTGCCATCATGGCAATCATGAAATGTCCGATCTTCTGACTGATGGCAACGGCCTCCTCATAGGCCCGGCCTGCCGCGGCACGATCGCCCCGGAGCTGGTAAGCGTATCCCAGCGTCCACATCGAGGCCGTGCGGACAGGCAGATTATGCGGACTTAAATATTCCAAGGCCCGTCTCGATTCCGTCATGATGACTTCCGGCTGATGCTTGCTAACCGCAAGCGTCGCACGTATGGAGGCAATATGTCCTATGAGATCCCGGGTATTGCCGTTCTCCTCGGCTGGCAAATGAACCTCGGCGGCTTGAAGTTTGCGTTCGACGCCGTTCATTTGGCCGACCATCAGGAGAGCGGAGGCATGCATGACATTAAGCGCCGGCCTTGCGTCCAATTCTGCCTTCGGCAGGGAATCCAGCCAATCGAGCACGGGGTGGATCGCTCCACGGAAGACCAGGGGCATCCCCTCCCCTTCAATCAGACGCGCGGCGCGATCCATGTCCTGGGCAGCAGCCGCATGCTGGAAAGCCTCCAGCCAAAAATCATGACGATCATGCCAGTCGCTGGCACGCCGATGCAGTTCCTCCACGATCCTCTTCCCGTCTTCGGCATTCTTGCTTTTTCGGGATAGGCGTTGCCGCAATGCATCCGAGAACAAGTGATGATACCGGTACCAGCGCCTCTCGTTATCTAACGGAACGATGAACAGATTGGCACGCTCCAGGTACTCCAGGGTTTCTTGTCCGGAAACGGCCGCCATCGGGGAATCACCGCCTTCCCTCTGCAAAACGTATTCGCACAAGGAACCGCTGAGCCGGTCGAGAATGGAAGTGCGCAGCAAAAAATCCTGCACGCTCTCAGGCTGCTGCTGCAGCACTTCTTCAATCAAATAGTCCAGCACGTAGCGGTGGCTGCCGCTGAAGGATCGAATGAAGCCCGCAGCGTCTCGATGGCCTTGTAAGGACAGCGCCGCTAACTGCAGGCCGGCGATCCAGCCTTCCGTACGGGATGCAATAAGCGCTGCATCCTCCCCTGACAGGTCCAGCCCCATCACATGCCGCATGAATTCGGAGGTTTCAATGGAGGTGAACCGCAAATCCGGTGTCCGCACTTCCGTCAGCTGGTTCCTTGCACGGAGCCGGGCCACGGGCAGATCGGGATCCTTGCGGCTGGCAATAACCACATGCATCTGCGGCGGCATGTGCTCAATGAGAAAGCCAAGAGCGCGGTCTATCGGTTTGGAATCAAGCACGTGGTAATCATCAAGCACAAGGATGACGCGGTCCGGTTTGGCCGTGATTTGATTCAGCATGGCCATAACGATGGCTTCGATTGGAAGAGGATGCGGTGACGGGGCGTGGAGTGTGCTCACCACCCTCTCTCCGATATCAACCCCGATGGTTTGCAGGGCAGCCAAGAGGTAAGCGAAAAATCTGGATGGCTCACGGTCCTCCTTTTCCAAGGACAGCCAGGCAACGGGCTGCGGACAACCCCCGATCCATTGGCTGAGCAGCGTGGTTTTGCCGCTCCCGGCAGAGGCGGAAATCGTGGTCAGCTTCCGGTGCAGACGCAGCCCCTCGTTCAAACGTTCGATCAGCCTGGGACGAAGGACAGCCTGGGACCGTGGAGAAGGGATATATAATTTCGTGGACAAAATCGTCGTGGACATCATAACCCCCGTTATGCCGTCATTGCAGCAGTTTTCAACTTATCGTTTGCTATGTTTAAGTGTTCGACGGATGCAGGGTTTTCCCTCTTGTGCGCTACCTCCGCTCGCTGCAGTCGAACCGGAAGCATGATTGGAAGGGTTGGGCATACGATGAAAGATTTTATAATTAGAGCGCTTTAACAGGAGTCCGATTCAAAGGTGAGGTTATAGGCGTAAGAGAGAACAACGCAATGCAGCGATTCCGACTGAACGGTTGAATGTCGAAATTAGTGAGAAGGTTTTATATGATGATCAAGCCATCCTTCAAGTTTGGCGGAGATACTTACGATTTCTGATAAAAGGCTGGCAGGCCATCCAAAGGTTCTTCCTTAGGCGGCCTGCTGCATAAATGAATTTCCTAAGTTTAGACGCATAACCTCTCTCAGCTCTCATCGTCGGAGTTGCGATATGGACAAATCAACAGTGCTTCTTGGATCGTCTCGGCTACGATATCTGCTGCGGATTGGCCCGAAGTGAGCCCTCTTGTGCCTTGCCCTGCCCATAAGGACATATATTCCGGATTGCTTTGGCGATTGGCGGCATTTCGTATGTCGCGGGTTACCGTATTCTGCGTAGGAAAAGGCAGCGGCTCTACGCCGCTTGCATCCCATTGCTTAATGAAGGCATTGCGGATGCCTCTCGCCGGCCGCCCCGAGAACGCTTTGGTAATGACCGTGCTCTCTTCCGTGCTGCGAAGCAGCGCTTGCTGGTAAACCTCATGCGCACCCGATTCGGCCGCCGTCAGAAAGCGCGTCCCCATCTGAACGGCTTGGGCGCCAAGAACAAGCGAGGCCACAAGTCCGCGTCCATCCATGACGCCCCCGGCGGCAATGACGGGAATCTTGACCCGGTCCACGATCTGCGGCACCAAAGCAAACGTTCCGATTTGGGCCCCCATCGGGTGCTCCGAAATATCAAACGTGCCCCGATGCCCCCCTGCTTCGCTGCCTTGGGCAACGACGGCGTCGCAGCCTGCTTGCTCGGCCAGGATAGCTTCGCGCACCGTGGTTGCCATCGCAACCACAAGCAGTTTAGCTTCTTTCGCTTGCCGCATAAGGGGCTCATCCGGAATACCGAATGCCGTGCTGATAACGGGCACCTTCTCTTCGAGCAGAACCGCGAATTGCTGCTCAAACCAATCGGGCGTTGTTACGTGATCCGACTCCGCATGGGGAATGCCAAGGTCGCCGCGCATCCGGTTTAACTCCTGTTGAACATCTTCGATTCGCTCCTGGCGATCCGAGGCCCGGGACGCAAAAAGGTTGACGGCAAAAGGTTGATCCGTCCGCTTGCGGATTTCCTGGATGCTATGGCGAATGGCGGCCGGCTCCATGTAAGCCGCACCCAGCGTACCGAGCCCGCCTGCGTTGGATACGGCGGCGACCAGCTCAACGGTTGTCGGCCCTCCGGCCATTCCAGCCAATATAAGCGGATAACGGATGCCAAACCGATCGCACAGCTCGGTCTGCAGTTGAATGTTCATGATATCATCTACCTCCTTTAACGCTACAGATATTATCCTATTAAAAGAGAGAAACTTTCAAATAAAAGAAAAACGCCAATCGACGTACCCTCTCGAAGACAGACCGCATACAGCATTTTTTTTGGCGAGATCAGGAGAGTAAGCCTTCGAAGTTTTTTCTCATCTCTAATATAAAGGCCAACCAGAAGATTCTGGCTAACCTGAATCATACGAAAGCCGCTAAGCACATGAAAAGTGTTTAGCGGCTTTTGCGGGTGCGTTCGTCCGGGGAGACCTATTTCCCTGATGGTTACCCTTCTAGGACATTTTCACCAAACTGTAGTTTTTCTTGCCCTTGCGAATGATGATAAACCGGCCGCCAATCGCCTGGTCGGCTGTCACCTCGTGGCCCAAATCGCTGACGCGTTCGCCGTTCATCGAGATCGCGCCTTTGGTGATATCCTCGCGCGCTTGCCGCTTGGAAGGCTCGATGCCCAGATCCACGAGCCAGTCCACGATATTCTTCGTTTCCGGCGTTGCTTCGAACGTCGGCATCTCCTTGAAGCCCTGCTCGATCTCATCGGCCGTGAGCGATTTAATATCGCCGCTGAACAGAGCCGCCGTGATGCGCTTGGCCTGCTCCAGCATCTCCTCGCCGTGCACGAATCTCGTCATTTCCTCGGCCAGCGTTTTTTGCGCTTCGCGTTTATGCGGCTCGCTCTGCACCTTTTCGGCCAGCTCGTCAATTTGCTCCTTGGTCAGGAAGGTGAAGTATTTCAAGTATTTGACGACGTCGCGGTCGTCGGTGTTCGCCCAGAACTGGTAGAACTCGAACGGCGTCGTTTTGTTCGGGTCAAGCCAGATCGCGCCGCCGGCCGTTTTGCCGAACTTCGTGCCGTCGGCCTTCAGCATGAGCGGTATGGTCAGGCCGAAGGCTTTGGCTTCGGGTCCTTCCTTCTTCCGGATCAAATCCAGTCCGCTTGTAATGTTGCCCCATTGGTCCGATCCGCCGATTTGCAGCTGCACGTCCTCATGCTGGTACAGATGCAGGTAATCGACCGACTGCAGGATTTGGTATGAGAATTCCGTAAACGAAATCCCGCTGTCAAGCCGGCTCGCAACCACGTCCTTCGCCAGCATCGAGTTAATGCTGAAGTTCTTCCCGTAATCGCGCAGGAATTCGATAATGTTGATCTTATGCGTCCAGTCGTAGTTGTTGACCATGCGGATTTGATTGTCGCCCTCCGTCACGAAGAGCTTTTTCATTTGTCCGGTGAGCGCGTCCACGTTAGCTTGAACCTGCTCCAGCGTCTGGAGGGAGCGCTCGGTTTGACGTCCGCTTGGATCCCCGATGGTGCCGGTCGCGCCCCCGATCAGAATGACCGGACGATGGCCGGCAAGCTGGAAGCGTTTGAGCATGATGAAGGGAATCAGGTGACCGATATGCATGCTGTCGCCCGTAGGATCCACGCCGCAGTACAGCGAAATCGACTTTTCATTCGTAAGCTCCCGGAGGCCTTCGGCATCCGTCTGTTGGTTGATCGCATCGCGCCATTCCAGTTCGTCGATAATATTCACAGCGTTAACACTCCTTCAATACATGATTTTTCCTTATAACGAAGCGCCCATCCGTTGAAAAACAAAAAATCGCCCCTTGTCTGTTACAGACATAGGGACGATTATTAACCGTGTTACCACCCAGATTGCACGAATGGTCTGCAGCGCTTGCCGCGCGCCATTCATGCCGCTCATTAGACGAGGTATCGTTCGCCGTTTCCGCTCGGCATTACCCGAGATACTCCAGAGTGTAATTCGCTGCGTTGGTATGTACCGGGTTCCATCGCCCCCCGGCTTTCTAGAACAGGGACCAAGCTGCTACTGGGCTCTTTCAACGTATGTCGCTTATAAGATTACAGACAGTATAGTGAATTAATAAATCGATGTCAACTCCGTTTTGGACGGACGTCCCGCTTACCCCGGCAGCATGGGTGAATACCGCCGGAGGTGTCCCCAGAATATTAGGTGCGGCGCATATATGCACGAACCGTGATCGGAGCAAAGATCGCCACGATGATCGCGGCGCCGACCAAGGATATCGTCAGATCCCAGCCCACGGTTCCGGAGTTCGTCAGATCCCGGACAGCCGTCACCAGATGCGATATCGGGTTGATGTTCACGAACCACTGCAGCCAGCCCGGCATCGTATCTACCGGCACGAAGGCGTTGGAGAGAAACGTGAGCGGAAACAGCACGATCATCGATATCCCCTGCACGCCGGAGGCGGATCTTGCAATCACGCCGAAGAACGCGAATATCCAGCTGATGGCCCATGAGCATACAATGACGATCAGCGCGGCAAGAGCAACGTAACCCAGGCCCCCGCCCGGGCGGTAACCCATGACGTATCCCATCGAAAAGGTAAGCACCGTTGCAATGGTATAACGAACGGTATCTGCCAGAAGGGCGCCTGCAAGCGGAGAAATTCGCGCAATCGGCAGCGACTTGAATCGGTCGAATACGCCTTTATCCATATCCTCGCGCAGCTGCACGCCCGTGACGACGGAGGTCGTAATCACGGTTTGAACGAGGATGCCGGGAATGATGACAGGCAAATAACTGGCCACGTCGCCGGAGATGGCGCCGCCAAAAATATAGGTGAACATCAGCGTGAAAATAATGGGCTGGAACGTAACGTCAAACAGCTGCTCGGGCGTGCGCCGGAGCTTCAGCAGACCCCGGTAGGCCATCGTCAACGAGTTTCGTACCGTCTGACCGAAACTCGTGCGGTTTTTAAGCCGGCGTTCCGTCCCCGATTTCATGATCGTGCTGCTCATACTCTTGTCACCTCTCTATCGTTGGGTTCATTAGACGATGGGACATCGTCTTCCTTCACGCCGTGGCCGGTGATCGTCAGGAACACCTCATCCAGGGTCGGCTTCTGCACGCTCATCTCGGACAAGCCGATGCCTGCCGTGCGCAGCTCGATCAACAGGTCTGTAACTAGACCCGCATTAGCCATCGGCGCCGTTATCTTTCCGGCTTCCGGCGATATGTTGGCATGAACGCCTAGCACCTGTTCCACGGTGTGGCGGGCGCGGCCCATATCCACTGCATCCTGGACGGTCAAGTGCAGCGAGGAAGTCCCTACCGACATCTTCAGTTCATCCGCCGTCCCCTCGGCCACGACCCGCCCGTAATCAATAACGGCGATCCGGTCTGCCAGTTGGTCCGCCTCCTCCAGATACTGCGTGGTCAGCAGCACCGTTGAGCCGGTCTTCACCAATCGGCGGATCGTATCCCACATCTGGGAACGCGTCCTTGGATCCAGCCCCGTCGTCGGTTCATCCAGGAAGATGAGCGGCGGCTGGGCAATGAGGCTTGCCGCCAGATCCAACCTTCTCCGCATGCCGCCTGAGAAATGTTTGAGCGGCCGTTTGGCGGCTTCCGACAACCCGAATTCTTCAAGCAGCTCACCCGCCTTTTGCCGTGCCTCCGTGCGTCCCAGCCCCAACAAGCGGGAGAAAATGATCAGATTCTCCGTAGCGCTGAGCGATTCATCCACCGAGGCGTACTGGCCGGTGACCCCGATCAACTGACGGACAATCTGCGATTCCGTCAGCACATCGTGCCCGAAGATTCGGGCCGAACCCGCATCCGGCTTTAGCAAGGTGGCCAGCATTCGGATGGTCGTCGTCTTGCCTGCGCCGTTCGGTCCCAACACGCCATAAATCGTACCGGCGCGCACGTTCAAATCCACGCCGTCCACGGCGCGGTTATCGCCGAACGTTTTGACCAGCCCGTAAGCCTCGACAGCCAAGTCGCCAGGGCTGTATTCCATGTTCCTTCTGTTTGCATGCTCCATTATGACTCCTCCTATTCGCTTAACAGATGATGTTTGGATCGTAACACCACTACTTAAACGGAATGTAAACCGGGAGAAGAATAGGCTCGAAAAATAAACCTCCTACCATCAGAGTCGGGGATCGGCAGTACACAACGCCCCTGCTGTCCCTAAACAAAAAAAGTGACAGCGCAGAAAAAATCACTGCACTGCCACCACGGTATGTCTTATCAGAAAAACGAAAATCCCCGTTGCCGAAATGCGTTACGGACGGTTCTTGTGCATCCACTGCAAAGCCTTCTTCACCCACTAGTGAACGTAAAACCTTTTAAAGCTCTTCCTCATCCTGATCCATCGTATATTTCACCTGCATGATGATATTCTGTTCGTGATCGCCAAACTGGCGGCCGAACAGATTCAGCCCTCCCTGGTTCACGGCATCGGGCTTGATGCCGATGCGCAGCCGCAGTTTGGGGCTTGCAGCAATATTCAGCTGATCCAAAGTAACGCTCGATATCTTCTCCATATCCAGCGTCGTTTTCTCATCATCCACGCGCCATATTTTCAGAAACCCGTATTGCGTTGCCCAATCGTACCACCAGTTCGGGTTCAGCTTGCCGCGGCGATCCCCGAAATCGCCGGGGCTTGTCCACATGCCGATCTCCACGCCATTGACCCACACCGAAATATTCGAAGGCCAGTTATGATCATAATTGGGGGCCTCGGAGCACATCTCCATGGACAGTTCCAGCGATTCGATTCGTGCTCCTGCCGGAATATCCATCGGCATCAAGTATTCCAGGTATCCCTTGCGAAGCCAGATGATCTGGGCATTCACGTGCTTGGGATGGTAAAAGCTCGCCGGCTCGTCTTCCTTGATGATGTACCCGTCCGCATTGGCCATTCCGCAGGTAGGCGCCACTTCGCAATCGCTGTAATGGCCGATCGGCATATCGACTTCATAGACATGCGTGACTCCCTTAGGAACCGAATTCTTCAAATTCAACGCAATATGGATATCATCATAATTCCGGCTGCACACTTTCATGGCCCCGCGCGAAGCCGGAAGCAATTCCGTATTGATTAACTCGGCCGCTTCCAGCACTTTGATGTTGCTCGCCACCGTCGAAACGGGAAGTTTGAGTTTCTCGGCGATTTCGATGATATTCAGGTTCTTGGAATTCAAGAGCCTCAGGATATCCACCCGAGAACGCGTTGACAAGGCATGAGCTACCGTGACCAGTCTTTCCGGGTCGTTAAAACCAAGTTCCAGCACAAATCCGCTCTCCTTTAAACATATTCATTACCTTTCATCTTATCTCTTAATGAATTGAAAAACAATCATGCTTGCAAGGGCTTACATCCATGATCTCCCCGCATTTTGCCATAGTGCATGAGCCTGGAAGCAGCGAAGAAAAACAGTCCCTTCCTAGCCAGAAATGGCTTCCGGGAGAACCGGAAGCCATCCATGATCGAGCTTGCTCAGCACTTCATTTTTCGGTTGACTAAGCCATCCGCTGGTCCTAATTCGCCGGCTTGATGTCGAAGAAGTCGATTTCTCCGTATCCTTCGCCTTTTGAAAAACGTATCGTGTTCACGCCGGCCTTTAACTGAACCCGCGCCGTGGACAAGCCCCAGTTCTCCCACCCTTTATTCGTAATATGGAATTTGTCGGCCGTTCCGGCATTCACGCTGAGCATAAGATGGGACCAATTCCCTCCGGCCGTTCCGTTTGCCGTGCGGGCCAGCAAAATGTAGTCGCCTGCGGACGGGGCATGCACCGAAAATTCCACGTAACTCTCCGGCGTATCGATATGCCCTGCTTTCATGCCTCCCGAGCCGTTAGGGCTTTGGGATGCATAGGCGACGCCGCCGAACGTTCCCTCCTCGCCTTCATATCGGGTGTGCGCCGCTTCGCCGGAAGGCAGCGCTATCGGAGCATTCGGATTCGCCGGCACGCCGAGGTTCGGAGTATGGTCGGCGTGCCATGTGAATTTCTGCGCTCGGACCTCACGGTTCCATCCCGCGTTGTTATATTTAGCGACATGGTATAGCATCCAGTCCTCCGTTCCGTCGGGTGACTTGGTAAACGAATGGTGACCCGGGCCGTACAGCCCGTTGCCGGACTTGAATATCGGCTGGCTGCGCTTGGTCCAGGAAGCCGGATTCAGCAAATCGCTGGTTGTGCTTGCCGTGATCAGGCCGAGGCAATAATCATTGGTCCAGCTTCCGCTTGCCGAGTACACCAGGCTGATGACGCCGCCGCGTACAATCACCTGGGGTCCTTCGTTTACATGCGGGGAATGATTCGTTTCCCAGCTGTGCGTAGGCCTCGCAATTTCGACGCGGCTTGAATCAATCGTCCAAGGGTTGCTCATATGGGCGATGTACAGATTCTGCCGCACATTGGTGTCCCCTTCCCAGCCAGACCAGATAAAATACAGCTGTCCGTTAACCTGCAGCACCGTGCCGTCAATCGCCCATTTGTTTGTCGGGTCCGTTATCTGGCCTTTGTACTGCCAGGTTCCCTGCGTCGGGTCCGCCGACGTGTTCTCCATGACATACATACGGTGGTTGACGTTATCCCCGTCATCCTTGGCATAGTAGATGTACCAGGCGCCATTGATGTAATGCAATTCGGGAGCCCAGATCCCGCAGCAGCCCGTTTCCACGACCCTCGTCGGAGCCGCGTCCACCGTGGTAAGCTGGGCGGACTTCCATATCGTCACGTTGCCTCCGGTCGTTTTCGTGAAGTAGTAAAAGCCGTCCGTGTGTTTATACACCCAAGGATCCGCTCCATCCTGCATGACCACGTTGTAAAAGTTGTTCTGAAGCGTGGCCGCATGCGTCGCCTGACCCATCGGAAGAATAAGAAATGCGCATATCGTGAGCAATAATTTATTCCGGTAATTCACCTTCATCCTTTCGTCACGTTCCTTTCGGATAATGTGCAATCATACACCAAACATGGTACAAGCCTACTTCAAGATACCGGTCATAATGGGCGCTTAATCCTCTATCGCGGCTTTGCGGGCGTTAATGCGGCGGATCACTTCAGGATCGAATTTCGATCGTCTGTCATAGGTGTACAACCCGTTCACTTCCTGCTCCACGTCGTACAGCTGGGTATAACAGAACCCGAACATCATGGGATGGTCCAGCAGCACGTTCGTTAACCCCGCATAACGCTCCAGAAACGCTTCTTCGGATGTCGGCCTGTCGCCGTAACCCCAAGACTTCTCGTCTTTCTGATCCGGATTCCACCAGATGCCTCCGTATTCGCTGATAAAATAAGGCTGGCCGCCATACTGCTGCCGATTCGGGAAGCTGTTGTATACCTCTCCACCGTTCTTCATCGGCTCATATCGCTGCTTGAACGTTTCGGGATTTTGGTCATAATCGTGGATATCGAAAATATCGGTCACCACATGGAAGTTGCCGCTCGTATCAATCACGGGGCGCGTCGGGTCCATTTTCTTCGTGACCTCGTATACAATGCGCAGCACATCGTTGTTTTGCTTGGCGCCGTCCCGGTCCCACGTCTCGTTGAACGGGCACCAGCCGATGAGGGCCGGATGATTGAAATCGCGTTCCATGCCGTCGAGCCATTCCGGCAGGAAATGGGACAATCCCTCGGAAGTGGTAATGTCCAGCCCCCAATTCGCATGTTCCCCCCATACCAGATACCCTAACCGGTCCGCCCAATACAGAAAGCGCGGTTCGAATATCTTCTCGTGAAGCCTGGCGCCGTTAAAGCCCAGTCCCATGGAAATTTCGATGTCTTTGCGGAGATCCTCATCGCTTGGAGCCGTATAGACTCCATCCGGATAGAAGCCTTGGTCCAGCACAAGGCGCTGAAATACGGATTTGCCGTTGATGCGGAAAGCCATGCCGTCCAGCATGACGGTTCGGAGGCCGAAATATGATTGGACAGTATCGCTCGCCTGGCCATCTCCTTGCAGTGATAATTCCAGATCGTACAGCCTGGCCTGACCCGTTTCCCACAAATGGACCTCCGACAGTGGAATGGTGAGTTTGACGGACGGCCCGGATACGACAGCACTTGCATTCCCTACCGCATTCCCCTCATACAAGGCGGATGCGGTCAGTTTATGGCCTGCTGCGTTCCCGTCGATTTTAATCTCGAGGTGGGCACAGCCATTATCCGGGTCACCCACCAGCTTCATGTCGGACATATAAACCTGCGGCACTTGCTCCAGCCATACCGTTTGCCAAATCCCCGTCGTGCGGGTGTAATCGCAGCCATGCGAATAGAAGCGTCCGCTTTGCTTTCCGCGCGGCTGGCGTCCGGAACGGACATCGTCTTCCGCGCAGACGGTAACGATATTCTCGCCCGGCTTCACATGCGATGTGATATCAAAACTGAAAGGCGTATATCCCCCGCGATGCGTTCCTACGGATACTCCGTTTACCCAGACTTCGGTTTCATAATCCACCGCCCCGAAGTGAAGCAGAATTCTGCCATTCCAATCCTTGGGGACCTCGAACTCACGCTTATACCAGACCGCTGCCATGAAATCCTTATACTCAACGCCGGACAGCTTGCTTTCGGGACAGAATGGAACGGTGATCGTTCCGGACAGCTCATGTCCCGGTTCATGGAGTCCGCGCTCCTTCCCGCTCCGGCCATGGTCGATTTCGAATTGCCATGAACCGTTCAGATTGATCCATTGCGGCCTTACCCATTGCGGGCGAGGGTATTCGGGACGAGGTAGTGTTAATTGAGTCATGTCGAACTCCTTTTTATTATGTTTAATTGGGCTTTAGCCCCGGCTTTCCTTGACGTACAGCCGGCTGGTCTCTTCCCAGATTTCGTTCGGCTCGAGACTGAAGCACCCGATTTCTTCGGAAGGCATATCCATATTGGGGGCATTGACCAGGTTGATCTGCGGCTCAGGGCAAAAGAATCCCTCGGTCGCTTGGTTGTTCCAGATCATCCATTGCTTGTAGGAAGTGCCCACGTCATAAACCAGAGTGACCTTCCCGGCCTCATCGGTAAGCTCCATCCGGTTCCTTCCGTTCTGGGGCTCGGCGGTATAGTGATTGTCCATGCTTTCGAAGAACGGATAAACGCCTGCGCCTTGCATGGCCCGTTCATTCGCGGACAGTTCCTGATGGGAGCCAGTGGGGAGCATTCGCCCATCCAGCTCCCATCGCTTCCCGACGGTCAGCTTTAAGCGGTAATCCCGGGCGTCGCCCCCCTCGGCAAACGGCGCGTTAACGGATGTATGAAACGCCAGCAAACACGGCATGGCTTCCGTGCCCATATTGGTGATCAATACCCGCTGAGACAATCCCTGATCGCTTAAGCCGTAGCGAAGCTGAATGCGGAACCGGAACGGAAAGTGTTCGAATATCGGATGCTGTTCGTCTACGCGGACGGACACGGTCACATAAGCTTCCTGCCCGGTATGCCCGTATTCGTCCACCTCCCATGGAATGTTGTACAGAAATCCATGCAGGTGATGTCCCGTCGCCTCTTCATTGACCGGAAGCTGAAGAATTTTGCCGTTCCACCGGAACCGGCCATCTTGATACCGGTTCGGGGGAAACAATACCGGAATGCCGTGAATCATCGGCCTTGCTTTGAATGCCGGCATTTCCTCCGGCGTCGGCTCATGCAGAAACCGGTAGCCCTTTTCGATGTCCCGAAACGCTATCAAATTACCGCCGATATCCGGGAGCATGACCGCTTCATAAGCTCCTGCCCGCAGAAACACGGCTTTCTCGTTATGGTATACGCCTTCATAGGCATTCGTCCCGCCCATTTTATGTGCCTCCTATTGTCCCGTCATGATTTTGCGAATGGTTTCGAGCGGCGCCTTCGGCTTACGGTCATACGTAAGCAGGCCGTTGATTTCCTGCTCGACGTCCGTCAGCTGCGTGTAGCAGTATCCCTGGATCACCGGGGAAGAGAACATCGGATCCACCACGGCTTTGAGCCGGATCAGATAATCCTCCTCGTTCTCGGCTCCGGAATACCCCCAGCCCTCCCATTCGCTCTTCTTGAAGGCTATGCCGCCAAACTCCGATACGAGAATGGGTTGGCCGTCATAGGAAGCGCCGCCGACGAATATTCTTCGGTTCGCCGGCATGGCTTCCACCGCGGACGCGGCTGTTGCATACCGTTCTTCCAGCACTTCCTGGCGGCTCTCATAATCGTGAATGGTGACCAAGTCCGTGGTCATATGCTCCCATCCGTCGTTATATACAACCGGTCTGCTATCGTCTAACGACTTCGTTAGATGGTACATGGCGAGCCCATGCTGCTGCTGGCGCTTATCCATCTGCACATTGGGAACACCCCAGCTTTCATTCAGCGGGACCCAGGTGATGATGCAGGGATGGTTATAATCCCGCTCGATGATCTCCTGCCATTCCGCCGTGAAACGGCGAACATACGACTCGGAATATTCGTACGCGTTGGCCGCCTCGCTCCATAACAGCAGGCCGAGCTTGTCGCACCAGTACAGGAATCTGGGGTCCTCCGTTTTCTGGTGCTTTCTCACGCCGTTGAATCCCATTTCCTTCGCCAGCTCCACGTCGCGCTTCAAAGCCTCATCCGACGGCGCCGTCAGGATTCCCTCGGGAAAATAACCTTGATCCAGCACCAGCCGCTGGAAATACGGGCGATTGTTCAGGCACAGTTTGCCGTTCTCGATCGATACCTTCCGCATCCCGAAATAGCTGGATACCTGGTCAACGACGTCTCCATCCTGAACAAGGCGGAATTCGATGGTATATAAATTCGGATGCTCCGGACTCCACAGGCGTCCCAGGCCATGGTCCGTAAAATCGCTGAGGCCGATGGTCCGCAGCTGCTCCGCGCTGCGAATGGCATATTGATCTTCGGCAACACACTCGCCCTGATAGGATACGGTGATCTGCAGCTTGAGATCCTCCGTCGCCTTGTAGCCTTCAAGGAAGGTCCGGATGCGAATTTCGTTGCGGTCGATATCGGGCGTCATCATCGTTTTGCCCAAGTGTACCGGGGATACCGGCTCCAACCACACGCTTTGCCAGATGCCGGTCGTACGGGTGTAGAAGATGCTTGCCGAGTGCTCAAGCCAGTATTGTTTGCCTCGCGGCAGGGTGACGTCGCGGCTGAAATCTTCCGCCCGCAGCACGAGCGTGTTGCTTCCTTTCACGAGCGAAGCCGTAATGTCGGCCTGGAATGGCGTATGCCCGCCTTCATGCATGGCTACCAAGTGCCCGTTTACCCATACTTTGGCCAAATAATCCACGGCGCCGAAATGAAGCACGATCCTCTTTCCGTTCCAGTCCTGCGGAATTTCGAACGTTCTGCGGTACCACACGATATCATGAAAGGAAGGGTCGTCGATGCCGCTCAGCTTGCTTTGAAACGTAAAGGGAACGTTGATCTTCCTCGTAAAGGAAGCCTGCGCTTCCGCATGATACCACCCTGCATCCTCGCCGATGGCTTCATCGTCAAAACTGAAATCCCATTCTCCATTGAGGGTTAACCACTCTTTGCGCTGAAACTGGGGCCTCGGATATTCGCTGCGAACCGTTTGTGCCTTGCTAACTTCTGTCGTCAAGATGCTGCTCACTCCTAATGATTCAGTCTCTCTATCTGCTTGTTTGAACGCCTAGCCTTTGATCGAACCGACATAAACGCCTTTCACGAAATACTTTTGCAGGAACGGATACACCAACAATATAGGCACCGTCGAAACCACGATCGCGCAATATTTAACCAGCTCCCGGAACGCGGTCGAGCTCTGGGCGCTGTTAATGACGACCCCGCCCGCGCTGCCGATCGTGGTGGCCGTTGAATCGTTGGCGACCAGGATTTCCTTCATTAACAGCTGTAACGGGAACAATTCCCTATCCTTCAGCAGGACCATCGCGTTAAACCAGGAGTTCCAATTGCCGACCAAATAGTACAGGAAGATTACGGCCAGCGTCGCCTTCGACAGCGGCAGGATCACCGTGATCAGGATGTTGGCCTGGCTTGCGCCGTCGATCAGTGCCGCTTCTTCCAGCTCTCTCGGAATCGATTGGAATCCGGTCCTTAGAATGATGATGTTCCATGTGCTTAAAGCGGTCGGCAGAATCATGGCCCACAAATTGTTGTATAAGCCGATGTCCTTCATTAACAGGAACCAGGGAATCAGCCCTCCGCCAAAGAACATCGTGATCGTAATCATGACCATGATGTAATTCTTGAAATACAAGTCCCGCCTGGACAGCACGTAAGCGCCCAATATCGTCATGACCATATTGACCAAGGTGCCCAGTCCAACGTAAATGATCGTATTCAGGTATCCCCTGAGCAGGCTGTTGTCCTTAAACACCAGCTTGTAACCGTCGAGCGTGAATCCCAGCGGTTTGAACAATACCCCTCGATGAGCCACCAAAGCGCCGGGATCGCTGACGGAAGCGAACAAGATATGCAATATGGGATAAAAGCACACCAACGTTAAAGCGGTTAACAGCGTATAGTTCGTAAAGTCGAATACGCGGTCCCCGATGCTTTTATACTTCCTGCTTCGTTTCACTTTGAGTTGCTTGATTTCCTCCATAACCTTCCCTCTCTCTTACCATAAGCTGGATTCAGATCTGCGCTTCACGATGGTATTCGTCATCCATAACAGCCCGAAATTGACGATGGAGCTTACTAAGCCGACGGCAGTGGAATAACTCAGGCTCGCTTCCCTCAAGCCCCTTCGGTAAACATAGGAAGCGATGACATCCGCCGTATCGTAGATCAAAGGATTGTAGAGCAGGATGATTTTCTCGTAGCCGGAAGCCATCAATCCGCCGATCGCAAAGATAAACAGTATGATGATGACCGGGCTGATCTGAGGCAGCGTAATGTACCACATTTTTTTCACCCTGCCGACCCCGTCGATATCGGCCGCTTCATATAACGAAGGATCGATGGAGCTCATCGCAGCCAGGTAAATGATGCTGTCCCAGCCGATGCTCTGCCAGATTCCGGAAAAGGTATAAATCGGCCGGAACAAATTGGAGTATCCGAGAAGGGACGAATAGTCTTTTCCCGTTATGAAGGAAAGCAGCTGCGTAACGACTCCCTCATTGGACGTAAAGATGTGAATGATCCCGCACACGACCACCAGGGAAATAAAATGCGGCATGTACGTGATGGTTTGCACGGTCCGCTTGAACTTGGAAGAACGGACTTCATTCAGCAGCAAGGCCAGGATGATCGGTGCCGTAAATCCAAAGACGATTCCCCATACATTCAGCAGGAGCGTATTCTTGACGACCCTCCAAAAATAGGGTCCTGAGAAAAAATCGATGAAATGCTTGAAGCCCACCCAATCGCTGTCCGCGAAGCCCAGCAAAGGCTTGAAATCCTTGAATGCGATCATGACGCCCCACATCGGCCCGTAGCAGAAGATCAAGAACCACGCCACGACGGGAAGGGCCATCAGATAAACGAACCAGTTCTTTTTCAGGTCCTTTTGAATCAAGCGCTTGGTGTTCTTAGGCTCCGAGGGTGTCCGGACATGGTCTATTCCCCTGTTTTTTCGTAAAATCTCCATGAATCAACCACCTGTTCTTATTATGAAAACTATCGTTGGTTATACCGATCCAAGGCTGCCTGATGGAGACTCAAAAATTCGTCCAGCCCCATGCTTTGCGCTTCCTTCAAAAATTTATCGTAAGCATCGACCGGCAATTCGCCCATGATGATCTTCGCGAAATATTCTCCGCGCAGCGTGGACAACTGGTTCCCAAGCTCGGCTTCGCGCGAGGCCTCTTCCTTCGTAAACGTGATCGGCGGCATCGCCATGCTGGTGTCCATGTTCTCCGTCCAGTCCTGGCGAATATCTCCGGAATAGCTGCCTTTCGCCGTGATCAACGGATTGGCATTGTGCTCGTCGCGGATATTCGGCCAACTATGCCAGCGGTATTTCCAAAGCGTGACGTCTACCGGCTGACCGTCCGGATCATTGTACATATAACTGTTTTCCGGATAATAAGGCATTCCTTGCTCATCCACCAAGTGCACGGTGCCGTACTCCCCGAAGTTGATCAGCTCCCAGCCTTTCTTGGAATAGTTGAAATCCAGCCATGCCATAGCGGCTTCGACATTTTTGCTCTGGGTAGTAATGGCTGCACTGGTTCCGGTTCTTTTGAAGTTTTTGTAGGTGGTCGCGGATTTGTCTCCTTCATTCAGAACCGGATTCAGCGCCCCCACGAAATCAATGTCGTTCTGCACTTTCCAATAACTCCACATTGTATCCGGGGAATCCATCATCACGGCCGTATCGTCGGAAATCGCGCTGGCCATCCGTTGATTGAAATCGGCGGTAGCCCAGTCCCGATTCAGCAGGCCTTCCTTGTTCCACTTTTGCATCGTTGCGAGATATTCCTTGGCTTTCGGCTGTGCAGGCCCCCAAGCAGCCTTGCCGTTCTCGTCCACGAAGGTCCAATCCCAGACGCCATATGCGCCATTAATAATGCCGGTAAAAATTTGGCCGTACGTCGAGCCGTAATTCAGCGGCGCCTTATATCCGACTTCTTTGCTTTTTTTCAGGAACTCATACCATTCGTCTATCGTGTTCGGGACTGGAAGTCCCGTCTTATCCAGCGCCTCCTGCTTGATCAGCATGCCGAACCAGGTCCATTCGGAATACGGCGCGATGCCGTAGAAGCCCAGCAGCCTGCCGTCGTCGGTCACGGTCGTTTTTCTTCTCGTTTCGTCCGAGTTCCGCCATGCCGTATAATTCGGAGCGTGCTTTTCCATCAGGTCGGTGAGATCGAGGTAAGCGCCATCGTTGACCCCTGCTTCGAAGCCTCCCGGATAACGGCCCGGGTCAATAATGATGTCCGGCAGCTCGCCGGAGGAGATCATCAAGGTAAATGCATCGGCTTCCTGTCCGACCGGCGGCGTAATGAAGTTTACTTTGATGCCGGTGAGCTTCTCCACCTGCTTCTGAACCAAGTGATTATTCATATCCGGGATGTTGGAGTTGGCAGGCATCCAAACATCCAGCACCACATCGCCCTTGACCGGATATGCGGAATAATCGCTTGGAATGACTTCGTCAAATACATCTCCGAGGTATGTATCATTCAGCGTGCCGTTGACCTCATCGATTTGCTCCTGCGTCGGTGCTTTATTTCCGCGTATATCGCCGCTGATATCCTCGAACGTCACCTCATTCTTCTCTACTTCTTCCTCTTGGGTTACGGTGTTGTCAGGCTTGTCATTTGCCTTGCCGCTGCAAGCGGTTACCGTCGAAATAATCAGGATGGATATGAATAACAAAGTGAAAAAACGCTTCATCGTTCCGTTCATGCTTAACCTCCCATGATATGAATAATTGCGAGCACCCCGCCGCTGCGCTCTAGAGGATCCATATGCCGTCGTTATTCAGGGGGCGTCCGGTTTTAAGGCTTTTATCTGTCTTTTTTAATCCTTCGAAGCTAGTGTCTCCTTGTGTCAAGGCATCTTCATGTCTTTGAAAGCCTTTGTCTCTTCTAATTGGCAAAATCCCGTTTCTGCTCCATCAGCTTCGCTTCATGTTCAACGCTTCATGTCTTTTCAGGCTGATGCATGACAAGGGTCATTCGCGGTCTAAGCACCTCCGCCCTGACACGATCCTCTTCATCATGGCCATTGGATATGGCTCCCCTTTCACATGTGAAATTGATGAAACTGACAGCTGTTGCACATCCATTTAATACAATTATTCTGTATCTTTAACCGAAGTATAAGCATACAACCCCATTCTGTCAACGCTTTCATACACAATTTTCGTAACTAAATTTGTGAATTATCCAAAAAAATATTTTGATAATGAGAATAACGGGAATAATGAGATGCACAAAAACTCCTTTTGAATTAAGGGGTTTTCATGAAATTCCGTTATTTTCATATATTTTCGCGGTTCTCGTCATACAAGTGCATCTCTTCGTAATAAACCCCCATTCATTACAGATATATTGTAATAAATAGGGGTTTATATAGATCAAATACTATGGTTATTCGCTTACACCAGCCTGGTTACCACTCGCTCTCAACCATGTTTACACTGCGATCCCTTGCATGTTCGGGAGGTTGTGAATCCGCATACATTATTCTCCGGACGGTTTGGCCAAGGCATCCGACTCGCCGGCCGGTACGCCGAAATCCGGAGTTCCATCCGGCTTCCAGCCGAATTTCTGGATGCGGGTCGACCGCAAGGCCGTCTCGACGCCAGGCGCGGGCAGCGCATGGTAAACGATCCAATCCTCCTTGCCATCCGGCGATTGCGTGAAGCTATTGTGACCGGTCGCGTACACTCCGTTTTCCACGCTTTTGCAAAATACGGGCTGCATCGATTTGGTCCAGGATTCCGGATCCATCGGATCCCCGTTTTCTTCCATCGTGAGCATGCCCAGCGAATAATCCTCCGACCAAGTGGTGCTGGCCGAGTACACCATAAAGATGCGGCCGTTCCGCCGAAGAATGACCGGTCCTTCGTTAATCGCCATTCCGCCTTGTTTTTCCCAGGACAGGGTCGGAGCCGTGAGCAATACATGGTCCCCCGTCAATGTCCAAGGGTTCGACATGCGCATGATGTAGATCGCGGACCCGTAATCCGGGAAATGGCCATATCCGGCATACAGGAAATAATGCTGGTTGCCTGCGGTCATGACCGTGCCGTCCAAGCCGGGGACGGGGGTCGGCAGCGCGCCTTTCCAAGCCCATTGTCCCTCCATCGGATCAGCCTCGGCGTTCTCCAGCACGCATATTTGGCGGGACTCATCCCCTCCTCCGTCATTCGCCGTGAAATAGATGTACCATTTGTTGTCCAAACGATGAATTTCCGGCGCCCATAGGTTATGGCTGTACCTTCCCCCGGGTTCCGGAGTCCAGATCGTTTTCTTCCGTCCTTCCGCAAGGCCGGTTAAGGTTGCGGATTGCGTCAGTTCCAGATGATCGCGTTTCGTCGACATAAAGTAATAATAGCCGTCCGTATGCTTCCATACCCAAGGATCGGCTGCCTGCTCTACGATCGGATTGTTGAATGTTGGTCCATTCACCATCTTCGAATCCCCCTTATCCCTAGACATTCCTGGTTTTGATCAACACTACGGCAATTCAACCCTTGACTCCTTGAGCTCCCCACACCTCCCGCAAAAAGTTAAACCCAATCTTACTGATGTCTTCCAGCCTTGTCTATACGCAAATTTACGAGATTTATCGCGTTAGATTATGTGACATCGGAAAATGGGAGAACTATGAATGGGGAGCATCTAAGTTTCCATAGCCATCTTGGAAACAGCCGCGGCATTTCGATGTGTTTGATTGGAAATTAAGGAGGTGCTGCACAATCAAAAAAGCTGACCCTAACGGAATCAGCTTTATCTTTTTCTTGATATCGATCTCGCCAAACGAAACCCGAGATCCTCAATCCGAAACGTCGGGTGGCTGCGGCGGCGGCATGTCGCTCCGCAGCCTCTGGCTTCTTCGGCCCAGCTCCCTCCGCGGAATACTCTGTAGGAGCCGTATACGTTCGGATCGTAAAGATCCCAGCACCACTCCCATACGTTTCCGAGCATATCATAAAGCCCCCATGCATTCGGCCGCTTTTTGCCCACCTCATGCAGGACGCCTCCGGAATTCCCTCCATACCAAGCGATGTCGTCAAGCTCTCCGTAACGGTAGCCGAGACTCCCGGCTTTGCAAGCGTATTGCCATTCCGCTTCCGTGGGAAGGCGGTATCCGTCCGCCTCCTTGTCACAAACGACGGATTCACCGTCATCCGTTACCGAATAACATTCGTTCAGGCCTTCGCGCCGAGATAACATATTACAAAAGAGAATCGCTTCATGCCATGATATATTCACGGCTGGGGACTCCATCAAATCATCGCATCCGGATGTCTTTGGCATGATTGAGAAATACAACGCCTTCGTTACAGGGACCGATGCAAGCTGAAATGCAGGCACTTCCACCGTCCACGAGGACTTTATACGGTCGTCCCTTAATTGAACTACGCCTGCTGGAATGTTCACCATCGAAACCCCTTTTGGATCAAACCCAGATACCGGCAACGATCTTCCTCCCGTATTCGCTACTTAGTTATTCCATTTGCTTAAACGTTCGATCCCCTGCTGTTCACTGGGCAAGAAAAAGAAATCATGGCCCTTATTGCATTCGTAAATAAAATCTTGAAGGCTTTGGCTTGGATAAACCGAAAAGTCTCCAATGATCGCAATTTTCACCTGATAATTGATAAACTTCTGGAGAATGTCGCCTGCAAGCCGCGTCTTCAAATCGAAGAAAGACTCGCTTATCAACGATTGATCCATCACAATGCGGCGGCTGTCCGTTTCATATTGCACGGTTGCCATGAGATCCAGGGCCGACTGGACATCCTTAATCAATACCTCGCTGCCGCTAACGACAGCAATCGTTCCTCCATCGGTTTCAACCTTCGCGATATTCATCAAACTCCTCCTCTTTTGATAAGTCTTCTTACATAATCCTCACATATGTACCGGTTATCCTCGTCCTTGTCGGGCGGAACCTTCGCTACTCTAAAGAAGCTCAGGCCAATAACCATCGCCATCAGGCCATAGGCGGCACTGTTGGAATCTTCAACCGACATCTGCCCCGTCCGGTTGCCGTATTCCATAATCTTGGAGATGCCTTGGAGATCGCGCTCGTAGCTCTTGGATGCAACTTCCTGCAAATGACGGTCCAGCATGGCTTTTGAAAAAAACTGCACAAAGAGCTTGCCTTGATCCTCATAGGGGATAAACATCTTATCGACTCCGTCAAGCTGCGAAACATTCAGCTTCTGATCCGTGTCCTCGCTGTACGGAGGAAGCATATGCTGCAGGACAACCTCCATCATTTCCTCCGCTGACATGGCAGGCTCAATGCCTGATTCGATCTTTAGCCCATAGTAGGCCAGGAACGACTTGAAGGTTTCGGTCATCAAATGATCCTTATTCTTGAAATAATAAGTGACCACTCCCTTGGAGCAGTTCGCATACTCGGCAACCTTATCCAGCGTCATCCCTTCAATTCCATGCAAGCTGATGCAGGTTAACGTGGCGTTAATGACGTCTGCCCTGCGCTTTTGTTCCATTCCCAATTTGGGCATCGCTTCTCACCTGACATCTTGATTTTATTTATACTGAACAGTCGGAATAAAAAAAGTGTACACAATGTTGATTCACGCTGTCAATGAACATTTATTTGGCTGGCAGCTGGCTGCATGGGGCAAAACCTGAGCTTCTCCTACGATCTCTCGCCAGCTGCTGTATCAATCAAAGCAATAAGATTCTGGTTGAAGGATATTACGCACGAGGCGGACACACCCCCATCTTTTTAGAGAGGACCATCTGTAGAGAACCTGTATAGCTATTGTAGAGAATTTGTAGAGCATGCTTTGTTATTCTGATATCCGCTTGTCAAAATATGTCCTTCCATGTCAAGAAGGCAGCCTTGGTGCAGGTTCGCTTGAGAAGAAGGTACAGGACATCAACAAAATACAAACAGAAGGAGGATGATCATTTTCATGAAAAAATCCGGAAAATTCGGATCCTTGTTTATGGTGATCTGTATGCTCGTTGCCACGTTTCAGCCTTTGACGGCACCGGCCTCTGCGGCGGCGGCACCCGAGGACAAATGGGTCACCTATAAACTTGATAATTTCAGCAATTCCAAGCAAGTCGATTTATTCTCGCTGAACGGCCAAGCCAAAGTGATGCAAGACAGTAAAGGACGCGATATCCTGCGTCTGACCGAGGCACAAGGAAACCAGTTCGGTACGGCTTTTAACAAAAAGCTGATCGCCGCGGGCAACAATTATTCCTTCAGCACTTTTTTCAAATTCCGCTTGAACGGAGACAATCGTACCAACTCTCCTGCCGACGGCATTACCTTCACCATTCAGGCTCAATCCAACAGTGCGGGCGAAGTCGGTGTGGGCATTGGTTACGGCGGGATCAAACCCAGCTTTGCGGTGAAGTATGATACATACCAAAACGCGAGCCCGGTCAATGATCCATCCGCTAACTACATCGGTCTTGCAAAAAACGGTAGTGTGAACAATACCAATCCGGATTGGTATACAACGAACCTCAATGGCATTACGCTGTCTGGAGGAGAAGATCTATACTCCTGGATCGACTACGATGGACAGACCAAGGTCGTTAAGGTTTACCTCAGCAAAGATGCTACGCGTCCGACAACTCCCGTTCTGGAAACAGGCAACATCGACCTGGACGAAATCTTTGATGGATATCCCGGCGTTTATGCGGGATTCACCTCCGCCACCGGCGGCTCGATGGAAACCCACGATATTCTCGGATGGTATTTCACGAACGAATTCGAACCGATCGATACGAAAAATCCAGACTATGCCTACAAACAAGCGCCAACTCAAGTTAAGCTCCAAGCCATTCCTACGGGTCAACCTGGGCAGTATCAGCTAGTGGGAACAGCGGTCGATTATAACGGCGACCCTGTAGAGGGGGCACCGTTAACTTTCTCTTCGGAAAAAGGGGCTCCCCTTGTTGCCGATCATACAGCCAACCATCAAGGGCAGGCAACAACCATTTTAGACTTCGGTAACGAAACACCATCGGGTACGGTCACAGTAGTCACGGTCGGGGGAGCCTACGCTACCGTACAGATTCCGGACGCCCCTTCCCTCAATCGGGGAACTACCCCGGATCAAGCCAACACGCTGACATGGAATACGGTGACGGGCGCGACCTACTACAATCTGTATAAAGACGGCGTTCTCCTCGACTCAAACATTACGACGCCGAGCTACCTCGTCAGCGGTGTCACGCCGGATCAGCCCGGTCAATTTACGGTGACGGCCGTCATCGTTACTGACGAAGGGATAACCGAATCGATCCCGTCCAATTCCGTACAACTCCCCGTGGATTTGGGGCTTACGCTGGACAAGGACGTTTACGATTTAAAGGCGGGTACGACGCATCAAACCGTGGTTTCTTCGGTATATTCCGACGGAACGAAGCACGATGTTACCCTGGATCCGGGGACCATCATTACGGTTAATGACCCTAAGGTAGCCATCATTGACGAGAACGGTCTCTTGACGGCAGTCGGGGCGGGCTCCACCGTAATCGATGCCGTATATAACGGCAAAACCGTGCAGTCCGTCATTAAAGTAAGCATCGATGCTCCGGCATTAAGGGCCGAACACGTGCATGCAACTGGGGCCGAGTTATTGTGGAACGCCGTCCCTGGCGCTCAAACGTACAATATCTATGATGCCAACGGACAGCTGATCGCCGACGGAGTGACAGGCACTAGCTATGTGTTGTCCGGCCTGAAGCCGGAAACGAAGCAAAGCTATGTCGTCAAAGCCGTCAGCAACGGCATTGAATCCCCTGCTTCGCCGCCCGTGGAAGTAACCACGCCGGCCTCCGGCCTGCGCGATCTGTTGATCGATCCGGCAAGCGTCACGCTGCAAACCGGTGATCAGCACACGCCTAAGGTAACGGCGGTTTCCTTGGATGAAAGCATTCAGGATGTAACAGGCAAAGCCACATATACATCTTCCGATGACAAGGTGGCCACGGTCGATGCCAATGGCGTCATTACCGCCGTAGCACCAGGAACGGCCATCATCACGGCTACGCATGACGGAAAATCCGTCACGCAAACCGTCCATGTGCATGATCAGGCATTATCTTACAACCTGGATGTAACGGTGACCCCTGAAGGCGTATTGGCTGACGGGAAGTCTCCGGTCACGGTTACCGCTAAGGCAACCGATTCCAAGGGCAACCCGGTTCCTGGAGTCCCCGTGGTCATCACATATGATTCCGGAAAAACCAAGACGGTGACCACCAATGAAGAAGGGATTGCCGTATGGACATACGAACCTGCGGTTTTAACGGACACGACGCCGTTATACGACATCGTGGTCGCAGAAATACAAGATCCTGCCACAGGCACAACCGTTCAAGCAAGCAAGGGCGTACATTACTTCCCTGCCGCCATTGACGGCATCGTTGTGGATCAAATCACCGGCAAACCGGTAGCAGGCGCAAAAATTACCGTGGAATCCGATTTCAACAACGACGGAATACCTGATTTCTCGGCTGAGGTTACGACCGGCGAGGACGGCTCGTACCAGATTCCGGTTCCGCGCGGAAACTATACCTACGAGCTGAATATCGAAACTCCGGTTCAAATCGGAGGGCGTGACGTCACGCTGACGCAAACCAAAGAGGTTACGATCGGCACTGTACAACCTGGCCAAACGATCAAACCTTCGAACCTGCTGAGAGGTCAATTATTCGTTGCTTCCGCCAGCGGAGCATCCACCCCTGATACCATCGGGGATGTCCTCGGCAGCGGAAAAGCCGTTGCACTGCTTCAAGGCTTGAACGGCAGCAGCTTTAAGCAGCCGCTCAACGTCGCCAATGACGGAACGTTCTCGCTGGATCAAGTCCCGCCGGGGAAATACCAAATATCCTACCAGCTTGAACTGGCGGACGGTACGGTATTGGCAGGTCCCGCTTCCATCTTGGACGTGGATATGACCCAAGACGGACAGACCGCGATCGTATATTCCCTGATAGATCCTTACGGCATCATCACGGATGCATCGACTGGAAAAGTGATTAGCGGCGCAGACGTTCAATTGTATTGGGCTGACACTGAGCTGAACCGTCAGAAAGGACGGGTGCCGAATACACTCGTATCCTTGCCTGCACTGGCTGGGTTTGCGCCTAACCAAAATGCCAATCCGCAAATTTCCGACGCGGCTGGCGAATATGCATGGATGGTACATCCGGAAGGCGATTATTACATCGTCGCGAAACGAAGCGGCTATTACACTTATGACACTCGGGTTTCCAAACCGAATGCCCCGGCCGTTAACGGTTCCGACAGTTATATCAAAGACGGGATCATCCATGTGGGACAGAGCATTATCGCATTTGACTTTGCTATGCAGCCAGTGCCGTCATCAGGTAATGGCGGGGATTCTTCTGGGTCTTCTTCCCCATCACCTCAGCCGCAGGGCGATGTGACATTGAACCTGTCCACGGACAAGAAGCAAGTCCAAGAAGGCACGCAGTCGACCATTACCGTCGATTACGCTAACCGTACCAACGCGGCATTACGTGATGCATCGGTTCAAGTCACCCTTCCTGAAGGCGCCGAAGTCGTGAATGCTCACGGCGGAAAGGTTGATGGCAGAACCGTAACCTGGAATGTGGCTCATCTCCCTGCCGGAAGCACCGGCAGCTTCAAACTGGACATCAAGTGGGGATTGATTGCAGCCAAAGAGATTCAATATGAAATCATCGGACAGCTTACGGCAGGTAGCAGCAAAAAATCCAATAGCGTCCATGTTCAAGTATTCTCTGACCGGTTCGGCGATCTCCAGCATCAGCGTTATATTCTCGGGTTCCCTAACGGTAAATTCCAACCGTCCAATACCTTGACCCGGGCCGAGCTCGCTGCAATCGTTGCTCGTCTTTCGGAGAAAACCACAGGCAACGCGAACTCAAGCTTTAACGATATTCGAAAAGGACATTGGGCGACTGATTACATTCGAATCGCGGTATCCCAAGGATACTTCAACGGTTACGCAGACCATACGTTCCGTCCGGATGCACCAGTCACTCGCGGAGAACTGGCTGCGGTGCTGGCCCGTTTCCTGGACTTGGACACATCGGCTTCCGTAAATCGCCATTTTACGGACATCGAAGGAAGCTGGGCTGCCGAATCCATTGAGGCATTATATCGCAACAATTTGCTGTCCGGTTATCCTGGAAACACGTTCCGGCCTAACAACCGCATAACGCGTGTCGAAGCCGTCACGTTGATCAACAAAGCGTTATACCGTGGACCTTTGACGGGATTGGAGCCGCTCTTCCCTGATGTAGCAGAAACCCACTGGGGCTTCGGCGATGTTCAGGAAGCAACGGTTTCTCACCAGTCCACTCGTAATTCAGACGGCGTTGAGGTTTGGGTTTCCACGCTTAAGGATAACGTGAAGTAATACTCTCCCTCATAGGGAGGATGCTGTCGATCATCGAAGCATCCAACCGCTCACCCCCGGTCTTATTCCAGACCGGGGGTTTTCCTTGTTCCAGATACATGTAGGCATGCATTCAGCCAACTTAAAAATAGCGACAGGGTTATCCAGGGGGATTTTCCTTATCTTCCCTATGCTTAAATCCGACCCGTGCTATAATGGATTCACTATTTAAAGCATATGGAACAGGGGCGACTTTTTCATGCAATCTCCTAAAACGGTACTGATTATTGAAGATGAGCGGGATATCTCGCGCATTGTGAACGATTATTTGCGTGTCCTGGGATTCAGCACGTTCATCACGGAGAATGCGAGGGACGGATTGCAGGGAGTCCGTAACCGGCAGCCGGATTTTATCATTCTTGATTTGACGCTGCCAGACGCTGACGGAATTGAAGTATGCCGTGAGCTTCGTACATTGACTTCTGCGCCCATACTTATTTTAAGCGCTCGCAGCAGCGACACGGACAAAGTGCTTGCCTTGGGTTTCGGCGCCGATGATTATATGACCAAGCCCTTCTCGCTCAGTGAGCTGGTCGCCCGGGTTCAGGCGCATTTGCGCAGAATGGCCGACCCGAAACTCCAGGCAACAACACAGCTGCTGTTGCGATACGGCACGTTATCGATTGATAAAGGCGCCCGCAAGGTCATGGCCGGACAGCGGGAAATTGCTTTATCCGCGAAGGAATTCGACCTGCTCTATTTTCTCGCATCCAACCCGAACCAAGTGTTTACCAAAACGCAGCTGCTGGATCAGGTGTGGGGGTACTCCGCCTATGTCGAGGATAATACGATCACGGTCTACGTTCGGCGGCTCCGCGAGAAGCTGGAACGCAGCGGAATCAAATCCGCTTATATCACGACGGTTTGGGGCGTCGGTTATAAATTCGACCCCGATGAAACGGAGTAGCATTTTTATGCACTGGAAACCATGGTATGCAAGAAGGCTCTGGACGGCTTGCCTGTCTCTTCTTGTAATTTTGCTGTCCGTCATTTGGCTCGCTTGGCCCTCGAACCAGCCTGCTTCGTCCTCTATCGTCAACCACATTCGCTTGCAGACCAATACGATCGTCCATACGTTGGAGAACGAGTTTGCCGAACTGCTCCCTCCCGATGCTCCGATTCGCGAGAAATTAACCGGCTGGAGTCAAGAAACACGGATCGGCCTTAAGGTCGTGCTCCCTGACGGAACGATGATATATGACAGCGATGATTCATCGGTACGCCGTATTCATCCTCGCTTTGAACTGGACTATACGCTGCGTATGTCCGACGGCGACCCGCCCGACTACCACCTGGCATTTCCGCTGCTGGATGCCGGAACCAACGCCTTCGCAGGCTATGCGCAGTTTACGGTCCCTGCATCTGCAGCGACCGCGGCCATCCCTTCTTCCGGCTTGCTTCTCGTTGTGCCATGGACCTTGCTTTCCTTGGCACTCCTGACGCTGCTTTATGTACTCTTCGCCACCGGACGCCGGGTGCAGCGGGATCTGGTTGAGCCTGTTGCCGGGCTCAAGCCCTATGCGGAAGCCATCCTGAAGGGCGATTACGAGCAGCGCGCCGAATGGACAAGCAATAACGAGGTCGGCGAACTCTATGCCGTATTTGATCTCATGCGTGAAGAAATTCGCAATTTACATATGCAGCAAGCCTCGCACAGCCAGTCGCACAAGGAACTCATTTCCAATCTGTCCCATGATTTAAAAACCCCGCTGGCGACCATCAAAGCCTACATCGATGCGATTCGTGAAGGCATCTGCCCCGATCTGCCGAGTGTGATGGCTTACCTGGAGGTGGTGCATGCCAATACAAGCAAGATGGCTGTGCTTGTAGACGATTTGCTGCTGCACGCGCTGCGTGATCTGGACCAAATTGCGGTGCGTCCGCTGGAACAGTACAGTTCTTCGACGATTGAACCTGTGTTGCGAACCATGGCGCACTACATACGTACGATGGGGGTGCGCTGCGTGGAGCCTTCTTCCATTCCGAACGTGCTTGTTATCATCGATGCTGTGCGTTTCGAGCAGGTCATCGCCAATCTCGTCACGAATGCCCTGAAGCATACCCAACCCGGGGATACGATTACGCTCGCCGTTGAGGAGTTGGCCGAATCATCCAGTTTGCGGATCATAATTTCCGATACGGGCAGCGGTATTTCCCCGCAGGACATGCCCTTTATTTTTGAACGGTATTACCAAGGCAGTGTCCCGGACCGCAAGAAACTGGCCGAGCGGCACGGGGTTGGACTCGGTTTGTCGATTTGCAAATATATTATGGAAGCGCATGGCGGCACGATCACGTTTCACAGCAAACAGCAGCAGGGAACGACCTTCTGCTTGACTCTGCCGCTAAGCTGACCCCTGTCATACTTTATTAATAATTTGATAAGGAATGCGCAAGAATCGTCCTCTATAATTTGGAAGCATGAGAAGAGAGGAGACCCTGTCATGCCTACAAACAAAACCATCATGCTGCAAGCTTCCAATTTATGCAAAACCTATACCACCGGCAAAGAGCAGTACCATGCCGTGCGCAATGTCGATCTGTCGATATATGCCGGCGACTTTACTGTAATCATGGGAGATTCCGGGTCCGGAAAGTCGACCTTGCTTTACTTGCTTAGCGGACTTGACGCCGTGACTGCCGGTGAAGTCCACCTTCAGGGACAGCGCCTCGATCAGCTTTCGGCTAAGGAGCTTGCGCGTTTTCGAGCAGATCAGATCGGTTTTATCTATCAAAACAGCAACCTCGTGCCGGATTTGACGCTGTTCGATAACGTCGCTCTTCCTGGTTATATCGCCAATCGGGACAAAGAAGCCGTAAAACACAGGGCCAACGACCTGATGACAAGCCTGCATCTCGAAAAACAAGGCACCCGGCTGCCTTCCCAGGTGTCCGGAGGCCAGCAGCAGCGGGCCGCCATCGCCAGGGCACTCATCAACAATCCGGATATGATTTTTGCCGATGAACCTACCGGCAGCCTCAACTACGAACAAGGTGTTACGGTGCTCGATATCCTGAGCCGGATGAATGCGGAGGGCCAATCGATTGTCATGGTCACGCACGATATGAAGGCGGCCTGCCGCGGCAATCGCCTGATCTACATTCGCGATGGCAAGATCGGCGGCACGCTGGATATGGGACCCTACGTCCCGGAGTTAGCTTCCGAGCGGGAAGCAATGATCTTTGCTTATGTCACCGGGAGGAGGTAGTCCAAGATGCGTGCCATATTGACGCTGTGCTGGGGGAACATTCGCAAACGAAAATTGCAAAACGCGCTGATCGCATTGCTCATTGCGCTATCTGCTCTATTAGTCGGCACCGCTTTCACGGTCTTGATGAATACGGAAAATGTATTCGAAGAGCGCCATACGGCTGCTCAAGGTGCCCATGAAATCATAAATATGACCCGCGGGCTGCATGATGAACGCATGGTTGCCGATTGGTGGTCAACCCAGGAGGGGGTGACCGCCTCCAGCCTTATTCCTTACAAGCCTTGGACCGGCTTGGTCTATAACGGGCAAGAACTGCCCAATCTTTATCTGTATATGATCGATACGCCTCCGATGCCGCATGGGGTCAATCATCCGCTCCCCGGCGCCGGACCGGCTCAACTGACCGTTCCGGAAGCCGGAACCGTCTGGGTGCCCACCTCGCTCGCCTACAAATACGACATGGAAGTCGGCGATGAATTGGTGTTCACCGCCGGGGCTGCCCCGGTACAATTCACGATCGGCGCTATCGTTATTGACCTGTCACATGGCGGCCCCTTCACCACCACTGCCCGCATCTGGATGAACGAAGCGGACTACCTTTCGACCATGGGCGGCTTGTCCACGCCGGAGCAGTACCTGGTGTCGCTTCGCTATGCGCATCCCGAACAAAGCGGGGAGTACTGGCAGCGCTTTGAGGAGGCGCTCGGATCGCCGTTTTTGGAAGAACGCGTTTCGTTTGCCGAGCTGTCCGCCTTTTACTTTATCATGAACAAAGTGATCGGCTTCGTCATGAGTTTCCTCGGATTGGTCATGATTGCTGTCGCCTTGCTTACGATCGGCTTTACGATCACGGACACGATCCTGGCCAATTACCGCACGATCGGCATTCTCAAATCCATCGGCATGACCTCCGAACGCATCATCGTCACCTATATGCTGCAGTACGGCTTGATTACCGTTATCGCCTTGATCCCTGCCCTGATCGGCAGTCGACTGCTGTCGGATATCATCATTAAGAATTCCTTATCCTTCCTCAAATCCGAGGCGGCGCCAGTGTCCGTGCAGGCGCTGGGGGTCGCAATCTGGACCGGCATCGGCATGCTGATCATCATCCTCTTGTGCGTTGTCCTCTATGCAGCCAAAACGCGCCATATCGAGCCGATTCAGGCGATCCGCTACGGCATGTCGGAGTCTTCGCATACCCATGCCCATGGACATGGAACCGGCACAAGGCTGCTGGACCGATGGTCCGTACCCGCCGTCATCGGATGGAAGCATGTGACCGGCAACAAAAAAGGGGCGGCGCTGGTCTTTCTGTTGATGAGCATTACCGCGGCGGTGCTCGTCTTTGGCACCCTGCTGGTAACGAGCGTCTATCGCATCAGCGAAACCTCGGCCCAGTGGGGCTACGACGATGCGGATATCGCCATCATGGTGATCAACGCTGACGGAATGGATCGTACAGAATTGCAATCTTATATCGAGAAGGATCCCCGGGTCCTCAGCCTGAACTGGTCCGGCTCGGCTATTGGAGTTGTTGCGCAAGCAGATGGCACTCAACCGACGTTCAGCCTCCCGCTGACCGTGGTGGAAGGCAGCATGGACGAGATGGGATTGGCCTCGCTGACAGGCCGGAACCCCGTGCTGCCTAACGAAATCACGATCGGAGTCAACATTGCACGCAAATTGAATAAAGATATTGGCGATGCCGTTACGATCTACATCGAAGGAAAACCGCATCAGCTGCTGATCACCGGCACGTTTCAGTCCATTTCCAACCTGTCGAATATCGCTCGGATCACATCGGACCTTGTCGGGCACATCAATCCGGACGCCGGGTTTGTTCAACTTCGGAACCAAGCGGATAGCGATGAGTTCGTGCGACAGCTGAATCAACGCTATGGTCCGGTGATCCAGGCCCTCAAGCAGGAAGTGCTCCTGGATTCCGTATTCAAGGAGGCCACGGCCGTGCTGCTCATTCCGATGAGTTTGCTGGCCCTTCTGTTCCTCACCGTCACTTGCCTGATCGTCTATAGTACTTGCCGCCTGCATATTCGCAAGGAAACGAAAACCTACGGCATTTACGCTTCGCTCGGCCTGACGGCATCAGACATCCGCCGCGCGTTGACAAGCGGCATTGCCGGAGTGGCTGCCCTCGGTACGCTGGTTGGCATGGTATGCGGAGTCTACGCGCTGCCAGCCGTACTGCGCGGCTTGCTGTCTGCCTACGGCATCGTCAAGGTGCCGCTGGTCATGGAGTGGCCGCTGGCGATTGTCCTGACGCTGATCGCTCTTGCCATTGCCGTCAGCGGCTGCTGGTTGGCTTCGCGAGCCCTTGACCGCACCTCCTTGCGAGTGCTGGTAACGGATTCTTGAGGAAAGTCAACGAGAACGGGGCTGCGGCAGACTAATGAGCCATTTACCAAACGAGGCGAAAGCTATCTGTTTCGCTGTTGAACGAGAAAAAGATGGCCTCCGTTTTTCGGAGGTCATCTTTTTTAGCTTCTTGGCTTTGTTCCATATTTTACTTACCGGACAAATAGAGGCCGAGCTCTGACAACAGCGCGCTTCCCACGTACGTGCCCGTGAACACGAACACCGCAACGATCGCCACGCGCCAGGAGGTTTTGCGAAGATCAACCAGCCTGTCGGCTACGGAAATGCCGGCGAACGCCAAAATCGGAGTGGTGATGGACAAAAAGTTGACGTTGGCAATGGCGTCCACAAACACATCCGAAATCAGGCAGCAGATCAGCGAAACGATCGATACCCAGCCGAGAACCGGGAATTCCTGCAGGAATTTCAGCGGAACCTTTTTCATCAGCGTCGAGATCAGAACGCCGATGAAGGAAAAAAGCCAAAGCACGGATAAGCCGGCTATCGTCCCTATCGTAATATGGCCTTCGCCGTTTTTGATGAACTTCATTTGCTCCGTAAATAAAATAAGACCGACGCTAAGCAGCAGGACGAGGGCATATTTTGCGTATTTATTCAAACCGGTGCTCATTTCTTTTCACCTCTGACCATTAATTTGTACATAAACCGCTGCAGCGGAACCGCGAGAAATACCATCGTATACGTTCCGAGAAAGCTGGTAAGCAGCTGGCTCGCAGCAGCGTATCCGTTAATGGTCTCCGTCATCTCAGGAGAATGGGCGATTAACGCGGAAGAAGAGCCTGTCATCATGCTGGCGGAACCGACCCCGGAGGACATCGCCAGCGCTTCGATCGAGAAGCCGGCGGCAACCATGACCGGCGCCAGAATGCTGAAGAACAGCGTGCCGAATAGGGTACCGATAATATAGAGGGACAGTACCCCGCGGCCTTCGTCGGAGTCGAGCGTATACTTCTCGGAGATGTAAGCGAGTTCCCCTTCCCTTCCAAGTCCAAGCGTAGCGCCGATGGCTTCCCTTCTCAGGCCGAGCAGGATGGCGATGGGAAGTCCGAGCAGAATCGTCCCCAGGTTGCCGATTTCCTGTATGATGAATACCCAGCCTACTTTTAAGATTTCTTCTAATCTAGGAGCAACGTCGGCGCCGTATCTCGCCATGAGCGGCAGCATAATAAAGATCAGATACTTGCTGGAGAAACCGACGTTTTCCTTACTGTAAATTTTCTTCATCAAGCCTTTCCGGAATATCGACAAGCCGAGCACCATCGTGATCAAAATGGCGAATACGAGTGGAAGCAGGCTTATTTTCACGGAGCCGACCCGGATGGACTGAATGCCGATAAATTCGGCAACCGCTATAACAATGAGCACGAATGCAAGCAAATAGAGATACTGTAGTTTTAACTTCATGCCATGATGTCCTCTTTTCTGTTTTTCTGTTTCTTAATGGGAGCCAACGATCGAAGCAAGGAGCTGCTCGTATTCGGCGAATGTGCGGCGGTACAGCTTCGAACGGTCGATGCGTCCGCTCATGCGCTCCAGCACCTGCGTTATAAATCTCGGGAACACTTCATAAATAAATTCCGGATCGATATCCTTGAAATCGTCGCCGTGGATCGTTCCAGTAAAGCCGCTGTAGCCGATTTGAATGCAGGGCATCATGAAGGCTAAATCCCCAATGTCTCCTGCAGCGCTGATGGCGTTGTTGTTCCAAATACGCGAGATCTCCTCGTTATCCTGGAACGCCTCCAGCACGAACTCGGACAAATACCGGTCCTGAACGAACGGCAAATATCCCATCTGCGTCTTAATCTCGACCTCGCCTTGAAGGGCCAGCGCGCTGCCCCTGGCCGCATCGTCCATCTTGGAGGCCGCTTCCTTCATGTAGTCCACCGACTGGGTGCGCAGATCGCTGCCAACCGTAATCCGATTGGGAATGACGTTTGTCGACATGTCGGACTCCAGGACGATCGGGTTCATGCGGACCTTCTCGCTGTCCTTCATCTGCTGCCTGCTGAGGCCTAACGCCACATTGAACAGGGTCGACATGCTGTAGGCATTTTTGGCGGAGAAGGGATCGAAACCGGCGTGGGTTGCTTTTCCGGTAAACGTGTAATGCTTATATAAGAATCCGGCCAGGTCGCAGTTGATTTCGATCGTGCGCTCGGCAAACTCTCCTCCCATGGCGTGTACGCACAGCCCGATGTCGATATCGTCGAACACGCCGAGTTTCATCGCTTCGGGTTTTCCTCCGTAATAGGAGATCTTGCCGCTTCCGAGCAGCTCGTCCCTGTAAGCGAGATCCAAATACTCCTCGGCGGGAATAAAAATAAACGTTAGACTATAATCCAAAGCGTCGTACGCCTTGGACTCGAAATAATGCTTGTATAAAGCTAGGGCAATCGCCACCTGCGTATAATGACCGCAATTGTGTGCCGCACCCGTTGCCTCGTCCGATCGCCAATGGGTTGGAGCATATACCGCATCAAGCTCCGCGATAAACGCGATGTTCAGCGGCTTGCCGCCGCCAAGCGTTGTCCGAAGGCCGGTTGTGCTGAATGATTGCAGCTCGATATCCGGATTAACCTTTTTCAGAAAATCCACTACCGTTTGATTGGTTTTAAATTCCTTGTAGCCAAGCTCAGGGTTATCGAATATGGTCTGTCCTACACCTGCAATTTCTTCGTACTGTTCTTTAAAACTCATAGCTGCCTCCCTCTTGATGAAAATAATCCTAATGTTAGTTTAGTTTTCTTAATTGTGTCAATAAAAATCACGTTATATTATTTTCCTATAGAAGTGATTATATTTACATATAACGCTCTAGTTTTCCCTTTGTTTTATAGCTGCAGATGAACGAAATAAAAAAGAATCCGGATTAAGCCCGGATTCTTTTTTCTAGTTTTGTGCACTTTTCTCATTAATAAACTTCATAGTTTTGCCCGGTTTGAGCCCCTTCCACACTCTTTTTATACGCAAGCGCTACACGTGCGGCCGGCACGGCTTCAAAGCCCGGGAAAAACTCGCCGTATTTATCTAAGGACTCCACTAAAACATTAGGGCTTACGCTGTTTATGCGAATTCCCCTTGGCATTTCAATGGCTGCGGATTTAACGAAAGCCTTGACACCGCCGTTTGCCATGGCCGCCGATGCGCCCTGAGGAATGGGATCATCCATCATAATTCCGGTTGTTAAGGTAAAGCTTCCTCCGTCATTCATATAATCCAGTCCTAGAAGGACTAGATTAATTTGACCCTTAAGTTTGCTTTCAATGCCAATCTCATTTAGCTCCGGCGTCAATTCTGCAATAGGACCAAAATGCGCACCGCCTGTTGCGCTGATGACCGCATCCACTTTTCCGATTTTTTTATACATGTCTTTAATGCTGTTGACGGAAGTAATATCCACTTGGGCATCGAAGCCGTTTCGTCCAGCATGTACGATTTCGTGATTTTTTTCTAATTCTTTAGCGACTGCTCGTCCGATCGTGCCGCTTGCGCCAATGATTACTACCTTCATGTGCAGCCTCCTTATTCCTATGAGATTTCAATTATATTATACCCCTGGTTTTGCTTGAAGACATTGAAAGATCTCTTGGAGAACGGACTTGAAATATTATAATAAAAAACCATGTTCTGTAATTGTCCGTCCTAACAAGTCTTTCGAACCTAACGTTTGTTGACTATAGTATCAAGTTTGTTATCTGGAAGCAGCGTTTCCTCCTCTTATACAATAAAACCAACAAGTGAACGACAAGCGAGATTACACCGTAAGGAGTGACAGACATGAGCTCTCAAGCCGAACCCAAAAAACGAAAGCGCTTACGAATGCGCTGGCACAAGCAGGATACGGAATTGACCCTCTTGGCGCTGCCAACCACGATCTGGTACATCCTGTTTAGTTTCTTACCGATGTTCGGGATCATTATCGCCTTCAAAAATTTCAAGATTAGCGGCGGGTTCTTGAGCAACGTGTTCAACAGCCCTTGGATCGGGCTCAAAAACTTCGAATTTCTGTTCAAGTCGAATGACGCCTGGATCATTATTCGAAACACGATAGGATACAATATTGTGTTTATTGTGCTGGGGATCGTTCTGCCCGTCCTGTTCGCGATCATGATCGGCCTCCTCCACAGCCGCAAAGCCAGCAAAGTTTATCAGACGATGATGTTCCTCCCCTATTTCCTATCGTGGGTCGTCGTATCCGCCGTAGGCTGGGCGTTCCTGAGCTTCGATAAAGGGATCGTCAATCAAATGCTCGTCTCGATGGGCAGCGATCCCATTAACTGGTATATGGAGCCGAAGTATTGGCCGTTTTTTCTGATTCTCTTGAATGTCTGGAAGGGCCTGGGCTATGGCATGGTCATCTATCTGGCGACCATCACGAGCATAGACAGCACCTATTATGAAGCAGCCGTCATCGATGGCGCGTCCATTTGGCAGCAGACAAGATTCATTACGCTGCCCATGCTCAAGCTGGTGATCGTCATGATGTTCATACTGGCGGTAGGGCGCATATTTTACACCGATTTCGGTTTGTTCTTTCAGGTCACGCGAGACTCCAATTCGCTGTTCAACGTGGCGACAACGATCGATGTCATGGTGTATAAACAACTGAAAACGGCCACCGTGGGCATGGCATCCGCAGCCGCTTTCGTACAGTCTGTTCTGGGATGCGCTACGATTCTGGCCGCTAACTGGATCGTTCGCCGAATCGATCCCGATAGCGCGATGATGTAAGGAGGCAAGAAGATGACATCGAAATCTACTTATCAGACAGGCCTTGAGAAGTTTAACCGCACGAACAAAGCCGTCAATCTTTTGTTCAACCTGATCTTCATTCTGTTGGCGCTGCTCTGCGTCATACCTGTAATCGTTGTCCTGTCCATCTCCTTCTCCAGCGAGGAGTCCATCCGTGAGACCGGATATCATCTGCTGCCGGTTGCCATGTCGGCCGAGGCTTACGTCTACATCATCAAGCAGGGAACGATGATTCTGCGGGCCCTCGGCGTATCCGCCCTCGTGACCGTGGTCGGTACCGTGCTCGGGGTGCTGCTGACCGCCTCCATGGGTTACGTTCTCTCTCGCCCCAACTATAAGCTGCGGGGATTTCTGACCTGGGTGGTATTCATTCCGATGGTATTCAACGGCGGCTTGGTATCCAGCTACTTCATCAACACGAATTTGCTGGGACTGAAAGATAGCATCTGGGCGCTGATTCTCCCGCTCGCCGTTTCATCGTTCAACGTCATCATATGCAAAACCTTTTTCAAAAGCACGATTCCCGACGGGCTGATCGAATCAGCCGAAATCGACGGCGCGAGCCAGCTGCGAATCTTCTTCTCCATCATCATGCCGATCTCGCTGCCGGTCATCGCCACCATCGGACTGTTTCTCTGCTTTGCTTACTGGAACGACTGGTTCCAATCGATGCTGTATATCGACAACCAGAACCTGTATTCCCTGCAAGCGCTGCTCAACAGCCTAATGAGCAATGTGGACGCACTCGCGAAGAATGCAGCGAGTATGGGCGTAAGCTACGCCATGCTCGTCGCAACGATGCCGAAGGAATCCGCCCGCATGGCGGTCGCCATTCTCATCGTGCTGCCTGTAGCATTCGCCTACCCTTTCTTCCAGAAGTATTTTATTTCCGGATTGACGGTCGGCGCCGTGAAGGGCTAATGACGAAATAAACCAAGACAAGCTTGGTTTATGATAAATATCCGCTGTACACACTTAGGTAATTCAACTTCAAAAAGGGGGAAATGAAATGAAAAGAGCATTAAAGTTCATCTCTACGCTGTGCGTGCTGACGCTTATGTTGACTGCTTTGGCAGCCTGCGGCGGCTCGAAGCCTGCACCTGCGACAGACGGATCCCAAGCGACGCCGGACACATCCAATGACACCGAAACGGCAAGCAAGGATGTACCGACGTTGACCTGGTGGACCATCGGCGGCCAAGTGCCTAACAATTTCAGCAAAGCGGTGGATGCCATGAATGCCTACACGGCCGAGAAGATTGGCGTGAAGGTCGACATCAAGGTAGCCAGCTGGGGCGAATGGGACACCAAAATGAATACCATCGTGAATACCGGCGAGCCATTCGACATCATGTTCACGAACAGCGGTAAATACAGCAAGCAAGTGGCTATGGGCGCGTTTGCCGATATTACGGATCTGGTTCAGAGCGAAACGCCGGACTTATACAAATTGATTCCCGAGAAGGTATGGGAAGGCACAAAGATCGGCGGCAAATATTATTCCGTTCCGACTTACAAGGATTCCGCGCTGACGCAGTACTGGGTATTCGATGATAAGTACGTGCAAAAGTACAATATCGACATCAACAATATCAAAACATTGCAGGACCTGGATAAGCCGCTTCATGACATGAAGGCCGGCGAAGGCAAAAGCTTCTATCCGCTGCCAATGACGCAAGGCGAAGGCTTGAACGGCTTCTTTAACGACTATGACGATTTAACCCTGGGCTTCCCTCCGATCGGCGTCAAAGCGGACGACGCATCGCGCACGGTTGTCTCCGTGCTGGAACAGCCTGATGTTGTGGCTAATCTGAAGCTGCTGCATCAATGGTACCAGGATGGCATCATCAACCCGGATGCGCCGACGAAGACGGAGAACGACAAAGGCAGACCGTTCTTTGCGGCCCAGGCATTCCCGGGAGCCGAGATCAGCTGGCAGATCAATGACGCCATCGAGAAGTACGATATGGTTCAGCATTACGGGCCGATCTATACCACCAGTACGATTCAAGGCTCGCTGAACGCGATTTCGGCGAATTCCAAGTATAAGAAGGAAGCCTTGAAATACCTCGAGTTGGTGAATACGGATCCTAAACTTCGCAATATGCTGGCATTCGGCGAGTTGGGCGTGGATTACAACAACGTCGATGGCGAAAAAGTGATTGAGCGTACATCCGATACTTGGCCGCTTGCGGCTTACACGCAAGGCACGTTCTTTAATCTGGCGGTTACGAAAGGCGCTCCTGAAGATCAATGGGAGCAGGTTAAAAAGCTGAACGATGCAGCGACCTCCTCCACCGTCCTCGGCTTTGCGCTGGACATCACCGATCTTCAGACCGAAGTGGCCAACTGCCAGGCCGTGTGGGATAAATACAAATATGAAATCATTACAGGAGCATCCGATCCGGAGAAAGTGATACCGAAGGTCACCGCTGAATTAAAGTCGGCCGGCATGGATACGATCATGCAAGCCGCCCAAGAGCAGATCAATAATTACTTCAAGTAAATTCCTGCATCCCTTATTAGGACACTTTTAAGGGATGCTTTTTCCATCCTATCTATGAAGCTTGGCGTGAATCGTGTTACATTGAGATTAAGCTGCGCATATTTAAAGCGACCTGCTGCAATTGAGGTGTCGTATGGGCTCATTTTTACAAATCAAAATCTATCGCCACAAGTTTATTGCCTATGTCATCTTCGTCGTGGTCATCGGTCTGACGCTTGGTACGCTGACCAGTGCCATGCTGCTGAATCAATGGGTGGGCAATGCCCGCATCGAGGCGGCTAATGCCTTTGCGCGCGTGGAGAATGAGCTGCAGTATGATGCTGACCGAATCGAGGCTTACATGCAGCGCATCTACTCCAATCCCGGACTGATGGACGACGCTCGCAGCTTTCTAAGCAGCAGCGCGGAAGGCTATTTAACCAGCAGGCTGCAGAACAGCCATTTCTCCCAGCCGCTGGTTTCGTTTCCCGAGGATGTGAAGACCTATCTGTACAGCTGGGCGCAGGGCGAAATCACGCAGATTAGCCTGCATACCGGCCAATACGGCAATGTCGTACGTTTTAATGAGCATGGGATAACAAGCTTTACCTTCGGGCTGCCGAATACGGACGAGGCGTTCCGCGATACGATTATGAAGGGCTTCGTCTATCGCAAGAAACTGTCGAATCCGACGGCGGGCGCTCAGGAGTTCGGGGAAATGCGCTTTTTGGTCAGCAGCGAACAAATCTTTAAATCCATTCGAAATTTCCGGTTTGGCAATGCCGCCGCGGTCAGTGCTACCGGCGAAACCTACCTCATCGGCAATGGGCAGGACCAGGACTTGGAGGAGCTGTCCCGACTGGCCGAGGCAGACGGCCGCAGCCATGGTTTTATATCGAGGGGTGTACGGAAGCATGTCTTGTTCGTTTCCTTTCCGTCCACCAAGTTTAATTTCAAATTTATTAGCATCATTGATTTATCCATGCTGATTCGTCAGCATGCCGGGATGCTGGTCGCCATCTTTCTGATCGTATTGACGGCCATGGTCAGCGTGCTTCTTCTCATCGCATACAATATGCGGGACGATGCCCTCTTCCTCCGCCGCATCATTCAATCGATCGGACGGGTGAAAATGGCCAATTTTACGCCGAACCGCCCCGCCCGGTACCGTCGCAACGAATACGGCATGATCGCCCGGGAATTGGACGATATGATTCAGCAGCTGGACAAGCATATCCGCAATGAGTATCTGCTCAAGATCAAGCAGCAGGAAACCGAAATGAAAGCGCTTCAACACCAAATCAACCCTCATTTTTTATACAATACGCTGGAGGTTATCCGTTCCACGGCGTTAGTGAATCAGGACCGAGACACCGCCGACGCCATTGCTACGTTAGGCACGCTCTATCGTGAAATCGTCAAAAAGGAAAATATCATCTCGATTGCTAGCGAGCTGGAATTGCTGCAGAAGTACTTGGAGATTATGGAGTTCAAGTATCCCGAGCGTTTTTATTATCAAATCAATGTCGAGCCGGCGCTGCACTCGATCCCTACCGTGAAATTCTGGATGCAGCCCCTGGCTGAGAATTTTTTCATTCATGGCTTTAACGCGAATCATGAGTTTAATCTGTACGTCGTCAACGGCTTTGAAGCGGATGATGGTTATGTGCTGGAATTCGTGGACAACGGAAGCGGGATTCCGCCGGAACGTTTGGATATCGTTCGCAGCACGCTGTCCAACCATGATGAAACTTCTTCCCATAGTATCGGACTGCGTAACGTATATACGCGCCTTCATTTCTTTTATGGAAACGGCCTTTCGATCGATATTGAGAATAATGAGGAAGCTGGAGTCAAGATTTCCGTGCGGATTTCAAAAGAGGTGATTGAACATGTACAAACTGATGATTGTGGATGACGAACCTCAGATTTTGGAGGGAATGAAGCGAATCCTGGATTGGAAGCAATACGGATTTGGACGGATCGAAACCTGTGAATCCACGGGTGAAGCGATGTCCAAGGTGGTGGACCTGCTGCCGGACGTCGCCATTTTCGATGTCTGCATCGGCAAGGAGCTTGGATATGAAGCGATCCAGAGACTCAACGAATTTCAAATCCCTACGAAATACATCATCATGAGCGGCTACAGCGAATTCAAGTATGCTCAGGAAGCCATTCGGTGCGGCGTCAAAGACTATCTGCTCAAGCCGGTCGAACGTACCAAGCTGCAGCAAGTGATCGAGAAGATCATCGTCGAGGATCTGGGCGGTTCGATAGGTGACCGAAACGGCGAAAGCTTGAACCAGGATCCGGTGCTTGGCGTTAGCTATGACAGCTTATCCAAGCTGGTGAACCGGATTCTGCTGATGATCAGGACGGAGTATGCTCAGAACATCACCTTGAAATCCGTGGCGGAGCGCTTCCAGATGAACAGCACCTACCTCGGACAATTGTTTCTCAAAGAAACCGCGATGAAGTTTTCCGAATACCTGATGGCTTACCGCATGCTTCTGGCACAGGAGAGAATTCAATCGACGGATGAGAAAATTTCCTATATCGCGTTTTCCGTGGGTTATAACAATCTCAATTATTTTTATACGCATTTTCACAGCTTTTTCGGGAAATCTCCTTCTGAACTGCGGGGAAAAGGGTAACGCATACGTGGCGGAAAGGAGGACATCGATGGTTAAATACGCTAGACGCTTACGGTCTTTAATGATGATCAGCATGCTGCTGCTGTTCACATTCTATACAATCGGCTGCTTCGGACAGCCTGGCTTTGACGACGAACCGCATGTCGGCGACACGGTCAACCTGATCTATTATACGATCGGTGAGCCCGACAAGGATCTTCGCCTCGTCAATGATAAAATCAATGAAATCATGGCTCGCAAGATCGGCGTGACGATCACCTATATCAAGGTAAGCTGGCAGGAATATGAAGATCGGCTGAACACGCTGATATCCGCCGGAAGCCCGTTCGACATTGCTTTTGCGCCCGACTATGCAACCACCGCGATGCGTGGAGCCTGGCTGAGGCTTGATGACCATCTGGCCGGCCTGGGCAAGGATATGTACGAGGCCATCGATCCCACCTTTTGGCAGGGGGTCCGCATGAACGATGGCAGCATTTACGGCGTCCCTACCAATAAGGAGTTAGCCGTACGCGATCAGTGGATGTACCCCGCCTCGATCGTGGACAAACACCATATCGACATCACCAAGTACAATACGCTGGAATCGCTTGAGCCTCTCCTCCGGATGATTCAGCAGAAAGAGCCGGATTACATCCCTATGGAGTTGGATCGGGATTCCCATAATTTCTTCGCTCTCTACGGATACGAATACATCATGAACCATAAAGTGCCCTTGATGATCAAATCGCTCGACCCGGACGCACCGGTGGTGAATATCTTCGAAACCAAGGAGGCCCGGCAGGTTCTCGATACGCTGCGGCATTATTATAAGCAAGGCTTCATCAATAAGGACGCGGCGCTGCGCGAGCCGGGAGGGCTCAAACGAGGCGCCAAGGTGTTCTGGAAGTCCTCCGGCGGGGGGCCGCTCTCGGAGACGACTTGGAGCAAGGATCGCGGTTATAAGATTGTAGCGAATCCCGTAACCCCCAGCACCGTTACTACGGAATCCGTCCGGGGAGGCATCATGACCGTTAATGCCAATACCAAGCATCCCGTAGAATGCATTAAGTTTCTAAATTTGCTTAATACGGACCCCGAAGTACGGAATTTATTCAATTATGGGATCGAAGGCATCCACTACACATTGGACGAACAGGGGCAGGTCGTTCCGAAAACAGACAAAGACAGTCATGGCGTACCGATCCCGGATGCGCCCGCAAGCAGCTATTCAGGCGTGCAGTACACCCAGGGGAATTGGTTTATCCTAAAAACCATGGGCGGCGATAACCCGGACCCCCTCGACAAATGGGAGCAATTCCGTCAATACAACGCCGGAGTCGTCAATTCCACCGTGCTCGGATTTACGCCGGATCTATCCGCGCTGACCGCTCAAACCGATAACATCGAGATGGTTTGGCATAAATATTATCCAAGCCTCATGACGGGCTCCGTGGATGTCGATGCGATCCTTCCCAAGTTTAACGAGGAGCTGAAGCAAGCAGGCATGGATGACGTGATACGAGAGGTGCAGAAGCAGCTGGATGCTTGGCGCAGCGGCAGGAAGTAACTGCTTGCCCCGGGCTTCCCTGATTGGCTCGGCCTTGGCCCAATGAACCCCATTCAAAAGAGACCCTAAAGCGGATAGCTTCAGAGTCTCTTTCGCTTGTTCATTTGGCCCGTAACGGGGAGCACATTTAAGATATTCTCTACTCCCACTTTTCATAGGCTGCGTGCAAATGGACCCCGGACAGGAGGCCTTTTTGCAGCTGCGGATTCGGAACGATCCGGTTATACTTCATAATTTTCTGGTTGATGGCCTCCACCTCGGCCTCGGGAACCGCATTCGGTTCCGGACGGTCCAAAAGACGCTTGATGTCGGCGGCGATCTCTTTTCTCAGCTCCACCCATGCCGGCTGGTAATTCGCGTTCTTCATGATACTGGTTAGCACATCGCCGTCTTCGATCTTGATCGGCTTTCCCTTCAACGGCAAATCGTCAAAGCCGCCTTCTCTGGCAAACTTGTCGATGGCCGATTCCAGGAGCCCGCTGCTGGTCGACATCGGGCGTTGTTCTTTTTCTTTTTGCTGATTTTCTTCAGCAGCAGAAGCCATTTCTTTAGCGTCATTGTTCAAATCCATATCGGACACCTCCGGTTTTACATATCAGGGAAATAAATCCGTTTCTCAAATGACATGTCAAAGAATTTGTACTTCCCGTTCTCGTCCTGCTTAATATGCAGCGCAAAGTCCTTCTTCATCGAACGTCAACCGAAATTATCCAAAATATAACATACATCACATGGTTTTAACAGTCGCTTTCGGTATCAAATTCGATGATGCGGGACGAGGCATATGGCGGATTCATACCACGGTTGTGCTGATCATGCTTACAACGAAGGCATGAAACAACGCTCGGCCCATCCATATTGGTGAGCCGAGCGTTGTTTGGCATTCTACTATTTCATGAACCATGTTCAACCAATTCAAGAGAATGGTTCAAAGTTCCACCATCGCCTTAATGACCTTGGCGGAAGGACGGAGCCAGCCCTGAAATTCTTGGATCAAATCGTCAAACCGGCATCGATGGGTGATGTACGGATCTACATCAATGCCGCCTTCCGAGATCCGCTGCATCACATCATGGAAATCATCCCTGGTCGCGTTACGGCTGCCCATCAGTGTCAATTCCCGCTTATGGAACTCGGGATCCCGAAATGAAATATCCCCTTGAATCAAGCCTACATATACCAAGGTCCCCCCGTGTGCAACCATGTTAAAAGCGTTGGTCATGGAGGGTTGGTTTCCCGTTGCGTCCAAAACGATGGAAGGAAATTCTCCATCCGTTAGCGCCGAAAGATCGGACAATTCATCTCCAACCTGGATGGCATGATCCACCTTCGCCCAGGTTTTGCAGAAGGCCAACCGATCGGCGTTCATATCCATGGCGATAACGGTTGCCCCCAGCGCTTTGGCAAAAACCATGATCCCGAGTCCTATCGGACCGGCTCCGATGACTAAAACCGTATCCTTCGGGGTCACATTCGCTCGTTTAACGCCATGCGCGCCAATGGCAAGCGGTTCTACCAAGGCAGCCTGATCCAAGGTCAGCCCTTCCGCCCGCATCAAATGGCGAGTCGGGACGGAGATGCGCTCGCGCATGCCGCCGTCGATATGCACCCCCATCACCTTCAACGATCTGCAACAGTTTGTTTTGCCTCTAAGGCAAGGCATACATTCCCCGCAGTGAATGTAAGGAATGACGCAGACGGTGTCTCCGGCCTTCAATCCCTCTTCGTTAGCTCCGACTTTTTCAATGATACCGGATAGCTCATGGCCGAGAATACGCGGGTACGTAAAAAAGGGCTGATTCCCGCGAAAGGCATGCAGATCCGTACCGCAAATCCCGATCCGCTTGATGTTGACGATGGCTTCTCCTTCGAGCAATGGAGGCTCGGGCAAATCCTCCCGGTATTGAAATTTTCCGATCTCTTGACATACGATACCCTTCATCCCAGCTGCCTCCTCTTCATCATCGGATGCCCTCATTGTATTCCGGGCGTCCACTTGTCCAAGTCCGCCCTTGCACGGGCTCCAATATCTTCAATACTTCCGCCAAGAGTGTCTGATCCAGCGGCTCTTCGCTCCAAGCGGCATTACGTTGTATATTATCGGGATTGGCCGTACTGACCAGCGTCGTCGGGATCTGTTCATTCGAAGTCGAGAATTGCACGGCTAGCTTCGCGATATCCGTTCCGGCTTTAGCGCAATACTCGGCCGCACGTCTGCAGGCTTCCCTGATTTCAGTTGAAGCCGGGTGCCAAGACGGCGCTCCTCGGGAACCGAGAAGGCCCATGGATAAGGGAGAGGCGTTAATAAGCCCAATTCCCTCCTCGTCAAGCAGCGGCAGCAAACCGGTAAGCGTCTGATCGTTCAAAGAATAATGGCAGTAAGAAATGATGGCGTCCACTTCGATTTGGGGCAGCAATTTTTCGAACAGCTGCAGAAGCAGACCGCAAATCCCTCCAAAACGAATTTTCCCCTTTTCCTTTAAAAGCTGGAGTGCAGGAAGGGCTTCCTCCATTACAACGGATGCGGGAACGAACTCAATATCATGCAAAAAGAGAATGTCCACATAATCGGTTTGGAGTCGCTTCAAGCTCTCATCGATACTGGCGATAATCCGCTTGGACGTGAAATCAAAATCATTCTCGCCATAGCGGCCTGCTTTCGTAGACAGGATGAATTGGTCCCGGGGTAATTGTCGGATCGCTTCGCCCAGCACGGTTTCCGCCTTCGTCAATCCGTAATAAGGGGATACATCGATCAAATTGATGCCCGCATCCATGGCTGCGTGCACGGTACGGATTCCCTCGCTGTCGTCGGTTTCCCGAAAAACGGAGCCTAGTGAAGACGCTCCGAAGCCTAATACCGAAACATCCAGACCGGTTCGGCCTAACTTACGGTATTTCATGATGAACACCATCCTTATCCAACTTATAGAACGCCTTGGCGTTCAGACCGAACAAACGCGCATGTTCCCGTTCTCCCCAATGCTTCGGCAGCGCTTCTGCCAATACGTCAACCACTTGGTCATATTCTGCCGATAGCAGGCACACGGGCCAATCGCTGCCGAACATGATCCGATCGGGACCGAACATCGCGACCACTTTATGTACATACCCATTAAAGTCTTCCTGGCTCCACCGGCGATGCTCCGCCTCGGTGACCATACCGGATAGCTTGCAGTAGATGCGCGGGAAACGGGCGATTCGCTTCATGATGCTCTCCCAAGGTTCCATCTGTCCGCTTCGGATTGGCGGCTTGCCCAGATGATCGATGACGCCGCGGATGCCGGGGACCATCTCAATCAGCTTCAACAGCGTCTCCAGCTGATGACTCCGGACAAGAAGATCGATCGGAACGTCTTCCTTGACATATTCATTCAATGCTTGGATAAAAGAGGGCTCCAGGATCACATTGGCATCCGGCATATCCTGAATCATGATGCGAAAGCCGATAAATTTCGGATGTTTCCGAAATCGCTCATAATGCCGGCGGTGCTCCGGATCGAACAGGTCGATCCATCCTACCACTCCGACAATGGAAGCATCGGGATCCGCCAACGATAACAGATAGTCCGTCTCTTCCAAGGTCGGTGCCGCCTGAACCGTTATGCTGCCGTCCAATTGATGCGAATCCAAATGCGGCTTAAGATCGGAGGGCAGGAAATTTCGGTGAAGCTCCGGAACCTCCGGCGTGATCCATTCATAGTCCCCTCGCTCAATCAACCAATAATGCTGGTGGGCATCCAATCTCATATACATCCCTGCCTTTTAGGTGTTATGTTCGCTATCTTTATTGTACGTTCATAATCTGTGCACAAAAATAGCCAAGGATTGCATTTTTATAACCTATTTTGATATTGTTGTCCTTAATAGAGGATAAGGAGTGGTGAATCATGACTCCCCTGCGTAAACCCTTTCAAGGGGACCCCCTGTTTCCGATGGAAATGGTCTATCGGACTATAAAAAGCCCCCAATTGGAGCTGCCTCATCACTTGCATGATCTTTACGAATTGGTTTATGTGTACCAGGGAAAAGGCACTTTTTTTATTGAGAACAAGCTGATGGAGAAAAAAGAAGGCGACCTTTTCATCATACCCGGTAACACGATTCACAGCTCTTTCCCTGACCCGGACCAGCCCATTGTTTCGAGTGCTTTATTCTTTGCGCCTTCGCTTGTACTCGGCGCGAACGGAAGCGATTTGCAATACTCCGTCCTCAGCTGTTTTGAATATGCTCAAAAAACAGGCTCCTATCGTCATCAATTACCCGAGTCGAACCAAGCCTATATCGAGGACATGCTGAAAGGAATCTCGGAAGAAATCCGGCTTGCCCAGCTAGGATTCCGCGAGGCGCTCGTGCTTCAGCTGCGCTCCTTGCTGCTGCATATCAATCGCTATATCAGCACCCTGTCCGCAGAACAGACGGCCCACTCCCAGATCGGCCCGGCCTGGCTGATGGATTCCATCCAATGGATTCACGAACACCTGGATCAGCCTATCGGACTAGCTGCTCTGTCGGCACAAGCTGCGGTGGACCCCGCCCATTTCTCCCGCATGTTCAAGAAATACACCGGTTTGCACGTGACGGGTTACATGCATGCTAAACGGATTGCCCGTGCCAAAGAGCTCCTGCGAAACCATGAGGAGTCTGTCGGGCAAATCGCTGAAATCTGCGGGTATGCCACGCTGACGCACTTTCATCGCAATTTCAAAAAATTGACGGGCATGACCCCGGGAGCATACAGGAAGCAGGCTGCTTCCCATCGTTAAGACACGCCAGCAAGCACTTGCGATCATCGCAAGTGCTTGCTGCTTTACCTGAAACGAACGAATTCAAGAATTTCGACCGTTGACAATGGCTCCCTCTACGATTACATTGAATATAATTAAGGACTTAACTATATAGGAGGCATGATCACTTTGAATGACCTTCAGCAATACGTGCTGGATTTGCCGCTGCCTGCCCTTGCTTTTTTCTCATTGGTGGAGACAACGGCAAAGCTGGTCGACGTATCCGAAAGTTATTGGAAGTCGCAAGGGCTGAACGGAGCCAGAATACGGATTCTAGTTGAGCTTATGAAAGAAGGAGGTACGATGCTTCCTTCCAAGCTGGCACAAAAAATCGGTGTAACCAAACCCAATATCAGTCTGCTGCTTACCCCCTTGGAGCAAGAAGGCTTGATTCGCCGGGATTCCCATCCCGGGGACGGTCGAAAGTCGGTCATCACCATTACAAGCGAAGGTCAGCGTCTATTGATTCACAACCTGCCCGCGAACAGGCAGCGGATATCCGAAAAAATGAAAGCGCTGACTGAACATGAATTAAAACAGCTCCTGGGCCTTCTGCAAAAATTAAAGGAAGCGTAACCGTGTTCTTACGTCGACTTAGTTAAGCACTTAACCAAATAAGGAGAGGATGACATTCGTTGTCTACCATTATTACTGGAGCCAGCGGCCGGCTCGGCCGGCTCATTATCCAAGAGCTTCTACATCATGTTCAGCCTGATCAAATCGTTGCTTGCGTTCGCCAGATGGACTCTGCGGCAGCATTGGAGGAGCAGGGAATTGCGGTCCGCTTCTGCGACTACGACGACCCCGCCTCCCTGAAGGAGGCATTCGCCGGCGCTTCGCGCCTGTTGTTCATTTCTAGCCCCCACCCCGATGACACCGTTCGTTTGCGGCAGCATGCCCATGTGGTTGAAGCTGCAAAAAAAGCGAACGTCAGCCATATTTTATACACCGGTTTCGCCTTTCCTGAACATAGCGATATGTCGATGACCCACTTGCATTTGGCTACCGAGCATGCCATTCGCACAACCGGAATTCCTTATACTTTTCTTCGCAGCGGATTGTATATGGACTTTATTGAAGCGCTGGATTTGCAAGCAGCCATGTCGACAGGCAATCTTCGCGTCCATCCGGGATCGTGGCAGTTCAACGCGGTTACGCGCACCGATCTGGCGGCCGCCATAGCGGGGGTATTATCCGGTGAGGGCCATTGGAACAAGACATATGAGCTTGTTGCGCCATCCGTTTGGACCTTCAATGATTTGGTCTCCGCTCTTTCCGAGCTAACGGGCACACCGATATCCCTATGTCCTACCAATGAGGTGCAGCATTGGATATTTAGCTTTTTAAGAAAAATCGATACGGCTTCCACTTCTGGCGATCTGGAGAATTTAATATGCCGCCCGGTAACAGCGCTGAAAGAAAGCCTCCAAACTTATATCGGAGCAAGCAGATCCAACTAACGATTCACTATTCCTGCTTCATTTCAGTACTGTGCAGATGGCGTATTCAATATAATCTAGAAAGAGACACGGGAATACGAGGCTTCTTCTATTTCAAGGCAGGAGGCAGGAATATGCCGATACGTCCGCCAATACTACAGAGAGGCGATACCGTTGGAATCGTTACCTTGGGCAGCCCGCTCGCTGCCAGCATCATTGATGCACGGATCGAATATTTGAGAGCAATGGGGTTCAATATCGTATTGGGTCAATATGTATATGCGCAAAACGGGTTTCTGGCCGGCACGGACGAACAGCGGGCATCCGATTTAATGATGATGTTCCAAAACGAGCAGGTTAAAATGATACTGCCTACCAGAGGCGGCACAGGCGTAGCCGGAATCCTCCCGTACCTGGATTATCAGGTTATCCGGAATCACCCGAAAATCTTGACGGGCTACAGCGATATCACGGTTTTATTAAACGCCCTGCATCAACTGGTCGATTTAATTACATTCCATAGTCTATTGCTTATTGACTTCAAACCCGAAACGCCAGCCTATAATTTCGATCAGTTTTTTGCGGCAACGTCCCTGTATTCATTAACGCGCCCCATCCTGAACCCGCCTGGTATGCCCCTGATCGGCCGGGTTCCGGGCAACGTTACGGGGCCGCTTGTAGGCGGTAATTTAACGTCATTCGTTGATACGCTGGGGACTCCCTTCGAAATCGATACACGGGGGAAAATCATCGTTCTTGAAGAAACGCATGAACCTACCAATACCGTCTACAGATACTTCAACGATTTGAAGCTCGCCGGAAAATTTCGTGACTGCATCGGCATCATCATGGGGGAATGTACAGGCTGTCAGACGGCTTACGGCAAAGCCTATGAGGATGTCATCAACGAGTTCATCGTGCCTCTCGGCAAGCCGTTGATCACGAACCTTGCCACGGGCCATGGTGTGTATAAAGCAGCTCTGCCGATTGGCGCAACCGTTAATCTCGATTCCATCCGTAATGCCATAACGGTGGTCGAACCCACGGTCAGCGTATAAAGTTCGTTTCCTAATGCCAGATGAATCAGCTGGAGCGGCTCCTGACGGCCTAGCCTAAACATGATTGGAGGATATGGCGATGACTACTTTTCCAACGATCCCGGCAAGCCAATTGGTGCAGCGTCTGGAGCATCCGGGACGTAAAATCCGCCTGGTGCTGGATACCGACGCATTCAATGAAATCGACGATCAGTTTGCGATCGCTTACGCGCTGAAATCCGCGGACAACATGACCATAGAGGCATTATATGCAGCGCCTTTCTTCAATGAGCTATCTTCAGGTCCTGCGGACGGAATGGAAAAAAGCTACCAGGAAATATGGAACATCCGCCGCATTCTGGGACGTGAAGACATCCCTGTCTATCGCGGCTCCACGGGTTACCTTCCTGCTTCCGACCAGCCGGTCGAAAGCGAAGCCGCGCGCAATCTCGTTGAGCGGGCCATGGCAAGCGATCCTGCCGACCCTTTGTATGTCGTTGCGATCGGTGCCATCACGAATGTTGCATCCGCCCTGCTCATGGAACCCCGGATCCTCGAACGGATCGTGCTGGTATGGTTAGGCGGGCATGCCCTGCATTGGAGCGATACGAAGGAGTTTAACCTTTTTCAGGATTTGCACGCATCCAGGCTGGTCTTGGACTGCGGCGTCCCGCTCATTCTCGTTCCTTGCCTCGGCGTGGCATCTCATTTGCAGACCTCGTTATCCGAACTGCGGGACTTCGTCAAAAGCCAAGGCGAGATCGGGGATTATTTATTCGAAACATATTTAAGTTGTTCCGACGATCATTTTGCTTATTCCCGGGTCATCTGGGACATTGGCGTCATTGCCTGGCTCAACAACCCGGAATGGTGTCCGAGCGCTCTGGTTCACAGTCCGCGCATATCCGAGGATTTCCGATGGATGCATGATCCGTTCCGGCACATGATTCGCTCCGTTCATTTCATTCGGCGTGACGAGGTGTTCCGGGATCTTTTCTTGAGGATTGCCCGATAGACATGGATAACTTATAAAAACGCCCTCATAAAGGATACATCCCAAAAAAACAGCCCCTTCTACTTGATATAGAAGGGGCTGCCGGCGCTCTTAGGAAGCTATATGCAAAACACATACAAATACCGATGATTTGGATTGACATCCGTTTGGGTTATCACCACTCCGCGATGCTTCCATCCGTATGCCGCCAAACGGGGTTTCTCCAATTGTGTCCGATATCGGCCATTTTTCGCACATGATCTTCGTTGATTTCAATTCCCAAGCCAGGACCCTCCGGTATTTTCACGTAACCGTTCTCATACTCGAACACAAGATTATCCACAATGTAATCGAGTAAATCGCTCCCCTGATTATAATGAATGCCAAGGCTCTGTTCTTGAATAAATGCATTGTGGCAAGTCGCATCGACTTGAAGGCAAGAAGCCAACGCAATCGGTCCTAATGGACAATGCGGAGCTGCCGCCACATCAAACGCTTCAGCCATGGAGATGATTTTTTTGCATTCCGTAATACCGCCTGCATGGGATAGATCCGGCTGAATAATATCAACATATCCATCCATCAATATACGTTTAAACTCCCATTTGGAGAACATTCGTTCACCGGTTGCAATAGGGATGGCTACATGATTAGCGATGTCGCGCAGCGCTTCATTATTTTCGGGCAAAACCGGTTCTTCAATAAACATCGGGCGAAAAGGCTCCAGCTCTTTGGCTAAGATTTTGGCCATTGGCTTATGCACGCGACCGTGAAAATCAATGCCGATTCCAACATACGGACCCACCGCGTCCCTGACAGCTGCAATGCGTTCAATGACCTGGTCTATTTTCTCATAGGAATCGACATATTGAAGTTCTTCCGTACCGTTCATTTTTACGGCTGTAAATCCTCGGGAGACCACTTCTTTCGCCGATTTCCCGACATCTGAAGGACGATCTCCCCCAATCCATGAATAGACCTTGATGGACTCCCTTGCTTTTCCCCCAAGCAATTGATGGACGGGCGCGTTATAATATTTCCCTTTGATGTCCCATAAGGCTTGATCAATGCCCGAAATCGCACTCATTAAGATGGGGCCGCCCCGATAAAAGCCTGATCGATACATGAGATTCCAATGGTCCTCTATTCTTAATGGGTCTTTCCCTATTAAATTCTCCATTAACTCTTCTACTGCGGTTCCTACCGTTCTCGCCTTTCCTTCTATGACAGGTTCGCCCCAGCCGATAATGCCTTCATCCGTCTCCATCTTTAAAAACAACCAGCGGGGCGGTACCAGGAATAATTCGTAACCCGTAATTTTCATTATGAATCCACTCCTTAATCCTCGTTAGATTGTACAGCTGAAGCAAATTGTCTCGCTTTTTCTGTTAATTGCACGAAATACTCATCTGTTATCTCCAGCTGCGTATTCACGAGTGCGCTTCCAATGCCACAACCAATAGCGCCCGCCTTCATAAATTCCTGAATATTGTTTAAACCTATGCCGCCAGTTGGCAGCAACGGAATTTGCGGAAGCGGTCCGCGTATATCTTTAATGAAGCTTGGTCCCAACGTCGCAGGAAACACTTTGATAATATCGCCGCCATTTTCATAGGCTGATAGAATTTCAGTCGGAGTAAAGGCACCCGGGATGCTTACTGCTCCGTATCGTTTTGCCATTTGTATCGTTTCTATGTCAACCGTAGGAGACAGAATGAATTTGGCGCCTGCTAAGATAGCGGCTCGCGCAGTTTCAGAGTCCAGAACGGTACCCGCCCCCACCACCACTCGATCTCCAAGTTCAACGGTTATCTCTTCAATGGCAGACAATGCGTTTGGTGAATTCATGGTGATTTCTAGAATGTTCACCCCGCCTTCGTGCAGCGCCTTTGCCATGTTCAAAACGTCTTTTGAATTGGCGCCGCGGATAATCGCTATTATTTTGTTATCCAGAATGCTGGACATGGTATTCATGAAGTTTATGCTCCCTCCTTACATTTAAAAGTATTTCGTATTCGCAATAAAAGAACTGATAGTGGAATGTTGTATTTTGCAAGAAAAGAAGGCAGCCGATCGCCTGATCAGCTGTCTTCTCTTGTTAATTATGTTGCAGAAGGCTTATTCCCTCATATGATTCACTTCACGTAAAATGTCGCATCCTTCTGATCCAATGTAGTCGTGATCGGCGAGATCTCCAACACGCCGTCCCGGTGCCTGATAAATGTTCCGGATATGTTATAAGACTCGAAGGAGGCCGCCCATGGACTTGAAAATCCGGTACGCAACTTCCATGTCGCATCCTGTTTAAACAGAGCGGTATCATTATTGGACTCCAGCCAAATCTTGCCGTCACGATGTCTGAGATATTGACCTGGAAAGGACACCGATTCGATGGAGACGGCGGATGGATCGGCCAATCCCGGAACCATTCTCCACTGCGATTCAGCGCTGTACTGCCCCCCGTCAATCTTCCCTCGGCCATCATGATAACGAACAAAACTGTTTGCGATGTTATAGCTTTCCAGCTGGTTGACCGGAATTTCCGCATCCACTCGCACCGCTTTCCAATTCTGCGTATCCAAACCATTGGCCGTCCATTGAATGACCTTGGTACCTGCCGGAGAACCGGCACCCGCATTGTCCAGCATCAATCCGCTGCGCTCGTTCATGCTGGTGTAATATCCGTTGCCCTTGTGCGTAAATTTCCACCTCTGAGTATCCAATTCATTATTCGTCCACATGATCACGTTTGTACCCGGTGTCGTGGCTCCGTTGGGATTATCCAGGATCAGGCTGTTGTTTACATTCATTGCCCGGAAGAAGCCGCCGTTTCTGTAATCCAACCGCCACCACTGGGTATCTGCCCCGAGATCGTTCCACTGGATGACGTTTGTCCCGGCCGGCGAACCGCCGCCGGCATTATCCAGCAGAAGCTGGTTATTCTGATTGACCAGCTTATAGGTCCCCCCGGATACAATGGAGAATTCCTTATCCACCTGGGCTACATTGGCACGGATTTCATTTCGGCTCCCCACTTTTACGGTGTTGACCTCCAGGAGCAATGACGGGCCCAGCGGCAGCAGCGTTCCGCTCCAGGCTGCCGGCGTGCTCTGATTTGACCCTTTTACGGTCAGCGGCGCGTCCATTTGCGTCCAGGTCGCTCCGTAATCGGCGCTCGTAAACATTTTGTTAGCGGAAGAAACCACATCCGTCATGCCCCGAACGTAAAAGCGGCCATTCGCGGTTCCATCATCGATGTAAGCAACCTCCGGTGTCTGGGATGCGCGATATATTCCTGTTCCTACAACCTCGCCAAGATCCGTCGGACTTCCCCAATTGATGCCATCAGGTGAGGTTTTGAACCGGACCGCAAAGTTAGGGGCTGCCCCCAGCATCTCGAAAAACATGAAATAGCTTCCGTTCTTCGCTTGTATTACCCGCGGCATCCCCGGACGCCAATTCCAATCTGCCTGATTACCCACAATGATGCTGTAATTTCCCCAGGTCAGTCCACCGTCACTGGAAATCTCCTGCGCGATTGCCTGGTTATACCCCGGTTTCCGCTCATCCGAGTAATAGCAGATCAACCGGCCATCGGCCGTGATCGCAAACTCCGGCTCCCATGTACGCTTTGTCCCCTCGGTTCCCCTTGCAGCCAGGTTGCTGTGAAACTGCCAAGTGGCGCCGTTGTCCGTGCTTCTCCAGATATGAATCGTATACGGTGCCGAGTTGTCCCAATCCGTGGATGCAAACAATAAGGTTCCTGCCGGATAATCCCCAACCTGCTGAGGCAGTACATACAGCGTTGTCATGCCTTGCTGATTCCGGTTCAGTTCGTAATCATTCGGATCAATTTCACTGAATAAGGACCAGGTTGCCCCGTTGTCCGTGCTCTTGTAAAAGGGAAAGGGCTGCATGCCGCTCCATCCTGCGTTGCCGGGAAACCGCGGGGTGAAGGTGGTCAGAATATCTCCATTATCAAGCTTGACCGCCCTTACATAATAAGGCTCCGGTTCAGCCGGATTACTATAAACAACCGTTCCGATAGCAGCCGCCTGCGCCGTTGGCACGGCTAAGGTTGACATGAACAGCATAACGATGACTGCAAGCAGCCCAAAAGGTTTCAGCCTAGTATTCATCTCGATCCCTCCATAATAGATAATGGATCATTTCATATGCAAACCTGTTTAAAGGCGTTCATTGATTACTCCCCCGATGGCACGGGCAGATGATGCGCATCGCTCCAAGGAACCCCGAAATCAGGCGTACCATCAAGTTTCCAGCCGAATTTCTGTATGCGCGTCGAGCGGATGCTCGCATCGGCGTCGGCTGAAGGAAGCGCATGGAAGACGATCCAGTCCTCTTGATCATCCGGAGACCTCGTAAAGCTGTTGTGGCCGGTCGCATAGACTCCGTTCTCTATACTTTTGCGAAATACAGGCTCCAACGACTTTTGCCATGAAGCCGGATCCATCGGATCGGCATCTTCATCCATCGTCAACATTCCCAGGGCATAATCCTCGGACCAGGTCGTGCTGGCGGAATAAACCAGAAAAATGCGGCCGTTCCTATGCAGCGTGACGGGACCTTCATTAATGGCCATTCCGCCTTGTTTTTCCCACGTAAGCGTTGGAGCCGTTAGCAAGCGGTGTTCCCCGGTCAATGTCCAAGGATTAGCCATTTGCGCAATATAAATAGCAGATCCGTATTCGGGAAAATGTCCGTATCCGGCATATAGAAAATAAAGCCGATTCCGTACCGTCATCACGGTGCCGTCCAAGCCCGGAACGGGAGTCTTCATCGCCCCTTTCCAAACCCATTCGCCTTCGAGCGGATCGCTATGTTCGTTCTCCAGCACGCATAGCCCCCGCGATTCGTCTCCTCCGCCATCGTTAGCCGTATAGTAGATGTACCATTTGTCATTCAGATCGTGTATTTCCGGTGCCCACAAGTTATAGCTGTAGGGACCTCCCGGTTCCGGAGACCATATGGTCTTCCTTCGGCCCTCTGCAAGTCCGGTCAAGGTGGAGGATCGGGTAAGTTCCAGGCGACCCGGCTGCGTGGACATAAAGTAATAATAGCCATCCGTGTGCTTCAGCACCCAAGGATCGGCTGCGTTTGCTACGATTGGATTGCTAAACGTCGTTGTGCGATTTGACATGCTCTCTCTCCTTTTATCCCTTCATTCCAGTCAAGGTAAAGCCTTCAGCGAAGTCCCCCCTTCGGTTTATTTCTTACTTCCATTAATTATCAGGGACGAATTCTGGGCAAACAATTATGAAAACGCTTTAGTATATATGCAAAATAAAGCAATACCGAATCGTTTTCGACGGTCGAAAAAGAAAAGGGCCGCCCTGACGGACGGTCCTCATAAACGATTCGATTCATGGATTCTGCTTACGCCATTCAAGCGGTGTGGCTCCATTCGATTTCGTAAAGAACTCATAAAACCGACTGGAAGAGGTAAAGCCCACCTCGGCGGAGATCGATTCGATCGCCTTATCGGTTTGTCGCAACAGCCGTTTAGCCTCCATCAAACGAAGGTTGATGATATACTGCTTTGGCGAGACGCCGAAGGATTCCGAGAACTTCCTGCGGAGATTGCTTTCGGAAATAAAATGGCGAGCTGCGAGCTCGTTAACCGTAATTTGTGTATGATATCTGCTATGAATTTCTTTTAATATCGCTTCCAATACGACTTGATCGGTACCTGCCGTCGGCATCGACGTTTCCCTGTTACGCTGGAATATCAGCAAGGTTGTCTCAAAGGCAATCCGCATCATGTTGTAGGCATCGATGTCTTGCCTCTTGGAATTCCATTCTTTCTCCAGCTGAAAAAAACTGATTTCCGCCCACCGCATATCATCTTCGTGAAGATGGGCGCTCCGGATCCGATGTGGTTTGGACTCTATTTCATGAAAGAGGTATTGGCAATGGACCGGAAGCCTATCGTGGAAGAAATGAACGGATATCCCCTGCCAAGGCCTCGTACAAACGAAGCCGTGATGAAGCCGGGCAGGTATCAGGATAAGATCGCCGGCAGCTACCTTGATATTCTGTTCAGAAGAGCTGTAGTACCCTTCCCCATCCAATACCAGCGTCAGCTCATCGTATTCATGGGCATGTGACTGGAAGAGGCCCTCTCCCTGCTCGGCCTGAAAGGTGTGGGGCTTAAAGCGCTCCATACTGATCACAAAGCTCTTTTCACTGTTTTCCATGTTCCATCCTCTTTCTATGAGGCTTCTAATAGGCAGTCCTTCTCTATTCATTCTATGAAGTCCTCCGAACCTGGTCAATACATATCGAGGTACCCTGGTTGTTCTGACATGGCTTGGTGTGAAACATTGAAATGAATAAGACTAAAAACCCTTGATGATTCATCAAGGGTTTTCTTCTTGCGGAGCCGCGAACGAAATCGCTTCGCTATGAAATTCTCGAAGACGAATCAGCAGGGAATCTTAGCGCTGCAAAATGCCTCCAGCTCCTGACGAACGGCTTGGGGCGTGTCCAGGCGAAGAATGCGTTCCGCCAGATCGCGGCATTCCGCTCGCTCCAATCCTTCGAGCCTTTCCTTGATCGGGCTGAGTCTGCCAGCCTCCATGCTCCATTCGTCAAGTCCCAGACCGAGCAAGAGCGGCGCGGCCAACGGGTCGCCCGCCATGCTGCCGCACATGCCGGTCCATTTACCGGCCTTATGGGAAGCATCGATCACCGTGCGGATGAGCTGAAGCACGGCGGGATGGAAATAATCGTACAGGTGCGCTACGTGTTCGTTCATGCGATCCGCGGCAACCGTGTACTGAACGAGATCATTCGTACCGATGCTGAAGAAATCGACTTCGTCCGCGAAAAGTCCTGCCAACACGGCCGTGGAGGGAATCTCGACCATAATGCCGACTTCCATCTTCTCGTCGAACGGTACGCCCTCCTCCCTCAATTCACCCTGCACTTCCGCCAGGATGGATCTCGCCTGCCTCCATTCTTGCAAACCGGAGATCATCGGGAACATGACCTTCACGGTACCGAAGGCGCTGGCCCGCAGCACGGCCCGCAGCTGCGTGCGCAGCAGCTCCTGGCGGACAAGCCCTACCCGTATTGCACGGTAACCCAGGAAGGGATTCGTTTCCTTTGGCAGCTGCAGGTACGGAAGCTCCTTATCTCCGCCGATGTCCATCGTGCGGATGATCACGGGGCGGCCCTCCATCTGCCGGGCCGCTTCCTGGTACGCACGGAACTGCTCCTCCTCGCCCGGCATGGCCGCGGCGTTCATGAACAGGAACTCCGTGCGGAACAGACCCACGCCGTCCGCGCCCTGCCGGACGGCGGCCTCGGCTTCCGCGGCGCTGCCGATGTTCGCCGCGAGCTCCACGCGCGTACCGTCGGCGGTCACCGCCGGACGCGCGGTGTATTCCTCGAGCGACTGCCTGCGCTCGAGGTCCTGCTGCATGCGGAGCCGATGCTGCTCCGCCTCCGCCGCTTCCGGCCGGGCGAGGCACAGCCCGGCTGATCCGTCGAGGACGAGCAGATCGCCGTCCTCGATGCCGTCGATCCCGTCTCCCGCGCCGACGACAGCGGCAATGCCGAGCGACCGCGCGAGAATCGCAGTATGCGAGGTTGCTCCTCCGGTACGGGTGATAAAGCCGACCACCAAGGCAGGGTCCAGCTGCACCGTATCCGAAGGCGTCAAATCGTCGGCAACGAGAATCACCGGCTCGGTGATTCCGGCAAGTCCCTGCGATTGCCCAGGCGACAGACAGGCGAGAAGACGGCCGCCGATATCGCGGATGTCGGTCGCGCGCTCTTTCATATAATCATTGCTCATGCCTTCAAACATGGAAGCGACTTGGTTGACAACCTCGGCAACGGCCCTTGGGGCCGTCTCCAATTTCTCCCGGATCCGCGCCTCCATCTTCGGGTAGAAAGCCGGATCGTCCAGCAGCTTTCGGTGTCCCGCAAGAATGCCGGCTTGCTCTTCGCCTACCGCTTCCTTCGCTTTCTCAATCAGCTTCTCCATTTGCTCGGTGCAGCCCGCTTTGGCTTCGCGAAGCTTATGAAGCTCGTCTTGGATCGCAGCCGAGGTATCGGGAATATAATTCCCTTCGGGGCTGCTTTGGCCGCTGGCCCCCGCCGAAGATTTGTAGATATAGGCCTTTGCAATCCGGATACCCTCCGATACGCCGATTCCTTGAATATCCAGCCTATTCATCAGGCTTCACCAAACTTGCTTTCGACGAGCTGTATCAGGGCTTCGACGACTTCTTGCTCACAGTCTCCGTTGGCTTCGATGGTCACGACGGCTCCTTGTTCAACGCCGAGCGTCATCAGCTCCAGCATGCTCTTGCCGTCCGCCGAGCGTCCTTCGTTTGTCTTCAGACGAACCTCTGCTCCAAATTGTCCTGCTTTTTCCGAGAATAGCTGAGCCGGACGTACATGAAAGCCCTGCTCATTCTGTATGGTTACCGTTTGTGCGAACATGTCTTTCCTCCTCATCCTGTAACCGCCAGCCCGGGGCTGTTACTTACTGAAACGTAAAGTTGCGGTTTCTCTGTTGTTTCCTGCCGTTCATCCGTTCGACCCTTGTCAGGCCAGTAAGGTTATCCGGCCTTTATACGCCTCGACCAGCGCTTGGTTGTGCTCATCGGAGCCGTCGATATTTCCGCTAAGAAATACAGGGGGGTTAAAGCCTTGCTCAATCATAATCTCAATGGATTCGGCGAACAGGGCGTTCAAAATCAAGGCTCCGATCACTGTCGAGCTCGGGGTAAAGGGGACCTGAAGGCCGGGATGGCTCAATACCGCATCGCCCTTGACCGAGAAATTGTCGATCACCAGATCCACGGCATCCGCCAGATGCTTGCCGCTGCTGTGCCGGGACGGCATGCTTTTGGAATATTCCAGTGAGGTAATGCCTACGGTGAAGGCCCCCTTCTCCTTCGCCATCAAAGCGACATCCACGGGAACCGGATTGCGGCCCGAGGTGGACAGGACGAATACGACCTCTCCCTTGCGGATGTCCTGCTTGCTCATGAATTCGACGGCAAGATCGTTTTGTCTTTCCAGCTCGGACGAACGTACCGCGCCTTCATGCAGCATCAGCTTCTCTATGAGAATCGGACGGATCGGTACGAGTCCGCCTGCCCGGTAGAAGACTTCCTCGGTCAATATATGCGAATGCCCGCAGCCGAACAGATGAATAATGCCGCCCTGCTGAATACAGGCCGCCACCTTTTCCGCCGCTTCACGTATCGACTTGGCCTGCTCCGCTCGTACTTTGTCAAACAACCCGCCAATCACATCAAAATAGGTGTCCATCATCATCGCTTTCACCTCGTGGTTCCTGTATTTGTATAGATTTCTGTTATTCTTCCGCGAGTGAACGGGTTCATATCGCTTTTTTCGCCCGGAGTACCATGTCGGCCATGACTTCCAGGCTTCGCTCGATAATCCGCTCTCCCTTCTCCCTCGTTGCCAACGTTGCATCTCCAAGCACCGCGGAAGCCGTCATTTCCTCCCAGGGTGTAGGCGTGAAGTCCGCTTCAATCGGGATCTGCGGAGCGCCGTCGATCGCCTTGCTCATGTCCACGTATTCGCCCGCAAGATACAGCATGTAGGAGGTCTCGATTTCATCGGCATGCATGTAGCTGCCGTGAGCGGCCGAAGCCTCGCGTACCTCCGCCGTGATTTCCTTCGTGCCTGGATAAAAGAAGTAGAACACCTTCAATTCGGGTACCCGTTCGTATAAAATTCTCGCCGCTTCCTTCAGCGCAACCGCATTGCCGAGATGGCCGTTGACCATGATGAAGATGCGGAATCCCTGATGATATATACTCTCGCCGATATCGGCAAGCAGCCGGATGAGCGCTTCGTTCGACACGTTGATGCTTCCCGGAAAATTGCGCAGACTCCACACTTGACCATAAGGAAGGGTCGGCAGAACGAAGCTGTCCGTCCGTTCCGCCAATTTGTCCGCGAGCCTGGACGCAAGCAGGTTATCCGTGCCCAGGGGCAGATGGGGACCATGCGCTTCAACGGCCCCGATTGGAAGTATGGCCGCGCCGAGTTTGCGGATTTTCTCCTCCACCTCAACCGAATTCTCGAGTTCGAATTTCATGACGCTAAGCCCCCTTACTTTTTGAATGAGAAGCAGTCAGCCGGATTGCTTACGAAAAATTTCTCCACCAGCTTCCGGCCGTCAAAGCCGCTGCGATTCGCTTCGTCTACAAAGCGCGGCACCCATTTGGAAATAATGTACTCCAGCCCGAGACCGTAATCGTAATGCTTGTAGTAGGTTTTACGGGCGGTATCTCCGCTGATGAGAATCTGATCCTCATAGCCTTTTCGGACAAGCTCCAGAATCAGCGAGATGCGGGTGCTTTCCGGCGCATACTTGATTTTGCCGATACCGTCAAAGCTCATGTAGGCTCCGGTTGCGGCGATTTGCTCATGGTAATACGGGTCGGGGTTCCGGTCCATATGCCCTAAACTCAAGTAGGATAGATCCACGCCTTCGCTTTTTAGGAGTTCGATTTGCTCCAGCGCCATGGTGCCGACTTCCGTATGGGAGTGGATAGGGGCTTTTGTTTCGTGATGAGCGCGGGCTACAGCGCGCAGCGTCTTCTCCTCCAGCGGCGTGATGCGGTTATAGCCTGTCCCGAACTTAACCTGGCCTGCTTTGAATGGCGTGCCTTCCAGCCCTTCTTCCACCTCCCGGATGACGAAATCCGCCAGCTCGTTGATGCTTTTGGCCTCGATCCACTGCGCATAACTCTCATAATCGCCGATCAGCGGCTTCAGCTCCTCTTTGATTTTGGCATCCCACAGGAAGCTTTTATTGAAGCCCGCCGTTCCTACAATGCGAATGCCGGTTTCAAGCGCGATTTCCTGCACCGCTTGAACATCCCGTCCATAATCGACGGCTGTAGCATCCACGATGGAGCATCCGCCGTGTTGTTTGAAATCCAGAACGTCGCGCTTGGACTTCTCTTTATCATCCAGCAGCAAATCGTCCACTCCCCGTTCCTGCCAGTAGGCCGGACGGCATACGATATGTTCATGGGAATACGTAAAGCCCAATTCCTCTTTGCTGATATCTCCATGCAAGGTACGGATAAAGCCCATATCGTTTCTCCTCCACTCTCTATAAATTAAGAACCTGACCATTTCATAAAAGTGCATGTTCAAAAAAGCCGGCTTCTCTCAACGCCTTAGACCGCTTTCTGATCTATCTCGTGATCCAAAGCCGACTTTTTTGTTTAACCTCTAAAAGAACAGTTTCGCCAGGAAGTGCAGAATCGGTCCGATGATGAACATGTCGGAATCGGCAGCCCACATGGCCGTATCCGGCACCGTCGAGGCGATAAAGAAGCGGACCATCAGGAACTGACCCCAAGCGACTACGGTTGACGTGATGAAGCCGCCGATCACGGCACCGCGGACACCGCCTGTCGAGTTCCCGAACACCCCTGCCGTAGCGCCGTGGAAGAATAGAACGATCATCGTCGGCACAAAGATGTAAGAAACGGTGTTGCCCAGTACGAGCAGCCAGATAATCGCGCCACCGAAAGCTCCCAGGAAGCCAAGCACCACCGCATTCGGCGCGTAAGGGTATACGACTGGCGCATCCAGAGCCGGTTTGGCGCCTGGCACGAGTTTGGTAGCAATCCCGTTGAAGGCCGGCACCAGCTCGCCGACAAACATCCGGACCCCCATCAGAACGATGGCGATTCCGCCTGCGAACGTGAACGATTGGATAATGGAATAGATGATAAAGTTCTGGTCACCCGATTGTTTCATCAGTTCTGCCGCAGCCGGCGTGCCCTTCGTCGAGAGAATAATGGCCCCGATCAGGAATAACACGCCCATGCTGAGCGCCGTGATGACGTTGGAATCGCGAAGAAATTCGAAGCCTTTCGGTACTTTGATTTTCTCGGAATCGTTGTTTTTGTTGCCGAGCAATTTGCCGAACAAGGCAGCCAATAGCGCAACCGAAGCCGACGTGTGTCCAAGCGCAATGTTATCGTTGCCCGTGATTTTACGCAGGAACGGCTGAACCAGCGCCGGCTGGAACGTCCAGTACACCCCAAGAACCACGGCGATCATCAGTACCAGCTTCCAGATCGGAATTCCGCTGGACGCATGGACGATGACGCCCGCAAAAACGGTCGACGTCCAGAACATCATGTGCCCGGTCAGATAAATAAATTTAAACCGGGTAAAGCGTGCCAGCAGAACGTTGATCAGAAAGCCGATGAGCATGGCAAGCGTAACGGCGCTGCCGAATTTGGAATTGAATGCCTCCTGCCCCATAAAGGTACCGAGGGATCCGCTTTCCAATCCGAAGACTTCTTTCCACATCGGCTCGAATACGTTCAAGGCTTTTACGATAACGTCAGAGCCTGCGCCGATGATGAGGAAGCCGATGATCGCTTTAAAGGTGCCGCTTACGAGCTGACTCGTTGATTTCTTCTGCAGCAGCAGGCCGATCAGAACGATAAACCCGAGCAGAATGGCCGGCGTTCCAAAAATGTTGGTAGCGATCCAAAAAAGTACGTCCATAAGCCCTCTTCCTTTCTAATGGTTTACAGCACTTCTTCCAGCTTCTGTTTGATCTCGTCGTTGTCAAAATAGTTGTTGACGATAACGACCTTGGCTTCATGCCCTTGCAGGCTTTGTGCCAGCTCGTTGCTTGTAATGATATAATCGGCTGCGGTTCCCGATGCCGTCGAAACGTCCGTGTGCTCCACGTCGGCGTTTACTCCCATGCCGTTCAGCACATTCTCCACATTCATTCTCAGAATCAAGCTGGTTCCTTGTCCTAAACCGCATACGCATAAAATTTTCATTGTTCGTTCCCCCTAATTAGTTGTTGGATTGACTCTACATCAGATGCCTGCTTGAATAGCTCCACGTTGTCCGGATTGCTGAGCAATGTCGTCAGCTTGCGCAGCATGGCGATGTGCTCCGAGCTTGAGGAGCCGCCGAGCGCGAATACAAGCTGGACCGGGTCATTGGCGGCATGGCCAAAAACGACGGGTGTCTTCAATCGAAGCAGCGAGACGGAGGCTTCCCTCACCCCGTCCTCCGCACGGGCATGCGGTAGGGCGATGTGCGGCGCAAGAACAAAGTACGGCCCTTTGTCACGATACGATTCCACCATGGCATCGGCATAACGTTCTTCCGCCGCTCCGGCATTCGCCAGCAGCGCCCCTGCCAAACGGATCGCTTCTTCCGCCGTCTCGGCCTCAACATCCAAGGCAATTAGTGACGGTTCCAAAAATTTCATTCTCATCTCTCCCAAATCCGGTATTCTGTTCGGTGCTAAGGACCGGTTTGTAATTGTTGAAGTATCTGTTCTTTCGTCCTGGCCTCTTTCAGTCGGATCAGGTTTTCCTTATCTCTCAGCAGGAGCGTCAGCTCCGACAGTGCTTTCAGGTGGGATTCGCCGTCAATCGCCGCCAGGACCAGAATGATCTGCACCTGGTGGCGCGCTTCCTCCGAGAAGGCGACGGGCTGCTCCAGCCGGAGCAGACTGATCCCAAGCTGCCGGACTCCATCCTGCGGCTTGCCGTGCGCGATGGCGATGCCAGGTGCTACGACAATGTAAGGGCCGAGCGCTTCCACTTTGGAGATCATCGCATCAATGTAAGCCTCTTCGATGCGTCCATCCTTCAGCAGCGGTTCGGAGGCTTCGCGTATGGCGCTCCGCCAATCTGCCGCTTCTCTGTTCATCCGAATCATTTGCCCGGTGAGCAGATCCGTCAGAGATGGCTTCCGAGCCTCGCTGAGCCAAGTTTTCCCTAAGGACATGTAGCGGTTAAGCTCCTCCGCAAGTCCGGCTTCATCCCTTACCGCCGCGTATTTATGGACGATGTCCAGCAGCGCTTGTACCGTGTTGGCCTGGGTTCTTGATTTGCGTCCGGAAACCATGTTGATTTGGTTCAGCAAATGCTCCTTATCCTTATCGCTTAGAATCGGATTCACCAGGAGAACGGGCACTTTGCTGTCCGGGAGCGGTACCGTCGAGAATATAAAATCGACATCTTCTTCGCGAAACGACTCATAATCGCGGAGCGACAATACGGCTGTGATGTCCACTGCCGAGAACAGGTTCTCCAGCTGCGATTTCAGCATCCGCGATGCGGAAATGCCGTTCACGCAGACGATGGCGGCCTGCCGCCTTACGGCCGGCTTCGTATTCTCTCTGCGCAGCCAACCGCCGAAGTGCATGGCGAGGTATCCGATCTCGTGATCGTCAAGTTTACGTCCAACCAACTGCTCGAACGGTGCGGCGGAACGGCGGGTAAGCTCGAATACTTCCCCGTACTTGGAACGGATATTTTCGAGCAGCGGATTTTCCAGGCTGAGACCATACAAGATCCGGTAATAAGCCGGTTTCAAGTGGACCAGCAGATTCTCCTCCATGGCTTCCCGGTTCGGCAGAAATACGCAGGCATACCGTTGAAAATGGTCGGTCATCTCCGTCGTCACGTTCCGAAGCTGCTTCAGCACTTCTTCGGAACCCGTCATCTGTTCCATCCGATTGACTCTCGCCCCCAGCAGATGCATCGCGAAGTAGCAGACTTCATCATCCGGAACGGAAACGCCGAACATTTGCCCGAGACCTTCCGCAATACGCGCGGCAGCTTCATACTCTGGCGTCCTCCGCAGAACGCTTCGTTCATCATCGTCGATCGAGACCCATTGCGCGGTTTGAATCCGTCTTACATACAACAGGAAGCGGGCGGTCAGATGAAACAGCATCTCATCCGTCAAATCTACGCCCAGCGTGATCTCGCTATCCGAGATCAGGCGATAGACTTGCTCCAAACCTCCCTCTTCCATAGGCGGAAACAGGAGTGGGGCGAGATCGGGAATTCCCGATTCCGGGTTCAGGTTGAATGCCTGTTCCCAGCCCGCATGACCGAAAATCTGCCCGAAGTAATGGCTCAGTGTCTTCCGCTTGTCCCGCTCCTCCCCGTGTACGCCGTACCCCCGCTTACGGTCGTAGGTTACCTTGAGTTTTACGGACTTCATCTCCGAGCGGACCATGTTCAAATCCTTGAGCACGGTGCCGCGGCTAACCTGGAGAAGTTCGGTCAGATGGTGAACGAAGAGCGGACTCTCCGCCGACAGCAGGTAGAGCGACATCCAGGCCAGCCTTTCGCGCGGAGACAAATAATACTGCTGTGCATGGGGCTTTTCATTCAACTGCGGAAGCCCCGCCCGGCTTTCTTCAGGCAAATAGTAGCCTGCTGTCCTGACATATTGGACCGATGGAAGTTGAACCGCTTTCAACCAGTCGTTTATTTTGTCCATATCATAGTAAACGGTTCGTCTGGAGATGCCGAGCTTCTGCATCAGTTCTTCCAGCGATACATAATCGGCTGCCTCATGGAGCAGCGTCAACATCTTGGTACTGCGTTCATCCAGAATACGGCATCAACTCCTTTGCCGTTAGTTTCGTGCTTTTTGCAATTTGATTATACCTATAGGCAATTGTTCAAGGACAGTTCAATTCATGGAGCCCGATTTGTGCAAAAATGTACTCTAGTGAAATGGACAAAAAAAACAGGCCCCATGGCCTGTATAAGATATGGTTCAACTTTGCGACTGCCCTGGTCATCGTGACTTGGCAAAAATCGCATCCTTTCATTCGGCACGGTCAGTTTTCACGAACCGGTCATCATCGGTGTTTGCGGATCGATCCCCACAGAATCTAACTAATTCGCCGGCGTCATGATTGGCAAGGTGACGATGAAGGTCGTTCCTTGGCCAGGTTCGCTTTCCACTCGGATATCGGCTTGATGAAGCGATACGATCTGCTTAACAATGGCGAGTCCCATGCCGCTGCCCTCATATTTACGACTGCGGGAACGGTCGGTTTTAAAGAAACGTTCGAATATGCGCTTCTGATCCTCCGGGGAAATCCCTATGCCCGTATCGGATATTCGGACGGTCACGTTATTCATGTCTTGTTTGATGCTGACGTTAATCACGCCGCCATCCTTTGAGAATTTGATGCTGTTGCCAATGATGTTCGTCCATACCTGGTTTAATTGATCATGATCGGCCGTAACTTTAACGGGCTGCAAATCAAGCTCAAACTGAATGCTGCGGGCAGCCCATTGCGGCTGGAGCGCCACGATGACCCGTCTGATCTGTTCATCCAGGCTGAGCGTGCTGAGCCCCAGCTGCTGTGACTGGGATTCAAGCAAACTCAGCTTGAGCAGGTTGTCGCTCATTTTGGACATTCGCTTCGCTTCAGCGATGATAATATCCAGATAACGTCTTCGCTCGTCATCCGAGAGATTTACCTGCTTCAGCGCTTGAGCATACCCGGAAATCGAGGTGAGCGGCGATTGCACCTCGTGCGACACGTTCGTTACGAATTCCCTGCGCAGCTGCTCCAACTGCTGGAGCTCGTGCATCATGTCTTCAAAGCTGCGAGCCAGTGTACCCAGCTCGCTTGTTTGCTTAATATTCAGCTTGACGCTGAAATCTCCGGCTGCAATGCGTCGGGTCGCTTTTGTCAGCTTTTTGATCGGCCTTACCAAGTAGATGGAGGCAATCAGGATCAATAAACTCCCTGTAATCAACGAACTGGTAGCAAAGATCGATCCCCATTTGACGACAAAAGAGGCAGAAGGAGGGGCGAGCATTTCCAGGAACATCGCTTTCGTTCCCGTTTCCGTTTTCAACGGCAGCCCTAAAAGCACCGTAGCAATGCCTTTCTGCGTGTCTTGAACAACGCCTCCTTCGATTACTTGCTGTAGTTTATCCATCGTTACTTCAGCAGGCTTGTGTCCGTTAAGCTTGCCGTAAGCCTGGAACTGGCCCGCCGCTTCGTAGATGCGGATATAATAGGAATCGAGCTGCTTCATTTCACTAACGAACAAGTCGGCTTCGCGTAACGGCAGTGTCTTGTATATCCGGACGACGTCTTGACCGAAGTTGCGTAAGTTGATTTGCGCGTTCTCGTTCAATTGTTCCTTGAACATCCAAGTAGACATAAAAAACGAAAGGATCGTGCCCCCGATGACGGACACTAGAAACGTCAGGACTACTCGAATATATAAGGATCTGATCATTCATAGACCTCGAGCCGGTACCCCAGCCCGCGCACCGTTTCGATCCGGAAATCCGTCGTCGTTGCGAACCTTTCGCGAAGACGTTTAATATGCACATCCACCGTTCGATCATCTCCTGCGTAGTCGATTCCCCAAATCTGATCGATCAGCTGCTCGCGTGTATAGACTTGTCCGGGTGTCCCAGCGAGCTTGTACAGCAATTCGAACTCTTTGAGCGGCAGCGTGAACGTCTCCGCCCCGCTGCTCACCTTATAGGTCTGCCTGTCGAGAATGACGTTGCCGAACTGGATCGTCTGCGTGGAGCCGATCCGATATCGTTTCAGCAATGCCTTAACGCGGACCGTCAACTCCAACGGATCGAATGGTTTCGTTAAATAGTCGTCCGTCCCAAGCTCGAAACCCTTTACTTTTTCCCAGGTTTCTCCTCTCGCCGTCAGCATAAGCAGCGGCAAATCCGGATTGGCTCTTCGAAGCTCCTTGCATAACGTCCAGCCATCCATCATCGGCATCATAATATCAAGCACGACAAGATCGACGGGCGTCGAGCCATAGACGCTGAGCGCTTCCTTGCCGTCAGCCGCCTCGACTGTGGTGAATCCGTCATTGCGTAGAAATAAACAGACGAGTTCGCGAATGTTCGCGTCGTCGTCAGCAACCAGTATAGTAGGCATAGATTCCCTCTTTCTTTCATTTCCATCCCATATTGTGTAATAACTATATACTATTCTATATACAAGGGTTATGGGGATTGGTTCAAATGGTGCGGCAATTGTGCGTCTAATTTGCATTCTAGCCTACGCTAAAAAAGGCCGCGCATTCCGCGGCTTTTTTTCGTCCAATCCCTTGACTCCAGCCCTTATTCTTAGCCAGCAAATGAAATCTCGAGCCTCGAAATGGGAAAGCTATCGAGTGATGCTTAACCAAGTTTAATCAAGGAAGATGAACTGCCAGTGACATCAATATGAACGGAACATGAACAAACCATGTGCATAGCCCCCTCTACGGCATACCAAAAAAGTCGGCCAATTCAGGCCGACTTTTTCTACCAATTCGTTTTGCGATGTTTTTGGTTGGCATCCGATCCGCTGCAGGACGATTTCAAAACACGCATTCCGTGGCGATCAACGGACGCTTAAGCAATTCCCAACCAGTCTTGGCGGATATAAAAGAGGCAAGCTCCAAGCCCATTCGGTAATGCGTCTGATAGCCGGGATGATATCGGCCGCCCCATCCTTCCACCTCCGGATGAATCAACCCCAGATCAACCACGAATACCTTCCCGTTTCCGCTTTGACTGAAATAGGAGACGACCTTATTCACGCTGGCAAGATAGTTGTTATTCATGGTTCCAACACAACAAAAGACGTAGGGATCGTTATACTTTTCCAGGATAACCTGGATGAATTCAATATAAGCGGCAATATACGCCTCATCATCAATTGGCGTCGAATAATCGTTCTGGCCCAAATTAATGACGACTCCATCAGGAGTATACCGAGAAAAGTCCCATGGCGCCGTCCCTTTGCCGAGGGTCCCCGAAAAATGTTCCGGCAATCCTTGCTTGTTCCCTACCGCATCCTGCCAAACGCCGATCCCGCAAATGGCCATCGTATGATATTCCGCATTCAACATTCTGCCGCTGATTCCGACATAGGACATGTATCCGTCGTCAAGATGCGGAGCTTCAGCGAGCACATGCGGATGGCCGATCCCTGCCCCATCCGTGATGGAATCCCCGAAGTACTCAAGCCGGAGTGGTTTTGCCGCGGGCGGGGCAAGGAAGCTTCCGCCGTCGGGCAGCGAAAACTGATGAAATGCTATACTTCCGGTCAGGATTCCCGTTCGCTTGTGGATCTCTAAAGTGTGTTCACCCTCCGGCAGTCCCTGTTCGATTATGTATTGATGAACCCCCTTCTTCAAGTTGATCCAATTACGGGCGACACCGTCCACTACGATTTCAACGTAATCCTGGCCGTCGGAATCCTCAGCCGTCATCGAGACGGCCGTACCTCGGAAGGCAAGAAAAACCGCGCTGTTGACCCAGGCGCATCTCGGCTTCTCTCTCTCGGTCAGATCAAATCTCCCCATCAGCCTGGCAAATTCGGCAAAGCTAAACTCCAACATAATTCCTCCTTTCAGCTTTTGTATTGACTATCAAAATTGAACTAGCGAATAATAAAGTATACTTTATTTAATCAATAAATCTATATTTATATTATCAATCCATAGGCATAGAGTCAATTAAAAGCAATTTCCCTATTATAATATATATATTAAAGGGAACGCCAGTTTATAAGCTTGATTTCAATAGATTAATAAAGTATACTTTTATACAATCATTTAACATGCCAAACTTATCATCAGTTTGTAAAAAGAGGAGAATGATTGTGAACGAGCCGAAGTACATGACGGTTAAACAAGCGCTGCTGCATCAGATTCAAGTCGGCAAGCTTCGACCTGGCGATAAACTGCCGAATGAAGAAGACCTGATGAAACAATTTCATGTAAGCGGAATAACGATTCGAAAAGCGATGACGGAGCTGGCAAACGAAGGCGCAATCACCCGAATCAAAAGAAAAGGCTCTTTTGTAAACGGAGCTCAAGCCGCGGACCATTCGAGTCACTTGATCGCGTTTATCTTATCGGCAGAGGACAATTACGATGTATCGTATATGAAAATCATCAAAGGCGCGCAGCAAGTGGCAGCCGAATTCAATTACTCCTTAATCGTGGAATGGAGCAATGAAAATTTGGCCGTTGAACAATCATCCATTCAGAAAATGCTGGACCGGAAAGTCGACGGCTTCTTGATTTATCCGTTCGATCCGATCCAGAGCAAGGATAACTACCTAATCATCGAACAAAACAACATCCCCTATCTGTTGGTAGACCGGTACAATGTGGATCATCCCAGCTATTTTTCCGGAAGCAACAACTACGACGGGGCGATCCTGGCCACCCGGGAGCTGATGCGTCTGAAGCACACCAAAATAAAGTTTGCAAGCTATCACTTCTTTCTTCACTCCGAGCAGGAGCGGTTCGCCGGCTACTGCAGTGCCATGCGTCAGGCAGGATTTTCGGTAACCGACGATAACTTGCTGACCCGCGTGGACTATGACGCACTAGCCGACAGTATTTTGAAGCGGGATGTTACCGCTTTGTTTTGCTGCAATGACAAACTTGCCATAGAAATGATCGAGAAGCTGACCGACCGCCGCGTTAGAATTCCGCAGGATGTTTCCATTATGGGATTCGACGATTGGGACCATTCCAGCAACCTATCGATCGGACTGTCTACCGTCCGGCAAGATTTCGAGGAAATCGGCAGAAACGCTGCGAATTTACTTCACCAGGTTATTCTAGGCAAAACTCATGGACGCAACACGAAAATATTGTCGGGTGTTTCTTTGGTGATCCGGGAGTCTACTTGCGAGAACCCTTATGCCTAACGTTGTCAGCTCAAATAGATCAATGAAAGGAAGGAATGCGTTATGAAATTCGACTTTTCGATTTCCAGTCTGAGACACGGGCTCTTTCATCAAGAGCCGGATGGCATCTCTTGTTTTCTTCCCGGCAGTGCGATAACCGTGCGCTTTCATGGACGGGAAATAACGGCCGAGATCGAGGATGTCAACAGAGAGGGGAAAAGCTGGCTTAACGTCTATATCGACGATCTTCCGGTAAGGGTGATGAGAATCGATCCGGATAACCGGCTGTACCAGCTTGCGGATGACCTTGAAGACGCGCCCCATACCTTAACGCTGCAGAAGCGTACGGAAGCGGCATTCGGCAGCATTAAATTTACCGATTTGACGACGGAGAACGGAGCTTTTCTGAGCCCGCCAGCCCCTCTTCCCCATCGTCTGCTCGTCATCGGCGATTCGATCACCTGCGGCTTCGGCAACGAAGCGCAGATTCCCTGCGACTGCGATGCTTCTCGCGAAAATATCGCGCTTGCTTACAGCTCGCTGACCGGTCAACTTCTGAATGCCGAAACATTGATTGTGGGCGCGTCCGGTACGGGATGCTATCAGAATTTCGGCGGTGGCAAGGAAGGCCGCATGTCGGATTATTTCATGAAAACCATCTGTCCTGATCTCGATCAAGAAGCCATGGACCCGTTTCATCCTGAGTTCGTTGTCGTAAATCTCGGGACCAATGATTGGTCCGCGCCCATCGAGCCTGCGGATTACCTTGAACAATATCGCAAAATGACGGGTTTTATTCGCAATAGATATCCGTCCGTCCCATTGTTCTGCGCAATCGGTCCGATGACCCTCGGCCCCGCCCCCCATTTGAAGGCTCTCGTCAAAAGCCTTAACGAAGAAGGCGACGACAATATTCATTTCGTCGAATTCCCGCTCATTAAACGGCCGGAAGACGGCATGGGAGGCTGTGGACACCCCTCCGTCAAGAAGCATCGGCAAATGGCCGAACACTTGGCTGCGACGATCCGTCAGGTTTGTTCCCTGTCCCCTCCTTCCCCGGCAGCTGCTAGAACATAACGAAAAGGACCGCTCCGTATAGGAAGCGGTCCTTTTTTTCGTATCGCCGTTCTCAATGGACAGGGAACCCTTTTATTTTGCCAAGAAGGCGTCTACCTGATTCTGTAGTTCAGTCTGGATTTGCTTCAGCACCGCTTCGCCTTCCGTTTTGAATCTGGCGAAGTATTCGTCCGGATCAAGCGCGCCGTTAAATAATCCGCTATAATATTTGGCCTGAATGGTCGCGAACTGGGCCACTTCGTTCTTCACCGGCGTCGGATCGAAAGTGAAGCCGGTCATGATATCCTTCGTGAAGTTGTCGGCTTGCGTAATGAATTGACTATACTCTCGGGTCTCTTCGTCGATACCGGCCCACTCCCGCTCTAACGTTGGATTCAACATGAGCTGGAACGAGACAATGCCGCCATCGTTGTTCAACGTGTCGTATTGATGCTCGCCGACCGCTTTCCAGTTCACGCCTTCGATGCCGTGCTCCAACAAATCATAATTCTCCTGCCGGTTGGCCCAATCGAGGAACATCATCGCACGGTCTTTATGTTTGCTCGTCTTCACAATACAGATGAAATTATCCATTTTGTAATTGGATAGGTTCTTTCCAGGCGTCAGATCGAATAGACGGACGGCTTCCAGCTCTCCATCGGGCACGACCTGCTTCAACTGGTCGTTGTACGTTTTGGGAATGCCAAAGGCCATTTGGGGCGTGGCCGCAACTTTGTTCTGGAGCTGCATGTCTCCCGGGCTGCTTTTATTCGTCAAAACGTCCTGCGACATGACTTTGTCAACGAACAGCTGGCGGACATCCTGGATGCCGGACCAGATCTTTGGTTCCTGGGTTTCAAAAAAGTTATAGACCTTTCCATCGTTGCCCTTGTAATACAGCATCAAGCTGGCGCCAGCAAAATTCGTTGGACGAATGTTGACGCCGGTATCGTCCCGGATCAGCCAGTTGACCCAGCTGTAGGTGACGTCGTCGGCGCCCGCGAGGAGCGGCGTGATGCCGGAGTTACTGTCACGAACGGCGTAGAGATAAGCTTTTAGATCTTCATACGTCTTTACGGGCGGCAAGTTTAACTGCTCCCTCAGGTCCTTTCGTATGAAAATCGATCTCTGTTGGGTATAGGCGCTTCCCAAGGGAACACCGTAGATGTTACCGTTAATTTTGTTCGCGTCCCACATTTGTTGCGGCCTCGTCTTTTTCACATTAGGGCCGTATTGGTCCAGCAGTTCGCTTAATTCTTCGTAATAGCCCTGGGAAGCCATCGTGTCCAAATGCAGCCACGGGGCATCAAACATCAAATCCACGCTCTCTCCCGAAGCCAGCATGACGTTGGTCTTCTGATTTAGATCGGCAAAGTCGACAAATGTAAATTTAACCTGCGTATTGATTTCGGCTTTTAATCGCTTGTTGACTTCGGTCAGCACCTCGTCATAGTTAGCTCCCTTTGCCCCCGGAATGACAACCTCCAAAGTGACCGGTTCAAGGGACGGATCGCCGGTTTCCCCTGCATCGCCCGGCGCGGAGGCATCCCCGCCGGATCCGGAGCATCCGGACAAAGCGATGGCTAGTCCGAGCAGCGCCGTCACCAAGAATTTGCGTTTTGATTTGGCCATGTAAATGACTCCCTTCAACTAATCAACTTATGTATAAGCGGCTGGGCCAATCTATAACGCGCTCAGCCATTTGCGTAGAGCCCCAATCTTAACCTTTCACCGAGCCGAGGGTCAGACCTTTGGCGAAATATTTCTGAACCATCGGATAGACGAGTATAATCGGGCCGATCGTCAGGCAAACCGTTGCCAACTTGACCCCTTCCGCCGGCGGCAGCGTCAGCACATTCCCGTGATTGAGCGACGTGAGCTGCATCTGCGACATGAGCTGCCGAAGAAGCAGCTGCAGCGGGTACATATCGCTGTTGTCGATAAACAGAAGCGACAGCCACCAATCGTTCCAATATTGCAGCGCGTAGAACAAGCTGATCGTCGCAATAACCGGCGTTGAGATCGGCCGGATAATTTTGAAGAAGATCGTCCACTCTCCGGCGCCGTCCATGTTAGCCGATTCGTTCAGCTCATAAGGCAACGAGCGATAGAACGAGACTAAGATAAACGCAAAGAACGGATTCATGACGTAAGGGAGCACAAGCGCCCACAACGTATCTTTCAGATGCAGCCATTGAACGACCAGAAGATAGAAGCCGACGAGCCCCGAGCCGAAGACCATCGGCACGTAGGTCATGAACGAGAGGAAGCCGCCGTACCGGTTCTTCGGATGGGCCAGCACGTATGCAAACAACGCGGTGACAACGAGGCCGATTACGGTTCCGATGGCTGTTACCGCAATGGTGACGCCATAGCTGGTAAACATTTGCTTGCCCTGGAGGAGGAAACGATACGACTCCAGCGTAAATTCATCCGGCCATACGGAGTATCCGTTCACCGCCAAGCTTCGGGTGCTGGAGAACGAATTGATGACCATCAGCCAAAAAGGAAACAAACAAACCAGCGCAAATAGAATCAAAAACAGCCCGAACAAGAACACCGCCATTTTATCGGAGAATCTGTTTGTCCGTCGGACTCGTGGGGGCGGGATCAGAGCAACCGGACGATTCATATGGAATTCATCTCCCTTGGATTTCGCAAAATTAAAGTGCGTGATCAAAAAATCAGTTCAAGATTCGATGTCGAGTCCACTTCATGATTCGCTTCGTCTTGGAAAGATAACCTTTTGAGCAACCTCTTAAAATAATCTGGAGTCTTTATCGATTCTCCGAACCAGCGCATTAAACGAAACGACGGCGATAAGCCCCATAATGGACTGATAGAACACGATAGCCGATGACATGCTGAAATTACCAAGCTGCCTTAACGCCCGATAGGAATATGTATCGATGACATCGGTCGTCGGAAATAGAATCCCGTTGTCCCCGATAATTCCGTAGATCATGCCGAAATCCCCGTAGAAAATCCGTCCGACTCCCAAGAGGACGAGAATGATGATTTGCGGCTTCAGCAAAGGCAGCGTAATGTATTTCATCTGCTGCAGCCTCGTGGCTCCGTCCAGGCGGGCGCTCTCATAATAGTCGGAGGAGAAACCGGTTATGGCAGCGAGCAGAATAATCGAGTAGTAACCGGCACTCTTCCAGATTCGCGTTATGGTTAGAATAATCGGCCACACCCACGGGGTCTGGTACCAATCGACGGCTTGAAGTCCGCTCATGCTCAGCACACGGTTAATCAGACCGTCCGTATTGTTGAATAGAATGAATGTCATATACCCAACGACGACCCAGGAAATGAAATAAGGAAGGAAGACGACGGATTGGATCGTACGTTTAAACCATTTCAAGCGAATCTCGTTCAAGAACAGCGCAATGAGAAGCGCAAAGGCCATTTCGAAAATAATGAACAGCGCATTTAAATAAACCGTATTGACCGTAACTTGAATCCAATCCCGATTGGAGAAAAAGAAGCGGAAGTTGTCCAGCCCCACCCAATCACTGCCCCATATGCCTTTGCTGATCTGAAAGTCCTTGAACGCTAGCAGATGTCCGGACAGAGGAATATAGGAGAAGACAACGAGAAAGATGATTCCCGGTATCGCCATCGTATACAAGCCCCGGTTCTTTACAAGATCCCTGAACATTCTCAAATTATAGTATCCCTCCATTCGAGCTGGTCTGTCCGATGTGGCCATATCCTGACAGTGTTTATTATGTACGGAAGGAGGCATTCGGAATAGTCCTCATTGTGTCACAAAGGGTACTCAACCTAAGGATTGTGCGACAATCGGACGTCCGGTATCATCTTAATTTCTACTTTGTCAAAATGAGGACTTCACACAAGGGTCAGGATATGATTGAGTAAGGAGGTCCCGGTTCGTTTCTTCTATAGAACCGTTACGTTATGCCCTTAAACCGTCAATCCATCAGCAAGGGGTGCTGGCATTATATGAAGATCAAACCCATTTTACAGAAGACCTATTTTCGAACCTTTCTTTTACTGACCACCGTTCTGATCTGTTCCATTATTCCTTTCGTCTATTTACTTTCTGCGGAATTCGCAAAATATACCATGCTGGAGGTTCGCAGCAATTCGCAGAACGAAGTCAACAACCTGGCTTCGAAGGCCGAAATGATTCTCGGCAATTTGAAAGCCAACGGGCTCAGCATGTACGCCGATCAGAATATTCAGAACTGGTTCTTCAATACAAGCAACGATCCGCTCATCAACCATGCTGCGCTCGTCGCCCAATCCAATTTCATGTCCACCGAACCGCTCATCCAGCGATCCTATCTGATTAATTTGAAGCACGATCTTGTCGTCGATTCCAAAGCCGGAATCGTCCGCAATGAATCCTTCGCCGACCAGCGCATGCTGGAGCGCGTGGAGTCATTCCACCCCCAATATTTGCGCTTCTTTAATCATTCGCTGGATGGCTCGGACTCCCTGGCTCTTATTCTGCCTGCAACCCCCGAGAAGCCGTCCGACTACTATCTCGTGCTGCTCGTTGATAAACCGCTGCTGTCGAAGCTTCTGTTCGGCCAAACAGTCTCTTCGGAGCAAGACATTCGGATACTCGACGAGCAAGGGCAACTTCTATTGGGCGCGTCCAATCCCGCGCTGAGCGGACTGCTTTATCAAGCGAGCCGAGAGCAGCAGGTTAGCGATTTCCAAGTTCGGCTCCCCCATCAGAGATGGTTCGTCAATACAGCCAAGCTGACTACTGAAAATTGGTCGGTATACTATTCGAACGAGTATCATATTTTGACACGCCATATCTCCTTATTCCAACAAAAATTGATAACGTATACATTGCTGCTACTGGCACTCCTCTCCTTGTTGTTCTTCTGGAGTTCTCGCCGTTCCTTGCGCTCCATCACCTTCTTGTCGGAAAAGCTGAAGGGAAAGGTTGCGTTCGCAAACTCCACGTCTGATGCCAAGCCGGATATCCAATGGATCCACGACGGCATCGATATGCTGCTGAACAATGTGGAACAGCTTCATGAATCCATGAGAAACCAATCCGAGCTCGTTCGAACGGAGCTTCTCGCCCAGTGGATGCTCCACGGGACGCCGGGTACCAAGAGCTACGAATATATTCAGACCAAGACCAAACTGGCCTCCTGTGAATCTCTGTTTTTGGCCGTCCTTCGGATCGAAGCCTATACCGTCTTTTGCGAACGTTACGATTTCCCCTCCCGGAAATTGATCAAGTACGCCATACGCAATATTAGCGAAGAAGTGATTGGAGCAGGTTCTTATGCGGCCGAAGGCTTGGATATGGGCGGCGACCATATCATTCTGGTCATTGGGGGCCATGCATCCGGCGAGCTTCAACTACAACGTCTTCTGGAGGAGACCCAGAATCAGGTAGCATGCATCCTAAACGTTGATACAACCGCCGCAGTCAGCAATGCCTATGACTTTGGCGCCAATATCCGAAATATCTATGACCATATCTACGAATTGACGAAGCTGCGATTTCTTAACGGAGAGAAGCAAATTTTTCTGGAGAGCGATTATGAAGAGTTCATGGCAGGGTATCCTTCTGCATCTGAGGCGCTGGAGACAGCCGAGATCATTAAGGCGATTCGCCGCGGCCGCCCGGAGACCGCGCTCGTTCTGCTGCGTCAGCAGATGAAGCATGTCCATGAGATGCCTTATCGCGACTGTAAGCTTAACCTGACCTACTTTACCTACGATCTGCTCAAGAACTTCAACAAGTCCAGCGTCCTGCACGAAATCAGCAGCATCCAACAATTGCTGGAGCGGTACAGCACGCTGTCCGAGTTTCAAGCATGGCTGGAGAGCATCGTCACGATGCTCGCATCCGAGACCGAAGTTCCGAAATCCTCGAGCCGCAAGGAAGAGATCGTCTTGGAGATCAAAGAGTATGTGGACAACCACTTGCAGGATGCGCAATTGTCGATCGAACAGGTAGCCGACAATTTTTCCTTCTCCGTCAGCTATATCCGGCAGCTATTCAAGGAAATCATGAACGTATCATTGTCCGAGTACATCCTTCAGGAACGAATCGGGAGAGTCAAGGAAAAACTGACATCCAGCCAGCTCTCGGTGCTGGAGATCGCTGATCAATGCGGCTTCATATCCAAAGGGCATTTTTTCTCCGCATTCAAGAAGTTCACAAATCTCACTCCGAAACAGTATCGGGAAATCCACGGAGACTCCGCCGGTAAAGATGTCGCTTCTCCCAGCTTATCATGGAGAAGCGGCAGCTAGGTACGCTTGTTCCGCAGAAACAAGCTCAATTCGAAAAGGACCTCTCCGGTAGAGCTCCACGGCGCATACGGAAAGGTCCTTATTCGTTTATCCAAAAAGCTCCGGCGCTATTTACCGGTCGTTTCTTGAACCGGCTCCAGTCCTAGCCTCGGATTCGCCAAGTCCAGTTTATACATGACTTGATTGTAGTTATACCGCGGCGTTGGGACATGATTCGTGAATGTATTCGTGTAGGTTCCTTCAAAGTAGATGATTCGGCCGCCGTCCTTGTTGAATTGTTTATGCTGGGCTACGTTATAAAAAGTATAGTCGTTATGCGTAACGATATGCTTGGCATTGGTCCAAGGACCTTGAGGCGATGGCGCTTCCGCGTACCAGACTTCCCCAAGTACCGATGTCTTGCCTAGTACCTGCTGCGCGATCATCACGTAACGCTGCCGATATTCATTCCATTCAATGGAGCTTTGGGCGATTTGAACGTCTTCACCAGTATCGATATCCTTCAATTGATAATAACGCGGGTCGTCAGCTTTGATCAGGCCTAATTGGATCAGCTCTTTCTCTTGTTCTTGGTTGAGCGGCTGAGTGTCCTTTTTCCAGCCCCATACGAGCTTGCCGTCCGCGTCGCGTTCCAGCGACGTTTGAGCCCCGTTGTATGTCGTTCCCGGCGTCAGGCAAGTAAACGATTCGTACTCGGTATAGTCGATGATGGCGTCATAGCTGGCAGCAACGCGCAAATTGGGAATTCGGTGTTCGGTAAAGAGCCAATATCCCTCCCCGCCCTCCTCGTAGTAGGTCGCCTGTCCGCCCGGATGGCGCCAATCGTCTTTGGAAGGGAACTGGACCACCTGCTCAAACTCCTTCGTGGTGTCGTTAAAGACGAGAATACCGAAGGCGGTGGGTTCAGGATTGTGCGTGCTGTAGCCGGCGAGCAGACGCTCCTGTCCGGTGCTATCTTTGGCAGTCATCAGACCGAATACCCAGGCTATGCCTGCACCGTCAGGCAGTGGCGGCACCAAACTTTTGACGAAACCGTCTTGATTCGTAAAATAGTCCAGATTCACGCCGACATCCGGGTCCAGCCCCCCTTTACTCGGAAGCTTGGAAGTCGCACCCGTCACGCGGAAGTTCCCCAGTGGATAGGCCGGTCTGTCGGTATCGCCCCAAAACCAGTACAGCTTATTGTTGTACTCAATCGTCTGAACGGAATCCTGTCCCATGACCAGACCGTTGATCAGCGGCTCCTTAATGGGCGGCTTCTGGCCAACGAGTAAGCTGTCGCGATAAATGCCTTGGCCTGTCAGCCGGTACAGCCGCTCTGCAATGTTGATCCGATTCATCTCGAGCGTTACACTGCCGTTGGGCTTAACCTCTACAGCCTGCCCCCGGTTGCCAAACATATCGGCAGGAATGTCGTAGCCGTCGCTCGACATATGGAAGAAGACCGTCTGATCCATCAGACCCGGCTCGTCGAATGCCACAATTCCGGCACTGTCCGTATAATACAGCACACTGTTCGTCGTCTTCAGTTGGACATGAGGAATGCCCCTGCCCGTCTCGGCATCCACGACCTTGATCATGAATGGAACCTGGACTTTCATCTTCTCACTGCTCACATTCTGCTCGGCGCTGCTTCCGGCCGCCTGCGCTGCGATCGCGGCGCCCGGCGCCGTCGTGGCCATCAGCAGGATGCAAGTCCATATCCCCGCACGTTTCCACTGTTTCAGTTTCATTTCTCTTACCTCCAGGTCTTTGTCGTTTTAATAGAAAAAATCATTGCACTGTCCCGATACCGTCTGTTCAAACCCTATTTCTACAGCCATGGTTACGAAATACCTCTGGATGCGATTGATCTATCGCGGCCAAGCGATCGAAGCGACGCTGAGTCTCATCGCTTCTCCGTTGTTGGACTCCTCACTAACCACCTCCTTTCGCAGTAAGGAGAGCAATACAAAAACGTAGGGAATCGAGCAATAAAAAGCGTCTATCGACGTGCTTATTCAATGAAGCCAGATTATATAGCACCGGAACTTTTCTTGCGGTATGAGGAAGCCTCGTCTCGAAGCCTATAATGTAAGCGAATACATAATTCTTTATGTGTAACAGCCGCTCAAGCTGCGCGGCTGTTCTCTGTGAAGAAACGTCTTTTGAACCCATAAATCTGCTTATGAATATCGCGCGAAGCGGCTCAGGCGAATAGGGCAGGTCCGCCTCGAAGAACTTCGCAGAACTTTGCATAGATCTCGGAATGCATATTGCGGATAACCTGCCCCATGCTGATGAAGGAAGCACCGGTTCCCTTTTCCCCCAATATTATAGTAGAAACTCTACCAGCTAAGGACAGTTGACGTGAGGATCCCATTCGCATGCGCGACCAATCGAACCCGATCGCCTCCCGTATGGATACTTACGCTCACAGACCGTGATCGAGTCGCCGATCATGACCAGGGGCTGCCCTTCGTTCAGCCTCATCCCCTATTCCTCCCCTACGGCCGGAGCCTGATCGTCTTCACCTCGAACGGACGGAACTGAAGCGATACCTCTTCGCCCTCGTGCGGCAAATCAGCCAACTTCGCCTCCAGCATATCGGTCTCATAAACCGCCGCAACGGACAGCCCGAAGTGAAGCCCGCACGCTACGGAAGCTCCCTTGCTCTCGTACAGACGCACGATCCAATCGCCCGATCCGTCTTCGGCAAGCTTGACCGTCTCCGCGATCACATTGGCTTGATCGATGGAGAGCAACGATTGCGCCTCCCGGCCTCCTCCGGACACGAGGCTGACAGGATAGTTCAGCTCGTAAGCTTCCCGCACGACAGGACTATCCAGGAACGCGTCGTTCCAGAACGTAAATCCATATGTAAAATGGTGCTTCCCTTGATCGGACGTCTCATCCGGCCACGTCGGAGCCCGAAGCAGCGTTAGGCTCATCGTGTTGTCGTTGACGGAAATCCCGTATTTGCAATCGTTCAGCAGCGCAAAGCCGCGGTTCGCCTCCGTAAGCGCCGACCATTTATGCTGAACCACTTCGTAACGATCCGCATCATGCGGACGCGAAGCATGATTCGGCCGCTTGACGTAACCGAACTGAATTTCCTGCAGCGACTCGTTTGTGTGAACGCGAACAGGGAAATCGACTTTTAGCAGCTTATTCTTCTCGCGCCAGTGAATCGTCGTATGGAATTCCACGCGGCGGCTGCCGGCACTTAGCCGGATATCCTGGATTAGGGTCGATTGGTTCAGTTCGCGCTCGACCCGAATATTCGCGAAGAGCGGGCCGTTCGCGGTAACGGATACTTTGGCGCTCGCATTCAGCTCGACGGGTGCCAAGCGGTAGCGTCGATCGATCTCCCAAGCATCGAAATCCGAATTTTGATCCCGATACATCCGCATGACGTTACAGCGATCCGCGGCCCATTCCGTGCCGGTCTCCTTGTCAAAAATAGTCGTTAACTCGCCCCGTTCGTTTATTTCGAGCGCAATCCATTCGTTCTCCAGACGCGATTCCGTCGCAAGGACCGCCGACGCTGCTGGAGCACCCGTCGTTTCCGCTTCTTCAGCCCTGTACGTCGACCAGCCCATGGAAGGCACCTCTACCTCGGCATAGCGAACGCCTTCGTGCAGTTGCACCGGCAGAATCGCTCCGTTCTCCTCCGCAATGCCATGAATGCCGACAGGCAACGCGACCAGTTCCTTTCTCGGCCAGGACAGCGAATTAAAGACGGTAACCCGGGAGGCATCGCCGTCCGTGAGCGCATCCAATGTATCCGAAGCCAAGTCGTACACGTTCTCATTCAATTTCTTCAGCTCCATCTGTGCCTCTTCATGGACGCGATGGATGGAGGAGCCAGGCAGGATATCGTGGAACTGATGCAGCAGCAGGGTCTTCCACAACCGTTCCAAGTCCTCGTAAGGGTAAGCCCGGTTATTAAGCAGCTCCGCCGCAGCCCCCCATAGCTCCGCCTCGCGGAAACCGATTTCCGCCCTCCGGTTCAGCTTTTTGATGATCGCTTGCGTCGTATACGTCCCGCGGTGAGCGGGATAATAGAGCTCTCCTACATATTTGGCTTCAGGAATACCTCTTTCGATCTGATCCTCAAAAAATTCGATCGGCGAGCCATGTTTCGTCTTGGGGACGCCTTCCAAATTGCTAAGCCTGCGCATAAATTCGAGATCATCCCGATTGGAGCCGCCGCCTCCGTCGCCGTGTCCGAACTGCGTGAGCCGCGTGGAAATTCCTTCAAGCTGGACGCGATCGCTCCACTGATGGATCAAGAACGACGGGTTGATCCGAATTGGATAGTAATCGCCGTAGTTCATCAGATGCGTCAAAATTTGCGAACCGTCGATCCCTTCCCACAGGAACGTATTATGCGGGAACGGGTCCGCTACATTATCATAAGTACCGAACAATTTTGTAGACGCGAAATAATGGATCCCGCAGCCCTTCATAATTTGCGGCAGGTTCCCGGAATAGCCGAATACGTCAGGCAGCCACAGCATCTCGTTGTCCACGCCGAATTCGTCCTTGAAGAACCGCTTGCCGTGCAGCGCCTGACGGATCAGGCTCTCGCCGCTGGGCAGATTCGTATCGGGCTCCACCCACATGGAGCCTTCGGGAATGATCCTCCCTTCCTTTACCGCCTGTTTGATGCGCGCATAAAGCTCCGGATACAGCGTCTTGACCACTTGGAACAAATACGGCTGGCTCTGGGTGTACATGTATTCCGGATATTCGTCCATGAGCGCCAGCTGATTGGACATGGTCCGCGCAATCTTCCGCTTTGTCTCCGCGATCGGCCACAGCCAGGCGACATCCAGGTGGGACTGTCCCATCAGGTACAGGGTCGGCGCCGTCGAACCGTTCACGCAGGCCAAGAGGGGCTCCATCAACTTCCGACACTGCTTAGCGTTCTCACCGAGCGATTCCTGCCGGAGGGTCAGGTCGATCGTCGCGAACACCTGAGTCAGGCAACGATCAATCTCCGCCACGCGGAGGGATTTGGAATCCAGATGATTGCGAAGATCGTACAAGCATTCCAAGTCGATGAAAAACTGATAGACTTCCTCTTCAAAAACGCAGAGCTGCGACTCTCCGAACGTCGGCCTGGAATCCGAATGTCCGGCGTACGCTTCCGCGACGATTTCAAATGACTCGCCGGCTTTTGCCGAACGGGTTAAAGTTACGTGATGATGGTTAAGGTCCTTTGCGCCGCTCACGCTACCGTTAATGTATACGGTCGCTTCGGATCCGAAATCAAGCATCGCCACAAGCCGTTTGCCATCGGCCTCTTTGGGAACGATGATGTTGGAGCGGAACCAGCCGTACCCCCATTTTTCTCCCCACCGCTGACCCGGAGCGAAACTCTCAAACGGTTGTCCATCCATTTCATGAATGAACAGTTGTTCCATTGTCGTAAAACCGGAAAAATTTATAGAAGTAAGCTTCGTTATCATAAATGGATCTCTTTTGTTTAGCAGCTTTTCCACATGGAATAAAATCTCTTTTTTTTCACTCAAGGTTTCTCACATCCTATGATTTCGTTATCTTTGTTTTGATCCTATCGTTTTGCAACATAACCGCCCCTCCGCGGTAGGCAGCGGAGGGACGCTCTCTCTATTCGTTTCCTAGCGCTCTTTGTGCAGCATCATTATAGATTTTCAGCGCTTCATCAATGTTGCCCATTTTTTTGACATTATCGATGAATGCCTGCCAATTGTCGAAGCTGTTCTTCCCTGCTACGAATTTGGCTTGTTCTTCCGTAACGAACGTCTTGATCGGGTTCATAATCTCCGAAACCCGCTGGCTTTCGCTGCCCGTGAGTTGAATCGACGGCTCGCTCAACCAGGAAGGAACATAGTCGTTCTCGGGCATGGGCAGACTCGTCAGGAATTCCGCCTTCTCAATCGGCACCTCTTCATATTTGCCGTTGAATACCGTATAGTCCGTCGCGGCAAAATCCACGAACGCTCTTGCGTCGCTTACCATCTGCAGACCGGGGTTATGGTTTCGGCTTGCGCGCATGCCGTATTTATCCCCCTCCAACCAGGGATCCTTAGCCGTTTTCAGCGAGTCGACAAAGGTCGGAACGCCGTCTTCTCCGATCGTATAGGTCGTGCCCTCGATTCCCCAAGTGATGAGCTGGATCATTTCATCCGAATATTGATAATCGATGAATTTGATCAATTCTTCAGGATTTTTGACTTTCGAGCTTACGCCGTAGACTCCCCAGCCCAAGTCAGGGGTATTGCCGTTCACAACCTCCTGCCAGGCTTTTCCGTACTTCGGATTGTCGGGATACAACGAAACCGCGAAAATCTTCCCGTCGTCGGCCGTTCTCGTATACTCGGCCGGCGTCGTAAACCACTGCGTCAGCCACATGAGGTTGTCGCCGTTCAGCGCTTTTCTTTTCAGCGTATCGTCTGTATCTATGGTATACTCCGGATCTAACAGCTTCTCCGCATACAGCTTATTCGCAAATTGGAGCGCATCTTTATATCCTTCATCCAGAACTCCGTATACGTATTTCTCGCCGTCCCAGAAAATTTCATCCCGGATATGGTTCGCGGAGAACAGCGATCTCAAGCTGTTCCATTTAGTCGCAACGGGATATTTGTCGGGGTAGAGCTCTTTAAGTTTTTTGGCAGCCCCATAAAATTCATCGAGCGTTTCCGGAATTTTGATGTTATTGGCCTCGAACACGTCATAGCGGTAAGCAGACGTATTCTGGATGAGCATGCCGCGATCCTCGGGGAATCTGGGCGTGGAGGTTTCTTTAAAGGTGAACATGTTGCCTTCGGCATCCGTTACCCGCTTCATCCCGTTTTTTACCTTGCCAATGTAGTTCATATAGTTCGGCATTAGATCTTTATACTGGCCTAACTCGAGAAGCTGGCCTTGTTCGGCCATTTCGGTCGTATCATAGAATAAAGGCGTCACGAAGAAATCCGTCAGATCGTCGCTTGCGATCATAAGTTTGACCTTCTCGTCATATTCGGAAGACGGAATATAGTTATATTCAATCTCTACCTTCTTGCCCATATAAGCTTCCATGCGTTTATGCCATTCCTTGCCTACCAGGCTGTTCGGATTATCCACACCGTTCGCAGGCAGCGTGACCGAAAAGCGCATGACTTCTTGATTCTCTTCATGGGTATCGGTTTTTTTGGAATTATTCGAACATCCGGAAAAAACCATCAGTAGGGCCAGTCCGAGGACAAGCATTTTTGCCAATTTGTTCATTCCATTTCCCCCTAATTTGCACAATGAACCGCTTCTTCTTCAAATCCGCTATTCGTTACTGGTCATGAATGACTGCACACTCAGCTGACTTGCACCGCCGCATCCGCTTCTCTAGCCTTTGATGGAGCCGACGAATATCCCTTTGGTGAAATGCTTCTGGAAGATCGGATAAATACACATGATCGGAAACATGGTAATAATGATGACGCTCATTCGTACCGCCTTGGGATCAAGCGCTTCCCCCGGAGCATTGATGGCGACCGCGCCGCCTCCTACCCGCCCTTGAATCGCAGTCGTATCCAAGGTAAACAGGTAGTTTCGAAGCACCATCTGCAAGGGATACTTGTCCTGATCTCGCAAATAAATCAAAGCCTCGAACCAACTATTCCAGCTTCCGACAAGACCAAATAGAGCAAAGGTTGCAAACAGCGCTTTGGACAACGGCAGTATGATCCTGAAGAGAACCACCAAGTCACTCGCCCCATCGATATAGGCGGAGTCCTTCAGCTCAGAAGGAATATTCAGAAAGAAGGTCCGAAACAGAAACACATTATAAGCACTGATCGCACCGGGGAGAATCATGACCCAGACCGTATCCAACAGGTTCAAACCGCGCATAAGCAGATAGGTCGGAATTAATCCGCCTCCGAAAAACATCGTAATCATGAGAAAAATGGTCAGAAATTTCTTGCCCGCAAATCCCGGAATCGTGAGCGGATACGCCATCAGTGCCGTAAACAGCAGCATGATGCCCGTAGAGCCGGCCGCATAAATGATCGAGTTCAGATATCCTTTGAAAATGTAAGGATCCTGAAACACCGTCGTGTACGCTTCCAGATTAAATCCCTTGGGCCAAATCGTTACGCTCCCCGAGGAGATGTAACGCGTTCCGCTAAGCGATGTCGCGATAATGTTCAGAATCGGATACAGCACGACAATCAGGATGAATAGCATGATAACAACATTGAATACATCGAAAGCTCTGGAACCCAAACTAGCCTTTTTCAACATCCCACCACCTAGAACAAACTCGTCTCTGATACTTTCCGGCTTAACCAATTGGTCAAGTAAAGGATCGTAAAGGAAATAACCGACATGAATAATCCGATGGCCGTCGTGTACTCGTATTGTGCGCCCAGTATACCTTGACGATAAACATAGGATCCGATGACATCCGCTACTTCGTAAGTCTCAGGCGAATAGAGCAGAATGATCTTCTGGAAATCGCTCCCGAGGATTCCTCCGACGGCAAAAATCAGCAAAATAATGGTGGTCGGCTTGAGCGACGGCCATGTGATGTGCAAGACTTTTTTCCACCGGCCTGCGCCGTCTACATCGGCCACGTCATACAGCGTAGGATCAATTCCGCTTAATGCAGCAAGGTAGATGATGGTGCCGAACCCGACGCCCTGCCATATGCCGGAAGAAATGAAGATGGTCCGGAAATAGTCAGGTTCGAGAAGAAACATGATCGGGTCTCCGCCGAAGAATCCGACAATATGGTTAAACAAACCGTCTCTTGCCGTAAATTCCTTAAGCATACCCGCAACAATGACGACCGAAATAAAATGCGGAAAATAGGAAACCGTCTGCACAAGCTTCTTGAAGCCCTTGTTTTTCAATTCATTAAACAACAGAGCCAATATAATCGGTGCCGGAAATGACCAAAATAAAGTATACAAACCAAGAAGCAAAGTATTCTTTAATACCCTGAACGCCATCGGATCGTTAAAAAAAGAAGTGAAGTATTTTATACCTACCCACTCGCTTCCCCAAATCCCCTTGGAAGCATTGAAATCTTTGAAAGCGATTAATATTCCGTACATCGGAAAATAGTGAAAGATTAACAGCGTCAGAAAGCCGGGAAGCACCATAAGATAGAGATAGCGGTGCTTGATGATCCTGGCCACCAGCCTGTTATTGGTTGTTTTCAAAGGAACACCTCCTGACTGTTAACACGTTGTAATCGGATACAGCTGGTGTTATTGGTCCAGGTCGTATGAGCCTGGCCATTTGGTTCGTTCTATATGTAAGCGCATTCATTTTCACCCCCAGACTGTATCCTAACGTTCGCCGAAAACGCATTTGCTTTCGTCTACCGTCCCCTATAGATATGATTATCATGTTGTCTCACAACTTGTTATGCTAAGTAGAAAATAACACATACTATTTAAGGCGTCAACAGATAAAAATGTTTATGTACCCCTCGTTAATTGGCATACTATCTTCGAATCGTGCCGAACTGACGATACCGATGGGGCGTTACATTATGCCTCCGCTTAAATAAGTCATAGAAGTAGCTGACATTGTCAAGTCCGATTTCAAGGCTGATGTCCACGATATCCATATCCGTGTTCATCAGCAAATTCTCGGCGTAGGACATTCTCAATTCGTTAATGTACTGGGTCGGGGACATTCCGAGGTGCTTCCTGAACATTCTGCATACGTAGGCATGCGATTTGCCCGACAGCTGGACAAGCGCAGCCGTTCCCCGCGTGAAGTGCTCTTTCTTTTTTGCCTCTCTGCATAGGGACTTAAACCATTCCGGTTGACCGGTAAGTTCAATCGGATCCGCGTCAGCCTTGATATACCTAGAGAACAGGTCGGTCATGACGGCTCTTACCTCCGCTTTGACGGCCAGCTTCTTCTCCTGCGGGATCAGACTGAGCTGGTCCAGCCGGTACCGCACATATTCCTTTTCCATTTTGGACAGCAAGGTCGACGGCGGCATGGCCGGTGCAAGCAGTCTTTCGCTTGGAAACCCTTCCCCCAAGAAAGCCATGAGGTCTTCCAGGACCTCGCGATGGAAAGACAAATTGATGAACTGGCAATCGCTGTCCGTCGTTTGCTCATAATAATGAACGTCCCGGTCCCGTATGAATACGAGTGTATTTTCCTGCAGCAGCTGCCTTGTGCCGTTAATGACATGTACAACGCTTCCTTTCAGGATAAGAAACAATTCAAAGAAGTCGTGCGTATGCATGCCGATCGTGTCGCGCACCGAAGCGATCAGCCGATAGTGCGCCTGAATTTCAGAATCAATGCCGTCTGCCGCATAAAGCTTCAACATGGGCGTTATTCCTCCTAGTTCGTATATTGACTAGATTCCTCCGATGTCAAAACACCATAAAGCATTCCAAAATAGAGCAAGATCGAGAGCAGTACTTTCGATTAGGATAGAGATGATATTAAAGCCTGAAAGGAGATTTGCCGCGAATGAACTTACTGGAACAGCGTCAGCAATTCGATGCAAACAAACGCATTTATGAAAGCACCAAGCTTGTCTTCCGCGGAGTCGAAGGTTTCGATGTCTACAATCCTTCCATTCCGTTCGCATGGAACGGCAAGCGCTACATTTACGGACGCGTGGAGAAACGACATGAGTGGGCAAGGTCCTGGGTTCGCTTGTTCGAGCAGAGCGGTCCGGACGAGTGGACTGCCGTGCCGAATACGATGATTTATCAGCTTGAAGACCCTTACATTAGCGTGATCGACGAACAGCTTGTATTAGGCGGCACGCATGTCCGTTACAAGCAGGGACGGCTTGATACGTTCTACGGTTATTTCTACAAAGGCAGCGATCTTCACGATCTCTTCTACTTCACGACCGGTCCGGATTATATGAAGGACATTCGGCTCGTAGAGCTCCGGGACGGGAGAATCGGCGTCTTCTCCAGGCCGCGCGGCGAAGGGATCCGCAAGGAATTCGGCAGCGAGTCCTTGGTGGGATTCACCATCATCGACAGCCTTGACGATCTGTCACCGGAAATCATCGAGAACGCCCCTTATATCCGAGGATTATTCAGCAAGGATGAGTGGGGCGGCTGCAACCAGGCTTACTTGCTCGAAAGCGGGAAGATCGGCGTCATCGGCCATATCTGCTATGCACAGGGAGATACGTCGACTTACATGAACATGGCTTTCGTACTGGACCCGCGGACGAATCAATTTTCGGATTTGAAAATCATCGGCACCCGGCCTTGTTATCCGGATGGCCCCGCCAAGAAGGCACATCTGACCGACTGCGCGTTCACAGCCGGCATCGAAATGCGTCCCGACGGCAAGGTCAATCTTTACAGCGGCATCGGCGATACCGAAGCGGCTCGCATCGTCATCGACTACCCGTTCGAGAAGGAAGGTGCCATTGTAACCTTATAATGCATGTTCAAAAAATCGGGTTTACAGGACCGAGAAGGTTGGATAAAGCTAGGGACTGAGTAGCGGAGCGTACATAGCGGGTACGTGAGCAACGGAAGGCCCGGCTAAATTCAAGAATCGATGTCGAACCCGCTTCCTGATCTGCTTCGTCCTGGAAAGACGACTTTTTGAACAACCTCTTATAGTTGTAATTCCATGATCGAGCTGCTGGATTACCCGGCGGCTCATTTTTGTATCTGGTTGCGGTTTGGTATAGAACCATTCATTTTATGCAAGGTGTCCCTTAAAAAGTTATTATTATAAGTTAATCAAAACACATACTTTATTCGACCATATCGTAATACAGAGCTTCACATAATTCAAACTTTTTATATCATTTCGCTTCTTTTTTGCTTGATTCCTGAAAATTCTTCATCTATTCGACAAAATCTTTTCCGATTCACACTCCAACTACGTATACTTTTTAAACTGATGTGCGCTATAATTGAGGAAATGTTTATACGAGGTGAACTTACTTGAACAAGAAGGACTTGGCTCTGCCAAAGTACCAGATGGTAAAAGACTATGTCTTATCCCAGATCGAGAATCGGGAATTTACGAAAGACGATCGGATTCCTAGCGAGTCGGAGTTCTCCAAGCTGCTGGATGTCAGCTCCATCACGGTACGTAAAGCGCTGTCCGAGCTGGTGAACGAGGGCGTGATCTACCGCGTCCGAGGTAAAGGAAGCTTTGTCGCCAGCCAAGCTGACGCCTCGGAGAAGACCTCCACCTCCAATCTGGTGGCCTTCGTCATCTCCGGCGTCGACCTGTACGACAGTTCGTATATGCAGATCATGAGAGGCATTCAGTCCTTTCTAGGCCAGCATGGCTGCAAGCTCATCATCGAATTCGTGGAGAACGACTTCGAACAGGAGCGCGAGCTCATTCTGGGACTCATTCAAACGGAGCTAAGAGGCTTACTCATCTATTCCTCCGATCCCGAAGCTGCAAAGGGCTATCTCGGAGAGATTCGAAAAAAATCGATTCCGTTCGTGATGTTGGATCGCTCCCCTTCCGGCTATCCGGTTAACGTTGTCACCTGTAACAATCATGACGGTGCTTATGAAGCAGTAGAATACTTGATCCAGCAAGGACATCGGCGAATCGGATTCGCCGCTTACGACTATCATCTAAGCCCGGAGGTCGACCGATATAACGGTTATTGCAACGCCATGTCGAATGCTTCCATTCCAATACCCGATTCGCTCTTGTTCCTGGATAAGGAACTGGACTATGCTGCACTTGTGAGCCTTATCCAAAACGGAGAGCTGACCGCGCTGTTCTGCGCGAACGACAAGCGGGCCCTGGAGATAATCGAACAGCTCACCGCACTTGACATACGTATACCCGAACAAGTATCCCTCATGGGCTTTGACGATTTCGAGAGCTCCAAGTTCGCCAAGGTGGCCTTGAGCACCGTGAAGCAATATTTCGACGTCCTCGGCTATGAAAGTGCCAAACTGCTGTTCGAAATTACCGAGGGCTCATCTTACGGCAATAAGAAAGTCATGTTGCCTACAAGCTTGGTCATACGCGACACGATCAAGCCGTTCCAAGGTTAGAGCAACGCCAAAAAGGCAATGGATTCCGGATTGTACTCTGGAATCCATTGCCTTTCATAATGCTGCCTATCTGCTTGTACTATTCGGCGCGCTGACGGATACGATACCGCCGTTTACTTGCCTTAACATTCTGCATGTACCCTAAAACGACGAAGTAATCTACTCTAAGTTCAAATCCGAATGCAAATCATTCCCTGTCTGTGTCCGATAAGCGCTGAAGTCATCATATTCTTCGCCTTTCCAGATCCAAAGTGATTGATTTTTGCTGCTGTAGTGATTAAAGTCCACTATGTTCCCTTCATTTTGGGTGAACTCGTTGGTGATCATCAGCCCATCCTCATTCGCTTTGATGGAGTTATAGCGCATTTCATTGTTCCTTGTATCGAAGGCTATATTGATTTCACCGTAACCAAGATGCTTGGTGTTGTTATCAGTGAACTCATTCTCTTTAATGATACAATTTTCCGTCCTTCCGCGATCTTCGTCATAGCCGCCAAGCGTGATGCCTGCCGCGCTATTGTTATATATGCGGTTAAGTGACACCTCTATATTTGAAGTTGAACCTCCGGCATGCTCACTTGCCAATTCAATCCCAAAATCATTGTCGTGAATGTCATTGTCGATGATTGCGATATCTTTGCCACCGTCAACATAGATACCAGCGGCGGAATAGTCGTTTCCATATGCGGGATTGCCATAAGAGGAGTTGCTGTATACCTGATTCTCCTGAATAACGCCGTTTCGCGCCCGATCTAGAACGGGGTTCGGTCCGGTACCTTCAAACCCGATGATGTCGACCCCGATATTGTTGTTATGATGCACGAGGTTCTTCGTAACACGAAACCCGTCTACGTTTCCATTAATCGCCATGGCCTCGCTGGCTCCCAGCTTCAGGTTGTACAGCTCATTTTGAGTAATAGCAATCTGCTTGAGCGGAGCCTCCGAGTTACCGTAAACTGCAATGCCATGGGCATTACCGCCGCCTGCCTTCTGACCCGCATGGGTCCCCATATCATGAACGCGATTCCCTATGATTTCGATATTTCTGCCGCTGCCGCTCACATGAATGCCGATGGGAGTGACATCAGCGGAACTTGTATCGTAATGGCGTATTTCCAGCCCTTCCACGCGTACATAGCTGGCATTGTCAATATGGATGACGCCATTTTCAACGGGTTGAACGCCTTTGCCGTCCATGACTGCCGTATGTCCCTTTGCACTGCGCAATGATATGTAGCCCTGGTCTGACGATCCTGATTTTTCGATGCTCACCGTTTGGCGATATACTCCTTCAAGAAGGATGACGGAACCGCCCGGCTTGACTAATTCGATTGCTTTCTGGATGCTGTCTAGCGGCGCATTCATCGTCCCCGGATTAGCGTCTTTACCTTGCGGCGAGACATAATAATCCCTTGCCGATGCTTCACCCGCCGCTCCCGCAGTCATGATCCCTGTTGAATCAGTTCCCGATTGTTCGGTGACAGAACTAATTGCATCACTAGGAAATATCTTAGCAATGAAGTAAGTTGTACTTACCAACAACAGAATGAGGAAACTGGCACCAAGAATAATCGAGATATTTTTTTTACGAATGATACCCACATCCTTAAAACCGAATAGTTAGTAATATTTTATCTAGGCCGGGGTATTACGGCCAGCACGAGCTCATTCTTGTCCTCCGTGAGAACGATTGTTGAGCGGCTTTTTATTCAAGGAACCTGCCAGATTGAATCTATGGGAAAAGGGAAAAAGACTAGCATGATCAGCGATTCTGATCATACCAGCCTTTTTTAGTTCGTCTCTTTTATATGAGTTAGGGTACACCATGTGTTCCTACTGCGTCCTACTCCTTCTTGTTATTGCTTACATAAAGATAAGTTGCGATACTCATTCATTCCCTCCCTAACGCTGCACCAACTGGATAGCCAAATCCCTCGTAAACGGGTGATCACTAATGCTGCTATTACACCCCATATCCAAAAAGATGTCCTAAAAAACAGCTCGTCGTTTATTCCACAGCCCCCGTCGCGCCGATCCGAAGGTCAACCTCTACGTGAAATTGAGCTCTGGCAAGCTCTTCGCCCCAGTTATCCTGGGCGGCCTTGTACACCGGATACTGATATGCTCTTGCATACAGGCCGAATCCTGCCGGATCTATTTTGTGCTTCTGAAATTTATCAATGAGCTTCTCAATGCTTTTCTTCATTTCCTTGCTTAAATTGCTTGCCATTTCCTCGGAATTCTCCAGAAGCTCATATTCAAGAAACTTTTCCGTAATGCTGATAAACGAGTTTATCTTAATGTTGTATTGGAACCTGCCATCTTCATGAGAAGTTTTAATCTTCACCGAAATGTCCCCTATGCTAAAACTCACCAAATCGGTGTTAAAAGGCAATCGTTCTCGCATTCCCTCAACAGGAAAAGTGAGGCTGACTCCTGGTTTAGCTTCTTTTTTTAAAATTTGCATAAGCGTAGTTTCTTGATAGCTAAGCGAATCCCGGTACTGTCCTTCTTGAGATAGCAGCGTCGTGCCCTTGAGCAAAATCTTTCCATTCTCGATCATGATCTCCGAGATAGCAGGGGTTATTGCACGGTCATGAAATTGTCTATGCATCTCTTGAGCCGTCGTTTTTACCGTTGTTGACCTCCTGCTTCCCGAATCGATCAGCGCTCTTAAAAACACGGAGGTTGTTGGCTGATCCATTGCTTGAAAATTAATGATATCGGCAACGGGACCGTCATAAGCTATGATGCGGTTGGTAGTCGTATTGCGAGGGTCGCGGAACGTAACATCGAGCACTTTAAACCAATCCTTATATTGAAGCAGCTTCTTCCCCACAACGATCACCTGAAAATTACGGCCGGCAACCGCTCCTGGAAACTGGGCGTCTTCCTGATTTCTTGCCTGTCTTAAACCTTCTGCTATTCCTTCCCCTTCACGGCTTTTCTTCTTAATATCTTTGCTAAATACCGGCGCTGACAAATAATAACGAAGCCTTCCGTCTTTGACATCCAGACCGAGGGCTAAAGGTACGGTTGCATCTTCAAGATTGGTTTTGTCATTACTGCAGCCTATCAGGGCAAGCAGCAGCATGCAGCCCATCACCGCAGCAGAGAATGTTTTAACCCATCTCATGATCGCCTCCCCCCTCTTACCTTGTTGATGATTGCCACATATAGAAGAAGGCATACAGGCAAAGCAAATTCCATCACAAAACCAGTGAGGTTTAGGAAGTTATTAAATCGAGCGACATCGATAAAACTTGGCCTATAGATGAAAAAACTAACCGCCACTGCGAAACACCACACGGCTAGGTGGCCCCTTTCTTTGTCTTTCCCCAATAGCCATGCCGAATTCATGGAAACAAGATGCATGGAAGGGATCCATATGCAAGAAAATATAAACAGATAAAAGGCAATAAACGGAACTTCTATCCGCTCAATAAAGCGAAGTTCGATCGACTTCATGATGCTGATGACCGGTTCATTGAATTCGCCGATTTCATCAGGACTAAAATACACATAACAGACAAGGGTGATGCCAAGGTAAACCAGACAAGTGAGCGTGTTCGATATCACCATGGCCGTCAAAGCTTTTTCTTTTTTAACGAGATGGGGGTAAATAAAGAACGCGAGCCCGATACCCAACATCGGATAGAACATGATTTTTACGGTTGAAAGTACCGGAAGCCAGCCCTCTTTTAAGACAGGCAGCAAATAGAGCCAGTGGGCATGGCGCAATGTTGTTAAATAAACGAACGGAATCCATATGGAGAGGAGCGTTACGATTTCACTGTATCTTCCGATTGCCTGGAACCCATGCTGCGCAATTTGAAACGTAGGAATGAGCAGCAACAGGACTAGAACATAGATATACGTGCTGGGCAATAACCAAAGTTTGATAACAAGTGAAGCAATCATAAAACCGTCATAAGCCAGTAACAAATAATAGGCCATAAATATGAAAGCAGCGATTTTAGATGCCCACACCCCCATGTAACGCTGCATCAAATCTAGTATCGTACCGTCGGGATTGTTTTTCATCACTTTAACGAGTGCTGCGGATGCCAATGTTGCCATTCCCCAGCCAAAAAAAATCGCGATCCATCCATCCGTTCCAGCTTGCCTGGCCAGTTCTCTTGGAAGGGACAAAAAGGCAACACTGATTTGAAAAGCCGAAACCATCAATGTGAATTGAAGCATGGATACCTGACGAATGGTCTTCATCTGTTATTGTTTCTCCTTCCAGCCCCGATTCCTTCCTTGCCGTTTTGCTTGTATTGCTCTTGTGCTTAGTGGCCGGTTGTTCATCAGCCATAGCGGAACCCGCAGAAGGGTATCCTTCCAGTCCGCAGCTTTAAACGGAGCAATCGGCGTACTGTAGGAGGTATTAAGCGAGTTCAGCGTGATGAGTCTCCCCATGATGGTCATCATGCCCACAATCAGGCCAATGAAGCCGAACCAAGTCGCAAGAACCATGATCATGAATCGCATGAGACGGACGGCAGCCAACATATCTTGATTAGGAATAATGAAAGAGGAGATAGCCGTGAAAGCAACAACGATCACCATGACATTGCTGATCAGTCCTGCTTGCACCACAGCCTGTCCGATCACGATACCGCCAACGATCCCCACCGTCTGCCCAATAGGTGCAGGAAGCCGAACCCCCGCTTCCCTCAACATCTCAAGCGTGATTTCCATTATGATCGCTTCCACGAATGGAGGAAACGGAACTTGCCCCCGTGATTCGCCAAGTGTTAGCAGCAGTTTCATGGGGATGATTTCAAAGTGATAAGAGATGACCGAAATGAAAAAACCAGGTAAAAAAATAGCGATAAAAAATGCAAAGATTCGCAAAATTCGAAGGAACGACGATATGGACCAACGAGAGCTGTAATCATCCACCGTCTGAAAAAAAGACATAAAGGTTGCAGGCGCCACCAAAACACTGGGCGAACCGTCCACAACAACGACGCAGCGCCCTTGCAAAATATGCGAAGCGGCCGTATCCGGCCTTTCGGTCGTAAGGATCTGCGGAAGCAGCGCAAGAGGCTGGTCTTCAATGAATTCGGCCAGCTCGCCGGTATTAATAATGGCATCGACATCGATGGATTGAATGCGTTCCTCAAACACCTTAATAATGTCCGGTTGAGCGACATCTTCCAAATAAATTAACGAAACCGCCGTTTGTCCCCTTCTTCCAACGATGTAGCGCCTAAGCTTCAACTCCTTGTCCGGGATATAACGACGGATCATGGCAATATTTTGTGAGCCGATTTCAATGAATCCTTGATGTGCCCCTTTGAGTGAAGGCTCCTGCTGCGGATCTTCGATCGCGCGTGTAGGCAGTCCTTTGCTGTCCAGTATATACGCGGTGCCGCGACCTTCAATGAACAACACGCTGTTACCGAGCATAAGGTTCAGCCTGAGTTTAGTCCATAAGGATTCAGGCTTTACATACCCTACATTTATAATAAAGTCATCGGACGGATTCCCGGACTCAAGCTGAAGCGGAGCAAGAATATCGTGGTTGAGGCATGTCTTATCGGTCAATTCCTCCATATACACGATTGCCGCTTTTTCTCCGGTTTGTTTAATGGTTAGTTTTCGTACGATCAGGTCGGGAGTATCCGTGAACATGTCTTGGATTCTGCTTATTGACTCGTTTAGACACGGAGTAATTTGTTCCTCTTGCTCATGGTTGGCAGAATGTTCCTTCATCATGTCAGGCTCCCTTCCTCACTGGATGTTTTTCCTTATTATGTTGATTTTGGACGCAGTTATGCATTCCCTCCAGGTTCATAACCCGTTACGATACGGGTATACTTCGAACTTGGCCAGGAATAAGCAATTAGGCATCGCTTGGAGTCAAATCAAAAAGGCGGATGGGACAAAAGTCATCCCGATCCGCCTTAAGTTTTTCTTTGTATTTGAATTTTTCACCTAAGCCGGTGTTCAGGGAATGAAAACCTTCAGGATCTGCTGTTTCTTCCGTAAACGAAATATAACGTAACGGAGGACATGATCATCAATATCACCGAATAAACCAAGGTCAACGCTTTGGTATCCGCGAGGGCCTGCGCATCCGTGCTGTTCTTGATGACGATTCCTAACGGCTGGTACAAAGGATGATAGAGGAACACGGTAACGTCATAATCGGCCAAAATCCCGTTGAAATTCAAGGCAAGAACAGCTAGCGTCGACGGTAGAATGATCGGCAGCAATACTTTTCTGAACGTATAGAACGGCTTGGCACCCAAATTCCTTGCAGCATCTTCCAGATTGCTGTCCAAGCTGAAGAAGGAGGCCTTGACCATTCGCAGGGTGAAAGGAATATGGATGATGACATAAGCAATTAGAAGCATCCAGATCGTGCCAACCAATACCGTATTCCCGATCATCAGCTTCGACGTGTTAAAGGTTACGATCAGTCCGATCGCAATCAGCGTCGACGGCAGAATCCACGGAATCAGCAATGCGTATTCCAGGGCAAGCGCCCACTTATTCTTATATTTATGCAATATCCTTGACGCGGCCAGCGCCAATGCGACGACAATGACCGAGGCTGCCGCGGCGTATAGAATACTCACAAGATAAGGCTTGAATGCCGACATGGATGAAAACACTTGAATGTAATTATCCAACGTGAAGCTGTTCAAATTCAACGTGGCGGTAGAGATACTGGCCGCATCGGTGAACGAAAAGATGATGATCAGCACAACCGGAACGATGTAGAGGACAAACAGGCCGTAAGCCAGAATATGAGCGGCTATGTTACCGGATTTGCTGCGGATTTTTTGTTTGACCAGCTCCGATTTGACTTTGGAGACCGACATGAAGTTGCCTTTACGTTCGAACCGGATCATCACGGTCAACAACACCAGTGTGGCTACTCCGAGAATAAGCGCCAGCAGCGCAGCCAAATCTCTTGACGTCATGCTTTTCGAGAACGTCAGAATCATCGGCGTAATCGTCTGGAATTCCTTCCCCCCGAGAATAAGCGGCGCGGACGTCGCAGCCAGGCCGGTAAGAAAAGTCAGGATCGTCAACGCATAGATCGTAGGCTTCAGGACCGGAAGTACGACCCGCCTTAGGATATACCAAGTAGACGCCCCCATATTTCTCGCGGCTTCCACCGTTTGGAAGTCGATTTTGCGAATCGCATTGCTCAGGAACAGGAAGTGGTTGGACGTGCAGGCGAACGTCATGACGAATAGAACCGCCCAGTAGCCATGAAACCATGTCGTATTAAAAGAAGGGAACCATTGAACCAGGAGCTTGGTCATAAATCCTTCTTCGCCATAAACGAATTTATAGCCGGACACCAGCACGACTCCGCTGTAAATCAAGGTCGTAAAATAACCCAACCGCAAAAATTTCGCGCCTTTGATATGGAAATATTCCGAAATCAAAACCAGCGTTATACCCACCACATTTACCGTAATGACAAGGGAAAAGGCGAGAATGAAGCTGTTATATAAACTTCTCATCGCGCGCTCGGAAGAAAACAGCTTCTCTGCCGCTTGGAGCGTAAATTTGCCGTCCTTAAAGAAAATTTCGCCGTAAATATTCAAGTTCGGATAAATCAGAAAGGCAATGACAAACCAGGCAATCAACCCGTATAAAAGGATCGAAAGAGGATTTACGGAAGCCAGCCGGGCGCTCAGGTTCCGGGCATTCATGCTTCCCCCTCCTTCATCGGGTATTGCAAAATATCGCGGACCGGGAGGTAGATGTCCACATCGTCTCCGACCTCATGATGGACGAGCCGGCTTTCGATTTCGATGGTCTTTAGCCGTCCGCCGCCGGCAATCTCCAATACGTACTTGCTGTATAAACCGTAAAATTCCCGGTCCGCGATCTTGCCTTTCAGTTCGACCGTATCGATTCCCTGCAGGGGCAGCAGGCTTACCTTCTCATTGCGGATATAGGCGATATTCCCTGGCTGAACAACATCGTTCAACCGGCTGTTCTCCACCATCCGCGGATCGATCCGATTAATATCTCCTATGAAATTGCACACAAACTCCGTTTGCGATTGATTGTAAACTTCCAAGGGCGTTCCCACTTGCTCCAGGACCCCATGATTGAATACTCCAATCCGGTCGGACAGCGTTAACGCTTCTTCCTGGTCGTGCGTGACATAAATCGTGGTGATCCCGAATTTCTTCTGCAGTTGTTTCAGCTCATTGCGCAGCTGCACCCGCAGCTTGGCGTCCAAGTTGGATAAAGGTTCGTCCAGTACCAAGATGCTCGGCTTCAAAACCAGCGCCCTGGCAATCGCGACGCGCTGCTGCTGGCCTCCGGATAGTTCCGATACCTTCTTGAACAGCTGATCATCTTTCAAATCAACCTTTCGGGCAATGTCCTTTACCTTCTGGTCCACTTCCGCCTTGGAAAACTTCTTGACTCGCAAGCCGAAAGCAATATTCTCATACACATTCATCGTTGGAAACAGCGCATAGCTTTGAAATACCATTCCGATCTCTCTTTTTTCGATCGGCAAACGGGTAATGTCGGCGTCTTTCAGCAGGATCTGTCCGCTCGTAGGCATAATAAACCCGACCAGACTGCGGAGGGTCGTCGTCTTCCCACAACCCGAGGGACCGAGGAACGTGAAGAATTCCCCTTCCCGAATATGCAAATTAAGGTTTTTGACCGCATGAAATTCTCCGAATTTAATGTCAACGTTCTGGAATGTAATCATATTATTCTCTTCCTTTTTGTTGTACTTGAATGAACGGCTGCATATTGGCGTTCCCAATATGCAGCCGGCTTGACTCCATTCCGTTATTTATTGCATAATCTCCAACTCGATTTTCTCCGCCCACAGATCCATGTTTTCGGCAATAAAGGCCCAATCGAAATCTTGTGGTTTTAACGAAGTAAACAGCTCCTTGACGGACTCATTGGCTTGCTCAACCGCCTTCGTATTTGCCGGCATGGCATTGAACTCAGCCGCAAATTCCCCTTGGACTTCGCTGGATCCGAGCCATTCCACGAACCGCTCCGCCGTTGCCTGCTTCTTCGTTCCGTTCACGATCGCCGCATGCTCCACGACCATCGGTACGCCGATTTCCGGACTGACAATGCCTGCTTTCACGTTATATTGCTCTTCCTTCTGCTGCAGGGTTCCGGAGACGAGCGCTCCCAGCGGCGTTTTACCGCTGGCCAAATTGGCATAGAAGTCTTCGCCCTCGACTGCGCTGACACCGTTGTCATACAATTGCTGAATTTCATTCCAGCCTTCCTCGGATACGCCGAGATCGCCGTTCGGATCCTGGAAACGGGTCAGAATGCCGGCTACAACAAGGCGAGGCGTATTTTGTCCTAGGAGCGTAGGAGCTTCGTACTTACCTTTATACGCATCGTTCTTATAAAGGTCCGTCCAGTCCTTTGGCGCGGTATCGGCCGTGAATTCGTTCGGGTTATAACCAAGCAGAATCGCTTGCTTCACAAGGCCATGATAGTAGCCTTCCGGATCGTTCAAGCCCTGCTCAACATCTCCGGCCCAGCTTGGTACAAACTTAGCCAGAGCGTCTTCTTTTTTCAAATTCTCATAGAGCATATTGTTCAAGCCGTATACAACGTCCGCGATCGGGTTGTTCTTCTCGGCAATCAACCGGTTCGTCAGATCGGCGCCCCCCGCTCCGACAATTTCGATGTCAAAGCCGGCACCTTTCGCTTTCTCCACCAGCCATTCGCCGCGGCCATCCGAGTTCGCATTGGTGTACACGATCAGCTTTTCATTCTGGGCTGGTTCATTTGATGACGATTCCGACGGAGCCGGTGTCCCCTCCGAAGTGCCCGTGTTAGCATTGCCGGCATTGTTGCCGCCTCCGCAAGCTGAAACAATCACACACATAATGAGAAGTAGCGCCATTGAAAGTTTTCTCATGATTTCCTTAACTCTCCTTTGATCGTGTCATTTTGTTTGGTTTAAATGTTGATGATCAACCCGTCATATGCCGGCAAAATACCGACGGGGCTGAAGATGCGGACAAAATCCTCATGTAGCAGCTTGGAATTATGGCTAAAATGTGTGACGACGATTTGGCCTTCAGGCTTCAGGATATTTTCTTTTTGGAACTCGCGCTGGGCTTCCAGCACCGTTTCCACGCACATATGATTGCGGTCGCGGGAGTTCCCCGTATATCCATGCGTGCAGTCGAGGATGGCGCAATCCAGGCTTTTGCCCTTTAACCATGCCCATGTCGCATCCGGGAACCAGCCCGAATCATGCCCGTACAGCAGTTTTTTTCCTTCCTTTTCAATCACGTATAATAGACAGGTTTCCATCCGGTCATGATCGGCCAACAATGGCGTTACCTTTGCATCGCCCATAGCGAAGGTCTCATACGGGCGCAACAGATGAAATTGATACCTTTGTCCTTCAAAGCGGCCGATGGCGGCACGCGTGTGGTGCATCACGGTACCATTCCCATAAATGTGCATCGGATGCTGGAGGCCGTGTGCAATCCCTTCCCTGCGGCATTCCAGATCAGCGGCATTGAAATGGTCCATATGCGAATGCGTGACCAACAGGTGCTCGATTGCTCCCAGATCGATATTGTCCCGCAGCGCCTGCATATAGGAATCCGGGGAATAGTCAAACTTGATGACATCGTCCAGGATGGCGGAAGTTCGTGTGCGGATATTTTTTCCCCCAAGCTCCCGCGCTTTGTTGCAATGCTCGCAGCGGCAAAATGCATTGGGGAAGCCCTCTGCGGCTGCGGTTCCTAGAAAGTGAATTTTCAAAGTCATGTCTCCTTGCCATGCAAACGATAGTGATCCATTTTACGTACAGGACTGAACGGATTGCCGTTCTACTATCGATGTTTGAATTTTAATGGTGATGGGATTCTCGTTGGAGTTGCCAACGCGCTTCATCAGCAAATCAACGGCCGATCGCGCAAGCTTCTCGGTGTCTTGTCGAACCGTCGTAAGCGGTGTCGGAATATATGCCGCTAACTGGATATCGGAGAACCCGACGATGGACAGCTTTTCAGGAACCGGAATCCCCATTTGCAATGCGGTGTGAATTGTCGAGATGGCGACGTGGTCGTCCCCGCACATGATGGCCGTCATCCGGGGGTTGTCCTGAATAAACCGCTCCTGTTCCGGATCGAGCTGATTAATGCGGCTGGTATCGCAAGTGACGCTTCGAAAATGAATGTTCTGGATCTTCACCGGAATTTTATGATCGAGCAGCGCTTGGATATAGCCTTGATACCGCTCCTTCCGGCTGGTGATATTGTCGATCGGGTTCGAAGTGTATCCGACCTCCCGGTGCCCCTTCTCGATCAAATACTTGGTCATTTGATAAGAGCCCATATAGTGGTCGTGATACACGCAATCGATCTCCACTTCATGGAAAATACGATCGATGATCACCAGCGGCAGTTTGCAAAGCTTTAGTCGCAGCACCTGATCGCTGCAGGTCTTCCGCCCCTGAGGAAACAGAATGATGCCGGTGATCCCTCCTTCGGCCAGCCTTTCCAGACAAAGATCCTCATCGTCGCGGTCCTTCGTCATTTTTAAAATGAGGTCGCACCCGTGCTTTCGCACTTCAGCCTCGGCGGCGGCGATGATTCTGGAAGTGTAATCGGATAGATGAGGCATAATGAGCGCGATCTGTCCGAACGGCCTCTCCACGTTCGGTGCCGCCTCGGTGACCTGGGGTGAAGTTCCTCCATGGACCATCAATCCATCTTGCGGCTGGGCAAGGAAGGTCCCTCTGCGGGGGAGGCGGTACACCAGTCCCTGCTCTGCCAGCTTTTGAAGCGCCAGCTTGCTCGTCATTCGACTCACGCCAAATAACTTGGCAAGCTCTCCTTCGGATGGAACAGGATCATGCGGCCGCAGCCGACGACTCTGAATAATCTCGATTACCTGATCAGCCACCCGGTGATATAATTGATTCTGTTTCATCAAACGTGCATCTTTCATCAAATTATCCCTCTAATCGTTGAGTCGACTCGTATCCGCAAGGGATCTAATTTGAAGTTAATTTATGTCACTGACATATTCAATGATATATATGTAAAAGTCTCGTAAATTCTATGTTAAATCGTAAATCCGATCTCCTGAACCCCACATTACATATCAGTGATTTATTCTGGCACAGGTTAAAAAAAGCGTCCAGCAAGCCTTGAAAAAAGACTTGTGGGACGCTTTTGCTTTACATTGCCGGGTAAATCCTGCCCGGTCCAAATTTCCGATAAAAAACTAAAAGCCTTGCTTTCTCTAGGGTTTTTCTTCGTATGAAGCCTTAGGGGATCGAACCCCTGACCTCATCGCTGCCAGCGATGGAAATGTAGGCCGAATTTTACGATAGGCGTACACAGTATGGGGTTAAACCGCTGCAGAATGAGCAATAGGGTCATGATCGCGTTCGCCGGCTGCCTTCAAAAGGCTATATGACCCATCCTCTCCCGTTAGTTCAATGATGGTTCCTTGATTTGATTTATTACGGTCTTTGTATCTAATCCATTTCTAAGTATCAAAATGTATCCTACCCCACAAAAATGTTCCGTTCACACAAAAAAGTGCGTACTTTTCACCAATTAGTAAGGGTGATAACCTTACATACAGAACGATCGATCCATAATTGATTGAGCGACACACGGTCGTTAAAAAACATAGGTGAGGTGCTAAGAAATGAAGGAATATCAACTTATTTTGAAAGAGAAGAAAATCGTTTGGGGAGAAACCATAGATATCGAGCGGCTTATTGACAACAAACCAGTCAACTCCATCAGGCAGGGCGAAAACTCGAACATGGATTGGAATTTGCCTGCAGGCGTATATCGGGCCAAAGAGATTGTTATCGAACTCGATAAAATGCTTGAGGCCATGCTGGTTCAGCTGGGCGAACCCGTGAATAGCGATCCGACAGTACTCTTAGATAGCCTATTAGCCAATTTGGCGATTTCCGGACGCTTGTCTTCTTTGCCCTTACAATCATTGGAACTTGAAGATCGTGCCGGTATAGAGATTAGATCTCAAGCGGTACGTATCGGAGAACAATTGGTAAGCTGGGCCAGAGAGATCAATGCTGAGAAAAAGACATTGGCTGAGTATGGGTCGGAAACGCTTAGTGAACTGGAATTTCGAAGCCACTGTTATGGTCATCCGCTGACCCCGGAAGCTACTGCTCAGGTTTGGGGACCATTCGGCGGACCAAGGATTATGCAGATTTATAATGAATACTTACACCAATTCGTTTTACTTCGGGATGCCTTGTTGCCATTTGCCAATTGGGAAGAGGTTCCGTTTGAGGTCAAAGAATATAGAGAATTCAAAGGATTGCGCTTTTTGGAGCCATCCCGAGAAGTATTCTTAACGCAACTGTTCAAGAAAAAGTTGACACATAAATCGATCATCCAATATGCACAAAGTGTAGTTAGCTCAGGGCTCGAAAAGGCCGGTTACGGCTTCCAATATCGTTTAGGTACCGTTTTGCCGGCTGGTTTGGGTGAGTCTGCCCGCACGGCATCCCGCTATCTCCTGAGATGGCATCCCGTACAAACGATACAGGTAGAAGATGCAGAAGGTTTGGCTGCGGTCTCCTTTGATTATGAATATGAAGATTATTATTCCGCGCCCCGTACGGAGGCTGGAAAAGGAACACCCGCAGACGATAAATTGCTTCCTGAGTATGGGGAGGATTACGATGAACCATCGATTGCCCGGTTGCTGCCAAATACCAGTACAGATCGAACGACCCTACAGTTCAGTTTCGAGATGAAAGGCAGCAAGTTTACAGTAGATCTCGGTCAGCTTTTTAGGGGGCAGCGCTTTTTATATCGGCCACAAAGAAGCAGCGATGCCGGGAGCGGACTTATAAAACGAGAATACATCCACTGGCACTCTGCTGAAGACATTCTCTCGCACTCCGGATTGGTCACCAATGTAGATGGCATCCATTTCATTCCGACTGCCAAAAATGAACTTGTCCTATGGGCTTTACTAGGCAAACTCTATCCCGAAAATGTAGTTTTATTGGATAAAGGAGATCAGGAGGAACTGGAAGCGGCTTATGTTTCCGGCAAAGGCTTCGGTACGCAATTTCTAGTGCTGTAAATCGTGGAATGAAATCCAAATTCCATTTGGATAGAAAGGGAGACTCTATATTGACCAGACAACAAAAGTTTTTGACAATGAATTTATTTTTATTGACCTTTATTCTGGGGACCAGTGAGTTTTTGATGGTCGGATTATTGTCTGAAGTTGCCGCTGATATGAAAATCGCCATATCGACTGCAGGCTTTCTGGTGACGGCTTTTGCGCTTACCTTTGCTATATGTACCCCGATCTTCACGGCATTATTCAGCCGTTTTTCCAAATTCCCGCTCATCCTTGTCTTGCTCAGCATATTTATAGTTGGGAATATCGTCACGGCTTTATCAGGATCGTATGGCCTGCTTCTGGTGTCCAGAATAATCACGGCCGTGGTTACCGGCGTCTTAATTGCACTCGCGATGTCAGTAGCAAGCGAAGTCATGCCTCCGGAAAAAAGAGGGCCGGTGATCTCCATCATCTTTACTGGTTTCACTGTGGCGAGCGTCCTTGGCGTTCCCCTTGGCACTTTTATCGGACAATGGGGCGGATGGCATTTGGCCTACTGGTTTACCACATTGTTGGGAATCATTTCTTTGATAGCAAGCATCGCAACCATTCCTAGAGGACTAAAAGGAAGACACAGTTCACTCACAAAACAACTCAGATTACTCGCTTATCCCAGAATTGTGCTTGCTTTTGCCATTATGATGTTAAGTATAGCAGCTACTTACAGCATCTATACGTATTTAGCTCCTTTGCTTCAGGATGTACTTTTTGTTCCGGCTCGTTATATTAGTCTCATCTTTTTACTGTATGGTGTTGTGTCTATTTTCAGCACGCTAGTCGGAGGAAAGCTGGCTGTCGGCGACGGGATGAAAAAAATGCGCTATGTGCTTCTGGCTCAAGCCGTCATCTTAGCGTCGCTTTATTTCACTTCCGATTCTCTTGTTGGGGGACTCGTCAGCATCTCATTCATGGCTCTCGTTGTTTATCTTATGAACTCGACGATGCAGTTGTACTTCATTGATTTTGCTGGTGAGCATGTTCCGGAGGCAAAAGACTTAGCCTCGTCCTTAACCTCCGTTGCCAACAATGTTGGCATTGCGATCGGATCCGCTTTAGGCGGCTTTGTCACTACAAACATGAAGCTTATTGATCTATCCTGGTCTGGTGGGATTGTGGCCATACTTGCGGCAGTGTTGGCATGGGTCAACTATCGTTTGAAGCAAGGAGCTGTCAGTACGACTAAAGAGAAAAACGTACTGCGTGAGCAATACGAAGGAAATAGATAATTAAGACATATAAAGCAGGAGGTACTTTGGAAAATGTACCTCCTGCTTTTCGAATATCAAGAGCAGCCCGATCAAGGCAAGGTTAATGGTAAATGGACAGATTGTAGCTTTTTTATGCATTCTTGTGATTTGTGTACAATACTTCATCGGGATAGTTTTCAATATAGTTGGTTCCAAAATCGCATAACATCATGAGCATAGGGGCAAGTTGTTCACCTAGCTGAGATAAGCAATATTCCACTTTTGGCGGTGAAACCGGATAAACCTTGCGAATAATAAGTCCGTCGCTTTCTAGCATTCTTAGCTGCATCGTAAGCATACGTTGGGTTGCTTCAGGAAGTTCCCGTCGCAGCTCATTATACCGTACTGGACCTTTTGCTAAGCGGTTTAAAATGGATATCTTCCATTTTCCACTGATTAAGCCGAGTACAATTTCCGAGGTACAGCGATATTCTTTGTCTCTAAAGTTTATCATCTGTCGACACATCCTTTTGAGAAAAGATTGTGTAAAAGTAAGTTGTCTCTCTTCAGCCAACTCAAATTATAGATCATTCATTCCATATATTATGTTCAAACACTCATTTCTTGTCAATGACTTCTGGATCGATTAGTATAAAATTAATAAAGGAGGTCATCTTATGCCGCGAACAGGACGTCCACGTACATTTAATCGTGACGAGGCGGTTGCCGCCGCCATGATTCTTTTCTGGGAATATGGCTTTGAATCCACTTCACTGGCTCAGTTAAAGACCGCAATGGGAGATATATCATCTGCAAGTTTTTACGCAGCGTTTAAGTCAAAAGAAGATCTGTTCCGTGAAGTGATTGATCGCTACATATCGATGTATGGACATGCTTCGGAAACTTTCAAAAATACAAACATAACGTCGAGAGCAGCCATGGAAATGGGATTGCTAGATGCAGCTCGGTTCCAGACAGAGAACACTCACCCTTTAGGTTGTCTGTTGGTTTTGTCCACAGTTAACTGTTCTCCTGAGCAACAACATATCCAAGACCTTCTGTCAAAGGAAAGAAAGAGAGTCCGGGGGTGGATCAAAGATTGTATAGAACGAGCCATAGCCAACGGGGAGTTGCCAGGATCCACGGATATCTCCATGGTGACTACGTTATTTGAAACCTTCTTACGAGGGATTTCTACACAAGCCCGAGACGGTGTTCCATACGAGGAAATTGCAGCTGCCATAACTCATTTGATGAGCGTATGGGATTCGTTATCTGTTGAACACGATATTCGGGAGGATTGATTGAGCATACAAATTACTCAATAAGTGGCATCGATCATACGACGACCAATCTAAAAAACAATAAATTGAATTAAAAGAACTCACTCTCTTTTTCTGATCAGCACGTTGATGTCACATATATTGAGCTATGCTGTCCAATTGTTTAACGAGGTTGCCCGATCTATTCCACGGCAACCTCGTTGTGTTTTAATGAAATTAACGTTTCCCGGCATGGATATGGTCATACCGTATTGAGGCATCTGTCCGGAGGTCATGACGGCTTCCTCGCTCGCGATGAAGATAATACGGCCGTATTCGCGACTCAGCATGGAAGACAAATAAAACTTGGTTACGTCGTTCCATTAACTTGAACATTCCCTCCAAGATATTCAAGGCTATATATATCGGATATTTTTTCCAGCACACGCTGCGCATGTTCTGTAAATTTCAAGTCCGCAATCCGATCTTTGAACAGAAACACGCCGGTCTCATTGCGGTTTTTGCCGAGAGCTCCCTCATATAATAGGTTGGCTCCATGAGTAGGCGGAGAGGAAAAAAACTTCATAAACAGTTCAAACCCTGCGGTCAGTCCGGAATCTTTTCCTTTTCTTAGCGTATTGTTAATGCCTGGGTCAACGCTGCGGATCTTAATGCCTTCCTTTGCAAGCTGCGGTGCGACGGCTTGGGTCCACAACGAAAGAGCCAGCTTTGAAGTCGCATAGGGTCCATACATTTTGCGGAAGGTTTTGGGATGCTCCAATTTTTCGATCGTAAACTCCTTCGTAAATCTAAACACCTGCGACGAAGTGTTAATCACGGTTTTTAAGCTGCCGTTCTTCAACAGCTCCTTCAATTCCATCAGAACAATAAAAGGAACGACCGTCAACAATTCATAATGCAATTCGCGGCCTTGTTTCGAATAGCGCAGCTCACTTAAGCCTCCTCCGGCGTTGTTAAACAAAATATCGAGCCGCTGTTCCTTGCTTTTGATTTCTTCCAAAGAGTGCCTCAAGCCGTCATAATCGGTGAGATCCTTCACTTTATAGGCTCGGAGCCGTCCGTCCTTGAGATGATTTTGAAGGAATCTATCGTCCGCCGGAAAATCCGACCGGTTCAAAGCAACCACCTGCCAGTTCTCCGACAGCATTTTCCGGGTCAACGCCAATCCGATCCCGTTACTTGCGCCTGTAATCAGTGCAATATGTTCTCGTTGGTTCTTACTCAATGCATGTCCTCCTTCATTCAGAATTTCATCGGTTATATGTGCTCATCAGTCGGAGTCGGGCAGGAGGATCAGTTTGCCGTGGGCACTCCCGCTCTGGCTGATTTGAACAGCTGAACGCCATTCATCGAGTTCGAAAGTCTTCGCGACCGGAATCGTGAACTTGCCGTCCGCTGCGTACCCGGCAAAGTCGCCGACAACGTCATAACGTGCGGTATGTAGTTCTCCATAGCTGGTGCGAACGCCAAGTTCAGCGGCTGCGGCGAAATCGCTGACGGTTAGGACATGCTGGGGATGCCCATTGACGATTTGGACCAGATCTTTCAATGAACCGCTGATTGGCGCGGTATCCAGGGCGAGGTCAACCGGCTGTTTCGCCCGTTCGGTCACTCGTTCGACCATTCCATCACCGTACGAGGTCACCAACGCCCCCATTGAGCGGAGCTTGTGGGCGTAGGTGGGCCCAGCGGTTGCGATCACACGGGCACCGCGCATGAGGGCAATTTGAACGGCGGCGAACCCTACCGTGGTGCCGGCTCCGTGCACGAGTACGGTCTGACCCGATTTCACCCCAAGAGTATCAATGCCACGGTAAGCGGTTTCGACTGCCATTGGCAACGCTGCTGCTTGAACAAAGTCGAGTCCGGCCGGCATTCGGAACCAGTAGTACATAATCGCTTGATCCGACGCACCGGCGCTCGATCCATTCATGAAATCTGCCCCACCCAGAACGGAATCGCCGATGGCAACATCGGTTACGCCCTCTCCGATTGCGTCTACAATACCGGCCACGTCCAGCCCGATTCCGCGAGGCAAGGGCAATTGAGCGGCAAAATGGCCTTGGCACGTCACCCAGTCAACCGGATTTAAGCCGCAAGCGCGTACTCTCACGCGAATGCGTCCCGGCCCTGGCTCTGGGATCGCCACCTCATCCAAGCATAAGACATCAGTTGGTTCTCCGTATTCGTGGAACCGGATTGTCCGAATGGTATTCTCCATTGTGATCTCCCCTCCATTTTGCTCTGATAAATTCGCGTTCTGTGATTTCGAACGGTCTTCCAAGGAAAACAACGAACTCCTAAACTATAAAATTCACTAGAAGCCAGGGGGGCATGAGGAGAACCTATGCCCCATAGTCAGGTGTGCGAACAGAGGAGCTTAAATCTGGGAGCCGCCTCCATCGACAGGGAACTCAGCCCCGGTGGTATAGGTGGCCTCAAATGCTAGAAATGCAACAGCCTTGGCTACCTCGACTGGATCGCCTAAACGCAGCATTGGAATCTGCTGTCTCATCTGTGCCTTTGTCTGTTCGGCAGCTTCTTCAGGCATTGACTTTTCCATGATGCCTGTGTCAATAACGCCGGGACTGACTGCGTTGACGCGAATATTTCGTGGTAATAACTCGCGCGCCAGACCTCGAGTCATGGAGCGCAGCGCTGCCTTACTAGCTGCGTAAGCACTGAGCATTGGGAGACCCACTACGTTCACGATTGAGGTGGTAAGGACTACCCCGCTACCTGAGCCTAACAGCGGAGCGAGTTTCTGCACGGTAAAGTACGGTCCTTTGGCATTGATTGTAAGTATCTCGTCGTACTTTTCTTCTGTCATTGCTTCGAAAGGGACAAACCCCGTGACACCGGCGTTAACGAACAGGGCATCTACGGTTCCAAATTCAGCCTCCACTCGATCGGCTAATGCGGCGATATCCTTCAATGAGGCGGCATCGCTTAAGACCGCGATCGCGTGGCTTCCGAGTTGTTCACGAGCCGCATCCAGCGTCGCCTGAGTACGTCCGGTAATCAGAACGTGTGCGCCTTCATCCACTAGCAATTTCGCCGTCGCAAGGCCGATTCCGCTGCTGCCTCCCGTGATCACGACCTTTTTTCCAGAAAATTTGCCCTTACTGAATGATTCCATTTAAATCGTCCTCCCTTTGATAATCCGTAATCGGATGATTAGGTACAGGAGCGATTATACATCAGTAAATTTAATAAGTAAACAAAATTAATTAAATTAGTTCATTTAATTAATTTCATACATAAAGGGCAGCAAATTTGTTATAATATGTTTATAGGCATCAAAGGGAGGTACTTATCCGTGAGAAAAGCTGTGAGTGTAGATACATATGTGGAAAAAATAAAACCCATTATAAGAAAAACAAAATTCAGCCAACTGAAAGTCGACGATCTCGCAAAATATATGGATATCAGCAAAGTGACGCTCTATAAGCATTTTTCCTCCAAAGACGACATCATCGAACAAGTCGTGGATTATTACATTGATTATTCGAAGAAGGCTGACACCGTTGTGAAAGACGATTCCGTCTCTTTTTTGGATCGTTTTCAATTAACATTTTTACAATCTTTGATGTGTGCCGCGTATATCTCTGATTTGTTCTTGCAAGATCTGAAGGAATTTTATCCACACCATTTTGAGAATCTGTCCGTTGCCCTGCAAAATCGGAATAAAAGCTTACAAACTTTTTTTGAATCCGGTATGGAGCAACAGGTTTTCAACAGATTGAATGCCGTGTTGTTTATGGTTCAAGATGACGCTGTTCTGCGACGCTTTATCGAGCCGTCATTTTCGATTCAGTATGATATCACTGTGAAACAAGCGATTATGGATTTCTATTACATGAAGCAGTATCAATTGCTCAAACCTGAATATCTGAAGATGATTGACGACTCCGATATGGAAAGGAAGATCGTTCATATTTTGCAAGCCATTTCGTAAGTGAAGCATCCATATCCGATTCCGTTGTGGACTACATTGCTAGACGTCTTCCCATAAGAGTTGAGTGTTACGCTGAACGTGAACAGACGAAGTATAAGCACCTTAACGAATGTAAACTTCCATGATAGATGTGGGGCGGATGCTAAAACTAAACAACGAATAAAAGTTTCAGTTCATAATCAGTATTGCCTACAGACAATCACGCCGCTCCGCGGCACCTTGACCTTATACCCAGCGATAGTATTAAAATGGCTGTAAATTTCCATATCGTAACCTTCGTAAATAAAGCATTAGTTGACCCTTGAAATCGAAAAAGCGACAGCCCTGGACGAGAAAATAATGTCCTAGACTTTCGCTTTTTCATTGAACGCTAACCATTAAATTAATCCCACAAAAGTATTAAGCAATCGGTGTACCATTTCTTACTGGTTCGTCTGGCTACAAAAGAACAACATCACCCTCCTCTGGAATGCCTCCAATTACCAGCACTTCAGATTCAAAGCCATCAACGCTTAAGACCCATTTCACCAAAACCTATCTCCAACTTCATTGCAGGATTTGAAAATTTATGGAAAAGGATCCGCTTTAAGCACAGTACCGATACGGATATCTAATTTATAAAAAATCATCGGGTGTTGCCATGAGTATGCTTTGCTCCTTTTAAACGATTTTTTATCTCTTCAGCGCAATTATTCGTCGTACCCTAGAATCATTTGGTCCAGCGGCGTGCCGGCAAGCACCATTGGGTACACATTCTCGTTGGTCGGGATGACGAACTCGACGAGCACAGGTCCTGTCGTCTGCAGCGCTTCTAACCAGACCTTGGAGGCTTCGTCCTTGTTCGTTGCCCTTAATCCCTTGATCCCGTATGCTTCCGCTAGCTTGACGAAGTCCGGACTGCCGGACAGATCAATCTGGCTGTAGCGTCGTTCGTACATCAATTCCTGCTGCTGCTTAACCATGCCGAGCACCTGGTTGTTCAAGACCACGATCTTGACCGGAATCTGATGAATCGCGCAGATCGCCATCTCCTGCGCGCACATCTGCATGCCCCCGTCGCCGTTGATCGAGACCACGAGACGATCTGGATTTCCGACTTTAGCGCCGATCGCGGCCGGGAAGCCAAAGCCCATCGTGCCAAGACCGCCCGACGTGATGAGCGAGCGAGGATGCTTGAAGCGGTAAAACTGCGCGGTCCACATTTGGTGCTGGCCTACATCGGTGGTGATGATTGCCTCTCCTTGCGTCGTCTCGCTAATCATCTCGAGCACATATTGCGGCTTAATGACTGTATCCGAATCGGTATACCGAAGCGGATGCTGCACCTTATACTCTTGAAGCTGCTCAAGCCAGGTGCCCGTCTGGGCTGCTTGCGCTTTCGTGTTCGCATAAGCCAGCACGTTTTTAATATCGCCGATGCATGCGAGATCTGTCTTGACGTTCTTGCCGATTTCCGCAGGATCGATATCGATATGGGCGATACGTTTGGCCAGAGGCGCAAACCCGTCCAGCCTCATCGTGACCCGGTCATCGAAACGCGAGCCGATCGAAATAATGAGATCCGCATTCTGCACCGCCATGTTCGCCGCATATACGCCATGATGTCCGAGCATGCCCAGCCACATCTCGTCATCGCTTGGAAACCCGCCGAGGCCGAGCAGAGTGGTCGCGACCGGAATCCGCGTAGTGTGGACGAATTTGATCAGCTCCTGGGAGGAGTTCGCATAGACAACGCCGCCGCCTGCGATAATAACCGGCTTGCGCGCTTCCGCAATCGCCTGAAGCAGCGCATCCATTTCCGCCGGATTCGGTTCCGGGGCTCCATGGTATCCGCGCAACCGAACCGTGTCCGCTGGACGATATCCCATCCGCTGGTTGGTCACGTCTTTTGGAATATCGATCAAGACAGGACCTTTGCGGCCCGTGTTCGCGATGTAGAACGATTCATGAATGATGCGAGGAAGGTCGTGTACATCGCGAACCATGTAGCTGTGCTTCGTAATCGGCATCGTGATGCTAATGATGTCCGCTTCCTGAAAAGCATCCGTGCCCATGACATTCGTAGATACGTTCCCCGTTATGATCACCAGCGGTACCGAATCCATATAGGCGGTTGCAATCCCGGTCACCAGATTTGTTGCGCCTGGACCGGATGTCGCGATGCATACCCCAACCTTCCCCGTTGACCTGGCGTAGCCGTCCGCCGCGTGGATCGCGCCTTGTTCGTGTCGGGTCAAGATATGCTTGAAATCTGGCTGATGTACCATCGCGTCATAGATATAGAGCACATTTCCCCCAGGATAACCGAATACGCACTCTACGCCTTCCTGCAGCAAGCCGCGCAAAAGCACCTCCGAACCGGTGATATATTCCTCTGATGGCGTCGTTGTTTCATTCGTCATTCCTAATTGCTGTTCCACTTGGGCAGCCTCCTTTGCAAAATAAAACCCCCTCTCCTCCTGAGCAAACTGACAGCGGTCAGCTCATACAGGGACGAAAGGGGATTTTTTCGCGGTACCACCCAAGTTCGCTGCACCCTCGCGAATGCAGCCTCATGAGGTAAGGCCGATGCCTTACCTGCGGCGCGTTAACGAGCACCATTTCGGTTAAGCCTACTTGCGGGACAGAAAAAGACCAGCCGCGCTTTCGGTTAACAGCTCCGAGACGACACCATACAAAGGGTTAAGGCAAAGGTTTCAGCGTTTCCTCTGCTCTCTGGGCATAACCGCCCTTGCCGGCTTTCTCTTCATCGCCTGTTGGTATTAAACAAATAACCCCTTCCTTCCCAAGGCTCATAGAAATGCTAGAAGCCTTGGGACGAAAGGGGAATCGCGGTACCACCCAGGTTTACTGCAACCTCGCAATTGCAGTCTCATGAGGTAAAGCCGATGCTTTACCTGCAGCATGTTAACGGATGCCAGGCCGGTTGATCCTACTTGCGGGCGTGTTATCACGCCTTCCGCGTTCGGTCAACAGCTCCGAGACGACACTATACATGCGTTACGACGGAGGTTTCAGCAAACCCTCCGCTCTCTGGACATAAACGCTATTGCATAGCCTTCTCTTCTTCGCTATGTTTGGATTTTTCTGATAATAGCACAGACTCGACTTTTTTTCAAACCGAATGAATACTATGCTGCTTTATAATTATTGAGCTCTTGTACCCGTTAAGTTTAACCCATTCATGCTCCAGATGAGAATTCACGGTTTCGAAAAATATAAAAATGCCGGCAACACCACATGATCAACAATCGTTAGGCATTGAAATAAAATCCGTTTACTTGGACCAAGAGACGCCCCTGTTTTCTCCGGAGACGACCGTTATGTTCAAGTTGGTTTACGATCCAACAACTTTAGAGATTATAGGTAAATACACCATGGAATGTAATAAATACGGCAGGATTAATAGCATTACTACAAGAGAATTAATGTAACAGACTTTCATTTCGCATTCACGAGGATGTAGAAAGGGCTTTTCCTATCTAAGGAAAAGCCCTGAATCTCACGAGACAATTGCATCTCGTTGGTTCTCTTTTGTAGAAACGGCATTCAACAGAGACTATAATAATCATGTATAGAGTGCTTTTGGTCTATTTGGTTAATAGCGATATGTATCTTCCATATGAGTAAATAGAGGTGACCCACTTGAAAATGAATCGTTCCTCATCCGCATTGGGTGACTTCCTTAAATCGCGCAGAGAACGGTTGCAGCCTTCAAAGGCCGGGATTCAGCCGCTGCCCGGACGAAGACGCACTCCGGGACTTCGAAGAGAAGAAGTCTCTTATCTTGCCAATATAAGCGTGACTTACTATGCCTGGCTGGAGCAAGGCAAGGAGGTTAATCCCTCGCCGGAAGTGCTGCTAAGTATCAGCAAAGCGCTTCAGCTTGACGAAGACGAGCAGAAGCATCTATTCGATCTGGCCAATGTAGATGTGGCGAGCGTCGTCACAGTGCCAAATAACGGTGGGCCGGACACGGGAGTTCTGCAGAAAATCGTAAATCAACTGCATTATCCTTCTTTTATCACAGACGAAGGTACGGATGTTATCGCCTGGAATCGGGCGGCTGAACTCATCGTAGCCGATTTCGGCAGTCTGCCGGACAACGAACGGAATATGATGGACATTATGTTTTTAAAGCCGGATTACCGCAACAGACTGGTGAATTGGGAAGGCGCTGCCCGTTACTCTGTAGCCGTTCTGCGGGCAGGCTTCGATCTTTACAAGAACAACCCGTTATATATGGAACGGTTTGAACGCTTGATGCGGGAAAGCGTGGAGTTCGTACATTTCTGGGAACTATATGAAATCAAACAAAAACGCGTAGCCACCGCTTTATTCCGTGTTCCTGACGCACAGGAGATGGAGTTCGAGCTCCATTCCGCGGCTGTAATCGATAATGACCCGGGACTGCACTGGTGTTTCTTTGTTCCGGTGCCCGGTTCAGGCACGGAGGAGAGATTATTGCGTTTACTTGAGCAGGACAGGCAGCTACCGTAGACTGTTACTCCCGTTAATAGAATAGACGTGCTGTGGCTAGCACCCTCCAGTTGCTTGTATGATTCAGTGGAAGACAACGACTGGAGGGTATTTAGTATGCAAACATGGTTCATTACAGGAGCGTCAGGAGGCTTGGCTTCACGTATAACTCGCCGGTTGCTTGATAGGGGGGACCGTGTAGCTGCAACGGTACGCAAGCCGGGGGTGCTGGATGATCTGCAGGCACAGTATGGCTCTGGGCTTTGGCAGGCTAATTTAGATCTGACTAACTCTCAGCAAATTGCTGAAGTGGTGGAACGTGCATTTTTAGAACTGGGCACGATCGATGTGTTTGTCAATAATGCAGCCTATGGCTTGTATGGCGCAGTGGAAGAAGCAAGCGACAGGCAAATTGAGCATCAGTTTATGACCAATGTGCTTGGCTCCCTGCGTGCAGCGCGTGCAGTCCTGCCCTTTTTCCGTAAGCAGGGCGGCGGTCACATGGTACAGATTTCGAGTATGGCGGGTCATTATTCTATTCCGGGTATGGGACTGTATTGCTCTTCGAAATGGGCGGTCGAAGGCGCCTTTGAAGCGCTAGCTAAGGAAGTGGCTCCGTTCAATATTAAGACCACTATGGTGGAGCCCGGCGGAATCCGAACGAATTTCATTACAAGCAACGCCGTATTCGGCGAGCGGATGGACGAATACCGGGATACGGAGGCGGGCCAATTCGTTAGCCTGATGAAGGGAGAACTGCCTGGTATAGATATGAGCATGTTCAATCAAATGGTTGTCGGCGATCCGGATAAAATGGCGCAGCAGATTATCCGCCGAGTCGACCAGGGAGAGGGTCCGATACGTATGGCGTTGGGCAGTGACGCCTATGAGCAAATCCGGGCAGCCCTGCTGGACAGACTCGCCGCTCTGGAAGCACAGAAAGAGCTGGCTTACTCCACTGATTCAGATGATGTGGTAAAACCATTTTAAAGGATACCAAAGAATTCGACATCCACGGCAACTGATATGCTCCTCTGAAGTAGCCGGTTTATTTATTAAACCGGCTTACTTAAAGGGGAGCATATTTATTACTTGCCGTTATTTGCGATACAGTTCTCCGTTTCACCATAGAGCGAAATGATTAGACATCCGCTCGGATGTCTTGATTCATGCCGAATAAGACTTCTGATTGCCTTCCTATACTAAACTCTTGAAGAAGATTCGAGCTGATCTGAATGCTGGCTCTGATAATCGATTAGCAGTCGCTGCATCTTATCCACCGTGCCATCTGGATGAGGAACATGAATGGAAACGGTCAAATTAGAATCGTTCAAGTAATGAAATGAAACCAGATCAAAATTCAAGATCCCGAGATTCGGACAATGCAGCGTCTTAGGAGCATCCATAGCATCGAGAACCTCGTGGGAATCCCAAAATGCTCGAAACTCCCTGCTAGCCTGTGAAAGCGCCTCGAACTGCTCGGACCACCAAGGATCGTCGACGTGACGAGCATACCCGGCATGAAAATTAGCAACGATTCGCCTGGCATGCAGTTCCCATTGGTCTCCCTTTAGATAGCGGAAACGGGGAGAAGTAAAGGTCATCCATACCAAATTCCGCTCCCTTTCCGACATAACCGCGAGATTCCCATTTATTGCGCAGTAGGCATCATTCCAGGCAATGATGTTCATGCGCGCATCCATGACATTCGCAGGGGAAAGGTTCTGGCTATCCAAAAAACGTTGAAGCTCCGGCGTTACCTTAGAGGGTTGCTTCGTACCGGTCAAGGGAAATTGTTTACGGGCAAGATGGTACAGATGCCTGCGTTCCGACTCATCTAACCGAAGCACCTTCGCTATTCGATCAAGGACCTCAGCGGATACATTGATATGACGCCCTTGTTCCAAATAGGTGTACCAATCCAATCCCACGTCTGCCAGCAGAGCTACCTCGCTGCGGCGAAGTCCGGGTGTTCGTCTGCGTCCGGAATCCGGCACCCCTGCTTGCTCTGGGGTTATTCGTTCACGGCGTGAACGCAAAAAACGGGACAATTCCTCATAACGGTCCAATCTGTTGGCCATGTTCTCCATACCTCCTACCTATTATGAACGTAGGATTCCTAATCCTACGATAACTAGATCTCTTCCTGGGCTCTTCGAGTCCATTTAGACTAGTTTATGTCCTCCTTAGGAGGAATAGCAAGAATGGATAGACAGTGATGATCGGCCCCACCTGCTCAACTCCATTCAGACCCTATCATTGAGGTGATGAAAATGAAAATAGCCGCCATAGTCGGAAGCATTCGCAAAGATTCATACAACCAGAAGTTAGCCCGTTATATTCAAAACCGTTATCAGCATCTTTTTCAATTGGATGTGCTGAGCATTCGGGGTCTCCCCTTTTACGATCAGGATATCGAGTCTATTCCGCCGCTGCCGGTTATCGATTTTAAGGCGCAAGTCGCTGCTGCCGACGCGGTGTTGTGGATCACTCCGGAATATAATTCGACCATTCCCGGCGTCATGGTGAACGCGATCGACTGGTTATCCCGCGTGGATCGAGTCATGATCGGGAAGCCCTCATGGATCGCCGGATCTTCCATGGGATTGTTGGGATCGGTCAAAGCGCAGGGCCATCTGCGTGACATTCTGTTCGCATCCGGTATTTCCTCGCCGCTGTTGCCTGGAAATGAAGTGTACATTGGTCTTGTTCATGAGAAGTTTAACGAGAAGGGTGAGCTGACTGATGAACCTACCATTCAGTACCTTGATCTTGTAACCGACAATTTCGTGAAATGGATGAAGGAGCTCTCCCAATTGAAGCAGCTCCAAAGTCAAAAATAAACGGAAACCTTGGAGGGAGTAAGATGTTTGAGCATATCGTGCTATTGAAATTCAAGCCCGATGTTTCTATAGAAGTAAAAGAAAGTGCAATAAAGCGCGCACATGACTTTAAAGGGAACATTCCGGGGATCGTGGAACTTAGCGCAGGGATTAACGTTACGGAGGAAATAGAGCATATGCAGGGGTTTACGCTGGGAATCAGAGTCACTTTCGAGAATCAACAGGCTTGCCGGGAGTATATTCGGCACCCCCTGCATCAAGGATTATTGCAATCCATTGGCCCGTTTGTTGAAGGAATCGTCGTTATGGATTACCCGTTTGCTTAATGTTCCCGATACTTGTCATGCTGAAGCATGGCATCTCCGGGAGCACCACAGGTATCCAGGACATCATCCGCCACCTCGAAAAGTCGCATACCGCTCGAATGTCGGGAACGCTCTTCCGATTTACCTCCAATATTTGATTTGTTGTAACCGCCACAGTTGTAACTTCGCTGATTACAACTCGTGTATAAAAAAGCCCGCATCGAGCTTTAATTATTGGGGCCTACCTTCTTTCAGCTTTATGTCAATAAAATCAACGATCTGCTGAAGCGAGGAAATTTGAATCATAATATGTTCACGTTGACTTCTTAATTGATCCACCAGTTCAGGATAATTAACGGAATCGGAGTCGACTGAGGCAGCCAAAAATGGCCGCATAGCCTCGAGCGACATTCCCGTTTTTTTGAGGCAGGTTATTTGCTTGATCCTATAAATGTCCTCTCTTCGATAAAAGCGATGCCTGTTTTCCTTCCGTTCTGCCTGAGGCAGCAGCATGATCTTTTCGTAATAGCGGATTGTATCCTCGGAAATACCGGTTTGCTCGGCGGCTTGCTTGATCGTAAAAGTTTGTTCTTCCATTATGTCTCCTCCCTAAATTGCCGTTTTGAGCATTATACATCTTGGTGCATACTCCAAGTCAAACTTATTTCCATCATTTATCCTTAATCAACTTTCTTGTTTTCGCGCCTTGACTTGGATTCGACTCCAACTTTTATTATGGGATCTGACAGGGAGAAAACTCCCGGCAAAAATCTATCTTAAGAAGGGCAGGAACATTAATTATGGAACTAAAGATTACCGCACCCTCTCCAGTCGTCTCGGTAAAGCCGATAGTGCTTTCAGCCCCGGGCCGTGGCGAGAATCTGCAAGTGAGAGTCTCCGCGCCGACGACCGGTCGTAACTTACCTATCATTGTTTTCTCACACGGTTCTGGCTCATCGTTGGAGGGTTACGGACCCTTGGTTGACTTCTGGGCTGCACACGGCTTCGTAGTCATTCAACCTACCCATCTAGACTCAAGGACATTGGGTCTCCCTCAGGCCGATCCCCGCACACCACGGATATGGCGTTTCCGAGTGGAAGACATGAAGCGCATCCTTGATCAGCTTGATTTCCTGGAATCTGCCGTTCCCGGCCTCAGCGGGCGCCTTGACCGAAGCCGCATCGCCACAGCCGGACACTCCTTCGGCGGCCAAACGGCGGGCAACCTGTTAGGATTGCGAGTCCTCAACCCCGAGACTAAGAAGGAAGAGGACCTGTCCGACTCGCGCATCAAAGCAGGCGTGCTATTCGCCACCGCTGGACAAGGCGGGGACAGCCTGACACCGTTCGCGGCCGAGAAGATGCCGCATCTGAACGTGAGCTTCGAGCACATGACCAAGCCCACCCTGGTGGTCGTCGGGGATCAGGACGACACTCCTAACAAATATCAGCTGACCGTTCGCGGGCCGGATTGGATGACCGACCCTTACTTCCTCAGCCCGGGAGCCGAGAGCCTGCTCACCCTTTTTGGTGCAGAACACTCACTTGGAGGGATCGCTGGTTACGAGGTTAAAGAAACAACAGACGAAAACCCAGAACGAGTTGCCCTGATCCAGAAGGTTACATGGGCTTACCTTCGACATGTACTCGATATTGAGCAGACCAACTGGTCGGCAGTGAAACAGACTTTGTCCGAGACGATCCATTCAATGGGTCGAATTGAATCCAAATAAAGCTCTAGAGAAAGACAGCGAGCTCCCCCGCCGGCCCAATGCCTGTGAGGGAGCTCACTCTCTTTTTCTGATCAGCAGCAAAAAATCAAAAGATTGTCGGTACCATACCCCCATCTATTCGGATCGGAGATCCTTTGAAGGCGGAGGCCCCATCTCCCGCCTCGTTTGGCCGGATCGCTTCTTGCCTTCTAAAAGGCGGCGTATTCATGTACGGTTTGTTGAGGTACGTTTAGCGATAGAAGTCAACCATATCTCCAAACAGCCGTTTAATAAATTCGATCTCGCTTTCGTTATATCTTTCCAAAAATTCGTACATTCTTTGCTTTTCCTTCGCATGAAGCTCATCATGAGCGGCAAACAGCTTTTTGCCGACAGGCGTTAGCCGAAAATACACTTCCTTTTTGTTGTCGTTGAACTGGGCTTTTCGCACCCAACCTGCCTTTAGTAGTTTATTTGCGATCTTGGAGGTATTTCCTTTACTTAAATTTATTCTCTCCGCGATGGAAGTGAGATTGATCGGCTCCTGCTCTCCGATGCACGCAATGGTGTGCAGTTCCGTCATATTCAAGCTGAATTCCGATTCAATGTGCTTCCGGATATCCTCCAGGTATGTGGCAGTTATTCGGGTTTCATATTGCTCTTTTTGCTCAAGAAACTGAACGAAAAATTCATGAATGGCGGTTTTGTTCTTACTGGCAGTATCCATGATTATGCTGGCTCCTCGACTTATTTGTTTTATTATATCATAGATTGTTCTCTGGGAAACAAACGGGCATACTTATATTGATATGAGTTGACAGTATAATGAGCAAACAATTACAATAAGATTGTTTCATATGAAACAAAAATTATATATAATTTTTATCACACTTGTTTTAACAAGCAATAAAAAAGGTTCTAACGAAACAATAATGGATGAAGGAGGTTGCTGGAAACACTCCACTTTTCAAGAGAAGATGTATAAATATGGAAATGGAGCATACCTGCCTATGGAAATCGTGAATCCGAAGACATTGACGGATAAGGTTACATCTGTCATTTCTCATGTCGTGGTAACTACTGCCTCCAAACTGGCCTTCATCTCAGGTCAGGTTTTTGTAGATGAAACAGGAGCATTGGTCGGTTCAGGGGACTATTACGCGCAAGCGATTCAAGTGTTCACCAATCTTAAGTATGCATTGGAAGCCGTGCGAGCGGATCCATTGTACATTGTAAAAATGAATATTTTTGTGGTAAACCACAACCCGGAATTGATTTCGATTATTTTTGACGCAGGATTCTATGTGTTTGGCCCTAACTGGCCGAAGACAGCAAGTACCTATATAAGCGTTCAAGCACTAGCCGATCCTGAATGGCTTATCGAAATAGACGCTATCGTGATCTTCCCATAATGTTTAAGAAAAGAGGTTATTGATATGAAATATGAAGTCATCCTGATCGGTGGCGGTCCTGTCGGCATGATGTTGGCTGGGGAATTGGCATTAGCCGGCGTAAAGGTCTGCGTCATTGAGCGATTAAAAGAGACAACTCCATATTCACGTGCGCTTACCGTACATCCGCGAACCCTTGAAATATTAGATATGCGTGGATTGAAATCACAATTAATCAGTCTAGGCCGTTTACTTTCGAGAGGACATTTTGCCGGATTAGATACCCCTTTGGATTTCTCGGTGTTGGATTCCTCTTCCAATCACACCCTCTTTTTACCGCAGAGTGAGACGGAGAAGGTGCTGGAGGAATGGGCGCTTAGCCTTGGCGCAGAGGTCTGGAGAGAGGTTGAGGCTCTATCTGTGCACCAGGATGAGGATGGGGTCGACGTTAAGATCGCGGGACCTCGTGGCGAAACAACGTTAAGATCAGCTTATGTGGTAGGCACGGATGGAGCCAGAAGTTTGGTTCGCAGACATGCAAATATATCATTTGAAGGTACAGACGCGACCTTCACGGCTATTCTGGGGGATGCCGTTCTGTCTGATTTGGCTCCTATGAGTGTCATATCCCGGATTACAGAAAAAGGATTGGTCAGCATCATGCCAATCAATGATCATATCTATCGAGTCTTGATGATCGATATGGAGAGACGTAACATCTCTAAGGATGAGACCGTTACATTGGAAGAGTTTCGTTCATCGCTCATCCGTACGACCGGAAGCGACTTGGGATTGAACGATGTGAAATGGATGTCCCGTTTCGGAAATGCTACGCGGCAAGCGGGACGCTATCGGAATGGTCGATTGTTCTTGGCCGGAGATTCGGCGCACATTCATTTTCCCGCTGGTGGACAGGGAATGAACGTCGGCTTACAAGAAGCGATGAACTTAGGTTGGAAGCTTGCAGGAGCAATCAAAGGCTGGGCTCCGGACTGGCTATTGGACAGTTATCATGCCGAACGTTTCCCATGGAATACGGCCTTGCTCCGGAATACCGAGGTCCAAACCCTGCTTCTGGACGTGACTCCTCCCATCACGGAACTGCGAAGCATGCTGTCTGATCTGATTCAAATACCGGAGGCTAATTATCAAATCGCTGCACAGATTTCCGCCATGGATGTACATTATGCACCCGACGCCGAAGCGCCTTCCCATCCTTTAAACGGGAAACGGTTCAAGGATCTCAGCTTAAAGCTGAAAGATGGACGATTGATGAACGCCTATCCGTTCCTGCACAAAGGTACTTTTCTTCTGTTGCATTTCCATTCTAATGAGCAGCATAGCGGTCAATGGGAAACGTATAGCAACCTTCAAGTTGTACATGCCTCTTTGGCTGAGGCTGACGCGGATTGGAACGACGTCCACACGGCGCTGATTCGACCGGATGGACATATTGCCTGGGCGATTCCTCTATCCGATCCGAATCCAATGCAAACCATAAATGAAGGAATCACTCGCTGGTGCGGAAACATTACGGATTAGTAATTCGTTTGAGGTGTGTAATGGCTACGGCAAGGTCTGTTTATGATTGAAAACAAGTACCGTCCATTATATCAATGGAATCAAGTTCTTATTCTCAGGCTGAGATAAAACTTGATTCCATAATTCCTCTACGTTATGGCTATCTTGGTTTTGAGGACAGCTCTAGTGGAAAGGCACCGCCAGTTCATTTTCGATGCCGTATCCCATTGCAGGAATGTCAGTATAAAGAAAGATGACGGTTCAGTCGGCTGGATATTCGAATCTTCAAGGCCAGCGCATGATACGGCTCAGCTTAACGTGGCCATCGGCGAAAAATACTAAAGGGGGTCCCTTCCGCTGTTCTATAAATGATCCTCTGCGGTTCGTACAGATGTACCTCCAATTCCGTTCCGTCAAAAAGTAGGCGGAGTAGCAACCGCTATTAGCAGCGTTTCGCCTTCCCAAATATTCTTATAACTATGGGGGATTCTGGCATCATAATAGATGCTGTCCCCTTCTTCGAGCGTGTAACGTTCATTGCCCAGCATAAACTCCAAACGCCCGGAGTGGACAAATAGAAATTCCTCGCCATCGCTATGGCCGACGCCAATGTCGCCGTAAGCCGCTCCTTCTTCCAACACTCCCCATATCGGTCCCATTCGGTTGCTGCTTCCTTGACTGAGCGCGTACCAGGTAATACGGGAACCTTCGGAATGCACCAAAGGTTTGCGCTCGTTTTTCCTAACGACAATGCTTCGTTTCTCCTCGCCGAACAAATCGGTAAAATTCACGTTTAATGCATTCGCTATGCGCTTCAGAACACTGATGGACGGATTCGCCTTATCGCGTTCAATTTCACTGAGAAAAGATAAGGATACAGAGGCCGCTTGAGCTACCTTCTTGAGCGTTAATTTCTGTTTTTTTCGAGTGCTTCGAATGGCTTCGCCGATCGAATTCATATGCAAGCCTCCTAAAGTTTCGATGCGATTTCGCTGTCGGCGAAATTTATAACTTTATAATAGGCGTAAACATGAGCAATATCAAGCCCTTTCACTAGTGCGAAATTACGGTGTAAAAACGTTGATTTGGCGCCATTATTGGACTAACATTTAATCAAGGTTGGCGAACGAATCTTACCCGGGTATCTGAGCATCGTTCATTTCAACAGAATCATTTTCATTTACAGCGAAATTCTCATGGATAATAAGAAACGAAACACATTGATGCACCTTGTTATCCGGATTAAAGAGATATGCAGAAGGACGAAAGGAGTTAATAGAATGACCGCTAATATTCCCAAGGTCTATCGAGTCGGTGATGTTACCGTGACGCGTGTCACGGAGATGATGCTTGACGGTATTCCGCCGGAAGTATATTTTCCGGGATCGTGGAACCCGCTGTTCCTGGAGGAGAATCGGAACTCTCTTCCGGCTGGCCTGATCGATGGCAATTCTCAGCTTATCGTCAGCATTGGAACGTGGGTGGTGAAAACCCCGAAGCATACGATCCTTATCGATACGGCTACAGGAAACGATAAAAACTTGCCTTTAAATCCCGATCTCGCCAATCTCCAGCTCCCCTATCTCGAGCGGCTAAAAGAGGCTGGGGTTACACCGGAGGAAGTGGACTACGTTCTGCTGACGCATCTGCATGTGGACCACGTCGGCTGGAATACAAAGCTTGTGGATGGAAAATGGGTACCGACCTTCCCCAATGCCAAATACGTATTTCCCCTCGCAGAGCAGCAATATTACTCCAGCGAGGCCAGCCACAATGAGGCAAACGAAGCAAACTTTAACGTTTACGAAGAAAGCGTATTGCCTGTTGTTGAAGCCGGCTTAACGCAGACCATTGGCCCTGAGGGCGGGGAATTCCTTGATCTATTCACATTCATTCCGACACCCGGCCACAGCATCGGCCAAATGTCTATCCGTCTTAAATCCGGCGAAGAAGAAGCTTTATTCGGCGCCGATGTGATGCATCATCCGTTTCAGGTCTATAATCCGGAATGGAATTCCATGTACTGCGAATTTTCCGATCAAGCGCGTGTTTCACGGCTCCGGGTGCTGGAGCTCATCACGGATCGCCCGGTCATTTATTTCAGTACGCATTTCCCCGGAAGTGCGGCGGGGTACGTTACTCGCAGCGGGGGCAAGTATAAGTGGAACTTTATTTAATACAGCCTGATAACAAAATCCAATACGGAAGGCGCTGAGCTTATGACAACCCATGATTTTCTTGAAAATAACCCTATCGTGACCGAAGACCTGCATATCCCGAGCGATACGCCGGGAATCGAGCTTTATGTACGAAATAAACGTCCCGCTTCCATGACTACCTTCTCTAACGAAAAAACAATCGTAATGGTTCATGGCGCTACCTATTCAATTGGCAGTCTGTACGATGTGGAGCTGGACGGCTTCACTTTTCTGGACTACCTTGCCAGCCATGGCTATGACGTTTACGCCGTGGACGTTCGCGGCTACGGCGGCTCGACAAGACCGCCCGAGATGGAGCAGCCTGCCGACCTTAATCCGCCGCTTGTCCGCACGGAGACAGGGGTCCGGGATTTTGGTACAGCCGTGGACTACGTTCTGAAACGCCGGAATTTGACGAAGGTCAACATACTGGGAATGTCTTGGGGGGGAACCGTTGCGGGAGCTTATACCAGCCAAAACAACGAGAAAGTAAACAAGCTTACGCTTGTTGCACCGCAATGGCTAAGCTCCAAACCGGTTCCGATCGATACCGGAGGCCCGCTCGGTTCGTATCGCCTTGTTGCTGCCGGCAACACGAAGGAACGCTGGCTTAGCGCGGCGCCAGAGCATAAACGCGGTGATCTGATTCCGGACGGCTGGTTTGAACAATGGGTCGAAGCCACTCTTGCTTCGGATCCGGGGAGCTTAACCGATCATCCCGAGCATATCCGGGCGACCAACGGCCCTATCCTGGATATCCGCGAATACTGGACGGCTGGCAAAGCTTTCTATGATCCTAAGGATGTCACGGTTCCCGTCCTTCTTGTCCATGCCGAGTGGGATATCGATGTCCCTCTTGAATTGGCGCAGAATTTCTTCACTTCCCTGACAGGAGCCGCCTACCGCCGCTGGGTGGAAATCGGTGAAGGGACGCACATGGTATTGCTGGAGAAAAACAGACTTCAGGCTTTTCAAGCCATTCGCGGTTTCTTGGATGAAGCATACGCGCCGGCGAAGTAAAGCTGCCGCTGCACAGTCGGACTCTAAGATTATATTGCTTGCCTAATGAGAGGCCCGGGCTGTCGCCTCGGGCCTTTTTCTTCACCCATTTATCCAAGAGACGGAGAGGAATTAAATACGATGAGCCATATCGCTATTACAACAACACAAGCACCCGCAGCTATCGGCCCATATTCGCAGGCCATCGCTTTAGGAAATGCCGTCTATACGTCGGGCATGCTTCCGATTGATGCCGAAGGAAATCTGAAAGAAGGCATCGTTGACCAAACCCATCAAATAGTAAAGAACCTGCAAGCCGTCTTAGCTGAAGCTGGATTATCTTTAGCAGACGTTGTAAAAACATCCGTTTTCATGACGGATTCAGAGCATTTTCAGCAGATGAATGAAGTGTACAGCCAATATTTCAGCGATCATCACCCTGCCAGAACAACCGTAGAAGTGTCTAAACTTCCAAAAGGCGCCAAGATTGAAATAGAGCTTATCGCAGTCAAACGCAATTAAATCCGCTCCATTATCCTTTATTTCTGTGAAAGAAGGCGCATCTGCTTGCGAACTTATTTGCTTCTCTTGTTTTGCGCAGCCCTTTACGGGAGCAACTTCGTCTTAGGCTCGCTGCTGCTGGAAGCATTCCCCGCCTTGCATCTGTCGGCATACCGGCTTCTGGTTTCATCGGCGTTCCTGCTTATTTATTTGATTGCAACTCGTGGCTTGGCGAAGATTACGTTCCGCGACTTCGTTTATTTGGTCCCCTTCGTTCTAATCGGGATGCTGCTTCACCAAGTTTCTTTCTTTACAGGTCTCCGGACAACGGACGCAACCACAGCTTCGCTCATCTTATCGTTAGCTCCAATTTTTACGGCGCTATTTGCCCGCTTATTTTTGAAAGAGCCGTTAACGAAACGCATGGTTGCAGGCTCGATTGTCGCCCTCACCGGTGTCTTCTTCGTGGTTGGAACTGGCGGAAGGATGAGCACAGCCATTACCGAAGGCGTCTGGATCATGTTTATCTGTATGTTGGCATTGTCGGGATCTATGATCCTCATGAAAAAGCTGACGGAACGTATGGATGCGTTTGTCGCAACGGTGTATACCACCGTACTCGGCTGCATCTCGGTATACCCGGTGGCGGTCTGGAGCGACCCTAACGTACAATTACAGCCTCACTTTTGGTGGTGGGTTCTCTTGGTCGGTTCGGCGCTGCTTATTCAGGGCTTATGCGCCGTAATCTGGAATGCGCAGATTCGCAAGGTAGGGGCGGCTAAAGCCTCCCTGTTTCTGAATTTACAACCGTTTGTCGCCATGATTTTAGGTTATATCACGCTCGGCACCCCGATTTCCTTAACGCAAGTGGCAGGATCTGTTCTCATTATTTCCGGCGTAGTTCTAGCCACTATGCAGGGACAGAGAACAAGGAAAACAGAAGGCGATACACTGAAAATATCCTCTGCCAAGAGGTAAAAAGCCTGCGCTGTAATCGAGGCCCACAAGAAAAAGATGGAGGACTTACGATTAGCCAAAGGGAGCGCTTTATATCACGGCTCCCTTTGGCTTTAGATTTAGGGCCATCCTTTTGCGGGATGGCCCTTTCTTTGATTCGCTTGATCACGCCTTTTAGGTTCTTACTTAGATTCGATGCGACCTAATGGATTGGCACCCTCCTCCAGATCTTTCCGGGCTGCCAACCAGCTTGAATCGTCGAGATTGAGCGCATCGCGAAGCTCCCTCCTTCTCTGATATCATTTGTTCAACTTAAATAGAAGCCTTGTTTTCAAACTTCCGCATTGCCGGTTACGCTTCGTTTCGTTCCGCTATTGCAGATCGGCGACGCATGGATAAAGAAATAATAGCCGGGATGAGTGCCATTGCGACGCCAACGCCGCCAAACCAACCAACTGCTGCAAGAGAGATGCTTTCTACAACGATACCCCCAATTACAGCCCCTACGGCCATTCCCAACTGCACGATAGAATTGTTCAAACTTAGGACGATCCCCGAAGCCTGAGGAGCCATGCCGATTAAATAAACCTGTTGAACCGGCCCCATCGACCAAGCAAAAAAGGACCATAACATAAGCAAAGGCAACACGAACATGGACGAGTGGGAGAACGCAGTCAGTAACAATAATATTCCGGAGTGAAAGAGCAGGCCCCCAATCATCGTACGGGGGATACCCCATTTATCTGCACCGTAGCCGCCAACTTGGGAGCCTATGAGACTGGCCAGCCCAAACGCAAACAACCCGACGTTTATCATCCCTTCGCTCATCCCCGTAATGTCCAGAAGAAACGGCGTTATATAGGTGTACAGCATCGTATAGCCCAATATCCAGAAAAAACTGATGGAAAGCGAGACAGCGATTCGGGGGTTTTTTAATAAGGCGAGCTGTTCCCGAATAGGAACGGGAGCCTCTCCTTCCGATTTCGGAATCGTCAGCAAAAGGACCACCATCGCGACCAAGCTTAGGGCCCCGACTCCCGTAAAGATGATTTTCCAGTCATGTGAGCCCGCAATGATCCTCCCAAGCGGGACCCCTAGAATAAGTGCGAGGTTAAAGCCCACTAGAACCGTGGCGATCGCGCTGCCCTGTTTTCCAGGACGAGATATTTTGGCGGCAACCGTCAGGGCGACGACCATAAATACCCCCGTGCTGATCGCCAAAATAATTCTTGCTCCAAGCAGCATGCCGTAGCCTGTAGTTGTGACAGTGATCAAGTTCCCTACGAAAAACAATCCCAAAGCCGACAGCATAAGCTTTCTCCGATCCATTTTTGCCGTGAGTGCAATAAGAATCGGGGTACCAATGGCATAAGCAAGCGAGTAGACCGTAATCAACTGCCCGGCCGCTACTACCGACACTCCAATATCGCTTGCAAGCATATCCAAAATGCCAGTAATCACAAACTCCGAAGTTCCGACTAAAAAGCTGACAATAGCCAGAATATAAATTTTCCATGAATTTCTCATCTGTTTTCCCCTTTTCATTTCATCAGTTCTAAATCTATAGAAGTCATAGTTAAAAATAATGCTCAATTCGCCGACTTCATTTCTCGGCTCAATCAAGCCTCCTCGTTCCAAGTGTTCGGCCTCTACTTAAAGCATTGTGGCCGGATGTCTGACGTGCCAGCTCCTTACGGACAATCGGCGCTACTTTGGTGCCGAGAAGCTCAATCGTCCGCAGCAAGTCGCGATGCGGCAATGAACTGAAATCGTTATACATCATGAATCGAGTCAAGCCTAGGTTCTTATGCAGCAGCACGATCTTCTCTGCGACATATTCGGGATCTCCAACATAAAGAGCGCCTTGAAGGCTGCGGGCTGCATCGTACGAGTCTTGTGTATAAGGAGGCCAGCCTCGTTCCCGTCCAAGCTGGTTCATTTGGGCGGCCATGACAGGGTAATACCGCTTAGCTGCCTCTTGTGTCGTATCCGAAATAAAGCCATGCGAATGCGTAGCAATTTGCAGCTTATTCGGATCGTGACCGGCTTTCACGGCGGCTTCTTTATAAAGCTCCACCAAGGGTGCGAATCTCTCCGGCGCACCGCCCAGGATAGAGAAGACAACCGGAAGTCCCAGCAAACCAGCGCGAACAGCCGATTCCGGGCTCCCCCCCGTACCGATCCAGACAGGTAAAGGTTCCTGCTGTGCACGCGGGTAGACGCCCATGTTGTCAATCGCGGGGCGATGACCGCCGCGCCAGGTCACCTTTTCGGATTCACGAATCTTCAGCAGCAGTTCCAGTTTCTCTTCATACAATTCCTCGTAATGTTTCAGGTCATAGCCGAATAGCGGGAACGATTCGATGAACGAACCCCGTCCGGCCATGATTTCTGCTCGCCCGTTCGATAGCCCGTCCAGCGTTGCAAAGTCCTGGTACACCCGCACCGGATCATCCGAAGATAGCACCGTCACTGCGCTCGAGAGCCGGATCCGCTTCGTTGTAGCGGCAGCTGCTGCCAGAATGACGGCTGGCGACGAGCTAGTGTATTCGATGCGATGATGCTCGCCGATGGCATAAACATCAAGGCCGACCTGATCTGCCAATTGGATTTCTTCGATCGCTTGGCGCAGCCTCTCGGCATGCGAGACACCGCCATTTCCGGGATTAGCATGGAGGAAGGTGCTCATTCCAATCTCCATCGTATTCGTTTGACCGCTCATAGTTATTCTCTCCTTCTTAATATGGAATAGGGATGATTAGCAAAGAGTCCCACCATTTCTACTGTTCTAAATATATAGAAATGACTTCGAAAAAAATTACGCCAACAAAAAGGGCGCAAATTTTCCCGCTACTTCTCGATTGACGTTATAGTGAATAAACGATCCATTCTTGCGAGAATCAATCAAGCCAGAGTCCGTCAATTGCTTTAAATGATGCGATAGCGTCGAGCCTGCAACCGATTCAAGCCTTTCACCGACCGCGGTGAAGCATAAATTGCTCTCTTTCGCGAGCAGTAAAGCGATCTTCAGCCGGGTTGGTTCCCCCAAAGCTTTATACACTTTAACCGCTTGCCCCATAGCTTCTTGATTTTCTCCCACTGTACCCACCTCCCCGTATATCTTCTGCAGTTCTATAACTATCGAAATCAAGTTTAGCACCATGTCATTCAAATGTAAAGGGCATATCTGAATCCTGCTCCTTCTACTTCGCTAATTATAATCCTCGACGGCGATGCCGGCAGCCCTTAAATGCCCGTAGGCAACGATTCTGCTAAACTGAGATGAAACTTCATCTGCAGGAAGGGGTTTATCGTTTTTAATCCACCAAATTACAATCCCCATGAAAGACGATCCGAGGTATTCGATCAGCAATTCCTTGGATATCGCTAATGGGGAGTTTCCCTGAGCAGGTTTCCACCCCTCAATTAATTTATCTTTGATGATATTTTCCATTTTCGCTTGAAACTGATAGATTCTATTCTCATCTATTAACATGGAATGATAAAAGGTCAAATTTAGAGAAATATGCTCCAGTACAGTTTGCATGACTGTCTCGAGTAGAGAAATACTGAAAGGATTCATGCTGATGGGACAAAGAACAACCGCATCCTTTAATTCGCTCAACAATTCATTCATACATGTATCTAATAAATCAGGCTTGTTTTGGTAGTGGAGATAAAATGTGTTCCGATTGATCATAGCCCGATCGGCAATATCCTGGATCGTTATCGATTCATATCCCTTTTCCTGAATAAGCTCATAAAACGCCTTTCGAATCGATTGTTTCGTGCGCAGTATTCTTAGGTCGGTTTTCTTGTTCATTGTTTTCGTCCTCCTAAATTTATTTAGGTCGTTAAGCGACAAAGTTTTATGAGCTGTCTGTTATCCATCATAACTAAAAATATTGAATATTGAGCGTTATATTAGCCTCTATTATAATGAGCAACAGATAAATAAACAACGCATTGTTCATTATTTATCTAATGACCAAAAAAATTCCCAAGGAGGATATTCCAATGACATCCAACCATCAAAATGAGCTTGTTCGTAAGGCAGTCGCCGTACTGGAAAGTTTTGAGAGCGGCAACCCCGAAGCGATTACGGCTTACGTTCATCCAGATCAATATATTCAGCATAACCAGGCCTTACTCGATGGTCGTGAATCCATGCTTGGCGCACTTGATCATTTAAAGGAAATGGGTACTAAGGTAAGCATTAAGCGTACTTTAGTCGACGGAAATTATGTGGCTCTTCATTCTGTATATCATTTTCACGGCCCTAAAATCGTATTTGATCTCTTCCGTTTTGAGAATGGACTAATCGTCGAGCATTGGGACAATTTGCAAGAGATGGTGGAGAAGACACCAAGCAATCATACGATGATTGACGGACCGGTTACGATTAAGGATATCGACAAGACGGATGCCAACAAAGCATTTGTCAAAAGCTATGTTGAGAACATCTTGCTCGGGAAGAACCCTGACCTGCTGGCCTCTTACTTTGATGGAGATCACTACATTCAGCATAGTCCGCATATTGCAGACGGCCTTTCCGGTCTTCACGCTGCTTTGCAGGCTCTGAAGGAGAGAAATATTGAGTTTCAATATACTCATGTCCACCAAGTAATCGGACAAGGCGATTTTGTCCTTACAATGAGTGAAGGTCTGTTTGATGGTCAACATACCGCTTTCTACGATCTGTTCCGCGTAGAGGATGGAAAGATCGCTGAGCATTGGGACGTAATCGAGGCCATACTGCCGGCAGAAAAACGAAAAAATTCGAACAGTAGATTTTGAAATTTGTGTGGCTAAATCGCAAGGCATCGCCGAAATGTAAGTGCGGTGATGTCTTGCGCTTCCGAATGTACTTGAGCAATCAATTTTGTAATCAAAAAGATACAGAAGCGTTGCTGCAGCAACGCTCTTTTTGTTCATTGCCATGAAGTGATCGTGTGATGCAGCCATATTATATGGTTGCCCTTCACAAATGAAAATTGCCGTTGATAACCAACCATATGTTCATTATAAAGAGACAAGGAGTAGTGGATCGTGAAAATGCTGACACAAAAAATGATGTGGCTGGGCATGTTGCTCGTCCTGATCGTGTTGACCGTATTCGGGTTAGCGATGATGGGATCGGTGCTTGGATCGAAGCCAAAGGAGGTCCCGGCGGCCCTCGTTATCCTTGACCAGCCGATGGAGCTGCCGACTGGAGAAACGTTTGCGGTAGGGGAAATGATCCGGGAAAAGTTGCTGTCGAGCCCGGCAATGCCGTTTGTCTGGCATGTCGTGGATTCCGAGGAAAAGGCTCGGGATGGACTGGATAAACGCGAATATTACGGAGCGATGGTGATTCCTGCGAATCTGAGCAGCGGTTTACTCTCGTTAGCGACTCACTCGCCGATTCACCCTAATGTGAGAATCATCTCCAACGAGGGTATGAACACCCAAGCCTCGATGGTCGTAAGACAGGCAATGGGGCAAGCGATGAACATGATCAATGGGGAACTGTTGCAGCAGCTGCTTGGGCAGATCGGACAGCAAACGGGACAAATTCCCATTGAGACGGCTAAAGCTTTAATGACACCGGTGAACGTTCAGGAGGAAGTCGTACATCCACCGGGAGTGAATAATGCGGCGGGAAATGCGCCGGGTTTGTTTACCCAGATTATATGGATCGGCAGCATGGTGACCGGCGTCGTCTTGCTCCTGGCTAGCCAGAAGGCGGTCGCCGCGGGTTCAAGGAGATGGACAGTCAGCGCCCTGCAAGCTATCGGGGGGCTTGGGATCGTCGGCATAGCCTCATGCTTCACCATATGGATGGCTTCGTCGTGGTACGGCATGGAACTGGCGAACGCGGGGGAGACGTGGTTGTTCTTATGGTTGGCTGGATCGGCGTTCTTCTTGTTGCAATCTTCCTTGCTGAATTGGATCGGATTCCGTGCAATACCGCTGCTCGTACTGCTGATGTTCTTCTCGGTGCCGCTCCTGAACATGGCTCCGGAGTTCTTGTCGCAGACGACGCGAGATTGGATCTATTCGTGGACGCCACTGCGCTTCGCGGCAGGAGGGCTACGGGAAGTCATGTACTTCGGCGGACTGGACGCAGCTCACTCAAACGCCTTGATTTTGTGGGGCGTCGCCGGTGGATTTTTGGTCTTGCTGCTCTCTTCCGGATTTAAGGCAAATCGAGCGACAGATGCCGGCCCTACTTCTGTTACAGGCGATACAATAAAGTAAGAACAATCAACGATGCGTTGTACTTCCTTTTTTACGCTCATGTAATAATTTAATTTTCTGGGAAGTATTAAAAAGTTATAAAAACAAAAAAACCCTTGATTTCTCAAGGGTTTCTCTTCGTATGGAGCCTAGGGGGATCGAACCCCTGACCTCATCGCTGCCAGCGATGCGCTCTCCCAGCTGAGCTAAGGCCCCGTAAGCGACTTCTATATCATATAAAAAATCAGCAGGCATGTCAACACTTTTTCAGAACTTTTTTGATAATGCGCAGTGCCTTTTTTCCTTCTCTATATAATGTCACTTATCGATGTTGAGAATTTGGCGCCATGAGAGCGCCGGAAGAGCACCAGGGTCGTTTAAGAACCGTGGCGCTCTTACAGCTCCTGCACGTCCGTATCCTTGGACAGCAGGCTTTTCAGTTCCTTCATGAACATATTGATATCCTTGAACTGCCGGTATACGGACGCAAACCGAACGTAAGCTACCTCGTCGACCGGATATAACCGCTCCATCAGAAGCTCCCCTATCTGGCGGCTCTCCACTTCCGCCGCCGCGGTATTGCGCAGCGCCTTCTCGACATCCGATACGATCATATCAAGCTGGTCCACGGATACCGGACGCTTCTCGCATGCCCTTATCAAACCGCGGAGCACCTTCTCCCGGCTGAACTCTTCGCGGCTTCCGTCCTTTTTCACGACGATCAGCGGCGTTTCCTCCACCATTTCAAAGGTTGTGAATCTCTTGCTGCACTGCTCGCATTCCCTGCGGCGGCGGATGGATTTATTCTCGTTGGCAGGCCTGGAATCCAGCACTTTCGTTCCGGCATAACTGCAATATGGACACTTCATAAGTTGTCTTCACTTCCTTTGTATTCAGCGTGATTCGCCCTTAATGGGCATCAGAAAAATTTACCAGCGAAACTTTTGTCTTTTATGTTATGAAAATGCGAGACCCGAGACATAATACTTTTACCAACCCAAGGAGGTGAACTTAACATGGCACAAAGCAACAACAACTCTAACAACCTGGTTGTTCCTCGCGCAAACGCTGCTCTTGAGCAACTGAAGTACGAGGTAGCTCAAGAACTTGGTATCTCCATTCCACAAGACGGATACCAAGGTAACATGACTTCCTATGAGAACGGTTCGATCGGGGGATACATCACAAAGCGTCTTGTAACCCTGGCCGAGCAACAATTGGCTGGTCAATACTCCGGTCAATAATTGATTCTTCCTTAAAAAAGGAGTGTTGGCGGCTCGATGTAAGAGCCTGTCCAGCGCTCTTTTTTTCTTTAGAAGCCGCCCTTATACACATCCGTATATTGATTATAATAATAAATCACGCGCTGTACATAATGCCGGGTTTCCCCGATGGGTATACTCTTCACGTTCTCATAGGTTCCGTCCCACATGCCCTTGTTGATCCAATTCTTGACGTTCCCCGGGCCCGCGTTATAAGCGGCGATGGCGGCAATCGGATTGCCGTCCATTTCCTTGTGCAGATTCTGAATGTACCAGGTGCCCAGCTGGATGTTCGCATCCACTTCATTCTTTACGCTCAGCAGGTTCACCGACGGGAGCTTGGCCATTTCCATCGCCCAGTTCGCCGTATCCGGCATCAGCTGCATAATGCCCAGCGCCCCCTTCTTGGATTCCTTGCCCGGCTTGAAATTCGTTTCCACCCGGATGATCGAGGCCACCAGAAACGGATCGACCTCATAATAAGCGGCATGTTTGCGGATCTCATCCTTATAATGAATCGGATACAGCAGGGTCATCCAATTGGAACTTAGGAACAGCAGCGCTACAAAAGAAACGAACAGCAGGAGCAGCACCCTTTTTTTACGAAGCCACTTCATAACTGAACCAACCTGTTCCACAGGTTGTCCACCTGCTGCTGCGTTTCGGCCAACGTGCCGCTGTTATCGATCAGGATATCCGCTCGAAGCTTCTTCTCCTCAATGTCCATCTGGCTGCTAAGACGCGCCTCTGCCGCTTCCCGGGTAAGAGCGTCCCGCTCCATCAAACGCGCAAGCTGCAGCTCGCGCGGGACATAGACAACAGCGATCTGCTTCAGATAAGGATAGGCTTCCCTTGCCTCCAGCAGCAATGGAATATCCGCTACCACGAGCCGGTCGGGATGCTGCCGTTCATACGCCTCCGTCCGTTCCCGTAATTCCTGCCGGATTGCCGGATGCGTAATCTCATTCAATGCCGCTCTCTGCTCCGGATGATGGAAAATCATCTCCCCGAGCTTCTTTCGATTCAACGTACCGTCTTCAAACAGGATCGCTTGTCCAAAATGTTCGGTCACTTTACCCAGCACCGGATGACCCGGGAGCATCACTTCCCGGGCGATGATATCCGCATCGACGAGAAGCGCTCCCTTCATGGCCAACATGGAGGACACGGTGCTTTTGCCTGTTGCAATTCCTCCGGTTAAACCGATATTCATGACTTCACCTCATAACAGCTTCATTATACCCATGACAACTAATAAAAAAGCAGGCAAATACGAGATAAAACGCATGCCTCCCTTGGCCGCAAAACGGAGGCCGACCCGCATGCCCAGCACCAGAAATATCCCGCTGAACAAGGAAACCACGGCTGCGGTGCCTAGCGGCGAGAAACCCAGCATCGCTGCGCCGAGCCCGGCTCCGAACGCATCGAGCGACAGCGCAATCCCCAGCCACATCGCCTCCCATGGTGAGATGCTGCCGGAGTCGTCCATATCCGCTTTCGTCGGGCTGCGGAGAATTTGAATGACGACGCCGATCTTCGGTATTTCAAGGGAGAATACCGCTCGCTGAAGCTGCTCTTGGCCTGCCGTGGTAACTTCACGACGCGGTGTCCCTTGATGAATGGCTCCCGGCGTTTCCGTAAGCGATGCGGAAGAATCCACGGCGGATGCCGGCTGCACTTCAGGCTCGCTGCTTCTCCGAACCTGCTGATATAAAGACCATAGGCCCAGCAGTATCAAAATGGCAGCTCCGATCACGGATGCCGCAGACGGGGATAAGAACCGCTGCAGCAGCGCGCCTGCCTGCATGGAGACGCCAAGCACCAAACCGGAACACAGCGAGATGATCAATACAGACAGCAGCGGTATCCTTGTTTTGCGCAGACCGTATGTAACCCCTGCCCCAAATCCGTCCAGGCTTAACGCCATGGCCAGCAGGGCAGACGAGAAAATATGACTGAGCACCCTTTTCCCTCCTCCAAAGCTCCACATCAAGCTGCTCATTCATGAAGAAGAGCTGCCGATGCGCTCCACATATGTTCCACATTATATGTGGGGGAGCAGGAATGGGTGCACGCCTATTCAATTACTTCTTGACCGGCTGACACTTCGGGCAGTAATGGGTCCCCCGTCCGCCGACCACGATCTTATGAATCGGGCCGCCGCACGCATGGCATGGCTTGTCCTTCCGACCGTAAATCTGATGGCTGTTCTGGAACATCCCCATCTCGCCCTGCCCGTTGACATAGGACTTGATGGAAGATCCGCCCGCGTCGACGGCTTCGGACAACGTATCCACGATAGCATGATACAATCGCTTAAGCTCGGCATCCTTCAGGCTGTTCGCGTTCCGCTCCGGATGAATCTTGGCCCGGAACAAGGCCTCATCAACATATATATTGCCGATGCCGACCACATATGCCTGATTCAGCAGCACCGCCTTGATCTTCGTTTTCTTGGTGCCGATGACTGTCTTGAAGGTTCCGAACGTAAACGTGTCATCCAGCGGCTCATAACCAAGCTTGGCAAGGGGAGCATGCTGGAACTCATCCCCCGGCGCAAATAGATGCATCGTTCCGAATTGGCGCACGTCCTTGTACCGCAGCTCCGTCCCGTCCGAGAAATGGAAGATGACATGGGTATGCTTCTCCACCGGCTCCTCGGCTCGGTACACCCCGTAACGCCCCTCCATCCGAAGATGCGAAACGAGCACCAGCCCGTCCAGCAAGATCCGCAAAAACTTACCGCGTCGCTCCACGCCTTCCACGGTATGGCCCTTTAACATAAAAGCAAATGCCTCGATATCGTCAGGACGCTGGATAATCCGCGGCAGGTTCACGGATACATGATCTATATGCTTACCTTTAATCAATTGGTTCAGTGTTCGTTTCACGGTTTCTACTTCCGGCAATTCCGGCATAATGACTTCACCTCATCCCCCATTATACCGGAAGTTGGGACAGAGCGGGACCATGGTTTTGTGGAAAGGTATGGTGCATAACCGCCTCCCTCTTCACCCCATGATCCCCCTTAATGAACCCTATCCGCCAGCACGCCGTGCAGCTTTTACTTTGCCTCGTACCAGTTCTCGCCATAGCTGACTTCCGATTTCAGCGGCACGGACAGCTTCAGCGCCTGACTCATCACGTCCGGCACCAATTCCTTCATGACCTCCAGCTCATCCTCCGGTACCTCGAACACCAATTCATCGTGCACCTGGAGCAGCATGCGGCTCTTCAATTGGCGCTCATGGAGCGCCTGGTCCATATGGACCATGGCCAGCTTGATGATGTCCGCGGCCGTTCCCTGAATCGGCGTATTCATCGCCGTCCGCTCTGCAAAAGAGCGCAGGTTGAAGTTGCTGGCGTTAATCTCCGGCAGATACCGTCTGCGTTCGAGCAAGGTCTTCACATACCCGTCTTGCTTCGCCTGCTTGACGATCACGTCCATATAGCGCCGCACGCCCTGGAACACCTCGAAATACTGGTCGATAAACGCTGCCGCTTCCTTCCGCGTAATGTTCAGGTTCTGGGACAGGCCATAGTCGCTGATCCCATACACGATGCCGAAGTTAACCGCCTTGGCGGACCGGCGCATATTGGAGTCCACCTCATCCATGCCGACTCCAAACACGTCCATCGCCGTCTTGGTGTGGATGTCCATGTCGTGGACGAAGGCTTCCTTCAGCCGTTCGTCGTCCGAGATATGCGCAAGCACGCGAAGCTCGATTTGGGAGTAGTCCGCTGCCAGAATGCTCCAGCCCGGTTCCGACGGAACGAAAACCTTGCGCAGCTTGCGCCCTTCCTCCAGACGGATCGGAATGTTCTGCAAATTCGGGTATTGGCTGCTCAGACGGCCGGTAGCGGCAATGGTCTGACGATAGTAGGTATGCACTTTGCCGGTTACGGATGAAATCTCCTTCAGCAGTCCTTCCACGTAAGTGGATTGCAGCTTGGCCAATGTACGGTACTGCAAAATCAAGCGGACGATATCGTGATAAGGCGCCAGCTTTTCGAGCACCTCGGCATCGGTGGAATAACCGGTTTTGGTCTTCTTGATGACCGGCAGCTCCAGCTTCACAAACAGGATTTCGCCGAGCTGTTTAGGCGAATTGAGATTGAATTCCGTTCCGGCGATCTCGTAAATCTCCTGAACGAGCTTCGCGATCTGCCCTTCGAACTCGCGTCCCAGCTCCTTCAAATCCTCCGCATTCACGGCGATTCCCTGCTTCTCCATATCGGCCAGAATGCGGGAAAGCGGCATCTCCAGATCATGGAACAGCGGGAGCATTTCATTCGCAGCCAGCTCCTTCTCCTGAATGGGAACCAGTTCGGATACGGCCAGGCATTTTCTGGCCATGTGCTCGCTGAGCTTCTCCACATCGGGAACCTTGTACTTGGCCCCTTTACCGAACACGTCCTCATCGGCTTGAAGATAGGCCAGACCGTACTTGGAGGCCAGACCGCTAAGGGTTTGATTCGATTCCGTAGGATCCAGCAGGTAAGCTGCCAGGTGAACGTCGAATGCCGCGCCGGCAAAAGCGATGCCCTGCCAATGCAGCGCCAGGTCAATACGGTGCAGGTCATACCCGCGTTTTTGGATCTCGCTATCGGCAAGCCAAGCACGGACAGGCTCCGCCTCTTCCGACTTCAGCACGTCAAACGGAATGAAGTACTGCCGCTCCTCCGTCGCGAGTGCCAGCCCGATCACGTCCGCATGATGGGGGTTGTCCCCATGCGTTTCCACATGGAGCACGGTCACTTGTGCCAGATGATCCGCAACCTCGGCAATGCCCTTCTCGTCCACAAGGGTCACGTCGATCTTCGCTTCAGGCTTCGACTCCGCCGCATCACCAGCGGCACCGCTTGTGCTCAGGTTCAACCGTTCGATAAGCGATTTAAACTCGAGCTTCGCCAGTGCGGGACCAGCCGTCTCTTCATTCAGGCCCGTAAATGCCATTTCATCCAGCGACTGTTCCAGCGGCACTTCGCGGAAGATCGTAGCCAGCTTCTTGCTGAGTATGGCGGAATCCGCATGCTCCTCGATCTTCTCTTTCATCTTGCCCTTCAGCTCATCGGTCCGGGACACCACCGCTTCAACGGATCCGAATTCATGAAGCAGCTTCAGCGCGGTCTTCTCCCCTACTCCCGGAACGCCGGGAATGTTATCGGAAGCATCGCCCATCAATCCCTTAAGGTCGATAATCTGATCAGGCGTCAGGTTATACCGCTCCTTAATCTGTTCCGGTCCGTAATACTCGATTTCGGTGACGCCTTTGCGGACCATCGCGATCGTGGTATGCTCCGAAGCCAACTGCAGCATGTCCTTGTCCCCGGAGACGACCATCACCTTGCGGCCGGCTTCGTCAGCCTGGCGGGTAATCGTACCGATAATGTCGTCGGCCTCATAACCGCCGATTTCGAATTGGGAGACGCCCAGGCCTTTCAGCAGCTCCTTCAGCAGCGGGAATTGTCCTGAGAGCTCCGGCGGGGTCTTCTGTCGCCCGCCCTTGTACTCCTGAAAATCCGCATGGCGGAACGTTTCCTTGCCGGCATCGAATGCCACCATCATATGCGTCGGTTTATGCTCCTCGATCAAGCGAAGCAGCATCGTCGTAAAGCCGTAAACCGCATTCGTCTGTTGTCCGCTGGCATTGGTCAGCGGCGGCATTGCAAAGAATGCCCGGTAAATGATATTATTTCCATCAATCAGAATCAGCTTGTCCATAGAACACCTCGCACCAATATTACTTCCTTTCCACATGATAACATAGGTTAACGCCAAATCCGAACAATCCGTTCGATTAACGGTGAATTCCTGTTTTCCCGCACAATAACCCCACAAAGTGGAGCGTGTGCTTCGATGCTTATTCCAAATACTTTGCGGGGGCCCCAAAACATATAAATGCGATGAAAGAATGGCCTCGCTTCGCTGGAGATTTCTAAATGCTCGCAAAAAAAAAACGCCGGCTTTCGCCAGCGTTTGACTAACATTTTTCTATTGATTGAGGTCGGGACGATGACCCGTTACGAGGTACACCGTGCTCTCGCCGATGTTGGTTGCATGGTCGGCGATCCGTTCGATGTAGCGTCCCACCATGATCAGCAGCATCGCTTGATTGGCCGAATCCGGATCGGATGTCAGATGCGAATACAGGTCCTGCAGAATGACGCTGTACAAGTGATCGACCTGATCATCATCCTGTGCCATTTTATAAGCCAGATCCGTATTTTCCGTCAGATAGGATTCGATGGATTCCGAAACCATCGCACGCACCATATCCGACATCCGCGGAAGATCCACCAAAGGCTTGATCAGTTTCTGGCCTTGCAGACGGATCGTAACTTTAGCGACATCCCGCGCCAAGTCTCCCATACGCTCCAAATCGCTTGCAATCCGGAAAGCAACCAATATTCGGCGCAAATCCTTTGCCACAGGCTGCTGGGTCACGATCAGGCGGGAGCCGATGTCCATGATTTGCTCTTCCATGTTGTTTAACTGCACATCGTTCTTGATAACCGCCTGCGCTTTCTCCGCATCCAAGGTCTGGAGGGACTCCACGCTGTTTGCCAGCGCCTCCTCCATATGCTTGCCCATATCCTGCAGCAAACTTCTCAGCTCATCAAGCTGCTGATCAAACTCAATTCTCCGGATCATGTATGATGCTCCTCCTATCTACTTTTAAGAAAGATCATTGTCGTAATAACGGCCTTAACCGAAACGGCCTGAGATATAATCCTCGGTACGTGCATCCGACGGCGTCGAGAACAGCGTATCCGTGTTTGCGGATTCAACCACTTCGCCATTCAGGAAAAATACCGTCTGCCCGGATACGCGTGCAGCCTGATGCATATTGTGCGTAACCATAACGATGGTGTATTTGCTCTTCAGCTCCTGCACCAGCTCTTCGATCTTCAGCGTCGAGATCGGGTCCAGCGCGGACGTGGCTTCATCCATGAGCAGGATATCCGGCTGTACGGCAAGGGCCCGGGCAATGCACAGGCGCTGCTGCTGACCGCCGGACAGGCTCAGCGCAGAACGCTTAAGATAATCTTTGACTTCGTCCCACAGCACAGCCTGCTTCAAGCTTTGCTCCACGATTTGGTCAAGCTCCGCTTTATTGCGGATGCCGTGCAGGCGCGGCCCGTAAGCGATGTTGTCATAGATCGATTTAGGGAACGGATTCGGCTGCTGGAACACCATCCCTACCTGCTTGCGCAAGGCCTCGACGTGGACCTCCTCGCTGTAGATTTCCGTCCCGCCGATTTGCACGCTGCCTTCGATTCGGGTGGAAGGGATCATGTCGTTCATCCGATTCAGCGTACGCAGCAGCGTTGACTTACCGCAGCCCGACGGTCCGATGAATGCCGTCACCGTTTTCTCCGGAATGTCCAGATCGACGTTTTTAAGCGCATGGTACGTATCGTAGTATAAATTCAATTTTTTTATCTGTATGATGGATTCCATATCTTATTCATGTCTCCTTTTTCACGATTAGATCTGCTATGCGTCTCTTAGATGTTCTTCGAATACTTGTTCCGAATCCACACGGCTGCGATGTTCATGATGAACAGCATGATGAGCAGCAGGATGATACCCGAAGCTGCCAGCTCGTGGAATGCCTCACTTGGTCTGGATACCCAGTTAAAGATCTGGATCGGCATGACAGTAAACGAATCGAGCAGATTTTCCGGCAAGAAGGCCACGTACGTTAAAGCACCAATCATGATAAGCGGTGCGGTTTCGCCGATCGCACGAGACAAGGCCAGGATAACCCCGGTCATAATTCCAGGAATCGCTGACGGCAGCACGGCGCTGGATACCGTTTGCCACTTCGTTGCGCCCAGCGCGTATGAAGCGTCACGCCGGTTCTTAGGCACGGCGCGAAGCGCCTCCTGCGCCGCAACGATGATAATCGGCAGCACGAGCAGCGTCATCGTTAATACCCCGGACAACAGGCTGCGGCCAAGATTCATGCCGCGCACGAAAATCGCCAGCCCCAGGATACCGTATATAATAGAAGGAACCCCTGCAAGCGTACTGATATTCAGCTGAATGAGCCGAACCCAGCGGCTGCGGCCCGCATACTCTTCGAGAAAGATGGCCGCGCCCACGCCCAGTACGAAGGACAGTGGAGCCATGAGCAAAAGCAAATAAATCGTGCCGACAATCGGCGATTTCAGTCCTGCTTTATCCGCGATGCGCGACGGAAAGTTGGTGAACAGATCAGGCGAGAGCCGATGAACGCCATCCATCACGATCGTCACGATCAAAGCCATCAAAACAAGAATACCGATGCTGGTACAAGCCAGGAAAATCATATGCAGCGTCTGGTCACTACGGCGTCTCCGGTTGATTCCTTTGCTGTCCCCCAGATTCAATTGTTCCATCTAGTATTCCTCCCTGAAGCGGCGAGCGACCCACTGCGCCAATATATTAAGCAAGAAGGTGATGACAAACAAGGTCAAACCTACTGCAAAAATCGTGCCGTATTCAATCGTTCCTCGCGGAACGTCTCCCATGCTTACCTGAACGATATACGAAGTCATCGTCTGAATGCTTTCCAGCGGATTCAGCGTCAGCTGCGGCGTGGCGCCTGCAGCCACCGTCACGATCATCGTTTCGCCGATCGCGCGCGAGAATGCCAATACGAATGAGGACACGACCCCGGACAGAGCGGCTGGAAGCACGATCTTCAGCGCAACCTCGAATCGGGTAGCACCCAGCGCGTATGCCCCATGACGAAGACTCTTGGGAACAGCACGCATCGCGTCTTCGCTTAAAGACGAAATCATCGGCAGGACCATGATGCCGACCACGAGCCCCGCGCTAAGCGCATTGAATATCCCCATATCGGGAAAAATCTTTTGAAGGAATGGCGTTACGGTTTCAAGCGCAAAATATCCGTAAACAATCGTTGGTACACCAGCCAACACTTCAAGCACTGGCTTTACAACCCCCCGAACCCGGGCAGGAGCGTATTCATTGAGATAAATAGCGCATGCCAAGCCGATAGGCACTGCGAAAATGATCGCAATGCCTGTAATCAGCAATGTGCCGCCCAGCAGGGGCAGCACGCCGAATTCTTTTGGAGGGAGAATCGGACTCCATGTCGTTCCGGTCAAGAAGGACCATACCGGCACTTCCTTGAAGAAGATCACGGATTCCTGTAGAAGCGTATATACGATACCGATGGTGGTAAACACCGAAAGCATGGCACACAAGCCGAGCAGGATTGGAATGATTTTGTCTGAGATGCGCGTTTTGCTTCGACGGAATGTCATGCTTTTAGTGTTTGCCGCCACGGGTGAAGTTTTGTTCATTCTCCTCTTCCCTTTCTATGGGTTGCCCGAAGGATCCCCTTCGGGCATGAAATCTTTATTATTTTGCCAACTTGTCTTTTTCTTCTTGATACTGTTCGTCTTGAAGCGGTACGAAACCGACTTCGCCAGCAAGACTAGCGGCATTATCAAGGTAGAAGGTCATGAATGCACTCACTTCCGGGCGCTCAAGCTCTTTATCGTTTACGTAGAGCAGCAGCGGACGGGACAATGGAGCATAACTGTTATCCTTGATCGTTTCCATGCTTGGTGCTACGGTAGCTGTACCGTTATCGATCGGAACCAGCTTCAACTTGTCTTGGTTCTCTTCATAGAAGGAGAATCCGAAGTATCCGATGGAGTTTTTGTCGCCGGCAACTCCTTGTACGACTGCGTTGGTATCGGCACTGAACGTGATTTGGCTGTCGTTTCTGCTTGCTTGTGCTTCACCGTTAATCGCTTCTGTGAAGTAGTCGAATGTACCGTGGTCTGTACCAGGAGAGTAAATTTTGATTTCCTCAGCCGGCCATCCTTCGCGAACGTCAGCCCATGTTTTTACGGTGCTGTTCGGCTCGTAAATTTTCTTCAGCTCATCTACTGTCAATTTATCTACGAATTCATTGCTCGGGTTAACAACAACGGATAGTCCGTCATAAGCTACCAGAACCTCATGATAGGAAATGCCCTTGGATTTTGCTTCTTCAGCTTCACTGTCTTTAATTGGACGGGATGCATTGGAGATTGGAATCTCCCCATTGTTAAAGCGTTTGAAACCGCCACCTGTTCCGCCTGTTCCGATCGGAATGCGGACATCCGGGTTAGCTGCGCCGAACTCTTCGGCAATGGCTTCGGTCAATGGATGCAATGTACTGGAACCGTCAATTTCAATCGTTCCCGACAAAGCTGTTGTTGTACTTCCTTCATTTTGCTGTGCTGAACCGTTGTCTGTATTTTCTCCGGAAGCACCGCCGGAAGTTGTTCCTCCGCCGCATGCCGCCAAAAGCGTGCTCAGCATCAATACCAGTACGAGAATACCTGCTGGTTTACGACCCCTTCTTTTAAACAAACGAATCCACTCCTTCAAAATGGTTGTTGTCTCTAACTTCCTACTTACAATATTGATAATAATCCCGTAATGTAATAACAGTTTCTGAGAAATGTAAACGCAGTGTAAAATATTTTGATAAAACTAGATTCATAGGCTCGGCTTTTCTTCTAACGATCCGTTTAATCCTGCGAGCTCATCCTTCACCCGCTCCACGCGCCTAACGGTTTCCTCCGCCAGTTGATAAACCTGATTCCCCGACTTCTGAACCTTCTCGACGGCGGTCTCCATTTCGTTAAACATATCGGCGCCTTCCGTTACATACCCCTCACAGGACTGGATTTCCTTCAGCGAAGATACTGCGCCAACGGCTGTATCTCCCGCCAGCCGCTGGATGTGCTCCAGCAGCTGGGCGATATCCCCTGACAGCTTACGCGTTTGTTTGGCCAGCGACTGCACCTCTGCCGCAACCACTTGAAATCCCCGCCCATGCTCTCCGGCATGCGCAGCTTCAATCGAAGCATTCATTGCCAGCAAACTGCTTTGATTGGCCAGCTCGGTAATCATGCCGGTTATCGAGGAAATGCAGCTGGCATCCGCAGCGAGCTCGGCGGCCTGCCCTTCACGCTTCGTCATATCCTCCACAAGGCCAAGATAAGAGGTTCGGACATGGTCAAGCTTCTTCTTACCCGTCTGGGACCATTCCCTCATCCGTATACATTCCGCATTCGTTCTGGCTGCCGCCGCTCGAACCTCGGTCAACGAGGATTGGATGTTCCCGGTATGCCGGAAGCTTTCCTGAAGAATCAGCTCCCGCTTCTCTTCCGCTTCCGTTTGGAGACCGCTTGACAGACTCATTAAATCCCGTACGGTAAGCACGCCCAGCAGGCGGTCAGCCTCCGTCATCAGGACGCAATCATAAAATTTCGAATCCGGGCGCTGCAGGGCCAATTGCAGCAGTGTTCCTACCTTCTCGGTCACATCGACCTTCATCGGTTGATGGTCCCCAAACTGGAAGGCCGGCCTGGAATAATACAGGTCAACGGCAAACCGGCCCATCATTCGCCGGTAAAAAACATCCCGCATGATCAGCCCCGACGGCCTGTCTGCCTCATCGCAATAAATAACGCAAGGGATGTGCTGATCCTTCGTAAAAACATTCAGCACGTCGAGGCAGGTTTCGGATTTTCGGATAATAGGGACCTTTCTTATGTACCGCCGATATAATGCGCCTGCTTCAGGTTTGCTTGCTGATTGGCCATCCATTGCCGCCTCTACTTCCGCTTCGGTTCTCTCTGTCTGATTCGGTTGGCATTGAAGCAGTGTCATGCGCCCTCACCCCTTGATTGATCTGGTCCTTTAGACGCATCTTAACGGACAAGTGTTATGGGAATATTCTGGAATGATTAAGAGAGTGTAAACGAAGGAGGGATGTTGGCAAGAATATGAGACATTGGACATGCTTAGGTCCTGCCCAAAGACCCAAAAAAAATACTCCGCATCATTTCAAATCGAATGATGGGAGCCTTTAATGGGATTTACCACAAGTTTATAACCAACTCCGCGGATGGAGTCGATGTGTACGGACTCAGGATCAAGTTCAAGCTTCTTGCGCAGGGAGCTCACGTGAACGTCGACGGTTCGCTGTCCGCCGATATAATCGAAGCCCCAGACCACGTTCATCAGATCGTCCCTTGTTAACACCACGCCCGGTTTCTTGGCCAGATAGAGAAGCACCTCGAATTCTTTCGGACGGAGATTAATGCTCTGACCGCCAAGCCGCACCTCGTATTTCTCAGGATAGATTTCCAGCTGTCCAAGCGAAATGACGTTGCCTTGATTGTCCGTCGTCTTTACCTCGTCAGCATGGCCGGACACCCGACGCATGACGGCCGATACGCGAGCCAGCAGCTCGGACACGCCAAACGGCTTGGTAATATAGTCATCCGCCCCCATCTTCAAACCTTGAACAACTTCCTCTTCGGCGTTCTTCGCGGTCAAAATGATGATCGGCGTCGTAATTCCGTTACTGCGTAGTTTCTCTAAGATCTGAAAGCCGTTCATGCCAGGCAGCATAACATCCAGCAGGATCAAATCGTATTCATGTTGTGACGCTTTCTCGTAACCTGCCGTACCGTGTTCCTCTACTTCGACTTGAAAGCCTTCCTGCGTCAAATTGTAAGACAACAGCCGCGAAAGTGTCGGCTCATCTTCGATGACAAGCATGCGTTGCGTCAATGGTACCCCCGCCCTTATCTTGTTAATTGGACTGCTCATGCAAGTATATCAACAGAATGTTAACGGAGTGTTAACTCCCTGTATCGTGGGTTTCCTGCAGGATCGGAAGCTCGATGATGAAGGAGCTTCCGATGCCCAGCTCGCTTTCCACCTTGATGGTTCCGTGGTGAAGATCCACCAGATGCTTAACGATCGATAGGCCGAGCCCCGTTCCGCCGGATCCGCGCGAACGCGCTTTATCCACCCGGTAAAATCGTTCAAAAATGCGGGGTAGATCCTTCTTCGGAATGCCAATCCCGGAATCCTTGACCACGAATTCCACGAAATCATCGGCACTCCCGTTATTATGCTTTTCACGCGCCGTTAATTTTACTCGTCCGCCTTCCTGCGTGTAACTGATGGCATTCGAAAGAAGATTCATAAATATCTGGCGAAGCTTATCCTCATCGCCTTCCATAAACAACTCCTCCGGAACGTCGAGCTCCAAGCCGATCCGCTTCTTCTCCGCTACCGTGCGCATCATTTCGGATATCGTATCGAAGAACGCCGACAGATGAATCGGCGAGTAATCCATCTGAATCCGCTTCGATTCGATCTTGGACAGCTCCAGAATGTCACCGATCAGACGGTTCAGCCGTTCGGATTCGTCATAGATGATCTGGAGGAAGGAACGTGACGTCTTCTCGTCGGTAACTCCGCCGCCGAGCAGCGTTTCGGCAAACCCTTTCACCGCAGCCAGCGGGGTCTTCAGCTCATGAGACACATTGGCAACGAATTCGCTTCGCATGCGTTCGAGCCTGCGGATATCGCTAACGTCCTGCAGCAGGAAGAGCATGCCGCGCCGATAAGGCTCCTGCTCTTCCTCTTGCATCATCGTCACTCCGTCAATGCGGATAATCGATTCCACCGGATAATACACGTTGCGTTCCTCATGGAAGTCCGCTTGGCTTCCAAGGCCTTCCTCCATCAGTTTGGTCAATTCATAATGCTGCTTCAGCTCGCGGTACGATTTCCCGGTAATCACCTCGGCGTTAATGCCGAGCATTTTCTCAGCGGCCCGGTTTACAAGGATGATTTGGCCGGCTCCGCTAACCAAGACGATGCCACCTGTCATATTGTTGAGGACGCTTTGCAGCAAGTCTTCGTTATCCCGTATCGTCCGCAGCTGGGTTTGAAGGCTGTCTGCCATTCCATTGATGGCTTGCGCCAATTGACCGATCTCGTCCTTACGGTGAATCTTCACTCTCGCATCGTATTCCAGACGCGAGATCCGTCTAGCTACGCGCGTAATCTTCTCAAGCGGCGACGTCAACCCTTGAGCGACGCGGTAGCTCACCAAGGCAGCAATCAGAAATAACACCAGCAGGCCGATCCCCATGACGGTCCAGCCTTGCTTGACTCCCTGATCGACTTCCTTCAGGCTGACGGACAACCGAACGAATCCATCGAAATTCTCCCCGGCCTTGACCGGGAGAGCGACATACAGCATATCCTGCTGAAGCGTATCGCTGCGGCGAATGGTACTCCCGCGGCCTTCTTTGACCGCTTGAAGCATCTCCTCGCGATAAGCATGATTATCCATGGTCAACGGGTCGCTTTCCGAATCCCCGATCACCCTGCCGTCCTTCAGTATGAACGTCACTCTCGCATCGGACAGCTCCTCCAGCTGCAAGGACCTGTCGGTATAATACGAAACGGCTTCCGCGCCGTCCGTATCCGGGAACTCCATCATGGTCTGCAGGAGCCGAATCTCCCGGACCATATTATCCTCCAGCAGCTGGATATGGGACTGTTTGAACACCGTCACCATAGCCAGGCCTGCCGCAAGCATGGATAACCCGATTAAAGTAAGCATAATCAGAGTCAAACGGTTGCGATACTGCTTCATGGTCTCTCCTCTTTCTGCTTCATGATCATTTTGGATAACTTATCGCCCGTGTCCGTCTTCGGTGGAACAGTGCGTGAATGACCGTTGCGGCCGGCTGTTGAAACATAATGCCCAGCACGACCGGAATGGACGCCTGGGGCGAAAAATACGATGTCGCAAGCACCATCCCGAGGGATATATTCCTCATGCCGGACGCGTAGGTAAATGTAATTTGCATGTCCTGTGTCCGTCCCGGCATCGCATAGGAACCAAAGTAGCCGAGTAAATAACAGATCACGATCAGGGCAACGACAACCGGGATGACCACCAGCATTTCCTCCTTCATGCCTGCGGCATGGGGAGCGATAGCAGCCGCGTTCAGCATCACCACAAGCATGAAAAACAGCTTCGATATCGGCTGCGTCACGGGAGCCGACCACTCCTTGATCCGTCCTTTGGATACCTCATACAGCATCACCCCGATCAGAGTGGGCAATACCACCATAGTCAGCAAATCAAGTATCAGCGCGGACGCATTCCATGCAACCAGTGCATCTCCGATAAACATATCCATCAGAGCCGGCACGACCAAGGGACTGAGTATGGTGTCCAGCACCACCACCGCCAAGATGAACGGAACGCTGCCGCCGGAGCTTCCGACCCACATCACCGAGGATATCCCGAGCGGAATGATCGCGAACAGCAGCAAGCCTATCGTATAGTCCGAGTCCGCGCCGAATACGGCCGAGCCCAATCCATAGGCGAGCACCGGTGCGGCCGCATGGGCGAGAAACAGCGTCAGCATGACGGCAAACGGGCGTTTCAGCACCCCTTGCAGATGGCGGATGCCGCAGCCAAGCGCCATGACCAGCGTAATATAACCGAATAGATAAGGAATCCAGTGAACAAAGTCCAGCAGCACGTCCGAGAGCAGCCAGCCTAGCACCAGCGACCCGGGAATCAAGAGAAAGGTGTACTTTTCAAACCAAGATGCAAAGGCCAGTCCAAAACTTCTCAACAGTTTCCTCCTATGACTGAATTGACGTATTTGACTTTCATCATAAACCGGGGCGATCCGAACCGCAACGAAAATTCGAAATAAGGCTCCCTGCTTGCGCTCAACAAAAAAGCACCGACCGGCACGTGATGGCCAATCGATGCTTACTCATCGTGATTTGAATCAGGAGAACACCGGCTCTTTAAACATCGCCAGCTTCTGTGCGGAATCCTTGCTCACATCGGCATGCAGACTGTTTCCGTGCGAATCCATGGTAACGATGGCTGCAAAGCCGTCGACCTCCAAATGCCACATCGCTTCCGGAATGCCGAACTCCATGAAATCCACGCCGTTTACTTTTTTGATGCATCTCGCATAATACTGGGCAGCCCCGCCGATGGCATTCAGATACACGCCGCCATGCTCCTGCAAGGCTTGAAGCGTCTTCGGCCCCATGCCGCCTTTTCCGATAACCGCGCGAATGCCGAATTTTTTCAAAATATCGCCTTGGTACGGTTCTTCCCGAATGCTGGTCGTCGGGCCTGCCGCCTTGACATGCCATCCCTCTTCATCCTGCATCATAACCGGACCGCAGTGATAAATCACGGCTCCGTTCAGATCGAGAGGGGCATCGTGATCCATCAGGTATTTATGAAGCGCATCCCGTCCGGTATGCATCTCGCCTCGGATCACCACCACATCCCCGACGCGCAGGGAACGGATCTGCTCCTCGCTGATCGGCGTATGAAGCACTACTTCACGTCCTTGGGAATCACTTGGCGCTGATTCTTCGACTCGGGACGCTGCCGTTTCGGAGTTTGCATTCATCTGCACCTCGCTGCCTGCTTCATACAGCCAATCCGCGATCTCCCCGGTTTCCGGCTCAATCAGTACGCCCTGACGGCGGAACGCCCAGCAGTTATAGGCCACCGATACAAAAAAGCTTGCCGGCAAGCGGTTCATCGCACCGACCTTGCAGCCGAGCAGCGTGACTTCTCCGCCAAAGCCCATCGTGCCGATCCCCAGCTTGTTTGCATTTTCCAATATGTAATCTTCGAGCTTCGCCAGATCCTCATTCGGATTCACATCCTCCACATGCCGGAACAGCTGATGCTTCGCAAGCTCGTACCCGGTCGTACGGTCGCCTCCGATACCTACGCCGATAAATCCGGCGCTGCAGCCCTGCCCCTGGGCTTGATACACGGCATGCATGATGCACTTGCGGATTCCGTCCAGGTCACGTCCCGCTTTTCCCAATCCTTCAAGCTCTGCGGGAAGGCTGTACTGGATGTTTTTGTTCTCGCAGCCGCCCCCTTTCAGGATGAGACGGACGTCCACCTTATCCTGCTCCCATTGCTCGAAATGGATGACGGGCGAACCAGGTCCGAGATTATCCCCGCTGTTGGCGCCTGTCAACGAATCCACCGAGTTGGGACGCAGCTTGCCATCCTTCGTGGCGCGAACCACCGCCGCATAGATCGCCTTCTTCATTTCGATGTGATTCGCACCCACGGGTGTATGCACGATAAACGTCGGCATGCCCGTATCCTGGCAGATCGGCGATACTTCCTGCTCGGCCATCTCGATATTTTGAGCGATCGTTGCCAGTGCCAGCCCCGCTCGCGTTGCCGCATCCTCGGACGCTCGTCCACGGTTGACTGCTCTTCGCACGTCTCCGGGCAAATTCGTGGAGGTTTCTACAATCAGTCGATACATGCTCTCTTCAAATAACTTCATAGCGTCAGTAAACTCCTCTCTTTCATGACCCAATCCTCATAGCAAAAAAGAATCATTATAAACTGCCAATATTGTTATCATATCATATCATTCCGCACATGAAAGGGTTTACTTAAAAAAATGAAAGAGACGAGAAAATGTGTTGAATTGCCGGTCATAATGACCATACCAATCTATGAATCTCTCATATATTGGTTAAGGAAAGGAGGTGATTGCTATGATGAGAAAAGTTACAGTCTCCCAGGTTGTTTTTCCAAGACTTGCCCTGTTCAGAAATGAGTTTTACAGAGGACGGCGATTTGTGGTGCGTGGAAATGTAGGGATCCGGAATCTCGAGAGAGCTTTTGGCGACATTGAAAGCTTAAGATTCTTCTCCCCCAACGCTAACGCAACCCTGGTCCTGTTCTCGGAGCCGAATTTCAGGGGCAGATTCAGAGTATTCCGCGGCAGCACCAACATCGGCGATCTTGACGATATCATCGGCGGTGAAGAGCCAGAGTCCATTATTAGTTCGAACCGCCGTTTGACGCTGGCTCAAATCCGGGCGATCCGCGATACCGGACGGCTTCCAAACGGGTTTAGAACCATCTGATTCTCCGTATGCCTGTAATCTCACCTAACCCTCTCCCATGATAAAAGAGCGGACATCCGGGCTGAAGCCCATGATGTCCGCTCTATTCTGTCATCGAGTATGTTTATTAGGCGCAAAAGGAATCAACGCTTTAACCGTTAATCACTTCGCCGCCGTTCACATGAATCACTTGACCGCTCACGTAGGAGGAGTCCGTTGATGCCAGATATACATAAGCAGGAGCCAATTCTTCCGGTTGACCCGGACGTTTCATCGGCTGGGTCGCCCCAAACTCGGCTACCTGATCCGCCGGGAACGTCGAAGGAATCAGCGGCGTCCAGATGGGTCCCGGCGCAACGGCATTTACCCGGATTCCTTGACCGACCACGTTCATCGACAAGGAACGCGTAAAGGCCACGATGGCACCCTTGGTTGATGCATAATCCAGCAGCTGCGGGCTTCCCCGGTAAGCCGTGATGGAGGTCGTGTTAATAATGGAGCTTCCCTTGGACAGATGCGGCATCGCCGCCTGCGTCAAATAGAACATCCCGAAAATATTCGTGCGGAATGTCCGCTCCAGTTGTTCTTTTGTAATGTCCTCGATTTTCTTCTGCGGATGCTGTTCAGCTGCGTTGTTGACAAGAATATCGAGCTTCCCAAGCTTCTCTACGGTTTCGGTGACTGCATCGCGGCAAAACGCATCGTCGCCGATATCGCCGGCGATCAGCAGGCATTTACGCCCTTCCTGCTCTACCTGTCGCTTGGTCTCTTCCGCGTCCTTGTGCTCGTTCAGATACACAATGGATACATCCGCGCCCTCCTTGGCATAGTAGACCGCAACCGCACGGCCGATCCCGCTGTCGCCCCCGGTAATCAGCGCTACCTTTCCTTTTAGCTTACCGGCTGCTTTATACTCGTTACTTTCAAACTCCGGCTTCGGGTGCATCTCCGATTCGGTTCCGGGTCTGTGATCCTGATGCTGGGGCGGCAATGTCTGCTTCTGTTGATCTTGTGGCATATGAACATTTCTCCTTTCAGGTCAGTATCTCAAACTACCTCTCATAGGATGCGTTCGACGCGGCTTCTTATTCTCATAAAAAGCCCTTCGCTATTGTTTTTACCCATAATGAACGGGATCAAACGTAAGCACGGTGCTTTTCCCGTAACAAAATCCCCCTCTTGACGGGGCCTTGCGCTCAAAGTCCAGTCCGCTGTTTTGCGGGAACCCCCGGAATATCAATTTGCCGTAATATCAAAAAAACCGCCCGAATCAACGGACGGCTTCTCTTCGTATGTAGCTGTTCTTAGATGATATGATTGAATACCATGAAGAAGATCATAACCAGAAGCAGCAAGGCGAGCAATGCGCTAAGCGTGCCGAGCTTGCTTGTTTCTTCCTTCACTTCACGCTTCTCGCGGATGCCTGCAAGCGCATTCTTGAGCGGCTTGCTCATAATGCCTCCAATCGCAAACATCGCCAGCAGCAACACCGTTACAATGATCATCCAAGGAACCGAATACTCGCCCTGGGACATCATGTATCCGCCAGTCAACAGCTGAATGACCAAGCCGTACTGCGCAAAACGGTTCGCAACCCGAATCGTATTCACGGCTCCTTCTTGAGCGCCCAGAGACAGCTTCTGAATACCGCCGACAACAAACGGCAGGATCAAGTAAAACCCTAGCGCCGCCGTACCGACCATATGCAGAAAAAATGTCACGTTCCACATAAACAATTCCTCCAAAGTCGTTAGTGTGATTTATGTTACATCGAATTCATCGTCTCCTATTATACTGGACAGATCATCCAAAGAAAAGCAATCCCGCCCCGAATCACGGGACGGGATTGCATTATTAGACGATTTTGTGAATCCTGATTCAAATTACAGGTTCACGACCGAAGTCACGTTGCGCACGGATTCCGCCGACTTATCCAGCGCCGCCTTCTCTTCGGCGGTCAGCTCAAGCTCGAAAATGCGCTCGATGCCGTCTCCGCCGAGAATGGCCGGTACGCCCATGAACAGGTTGTCATAACCGTACTCGCCTTCCAGAAGGGCAATAACCGGAATAATCCGTTTCTTGTCCTTCAGAATCGCTTCCGTCATTTGGACCAAGGAAGCAGCAGGTGCGTAGTAGGCGCTGCCGTTCCCCAGCAAATTGACGATTTCGCCGCCGCCGACCCGGGTGCGCTGCACGATCGCTTCAATGCGTTCAGCCGGAATCAGCGTGTCGATCGGAATGCCGCCCACACTGGAGTAACGAACGAGAGGAACCATGTCATCGCCATGGCCGCCCAGAACGAAACCGCGGACATCCTCAACGGATACGTTCAGCTCTTGCGCGATAAAGGTGCAATAGCGTGCCGTATCCAATACGCCGGATTGACCGATGACGCGGTTCTTGGGAAATCCGAGCGTGTTGTACGCCACATAGGTCATGGCATCCACCGGGTTGCTCAGGATGATGACCGTGGAGTTCGGTGCATGAGTCTTCACGTTCTCGCATACGGACTTCACGATTCCTGCATTGGTGTTGACGAGGTCATCGCGGCTCATGCCCGGCTTGCGGGCTACGCCTGCTGTAATGATTACGATATCGGAATCAGCTGCATCTTCATAGTTGGATGTACCGACTATGTTGCTGTCAAATCCCTGGACGGGACTTGCTTCGAGCATATCCAGCGCTTTACCTTTGGTAGGGTTCTCGAGCTGCGGGATATCCAGCAGCACCACATCACCCAGTTCTTTTTGAGCCAGCATCAGGGCGGTAGTCGCACCTGTGAAGCCAGCACCTACTACCGTAATCTTTTTACGAGTAATTGCCACGATGAATCTCCTCCTTACAGGTTTTTAATGATTTCGTCTGCGAACTCGGAGCATTTCACTTCAGTAGCGCCTTCCATCAGGCGGGCGAAGTCGTAAGTCACGGTTTTGTTGTTGATGGACGTTTCCATGCCTTTGTAGATCAGGTCAGCCGCTTCCTGCCATCCGAGGTGCTCAAGCAGCATAACGCCGGAGAGTATAACGGAACCAGGGTTAACTACGTCCTTGTCTGCATATTTCGGAGCCGTACCATGAGTCGCTTCGAAAATCGCATGTCCTGTTACGTAGTTGATGTTAGCGCCCGGAGCGATACCGATACCGCCAACTTGCGCAGCCAGAGCGTCAGACAGGTAGTCGCCGTTCAGGTTCAATGTCGCAATGACGTCAAAGTCGGTTGGGCGAGTCAGAACCTGCTGCAGCGCGATGTCGGCAATCGCATCCTTAACGATGATTTTGCCGGCTTCTTCAGCCGCTTTTTGAGCAGCGTTAGCTGCATCTACGCCGTCCTTGTCCTTGATGATATCGTACTGGGCCCAAGTGAACACTTTATCGCCGAATTCAGCTTCAGCCACTTCGTAACCCCAGTTTTTGAAGGCACCTTCCGTAAATTTCATGATGTTGCCTTTGTGAACGAGCGTTACGGATTTGCGGCCATGCTTGATCGCATATTCAACCGCTGCGCGTACAAGACGCTTGGAACCTTCGGAGGACACCGGTTTGATGCCGATACCGGAAGTTTCCGGGAAGCGGATTTTGTTTGCTCCCATTTCGTCTTGAAGGAACTTGATCACTTTCTTCACTTCGTCGGAGCCTTCTTTGTATTCGATGCCTGCATAGATGTCTTCCGTGTTCTCGCGGAAAATAACCATGTCGACCAGCTCAGGACGTTTTACCGGAGACGGTACGCCGTTGAAATAACGGACAGGACGCAAGCAGGTATACAGATCCAGCTCTTGGCGAAGGGCAACGTTCAGGGAACGGATACCGCCGCCGATTGGCGTTGTAAGAGGTCCTTTAATTGCAACGATGTACTCGCGAATCGCTTCAAGCGTATCGTTCGGGAGCCACTCACCGTATGTATTGTATGCCTTCTCACCGGCAAATACTTCATACCAGGCAATTTTCTTGGAACCGTTGTACGCTTTTTCTACAGCTGCATCCAGGACGCGCTTGGAAGCTTTCCAGATGTCACGGCCTGTGCCGTCGCCTTCAATAAAAGGAATAACAGGGTTGTTAGGCACCTGCAGGGTTCCGTTATCAATCGTGATTTTCTCGCCTTCAGTCGGCAATGCGAATTTTTCCAATTTCATGAGTATGAGTTCCTCCTTCGAATATGGTTCTTTTCTCTAGCCATTTCAATGCGATACTGTGTGCAATAGGCATAGAGAAATCCGCCACCCGCGATTCACTCGCGTTTAAGCGGTCCTCTAGCCTATTGTACATGATTGCTAGCCACTTAGCGAAGTTCTATCGGCACATATTTTTGATCGGTCATCCCCGTATACTCTGCGCGCGGGCGGATAATACGGTTGCCTTCATACTGCTCAAGAATATGCGCGGTCCATCCGGATACGCGGCTGATCGCGAAAATCGGCGTGAACAATTCGTGCTCAATGCCAAGCTGCGTATAGACGGAGGCGGAATAGAAATCGACGTTCGGCTTCAGGCCTTTTTGGTTGGTAACCGTTTCGTCGATCAGCACCGACATATCGTACAGCGTGGTATCGCCTTTCATTTCGCCAAGCTCGCGGGACATTTTTTGGAGATGTTTCGCGCGCGGATCGCCGTTTTTGTATACGCGGTGTCCAAAGCCCATAATTTTTTCACGGTTGTCCAGCTTCTCTTGAATGTACGCCTGAGCCCGATCAATCGAACCGACTTCGTTCAGCATCTTCATGACGGCTTCGTTCGCGCCGCCGTGCAGAGGGCCTTTCAGCGCGCCAATGGCGGAAGTAACACCGGAATAAATGTCGGACAGCGTGGCTACGGTCACGCGGGCCGCAAACGTGGATGCGTTAAGCTCGTGGTCCGCATGCAATACGAGCGCCTGATCCAGTGCCTTAATGGAAGTCTGGTCAGGATCCTCGCCTCTGAGCATATACAGGAAGTTTTCCGCGATGGAGGCGCCTGCTTTCGGAGCCACCGGCTCTTTGCCCTGACGAACGCGGGCAATGGCAGCGATGATCGTCGGAAGCTGAGCTTGAAGTTTAACCGCTTTCTTCTCGTTCGCTTCACGGCTCATATCGTCGCCTTCGGCGTCGTACAGAGCGAGCGCGGATACAGCCGAACGAAGCGCAGCCATCGTATTGCCGTCCTTCGGATACAGTTTGATCTGCTGGATAAGCTCATCCGGAATGGCGGCATAGTTGCTCAAATCTTGTTGAAGCGCCTTTAACTCTTCTACATTCGGAAGCTTTCCGAACCAGAGCAGGTAGGCTACTTCTTCAAAACTTGCATGTTCTGCGAGATCGTCAATATCATATCCACGGTAAGTCAGAACGCCATCGACGATCGAACTAATCGCGGAGGTGGTAGCTACAATGCCTTCCAAACCCTTGGTAGCTGTCATGCAACATCTCTCCTTTATGATCGGGATAAACTGAACTATTTTGACAATCATGAAAACATTTTCATGAAGTCAGATGAAAAAGAAAAACGCGCAAAAAAATTGCTATGGTCCTAGTCGCAAACCTTCTCATATCATACTGGATTTTGTCTGATATGTGAACATGAGGAGCGACATTCGCCGCATCAAATTGTTTTATCGATACCATAAACATTTTTTTGAAATCACTTACAATTCCATTATACCTGTGATAATTCTCATTGTCGAATCATGAAGACGACCATTTTTGAACTCTTTATCCTTATATTGAAACTCCCTGCATACGTATAGAATGAGCCTTTCTGCTCGTCCCTCCAAGTCAGCTGCAAAGGAGTGTGATTCATTGGAACGATTGATGCTTAAACGTTTGGGCCGGGGAGTGTGGGTGCTGTCTTCCATCTTCGTGATCGCCTATTTGATATATGTACTGCTGCCGCTGCTTTATCCCTTCCTTCTGGCCTGGATCATCGCCTATGCGATGAACCCTTGCGTCAACCTGCTCCAGCGGAGTCTGAGAATGCCGCGCTGGATCGCCGTCACGTTGTCCCTGCTCCTGTATTTCGGCGCAGCCCTGTTGATTCTCACCGCGGCCGTCAGCAGGCTGGTCAAGGAACTGATTGCCCTGTCCCAGTCCTTTAATCTCCACATTGACGCCTGGGTGGAATGGCTGACGGCCTGGACGCAGAATGAGAGCTTCCAGAATATCGTCAATGAGATCAGCCGTTTCTATCAGAACAACCCGAATTATCACGATACCATCAACCAAAACATCACCCGTACGACGCAGACGATCGGCACGGCCGTGACCGACCTCGTTACCGGTATTTTTAACGGTATCCTGCAAATTATTTATTATTTGCCGAATTTGGGGACGATTTTCATTGTCGTGCTGCTGTCCACGTTCTTTCTCAGCAACAGCTGGGAACGTCATAACCGCGCGCTGCTCCGTCTCCTGCCCGACGTCATTCGTAAACCGATGAACTATATCTTCTCGGATCTGAAAAAAGCGCTGTTCGGATTTGCCAGAGCCCAGCTGATTCTCATATCCATTACGGCCGTCATCGTCACGATCACGCTCTATGCGCTCGGCGTGGATTCCGCCTTCTCCATCGGGCTTCTGATCGGCTTGGTGGATCTACTCCCGTACCTGGGTGTGGGCATCGTCCTGATTCCGTGGTCGCTGTATGCTTTTATGTCCGACGACCTGACACTCGGCATCGGGCTGACGGTCCTGTACAGCATCATTCTGGTCGTCCGTCAGATCATGGAGCCCAAGGTGCTGGCCAGCAGCGTCGGGCTGGATCCGCTTGCCGCCCTGCTGGGCATGTTCGTCGGGCTTAAGCTGTTCGGGATTTTGGGACTGATCATCGGTCCCGTGTCGCTTGTCATCCTGGACGCTTTTCATCGGGCCCATGTGTTCAAGGACCTGAGGAATTACATTATCGGGGGCAGGTTCAGGTAGCTCGCGTTAAGAGACGGCTTGATTTATCTTATCATTGGGCTAATGTGAACATCGTATTTGGAAAGATTCAAATAGGCTGCTCCCTTGCATAAAATAGACCGGCCCCTTGCGGGACCGGTCTTATGGTAATGTCTGCTTGTATTATCTGCGAAAGATCGTAATCTTGCCGTTTTTCATATTTTTCTTCATCCATTTCAACAGCAAAATCCGATACAGCGGGCGGGTCAACGGAAATATCAACGTAAAGCCGATCATGTCAGTTACAAAGCCCGGCAGAATGAGAAGTACTCCACCCGCAAATATACATAGGCCGTCCGCCATGGAAGCACCCGGTACCATGCCTGTATTCATTCTCTGCTTGGCGTCTTCCATCGCTTTGCGGCCTTCGAATCTCATCATGGCCACGCCGACGGCAGAGGTCAGCAGTGTCAAAAGCAATGTATTCATGCCGCCTACGCGGTCCGCAACAAACTGAAAGCCGAATATCTCAATAGTAGGCACAAAAATAATCGCTGCCAGCATCCATTTGAACATGAAGCTACTCCTTCCTCCCCAAAAGGGTATCCTTCAATGCATCATACAGCTTTGGCGCGCATTTATCCAGTCGGGCCGGCTTCCACTCCCGGTTCAGCCATACATGCCGGGTCGCTCCTGCCGTTAACAAGGCACCGGGGAGCTCGGACTCGGTATGCCAACCCCTCGCTCCCAAATCCGCCTGCTCCTGCTCACTCAGCAGACGGACCTCGTATTCATAGTGTATTCGCAGCGGGGAGAAAGCAGTCATTCTTGTAAATATTGTCACGAGATCATCATATCGCGCCGGCCGGCGATACTTGATGTCTAGATCCACTACAGGGAGCAGGACGCCTTCTTCTTCCATTCCCCGATACGTAAATCCCATTTCACGGATCATTTCGGTACGCCCGATCTCAAACCAGTTTAAATAGTTCGCATGATACACGACACCCATTTGATCGCTTTCCTGGTAACGCACCCGAAAGGATGTCCAGAACCAGCGGCTTCGCGTCGGTACGGATGGACTAGCCAACGTCTTCTTCCCCCTCATGTATGCAAAAAGCAATGGCCGACAAGAAACGTCGTCCATTGCTTATATGCAGCTATATTCAGAATCCAGCGGATTCTTGATGATGAATCTACTTCTGCTGTGGAATTTGGTCCACTTTCAGCAGGTTCGTGGAACCGGAACGTCCCAGCGGCACGCCCGCCGTAATCACAACAAGGTCGCCTTCTTTCACGAGTCCGGATTTCACGCCGCCTTGCAGCGCATAATCAAACATCTCGTCCGTAGAAGAAGCCTGCTCGCCTTTAACCGGCGTTACGCCCCAAGTCAGTGCCAAACGTCTCAGCGTTCTTTCTTGGGTCGTTACGGCGACGATAGGAGCCTGTGGACGGTATTTGGATACCATGCGAGCTGTTTGACCAGATTCGGTAGACGAAATGATCGCTTTGGCATTCAGGTCGAGTGCCGAAATCGCAACCGATTGGCTGATCGCTTCGGTTACGCTGGTTTCTTGTGCAATGCGCTGCTTCAAGAACAATTCACGATAGTTCAGTGCGGATTCCGCTTTTTCCGCGATGCGGGACATCGTCAATACGGATTCCACCGGGTATTTACCTGCAGCCGTTTCGCCGGAGAGCATGATGGCATCGGTTCCGTCGAAAATCGCATTGGCAACGTCACTTGCTTCCGCACGGGTAGGACGCGGGTTGCGCTGCATGGAATCCAGCATTTGCGTAGCCGTAATGACCGGTTTGCCGGCCAGGTTACATTTTTCGATCATGCGTTTTTGAACCAACGGAACTTCCTCAGCCGGAATTTCAACGCCGAGGTCGCCACGGGCTACCATCAAGCCGTCGGATACTTCCAGGATTTCATCCAGATTGTCAACGCCCTGCTGGTTCTCGATTTTGGAGATGATTTGGATGTGCTCGCCATTGTGTTTCTTCAGCAATTCGCGAATTTCCAGCACGTCACTTGCTTTACGAACGAAGGAAGCGGCAATAAAATCGATGCCCTGCTCGATCCCGAAAATGATATCGTTGGCGTCTTTTTCCGTAATACCTGGGAGGGAAATCGCGACTCCCGGCACGTTAACACCTTTTTTGCTCTTAATGGTTCCGCCATTAACGATGCGGCATCTGATTTCGGTGCCTTGAATCTCCACCACGGTCAGACCGATCAGGCCGTCGTCGATCAGGATCGTCGATCCGACTTGAACGTCTTGAGGCAACTCTTTATAAGTAATGGACAAACGATTCTTATCACCAAGGATTTCCTCGGTAGTAAGGGTGATATATTCATCTTGTACAAGCTCAATCGGTTCCACTTCAAGTTTGCCTGTACGGATCTCCGGTCCTTTGGTATCAAGCAGGATCGCTACCGTTTTGTTCAACTCTTCGCAAGCTTGGCGGATGTTCTTGATCCGGTTGCCATGCTCCTCGAAGTCGCCGTGGGAGAAGTTCAGACGAGCCACGTTCATGCCGGCCATAATGAGCTTCTTGGTGTTTTCCAACGATTCACTGGAAGGACCGATGGTACATACAATTTTTGTTTTGCGCATTTGGGTTTCCTCCGTTTATTAAAGGGTTCTCTATATCTCTTTTTCCAACAACTAAATCTACTACAAAAAGTCTCATTTGTATAGGAACTTTGTCATATCGTCACATACTCATCAGACTTTTAGAGGATAACGTCTTCCGGTTCCGCCTTCGCAAAGTCGAATTCGCCGATCTTGCGGAATTTGCGGTACCGGTCTTCCTTCAGCTCGCAGGCATCCATCACGGACAGCTCCTTCAGCTGGCTGATCAGGGCGCTCCGAATGGCAGCGGCCGTCTCCTCGTAGTTACGGTGCGCACCGCCCTTAGGCTCAGGAATGATCTCCTCGATGACTTCCATTTCAAGCAGGTCCTTGGCGGTGATCTTCATCGCTTCCGCGGCCTGGTCCGCCTTGGACGCATCCTTCCATAGAATGGATGCCGCGCCGTTCGGCGAGATGGCGGAATAGATGGCGTGCTCCAGCATCAGCACGCGATTGCCTACAGCCATCGCAAGAGCACCGCCGCTTCCACCTTCGCCGATGACCACACAAACAACAGGCACCCCAAGAGACGACATATCCCGCAAATTGCGGGCGATCGCCTCGGACTGACCTCTTTCTTCTGCTGTATTACCCGGATATGCGCCTTTTGTATCAATAAACGTGATAATGGGACGCTTGAACTTGTTCGCCTGCTGCATAAGCCGCAGGGCTTTTCGGAAGCCTTCCGGATGCGGACTTCCGAAGAAACGGGCGATGTTGTCCTTCGTGTCTTTGCCGCGCTGCTGGCCGACCACCGTGACCGGAACGCCGTCAAGTTTGGCCAAGCCGCCGACGACGGCAAGGTCGTCCCCGTAGAGACGGTCTCCATGCAGCTCGATGAAATCCGTAAAGATCAGCTGGATCAGATCAAGCGACGTCGGCCGCTGCTGATGACGGGCCAGATGCATTTTCTGGGAAGGCGAAATCGAGGAATAAATTTCTTCCTCCAAACGACTATATCGTTCTTCCAGGCGGGCGATTTCATCCGTGAAATCGATCCCTTTTTCCTGTCCGAATTGTTTCAGTTCGTCTATCTTCTTGCGCATTTCGGCAAGTGGCATTTCAAAAGGCAATTCGCCTGACATCAGAATCCCCCTTTCACGGTATGCATCTCCAGCAGCTTACCAAGCATGGAGCGCATATCTTTCCGATGAATAACCATGTCAAGCTGACCATGCGCCAAATTGAACTCCGCTGTCTGGAAATCGTCCGGCAGCTTCTGGCGAATGGTCTGTTCAATAACGATACGGCCCGCAAAGCCGAATACGGCTCCCGGCTCGGCGATGTTGATATCGCCAAGCGTCGCGAAGCTGGCGGACACGCCGCCGGTCGTCGGATCCGTGATCACTGAAATGTAGAGCCCGCCGAGTTCATTGAACCTGGACAGGGCCGCGCTTGTTTTGGCCATCTGCATCAAACTGAGAATGCTCTCCTGCATCCGGGCGCCGCCGGAAGTGGAGAAAATAATGAGCGGTAAACGCTTGTCCGTCGCAAACTCGATCGCACGGGTGATTTTTTCCCCAACGACGGAGCCCATGCTTCCCGTGAAGAAGTCAAAACTCATCACGGCCACCACAACGGGCTGGCCCAGAATGGAGCCTTGGCCGGTAATCACCGCATCATGCAGTCCGGATTTCATCTTCTGCTGCTCCAGCTTGGCCGCATATCCCGGAAACTTGAGCGGGTCCACCGAGATCATCTCCGCGTCAAACTCTTCAAAGCCTGTCTCATCCAGCGTCATGGCAATCCGCTCAACCGCGTTCAAGCGCATATGATGCCCGCACTCCTGACACACCTTCAGATTCTTCTCAAGCTCTTTGCTGTATTGAATGGTGCCGCACTTGGCACACTTATTCATCAGACCTTCCGGAATTTCCCGTTTCGGGCGTTCGCCTTCCTGAGGCTGCCCTGCCGTCCCAAGTCGTTCCGATGGGATCGTTGCGTATTTTCTTTTTTTCTGAAACAAGTCTTTAAACACAACTACACCTCTCCAGCCGTAAATTTGAATGGCCGCCGCAATAGCACATCGCCGATCCGTACGCTAAGCTTCGCTATGTAACCCAGATGAAACTAGGGGTGCAATATCGAATTCAACACTTCCTGTACTTCCTCAAGCTCTCCGGAGGGTACCAAAATCTCAAACTGCTGTTTGGAAAGATTCACAGGACGGCTTTGAACCAAAAACCCTTCTTCCGTTAGCCTGGTCTTGATCATTTCCGCCACCTTTGCAGTTGGCGCAATATAGATAACCGTCCACATGCCTTTCAGATCCCCCTAATCTCGTCCCACAGGCATATCCTGAGCCGATATAATGGATAATGATAACATACTTCAGTTTTTACCTCAACAAAGAGAGCAGGGGGCTGAAAGCCAAATCCTTACCCTTATGCAGCGATTCGACAACACTCGCGCAAATCAGTCAGATCCCGCGGTATAATGGGCCGCATCGGGATTGTTATGCGCGATTCGCGAGGAAGCGGCGGCGGCAATGCCTGCAACGAGATCATCCAGAAACACATGAATCCCGTCCGTTTTTTCATTTAATATCTCAATCACGCCAATTTTTTCTTTATCCAGGTAGCCGAAGCTCGTCAGTCCAATCATGCCGTATATGCTCGTGACACCGAGCGCCATGGTCTCATCCACACCGTACAACGGTTCGTCCTGCTCCATAATTGATTGCAGCGGCTCCGGCAGCAGTTTCTTCTCCGCCAGCTCATCCAGCGCAATGCCCGTATACAGGGTATACTGCACTTCGCGCTTCCCGAGCACGGCCCGCACGCTTTCCTCGCACTGCTCGATGGTTAGCGTCGGATGGTAGCGCTGTTGAAGCTTCAACACAATATCCGCGATGGAGTTTACGCTGACTCCTCTGCGGCTGAGCATGCTCTCTGCCAAGTCGATTGACACCACAAATCCCCCCCGCGTCTTTGGCCGTTGCTCTGTCACTACGGTCATCGCCGTGAAGTGCTTTCTTCAGGCGAATACTCGGCCAACATTCCTGTAGTGTCCTAATTGTATGCGGGAGGGATGGGAAACGTTCTTAAATTTTCATGTCACTTCACTTTAACGGTGTCTTTGCCCAGCATGCTCTCCATTTCGGCAATGAGCTCTTGCGAAGGCTCGATCCGATAGGCATCGCTGAGCGCAAGCACCTTCTGGCTTCGTTCATAAAACAACACCGTTGCGACAGGCCCCGGATGCCGCTGCAGAAGCTCTTTCAGCTTGACCAGCATCTCCGATCGCTCCGCATCGGCCGTTATTTTCACAAACACGCGCTGCTCTGCTTTAGGATTCGATGCGCCTGCTCGAGATTCCTTCCCGGACGTTCGGTTCATGCCCGAAACTTCCTTTCCGAGCGGAGGCAGGTCTTGGCCTTTCGTGGCGGCAAGCGGCTGCGCTGCATTCAGAACGGCCTTTGGTTCGCCGGCCGAAGCCGCCTGCTTGCCGGTTGCGCCCGACGCGGCGCTCCGGCCTGCTCCCTCGGCCCTGCCTCTGCCGCCCTGCGTTCCCCGGACCTTGCCCCGCCGAACGAGCTGGCCCAGGGTCTGCGCTTCAAGCGGAGCGATTTCTTCGGCCAGCAGCTTGAAGCCTTCGTCCTGCAGCTGGACCTTCGCCCGGATCGCGAGCAGGGCGCCTTTTTCAATCAGATGCGCGCTGCGCTTCCACACTTCCGGAAAGAGAACGACCTCGCAGCGCTCGATTTGATCCTCGCACTCCATGAAGGCCATCGCTTTTCCCTGTTTCGTCGTAATGGTCTTCAGCGAGACCACCATGCCGGCAACCGTAGCCATCGACTCATCCTCCGCTTCATGCAGATCCATGAGCCGATCCGCTCCGGACTCCGTCAGCGTCTCTTCAAAGCCGTCCAGCGGATGACCGGACAAATACATGCCCAGCAGCTCGCGTTCGAATTCGAGCTGCTGACTTGCGGTATAAGGCGGGATGTCCGGATATTCAATGTCCCAATTCGCGGTTTCCACGAAGTCGAAGAGCTGAATCTGAAGATCATCCCGCTCCTTTCTCCACTTCACGGCCGCTTCCACCGTTTCGTCCAGCATGGCGACCAGCTGGGAGCGGTGCCCCTGCAAGGAATCGAAGGCGCCCGCCTGGATCAGGGACTCGATCACGCGCTTGTTGCATACGCGGAGGTCGACGCGGCGGCAGAAATCAAGCAGGCTTTCAAACGGCTTTTCGCGCCGGATCTCGACGATATTCTCCACCGCTTGCGTGCCGACGTTCTTGATGGCGGCAAGCCCGAATCGGATCCCGCCGCCGGCCGGAGAATCGGCCTGTTTATCGCTGCCCTCGGCAGCAGAACGGCTCATGACCGGCGTAAAATACGTCCCGCTTTCGTTGACGTCCGGCGGCATGACCTCGATATCGATGCGCCGCGCCTCCAGCACGTATTCGGCTACCTTCCGATGGCTGCCCATGACGGCTGTCAGCATGGAAGCCATGAACGGAACCGGATAGTGCGCCTTAAGATAAGCCGTCTGGAAGGCCAGCACGCCGTAAGCGGCAGCATGCGCGCGCGGGAATCCGTAGTTGGCAAACCGGACGATCATGTCGTACACGCGGTTGGCCTCATCCTCGGTATAGCCCAGCTTCAGGCTCCCTGAAACGAAGTGGCTGCGCTCGCGGTCCAGCACCTCGCGTTTCTTCTTCGATACCGCTCTGCGCAGCAGATCCGCTTCCCCGAGCGAGAAACCCGCCATTGTCGAAGCGATCTGCATAATCTGCTCCTGGTAAACGATAATGCCGTACGTATCGCCCAGAATCGGGATCAGGTCCGGATGGGGGTATTCCGGCTCGATCCGGCCGTGCTTGGCCTGAATGAACTTCGGAATAAATTCCATGGGACCCGGGCGGTACAGGGCATTCACCGATACGATATCCTCAAACACCGAAGGTTTCAGATCCTTTAGCACCCGCCGTATCCCGGCGGATTCGAGCTGAAATACGCCCGCGGTCTCCCCTCGGCCCAGCATTTCGTAAGTCGTTTGGTCGTCATCCGGCACTTGTTCGAAATCAAGCTTACTGCCGGTCAATTCTTGAATCCATTTCAGCGTACGCTCAATGATCGACAGCGTCCGCAGGCCCAAAAAATCCATCTTGAGGAGCCCCACGCTCTCCAAATTCTCCATGGAATACTGCGTCAGCGCCGTCTTCTCGCTGCCTTCCTGCAGCGGCACCGCATCCGTCAAGGGCTCCCTGGAAATGACGATGCCGGCCGCATGCGTCGATGCATGGCGCGGCATGCCCTCGACCTTCATCGCCATGTCGATCAGCTCGCGTACCTTCGGCTTTGTTTCGTACTGCTCCTTCAGCTGCGGGCTTTGCTCCATCGCTCTTTCAATGCTGATGCCCAGGTGGTTAGGGATCAGCTTGGCCGCCTTGTCCACATCCCCGAACGGCACATTCAGCGCACGCCCGACGTCGCGGACGGCTGCCCTTGCGGCCATCGTACCGAACGTAATGATCTGGGCCACATGCTCTTTCCCGTATTTGTCCACCACGTAATCGATGACCTCGTCCCGGCGCTCATCGCTGAAATCGATATCGATATCCGGCATCGTGATCCGTTCCGGATTCAGGAAGCGCTCAAACAACAGCTTGTATTTCATCGGATCCACATTGGTAATCTGCAGGGTATAAGCCACTAGGCTTCCTGCCGAGGAACCCCTTCCGGGTCCGACCGCGATGCCTTTCCGGTGGGCATAGGCGATGAAATCCCATACGATCAGGAAATAATCGCTGAAGCCCATGCTCTCGATAACGCCGAGCTCATAATCAAGGCGCTGCTCCAGCTCGCTGCGTTGCACTTCATCCTGCCACCGTTCCGTTTCTTCGTAGCGTTCCCGCAATCCGCTCAGGCAGAGATCCCGCAGATATTCCGCAGCATTCTTCCCTTCCGGAAGCGAGCTGTATTCCGGCAAGATGGATTTGCCGAACTCCAGCTCCAAATGGCACTGGTCCGCAATCTTAGCCGTATTCAATATAGCTTCAGGCACATGGGGATACAGACGCTCCATGTCGCTGCCGCTCTTCAAATAAAGCTGATTCGTCTGAATCTGCAGCCTGTCTTCATCTTCGACCGTCTTTCCCGTGCCGATGCAGATCAGGACGTCCTGAACCTCGGCATCGCTCTCGGTCAGATAATGCACATCGTTGGTCGCTACCAGCGGAATGCCGGTCTCGCGGCTTAGCTGAATCAGCTGGGGATTCACGCGCTTCTGCTCCGGAATTCCGTGATCCTGCAGCTCCAGATAGTAGTCTTCTCCAAAAATCGCCTGATAACGAAGCGCGGCAGCTTTCGCTTCCGCTTCGCGTCCATGAAGCAGATGCTGGGGAACCTCGCCTCCCAAGCAGGCGCTGAGGCATATGATGCCTTCATGATGGGCGGCCAGCGCCTCCATGTCGATTCGGGGTCTGTAATGATACCCCTCCAAATGCCCGATCGAGCACAGCTTCATTAAATTGCGATAGCCGGTCTCATTCTTGGCAAGCAAAATCAAATGATAGATCGGCTGGTCCTTGCGGCTTCCCCGCTCCTTGCGGGAGCCTGCCGTGATATAGGCCTCGCAGCCGATAATCGGTTTGATGCCCTGCGCCAGGCAGGCTTTATAGAACGGAACGGCACCATACATCACGCCATGATCCGTCAGCGCCAGCGATTTCATGCCAAGCGCCGCCGCTTCCCGCACCAGGTCACCGATACGTGCCGCTCCATCGAGCAAACTGTATTCACTATGCACGTGCAAATGCACGAAAGAGCTCATCGTAACGCCTTCCTTTCGCCGGTACATGTATATTTAAAATCAATTCAGAAATATCTTGAAAAGTCTTTATACCATTTTATCATAATCCCGCTAGGCCCGCCCATAGAATGAAACTAGGGAATACGTGGACAGGCGGTTGCCTTGACATCCACCGAGAGAAGAAAGGAGACATGAGGGCATGAGCGTTTTTTTATCCAAAGCGATCCTGGATTTTTTTATAGCCTTCGGCATCGTGCTGGGGGGGGCCATGGTGGGAGGCGTGGGCGCCGTGCTGTCCCTGCAGCCCCCGACCCTGACCATGATAGAAGTGGCCGACCGGATTAAGATATGGGCGCTTGCCGCCGCCATCGGAGGCACCATTGATCCGATGCGGGTCATTGAAAGCAACATGGTAGTCGGCAATCTGTCCCCTGCCATCAAGCAGGTTTTATATCTGGGTTTTGCATTTCTTGGAGCACATATGGGCAGCGAGCTGGTCAAATGGGTGTGCTCCAGCCGGAGCTGATCCATGCGCGTACCTCCGGCCCACCGATTCCGCCCCTTCTATCAGGTCGCATCCATCTTCGTGCTGGGGATGGTCGTCGGCAGCATCCTCTACAATTCGGTTTATCATGCAGCCTACAATAAATTATGGGAAACGAATCAGGAACAGCAGCTCAAAATAACGCAGTATGAAAAAGATATCGATTCGTTAAAAAAATACAATAAACAATCCACGGTCATCAAGGAAATCAAGATCCGCAGCGAACAAAACGACAGGGAGCCTCTTGATCCCGTCATCATCAAAGAGCTCGTCAGGCTTATGAGCGACGATCTGGCTGCCCTTCGCGGCCGCAACGTGTTTGATATCGATACGGACAGCAAGCTGACCCGTTCGCTCCTCAGCGACAAAATCTATACGGTCCGGGAAAAAGATTACAAGGTCCAGATCAAGACCATGCTCGTCATGGAAGGCGTGCTGCAAATCTGGGTCGGCGTCGATCATCTGGATGCAAAGTCAACGGGATCATGATACAATACATACTATTGTAAATGATCGAATCTAACATGCTTTTAGAGGTTGTTCAAAAAGTCATCTTTTGATCACGAAGCAGCACATGAACATACACTTTCTGCCACATCGCGAGCATGTTACCGAATATAAAGGAGCCTTCCATTCCATGATAACCGTCATCCACTATATCCTGTACATTATCCTTGTCCTGTCCGTCGTAGCTGCCGCGCTGTATAGCATTCGCGCACGGCGAGTAGCGGATCCGGTCGACCGCGGAATCCATATGTCCATGATGAACCTCTGCATGGGCATTATGCTGGTTTCCCTTTCGCTGGTGTGCATGTTCCTGTTCAGCGGCTCCACGCCCGCTGTCATAGTAGAAGCAGCGTTTTTGGTGCTTGGCGCGTTCAATATATTTGCCGGCATTCGAAGCCGCACCTATTACAGCAGACTGAAGAATTCGCGGACGGCCGGCTGAATGAAGCTAAGTTGAAAAAAGGCATCCCGCATGGTCTACAAGACCAGCGGGGTGCCCTTTTTTATTAGTCGGGAGAGTTTCCCGTTAGCCGTGATCGATCGCCTGCATCGTCATGACCGCTTTGGCAATCAGGCTCGTCTGATGCTGGATTTCAATCTCCATCTTGCAGGTACGCCGGCTGAGCTCCAGCAATTTCGGCATAATGACAATCGGATCCTCGATCTGCACAGGCCGGATGAAATACGTCGACAGATGATCGAGGACATGATCCCAGCCGCTGATATCCTTGGCGGCCTTCACGGCCGCCTGGCTCATCACGGTGGTGAGCACCCCTTGCGAAATCGTTCCGAGTTCCGAGGCCATCTGGGGCGTGATAAAGCCGTGGAAGAACAATCGCCCTTCCTCATCCCGATCCTCCGCTATCCCGTTCCAGATCAGCTGATCGAACGTCTCGCCGAGCTGAGGCTGGTTTCGCGCATCCCGCAGTGCGCCAAGCACCTCTTTCCGGGTGACGGTGGCAAGCAGCTTGCGGTTCCGATCCACGATCGGCAGAAAATCGATCCCTTCCCACATCATGATCTGCGCGGCTGACGCAAGGGAGGTCTTCATGCTGGCCGTCACCGGATTGCGGGTCATCGCTTTCTCGATCGGCTGGGTTTCGGCCAGCCCTTCCACGTCGCGAACCCCGACAATGCCGATGACCCGGTTCCATTCGTCCGTGACGGGGTACCGGTTTTCCCCCGTTTCCTGCGAAATCCGTTTGAATTCCTGAACGGTGACGGAGTTTTTCAACTGGTGATTCTTGGGCTTATCATGGGCGATATCCTCCACCAGCATAATTTTCTTCTTAATTAAACGGTCGAAAATGGCACGGTTGATCATGGAGGCGACCGTAAACGTGTCATGTCGGGACGAGATGATAGGCAGATCCAGCTGATCCGCCAGCAGCTTCACTTCCCGGCTCGTGCCGAAACCGCCGGTAATCAGCACGCCTGCCCCCTGCTCTAACGCCAGGGAATGGGCATCTTCGCGGTTACCGACAATCATGAGGCTTCCGGCGTCGATATAGCGGATCATGGCTTCCACCTTCATCGCGCCGATCACATACTTGTGCAGGCTTTTATTCAGCCCTTCGGCACCGCCAAGCACATGTCCTTCCACGATCTCAACGACATCGGCAAACGTAAGCTGCTCGGATATGTTCCGCGGCTTCCGTTCCACGCGAACCGTACCGATCCGTTCCTTCGTGACAACGATGCCTAGGCTTTCCGCTTCCTTCACCGCCCGGTAAGCGGTACCCTCGCTGACGCCCATCTCCTTGGCCAGCCGCCGCACCGATATTTTGCTTCCCACCTTCAAACTTTCAATATACTGAACCAACTGCTCGTGTTTTGTAATCGTATCATCCCGAACGTCCAACTGTTACACCCCCATAACACTATCTGTACTATACTGTATCTATTATATCACGTCCGCTGACGCTCCCATACCCGTCAAATCCAAAAAAACCTCCCCTCAAGGATGGCGGATGGATAATCCAGCCGCATCGGCTTCAAGGGAGGTTTTTGTTTATCGCAGCTCTCGCTGTGATCCGGCACTTAATTGGCTTCCTGGCTCTTCTGTTCCTCAGGCCATTTCAGTTCCCACTGGCTCAATTTCTCCTTGCGGATTGCGTCCAGCGCTTTCTGCTTCGCCTCATCTACTCCGATAAGATAATAGAGATGCGAACCGATCACGAGCAGGGCAAAGCCTGCCCAGACAGCACCGAACAGCGAAACCCAAGAGAACCCGCCGGCGAAAGAAATGCTCGGAAGGGCGTATATCAGCATGCCGAGTGCAACCAATAAATATGCGGTGTGTTTAAACTTGTTCTTCTTTTTTTTCATTGTAAACGCAGCTCCTCTACTCTCTGAAATCTATATTTCTACTCTATGAGGAGCTTGCGCAATTTATGAGACAAGTTTTTAAAAATTTGTTCGAATTGTCTTCGAAGTTAACCGCCGCACCATGGTTACAAACGAGACCGCTTAGGATTGGGCCGGTCCGTACAGATGCTGCAGGCTGTCCGATATAATCTTGTTGACGTCTTCGATAATGACGCTCAGACGCCGCTCGGCGTCAAACAGACGGCGGATGTTCAGGTTCAGGCTCAGCACCTCGAACTGCTTCTCCATCTTCTCCATTTCCTCTTGGGCCGGCATGTCTCCGGACATCATGCGCTGTTGAAGCTCCATCTGACGCTGACGGAAATCGTCCAGCATGCGTCTGCTCTCCGGATCCGCATCCACGAGTTTCATCGCGGATGTAATCTCTTCTACCTCCTGGCTCTCCTTCATTGCTTTTGCCAAATCATGCGCTTTGTCATAAATGTTCATTCTTGGTTCCTCCCCTATATTCGGCTAAGAAGCCGTTTTGTTCGTTCGCTTTGCCACATCTTAACTCTTAACATCTCATCTCCACAGTATCGTCAGCAGCGATTGGAGTAATCCAATGATTCCGCCCAGCAGAACCCCGAGCCAGGTAATAGCCCTGAACTCGCGGCCGGATACGCTCAGTATGACCTCTTCCAGCCGCTCGATCGGAAATTTCTCCACCTGCTCCTGAACGAGCTGCGGCAAGTTAACGGCCTTCATCGCCCCCGGGATGCTTCGCTCCAAAAAGCCCAGCCCCTTATCGAGCATTCCTGGCAGGGCTGCCTCGATAGCCGGCATGCGCGGGCCGATCGCTTCGCCAACGCGAAGAAGCTCGATCCGCTGAATCCATGTGGACCAAGGAAGCTTGTCATCCAATGTCCGGGTCAGCCACGCAAGCCCCGGCTCATCCGATGCATGTTCGATGATATCCCCGATCGGCATTTCCCCGTAATGGGACAGCTTTCCGGAGATGATGTCCGTGATGGTCTTGCGGACCTTCTCTCCCTCCAGCTGCTGGATCAGCACAGGGGTCATCTTCTGTACCAGTTTATCCTCATCCACAAAGATTGAAGCCATCGTTCCGAGAAACCCGCCCGCCTTATCGATAAGGGAAGAAGCTACGTCCGACAGCATGAGCTGCCCCTTTGCCGACAAGAGCGTATGCTTCAGCTCCTTCAGCACGGTATCGGCTGCGGCCGCGCTCCAGCCCTGGATCGTTTCCTCCGACCAGCCGGGAACGAGCTCCTTCAGCGGTTTCGACTCAAGCCCATACCCGTGCCATATGGCAGCGGCACCTCGGGCCGTAAGCTCGCGCGCCAATTGTTCCGCCCGGACTTTCATCTGCTCCCACTGTTCGGGACTCCATACTTTCAGCGCCAAATCGCCGAAGCTCAGCTCCGATTCGCTCCATTCCTCCAGCTTCCGCCGGAGGCTTTCCTCCATCTTGCTGCGGAACACCGGCCTGCGAATCAGATCCTGCAGGCCCTCGCTTGTCACCAGGTAATCCGAAACCACATGCCCCAGCGACTCGGCAATCTCGTCCTTGCGCTTGGGGATGAGCCCCGGGGTAAAGGGTACGCGGCGGCCCAGGATGATTTTTTCTTCGCGGGGATGAAACAGCATTTTTATCGCAAAGTGGTTCGTTACGCCGCCAACAAAAGCAGCGACGCACACGTTCACCAAAATAAACAGCCAGTTCTGCATTTTCAGCACTCCTTTTTCCCGAGCAGTACAATCACCAAGGGATATATGTCCTCATATGATGCATTACATGCAATGATCAGATGAAGTCTTCGTCTGTTCACTTAAGTATCCAGTTGTTGTCGGAAGGAGATCCATCATGCGCAAATCCAAGATCAAATCCAACACCAAATCCAAGATATCGGTTCAATTAATCCGCTCAGCCCAGCTTCCGGATAACGATATCAAGCTTGGTGACCGGCTCATAAGACAGCTCCGTATCCCGACAGATTCACCGATACAGCTTGCCTTTGGCTCCTTCAAGCAGGAAATCCGCGTTACTTCAGGAGGAAAATCGAACACGCTGGCCCTAAGCCCCACCATATTCAGCAGTTCGGAACTGCTTCCTCGCACCACGATGAATGTCAGATATTATCCAACGGAAAAAATGCTGAAGCTCGGTCCGCTCATCGGTGTCATGGTCAGCCGCTTTTTACCGGATGAACCTGATAAACCTTTCGGGTCGATTTCGGCTTTCTGTTTGGAAATGGTAAACGCGGCCAAGAAACAAGGCGCATATGTGTACTTTTTCACCCCTGACATGATCGGTTCGAACCCGTCAACACTTGAAGCAATTATCTATGACGCGGGTTGGAAAAAGCGCAGCGTTCCAGCTCCGGACGTCATTAATAACCGGCTGTCTACCCGCAAACTGGAGAATAGTCCTAGCGTACAGCATTTTATGAGAGAAGTAAAATCACGATTCGGCACCCACATCTTTAACGAGAAATTCCTCGATAAATCCGATGTCTTCGAGGCGCTCGGACCCGATGCGAAGCTCCAAAAATATTTGCCGGAATCCTATTTGCTCAGCGGTTATCCGACTCTCAAAAAAATGTGCACCACGTATCGGACGGTCTTCCTGAAACCGGTGCGGGGAAGTCTGGGAAAGGGAATCATCCGGATATCCCGGCAAGAGAACGGCCATTACCAAACGATGACGACATCTCTTGAAGGATCCAAGAAGAGCACCTACTCCTCGCTTCCAAAGCTGTTCAGCAGCTTATCCGGAAAAATAAAAAAAACGCGTTATCAAATTCAGCAAGGATTGGATTTAATCCGCATCAACCGGCGAAACGTCGATTTTCGCGCGCTTGTTCATAAAGACAAAAACGGCAAATGGGCAGTGACCTCGGTCGTGGCCCGAATTGCCGGCGGAAACCACTTTGTCTCCAATCTCGCCAGAGGCGGTACGCTATCTTCCGTCAAGGACGCGCTGGCCATGAGCAGCATTCCGTTATCCTCCAAGCAAACGGCTCCCGCCCGAATGAATCAAGCGGCGCTCGATATCGCTCATGGATTGGAGGCTGCCATTCCTTATCACTTCGGAGAGCTGGGCATCGACTTGGCGATTGATACCTCGGGACGCATTTGGCTTCTGGAGGTCAACTCCAAGCCTTCCAAAGGCGAAAATGCGCCATTGAATGCCGACTCCAAAGTAAGGCCGTCTGCCGTACGACTCGTTCAATACTGTCAATACTTGACGGGTTTGTAAAAAAGGAGAACCTTATGTCCTCAAAGATAATAGGCACCCTGGGTGTCATGGCATGCCGCAAACCGGGCTTCCCACCGTTCGCCGAGAAGCAATTTCTCCGCGAGCTAAGCTTGAAGTCCGAGGGACTCGGCATGCAGGTATTTGTTTTTTGTCCGGATGATGCCTCACCTGCTTCAGGTGCGGACAGCGCCGCGGACAGGATAAAAGGATATCGCTTCAATCCGGAAGAGGGCTGGAGCACCGGCACCTTCCCGCTTCCTGACATCGTCTATGACCGTTGCCTGCACCGAAGCGGCGAGGAAACGGTCGCAGCCGGTGAACTTCTGAACCGAATGTCGCAGCTTGGCGTTAAGCTGTGGTCGCGCGGTCTGCCGGGCAAGCAGAAGGTTCATCAGCTGTTAAAGCGCTCCTCAGCCATCAAGCCTTATTTGCCGGCAACCTTAAGTTATACGGGAGCCGAATCCCTCAGCCGGGCTTTGCTCGCCTTTGGCGGACGTCTCTTCATGAAGCCAAGCGGAGGCTCTCAGGGCCGTCACACCTTGTACCTCGCGTTGACAGATCAACAGCGTGTCAGACTGCAAGGAAGGGATCGGAGCAACCGCATGTTCCTGCATACCATTCCCGTGCAAGAGATGAACGAATGGGTGGGAAGTTTTACCGGCCGCCGCCGGTTTATCATTCAGCCCTTCCTGAAGCTTCGCAACGGTAACGGGCACCCGTACGATATCAGGTCATTGGTTCAAAAGAATGATCGCGGCATATGGTCCGTCACAGGAATCGCTGTTAGGCAAGGAGACGACCAAGGATTAACCTCAAACCTTCATGGCGGAGGCACGGCATTTCCCGCCCTCCCCTATCTAACGACCGATTTCGGAGAAGAAAAGGCCACGGGGATCATGCGGACCATCCGGGATTTGTCCGCTCAGCTTCCAGCTCTGCTGGAGGAAGGATTCGGCCGGCTCGGCGAGCTGGGAATCGATTTTGGCGTGGATACCAGCGGACGGGTCTGGATCCTGGAGGTCAACTCCAAACCTGGCCGACGCGCATTTACACTAACGGGAGATGGTCACGCAGCCCGGCTGTCCGTCGAACATCCGATTCAATACGCCCGTTATTTATTGCTTCGACAACTTAGGAGGGTAAATACATGAGTTTGAATTTCGGAAATATTCATTTCTCGCAGCAGCCCGAAAAAGTCGTCTTTTTATCCGGTTCGCTTCTCAAGAGCCTGGGGCTATCAAGCAAGAAATCGATAAAGCTTCGCATTGGCACCAATACCGTGTCCGCTGCCCTGAAACCGATCGAACGGTCGGGAAAGCACATCTATTTAAGCAGCGGAGTCCGAAACAGCGTCAACGTTCCCAGACAGGGTCCTGTGTATATCCATTCCCCCCGGGAAGGAGAACTTGAACTCGGGCCGGTGGTCGGGGTTCTGTCCGACGGCCCCCCGAATCCGTCCAGTCCTTTTGGAGCCCGCACTTCATATATCAGGCAGCTGCTTCGCGAAGGCAACAAAAAAATGTTCGTATATGCCTTTGCCCCACGGGATATCAATTGGCAGCGCGAAACCGTTCATGCCTATATGCTTGGTTCCGGCGGCGGCTTCATTCGCAAGACCGTTCCGCTTCCTGATGTCGTTTATAACCGCCTACCGAGCCGGAAAACCGACTTCTCCCCTTTTACCAACCAACTGAGGGACCGGTTCGGCAAACGCAACATCAAATTCTTCAATTGGGCGTTCTTCAATAAATCGGATGTCTACTCGCAGCTGGACGGTGACCTGCAGGCGGGCAAATATTTGCCGGAAACCTACAACAATCCTAGTCCCGAGCGGATTAAGGATATGATGGAACGCCATCATTTCGTATATTATAAGCCTTCTGCCGGAAGTTTAGGCCTGGGCATCTACCGGTTAACCTATCTTCCCAAAAAAGGATACTATGCCCGCTATCACGGAAACGGCGGCAACACGCTGCTCAAATTCCCGAACTTTAACAGTCTGATGCGGATGCTTCAGGCAAAGCACGGTGCCAAACTGAAGAGCTACGTCATCCAGCAAGGAATCCGTCTCATTGAAATCGACGGATGTCCCATCGACTTCAGGTTCCATATGCATAAGAACAGCAAAAACCGTTGGGCCGTGGTCGGCATCGGCGCCAAAAAAGCCGGACGCGGCAGCGTCACCACGCATATCAAGAACGGCGGCTCGCTGATGACGCCGGAAGTGGCGCTCTCCCGCGCTTTTGGAACCAGATCGCGTGATGTGCTGGAGCGCGCCAAGGAAGCCGCCATTGCGATGTCGGAAGCGATCGAGAATCACCACCCGCATCTGTTAGGGGAAATCGGGTTCGATATCGGCATAGACGATAACGAGAGAATCTGGATGTTTGAAGCGAATTCGAAGCCGGGCAGATCGATTTTCAGCCACCCTTCACTTAAAGCGGAAGGAAGAGCATCAGTCGAGCATATTTTTGATCACAGTTTGTATCTGAGCGGCTTCCACAGGGGGGAATGATTCGTGATCAGCCGAGTGGAGAGTGATGGAAGACCGGTTGTAGCAATCTTGACCATGCACGATACTCAAACCATGTTCAGAGGCAACCGGCAAAACTTTCAGGAAATCATCAAGACAGGAAAAGATATGGGGTTTCTGGTCTATGTGGTCACGGTACGCGATCTGAAGCTTGATACGGATACTGTCAAAGGTTATATGCTGTTGAGCGACCATTCCTGGGAGCAGAGGTTATGTCCTCTGCCCCAGGTTATCTATAACCGGATTCCATACCGTGAGGATGAAGCGCTGCCGTGGGTTCGCCGCAAAATCAAGGAATGCCAAAGGCATCCCCATATCGACCTCTACAACCCACATTTCTTTAATAAGTGGAGACTGTTCGCTTGGCTGAACAAATCGCGGTTAACCAAGCAATGGACTCCTCTGACTAAGCGCTTGAAGGGGTATCCGACTTTATATGAGATGATGAAGCGGAAGCCCTACCTGTATCTAAAACCGGAGGATGGCAAAGCCGGTCAAGGAATTATGAGGATTCGGTACCAGAAAAACAAATCGCTCCCCTACCGCATCCAGATTCAGAACAACAAAAACAGTACCACGTACAAAGCGGCTTCCTTGGAAAGGCTCTGGAGCCGGGTTTATCAGGAAACCAAAGGAAGCTCATACCTTATTCAGCAGGGAATCGAGCTGGCTCAGGTCCATGGCCGCTCCTTTGATCTCCGCATTCTTGTGCAAAAGAACGATTCGGGTTCCTGGGCGGTCACGGGAATCGGAGCACGCATGGCAGGGGCCAAGAGCATAACCACGCATGTTCCCCGCGGGGGAACGATTGAGGACCCGGAGAAGCTGCTGCCGATCGTATTCGGTCCGGAACGTTCCGATGCCATCCTGGGCGAGGTTAGAAAGGCAGCCGTGCATATGGCAAGGCAGATTGAGAAATGCTCCGGGCAGATCCATGGGGAAATGTCCATGGACCTCGGAATCGATAACGAAGGCATCCTCTGGTTCTTCGAGGCGAATTCAAGACCGATGAAATTTGACGAACCGGCGATCCGCAAAAAATCACTGGAGCGGATTTTTCAATATTCCGACTATCTGATCAAGCAAAAGTAAATCTTGCTCGGTCTCAAGCACCGGTCAAAGATGTACGGAAAGGAGGGGATCATGTGGAAATCTCATGTCTCTCTCTCGCAAGCCCGGAAGAATGGCCGCATGCCAGACAGCAATGCAGCGAGTTCTTCCGGCGTTACAGCAACAAGCGTCTAACCCGCGAAGGTTATCAGCGTCTGGCATCGTTATCCTACGACGAGCTGCTGCAGCCCGGCACTTCGATCGTGGCGGCAACGGTTCGGGGCGATATCGGGCGCATACCGGTGGGGATTTGCTTTGCGGCGGATTATGGAGAAAGTGCCTGTATGATTGCTGTACACCCTCTATACCGCAACCGGCAAATCGGTTCTTCCCTGATCCGCTCGCAATTATCCAGGTTCGGGCGGCTGCGATGCAAAGTGGCTGCAGATCATACGGCAAGTTTGCAAATGTGCTTTCATGCAGGGATGCAGGCCATTGCTCTTGAGCAGGGTCCGACAGGAAAACCTACGCTCATTATGAGCGGAAGCCTGCCCCTGCACCAACCATTTAATGCTGACTCTATTCAAGAAGGTGAACCTCTGTGTCGAAACCCGTCTTAGGTATTATGACGCTTTACTTGGATGAACGGAAAAAGCTGGAGGAACGGCATATCTACGAGCATATGATCAAGGAAGGAAAGGCAATGGGGCTGGACGTCTATGTCTTCACCCCCGCCGAGGTCAACAGCGCCCAAGGGCTGATCAACGCCATGGAATACGACCCTGACCACCAAAGATGGAGCCGGAGGTGGCGGTCGTTTCCCGACATGATCTTTGACCGCTGCCGCATTCAAAAGAGCCCGCGCTTTCAACAGCTGCTGCGCTTTCGTTCCCGCTACCGGTACTTGCTGTTTCTGAACCGGCCGCTGCGCAACAAATGGACGATTCATCAAATACTGTCCACCAAAAAACGCTTCCGGCCCCATCTGCCGGACACCCGGATCGTTACGAGCACCAGTGACATTCACCGGATGCTCCATGTTCACCCTGTCGTTTATTTTAAGCCGATCAACGGAACGGGCGGACGCGGAATCCTGCGGATTGCGAAGGTGCCGGGCGTTACCGGCACGTATGAAATCCGGGGACGCAATTCCAATCGGAGCATCATTAAACCGAAACGGATGCCATCGGGCCATTTGGCGCAATATTTATCGGGCTGGGGCAATAAAGACCGATATCTCGTCCAAGAGGGAATACAGCTGGAGCTGCCGGACGGAAGGGTGCATGACTACCGAATGCTCGTGCAGAAAGACGGAGCCGGTCAATGGCAGGTGACCGGCTGCGTGGGACGCGTCGGGGCGCCGAAGAGCGTAACCTCCAACCTGCATGGCGGCGGAAGCGCGACGATGATGGAAGAATTGTTAAGCAAATGGATCGCAGATCCGGCAAAGCGCGCCAGCATTCGCGAGGAAGCCGATTCCCTCGGCGTGGCCATAGCCCAATTTCTCGACGGACAATATGGAGGCTTGTGCGAGCTTGCGCTGGATCTGGCAGTGGATAAAACCGGAAGGGTTCTTCTCCTGGAGGTGAATCCTAAGCCATCAAGGGAAGTATTCTCGCAGATCGGCGATATGGCTGCCTACCGCGAATCCATGGTGAAGCCCTTAGAATATGCCATGTGGGTATACAGTCAAAAAAAATCCGCGAAGAATGCTTAAGGCCGAACCCTGGAAAATCGAATACTAGAATCCGAAAACACGCACAAAGGCTGTTTCCAAGGGGGTGCATGCTACCCTTGGAAACAGCCTTTGTGACTCCTATCCAATCTACTCGGCTTGGTCATGAAGCTTCAGCAGCTGTGAAAAAGAATGGATGACAACGTCCGATCCCTTCAGCTCCTGATCCTCGCCAAAACCTGCATAGCGGCAGCCAATGACGGTTTGTCCGTTCTCTTTGCCTGCCTCCACATCCGATGACCGGTCTCCTACCATCCAGGCATCCTTGATTTCATGCTGATCCAGCAGCAATCTGACCAAATCCACCTTCGAAGCCGTTCCGTGCTCTCCGGCACTGTAGACCCCTTCAAAAAGCGGCATAAGCCCCCTCGCTTGGGAGATGCCCTTCACGTAATCCTCCAGTCCGTTGCTGGCAACAAACAATCGGACGCCGCGCCGATGAAGCTCCTCCAGCGTCTCCTTCACCTCAGGATACAAAACGGCTGCTTCATCGCTTAAACCTTCGAGCTCCAGCTGCAGCAGCAGCTCGTTTGCACGGTTATGGGCTGCCGGCGTCGCATCCGGTATGACCTTCTTCCAAATGTCTTCGAGCAGCATCCCCAGACATCCAAGCATGAGCTCCTCATCCGGCGTTTCTCCCTCGTAGTGCCCCTCTTCGCGCAGAATGTCGAACAATTTGTGATAGGCGGGCAGCAGCAGGGTCTCCGTCTGAAACAGCGTTCCATCCATGTCAAATATCATCGCTTCCGGCTTGATTAACGTAGCTGTTTTTTCCAATTTTGTCCTTCCCTTCGCTCCATATAATCTGATTCTAGTCTAATCTCCCCTCATCATATAGGAACCATATCACATCTGCAAATCCCATTCCCCCATAACTGCTGCTTTTTGTCTATGTCATCATGCGTAACCAAGGAGGCTTTAACGTTGTTATATATACGATAAGTGCGAAGAAAGGAGAGGATGAACTTGCCGGAAACAAGGGAGTCTGGTGAAGCATCGGCCATCGGGCTGCTGGAAGCCGAACTGCTGGCAGAGCTGGAACGGTATGATCCCCTAGAGCAAGCCGCCATTCTCAAGAGGATGGTTAACCGGCTTAAGAAGGGCCGATATGTCCGAAGCCCGATCGCCCTGGTGAAGGAGATGGTTCGGACACCGCTCGTATGGTGCCTGTTGTCCCTGGGGTTTGCGATACCGATCCTGTTCTATATCTTGTTCGTTTGGATCTCGCTGGCGGTTGAAGGGTAACGCCGGAACGAAGCGTTATTGTTCAAATTCCGGGCGCGGCCGCCAGATCATTAACGTAGCGGCGTACCATGCCGAGGTAACAAACGGCAGATATTTGAGACCCTTCAACCCGTCCTCGTCTCCTCCAAATACCATGTGCGACGTAACGGCGATCACTGCATTCAGAACGATCCCGCCTGCAAAACCTCCGATTAAAGCCATAACCAGCACGGCAAGGCTTCTCATGTTCGCATTACCCCTTCTGTTCCTGTCGATAGGACGGGAGTACACCACGTGCCGTATCCACGGCAAGCCAGAACAATCCGATGGCGATGACCGGATGCCATGCCCCTGCGCCAGGCAGGTTCGCCGTGAGGTATTGGCTGATGACCAATAACAACAGAGCCAGTGATCTCCGTTTATACGGGGCGGGCAGTTTGCCTGCAAAACCAAATATCAGCATGAGCAGCGGCACGATTTCAAAAAAATGGACAAACACGGTATGGCTTCTCCACATCGATCCGTCGTGAAACAGCGCCATGCCGGCAATAAACGTCTGAACGGCAATACAAACAACAAATAACCATGTCAGCCCTAACGAAATCCATACGGCCAGCGGTGTTTTTCTTTCAGCTTGTTGCGTCATGTCGATATCCCTCTCTCGATTCAAAAATTTTTTACGAGATCATCCTATCATCGAAATGTTGCGATCTTGTGATGATGGCTTGCGGATTCCGTGAAATTTTCCAATTGCGGCTGGAAACCGTATATAATGGGGTGGATTTACCGCTGAACCTAACGAATCAATGGAAAGGCAGGATGGTTGCATGGCACATACCTTGCTTCTTGTGGACGATGAACGGAAAGTCATTGAATTTATGGAGCCGTTCCTCCGGCAGGAGGGATTTCACATCATTACCGCTTCGACCGGCACGGAGGCTTTGGCCAAAGCGAGAGACGCCAAGCCGTCGCTGGTCGTATTGGATTGGATGCTGCCGGAATTAAGCGGCATTGAAGTATGCCGGGAGCTCAGAAAATCAAGCCGTGTCGGCATTATTATGGTTACCGCCCGGATTGAGGAAACCGATAAGCTGATCGGGCTGGAGGTAGGCGCTGACGATTACATGACCAAGCCTTTCTCCCTGCGGGAGCTGGCTGCGCGTATCCGGTCGGTCCTTCGCAGAATAGAAGGCGAATCGGTTACTGAAGAAATGCTTAAGCGCGGCGATTTAACGATCTCGGAAACCCAATGCCGGGTATGGAAACACGACCGGGAGATCCTGCTTACGCCTACCGAATTCAAGCTGCTCCTGACCCTTGCTTCCAGGCCTGGCGTGGTATACAGCCGTCTGCAGCTGCTTCAGGCGGCCATGGAGGATGATATCCACAATGATGAACGGACCGCGGACGCCCATATCAGCCGGATTCGCAAAAAAATCGAAGATGACCCGGCCGAGCCCGTTTTTATCAAAACGGTGTATGGATTCGGTTACCGGTTTGAGCAGCAGCCATGAGCGTGGGCCGCAAAATCTTCATCGTCCTCTCGTCGTTCATTATCGGTTTCAGCACCGTCTTCGTCCTTCTTACTTATATCGTGATCCGCGATTCCATGGATGTCATGCTGCAAACCTCGCGCGAAGAAGAGCTGGATCAGCTCCAGGACCGGCTGGTCGGCTACTACGTAAAGAATGGGCATACTTTTCGTGCCGTTCAGGATCAGGCATGGTTAGCGGACAGTCCCCGTTCGGCTGACCGCCAGGAGAGCATCCTGCTGGTATCAGGGGAACAAACGACCCTCTTGCATGAGGGGGAGGCTGTAGAGCAGCTGATCAAACGTCTGGGGGTAAAGCGGACGTTGCATGTTGAAGGCGACGCGGTCGCGGAGCTGTATTATTATGATACGGACGTGGCAAACCTGACCAAGCTTCGGATCGGCACGCCCACATCCATCATCATTCTGCTGGGCGGAGGCACCATCCTCTTCGTCCTGCTATCCCTCGGGGCGGCATACTGGATATCGCGAAGGCTCACGGCGCCCCTGCGCAAACTCGTCCCGGCCATCGAACGCCTCGGTCAAGGCGAGTACGGCATTCAGGCCCCCGTCACCTCGGAGGACGAATACGGGAGGGTCGCCGTCGCTTTTAACGGAATGTCTTCCAAGCTCAAACAATCGGAAATGGTCCGCCGCAATTTGGTGGCTGACGTCGCCCATGAGCTTCGCACACCGCTGACCATCGTGAGGGGAAAGCTGGATCTGCTTCAACAGAATCGGCAGCCGATCGAACCCGAACTGCTGCTTCCCATCCAGGACGAATTGATTCGCTTAACCCGGCTCGTGGGTGACCTCCATCAATTATCTTTAGCCGAAGCGAAGCAGCTGCCGCTGGTTCGAAAACCAACCGATATGCTGGTTCTGCTGAGTCAAATCCGGGAACGGGTAGAGCCTGAGGCGGAGGCCAAAAACTTGGCCCTGCGACTGACGAGCGCTACGGAACGCACCTCCGTACCCGTTGATCCTAGTCGAATCACCCAGGTGTTCCTGAATCTGTTCGTCAACGCGATCCGGTATACGCCCCATGGCGGGCTTGTCCATGTTTCGCTGTTAGAGGAGTCCCCATCCGGCATGCTTCGGATCGATATTCGGGATACGGGCCCAGGGATTGAAGAAGAGCATCTTCCTTATCTCTTTAACCGCTTCTACCGCACGGATGAAGCGCGTGCGCGGCATCAAGGCGGCATGGGACTAGGTCTTGCGATTGCCAGGGAATTCATCGTATCTCATGGAGGCACGATTCAGGCAGAGAGCAAGCCGGGGCAGGGTACCACTTTTACGGTCCGGCTGCCGTATCATGATTCGGACCAGGAGCTGCGCGGGACCTAATGGCCGCGATATCTTCCTTCCACCATAAACAGGCCCGGCCGCTATCGGCCGGGCCTGTCATGAACGATTCACTTGCAGGTGGGGCTAACGATGTACGCACCCTAGAATATTTTCTTCGTTTCCCGATCTTCCTTGATAATCTCAACGGCCTCCCGGAAGCGGAGGGAATGAATGATTTCCCGTTCCCGCAAAAATTTGAGACTGTCCTGCAAATCCACGTCGTCGGTCATGTCGATGAGCCATTGATATGTAGCGCGCGCTTTCTCTTCTGCCGCAATGTCCTCGTACAAATCCGCAATCGGATCGCCTTTTGCCTGAATGTAAGTTGCCGTGAACGGAACCCCAGCGGCATTCTCGTAATACAGCGCATGATCGTGATTGGCATAGTGCGCGCCCAATCCGGCTGCCTCCAGCTCCGCCACGCTTGCATCCTTCGTCAATTTGTACACCATCGCGGCAATCATCTCGAGATGTGCGAATTCCTCGGTTCCGATATCGTTGAGCAATCCGATCACTTTGTCTGGAATCGTATAACGCTGGTTCAGATAACGCAGCGCTGCGGCCAGCTCGCCGTCAGCGCCTCCATATTGCTCCATCAAAAATTTTGCCATTCTCGGATCACATTTACTTACGCGCACCGGATACTGAAGCTTTTTTTCATATACCCACATGGGCTCTTCCGCCTCCTTGTTCTCGCTTTTCCTCTTCGTGAGGGCTGCATGCAGGTGGTGAAGCAAGCAGCAGCCCGCTGGCCAACGCCGTCAAACCTGCCAAGGCCACGGGCCTTGGGCCCATTCGAACGGATATTTGGAATAAGCACGGCCAAAATTTTGCAGGGGCCCATACAACTCCTGGAATTGCTTCGCGAGCACCGTCCTTTCCTGCGTCAGCTTGTTGAATTGCTCGATGCTCTTGAGATCATCCGGATGGGTGTCCAAATACAGGTTCAGCTCGACGAGGACAAAATCCAATGCCTGAAGCTGCTCCAGCATTTCGTAATACTTCCGATCTCCAACCTGGGGTCTGGCTTCGTTCACGGCCGATCACTCTCCTTTAAATTTTCGCGAGGTATACGGGCTATACAAGGACGGCCATAACGTTCCGTGTCTCAATGCCTCGGCAGGGCTAAACTGCGGCAGGCCGGGCGGTTGAAACACGACATACTGGTTAACCGGCACCACATACGTTCTGTAGAGCTTGGGCGGGCAAGGATCAAATGGCGAATGAAATACCGGGTATACGCGCACCTCAGGGTTTTCCTTCAAGGGTATTCCTCCTTATCGTTACTATCCGTCGTTATCAAGGACTCTTCGTATTTAACATATGTCTTCCGCCCAGAAAATGAACTCTAAAATGACAAAAAAACCCTCTTCCCTGGAATATTCCCGGGAAAAGGGTTCGCATCAAGTTGTCCTCAGAATTTGATCTTGATTTGGAACAAGCCCGCTTTACGCATGGCGGAATAGATAATGACGACCAAGGGGCCGATAAAAAATCCGATCACGCCAACCAGCTTAAATCCGACATACATGCTGACCAGTGCCGGTAGTGCGCCGATGCCGACGGCATCCCCAATGACCTTCGGCTCCAGCACGCGGCGGATCACCGTAATCAGGATGAACAGGAAAATCAAGCCGATCCCAGTAAAAATATCGCCTACCGCGAGCAGGTAAATGGACCATGGGATCAGTACGGAGCCTACGCCAAGGATCGGCAGGATGTCGACAATCGTGACAAGCAGGGCGATGGCAAGCGGGTAATTGATACCTAATACCAGCAAGCCGAGCAGCGTGATCACGTACGTGAACAAACTGAGGATCAGCTGGGCCCGTAAAAAGCCGAATATCGATTTTTTCAGGCTGAGCAGCACTTCATTCACCTGCGACTGGGAAGACTCGTCGAACAGCGACAAGACCTTCTCGCGCATCGTATCGAGGCTGAACGCAAACAAGTAAACCGCCACGCAGAATACGATGAACGTGACAAACAGGTTAGGCAGCGTTTTGGCAAAGGACAGGAAGGTTGAAGATACCGAATTGACCAGCGACTGCACATAGGAAGAAATATTCGACATAAATTCGGTAAGACTGTCGGCAAGGCCCGGCGAAACGCCGTTCAGCATGTCCTGAGCCTGAATAATCGTATGCTGAAGGAATTCATTGGCCCCCGCAAAATATTGCGGAGCTCTGCTCCAGTATTCGACCAGCTGGTTAAACACCTGAAGCCCGATCAGATAAGCCAGAAGCAGCATCAAGAGAAGAAATAGCGTGCTGGTCACGGTTGCGGCCGCAATGCGGTTCAGCCGGAGCCTTTTCATCAAGAGCCGATTTAACGGCTCCAGTGCAATAGCAATCACGATAGCCAACAGGAACGGAGCTCCGACCGTAAACATTCCGTACAGCAACAGGAGCCCCAGACCGATAAAGATCAGCTGCTTAATCGACATAATCCACTTCCTAACCAATAGAGTCTTGCTAGTTCTGGGTGAGGCTGCTTTCCAGCTTCTGATGAATCATGACGCGGGTTACGCGCAACCGGGTAGATTCCTCAACTTCAAATACCACCCCGTCAAAGGTGGTTTTCTTCCCGACTGCCGGGTTCCCTTCCAGCTCCTTGAACAACCAACCGCCAATGGAATCGACGTCATGCTCATCAATCATCAAGCCGGTCAAATCATTCACTTCCTCGATGAGCATTCGCCCGTCTACCGAAAAGGACTCATCATAGACTTCGATTTCCGGCCGCTCGTCTTCGAACTCATCGTACAGGTCTCCGACAATCTCTTCCAGAATCTTCTCAGCCGTGAGAATGCCGGCGGTCCCTCCGTATTCGTCCACCACGAGCGCAAGCTGCTCATGTCTCGCCTGCATCTTCCGCAGCACCTGGCTGATCTCCATAGATTCCGATACGTCCATAATCGGTCTCACCAAGGATGTCAGATCACGCTGTTTCTCCGGCTCTGCCAGAAGGAGATCCGTAATGTGGACAAATCCGATGATGCGGTCCTTGTTGTCCGTGGCAACCGGGTAACGGGAATGCTTCGTCTCGTTGACGATCCGAAGGTTCTCCTCCAAGGTAAAATTGGTGAATAATACGTCCATATCCGTCCTCGGCAGCATAATTTCCCTGGCTCTCAAATCGGAAAAATCGAACAGGTTGTCCATCAATTTCATCTCGTTCTCGTCGATGACACCGCTCCGTGCGCTCTCGGTCATCAGAATCCGAATCTCTTCCTCGGAGTGGGCTGCCTCGGCCTCGCTTGCTGGCTCGATGCCGACCATCTTCAGAATACGGTTAGCGGAAGCATTGAGCACCCAGATCACCGGCAGAAAAATGCGGTAAAACCAGAGAAGCGGGGCTGACAGAAGCAGTGCCGTGCCCTCCGTCCGCTGAATAGCCAAAGATTTCGGTGCAAGCTCCCCTAACACAATATGCAAAAAGGTGATAATACAGAAGCCCACCGCGACCGATATCGTGCTGATCAATCGCTCATCCGCAAAGCCAATGCTGTGCATGATGGGAGCTACCAGCAATTCGGAAATGGCGGGCTCCCCGATCCAGCCGAGTCCCAGGGAAGTCAGGGTAATCCCGAGTTGGGTGGCGGATAAATAAGCATCCAGCTTTTGGTTTACTTTCAGCGCAATGCCGGCAAGCCGGTTCCCTTCGCTAACGAGCTGGGTCAGCCTGGATTGGCGCATTTTCACGAGTGAAAATTCGGCGGCTACAAACACGCCGTTCAACAAAACGAGCAGGAAAACCAAGAGTAAATTCAAAATCAGTTTCCCGACCTCAAATTCCTCTGCCATGATGACACGCCTTCTTTCTAGGGTTCTAGTTTGTCTTTGCTTTTCTCGACTTGAAATCCACACCCCGATAGTACATGTCGGCTACCAACAGGTTCGGGCCGCAGCAGCTCACTGCATCGCAGTGACAGTTGACCGTTTGATTCAACGGATGCCCTGTAGACCATGCGTCAAAAATATCGTCCAGCTTCTGTTCCTTAATATTACCAAAAGCCGGGATATCAGCAAAATCCGTTACGTACACGTCGCCCGAGAATAAATTCACATTCACCCGGTTACGGCCATCCGGATCGTTCCGCACCGTTACGTTCGGTTCTTGCCGCAAGCGGCGAATGATCTCCTGGTCATGATCGTCCGAGCTGCAGGCATAGAACGGCAGCGTTCCGAACAGCATCCACATGTCCCTGTCTCGGACATCCAGCAAATGATGGATGGCGGCTTTCGTATCGGCCAAAGACAAGACGGGCAGCGCGGATGCAAAGTTCGAAGCATACATCGGGTGAACCTCGTGCCGCTTGCAGCCCATGTCCTTGATCAGCTCATGAATGCCGCCCAGTTTCGTATGCGTTCTGTAGTTAATCATTGATTCGGCGGATATGTACATGCCGGCCGCGCTCAGCTTCTCGGAATTGACCAGCATCGTGTCGTACATCTTGTATGCCGTTTCCTTGGAGACAGGGCGAGCGCTATTCGCAAATCCGACCTCATAAAAGTCGTCCCCGTTCAAGTAATTGAACGAAATATGCATAACGTCCAGATAGGGCAGCATCTTCTCGTACCTGCCGATATCCAGCGTCAGATTGGAGTTGATCTGAGTCCGGATTCCCCGTTCCTTGGCGTACTTGAGCAGGGGAACAATCACGTTATCCACCGTTTTGCCCAAAAACGCCGGTTCACCGCCCGTCAAGCTGATCGTCTGCAGATGCTCTACCTCATCCAGCCGCTTCAGCATCGTATCCAGGGGCAGCATCGGGGCTTCCTTCATGACGAGCATATCACCGACAGCGCAATGCTCGCAGCGCATATTGCACAGATGCGTCACTGTCATTTCCACGCTGGTCAGCACGTGGCGGCCATGCTCGCGCAGGGAAGTTATCGGATCCCACGGATCATAACTCGGCGAAATAGGCCTTACGGCTGATGGAAACGGCTGTGCTGTATTACTCATGGTTCACTCACCTTATTTCTTTGAATTACCGATTCAGTCAGTACAACTTGCTTGGATGTACTCTACGGTTCTGATAATGTCCATTATATGATTATAACATACCCAAACAGAAGGCTTCTGCTTGGTTCGGCTGGAAATCATCCGGCTTCCCCCCGTTTGTCTGAACGTTCCTTGGAAGCAAGCTTAGATGCCGGAAACATCCATGCGGGACTCCACCAATTCGCTCTGCCCAGCATCTTCATGAATGCAGGCACAAGCAGCACCCGAATCACGGTCGCGTCCAGCAGAATGGCTGCTGTCAGGCCTAAACCGATCGCTTTCATCACTTCATTGTCCGTAAATACGAAGGCACCCACAACGACGGCCAGAATCAAAGCCGCGCTGGTAATCAGGCCGCCCGTACTCTCCAAGCCCTCAGCCGTGCTGAATTCGTTATCCCCCGTCCGTTCATAGTTCTCCATGATCCGCGAGAGCATCATGACTTCATAGTCCATCGATATGCCGAACACCACGCAGAATATCAGGACCGGCAAAAGCGCGAAGATGGACCCTGTAGAGGAAACGCCCAGCCACTCCGCACCAATGCCCTCCTGAAATACCCACACCACGATACCGAGTCCGGCGCCCAGGCTGAGCATGTTCATGACGCTGGCCTTTAAGGGGAGCACGATCGACCGGAATGCGAAGAGGAGGATGATATAAGTCACCGCAAATACAAATACCAGGACGTAGGAAATGTTCTGCTGGATGGCTTCCATGATATCCAGTTTATACGCGGGGCTGCCGGTGACATAGGTCTTCAGTTCATTCGTATCCATGGTCCGCAGCGCTTGGACAAGCTGCATCGTGAGTGCATGGGATTCCTCATGCTCCTGAGTCACGGCAACGGCTGCCATAGTTCCTCTGACAAAACGATGCTGCTCCAGCTGCTGGCGGATCTCTTGGCGGGACAGAACGTTTGATACTTCCTCAACCGAACCCCTGCCAACGCTCAGATAACTCTCTACCCGCTTCACGCCTGGCATGAGCCTGATTTCATCCGTGTACGCCTTCATCAGCTCGATGCTGTGCGGATCCGCATAGGAGGACGGAAGCTCCACCGCCACAACGATCGAATTCAATTCGCGTTCGTCATAAGCCTGCGTAAGCAGGTCATGGCCATAACGGGATTCATAGGCGGGGGGCAGCACTTCGGCAGCGGGGATGGCAATGCTCATGTTTCGGACCGGATAGATCGCTACCAGCAGCAAACCGATCGCCGCTACAGAGATGGTCACGGGATGGGCCATAACAAAACCGGAGATCCTTCTCCACATGCCCGAGGTCTGCCGGCCCCGAAGCGACCGGAGTTTGGCCGGAAAGAGAGGGAGCGCATCGATGCGGGGGCCCAGCATCCCCAATAAAGCCGGAAGAAGCGTGTTGCCGGCCAGCACCGAGAACAGCACGACGGTAATGCCGCCTATGCTGAAAGAGCGGAAGATCGGCAGGTCGATGAAACTCATCGCCACAAAACCGATCAACACGGCAGCACCCGAGAACATCACTGCTTTGCCGGCGGTTGCGCAAGTGATAGCCAGGGCGGATCCCACATCCCCGCTCCGTGTCCGCAATTCTTCTTTGAAGCGGCTAACGATCAGCAAGGCATAATCAATGCCTACGGCCAGACCCAGCATCGTGACGACATTCGGAAGAAAATTGCTGATCGAGCCGTCGGCCAAAGCGACAAAATACAGAATGCCCATCGTGACCACCACGCTGACAATTCCGGCGATTAAAGGAAGAAGCGCGGCAGTCAATGTGCCGAATACGACCGCCAGGATGAGCAAGGCTGCAGGAATGCCTATCATTTCCGCATGGATAATATCGCTCTTAACGGCTTGATTCATATCGGCGAAGATGGCGGTATTTCCCGTTATGTACGTATCCGCTCCCGTGATGTCGGGAACTGAGTCTCTGATCTCTTCAAACTGCTGCAGGGCTTTCGAGGAATCCAGATCCAGCAGCACCGTCACGGATACGATATGATCCTGGCCTGCCTGATGAGCTGCGATATTCATATACATATCCCTGACATATGGGCGGTCACGCAAAGGCGCAAGCTCCGTCAGTATCCGCCTCTGCGCCGTCCCTGCCGTCAGGTTCTCATCGTGTCGACTGACAACGACGATATCCAGCGAGGCTGCCGACAACCCCAGACCCTCCTCCAGCTTCTCGATTCCGATCTGGGCCGGGCTATCCTTCGGCGTAAACCCGTTATGCTGCAATATGGACGGCAGCTTGAACGCAAACGGAAGCAGCACGCAAAACAAAATAAGCCAGGTTACAACAATGGCTTTACGGTAGCGGTAAATCAGTCGCCCCCATGTATGCAGCAATGTTGCATGGCCGTTACGTCTCACGAGTCAACCTCCTTATGCTCCAGTTTGATCTATGGTGCTCTGTCCGATGCCGGCGATCATAACGGCCAGCGTCTCGGATAAATCCACTTCGTAAGGCGCGGATAACGGGGTGCCCTCGGCATCCGTCAATACGCGGACAACGGGTCGATGCGGCACATGCGCGTGGATCCTGGATACCACTCCATTCTCACCCGTATGCAATTTCACGGTGATCCCGGGAGGATATATCGCTACCCGATCCCGAAACATGGCCAAGAATGATTGTTCATACAGCGTTCCCGATCCGGCGTACATGACCTCCACCGCTTCGTGCGGCAGCAATGCAGGCTTGTACACCCGCTGCGTGGTCATCGCGTCGTAAGAATCCGTAATCGCGATCCATTTGGCGTATTCATGGATGTCAGGTCCCTTCAAAGCCCGGGGATAACCGCTGCCATCCAGGCGCTCATGATGTGACAGGGCGCAATGCGCCGATAACAGCGGAATGTTGGGCTCGTCCTTCAATATTTTGAAGCCGATCTCGGTGTGCTTCTGGACCTCGCGAAATTCCTCCTCGCTAAGCCGTCCTGGATGGTTCAGCAGCTTCTGGCTTATCCGCGTTTTCCCGATATCGTGCAGCAGGGCCCCCAGGCCGAGCACCCTCAGCTCTTCCCGGTTATACCCGTAAGACACGCCAAGAACCGTCGAGTAGACGCATACGTTCAGAGAATGACGGTACAGGTTGTAATCGTTCGTATTCATATCGGTCAGCAGCACCATGCCCTCATCATGCTCCGAAATTTCATCCATAATGGACTCCATCATCCCGGAGAACGTTTTGCCCAAATGAAGGAAGCTGCCTTTCAGAGCAGCCTGGCTCTCCAGGTTCTTGAAGCTGGTCCGAATCGATTGGATCGCCTGCAGCCGCGTCTCTTCGGTCAACAGCTCCGGAACCACGATATCCTCCGTCATCGGATCCTCGATGTATACATACCCGAGTTCCAGCGTGCCCAGACGGCGGATCAGCCCGGCTGTCAGTTCCACGCCCTCGGCAAGCAGGATTAAACCGTCACTATTGTATATTTTCTTACCAAGAACCATGCCCGGCCTCAACGCGTTGATAGGTATAAGACGCAAAATCCGTCACTTCCTCTGCTATTCTGAAACTTGTGTGGGATATAGCGTCTAGTCTTCAGTGGATCACGATACGAAGAAGCCGGATCTCCTTCTTGTGTCTACTCCTGCTTAATGCATGATGAACAGCCAAAAAACGGCGGCGAGACCAAAACGGTAGATCGCAAAATGAGTAAGCCTTATCTTCTGTATGAGTTTCATGAAGGCCAAGACGACAAAATAAGCGACAACAAACGAAACGATAAAACCGGCTAGAAATACACCGATCGTATCTAAAGTAAAATATCGGTAAGAATCCAGCAATTCATATCCCGATGCGGCACACATGATTGGAATTGCGATAATAAACGAGAAATCGGCCGATGCCTTATAACTCACACCGCTAAGCATGCCCCCGGAGATCGTGGACCCCGAACGGGAAAAGCCCGGCCATAAGACGGATATGATCTGGTAGATCCCAATCAGAAAGGCCTGCTTATATGTCAAATCATCCATATCATGCGTGGTCACTTGGACTTTATGCTTATTGTACCATTCCGCAAAAATCATAAAAATGCCGCCGGCAACAAGCGCAAACAGCACCGTCTGCGCATGGAACAGGCTTTTGATGAAATCCCTCGCAAAAAACGCAACCAGCAGGGCCGGAGCAATCCCCAAAAATATATGCATCAGATTCAATCGCCTCCGAGGCACTTTCCGGGTCAACGGCTCGCTTCGGCTCCACCCGAGCAGATTCAAAATCCGATTCCAATAAACAATCGCGATCGCCAAAATGGCTCCCAGCTGAATGACAACCTCAAACGTCTTCATGATCGGTGTTTGGTCATCGTAACCGAGCACCTTGGCCGTCAAAATCATGTGGCCCGTGGAAGACACCGGAATGAATTCGGTTAGTCCTTCCACGATCCCCAGTATGATGGATGTGATAAAATCCATGTCCTATCCCTCCCCTTACCTTTGTCCTCCTCATATGTATGCTCGGCCAAAGGAAGTTAGTCGGGGGTTGTCAGGATATCCAGCGTGAAATCATGGACGCTTCAAGCGATCCGGGACGCGAAAGCTCGCTCCGCAGCAGGTCTCGAATAAACTCGGGCAGCATATAAACCGTATCCGTTCCAAGCGCCAGGGTCTCGTATCCGATTTTAAAAGTAAACATGTCGAGCGTTCCCACATGATATTCCCGCTGCCATTCCAGCGGTTGTCCCTTGAAGGAGATTTGCGTGATCTTCCGGTAAGGCTCTCCATCCTTGTCATATCGGATCTTTAATCCATCGACGGCCAGGCCCCCTAACAGATACCCGCGGAAGCCGAAGCCCATGATCTTCTTCCCGCTAAACTCCGGAAGCAGACTCTCTTCAAGCGCCTGATAGATGTGTTCTCCCCGCAATTTTACGACACAGGGATTAATCGGTGACGGGCACAAACCATGCAGCATCCCGGTGCTGATTTCGCCCTCCGGCAGCGGTCCCAGCAGCTGCCCGGAATTGACGATCGCAATTTCGGCACCCGTGTGCTGCAGCACGGCCTGAGCCAACAGGTTCGCAAACGGCGATTCCTCCTCATAATGGATCGGCAGGCTGCGGTCGATTACGGCCACGGCTTCGGTTAACTTCTCCTTGGCCAGCTCACGATGTTTCAGGATGGCCTGCTCCACGATGGGCTCCATCAAGCTTTTATCCACAGGCAGCAAGGTTCCCTCTACGCAGGCAAACCGTTCACCAACGTCATTCCGCTCCATAACGAGGCGACCTACGTATTGTCCGAATTTGCCCGCGCCGCATACGGCTGTCTTCCCGATCATTAGCGGCTCCTCAAGGATGTGATGGGTATGGCCGCCAAGTATGACATCAATGCCTTCTACATGTTCTGCTAATCTTTTATCAATCGTTAGTCCTAAATGGGATAAAACGATAACGATATCACACTGGCCCTGAAGCGCTCGAACCTGTTCGGCGATGGCCTCCACCGGGTCTCCTGCTTCCCAGCCTAACAATTGATAAAATCCTGCAAAAGCTGCCGTCGCGCCGGTGAGCCCGATCGAAATGCCATCCCGCTCCAGGATCACATGCCGTTTCATCCATGATGGAGGACTGCCGCTCTCCGTCTCCCTGATGTTGCAGCAAACTACGGGGCACTGCAGTCCGGCATATACATGCTCCAGAACATCGTACGAAATGGTCAGGCCTTCGTTATTGCCGATCGTAATCGCGTCGTATCCTGTCAAATTAATGACATCCACATTTGCTTGCCCCATCGAGCCTTCGGTTTCCACCGATGCGCGATCCATATGGTCTCCGATATCCAGCACGATCGACTTATCGCCGGCAGCCGTCTTTTCCCGGGAAATAAGTGCCGCCACATTGCTCATCATCTCGAAATGGCTGTGTATATCGTTGGTATATAATATGGTCAGCTTTTGTTTATTGCTTTTAAGCCCCATCTGGCGGCCCCCTCCCAAGTTACTTTTACGATAATTTCCGGTCTTACAAGCATAACATTTTAGCGAAGAATATGGTATATTGTAGCCCATAAGAATTACGAGGTGATCAAAATGTCGACAACCATTTCCATACTGCTATTCGCCGGATTAGCCGATCGCATCGGCACGGCTTCACTTGCATTCAGCGTACCCGCCCTCCCCCTTACGACCGGGGATTTGAAGCTGCTTCTTAGCGAGGCTTATCCTGATGCCCAGTCCCAGATTGCCACGGCCTTCGTTGCGGTCAATCAAGAATATGCGCTGCCGGATCAGCTTATTCAGAGCGGGGACGAGGTGGCTCTGATTCCGCCTGTGTCCGGCGGGGACGGAACCAACCTGCAGGACACAGGCTCCAGTTCCTCGTCAGACGGAACGTGCACCATCACCTGCCACCGGCTGTCCGTGGAAGAAACCATCGCCAAAGTGCATGATGATAACCATGGCGCAACGCTTTCCTTTGTAGGCACGACGCGGGAGATAACCGGTCAGATGCGAACAGTAACGCTGGAGTATGAAGCTTACATTCCGATGGCCCTGAAAGAAATGCAGCAAATCTGCATGGACATCCACGGCCGATGGCCCGGCACGAAATGCGCGATTTCCCACCGTATCGGTACGGTCGGAATCGGGGAAACCAGCGTCGTTATCGCCGTATCTTCACCGCATCGGGAAACATGTTACGAAGCAAGCCGATATGCCATCGAGCAGTTGAAGCGATCCGTTCCGATCTGGAAGAAGGAGATATGGGACGATGGATCCGAGTGGAAAGGGGCGCAGACCGGACCCTGGGACCCAATGGCTAGGCAATAAGTCGCGATTATATCATTGTAAAACCATAATTTTCTTGCTAAGATAGTTTTGATCTTTTTACTTATATAAGGGCAAGAGGTGCAATGATTTGAGAGTACATGTCACGGACCTGAAACCCGGTGATCAAATACAGCAGGATGCTTACAACACTAACGGCGTTCATGTTCTGCAAAAAGGAGCTTTGCTACGTTCAGAGGATATATCCAAGCTATTGCAGCACGGCATCGATTACATAGAAATACAGCCGCGCGCGCTGTCCGTATCCCTCGATCCGTTATCTGAAATTTCGGACTCGTTCAACAAGGTTAAACCTCACTTTAACCTTGCGTTTGACGGATGCTCCGCCTTATTTACGGAAGCATCCCAATCCGGAAAGTTCAATGAATCCCTTGTAGACGATGTTTTCCAGCCACTGGTCGGCTCGCTGAACGAGCATACGGATGTGGTATCCCTGCTTCTGCTGTTTAATGGAACAGACGATTATACCTACAGGCATTCCATTCAAGTAGGGATGCTATCCTACTACATCGCGGATTGGATGGGTTACTCCGGCAAGGAAGCCTATGAAATCGGCAAGGCAGGTTATCTCCATGATATCGGCAAGAGTAAGATTTCAAGGGATATCCTGGACAAGCCCGGCAAGCTGACCCCCGAGGAATTCGAGGAAGTGAAGCTGCACACCATCTATGGTTACGAGATGATCGCCGAATCCATGGATGACAAGGTGACCGCCATGGTCGCGCTTCAGCACCATGAACGGGATGACCGTTCGGGCTATCCGCGAGCGCTCCATGCAGACCAGATTCATCCGTACTCTCATATTTGCGCGGTAGCCGATGTCTACAGCGCCATGACAACGAACCGTGTCTATCAGTCCAAGCAGCAGCTGCTAACCGTTCTGCGCGAGCTGTACAGTCTCAGCTTCGGGAAGCTGAACGGCAAGCCGACGCACGCTTTCATTCAGCAGATGCTGCCGAATTTCATCGGCAAAAAGGTTCTGCTGACGACGGGCGAATCCGGCATCATCGTCATGAACCATCCTTCGGATTACTTCCGTCCGCTTGTAAAGACCGATGATCGTTTCATCGACCTCTCCAAGGAATATCATACCGAGATTCAAGAGATTCTGTTGTGACCTGTGTTCCTAAAGATAATCCGGAAGCTGCTAAATCGCTTGCTTCCCTGCTCGAATAACCAGTATTGCCGTCAGCCTTGAGGCTGGCGTTTTTAGCGTCTGCCTTGTGACGTTTTTCACATCAAATCTTATTGGATTTTGGCACAATCGAAGACGTATCCAACCGGCCTGTGCAATCTATAAATCTCTTCGTCCGCGTCTCGGTGCCATTCCCATAAACGTTCAAGCACAAAAAAAAGAGCGAATCACCCATCCCTGAGTGATTCGCTCCTGTCTTCATATGAACTACTTAGCCGATGGAACCTTCCATCTCGAACTTGATCAGGCGGTTCATTTCAACGGCATACTCCATCGGAAGTTCTTTGGTGAACGGCTCGATGAAGCCCATAACGATCATCTGCGTAGCTTCGTCTTCCGTAAGTCCGCGGCTCATGAGGTAGAACAACTGATCCTCGGATACCTTGGAGACGGTCGCCTCATGCTCCAGCGTAATGTTGTCGTTCTTGATTTCGTTGTAAGGAATCGTATCGGACGTCGACTCATTATCGAGAATGAGCGTATCGCACTTAATGTTCGCTTTCGCGCCTTCCGCATTGCGGCCGAACGAGGCGAGACCGCGGTATGTTACTTTACCGCCATGCTTACTGATCGATTTCGATACGATCGTGGACGTCGTATCCGGCGCCAGGTGGAGCATTTTCGCCCCAGCGTCCTGATGCTGGCCTTTGCCCGCAACCGCGATGGAAAGCACCATCCCTTTGGCACCGCGTCCTTTCAGGACGACAGCAGGGTATTTCATCGTCAGCTTGGAGCCGATGTTACCATCCACCCATTCCATCGTTGCGTTCTCTTCCGCAACCGCGCGCTTCGTTACGAGGTTGTAGATGTTCGGTGCCCAGTTCTGAATCGTCGTGTAGCGAACACGCGCGTTCTTTTTGCAGATGATCTCAACCACGGCACTGTGAAGCGAGTTCGTGCTGTAGATCGGAGCCGTACAGCCTTCAACGTAATGCACGAAGCTGTCCTCGTCGGCAATGATCAGAGTGCGTTCGAACTGACCCATGTTCTCGGAGTTGATCCGGAAGTAGGCTTGCAGCGGAATTTCGCACTGTACGCCTTTCGGCACATAGATGAAGCTTCCGCCGGACCATACCGCGCTGTTCAAAGCCGCGAATTTGTTATCCGTCGGAGGTACGACCGTTGCAAAGTACTCTTTCAGAATCTCCGGATGCTCTCTAAGAGCCGTGTCGGTATCCATGAAGATAACGCCTTGATCCTCTAGATCCTTTTGCATATTATGGTAGACCACTTCGGATTCGTACTGCGCGGATACGCCCGCCAGGAACTTCTGCTCTGCTTCGGGAATACCCAACTTATCGAAGGTTTCCTTGATCTCGGCCGGTACTTCCTCCCACGTCTTGCCTTGCTTCTCGGAAGGTCTTACATAATACTGGATATCGTTGAAATCCAGCTCGTCGAGATCGCCGCCCCAACGAGGCATCGGCATTTTCTCGAACTGCTCCAGAGCCTTCAAACGGAATTCCAGCATCCATTCCGGCTCGTTCTTGATTTTGGATATTTCCGTAACGACTTCACGCGTCAAACCTTTACCGGTTTGGAAAATAGCCTTGTGCTCGTCACGGAAACCATATTTATACTCTTCCATTTCTGGCGCTTTTTTAGCCATTTAACTTACCTCCCTATCGATCTGTTCATTCGCTTACTTCGCGTCAATTCCTTTTCGGAGTGCGTTCCACGCAAGTGTTGCGCATTTAATGCGTGCAGGAAACTTGTTAACACCGGATAGGGCTTCAATATCCTCGTACTCGTCAAAATCCACTTCATCGCCTTTCATAAGGGAAGAAAAGCGGTCCGCCAAACTGATGGCTTCGTCCAGCGTTCTTCCTTTTACGGCGTCCGTCATCATCGAAGCGGAAGACATGCTGATGGAGCAGCCTTCCCCCGTATATTTGGCATCGGCGACCACGCCGTTCTCTACCTTAAGCTGCAAGGAAATGCGATCTCCGCAAGTCGGATTGTTCAAATCGATGGTTACCGCATCTTCTTCAAACTTGCCGCGATTGCGGGGGTTCTTATAATGATCCATGATGACACGTCTGTACAAATCGTCAAGTTGCATCGCCAAAATACTCCTTTGTCTGGATTAAGGCGCTAACTAATCGATCAACGTCCTCTTCTGTATTATACAGATAAAAGCTCGCGCGTGCCGTGGAAGATACTTTTAACCAACGCATAAGCGGTTGACAGCAATGATGTCCTGCACGAATCGCAATCCCCTGGGCATCCAGAACGGTTGCCACGTCATGCGGATGAACGTCTCCAAGATTGAATGTGATAAGGCCCACTTTACGCTTACGGGGACCGTAAATGGAGATGCCTTCGATCTCGGAGATCCGGTCCATGGCGTAGTTCGCAAGCTGAGCCTCATGCCGTTCGATGGCGTCCATTCCGATTTCCTCCAGGAAATCGATCGCGGCGCCAAGTCCGACAGCTCCTGCAATGATGGGCGTGCCGCCCTCAAACTTCCAAGGGAGCTCCTTCCAGTTCGATTCGTACAACCCGACGTCATTGATCATCTCTCCGCCGAATTCGATCGGCTCCATTGATTCCAGCAGCGCCTTCTTGCCGTATAATGCGCCGATACCTGTTGGAGCACACATCTTGTGTCCGGACAAAGCGTAGAAATCGCAGTCCAGGTCCTGAACGTCCACTTTCATGTGCGGCGTGCTTTGCGCCCCGTCCACCACGATAACGGCACCGTGCCGATGCGCGATTTCCGCGATTTGTTTAACGGGATGCACGACGCCCATGACGTTGGACACGTATGCGATGGCTACGACTTTGGTCCGTTCGGTAACCAGTTCCTCTACATCTTCGACACGGATCGTGCCGTCAGGCTGCAGAGGAATATATTTCAGCGTAGCGCCGACGGCGATGGCCGCCTGCTGCCACGGAATGAGATTGCTGTGATGCTCCATTTCCGTCAGGACGATTTCATCCCCAGGACCGCAAACGGAGCGTGCGTAGGATGAAGCCACCAGATTCAGGGCCGTCGTCGTTCCGCGGGTGAATATAATCTGCTCCGAACTCTCGGCATTTATGAAACGGGCAACCTTCTCCCTGGCTCCTTCATAAGCATCGGTAGCACGGCTGCCGAGCGTATGAACTCCGCGGTGCACATTGGAGTTCTCCCATTCGTAGTACCGCTTGACGGCATCTATGACCACCTGCGGCTTTTGCGATGTCGCGGCATTGTCGAGATATACCAGCGGATGTCCGTTGATCTCCTGGTGAAGAATGGGAAATTGCTCACGGACGGAGGCGATCATTGTCCCAGCTTCCTTTCAACGAGCCCCTGCAGCTGGTCGCGAAGTCCCTCGAGCGGAATTTCGCTGACAACCGGAGCCAAGAAGCCGTAAATAATCAGGGATTCTGCAACGGAACGAGAGATGCCGCGGGACATCAGGTAGTAAATTTGCTCCCGGTTCACTTGTCCTACGGACGCTGCGTGACCGGCCGTTACGTCGTCCTCGTCGATCAACAGAATCGGGTTCGCGTCGCCGCGGGCTTTCGGGCTGAGCATCAGAACGCGTTCGGTCTGCTGTCCATCCGCCTTCGTTGCTCCCTTCTCGATCTTGGTAATGCCGTTGATGATGGCTTGTGCTTCTTCGCGCATGACCGCACGGGTGATCATCTGGGATGCGGAGCTCTTGCCGAAATGCTTCGCTTGCGTGGTGTAGTTGATCTTCTGGGATCCGGAACCTACCGCAATGATTTTAGCATCGGATGTCGAGCCGTTGCCCTTCAGAATGCTCATGGTGTCGCTGGCTGTATCGCCATCGTTCATCTCGCCGACGATCCACTCGATCGAAGCGTCGTTGTCAAGCACCGCGCGGCGGAACGTGACATCCGTTGCTTCTCCGGCCAATTGGTGAACGGATGCGTAACGCACCTTCGCGCCGTTCTTAGCAAACACTTCCACCACGCCGTTATGGGTTACCGGCGCAGTCAGGGAATCCGATACGTAGTTGTCTACATAAGTAATCTGACTGTTCGCTTCGGCTACGACCAGCACATGCGGAGCAAACGTGGCTTCAGCATCGTCGGTCAGCATGACCGCTTGCAGCGGAACATCGACCTCCACATTCTTGGGAACGTAGAGGAATACTCCGCCGTTCCATACGGCAGCGTGCAGAGCGGCCATGGCGTGCTCATCGCTCTTAAGCGCTTGGTGCAGATAAGGTTTAACCAAATCCGCGTGTTCTTTAACCGCTGTTTCCAAATCGGTGAAAATCACGCCTTTGGCTGCGAGTTCCGGTGCCAGGCTTGCATATACGGTTCCGGAATTGCGTTGAATAACCAAACCGCCTTCTCTCGAGCCTTCGACAAGTTTGGCCACATGCTCAGGCAATTCGTCAAGGGACGCGAGTTTATTGCTCTCTTTATATTCACCGTAGCTGTGGATGTTCCAACGCTCGATGCGTTGTTTCTCCAGCTTGGGCAGTTCCAACTGGCCGGCCAGTTCCAGGGCTGCCAGACGGCTGTCTGTAAGCCAGGCCGGCTCCTGTTTACTTTCGGACAATGCCTTCAGAGCCTCAGCGTTGACCGGAAGAATGGTTTGTGTAGTCATATCGTTTCCTCCTCCCGTCTATTTACGCGTCTTGACCTACAGTTTCATCGGTAATACCCAGCTCTTCCTTGATCCAGTCGTAACCTTCCGCTTCCAGACGCTCAGCCAGCTCAGGGCCGCCGGATTTCACGATGCGCCCTTGCATCATAACGTGAACGTAATCTGGCGTGATATAGTTAAGCAAACGCTGGTAGTGGGTAATGATCAAGAAACCGCGCTCTTCGGACTTCATGGCATTTACGCCGTTCGCCACGATTCTCAAAGCATCGATATCCAGACCGGAGTCGATTTCGTCAAGCACGACGATTTTCGGATCCAGCATCATCATTTGCAGAATTTCATTACGCTTCTTCTCACCGCCGGAGAAGCCTTCGTTCAGGTAACGGTGAGCAAACTCGGGATTCATCTCGAGCTCTTTCATTTTGCCTTCCATTTGACGAATGAACTTGATCAGGGAAATCTCGTTGCCTTCGCCGCGGCGTGCATTGATGGAGCTGCGCAGGAAATCGGAGTTCGTCACGCCGGCGATTTCGCTCGGATATTGCATGGCCAGGAACAGGCCTGCGCGTGCGCGCTCGTCTACTTCCATCTCCAGCACGTCTTCATCGTCTAGGAATACTTTACCTTCGGTTACTTCATATTTAGGATGACCCATCAACGCGGAAGCCAACGTACTTTTACCCGTTCCGTTTGGTCCCATGATGGCATGAACTTCTCCGCCCTTCATCTCAAGGTTGATCCCCTTCAGGATCTCCTTGCCTTCGATCGTTGCTTTCAATCCTTCAATGACAAACTTGGTTGACATATTAGATTCCCTCCGTTGAATAGGTAGTGTATTTGTTGTCCCATATGATAACAGGATTGTACGCCCTGATTTCATAAAACAAAAAGTGATTCTTTATTTATAATCATTCTAAACTGATTATCAATGATTCTCAAGCCATTTTATAATAAAAAATGACGTATTTCAACCGGACAAGCCTTTTGGAGACAACATTCGGACAACTGTAACCATTAAAAACAGGCTTGGCCGATTAACCGGCCAAGCCTGTTTCATTCTGCCCTTTTCATCCGCCGTATATGCTGATGCTCCCCGTGTCGCCACAGCATCTAGGCAACGGCGTAAGCCGCGCGTCGTCAGACGGTGTTGGGGGACACATAAGCTATGAGGACTCGTTAACAAGCTGCCTCAAGCTGCAGCGAATATACGGAATGAATGGGGATATCATTCTATAGGAATCACGCTTTATCCAAGGTATGAGCGCAGCATCCACATATGCTTCTCGAGATCGGCCTTGAACCCGGTGAACATGTCCGCTGTCGGCGCATCTCCGGCTTCCTCGGCCATTTCGATGCCTTCCGCCAATTCCTCGGACACGGTAGCAAAGTCCTCGACCAAGGCCTGTACCATGCCGCGGGTATCCTCGTTGCCGGAGGCCTCCTGAACGGTCGCAAGCTCCAGATATTCTTTCATCGTTGCAGCCGGCTTGCCTTTGATCGAAAGCAGGCGTTCCGCAACCTCATCCATTTTAAGCGTGATTTCGTCATAAAGCTCTTCGAATTTAACATGAAGGGAGTAGAACTGCTCTCCGGTTACATACCAGTGATAGTTGTGAAGTTTGACGTAGAGCACGTTGAAGTTCGCAACCTGCTGATTGAGCAATTGCTCCAGACTTGCGTTTTTCGTTTTTCCTGCAGCTTTGCCAGATGTAGTTTTTGCCATGGTTTATCCCTTCCTTTTCTATATGAAATGCACCCTGTACTGCGTCAAAGGAACATTCGGCAGATCGGTGTATCCCCATTGTAACTGGAACCATCTGCTAATGCTATTCCTTCATTAATATATGAGTACATCCTGTGCTTGGGCGTCTATTTGTAGTTTACCCTCAGGACTGCGAAGCGAATCAGGTTCGGCTAACCTTGAGACTTGCCAAAAAATTATACAAAATTCGCGAAAAAACGTTATACTAGGTAATACCAAGCAAAAAAGTTGGCTTTGTTTTTTCTTCTATTATATTTGGGGGTGACCATCCATGTCTGCATATCATCCGCTGAACGCGGACGAAGCGATACAATTAGCTAAAAGTATACCGGGCCGGTTCCCGGACCATGCCGAACTCGAATGCCGCGAAATCGGCGACGGCAATCTCAATCTGGTGTTTCATGTCACCGCCAAAAATACGGCTGATAGTATCATTATCAAGCAAGCTGTTCCTTATGCAAAAGTCGTAGGCGAATCCTGGCCGCTGTCTCTCGACCGCGCGCGCATCGAGCGTCTCGCCCTGGAGACGGAGTACTCCCTGTGCCCTGACCTCGTGCCAAAAGTATACGGCTATTCGGATGAGCTCGCCTACACCGTGATGGAAGACTTAAGCGAATACACCATCATGCGCAAAGGCCTTATCGAAGGCATCGCCTATCCGAACTTCGCGGAGCATATCGGCCGGTTTTTGGCCAGAACCCTGTTCTATACGTCGGATCTGGGCATGAACCAGCAGAAGAAGAAGGAACTTGCCGGCCGTTTCGTTAATCCGGATCTATGCAAAATTACCGAGGACTTAATCTTTGAGGATCCATACCGCGAATCCGCCAACAATAACTATGAACAGAGCATTGCCGATGAAGCGGAAGCCCTTCGCGCCGACCTGCCGCTTCACTTCGAAGTCGCGCTGCTGCGCCATAAGTTTCTGACCCATGCGCAAGCTCTGCTCCACGGGGATCTGCATACGGGCAGCATCTTCGTCACGCCGGAATCCACCAAGGTGATCGACCCGGAATTCGCTTATTTCGGCCCGATGGGATTCGATATCGGCGCGGTGATCGGCAACCTCCTGCTCAACTACGCGGCACAGCCGGGCTGGAGCGGGGACGAGCAGACGCTGGCCGCCCGGGAAGCCCGACTCCTCGAGATGGCGAGCAGCGTTTGGAACCACTTCGAGAACAACTTCCGCTCGCTGTGGAACGATGATCTCTTGGACGAGATGTCCCGCACGCCAGGCTATCAGGACCATTATGTGTCGCAGATTTTGAAGGATGCCGCAGGATTCGCTGGCTGCAAAATGATTCGGCGCATCGTCGGATTGTCCCATGTTGCGGACATCGACACCATAGCGGACGATAAGGCCAGAGAAGCTGCACAGCGCAAAGCGCTCGCCATCGGCAAAAATCTCGTGCGCCATCACCGCAGCATCAAGTCCTTCGAGGACATACTGACCTTGATCACGCAAGCATCCAAAGGAAATGAGGTATCGATATGAGCGGTATGACTACCGGCAATACCAGCACCTATGAACCGCTAAGCTCGGTTTACTGGGGAGGAGACCATCTGGTCCTTCTGGATCAGCGCTTGCTCCCGGAAGAGATCGTCTATCTTAAGCTCTATACGCCAGAGGAAGTCTGGGAAGGGATTCACTCCATGAAAGTCCGCGGCGCACCGGCGATCGGCATCGCGGCAGCATTCGGCGCCGTTCTCGGGGGAATGCAGGTGGAAGCCGATGGTCGCGAGGATTGGCTTCAGCAAGTCGCAAAAACCTGCGCTTATCTCGCAACGTCCAGACCGACGGCCGTCAATCTGTTCTGGGCGCTGGACCGCATCAAGCTTGCAGCCGAGAAGCTGGCGGCTTCGGATCTCGACACGGCTGGTCTGAACGCGGCGCTGCTCGCCGAAGCCGAGGCCATCCGGTCCGAGGACGAGGATGTATGCCGCCGCATCGGCGAGAACGCGCTGCCGTTCTTCCGGGACGGCATGGGCGTGCTCACCCACTGCAATGCGGGGGGATTGGCGACCGCCAAATACGGGACCGCCCTGGCGCCAATGTATCTGGCCCATGAGCAGGGCCTGAACATCAAGGTGTTCGCGGATGAAACGAGACCCGTTCTGCAAGGTGCCCGCCTAACCGCCTTTGAACTCCAGCAGGCCGGCATCGACGTCACGCTGCTGGCAGACAACATGGCCGCCATGGTCATGTCCAAAGGTTGGATACAAGCGGTTATCGTCGGTACGGATCGCGTAGCCGCAAACGGCGATGTCGCCAACAAAATCGGTACGTATGGGGTCGCGGTCCTGGCGAAAGCCCATGGCATTCCTTTTTATGTGGCGTGCCCGTTGTCCACGATCGACCTGAATACGAAGACGGGTGCCGATATTCCGATTGAGGAGCGGCCGGCGGAAGAAATCACGGAAGGTTTCGGCAAGCGCACCGCACCACAAGGCGTCAAAGTGTACAACCCTGCCTTCGACATTACGCCGAACGAATACGTGACGGCGATCATAACGGAAAAAGGCGTCGTGCAAGCACCTTACGAAGAGAGCTTGAAAAACTTATTCTAATAAGCCGCTGCAAGATTTCACGCCATCAACGAACAAACGGACAAAAGGCCCCCGCCGATTGTCCGTTTGTTCTCTTTGATGGCGTTTCGGCGCATTTTTTTCCCTGTGAAGCTGACAAAAGCATCGCTTATCTCATTAAAAAAAGAGCGATCCGCACCGGAATCACTCTTGTACCGCTTAAGCCTGCTGGGCTCAGATCATCCGCAGGATCGCATCCTTGCAGGCGAGGCCGGGATGGATGCCCCACTTCTCCGCCTCCAAGGTTACCGATTCCAGCGGTGCCTCCAGCAGCTGCTCCAATGTGCGAACCCCAACGGCTCTCCCGGCAATAATCTTGCGGTCTGCAAGCTGTTCGTTCAGAAGGCCCACATCGAGGGCACCGCACATAATATAACCGCGGGAAGTGTATACAGCCAGCAGCGTAGTTTTCGGAAGTTTGACCTCGACGCCCATAACGGTATGTCCTTCAATCTCGATCGGCAGTAAAGTCACCAATATAAACAATCCTCCCCTCACATCGGCTTAGAATTATGTTTATTCTCTTTGAACCGACATGGTGCGAATGTCTCTGATATTGCGCAAGGGCGCCTTATGTATATGGTGCGAACGTCTCTCGATTTAATAGAATAAAAATGAAATATCCGTGACATTAGGACTATGAAAATTCGAAAATTATGGTATATTTGATTCAGAAGAAAACCTTGAAAGCTGGTGAATGATAAAAGCTATGAACACAATTCCTGTCACCGATGATAACGGCTTTTTATTCAACGTTGATATTCTGGTCAAGAGTCCCTCCAACGCACTGGCTTTGCAATATTTGCTGGAAATGCTGAACGACAAGGCCGAAGTCGTCGATTTCCGGATTAAGTCCGGAATGGAGCTTGGAGAAATCATCAACACCTTGGTCCAAGCCAAGAAAGATTCCGTTATTAGCAAGGCCTCCCGGAAGATGGCTTCTTCCACGACTCAGCATGAGAAACCTGCTCCGCCTGCGATATCCTCGCCGGAAAAAAAGATCGCTGCAAGCGCACCTCCTGTCCAAACTCCACTCGCCGGAAATGATCCCTTTGAATGGATTAAAGTATACAGTAAGGACAATCGCCTTGTTCGCCTGACAACCAACCGCCATGGTAAGCAGACAAGTCTCCCCTGCCGCATACTCAACTATGACGAAAGCAATTTCCTGGTCAACGTCTATCATGTCGATGAGAAGCAGGTATATACCTTCAAACTCAATGAAATCGACGAGTTCAGCGTGAGCTGAGTCGGCAGTATATTATAGGTATGTAAAAACGGCATCGCCGCCCTTTATCAGGGATCGGTGAAGCCGTTCTTTTTTTTGAGTGCTAGTTTTTACGGGACAGCGCCGAGGACATCAGGATCAGCCAGCCTGCGATAAAGGATACGCCGCCGATCGGCGTAATCGCCCCTAGCCATTTGATGCCGGATATACTTAACACGTAGAGACTGCCGGAAAAAATAACGGTTCCCGCGATGAATAAAGCCCCCGCCCAAAACAGCTTCCGGGATTCGCCCAGCACCTTGGCCACAATCCCCGTAATCAGGACCGCCAATCCGTGTATCATATGATAGTGGACGCCCGTCTCATAGGTGGCAAGCTCGTCCGGCGTAATGATATCCTCCAGCATATGGGCGCCGAATGCCCCAATGGCGACGGATAATGCCATCAGGATCGAGCCCCATGCGATGAAAGCACGACTCATGTTCTTTTCAACCCCTTTTGTCAGCGGACACCCGTGTCCATATGTAATCATGTTAAGTTTAACGGATTCGCGTACGCTTTTCCACCGGCGTGTAAGCGCTTTGGACTTGATTTCAGGGCCATTTTGTGAAAGATTAATAAGGATGTCTTTTATTTGGAAACCCTGCATGGACCCATTAAGAATGAATCTCAAGTTAGGAGCGATTATGTACATGGATCAACAATCACCTTCCTCCCCATCCGAGGGGCAAGATTCGCCCAAGCGACCAAAAACCACCTTCATTCCTCCCGAGGACAGAAAGAACTCCCGATTCGGCATTGCATCATTCATTCTGTCGATCGTGACGCTGCTTGGTTATATTCTGCTCGGCGCGCTCGGCACCACGATGATTGAACCTTACATGACGGAAAACGGGCCGATCCTGGAGCCGACGCAGGAAACGCTTGAAGCGATGACCACGCTGGCGGCCGTTTTCATTCTCGTGATGATCATCAATATCGTCGGCCTGGCGCTTGGCATTGTCGGCTGCTTCTCTAAGACACGCAAGCGTGCCGTCGCCGTCATTGCCACCATCGTGAACGGCGTAGTCATCGTCACCATCGGCGCCCTTTTCCTATTCGTATTAAGCGCATAAGGATTACGTACCAGGACACTTGCCTGATCCATTTCAGGTTAAGTGTCTTTTTCATGGCAAACACGGATTCACACTCACATATCGCTCTTTCTCCCGAATATAATGAGATACTACAGCCGAAAAGACGGCAACCGTGTCAAGGCTACACTTGGGAGGTGACTGTCCGTGCAAAATGAAGACGCTCTGTCGTTTGTCGTATCCCGTGAAGACTGGTCGCTGCACCGCAAAGGCTATCAGGATCAGGTACGTCACCAGCATAAAATTCGCGAAGTGATCAAACGCAACCTGCCCGACCTTATTACTGAGGAAAACATTATTTTGTCCGACGGAAAGCAGATCATTAAAGTTCCGATCCGAAGCCTTGACGAATACCGTTTCATCTACAATTACCAGAAGCAAAAGCATGTCGGTCAAGGCGACGGTGACAGTCAGGTTGGGGACGTCCTTGGACGCGACCCTTCAGCGGCCCAGCCCGGAAAAGGAGAATCGGCCGGTGACCAGGCGGGACAGGATATTGTGGAAACCGAGGTCAGCCTGGAAGAGCTGGAGAATATGCTGTTTGAGGAGCTGGAACTCCCGCTGCTGCAGCCCAAGGATAAAGAGCAGATCGAGACGGAGTCCATCGTGTTCAACGACATCCGCAAAAAAGGCATCATGTCCAACATCGATAAAAAACGCACCATCCTCGAGAATCTGCGCCGCAATGCGAGGGACGGCAAGCCCGGCATCCACGGCATCAGTCCGGACGACCTGCGCTACAAAACCTGGGACGACACCGTCATACCGGAATCCAATGCGGTCATCATCGCCATGATGGACACTTCCGGCTCCATGGGTTCCTTCGAGAAATACTGCGCGCGCAGCTTTTTCTTCTGGATGACCCGTTTCCTCCGCAAGCAGTACGAGAAGGTGGAAATCGTGTTTATCGCCCACCATACCGAAGCGAAGGAAGTGACCGAAGAGGAGTTCTTCACGCGCGGCGAAAGCGGGGGTACGATATGTTCATCGGCGTATCAGAAGGCGCTGGATATCATTCATCACCGGTACCCTCCTTCCAAATACAACATCTATCCCTTCCATTTCTCGGACGGCGATAATCTCACATCCGATAATGAACGCTGCGTCAAACTCATCGGGGAGCTGCTGAAGGTGAGCAACATGTTCGGTTACGGCGAGGTCAATCAATACAATCGCAGCAGCACGCTGATGTCGGCGTATAAAAATATCAAGCTGGACCAATTCATGTACCATGTCATAAAGGACAAAGGGGAAGTGTACGAGGCGCTCAAGACCTTTTTTCGGAAACGGCAGGCAGCCGCTACCTGATTCTAAAGTCGATAAGTGAAAGAAAAAAATAAATATCGGATGATCTGGACACTGGAGGAGGCAGGGACCTCCTCTTTCTTATGGCCTCCTGCGATACGGCTAACAGCCCGTTGCCGAATAATGGATATGTCAAGCATAACGGCTTGTCATTTCAAATGAAAAATCTGTCTTATTATTGACATCACAATGTAGCCGTAGGTTCATTTTTTTGTCACCTTCTGTTTTTCCAAGGATGGTAGTATTAGCTATGACATCTTGTTGCAGGATATTACAGGATTCGATAACGTCTCCTGCATATGAAATATCCTCCTATAAAGGAAAGGGAAGGTTTACCATGTTCCAAATGACACATCGACTATCCAGCACCCAGACGTTTGAGAATATGTCCTACATATTATCGCAGCGGCTGTTACAGGGCGGCATGAGCGCAGATCCCTCGAGAGGAGTGATCTTCCGTGCCGATATCCGATAAACCACATTCACGTTACATGCCCGGTCTTGACGGATTGCGGGCCCTCGCATTAATCGGTGTGATGGGATACCACTGGAATTTTGGTTTTGCAGGCGGCGGGTTTCTGGGGGTAAGTTTATTCTTCGTATTGTCCGGTTACCTCATTACGGATATTTTGGCTTCGCAATGGCATCATCATAGACGGATTGATCTCAAAGATTTTTGGATACGGAGATTCCGGCGTCTCCTGCCGGCGATGCTGCTCATGCTGTTCATCCTTGTGGTATGGGTAACGCTGTTCGACCGGTCAAGATTGGCTACGCTTCGAAGCGAAGTGCTCGGAGCGGTTACGTACATAAGCAACTGGCAGTTTATTTTTCAGCAGCAATCCTATTTTGAATCATTTGGCCCGCCTTCTCCGCTGGGGCATTTCTGGTCGCTAGCGGTGGAAGAACAGTTCTACCTGCTGTGGCCGGTTATCATGCTGGCGGCGCTCAAGCTGTTTCCCCGCCGAGGGCAGCTCTTTGCGTTCATTGCCGCCGGTGCCGCGATTTCCGCGCTCCTCATGGCCGTGATCTATCAGCCGGGCGACGATCCGAGCCGGGTTTACTACGGCACGGATACCCGGGCGTTCGGCCTGCTGATCGGAGCGGGGCTGGCCATCGTATGGCCCAGCTGGAAGCTGTCCTCCCGCGCTTCAAGAAGCATCCGCTATAAACTCAACATGACTGGCGCCGCGGCAATGCTTATCCTTCTCTACATGATGTGGCAGGTGGACCGTTACGACGCATTCCTGTATCAAGGAGGCATGTTCCTCTTTTCCTTGGCTGCTGCCGTGCTCATAGCGGTGCTGGCCCACCCTGCGGCTTCCATCAGCCGCTTGTTAAGCTGGAAGCCGCTGCTGTGGATCGGCGTTCGTTCCTATGGCATCTACTTATGGCATTACCCGGTCATGATCCTGACCTCGCCTGATTCCGGCGCTAGCGATCTCAGTTTGCTTCAGACTGCGCTGCAAATCACCGCAAGCGTTCTGCTGGCCGCGCTATCCTGGAAGTATGTCGAAGAACCGATACGGCATGGCGGGCTTAAAAAATTATGGCTTAAAGCCCGCTCGCTTCGCCGCCGCCCCGCTTCGATTTCGTTAAGAGGCTGGATCGTGTCCCTGAGCTCTCTTATGCTGATCGGCATATTCTGTTCGGGGATGATGAGCAGCGTGTCCTCTGCAAGAACGGTGGGCGATATCGCTGCCATGCTGAACATCGATGACCCTGCTCCGGAGGAAGCGGTTCAGACTCCAAGCACCGAGTCTGCTATGGCCGAACCGCCTCAACCGGTTGGCACGAACGGAGACAACGCAGCCCCTCCTGCCGTAGAGCCATCGAAACAACCGGATACGGTGAAGGAGCCGAATTCTAGGGATGAAGGGGCTAAGGCTCCGCTTTCGGATGGAGCAACGGACTCTGGAAATAACGACGCCGGTGCTGATGAGAACGAAGTGCCGGACCCAGCGGCAGAGAACAACCAAGACGTCCAAGACAAGCAAACCGGCGGAGAAAGCGATCCTATGGATAAAGCCGACTCCGGGAAACCGATTCCGGATCAACCGGATGACGATAAGACTGGCGAGCCGAATGGGGATCAGGTCGATAAGCCGGATACATCCAAGGACCCGGGAAGCGGAACTCCCGGCGGCAAGAACGATCCTGCCAAGCCGACGACGAAGCCGGAGCAGCCACCGGTAACCAAGTCCGCCATCACGGCCATCGGGGATTCGGTTATGCTCGGGGTCTCCCCTTATCTCGAAAAATCGCTGCCCGGCATTCACATTGATGCGGTGATTGGCCGCCAAATGCGCCAGGCCGATGAGCTGATTCCGGCCCTGAAATCCCAAAATCGGATTGACGGCGGCATTGTCATCATCGGGCTCGGAACCAACGGGGCCTTCTCGCAAAAGGATCTCGATTCCCTGCTGGGCCCTCTGAATTCGGCCAAACAGATTCTGCTTATCAATACGCGCGTTCCGCGCGATTGGGAACAGAACGTTAACGGCATGCTCGCCAAAGCAGCCGAACGGAACCCGAAAGTTACGCTGGTGGATTGGTATTCGGCCAGTAAGGATCATCCGGAATACTTCCGGTCCGACGGCGTCCATCTGGAGCCGGAAGGTGCCGAGGCCTACACATCCATGCTGCTTCAAGCCATCAAGAAATAAACGGATTGTCCTGATTCTTGCCATCATTCATTCTCATATCGTCGACCTGATCTCATCATTTGATGAGACAGGTCGACTTTTTAGTTATATACGTATTCGCAAGCAGCAATATGATATAATTCGGTTACTTAATCTCATCATTTCTTAATAGAAGGCGGTGTCCTGGCATATGAACAATATCGTGACAATGAAATGGCTGCTGGCTAGACTCTATGAACCGGATCTGGTCATCGTCGACTGCCGTTTTGCCCTCGGCAAACCGGAAAGCGGCCGAGCCACATACGAGGAATCGCATATTCCGCGGGCGGTTTACCTCGACCTGGAGAAGGACCTCTCCTCCCCCATTACCGAGCATGGCGGTCGCCATCCCCTGCCCGACCTGGATCACCTTGCACAACGTCTTGGCCAGTCCGGCATTCAAAGCAGCAGCCGCGTCGTGATCTACGACGACCAGGGCGGAGCCATGGCCAGCCGACTATGGTGGCTGCTGAAATATACCGGCCACGAGCAAGCTTATGTATTGGATGAAGGGTTTACGGCTTGGAAGAACGCTTCGTATCCGGTAACGGACGAACAGCCGGTCGTCATTCCGGTTACATATGGCATCAACCTTAAGCCGGATAAACTGGTCCGCGTCGATGAAGTACGCAAGGCTTCGCAGCAGGGTAGCAAAACGCTCATCGATTCCCGAGAGCCGCGCAGATATGCCGGATTGGAGGAGCCCATGGACACCAAAGCCGGGCATATTCCGGGTGCTGTGAACTATTTCTGGAAAGGCGTCCTGGATGATTCCGGACATTGGAAGGATGCGGAAGCGATCCGCGAGCATTTCTCGGACATCCCGCAAGATGCCGAGATCATTGTATACTGCGGCTCCGGCGTCACCGCTTGTCCGAACGTGCTAGCCCTGGAGGAAGCCGGGTACGGCAACGTAAAGCTGTACGCGGGCAGCTGGAGCGATTGGATCAGTTATGAGGAGAACCCGGTGGCGACGGGGGAAGAATCACTAGGTTGAAATCGGGAAAAGCCCGCTATGGTAGCGGGCTTTTAATTTTTTGATCATCTGCATTCTTTCCTACATCAGAATTCCTGACAGATGCTCAAGAGCCATCGAGCGTATCCGCTTCTCCTCAGGGATATTCTCGTAAAGAAGCGACTCTTTGCCCGCTTCCGCCATCCGCTTGCGGAGAGCAGCAATTCGGCCCTTGCCGGAATCGATAAACCGGAAGTCGAGCTGGCGCAAGCACTCCATTGTTGTTAAGCCGCCCAAGGCTTCCGCCTTGATCCTTGTAGAAATCTCCTTCAGCATTAGAACCTCCAACCGGTCCGCCGTCCACAGATTCCCGATCTCCTGCAAGGATTTCATATAATCCAGTTCAAGCTGCCGAAGATTTCGCATATGCGAGAAATCGCACAAGCGCTCGACTTTCGGCAGCGACAAGTGCAGAAAGGCCAGACGATCCAATGGCGCCAGGTCATCAATATTCACCAGATTGCGGACGGAAGACAACCTCAGCATGCTTATATTCGAATCGGCCAACACGTTAAGCGAACCGTTCACGGTACAGCTGTCTAGGGCCAAATACTTCATCAAGGGCAAATCCACGACAAAATCCAGTTGATCGATGGAGCAGTTCAGGACCAGCGCATCCAGGCGAATGCAGTCGGCAATCGGCGCTAGATCATCGAATTTACCGCTGAGTTCCAGGTATTTTAGAAACTTGTAGCTCCGGATAAAATCGATGCATTGCGTTTTGGGCGAGCGTAACTTAAGAAATTCCATTCGATCCATCGCACCCAACCTGGTTAAATCCTGCCTCTGTTTCAGATCCAGATGCAAAGCAGCAACAAACTTCAATCCCGCGAGCGTCTTCAGAAATTCATCGGTATATCTTCCGTTCGCTTCTGCATGATAAATATGCAGTATCAAGTCCGGACGCTTGGAAAACACCTGCTCGTCCAGCTTCAGCAGATCTTCCGCATCGTCTGCCCCGACAACAAAACCGATGGTTGCACGGCTTCTCAGCTGTTTAACAGCACTATGCATTTTGTCCGTGCTCCAGGGAGCACCGCTCATCGATGCAGCCCACGGCTCGCTCATTTCTTTCGCCTCCATTCTTTGAACTGATCCGGGAGCCTCCACTCCGCCTTAAATCTAGTTAACATAGTACCAAAATATGGGCAAATCTTCCACTTCAACAGAAGAGAAGAAGCCGTCCTTCTTCGTGTCGGCGAAGAGGACAGCTTCTATGCAATTCTAAAAACTCTATTAGGGCGTGTATGCAAACTGTGACGCCATAATTCGGGTAAATAATAAGTATGATGAGACGATATGAAATACGTGATGACCAATGGGAAAAGATTAAGGACCTGGTCAAGTGTTTACAGCCGATTTCGCCGTTGGAAAATCGCCGGCATTTGGGACAAAATCTTAGAGCATGTCTCCACGGAACCTGATTGGAAAGCGTCATGATTTGACGCGACGATCGTCCGTGTTCACCAACATGCAGCGGAAGCAAAGGGGGGCCTCAAGCAAGCAATAGGGCGTTCCCGTGGCGGGCTAACCACCAAAATTCACGCCGTGGTGGATGAGCCACATCTGATTTGCCTTATCCCGGTAGGGACTCGGGCCATGCACCGGGGGGCAACCCTGTTCAATAGCAGCACGGCCAAACGCGCTCTAGACCAAATGTTGACTTCGGGCATGGAGGAGCTAGATTCGTCCGGAAAAGAACGGCTGCTTGGCGTCTTGACGGAGCGTGAAACGGAAGTATTGCAGCTGCTTGTTTACGGAAAGAAAACCACGAAATATCTGCGATTTTATGCATTTCTGAAGGCACAACAAAAACGCACATCCACCATATCATAGAAAAACTTGGGGCGCAGGACCGCACACAGGCAGTGGTCACTACCATTCGAATGAAGCTTGTAAAATAAAAAAGAATCAATTGGAAAGGCTTGCTCGGGGTATCGAGCTTGATATCGGAATACTTCCGTTCGATAATGGCGTTTCACGAGCCTTTACATTTCTTAAAGGAGGATTTGTATCTTTAACAAGTAGGCATATAGAAACAAGCTGGCTGTAGTCACCGGTGCTTCATGCGGAATCGGTAAAGCGTATGCCAAAGAACTGGCGGTACGAGACTGTCTTGTCGTTCTGGCAACGCGTCAAACTATTCAATCTTTTATCGCTGAGTATCACATCGTTGTTGAGCGTAGATTGCAACATTTGGGAAGTTAATGGCGTTATTTATTATAGAATGAAAATCGATAAAAATGAGAGAGGAAAAGGAATGAAATGGCTTGGAGGTTTCATCATTTTAATTGTACTATTGTTAATTATTCTGGTGTCTTGTAAATCTTCATCCAACCAGAATGTGGTTGAATATCGTCAAGAAGTAAGCCAATCAGAAATACCTGCTTTCAGTATATCGGCCAATGAAGTTGTAAGTGTGACAACGCACATGTTGGATTCAGATGATATTGCCGGAGAAACACATGAGGAAAATAATATTAATAAAATAATGAATATTTTAAACCACAATCATGCAATGGATCCCGATGATTCTCCACCGGCGGACTTTTACAGAGAAGTACGCATAAAAAAAATAGATGGATCCTATATAGCACTAAATTTCGGAGGAGGGGGGGCCTTTTTTAAAGAAGAAGATTCAGGATTTTTTTATGTTCTTTCACCAAAAGAAAATTATAAATCCTTAAATTCATTAATTGATTATATTGAAGGTGAAGACTAAATTAACATCATTTATCTTAGAGCATGTCTCTACGGAACCTGATTGGGAAAGCGTTATGATTAACGCGACGAGCATCTGTGTTCACCAACATGCAGCGGGAGCAAAAAGGGGGGCCTCAAGCAAGCAATAGGGCGTTCCCGTGGCGGACTAACCACCAAAATTCACGCCGTGGTGGATGCGCTAGGTAATCCTTTGCGCTTTAAGTTAACGGGAGGCCAATGCCACGATTCGGTAACCGGCTATGAAATGTTAAAGCAAATGGATCTAACGAAAAAACAGGTGTTAGCTGATCAAGCGTACGACACCAATCAAATTCTTCAGCTAATAGAGCAGCAATCCGCCGCACCTGTGATACCCAGTAAGAAAAGTCGCCGCAAACCAAGGAAATGGGATAAAGAAACTTACAAGGAGCGGCATATCATTGAATGTTTCTTCAATAAAGTTAAACATTATCGTCGGTTGGCGACTCGCTTTGATAAGTTAGCAAGCTCATTCAGGGCTTTTTAACGCTGGCATCCATTATGGTTTGGCTCGCTTAGGTTTGCATACACGCCCTAGAAAGTAAGCGTCAAAGAGAGCTTTCCTCCCAACCGGAAAATATAGTATGCTAATCCATATGAGGGGAGAGGATTATTATGGTAAAACAACTGATCATCGGCGATGCAGCGCAGGAGCTGGCTCATACGCGCCGCGTTCTGGAACGCTTGCCCGAGGAGCATATGTCGTGGAAGCCGCACGAGAAATCGATGACGCTCGGCGGGTTGGCCACGCACCTGATTAACCTGCTCAACTGGCAAATCGCGATTTTTCAGTATCCGGAGTTCGATCTTTCGAGTGTGCCGCTGCGGCGGGAGGCTTTGGAAAAACGCGCCGACGTTCTGGAGGAATTCGACGCGAACGTGGGCAAGTTGGAGCAGCTGCTCGCCGAATGCGACGAGAAAACGCTCGGCGAGGAATGGACGCTGCGCCACGGCGACCATATCATCCTCCGCGCGCCGCGGGCGATTGCGCTCCGCACCTTCGGCTTCAGCCACATGGTTCATCATCGGGCTCAGTTAGGGGTATATCTGCGGCTTCTCGATATTCCGGTGCCGGGCATCTACGGTCCATCTGCCGATGAGGCAGCGCAATGAACTAAAACTTCCCGATCGGACAACGTCAAACAGTCGCAGGGTACCGGCATAACCGCCGGCACTCTGCGACTTGTTTAGTTTAATGCTTTTCTATGAGCTGCTTCGTGCTTGACGGGCGAGCATTCCGCTCACGAAGACCATGACCGCGGCCAGCCCAAGAAAATACAAAGGCATGGCGACTAACGAGCCGTCGTGAAGAAAGCTCATGCCGCTCGTTATCAGGCTGACGACAACGTAATAACCCAATCCGAAGATGGCCCCTGCCGTCCCGAGCACGTCCCCGTAATGGATCAGCGCCAGGCTGAGGCAGTTGGGAATGGCCATTCCGATGCCGAGCAGAATAATAAAAATACAGGATACCATTAACACTAAATCCATCACGGTGGCTTTGATCCCGCTAAGGGCAAAACCCGTGAAGCAAAGGGCCCCCACCGACGTAATGAACGTGCCGAGCAAGATAATGCGCTCTGCCTTGAGCATGGTCAGCAGCCTTTTCGACAGCAGCGCGCCGAAAATCGAGGACATCGCCACAAAAATTCCGAAGAAGCCGAACGCAGTAGGTCTCATCTGAAAAAATTCAATAAAAATAAAGGGCGCTTCCGCATAATAACTGAACAAAATGCCGTTGGTCGCTCCAATAAGAAAACCGAATCCCCATACCCTGCGATCGAAGAGCAGACGCTTGACCACCGAGAACGTGTTAATCCTCGAGGCGGCCTGTACTCTGGTCTCGGGCAGGGAGATCCAGGTGTAGGTCAATACGGTTGCGCTCAATATTACCAGCGTGAAGAAAACCGCTCGGAAGCCGAGCGATTGATCTACCCATCCGCCAATCAGCGGCCCTATCGCAGGAGTAAACGCCAGCGCCGCCGAAATCTGGGCAAACACCGCATGGCGTTTGGCTCCAACTACGGTCTCGCGCAAAATCGTTTGCGTGACGACAGAGCCCGTGCTGGCACCAAAAGCCTGTATGAACCGGCTGACCAATAACCATTCGGCCGAACCGGACAGATAGCAGCCCAGGCTGCCCAACCCATAAACCAGGATGCCCCACAGCATCGCGGGGCGCCGTCCGATGGAATCGGACAGCCTCCCCCAGCAATACACGCCAAAGGCAAAGCCCAGAAAGTAAATGCTGAGCGTAAGCTGGATCACATTATTGCCCGCCCCTAAATGATGGGCGATATCCGGTAATGAAGGCGTATATATCGTTTCGCTTATTTGCGGGAAACCCACAAGAACAATAAACAACAGCAGTGACGGTTTTGAGATTTTTCTTTGCACAGCCAAACTCCCCCTTATCGTTTCAGAAAATCTCTAGTTTGCCGGCAAAGGAATTACGGGATCGGGGGTTTGCATTTGGTTAGTCTAGTAAATGAAAGCATTGATAGTTCACCTTTTGTTTGAAAATAAGGGGGGAGTAATCTCTAACGAGCATTATAACAGAATCGCAGGCAAATGGGCTCCTGACTCTCCTCCCGGGGATGCGCTCTGCTATGCATCATTTCCACTTGGAGAGCCATTCCGCCAATTCTTCCGCTTCAGATTTGCATTTAGCGCGGGGCGTTGTACTGTCTAAGCTTTTGCCTTTTGCTCCCTCGTCCGCACGAGATCCGATACGTCGTCGGCCGAACGCTAAATGCAAGAGCCCACGCGTCACGCGTGGGCTCTTGCTCCAAGGCTATACAATCCCCTGCCAGCTCTCATGATACGCTCAATACAGCTCCCAAGTCTCCGTGCATAACGCCGGCAAAGAATCCGCAACACGCTCGCAGTCTTCATACCCCAGGTTGCCGGAATGCGCGAACAAAATCGCATATTCGTCGTTTGTCGGCGCTTCCCTCATATCGAACATATAATGGTTTCCGCTTCCATCCATCGCAAACGACACCGCACCAGGCATATACTCCGGCAGCTCGTAGGCCAGGTTCATCTCCCTCAGGTCATCCGTGTTAAAGAACTGGAAAAGACGTGCTCCCTGTTGAAATTCCCCGCCGTTGGAATACTTCAATAAATCCAAATAGCTTGCGGGAAAGTTTCGCCGAGGCAGCTTCCAGCCCGCAGGATCCAGCGGAACATACTGATCGTAAAATGGGGAGCTTTTGTGAAAAGGATTCACTTGCCTCCCCTTGATTTCATCCATCTCCTGCACGGAAAGCCCTGCATTCCACTCCATAACAAAACGGGCAATTTGTTCTTCGGCGACACCCGCGCGTATGTCGTACGCATGCTCAAAATCGATATTCCACATCTTCGCCGGCCTCCGTTCCAATACTTCCTTCCTCGCAACTTCTTCAAACATTATAAAGGAAATACTGGAAAAAGAAATCATGCCGCGGGAATCAGGTGCTTTCTATGTTCATGGATTTGCGGCAACGGCGGCGGTCACAGATGGGTTCCTCCGCTGGCATCGATGCACTGACCGGTGATCCAGCGGCTGTCCGGCGAAGCCAGAAACGCCGCGATATCCGCGATATCCCCCGGCTCCCCCCACCTTCCGAACATCGAATAGTCGGCCCCGAACCGATACGAGTCAGGATCCTGCAGCATTCCGGCATTCATGTCGGTAGCTACGAATCCGGGCAGTATCGCATTGATCGTGATTCCGCGGGATGCCAGCTGGCTCGACAAGGAGAGCGTCAGCGCATTAATGGCTCCCTTCGTCATCGTGTACGCCGGAATATTGGGCAGGGAAATCCGGGTGACCGCAGACGATAAATTGATGATGCGCCCATTGTCCCGAAGGCGGGGAAGAGCTTGCTGTATCAGGAAGAACGGCGTTTTCACGTTAAGATGCATCACTTCGTCAAAGCTCTGCTCCGTGGTTTCCTCGATGGTCTCCACCAAGCCGATCCCTGCGTTGTTAACCAGGATGTCCATATGCGTGCTGCCCGTCCGGTCGTTCAACGCCTCATCCAGCGACTCGAACAGGGCATTTACCCCCTCCAAGGAGCGGAGGTCCGCCCCAACCGCAAAAGCCTCCCCTCCCGCCTGTGCAATCTCGCGGACGACCTCTTCCGCAGCCTCCCTATTCTTGCCGTAGTGAACGGCGACCATGGCTCCTTCCTTCGCCAATCGGTTCGCGATGGCACGTCCGATGCCCCGGCTGGAGCCCGTAACCAAAGCCGTTGTTCCATTCCATGTTTTCATGTTCTCATCATCTCCTCTTCTTCTTTCACTTTCAGTTTTATCACAGCCCCCATTTTGAAATGTTGCGCTCCTATTCCCGTCTCCGCTCGATTTCAAACATCATAAAAAAGCCCCTCCTTGATAGGGGGGCTGGAATGCAGGCATTAGCGCCGACCTGCAAGCTTATGAAAATTAAAAATCATTTACATTCCATGTGAAGATTATTATAATGAGTATATCAAAAGAGCTGCGCAACCTATGTTTGCATAAAGCGATTAAAGGATGAGTTTTTCCTTTAATCGCTTTTTTTGTGAGCTTGTTGAAAGTCATGGAGGTATATCGTATGAAAAAAAGAGCGTTTGATATGATCATGCTGCTCATCGGGGCATTTATTTTTGCGCTGGCGGTCAATTTATTCGTCATTCCCAACGATTTTGGCGAAGGCGGCGTTACCGGGATATCGATCATCCTGTTTTATGTGCTGAAATGGTCGCCGGCGCTGGTCGGCATTGTGATTAACGGGATATTGCTGATGATCGGATACAAGCTGTTGGATAAAAAAACGACGGTTTACACCATCATCGCCGTTGCCTTTCATTCCCTGTTCCTGCACTTGACGGAGAACTGGCGCATCGCGTCGGATGAGCCGGTGATCAACGCCATTTTCGCCGGACTGTTCGCCGGCGTCGGGATCGGACTCATCGTCCGGGTGGGCGGAACGACGGCAGGCACGGTGATACTGGCTCGTCTGGCCAATAAATATTGGGATTGGAACATCAGTTATGCCCTGCTGTTCTTTGACCTGATCGTGGCCGGACTGTCCGTTTTCGTGATCGGAATCGAGAAGGTGATGTTCACCGTGGTCATCCTCTACATCGGCACCAAGGCAATGGAATTCATCATTGAGGGCTTGAACCCCAAAAAAGCCGTTACCATCATCTCGACACATCATGACCGCATTGCCATCCGGGTGACGGAGATTATGGACCGCGGGGTGACCGTGCTCCGGGGGTACGGATATTACACCGGTCAGACCAAAGACGTGCTATACATCGTCATCAGCAAACAGGAAGTTTCCATGCTCAAAAAAATCGTCCGTGCCGAGGATAAAAACGCCTTTGTCACCATCCACGACGTACGTGACGTGTTCGGGGAAGGATTTATTGATATTTCGAAGTAAAGCCGGACTTATCGTTAGATAAAAAAAGATCGAAACCATCGCTGAGGCGGGCTTCGATCTTTTTTCGTAATAACTCGGCTCCATCGAAGGATCAGGGGGACATATATCTTCCATATTCCAGCCCGAGATCCGTAATCGCATCGTCCGATACGGACAGAAGCGAAACATTCTCACCTTCCGCGCCCATCCACTGCACGCCCAGCACAAGACCAAGCTCCGATTCTGCCGCAAACAGAAAGGAAAACATGTCCGGACGCACCTCTCCTTGGTCATCCACTCTCCACGTCGAGCTCGGATCGTACTTCGCCGGATAATCGTAAAACAGACAGCCGCTCTCGCGTTTCAGCGCCAAGCTGGCCAGCATATCGTCACCTTCTCTGACGAACTGCACCAGATAGAGGGACTCTCCGTCCGGAAGCTGAATAAGCGGCCATGCCTGCTCTAGCGCTCTCCCCTTGCTGTTCTTGATCTCCTGCAGCACTTGTCCATCGGCCTGCTCCGGCTTGGCCGGCTGGATGGTCAGCAGCGCCTCTTTCGGAACATGGTGCTTTGGAATGATGAAGTACGTTGCATTCGGGGCGGCCGTCCCCTCCGTCACCTCGTACAGCTGCCCGGCCTGATGGCTGAAATTCTGCGAAGTTTGCCTGCCGTTATCTTCTTCCGTCGCTTGCTGTTCACCCGCATATTGGACCGGAAGCGGCTCGCCGCCCTGGCCGATGGCAATCAGCGAGGCTTCTTCATCCTGAATCGCGGCATCCGGATTAACGAGCAGCCTATGCCCCGTTTCGTCGGAAAATGCAAAGGTCCCTTCCTGTAAGGCAGCCACATTCCGGATCACCAAGGGTTGGTCCTCCTTTACGTCAGGGGCCGGCTCCACGCTCGAAACGGGCGGGGGTTCGACTTTCCCATTCTCCGAATCGGCGCATGCGGTCAAGGTACAAATGGCTGTCATGAACAGCGCTGCCCATATCTTTTTCATGCCTTCAGCTCCTGTAATAAGATTCCAACTCTTCCATAACCTCAGACGAAAAAATGGCCGAAAAAGTTGATGTCAAAGTTCCTTTTATTTGTATTTTTCCATGACAAAATCGGATGTTTTTTTGCATTTTCGCTACATAAAACACGGGATAATGGCTGATTAACTTACACCTAATGACAGGTTCATAGAAATATTTAATGAGTTTGCAAAAAACATTTTATTGGTAATACGAGGCAAGATTCTATAAAATTCTTTTTAACTTAAAAATGCTGAGTGCAAACTTTTAATGGTTTTGTACAAATGGTTCAAGACGGACGTCCCTTTCCTGCAACACCAACGATTTTTCTCGCAATTCTACTTTAACGATTTGAAGGAGTGCATCGCAAAAGTGACTACGAATATTTCTGTAACTTCACCCCTTACTGCCGCGCAAGAATATGTGGAATCCATCTATAACCAAGTTGTAGCCCGCGATCCGCATGAGTCCGAGTTTCACCAAGCCGTCCGGGAATTTGTGGATTCCCTCGTCCCAGTGTTAGCCCAGCACCCGAAATATCGTGAACATGGCATTCTGGAGCGCCTTGTCGAGCCGGAGCGCATGGTCACCTTCCGCGTACCTTGGGTGGATGATCAAGGCAAAACGCAAGTCAACCGCGGATTCCGCGTTCAGTTTAACAGCGCACTGGGCCCGTACAAAGGCGGCATCCGGTTCCATCCGTCGGTTTATGCCGGCATCGTCAAGTTCCTCGGTTTTGAGCAAATCTTCAAAAACTCGCTCACCGGCCAGCCCATCGGCGGCGGCAAAGGCGGTTCGGACTTCGATCCGAAAGGCAAATCCGATCAGGAAGTCATGCGTTTTACCCAGAGCTTCATGACCGAGCTGTACCGTCATATCGGACCTGATTCCGATGTGCCTGCCGGCGATATCGGCGTGGGCGCTCGCGAGATCGGTTATATGTTCGGCCAATACAAACGCATCCGCGGAGGACATGAGGCCGGCGTGCTGACAGGCAAAGGCGTCATTTATGGCGGAAGCCTGGCACGTACGGAAGCAACCGGTTACGGCTGCGTCTACTTCGTACAGGAGATGCTGGCTGCGAAGGGCCTTAGCTTCCAGGACAGCCGCGTCGTGGTGTCCGGTTCGGGCAACGTCTCCATCTACGCCATCGAAAAGGCACAGCAGCTCGGTGCGCACGTCATCGCATGCAGCGACTCTAACGGATATCTGTATGATCCGGAAGGAATTAACCTTGAAACCGTCAAGCTGCTCAAGGAGCGGGATCGTCTGCGGATCAGCGAATACGTGAAGATTCATCCGCATGCCGTATACACCGAAGGCTGCACGGGAATCTGGACGCTTCCATGCGATATCGCACTCCCTTGCGCCACGCAGAATGAGCTCGACGCCGACGCTGCCAAAACCCTCATCTCGAATGGAGTGAAGGCCATCGGCGAGGGCGCGAACATGCCTTCCACGTTGGAGGCGATTGAGCTGTTCATCAGCAAGGGCGTATTGTTTGGACCGGCTAAAGCCGCCAATGCAGGCGGAGTTGCCGTATCGGCTCTCGAGATGAGCCAAAACAGCATGAGAATGTCATGGACGTTTGAAGAGGTGGATGCGAAGCTCCATCAAATCATGAAGAATATTTACAACAGTGCGGTAGATGCTGCCGAAGAGTATGGCGTAGCCGGCAATCTTGTGGCCGGTGCCAACATCGCAGGCTTTATCAAAGTGGCCGATGCCATGATCGCGCAAGGAATCGTATAAATCACACAAAAAAAGCCCTGCCGCATATGCGGCAGGGCTTTTTGCAGCTTATAGGAGCTCGCTGCGGAGCTGTTCGGCCGATTTTGGCGACAGGTACCCGAGCGGAATGTCAAACACCGTTTTGGCGCCCTGCTGTCCCTCTCTGCTCAAGCGATGCGCAGCTCTTGCATAAGACACGAGCACGCTTGCCGTAAATTCAGGGTTGCTGTCCAGCTTCAGGCCAAATTCAACAATTTGCTTGCTTCCGTTTCCGGTAACCCCGCTGCGGATGACAAATCCGCCGTGAGGCATCCCGGCATGCTCAGCCTCAAGCTCTTCCTGCGTAATGAAGGTAACGGTTGTATCGTAATCGGAGAAATAGTTCGGCATCGACACAATCGTCTGACGGATTTGCTCTTGGTCCGCGCCCTCTTCCGCAACGACGAAACAATCTCTCCGGTGCTTCTCGCGAGTGGCAAGCTCCGGTGTCTCGCCGGAACGGATCTGGTTAATAACCTCTTCTACAGGAACCGTGTATTGAACGCCTGCTTTCACTCCGGGTACGCGACGGATCGCATCGGAGTGGCCTTGGCTTACGCCTTTGCCCCAGAACGTATAATCTTTGCCTTCCGGCAAAATCGCTTCGGCAAGCAGACGGTTCATGGAGAACAAGCCCGGATCCCAGCCTGTCGAGATGACGCTGATATGGCCGCCGCCCATCGCCGCTTTGTTAACCTCCTGGAAAAACTCAGGAATTTTAGCGTGCGTGTCAAAGCTGTCTACCGTATTGAACATGCTGGCAAGCTGTGGCGTTTGCTCCGGCAAATCGGTAGCCGAACCGCCGCACAGAATCATCACGTCAATCTTCCCGATATATTGCTCTGCCACTGAAATATGCTCGAAACGCGCACCGGAATTGGCCGGCATTTGCTGCGGGTCTCTGCGCGTGAAGATGGCTACCAGCTCCAAATCCGGATTTTGCCCAATAGCTTTCTGCACGCCCTTGCCCAAGTTTCCATAACCTACGATCCCTACTTTAATAGTTGCGTTCAATGTTATCCTCCCTTTGTCAGTCCATTTGCTTTGACATGATGTTTATGTACTGCTTTAAAGTATAAGTATATAGACATCACACTAATTGTAAACTATTTTATATGAAGAGGAAATTGTTTCTAGCTGCGTCATTCATATTTTCACCTGCTACCCGATAACTTGAACAACGTTTCCTTCCTGATCCTTGATTTCCGTCTTCACGATGTCAATTCGGATTCCAGGTAAACCGGAAAGCTCGAAGGTGCTGACCTGCGGAACCAAACGGCTTGAGAATTCACCCGCCGTCCGATCGTCCAGGATCAACGTAACATCTCCATCCTCCGCGGTCCAGCGGCTCTCGTTCCCCGGCTCAAATACGACCCGAACCTCCGGACCTACAAGGCTCAAGCTCTTCTCCTTCAGAATTCGCCCCTGCAGCAGCTTGCCGATGATGCCCGCCTGCTTGGCGCCGATTTGGAGCGCAGCCGGGGTTTTGCTTAACCAGCCCTTTTTTCCCGGTTCAAAAGCCAGCTGGCTCACATATAGAAATCCGGTGTTCGAGCCTTCCTCCTTCATTCCTCTAGCCACGGTTTCCGAGATCGAAGGTACCTTAAGAAACGAATCCCGATTCAAATCCGTTATGTAAAGCGGCATATGTTCTGCACAAGCTTGCAGCACGCCAAGCGTATTCCAGGTCTGCATCGCCTCAAGCTCTTCCCGGGTAATGCCGATCATCTGCAGGAATTCGACCCGCCCATTCGGTGTATCCATGGCCGGCAGCTCGGGATCCTCGACAAAGGCGAGTGCGGTCAGCTGCGTATCGGCACCCAGGCAGATCGGTCCATTGGCATCCAAATAATCGCCCGAGCGAAAAATATTCCCGCTATTAAACACGTATCTCCCCATATTCTGAAGCAGATTTAGCGCCCATGCCGGCGGCTCTTCCTCATCCTCCGGCTTAGCCAGCCTCAACGTCAATTCGAATCCGTAACCGCTCTCCTCCAGATGATCCGATTCTCTATCATACAGCTCGCTAAAACCATAGGTAACCATATGCCAATGCGGCATTGGCGTATCCAAGACATAAGCGCTGATTCCATTCAGCGGATCAGGTCCTCCAAGCGCATACGGAATCAGCGCTCCGTAATGCTTCGGCTCCTGCTCTCCATATAACTTCAGCAGCGCCTCGTCAATCGCGTCCCAGCCGGGTGCGTTATCTTCATATGTCATATCCTGTTCCCTCCCATTATCGTTTCCATCCTAAACTTCACCCTATCCGCCCCCGTTAAATCATATACCCTTCCATTAGGCGGCGCATTCAACAATTATCGATAATACAAGCAAGGCAGCTTCAGGACGATAGCCCATCATCCTCCTTCACTTCATTATATAGGACATATTGGGGAATGAAGAAGTTTCCAGAGAAGTGTATAATAGTACCATATCAACAAAGGAGCCTACATGTTCATGAAATAACGAACGGCATTATCAGTAACCTTAACGCTCACCGCTTCGCTTACAGTCTCTTCTCTGGCCCTGCAGCCGGCATCTGCCGACGCGGCCTCCGCCAAGGAATGGATACAAATTTCCGAACGGACGTCCTATTACGGCGAAGCGGCTAACGGCCAGCCTAACGGACGCGGCACCATCAAGTGGGGCAACGGCAAACAATATTCCGGCGATTTCATGGACGGGAAGCGTGCCGGGAGCGGTAAATACATTAACGAATACCAATTGGACGGCGAAACGCATAAGGTGGTGTACAGCGGCCGCTGGAACCATGACAAAATGGATGGCGAAGGCATCCTGACCCATAAGGTGACATTGCCGGACGGGTCCGTCCGATGGAACCAGATCCAGAAAGGGATATTCAAGGCAGGCGTCTTCCAAAGCGGATACGATGTCATTCATGCCGTGGCCGATCCCGACTACAGCTTTACCTACAAGAAGGGCAAGGAACTGCTCGTGATTATGGGCACCAATCAGAACATGAAGAAAAACTGGGCGAGCGGAACGATGTTCAGCGCTCAATACAAGAATGGTTCCGTCAACCATCGTTACTCGATCTTCCCGGCCAATTCGGCGGCCGAGCAGCGTCAGAACGACGCCGCGCTCCGATACTTCAAGAGCATTCAAACCAAAATGGCTCCGCATCTGCAGCAATTCGAAGCCTTGTCCAAGCAGGTTCCGTTAAAATAACCCGCCATAAAAAGAACCCGGTATTGCCAAGGCAGAACCGGGTTCTTTGATTTGACCGGAAGGAATTCACCGTCTTTCTGCGCACGTCCCCCGTTCAGAAGCGTGACCGATTTATCGATTCGCCGCTAACGCGTCTCCATCGTCTTGGCTCCTTCAATCGACAGCGCCAAGCGGCGCTGGTTGGCTGTAGGGCAAACGATCAAAGAATTGTCGGGCCGCCGGATTCAGCTCACTCAGGCTTATTCCGTCATCCCTATTGTGCCGTCCAGCCGCCATCCACAAGCAGCAAGGTGCCCGTAACGAGGTCGGATGCCGGCGATGCCAAATAGATAACGGCGCCGGCCACATCACCTATGGTGCCGATCCGGCCTGCCGGGATCCGTGCCAATACGCCGTCCCGGAACTCGGGGGAGTCCAATCTTTCGGCCGTTCCCGGCGTATGGATGAAGGTGGGACCGACCGCATTGATGTTGACGCCCCGGCTGGACCACTCCAGCGCCAGCACCTTCGTCAGCTGGTTAACGCCGCCCTTGGAGGCGCAATAGGCAGCGCCTTCGGTAATCCCGACGATGCTGACCTGCGAGCTGACGTTGATGATTTTTCCATAGCCCTGCTCCAGCATGAGGCGGCCGGCAGCCTGACAGCAGAAAAATACGCCCTTCAAATTAACGTCCATCATCTCGTCCCAGTAATCTTCCGTGATGTCTTCCGCGAGCATGCCCTCTCCCAAACCCGCGTTATTGACCACGATATCCAGACGGCCAAAGTCCTTGGCTACCTGTCCAAATACGAATCGGATCTGCTCCACATTGCGCACATCCAGCTCATAGGCCTTGGCCTGGCCTCCCGCCATGAAGATTTCCTCAACCAATCGATCCAGCGACGCTTTGCTACGTGCCATAACGGCAACCTTGGCTCCTGCCGCTGCGAGCGCTTGGGCTAGTCCGTAACCGATGCCTTTGCTGGCACCCGTCACGATTGCGATTTTATCCTGAATGCTGAAATTGGGCTGCATGGTAACCTCCATCACCTTGGATTCGTTTGTGTAGTTACATTAAAGCATGACGTCTTGGCCTCGGGCAATCATTTCGGATGTTCTGAGAGCAAAGGCTGTCCAACACTCCTGAAACACGAAATCCGCATCCATAGAGGAATCTACGCATCAGGGATAGAAGTGAGGAATATCGTATCGTTGTATTTTAGTATGAAGGTATGGAGGATCCAAAAATGAGCGAACGGTTAACCGAAGCGCAGCAACAAGCGATTCTTCATGTCGAATCGTTAGCGGCGAACGCACGGAAGAGCACCTCGGCCATGACGGAGCATATTTTACGAAAACATGGAAAAGAATCCGTGACGATGCGCCGACAGTTAAAGCTCATCGAAAAGCATGCCCGGGTCACGTTGAATTTCCATCCGGATCGGATACTGCCTACAGGCCGCTCCGTTATCGAATCTCTCCTGACGGAAGGCGTATATCATAACCAGTTCATCACGAGCGTGACCAACGGAAGCCGTACGGCCTACCCGGGCGGCGACCGCGACCAATGGGAACGGCTCCTGTTTGGCGGAGCCTACCAGCAGCCCGGCGTTCGCCATGACGAGCGGCCGAAGTACGGCGCACTCAATCTCATGAATTATGCTGACGGGGGGTCTCCCCGCTTCGGTTCTTGTTTTCTGGTGCTGTCCCCGGGCATATTGAAGCGCAGCACCTTTACATTCGGTGACAGTCACGCAGGTCCCGAGTTTGTAGGCACCATACGTCAGTGGGATTCGATTCTCGCTGCGCTCTTGCAGCAAGTGGAATCCACCGGCTCGGCCCTGGGTTCTCCGAATGTAAATATTCCAGCTATGCTGGAGCGGCTGATTCATCTTCCTTCATCGCATACCGGTCCCACCGGACCGGTCGGCCGCTCCTTGGACGATTATATTGAAGCACAGATCCATGGTCCCATCGACTTATCCAGCGATGCGGAGGCCCTGGTTGCCGATCCGTCCTACAAGCATACCCCGATCGGCCGCCTGCTCCACGCGCTGTGTGAGCGATATCATCTTGCCCTGTCCTGGCATCCGGGGTTCTCTCTTGCCGTGCAGGATGTCCCCAATAACTTCCGGGGACCCGCCATGCCGCCGCTCGCCAAGCGGATCGACCAGAGCTACGCAGGCTCGAAAGGCGTCCTGGATGCGGCCATCATCGGCAAAGCGGCTGCTCACCTGGAGGATGATCCAAGCTCTTGGAGCGATTGGGGAACCTATGAAGAAACTTTTCAGCATCTCAAACAGCTGTGGCATGTGCTCGTAAAATATGGACATCCGAATCCGAATGCCGCAGACCGCTAAGCGGCATTTGCAGCTTGCGTTTCCAACGGAATCTCAGCTCGCGGATACAGGGACATAGCATAGCATGGCTAGCGAAATCCGTGCAGAAACGGCTAGGCCTACCTGCTATGACTTCTTATATATTGATCTTAGAAAGGATGATGACCGGATGGATTGGGTCCAGCGGATGAATGAAGCCATCGGCTATATAGAAGCGCACATAACCGAGGAGATCGATTACGCTGAAGCGGCGAAGATCGCCTGCTGCTCTGTATACCATTTTCAACGCATGTTTCCGTTCGTTACGGATGTCACGCTCTCCGAATACATACGGAGACGGAGATTGACGCTGGCCGCTTACGAGCTGCAAAACAGCGACATCAAGGTCATCGACCTTGCACTTAAATACGGCTATGATTCCCCGGAGGCGTTCGCGCGTGCATTCCAGAACATGCACGGCACAACGCCGACGGCCGCCCGCCAAGCCGGTACCAAGCTGAAGGCCTATCCCCGCATCTCCTTTCAATTCTCCATGCGAGGGGCTGCCGAAATGAATTACAGAATCGAAGAAATGAAGGCATTTTCCGTTGTCGGTTTCAAGAAGCAAGTAAGCACGCAGCGCGCCTATGAAGAGGTTCCTTTTCTCTGGAAAGGCGCCCATGCGGAAGGCATCTTCGACAAGCTGTGGAACTACCGTGCGCAAGACCATCCCATCCGGGGAATTCTCGGGGTTTGTGCAGACGGCGACTACGGAAAGAACGAGTATTTCGACTACATCATGTCCGTCGTATCGACGCATAATCCTCCGGAACCGATGGTGTTGCGGCATTTCCCTGCCGCTGCATGGGCGGTATTCGAGCTGGAAGGAGATCCGAGCCGTATTGCGGAGATGTGGAAGCGTCTTTATACCGAGTGGATCCCGTCCCATGCCTACGATCTAGCGCCGCTGCCTGCAATCGAATGCTATCTTCCCCCGGACGAGTATAAGAACGAATTATGGATTCCTGTCATTCGAAAGGCGCAATAAGTATTGCTGCTGAAGACATGTTTAGGGGCTCACCGCATCAAAAGTCATAAATCACGGCCGACTATGGTGCAGTGATTCCCCATCATGTTTTCCTGCCGAAATGAAACAGCCCCAGCGCCAACCATCCCGCCGTTAACAATGCCGCCGTGCCGATGAGCACCGGATAGGGCCCAAAATGATCAATCGTTTACTCTATACTGATTAACGCGTCGGCAGGCGGATAAACTAGATATCCTCCATGCGCATCAAGATGGAAATATAAAAAAAACCGCTCTTCATCAGAGCGGTTTGCGGCTTTTCGCATAAGTTTGTATATAAGGCTAGAAAGTCCGTCCTTTGATGCCTGCGGTGTTCCTGTCAGATCCGGCTATTCCGTTTGAACGGGAATCATGATCATAAACTCAGGGTCATCCGTATACGGGTCTTGACTCATCGGATATTGTTCAAAATGCGTTAAATGATCCGGGTTGTATTCCGAGTAGCCTTGTTCCGCAATCCAGGCATAGATATTGTTGTAAGATTGGTCGATGCTCTGCCCTTTGCGATGGGAACAAGCGGCATAGGTTAATGCGGGAACGGATATCGTAACCATCCCTTCCGGTACTTCCTCAATCCGCTCCACTTCGACGACGGCATAATGGATGAATCCGTCACCCCCGGGAGCCGCGTGGTAAGATAACCCCAGCAGGGTGTCCGCATGGATTGCGTGAGGAATCTCCGCGAGCCGCTCTTGCAGCGTCCGCTGCACCGCCCGGATTCCGCCCGCGCCTGCCTCGGCAAATGTGCCCTCCCATTTCAATCCAACCGCCTGAAATGCCGGCTTTCTTGTAACCGCTGCTTCATTTCGTTGATCAATGTTCATCGGTAAATACTCCTTTATCCTCTTTTTAGTTTCATTATATACTTGAACTATGCCAGAAACTGTCACAGTATATAAAATACTCAAGGAGCAGATTTATGCCCAAAACCGAACGGATCCTTAACGTCATGCAGCGAGTGTATGAACGGCAGAACTTCACCGTCGGCGAGTTAGCCGAGGAATTCTCGGTCTCGTATCGTACGATGCTCCGCTATCTTCATGAACTGTCTCGGCTAGGCGTTCCCTTATACGCCAATGAAGGAAAGAATGGCGGCTATTCCATCCTGACTTCTCGGCAGAAGCGGGAACGATCCGAGCAGACGAACGAGACCATTCAGCGGATCATCAAACCGCGGACGCTGATCGTCGGCCTGGAGATGAAGCTCCCCTTCACGGCCTATTACATGTCTCAGGCCCTCAAGCCCAGGCTGTGGCAGGAGCTTCAAAACCGGATGGAGGAGATTCCCTATATCCGCCATAAAACGCCGAACCCCTTGTTTATTGCTGCTGTTTTGAATCGGCAGCCGATCTATCATTATGTAGCAGGGTTCGAGGTCAGCACGATCCGGGATATGCCGGAGCGGATGGTGGGTTTAACCCTGCCGACGCAGGAGTATGCGATGTACACCCATGAGGGCCATTCCGAGCGGGAGGATACCGACCAGTCCTACTCCTATGTTCTTCAGCTGCTGAAACAACGCGGACTTATGCCGAACCCCGAACACTACAGCTTGGAGCTGAGAACCTCGGTGCATGCCTCGAAGACCCAGATCTACATCCCTATAACCTGAATCAGGGAATTTCACTTTCGGGAAATGGTACGCTGCGGATGCGCATATTCAGGTTTACCCCTTGGCGATATAAAAAAGCGAGCCCGGATCCTTTCCGGAGCTCGCCTTTGCTCGATTAAATGGCTTTCGGATTGTCGACCACGGGATTTACATCCGCATCATAATCCACGCCGTCGGTTTCAAAGCCGAACAACTGGAAGAACTCGCGGCGGTAACCGGCAAGGTCGGTCAAGTCTTCGATATTTTCACTGGTCACTTTGCTCCACAATTCGGCTACTTCGGCCTGAACGTCCTCGCGAAGCTCCCAATCGTCGATACGGATACGGCCCTTCTCGTCCACCGGGGTTTCTTGCCCGTTATAGAGACGATCGGAGAACAGACGGTAAATCTGCTCGATGCAGCCCTCGTGCAGCCCCTTTTCCTTCATGACTTTGTACAGCGCCGATACGTACAGCGGCACGACCGGAATCGCCGAGCTGGATTGAGTCACTAACGCTTTGCTCACCGTAACGTATGCGCGTCCGCCTCCGGTGGCAAGCTTCTCGCTCAGTTTCAGCGCGGTGGCCTCCAAGTGATCCTTGGCTTGTCCAATAGATCCGTCCCGGTAAATGGCCTTGGTAATCTCGGAGCCGATATAAGAGAACGCAATGGTCGTCACGTCAGGAGCCAATACGCCGCCTTCCGCCAGCTCGTTCATCCACAATTCCCAATCGTCGCCGCCCATGACCTCAACGGTGTTCCTCACTTCCTCTTCCGTTGCCGGTTCAATCGTAACCTCCGTCACTTCACCGGTGTGGAAGTTAACCGTTTTGTTGGTATACGCTGGTCCGATCGGCTTCAATACCGAGCTGACCGTCTCGCCTGTTTCAGGGAGCGTGCGGCGAGCCGATGCAACGCTGTAGACCACGAGATCGACCTGGCCCAGCTCTTTGCGGATCAGTTCAACCGTTTTGGCTTTGGTCTCCTGCGTGAAGGCATCTCCCGTCACGCTGTACGATTTCAAGCCGGCGGCATCCGCTGCCTTCTCGAAAGCGGCCGAATTGTACCAGCCCGCGGATGCGGTCCGTTTCTCGGTGGCCTGGCTTGGACGATACACGCCTACGGTATTCGCCCGGGCGCCGAATGCGGCAGCTATTCTGGCCGACAAGCCATACCCCGTGGAGGCGCCGATGACCAGCACATTGCGCGGCCCTTCGATTCCAGGCTGCTTCAGTACATAATCGATCTGCTCCTGCACTTGGGCTTCGCAGCCTACAGGATGGGATGTCGTGCAAATAAATCCGCGTGTTCTAGGTTTAATGATCATATTTATATACCTCTCTTCTCGTATCCGTCGTTTCATACCTTATGTATGGTCTGCCAAGTTCCCCTCTATTTTAACTGTTTTTAGCGGAGAGAGGAAATGTTTTGACGGGAAAATCAAGAAAACCTCCCTTTGGTGTGACGGAGGCTTCAGCCTGCATTCCTTCCAAAGAGAGGTTCTTTATGTTTAATGCGCTATATCTGCTACCATAAAATACCGAACGGATTATTTGAATGAAGCATAGCCCTGGTCGGCCATGACCACGCTGCCCGTAATCGCAGCCGCTTCATCCAGCGACACGAGATACACGGTATCGGCGACCACCTCGGGCTGCGTCAATTCTCCGCCCATGACTTTGGCTCTCATGGAATCCAGCATGCCGGAATCTTTATAGCCCTGGATGATCGGTGTATCGACGGCTCCAGGAGCAACAGCCACGACACGAATGCCGTATGGCGCCAGTTCAAGCGCGGCGGATTTGCTCATCATGATGACGGCACCCTTTGTCGCATGGTAAGCAAATGTTCCCGGCGAAGCCAAGAAGCCGAATACGGAAGCCGTGTTGATGATAACGCCTTTAATGCCCAGTTCTTTCATTTTTCTGCCTGCCGCGATGATACCGTAGGCAACCCCGTGCTGATTCACGTTAATCGTGCGATGGTAAAGATCCATATTTTGTTCAAGGACCGGCCCGGCGCCGCCAATGCCGGCATTGTTGTGCATGACGTCGATGCGGCCGTAGAGCTCAACCGCTTTATCCACAAGCGCCTCGACGCTTTCTTGCTTGGAAACGTCGACTTGAACGAATGAAGCTTCGCCGCCTTCTGCTTTGATCATATCGACGGTCTCTTGCCCGGCAGTTTCATTAAAATCGGCAACGACGACGCGATCGCCTTTTCTTGCGAATTTAAGGGAGACCTGGCGACCGATTCCGCTCGCTCCGCCGGTAATTACCGCTACACGTTGTTCTGACATTATCAATGACCTCCTAGGGTAAAATAGCGTTATGATTTGAACATTGTGTGTCCATGTCCTTGTGTTCATTGTAATCCCGGGTTATATTTAAGTAAATTTAAACATAATTAATGTTACTTAACTTTTATTTAAGGATGAAAGCCATATGAATCTTGAACAATTGGAATATATCGTGGAGACGGCCAAGACAGGATCGTTAACCAAGGCAGCCCAGAATTGCAACGTCACCCTTTCCGCGGTGAGCCAAGCCGTGTCCAGCCTGGAAGCCGAGTTCGGTTTTTCTTTGTTCACCCGTTCCCGGCTTGGTGCCGTACCTACGGCCGAAGGTCAGCGGATCCTGCAGAAGGCTTATGCCATTTTGGAGCAATTTCAGGAGCTGAGGGCAGAGGCCGAAGGCTATTCTAATTTGCTTGGCGGGTCATTGCGGATTGCTACCGTACCGGTGCCTTTAACGCTGTCCATCGATGCCATTATCCGGTTCAAAAAAGACTTTCCGCAAATCAAACTCGACATCACGGAGAAAGCGACGCTCGATATTATTGAGGATATTAAGCAGAATCACGCGGATATCGGTCTGATCTTCGTTGATGAATCCATCATTCATCAGCATCGCGGCCTGCATTTCGGGAAGCTCCTCGAGAGCAAATTCGTGGTGGGGGTCAGTCGCCAATCCCCTCTCGCCATGCGGCAATCGATCACGCCCGAAGAGCTCCGCGAGTATCCCTTGGTACTGTATAAGGATGACAATCTGTTCAAGCTGATGGATGTATTCCAGGAGCAGTACGGGGACATGGATGTGTTATTCTCCACCAACCAGACGAGGGTCATACAGAAGCTCGTCGAAGAGAATGTGGCGGTTACGGTAGGGGTCGACTTGTCCTTCACCAGCTTCGCCTCCGTTCCTTCGGGAAACATCGTGACGCTGGAGCTGGAGATGCCTCCCGGCCTCGCCGCTTCCTCCTTCGGGTGGGTACAGCCCGGAACCCACCACCTGTCGAAGCCGGCGTCGATCTTTCTGGACAAGCTGAAGCATCAGATTGGATAAGGGGCTTAGGTTCGCCGAATGAAAAGCCAACCGGCAAATAGGGTCGTGGCATTATACCAGTCTCCCCGTTCGCCGGTTGGCTTTTTTAACAAGCTCCGTAATTATGTTAATGAATTACTCAAGCGTCAAACTCACCGGGCAATGATCGCTTCCGAGCACATGGCAGTCGATCTCGGCATCCTTCAGCTTCTCGGCTAAACGGGCAGACGTCAGGAAATAATCGATGCGCCAGCCGATATTCCGCTCCCTCACCTTGGCCATATAGGACCACCAGCTGTATACGTCCGTACGGTCGGGGTAGAAGTGGCGGAAGGAATCGATAAAGCCCGCAGCCAGCAGATCGGTCATTTTGCCCCGCTCCTCCTGCGTGAAGCCGGAATTCCCATGATTGGATTTGGCATTTTTCAGGTCGATTTCCTGGTGCGCCACATTCAAGTCCCCGCATACGATCACGGGTTTGCGTTCGTCGAGCTGAAGCAGGTAAGTGCGGAACCGTTCCTCCCACTCCAGCCGATAATCCAGCCGGCTCAGGTCGCGCTTCGCGTTCGGCGTGTATACGTTCACGAGATAGAAGTCCTCAAACTCCAGCGTGATCACTCTGCCCTCGGGCTCGCTGTCTTCCTCCAGGCCATAGCGAACGGACAATGGGGCGATTCTTGTAAATACCGCCGTTCCCGAGTATCCTTTCTTCTCCGCATAGTTCCAATACTGCTGATATTCCGGACCCAGATCGAGCTCGATCTGTCCCGCTTGCAGTTTCGTTTCCTGCACGCAAAATATATCGGCATCCGCCTCATTAAAATAATCCATAAAGCCTTTCGTAACGCAGGCCCGCAATCCGTTGACGTTCCATGATACTAGCTTCATATCGTAACCTCCGTGGTATCCATATCGTTTTGCGCGTTGAATCTATGAATCTTCTAAATTCTATAATGGTATCATGTCACGGGTGTAACGAACAAGAAGCTTCGCCCCCTTTCATCATAACTTCATGAAACGATAAGATGAGGCCTTGCGTGCATAATCCCGCCCCAAATCAGGAACAACATAAACGTAAACGGAGTGCGGTCATTTCGCACCCAATCGATGAGAATCCCACGAAAGGAGGAGTGCAGCAAATGACTGGCAGAAACAGCAAGCCTAAGAACGACGGCCCTTCCAGCAGCCCTGAACGTTTGGATCAATACGGGGACAAGCTGGCTTCCGAGAACGAAGAGGAGTTCACCTCCGCGGCCGAAGAGCATTGTCGGGATCAGGAATAATGGAATTGATGCGGCTGTCGATGCCCATTCGATAATCACCGCAGCAAAAACACCCATCCATGCCAAGGCAATGAGATGGGTGTTTTTCCTAACGATCATCTGGACGAACAAAATGCTCGTCGATTATAACCATTCTGCTCCTCGCCGTCGCTACTCTGTCACCCCGAAGCGGTTGCCGTCCGGATCTGTCAGGGAAAATCCTTTGAACCCGCCAAAATCCTCAATTTCAGTCACGTCGGCTCCCTTGGCAACCAGTCGTTGATGGATTTCACTCACATTCGTGGTATGCAGGTTGAAATATTGCCCCACACCATAATCGTTCTTGGGAAATTCCGGCTGCTTCACCTGATAGGAACGCACGAGGCAAAAGGATACCTTCTCATCGTTCATTCGCATGACAACCGCATTCGGTTCATCCGTGTGAATCACTTCAAATCCGAGCATTTCCGTATACCAGGCCGTCGAACGCTTTAGATCACTCACCGGTACGAAAATGCCAACGCCGTACAATAGGGATTTTTTCAACCAACCTTCCTCCTCTTTGATTTGCTTAAATAGCTTCCAACACATAAGAAACGATATTTCGGGCTAAAACCAAACAGGGTCCAAATTTTATTCCGTAAATTTCCACACGTTTCCATCCGGATCTTCCATATAAAATGCAAGGACTCCGCCAACCCGGCTCAATTTGCTTATTCTGATGCGCAGCTTGGTCAGTTGAAGGTACGAAGTACAAATCGCTTGGGGATCTCTTCTTCGAAAAGCTATCACAAGCGCATCCATATCCAGTGCTGCGGATGTACCCGCTGGGTCTCTCTCCTGCGGCTTAGGTTCATCGCCTGTTTGCTGCATGCGATGCAGCTTCTTCAGCCTGGCTCGCGCACGTCCGAGCGACACCTGAACCGTCCCTTCGGACATGGAGAGAAATTCGGCCGTCTCCCTGGCCGTGAAATCCAATACGTCCATAAGCAGCAAAATCACCATCGCACGTGGCGATAACCGGTCCGCTAAGGCCTCCAAAAGCTCCCTGGTGGATAAGCCGTCATCTACGGCCGCCCTATCTCCTAACACATTCTCGGAAACCCTCATCCCGGGCTTATCCTTCCTCAGTCGGTCCTTCCACGCGTTGCTTGCGATGCGAAACAAATAGGCATTGGACAGATGTTTTCCAGGGTCGGTTTCAACGGCCCGCATCACCTTCATCATGACATCCTGCAGCAGATCCTCCGCTTCCCATGGATCCCCCGAGATTCGCATGCAGTATCGGTGCAGCTTGGTCTGGATGTTGGATAAGTCCGGCATATACTTCGGCATCATGATTCCCACCTCGCTAACTAGTTCTGTGAGTGCCCGTGTTTTCCTGCTCAAGGTTTGCATGTTATCTTAGCCCATATCCATATCCATACCAAAAAGCCGCCTCCCGACAATATCGGACGGCGGCTGCTTTGTTCACTCTGACAGCGTTTATTTCACCAAACTTTCCAGCACGTCATCAATGATCTGGCTGTTGGCAATCGTGCCGGTATAGAGCCAGCTTGTATCTTTTCCATATTCATAGATGTTGCCGTTCTTGACGGCCGGAATATTCGCCCAGAGCGGATCCTGAAGCACTTCGGCGCCTTCGCCGTCGCTGTTAATAAAGAACAGATGATCCGCGTCGAGCTCGGCCAATTTCTCCAGGGAAATGGAGGACCAGTTGCCGGTAGCCGATGCCGAGATTTCCTTCACCACGCCCGGTACGGTAAGTCCCAAATCGCCGTACATAACGGCGCCGCTGGACAGCGTCTCGCTGACAACGAACAATTTGCCGCCGACAAGCCATATAGCCGCAGCGGATTCACCGCCGATCGCCTGTTGGATTTGATCCCTGGCATCCTTGGCCTTCTGCTCGTAACGATCAAGCGCCGCTTGAGCTTCCTCCTCCATGCCAAAGATTTCGCCCACTTTCTTCAGCTCTTCGCGCCAATCGTTATTGACTTCGTTGCCGATGACGTAGGTAGGAGCAATCTTGCTGTACTGGCTGTATTTATTGCCTTCTACCATAGAAGCGGAGTCCATGATCAACAGGTCCGGCTGAAAGCTTGCTACCGCTTCAAAAGGAAGATCATGCTCAATGGTCGGCACGTCTTTTAACGCATCCTGCAGGTAATCCTGGACGCTTCCGCCCTTGACCGACCACTGCGCGATCGGGGTAATGCCCAATGCCACCAGGTTATCCTCCAAGTAAGAAGCGATCACCCGTTTCGGCTCAGCCGGAATTTTCACTTCATGGCCCATGGCGTCCGTCAACGTTCGTTCCGTCTTCGCTTCCGTGCTTCCTTCCTCCGGCTTGGCTTCGGTGCCCCCGTTCTGCTCGCTTGGCGTTGGCGTCCCCGTCGGCTCGTTACCGGCTGCGTCCTTGCTGTTACCGCAAGCTGCAAGCAGCGTTAAAGCCGCCAGCAGTCCTGCGATAATCCATATTTTTTTCTTGAAAAGACTCATCTTTTCTTTCCCCCTATGTATATTTTTTTGGCGCAATCACTAGCATTCTACGCATGAAGTGATATAATAACACTAACCATGATAATGAAATTCATTCTCATTTACAATACGTTATTTCAATATTTTTATCAACATAAAGGTTTAGGTGAACATGCAGGCAAATCATCCCAATCACAAAACAACCGCAAAATCCATTTACCGTCCCAAAACAGCGGCGGCCGTCATTCTCCTGGGGCTTGGTCTGCTGGCTGCCGCAATGGCATCTTCGATTATCTATGGCGCGTCGAACATTAAACTGTCCACCATATGGGAGGCGTTTGTCCGCTTCGATGCCGATTCCACCCCGCATCAGATTATCCAGAGACTGCGAATGCCAAGGGCCTTGGCAGCTGCGCTGATCGGCGGTTCCTTGGCCGTATCGGGAGCCATCATGCAGGGCATGACAAGGAATGCGCTCGCCTCCCCTTCCATTATGGGCGTCACCGCCGGTGCCTCCTTCATGATGTCGATCGGGTTTGCCTTTATGGAGTCGCCATCCATTACTGCGCTCATGCTGTTATCTTTTGCAGGCGCCGGCCTGGGGGCCGGGCTTGTGCTGCTGATCGGCTCGTTATCCAAACGGGGATTGACGCCTGTCAAGCTGGCCTTGGCCGGGTCAGCCGTTACCGCGCTGCTGAGCTCGATATCCTCGGCCATTGCCATCCGCTTTAACGTTGCCAAGGATATCAGCTTCTGGTATGCCGGTGGCGTGTCGGGCGTGCAATGGGTGAACGTGAAACTTCTGATCCCCGTCGCCATCGTCGGGCTGCTGATTGCGCTGGCGCTCAGCCGATCCATTACCGTCATGAGCCTGGGCGAGGAAGTCGCTACCGGGCTTGGCCAAAAAACGGGAACCGTCAAGTTCCTGGGCACGCTCGTTGTGCTGCTGCTGACAGGCGCAGCGGTGGCTGTAGGCGGAACGATCGGATTCGTGGGGCTCGTCATCCCGCATATCGTCCGCTTCATCGTCGGACCCGACTATCGGCTGATCATCCCTTGCTCCGCCGTCATGGGAGCACTTCTGCTGGTGTTTGCCGATGTGGGTGCGCGGATGATCAATCCTCCGTTCGAGACGCCGGTCGGCGCAATTACGGCGATGATCGGCGTTCCCTTCTTCCTCTATCTTGCACGGCGCGAAGGGAGAGGGCTGTAACGATGAATACAACGAGAAAAATCATCTCCGTATCCATGATCCTGCTGCTGGCTATCATTGCCGTATTCCTGGTCAGCCTGAATATGGGAACGATGAAAATCCCGCTGGCCGAAGTGGTCAAAGCGTTCAACGGGACAGGTTCCGAACAGAATTATACCGTCCTGATGCACTTTCGCCTGCCCCGCATGGTCATTGCCATCCTGATCGGCGCGGGAATCGCCGTCTCCGGCGCCATACTGCAAAGCGTTTCGCGAAACGCGCTGGCAGACCCGGGCATTCTGGGCATCAACTCCGGGGCAGGATTGGCCGTCGTGCTGTATATTTTTTATTTTCAAGGAAGCTCGTTCAGTTCCGGCATATGGTCCGTTTATATCATGCCTTTTGCTGCGCTAGTCGGTGCATTTCTTGCCGCCTTCCTCATCTATTCGCTGGCCTGGAAGCAAGGCGTCACGCCGATCCGGCTGGTGCTTGTGGGGATCGGCATCAACGCGGCCTTCGGGGCGCTGATTATCGTATTCCAGCTGATGATGGACCCTAACAATTTCATGCAGGCCACCATCTGGCTGTCCGGCAGCATCTGGGGGGCAAGCTGGGAGTATGTCGTTGCGATCCTTCCGTGGATCCTGTTCTTGGTTCCTTGGGCGGTATTTAAATCGCAAAATTTGAATGTGCTTAACCTGGGAGACCATACGGCAGCGGGGCTTGGGGTTACGGTCGAGCGCGAGCGAAGAACGCTGCTGTTCATCTCCGTTGCCCTGGCGGGCGCCTGCGTCGCCGTTGGCGGCGGCATCGCGTTCCTCGGACTCGTAGCTCCGCATTTGGCACGCAAGCTGGTGGGTCCCCGTCATCAAGGAATGCTGCCTGTCTCCGCGCTTCTCGGCTCGCTGGTGCTGCTTGTGGCCGATATGATCGGCAAGAACCTGATGGCCCCTTCCGAAATCCCGGTCGGCTTGGTCGTTTCCTGTCTCGGAGCACCCTACTTTATTTATTTGTTGATCAAGGATTAAGGTGGAATGGGTTTAACAAAAAAAGACGGCGATCGCCTCCCGGTCTATGCAGGAGGAAATCGCCGTTGTTTTGTATCATGCGTCTGAGCTTGAATATTAAATTGCCTGTGTGACCTACTCCCAGCCAATTGCTGGTACAACCGCTATACGTGGCTATGATTCAGCTCGGACGCAACCTTTTTGTTCGCAAGGCTCCTGGCATATGGAATGAATACGGCTAACGTCAGAGTCAGCATGATTCCCATGATCGCAGTTACGAATGTTGCATGAATATGGACAGGTGCCGGGTCAATCAGCCTAAATGCATACAGCAGAACGATCCCGAGCGAAATCCCCACAATCATGCCGATACATAGGTACAGCAGCACCTGCGTTAGAATGATCTGAACAAGCCCCTTTTTGTCCACGGAAATGGCCCGTAATACCGCAAATTCTTTACGCTTACTATAGATGTTGTTAATCAGGGAATTAAATACGCCGATGGTCACGCTTAGCATAATCACAATGATAGCACTTAGGAAAAAAGACCATACCCGCGTGTACATATTGCTTGAATTCTCCAGAGCTTGGGCATAACTGCTGATATCCACCGTTGGGAACTGCCCCTTGATGCCTTCCAGCTGATTTAATGCCGCAATCTCGTTCACTGGTGTTATATAAGCTGTACCAAAAACCGTAAACTTCGTATGGAAAGCTGCATTCGACCAATCGATATACATATCCGCCTGTTGGAATGGCTCCGTAATGGCCGCTACCGTCAATGTTCCCGCATTCTTGAAGTTCTCTGGATCTTCTTCTTGGTATACCGACAAAGCAATCGAGTCGCCGATGCTTAACGCATGTTCGTCAGCGTAACGGTTGGATACGATAACGGCATTCCCTACATCCGAAATTTTCGGCAGCAGCCGCTGAGCCGCCAACGAGTCCAAATCAGCCAACGCATAGTCGATAACCCTACCGTCTTGTCCCTGTTTGGCAGGGCTTAATCTGCTGACGGTGCTGACTTCCTGTATCCCCTCCAATTCAGAAATCCGCTGCTTTAATTGCTCAGGGTCAATCGATGACGAGTTCTCCAGCCGGTCGACTACCTGAATATCCGTGGCATACTGCGTCTTGATATAATTCCGTTCGTTATGCTGTATCGTGTTCAGAAGAGACGAGCCGATGACGGCAATCATCATGGCAAGGCTGATCGTCAGAATAACGAAGGTGTTTTTCTTGACCTGCGGCACAAGATTTTTGACAGCAACATAAGAAACTCGCCCCCCTAGCAGCTTTAACACAGGCGACACCTTAGCCAACACACCGGGAAGGTATACGGGAACCATCGTAAACACGGACCATACGAACAATAGAAATCCCATTAAAAAGCTTAACTCCGCGTTAGCTGACGGCGTGCCCGAGAATGCGATCCCAAAGAGGATGAAAAACAGGCAGGCAGCCATCAGCACTTTCCCTAATATTTTTCGTCCCTTCCGCCCTTTAAAATCGGTATTCTGGTTCATCTCCAGCATCTTAAGCGGCAGTATCTTGGTGCTTCTGTAAGCAGGAATCAACATAAATAACTCCAGGATGATAAAGCTTGCCACCGCTACCATCGTCGCAACTCCAACATCAAAACGGCTATCCGTCAGCGGAACCAGAAACAGTCCGGATATCCATGGGATAATGTAAGTGTAACCTAGTAGGGATACCAGCAAGCCGCTCAGAACACCGAGCCCATTCGTAACCGTGCATTGGATGAACACCATCTTAAACAACTGTTCGGTTTGCGCGCCCATAGACCTGAGAACGGCGAATTGGAAGCGGTATTTATGCAGCATGCCTTCGAAATTGGTCACGATCAACAGGGAGATGACCATAACAATCAGGACCGAGATGACCAGGATGTAATTGCCCAAGATAGACAAGCCCGCCTTCAATGTTGAATTCTGCGCGGCAATCTCGATCGTTAGCCCGGGCTCCAGCTCTTGTAATTGCTCACTCAGAACCAGCAGGTCGGTATCATCCGCCGCCTGCACCATCACATAACTTGACACCGCATCATGCTGGGCTCCTGCAGCCTTAATCTGCCTGACTTCCTCCCGGTTCATAAGCAGCAGATCCGATGTGGTACCTGCAGCGGCAACCGGATCGCCAATGATCTCCTTGACGATGTATGCCTTCCCTTCGACCTTCATCCGACTGCCCGTCTGGAGCTGCAGCTCTTCAGCCAGCGACTGGTTTAGAATCAACTCCCCGCGTCCCGGATGAACTTGGATATGATATCGGCTCTTCGACAATGCGTCATCCTCAATACCGGCAACAGCTACAGGTGCGGCAAGATTATTAACGAACATCCGGGACAGCATGACCGGAGAGACCTGTCGTACCACGCCTGTGGACTGCATCAAATCCATAATGCGTTGATCTGATGTCTCATGGTCCACTTCGTTAGTGTATCCCACCAGCATATCGACATCGCCATACTGCAACTTCACTTCGTGGTCTATGGAACGGTTGGCATTCGCCATGAATGAAGACATCGTGATCATCAGAAACACGGCCAAACTTATGCTAATCACGGAAAAGGACAGAATCGACTTGTTACGGGCCAGTATACGAAAAGCTATGCCTCGTAGGGAATGAATCATGCGGATAACTCCATCATCTTCTTGAATATGTTCAATATCGGATCCATCTTTCGCTCTCCGCTGCTCTCATACTGATCCACGATTTGACCGTCATGGAAAAATAACACCCGATCGGCATAAACCGCTACATTCGGATCATGCGTTACTATAATCATGCTTTGATTGAAGGCGCTTCTCATCTCCACCAAAGCTTCAAGAATTTCCTTTGAGGTATTGTAATCCAGATTGCCGGTCGGCTCGTCTGCCAGCAGCAGCGGCGGATTCGTAATCAGCGCCCGCCCGATGGCTACCCGCTGCTGCTGTCCCCCTGACAGCTGAACAGGCCGTTTCTTCCTCCAGCTCGCAAGTCCAAGCAGAGTGAGCATGTCCTGGACTTTGTGCTGAATCTCCGCCTCCGATGCCCCTTGCAAGATCAAGGGAATCGCCATGTTCTCTTCTACGCTTAAATCATTCAATAAATGAAAAGATTGAAATACAAAACCGATATTTTCTCGTCGGTAGCGGGTTGCATGAGGTTCCACGAAGATATGGTCCATGACCTCTCCCTTTAACTCGATGCTGCCTGAGCTAGGGGTGTCCAAGGAGCTGATAATGTTAAGCAGGGTGCTTTTTCCGGAGCCGCTGGTTCCCATAATCGCCACCAATTCGCCCTCCGCCAGCCCAAACGAAACATTCTTTAGCGCTTGAACTTTAAATCCGTCTCCATCATAGGTTTTGTGGATATTGCGAACCGATAACAAACTCTTCTGATTCATCCAATCCCTCCACTCGATTTATTTGTCTATACCTGGATAAAATACTCTATGAGTATATCAGATTTGGTTATATATGTAATCTCATGGAATCCATGGAATGCAATTGACTAGTTTGATATCTTATTGGCATAAACATCCAAAGAAAAAAAGACCGCGTTACGCGGTCTTTCATAAGCCATGCAGCTTCGATATTAGTGAGCGCTCACCAGGATCTTCACTTGGTTCTTCTCTTTAAGCAGGGCTTCAAAGCCCCGGTCGATAACCTCATCCAGTTTGATCCGCTGGGTGACCAGCTTATCCGCCGGGAAGAAGCCTTTTTCCATCAGGCTGATAACAGCCGGGAATACGTCGCGATAGCCGATGATTCCGGTAATGTTACGTTCCTTCATCACGATGTCATTCGGCACGATCGGAGCGGAGGTTTCGAAGATGCTGACAATCATAATCTGTCCGCCGATCTTCGTCGAGTTGATCGCTTGGGTGAGAACCGGCGGAACTCCGGTCACCTCGAATGCCACATCGACTCCGGCACCGGTACGGCGATGAAGCTCTTCTACCACATCGCAGGCCTTCGGATCAATGACGATTGCCCCCAATTCCTCGGCTTTCTGTTTGCGTTCCGGGGACAGCTCCACGGCGTAAATCTCGGATGCTCCCGCCGCCTTCAATGCTTCGATGACAAGCAGGCCGATCGGCCCGGCACCGAATACGACCGCCCGATCCCCAGCCTTCAGCTGGCTTTGGCGCACGGCGTACAGCGCGACTGCCGAAGGTTCCACCAGAGCTCCCTGTTCATAAGAAACGCTGTCCGGGATTTTATGAACCATGTGCTCATCCGCAGCGACATATTCGGAGAAACCGCCACCGCCGCCGGCGAGCCCGAGAAAGCCCATTTTGTCGCACAGATTGTATTTCCCTTGTCTGCAAGCTTCGCATGATCCGCATGCAAAGACAGGCTCTACAACCACGCGGTCGCCAGCCTTGAATTTCGTAACGCCTTCGCCAACCTCTACAACCTGGCCGGAAAACTCATGTCCCATAACCACCGGAGCCTGTTCTCCGGTAAGGGCGTGAGGCGTATTCTCAGGTATAAATATAGGCCCGGCCACGTATTCGTGCAGATCACTGCCACAAATCCCGCACCACTCGACCTTGATTTTCACTTTTCCGTTCGTAGCTTGCGGCTCCGCGATCGTCTCCAAACGCAGGTCCTTTACTCCATGCCAGCGCAATGCTTGCATCGTCTTCATCTCCTTATAGGTTCGAAAAAATAAAAATGAAATAGGAAACGTTTCCGAAATCAAATATGTCACAGTTTTGACAATCTGTCAAACCCGTTCCACGAAAATGTATGAAATGTCATGGACAACTACAGACTGCCGTTCCCCTGCCTTTGCCATGGAAATGCAGCGATTGATGCAGCATCGCTTGCTTGTTCCAGTTGTTCCCCTGCGAATCCCGTGATGGAGAGACGAGCTTAATGTTATAATATAGTTAATGGCTCCAATCCCATCTTGTATTCGCACATACACAGGAAACGTTTCCGATATAGAGAGGAATTTATCGAATATGGTGAACCCCAAAAAAGTAACGATCGAAGATGTCGCCAAACAAGCGGGCGTCGGTATCGCAACCGTGTCCCGAGCCATCAACGACAGCAAGGGCATCAGTCCGAAAACGAAAGCGCGGATCATGCAGGTGATCGAGGAAATCGGCTTCAGTCCGGATACCTCCGCTCAAAGCCTGAAGGTCCGCCAGACGAATCAAATCGCTCTCGCCGTGCCCGACATCCGGAATGCGATCATCCCGGAAATCGCCTGGTCGGTCGAACAGACCGCCAAACAGCACGGCTATCGGGTCGTTCAGATCAATACGGCCGGGAACGCACGGAACGAGCTGGAAATCGTGAGGGATATCAAAAAACTGCACGTGGACGGCCTGATTATCATGCCGCTGGCCTATCCCAAAACGCTTGGCGACCTCATTAACAAATCGAGCCTCCCCGTCTCCATCATTAATTACGGAAAACGACTGGGTGAAGAGTATAGAGCCGATATCGTCGGCCTCGCACGCCAGGAGGGCAGGCTTGTCATGGAGCATCTGCTGAAAATCGGGCGAAGCCGAATCGCCTATGCCGGTGCGCCCAAGGATAAAATCGAAGAGCGTTATTGGGCTTATGAACAGTCGCTGCAGAAAGTCGATCCGTCCCTTGTCTATTTCGGGGAGGACTTCTCGTTTGAGACAGGGGTTCGCGCGGCGGACTATTTCTATGGCCTGAGGCATATGCCGGACGCCATCTACGCGGTTAACGATATGGTTGCCATCGGCATCGTCAACCGTTTTAAGGAGCTGAAGGTTCGGGTTCCCGACGATGTGGCGGTCGTCGGCATCGATAACAATGCATGGACCACCGTCACGACGCCGCAGATCAGTTCGGTGTCCATCATGGGCGATGAAGTGGCCCGGCTTGCGACGGAATTGCTGCTGAAGCGGCTTCGCGAGCAAAAGACCGGGCAATACGAGCGCGTGCAATTCGAGCCGAGGCTTATTGTCAGGGAATCGAGCGTGTCCGTGATCCGAACCGCAACAATCGACTAAGCGTGATTCGGACCCATAAAGAAGAGCCCGGAACGCGATGTTCCGGGCTCTTTCCCATTATGAATCATGAACGCTTAATGGCTTAACGTATACAAATAATAGCCATAGTCGGTAGGCGTGCCGGGATGTCCGATTTGCCGGAGCATGGCGGTTACGTTCCCCCGATGATAGGTCCCGTGATTGACCATATGCTGGATATAATCCAGGCAGCTGGCTCTAAAATCTCCGGACGGATAGATGGTGTCCAGATTCTCGTGCTGTTCGGTAAACAACCGGAAGCGCGCCGCCAGATCGTCCATTAACCGGCCCAATTCTTCGATTCGCTTGCCTTCCGTTTCCGCAACCAGCCGAGCAATCGAATCCTTCAGACTCTCCAAGTACGCAGGCGACATCTCCGTGACTCCGCCCGCGTTAAAGAACGATAGCCAGCCGGAATCAATGACATAGATGTGCACCATCGTGTCATAAATGGATGGAAAAACGCTGACAATCTCCTTGCGGTATACCTCTTCCGAAAGCCCCTGCAAATATTCGCAAACCTTCCGGTTTGCCCATACGTGGTAATCGTACTGCTGTAAGATCCATGTTTTCAAATCGTTGTTCCCCTTTTCATAGGCGGGGAAGCACGCAGTTTAAGGGCAATTATGCGATAATCCCCATATAAGTTTGCCCGTGAACGATTGTTGTTTTCATCTCAAACGCCTCCTGAAATTAACCTAATCCCATTCTAGCATATATGACATTTCCCAGATGGAACAAAATCACGGCAGGCTGCATGGACGCTTGAAAAACGATATGCGTTACAATAACTTGTCGGCTTCATTTGGCTTCCTAAGCTTTGTCCTTTTGGAAAAATCGCGGCAAAAACGAACGGTTCCTCTCCAGCATCTCATCGAGCATGGCTTCAGCGGCACTGACGGAATCGGTGAGCGGATGCGCGCTAAGAGCAAGCAGCGCCTTCTCCCTGCTGCCCGTAACCGCCGCCTCGATGGCCAGGCTCTCGTAGGTCTTCACGGCTTGGATCAGGCCGATCGCCGCAACCGGCACTCGCTCGACAGGTACCGGCACCGCGCCATTCTTCGTCACGACGCAGTTCACTTCGATACTGGCTTCCGCCGGCAGGAAGTCCAGCGCGTCGCCGTTCATCACGTTCAATGTTTGAATCTCCCCACTATCCATATGAATGGCCTTCATCAAATTGACAGCCGCCTCGGAGTAATAAGCGCCGCCGCGCTGCTCAAGCTGCTTCGGCTTTTCCGCAAGTTCCGGCCGCTTGTAAATCTCAAACAGCTCGTCCTCAAGACGCTGGACCGTTTCGGCCCTTGTCTCGCCTCTGGCCGCGGCAGCCTGCTGCTCCTCCAGCATCTCCCGGTGGAGATAATAATATTTTAAATAATAGGACGGAATCGCGCCCATCGCCCGAATCAGCGTATCGTTCCAGGCAAGCTGCGGCACGTTGCGAGCTGAGTAGCTCCCTCCCGTTGCCAGCAGCTCCTCCAGCTTCGACACTCCATCGACCTCGATCCGGCTGATCCAGTACAGATGATTCAATCCGGCAAACTCGCAGTAGATTCGCTCGACCGGCACCTCGTAAAGCCCGGACAACCACTTGTAAGCGGCGATGGGGGAGTTGCACAAGCCGATGGAGCGGATGTTGGAGTGCTTCCTGATGGCTTCCGTTACCATCCCGGCAGGATTGGTGAAATTCAGCAGCCAAGCATCCGGACATAATGCCTCCATGTCCTTGCATATATCCAATAGCACAGGTATCGTCCGCAGAGCCTTCATCATGCCGCCTGCTCCTGTCGTTTCCTGCCCGAGCATCCCGTATTTCAGGGGGATCGTTTCGTCCCAGCCTCTGGCCTCCAGCAGTCCGACTCGCATCTGAGTCGATACATAATGGGCATTCCTCAGTGCTTCCTGGCGGTCCAAGGTCAACGTAATGCGGATCGGCAATCCGCTTCGCTCAATCATCCGCTGGGCCAGACCGCCTACAATTTCGAGCTTGCGGCGGCCTTCCGGGATATCCACGAGGACGATGTCCGTCACCGGAAACGACTCATAATGACGGATGAAACCTTCAATCAGCTCGGGGGTATACGAGGATCCGCCCCCGATAACAGCAACCTTCAATCCAGTGCCCATTCCAAATTCCTCTCCTTCACGGCAAGCTCATGCTGCAGTTGTTCATACACGGCCGTGCCAGGAACCACGCCGTTCTCATCCATTGCGAGCAGGACGGCACCCGCTGCGGGCTCAAGGGCTAATATGCGCACCCGGCTATTCGGGGCTGCCGCAAGAACCTGAGACTCAATATACGGAACGACGTAATCCCTTTCTCCCCGGGTCAGGACGCTGCCGGCCAGCACGACATCGAAGGCGTCATTGTCCATGCCGAGCTTACGAATTACCGCGCTGGCGACCTTCCCCAGCTCCATGCCTTGCCTTTCCAATATCTCTCTTGCAGCTTCATCGGCGGGTGCGGCTTGAAACAGCAATTTCGCCAGTGTATGCGGCGCCCTTCTGCCCTCGTCCAAAAATCGGTGAAACATCTCTTCCACGCTGCCGAACCTAAGCGCATCCAGCGTTAGCGACGTTAATGAAGTCGGCTTCTCACGGCCTTCCCAGGAACGAACGACCGTCCGAAACACCTCGACGGCCAGGTCGGCGCCTCCGCCGAAATCGCCGAACGCATAACCGAATCCTCCGATCTGAACCTCCTCGCCTGCCGCGTTGACCCCATAACCGTTCGTCCCGCTTCCGCATATAAGGACGACGCCGTCCCTCTGTCTTGTGCCGGCTCTCATGGCAATGACGGTATCGCAAGCGATATGGTGTTTCTTGAAGCCCATGGCGTCGATCATGGGCCGCAAGATGCGGAAGTCCGCCTCGCGGTCGGCTCCCGCCAGCCCGAACGACGCGCAGGCGATGTCTTCTCGCCCGAGTCCCGCCTGTCCAAGCGCCTCTTCAACGGCCTGCCTGATGCTTGCTTCCGCACGCGCTGCGCCAAGCTGATGGTTGCCGCAGCCGCCCATTCCCTTTCCAGCGATTCGTCCTGTCCCGTCCGCGACGACGGCCAGCGTCTTGCTTCCTCCGCCGTCGACTCCCAAGTAGTAATTCAAGTATGATCTCTCCTATGATGTCCGGCTCATGAAGCCGTCCTGCCCAGCGAATGCCAGCGCATATTCCGCAAGCCCCTGAAGGAATGGACGGCTTCGCCGTGACGTTTATTTCGATGCTTCCAGCTTCTGCTTATTCTCCTGCCATTTTGCTGTTTTGTACTGTAATAGTTTGTCGTAACCCGCTTTTTGCGCATCTGCCTCTGCCTTATCCAGAAGCGAGAGCACTTCCTGATCCGAAGAGGCCGAACTGATCGCCTTGGCTCTGGCCTGCTCATAAATTTCGAACACGCGCTGCGCAATTATGCCCTCCTCGGAATCGCCCGCCGGATCGAGGTTGACGTACTCCGTCGTGTTCATCTGCGTCTTCCAGGTTATCTCCGATTGCCAATACGTTTCAAAGTTCCGCTTCTCCGGCGGCAGCGTGGATTCGAATTTCATCTTGGAATTGTCAACATACACCGTGTTGCCGTTCCACTGAAAGTTCACCGTGGCGTTCATCAACTCATCGCGCCCCTTCGCATCGCTGGTGAATTTATCGGTGAACAGCGGCATGTCCTCTTCGTCCGTCCCGTCCCAGTACAAGCCTTCAGGGCCCCACATGATCGTCCGCTGGCCCTCGGGACCGGTGAACCAATCCAGGAATGCAAAGATAGCTTCCGGATCTTTCGCCGCTTGCGTGATGACGCTGACATTCCAGCCTAGCTGCTTGTAATCGCCCGGGAAAATCTTGTCGCGATCCAATCCTTCCTTGTGTACCGGCCATATCATGATGTAACCGGCATCAGGGTCCTGCGCCTTCAGCAGATTGTTGCCCTTGGAACCGAACTCGGTCGGGCTGGAGGCTACATAAACCGCCACGTTGCCGCTCAGAATCTTCTGCTCGACTTGCTCTAGCTTCTGCGTGAAGGCATCCTGCGTAATGAGTTTCTCGCGGTACAATCGGCTCATGTATTGAAGCAGCTCGCGATAGACGGGATCCGTGAACAGCGATACAAGTTGATCCCCCTGGGGTACGGCGATCATACTGTTGAACGTATACGGGCGGTTTTCGGCAAAAGCAGACACCATGATGTCCACGCCCGCTGCCGATTGGCCAACCTCCAGAGGAACGACATCCGGATACTTTGCCTTCACTTGCTTCAAATAGGCGTACAGATCATCCGGCGTTTCCAGTTTTGGCGATCCAAGCTCCTCGTATATCTTTTTATTGACGAGATAGCCGGCATTGCCGTTTGGCTGCGTTGTATACCAGTTCGGGAATTGATACAGCTTTCCATCCGGCGAGCGAAGCAGATCGAGCGTGGACTCCCCGGCCCATTTTTTCAGATTTGGGTATTTATCCAGATAATCGTCGAACGGCACCAGCATGCCCTCGGCACGCAGCTTCTCGACCTCCGCGCCCCGTTCCATCCATATGACATCCGGCAGCTCCCCGGACACGATCATCGTACTGAGCTTGTTCTTGGCAACGCCGCCGGAGCTGACCGGAACCACGTTGACCTTCTTGTTCTCCTGGATCCACTTGGTTGCAAGATCCGCGCCCCAATCCGGCATCGTATACCAGTCATAGTGGCCATAGAACGAGAATTCCAGCGGCTTCTCTCCCAGCACAAAGTTATCCTCTCCGGCTGGTTTCTCATTGTTTTGCGAGCTTGGCCCTTCCTTCTCCGGGCTTGCGGCATTCCCTCCCGAACCCGAACATCCCGTTAAAGCCATGACGATGACAAGCGTGACTGACCATGCAGATAGAAGCCTTTTTCCCCTTTTTTTCATTCCAAGTGCTCCCTTCATGATTCATCTATGGTCAAAGCTGCCGCTTCAAACCCTTGGCAAGATGGCTGATGAATTACTCCTTCAAAGAACCGATTAATACGCCCTTCACAAAATACTTCTGAACGAACGGGTATACGCACAGGATCGGGACGGTTGCCACCATCATGGTCGCCATGGACAAGGACTTGGTCGTTACGGCCTTCATCGCGCTCATCCGGCCCTGCGCCGCGGCATCCATGTTCTGCATCTGTTCCATCATGATGTTGGCATTGAGGATCTGCTGAAGCTTCGTCTGTATCGGCAGCAGATCCGTGTTGGATATGTAAATGCTTGGCGCAAACCAATCATTCCAATGATACACGGCCGTGAACAACGACAGCGTCGCAATGACCGGTCCCGATAGCGGAAGCACGATTCGGAAGAATACGCCCCAGTTCGAGGAACCGTCGATATGGGCCGACTCCTCAAGGCCGGGCGGGATGCCCTTAAAGAACGTCCGGAATATGATCATATTCCACACGCTGATGATGCCTGGTACGACCATAACCCAAAACGAGTTCATCAGGCCCAGCTCCCGAATAAGCAAATAATTCGGAATGAGTCCGCCGCTGAAGTACATCGTCACGATGCAGGTGACCATATAAAAATTCCGGCCCATCAACTCGCGTTTGGATATGCCATAAGCGAATATGGCGGTTGCTACAATGGAGAGAAAAGTACCGGTCACCGTACGGAGCACCGAGATGACGAACCCGTCAATGAGGCGCTCGTCCTTGAACACTACGCGGTAATTCTCCAGCGTGAATTCGCGCGGCCAGAACGTAATGCCGCCCTGCATCGTGTCGGTCCCCGAGTTAAACGAGATGACGGCAGCGTTCCAGAATGGGTACAGCGCGATAAATGCCAGCAATGCCAAAGAGCCGTAGATGAACCCAACGAATACCCGATCTCCGTTTGACAGCCTCATATGAATCTTCTCTCCCCCTTCCGCCCTACCATAGGCTGTTCCCCGACCGTCGGGCCCAGTAGTTGGCTCCGGCCAACAACAATACGCTGATGATCGCCTTGAATAGACCCGCCGCCGTAGCGTAGGAGAATCGGCTGTTCTGAATGCCAATCCGGTAGACGTACGTGTCCAGCACGTCGCTGACATCCCGCAATACCGGATTGCCAGCCAGCAGCAAAATGTCCTCAAAACCGGCATTCAGGAAGTTGCCGATCGCCAAAATCGAGAACACAACGATAATCGGCATAATAGACGGAATAGTGATGGAGATGATCTGCTTCAGACGGCTCGCACCATCAATTGAAGCCGCTTCATACAGTTGGGGATTAATGCCTGCAATGGCCGCCAAATACACAATGGAGGAAAAACCGATCTCCTTCCACACATTCGTTACCGTCAGGATGCTCCAGAAGTACTTCGGCTCCGATAGAAAATTGATCGGTTCATCGATCAGGCTCAGCTTCTGCAGCAGAATGTTCAGACTGCCGTTGTCCGTGGACAGAATGGAGATCGCAAAGCCCGAGACGATGACCCACGACAAGAAGTGAGGCAGATAACTGATCGTCTGGACGATCCGTTTGAAGGAATGCCTCCCAACCTCATTGAGCATCAGTGCAAGCAGGATCGGCGCAGGAAACCCGATGCACAGCTTCAGCAGGCTGATGACCAAGGTGTTCCGCATAATGGTCCAGAACTCCGGCGCCCCAAAAAACATCTCAAAATGCTTGAAGCCGACCCACGGGCTGTTCAGAAAGCCCTTGAACAGACTGTAGTCCTGGAACGCCATGAGTACCCCGTACATGGGAATGTAGCTGAAAACCAGAATGAACATCATGGCCGGAAGCACCATCAGCTGTATATCCCATTGCTTCAGAAAGCGGCGCAAGCGCCCTTTCTTCACATGTGTCTCCGCCCTGCTATCGATCCCGATTTGCGGCATTGGCATCTCCCCCTTTTTATTTTGTGTTAGGTTTATTGACACATTCTTGAGATGCTTGCCACTTTATTGTATCGCCTGACCAGGCTCATTTCTCTGCTAAAACAAGCAAAAACCAGCACTATTTCACTGGTTTTTAGGAATGTTGCCTTTGTGAAGCCTTCGGCGTCATGCCGATGTGCTTTTTGAACAGACGATTAAAATTGGTCAGCGTGCGAAAGCCGCATTCCAGGGCGACGTCCATCACTTTCATATGGCCTCCTTCCAGCATCGTGACCGCCTGCTCCAGCCGAATGTGGATCAGGTACAAGAGGGGCGGCATGCCGACCGCGCGCTTGAATATTTCGCTGAACCTGGAAGGACTGAGATAGACCAGGGAAGCCAATTCCTCCAGCGTCCAGGGGTGGGCGAAATTTTGCTCCATCACCATGATGACTTGACGCATTTTCTCCAGCTGCCGTTCGCTGATGCTGGGTTCGCTTCCGCCTTCCCCTTCCATCCGGCACTCCCGGTTTACGATGGCCAGGAATTGGAGCAGAAGCGAGTATACTACCGTAGCGTAAGACCGCTGTTCCCCCACATGCTCCTCCTGCAGCTCAAACAGCAGCGAACGCAGCTTCCCCATGGCCGGATGGTCGCGGGGGATCAGGTTCAAGTAATGCTTGCCCATCTCGCGGAACGGGCTGAACAGTTCCGGATCGAACCGGAGGTTATGGATAAACCAAGTCGAATCAAATGAAATGACAGTCATGACCAGATCCTTCGTCTCGTAAGCGCAGTGAAGATCATTCGAGTTGATGAGAAGTACATCCCCTTGCTGGAATTCAAATTTTTGCCCGTTGATGATGTAGTAACCCATACCGGATTTAATGTAATTTATCTCCAGCACGTTGTGCCAATGAAGCTTCTGATAGGGGCTGGTCACGCCAATCGTATCGGCGACAAAAATCGGATAATTCTTGGCTAATATTACTTTTTCCTTCGGTATCGCTTCTTCCCGCATGATCGATGGCATGATAAATCCCTCCATAACCAATATTTTCTTGTAAGCGTTGTATCCATACATTTGTTGTAAAAAACTCTATCATCTATATTCCATAGTTGTAAATAAAAAGCTGCCCCAAATGTCATTTCTGACCTGGGGCAGCTTGTTGGTGCGATGATTCCAGAGCAATGAGCGGATGCTCATCAAAGAAACTTCAACATACCTGATAAAATCATCGGGTAAATACCCGATAAACTAGTTGGCCGGCGTGAATTTGATCCAGTCATAGTACGCGCGTATCGGCGAACCCGGGTAATTGAATGTTCCGGTCCATATCTCGGCCGGTCCTGATCCTGACCACAGATTAACCATGATATGGCCCGGACTTGTCGGAAGCGCCCCGCGGGAGCCATTCTCCGTATGAACCAGTTGGCCGTCTACGTACCACTTGATGGATGATGGTGACCATTCGAACGCATAAGTATGGAAATCGAGCGACGCATCAAACCCTAAATTGATGATGGTGCTGTGCTGGCCTACGCCATTCGTAAAATAATTCGTTTCCATCTTCGTAGTGTCCTTTCCCAGGATTTCGATATCGATTTCGTCATTGGACGTGCCTGTGGCTTGACCGGAATACGTAAAGAGGCTCGTCACCAAGCCCGTTCCCTTAGCCGCTTTGATCCGCGCTTCAACCCGGCCGTAGCCGTACTTCAGATGTGTCGCATATTCACCGGAAGCATAGGATTTGCCCGAGCAGCTCGCAGGACATCCCGCATTGTCAAGCCGTAAAGCCATAACTCCGTTAGAGAACTCCTGGTTTGCCGCCTTCCAGCCCACCCCGAAATCCGGGCCATTCGCCCATCCATCGGAAGTATAAAACAGATTAGGGTTCTTGCCGTTCAGCGGCTCATTAAATGCAACGTCGGCAGCCGACGCTTGAATCGGTACCAACAATCCGCATAACAAACTGCCAGCCATAAGCATTGTCGTCATTTTCTTTCTGAACACACTTAGCTTTTTCATGAATAACACCTCTTTCTTGAAATGTAATAAACGGAAAAAAGCTCGAAGATCCCGCGCTGCTCATCCCCCTGACCGCTCAATTCCTCCCTTCATCTCATAGCCGTGTGACCACCAAGAATCGTTGATCCATTCTATCCTACATGCAAATCACTTGGAAATCTTAGCCATTTTAAGGATAAAACGACACTATTTAACGGATCTTGCTGCCTTGCCAAGCAAAAAAAGACTGCAACGGGCCTTATGCTCTACCCTGTCACAGTCTTGTTATCCCTACCCGCCTGGTTCACTATATGGGTACCGGCGCATGCTGCAGCCGATACGAAGTAGGCGATATGCGATAATACTTAGCGAATGCTCTCGAAAACGTATGGAGATTGGAATATCCCAGCGAGAACGCCACCTCCGTCACGGACACGTCGGTTTCGGTCAGCAGAACCGCTGCCCGCTCCATCCGCAGCTTCATCAAATAATGGCTCGGACTGATGCCATGCACCCGAATGAATTCGCAGTACAGATGCGTCCGGTGCACGCCGGCTTGATGGACCACATCCGTCACCGTAATCCCTTCCATGTAGTGGGAATCCATGTAGTGCACGCTTTGTTCGAGCCAATTCGCTTTCGTTTCTCTTTTGGCCGGAGCGGCAGCCAAAAGTTCAAACAGCTGATACAACCGCTTCTGCCGTCCAAACTCGTGACCGATGGTATCGTCATCCACGCACCCGTAAATTTGATCCAGCACCGCCTGCAGCCCGCCCTTCATCACGTTATGCAGAAAGGGCGTGGAGGGGTGCAGCCCGATTCGGGTCAATGCGCTCTCCGCTGCTTCTCCGTCCAAGACGATCCACTGCATGCGCAGCGTCGGTTCGGGATCGCCGTTCGGTTCCCAATAACTGTACCTCGTATGAGGAAACAGGCAAAAGGCATCTCCTGCCGACAACGTAACCACCTTATCCCCGAATGCCAGCGAGATTTTCCCGTTCAAGACAAAATGCAGCGCATAGTTCTCGGATATTTTGGGGCCGACGCTGTAGTTGGGCCTGGCCAAACTCCGGCCTGCACGGAGAATCCAGATTCCGCCCTTTCTTTCCATGTCCGAAGGTATGCCGTACTTCATATTGGCATGCTCGAAGACCATCTCCTTCACATGAAATCCCTCCCGCCTCAAATAAAATGCTTCCTGCCAAATGCAACATGCGGAGCATGATACGCCTGCCTTCACCGCATAAAAATAACAAAGAGGCACGGCTTCATGGCCATGCCTCCAGTGATCTGGTCGACGAGCTTTGTGTTCTTTTTTGCGATGTACTCTACTTGCAAATCTGAGCTTAAGCCATTAGAACTCTTATACTCCCCATTCCTTGCGGGCTTCGGCTACGGACTTCTGCGGTGTGCGTCCCCAAGCATAATGACCTTTGGGTTTGCGGCCGATCCATCGCTCATCCACCGGTTCGGATGCAAGCTGATAACGGGTATCCGCGCTGATTCGGTAACGGTTGGTGCTGTTGTTCAGCGAGGTGTGCATCATATACATTCCGAAAATAATGGCGTCTCCGGCTTCAAAAGCGGTCGTCGCCCATTGCCCGCCGTAACGGTTCACAATCTCGACGGGATCCTCGGAGAACCAGCCCGTGGCAACATTGTCACGATCAACGTCCATTTCCCCGTAGGTCATCTTGATTTTCGTAAAATGCTGGGACCCGAGACACATCGCCAACGTTCCCATTTCAAGAGGGATATCCCCAAACGGCGTCCACATAGTGTACAAATCCTTCGTGCCTCTACCCATATACACAACATCGTAATGAGCGCCGGTATTGCCTCCGCGAGCGACGGCGCGCGGCCACTTGTAGTCGTATGTCATCGCGGCTCCGCCCAGCAATCGTCCAAAGAAGTCCAGCACCGCTGGCGAATTGACAACGTCCAAAAACTGGGAGAAATCCGGCAGCAATTCCTCGGTACTGCCGCCCCACATTCCGCCCTTGTTCTCCGATCCGATGATCCCGTCTTCGACAAGGGCATGGGGATCCAGCCTGCCCATGGCCCCGAGTTTATTCAAGAACTCCATTCTTGCGTTCAAGACCTCTTCCCGCTTATGGAAACCGCGAATCAGGAGATATCCATCCTCCTGCAGCCGGTTTCGCAGCGCGACCGTATCCTCCAGCATGTCATTGCAGTCTCTTAATTCCGTGAGGTATTTACCTCCCCACTCCAATTCCCGTTGTCCGATGGTCACCTTCATAACAAACCTCCCTTTCTGTCCGTCAGGATAACCTGAAGCGAAACATCCACGCTTCAAGTATCCTTATCCTATTGGATCCGAAAGAGGAAGTCGTTACCGAAAACCGAACCAAATTTACGCAAAACCCGTTTGCATCCGCGGTAGGCCATCGTAAGCGCGTTAGTGATGATATAGGCGCTGCCGGTTTCTCCACTCCGATGGGGGGCAGCCCTCCATTTTTTTGAACCAGAGCGAGAACGAGTGAAGCTGGGAGAAGCCAACCGATTCGGCAAGCGACTGGAGGTCTTTATCGGAGGAGCTTAAGAGCCACTTCGCTTCCGCAAGCCGGCATTGCTGCTGGTACTGCTTCGGGGTCATGCCGTATATTTTGGCGAACTGCTTGCGGAAGCCATCCTCGGACAGTCCCGCCATTTCCGCCAGGGTAGAGACATGCATTGGATCCCGGATATGCTGACGGATGTAGTCGCCGATAAACGAGATGGACAGCGCCTGATGATCGGAATGGGCGTGTTCGTTAAGAAACAATAAAAGCAGCTCCACCCAGACCCCATAATTCCGTATCGGGTCTTTCAACGGACTAGAACGGATTCTCAGCCATTCGCGGAACAAGCGTTCATAACGGTCCCGATCCAGACGGGACAGGGCGATGATACGAGTGCCGCCATCCTGAATAAGCCTGTCGAACAGCTCCTTCACCTCAGACGGAATGCGGTCTGCCAAAAGCACGCCGAAGCGTATAGGAGACAACGCGTGGAACGAATGGGGAACCTCGGACGGAATGAGAACCACGTTCCCGGATTCCACTCTCGCTTCCCTGCCGTGCGCGCAAAAGCGGCCGCTACCTTCCATTATCAACGTAATCTCAAGTTCCTGGTGGCTTCTTAAGCCGTCATCTTCCCAATGTTCATCATGCGCGCCAATAAAACTTTTACATTCCATCAAGGTTGTTAATCCCCCTTGCCGCATGTCGATTTCGAACGGTTATGATTTCAACTATACCGTCGATAAACCTTACGTCAAGTCGGGATAACCTGCGAGAAGCACCTTAACTTGCTGCAGTCTCAGCATGATCCATGATCAATCTTCACCTGCGGCAATCTCATGGTCCTTGTAGCTGATCCAATCGCTCCAGCTGCCTGCGTACAGCTTCACCTTGCGGTACCCGGCTTCCCGCAAAGCCAGCACGTTCGGGCAAGCCGACAACCCAGATCCGCAATACACAATCACTTCATCATCGAAGGACAACCCGGCAAAACGCTCCCGCTGCCGCTCGGCTCCCTTTAGCGTCCCGTCTTCATCGATCCCGTCCTTCCAATAGGCATGCGCCGCTCCCGGTATATGTCCGGCCACCGGATCCAGTGGTGCCGTTTCTCCCGTGAACTGCTTCCAATCCCTTGAATCGAGCAGGGTCACGCCGGTTTTGCCGATCTTTGCCCTCACCTCATTCACATCAGCCAGCCATTCCTCCCGCACATTCGCTTGGAATACTCGCGGAGCCGCCTCGCTTCTCTTCGAGGTGAGCGGATATCCGGCCGACTTCCAGCCGGCGAATCCTCCATCCAATATATATGCCGAACCGTGGCCCAGGTATTTCAAAATCCACCATAACCGCGCACCTTCCGGGCGAAGGTCATCGTCATAGACAACGACGGGCGTACTCGCATCGATCCCGAGCTTGCCGAGCCGCCGGGCCAGCTCCTCCGTATGCGGCAAGGGGCTCCGGCCGCCGTGCTCGCCTGGAGAATCCGTCAAATCCTTTTTCAAATCAACGAATACGGCACCGGGCACATGCTCGCGCTGATAAGCCTCGTAGCCGTAATTCGCATCGCCCGGGCTGAATCGGACGTCCGCAACGACAAGCTGACCCGGATTCGACTGCAGCTGTTCCAGCACCCATTCCTTGCTTACGATATTTGACATAGGCTCCTCGTCCCTTCTGATATCAAGCTGCCGTTTAAATCGTAAATTCCAAATCCTCTTCCGTCTTGACGTCATAAATCGCAGCGTAGATGTCGTTCTGAATCTTCAGGAGGCTGGCATCCTCCCGCTTGCGCGGACGCTCATGGGGAACGTCGAAAATATGGTGAATGCGCCCGGGGCGCGGGGACAGCAGGACGACCCGGTCTGCGAGAAAGACGGCTTCGGATACGTCATGGGTCACAAACACCACCGTTTTCTGCTCCTCCTGCCATATGCGGAGCAGATCCTGCTGAAGCTGAAGCCGGGTAAGATGGTCCACCGCGCCGAACGGCTCGTCCATCAGGAGGATGCTCGGACTGCTCACGAGCGCTCTTGCGATCCCTGCTCGCTGCCGCATGCCTCCCGATAAATGATGTGGATATTTCGAGCCGAATCCCTCCAAGCCGACCATGCTCAGATATTTGTCCACGAGCGTTTGCCGCTCCGCTTTTTTCATGCCGGCAAGCTCCAGCCCAAGGCCGACGTTCTGCGAAATGGTGCGCCACGGGTACAGGGATGCATCCTGGAATACGACCCCAGAGCTCCGCGTAGGCCCCTGAACCTTCTTGCCATCCAGCAAAATGTCGCCCTCCGTCGGAAGCTGCAATCCCGCCAGCAGCTCCAGCAGCGTGCTTTTTCCGCAGCCGCTCGGCCCGAGGATGCACAGAAATTCGCCGTCCCTCACCTGCAGGTTTATATTTTGAAGCGAGATTGTTGGAAGATCGCCGCCATAGACCTTCGAGACATTTTCAACCGTAAAGCCGGACATAGGAACGCCTCCTGCCATAACTTTATTTTTTCGGAATAAACCTGAGGTCCAGAATATCCTCCACCTTGTAGATCTCATCCTGGAAGCCCAGCTCCTTCTGAATCTGCTGGGTATCATTCAACGCGTTGATGTCCACGTCCGGATTGTTCTCCCACAGCACCTCTTCGCGCTTCAGCGCCAGATCCAGCACCTCGGGATCGATCTCGATGTTGTTCAGATAGTAAGTCTTAAACTCGTCCGGATGGCTCTTCGCATACTCCTGCGATTTGAAGTAAGCTCGCAGCAGCTTCTCGACCAATTCCGGTTTCTCTTCCAGAATACCGTCGCGGGCCGCCAGCACCCCGGTGTGGAAGGTCGGCAGGTAATCCCAGCCTGTAGCGATGATATGGCCCTTTCCCTGCTTTTCAGCCAGAGAAGCGAACGGTTCATGAATGATGGTGGCGTCGACCTGTCCGGTTTCCAGACTCGCGTAAGCCGCCTGATGCGTGCTGTTGGCAATGAAGGTCACATCGTCCGGACTCAATCCGTGCTCCTTCAGGATGACCTGCGTATATACCTCCAGGCCGCTGCCGAACACGGCGATGCCCACCTTCTTGCCCTTCAGGTCTTCCACCTTCTGGATCTCCGGCGAGGCGATCAGGTAGAACGGCCCCTTGGTCCGGAACATGGAGGAGACGATTTTGACGGGAGCGCCCTTGCCCGCAGCCACGATCGCCGTCGTCGTGGCCACGTCGACCACGTCAATGTCCTTGCTGGTCAGACCGGCTATCGGGTCCTTGGTGGTGATAAATTCGACGTCGAGTCCTTCCTCCTCAAAGAAACCCTTCTCCGCCCCGAAGGACACCGCCAGTCCGCTGACCCCGCTAAGCGGCGCATACCGGATCTTCTCCAGCTTGGCGCCTGCCGCGCTCTCTCCGTCACCGGCGGACGGTGCCGCGCTCTTGCCGTTATCTTGACCGCTAGCGCAGCCGGCCGTTATGGCGATCAGCCATAGCGCCGCAAGTGCTATTAGGTATGGACGTATTCCTCTTCTGTTCATATGGTTCTCTCCCCCTGGTAGTGGTGCTTTTGCCCGATGGTCTATGATGATTTCCATTTCAAAAAAACGCTGCGTTCCAATAAATCGATCAATGAAATGATAAGTACGGATACGACGGTAACCAGCGCTACAATGGCAAAAGCCTGCGCGGTATTGTACAGCGATGTCGCCTTCACGAGAATATTGCCAAGGCCATCCTTCGAGGCCAGCATCTCCCCGAACAGAGCCCCGACCAGTCCTGTAGCAGCCGAAATTCGGAGAGCGGCAAAAATGGTGGGCGCAGCCGATGGCAATATCACCTTCATGATGGTCTGATAGCGCGTCGCCTCGAATACTTTGGCGACCTTCAGATGGTTGTCCGCCGTCTGTTTGATTCCGGTCATCGTATTGACCGTGATCGTAAAGAAACAGAACAGGAACACAATCGATATTTTATGCGTGATCCCGATCCCGAGCCAGAGCGCCAGCAGCGGGACGATCGTTACCTTCGGAATCGCCATCAGCGCCGAAAGGTACGGCCGGAAGAACCGCTCCGCCCATGGGATCAGCACCAGAGCCATGCCGACGACGAGCCCGCCAATGGCGGCAATGCCGTAGCCCGCAACGAACTCGGCCAATGTGACGTACAGGTGCTTCCAGATCTCCCCGTCACCGAACAGCTTGAACAGTTCGCGGAATACTTGGGAAGGCGCAGGCAGATACAAGCTGCTGACGGTCTCCGTGCGAACCAGAACCTCGCAGATCCCCAGTATGACCAGCAGCAATGCCCCCTGACCTGCCCAGATGCCGGGGAATTTCTTGGCATTCCTCGTTCCCATCCGGCTCACCCCTTCGCAATCAGGTCATAACGGTTCCTTGGGCGGCTCAGTCCCAAATGCTCCCGGAAGGTGCTGCCTTCATACTCGGTGCGGAACAAGCCTCTGCGCTGAAGCTCCGGCACAACCAGCTCCAGGAACAGATCCAGACCGCCAGGCATATAGGGAGGGCAAACATTGAACCCGTCGGCCGCTTCATCCCGGAACCACTCTTCGATGATATCCGCTACCTGCTGCGCGCTGCCGACCACGAGCAGATGCCCGCGGACCGTGACGGTGAAGAAATAGAACAGGTCCCTGATCGTAATATCCTCGCGTCCGTTCGCCCCTCTGGCCAAGTCGGCCCAGTGCAGCGCGGCTTCCGAAGCGGATAGGTCAGGCAGCGGATCCTCCAGCGAATATCCCCTCAGGTCGATTCCGATCTTATCCGAAAGGGGACCCAGATCGAAATCGGTCACCACCAGTTCGTTCAACTCCGCATATTTGGCCCGTGCTTCTTCCTCCGTCCGGCCCACGATCGGAACCAGCCCGGGAAGGACCTTCAAATCCGAAGCTTCCCTTCCATACGCCGGCAGGCGCCCTTTCACTTCCTTGTAAAATTTCACGGCGACTTCTTTGACGTTCGTTCCGGTGAAGACCATGTCGGAATATTGGGCCGCCAGCATTTGGCTGCGCAGGGAGGTTCCTGCCGTGATCAGCGGAAGCTGTCCCTGTATCGGACGCAGAATGTTCAGCGGCCCGGCGACGGAGAAGTGCTCGCCGACATGGTCCAGGGCATGCACCTTGCTGCCGTCGGCGAACACGCCGCTTGCCTTGTCCCGCGGAAGGGAGTCATCCTCCCAGGTGTCCCACAACCCGCTGACGATTTCGATGAATTCCTCGGCATAGTCGTACCGCTTGGCGTTATCCCAATGCTTCTCCCGGCTGAAATTCAGCGCAGCCCGCGTATCGGAGCCTGTCACGACATTCCATGAGGCCCGGCCCCGGCTGAGATGATCCAGCGATGCCGTGAAGCGTGCGATGTTGTAAGGCTCGGCATAGGTGGTGTTCACCGTGCCGATCAAACCGATTTTATCCGTTGCCGCTGCCAGGTAGGACAGCATGGTGAACGGCTCCAGCCGCGTCATTTGGGAAGGAAATAAATGCTGCATATCCGCGCTCGTGGCCAGTCGGTCCCCCAGGAAAAAGAAATCGAACTTGGCCTTCTCAAGCTTCTGGGCGACCTCCTTCAGGAACTGGGGATCGTAAGCCCCGTCCGTTTTGCCTTCGGGCAGCCTCCAGCCCGCGGGATGATAGCCCGTTCCGAATAAGAACAATCCAAGATGCAATTGACGACGTTTTGAACTCATGGTTGTGTCACCTTCCTGATCCATATTGGTTATGGTTGATCATGATCATGCCGTAAAGGTATGGCGTTATATCTGCTTTATCCGCGGAATTCCTCCGTCAAGCGGTCGATCTCCTGCAATTCTTCCTCTGTCAGCCGTTCATCCGAATGCTTCAGCGTATCCGCGATGTGCTCAGGCTTCGATGCCCCGACAATGGCTGACGTGATGCCAGGGCGGCTGAGCACCCAATTCAGGGCAAACTGCGGAAGCGTCCATCCCCGCTGCTCGGCCAGCGGCCGGATCCCCTCCACGATGGAAAGCGCATGCCGCTGGTTCAGCAGCAATCGTAACCGCTGCTCGCCTGCAGCTAGGCGCGAGTCCGTTGGAGGAGCTTCGCCCGCCCGATATTTGCCGGACAATATGCCCCGGCCGAGCGGACTATACACGATAACCCCGACCTGCTCGGACTGGGCAAAGGGAATCAGCTCGCGTTCAATCTCTCTAGTAATGAGACTGTATTCCGGCTGTACGCTTTCGAACCGGCGAAGGCCATGCAGCGCACTGATGCCGTGGGCTTTGGCGAGCTGCCAAGCCGCATAGTTCGAGCAGCCGATGTAACGCACTTTCCCCTGCCGTACAAGATCCGTAAGCGCATCAAGCGTCTCGTCCAGCGGGGTTAACTCATCAAACCGATGTACTTGATAGAGATCGATATAATCCGTTTGGAGCCGGGCAAGACTGTTCTCCAGCGCACGGTAAATATGATAGCGGCTTTGGCCCTGGTCATTGATGCCGGGTCCGATGCGATTATGCAGCTTGGTTGCCAGGAGAATGTCCTGTCTTCGCTCCTTCAGCAGCCTGCCCAGAATTTCTTCCGATTCCCCGAGCTGCTTGACGTTTCCGTTATCCATGCCCGTGCCGTACACGTCAGCCGTATCGATCAGATTGATGCCGGAACCAAGCGCTTGATCCAATACGGCGGCCGAAGCCCTCTCATCGATCCAGCGCCCGAAAGACATCGTCCCGAGACTTACCTCCGACACTTGAACCCCGGTTCTGCCCAGTGTTCTATACTGCATAATGACAACCCCTCACTTTGCTAGATTCATAAAAAAACAACCGGAGACACCCCTCGGATCACAACTTGATCCAAGGATGCATCTCCGGTTGTCCGGTAGAATATGCATCAATCATATTAGCGTTATAAATATCATGAAGCCCTTAGAATCGAACGTCTCGTTCATCTCCGTTGGTTAGGTAGATAAACAAAGTATCTAATTCTATCATTTCCGATATGTTAAGTAGGATTATAACACCGTCTAATTTTGTCGTCAATTATTTTTCATGTTGGGTTTGCGGCCGGATCAGCCCGAGGTGATCTCGTAACGTCCTGCCCGCATATTCCTCGCGAAACAGCCCCCGCTGCTGAAGCAGCGGGACTACGCGCTCCACAAACTGTTCGAGCCCGCTCGGGAGCAGAGGGGCCATAATGTTGAATCCATCGCAGGCCAAGCTGCGGAACCAATCCTCCATCATATCGGCAACTTGCCGCGCAGTGCCAACCATCGTCATATGTCCCCTCGACACCGCGTAATGCCGGCCGAGCTCCAGAATGCTCATGCCCGATTTCGCAGCCATATCCATAATCATGATCGCCCGGCTGCTGTTTCCTTCCCGCGGCAGATCAGGCAGCGGACCGTCTACCGGATATCCGGTCAGATCCGCATTCAGCAGCTGGGACACATACTTCACCCCTGCCTCCGGCAGAATGAGCTCGCTGAATGTTCGGTGATACGCCAAAGCTTCGGCTTCGCTCTCTCCGAGGAAGATCAACAATCCCGGGAGAACCTTCACTTCTTCCTCTACCCGTCCATACTCCTTAAGCAAATCCTTAAACTCGCGGTAATACCTTATCGCATCTTCTTTACTTTCGCAGGCCGTGAACACTACATCAGCCGTTTGGGCCGCAAGCCTTCTTCCCGCTGCGGAGGTTCCCGCTTCAATGATGACAGGCCTCCCCTGCGGAGATCTCGGCATGTTCAAGGGCCCTTCCACCCTGAAGTACTCACCTTCATGATGCGCCCGATGAATCCGTGCCGTATCGGCAAAGACCGCCTTTTGCCGATCCAATACAAGGGCATCGTCCTCCCAGCCGTCCCATAATCCGGTCACGACTCGTAGAAATTCCTCCGCCCTTTCATACCGTTTTTCGTGCTCCATTAATTCCGCCGATCCAAAATTGCGTGCCTCCGCATCCTTCGTGGAGGTCACCACATTCCAGGCGGCCCTGCCGCCGCTGATATGATCCAGCGTTGACAGACGCCTGGCCAATCCGTACGGCTCGTTGAAGGTTGTAGATGCCGTTCCGGCTAATCCAATACGTTCCGTCACCCCGGCGAGGCCGCTCAGCATGGTGAGCGCTTCAGGCTGCAGAAAGCTGACATTCGTCCGTAAATCCTCGATCAACGGGATCGAGTTGTTGTCCGCAAGGAATACCATATCGAATTTTCCGCGTTCGGCTGCTTGGGCGCAGCGTTTATAGAAATCGTAGTCCATCGCCCCGACCCCTGCCGAATCGGCATGACGCCATGCAGCGATATGATGGCCGTAATTCATCAGAAAAGCGCCTAGGATGATTTGGCGTTGATCTGAACCCATCACGTTCACTCCCCTCCGGTTTATCTCTATAGATTCTTGATCTCGATGAGATTATCTACGTATTCACTGACATACTTGTTATCGTGAAGACGGACTTGAACTTCCTTCTCCCATGTCACGGGTTCCTGCAAGGACGCAAGACCCGTCCCGATGCCATACCATGCCTCCACCTCATCCCGACGGATGGTGAAAGACCGGTCTTCAAACTTGAAGATCAGTGTATCCAAATTATCAATCATGGCAAAATTCGCAGTGGAATTATAGACCAGCGTCCGCTTCAGCATGTCCTCTTTCAGATCGCCGACCCTGGACTTGAACCGAAGCTCGGCCGTCAATTCCTCCGGATACAGCTGAAATGTGCGCTCAATGTCACGCATGGGAAGCGAAGCATTCAAATTGATCAGGTTCCCGGCATTGCCCATATATGGGCTGGCGAAGTTCAGCGAATTCCGTATATCGTGCGTCAGCGGATCATTTTGCTCCGCTTCATACTGAACCGCTTGTTCATCTGCCTTGGGCTTAATGTATCCCTCCAGCGCCACCATGCCCCCGATGCCGATAAGCAGCAGGACAACGATCAGCCAATTCTTTCTGCTCATGGTTCATTCACCTCAAGTTGAAACGTTAGTTTATAAGCTTTCTGGACCAGCAGCGGAATGATGACCGACGTCATCGGGATAACATACCGCATGACGGTCACGTAGAACGAATAAGGCCCATCGACCGACAGTTCTCGCCCAAACCATAAATCGCTTCCGTATTGAATCACGAAGGTATACATGGATATAACCACGATAAATATCGACCACAGCCACCATGCCCACTTGCTCCATTGGTTCAATTTGCCTGCATTGATGACGGCTGTCTGCTTTTCATACCGTTTCAGATGCCGTGACATGGAAAGATACGCCGCACCGGTTAATGCAGCCAAACACAGGAGGAACGTGTTCACCCATATCCCGTTTGGCAAAAACCGGGCCGGAATGGTAGCGATCCAGGCCAGCATGGAATAAATAAGGGCGCTCTGAAGGAGGTCATGACGGAAACGGTAGCTGTAAATTTTCTGGTTGTCGTCAATCAGAGATTCGATGTCTTCCATATTTTCGATCGCCAGACTGATCGCCGACTGATATGCTATGCCGTTCTCCATATAATCCGTGACCCGCGCCTCCAAATTGCTGAGAACCTCGTTCTTCAGATCGACAACTTCCTTGGTTTTGCGTTGATTCGCGAATAGGCGATCCACAAAAATCTCGAGATCATGCCTGTTGGTCATTGCTACTTCAGCTCCTTTCCGTTTCCGATCAGAACATCGATAATCTCGCGTGCCGCCTTCCATTCTTCTTGGTTGCGCAGCAAGCGCTTCATTCCCTCCTGGCTGAGATTGTAATATTTACGTCTCCCGCCCTGAGTTTCTTCTCCCCAATAGGAGCGTATCAATCCCTGCTTCTCCAGCCTCCTCAGACTTGAATACAATGTAGGCTCCTTCAGTTCAAATCGATTCCCGCTTCGAATCGCGATCTCCTTAATGATCTGATAGCCGTAATTGTCTCCGTCTGATAGCACATGCAAAATAAAGGTATCAATATTGCCGCGTATCAAGTCACTGTTATGTAAGGGTTCAATCAAATCCCCGAACCTCCTAACGGATGGAATGGGTATAATATAACGCACATTACTATGTATGTCAAAGTAATATTCCACGCATATATTCCTTTGCGATCTTCTTTGGATTGACGGTTTGCGAGCGTCTACTATATAATTCTTGAAAGTTCTTCCTATTATAAATAGGATCCCATAGAATGCTGCGCAAGAGACCCCAGTATATCTATATCCCATCAGTACCCGCAGGAGGAAACGGTTTTGCTTCATAAATACATTCGACGTCTGAAATACTATATTCTCCGGACCCTTCGCATGCAAAATAGCGACCATCGGATCGCTCTCGGCTTTGCCGTCGGCTTCTTCCCTTGCTGGTATCCGACCTTTGGCATCGATCTGCTGCTGGCTCCGCTGCTGGCTCGCATGGTAAGGGGGAACATCCCCTCCGCCTTCCTTGCGGCCTCCGCAGGCTCCGTCTTGTGGCCGATTCTGTTCTACCTAAACTATAGAATCGGCGTGTTTGTGCACCTGTTCACTACGTTTCCGGCGACCTTCGAAATCGAAGATGCGCTCACGGTTCCCGTTCCGGAGACGGATTATATCGTTGAAACGGACCATTTCGGCAGGTTGGGCGACATGGGCGTTAACTTTCTCGTCGGCGCCTTGATCAACAGCGTTCTGTCTACGCTGATCCTTTACATTTTGCTGCGAATCATGCTCTCCGTCTACCGCAAACCTTTGCTCCACAAGATCAAAGCATCCATTCGTAGAGGAAAATCGAAGCATTAGCCCGAAGCTCCCCCTGTAAAAGCGCCCGGAATTCTATTCCGGGCGCTTTTTTTTATACCGTTCAAGCTCAATAGTCTCGGTCTATTCGTGATTTCCCCTTCAGCTATGAGCCGTTTTCTCTGGAAAAATCGGTATAAGTTGCTAAAAGTACGGCATTCTAAAGAGGATGAGCCTTACTATATACCGGCAAAGGAGGGTAGTTTCAATGAAATCGAAGGCACGGCCCGCGCTGCTCGATCCTGTTAAAATGCGGCTGGAACATTGCGAAGATGTCATCTACCAATCCTTGCGTCTCCATGGATCGACGTGCACCGTCATCTACATCGAACCTATCGTGGATATCAGCACCCTGCACGAATACATCGTCAAACCGTTGATTAAGGAAGCTGCGAAGGTTCAGCATGATTTCCATGATTTCATTGACCGCATGGATCGCGGAGATATGCTGTCGGTTCCATTCGAGCGCTCTTCCTCGGCCGAGTATATTGCCGATATGATCGTTGAAGGCAGAGCCGTCGTGATTGTGGAGAAACTGGCCGAGGCTTATTTATTCGACATCGTCTCGTATCAGAAGCGGGCGGTTTCGGAATCCCAGAACGAGCTGGTCGTGAACGGACCGCAGGAAGCGTTTATCGAAGACATCGGCACGAATCTATCGCTGCTCCGGCACAAAATCAAGCATACGGATCTCAAAACCGTACGCTATCAGATCGGCGACTATTCTAAAACCGCCGTTTATATGGTGTACGTTGACGGTTTGTGCAAACCCGAAATCGTCGCTCAAGTGGACCGGCAGCTGAGCAGCATGTCCATCGACGGGACATTCGGGATCAGCACCTTGTCCGAACAAATGAAGGAAGGCATAAAATCCCCCTTTCCTCAGTTTCAGTACACGGAACGCCCCGATTCCGTTGCCGCATCCCTGCTTGAAGGCCGGGTCGGCATCATGCAGGACGGAACGCCGTCGGCGCTGATCGTGCCCGTTACCCTATTTTCCCTGCTGCAGTCGTCCGAGGATTATTACCACAGCTTCTTCTCCTCCAGCTGGATTCGGATCGTCCGCTTCATGTTCGCGATTATTTCATTATTGATGCCTGCCCTGTATGTCGCTATCACAACATTTCAGCCATCCATCATACCAACCGATTTGCTGATCACCTTAGCCGCATCGCGTGAAAACATACCGTTCTCCGCTTTGGCGGAGGCGCTGATCATGGAGCTGACCTTCGAAGCGCTGCGGGAAGCCGGAACGCGTATCCCGAAGCCCGTCGGGCAGACGATATCCATCATCGGCGCCATTGTCATCGGACAAGCCGCGGTGGAAGCGGGGATCGTCTCAAACCCCATGGTCATCGTGGTGTCGATAACGGGCATCGCTTCTTACATCATACCGCACTTTGAACTGGGGCTTGCATTCCGCTTGTTGCGTTTTCCCATCCTCATTCTCGGAGGAACGCTCGGTCTGATCGGCGTCTTTACGGCCGCCTTCCTGGTGTATGGCCATATGGCTTCCCTGAAATCATTCAATACGCCGTATCTGCAGCCCGTTGCACCGCTTGTCTTATCGGAATGGAAGGATACCTTCGTGCGGGCACCGTCCATGCTGATGAAGAACAGGCCGAAAACCTATGCATCATCCAACAATTTAAGGAGACGAAAACGATAATGCAACTAATCAAATGGTTGAAAATTCTGCTGCCATTATCGTTGTTGACAGGCTGCGGCTTCAATATGACCAAGGTTGAGATCAATGAGCAAACCTTCGTTTTTGCCATGTACGTGAATAAGGGCCCGCAAGACGAAAGCGTGGAGGTGACGATCAGCGCTCCCTTGCCGAACCGGCTTACATCCGGACGTCAAGCAGGCGGCAAGGGCGGCGGAGATCCGTATGCCATGGTGACCAAATCATCCACCACCGTGCAGGATGCCCTCCACCTGATCCAACGGGATCTTTCACGGCGTTTCGACTTCAGCCACACCAAGGTTGTTGTCGTTGGCAAGAGCTACGCAGAAGCCGGATTAGCGGATCTGATGGATTGGCTCCAGCGGGAACCGACCACGAATATGAGCATTTACATCATGGTTGCGCCCGGAGACGCGAAAAAAGTCGCCGAGCTGACGCCGGTCTTTGAACAGATGCCTTCGGAAGTGCTCACCCGCTTTGCGGACCAGCACAACATGATCACCACGAACCTGAAGGATTGCCTTTATGCCGAATCGGCCAATCAAGGGTATGCCCTGACCTATTTGTCGGCAGGCATGAAGCCTATGGTCGCCGATCAGGAGAAGCTGGAGCCATGGGCAGGAATTCAAGGCACAGCGCTGTTCCGCAAGCATAAGCTGGTTGCCACCCTACCTATGAAGGAGTCGCTGGCCGTCAGTTGGGGAGTGAATGAATTAAAAGCCCCCCTGTATACCGTTTCATGGAATGATGGAAAAGCCAGCGTTTTCCTGATTTCAACCAGTTCTAGCAAATCCGTGCGCATGGTTTCTGGCCATCCAGTGTTCACAATAAAGTTAAAAGGAACGGGAGATGTCGTATACAAAAAAAATCAAAAGCAGTTGGATACCCTCCAGGCGAAAGAGATCATAGAACATGAGCTCAATGATCAAATAGCAAGTTATCTAAGAAAGGCCCTTCATACTTCGCAACGAGTAGGCGCAGACATTCTGCAGTTGGGAATGCTGGTGGACTGGAACTATCCGGATCATTGGCAGCAGGTTCGCTCCAACTGGCCCGACTATTATAAAAACGAAGTTGAGATCCAGGTGGATGCCGACATCAAGGTACGGAACTTCGGAGCCATACTCAAATCGAAACTGAAATAAGGAGGCAGACCGATGCTCGCTCTTCTGTTTCTCGTATACGCCTTGGCGGAATGGTATGTCGCGAAGAAAAAGGCAAAGGGATCCCGCGAAAAGTGGACGATGCTCATCCTGATCCTTGCATTTACCGTTTGGAATGTATTCGCCTTGTTCTCTCGCGAGTGGCTGACCCCCAACCATCTGATTATGCTGCTGTTCGGTTGGCTGGATAAGTTATAAGAACTTAAAAACGGAAAGGATGTACGAACCCAACATGCGAAATACTCCCTGGCAGCTGTTTCGTTTCGGATTTGTCTATCTAAACGCCATACCTACGGGATTTCTAGTCACTCCTCTCTTGTGGAACTCGGCATATTTGGGATGGGCTGCGATTTTGGGTGGTTATGCGATGAGTTTGGTCTTCTTGTGGTTTATGATGAAACTCGGGCTGTGGGATCCTCGGAAACCCTGGATCAATTTTGGCAGTGCCCTGGTCAGCAAATGGATTCACTTCCCGATCGTCGCTTTGGTATTCTTCTGGTCTATCAATTACATAGGGATGGATATCGAAGGCTTCACGTTATTCTTCGATACCAATTACATGCGGGAATCTCCCCAGTGGTTCATCCTCCTGATTGTGGGCCTGGTCGTTATGGTTACGGCCAGGTGGGGAATGGAGACGATGATTTATATTTCCGACGGGCTGTTTCTTGTCATTGTTGTTGCCATTGTGGCCATGAATATGTTTTTCTTCAAGGAAGCGCATTGGGATATGATGATCGCGATGGTCAGGCATCACAATTATGAGTCGGCGATCAAGGACAGTTTGTTCTGCCTTTCATTCTTCGCTGAATGGATCGTGTTCCTCTTTCTCGCTCCCTATATCCAATTCAACAAGAAATCCTTTCGTAACCTTGCTGCGGCAGGACTGTTGGTCACGATAGGCGTAATGCTCCAATGGGCATCGGCATTGCTGAATTTCGGCCCCTATCTAGGGCGCGAGATGCAGTATCCGCTCGTCGAATTGATGCGTGCAGCCAGCGGGTTTCTCGGCAATTCCGATCCGCTGATCATTGGGTTATGGAGCAGCTCGATGTTCTTCCACAGTGCCTTTCTTATCCACGTAAGCGTAAGGTGTATGGCGAAACTCCTTAACCTGAAGCAAATGGATGGTCCCCTGATCGCGATCATTGGGGGAACCGCTATCGTAATTGCGTACCAGTATTCGCAAAATCCGATCCTTTTTCAGCAAGACTTCAATTCCTTCGGGATGGCGGTATTCTTCATTCTCATGGAGTTCATCCCTATTTTCTATTGGATTGCCTCCCTGTTCCGTAAACGCAAGCGTAAACCAAAATCAAGACCAAAGCCTGACCAAAAAACCGCTTGAGAGTCTTGAAATTTGTAATGAATCGCCCTCCCACCCTTTTCATATTTCGAAACTCAACATAAAAAAAGAGCGGCCGTCAACCGCTCTGATCTTATAGATAAACATGAGTAAGAAGAAATTTTCTCGGTGAGTATGATAAACCTCTTTTGTTTATACTTTCTGATCTCGTCAAAAAACCAACATTTTATGTAAGCGCTTCCTACAAAAAGGTTCTTTTATTGTAAGCAATTGGCATATTATATAGTACAGTAGACCAGCTAAGCAAGGGTGGCAGCAGGAGGTGATCGGCATGGGCGTGAATGAAGCTTTGGCTTTAATGATTTCGTTCGCCACTCTGGTCGTTTCGATCCTTGCCTTCCATAATAAGAAATAGACCCGTCCTGGAACAGATGAATCTATTTCTTACGTCTGGTTGCAAGCAAATATCCACCTTGCGGGCGAAGATCTGCTGTACGAGGAGTCGGCGGCAACCGGCTCCTTTTGTGATACACAAAAATATCCTATTCCGATTTTTGCGGATTTATGACTCGGCGACATCCATTACGTCTTCAGAATCGCCTGTACATCGGCTAAAATTTTCTCCATCCGTTTGGAGCTCTCCTCATACATTTTCTTAGCTTTCTTACTTTTCGTGCTGAGACTGAACAATTCCAAATCCGCCTGGCATTTCTTTAAATTTGCATACAAGAGCTTCCGTCCCTCGTTTTGGGGCACCTGGATCTGATCGTTATACAAATCGACGGTTAATTGTCCATAGGTATCGACTTGAGCAAGGAATACGTCCTTGATTCTGGCGCCCTGCTTGTCCAGCTCTTCCACCAGCCATCCATGATTGAAGCCCGAGACGCGCAGCGGTTCATCCATGACCTCGCCATCCATGATCACAACCTGCCCAGGTTTTTCCGGCGCTACCTGTATACCTAGATCCTTGGGAGTCAAAGGCAAACTTTCACGCTTCTGCAGGACATTGATCTCACCGCTGGATTCCATGATGGCAAATTCCACGTCGGCGACCTGAAACACGTCTTTTTTGCGGAGCTGCTGCATCAGCTCGTCTGTCGACAGCCTTTCCTTCTTTAAATTATCTTCTAATATCTTGCCGCCTTGAATGAGCACGGTTGATTTAAAATCGATAAAATCCCTTGCCTTTTTGCTCTTGATTTGCAGAAATTCGATGAGAAGCGAGCAGGCAACCCAGACGCCCAGAGCCACGAGCCCTAAATACCAGTTTGCTTCCAGATCCAAGGATATATAGGCAGCTATGCTACCGATCGTGATCCCTGTTAAATATTCAAAAAAAGATAGCTGCGTCACCTGGCGCTTGCCAAGCAGTTTCGTCATCAGGAACAGCACGACCACGGCACATACGGTTCTAAGTACGATTTCCAACCATTGAGGCACAACAACGACCTTCCTTTCGATGTAATGACATAGCAATCACTATATAGATTATTGTCAAATATCCTAATTGAAATCACACCATTATTTTCCTTGCCATGCTTCATGCATGTTCTTCTCCAAAATGCGTACATTATTACGCATGAAAGGAGTGATAAAAACCAATGACCGTAGCTTCCGATGTGAAAACATGCCTCTCATCCTTAAAAAGCGCTCAGGCCAGCCTTGAGCAATTTGCGCTGTCTACGCAAGATCAAAATGCCAAGGATCTGTTCACTACCGCGGCACAACAAACGCAGCAAGTCGTAGACCAAGTAGCCCAGCGGGTTCAGCAGCTTGAACAGGAAGAGCCTCAGTATAAAGGTTTCTAAGCATTGTTTTTTTGCTTTCTCCTATGCTGAAAGCCCATGCATACCTCCTATCTTTCCCGGATAGGAGGTTATTTACATTGTGTTATTTTTTATTGAGTTATCATCACCATCAGGGTAAAGTGTTAATAACGGAGACTGAATATAAGGGGGTAATTCTATGAATAATGGTATGCGTCCTATCGATGTCATCACGTTCGGCGAATCGATGGGATTATTATATCCCGAAGGCACACGGGGCATTGGCCAGGGAGGAACCATGGCCCAGTCCTTCGGCGGCGCCGAAAGCAACCTCGCCATCGGGCTTTCCAGGCTTGGCTGCAGCAGCGGATGGTTCGGCCAGCTCGGCAACGATCCGATCGGAACCGGCATTTTGAAAACGCTTCGAGGTGAAGGGGTCGATGTTTCCAGCGCCAGACAAACGGATGCTGCACCGACCGGTCTTATGCTGAGACAGAACGTTCGCGGTCAATCCTCCGTCTATTACTACCGCAAAGGCTCTGCCGCCAGCCAAATGACGCCGGACCATGTAGACTCCGAATACATAGCCAAGGCCCGCATCCTTCATTTCACGGGCATCACAGCCGCCTTAAGCAGCAACTGCCTGGAGACGATACGGCATGTCATTTCCGTATGCAAAACGCATGGCGTCCAGATCAGCTTTGATCCGAACCTCAGGCTGAAGCTGTGGAACATTGAGGAGGCTCGCCCCGTATTGCTGGAGCTTGCCGAAAGCTGTGATTATTTCCTCCCTGGCTATGATGAATGCAAGCTGTTGTTCGAAACGGAGGACGAGCAGGTGATCCTGGACCGTCTGCGTCAGCTCCCCGGCATGTCCGTAATCAAGAGTTTCGACGGAAACAACGTTATTGTTCGGGAAACCGGGACCTACTCCCTTCCTTTTGAGCGTGTGGATAACGTAGTGGATACCGTTGGCGCGGGAGACGGCTTCTGCGCAGGCTTCCTGGCAGGCATTGCCAAAGGCTGGACACCGGAAGAGGCCTTGTCCCTAGGCGGATTAACCGGATCCCTGGTCATCCAAGCCCCAGGTGACTGGGAAGCGCTTCCGACCTGGGAGGAAGTTCAACAGCGGCGAGGAAATGCCGCCCATATCGAACGTTGACCCGCTATGATTGGATATCAAGCCATCATCTAATAGAATGCATAGATTAAGAAGGAGTGTATAACATGAAAAAATTGAAACTGATCGAACAGATCCATCAGGCTGGCGTTGTCGCGGTCCTGCGCGGCGATTCTCCCGATGAGGTTGTAGAGATTGCCAAACGCGCGATTGAAGGCGGGATCAAGGTCATCGAGGTGACCATGACCGTACCGTTCGCTACGGAAGCCATTACGACGTTATCCAAAATGTACTCTTCCAAAGACCCGCAAGCGGACAACTATGCCATCATCGGAGCCGGTACGGTTCTGGATGCAGAAACGGCCAGAATCACGATCCTGGCCGGTGCCGAGTTCGTGGTCTCCCCAGGGTTCGACCGCGATACGATTATGCTCTGCAACCGATATCGCATTCCGGTCATGCCGGGTGCCGTTACCGTCCATGATATCGTGGCCTCGCTTGAGCTTGGCGTCGATGTCGTTAAGCTCTTCCCGGGTAATCTGTACTCTCCGTCCGTCATACCGTCTCTGAAGGGCCCGCTGCCGCAGGCCAATATCATGCCGACCGGAGGCGTGAATCTGGACAATCTGCATGAATGGATCAAGGCCGGGGCATTCGCGGTCGGAATCGGGTCCGATCTGACCAAAGACGCGCTTAAGAGCGGAGACTTCAATTTGATTACGGAGAAGGCCCGTGCTTATATCCACGCCTTTAAGGAAGCTCAAACCTCCCATAAATAATCTTTAAGCACATGCCGTAGTAGTTCATAGATGGCGTTCGCTGCATGTTTCATCTTCATAAATAACAGACAAGCCTATCAAGTCGATCTTGATAGGCTTGTCTGTTATTAGATCCTTCTCTTTCCGAACCATCGTTTCTGTGTAATCATGCCCGTTGTAAAACCGCCTGCAACAATCGTCAGAATGGAGTACACAAAGGTGCTTCCCGAGAGCAGAACGCCTCCGAATCCGATGATGACGGCATCCATCAGCAAAATAATGACGCCTACATTCAATGGCAAATACCTTGCCAGAAAATGAGCCAACAGATCCGTTCCGCCCGTGCTTGCATCATTCCTCAGCATCAATCCTAGCCCGGCTCCGATCAACGCACCGCCTATGGGCGCGCTGATAATCACATGGGGAGCAAAAAAACGCAAAAAATCCGTTTGCAACGGGGAGAGCAAATCGATGACAAACGAAGATATCAGCATGCCTGACAGACTATTGTAAAAGATTTCGCGATTTAACATCCAGGCGGCGATAAACATGGGGATGCTGCACAAAATGATTACGAATCCGATATGTAGGTCAAACACGTAGTTGGCGATCAGAGCAATCCCGATAACTCCGCCATCCAGAACTTTATGCGGGACAAGAAAAAAATTGGTCCCCATCGCGATCAGAAAGCTTCCGATCACGATAATGACATGTTTTCGAAATGACAGCATATCCCACATCTCCATTTATAAAGGCATGTCTTATTCATATGCTTGTCATTTCGAAAAATTGCGAACTCGCTGTCCCGCATTTGAAAAAAAATTCCATCGGAATGTCTATCGCTTATTCGGATTTTACATAAAGCAAACGCTCGGTGCGCGCCATCACTTTGGTTTTCATATACGGATGATTCTCATAGCAATAATCCACGAAGTACCCCGGCTTCTCTCCATTCCATGGAAAAATATCGTAATGCATCGGAATGGTCAAATCGAATGCCGACGCTGCAGCAAGTTCTGCGGCTTCCCGGAAGCCCATGTTCCCGACGATGCCGTCCTTCCGGCGGAAGGCATCTCCCCCATTGATCGGCACCATCCCGATATCAATGGAGTGCGCCTGCAGCCTTTCCACCAATCCGGGATAGACTACGGTATCTCCCGCATGGTAGATCAACACGCCCTGGATGTCCACCAGGTAACCGACAAATCGGTGTCCAAACTCTTCATGCTCATCCAAGGTCTCGTGGGCAGCCGGAATCGCCATCAGACGAAAGCCGTCAAACTGCTGCCATTCATCGCATACGGCCGCAAACAGCCGCTCCGGCGCCACGCCGGCACCGCGCATCGCTTCATGGCAGCATGCCGGCGCAACAAACGCTGTTTCCGGATTCTGTTTGGCGATGACCGCAATCGTTCCGAGATCCATATGATCATCGTGCTCATGGGTGATCAGGACCATGTTTGCATTCGTAATATGCTCCGGCTGCAGCGGAGCCGGAAACGCGCGCTGAAATCCCGCTTTGCGTTCCAGGTCGGCTGACATATAAGGGTCGATATAGATGACGACCTCCCCGCCCTTCAGGACAACACTCTCCTGACCCAAAAACCATACGGCCGCCATCCCATCAGTTGTAGACGTCCGGTTGATTTCATCGATCAGCTGCTCCGGCCCCCGGCTGCTGCCGTTCTGTTCTCTCATCTCTGTCCTCTCTCCTTCCTGTTCCTAACATGACTAGATTATACCATGACGTACCCAGTATAAATCCGGATGTTCATAGATTCTGTTCCCCAAGAGAATCGCAGATCCTCCCTTCATTCCGGCTCGGCACACCCTAGCGTTCTTATTCTGCAAATCAGGGCAGACCGTCAAAAGAAAAAAAGGGTTGAAGGTAAGCTGAATGGCTTACCCTCAACCCGTGTGATTGAGTCTATTTTCGTTCAAGCGGCTTCTTCCAAACTCCAAGCAGCACACCCGAGATTACCGAACCAATGAGAACCGAGAGCAGGAACAGGAGCGCATGATTGGCGAGAGCCGCGACAAAGATTCCCCCGTGCGGGGCAGGAACGTTGATGCTCCACAGCTGCGTCAGCCCGCCTGCCACCGCGGAACCGAGAATACAGGATGTCAACACGCGCAGCGGATCGGCTGCGGCGAACGGGATCGCCCCCTCCGTTATGAAGGAAAGGCCCATCACATAGTTGGTCACGCCCGATTTGCGTTCCTGCTCCGTGAACTTATGCTTGAAGAACGTCGTGGCCAGAGCAATGGCCAGCGGAGGCACCATCCCGCCGGCCATGACCGCAGCCATCATGGCTCCGTTCGTGTTGCCGCTGGATGTGAATACGCCGATCGCAAATGCATACGCCGCTTTATTGAAGGGACCGCCCATATCAATCGACATCATCCCGCCCAGAATCAGACCGAGAATCACCGCGTTGCCGGTACCCAAATTGTTAAGAATATCAATCAGGCCGAGATTGATCCAGCTGAAGAACGGATCGAACAAGTAGAACATGATCGTTCCGGTAACAAGCAGGCCGACGACCGGGTACAACAGAATCGGCTTTAAGCCGTCAAGCGCTCGGGGCAGCCCCGCAAACGCTTTGCGCAGCAGGATAACCACATAACCGGCCAAGAAACCTGCCGCAAGACCGCCAAGGAACCCCGAATTGGAATTGAGGGCCATCAGGCCTCCGACCATGCCGGGCATCAATGCCGGACGATCGCCTATGCTGAGCGCTATGAAGCCCGCCAGAACCGGAATCAGGAAGTGGAAGGCACCGTCTCCTCCGCCGATCGTTTGCAGCAGCTGGAAGAGCGGATGATCCTCGCCGGCAAGCTGCTCGATCAGGAAAGAGATGGCGAGAAGAATGCCGCCGCCCACGACAAACGGCAGCATGTGCGAAATACCATTCATCAGGTCCTTGTATACTTTCGTGCCTATGCTGCCCTTCTCCGCGTCCTTCACCGTCGGCTCACCGCCGCCTTCGCTGCGGTAGATCGGCGCCTCGCCGCCCATCGCCTTGCGGATCAGCTCCTCCGATTTGCGGATGCCGTCGCTGACAGGACGCTGGAGAACGGGTTTTCCGTTAAAGCGGGCCATCTCCACGTTTTTGTCGGCGGCAATGATGACGCCTGAGGCCCTGCGGATTTCCTCTTCCGTCAATACGTTCTGCGCGCCCTCCGAGCCGTTCGTCTCTACCCGGATTTCGACGCCCAACTCCTGGGCTTTCTTCTTAAGGGCGTCTTCGGCCATAAACGTATGGGCAATGCCGGTCGGGCAAGCTGTTACGGCAACCACAAACGGAGTCGAGGCCACGGCAGATACATCCCGTTGGTCAGCTGGGGCAGCAATGTCGGATTCCCGATGCTTGTTCTCCGCTTCTTCTTGTACGGCTTCCCTTTTTTTGGCCGCTTCCCTCTCAGCTTTGGCGGCTTCTTCAACCGCCTGCTTGGAGTCGAATAAAGCCGTTACCTCCGCCGGCGTCTCCGCCTTCATCAACTGCGCGATGAATTCCGCATCGATCAACAGCCTCGATAACGCTGCAAGGGTACGCAGATGCGTATTCCCCGCTCCTTCGGGAGCAGCGATCATGAAAAAAACATGCGCCGCCTCACCGTCCAGCGCTTCGAAATCCACGCCACCGCTGCTCTTGGCAAACACGACGGTCGGCTCGTTAACCGCTTTCGTCTTGGCGTGGGGCATCGCAATGCCGCCGCCGATCCCCGTACTGGATTCGGCTTCACGCTTCAGGATCATCTCTTTAAACAAAACCGGATCGTTGATCCGCCCGCTGGCGGCCAGACTCCCGATCAGTTCATCGATGGCAGCCTCCTTCGTGACCGCCTTCAGATCCATGATCATCGTTTCTTGTATCATTAAATCCGTAATTCTCATGTGATTCACACTCCCTTGAAATCTTCGTGGTGATAACCGCGCCATAACCGCCCATTACCGGTTATTCGATGTGAAGCGGCTCACCACTCCATGATCCTAACCAGAGGAAGCAGCTCATCAATCGCTTCCCTTGCCGCCAAGTCGTCCGAGAACGCCGTAGCGCTTCCAGAGGCGACCCCCGTCCGGAATGCCTCGATCGGGCCCTGTCCCTTCGCAAGCGTGCCGACGAATCCGGCAATCATCGAATCGCCGGCACCGACCGAATTACGGACGGTACCCGGCGGAACATGGGCGTGATAAACCCGATCGGCCGTGATGAACAGCGCCCCTTCTCCGGCCATGGAAATTAGGACATGCTGCGCGCCCTTCTCAAGCAGTCTCCGTCCGTACTCCACAAGCTGCTCTCTTGAGTCAATGACAACGCCGAACAACTCGGCCAACTCGTGGTGGTTCGGTTTCACAAGGAGCGGCTTATAGGCCAATGCCCTCATTAGAGCCTCACCCGTGGTATCCATGACGAATTCGGCGTCGCCCTTTCGGCACGCTTCGATCAGACGGCCATAAAAGTCCGAATCCAGCGAAGGCGGCACGCTGCCTGACAGCACAACGATATCGCCGGCTTCAAGCTGTGACAGCTTATGGAGCAGCTCATTGGTTTCGTCTTCCCGGATATCGGGTCCCAAGCCGTTGATCTCGGTCTCTCCGCCATGCTTCAGCTTAACGTTGATGCGGGTATCGTCCGCGATGTTCACGAAATCCGTGCGGATTCCTTCCTTGCCGAGCATCTCGTCGATATAACGGCCGGTGAAACCGCCAAGAAAACCGATAGCCGTATTATCGGCTCCCAGCTGGTTCAGCACACGCGATACGTTAATTCCTTTCCCGCCCGGAAACTTCATGTCCCGGGTCATTCTGTTCAATCCGCCAAGCTCGATATGCTCAACTTCCACGATGTAATCAATGGAAGGATTCAGTGTAACCGTATATATCATCATGATCCCTCAATTATTTTGGTTTTCTGTGAAATGACCTTCTTCCATGATTCCGGCAAGGACTCCGTAATCAGCGTCGCTTCGCTCAGGTCCAGCAATTTGGCGAAGGAAACCTCTCCGATTTTGCTGGAATCCGCAAGGACGTAACTGGAAGCGGACAGCTGGTGGGCCCGCCGCTTGATCAAGGCTTCTTCCGGATCGGGGGTGGTGTAGCCCATCTCCGCATCCACGCCGTTCGTGCCCAGAAAGCACCGGTCAAAACGGAAGTTGTCCATATTTTGCAGCGCGATGCTTCCGATGACGGCTTTGGTATGAATCTTCATCATGCCGCCCAGCAGATAGCTTTTGATCCGCTTGCTGACCAACGCTTCGATATGGGATAAACCGTTCGTGACAACCGTGACGTCTTTGGCGTCGATGAACGGAATCATGGCCAGCGTGGTCGTACCCGCATCCAGGTAAATGCTTTCTCCATCCTCAACCTGTGCAGCAGCCAACCGAGCAACCGCATTTTTTTGTTGAATGTTTCTGAACGTTTTCTCCTCAATTCCAGGTTCTTGTATCTTTGGGCTCGGCAGAGCGGCTCCGCCATGAATACGCTTTAGCAATTGACGTTCTTCAAGGTCGATCAAATCCCGCCTTACCGTTGATTCCGAAGCTTCAAGGAGTTCTACCAATTCCTGCAGCTTCACGACACCGCGCTGTTGTAAGCGCTCTAATATGATTCGGTATCTTTCTTCCGTCAGCATAATGAATCCCCCTCTACAGCATATAGTATCATATTTGCCTCGAAAAACAATCTAAAACTTCCAAAAACATTCATAATCATTCAGGAAATCGATGAATGATTTACCATCCTGGCAAGCTGCCAAGTTGGAGAGTTTCCTCTTATGGAGGACAGTTTGCCCCATAGCAAGCCGAGAAGCGTCGAAACATCTCATAAACGTTTGTAACCTGCTGCCTCTACGCTATATACTGGTAACTAGGAAACTCTCACAGTATAGAAGAGGTGACATGAATGGACCAACTGAAAGAAGCCTATGAGCAGCTCGGTCTGCCGGAGGATGCAACCAAGGAACAGCTTGACGACCGGTATACGCTGCTCATGCGCCAAACCCGTTCGCATCAAAGGCGGGAGCCGGACCGGGCGGAAGAGATCGAAGCCGAGTTTGCCGAAATCACCAAAGCCTATAAATTCATCCTTGAAGAAGAGAACCGCAAAGCTTTGGAAGAGATGAATCAGAAACGGTACGGCAAATACAAGAGGTTTGCCGGGACAGCGGAGAAAACCGACCATTTCTTCCGTTATTATAAATTCCACGTGCTCGGCGGCATTGCCCTGGTGGGCGTTCTCATTTATATCGTGATCAGCATTTTCAACCATCAGGCAGAGAAGGATCGGCTGGCCAGCCTGCCCCCGGTTGACCTGGAAGTCATGTTCCTCGGTTCTTATATGAGCCAGGATGGCGGACAGGACCTTAAACCGATCGAAGACGCGATTTTGGCCCAATTTCCCGATTGGAAACGCGTAACCGTTAACATTAACTACGTGCCTCCCCTGGATTCCAACAATCCGCAGGATGCCGCCATGCTGCAAAAGGCACTGCTGGTGCTGTCCACCGAACGTCCTGATCTGTATATCATGGATCAAACCGCCTTTGATTGGATTGGCAATCAAGGCATGGTACGCCCGCTCGAAGCGGAAGTCGAAGGCGAGCTGAAGGAACTGCTTACGCCGGAGATGCTGGTAAAGGGTACAAATGAGGAAGACGGCGCGGAGCATGTGTATGCCGTGGATATTATGGGCAGCCCGCTTGGCGAAGAACTGCCCGTCCTGAAGAAAGAAATGTTTGCGGGGATTCGTGAAGGCACGGAACGCGATGCGAATGCACTGCGATTCATTAAGCAATACTTGGAGACGTCCAAGTAACGTCGGACCCCCTCGAATATCGATACAGCCCCTGCTGCTTGGCCTTATGGCCAAACGACAGGGGCTGTTTGCATGACATTATCGATTAACAATCGAGCTCAAGGATGTAAAAGCATGTGTAGCAAATCCTTCGGAAGGTTCGCGGTGAGGGTTATTTACGCGGAATATATAACCCTGTCCGTCAAACTCATCCACAATGTACATCTTCGTGAGGCCCTCGCCTTCGCCTATCATATACACGGATGCATCCTTCATGACGTTGTGCCTTTCACTGCCCTCAGCTTCATGGACTTTGCCAACCTCCGCAAGCTCCTTCTCCGCCTCAAGCTTGAGTATGTCCGCGTCGTAATCCGAAGGCAGCTTCGTAATCTCGACGTAATAATCCTGGTCCACATTCATGGTCAGCCTGTTGGTTTTTGCATCAAAGGAAAAAATATCGAATATATACAGCGCGTAGCCGTCACCCTCGGCCAGTTTGGCTGTTTTGGTTTCTTTCATGCCCTCCAGCTCCAGCTCGAAATCCTTGGTTTCCGGAAGCTGCGCGTTCTCGGAACTCGAGCCGCCGACTTCGTTGTCCACCGTCAATTTGATGAGGATCAACTGCTTCAAATCTTCCTCGCCTTCAACCGGCTGTTCCCTGTACTCATAGGAGACGGACTCTTCTCCCTGAAGTTTGGATATGATCTGATCCATCCCCTCGCCCAGCCGGAATGCGGTCGGACCATCGGCCGTCTCGATTTCGATCGAATTGTTATCGATTTGACCTACGTAAGTACCGGTTCCTTGCTTAATCTCGTACTTGGGCTCCTCGACCGGATTCGGATCCGCCGGCGGCTGAGAAGTCGGGCCTTCGCCGCTGCATGCCGTCATTGCCATGAGCAGCATAGCTGCGGCAGCTGCTGTGATTATTTTGCTCCAACGCTTTCGCTTTGCCATATAACCACCTCCATTATGATTAACGGGAATCCTGGGGTTAATGTTGCACATTTCCCGCTTTTTGGGCGATTCCTTCGCATTCGCGTTCAAAACGACAAGAGCATTTCCTTTTCTGATCAAACAAGGTATTCTAGTAGTAATACAGACTCAAATAGTTGATAAAGGGAGATGTTCATGCCTGGTAAAATTAGAATTTTTGCTGACAGCACCTGCGACTTACCACCTTCGTGGATAGACGAATATAATATCGGCATCGTTCCGCTCTACGTCGTATTCGGAGAACAATCCTTACGGGATGGAGTCGACATTACACCGGAACAGTTGTATGCCAAAGTCGACCAGATCGGCAGCCTGCCCAAAACAGCGGCACCTTCTCCGTCCGACTTCATTGCGGCCTTCTCGCCTTCGATTGAACAGGGGGAGGATATCCTGTTCCTCAGCATTTCGTCAGAGCTTTCTTCCACCTACCAAAATGCGTTGATAGCTGCAGGCGAGCTGCCCGAAGGGCGGGTTACCGTGTTTGATTCGCGCAATCTTTCCTCCGGCATCGGACTGCTTGTTATGAAGGCTGTTCACGCGGCCAATGAAGGCTCGTCCATACCGCAAATTGTGGAGCTATTAAGCCGTACCGTAAACGAAGTGGAGTGCGAATTCGTTGTCGATACGCTGGATTATTTGTATAAAGGCGGACGCTGCTCCGGCATGCAAAACATCATCGGCAGCCTGCTCAAAATCCGTCCGGTGATCAAAGTCGTGGACGGCGGCATGATCCCGGCTTACAAGGTACGCGGCAAAAAAGAAAAGGCGCTGGATCAAATGATCCAGAATGCACTGGCTCAATTGGATAAGATGGACAATGATCTGATCGTTGTTGTACATACCATGGCCGAGGAGGAAGCCCGTTTCCTGCAGAAGGAACTGCAGGAAAAGACAGGCGCACGACAGGTCAGCATTTCTACGGCCGGCTGCGTCATTTGCAGCCACTGCGGTCCTCAAACCGTCGGACTGATGTATACCAAGAAGCCATCATAATTTGTTTATATCCGAAGACAGTTCTGCTTTGTTGTTCTCTGCTGCAGGACTGTCTTTTCTGTCCTTCGTCTAAGCAGAACGTTTAGGAACTTATTAAACGAGCCGCCAATAGGTTAAACTTGTCCATCCTAGACTAAAGTCCAGGTGAAACATTCCCCGAAGGACCGAGGACACCCCCATCCTTTGCATGGTATTCTTGGAATAATCAATCTATATAAGGAAAGGAACGAAGTTTGTATGACGAAACGTACAATCTTAGCACCTCTGCTCATCCTGCTTGGCGCATACTTGCTCTTGAACCAAGGCGGTACCGTAGGCGCCGGTTCTATCTTTGCCACGTTCTGGCCTACCCTGTTCGTGATCCCGTTAGGCCTGTTTTTTCATTGGATGTACTTCTCGCTGGTCGGACGTCAGGGAATCGGGCTGTTGATACCGGGCGGCATTCTGCTCACAGCCGGTATTGTCAGCCAAATCGCTTCCTTGTTCGACTCTTGGGGGTCGATGTGGCCCGGCTTTATTCTTGCCGTTGCGGCCGGATTGTTCGAGTTCTACTGGTTCGGTTCGCGTAACAAGTGGCTGCTCATCCCGATTAACATTCTGACCGTCCTGTCGCTGCTGTTCTTCGTGGTATTCTCGATCGGACCCGTACTCAATTACCTCTCGGTCGTTCAGCCTGTCATCGCTGTGTTGCTTGTGCTTGGAGGAGCTTGGCTGATGCTCGGGCGTAAGAGGCACGGGTGAGCGCACGATTTGCCAAACCGTTAACAACGCATAAAGGCACTCCGAAGGTCGACTAACCTTGGAGTGCCTTTTATTTAGCGGATGCCGCCCATATCCATCAAGAAGATGCAGCGGCGGCTAAGGTTTCATTGCTTTGGAACAGATGATGGACGCTACGGATATAACGGACGGTTCTAGTGCCGGAGTACATCATGACCGAATGCGTTTCGGCCCGCTGACCCGGCATATATTTAACCCCGCGCAGGAAATCTCCAGCCGTCACACCGGTGGCTACGAACAGCACGCCTTCCCGTCCCACCATATCCTCCATCGTCAGCAGCTGCTCGGGATGCTTCAATCCCATGCCCTGGCATCGGACGAAATCCTCCGGCGTCTCCGGTATGAGCCGTCCCTGGATTTCTCCGCCCAGGCATTTCAAGGCGGCTGCGGCCAGAACGCCTTCCGGTGCCCCTCCGGAGCCCACGTAGAGATCGACCTCACTGTCCGTGCAGGTCTCGATCGCTCCCATGACATCGCCGTGGCTCAGCAGCTTGATCCTTACCCCGGATTCTCGCAAAGCCCTGATCATCGTGCTGTGACGCTCGCGGTCGAGAATGGACACGGTCATCTCCGACAGCGGCTTGGATAAGATCTCCGATGCTTTTCGAAGGGTAACCTCAATCGGGTCATTCAAACTCAGCTTGCCCGCAAGCTCGGGGCCGACCGCAAGTTTATGCATATAAATATCGGGCGCGTGCAGCAGGGTTCCCCGTGGAGCCGCGGCAATCACGGACAACGCATTGTTCAGCCCGTTCGCCACCGTTTCCGTTCCTTCGAGCGGATCCACCGCCACGTCCATCTTCGGACCTTTGCGATTCCCTACGCGCTCTCCGATATACAGCATCGGCGCTTCATCCATCTCGCCTTCCCCTATGACCACGACCCCATCCATCGCTGCGGAATCAAAATGCTTGCGCATCGCTACCGTTGCGGCTTCATCAGCACTGTTCTTGTCACCTCTTCCTGTCCAGCGGGCGGATTGCAGCGCTGCTTCCTCCGTCACTCTTACAAGCTCCAATGCTAATGAACTCTCCATGATTGAATCCCTCCTTTTGCTATTTTCCTAACCGATGCTGCTTATTTCAGATAATTCATAATCAGTCCAGCGGATTCCTCAATCGCCTTATCCGTGACGTCGATGACGGGACACCCGAGCTCCTCGTACAGCGACAAGGCGTAATCCAGCTCCTCCTGGATCCGCTCCAGGGCTGCATACTGCACCTGATGCGGCAGTCCCATGACCTTTAAGCGCTCGCTGCGGATTTTGAGAAGATGCTCCGGCTCGATCGTAAGCCCGATGATCGTACCGTTCGTGACCTCTCTGAGCTGGGAAGGCGGCGACATCTCCGGCACGATCGGGAAATTGACCGTTTTGTAGCCTTTATGTGCGAGAAACATCGACAGCGGCGTCTTCGAGATCCTGGATACGCCCAGCAGGATGATGTCCGCCTTCAAAATGGCGCTGACATCCTTGCCATCGTCATACTGGACGGCGAATTCCATCGCGTCCACCCGCCGGAAATAGCTGTCGTCCAAGCGGTGCAGCAGGCCCGGCAGCCGCTTGGGATAGTCGTTGAACGTGTCGGCAAAGGCCTGCATCATCGGCCCCATGATATCCACGGTGCGAATGTTGAGCCGGACGGCTTCTTCCCGGATGACCTCGCGAAGCTCCGGCTGAACGAGCGTATAAGCCACAAATCCTCCGCGCCTTGCAACCTCCTCCATCAATTCGGTCAATTCTTCCTCGTCGCGAACGTTCATATAACGTTTAACCTCTGTATTCGGAAGCTCGAATTGGCGCAGGGTAGCTTGAACAACCGCTTCAGCCGTCTCCCCGATGGAGTCCGAACAGATTGCTATGAAATGAGTTAATGCCTGATTCATCCGATTCCTCCCATTATTCCTCGGCTACCATGTCGAGCAGCATTTTGATAATATTCGTTTTTGTGATCCGACCGACAACCTTCCAGTGCTCCCCCGGATTTCCCGTGGTGGATGGAACGACCACTGGCAGACTATCGATTTGATGATTAATAATTTTTCGTGCGGCATCCAGCACCGTGTCTTCCGGCTGCACCGTTGTTACGTTGGCCCGGCGGGTCATGATCAGGCTTACCGGCATGGAGGAGGCCGTCGGGTTGCCAAGCGTTACCTTGAGCAGATCCTTACGGGACACGATACCGGCCAGATGGCCGTCGGCATCGGTAACGATCAGATTTCCCACGTTCTCCAAAAACAAGGATACAACGGCTTCGTGAATCGTCGTCGTCTCACGCACAATCACCGGAACGCCGTGCAGATCGCCAACCTTCATTTTGAGAAGGCGAAACTTTTCCTCCCGGTCGCGCGTTCCCCGCTTTCCCAGAAAGTACCCGACCTTGGGCTTGGCATCAATATAATCCAGAACCACAAGCTTGGATAAATCGGTGCGAAGGGTGGCTCGGCTGACATTCAGCATCTCCGCAATCTGATCTCCTGTAATGGGTGCATGTTTTTTTACGATATCGACGATATCCTGCTGCCTTGTCGTCAGTTCGATAGTGATCCCTCCTGCGTGCATTTCCTCTACTTGCCGATATAATACGTCATATATAATATATATGCAACATATTTTCGTCTAAAAATGCATAATAAAGTATCAATAATTTTTGTTATACCCATCAAAAAAGGTTATAAATCCAAAAAAAAGCATGCTTTCAGGAAATCCCTCCCTTAAGCATGCTCGTTATTCATTCCGCTAATCGCCACGATCATTCAGTTCTGAAAGTCCGTGCCCTTGCATTCCCCTTTTCCGCAAAATCCATAAATGATTTTCACTCCGTCGGTTGGAATCGTGTCCACCATCTCATCGCATCTGGAGCATATGATCAGGCCCCATTCCTCGTTCGCCTTGCCTTTGGCTGTCTCCGGACTTGTTAACGCTTTCATAACATTTCCTCCTCATGTTTATTCACTTTGCTGCAAGGCAGTTCCCGCTTGGATATCAAGGGGTTACAAACGATTCTCCACTTCATGCCAAAGACCGCTAACCAACCTCCTACGCTTCACCCATCCTTTATTTTCCACTATATTCTTAATGTATTGGGCAAGAAATAAAGATATGAGTAAATCATGTTTAATGTAACAAAAAACATGTTAAGTAATTTTTGTGTAATCTTATCTCATCTAAAAGAGAGGGATATCCTTAATTTGGCATGATATGATAATATATACTTCGGATTCCACTAAAAATCGACATTATAGACGGAGGGTTTGGATTGAATAACACATGGCAGCTCATTAAGAAAGGAAATACCTCATCCGCCATTGCCGCACTGGGCAATACGGGATTGGCCATCATCAAGGGGATTGCCGCTTCCATCAGCGGCAGCGGGACGATGTTTGCCTCCGCCATGCATTCGGTGGCCGATGCCGTGAATCAGGGATTCGTATTCGTAGGCAGCGTCCTGGCCGAGCGGAAGCCGACCAAGAAGTTCCCCACCGGCTTCGGCAGGGTCATTAACCTGGTCTGCATGGTCGCGGTGATCGTGGTCACCATCATGGCCTATGAAACGATACTGAAGGGCTTCAAGCTGTTAAAACATCCGGAAGAAGCCACGAATTTCTGGCTCAATTTCATTGTGCTGGCCATTGCTGTTATCATTGACGGTTCCATCCTGGTTAAAGCCATGAAAGAAATTATGAAGGAAACCCGCGCTCAAGCATCGGGATTCTCCTTGCTGCCAGCCGCTTTCAAAAATGCCGGCCGCGCTGCCCCGCCGACACGGCTGGTGTTCTATGAAGATATTGTTGCAACGCTTGGGGCCCTCTTCGCGCTGATTGCCATCGTGTTCGCGCATTTCTTCCATTTCCTCATCCTGGACGGAATCGCCACGATCCTGATCGGCTGTCTGATGGTGGGCGTAGCCTTTAAGGTCGGATATGACAACATGGTCGGTTTAATCGGGGTGGCCGCTCCGAAGGACGTGGAAGAGAAAATCTCCGGAATCATTCTTGCCGATCCGGATGTTCGTGACATCAATCGTCTGCGTATTCTGCAGGAAGGCCGTAATTATCATGTGGAAGCCTACATCGAGCTGAAAAAGGGGATGACCCTGGCCGAGGCCGGGCAATCCAAAATGAGAATCAACGCCCTGTTGACCCAGGATCCGAACATCTCGGACGTGACCTTGGGGATACTGGAGGACGACGGAATCAAACTCTGGAATCCAAGAGAGGATCTGGATCATCCGGGTCAATAAGGAAGAGGCATGCTTCAGGGTCCCTTTGGACCTCGGGCATGCCTCTTTTTTATGCGACGCTTAATGATTGCGCTTCAGGAATTCGACTATCCGTGCATAAGCGATCTTTTCATTGGCCTTCTTCGTAATCCCATGCCCCTCGTCTTCGAACACAAGATACTCCACGTCACGGCCCTTGGCTCTCAAGGCCTCGACGATTTGGTCTGACTCCTCTTTAACGACGCGCGGATCGTTGGCTCCCTGGATGATGAGCATCGGGTTCACCATATCATCCAGATACGTAATCGGCGAATCCTTGATGAAGCGTTCTTTATCCCGCTCGGGATCGCCTATCCATCGCTCCATAATCGGTTTCCAGTGTTCCGGCACCGAATCGTAGAAGGTAAACAGGTTGCTGACGCCGACGATGTCGATGGCCGCCTTGAAATACTCCGGATTCCGGCCCGCCAGCAGCAGGGTCATATAACCGCCGTAGCTTCCGCCCATCACGAAGAGCTTCTCGCGGCTCGAAATCCCTTGCTCGAACAGCCAATCCATGCCTGCCAAGCAGTCCTTGCGCGGTCCCTCGCCCCAATCCTGCTCCACCAATTTCACGAAGGAGCTGCCGTAACCGGTGCTTCCCCGGAAGTTCGGGCAGAAGATGTGATACCCTTTGGCCAGGATATACTGGAACATGGAGCGGAACTGCTTGCGCTCCGAGGCTTGCGGGCCGCCATGTGGCCAAAACACCGTATAACCGTTGGCCACGTTGTCTTTGGCGCGGAACAGGAGGGCCTCGATCTCCATCCCGTCAAAAGATGGATACGTCACGACATCCGGCGTCACCAAGTCCTCATCGGTCAACCCTGTCAGCACGTTCTTTGTGATCGTGCTCCATGAGCCGCCTGCATAACGGTAAATGTTAAGCGGCTTCACCGCACCCCGGGCGAGCAGGTACAGATTGCCGGACTTCGTGACGTTCAGCTGCTCCACGATGTCTGATGGAAGAGGAATGGGGGTTAACTCACCGCTGTCGAGCGAATAGGCATACAGTCGGTCCTCTACCCCTTTTTCCGTAACGATGTACAGGGTTCGTGAATCCTTATGGAAGCGCAAGAGCTGGATGCTCTCCCGGTCGATGCGGCACAGGGGTTCAAACTTCCGCTGCGGGATGTCGTAACGGGCCACGTAAGAAAATTCGGATTCATAGTCTGTTGCAAAAATGACCTGGTCATTGCTGACAAACAGCACATCCCCCGAAATATGCACCTGTTCAGGCGTAGGCGTCAAGCACAGCGGCTCTTCGCCCTCTCGCTTCACGTAACTAACATAGTAGGTGTTGGCATACATTTTCGTATACGCGATGGTTTTCTCGTCGGGGCTCACGGCACACATTTCGGTCGATGTCGCCTCGCCCTCATGCAGCAAATGATCCTCCTTGGTGTCCAGATGATAAACGCGCGAATTTAGGAAGGACGGATTCCCCTTCGACGTGACATAATACAGTCGCTTGCCGTCCTCTGACAGATGCACGAAATAATGTTTGTCCTCCGCATCCGCCCCTTCGAACAAAGGCATCGGCTCGCCGCCGTTCCAGCGCAGCGCATGAAACTGATAATTCTCATTCCCGTCGCGGTCAAACGCCGTCAAGATATGCCGCCCTTCCGGGTCCAGCTTAATGAAGCTTGCGATCTGGTCATTGTATGTAAGCGGATAAGGGTAGGACGTCTCCCCTTCTAACTCCATGGCCCATAAATTGAACTTTCCGTTTAGACTGCTGCTGAATACAAGCCGTGACTCGTCTGCACTGATTCCGAAGGTACGAATACCATACGTTTGAAAAAATTGCTCCACATCGGGCTTAGGAAAATCGATCATTCATTTGCCTCCCTGACCTCATCTTATTATCCATAGGTTAATAAATGGGTAACTCTTCCAAACCGCTGGATTATTCCCATTATAACGCAAAGCATTCTGGGGGTCACCGTTACATAGTCGGGCAGGTTACTAAGTCTGCAGACCGAGATGATGCACAAATTTTGACAGAGGCCTGTATATATTCCCGGCGCCCCCTCTTCTGCCCGCATATCTGCTGCAGGATTCCATATAAATGATAAGAACCATGTTTTTAATGACGAAGGGGGGATTCTCGTGCACCAAGACGAGATCGCGGAACTGGAACGTTCCATTGCGGAGATTACCGAGATCGCTACAGGCTTCGGCCTTGATTTTTACCCTATGCGATATGAGATCTGCCCGGCAGACATCATATACACCTTCGGCGCCTACGGCATGCCTACCCGGTTCAGCCACTGGAGCTTCGGTAAAACCTTCAATAAAATGAAGATGCAGTACGACTTCGGCCTAAGCAAAATCTACGAGCTCGTGATCAACTCCAATCCGTGTTATGCGTTTCTCCTGGACGGCAACTCCCTGATCCAGAATAAACTCATTGTCGCCCATGTCCTTGCACACTGCGATTTTTTCAAAAACAACGCCCGCTTCTCCGTCTCCAACCGCAATATGGTCGAGAGCATGTCCGCCACGGCGGAGCGCATCTCCCGCTATGAGATCGAACACGGCACGGAGGCGGTTGAGCAGTTCATCGACGCCGTGCTGGCGATTCAGGAGCATGTGGATCCCCATATCGTGAGGCCCGATAAACTCGATAAACAGCGCTACACGGCACGGCGGATGCAGGAGCAGAAGGAGGAAGCCAAGCGGCAGAAGCCTCCCGGCCGGTATGACGATTTATGGGAAATGGACGAAGACGGCGACAAACAAACCGATAAATCGCCGGCGGCGCCCAAGCGCTTCCCGCCCGAGCCGGAAAAAGACATCATGTGGTTCATTCAGGAGCACTCCGACATTCTGGAGGATTGGCAGCGGGACATTATGAGCATGCTGCGCGAGGAGATGCTGTACTTCTGGCCGCAGATGGAAACCAAAATCATGAACGAGGGCTGGGCTTCGTATTGGCATCAGCGCATCCTGCGGGAAATGGACCTGACCAGCGAGGAAACGGTGGAGTTCGCCAAGCTCAACGCCTCAGTCGTGCAGCCGTCGCGCCACAGCCTGAATCCCTACTACCTCGGACTGAAAATCTTCGAGGATATCGAGCGCCGCTGGGATCGGGAGAAGATGTTTGATGTACGCGAATACGATTCCGATATTTCCTTCCTGCGCAATTATTTAACAAAGGAACTCGTGGAGGACCTGGACCTCTATGTCTTCGAGAAAAAAGGCCCGGAGTGGAAAATCACCGACAAGGCATGGGAGAACATCCGCGATCAGCTGGTCGTCTCCCGCGTAAACGGCGGCTCGCCGTTTCTCGTCGTGACCGACGGCGATCATCTCCGTTCCGGCGAGCTGATGATCAAGCATCTGTACGAGGGCATTGAGCTCGACCTGAAGTATATGGAGCGCACCATCCCTTATGTTTACCGGCTCTGGGGCAAACCTGTGCATCTGCACAGCATCATCGAAGGCAAACCGATTCTGTTCTCCTATGACGGCAAGAAGCTGCATCGACGGTTTATTTAACGGCGGTTGAAGCAGCAAAATAACGTATAATCACAGCAGCACCCGCGATGAGTAGGATTGCTCCATTCGCGGGTGCTGCTGTTCGTTTACATATAGCCACATCATCCGTTCGCTTCTTGACCCCTGTTATACGCTGACCTTCTCGGATGAGGTTTCGATCTCGATATCGTGCTTCCGAATATCATATTCGTGTTGAAGCGATTCCAAATCATCGGCCAGCTTCTCCATCATTTTCACGAAGGCGGCCAATTCCTGCGAGCTTGCTGCCTGATTACGCGCGTTCATGGACGTTTTCTCCGATTCCTGCTCCACGAGCCCCAGCTTGCGAATAATGCCGCTGACCTTGTCCTGAATCTCATCCATCGCCTTCTTGGAGTTGGTGGCCAGCTTCCGCACTTCGCCGGCAACCACCTCGAAACCTCTGCCTAACTCCCCGGCATGGGCAGCCTCGATCGCCGCGTTCAGGCCAAGCAGGTGGCTCTGATCCGAAATTTCCCGTATCAAACTTCCCATCTGCTCGATATGCAAAATTTCTTCGCCCAGCTCGGAAGTCAGCGTATGCGCCTTATCCTGCGCCTCCGCCGTTTTCATGGCGTTGTCGGCCATCAGCGCCGCGCTCTGATCCAGTTCCACGATCATGGCCGTCAATTCTTGAACCGCGGTTGTAATCGCTTCCAACATTTTTTGCTGATCCGAAGCCAGGTTGCTGATTTTCTCTTTCTCTTTCATTTCGTAAGCTTCCAATACGAGCTGGGAGTCCAGGTTAAACATTTTGCTCAGGGCATGCACCACTTGAATCCATTGATCCGGTACGAGCTTCTTCAATAAATCGGCGGCAATATCCAAATAAACCATGTAGCTTCCAAGGTAATAGTCCGTGGTCAGGCCGATTCTGGAGTGAACTTGTCCGATCTTAATCCGTTCGGCAATATAAGCATCGTCCACTCTTCCTGAAGCAAGCGACATCCAATACACCCGCTGGGTCTCCTTAAGCCGTTCCACGGTCGAGGTGCGTCCGATAATCTGCATCAGCTGCGGCTGCGTTCCGATCTGCGCGTAAAACCGGTCCACGACCTCTTCAACCACCTTCGCAAATACCTCACGATGATTTGCGAGAAGCTCCAATCCTTGCTCGTCCAATCCGATATACTCCAACTGCTGGCGTCTTTTCGGGGAAACATCAATCATTTCGAAAAATCCACTCCTAAATAGGTGATCCATATCACAGGTTCAAGTACTTAGGGTCCATTATAGCCTATATTTACCACCTCGGCATAATCCCAAAGTCCTAATTGTGTGTAGATTTGCACATACAATCGGGCAATCCCCTCCAAACGAGGAGAAGCCACCCGATTCCACGGGCGGCTTCTCCAGACATTCCGCTTATCCTATTTTCGTATTCGGTCTTACCGGTTTAACAGGCTGCCCACGTAACGCAGCAGCTCATTGGCGCATACCGGGCAGTACCCGTGCTCCTCGATCAGCCTGGAGCTTACCTCGTTGATCCGTTTCAGCTGCACGGCATCCGGCGTTTTGGTCGAGGTCGTAATTTTGACGATGTCCTTGAGGTCCGTGAACAGCTTCTTCTCAATCGCTTCCCGAAGGCGCTCATGATTATGGTACTCGAACTTTTTGCCCTTGCGGGAATAAGCCGAGATACGAATCATGATTTCCTCCCGGAACGCCTTCTTTGCGTTCTCCGAGACGCCGATCTGCTCCTCGATCGAGCGCATTAATCTTTCGTCCGGATCCATCTCCTCGTCGGTCAACGGATCACGGATTTTCGTCCAGTTGCAGAACGCTTCGATGTTATCCAAATAATTCTCGAACAGCGTCTTGGCGGACTCCTCGAAGGAATACACAAAAGCCTTCTGGACTTCCTTCTTGGCCAGATCGTCATACTCCTTGCGAGCGGCGGCAATGAAATTCAGATAGCGTTCCCGCTCCTCCTTCGCAATGGACGCATGCTGATCCAGCCCATCCTTGATCGCCCGCAGCATATCCAGCGCGTTAATGCACTGAAGATCCTGCTTAATCAAAGCACTGGATATCCGGTTGATGACATAACGCGGATCGATGCCGGACATGCCTTCCTCCAGATATTCGTTCTGCATCTCCTTCAGGTCCGCTTCCTTATACCCTTCAACCTCCACCCCGTCGTACATGCGCATCTTCTTGATCAGATCCATGCCCTGCTTCTTCGTTTCCTTCAGGCGCGTCAAGACGGAGAATATCGCGGCAGATCGAAGCGCGTGCGGCGCGATGTGGATATGCTTCATGTCGCTTTGGCCTATCAGCTTCGAGTAAATCTTCTCCTCGTCGCTGACTCGCAGATTATACGGGATCGGCATGACGATCATCCGGGATTGCAGAGCCTCGTTTTTCTTATTGGCAATGAACGCCTTATACTCGGATTCGTTGGTATGGGCCACGATCAGCTCATCCGCGCTTATCAGCGCGAACCGGCCCGCTTTAAAGTTCCCTTCTTGGGTGAGGGAGAGCAAGTTCCATAGAAATTTTTCGTCGCATTTCAGCATCTCCTGGAATTCCATCAAACCGCGGTTCGCTTTGTTTAACTCGCCGTCGAACCGGTAGGCGCGCGGATCCGATTCGGAGCCGTATTCCGTGATGGTGGAGAAATCGATGCTGCCGGTCAAATCGGCAATATCCTGCGACTTGGGATCCGACGGACTGAACGTGCCGATGCCGACCCGGTTCTCCTCGGAGATTAATATCCGCTCGACTTCAACCTTTTCGATATCGCCGCCGTACTCGGTTTTAAGACGAAGCTGGCAGGCCGGGCACAAATTCCCCTCGATTCGGACGCCGAGCTCCTTCTCGATCTCCGGTCTTAGCTCCATCGGAATCAAATGCAGCGGCTCTTCCTGCATCGGGCAGCCGGCGATCGCGTATACCGCTCCCCGGTCGGTACGGGAATGCTTCTCGAGGCCGCGCTTCAGCATCGTGACCAGCGTGGATTTGCCGCCGCTGACAGGTCCCATAAGCAGCAGTATGCGTTTGCGCACATCGAGCCTGCGGGCTGCAGAATGGAAGTACTCCTCCACAAGTTTCTCGACAGCCCGGTCGAGGCCGAAGATTTCCTGTTCAAAAAACTTATATTTTTTCTGGCCCCCGCTCTCTTCGAAACCGTAGGATTCGATCATGTCATATACACGGGCATGGGCCGTCATGGCTGGAGAGGGATCCTTCTTAAGTATTTCAATGTATTCCCTGAATGTGCCGCTCCACGCCAAACGGTCGCCTTCTGCCCGATACGATGCTATGCGTTCGAAAATATCCATATCGCTACCTCCTATGAGTCTGTTTATGGGGATTGGCTTCCATTCCACAGCGTCATTAGAAAACATTCCATTATCGAAAAAGTGTATTACATACCTATGCGGCTTGCTTGGAATAGTTGACCTTATTTTCGAAGTCACGCGTATGCTTTTTTATCTAACCACCGGTTCATTCTACACTCGGGTACGCCGCGAAAGCAGTCCCCATGCTATACTGAAATTACATTGACGTAACATTAGCAACTTTCGATTAAAAGGAGAGTCATCATGGCGATAAAGCATGAAGCCGAGCTGTACGCTCCCCTGAAGGCCTTTTTTGAATTAAACGGATATGAAGTCAAAGGCGAGGTACGAAATTGCGATCTGGTCGGCATGAAAGACGGCGCCGATGAACCGCTGATCGTGGAGCTGAAAAAAACGTTCAACCTGGCCCTTCTGCTCCAGGGCATTGAGCGGCTGAAGCTGACCCCGTACGTATACCTGGCCGTCGAGAAGAGCCGGGCGAAGAAAGGAGCGGTCAACCAGCGCTGGTCCGAGCTGACGGGGCTTTGCGGACGACTGGGATTGGGGCTCATCACGGTCACCTTCTACAAAACCAAGGCGCCCTTCGTCGAAGTGCTCTGCGAGCCGGAGATGGCCGTGCAGAAGGGCCGCACCGCCATTAGGCGCAAGGAACGCCTGCTGTACGAGTTTCGGGAGCGCAGCGGCGATTACAACACGGGCGGAGTGACGAGGGCCAAGCTGGTCACGGCTTACCGCGAGAAAACGCTGCGCGTTGCTGCTGCCATGAATGCAGCGGAAGCGGAGCAGCGCAGCATGCACGAAGCGGCCCCCGATGGGCGTGAGCTCCAAGAAAAAGCTGTCCCTGCAGTGCCGCCCGGCATTTCTCCCGCGGCTGTGCGGGATCGGAGCGGCGTGGGTTCGGCGGCAGACATTCTGCAGCGCAACTACTACGGCTGGTTCCGCCGGGTGAGCCGCGGACGCTACGTGCTGACGCCGGCAGGCGTGCAGGCCTTGGCAGACTATGCCACCGTATTGAAATCATAATGACTGAATATAGACCGGATCTTGAAACCCATACAAATCCGCTCATGAAAAAAAGCTGCGGATTGAGCCTATCAGCCTGGCTCGATCCGCAGCTTTGCTATGTTCAACGCGTTCGTAAAAGGAACTCTTCCATGTCTAATTCCGGGCCGTAAATTCCATCACGGCTTCGCTGATAAGATTCATGCCGAGCAGCAGCTCATCCCGCCCGGGATGCGTAAAATTCAGCCGGATGCACTCCCTGGTTCGATCTGCCGCCGAGCACATCGAGCCCGGAAGGAATGCCGCTCCCTTCAGCAAGGCCGCCCTTAGGAGCGCATCCCCGTCCAATCCTGGGGGCAGCTGCACCCAGAGAAACATCCCGCCGGGCGGTACCGCGTACCTCGAATCCTTCCATGCGCTGCGTTTCAGCAGCTCCACCATCAGCTTGAGCCTCGTTGCGTACTCCCGGTTGAGCATGTCGATATGATCCTCCAGCTTAAAATGCTTCGATTCCAGCAGATGGTGCAGCATCCGCTGGTTGAGCATGCTGGATTGCCAGTCGGCCATCTGCTTCACGGCCGTCATCATCTCGATCAATCGCCGGCTCCCGGCGGCCCATCCCGTTCGAAGCGCGGGGGCTACGGTTTTGCTGAAAGAGCCTACATACAGAACATGTCCTCCCTGCGGCTCTTCGAGCGAGAAGATGGAAGGAATGCGGGGCTTCGCATTCTTGGCATCCGCGAAATGAAGGTCGCCGTATGAATCATCCTCCACGACAAGAAGCCCATGCGAGACGCATAGCTTCAGCACCTGCTGACGCCGTTCCAAACTCCACATGACGCCGGTCGGATTGGTAAAATTAGGCGCGGCCATAAGCAGCTTCGGCTTATGCTGCCGGATCATGGCCTCCAGATGCTCGGGCAGCATCCCGTCATGATCTCCCTCCACAGGAACGATGACGGCACCTTGAAGACGCAGCACCTGAAGCAGTCCGGGGGAGGTCGGGTTCTCCACCAGCACCGGATCCCCAGGGTCCACGTACACCCTGACCAGCAAATCGATCGCCTGCTGGGTGCCTGTCGTCAGCAAAATATGCTGGGGCTGGACGCTCAGGCCTTTCCGCCGGGAGAAGTCCTCGCTCAGCCACTCGCGGAGCGGCCCATAGCCTTCCGCCTCACCGTACTGCAGGGCCAGCGGGTCCTCGGACAGCACCGATGTCGCCGCCTCCGCCAGAGAATGCAAAGGGAATAACTCTTCGGCCGGCAGCTCTTCCGCCAAGGAAATAAAAGAATCCCGCTTCGCAAGTTCCCTGATATCGCGCAGCGGGGATGACAAAAGGGTCTGTGCACGGGAAGCAAAGGAATACTGCATGGAAGTCCCCCCTCTAACCGTTATCAAAACCTCGGTTTTGTATTCAGGAGCCTCTTATATAACCTCTAAAAGGTATTCCTGATATTTATATATTATAACCTTAATCCTGCATTAGGCATAAATTTGCCTGCCTTGGCGGGTGTACAGGGCATACTTCTCGATGGCCTGCGCACGGGTGGAAACCCCGAGCTTCACGTATATTTTGCGAAGGTAGTTGTCGATCGAGCGGCGGCTTACCTGAATTTCCATGGCGATTTTGTCGTACGTAATGCCCTGGACGATCCGTTCCATTATAAAAGCCTCCGTCTCGGAGAGCTGGAGCCCGCCTTCGTTCATCGCAGAGGCCGTCAGCGGCCAGATGCCTTGCCTTACCCAGTCGAGCGGCAGCGAGGCAACGCCCTCCCGTAGTCCGGTAATCATATGTATGAGCTGGAAAGTGGATGCCTGCTTGGACAACAGGCCGCTCGCGCCGCGACTGATCAAAGACTGGAGCAAGGGAAGCCCGTCATTATCGGTCATAATGACGACATGGGTCTTCGGTGACAGCAGCTTCATCTGCTCCAACACCGCTTCGGACGTATGATCCGACAAATGATAATCCAATAGTACCAAGTCAGGAAGCAAATCCTCGACCATTCGAAGCCCTTCCGAACCCGAGGATGTCATTCCCTCTACGAGCAGATCCTGCTGCTCTTCCAAAATCAATTTCGTTCCCAGCATGCTTGTAGGTTGACTTCCGACGATAACTACCCGCCAAACCTGATTCATTTTCTAATAGACCTCCTGTATCAACAAACTTGGCTCTCTAGCATCTCTATTAAGTAAGCGCCGTCAATTCCTTGCGTTACCGTCATGCGAATTCCCGTTGTTTGCAGATATGGACAGACGCAAATTCCAGCCGTTATTCGCATAGAAAAAAGGTTAATTAATCCTATAGGCGCAGGGATTATGACGGCATGCATGGCGAATGTCTTATATGTATCCTAATTGATAATCAAATCTATACAGATTGTATCCCACTCTAACTTTCTAAGCAATCTCTTTTTCATAAAAACAAGTGCTATTGGTTCGTCTTTGCGAAAGTAATCCTGACATGATAGAATGATACCTGGAAAAAATGATAGATTTTGAGGGGTGATGAAATGCCAATGTTGGAGCCGGAAAACAATACCCCCTATAAATCCCGTGAGGAAGTGCATCAAAAGGGGCCATCCGCCAAATGGTTCTGGGTATTTTGGATTGTGCTGATCGGGCTGGGTACCACCGCAGCCTACCTATATAGCAATCATTTGAAAGAGCAAGTCGTGGTGCAGCTGCAGCAGGATACGCGCCAGGAGATGGCGGCATTCAAAGCGGAGTACGATCAAAGGTTTAACGAGCTGGTTCAGGAAATGGACGAGATGCAGAGCAAGGTTCAGTCGTTTAATGAGCTTCTGACCTTTACCAAGGATCAGGCTAGCGGCAAGACGGACAACAGCAACAAGCTGTACAGCCAATTAAGCCAAGTCGAGAAACAGCTGAAAGAGCTGGAACGCAAGATGGAGCTGCTGAAGTGAGAAAACTGAAGTATATCCGTCCTAAACAGTTAAACCGCACGTTTATGCTTGCCATTGCACCATTTATCGGGATGCTGCTGTGCATTTGGTTAATTACCGAGCCGCCGCGCCTGTCGCACGAAACCGCGGAGTACATACCGTCGGGCAGCATATCGGAACAATCCGCCATGATCAAGCAGGATCTGGATCAAGCTGCAGTCTCTGCAGAACAGACGATATCCTCCATTGAAAAAACGGCCAAGCTCTATCGGCAGACGACCGCTACGGTAGGAACCATTCTGCAAACAGCGGAATCACAGGCCGCGCGGCCGGAGCAAATCTATAATCGCCGGATTACAGCCAAACTGGGTGTCCCGATCGAGACGGTCAACAGCGACCGGATTCGAATCGAATTGTACAAGATCAATCCGGGCACCTATCATGGCTATGCGATGAAGGTCAAACTGAAGGATCCTTCCGCAATGAAGATGTCGCTCGGCAGCGAAAGCGGCAGACCCGGATCCGTCGAAACCACGATGCGCGCCGTAAGCCGGCATGGCGCCGTTGCGGGGATTAATGCCGGCGGATACGCTGACGGGAACGGGGGCAGACATCCGCTGAGCACGACCTTTTACGACGGCAAATACGTCTCGGGATTTCAACCGAGCTTTAAGGATCTGGCCTTTGTCGGCCTAAGCAAATCCGGCAAGCTGATCGGCGGCAAGTTCTACAGCCAGAGCGACCTTGACCGGCTCGATCCGATGTTCGGGGCCACCTTTGTGCCGGTGCTGCTCCAAAACGGCAGAAAAACGACGATCCCGGACAAATGGAAAACGACTCCCGGCCGGGCACCACGCACGGTCATCGGCAATTACAAGGACGATCAGCTGCTCATCCTCGTTACCGAAGGATATGATGAGAAGGGGAAATCGGGAGCCACGCTGCAAGAGCTGCAAACCAAACTGAAAAAAATGGGCGTGATCGACGCCTATAACCTGGATGGCGGCGGTTCCGCATCCCTTGTTCTGAACGGACGCGTCGTGAACAAGCCGTCGGACGGCAGTCTGCGGCCGGTACCCACGCACTTCTTGTTTTTCAAATGATAGAGTCGGCACTCATATTCTCGTTTATTTTTTGGCCTAAGGTGTTATAATAAAGTTAGCTTAGCAGGAGGTGGCATGAATGTCGTTCTCATTAACATTTTGGATCGTCATGCTCGTATTCGCCCTTTATATGGTTGGCATTTGGACCGCGGCATACAACGATGACAAAACCAAAGGCCTGTAAGGCGACTCCCTCGTATATCGGGGGAGTTTTATTTTTTTTCGGACAAAAAAGGCACCGCTCATCAGCGATGCTCAAAAGGAATTTCATCGTTCACATATAAGGACATTAGGCATGTTTAGGAAGCTGCTGCATTTCAGACATGCATTGCGAACAGATATAGCGCTCCTTAAACTCGCTTACGCCGTCCATGGAGCCACAGAAGACGCATTTCGGGCGATAGCGCTCCAATATAATATGGTCCCCCTGTACAAGGATTTCTACGGGATCCCCCTCGTTCATTTGATATCTCTTGCGCAGAGACTTAGGCAGAACGATTCTTCCCAGCTGATCAACTTTACGGACAACACCAGCAGGTTTCATAACGATTGTACACCTCTTTCATTTTCAACAAGTGATTTCTGACACCACAGTTCCAGAACTGATAACAAGGGCCTAGTATAATAGTTCGATAAAAAGTTGTCGAATCCTGCTGGATGTTAAGAATTTCTTAGTTTTTTTCAACATCAACTAGGTATACTGGATGATTTTCCCCAAAAATGCGCGATTTTTCAGCTGTTCTTATTCCATACCCGGGAAATCCAGCTGGCGTAGTGCCTCATATACCATAATCGCCGCGGAGTTGGACAGATTCAACGATCGGACCTTATCCGTCATCGGCATGCGGATGCAATGCTCGGCATTTGCGGCCAGCAGTTCCGGAGGCAATCCCTTGGTTTCTTTGCCGAACACCAAAAAATCCCCATCCTGATATTCGATGTCCATGTAACGCTTGGTAGCCTTCGTCGTAGCGTAGAAATAACGCCCTTCCGGATAGAGCGCCTGCAATTCCTCAAAGGAATCGTGATATTCAATATGTACGGCGTACCAGTAATCCAGTCCGGCCCGTTTCAATGTCTTGTCGTCTGTATTAAAGCCGAGCGGACGGACCAGGTGCAGATGCGTGCCCGTGGCGGCACAGGTTCTGGCGATATTGCCCGTATTGGCTGGAATTTCCGGTTCGACTAGTACGATGTGTAATGCCATGTTGATAAGTCACCTTTTCTTCTGTTTATTTTTATTCTTATTATAACCGATTCCCTTCCGAATTCCCGGGATATCCAGAAATAACCTTCCGCCAGCTTGGCGGAAGGTTATCGTCGTCTGATCTCATGAAATTAGCTGTGGCTGTTCTTGAACTCCTGCATGAATTCCACGAGGGCCTGAGCACTCTCGTAAGGAACGGCATTATACGCGGAAGCCCGCAAACCGCCGACGCTGCGGTGGCCCTTGAGGCCGACAAAGCCTGCTTGCTCCGAAGCCTTCACGAATTCCTTCTCCAACTCCTCGGAGGCAAGACGGAACGTAATGTTCATATCGGAACGCACCTCTGCGTCCACGCAGCCGCGGTAGAAGCCTTCGCTGCTGTCGATGGCATCATAGATCAGAGCCGCTTTCTTGCGATTCAACTGTTGAACACCTTGGAGGCCGCCCTTCTCCTCAATCCACTTCAGCACTTCGTTGATCATGTAAATGCCGAAAGAAGGCGGCGTGTTGTACAGCGAGTTATTTTTCAAATACGTATTGTAGCGAAGCATAGTCGGCAGATGTTTAGGAGAATCTGTAATCATGTCCTCTCTGACGATCACGACCGCCACGCCGGATGGTCCAAGGTTCTTCTGCGCACCCGCATACACCATCGCGAACTGGTTCATATCGAATGGACGGCTGAGAATATCGCTTGACATATCACCGATGAGCGGAACGGAACCGGTATCCGGGAATTCCTTAAACTGGGTGCCTTCAATGGTTTCATTGGAAGTCAGATGGAGATAAGCTGCATTGTCCGACAGCTTAATGTCTTGAATGCGGGGCAGAGTCATGTATTTGCTCTCTTCGGAAGATGCCGCCACATGGGTATCGCCGATCAGCTTGGCTTCTTTAATAGCCTTGTCCGCCCAGCTTCCCGTCATCACGTAGTTCGCAACCTGGCCTTGACCTAGGAAGTTCATCGGAATCATGGCGAATTGCGTGCTTGCGCCGCCCTGGATGAACAATACCTTGTAACCGGATGGATTCCCCAGCAGGGACAGCAGGCGCTCCTGCGCTTCGTTATGAACGGCTTCATAAACGGCGCCGCGATGAGACATTTCCATAATCGACATGCCGGTATTTCCGTAATTGACGAATTCGGCCTGGGCGCGCTCCAACACTTCAAGCGGCAATGCAGCAGGTCCTGCGTTAAAATTGTATGCTCTCTTGCTCAAAAGACTCTCCACCCTTTCTCTACTATGAATGCTAATTAACGCTAATCATAGCAACAATCCCATAGACCTTCAAGTGTAATTATTCACATTAAATTGTTCCGGTTACCAGTAGAAGAATTGGTACTTTCTGCTCCAAGATCTCTTTTCTCCGGGGGCCAGGCTTAATCGAACAAACACTTCCGGCGAAATAACGTGTCCGGTCCCCCACAGGGCCATATGCGCAACCGGAAAATCGCTGATCTCCCTTACCCCCGCCCTGCGTGCACTGTGCGTCAGCTCCCATGAATACGGATAATCGCCGCCATTGAAGCCTTTCATTCTTCCATAGAAGGGCTTATGCGGTCTGGCGGTCCAGCCTATCTCGTTATCCTGGACAGACAGCAAGTCCGAGGTATAGTCAGATTCGACCTCCGTAAACCGGACAGGAACCGGCAGCTTCAGCTTATACTGGGGTCCTACCGCTTCCTCGTTGATCCCTATGAAATTATGGACATACTCCTCCGTATCGATCCTTCGGCTTCCTTCGTTAATAAGCTCGTAATCTATCGTTAATACGGTATCTTTAATCGAGATCTTCTTCACCAATCTTGCTGCATAGCCGTTTATGCTCCTGGAACGAACCGTATAGGAGATGTTCGAGTCACCCGAAATGACATCCACATCGAAAGGCTCCGCCGGATACGCATACTGAAAGTTATACGGGGCCTCGCTGACCCGTTTAAGAAGGCCCACCCCTAATTTAGGAAACCAATCTCCAACTTCGGCCTCCGCGTACCCCATCCCTTCATGGAGTCCGAACTCGTTGCATAACCCGGACCCGGCCTGCGGGTTAAACCCTTCCGCAAACTCATGAACACAGAAGGTATGGCCGCTCTCGCTCAATTTCACCTGGGTGATGAAACCCGTGCGGTCAAAACGCGTGCCTTGATAACGTCCTACTTTCGCTATTTCGACTTCCAATCGTCCGTTCGCTAGTTGATGTCCCACAAAGCATCGCTCCATTCATGATGAAGAAGCCCCGGCCGACTTGTCTGCCAGGGCTTCCGAAATTTTTATAAGCGCGAATCAGGCAAGCTTGACGTGTATCAAAGCCCGTTCGCTGCCGGATAACGAGGACAGCATGCTGCGATCCAGGTCGACTGCCCCGGGATCTTGACTGCGCAGCTGTATCTTTTCACCGTTCAGCGTAACCGATTGAATCGCATAGCTTCCATAATCCAACCGGTTTGGATTGCCGTATACGATTTGAAGCTGTTTTCCGGCAAACCCGGTAGTGACCGTGGCGTGGCCGCCGGCATCGAATTGAGCAGACCTTAGTTTCGGTTCCAGGCGAAGATGTCCACGGTTCCCTTTCACTCCAAACACCTCGGTCAGCATGGTGAGCAGCAGCCAGCTTGCCGACCCGGTAAGGTAGGGATACATCCCCCTTCCCTTCTCGTTAATGTACTCGGGAATGCCCGGATACATGCGGCTGCGTTCAAAATCCTGGCTCAGATCATAAATCGAACGCAATACCTCGTGGCCCTCTTGGACAAAACCTCTCTTATAAAGCGCATTGGCGTACATGACGCTCATATGGCTAAACATGGCCCCATTCTCTTTATGTCCGAACGCGAAGCCGAATGCCCGCCCGAGGTTTTGTTGGATCTCGCCAAAGTTCGAATTGAGGCGGTAACCGATGCTAGGGTCTTTTAAGTAACGGTCAACCGATTTCGTGATGTGCCCTACCTGTTCATCGTCCGCAATTCCGCCCATGACGGCAAAGACCTGGCCTGTTAGCGTCATGCGCACGCCCAGGGGATGATCGCCTTCCACGCGGGCGCCGTCATTATTGTAATACCCGTTAAACCAGGAGTACCCTTCTTGGCTCGTGATCCATTCGTTGCAGCGCAAATGCTGAATGAGCCAATCCGCCTTCAGCTTCAAATCCTGCACAACGTCCGCAATGCTGAATTTCCGTTTGTTCCCGGTCACGGACGCCTTGACGGCCTCATAATAGCTATCCAGCAAATTCAGCTTGCCCTGCACATCCTCGTACGAGACGGGAGCCGTCACCGAATCGAGAAGCACCGCCATTTCCTCCGCTATTTCCACATGCTCGACGCCTTCCGTATCCTGCCACGCCAGCAGCAGATCGCCAAGCTGCATCAAATTGCTGGCATAAAACGCCGTGAAGGCCACGCTCTCCCCTCTGCCCGGAGCAAGGTCCAGACCGTCGTTCCAGTCGGCTCCCTCGAGTTTGATGTTGTTGTGTTCGCCGACGTTAAAGAACGGCACCAGATTTTGAAGCAGCATATGCTCCAGGACCGTACCTTCGTATACCTCGCCGCTGACGGTCAAGAGTCGATTCCCGTGCTCAGGCAGCCATCCGGCGTCCTTCTCCTGGCAGCGTTTTACGAATACGTCGCGGAAATAGGTCTGCGGCTGCTTCAGAAAATCCATATCCCCGCTCTGATCGATGTAAAGCAGCGTGGTCATGAAAGGCCAAGCGCCGTGATCCATCCATACGCGCGGAATGTTGTTCCGATCAGCAACGAATTCGCCCGGCTTCGTGCCGATGATCGTAGCATTGCTTCCGTCAATCCGGACGCCCGCATAGTTATTGAGCAGCAGATACCGAACCTCGGCAGGCTCCATAATCATCAAGGCCAGGCAATCCTGCCACAGGTCGCGCCATCCGCGGCCACCTCGGCCGTAATCATGATAAGGAAGAAAGGAATTCCCGTATAAACGGCGCAGGATCGGCTGCAGGGTAACCCATTTCATCCATAGATCCTGCTGCGGATCACCGGTCTGGAAGAATACCGTATTCAGTTTCTCATTCCAATAGGCTTCGTTCTGCGCAAGCAGCTCATCAAACCGCTTCTCCGATAAATACGTTTCGGACAGCCTTTCGATGTCTGCGCGATCCTTCGCTATGACCATTGCCATGACATAGGCTTTGGATTCACCGGGCCGCAGCTCCGCCTCCGCGAACCGCAGACCTCCAAGGGCCTCGTACCCTTCCATGGAGTCTCCAGCCTGCGCGTATGCCGGCTTATTGGCAATTACGGCCTCAGGCCAATCGAGTGCTCCGCCCTCCCCGATGTATTCCTCGAGCACCGGGAAATAACCGACTGGGGCTGAGCCGTCCCCCTCCGCACCCAGCACGCTGTAGGATACGCGATTGATACGGTGACCCCGCTCGTCAAACGAGAGCACGGGCTGCACTTCAACCCCTTCCCGATGGACATAAATCCGATGCAGCAGGGATGTCACATGACGATGGTCCCGCAGATCATCCGCCGAACGTCCATACAGCGGAACAGCCGCGGTAGGGGTCAGTTTTAGCGTTTGCTGGCCTACATTGGTCAGCGTTACTTTCATTAACTCGATCTGGTCATCCGTCACCGGCACGAAGCTGGTAACTTCCGTTTGCAGCCCGGCCTCCCCGTTCATCCGCTTCAGCTTGTGCCATAGGAACCCGGCTTCCAATTGACCCTCTTCTTCCTGATGCATGAACCGGTTCGCATTCTGCTTGGCGGAGTTTCCGGATACGGACCATGCGCCCTGCCCGTCGATGTGCACCCAAAAGTTGCGCGCGGACTTGGAATTATGAAGATCCTCCACCGATACCGGCGACATCAAAAACGTATTGTGGCTGCTGGTCATTTCGCCGTGAAGATTCGGCGTGATGGCCGACATCATGCCCGCCTCGTTGACCAAAGGAAAATATAAATAGTTATGTAGTTCAGGATGACGCAGCGTAAAGACGCCCTGATCCCCCTCGAACTTCCATCCCGTTGATTTCATATCGCTTTTTCTTCCCCTCTATGCCTTAGGATTTGACGGCTCCCGCCAGGGCACCGTCCACCAGATACTTCTGTATGAACGTATACAGAATGATCAATGGTGCGGCAACGATCGTAATTCCGCATGCAAGCAGCGGCCAGTTATTCCCGTACTGCCCTCTGAATTCTTTCAGGCCGAACGTAATGGGATAGTTGGACGGACTCGGCAGGTACATGATCGGCCCGACAAAATCGTTCCAGATTCCGATCGCTGTCAGAATGACGCCCGTTGCGATCACCGGCTTCATCAGCGGCAGAATGATCTGGAACAAGTAACGGATATAGCCGGATCCATCCATGCCTGCCGCCTCATCCAAATCGCGGCTGATCGACTTGATGTAACCGACGAACATCATGAACACCACGCCCGTCCCCGTCGTTTTCAGCAGGATATAGCCGAGCTTGGTATCATACCCGAAGAACGAAACGCTTTCCTTGAAGGACAGCATCAATTTATACTGCGCAACCATCGGGTTCGGAAGGAACTGGGACAGCAAAAAGAACATGTAGATAAAGCCGCTCCACATCACGTAACCGCGTGCGACCGGAAACGCCGCAAACAACGATACGATGATGGTCAGCACCGTCGCCGTCACCGTATAGATCAGGCTGTTCGCAAAATAACCCGCGAAATTGCCTTCGGACCATGCCTGGGAATAGTTGCCCCATTCGATGTTCTTCACGATTCCGATCGGGTTGAGCAAGTATTCGTTGAAGGATTTGAGCGATACATTGAAGACGAGCAGAAGCGGAACGACGTACAGAATCAGCAGCAAACCTATGACGGCATAAGAGAGAATTTGCGTGGTTTTGGAATTTCGCATCAATATTCCACCTCTCTCTTACGCGTCTGCCTGACGGCTACGACGACAAACAGGAGAATAATCAGGAACTGGATCACGGACAGTGCCGAAGGAAGGCCCATTTCCAAGCTACCCCGGAACGTTTCCTTGTACACGTCGTAAGCCATCGTCCTAGTATTGAAACGACCGTCCGTTGTCGCCAATATGATATCGAACGTCGACATGGCGCCGATAATGGATAACAGCATATTCACCGTGAAGGACGGAGCGATCAGGGGGAAGGTGATATGGCGGAAAGACTGCCACTTGTTGGTGCCGTCAATATGACCCGCTTCGTATAAATCCTTCGGAACCGATTGGAGGCCAGCCAGAAAGATCAGCATGGAGTAGCCCATGTACATCCAGATCTGAACGAAAATAATATAACCGAACGCATGGGTAAAGCTGCCGAAGAACATGTCCTGATAGCCGAAAAGAGCGTCATAAAGGCGGTTGACCGGTCCGTTCAACGGATCGAACATCATGCCCCAGATCAGCGCAACCACGGCTACGCCGAGTACGACCGGCAGGAAGAATACCGCGCGGTAGAAGTAATCGCCTTTCAGCCGCTGGTTAATGATAACGGCGATAAACAGGGCGACCCCGTTTTGCACAATCGTCACGACGAACATGAAGATCAGGGTATTTACGATCGAGCGCCACCGCTCGCCCGAGTTCCCTGAGAAGAAGAGTTCCCTGTAATTATCAAGCCCGACGAATTGATAGGTGCTGCCCGGCAGGTTCTTCACATCGGTAAAGGAATAGATGACCGTCAGGATCGAAGGTCCGAAATAAAAAACGATGTATAACGCCATCGGTATCAATAGCAGCAATAACGGTATGAAGCGTTAAACCCTTTTCCAAATGGATACATCTCTCTCACCTCGCAAATCCATTTCAATGCATGTCGGGGCCTGCTGCACAGACCCCGATTACAGTATGGTTCTTTCTATACAAGTCTCTTTATAATAGAAGAAGTTTTATTTCGGAGCGGCTGCTTCCCATTCTTTTTGCTGAATGTCAGCCAGCTCTTTTGCCGTTTTATAAGGTCCGCCCGGTGCCAGGAATTCCGTGTGAACGCCTTCTGCAGCCAGATGCTCGCCGATATTCTGGCGGTTGATCATCATGATTTCGTACGCCAATTCGAACTCGCCGAGATAAGGAGTCAGTTCATTGTCAATGAAGTCGCTTTCCGTCTGAATGTTGTCCTGCGTCGGAATGAATCCGGCTGCCTTCACGAATGTCGTGTAATTTTCCGGCTCCGAGAAGAATTCAAGCCACTTCAGGGCTCCTTCTTTGTTCGGACCTTTCTCGGCCGCGTACCATGTTACGTCATACTTGCCGACAAAGGAGGCGTTCTTCGCTGCATCCTCGGTGGCCGGAAGCGGGAAGTAACCGAATTTCAACTCTGGATTAGCTGCCGCAACGGTTGGGGCATCCCAAGAGCCGTCAGCCAGCATCGCAGCTTTTCCTGTTGCAAAATAGGAAGGCGCCGTTGCATAATCGATCCCCATGAAGCCGTCGATCATGTAATTGTCTTGAAGCGTCTTCATTTTTTCCAAAACCTCGATGGCTTCTTCATCGTTATAAGCCGTCTCGCCCTTCCACACGCCCTCGATCCATTTCTGCTGGTCTCCGCCGCCCAGGATTTTGGCCTGCAGGGCGAACACCGGAAGTTTCAAAGGCCATACGTCTTTACCTGCTACAACAATCGGTGTGATGCCTTTGGCTTTCAAGTCATCGTTCAGCTTCATAAACTCCGACCACGTTTTCGGAACGCTTAAGCCGTTCTGCTCGAAGATTTCTTTATTGTAGAAGAGACCGGACATCGCAACCTTGCCTGTAGGAACGGCATATACTTTATCGTTATAAGTTCCGGCTTTTTCGATATCGTTTGCGTTATAATTCTTAATGAAGGCTTGGTCGGATAAATCCGCAATCAATCCGGTATCGATCCATTGCTGCCAATCGGGTACTTTAGCGCCCGGCGTCCATTCCTGCGGGGAGAGTCTCATTCCCGACAAATCGGCCAGGACGTCCACGTCATTGGCGGTGATTCTTGCTCTCTGCGCCTGCTTGTATTCGTCATCCGGACCCGTAGTGGTATACTCTACCGTATACTCGGGATACTTCTCTTCAAATTTCTTATTGATCTCTTCAATCGCTTTATTGATGTTATCTTGTTTCCAGTGTAAAATTTTGATGACCTTTTTATCGCCTTTGGCAGGTGCGCCTTGATCGGCTGAATCGCTGCTTCCGCAAGCTGCCAGCGAGAAGGTTAGAGCGCCAGCCAAAAGTAATGCTGATAACTTCTTAATCATTTGTTCGTTACCCCCTGAAATTAAATTGCAATTCATTATGAAACCGGATTCATGTTTCCGCTTTTTCTTGGCCTGTACAATCTTGATGCTACGAAACTATAATTATTAATTTTCGTAATTGAGCGAATTATACCGAAAGCGGTTTCGTAAGGCCTATTATTACGCATAATATTTTGTTTGTCAAAGCTTTTTTTATCGTTCCCGATACTTTTTTCTCACCGAACAGAGACAACCCTTTTTTCTTGATATGACAAGCCTTATGCCTGTTCTCTTTCATTGACTTACCTCGCTAAAGCAGATACACTGATTTACGAAACTGTTTCGAATCCGTGTGGTATAACATAGCAGTCGGATGGTACACCTTGGCTTGGATAAGCCCTTATGCATAGGTGAACCGTCATCATTTCATTGGATCATGGGAAATTCGTTCAAAACACACTCCTTAGTTAGACAGAAAACACGTATCTCATAACTTTTCTGTCCCTAAACATTACGCATAAAAGGAATTCATAATAAACATTAGCGAAAATTAACGAAAATAATGAAATGACATTATAAACAGAATAAGGGGCGTTTCGCATGGCGTTAAACATCAAAACAATCGCTAAAATGGCAGGGGTCTCCGTATCGACCGTCTCCAAAATTATCAACAACTACAGTGATGTATCCGATGAGACCAAAGCTCGCGTGTTGGAAATTATGAGAGAAACGGGATATACCCCTTCCAATTCCGCAAAAACGTTAGCAACCAAAAAGTCCAATCTAATCGGCGTCATCTTTGCGGGAAAGCTGAACGTTGATTTTACCCACCCGTTTTTTGTTGAGGTGCTGAATTCTTTTAAGAAGCAGATGGGCGTTCTCGGCTATGATCTGCTGTTTTTTTCGAACGAGAAATTCCAAGGGGAGGATGCCGACTATCTCGGACGGTGCCGCCATTATCAGGTAGACGGCTGCGTCATTATATCCGGCGAGGAAATCGAGCCCTCGATTAAGGAGCTGGATGAGAGCGATATTCCCTGCATCGGGGTGGATATTGAGCTGTTCGGCGAAATGTCGGGTCATATCATGTCCGACAATTACAAGATGTCCTCGAAGGTCGTGGAGCATTTCTATCTCCAGGGCTTCCGAGACTTGGGCTTCATTGGAGGCAGCAAGGAGTCCGAAATCTCCAACATGCGAGAGGCGGGTTATCGCAACGCCATGGAAAGCTTCGGCCTTCCGGCCCGCGCGGAGTGGTTCCTGAACGGGGATGATTTCTATGAGGCCAGCGGATATAAAGCGATGACCCGGCTGATTAAGGCAGGATCCCTGCCCCGCGCCATTTTTGCAGCCTCGGATCAGATTGCCATCGGCGCCATCCAAGCGCTTCAAGAACATGGTCTGAATGTCCCTGACGACATGTCGATCATCGGCTGCGACGATATCGAGGCATGCAAGTACACAACGCCTAAACTAACGACGATTCGGCAAAACAAAGAGAAAATCGGCCGCTTGGCGGCACTCATGCTCTACGACCTCATCCATAAACAGTCCCCCGTCAGTTCCTTTGTCGTCGAGCCCGAACTCATCGTCCGCGAATCTTGCGGGAGCAACACGCATCACTATGGGTATTTCGGATAAACATCCGGGCAAAGGGTCAGCCAGGGCTTTAGGCTCTTAATGAGCCCATTGTCTTTCAGAGCCATCTTCGGATTGGTTCCAGTCACGAATGTATACCGCCAAAAAGAGCCTGGGGCATGATGCCCCAGGCTCTTTTATAATCCTGTTGATTAGATATCGTAGTACAGGGAGTACTCGTGCGGATGAACGCGGATGTTAACCGCTTTGGCTTCGGCACGCTTGAAGTCGATGAAGTTCTCGAGGAATTCTTGCGTGAATACGCCGCCCTCTGTCAAGAACTCATAGTCTGCTTGAAGTGCATCCAATGCCTCGTCCAGGGAACCCGGTACGCTTCGGATTTCCTTCTTCTCGGCGTCGGACAGTTCGTAAATGTTTTTATCGAATGGTCCGTAACCGAGCGCGGTAGGATCGACTTTGCGCTTGATCCCGTCCAGACCGGCCATCAGCATAGCAGAGAACGCAAGATAAGGGTTCGCAGTGGAGTCCGGTGTGCGGAACTCGATGCGGCAGCCTTTAGGCGTTACGGCAGCAACCGGAATCCGTACTGCGGCAGAACGGTTGCCCTTGGAGAATACGAGGTTAACCGGTGCTTCATAGCCTGGTACCAGACGTTTGAACGAGTTGGTGCTCGGATTCGTCAAAGCGATCAAGGCAGGCGCATGGTACAGAATACCGCCGATGTAGTGCAGCGCCGTTTCACTCAGGTTCGCATAAGCGCCTTTTTCGTAGAACAGCGGAGTGTCGCCGTCGAAAATGGATTGGTGAACGTGCATGCCGCTACCGTTATCCCCGAACAATGGCTTCGGCATGAACGTAGCCGTTTTGCCGTATTGGCGGGCTGTGTTATGCACGATATATTTATAGATCAACAAATTGTCAGCTGTTTTCTTCAATGTATCGAAACGGAAATTGATTTCGGCCTGGCCGGCAGTTGCCACCTCATGGTGATGACGCTCAACGCGAAGACCTGCTTCGTCGAGGAGACGGCACATTTCGCTTCGGATATCCTGTTGAGTATCCACTGGCGCTACAGGAACATATCCGCCCTTAACCCCTACTTTGAATCCCAGGTTGCCGCCTTCTTCCTTGCGGTTCGTATTCCACTGTGCTTCCTCGGAGTCTACGAAGTAGCTGGAGCTGTTCATGGAGCTTTCATAGCGGACTTCATCGAATAGAAAGAACTCGGATTCCGGTGCGAAGAAGGCTGCCGTTCCGATGCCGGCTTCTTGAAGGTATTGCTCGGCACGAGCCGCGATTCCGCGCGGGTCACGCTCATAAGCATCGCCTTCCGGAGTATAGATGTTGCTCATAATGTTAAGTGTAGGGTGTGCAGTAAACGGATCAATATAGCAAGACTCCGGATCAGGCATCATGACCATATCCGATTCTTCAATGCCGCGGAATCCTGGAATAGAAGATCCATCAAACGCTACCCCGTTCACGAAAGTTTCTTCGTCTACTTCTGAAGCCGGCAAGCTAATGTGATGCACCCGTCCCGACAAGTCTACAAAACGAAAATCGACCCACTCAATATTGTTCTCTTTAATGGTTTGCAATACTTTCTCTACCGACATGTCTCTTCCTCCCAATTTCCGAACATTAAGACTTAAACAGCTTAACAATGTTCATAATCTTTCGATTTCTTTTCGTCATTATATGCCGGGAGATAACCTGACGTCAATACCTATGTAAGGTATTTTTTAAAACGGTGTCATGTTATGTGACATCAAAAACCAATTAAAGTAAATGCAGCAAAAAGACACCTGCGGTTAAGATGCAGGTGCCTTCTACTATAAATTAGGGGATGGCGAAGCCATTCATTGTGTTCTTACCGCTACGCTCGAATATATCATTATAGCATGTAACACGTGTTATACGCGCGCGAATTCAGAAGCAGGCGCTTTGGCCGTGGCAAAGCTCTTCCGCTTTGGCCGTGGCAAAGCTCTTCCCTACCAATGGAGCCAGCTTCTCCAAGTCTTTAAGCAGTGCGGCGAATTGGTCCGGGAACAGGGATTGGACCCCGTCGCCTGTCATCGAGTTGTCCGGATCCGTATGCATTTCAATGATAAGACCGTCGGCTCCGGCCGCGACGGATGCCTTGGACATCGGTTCGACCAGCTCGCGCCGGCCCGTTCCGTGACTCGGGTCAGAGATGACCGGAAGGTGGCTCAATCCTTGCAAAACAGGAATGGCAGATAAATCCAGCGTATTCCGGGTATAAGTTTCGAATGTTCGGATTCCGCGTTCGCAGAGCATGACATTCGGATTGCCGCCGGCCAGGATGTATTCCGCTGCGTTCAGGAATTCGTCATAAGTTGCACTGAAACCTCTTTTCAGCAAAACCGGTTTGCCGCAGGTGCCAAGTTTCCGAAGCAGATCGAAATTTTGCATGTTGCGGGTGCCCACTTGCAGAATATCGGCGTACTCCGCGCAGATATCGACGTATTCGGGCGTCATCACCTCTGTAATGGTCAACAGGCCATGCTTTTGCCCGGCTTCCGCCATCATGATCAGACCTTCGACGCCAACGCCCTGAAAGCTGTATGGACCCGTACGAGGCTTAAATGCGCCCCCTCTTAGCACTTGCCCGCCTGCTGCTTTCACCAGCTGCGCAATTTCATCAATCTGCTGCGCGGATTCGACGGCACATGGGCCGCCCATGACAACCAGATTGCCGCCGCCAATCTTGGTTCCCTTAATATCGATCACCGTATCATCCGGATGGAAATCACGGCTGGCAAGCTTGTAGGACTTGGAGATCTTAACTACATTCTCTACGCCCTTCATTTGGCGAAGATGCTCCGCAAGCTTCGGGTTCACGCTGCCAATCAGGCCGATCACCGTGCGATCCGCCCCCTTCGATACGTGAGCCTGGAGCCCTTCCTTCTCAATTTCGGTAACGATATGCTGAACTTGTTCCTCTGATATTTGATTGGATGTAATGACGATCATAAATAAACCTTCTTTCTGAATGAATTCCAATTTCGATGTTGATTTCAATCCATGGATAATCACTTTCGCACTTGTTCGCTTTTAAGCTTTTATGCTTTTAATCGATAAAGTAAATATACAGAAAAAATCTCCCCTCGTCAAGCCCATTCTTCAGGCCATCACGATCGGGAGATATTCCTCGCCTGTTACATCAGCGTTTTGTTGCGTCCTTCCGCTACGGTTCGCTTCACCAGCGGTATGACAATTCTTACCGTTGTCCCGATGCCGGCGCGGCTGAATAACGTGACCCCATACTCGCTGCCGTAGTGAAGCTTGATCCGTTGATCTACGTTTCGTATGCCGTAACCCGCATTGGTCAGATCCTGTCCCCCTGTATTATCCAGCACGCGGCCGGGCGGGAAACCGACGCCATTATCGATGATTTTGAATTCCAAAGCATCTTCCAGCAATTTGGCCGTGATCCGGATATGAATATAGTCTCCGGTCCACGCATGCTCGAGCACATTCTCGATAAACGGCTGCAAAATCAATTTCACGGTTTCATACCGGACCACCTCGGGCTCAAAATCATAAGTAACCTGCATCCGGTCGTCGTATTTAATCTTTTGAATGTCCACGTAAGCTTGGGCCTGTTCCAATTCATTCTTCACGGATATGATGTTCCGGCCGTCGTTGAGCGACAAACGATAAAACTTCGCCAGGTCCATTACCATGCGCTGCAGTTTATCCAGCATCCCGAACCGCGCGAGGCGGCTGATGGAGGATAGGGTATTGTATAAGAAATGCGGATTAATCTGCGCGTGCAGCGACTCCAGCTCTGCTTCCTTTTTCTGCAGGTCGGCCAGATACACCTCATTGATCAGTTTGCCGATGTTGCTGCCCATATCGTTCAAGGCTGAGGAAATATGCGTAAATTCATCATTCCCCTTAAAGGATACCCGTTTATGGAATTCGCCTTCCTGGAACGAGTCCAGCACGGATACGATTTTGGACACCCGGCGGCTGAAATATCTGGAGACCACGATGCTGACCACGAAGAAGATACCGATGCAGATCAGACAGATCAGATAGGTTAGATTACGTATTTTGACCGTGTCTTTTTCCACGATTTGAGCAGGCACGACGGCAATCAAATCCCAGCCGAGCTGGGGAATGGGCTTCCGAATCAGAAGGTCCCCGTTCTTGCGAAGTTCCTTCTCCTTGAAAACGTTGGTGGATTTTCCCCCTGATGAAAGAACGACCCGGCCCTGTGCATCCGATAAATACAATGCGGTCCCGTCACCGATCTTCTTGTAATCCATGCTTTCAAACAGGTCCGTCATACTGACGTTCATCCGCATGAACCCGATCTCCTGCGGTTTGATGGTCGAACTGATATCCACAAGCCGCCGCAGCAAGGATATGCGTCCGTTGCTCACATCGTCCTCAATCTGCTTCCACTGCAGGGTTACGCCGTAATTTTCTTCCTTCGGATATAATTTATACCAGGACCGTTCCTCCAGCCTGTCATATTGATAAATATCAAACAGACGTTTGTTGGAGTCCAGCGGGTCCGTATACGTATAACTGTCATAGATCTCCCTAAGGTCGTCGTTGCGCAGGTAGATCGATAACCAGATCCTTCGGTTCGCGGTGCTTACCGCGGTCTCCAGCTTCGGAATCAGCACGTTGATCGTGGTGTCATAGCTTATCCAAGCGCTTTCGGTAAAACGCAGACGGCTGTTAAAGGTCGTATCAAAATAAAGCATATCCGATATCCGGATCATGTCCTCCATCTTATACGATATGTTCTCGCTCATCTGATGAAGCGTGCCCTGAATGTTGTTATACGTCTGCTCTCGGGTGGACTTCACGAAGACCTGATTCGCAATCTGACCGACAAGCAGCACCGGTATAATGATAAATACGCAGTACGAAAACATTAACTTGTATCCGAAAGGTATCTTGACCCGTATTCGTTCGAATTTCCCCGCCATAGCCTGTTTGACCCCATATCTAATCTGAATTTTGCTAGTTACGAGTGCTTGCGCCGATATTCCAGAGGCGTCATTCCATACATTTCCTTAAACTGCCTGCTGAAATAAGGCAGATACTGATAACCTGTCTGTGATGCAATTTCATATATTTTGAGCTTGGTCGTCTTGAGGAGATCCCTGGCGCGCTCCATCCGGAGCTTGATTGCATAATCGCTAAAGTTGTGCCCGGTTTCTTCCTTGAAGAGCACCCCGAGATAATTCGGTGAAAAAGAAAACCGGTTCGCCATATCCCGCAGCGTAATATTCTCGTGCATGCGAGCCTGGATATTCTCTATAATCTCTTCGACCAGCCTGCCATTCTTGGTTGATTTGCGGTTCTTGAGCATTTCCGAAATTTCCATTGCCTTCATGCGGAGCCATGAGAAAATATCATCCATCGTTTCGAATTGAAGCAGAATATCCAGGTTTTTGAGCTCCAGTCCTGCCATACGATATAACTCTTCGTTCATCGCTTGCAGATGTCCTTCCAGCTTCACCATGATATACACGGCCAAATTGCGTATGGTGAACTTGGATCGGATGCTGGATGCCAGCAGTTGAATCGCTTCCAGTTCGTCATAGATACGAACGATATCATACTCCGTCATGGCTGTAAATAAAGCATCCAGACGGATGTCGAGGCTTTTTACGTCTTCCCGGTCCTCGGTCGGCACCTCGCTGTACAGGATCCATTTGCCCTTGCCCCGGAACATCTTATAATCCAGCGCGTCCAAAGCCTCCATGTACGACGTGTGAAGCTGCTCCAGCTGATGGACGGCCCTGCCTTCCCCGACCGTCATCGAATAGTTATATTCCCGTTTTAATTCCTCCAGCAGGGCTTGAATCTCTTCCTTTCCCCGGCCCCCGTTAAGGAGTACGGCCGTTCGCTGATCGGTTACCTTGCATATATATTCAAAGCCGCGCTGTTCAAGCCGTTTATGCAGTCTCGTGAAATACTCCTCTATGGCACTCAGCTTTTCCTCGGAATCGAGCGAGCCGGTTCGCCAGGTGCTCACATTATCAAGCTCCAGCAGAATGACGCAGACCGGCCAATGAAGCTCTGTCAGCCGGTACTCCCGCTTGATAATGTCCAGGATGGCTCCGTCATAGGGCCGCTGAAGGATTTGCAGGAGATACTGATTTTTGAGGATGGGGATCATCTGCTGGTAAGCTTCCTCCGTCTCCTTGCGTTCATGAAGACGATCCAGCTCCATTCTAACCTTCGTTAATGCATCGATCAGCTCCTGGTCCTCCATCGGCTTTAACACATAACTGCATGCGTTCAAAGCAATCGCCTGCTTCACGTAACCAAAGTCCTGGTAACCGCTTACGAAGATAATCCGGAGCTCCTCCTGCAATTTCAGTGCCCGCTGAGCTAGCTCAAGCCCGGTCATGTTCGGCATGCGTACATCGGTAACGAGGATGTCGACCTTCTCACTTTCGAGCACCTCACAAGCAGCAAAGCCGTTATTGACCGAATCGATCACTTTCATTCCGAGATCTTCCCATGGAATAAAGCTTTTCATGCCCTCTAGGTCCAGTATTTCGTCGTCTGCCAGCAGCACTTTATACACGGGTATCATCTCCCCCATAAATTCCGATAAGGGTATACTGCATAAGCAGCATACCCTTCTTGGTTTAAGCAAAAATTAATTATTGGCCCTTCATTTTAGCAACGTTCTCTTGCCATTTCGTTGTTTTGAATGCAAGCAGCTTATCGTATCCTGCAGCTTGAGCATCGGCTTCAGCCTTGTCGAGGATTGCCAATACTTCGGCATCATCCTTCGCATACAGGGCTTTCGCTCTGGATTCCGTAAAAATATCTTCTACGCGTTGACGAATAATTCCTTCCTCGCTGTCCGGAGCCGGATCGAGGTTAATGTACTCCGTAGCATTGGCTTGAGTTTTCCAAGTGACTTCATATTGCCAGCGAGTGGACCAGTTGCGCTGCTCTTCCGGCAACGTGCTCTCGTATTTCGCTTTCGCTGTATCAACAAACACGGTGTTACCATTCCAGTGAAGATTCGTTGTGATGGCTTGCAGCTTGCCGAGACCGGCAGCATCCGTTACATATTTCTCGGTAAACTTCGGTGTTACGCCATCCTCTTCAAATCCGTCCCAATATCCTCCTGGAGGCCCCCACATGAGAACGCTTTGGCCTTCAGGACCAGTGTACCAATCCAAGAATGCGAAAATCGCTTCGGGATCTTTAGCGGATTTCGTAATGACACTTACGTTCCAACCCAATTGCGTATAAGTACCAGGGAAGATCTTGTTCTTGTCCAGGCCTTCCTTGTGAATCGGCCAGATCATGAAGTAACCGGCTTCCGGATCCTTCGCCGTCAATTCAGCGTGGGCGTTCATTGCATTTTCCGTCGGGCTCGAAGCGGCATACACAGCAACGCGTCCCGTGTTCACTTTTTCTTTGACTTGGTCAGCCGTTTGGGTCATGGCATCCTGAGAAATCAATTTCTCGCGGAACAGCTTCGCGGAATACTGCATCGACTCGCGGAAAATCGGATCCGTAAAGATCGAAGTCAGCTTATCACCGTTAGGCACACCGCGGATGCTGATCCAACGAGTCAGAGCGTTTTCTGCGAATGCAGAGTACAGCACCTCGATACCTTGACCTTGTACGTGCGGCTCATAAGGAACCACTTGATCGCCGTATTTCGCTTTGACGGCTTTCAGGTATTCATACAGATCATCCGTCGTTTCCAGCTTCGGCTCGCCAAGCTCTTTGTAGATCTTCTTGTTTACAACATAACCTGCATTACCGTTCGGTTGGTTCGTATACCAGTTCGGGAACTGATACAGCTTGCCGTCCGGAGAGCGAAGCATGTTCAGACCTTCGTCCCCCATCCACTCTTTCAGGTTAGGATATTTATCAAGATATTCATCGAAAGGTACGAGCATATCGGCTTGACGCAGCTTCTCTACGTCCGGACCACGGTCCATCCACATCACATCCGGAAGCTCCGTGGATGCGATCATGGTATTGAATTTTTGCTGGGCGTTACCTTGCGAATGGATCGCGTTGACGGTTACCTTCTTGTTCTCTTTAATCCATTTCGAAGATTCGTCTTGTCCCCATGGCGGCATGGTGTACTCGTTATAATGGCCGTAGAAACTGAACTCAAGCGGTGTTTCGCCAAGCACAAACTTGTCGGATGCCTCCGTTGGAGGCGTGCTGGTTCCGTTTTCGCCTGCAGGCGCCGGATCCGCAGTCTTGGTTCCACCGCCGCCGCCGCATGCAGAAAGCATCAGCGCTGCCGCAAGCAAAGCCGTCATGGACGTGGTCAGCGATTTCTTTCTCAACCTCATTCTCTAATTTCCCCTTTCGTTTTTACACTTGATATTTATGTCTAAAGCTTAAGGCTTCAAACAACACGCATTGTTTTCCCTACTCTTTCAGGGAACCTACCAGAACACCTTTAACGAAGTGCTTCTGTACGAATGGATACACCATAATAATCGGAAGCGTTGCCACCATCATGGTTGCCATGGACAACGACTTGGAGGTTACGCTTTGCATCCGGGAGAGCACCGCCTGCGAAGCGGAATCCAGGTTGCTCATCTGTTCAGACATAATATTGGAGTTCAATATTTGACGAAGCATGGTCTGAATCGGAAGCAAGTTCTCGTTATTGATGTAGATACTCGGCAAGAACCATTCATTCCAATGGGAAACCGCCGTAAACAACGATAATGTTGCGATGACCGGACCGGACAGAGGCAGAATGATCTTAAAGAAAATGCCCCAGTTGCCGCAGCCGTCGATTTTGGCGGACTCTTCAAGACCGCTTGGGAGGCCGTTGAAGAATGTCCGGAAGATGATCATATTCCACACGCTTACCAAACTCGGGATAATGAACACCCAGAAGGAATCCATCAGCCCCAAACCGCGAACGAGCATGAACGTCGGGATCAAGCCGCCGCCGAAATACATCGTAACGATACACATAATCATGTAGTATTTGCGGCCGATCAGCTCCCGCTTGGTCATCCCGTAAGCGAAAATGGAGGTTACCAGTATGGAGGAAATCGTTCCGATCACGGTACGAAGCACCGAAATCTTGAAACCATTCAGCAACCGGTTATCCTGAAACACGATGCCGTAATTCTCAAGCGTAAAATCACGGGGCCAGAAGGTAACGCCCCCCATTGCCGTATCTGAACCTGAGTTAAATGAAATGACTAGTCCGTTCCAAAACGGATAAAACGTTACAAAGGCCAAGAATGCCAAGAAGATATAAATGATGACCATCATCACTTTGTCGCCAAATGCTAGACGTACCACTATTACCCGCTCCCTTCCTCATAATGATCTCTTACCATAAGCTGTTTCCTGATTTGCGTGCAATCAAGTTGGCAATCGTCAGAAGCATGACGCTGATCACCGCTTTAAACAAGCCTACGGCCGTTGCATATGAGAATCGGGAATTTTCGATACCTATTCGATAGACATATGTGTCGATAACGTCGGATACCTCTCGCAATACCGGGTTCTTAGCCAAGAGCAAGATGTCTTCGAAGCCTGCGGTCAGCAAGTTACCAATGGCAAGAATCATGAAAATAACGACGACCGGCATGATCGATGGAAGCGTAATCGTGAAGATCTGCCTGAATTTGCTTGCGCCATCCATGTCAGCCGCTTCATACATGTGCGGGTCAACCCCGGCAACCGCCGCCAAGTATACGATGGAGGAAAATCCAATCTCTTTCCATACCCCTGTCGTTACGAGAATTCCCCAGAAATATTCCGGTAGCGACAGGAAGTTGATCGGCTCTTCGATCAAATTCAGCTTCTGCAGCAAAATGTTCACGCTGCCGTTATCCGTTGACAAGAGCGAAATCGCAAAGCCTGAGACGATAACCCAGGACAGAAAGTGCGGAAGATAACTGACCGTTTGCACCAGTCTCTTGAAGAACATATGCCGAACTTCGTTCAGCATAAGCGCCAGCAGAATCGGTGCCGGAAATCCAATAAGAAACTTGAGCAAACTGATGACGATCGTGTTTCTCATGACCGTCATGAATTCCGGCGATTCAAAAAACATTTCGAAATGCTTGAATCCGGCCCACGGGCTGTCGCCCATCCCCTTGAAAATGTTAAAGTCTTGGAAAGCCATTAAAATACCGTACATCGGTATGTAGCTAAACACAAAAACGAGTGCCAGTGCAGGAAGCACCATTAACTGTATATCCCATTGTTTAGCAAAGCGAAGCAATAAGCTTTCCTTCTTCCGTTTCGGAACAGGTTCCTGTTCTACGGATATTTGCGCCATGTCCAACCCCCCGTGTGTTCTATGCCATGAAGTTTACCTGATGTCTAACATTGTAGAATAAACGATCGAATATAAACATTTGCCTATTCAACGAAAAATGATAGTATTCAATCGAGAATGAAACGCTTACACGGCATGGAATGTTTGCGAGGGTGAAACGCTGGGTGCGATTCTTTTCCATAAACGTAAAAAGACCCACCGCAAACATCATTGCGATGGGTCTGAAAAATAAGCTTGTGATGGCATTAACTATGATTTGCTCTTCACCCGAACAGGCGGAAGCAATTTACTCATATTCACCGTACGCTTGATCTCCCAAGTTTCCGGCTGATCATGTTCATACTGTTCCAAATAGGCGATGACTTCCTTCGTGATCGGAGTCGGTGTTGATGCCCCTGATGTAACTGCCACTTTGCCTACTCCTTCAAGCCATTCGCGTTTGAGTTCCGTCACATCGCCAATACGGTGGGCCGGTACTCCTGCTATCTCTTCGGATACCTGAGCAAGACGGTTCGAGTTATTGCTGCGAGGATCTCCTACCACGATCACTAAATCCGCCTGACCGGCTTGTTCGGCTACCGCTTCCTGACGCACCTGCGTTGCAAGACAAATTTCATTATGAATCTCCGCTCCCGGGAATTTATCGAGCAAGCTCTTCATGATATGCTTGATGTCCCATTGACTCATCGTGGTCTGGTTCGTGATGATGATTCGGGATGTTTTTACCTGAAGCTGTTCAATTTCTTCTTCCTTCTCGATCAGATGCACGTGTTCCGGTGCGATCCCGATCGCCCCTTCCGGCTCGGGATGCCCCTTCTTCCCGATGTAAATGATCTCATATCCGTCGGCTGCCTTATCCCGGATCAGATCATGGGTTTTCGTCACATCCGGGCAAGTGGCGTCGAGCGTGGTCAGCCCTTTATCCCGCGCAAGCTTGCGTACTTCGGGAGAGACCCCGTGTGCGGTAAAAATAACGGTCCCGCTCTCCACCTGGCTCAGGATTTCCATCCGATTCGGACCGTCCAGGGTAATGATGCCTTCGTCCTCAAAGGATTGCGTGACATGGCTGTTATGCACAATCATGCCCAATATATAAATAGGCCGAGGAAGGTCCAGATTCTGCGCCGCCTGACGCGCCAAGACCATGGCGTCGACGACACCGTAACAATAACCTCTCGGTGATATTTTCAAGACTTCGATGATCCCCACCTGCTTTCCGTAGTAATACATAAGCGATCTAGTCTATTATACCCTATTCAAGGGGAGGAGCAAAGACGACGGGGAGCCAGACGATAAAGGTGCTGCCTTCCCCTCTTCGGGTAACGACCTCGACAGAGCCCTTATGCTCATCGATGATCCATTTGGCGATGGACAGCCCGAGTCCGGTTCCGCTCGTGATGCCTCTCGACTGATCCGCGCGGTAAAATCGTTCGAATATGAACGGAACCTCATCCTTATCCATACCGATTCCCGTATCCGAAATCCGCAAGCCTACCTGACCTTTGTATAGAACAACATCCAGACTAACCTCACCCTCAGGCGTGTACTTGAACGCATTCTCGATAAAAATGAACAGCATCTGCTGTAAATAATCCTTATTTCCTTCCACATAAACACCGTTCAGGACAGACAGCTCTCCGACATGCCATTCTGCGGTTTTCTCCAGAAAATGAGCGCGCCGTGCAACCTCTTCAACCAACGGCTGGAGCGGCACCGGGTCCAGCTCAAACGTCTGGCCGGTATCGGCCCGCGCCAGGGACAGCATATCGTTCACCAGCCGGCTCATCCGCTTCGCTTCATCGGATATATCGCCTACCGCTTCGACCGAGATCTGTTTAATCATTTCCTCGTCCATATCCGCTCTCTCGCCGGGAGCAACCGTCCACATCTTCTGCAGAAGATCCACATTCCCCCGGATGGTGGTCAGCGGGGTCCGAAGTTCATGGGAAGCGTCCGACACGAAGCGCCGCTGCGCCGCATAGGCATCCTCAAGCTCTTTATAGAAGCTCTCCGTCCTCTCAAGCATCCCGTTAAACGTGCCGATTAACTGACCGATCTCGTCCTGAGGCCCGTCGTATTCGATCCGTACGCTAAGGTCGGTGCCTTTTTGGATCTGCTCCGCTGCCTCCGTGACCTTGCCGATCGGTTTCATGGATTTCCGGGCTAAGAATAATCCTAGGGTTGAAGCGATCACGAGTGTCGCTGCCGAGCCCATGATGAGGATGGATTGGAGCCGGTCCAGGGTTTGCTCGATGGTGCGTGTACTTACACCAATTTGAAGCCATCCGAATAATTTCCTTGAGTTGGTTTCAACTACAGGAGATTCGTATACAAGAAAGGAGGCCCCATTAAACGAAAATCGTTTAAACTCTCCGGACTTGGTCATACTTAATGCTCTTTCAACGGTCGGACTCTCAAATTGCAAGCCGCTAAACTCCATGTTGCCGGACCGCCAAATGGATCCGTTATAGAACGTATAGAGCTGTACATATAAATCAGCTGCCTCCGCATTAATCGCCGAGGAGCGATCCGGTAGTAGGGCAACAGACGATGACGTGTAACCAATCTTATTGGCTTCCTGCACCAACCGCTGCTTTAATTCCTCATACGTATACAAATGGACAAAGCCATACACCGCCGAGCTGAATATCAGCAGTGTCACGAATAAAATGCCGGTATACCATGCTGTCAATCTTAACCGAATGGACATGCTAGTTATCTCCTCTTAAAATATAGCCGGCTCCGCGGATCGTCTGGATCAGCCGTTTACCTCCATGTTCCTCGGTCTTCTGCCGGAGCATGGCGATATAAACCTCCAGCACGTTCGACTCCCCGCTGTAGTCATAGCCCCATATTTTATCCATAATCAAATCGCGGGACAGCACCCGCTTCGGGTTTTGCATAAACAGGTGCAGCAGCTCGAATTCCTTGGCCGTGAGCTCCAGTCTCTGCCCGCCGCGAATGACCTCCCTCGCATCGGTATCCATCACGAGATCCTCGAAGGTCAGTCGGTGGTTCGAGGTATCATCCCCTGTTTTGCGGCGCAGCAAAGCCCGGACGCGGGCTAGCAGCTCCTCCAGCGCAAAAGGTTTGACCAGATAATCATCCGCTCCGGTATCCAGCCCCTTTACCCGGTTCTCCACCTCATCCTTTGCCGTCAGCATCAGCACCGGTATCGTGCTTCCGCCCTCCCGGAGTCTGCGCAGCGCTTCAAATCCATCGACCTGAGGCATCATCACGTCCAGAACGACGACATCCGGGTCCTCACTCAATATCACTTTCAATCCTTCTGCCCCGTTGGATGCGGTCAGGACGTCATAGCCCTCAAACGCAAGCCCTCTGCGCAGCATGGAAATAATCTTCTCATCATCATCTACAATCAAAATCCGGGATCGCATAGCGGCATCTCCTCTATCTTCTTAGCGTTATATTTAGTACGACGTTACAATCCCATTATATCGGTCGCTTCAAGGACAAGACAAGCGGAAGGGAACGGTCCCTTCCGCTTGTTGTCACGCCTATCCAGGGTTACGGCTGCTGTTGCTGTTGCTGCTGTTGTTGGGTTAGATCAAAATCGTTCTTGTCGCCGATCGTCAGCGCTAAGTCCATGTTCTTGCCGTTACGCACCACATTCAACGTGATTTTGTCTCCTACCTTCTTCGATTGAATCAATTCAATCAGGTCCTGCGCGGTCGGATACTTGGTACCATCCACACCCACAATGATGTCATATTGGCGCAGGTCCGCTTCATAAGCCGGCGAACGGAACACGACGCTGTCAACGTAAGAACCTTCCTTCACGTCCGTACCCAAGGATTGGGCTATTTGCGGAGTGACCGTTCCCAGGCTGGCCCCGATGAACGGAACCGGCTCTTTCGGCACTTCCTCGTTATTTTTCAGGTATTCCACGACTTCCTTGATCGTGCTGGATGGAATCGCAAACCCGATCCCTTGCGCTTCCGCGCTGACGGCTACGTTCATCCCGATAACCTCGCCCTTCAGATTGAGGAGCGGTCCGCCGGAGTTGCCCGGATTAATCGAAGCATCGGTTTGCAGAAGATGCTCGTAATTACGCTCAGCTTCGCCGTTCGTGCCTTGAATATCGATCTCGCGTTCCTTCGAGCTAAGTACACCAGCGGTTACCGTGTGTTCAAAACCGTGCGGGTTGCCGATGGCAACAAGCCATTCACCAACCTTCAGCGAGTCGGAGTCACCTAGCTGTACCGATGGGAAATCCGCCCCTTCGATTTTCAAAACGGCTAAATCGAGCTCATAGCTGGAACCGAGCAGCTTCGCTTCATAAGGCTTTTTGGTACCCTGTACCGTCACTTGGATCACATCTGCGCCATGGATTACATGCTCATTCGTCAAGATGTATCCCGACTTCTCAAAGATGAAACCCGAGCCGATGCCTGAAGGCTGAAGCTGGGATTCCTGACCTCCGTTGTTGCTGCTTCCACCGTTTCCGCTGTTTCCGCCATTGCCTTCCTGGCTGGATTGACCGCCGCCGAAGAAGTACCAGAACGGATCGTTCATGTTCGGATTCGTGCTTTGTCTATTGCTGCTGTTTACAAGCGTCTCGATCAGCACGACGGCCGGACTCGCCTGATCCACCACTGCCGATACGTCGCCAGGATTCGATGGAATCATCGCTGATGCGGTAGTAGCTCCGCCGTTATCTCCGCCGTTATCCTGGACGTTAGCCGAAGTTTCTTGGGCTGGCTCTGATGAGTACGCCGCATCCGGCGTAAACAGATTCGTTCGGTCAGCGGCAAACATCAGGCTCGAAATGACGAGGACGCCTGCCAAGAAAGACAATAGTACGGTCTTAACGGAATTTTTGGGCTTCTGGCTGTAGTTCCACTCTTTGTTTCTTTTCATGGAATCCACAGGCCCGCCGCCACCCTGGCTTCCGGAGGAATGGGCCTGCGAGAAGCCGGAAGATGGAATCGGTTTAACCGGCTGCGGAGGGGTAACCTCCACTTCCTGGGGTTCCCGGCTCTGGTAAGGCCGTTCCGTTTTCTCGTCGTCGCGGTTATTCGATATGGACTGGAACGGTCCGTAAGAATAGTAATAAGAAGAATTCTCCGTGGATGCTTCCTCACGTCTCGTTGCTTCATTGTTATTCGCTTCGCTGTTCATTCCCTCATCATCCGGATACCCGTAACGCTTTCTTTGGTCGTCCATTGGTCTACCTCCTATTAAAATCACTTGCTTCCAAGTGGTCTAATTGATTAACTGTTCTTATTGTGTACTATAAACCTTAATAGTACCTTAAAAACAATTAAAAGGCAGATAAAAAGAAAACCGGGACGCTTCCCGGTCATACCTCACCAAAAGAACATATTGCTATATTTTGACCCAGCCCTTCCGGTGGGCATAAATCGCCAATTGCGTACGGTCCTCCAGCTCGCACTTCATCAGCAGATTGCTGACATGGGTTTTGACCGTCTTGATGCTGATATGCAGCTCTTCGCCGATCTCTTTGTTGCTCTTGCCTTCGGCAATCAGGAGCAGCACTTCCTTCTCCCGCTCGGTAAGCCCGGATTCATCCCCGTTCACCATATGCCGGCGGATTCCCCTGGTGAGTGCTTCCGAGACGTCTTTGGTCATGACCGGCATGCCCCGGAACGCTCCCTGAAGGGCGTAAATGAGCTCGTCAGCCGAAACCGTCTTAAGCACGTAGCTGACTGCCCCCGCTTCAATGCACTCGACCACAAGCTCGTCTTCGAGAAAGCTGGTCAGAATCACGATCTTCTGATCCGGGAATTCGGACATAACCGCGCGCGTGGTCTCCGCCCCGTTCATCACCGGCATCATCAGGTCCATTAGAATGAGATCCGGCCGGTCGGCCTCCTCCCCGTTTCTCAGCATATCGACGACCTCTTGGCCATTCGCTGCTTCTCCGATCACTTCAAACCCCGGATCCAACGATAAATATGTTTTTAACCCCATGCGAACCATATCATGATCATCAGCCAGCAATATCCGAATCGTACCCATAATGATTGTTGTCCCCTCTCTATTCCACTGGCTCAGCCAGCACTTCCTCATCCTTGTTCTCTTCCTCCGCCGCTCCGGTATTGCCCTCGGCCTCAAATAACGGGATATTTACTCGCACCGTCGTTCCCGCGCCCTTCTTGCTTATAATATCGACCTGTCCGCCAAGCTTTTCGGCCCGTTCGCGCATCGTCGACAGCCCGTACGATCCCTGCTTGCCTGCCACCTCGTCAAAGCCGACACCGTCGTCGCTGATGCTTAAAATCACGCGTTTCTGGTCCTCGCGAAGCGACATGCTGACAAGGCCTGCACCGGCATGCTTCACGATATTAGCCACCGCTTCCTGGATGATCAGGAAGAGCTGATGCTCAATGGCATCCGACACCCCGCCGTAGAGCTCGACATCCTTCATGCCCTTCAGGCCGTTTTGGCGGCAGTAATCCGGAAACCACCGTTCCAGTGCTTCTTCAAGGGTTCTGCCTTCCAGCTCCACGGGCCGAAGCTGCGCAATCAGCGCCCGCATCTGCTTCTGCGCCACATGGGACATTTCGATCAACTGGCCGAGCACTTTGTCCCCATGCTCCGGATTCCGCTTCAGTACCGCCGGGAGGGATGAAGCCGACATGTGGATCGCGAACAGCTGCTGACTGACCGTATCGTGCAGATCCCTTGCCATCCGGCGCCGTTCCTCGAGGACCGCGGCTTCCGCGGCAATCTCCTTCTCAATGACATCCTGCTCGCCGAGGCGCTGCAGCAGCTTCATTTTCTTCTCCAGTGCTTCCGTCATCCCGTTAAACTCATCGTATACTCTGGCAAAAGACCCGTCTTCCATGGCAGGCAGCCGCACGTTCAGATTTCCTTTGGCAACCTGCAGCATGTTCAGATGAAGCAGATCCAGCGGCCGCTGGATGCGCTGTCCCGCGATGTATCCCGCAATCCCCGTAAACAGAAGTACACCGACCGTGTAATACACCCACAGCCGGTTATCTTCAATATGTATGTAGCCGGATTGGTTTGCTGTGTACAGGAAAACAGCAACTCCGGCTCCGATCAACAGAAAATAAAACAATATCACCCATTTGGTATTTTTCAATATCCCCATCATAACGATTAACCTACCCTATTCACTTTGACGTCACCGATAAATACGCTCACGGTAATTCGAATTTTCTTGCCCGCTTCCCTGTAATGCGGGCTTTCCAGGCCGGCATTGCTCATAAAGCCGCTTCGGGACTCCTCCAGCACCTTCATATCGCCGATGAAGGAATTGGTCGTGACATGAATGCCGACGTCCGAATCGTTCGGAACGAACACCTTGACATCCCCGATAAACGCCGAGATGTTGATTTTCGTTTCGCCGTAAGGGATTTGAGCTTTGGTCAGGTCCAATACCGTATCACCGATGAACTGCGAAATATTCGTCGGCTTCAGCTGGAAATAATCCTTCCCCATGTGCACGTCCCCGATAAAAGAGGACTTGTTCACCGTATCATGGCTATGCCAAGATTGGTGATGATGATGTTGATGATGGTGGTGTTCATCCTTATATTCCGATCCGTCGCCGTAGCTTTTGCCGTTATCGTCAAAATCCACATGAACTCTGAACTTGCTGCGATCCGGACGTTCCTGGCGCGGGCGCTCATGCTGCTGTCCCTGCCAGCGGTACCCTTTGCTTGAATCGTGCGAGTCTCTTGATTCGAACTCCGGCTCTTCATAAGCCTTGTCAGCCTTGTCTGGCTTGCCGAATCTTCGCTCGAATTCTTCGTCCAGGGAGGATTCCAGCGGACGCGCTTCAGGCGGCTCCGGGATATCGTAATCGTCCCGACGATGCGAGCCGAAATCATCGGGACTTGGCGGTGATGGCGGCGGCGTATGATCCTTCGGTTTGAAAATAACCTGCAATCCGTACCCGATCAGGATGATCGGAATCGCGTATTTGATCAAATCGCCGAAAGAGAAATGGACCATGTCCAGATTTCTTCCGAGAAAGTACGATCCGATCACGATCGGTACGATCGAGCCCCACAATGCTCCGCCACGGGCATAAATCAAGCTTTGCAGCCCGAACCAGATGATGAACACCGGCCAAAATGTCGAGAATATATAACCAAGGTCCACATGTATAATATCGAGCTGATTGAGAAGAAACACCACACCAATGCCGATGAGCAGCAATCCGTTGCTAAGCTGGCTCCATCCTTTTCTACTCATGGTCATCCCCTAGCCTTCCAGTTCTATTTTTTCTTAATTACAGTGTACAACATATTGCGATGAACGGGTTAGCGGCGGTGGAATGAAGTTGATCTCAGTCTCGAGACCGAGTCCCTGGATATAAATGGATATGATTCCATAATAAAAGACCTCCGCTTTAAGCGGAGGTCTTATTACTGCACGAACGGGCGTTGACATCTACACCTTAACGGTTTGCAGAATGGTCCCCTGGTGTGTTCAGATCGCCAAACTCAGCGTCAAACTTCTCGTTCGGTTTTTTGTAGTTCTCCTGTACTTTGGAGTTACCTTTTGGGTTGCTGGCGATGCTGGTCTCTTCAGCAAACTCAGCGTTAAACTTTTCGTTAGGTGTTTTAAAGTTCTCTTGCACCTTGTTCTTTTTAGCCACAATATTCACCTCCCTGTTCATTTGCGATACCATCATCCTCTTCAGGGGTTTGGCCCCCGAAAAGTAGTATGTGATGAACAGGGTGTCATTATTCTTAAATGTTTACTGCCAAAGACGCGCAGCAAAATTACCCTAAATGGCTTCCTCCAGCACGGATGAAGGCAGGAAACGATAGGTCTCAATCGCGTCCTCCAAGGTTCTCAGCATGGCTTCCGTGCATTTGCCGCTTCCGGTTTTAATGACCTGCACCTCAACGTCCTTTTTCCCCCACTCCTTAAACACCTGCTTGGTGGTGGAGAAATAGAGGTCAATCTTCTGGCCCTTGATGGCTGACCCGATATCCGCTACGATTCCATAACCATAGCCGGGGATATAGAGAATGCTGCCGAGCGGAAATACATCAGGATCCGCGGCAATCGTAGACAGCGTATTTCGATCCCGCTTGACCTTCACCCCGGAGTAGGTGATTCCATACTGGGGATGTCCCGGCTTCTTCCCGGTCGACTCGTAACCTGCCGTGTATCCCGTAGCGGTTACCTTCACCGTATGCAGCACCTGGTCCTCCCTCGGGGCAAGCACCGGCATGGACTCGCGTTTCTTGCCGGGCTCGCTGGTCTTCGGCCCCGTACTTGGAACCTCCAAATATCTATTCATATCACTAAAACCTACCACGCGCAGCGCATAGAAGCGAGACATTTCAACGTAATCGGAGCCATGTATTTCCTCTGATGGATCATACACATTTCGGGTGTCCGTCGATTCGTAGGATTCGCTTAGAATCAAATTGCGGGCCTCTACTGCCGTAGAGCCTGCGCTGAACAAGATGGCTGATAAAATAAAACCAGCAAAAAACCTCTGCCATGTTTTCCATTGGATCATGTGAATACCTCCCCCTTACTAGCGAGGGTTCCCACTTCCCGAATAGAATATACGTCATGGCAGAGGTCTGCATGTTTCCTCGGTTACTTATCTTTTACGGCTAAACTAAACCGCATGGGTGTTAATTTCTTCACGCAGCTTGAGGATGATTTCGTCCAGCGGCTGGGCCCCGATGTCCCCTTCGCCGCGCTTGCGGACGGAAACCGCTCCGGCATTTTTCTCGTTCTCGCCAACGATGAACATGTATGGAATCTTCTCGAGCTGTGCTTCGCGAATCTTGTAGCCCAGCTTCTCGTTGCGAAGATCCGGCTCTACGGAAATACCGGCGAATTGAAGCTTCTCGGCCACTTCCTTCGCGTAGTCTTCAAAGGCGTTGGATACCGGAATGACTTTGACCTGTACCGGGGAAAGCCACAACGGCAGCGCCCCTGCAAAATTCTCAAGCAAGAATGCCGTAAAGCGTTCCATGGTGCCCAGAATCCCGCGGTGGATTACGACAGGACGGTGCTTCTGGCCATCGTCGCCGACATATTCCAGCTCAAAGCGCTCAGGCAGCAGGAAGTCGAGCTGGACCGTGGACAGCGTTTCTTCCTTGCCCAGTGCCGTGCGGATCTGAACGTCAAGCTTCGGTCCGTAGAAGGCAGCTTCGCCTTCCGCTTCATAGAACGGCATGTCCAGGCTCTCCACTACTTCACGCAGCATGCGCTGGGACATTTCCCACATTTCGTCGTTCTGGAAGTACTTCTCGGTATCCTGCGGATCCCGGTAAGACAGACGGAAGCGATAGTCGTGAATGCCGAAGTCCTTGTAGACCGTCATGATCAGCTGAATGACCCGGGCAAACTCTTCCTTGATCTGATCCGGACGGCAGAAAATATGCGAGTCGTTCAGCGTCATCGCGCGCACGCGATGCAGGCCGGTCAGCGCGCCGGACATCTCGTAGCGGTGCTGCATGCCAAGCTCCGCAATGCGGATCGGCAGATCCCGGTAGCTGTGCATATCGCTCTTATATACCATCATATGGTGAGGGCAGTTCATCGGACGCAGAACAAGCTCCTCGTTGTCCATTTCCATTTTCGGGAACATGTCCTCCTGATAGTGCTCCCAGTGACCGGAGGTTTTGTACAGCTCCACGTTTCCGAGTACAGGGGTGTACACGTGCTGGTAACCCAGGCGTTCCTCCATGTCCACGATATAACGCTCCAGGGTACGGCGCAGCTTAGCTCCGTTAGGCAGCCAGATCGGCAAGCCTTGTCCAACGAGCTGAGAGAACGTAAACATTTGCAATTCCTTGCCCAGTTTGCGATGGTCGCGCTTTTTGGCTTCCTCCAGCAGGCGAAGATGCTCGTCGAGCTGCGCTTTTTTCACAAACGCCGTACCGTAAACACGCTGAAGCATTTTGTTCTTGCTGTCGCCGCGCCAGTATGCGCCTGCCACGTTCATCAGCTTGAACACCTTGATCTTGCCGGTTGAAGGGACGTGCGGTCCACGGCAAAGGTCGAAGAATTCGCCCTGCTCGTAAATCGTAATGATGCTGTCCTCCGGCAGGGCGTTGATCAGCTCCAGTTTGTATGGATCGCCAAGCTCGCCGAAAATGCGCAGCGCTTCCGCACGGCTCACTTCCTTGCGGACGATCGGCAGATTCTCGCCGATGATGCGTTCCATTTCCTTCTCGATCTTCTGCAGATCCTCCGGATTCAAAGGCTCTTCCAGGTCCATGTCGTAATAGAAGCCGTCTTCGATGACCGGCCCCACGCCAAGCTTGACTTCTTTCTGTCCATACAAACGCTTGGTTGCCTGAGCCAGCAAATGCGCTGTACTGTGGCGCATCACCTCAAGCCCTTCGGGCGTATCCTGCGTAACGATTTCGATCAGCGCTCCGTCCTGAAGCGGAGTGGATAAATCCACGACGATCCCGTCCATTTTTCCCGCAACGGCATTCTTTCTCAGTCCGCTGCTGATCGACGCAGCCACATCCTCGATATTGCTGCCGGCCTCATACTCCCGTACGGAGCCGTCAGGCAGTTTAATGCTAATAGCCACCTTGTATTCCTCCCCAAAAAAGTTTTCACGTTTCTTCCATATATGAAGGACGCGTTAGTCTCCCCGTGAAGCAAGGCCTTGGGCTGTTCACAAGCCCGCCTGGACTTCAGCGAAGGATACCGGAACATGCAAAAAACACCCGTCCCGCGAAGGGACGAGTGTTATACCCGTGGTTCCACCCTAATTCGATCTCTCCATCCTCTTATGTACCCGGTACATAATCGATTAAGATCCTTCATCAGCATTGAGTAACGGTCATGAACCGGTGAAGCCTACTCATCCGCATTCTTGATGACTTGCGGGTTCGACGACACAGCTACAAAGGGGTAAATCAATGGCGAACCGGAGGAAATTGCAGCCGAGGTTTCCTCTCTCTGAGCGGTCGGATCCGGATTGATTCATGTCTTTGTCAGAGCTTTTACGTGAATTTATCAGTAATTATAATCCTGACCGCTTCGGTGCGTCAAGTCATCATTCGTCCGCTTCCCAGAAGCGCGCTGCATTCCGGACAGCTGCAGCATACTTCGGCTCGGTTATCAAAGATATGGGCCAATGTTGCGATGACGGGAAGCTCCGGCTGTCTCGTGTGGATAATCATGCGGGCCGGAGATACCGAAATCAGCGTGCTGACGACCATATCCTCAATCTCCATCTCCTGGTCCAGCCTTTCCATAACCAGTCCGTCGTCACGAGGGCGTTCGATCGGGCGAAGATTGCCGTCCAGCAGCAAAAAGTCCTCTTCCCCTTTATGAATGACGTGAACCAGCGGCATTTTGGGCTCCTGAAAATAAACGAAATATTTCAGCAGGCTTACGAACTCCTCATACTGCTGATCAAGCATGAACTCATCCACCGCGTACTCGGCCATCTCGCGAAGCTCCTGTTCATAGGACTGGAGCCTGAAGGCCATGAAACCGTCCAGATTGAGCTCCGGCGCCTCGTTAAGGCATTGATATATGCCTTCGGACAGCTTGCGCTTGCGGCTCTGCCAGAAATCCCCGGACGGGCCTTCTTCTTTTTGCAGGAGCATCAAAAACCACTGCAAAATCCGCCCTGCTTCTTCCTCATCATCAAACTCGAATTCCGAGAACATTAACCGTGCAGCAATCTCCTGCTCCTTCTCCTCCAGAATGTAAGCCGTGACCGCTTCGGCAGCAAGCCGGCGCAGCGTGTCGGCCGATGCGGTCCACGAAGACAGCGGAAGCTTGCCGGAGCACGTCCAAATCACGCGGTCATTCGAAGCGCTGAATGTGAATTTGAGCGGCTTGCACTGTTTATGTAGCTCTTTCTGCTTGTCTGACAATATGCGGTGGAACGCCTTTTTCTCATCTTCCGTCCGCGTACCGACAGAAATGCTGAACAGTTCCATGGAATCACTCCTTTCGAGTTCCCTTTTCAGTATATGGGGACCCGCTCGGGTATATACGGAACTCCTGCTTGGAAAAACAAGCAAGTCCCGGAGCGCATATTAAAAATGTTTATTACGCACGTTCCATGAAGGGCCTGCCCCTCTGAATAGTAATTTTTTAATGCGATATCAGGAAGGTTCATGCTTTTTGAATGTATACTTTCTGATATCAAATAAAAAACGGGCCGAGTCGGCCCGTCTTGCGGATTATAAGTTATGCGATTAGTTCTGCATTACGAAGTCGCGCTCCACGGTGCTGTTATCCTCGAACACGCGAAGGATATCATACCGGGTGTTGCGCTGAGCCGGAATGTTGCCGGTCTCGCGGATTAATTGAATAATCGATTCAATGTTGACCTTGTACACGGCGCCTGCGGAAGACACCACGTTCTCCTCCATCATCGTGCTGCCGAAGTCGTTGCAGCCGTAACTGAGCGACAGCTTGCCGATCTCAGGCCCCATCGTTACCCAGGACGATTGCAGGTTCGGCACGTTGTCGATCGCAAGCCGGCCGATGGCTACCGTCTTCAGGTACGCTTCCGGCGTTTCGCGCTCGCGCTTGAGGTTTGTGTTGTCCGGCTGGAAGGTAAACGGAATGAAGGCCAGGAAGCCTTTGGAATCATAACCGTTCTGGATGCATTCATCCTGCGCATCACGCACGCGAAGCATATGTAGCGCACGCTCTTCCATCGTTTCGCCAAGACCGATGACCATGGTAGCCGTCGTGTTCATGCCGACCTTATGGGCCGTCTGCATGACATCCATCCATTGGCGCCATGTACCTTTCAAACGGCTGACTTTTTTGCGGATGCGATCATCCAGAATCTCCGCGCCGCCGCCAGGCAGCGAATCCAGACCGGCGCTGTGAAGCTCGCGCATCACCTCTTCGAGTGTGAGCCCGGAGATCTCCACCATCTTCATGATTTCCGCCGGGGAGAAGGAATGCATCGTAATGTTAGGGAACCGCTTCTTAATATTGCGAAGCAGATCCGTATAATAATTGAAAGGCAAATCCGGATTGACTCCGCCCTGCATCAAAATTTCAGTGCCGTTGACGTCCTCGGTTTCCTGAATCTTCTGGAAGATCGTCTCATCCGGCAGAACATAGCCCTCGGAAGAGCCGGGTCTGCGATAAAAAGCACAGAAACGGCAGAATACATCACATATGTTGGTGTAGTTGATATTCCGGCCGATAACAAACGTCGTGATGGGATCCGGATGCAGGCGCTTGGTCATCACATCCGCCGCATGGCCAATCTTCTCGATCTCATCACTCTCAAAAAGGGTCACGGTATCTTCCAAATTTAAACGCTCACCGCGTAAAGCTTTATCCAATATACGGTTTACCGCACTCATTCTTGCAGCCTCCCTACTTAAAACAAAATACAAATCACCAGTAAAACTTCATCTATCCCATCCTACCACATTCCGCCATTAAAAACGACATCCCGTCCGTGACAGGATGCCGAATTCTATGATTTGGCAAATCTTCAAATAAGGTTCATTGCTTCTAAAAAATCTTTAATTGCTGGCAGAAATGGCCTGGTCCAAATCGGCAATCAGGTCATCCACATCCTCCAGTCCGACCGAGAAGCGGAGCAAACCGTCGGTAATGCCGCGCTCATGCCGAACCTTCTCGCCCATGGCCGCATGGGACATCATCGCCGGATACGACAGGATGCTTTCCACTGCTCCCAGGCTGACGGCTACCAGCGGCAGCTTCACGCGGTTCAGCACCTGCTTGGCACGCTCGCCTGAGCCGACGTCAAAGGAGATGACCGCGCCGTAACCGCTCGACTGCTTCTCATGGACTTCCCGTCCCGGATGATTCAAGAGGCCGGGATAATACACTTGCTCAATGTCGCTTCTCCCTTGCAGCCAGGCCGCCAGCTTGGCCGCGCTTTGCTCGGAGTGGGCCATCCGAGTGCCGAGCGTCTTCATGCCCCGCATAAGGAGCCATGAATCCTGCACTCCAAGCACCGTGCCCAAACCATTTTGCAGCTGTTTCAACTGGTCTCCCAGCTCCTGGGTTCTGGCTACGGCGAGACCTGCCAGCACATCGCTGTGTCCGCCAAGGAATTTGGTTGCGCTGTGGATGACGATATCCACGCCGAACTCGATCGGGCGCTGATAGAACGGCGTCATGAACGTATTGTCCAGCAGGGTAAGCAGGCCTTGCTCCTTCGCCCAATCCGTGACGGCGCCGATGTCGGTAATTTTCAAGGTCGGGTTCGAAGGGGTTTCCATATAAACCGCTTTTGTATTCGGTTTGAGGGCCGCCTTCACCTGCTCCAGATCGGTCATGTCGACGAAGGTGCTCTCGATGCCCATACGGCTCAGTATGCTGGTCAGCAGGCGGTAGGTTCCGCCGTATACGTCCTCCGTCACGATCATGTGATCGCCCGCGGACAGCAGCATGAACGAGCTGGAGATCGCCGCCATGCCGGATGCATAAGCGAAGCCGCGCACGCCTCCTTCCAAGAGGGCGATATAATCTTCCAGCGCCTGCCGCGTCGGATTGCCGGAACGGCTGTAATCGTGCAGCGGCGGGTTAAAGACGTCTTCATGATGAAACGTCGAGGCTTGATAGATCGGAACGCTTGAGGCGCCGGTTGCCCGGTCGATTTCCCCGCCGAAATGCAATAGTTTCGTCTCGAAACGAAGTTCTTCTTGGTGTCCCTGTTTTACTGATACCTGCTTGGTTTCCGTTCCCAAGCCGGATAGACCTTTATCGATGCTCATGCTCCCGTGCTCCCTTCCACTTCTGCCATAGCCGCGCCCAGCGCAGCATCCAAATCCGCGATCAGGTCATCCGCATGCTCGATGCCGACCGAGAACCGAAGCAAGCGGTCGTCCACGCCGATCGCTTCCCGAATCTCAAGCGGGATGTCCGCATGGGTCTGGACCGCCGGGTATGTCATCAGAGACTCGACGCCTCCGAGGCTTTCTGCGAATGCAATCAGTTTGATGTGCCGCAGCACCGGCTCGACATAGCGGGCGTCCTTCACCTTGAAGGAGAAGATGCCCGTGTTGCCGCTGGATTGGCGATTCTGGATCTCATGCCCCGGATGATCCGGCAGAGCAGGGTAATACACCTCGCCGATCGCCGGGTGGGTTGTCAAAAAGGTTGCCACCGCGGTTGCATTCGATTCGTGCCGGTCCATGCGAAGCGCGAGTGTCTTCATTCCCCTCATTAACTGATAGGAATCGGAAGGACTCAGCACCGCCCCGATGGAGTTATGAAGGAAGGCCATCTCCTCGGATAATTCCTTGCCCTTCGTCACGATGATGCCTGCCAGCACATCGTTATGCCCTCCCAGATACTTGGTGGCGCTATGTATGACGATATCCGCCCCAAGCTCGATGGGTCTCTGGAAATACGGGGTTAGCAGCGTATTATCCACGATGCTGATCAATTGATGGCGTCTTGCCCACGTACAGACGGCTTCGATATCCGTAACCATCATGAGCGGATTGGTCGGCGTTTCGATAAATACGGCCTTCGTGTTCGGTCGTCTGGATCCTTCCAGCGCATCCAAGTCGTTTGTATCCACGTAGGTTGCCGTTACCCCAAACTTGGACATAATCCGCTCCAGCAGCCGATACGTCCCTCCGTACAGATCGAGCGATACAATCAGGTGATCGCCTTGACCGTACAGCGCAAAAATCGTCTGAAGGGCCGCCATGCCCGAGCTGCAGGCAAAGCCGGCGTCACCGGATTCCAGCTCGGCGCAAGCATCCTCGAGTACCGAACGGGTCGGATTCTTGGTGCGGGCATAATCAAACCCCGTGCTCTGGCCTAATTTAGGATGGCGGTATGCCGTAGCCTGATAAATCGGAAAATTCACTGCTCCCGTTACCGGCTCCTGCACCGATCCGATCTGTGCCAGCCGGCTCTCTATATTCAAAGGTTTCTTCTCCATCACAAACTCTCCTTCCGTACGCTGTTAAATTTGCGGACCGATATCATATGGCGTTTCCTGATATACATAGTAATTGAGCCAATTAGTGAATAATAAGTTTGCATGCGCGCGCCATATGGACGGAGGCGTTCTTGTTGGATCGTCGTTCGGGTAATAGTTGCGCGGCAGCGCGATGTCCATGCCTTTGGCAACGTCCCGGTCATACTCCCATTTCAGGGAGTCCGCATCATACTCGGAATGCCCTGTGGCAAAAATCTGCTTGCCGTCCCGGCTGGATACCAAATAAATCCCTGCTTCCTCGGACTCGGACAGGATGACCAAATCATCCACGCCTGTTATGTCTTCGCGCCGAACTTCCGTATGACGGGAATGCGGAACAAAGAACATTTCGTCAAATCCGCGGAGCAGCTTGGTACACGCTTCATTGATCGTATGCGGAAATACGCCAAAGCACTTTTCCTCGAGGCTGTATTTCGGCACGCCGTAATGATAATAAAGCCCGGCTTGCGACGCCCAGCAGATATGGAGCGTGGAGGTTACATGGGTCTTGGTCCATTCAAAAATTTCAGTAAGCTCATCCCAGTAATTCACTTCTTCGAACTCCAGCTGCTCGACCGGAGCTCCTGTAATGATCATGCCGTCAAAACGACGGTTCTTCACTTCTTCAAAGGTTTTGTAAAATGATTTCAAATGCTCGGCCGACGTATTCTTCGATACGTGGGAACTCGGGTGAAGAAGGACGACATCCACCTGGAGCGGGGAGTTGCCGATCAATCGCAGCAGCTGGGTCTCCGTCGTTTCCTTGGTTGGCATCAAATTCAGGATCGCAATCCGCAGCGGGCGGATATCCTGATGAAACGCGTGACTCTCATCCATGACAAAAATGTTTTCTCCAGCCAGAACTTCCTTTGCCGGCAGGGCATCCGGAATTTTAATTGGCATCTCGGCTCACTCCTTCGAAATATGAAATGATACATCCATAAAGCTGTGAGAAAGAGCGTTAGACTGTATAAACGCAAGAAGACCTTTCTCGAAGTAGAGAAAGGTCATCATATACGTATCACAATGCGCCTCTCTCATCTGTCAGGCTATACAACGGCTTATACAATCGTCGTATCTCCTGCAAGAATTAGCACCGTGCGATGTTGCCGCCGGTTGCCGGGTTTCATAGGGCTAGTCCCTCCACCTGCTCTTGATAAGATTTCGCTTTATTCAGTTGTTTGGAATTGTTTCGTAATTGATACCTACTTTAAATCATTCTCAATTTTTCGTCAAGAACCTTTTCATGAGTTTGTCACACTTCACCAAAGGTTTCCATACCCTATATCATGGCCCTTGGACTGCTCCGGATTTCACTTGAAAGGTCCTACACCCGGCGTTATACTAGACAAGTGCTGTTTAAAACCGAGTATGAAAGAGGTGACATGGAAGATGGACGGTGACCCGAGCCAGAAACTGGATGCACAAGACGCACAACCGCATAGGATCAAGATCAGCTTACCGGCAGAGGGCAGCGTTATTTTTCATGCGCTTTTTATCGTATTCTAACCTTCCTCGATTTATGCCCGTACACCGGTGGGCTGATATCCTGTGCCTTAACTGCTTGACTTAAGCAGCTTGGATTAGACAAAGGAGTGATATCAGATGAAAATCCGGTTGGTCGATTCGGGCGTATTTACCCCTGTTGATGACATCGAAATGACGCTGACAGCTCCGGCCAGCGGCTTCTACTGGCTGGATGCGGACGTGGATGATTTAGCCGAACTGCAGCCCCTCTTCTCCCTGCATGATCTTGCCGTTGAGGATTGCCTCAGCGAAGAGGAGCAGCGTCCCAAAATTGAAATATACGAGAACCACTATTTTATCGTCGTGAACAGCATCCGGTTTGACGACGAAGAGATTTTCCTTCGGGCATTGAATGTTTTCCTGGGCAGGCATTTTATTATTACGGTAACCAAGCAAAAGATCCATGAGCTTCGCACCGTCAAACCGCTTCTCTGGGAGGATGAAGTCAGCACGCCTGACCGCTTCCTCTATCTCCTGATCGACCTCGTCACGGACAACTACTTCTCCGTAGGGGACAGAATTGAAGCGCGGATTGAAAAGCTGGAGGAAGACATTCTGATGCATACCAAAAAATCCCATCTCAGCGAGATCATCGGTCTGCGAAGCGAGATTCTTTGGTTGAAGAAGGTGCTTGGACCTCAGAAGGAAGTTATCAATACGCTCAACAAAAAAGATCTTCGGCTGATCGATGACCAGCTGCAGAAATACTTCAGCGATATCTATGAAAATGCCGTTAAAATTTCCGAAACGTTCGAGACCTATCGGGATCTCATGGGGAACCTTCGGGAAGCTTACCAATCCAGTATCGCCAATCGGGCCAATGAAATCATGCGCGTGTTTACCGCTATTACAACGATCTTTATTCCATTGACGCTGATTACGGGCATCTACGGCATGAACTTTGAGTATATGCCGGAACTTCATTGGAGATATTCCTATTATGTGGTTATCGGCATCATGGTTTTTGCCGGCGCGCTCATGTTTTACCTGTTCCGTAAAAAAGATTGGATATGAGGCACCCTGGTCAAAGGGGAGAGTACTGGCCGGATCACAACGGTTCATACGAACGGCCGCAATTCAAACTCAATCTACAAGCACGGCGAATTAGCATCAGGACGGATCTCCCTGCAACCGGGAGAATCCGTCCTGACTTCGTTTAAGGCAGATTAACCGGCATTCGCTTTGCCGGGCTGATCGCGCCGAAAGCGGATCCGTATGAGACGAAGCCGCTCATACAGCCTCTCCGTTCCGCCCAGCTCTTCTGCTTCTGCGTTCTCCGCTTGTCCCTGTCCGTATACCCGCTGTAACACAGGTTTAAGAAACGTATCGCCCAACTCTTCAAACGCCTTCCATACGTTTTCCTGCTCCGCAGCCGTCATCGTGTTCAATTCGACCTGGAGCAGCTGCTCCGTATCATAGCCTTCCTTCTCAAGCCCTTCCAATTCCTCGACCAAATCCCGGCGCGACAGCGAGGTACGCGCTTCAAGCTCGGTCAGCGAAGCGCCCTCGGCTATGCCAATCAGCATCGCACGGCGGGTTCGGAAGCGTTCAAGCTCCTGCTGATATCTCTGTTCCTTCTGTTTATACAGCCAGGACAAGAACTCCTCTTCCGGCAGCTGCGTATACACCCAATCCAGTGGAAACGTGGTGGTTCGCTCGGTTTTCGTCGTAATCTCCAGCCATTCCACCCCGTGCTCCGAAGCCTTGCTAACCCCGATTCCCGGAAGCTGCAGCAGCTCTTCCTCACTCTGGGGAACAAAAGCGCTGATCATGCGCAGCACCCGGTTGCTGGCAATGAAATAGGGCGCTTTTCTTCCGGATGCTGCCTTTCTCCTGCGCCAGGCGCACAGCTCCGTGTACAGCTCCTCCGATCCGTACAGCTCGCTGTAACACTGCAGCTTCTGAGTGCCGAGATTCTTGCTCCCGGTCTCCGCAGGTTCATGGAATACCCCTTCGATTAGCGGGCGGAAGCCTTCTCCGAGCTTCTTCGCAAGCTGGTGCCGATACACGCATAGCAGCTCATTCCATGAGTTGCCTTCATACCATTCGTCATCGGAAACTTCACCGTCCGGTTCCATATTCCGCCAGCCGAGTCGCCATCCTCCTTCTTCCTCGCCGATCCATACTTGGGCCGAACGGAGATGACCTGACTCATCCGCTCCGCTCATCCGATTCATGAACACAATTTGCATCCCTCGATAACCTCCCGTTTACGCAATCAGCATAAAAGCGGAACAACGCAAAAAAGCACCTCTCCTCCGCGCAGCGGCAAGAAAGGTGCTTCCTTCGTTCCATACATTATACTGTTGAAACTATAATACCATAATCTGTAATAGAATCCAATCCATTTTGAACTTGCCCTATATAAGAAATCAGGCTAAGCTTGAATGCTTTTGGCTTCATCCACTGCCAGCTTGGCCAATGCCAATGCGCCGCAGAGACCCGCATTATCGCCGAGCATCGGCGGAACGATGAATTGATCGATCCCGTCATGAAGGCTTGGATGCTGAACATATCCTGCCAGCAGCTCTTGAAGCTTCGTGCGGATCAGCGGGAACAGCTGCTCCTGCTTCATCACGCCTCCACCCATCACGATCCGCTGAGGGGACAAGATGAGGACATAATTCATCAGCGCTTGAGCGAGATAATAAGCTTCCATCTCCCAAGCCGGATGATCCGGCGTCAATTCCACGCCGGGAACACCCCAGCGTTTGCCAAGAGACGGTCCCGCAGCAAGCCCCTCCAAACAGTCTGCATGATAAGGACAGGTCCCCTCATATTTGTCTTCCGGATGACGGCGGACGTAAATATGCCCCATCTCCGGATGGGACAGGCCGTGAATCAGTTCGCCGGATACCACGGCGCCTGCTCCCACTCCCGTTCCGATGGTGATATAAAGACAGCTGTCCAGTCCCTGGGCCGCCCCCCACGTATATTCTCCAAGAGCAGCTCCGTTTACATCCGTATCAAATCCGATCGGAACGTCAAAACGCTCTTCCAATGCTTTGACGATATTGTAATTGCTCCAATGCGGCTTCGGCGTCGTTGTAATGCAGCCGTAGGTCGGGCTGCCTTTCACCGGGTCAATCGGTCCGAACGAACCGACTCCGATCGCCTCTATATCCTTATCCGCAAAAAAGTTAAAGACGTTTGCCATGGTTTCTTCAGGGGTTGTCGTCGGAAAGCTCACTCGCTCCACAACCGTTCCATCCTCCGTACCCACGCCGCAAACGAACTTGGTTCCTCCTGCTTCAATTGCTCCAAGTAAACTCATGCTTCTTCCATCCTCTCCACGATGTGCTGTGCCTTGTTCTCTATATGGTTGCTAACAAGCTCTATTCGAAGCATATGTAAACATTGTGCTCCCGTCAAGTCTGCCTGCCTCTTTCTCTGCCTCTGCCCGTTCCGAGCCGCGGGAGTAACAGCCATGAGAACAAAATCATAACCGTCGCCACGCCCATGCCTGCCCGCTTTGGCCATTGCTAACCGCAACGTAAATCGCCGTGGGCAGCGTTTGCGTGACGCACGGTATATTGCCTGCAACCATCCAGGTTGCCTCAAATTCGCCTAAACCTCCGGCAAAAGCCAGAAAGAACGCCGATACGCCTGCCTCGCGGACCTGCGGCAGCGCGGATCCAGCTGTTTCCGCTCAGTACCATTAGCGGACGGAAAGCCTACCACCATTGGCAGGAGCATCAGCTGCGTTTCGCCGGCCGTTCTGCCGACAAACGCGCGCCGGGACATGCAGTGTGCCGCCGCTGATCCCAGTATAAAGGCACTGATGCTGGACAGCAGTGATGTTTTTATCGACTGCCATTCCGGCAACCCGAGCCGAGCATTTTCGTCATGGTCACGACGACGGCTCCACAAACACAATCCGGCCACCATGTAGACGCCGCTGATTTCAGGCTTCCTGGTGAATTGAAGAAGTGCCCCGGCCTGCTGCGGATGTCTCCGGTACGACACCTTCGACCGAAGCGGCTAGGAAACCACCGCCACCCCAAAAAGATGGCCAAGACTCTTCATTTCCAGCTCCTCCAGCTTGGTTAACGCACGTTCGTGATCCACGCTCAGGCGGCACAAATCGAGCTCGCATTCCATTGGAACCTCGCAATGAATTTCGGCCAGGGCCCGGGACAGATGCAGCATCTCCAAATCCGCTTCGATCTTGGTGCGAACCCCTTTGGTCAATGAATCCAGATTGGCAAGGATGCCTTCCACGGATTCATATTCCTGGATCAGCTTGACAGCCGTCTTCTCGCCGATCCCGCGTACGCCCGGATAATTGTCGCTCGTATCTCCCATCAGGCCTTTTACATCGATCACCTGTCTTGGAGAAAGACCCTTTTCGGCATAAAGCGTCTCCGGTGTATAGTGCATATAATTGCCATGCCCCTTTTTCATAATGATGACCGAAGTCGAATCGTTCACGAGCTGAAGCAAATCGTGGTCGCCCGACAGGATCATGACGTTCATGCTATCTCCGAACCGTCTGGCAAGCGTACCGATGCAGTCATCGGCCTCATAACCCACAACGCCCAGATTCGGGATCCCGAGGCATTCCGTCACGTCGCGAACCAGCGAGAACTGCGGAACCAAGTCATCCGGCGCTTCCGGACGATTGCCTTTATACGAGGCGAATTGCTCCGTACGGAATGTTTTTGAGCCCATATCCCAGCAGCAAGCCACATGGGTAGGCTGAAATTTATCGATGGCATCCCACATATACCGCAGGAAACCGTAAATCGCGTTGGTCGGCACACCCGCTTTGGTACGACGGATATAACCGCTGGACGCGGTTGCATAATAAGCACGAAATAATAAAGCCATCCCGTCGACGAGCATTAAGGATGGTTGTGTATTGGGTATCACGGTCATGATCGCTCCTAACTTTAACTTCTCTGGTATAACCTTAAAATATACCTTGTCATTATACCATATCCTTATATGGACTTGGGCTTGTCACAGGGTATTTCTTTGAATTTCCTATCGCGGGCTGCTCACAAAAAAAAAGAACATTCCGATGGTCGAAAGACCATGGAATGCTCTGCCTTCATCAGCAGGACGACATCGTTACCGGCGAATGGCTGCCCTTCGGCAAACCGATTCCGTGACTCTCGTAATCAATCACTGCCGCAGTTTGTCTTTTGTGTCTGTCATATCCCAAAAACGACCGTTACTTCTGCCATGCCTCCTGATATTGCTCCGCTTTGAAGCCGACGGTTACTTTGCTGCCGTCGGTCACGATCGGACGCTTGATCAATCTTCCGTTGGAAGACAACAGTTCGATCTTCTCCTCATCGGAAAGGCCGGGCAGCTTGTCTTTCAGGTTCATTTCCTTGTATACCTCGCCGCTCGTATTGAAAAATTTCTTTAGCTCCAGTCCGCTCTTGGCGATCAGGTCGGCTAACTCGTCCTTCTTTGGCGGTTGTTCGAAAATATGTTGAAGCTCCAGCTCATGTCCTTCGTTCTGCAGCCATTTCACGGCGTTGCGGCAAGTCCCGCATTTCGGATATTGATATACTTTCAGTTTGCTCATTCAATAGGTTCTCCCTCTAATGTTGTAGTGTTACATAATGAAGTGACAGCTTCTTGCGCGAGCGCTAATCTCAATGATTTCATGTCCTCAGGTAGCGGGGCCGTGAATACCATCGTCTTCCCCTCTATCGGATGCATCAGCGTCAGGCTTGCCGCATGCAGCGCCTGCCTGTCCATATAGCCGTCCAGCCTCATGATCGTTGCGGCTAACGGATCCAATGACCCGACGGCCCCATGGGAATCCTCATCCCTCTCCGGCGCATTCGATAACAATTCCTGATCGCTGTATACGGGATGCCTGTACATCTGATCTCCGATCAATGGACAACCGATGCTTAGCATATGCACCCGAATTTGATGCGTCCGGCCTGTTTCGAGCTTCAATTCAACCAAGGATGCGGAGGGGTATGTTTCGCATACCCTATACCGCGTAAGCGAAGGATATCCTTCCGGGGTTACGATGCGCCGGTGGGGCTCCAACGGATCCCGATCAATCGGACCGTCAATATCGCCTGTCTGCGAAGAAGGTCTTCCATGCACAAAAGCGACATACCTCTTATCGACGGTGCCGGCAATCATTTGTTCGGAAACATGCTGATGAATATACGCATTCTTCGCGATTACCAGTACGCCGGAAGTCTCCTGATCGAGCCGGTGAACCGCTCTGAACCGGTAATTCCAGCCCTTCTCCTGCCAATAATGAACGACGCCGTTGGCCAGCGTGTCGGTGTAATGCCCATGCGTGGGATGCACGATGACCCCTGCCGGCTTGTTCAAGACAAGCAGATGCTCATCCTCGTACAGAATATGAAGTTCCATGGGCTGGGGCAGCATATCGTTGGAACGTTCCTGCTCCATCCGAATTTCGACCAAATCGCCCGCTTGCACTTTAACGCTAATATATACGCGGGTCCCGTTCAGCATAATGCCCTGCTCCGTCAATTTGAGGCGGGAGAGCAGCTTGCGGGATACCCCCATTCTTTTTTGCAAAATGGTCTTAAGCAGCATGCCGTCTTCGTGTGAAGGCACGACATAGCGGATTGGCGGATAGTACAGACTCATCTATTACCGGAACACCTTTCCGCTTCGCTCATATTCAACATCAGGTATCCCGGCATGCACATTGGCTGCCCGTGCGGCAACAAAGAAATAATCGGACAACCGGTTCAAGTACCGGCGGACCTCCGGATTGATCTCGGTGGTTCGCTGCAGCGTAACGGTCAACCTTTCTGCGCGGCGGCATACGGTCCGGCATACATGCAACGAAGAAGACAAGGCGCTTCCGCCCGGCAGAATAAAGCGCTCAAGCGGAGGGTTCTTCTCTTCGAATGCATCCAGCCACGCCTCCAGACGATCCACAAGCTCGGCACCGACCTTGAGTTTATCCTCCCGAGGCCTCGCATAAGCCAGATCCGAGCCGCAATCGAACAGTTCATGCTGGATTTGAACGAGCTGAAGATACAGCTCCTCAAAATCGGCTTCCTTGGCCAAGCACACGGCCTGACCGACAAAGCTGTTCAATTCATCGATCGTGCCGTACGCTTCGATGCGCGGATCATCCTTGGGCACGCGACCGCCAATAATCGAAGTCTCCCCCGCATCTCCCGTTCTTGTATATACCTTCATCACATCTTCCTCCATTTCATATCTAGAACGAACACCATAACATCTTATTATGCTCACTATAGCATAATTTCGGATCACGTTCCCGCTGCGGCCGAATAAACCCAAGGCCGATAACGCCTAGAGGGAAGTGCTTTAGGTTGCGTTTGGTTTTAAACACAAACAAGGCTGAACCACGAGTATTCTCACTCTAGGAACAGCCTTGTATTATTTAATGGTGAAATATTTTAGAGTTTCTTTTTGGGATGGGCCTTCATATATTCGTTGATCTTCAGATCCAGCAAACTGCTGATCTCGATCACAATTTCCGACGTGAAGGACTGCTCTTCCAGAAATATTTGCTCCATCTTCCGGCGGAGCATGTGAATTTCGTCTTCCAAGGTAATTTCCTGAGGAGTGGATTTGGCTGATTTAATTGACCATTTACCGTGATTATTGTCTTCAGCCGTATAATCACCACGGTAGTTTGACAATTCATAATCACAAAACACTGGTGATCCCTCCTTGGAAAGTAAAATTCTGCCCCCAAAATAAAATTATAACATAATTTTCGTCAATGAAAAGTGAATCTTTTGTTAATTCAAGGAAAAAGTTCAACGAATTCCTTGCCTACTTTATTTTTTCAACAAAATTGCCCATTCGCTCCAATGCCTCATTCAGTTGAGCAATGGATGTAGCATAAGAACAGCGAATGAAACCTTCCCCGCCAAGCCCGAAGGCAGTGCCCGGCACTGCGGCCACTTTGGCTTCGGTCAGCAATCGCTGAGCGAATTCTTCCGAGCCGAGTCCCGTTCCCTTGATGCTTGGGAAGGCGTAAAACGCTCCCTGGGGTTCGTGGCAATCCAGACCGATCTCCCGCAGCCCCTGCACAACGAGTCTGCGCCGTTGGTTATAGGATTCAACCATTCGGTCCTTCTCCCCCATGCCGTTACGCAATGCTTCAAGCGCTGCGACTTGCCCCATGGCCGGTGCACACATGACCGTATACTGATGAATTTTCAGCATGGCGGCAATGAGATCCGTATGGGCGCACACATATCCCATACGCCAGCCGGTCATAGCAAACGCCTTCGAAAAGCCGCTCACCAGTATGGTGCGGTCCATCATGCCGGGCATCGAGGCAAAGCTGACATGCTTGCCTTCATACGTGAGCTCGGCATAAATTTCATCGGAAATCACAATCAGATCGTGCTTTTCCACCACTTCCGCAATCGGAAGCCAATCCTCGTAGGTCATGATCGCCCCTGTCGGATTGCTCGGATAGCAGAGAATCAGAATCTTTGATTTGGGCGTGATTTGCGCTTCCAGCGCCTCGGCCGTCAGTTTGAAATGATGCTCCGCCGTCGTTTCGATGCCGACGGGCACGCCGCCGCCGATTGAAGCGATCGGCGAGTACGAAATGTAACACGGTTCCGGAATCAGAATTTCATCTCCGGGAACAATCAAGGCCCGCAGCGCCAGATCAATCGCTTCACTGCCGCCCACGGTTACGATGATTTCATTCGCAGGATTATAGGTCACATGGAAGCTGTCGTTCAAATATTCCGCGATCGCTTCCCTCAGCTCCGGCATGCCGGCATTGGACGTATAGCCCGTAAACCCGCGTTCCAATGAATATACGCACGCTTCTCGTACATGCCACGGCGTAACGAAATCAGGCTCCCCGACGCCTAGCGTGATAATATCCTTGTTTCCGCTGACGAGATCGAAAAATTTCCGGATTCCGGAGGGTTGAATATCCCTGACTCTAGGCGCCAAATAGGAGCTCATCGATTTCCTGTTATTTTCTGCAAGCTGCTGTTCGTTCAAAATCATAGCACACGCTTCCTTTACGGCGAGATCAGGAGACGATTGTCTTCTTGACGTTCTTCAAAAATAATCCCGTCTTGTTTATATTTTTTCAAAATGAAATTCGTTTTGGTCGATAATACAGAATCAATAGGCGACAGTTTCTCGGAAACAAAATTGGCCACCTCACGCAGGTTACCGCCTTCCACTTCGACCAGCAGGTCGTAGGCGCCTGACATCAAATAAACCGACTTCACCTGCGGGAACAAATAAATCCGTTCCGCGATTCCTTCAAAGCCTCTTCCGCGCTCAGGCGTTATCTGAACCTCGATCAGCGCCGTAACCTTCTCGTCCTCCACCTTGCCCCAATTGACAACGGTGGCGTACTTGACAATGACGTGATCTCGTTCAAGCTCCGCAATGGAGGTCTTTACTTCTTCCTCTTCTACACCGAGTAGAGTAGAGAGTAGAGCCGGCGATCTTCTCGCGTCCTCTTTCAGCAGGTCAAGCACCTTCAGTTTCAATTCGCTTAGCTCTTCCATGTACGTATCCTCCAGCACTTATTCCGAATAACCGCTCGTGACACACGGTTTTGTCGGAACAGAGATTAATACTTATATTACAATAACTTACACGGGATGTGCAAAAGAAAAAAACCGATGCATGCCCGCAGCGAATGCTGGAGGTGTCATCGGCGAAATCGTTGCGTTAACCATAGATGGTTGGGTTACATTACATATAAGAAGCAGGGGATACATTGGTTGCATGGGGCTCAACGTTCGGATTGTGCGCATACGCGCCCATGCTTGAAGTTTTTTGATTTATCGTTTCCCGAGTTTTTTGTACGGACTGCTGCGCTTGTTTATGCTGCTTGTCCACGTCGTATTTCAGCGCATGCGTGCCTGCGGTGTACATGTTCTGCTGCTTCATCATATTAAAGAATTCGCCTTGCAGACTCAGCGTATCCGTGGTCAAATTGGTAAACATTTGACGCACGTCAGGGCAAGTGGCTTCCGTCGTGGCTGTCGTATATTCTCGAACGGCCCGTTTCAGCTCTCCCAGTATCGGGCTGAGCAAATCCTCTTCGGGCAGGAATGAAGATCCGTTAGGGGTTGCCATCGTAGTTCCTCCTTTGGGTTGTTGGTTATGCACTGTCTGCTTACTGCGGCTGGTTGGGCGCAACGCTGCTGTGGGTCTGAAGGGAGTTCACCAACATATCAAGATGCTGCTCATGTCGCTTCACGAATCCGAGCAGTGCCTGCTGAATGGCAGGGTTCTGACTGGCTGCAGCCGTGGCGGCGCAATGCTTGGCCAGCATGGTCTCGTTGGAGATGCAGTCCACGATATAATCCAGCTCTTTTGAAGTGAGAGGCTGTAATTGCTGATTGGGTGTCATACGGTTCGTTGTTCCCCTTTCCATTTAGGTTGACAGGACCTAGTATGCCACCGTTGTACAAATCTATGTCGCAAGATGTCATGAAATGCGGAAGGAACGACCAAACTAATTGCGATGTGACGATGGGAGGGGATGGATCATGTTACTGACCGGCGGAACAACGCCCTGGAAATATTTAAACACCGAACCGGTAAAAAAATATCCCGTGCTCTCGGACCGGCTTAGCTGCGACGTGCTGGTCGTCGGAGGCGGTATCAGCGGTGCCCTGATGGCCTATGTCCTGAGCGTGCAAGGCGTCGACGCCATTCTCCTGGAGAAAAGTCGAGTATGCGAGGGCAGCACTTCCGCCAATACGGGACTGCTGCAAATCTCCAACGACTGTCCCCTTTCGAATTTGATTCAACATTTTGGCGAGGACCGGGGTACCGCCTTCTACATGATGTGCAGAAATGCCATACGTCGGCTCACTGAAATCGCGAATACGTTGTCAAGGGATTCCGGGTTGATCTCTCGAAGCAGCCTCTACTATGCCAGCAACCCTCAAGATATCGGCTTGATTCGTCATGAGTATGACCTCCTCAAACGCAAGGGCTTCGACGTGCAGTACTGGAACCGCGATGATGTGAAGGCTAAATTTCCGTTCTCAAAGGAAGCCGCCATCTATACCCGCGGCGATGCCGAAGTCAATCCCTACCGTCTCGGACATCATCTTCTTCAGGATGCCGGCGATCAGGGGCTGCGAATTTATGAAAACAGCGAAGTGAAAGAAACCAGGTATACACACAACGATGTCACCGTCATGACGGATCAGGGAAGCGTTTCAGCCAAACACGTGATCTGGGCTACCGGGTACAGCACCCAAGAATGGAAGCCGGATTATCAAGTGGATCTCCTCAATACCTATGCCATTATGACCGAGCCTGTTCACGATCTGTCTTCGTGGTATGAGCGGGCTCTCATATGGGAGACCGACCGTCCATATCTCTATTTCCGGACAACGCCGGACCGGCGGATCATGGCCGGTGGACTGGATGAGCCGCTGCCTCCTTCAGGCAAACCGGAGGAATACGCCGAGCCAAGAAGCCAGAGACTGCTGAATGAAATTCATAAGCTGTTCCCTACGATGACGGACGTGAAAATGGCGTGCAGCTGGGCTGGCGTGTTTGCCTCCACCAAAGACGGCATCCCGCTGATCGGCAGACATCCGCAGTATCCGCACAGCTACTTCATCGAGGTTTATGGCGGAAACGGTATGGTTTACAGCATGATCGCCGCCGACCTCCTGGCCGAGACGATTGCCGGCAGAGAGCCCGAAGAACTGAAATGGTTCTCGCTGAGGCGTCCGATCGACCTGAACTTCACATAAATTAAGAAGGTATCCCCTAACAGGCCCTGCGGCCTTGGAGATACCTTCTTTGCGTTTGTACGATTTGCCTCCGCGTCGCGGCCTTCTATTTTAAAAAAAACGTCGCTGACCTGCGTTATCCAACTTTCGCTCATTGCATGATCTCCATGTCTCACATCGATGCCATCAGGCTCAGGCGGCTTGTCCTTTGCTAGGAAACAGCTTTCGTATGAACAGCCAAGATCCGATGGGGGATGCCCCCAGAAACAGCAGCAGCAATGTTATCGTTAACGTATCCTGCCTGAATGACAGTACAAGAATGAAAACAAGCAAGCCCGTAATTCGGCCTATCGTCAGACTGAGTTCCCGGAGCACGACCAGTTCCACCCGCTTCTCCACGTTTTCCTGATTCACGCCCATGAGATCGAAGCTGGCCGATATAGCCGGCATCATGTACAGCGGAATGAAGAGCGACGTCCCGATTCCCAGCACCAGCAGCGTAGTGTAGTTGACCGTAAATAGCAGCGGCATGATGACAAGCAGCATCAATACGGAACCAACCAGCATGCCGGTTTTACGGAATTTGGGCTTGAACCATTTCCCGCAGGCCCAGTAGCTGACCAGTGAAACGGCCGAAGTAATCAACGCGAATTGCCCCAGCTTGGACTCCTGATCCGTCGCCACGAAAACAAGCAGCGTGATGAGAAAGGAGAACACGCCCTCCCGGATTCCCTGAACAGCCAAGCCTAATACCGCGTATTTCCAAACGCCGCCCTCCTTGAGGCGGCTTACCCCTTCCAGCCAGTGATAATCGCTTTGAACCGGCCTTTTGCGCAGAAAAAAGCTCATGACCACCGTTACGGCGAAGATGGCCATCGACACGGTAAAAATAAACCGATAGCCCTGATCCCCATGCATCAGCGTAATGATCCAGCCTGCCAGCCATGGACCGATAATCCCCGTTATGGAGCCCAAGAGCCCGATCCAGCCATTAAACCAGTCCCGGTTCTCCGCACTCGACACCTCGAAGTAAACCACATTAAAGGCCAACCAGAACAATCCTAAAGACACACCGAACAGCAGGCCGAGCGGCCAAATGTAATGGACGGCGTCCCTCCCTGCCCACAGCACGCATAGATAAAACAAGCCGGACACGGCAATTCCCAGGCGAAGCGCATTCATTTTGTTATGCTCCTTCACCCATTTGCCGGCGGCCCAGAACGTCAGGCCAAGCGCCACCTGCTGCGCAATCGTGAACCAGCCGAGCATGGTGTAATCTTGGCGGCTTTTCCATAAGTATACGTTGAGGAACGTACCCGACAATGCGCTCGATAGAATAAACAACCCATGAACCGATAACAGAAGCATAGCCTGGGGGTCCTTTGTCAACTTCATATACAGTTCCTCCCTTGCCCTTTCACTTGAAGTCCAAGGTATTTTACCCCTTCGCGCTCCACTTCATGAACAAAAAAAAGGAAACCGCCGCCGGCAGTTTCCTTAAGTCATCCGCGGGATCGGCAACAGCGCCGCTCCGCAACTCTATTCCTTTTTATGGATAAAACTCTTGATCATCCGAAGCCGGTCGTTCTCTGCCAAATTGTACTGCACATGGAAGCATCCGGGACATACATAAACGTTCAGATCATACGGAGGCTGCAGAATGGGAGCTTGGATCAAGGGTGCGTGAACCGGCTGGAAGCCTTCTCCGCTCACGCGCTGCGTTCCTGCATGGAGCATATACTCTCGGCAATGCAGACACTCGGGCACTTCCTCTTGTTGGTCCAGGATCCCCTCCACCGTCTCCTCGAATGCAAAAAGATCGTGATCTTCCCCGTACTTATCCACGGTGCGAAGCGATGACAGCGATTCATGGTCGGAGCCCCAGATGCGATGAAGATCGCGCGCCTCCTCGTCGGAAGGCTCATAAGCCTCTTCATATTCCTCCCCGCCGTCCTCTTCATCTTCATCTTCATCTTGCAATGCGATATTCAATGTGCGGTAGCCTTTAAGCTCATTCGCGCAGTGAGGACAGGTATCCTCGGGACCTATCTCCTCATCCCATACAATCTCACTTTGGCACCATGGGCAAACCGTCGGTTCCATCGGTCATTCATCCCTTTCTTTATTCAAACGGCCATGAATGGCCCTGTTTACGTTATTTTTATTGAGACATTAAGTATACAATACCCGCCACGAAAAAAATCATGGCTGCCGCAAACAATATCCGCGGTAAATATTTCATCGTTCTTTTCCTCCCGAAGCCCTTAAGTAATGCTCGCTCCAATAATGTAAGACAAAGATACGGTGATAAGAAGCACGATCAGGCCCACTGCCCGATTATCCTTGCCAATCTCTTCATCGACCGAAAACACAGGCGTCAAGAATTCAAGCAGCCAATAAGCCAATAAAAGCAGTATAAACCCGAAGAACGACCATTTAATCATGCCGTAAATGGACGTATTCGCCGTGATGCTATACCGCATCACGTTACAAATGCCAAAGACCTTGCCGCCGGTCGCCATGGCCGCGGCAACATTTCCTTTGCGTATTTCATCCCAGCAATTGTACTTGGTAACCAATTCAAAGCAATACAAGTAAACAATAAGTGCAAGTATCGCAACCGAGAAATAGCCGACGAGCACCCCAAGCGGATGGGTCAGCAAATGATCAATCGCTTCCGTCATTCCCTTATTTCCTCCCTGATAAACGGGATGCGGCACCTTTCGCATCCCGTCGTTCTGAACCCTATTGATGATATGTTATACGATTGAAGGAGAAAACGGTTCCTGATTTCTTATTTCAACTCGGCAATCGTAACGCCATTGCCGCCTTCGCCGTAATTGCCTAAACGATGGCTTTTGACATGTTTGTGCTTGCGCAAATAATCCTGAATGCCGGTTCGCAAAATGCCGGTTCCCTTGCCGTGAATGATGTAGATCTGTCCCAGATTCCCCAAAAACGCCTCATCAATGAACCGGTCCACCTCGATCAAGGCTTCTTCCAGGTTCGCTCCCCTTAAATCCAGCTCATTCCGGATGTTGGCATCGCGGGTCCGCTTCAGGACGGTGGCATGCTGTTTCGGTGCCTGCTTGGCATTGGCGGCTTGATTCGACAGCAGCTCCAAATCGTCCAGCGCGACCTTCATCTTCATAATGCCAAGCTGAACGACGGCTTCCTTCGAGCCGGACATCTCCACGACATGCCCCTTCTGATTCAGGCTGTATACCCGAACCTCATCCCCGGGCTCGATGCTGCGCTGCTGCTTCGCAGAACGCTGGCCGCCCGTTTTCTTGCCCTGCTGCGGCTCGGCGTCATCCAGGCGCTTTCTGGCCGCGATCAGCTTGTGCTCCTTAACGGAAGCCCCTTCCTCCTGGGCAATCTTGCGCAGGTCCGCAATGATCTCCTCGGCTTCGCTCCGCGCCTTGTCCACGATCTGTCTTGCTTCCGCCCGAGCCTTATCAACGAGTTTGTCTTTCTGCTCCTCGAGCTTCTGAAGCTCCTGCTGGTGACGTTGACGCAGTTCCTCCATTTCCTTCCGAACCTGTTCCGCCTTCTCACGCTCCACTTCAGCGGTATGCCGGTTCTCCTCGAGGGACGCAATCATATGCTCCACCCGCTGATCCTCTTCCTTCACTTCCCCGCGGGCGAATTCCAGAATGGATCCTGGCAATCCCAGACGTTCTGCAATAGCAAACGCGTTACTTCGTCCAGGAACGCCCACCAGCAGCCGATAAGTCGGACTTAGGGTATTGATATCGAACTCCATGCTGGCATTGATCACGCCTTTGCGTTCATAGGCGTATGCCTTCAATTCGGAATAGTGCGTCGTCGCGATCATGCGGCAGCCCATGCGGTGGATATGCTCCAGAATGGAAATCGCCAGAGCCGAACCTTCCGCCGGGTCGGTCCCCGCCCCCACTTCATCGAGCAGGACCAGGCTCTTCGGCGTCATCTGGCTTAAAATGCGAATGATGTTGGTCATATGGCTGGAGAAGGTACTCAGGCTCTGCTCAATGCTTTGCTCATCGCCAATATCCGCGTAGATCGCATCGAACACGCACATCTGGCTGCCTTCTTCGGCCGGAATAAACAGTCCGGACATCGCCATCAGGTTTAATAAACCGATCGTTTTGAGCGTAACCGTCTTACCGCCGGTATTCGGGCCCGTGACGATGATGGAGGTATAGGAATTGCCCAATTCCACGTCCAGCGGCACGACCTGGTCCGTCGGTATGAGCGGATGTCTGCCTCTGCGCAGCTTAATATATCCTCTGTCGTTCATCCGCGGGAGCGAAGCCTTCATCACATGAGCTAAACGGGCTTTGGCAAAAATAAAATCGAGCTGCCCGATCAGATCGACGTCGATGGACAGCAGTTCAGCCTGTTCGCCGACCTGGGCGGTCAGCTTCTGCAGAATCACTTCAATCTCCCGTTCTTCCCGCATCCGGGTCTCGCGCAGCTTGTTGTTCATCGCCACGATGGACTCCGGTTCGATGAACAGTGTCGCGCCCGAGCCGGACTGGTCGTGTACGATACCGCCAAAGTGGGAGCGATACTCCGCTTTGACGGGAATGACGAATCGGTCGCCGCGAATCGTAATCAGCTGGTCCTGCAGCATTTTCGCCACCGATTGCGAACGGATCATGGATTCCAGCTTCTCGCGGATGCGTACCTCTCCGCCTCGCAGCTCCCTCCGAATTTGCGACAGCTCCGCGCTTGCGGAGTCCAGCACCTCGGCCGTTTCATCGATGCAGAGCCGAATGGCATCCTCCAGCGGCTTCTGCTCCGAAATAAGATCGCTTAAATTAAAGAGAATATCAATCTTCTCATCCTCATGAATCGCAGCGATAAACCGTTTGATTCGTCGCGACCCGTGAATCGTGTTCGACGTGGCAAGCAATTCATGCGGATTCAGCGTGCCTCCGATTCGAGCCCGCTTCAAAGCATCGTTGATGTCGGTAATGCCGCGGAAGGACGGGTTGCCCTTAAGCCGGTCTACGGTGTAAGCCTGGTCGGTGGCCGCGAGCAGATCCTTCACGGCTTCGAGGTCGGTCTCTGGCATTAACCTTTCAGCCCTCAAACTTCCCATGGAGGTTTGGGTATATTGCGTCAATGTATTTAAAATTTTCCGGTATTCTAAAGTGTGCAAAATCTTGTCGTTCAAGAAGTTCACAACTCCTCTCAATCAATGCCTATATTATATCGAACGCCATGCGAAATCGCCATGGAATCCAAAATCCTTCCACACATAACCTAACGTCCGATTGAACAAAATAAATTCTGCGTAACATTCCAGTCTTATTCTAAGGAGGCAGGTACCATGCAATTTCTCGGGCATGTCGTTCGATTTATCGTAGCGGCTCTCGTCCTTATGGTCGTCGGATGGATCGTCCCTCAATTCTCCGTCGGCGGATTCGGAAGCGCCCTGCTGCTTGCACTCGTCATCGCCCTGTTTGGCTGGGCTATCGAGGGCATCTTCGGCAAAAAAGTCACGCCGTTTGGACGCGGCATCGTGGGCTTCATTGTGAGCGCGCTTGTCATTTACCTGGCCCAGTTCATCGTCGGAGGCGTTAGCGTCTCCATTCTGGGTGCTCTGCTTGCTGCACTGGTCATCGGGATCATCGATCTGTTCATTCCGATCTCCACCCCGTTTGAAGCAGGCAAAAACCGCAAAGAATAAGACAGAAGGCCGCCCGCTTCTGTCAAAGGATCCTGACGGAGCTCTTCCTGAACGATCCCGGTTCGCGGTTAAATCCATCGATGCATTCCCCACAACTGCCCCCTGTTGCTATATGACAGGGGGTTGTCCGTGTTCGAGCAAGTTCCCGTCCTCTTTGACTATGTTTCCCCTACATTATAACGTAAATCCATAAAATTCGTTGCAAACGCTTCACGTTCACCAATTTTTCATAACAGGCATGTGCGTCGACTCCCGTTCTGAGCTATCATAAAGATTGGAAATTAATTTTCACAATTATTTCATAGTCAGGAGAGATTATAGTGAAAAAAGGCATAGCACTACTTGTTTCATGTATGCTCCTTTTTGTATTGGCGGCCTGCGGCGGAAACCAACAAGAGTCCGAGGGCAATTCGGGGATCACGGATACCGGCGTGGCACCGGAAGCAGAACTCGTGATTAAAGGCTCCAACTTCCAATTTGACCAAGCCGAATATCACCTCAAAAAAGGGGTGCCCGTCAAGATTACTTACGAGAACGAAGACGGCAACCACGGCGTTATGATTCCTGCGCTTGGCCTGCAGCTGGACCGAAAGAACAACTCAACCGTCGTTACGCCTGACAAGGCAGGAGAATTCGAGGTTTCGTGTTCCATTATGTGCGGAGCCGGTCACAGCAAAATGATATCCAAACTGATCGTCGAAGAATAGCAGGGCCTGCTATGCAAAATGAAAACCTCCGGATCGCCAGAGTTTCCTCTCTCTGATCCGGAGGTTTTTTCAGGTTCACATCTTCGTCATGGCCTAACGCTGATCCTGCTCAATCAACTCGATCCATTCATTATATTCAACTTGGAGCTTCGCATACTCTTCCTTCAGCTTGCGGTGTTCTTCTTCAAGCTGCGCGGCTTGCTCCGCCTTCAATTCCTGTTCTGCCTGCAGCAGCCGATACTGGTGCATAACCAGCTCGTACTGTTCGCCAAGATCGGAATACTGCTGTGCCGCTTCGCTTTTCTCGCCTTCCAGACGGTCGCAGGCCTGACGCGCGGAAGCAATCTCCTGCTGCCAGGACTGAAGCTCTTCTTCCAGCGCAAGCTTGGTTCGTTTCCACTCATCGCGCTCTGCGGCGAGCTTCTCGCTGTCTGCAGCCAGCTGTTCCCGTTCCGCCATCCATTGCTGGTATTGGTCCTGCCAATGAACGGCGCGCTCTTCGGACTCCCTCAGCTGCTCGGCAAGTTCGCTTGCACGCTCTTCGCTGGCGGTCGCCTTCTTGCGAAGCTCATCGAGCTGATTCGACACCGTATCGTATTCTTCTTCCAGCATGGCGTAGAGTTTGCCGGTCTCTTCCTCGCGGATTCCCGCGTCCTGGGTGAGTTTCTCCAGCTCTTCGTTGCGGAGCTGGAGCTCCTTCAATTCCTCCTGGGCGCTTCGCCGCTCGGAAAGGATCCGGTCCGCTTCGTCCTTCATCACATGGATTTCATCCTGAAGCCCCTTCATTCCCTCTTCCAGGCTTTCGTTCAATTCCATCAGCTCGACGATTCTCATCTCGAGCTCGCCGGTCTCCTCCTTGCGCTGATCCGCCAGCGTCCGCCAGGATTGCAGCTCGCTGCTTAGACGCTGCAGCTCTTCCTGCTGCTTGCGGGAGGTCTGATTCGCATCCACCACAAGCTTCTGCAGACGTCTGCGCTCTTCCTCCGACTTGCCGGATTCCTGCTTCAGGGCCTCGAGTTCCTTCGCCAGCCCTTCCGCCTTCGTACGGAAGGAACGCAATTCCTGCGAGGAAGCTTCAGCTTGCTGCTTGGACGAATGGAGCTGTTCCTTCAGCTTGTCCGATTCCGCTTTTACCGTGTTCAGTTCCTTCTCCGCGGTCGTTAACCGCGAGTGCAGCTGGCCGCCGCGATTGCGCTGCTCGGCGAGCTGTTTCTCCAGATCCTGCACGGTCTTCGAGTTCTGCTGCTCCAAATCCTGCAAGGTTTTCGAGTGCTCCAGCTTCAGATCTTGCACCGTCTTCGTGTACTTCTGCTCCAGATCCTGCACCGTCTTCGAATTCTGCTGCTTCAGATCCTGCACGGTCTTCGAGTGCTGCTGTTCTTTCAGAAGCGCCTCTTGTTTATAAGTGCTCTCCTGTTTCTTCAACTGCTCCGCCAGCTTCTCTTCAGCCTGCTTCGCTGAAGTCCGCAAGCTCTGTTCCAGCTTCTCGACGGCCTGCTTATGCGTGAGCGCCGACTGTGAAATTTGCCCTTCATAACGGCGTTTCATATCTTCCATCGCCTGCTTGTGGCCGCTCTCCAGCTTCTCGCGCTGCTCCTTAAGACGCACCTCAAGCTGCTGCTTCTCCTTCAGAAGTTCCGCCACGCGGTCCGATTCCTTCTGGAGCAGCTCCTTCGTACGCTCCGACTCCGCCGTCAGGTTCTCCTTGGATTTCCTGTATTCTTCAGCCAGCGTTGTCTGCTCCGCCAGCTTGCGCTCCAGCTGCTCCAGCTGCTGACGATGTCTCTCCTGCTGCTCGATTTGAAGTCCCTGCACCTTGGCCAGTTCCGTTCTCAGCTCATTCCGCTCGGCCGTCATCTGCTTGGCCTCGTTCTGATACTCCAGCTTCTGCAAAGCTTCTTCAGCCATATGTACCGCGGCAAGGACGGCAATGCGCGGGGTATCCAATCGGGAGTGCGCCTTGGAGATGGTACGCATGCGATCATCCACGTAATTGGCTACCTGTCTGGTATAATCACTGCTGTTTCCAACGAGTTTATAGGAAGTTCCGTAGATGTCTACGGTAACGCTTTTACGGTCAGATGTAGTCAAAATTGTGCCCTCCTTCTATTATGTGTAAATTCTATGATGTCTGAAATGGTCTATCCTCTGCATCCATTATATATGAGATAACATCTACAGACGAACCTCTAGAGTACAGACCGAAGTGTGGTATATGATAACACAGTTTTGTGCTTATAATTATGAACCCTGCGGGCCTTCCTATGCAAATCCCAGTTCAATTTAGAGCAAAAAAGCCCGCATCGAATCTCTGATGTAATGGATTCGATGCGGACGTTCACAATTCCTGCTATTTTCTTAATTCTGCGCCAAAAGTTTGCTGAAGGGCGGCGACTGCTTTTTCCGTAACCCCAGCAACCTCTTCATCGGTCAGCGTCCGCTCCTGATGGCGGTACGTCAAGGAGATCGCAACACTCTTCATGCCTTCTCCCAGCTTGCTGCCCGTGAAGACGTCAAACACCTGGATCTGCTGCAGAAGCTCTCCGGCGTTCTCTCTGATGACTTGCATCAGGGAACCGGCTTCTACTTCCTCATTCACCACGATGGCAAGATCGCGCTCCATGCCCGGGAATCTAGGCAGATCGCGGTAAGCGACGCGGGCATTGGTCAGATCATAGAGCGGCTCAAGCAGGATCTCGGCGGCATAGGTATCTTCCAAATCCAGTTTCTGCTGCGTCTTTGGATGAATTTGTCCGAGCACGCCGAGCAGATGTTTGTTCTCGCCCTGACCTACGTAAACGGAAGCGGAACGTCCCGGATGGAAGCCTGCCGGCCCGTTCGCTTCGTAAGAAATGTCGTCAGCGCGAACGCCGAGATAATCGAGCACCGTTTCAAGCGCACCCTTCAAATCGAAGAAATCCACTTTGGCCGGCTGGACGTTCCACTGCTTGCTGCCTTTGCGTCCTGACAGCAGCAGACCGAGAACCGGACGCTCCTGCGGCTGCTTTGTCAACGTCTCCTCCTGCGTGTGGAACAGGTTCCCTATTTCAAACAGGGCCAGGTCCGGCTGCTTGCGGTTATGGTTATACACCGCGATATCCAGCAGCTGCGGCAGCAAGCTGGTACGCAGCACGCTGCGGTCCTCGCTCATCGGCATCGCCAGCTTAACCGCCTTCCCGCCTTCCGATAGGGAAGTGAACACTTCCGCTTGCTGCGGATGAATGAAGGAGTAACCCAGAACCTCCTGGAATCCGCTGTGCGTCAGCAGACGGCGAAGCGAGCGGCGGATGGCCTGCGCTTCCGTCAACGAACCCGGCGTCGTTGGTCCTTCAATCGCCGTGGTCGGAATGTTGTCATAGCCATACAGGCGGGCAACCTCTTCGATCAGGTCTACATCGAGCGTAATATCGCCGCGGCGGGAAGGCACTTGGATATCCACCAATCCCTGGCCCGCATCCCCGCTAGGGAAATGCAGTCGGGAGAAGATCGTTTTGACCTCAAGCAAAGACAGCTCCGTGCCCAGATAACGATTGAGCTTCTCCAGCGACAACGTAATCACGGACGGCTCGGTTTGCGCACTTCCTGCTTCGACGATTCCTTGATGCACGGACCCGCCGGCATATTTCGCCATCAGTGCAGCCGCTCGGTTCAAAGCAGGGATTACTGCGGCCGGGTCCACTTCCTTCTCGAAACGGGAGCTTGCCTCTGAGCGAAGTCCCAGCTGACGGGAGGTTTTGCGGACGGTGCCGCCATCGAATTTAGCGGACTCCAGGAAAATATTCACCGTTCCGTCCGTTACTTCGGAGTCCAGGCCGCCCATAACGCCAGCCAAGGCCACCGGCTTGCCGCCTGCCGTAATTACCAGCATATGCGGCTCCAGACGCCGCTCTGCGCCATCCAGCGTCACCATCGTCTCGCCGGCCTCAGCCAAGCGTACGTGAACCGCCCCGTCTTTCAGCTGATCCGCATCAAAAGCATGCAGCGGCTGGCCGTATTCCAGCATCACATAATTGGTAATATCCACAATGTTATTGATCGGACGCACGCCGGCTGCCATCAACCGGTTCTGCATCCACAGCGGGGAAGGAGCGATCGTTACCCCCGTGATATAGCGTGCAGCATAATGGCTGCACTGCTCATCCGCGCCGATCGTAACCGAGATATGATCGGCTGCTGCATCATGAACCTCCAGCATTTCCTTCTCCGGGTTCGGCAGGCTCAGCTCGCGGCCGAGGATGGCGCTCACTTCGTAAGCCGTGCCCAGCATGCTGAGGCAGTCGGAACGGTTCGGCGTCAGGTCCAGCTCCAGAATTTCATCGTTCAGACCCAGCACATCCACAATCGGTTTCCCGATCTCCGTGTCAGCCGGGAGCACCAAAATCCCCTCCTGCAGTTCTTTGGGTAGCAGTTTGTCATTCATGCCCAGTTCCTTGGCTGAGCAAATCATGCCTTGGGACAGCACGCCGCGCAGCTTGGCTTTCTTGATATCCAGCCCGCCCGGCAGCTTCGCGCCCACAAGCGCTACCGGCACCTTCTGGCCAGCATCCACGTTTTTTGCTCCGCATACGATCTGGAGATCTTCTTCCTGGCCCGCATCGACGACGCACACGTTCAGCTTATCGGCATCGGGATGCTTCTCCTTGCTCTTGACGTAGCCTACGACCACGTTGTTAATGCCTTGATTCCGTTTCTCGATCACATCGATTTCAATGCCGGCCGATGTAATGCGGCTAGCCAAATCCTCTGAGGTTACGCCTTCGAGCGAAATATAATCGGACAACCAATCGGTTGAAACTCTCATTGTCTATTCACTTCCCTTTATCGTTAAAATTAGATCCGCGTGAACTGATTCAAGAATGCCGTATCGTTGTTGAAGAAGTGGCGGATGTCATCCACGCCGTATTTCAGCATGGCAATCCGCTCAACCCCCATACCGAAAGCAAATCCGCTGTACTTCTCAGGGTCATAGCCGCCCATTTGGAGCACCTTCGGATGAACCATGCCGCAGCCTAAAATCTCCAGCCAGCCCGTTTGCTTGCATACGCGGCAGCCGCTGCCGCCGCATTTGACGCAGGATACGTCCACTTCCGCGCTGGGCTCCGTGAATGGGAAGAAGCTTGGACGCAGACGGATCTGCGTGTTATCGCCGAACATTTCCTGAACGAATTGCAGCAGCGTCCCTTTCAAATCGCTCATGCGAATGTTCTCGCCGATCACGAGGCCCTCGATTTGATGGAACTGGAACGAATGGGTCGCGTCGTCGTCGTCCCGACGGAATACGCGTCCGGGACAGATGATTTTGACCGGCGCTTTTCCTTGCATCGACAGCATCGTCCGGGCTTGCACCGGGGAAGTCTGGGTCCGCATCAGCAGATCTTCCGTCAAATAGAAGGAATCCTGCATGTCGCGTGCCGGGTGGTTCTTCGGCAGATTGAGCGCCTCGAAATTGAAATAGTCCGTCTCCACCTCGGGTCCTTCCGCTACGCGGTATCCCATCCCGATGAAAATATCCTCGATATCCTGGATCACCTTGCTGAGCGGATGAACCGCACCTTGGCTGAGCTTGCGACCCGGAAGGGTCACGTCCACTTTCTCTGCGCGCAGACGCTCTTCGGTTTCCTGCTGCAGGAACGCTTCCTGCTTGCCGGAAATGACTTCCTCGATCGCGCCGCGAACGTCATTGGCCACCTGGCCGATAACGGGACGCTCCTCTGCGCTGAGTGCTCCCATGCCGCGCAGGATTTCCGTCAGGGCCCCTTTTTTGCCAAGGTATTTCACCCGCAAATCATTCAGCTGCTGCGGATCGGTAACATCCTGCAATTGCGCCAATGCTTCCTGCTTTAAAGCTTCCAATTTTTCCTTCATGGCTATTCGCACACCCCTTTGTAAACTCCATCATTGTTCTGAAAACAAAAAAGGCCTCTCCTCCCGAAAAGGGACGAAGAGACCGTGGTACCACCCTTGTTAACATGCATCATACCCTAACCAAGACGGTAAAAGCCTTGGGCACGAGTATGCCTCATCATGCTCACTTGACCGACGTAACGAATCGGACCCGTTATCCCCTACTCAACCGGCGGGCTGCCGTGTTCAGGGAACTGCTCCGGAGCGAACTTCACCAGCCTGATTCTTTGAGGGACACTCTCAATCCACGGCATCCCTTCCCTGTAAAGAGGCACTGGCTACTTTTCTCCATCCATGCATTTAGAACTTATGCAAATATATAGGGTTTATTATATGCAACCTTTCGGCATATGGCAAGTTTCATTTCCCCATTTTAACCTCATCGGACCGATTTTAATCGGGATCCTTGGGCTCAATCCGACAAAAGCCCGGCAAGCTCGGCCCGCAGCTCCCTAATTTCGGCGAGCCAGCTCGCCTCGTCCCCGGCCTCAAGTCCATCAGCGGATAACCCCAGCAATTCCTGAATCCGGTACTCGAGCGCCATTCGGCGATTGTCCTTCTCGGTATCTCCCTTGATCACCCCGGTTCGCGCAGCCTGTTCCTCCTCCTCGCCAACGCTTCCCTCGAACCATGCGGGAGCTTCCCCGGGCTTCAGCGTAAGCAGCCGGTTCGCGATTTTGCGCACCAGATACCGGTCATGCGATACAAGCGCGATTGCGCCCGGAAAGCTTACGAGCACCTGTTCAATCACCTCTCGGGTGTCCACGTCCAGGTAATTCGAGGGTTCATCCAGTACAAGGAGATGCGCCCCGCTGAAATACAGCTTGAGAAAAGCCGTTCTGCACTTCTCCCCCATGCTGAGCTGTCCCATCTTCTTAAACACGTCGTCTCTCCTGAAGAGAAACGAGCCCAGCAGGGTACGCGCACGGCTCTCCGTCATGCCGGGAATGACAAGAAGGCTGTCCAGCAGCGTGGTTTCCGGTTCAAGCCCCTCAAGCTCCTGCGAAAAATAGCCGATCTTGACGGAAGGATTCCGGGTAATCCGGCCCTCCTGCGGAACGATCTCCCCCAGCAGCAGCTTGAGCAGCGTCGTTTTTCCGCTTCCGTTGGGGCCTCTTACGGCCAGCCGGTCGCCGCGGTTCAAATAGAAGGTGAGCTTATTAAAAAGCTGTTGATCTCCGTATCCAAAACAGATGTCCTTCACTTGGACCAGGGTTCGGCCGCCGAATGCCTCCCCTTCCAGCTCCATGTTCAGCTTGGGCCCGCTGCGCGGCTTATCCACCCGCTCGGCTTCCAGCCGTTCCAGCGCTTTTTCCTTGGCATGGTATCTGGAGATGTTCTTCTTCGCTTTGGCCTTGTAGAAACTGGCGGTGATCTTGACTTCATTCACGTCCCCGGCCGCGTTATGCGCTTTATGGAACCATTCCTCGTATCTTCGGATCGACTCCTCAAGCGCCTTGCGGGCCAGCTCCTGCTTGCGATAAAGCGTCTCCTGCTCGCGCAGCTCGCGTTCCTTTTCGCGCCGGTAATCCGTGTATCCTCCCCGGTAACGCCGGAGTTCCTCCGACGTCAGCTCACAGACGGCGGTCGCCACCCGATCAATGAATTCCCGATCATGAGATACAAACAGCACCGTTCCTTTATAGGTCGACACCAGCCACTGCTCCAGCCAGACCAGGCTTTCACTGTCCAGATGGTTCGTCGGCTCGTCAAGCAGCAGAAATTTCGGGGCCGACACCAGGAGCGCAGACAGCATCACCTTCGTCTTCTGGCCTCCGCTCAGCTCGCGATAGGACACCGGCCACACCTCCGGCCCGATGCCCAGCATCGTCATCGCTTTCTCCACCTCGGTCTCCCACTGGAAACCGTTCCGGGATTCATAACGCTCCAGCAGATTGCCATATAACTCAAGCAGCTGCTCCATTTCCGCAGCGCTGCCGCCGTTCATTCGCTGCTCGACTCCCGCAAGCCGAAGCTTCAGCTCCCATAACGTTGGATGACTGCGGCTGCGCACCGTATCGATCGCACTCATATCGCCTTCCTCCGGTTCATCCTGCTGTCTCAACCAACCCCAGCGCTCTCTTGGAAGGATCGCCTCCACAACGCCGGAGGTCGGCTCAAGCTCACCGGCCAGGATGGAGAGGAGCGTTGTTTTGCCGGTACCGTTACGCCCATACAGCGCGATTCGCTCTCCTTCGGCCACTTCCAGCTGAATGCCTTCAAACAGCGGCTTTCCTTGAAGTTCCATGCTTATATCCTTCGCTTTTAGAATCATTGTCATATCGCCTCATCCTCTCTCTGTGAAAAACATCAAAAACCGCAGGCGATGGCCTGCGGCGGTTGTTATGAGAGAGGATTTGCTTGGATCTGAATAACGGGACGAATGCGCGCCACTGCTCAATTCTTCGGCTGTTCATTCCAGGCCAGCCCTGACGGGTATTGAGATGAAAGGTCCTTACCTTCGCCCGTCAACAAAAGCAGCTATCCGTTCCGTATATGTGATTGGTATTGGTTCAGAGTACCGTTTCAGACATAACAAAAAGAGGCACCCCAGTCACATTGTTCAGACACGCCAAATCTCTCCCTCTACCGCCGTAGAGAAACGCCTGCAAAACTACATGCAGTTGTTTTAGAGAAAAGGGTGTCTTACTTCATTGGACTAGGTTACCTCGCATTCTTGGAATGAAATTATGGCCATTATAACAGATATTTCTAAAATGTAAAAGGACTATCTGCGGAGCCTGCATCCTATAACAGCCAGAGATCCTTGATATCTCCAGGATTTACTACTTTGCCCCGTCTAAGATAACAAGCAGCTTCTGCAGCCAGTTATGCAATGAAGCAACAAAAAAACCCTTGGTACCAAGGGTTTTCGTCTAACTATAAGCGGGTGATGGGAATCGAACCCACGCTACCAGCTTGGAAGGCTGGAGTTCTACCATTGAACTACACCCGCATATCCACCTACAAAAGTGACGCTATGCTTTGGAGCATATGCCGATTACTATTTGCGAGGTCCTAAATCATAAGCGAATCGGGACGACACGATTTGAACATGCGACCCCCTGGTCCCAAACCAGGTGCTCTACCAAGCTGAGCTACGTCCCGATAATCAACATATTGTCTTTTGAAGACAAAAATAAATATACCATGCGTGACACGCAATTTCAACATGTATTTTATGGAAAATGTATCATAGGCACTAGAAAGCAAGCAGCACCCTTCCGAATGGGGAAAGATGCTGCTCTTTCATACACTGATATAAGATGCAAGGACGCCCTAGCCATCCTTACTTCTTTTTGTCGAACGTCACTTCCGGCGTCGTCAATTTATCGTAAAAATCCACTATTTTGTCTTTATCGTCCGAAGCGCGAAGTGCCATTGCGGAGCGCGGATGTTCGTCCAGGGTGCCTGTAATCATGTAGGGCATGATGTAACCCCACTCCTCTTTTTCGCGAAGAGGGATCATGAAGCGCTCAATAATGTCCAGTACCGGGCGCAGCTCGTACTTCGTGCCTTTCAAGTGGGTAACCAAAAGCTCGGTCGGACAGTTGCCGGCCGCGCGGCCCATGCCGTACACGGACGCATCCAGAAGCTCAACGCCGAGGTCGGCGGCTACCAGCGTGTTGGAGAACGCCAGCTGCATATTGTTATGGGTATGAACGCCAAGACGTTTGTTCGGCAGATGCGTCTTGAACTTATTTACCAGGTATTCCATGTCTTTATGATCCAGGCTTCCGTAAGAATCGACGATGTACACCACATCCACGACGCTCTCCCTGATCATCTCAAAGGCTTCCAGCAGCTCATTCTCCATCACGTTGGAGAGGGCCATAATGTTCAGCGTCGTCTCGTAACCGCGATCATGGAAGGTCTGAACCAGCGCAAGCGCCTTATCCACGTCTTTGATGTAACATGCAACCCGGATGAGATCCAGCAGGCTCTCCTCGCGCGGCAAAATATCATCCTCATCCACCCGGCCGATATCGACCAGTGCGGACAGTTTGGTTTTACCTTTATGGGGAATAACTTCTCGAAGGAATTCATCATCCAAAAAACGCCAAGGGCCGGCTTGATCAGCGCCTTTTAGCAGCTTAGGCGAATTTTTATAACCGATTTCCATATAGTCCACGCCAGCCTCATTCAGGCCTGCATATAAATTTTGCACGAATTCTACGCTAAAATCCCAGTTGTTCACCAGTCCGCCATCGCGAATGGTACAGTCTACAATCTTTGTCTGACTACTCTTAATCATTCTAAGCTAAACTCCTCTCGGCAATTTTCTCTTCATCATACTTGAATGCCGGTTGAAAAGTAAAGCATAACATGTGCATCAATCCTTGACGGCCTCGGCCTCTCGGAGTATCCAGTCGCTGATGGTTCGGACGAGCACGCCGGTTGCCCCTCTGGGATCCACGCCCCGCTCCTTGGACAAGTAAGCCGTACCTGCAATGTCGAAATGAACCCAAGGCAGCCCGTCAGCAAACGTGCCCACAAAAAGACCGCCCGTGATCGTCCCGCCTTCTCGCCCGGTTTGATTTCGCAAATCCGCCACCTCGCTCTTCAATTTATCCCAAAACTCCGGATAGGATGGGAGCGGCCATATTTTTTCGCCGGCCCTACGGGAAGAAGCGATAAGCTCCTGCAAAAAGGTTTCGTCATTGGTTACGGCCCCGGTGGCGATATCCCCAAGCGCCGAAACGACGGCCCCGGTCAACGTGGCCACATCAATCAGGCGCGAAGCGCCGAGCTGTTTGGCATGGGTTAATCCATCCGCGAGCACGATGCGGCCCTCGGCATCCGTGTTCAGCACTTCGACGGTACGGCCGCTCATCGTCGTCACGATATCGCCTGGTTTAAAGGCGCCGCCGCTCATCACGTTCTCCGCAGACGGGATCACCATCACGACATTCGCCTTGGGGCGAATACGCCCGAGAGCCTCCATAACGCCCAGCACTGTAGCCGCCCCGCCCATATCGCTGATCATATCCTCCATCCCGGCTGCCCTCTTCAGCGAAACGCCGCCGGTATCAAACGTGATTCCCTTGCCGACCAGGCCGATCACATCGTCCCATGTCTCCCGTCCCTGATAACGGATCGTAATCATGCGCGGCGGATGTATGCTACCTTTCCCTACGGCCAAGAGACCGCCCATTCCTTTCTCGACCATGGCTTCCTCATCCAGGACCTGTGCTTCGAAGCCGTACCGCTTCGCCAGCTGAAGCGCCTTCTGGGCCAAGTCTTCCGGTAACAGTTTATTGCCGGGAAGGTTCGTCAAATCTCGTGCCAGGCAGGTTGCTTCTCCAATCGCTTGGCCCAGCGACATGCCTTCCTTCCACGCGGCTTCAAATTCCGCTTCCGCATTTCCTTCTATATAATAGAGGATTTCTTCTAAATCCGTATGTTCGGAAGCATCTCGTTTATAATGCGGTTTCCGGTAGCTTCCCAGGATAAAACCTTCGGTTAAAGCTTGAGCCGCGTCGCGGGGCGTCTGTTCGGCGGTGAAGCTGACCATCGTATGCGGAATTTGAATGGCCGCGCTGCGTATTCCCGATTTTACGGCCGCCTTCGCCGCTTGAGCTGCAACCAAACGCAGCTGCTCGGATGTCAGGATACCTTCGGGACGGCCTACCCACATTAACAGGCGCGATCCGCTCGAAATGCTCTCCGGCCATACGAATGACCGGTTGGCGGTGCCGTCGAACAGCCGGTTCTCCGCTAACTGCTTTAATAACGGGTCCCAGGCCGCGGAAATGCCGCCCTCCTTCGCTTGTTTTTTAGTAACGGGAACGATGATGGCATCCGCTTGTACTTGCCCGGCTGTTAAATTGCTTTCAAATGTCCATTTCATGTCTCTTCTCCTCCTAAAAAAGAAAAAGCCATTCCATTGGAACAGCTGCTCTTGTATTCAAATCGGTTGCATATCCTCTTAGACTTCCGACACGTCCAGCTTGGGAAACGTGATCACAAACTCGGTCCCGGCCCCAATCTGGCTATCCACGGCAATGGTGCCGCCATGGTTTCGGATGATGCTGTAGCTCACGGACAAACCAAGTCCCGTCCCGCTCTCTTTCGTTGTAAAAAAGGGATTAAATAGGTGGTTCAGCGTATTCTGATCCATGCCGCCCCCGTTATCCGAAATGCAAATGTTAATATGTTTCCCCGTGTCACGGGCTGAAATATCAATCATCCCGGTAATGTTCTCGTCATGATGCTCATTTATGGCGTCGAGGGCATTTTTAATAATATTCAGAATCACCTGTTTGATCTGCTTGACATCAACGGAAATAAACGCAGGTGGGGTCTTATCGGTATGCAGATTGATCTGGCATCCCTTCATCAAGGCTTCGCTCTCTGTTAATAGAACAACTTCCTTCAATAATGAGGATACGGATACAATCTTGGTCTCTGGAGCCGAGGGTTTGGAGGAATTGAGAAATTCGTATATAATATCGTTTGCGCGATCGATCTCCGTTAGTATGATTCTGGCATACTCGTCCTTTCCCAAACTTACGAGATGCGGACGCAGCAGCTGGATAAAGCCTCGAATGGATGTCAGCGGGTTTCGGATTTCATGGGCAATGGAAGCCGAGATTTTTCCCAGCATGGCCAGTTTATCGTTCTGATAAGCGGTTTGCTCAATTCGTTTGAAATCCGATACATCCTTCACGCTGATCAGGAAGTCGCCTTCCATTTGGTCCCCATACGTCATCGTGATCAGCCACGATCTGCCGAATTCATCAACCAATTCATGGAATCTTCGGCGATGGAATACCGTTTCCCGAAAAATGCGAAGTATTTTTTTCTTCTTGAATCTGGAGAGCTGGGGATGACGCAATAGCTGGGTCAGCGTACAGCCTGTCAGCGATTTACGGGATACGCCTAACAGTTTTGCCATCTGCACGTTAACAAATGCCAACACTCCATCACTATCAAAGAGGATAATCCCGCTGTCGAGATTCTCCAGTATGTTCTCATACTTGTTTCTAATAAGCTGACTGGAATGAAATGAACGAATTGCCTGCAGCTCAGATTCACGGATTTGACTCAACAAGATGGCTCCCCCTTTTCTTGAAAAGTTGAACTCACCAAACCGACAAAAAACATGCGAAAAAAATGAGCTTGTCCGCCTCTGAATCAGAAGCAGCCCGAATCTGCTTCCTTCCATGATAGTCATCGAAACAAAGAAACGTCAATCAGAAATCCTGTCGAAAAATGGATAATTGCATAAAAATACCATTGTCATTACTTATGTATTGGGGTTTATGTAATTGATATGACACCCGTCATTGCACAGCTAATGCAAATGATTACCCAAACCCGTCTGATTTGAAACATTAAAAAAGCCCCGGGCATTCACGAGGCTTTATTAATCCCTAATTAAGGCTGCTTCTGGAGTCGGAGCCTGCGCTGGCTCATCACGGCAAGCCGTCTTTTCAGTTCGCCCTGCCACTTCTCGTCCTCCATCCATTTGGCAACCACCAGGAGATCCAGCGACATATCAATCTGACTCTGAACAACCGTGAGCGGATCCTCCGACTCCCGATTGACCACATTCTCAAAAATGGCATCCTCATCTTCCATCACGTAATCCTGAAAATCCACCTGGGATGCACCGTCACCATGGGCATATTCAGCCAATATCTCATACTCATTCTCAACCCGATGATGAACCTCGACGCGATGGCAGACCGGACAAGACAGTAGGGGAACATTATGTACTTGAGTGCGATAATGCTTCAGTGTACCCTTTGTACCCATCATACTAGCCCCACAGCAAAAACTCATATCGTTCACCCTCCTTGTGTGGATTCTCTATCGTTTCAATATTGTATTCGCTTTCAGGCAGGCTAATTCCTTCATGAAAAAAACCTTGATTTAAAATTTTGGCATGATTTCCTAATCATAAGCCGGCCAACCTATTTATTTAATTATATATTAACGCAAGCGCGGTTTCCTAAACAAAAGTCTTCCCCTATTTCATCCAATAAAACCAAGAGTGAAAAAACCCCCATTACCTGGACGTAACGTCAGGTAATGAGGGTTGCTATTCATGAAATGGAATTACAGGTTGCTATCGCCCGGCTTCCAGTTCATTGCGCACAATCCGCCGGATTGCAGTGCTTGAAGAACGCGAAGCGTTTCTTCTACGCTGCGGCCAACGTCGTTATGGTTAACAACTTGATATTTCAATTCGCCTTCTGGATCGATGATGTACAGGCCGCGCAGAGCAACGCCTTCTTCTTCGATCAGAACGCCGTAGTCTCTAGCTACGTTCTTGGTGATGTCGGAAGCCAGCGGGAAGTTCAATGCTCCCAGACCGTTAGCTTCTTTAGCTGTGTTGATCCAAGCTTTGTGGCTGTGAATCGAGTCAACGCTCACACCCAGGATTTCCGTATCCAATGCTTTGAATTGATCGTAAGCATCGCTGAGAGCCGTGATTTCAGTTGGGCATACAAAAGTGAAATCCAGCGGATAGAAGAAGAATACGAGCCATTTGCCGCGGTAGTCGGACAGGCTGACTTTGCCAAAATCTTTACCGTCACCTGATACAGTTTCCATCGTGAAATCAGGAGCCGCTTTACCAACCAAACGTTCTGCCATGATTGAATTCCTCCTTAACATATGTAAGAAAATACGTGTATTTTCTACATGGTATGTTCTATGAACATTTAATAGAAATGTTATCATCGAGGCTAATCAAAGTCAAGATTGTAGACGTTACTTTATTATAATTATTATAAATAAGAAGTTTTCTTGAACGTACGCTTCTTCTATTAACGGATAGCCGCGGCAATCAAATCGCCCATCTCCGTGGTGCTGAGCGCCTTGCTCTTATCAACGGCAATGTCTGCCGTCCGGTGTCCGGCATCAAGCACCTCGGCAACTGCGCGTTCAATGGCGTCAGCCGCATCCTCGTATCCGAACGTGAGGCGATACATAAGCGCTACGGAAAGAATCGTTGCGATCGGGTTCGCCAAGCCTTGGCCGGCAATGTCCGGAGCCGAACCGTGTACCGGCTCGTACAGACCGAAAGCTCCTTCGCCCATGGATGCGGATGCCAGCATGCCGATGGATCCTGTCAGCATGGCTGCTTCGTCGCTCAGAATGTCACCGAACATATTCTCGGTTACGATGACATCAAAGCTGGACGGGCGGCGCAGAAGCTGCATCGCGCAGTTGTCTACCAGCACGTGCTCCAGCTCGACGTCCGGGTATTCAGGGGCGATGCGGTTTACGGTTTCGCGCCACAAGCGGGACGTTTCCAGCACGTTCGCTTTATCGACGGAAGCCAGCTTCTTCCGGCGCTTCTGTGCAATCTCGAAGGCTTGATGCACGATGCGCTCTACCTCGGCGGTATTGTATACGCAGGTATCTACCGCTTCTTCTCCGCCTGCACCTTCGCGTCTGAACTTCTCGCCGAAGTATATGCCTCCCGTCAGTTCACGAACAACCATCAAGTCGGTTCCTTCCAGAACCTCGGGCTTCAGTGTTGACGCATCCTTCAAGCAGTCAAAAATGACGGCCGGACGCAGGTTCGAGAACAGGCCAAGCTCTTTGCGGATGCCGAGCAATCCGGTTTCCGGGCGAAGCTCCTTCGCGTTGTTGTCCCATTTCGGTCCGCCTACCGCACCAAGCAATACCGCATCGGCGCTTTTGCATACGCTCAGCGTTTCTTCCGGGAGCGGCGTTCCTTTCTCGTCGATCGCAATGCCGCCAAACAACGCATGTTCCGTCGTGAATGAAAGTCCGAATACCTCTTCGGTACGTTTAATGATTTTCTCCGCTTCCGCCACTACCTCAGGACCGATGCCGTCTCCCGCGATTACCGCGATTTTTTTCGTTTCTGCCATCCTTCGTCACTCCTTATTTATATATACACTGGTCGTATTTAATCATCTAGTTACTGTTGTAACATACTTCCCCCTCGATTGACCAAGATATAGAAACTATGAACTTAATTCGTTTTGCCTATAAGTAGGGGGAATGTGATCAGGGAGACGGCGTCAAAGAAGTTGTGCAGAAGCTCGAAGAGCTAATTTCGCGAGGACAGTTCATGCGAGAGCAGTTTATGCGAGGGCTTCGAAGAGTTAATGTGGGAAGCTCCAAGTACGTATCGTTCCTCCAATCGCTGTTGTCGCCGAATTTCTGGATTGTATGTCAGGGGATGAAATTCGGCTCCAAAGGCGACCGCTCCGCTTTTCCGGAATCGATTCGTCCTCTCCGCTGCTTCGATGCTAATGAATTGCCAGGTCACCGGAGAAGAGCACATCTCCCTGACCACAAGGGTGATGGGAGATGAAGAGACGCCCTATGCATAAAAATAGGGCGTCTCTTGCTTTTGTAGGTAACACTTGAATGTAACGACTTGAAGAGATTCTTGGTTGTTCCTGGTCTTGCGCTTTTTGCTTCTTGCTTCGGCTTCTTGCTTCTGCTTCTTACTTCCGCTTCCTGCTTCGGCTTCTTGCTTCGGCTTCCTGCTTCTGCTTCTGCTTCTGCTTCTGCTTCCTGCTTCGGCTTCTGCTTCTTGCTTCTGCTTCTTACTTCCGCTTCTTGCTTCGGCTTCGGCTTCTTGCTTCCGCTTCTTGCTTCGGCTTCTTTCTTCTTGCTTCGGCTTCCTGCTTCTGCTTCCTGCTTCTGCTTCTGCTTCCTGCTTCGGCTTCTTGCTTCTTGCTTCTTGCTTCTGCTTCTTGCTTCTGCTCTTGCTTCTTGCTTCGGCTTCTTACTTCTGCTTCTTGCTTCCGCTTCTTGTCTTGTTTCGGCTTCTTGCTTCTGCTCTTGCTTCTTGCTTCGGCTTCTTGGCTTCTTGCTTCAACTTCATACTTCAGTTACTTACGCCGTTATCCCAATTACTTGCTTCTGCTACTTGGTACTACTCCCTACTTTCTGCTCCCTGCTCTTGCTCTTTAAATTTGGCGAATAACGTGAACAGAAAACCGCAAAATCGGCTTTCAGTGCAACCATACTAACGTTTCCGAACGCCGTTAGTTACATTTTTCTGCCAATACGCTACAATAGGGGTGAATTTGCCTTATACCCTAAACGACCAAGGAGTGATCATCGATTATGAAGTACGCAGCTCTAGGTAAATCCGGCATGAAAGTAAGTCGTCTGTGTTTGGGGACGATGAATTTCGGTCCTGCCACGGATGAAAAGGAAGCCTTCCGCATCATGGATGCAGCGCTTGATGCCGGCGTCAATTTCTTTGATACGGCGAACATCTACGGCTGGGGCGAGAATTCGGGCCTGACCGAAACCATCATCGGACGCTGGTTTAACCAAGGCGGGGGCCGCCGCGAAAAAGTCGTTTTGGCTACTAAATTCTACGGTTCCATGAGTGATCCTCTGGATGGCCCCAACAATGAAGCCGGGCTGTCGAGCTATAAACTTCGCCGTCATCTCGAAGGGTCGCTGAAACGTCTGCAGACCGACCATATCGAGCTGTACCAAATGCATCACGTCGATCCTTCCGTCACTTGGGACGAGCTGTGGGGCGCTTTTGAGGTTGCGGTCAATCAAGGAAAAATCGGATATGTCGGATCCAGCAACTTTGCCGGCTGGCAGATTGCGGTTGCGCAGGCCGCGGCCCAGAGCCGTCACTTCCTCGGTCTCGTTTCCGAGCAGCACAAATACAGCCTGACCTGCCGATTGCCGGAACTCGAAGTGCTCCCCGCTTCGCAGCAGCTGGGTCTCGGCGTGATTCCTTGGAGTCCGCTGGACGGGGGACTGCTGGGACGCAATGCCCTTAAAAAAATCGAGGGCTCGCGCAGCGGAGGCAATGCGGAGCGCGTAGAAAAGCACCGCGTGCAGCTGGAACAGTTTGCTGCTCTCTGCCAAGAGCTGGGCGAACCGCAGGATAACGTCGCTCTTGCCTGGGTGCTGAAGAACCCGGCCGTTACCGGACCGATTATTGGGCCGCGCACGCTGGAGCAATTCGAAAGCTCCCTGCGCTCGCTTGAGATCGAACTCGATGAATCCGTGATGAAGCGCTTGGATGAAATATTCCCGGGTCCGGGCGGCGCCGCCCCGCAGGCCTACGCCTGGTAAGATCCGGGCTCCGCATCGACGCCTTAACGAAACCCTGTCTTATCTCGTTGATCAGCTGCATCAATCCGGTATCGGCCCTCTGCTATGAGGCCGTATAAGGCTTGATGCTAGTGTCTTGATATCTGCATTCCACGTCTGGCCAACAGTTTAATAAAGCAAATAAAAGAGGAGCCGCTTCAATAGCGGCCCCTCTTTTTTTATGGCATTCACCTTCAGCGCTCATGCGGAGAGCAGATCTCCCGCCACGCCAAGTATGGATTACAGCGTAGCGCGCTCGCGCCGGCTAAACGTTTTGCGTTTCTCGATCAGGACGTTCACCGCATCGACGTAGGCACGTGCGCTCGCTTCCAGAATGTCGGTGCTCAAGCCGCGGCCTTGCGCGGCCACGTCGTTTTGGGACAGCACGACATGCACTTCACCTTGGGCATCCTTGCCGTGCGTTACCGACTTGATGGAATAGTCCGCAAGCGTAACCTCTTCTCCGGTCACCTTGTCGATCGCGTTATAGATCGCGTCCACGGAACCGTTGCCCTCGGCCTCTTCTTCAATCGTCTGATCTTCTGTTGCAATGCGCACCCGCGCCGTCGGCGTTGATTCGTTGCCGTAAGCAACAAAGATCGTTTCCAGCTTGAAGACCTCCGGCGTATCGATCAGTTTCTCCTCCAGCAGAGCCAGCAGATCCTCATCGGATACTTCCTTCTTCTTGTCGGCCAGCACTTTGAATTTGGCGAATGCGTCATTCACCTGTTCTTCGGTCAGCTCATAACCCAGATCCAGCAGCTTCTCCCGGAAAGCATGGCGGCCGGAATGTTTGCCTAATACCAGCTTGCTTTCTTTGAGTCCGATGGACTCGGGGGTCATAATTTCGTAGGTTGTCTTCTCCTTCAGCATACCGTCCTGGTGAATGCCGGATTCATGGGCGAACGCGTTCGCGCCGACAATCGCTTTGTTGCCTGGCACGACCATGCCGGTCAGCTTGCTCACAAGGCGGCTCGTGCGGGCGATTTCGGTTAAGGCCAGCCCCGTCTTCGCTCCAAAGAATTCGGAACGCGTCTCGAGCGCCATCGCAATTTCCTCGATCGCGGTATTGCCTGCACGTTCACCGATTCCGTTGATCGTGCCTTCGATCTGATCGGCCCCGTTCAGAATGGCGGCAAGGGTGTTCGCCGTGGCCATGCCCAGATCGTTATGGCAGTGCGCACTCAGCTGAACCTTCTCGATATCCGGAACATTTTCCTTCAAGTATTTGAAGATGGCCCCGTATTCCGAAGGGTTCAAATATCCCACGGTATCCGGAATGTTCACGACATTGGCGCCTTCGCGCACTGCCATGGCGACGACCTCGGCCATGAAATCAAGCTCGGTCCGGCCCGCATCCTCCAGGGAAAATTCCACTTTGGAAAAGTACTTCTTGGCGTAACGGATCGAAGCCTGCGCCGTTTCCAGCACCTGCTGCTTCTCCATCCGCAGCTTGAACTTGCGGTGAATCGGCGAAGTGGCCAGGAACACGTGAATGCACGGGTCCTGGGCGCCTTGAAGCGCCTCGCGAACCGCATCGATGTCATTTTCTCTGGAGCGTGACAATCCAATGACCGTAACGTCCTTAACCGCGCGTGCCACTGCATTCACAGCTGCAAGGTCACCGGGTGACGCCGCTGGAAACCCTGCTTCCATGCGGTCGATTTTCAACTTTTCGAGCTGAAGGGCGATTTCCACCTTTTCCCGAGTGTTCAAATTCACGCCAGGAGACTGTTCACCATCTCTCAGCGTTGTATCAAAGACATAAATCTTTCGCATGTCGGCACCTCCTTGAAGTTTATCTCATGACGTAAACATCCGGCGGCAGTTGATAGAATCCCCTGCCGCCGGCTGCTTAATCTGACGGGTCCGGGCAGCAGCATCATCATCTCATGCCGGACTGCCCCAAACCCCGAAGAATTCCTTATGAATTCTATATATTCTTATTTTTTGATCCAATGCATCATTTCGCGAAGCTCTGCACCCACCACTTCGATCGGATGCTCGGACTCGTTGCGGCGAGTAGCTGTCAGGAAAGCGCGTCCCGATTGGTTCTCAAGGATAAAGTCGCGGGCGAATTTACCTTGTTGAATATCAGACAGGACTTCTTTCATTGCCTTCTTGGTATCTTCGGTTACCACGCGAGGGCCTGTTACATAGTCGCCATACTCCGCCGTGTTGCTGATGGAGTCGCGCATGCTTGCAAGACCGCCTTCATAGATCATGTCCACGATCAGCTTCAGTTCATGCAGGCACTCGAAGTATGCCATTTCCGGCGCATATCCAGCCTCGGTCAACGTTTCGAAACCTGCTTTGACCAATGCGGATACACCGCCGCACAATACCGCTTGCTCACCGAACAAGTCTGTTTCGGTTTCTTCGCGGAAGGAAGTCTCGATAACGCCTGCGCGAGTACAGCCGATGCCTTTTGCATAAGCAAGACCGATCGCCTTAGCTTGTCCAGTCGCGTCTTTCTCGATTGCGATCAATCCAGGTACGCCAAAGCCTTCAACGTACGTACGGCGAACCATGTGACCCGGGGATTTAGGAGCAACCAGAAGAACGTCGTTGTCCTTAGGAGCTACGATTTGACCGAAATGAACGTTGAAACCGTGGGAGAACATCAGTGCCGCGCCTTTTTTCAGGTTTGGCTCGATATCGTTTTTGTACACCGCTGCTTGCGTTTCGTCCGGCATCAGGATTTGTACTACATCCGCACGGCTAACGGCTTCCGCTACAGGGAGTACTTCGAAACCGTCGTTTTTCGCTTTGTCGAACGATTTGCCTTCACGAAGACCAATGACAACCTGAAGTCCGCTGTCGCGCAGGTTTTGCGCTTGGGCATGACCTTGGCTTCCGTAGCCGATAACCGCGATTGTTTTGTCTTTCAGCACGCTGAGTTCTGCATCTTGTTCATAATAAGTAGTAATTGCCATTTGTATAAGTCCTCCTTTGATTTTAAAGACCCTTCATGATGAGCGGGTATCTCAATAGACCGCTGCTTACCCGATCTGCTGAGACACCCGCTCATGCCATGCAGGTGTCTAACGCTTATATTGCAATAACTTTGTCATCCGGATAAAAAGAATAATGTTACATCATTACGCGTTACCGCGAATCATCGCGGTAACCCCGGTACGGGAAAGCTCCTGGATGCCATAAGGCTTAAGCAGCTCGATCATCGCATCGATTTTGACGGTATCGCCGACAACCTGAACCATCAGGTTGGTCGTGCCGATATCCACGACGGATGCGCGGAAGGTCTCGACAACGCCCATAATTTCCGGTCTTGCCGACGGCTCGGCTTTTACTTTGATCAGGGCGAGCTCCCGGGCAACCATCGGCTTCGAGCTCAGATTGATGACTTTAATAACATCGATCAGCTTGTAAAGCTGCTTCTCTACCTGCTCCAGCGTCGTTTCGTCTCCAGTGGTTACGATAACCATCCGGGACAAGCCGATTTCCTCCGACTGCCCCACGGTAATGCTCTCGATGTTAAAGCCCCGGCGTCCGAATAATCCGGATACGCGCTGCAGGACACCCGGCTGGTCGTTTACTAGTACGGCAATGGTATGTTTTGTACTCATCTTACGCATCCCCCATCAGCATTTGATCGATTGTCGACCCTTGCGTCACCATCGGATACACGTTCTCGCCCTTCTCAACAACGAATTCAACGAGGACGGGTCCCGGTGTTTCCATCGCTTCGGCCCAAGCACGCTGAGCTTCTTCTTTCGTCGTGGCGCGAAGTCCTTTGACACCGTAAGCTTCGGCCAGCTTGACGAAATCAGGGCTGCCTGCCAGATCGATGTGGCTGTAACGGTTATCGTAAATCAGCTCCTGCCATTGACGAACCATGCCGAGCACTTGGTTGTTGATGACAACGATCTTCACCGGAATGTTGTTGATGGCGCAGATGGCCAGTTCTTGCGAACACATCTGCATGCCGCCGTCTCCGTTGATCGAAATGACCAGGCGGTCTGGATGCGCCTTCTGTGCCCCGATCGCGGACGGGAATCCGAAGCCCATCGTTCCGAGTCCGCCGGAGGTGATCCAGGAACGCGGCTGGTTGAACTTGTAATACTGCGCGGCCCACATTTGGTGCTGACCAACGTCAGTCGTTACAATGGCTTCGCCCTTCGTGGTATCGTTCAGCATTTCGATAACCCATTGCGGCTTCAGCACCGTATCCGAATCGACGTAACGGAACGGATACTCGGCTTTCCATTTGCGGATCTGGTCTCTCCACGCATCGGCTTTCGCAGCGTACGAAACGATCGGGTTCAGCATCTCAAGCACCGTCTTCACGTCACCGACAATCGGAATATCGGTCGGCACGTTCTTGCCGATCTCGGCCGGGTCAATGTCGATATGAACGATCTTCGCGTGAGGCGCGAATCCGTCAAGCTTGCCGGTAACCCTGTCATCGAATCTTGCCCCGATGTTGATCAGCAGATCCGACTGCTGAATACCATGGTTCGATGTGTAGGTTCCGTGCATGCCCGGCATTCCTGTCCACAAATCGTTGCCTGTCGGGAAGGCGCCAAGGCCGAGAAGCGTTGTCGTGATCGGAATCCCGGTTTTGTTCACGAATTCGTGCAGTCCTTCGTGAGCACCGGAGTAAATCACGCCGCCACCGGCAAGAATCATCGGACGCTCGGCCTCCTCGATCGCGCGGGCCAGTTTATCCAACTGAAGTTTGTTCGGCACCGTCCGAGGATTATATCCTCTCAGTTGGATTCGCTCTTCCGGCTGGAACAGCGTGGTTGCCGCGGATACATCCTTCGGAATGTCGATCAGCACCGGTCCTTTGCGACCGGTTGAGGCGATATGGAAGGCCTCATGAATCACCCTTGGCAGATCCTTAACGTCCCTTACCAGATAACTGTGTTTCGTAATCGGCATCGTGATGCCTGTAATATCCGCTTCCTGGAAAGCATCCGTACCGATCAGGGTTGTTGCAACGTTACCGGTAATAACAACGAGCGGAACGGAATCCATGTAAGCTGTTGCGATACCGGTCACAAGGTTCGTTGCCCCCGGTCCTGAAGTTGCTATGCATACGCCGACTTTGCCGCTTGCGCGGGCGTAACCGTCAGCGGCATGAATGGCACCTTGCTCGTGTCGGGTCAAGACATGGTTGAAATCCTTAAAACCATACATCGCATCGTAGATATACAGGACGGCTCCGCCCGGATATCCGAAGACGCACTCGACACCTTCGAGCAGAAGACTCCGAAGCAAGATTTCCGAACCGGTAATCACTTCAGGCTTCAACCATTTCTCTCGTAATTGTTCTGTAGACCGCACTTCTGGAGTTTGCGCGCTCATCAGTCATCCTCCTCTCAAATATTGGCACTCTTCTCTTTCATCCATGATTCAAGCAACAAAAAAACCTTCCGTCGCCACACCCGGAGTATCTCCGTGTGAGGGACGAAAGGTTTAGCTTCCGTGGTACCACCCATATTTGCCCTACACCTCGCAGTGCAGAGCCTCAGCAGGTATGAAGAACGCATGAACACAGCTCTTCAATATCTGCAGTCCGTAACGCGGACTAAGACGATTCCCCCTAATAAACGCTGTTACGACTTAATGCGATAAAGTCATAGCGTAGCATCTTTCAGGGAAACAGCTCCGAGGTGAGCTCGTATAAAAGGGGTTTTGGTGGTGGTTTCAGCTGATCCATCCACTCTCTGAGCAAAAGAGCCCTTTAAACTTCGTCCTCATCATTGCCGATTGGATATATTCGTTAAAATGTTTAGAAACATTATATGATTCATTCAATCCAGAAGTCAACACATTTATTTTACTTCCGATGAAAGGTTTTCATTCACAATGGGCGCAATTCCTCCGCCGCCTTGAAGCAAAACACCCTATGAAACCCTGCTACATATGATAAATGGAGCAGACTTAACCGCGGTGAAGGGAGGAAACAACACGATGATCCGTTACCGAAAACCGGACCAGGATGATCCGATGATTCTGCAGCTCATCGAGTCCCAACTCGTCCCGCTTTCCCATATGACCAAAAAAGAGCTGGACCTCATCCGCAAGGATATTCCCTCTCGTTTACGGCGCGGCGTGACCCTTGTCGCTTCGCCTCAGGATAACGAAAAAATCGTTGCTTTTATCCATTTCATGATGCACGGCGAGCTGCTGTATATCGATATGCTGGCCGTCGCATCCACCGCACAGCGAAAACGGTGGGGTGTCCGTTTGATGGAACATGCCGAACGTTTCGCTGTATCCCGCGGATGCAAACGTGCCAAAGTCATGGTGGACATCGGCAACCACACCGGCCTTCATTTTTACCGAAAGCTTGGCTATACGGTGACCAGAATGATCGAACCCAGCCGATGTTATGAGTTGGAAAAGATTTGGTTCCTCTAATTACCAGAAGAAGCCTGGCCCGAATCCTGGTCCAAAACCCGGTCCAAAGCCTGGTCCAAAGCCCGGCCCGAAGCCGCCGTAACCCGGTCCAAAACCGCCAGGGTAGCCTCCAAACCCGCCGCCATATGCATAAGGTGCCGTACCAATGGCAAGAAGATCAAACAATGCGAGCGGAATAATCGCCTTGGTTTTCACCTTTTTCCCCTTGGTTGCCGGTTCCACATAAAGGCGGTTGCCGGAGACGCGTACCAGCTTGCCCGTCACCATAGTTCCGTTTTTCTTATACGCCACGATCTCTTTGCCCACGTATGATTTCACTTTCGCCTTGCTGACAGGCTTGTGCATAAGATCCCTCCTCAGGTAATATACATTTCAATTTATTCCGGAAGGAGTTCCCTTGCTTGTTTCAATGCCCTTACGATAGCAAAAGATAGGCGACTCTCTCCATGAGCCGAGCACCCGTGCCGCCGAAATGATGCATGATAGCGCGGGGACGCAAAATAAAAAAAACCGCCGTAATATTACGGCGGTTTTTTCATACACGTATAATTAAGCGTTCACTTTTTCTTTAGCTACAGTAGCCAAGGAATTGAACGCGTTCAGGTCGTTCACAGCCAGATCAGCCAGCATTTTGCGGTTGATGTCCACGCCAGCAAGCTTCAGTCCATGCATCAATTTGCTGTAGGACAGACCGTTTTGACGAGCAGCCGCGTTGATACGAACGATCCACAATTTGCGGAAGTTACGCTTCGTATTGCGACGATCGCGGTATGCATAAACGAGGGATTTCATAACCTGCTCGTTCGCTGTTTTAAAAATGCGGTGTTTGGAACCGAAATAACCTTTCGCAAGCTTCAATACTTTTTTATGTCGACGACGAACGACAAATCCGCCTTTAACTCGTGCCATATCAAAAGACCTCCCAATAATTGTTGTTTACTATTTCAAGTTAGCCAGACCTTGCTTCAAACGTTTAACATCTCCAGGCGCCATGACAGGGCTATTGGACAATACGCGCTTCGCACGCTTGGATTTGTGGGAAAGCAAGTGGTTTTTGTAAGCTTTATAACGTTTAACTTTACCAGTACCAGTAATTTTGAAGCGGCCTTTCAGGCTGCTATGTGTTTTCATTTTAGGCATTGTAGTACTTCCTCCTCTAATTTCTCTTAGGCTTTTGGAGCCAAAATCATAATCATGCTGCGGCCTTCCAATTTCGGCTGACGCTCAATGACGCAGAGATCCGCCACTTCCGTTTTCACGCGCTCCAAAATCTTCTGACCGATGTTAGCATGGGTGATTTCACGGCCACGGAAACGCACGGAGCATTTCACTTTATCGCCGTCTTTCAAAAACTTAACGACATTGCGAAGCTTGGTTTGATAATCATGCTCCTCAATGTTGGCTCGGAACCATACTTCTTTGATGTCCACAATTTTCTGGTTCTTCCGTGCTTCCTTCTCTTTCTTCTGCTGCTCATAGCGGAATTTACCGTAGTCCATGATGCGGCATACCGGCGGTTTCGCCTGAGGGGCCACGTTCACCAGATCCAGATTGAGATCAATTGCCATTTGCAGTGCTTCACGAATCGGCTTGATCCCGATTTGCTCACCTTCGGCACCAACCAAACGTACTTCCTTGGCCCGAATCTCGTCATTGATCATATGTTCCTTACTGATAGTCCTCCACCTCCAAATTACTTGTTGTTCCTGTTTGCAAAAAATAAAGGGATGACGGGTTAACCACCGACATCCCTATTTGATACTCATCTCACAAATGAAGTTGAATCCATTCATTGATTTCGTGATCAAACCAGCCAACGCATGTCGGTCAGGTGAGAAGCGGCGCTTCTGCTTGCAATCAGATATTCTGTTTAACAGACTAGGATAGTATAACAGGTCACCCTAACATCTGTCAACACAAATGGCATAAAAATTTTGGATTAGCCTTGTTTGCTCTGAACTTCTTCAAGGCGCACAACCCGGGTATGCTCCGTATGACTCCACTGCTTGTTGTTCTGCGTGAAGAACGCGTATACCGTGATGGGATACCACGACAGCAGATAAATCGGAAACAGCACCAGATACATATATACCTTCTTGTACTTCACCTTCTCCAGAATCATCGCAATCATGAACGTGAACACATTCGCCGCAATTGCCGTAAAGCTCAGCCACAGCGGTAAATAACCGTACAGGTTCGCGATGTTCGGACCATTGAAGAACGAGCTGTCAACCCAGATGATGGCCGTCAACAAGAAAGTCAGCAGCACGATGTAGACGTTGACTCCGTAAAGGGCCAAGTCCAGCTTCACAAGGCTGCGCTCCTTAATGGCACGCCACAACAGCGGGAAGAAATAACGGCGGGCAACCGTAAAGTGACCCTGCATCCAGCGCAGACGTTGTCTGGCGGAAGCCTTAAACGTAAGCGGTTTTTCGTCGAATACCTTCGCGTCGTAATTGAACTTCGGATACACGCCGCGCATGACGCTGCGCATGGTGAACTCCAAGTCCTCCACCAGACTGGTTGCGCCCCAGCCGATCTCCTTCAAGAGATTGGTCTCGAAGCACATTCCCGTTCCGCCGAGGAAGTTGGCCATGTTCAGATTGCTGCGGGACAGCTGCCACAAGCGGTTGATATACCAGTAGGAAACCCCGTAAGAGGCGGTGATCCAAGAATCCTCTGGGTTCTTGGTATCGATATATCCCTGGATAACTCTTGCTCCAGAGCAAAGATCGTTGTTCATTTCATTCAAGAAATTCGGATCCGCCAGATTATCCGCATCAAACATAACGACCGCGTCATACTGGCGCGGCATCGCCCAGAGCTCTTTCAGCATCCATTCGATGGCATAGCCTTTGCCTCGAAGATTCTGATTCGTGCGCACGCAGGCGTTCATCCCGTGGGCACGGACGATTTCTGCTGTACGGTCTGTACAGTTGTCGCAAATGACAAATACGTCGTACAGATGTTTCGGATAATTTAGCTGTTTCAGGTTCTCCATTAATGCCCCGACAACCTGCTCTTCGTTATGCGCAGCAACTAACACTGCAAATGATTTATTGGGTTCAAACTGTTGTTTCTTTTTTCTTTTGACCAGACCAAACAAAGAGAATACGAACTGGTACACACCCACCGCGGCCAAGAATAGTTGGAGCGCGATAAAGATGGCGTCTGTCATGATTCTCCGTTACCCCCTTTTTATAACCCGAGAATGTTTGTTTTTTTCTCTCTAAGTTCTTCGCATTTTTGTTGTTGCTATGACCCTGTGACTTGTGTCTGTCCTTCTAGTAGCCTCGGTGCCGCGGGGCAACTTCGCACGTCATACACGATTTTCCACACTTTTGAATCTTTTGTCAAAACCGTGGAATGCTCTAATTTACGGAAAAACTTCGTAAAAGAGCTCAGCTTGCATTCCAGTTTGCCAGCAAGCTTCGTTTCAAACGGCTTTAGTTCTTATTTTCATCCGTTTTCTTGCTTTTTATTTCTCTTGGCTGCCCATTTTTTCTTTTTCGACTTGTCCGCCAATAAATAAACGCAACAGACAACCAAAAAGTTTTCGTTTTTTTCAGTGCTCTTTCTCTAATAAACTTTTTGACGTCCGTTTGAATCATTGTAGCGGCATCTCCTACTCAAGTCAAAAGACCACGGACCCTGATTTTCTACAAAATGCGCGCTGCTGGCTAACTCCTTAAGTAGCAAGGGTCCAGCGAGAAGCTTGCCGAATCAATTGGCCGTTCCCGGGACCAAAGTCCCTTACCTGCAAAGGGGAAGTGGTTGATTTCTCTTCCCAAAATCGATATGTTAAAGTTAAAGAATAACGCTGCAGAACGGGTGAAAAGTAGTGGCTAAAAAAAGAGTCTTGCTGTTATCTGAAGGGTTCGGCGCAGGCCATACACAGGCCGCTCATGCACTCTCCAGCAGCCTGCGCCAGTTGTCCCCTAGCGTACAGACCAAAGTTCTCGAGCTCGGGAGCTTCTTGAACCCTAAAATCGCTCCACTGATCATTTCGGCCTACAGAAAGACCATTACGACTCGCCCAAGATTGGTCGGGTACATGTACCGCCATCAAAAATCCTTTAACCGTTTTACCGCTTTAGCGCTTCACCGAATGTTCTATACAAGCACCAAGAACGTGGTCAGGCAGCTCCGACCCGACATCATTGTGTGCACCCATTTCATACCAAGTGCGGTCATCTCGCGTTTGAAACGGCTGGGCACGAACGTGCCCCTGTGTACCGTTATAACCGATTATGATGCTCACGATACATGGATCAGCCCTGAGGTCGACCGATATTTCGTGTCCACGCCGGAAGTGAAGCGAAAGCTGCTCAATCGCGGGGTTTCCCAAGCCAAAATTCAGGTCACCGGCATACCGATCCATCCCGACTTCTGGACGCATCCGAGCAAGGAGGAAATCCGGGCGCGGTTTAACCTGTCCGATATGCCTACCGTGCTGGTGATGGGCGGAGGCTGGGGCATCATGAATGACGAAGTTGTGCATGAATTTCTGACCCGATGGCGAGAAGAAGTCCAGATCATATTTTGCCTCGGCAATAATGACAAGGGCCGCGAGGAGATGGAGAGCAATTCCAGGTTCCAGCATCCGAACATCCGGATATTGGGCTTTACGCGGGAGATCGACAAGCTGATGGAGGTGTCGGATCTGCTCGTTACGAAGCCCGGCGGCATGACATGCACCGAAGGCCTGGCCAAAGGAATTCCGATGCTGTTCCATCAGCCCCTTCCGGGACAGGAAGAAGAAAACTGCCAGTACTTCACGGCACAGGGATTGGGAGAGCCCATCCATTCCCTGGAGGTTCTGGGCAAATGGATGAACAAGCTGCTTCATCAATACGACCTGATCCAAGAACAACGGGCGCAAAACTTGCAGGACATCGAACGCTTTCATCCCATGCAAAGCGCCCGCAGCATCATCGACATGCTGGAAAACGAAAAGGTGTACTCCTGAATAAGGAGCACACCTTTTTTGCTGCGTTTTATCGCGAGCAAATCACCCGAATGGATAGATTTTCTTCTATTATAATAGTTGTAAACGCTATCACAGAGAGAAACTATCACGAGTAGATGTTAGTTTCCGTATTTTTCAAGGCGATTCTGATGGTATGAAGCAAGGGCTTCCTTGCCTACGATCGCCTCGCAGCGATGAATTTGCATGCCTTGGCCGACGAATTTCGTTTCGTATTCTGTCATGACATGCTCTTCGTTCAGCCCGTCGCGATGCAGATCCAGCGAAATGTTCGTCATTTGCAGACCATAATCGGCAAAAGCATTCAGGGAGAATTCGAAGAGCGTGACCGAATCGGTCTTAAAATGGATCTCCCCCCGCTCGTTCAGGATCCGGGAATACTTGTCCAGAAAGCGCGGATGCGTCAGACGACGGCGTGCATGCTTTGTTTTTGGCCACGGATCGCTGAAGTTCAAATATAACCGTTCAATCTCGCCGGGCTCAAAAACCTCTTCGACATTCTCGATATTAAACAGCGCCAGCTTCAGATTCGGCGGGGTATCGACTCCCTCCTGGGCCCAGACATTGCGCCCCTTCTCGCTTGCGCGGCGAATCAGCTCGTCGTACATGTCGACGCCGATGAAATTCACTTGCTGATGCTTGTAACTCATCTGGCTTATAAATTGGCCCTTGCCCATGCCGAATTCGACATGGATCGGAAGGTCGTTGCCAAATAACGAAGCCCACTTCCCTCTATATTGACCGGGGTCCAAAACGACCAGGTCTTCCTGCTGCTCCAGATTTTCCCGTATACCTTTTCTTCCGCGTAAACGCATGTCATACCTCCGAAACTTTCCAAGTAAATTTAGAATGATATCCCGATACTGCATTTATTGTGACGAAGTTGATCCCAAAAGTAAAGAGTCCCATAGAAAAAGGAACCTACGCTCTGCTCAACGCAGAGGCTTTAGGTTCCTTTTTCTTATATTTGGAATTGGGGTTCCGCGATAGTTAAACTGTGAATAGTCTACCTTTCTTCCGACGTAAAATCAAACGTCTTCTCAAAGGCGGCCCGAATCTTGCGACGTGCCGAAGCCTTGACTCCCTGGTCGGAGTTAAACTCCACGCCGGTAAGGGCTAGGGCTTCATTCGGGGTAAGCTCCACAGCGATTTTGTCTTTACTGTCATTCTTTACTGTCGATGAATTCATTCGTAATCACCTCACGGTATTATTGTATCCATGACGTCACACAAATATGAATCCTATCCGTTATATACCCATGCCAAAATTGCTTGAATCATCTTTTTATTTTTCTATTTTAAATATACCAATTATATGCAATCCATTCAAGTAACAACGTCTTAATTAGGCTTGAAGACCTGTATATAACGCAATCCTTTATTTTTTGTTACAATGGACGTAGCTGTTTCATTCAAGTAAAAGGCCAGTAAATTATGGGTTGCCAGGGCCTTGGCTGAACCTGTCTCAATTCAACTTAAGCGGCTATAAAGGAGCAAACATGAGCACACCACTTATACCCGCCCCGACCTTATGGGGCGACAAACGTTTTCATACATGGAATTACGAGATGCGCGGCCAGTTCCAGGAGAAGGTATTCAAGGTTATGCTGGATGCCGGCTTTACGTGTCCGAACCGTGACGGCACGATTGCCAAGGGCGGATGCACCTTTTGCAGCGCCCGCGGCTCCGGCGATTTCGCGGGAAGGCGGCGGGATGATCTCGTTACCCAGTTCAACACCATCCGTGACCGGCAGCACCAGAAATGGCCGAACGCTAAATATATCGGCTATTTCCAAGCCTATACCAACACGTATGCTCCGGTCGAAGAACTTCGCGAATATTATGAAGTCATTCTGCAGCAGCCGGGGGTTGTCGGATTGTCGATCGCCACACGTCCCGATTGCCTGCCTGACGATGTCGTGGAATACTTGGCGGAGCTGAACGAGCGAACCTATCTGTGGGTGGAAATGGGGCTGCAAACGATCCATGATTCCACTTCGGAGCTGATCAACCGGGCCCATGATACCGAATGTTATTTGGAAGCCGTCGAGAAGCTGCGCAAACATAATATCCGGGTCTGCACACATATTATTTACGGGCTTCCGCAAGAGGATCATGACATGATGCTCGCCACCGGCCGGGCGGTCTCCAAGATGGATGTGCAGGGAATCAAAATCCATCTGCTGCACCTTATGCGCAAGACGCCGATGGTGAAACAATACGAAGCCGGGCTGCTGCGATTCCTGGAGCAGGACGAATACATCAGCCTTATCGTGGATAGCCTGGAGTTTTTACCTCCGGAAATGATCGTCCATCGCCTTACCGGAGATGCTCCCCGGGATCTCTTGATCGGACCGACGTGGAGTCTCAAAAAATGGGAAGTGCTTAACGGCATCGACGCCGAGCTCAAGCGCCGGGATACGTGGCAGGGTAAATTGTGGGGGGTATCCTGATGGGCTTCCTCTCGGTTTTAAGTTTTGCCCACAAACTGGTGTCCGAAAGGCTCCGTCCCGGAGACATCGCGCTGGATGCAACCGCCGGAACCGGAGCCGATACGCTGTATTTAGCCAAATGCACAGGCTCAAAGGGCAAAGTGTATGCCTTCGATATTCAAGAGCAGGCGCTGCAGCTGACTCGGGAAAGGCTGGACAAGGAGCAGCCCGGCACCCTTGCGGAGGTTAGCCTTGTTCTTCAGAGCCATTCGCTTATGAGGGAGTGCGTACCTGAGATTGAGCACGGCCGCATGGGTGCGATCATGTTCAATCTCGGCTACCTTCCGGCGGATTCATCGGATAAACGGATCATGACGGAGACCGCCAGTACGCTCACGGCCCTGGAGGCTGCGATCGAGCTGCTCCGCCCCGGGGGCATTATCACCATCGTGCTGTATCCAGGCCACAAAGGCGGCGATGCCGAGGCGGACGCGGTCCAGGCTTGGGCGGGGGAATTGCCCCAGCACAAAGTGCAAACGATTTTGTATCGCGGCCTTCAGCGCTCCGAAGCGCCATATCTCATTGCACTGGAACGAAAGAAGCCGATATGATATAAGTTCTAGGAGAGGTACCGCACTTCACATCCATAGAATATTCCAAACATGATGAAAGGTAGATGATTACAATGACAAAACCATATCCATTGTTGTTCCAGCCTGAATTTAAAGAACGCGTGTGGGGAGGCCGGGCACTAGAGCAGTTCGGCTTGGATATTCCTGAAGGACATATCGGGGAAGGCTGGATGATCGCCGACCATCCGAACGGCACGACCAGCATCGTGAACGGCGAGCTTGCCGGACGCGGCCTGGATGAGGTCCGGGAGCAATTCGGGCGGGAATGGTTCGGAAGCAAAGGATTCTCCGAGGTTAACGGACGTTTTCCGCTCCTGATCAAGCTGCTTGACTGCAATGACAACCTCTCCGTTCAGGTCCATCCGACCGATGACTACGAAGGGCTTCCGAAGGGAGAGCTTGGCAAGACCGAAATGTGGTATGTGCTGGATGCTAAGCCGGACGCCAAAATCATATACGGCCTGAAAGAAGGCGTGAACCGGGAAACCTTGAAGGAAGCCATGGAAAACGGCACCGTTATGGACCAGCTTCAAGAAGTGTCCGTAAAGGCCGGAGATACGTTCTACATACCTGCGGGAACCGTGCATGCGCTCTGCGCGGGCGTTGTGGTGGCGGAAATCCAGCAAAACTCGGATACGACCTACCGGATTTTCGATTATAATCGACCGGGTCTTGACGGTAAGCCGCGCGAGCTCCATATCGAAGACTCCTTGAATGTGACGGCCTATGAAGGATCGGGAGCAACCACCATGAGCACGGAAGGAACGGTGCCGGGAGAATGGCTTGAGCTTGCCAAATCCCCGTATTTCGTCGTGGAAAAAGGCGTCGTGAGCGGAGCATGGTCCTTGTCCACTTCCGCGGAAAGCTTCACGATCGTCGTTGTATGCGACGGCCAAGGAACCCTCAGCTGGGATAACGGCTCCATCGATTACACGTCAGGACAGTGCTTCCTGCTGCCTGCGAATCTGGGTGCCTATACATTGGACGGGCAATCCACGGTTCTGCGTTCATATTTGCCTTAAACAGGGTATAAATAAATGATATAAACCATTCGTTCTTGCGGAGGTGCCAGCCCTAATGATGCAAACCGACACGTTTACGATGCTGAATACGCAGGGTATGCATGTTTTTGTATATGAATGGCTGCCCGGCCCGGATGACCCCATTCGTGCCATTGTGCAAATCGCGCATGGCATGTGCGAAACCGGCAAGCGCTACGAGGAGCTTGCCGAATTGCTCACGGAGCACGGCTATGCCGTATACTGCAACGACCATCGAGGCCATGGGCTAACGGCCGGGCTTACGCATCTCGGCGATGCCGGGGAAGACGGCTTTGAAGGAATGATCGAAGACCAGCTTCTTCTTGCTTCCGAGCTCAAGAAGCGCCATGCGAGCGTTCCGCATTATTTGATGGGGCACAGCATGGGATCCTTTTTGACGCAAAAAATCATCTGTTCGGACGGTGAATTATTCGACGGATTCATCCTGTCAGGCACCAACGGTCCCCAGGGACTACTGACGTTCGGCATGAGCTTGGCGGCCGCGCAAATGCGCCTGCAAGGAAACACGCACCGGAGCCTGATGCTGAACGCCCTGGTGTTCGGTCCTTACAACAAAGGATTCGGTCCTATTCGCACGCCGTTCGATTGGCTATCCCGGGATGAAGCCGAAGTGGATAAGTATATCAACGACCCATACTGCGGCAAGGTGTGCACCGCCCGCTTCTTTCGCGATTTCTTCAAGCTGCTGTCACAGATCCACCAGCCTCAATTGATGAAATGTCTTCCGAAGGATAAGCCTGTCTATATTTTCTCGGGCGAGGATGATCCGGTCGGACACCGCGGCAAAGGCGTGCGGCGGTTGATCGAATTGTATCGGAAGCATGGCGTCCAGGACCTCGAATACCGTTTGTATCCGGGCGGCCGCCACGAAATGCTGCACGAGACCAACCGTGCCGAAGTGGCAGCCGATGTGCTCGACTGGCTCGAACGGCACACAACCGGCTCGGACAACGTACCGCAAGAATCGATACGAGTGATGTAACAAAGCGTGATGCCAAGACACATAAAAGGGATGCCCCGGGTTTCTGAAATCCAGGGCATCCCTCTTATTATGCTGCTAAGCAGTTCGTTAGTGTATACAGAACCTTTGAAATTGGCAGCGTTAAGGCTCAATCGAAGCACCTTACTCATCATCGCTCGGCGTGCGATCGACGATCAATTGCGTGACCTGGGTGTACTCTCCTTGCGCTACCTCGTCCTCGGTAGCCTCTTCGCGCAGATCGTCATTGGTTTCCATGCCCGGTGCGATGGTCGGCTCGTCAGACGAAAGCTGTTCTTGCCCCTTCCGATTGTCGTTCATAACATCCCCTCCTCATCGGTTGATGCCAATTAGAATACCGATGCCAGGGCTGTTTTATTCCTGAAACGCCTTTAGATAGGGCTCGTTATGATCGCAAAAGGGTCGCTAAAGAGCGGGGCCGCCGGTTCCTGGCAGCCGAAATTAAGCAATTACGCCAAAACAACCAGTCCGTGTCACAACCAATCTGGGAAAAGGCTTGTCCCTCGTTTCCCCTATTATGCCTGCGTCGCCAACTCCAAAGGCATCGTGTAGTACTGGGGCTGCCCTGTTTCGTTCTGCTGGTACAATACCAGCAGCATCGTTGCGCGTACCGCATGGTCCGGATAGCCCGTACCACCTTGAATGGCATCGTCGAGGTTGAATGGCAGCACCTCGATCATCGCATGCTTCTGAAGATCACGCTCCGTGATCCCAAGATCGGCGAAATCGGCGGATAGTGCCGCGGGGTCTTCCACGATTTTACGAACATTGGCGTTCCACTGCGCTTTGTCTTGGGCATGATCCCACCATATTTTGCGCGGCTTGTATTTATGGCCCAGGAAATAATCAAACTTCATCAGACCGGAAACCACGTTCATGTTCGGCGTGTTCCGAAACTCCAGGAAGGCCGTTAACCGCGTAAACAGGTCCTCGAGCTGATGGCCGATTTTTTGCCAGCCCTGTCCTTCCCAGTAGTCGCCAAATTCTTGGAAGAAATCAAACGGCGACGTAAATTCATGCTTCATCAAATAATTGAGGGTGTGGTCCATTCGGTGTGCATTCCAATACTTCTCCAGCACATCCTCCAGTCTCTTCAAACGGACGATATCCGAGAACGGAAGCACGTCGCTGCCAAGGATCTCATACGGAGCATGGTCCATGTAGGTGTAGTTATACTTGTCCGCATCGATCCTCAGCCCGGTTCCCCGCAGCATCTTCAGGAAGCCTAACTGCAGCTCCTCCGGTCCAAGGGCAAACACGTCGTTAAACGTTTTGCGGAACGTATTGTAATCCTCCTCCGGAAGCCCTGCGATCAAATCCAAATGCTGGTCGATCTTGCGGCTCTCCTTGATCATCGTCACCGTGCGTGACAGCTTGGTGAAATTCTGGCGGCGCTTCACCAGCTCGTTGGTCGGATCATTCGTGGACTGCACGCCGATTTCAAACCGGAAAATGCCGGGAGGCGCATGGTTCGCCAAATATTCCAGCACCTCGGGACGCATGATATCCGCCGTAATCTCAAACTGGAACACGCAGCCGCCATGATTTTCAATCAGGAACTCAAACATTTCAAGCGCGTAATCGCGCTTAATATTAAAGGTGCGGTCTACGAACTTGATCAATTTCGCTCCGTTCTCGATCAGGTAGAGGATATCCGCCTTGGTCCGTTCAATATCGTAGTAGCGAACTCCCACCTCAATGCTCGACAGGCAGAACTGGCAGCTGAAGGGACAGCCCCGGCTGGTCTCAAAATAGACGACCCGCTTCCCGAGATGCGGGATATCCTCCGGAAAACGATGCGGGGAAGGCAGCTCGGCCAGGATGCTTTTCGGTCTTCCCGGGTTCACGATAATCTCGTCCTGCTTGCGGTATGCCACGCCATACACGAAATGGAATTTCCTGTCCCCTTCGATCGTTTGCAGCAAGTGATGGAAGGTCTCCTCGCCTTCGCCCATGACGATAAAGTCGACATTGTGCAGCCGTTTCATCCAATACTCCGTATCGTAGGATACTTCAGGTCCACCCAGTATGATCGTGACCTCCGGCATAATCTTCTTCACGATATCGATCACTTTAATCGTTTCTTCAATATTCCATATATAACAGGAGAATCCGATCACATCCGGCTTGCGCTGGAACAGGTCGGAGACGATATTCATCACGGGGTCCTTAATCGTGTACTCCGTCAATTCGATATCGAAATCCTTCTCGCTGTATGCCTTCAGGCAGCGAATGGCCAAGGAGGTGTGAATGTACTTGGCATTCAAGGTTGATAGTATGACTTTCATGGTAGGGTCCACTTTCCTTCTACATAATGTTAATTTATTCACCGAACGGTTTATCCTGAGTGATGAAACGGGAAAAAGCCATGATTTCCGCCTGTCATGCAAGACTATTCTTCATAGTCATACAAATCGTCCCCGTCATTCGACGCGCTCTGACCATTCAGGAAGAATTCCAGGAACGGACGTCCGTATTTACGGAATTTCACTTCGCCGACCCCTTTGACGTTCAGCATCTCATCCTCGCTCTGCGGGCAGACCACGCTCATCTCGCGCAGCGTTGCATCGTTAAAAATGATGTAGGACGGCACATGCTCCTTGCTTGCCAGCTCGCGCCGAATCAAACGCAGCTGCTCGAACACCGTCTCGTTAACGGCAGACGGCGAGTAGTCGCGGCGGCTGCCGCTGCGTTGGCTGCCTGCAGCCTTGGAAGGCCGCGGAACGCGCTGCATCACTTCGCGCTGGCCCTTTAACACGTCGGCCGCCTCGCTTTGAAGTTTCACGACGGGATATTGGCCTTCGGTCAGCGCCAGGAACCCTTCCGAGATGAGCACATTGATCGTCTCGGATATTTCCTTCTCCGTCCGGTTCGACATGACGCCATAGGTTGGAAGCCGGTCAAAGCCGTATTCCAGCACCTTTTTCGCCCGCGAGCCCTTCAGCACGGAGGCGATCATCGACACGCCAAAGCGCTCGCGCATCCGGTGAATGCAGGAGAAGATTTTCTGGGCATCCACCGTGATATCCACCAGCTCCCGGTCGTCCGTGCAGGAGCTGCACGTACCGCAGGGCTTGTCTTCGTGTTCTTCCCCGAAATAATCCAGCATTGCGCTGCGCAGACACCTTGTGGTGTAGCAGTAATCGATCATCTGCTGCAGCTTTCGGTAGTCGTTCTGCTTCCGCTCGCCCTCCTGGGGGTTCTGTTCGATCAGAAATTTCTGCGTCATGATATCCTGGGCGCTGAACAGCAGGATGCACTGGCTGGGCTCTCCGTCCCGCCCGGCACGGCCGGCTTCCTGGACGTAAGACTCCATATTTTTCGGCATATTGTAGTGGATGACGTACCGAACGTTGGATTTATCGATCCCCATGCCGAACGCGTTCGTTGCAACTATGACGCGAATATCGTCATACAGGAAGGCCTCCTGGCTGTCCGCTCGCTCCGCATCGCTCATGCCGGCATGATAACGTCCGGCAAGTAGCCCCTTCGCCTGCAGGCGCTGGCATAAATCATCCACCTCTTTCCGGGTGGCAGCATAGATGATGCCCGGCTGGTGGGTATGCGAGGCCGCATAATCCAGCACGAACTCCCGCTTGTTTTCCCCGCGAAGCACCGACATTTCCAGATTGTCCCGCCCAAGTCCCGTCACGAACACCTGCGGCTGCTCCAGTCGAAGCAGTCGCTGCATGTCCTCCATAACCTCCGGCGTAGCCGTCGCCGTAAAGGCCGCGACAATCGGGCGGTTCGGCAGCCCTTTTACGAAAGGAGCGACGGAAAGATAGCTGGTCCGAAAATCATGACCCCACTGGGATACGCAGTGCGCTTCGTCGACAGCAACGATCGAAATGTCGAGGCCTGCCATCTCCTCACGGAACCAGTCCAGCTCAAGCCGTTCCGGGGCGACATATAACAGCTTCAAGTCACCGCGCTTGGCCGCGCGTATGCGCTCGTTCACTTCCTTGCCGCTGAGCGTGCTGTTGATATATGCCGCCGCCACGCCCGCCGTCGTAAGTGCATCCACCTGATCCTTCATCAGGGAGATCAGAGGCGATACGACCAACGTCAGGCCCGGGCTGAGGAGTGCCGGGATCTGATAACAGATGGATTTGCCCCCGCCCGTCGGCATAATCCCGAGCGTATCCTGGCCGGTTAGCAGGCTCGCGACGATTTTCTTCTGTCCGTCCCGAAAATCGGGATAGCCGTAATATTTTTGCAGGTATTCCCGCGCTGTGTCCATATTCATCGATTCTCTATCATTTGTTTCCACATTCATGGATATAAACTCCTTATTTCACCTTGGTTTTCCGTTTTAGAAAGCCCTCATCCTTTAAGTTTAACGGCCTTTCCATGAATGGGCAACCGAATCGGGGAAGGAAATTGCATTCGACGAGCAGAATTTCATAAATGTGGAAATACGTCTCCTATCATGCAGAGCCATTAAAACGAAGTTGGTGATCCCTAATGAACGATGAACATGCCGAAGCCGTGCGGCAAACCATTCAATATATGAAGGAGCATCTGGACGAGCCGATGACAACCGAGCTGCTCGCCGATCTCGCGGGGTACAGCCCCTACCATTTCTCCAGGATATTCAAACGGGTAACCGGCATTTCCGTCAGGCAGTACCTGTCCGCCCTCCGGGTCGAATCGGGCAAAACCGAGCTCCTTCAAAGCCCCTCCCTGCTTGTGAAAATCGGAATGAACATCGGTTTGGTAAGTCCGGGCACCTTCAACACCCGTTTTAAGCAGCTTGTCGGCCTGTCTCCGAAGAGGTTCCGCTCCACCACCGAGTCCCTTCATCGTTATGTGAATCAATATGAGCATAAGCCGTTAGCCTGGGCAGGGGAAGAATCGCAGGCTTTGCCCCGGATTCGCTGCCGGATCGAAGCTCCCGAGGCGTTCCGCGGCATGATTTATGTCGGTCTGTTCCCAAGACCCGTGCCCGATCAGAAGCCCGTAACCGGTACGGCCGTCAACCTCAAGAATCGGACCTGCACCTTAACCGGCATGCCGGCCGGCACGTATTACGTGCTGGCCGCGGGCATCCCCTGGAGCCTCAATCCAAAGGATTATTTTCTGCTGGGCAAATCCCTGCGCGGCAAACTGGAGGAGCCTGTCCATATCGACAGGGGAACCGATCTTGACGTGAAGATTGCCTTACGGGAGCCTCTGCCCCATGACCCGCCGATTGTGGTTAACCTGCCGCTGCTCTTGTTTGAGAAGGATCGGAATAACAGCGCAAGGTAGAAGAATTTTCGATGTACTTGTCCATTTATAATGGAACTGCAAGAAGAGTTGTCTGGAACAATCAGCGCTATATGATGGAGGAATATACATGACCATTATTCAAGAAACCGTGATTCAGGCCGATGTGCAGCTCCTGTGGAGAGCATGGACCGAGTCCGCAAGGATAACCGAGTGGTTTGCGCCGGCTGCGGAAATCGAGCCGAGAGCGGGCGGAAAATTCGAGCTGTATTTTAACCCCTCCGATCGCGAATCGATGTGCACCGCCGGGTGTACCATTTTGCGGTATGACGAGCCACGCGTGCTTGTTTTTGAGTGGAAAGGACCCGATCCCTTCGCGGAAACGATGAATCAAGGCGAGCTGACGGCGGTTAAGGTTGCCTTTTCCCCTGAGGCGGACGGCACGAGAATAACCCTGGAGCATACAGGCTGGAAGGATTCCGAAGCGTCCCGGCAAGCCCGGGAGTGGCATATCGATGCGTGGAAGGGGATGCTGGCCAGCTTGAAATCCAATATCGAATCCGGGAACGGGATTCTGTGCTGCAAGTAAAACAAACCATGAGCGGAGGAGTGCGAGCATATGCCAAACCTATGCGTTCTATCGATCAATGTAAGCGATATACAGCAAGCCAAACAGTTTTACTGCGATGTTCTGGGATTCGAAATCTCCAGGGTTTATGATGATCAGATCGTCAGCTTGAAGCATGAGGGCATGTCTCTCGTTCTGCAGAAATGCGACCGTCCAACGAATACGGAATACCCGCATGAGGCACAGGTGATCATCGGAATCGAGACCCCGGATGTAAACGAAGCCATTGCGAACTACAAATCGAAGGGCGTCGACGTCATCTTCGATACGCCCAAGCCGTGCCCTCCCGGGCTGTACAGCGCCATCCGCGACCCGTTTGGCAATGTGATCGAGCTGCTGGAATTTACGGAGTAATCCATCCGTTCGGCAGCATCAAAGTTAAAAGCATATGAAGTGAATCCATATAAACGCCAGAGGGATAAAGCTGCATGCAGCAGGTGTCGTTCTGATAGATAAGGCCAGCCTGAGAAATCCGGTTGGTCTTTTTGGAGTTTGGGAGCCGCCGCTGCCTCCCTCTGGCATTCCTCCGCCTCTGTTAACGTTGAACCCGATCCGGGTAAGAACATAGTAATGCTGCTTCAAAGGCGGAGCATGGGCAGATTAGGAATCGACGGTTTCGGAAATAATAGGTACTCGAACTGATATATTAACTACACAAGGGGAAATTTCATATGGATATGACACCAGAACAACGCGTGACCCTGCATGGGTTCAACAACTTGACGAAATCGCTCAGCTTTAATATGTATGACGTCTGCTATACGAAGACCCGGGAGGAACGGGAAGCGTACCTTGAATATATTGATGAGCAGTACAACGCGGATCGGCTGACAAAAATATTGAGCCATGTGGCCGAAATCATCGGCGCGCATGTCCTGAACATTGCCAAGCAGGATTATATCCCGCAGGGCGCCAGCGTGACGGTGCTAGTCTCCGAGGGCCCCGTCGTGGAGGTGCCGGAGGAATCCTATGACGAATCGCCGGGTCCGCTGCCGGATAACGTGGTGCTCCAGCTCGACAAGAGCCATATTACCGTCCATACGTATCCGGAATTCCATCCGGACGAGGGCATCAGCACCTTCCGGGCCGATATCGACGTGTCGACCTGCGGGGAAATCTCACCGCTCAAAGCCCTGAACTACCTGATCCACTCCTTCGATACGGATATTATGACGATAGACTATAAAATCCGGGGATTCACGAGGGATATTCACGGACACAAGCTGTTTATCGACCATGAGATCAGCTCCATCCAGAACTATATTCCGGACGAAGCCAAGGAGCTGTTCGATATGATCGACGTCAACGTATACCAGGAGAACATCTTTCATACCAAGTGCAAGCTGAAGCAGTTCGACCTGGACAACTATCTGTTCGGTTACACGAAGGATAAGCTGTCCGAGGCCGAGCAGCAGGAAATCACCGAACGCATCAAACTGGAGATGGACGAGATTTATTACGGCAAGAACATGGACCGGAGTTACTGAATGGCTTGCTTGCGGCAGCTATTCTTTTCTTGCATGGCCTTCATGCGAGCAAGCAAACAGGCCGGGCTCCCAGGAGCCCGGCCTGTTTGCTGCTTCTATGGCTTCACCCTAGAAATCGACTTTCGGAATTAGAATTCACTCTGTTTTTTAAATCAAATGGCCTGTTTTTTGTATGTTGTCATTCTCCCAGGTTCCATACAATGAAAGTGATTTACTTATTACCCCATTCCAACCAGAAAGGAGGAGCCGCTCTACCATTTGTGAAAGCGCATACGGAATGCTGCGCACCAGCATCCGAACCATAAGGAGAAAGGTGGCTGAACATGAAGCATGGAAGTAAACTCCGCTTGCATCGCAAGCTGTTGGCAGCGGCTCTTACCCTCCCCATGATCATCACGGGGAGCATCGAGTCGTTAGCGGCGCCCTCGCATCAAGCGGCAAGCAGCACGCAGCAAGGTGCCACAAAAACCAGCCGGATTCAGCTGGAGTATTTGGATAGGGGGATCGTATCGGCCTCAACTTCAGAGGGCAACTTTCTGAGCTGGCGATTGCTTGCCGGAGAAGTAACCGGTTATGACGACCAAGGGCTTACCGGTCCGACCTTTCATGTCTATCGGGACGGCAACCTAATTGCCGTCGTCGAGAACAGCACCAATTACCTGGACCGATCGGGCACGTCATCATCCTCCTATTACGTATCTGCCGTCGTGAATGGAAAAGAGGTCGACCAGAGCCTCACCTCCACTCCCTGGTCCTCCCCCTATTACGATCTGAAGCTAAACAAGCCGGATGGCGGAGTCACCCCGGCTGGGGAGCCTTATACTTACTCTGCCAATGACGCCAGCGTCGGCGATGTGGACGGCGATGGGCAGTACGAGCTTTTTGTCAAATGGGACCCTTCCAACTCCAAGGACGTTTCCCAAATCGGGTATACCGGCAACACGTACATTGACTGTTATACACTGGAGGGCATCCTGCTGTACCGGATCGACCTCGGCGTCAACATCCGTTCCGGCGCCCACTATACGCAGTTCATGGTGTATGACTTTGACGGGGACGGCAAAGCGGAAATGATGCTCAAAACGGCACCGGGCACCAAGATTCTTCGCTATGATCCAGCCGGCAACATGATCTCCCAGAGATACATCACGCTGCTGCCCGAGGATATGAAGGCCGGATATTCCAATCAGGACGATTACCGGCTGAGCAAAACCGGCTACTACGAGCACATGGTAAACCTGTTCATGAACTGGCATCAGCATGAAGAGGTCGTAAGCGGCCGCTGGCCGGCCACGCTCGAAGAAAGCTTCGGCATCGATAAGAAGTACCATTATCCGTTATCCCGTACCGATGCCGAAAGCCTGGTCGATCACTTCATGGACACCTATGCGCCGCAGCGAAGCGCCCGCAACAATCTCCGGGCATTCGAAGGGTTCATCTTGGATGGTCCGGAATATCTCAGCGTATTTGAAGGCGCGTCCGGCAAAGAGCTCGAAACGATCCGGTATAAACCCGGCAGGCATGACGACGGGCTCATGTGGGGCGATTATGCCATGGCCCGGATCGAACCCGGCAATCGCGTGGATCGCTTCCTTGCCGCCGTTGCTTACCTTGACGGGGAACAGCCCTATGCCGTATTCGCCCGCGGTTATTACACCCGATCCACACTCGTATCCTACAAGTGGAATGGCCGGCACTTAAGCGAGCATTGGGCTGTGGACAGCGGCTGGACCCCGATGACCAATCCGTTTAACGACAGTCCGCATGGCCTTGACGGGAGCGATGCCGCATTCGGTACGTTAACGACGCAAGGGGCCCACTCGTTAAGCGCGGCTGACGTCGACGGCGACGGCAAACAGGAAATCGTCTACGGTTCGGCAACGATTGACCATGACGGCACGCTGCTGTACAGTTCCATGGATGTGCTCCCTCCTCAAAGCGCGGATCCGGGAGCGATGGCACGCCTTGGTCATGGGGACGCCATGCACGTCACCGACATCGATCCGGATCGGCCGGGTCTTGAGATCTTCATGGTTCATGAAGGCGGTGCCTACGCCCCTTACGGCTATTCCCTCCGTGATGCGGCAACAGGCGGGCTCCTCTACGGCGGCTATACCGGAAAAGACACCGGACGCGGCATGATCGGCGATATCGATCCCGATCAGCGGGGACTCGAAACATGGGCCGTTGGCACGTGGTCTGCAGATGGAGAACAGCTCTCTTCGACCATGCCGGGCACGAACATGAACATCAAATGGTCTGCGGATATGACCACCCAGATCGTGAATGGTAACTTGGATCAGACACCGGTCATCGAAAGCTGGCGCAGCGGGACGCTGCTAACTGCAGAAGGCACGCGCACCAATAACGGGACGAAGGGAAATCCTGCCCTCGTCGCCGATCTCTTCGGGGATTGGAGAGAGGAACTGGTGGTCCGGACCACGGACAGCTCGGCCCTCCGGATTTACCTGAGCACCGAGGTCACCGACCGTAAGCTCTATACGCTCATGCATGATCCGCAGTATCGGGTCGAGGTTGCCAGACAAAATACAACGTATAACCAGCCCTCTTACACCAGCTTTTATTTCGCATCCGATACGGATTTCTCGGAGGTTCCTATCCCCGTTTATCAATCCCCGGGCATGCTGAACGTGCTGGATCAATTGGTGAGCGAGTATGCCCGCGCAGGGGAACTGGCTAACCCGCTGCTGTCCCGGTTGAGCAATGCCTTGAAGCAGGCAGAGCATCACATAAGCAAGGGCTCCAGGGAACAGGCGCTCAAATTTTTAAATACATTCGTTTCTCAGCTGGAGGAGCATAAGAAACCCGGTGCGATATCGGATAGAGCCCGGATGAACTTGTCCTATCAGGCATGGACGCTCATCATCATGTGGAAATAGCTTAATTCCCTAAAAACAATCGCTAGCCTAAAAAGCCGCCTTCCGGATGCCGATTGCTGATCCGGAGGCGGCTTTGCTTCATGACGATATTAGAATTGAACCGAAAATCCGTTGAACCGGTGAATGCCCGTTCCAAATCGGACAAGATCTTTTTCCCGGAGCTCCTGCACGGCTTCTTTTACTAAGTCCAGCCATGCCGGGTCCAGTCCAAGCGTATTATGAGAACCGAAGATCCGATTTACGCCTTCGATATTCGCGATCCGCTCCAGCGAGTTAACGAGATCCCCGGGACTCGTCGTCGGGTAGAAGGCATATACCGGCGTCTCATCATACAGCAAATCGCCAGTGAACAAGTACCCGCGGTTGGGTTCAAATAACGCAATATGTCCGGGCGAATGGCCCGGCGTATGGTAGATGACCAGGCTTCGCCCGCCAAGCTCGATGACGTCCCCATCCCGAAGCAGGCCGGTCGGCTGCCCCCGATAAGGGGTGTACGCTGCCGGATCGAAGGAATCCGGTACGGGTCTCGTAATATCGCGTGATATATCCTTGCGGATTTGCTCAATCGAAAGCTTTTTAATGCCGCTGACCAGCCAATCCTCTTCGGCCTCATGCACATAAATCTCCCCGTACTGCCCGTGACTGCCGATATGATCTGCGTGAACATGCGTGGTCAGTACCATGATAGGCAAATCCGTCAGCTGATCGGTTATCCGCCTCATGTCGTCGATGCCAAGGCCCGTATCGATCAATGCGGCACGCTCGTCCCCTATCAACAGAAACGAATGCACCTTCTCCCAATGCCCGTACTCACTGATGGCAAACGTGCCTTCATCCAGCTGCGATACCGTAAACCACGCACCATCGATCACGATGGTATATTGATTATTGTCCATATGTATGTATCCCCCGTCCAGGATTATCGAATGGTGATATTCTCATGATCGTCTTGGAATGCTATCAACGACATATAATAGCTCTTCTCCTCCTCGGAAAGCGAGCTTCTGCCGGATTCGGCACCTTCCATCGTGAAGTGTTTATCCAGAAGCCCCTTGAATTCTTCCACAAAAGCATGGAAGCTTTCCTGCGTTGCACGAAAGAGGTAGGTTCCCGCAAGATTTTTCCTGTGGTGCTCACTCGTACTGTCCAGTGCAAAAGAAGAAGCCGGGGCGGTCTCGATTTTGTCCCGCGTTACATCAAGCGTCTCCATGAATACCTGTCTTGAGGTTTCCACCAAATCCAGGCTTGGCAGCAAATGATCCTCCGGGATGAAGCGGCTTGCAACGGCGCGATAGTATTTCTGCACGATACCGTTCTTCTCTTCCTTCCTGACCACATGGATGATGCCATGCTTCTCCAGCTCCTTGAGATGAAAGTAAATATTGTTCCGCGTGATGCCGAGCATCTCGGCCAGCTGCTGTCCGGTGTAGGCATCCTTCACCAGATTCATCAGCATTTTGGTGCGGAGAGGATCCGCGATCGCTTTGAGCTGCTCATGGGTTTGAATTTTATAGACACCAGTCATTTTCATTTTAACACCTCCATACATTTTACCGGTAAATTAATTTTTACTGTTGATTGGATTTCATCCTACCATGACTTTGATCTATCGGTCAATCCTGACGCAGGTCTCCGGCTTATCAGACGAGCCATTCCCCTTCGCCTGGCGGTTGTGATATAGTATCCACGATCGTCTATTACGACATTATGTTCATCAAAGGATGTGCCTCCATGTTTGACCCGACTATATTCGAAAATCTAAAGGTTGGCATCGAGAATGCGGTTTATGACCTCGACAATCTCGATGAAATCATCCGCGTTTCCGATCGGAAGGACCTTCTGGATATGGCGACCTTGTCCAGAAGTTTTAGCCTCCGATTCGAGCTGGTTCAGCAATCCGCGGCTTCAGCCGAAATTTGCCTGGAGACCGGGCTGCGGGATTTGGCGGCCGAGATTTTGGAAATTCCGGAAGAGCAGCCGGGCTGCGTGCTGAAGCTCCGCTTTCATAAAAACATTGCCGATCCTGCCTACTCGTGCCCGGTTATCGCGCAGATTGTTAAGGAGATATGGAATCCCGAGCTCCCGCCGGTGCAGACGATACGCTACACCTACGGCGACGATGCGGTCCCCATCCATAACACGATCGAGCTTCGCTTTCCCCGCAAAATCAACGAAAATCAGATGGGAGACATTCCGAATATCACGGAGTTCATGCTCCGTACGCTGGTTGAATTAAACCGGATCTAGCTTGCCTGCTTTCTGTCTAGCTGATCATCCTAACGGTGATGTTTCATTAAAAAAAGCCTGCCGCTAATATAGCGGACAGGCTTCTTCGTTCGTATGATATTAAGCAACAACCAACCGGATCCAGATGTCCGAAGGATCTTGAACGGCCCAGACGCCGTCCCGCTGTTCCAGGTGCAGCCCCGCTTCGCGAATGCGGCCGGTTACCGCCTCAAGCGCCTCATGGCTCGGAAGCTCGATCGTATAATTCTCCATTCCCGCAGCGTTCGGAGGCGTATTCGGTACCCCGAGTCCCGCCCAAACATTGAGCCCGATATGGTGATGGTACCCTCCTGCGGATATAAACAACGCTGCTCCCCCATAATGGGCGGTCAGCTCAAAACCCAGCACATCGCAATAAAATGCGCGGGCATCCTGCAGGTTGGACACATGGAAATGCACGTGCCCGATGACGGTCCCTTCCGGAAGTCCAAGCCATTCCTTCTCTTTGGAGAGAGCCAGCAGTCCTTCAACATCGACCGGGTCGGTGGTCATCACATATTCCCCTTTGGCATCGCGCTTCCAGGTATCCCGTGGCCGGTCGGCATAAATCTCGATGCCGTTTCCGTCCGGATCATTAATGTACAGCGCTTCGCTGACCAGATGATCGCCTTGGCCGACCGGCATGTTATGGGCGATCAGATTGGCAAGCGCGAGCCCGAGCGATTCCCGATCCGGTACCAGGATCGCAAAGTGGTACAGGCCTGCCGTCCGGGTCTGCGGCCTTGTCAGGTCCGAAACCTCCTCAATGATCAGCAGCGGCTGCTTGCCGTCCGCCGTCAATTCGGCCACCCGGCCATGCTGGCGCAGCATTTTTAATCCAACGACTTCCGTGTAAAAGCGGACCGATTGTGCCAGATTGCTAATCCGAAGAGAGACGGGTCCGAGCTTTGTGGATGGATGTATAATGGCTGTCATATTCTCACTCCTTGAATGTTGTTGTTTGATTTTTTCAAAAAATATATTCAGGTCTGCGACAGGCTTAACTTGTAATCGAAACAGTTACATCTTACTTGTAATCATTATAGTTACAGGACCATCCCGTTGTCAAACCCAGTAATTAACATATGAACAAAGGCACACCAACCAGGCCCAAAAGAAAACGCCCATCCTGCAAGGATTGAGCGTATCATGTATCATATATCATCTATTCGATGGATGTTCCGTTAGCAGATGCATGGATTTTCCGGACGATTTGCTCCAAATTCACCTCATGCAGCGTATCCTCCATGGCCTTCTGGGCGGCCGAGAACACCGGAACGATCGCCGTTTGAATATGTTTGCCAACAGGACATTTCGCGTCCGAATTCTCGTGAATACCGAACAGGGAACCCTCCTGCACGACATGAACGGCATGATAAATATCCAGCAGCGTAATCCCGGACGGAGGCTTAGCCAGCTTCGCTCCCGCTACGCCGGGTTTCACCTCGACCAGGCCCGCTTTGCTGAGCATGCCGACAATCCGCCGGATGACCACCGGATTCGTGTTCACACTCTCCGCAATATAATCTGAAGTGCTGACGCCAGCCTTATTCATCTCCAGCACGGAAAGAATATGAATGGCCACTGCAAATCGGCTGCTTATGTTCATGCGATCCCTCCTGACGGTCCAAATCTTCAGATGACTAGCATGTAACCATCATAGTTACATTAGACTCCAAAGTCAACGCTCCCGCCGTGTCCATGGAATGATAGGAAAAACTTGCTCATCCATTACGGCACATTGCGATCCTTCCCTAACTTCATGAAAAAAAGCCTCCATCCCGCTTGTGGCTAAGGAGAGGCTTTCTCACCGACGTAACCCGGCCTGAACTTAGAACATCGGGAATACGTATTTGATCAGGAAGTACAAGAAACCAAAAAAGATGATCAGATAAGCAACATACTTGATCAACGTAGAAGCTACCCTGCTGGAGTCGTTACGCTCCTCGATATTGCGGGTCTCGATCTCCACGTCTCGGTCACGCGGTCTGCTCATAGTTTCCACCTCCATCCGATTCGGATTCGCAGATGATGGTTATCTCTTGACGCTTACTACTCTTTACACGCTAGCCCAAGAGTTGAACCAATCTTCCGGAGGCGAGAAATCTTAAAGAAAGCCAATCATGGCAGGCAGAACGATAAAAGAAGCCAGCGTGGTCCACAGAATACACCTGGATACAAGCTTGGGCGCGGCATCGTACTCTTCGGCAAGGATGACCGCATTCACGGCTGCTGGCATCGCTGACAGTATCAGAATGACTGCAAACAAGGTACCCTCAATGGATAACATCGCGAGCAATCCCCAAGCCACCAACGGGCCCACCAGCATTCGCATCGCCATGCCCGACCAGAATCCGCGCTTTGAGACGGCGAGCGACGCTCCACCCTCCCGAACCCCAACCATCTGGGCTCCCAGTATGACAAGAGCCAGCGGGGCATAGGCGGCGGACAGCATGGAAACGCCGGTATTCAACCCTTCGGGGAGCTGGAAATCCGTCAACCGGAAGAGTACGGCAAGCGCTGCGGCGTAAACCGAAGGAAGTGTAAATACGGTCTTGATCGCTTTTACGGCCGAAAAATGAGACCGCGCTGCCAAATACACGCCTAATGTATTCATGATGATGATCTGCACGATGACATACACGGAAGCCTTATCCAGCCCTGCCTGCCCAAATGCAAGCAGCACGAGGGGAAGCCCATAATTCACGCTGTTGGTAAAAATGGTGGTCAAGGCGAGGCCCGATTTCTCCGTCTGGGACAAGCCCAGCATTTTACCTGCAAAGGCGCTGAGCGCCCAGAGGATGATCACGTTCAACAGGCAAAAGGCAACCGTCACCGTCACCTCGTTCGAGGTGATCAAAGCCTTTTCCAGCGTCTCGAAGATCAGTGCCGGGCTCAGCACATATAAAGACAGGGCCGAGAGCCCCTTGGTTTCAATTCCTTTAAATCGCTTTAGCAGCGCTCCGCCGATGACGGGCAGCGATATCGGAAGGAATACGCTGTAAATCGTAGCCAAAAAAGAAGAGATCATGAAGTCCACCCTTATACGAAGTAAAATATCATCATCTCTACATCCTAACCTAAACCTGCGGCATTCGTCCAAGATTCAAAGACTATAGGTCTAATAGGCTCAGGCTTTGATTATGCCATCTTCTTGATGACAAATGACACCGTGGTTCCTCTGTCCCTTGAGCTGTCGATCATGAGGCCCTGCCCATAAATCTGCTTCAAACGGCGGTCCGTGTTCATAAGCCCGACTCCCTTGGTGGCGCGATGTCCGCTTCCCAGCATCCTTCGGAGCTTCTCGGGATCCATCCCCGCGCCGTCATCCGCGATGATCACCTTGGCAGATTCAGCCTCTCGTACGATGCGGATGGTTACGGTCCCTCCCTGGGTCCGTGCCAATACCCCGTGAACGACCGCATTCTCCACGATGGTCTGCATCGTCAAGGGAGGAAGCTTCCATTGCTGCACGGCAACCTCGTCGGAGATATGCCAACGGACACGCAGCCGTTCCCCGAACCGCTCCCCCTCGATATACAGGTAAGAGCGAACCAAGCCAAGCTCCTGCTCCAACGGTATGAAACGGTCCAGGTTGCTGATATCATAGCTGGCTCTCAGATAATGGCTGAATTCTGCGATGAGCGCAATCATCCGGGAAGGATCCACCTCGCTTAGCGAAGCGATCGAATTTAAGGTGTTGTGCAGGAAATGCGGCTGGATTTGGGCCTGGAGCCAAGCCGCTTCCATATGCAGCCTCTCCTTAATGGACTGCTTCAGCTCCAGCAAGGCGCGTACCCTCGTTTTTAATTCCAGGTGATCCACCGGTTTTATCAAGTAATCGTTAGCTCCCGAGATGAACCCCATATGTATGTCCTCCGGCCGGTTTCTGGCGGTCAGCAGCAGGATGGGAAGCTCCGATAGCATATACCTCTGCCGAATCGTCCTGGACAGTTCATACCCCGACATCTGGGGCATCATCACGTCGGAAATGATAAGATCCCATTCTCCCTGCTCCAACAGCTGAAGAGCTTCCTCGGCGCGGGTAACGGTCACGATCCGATACCCCTCGTCTGCAAGCAAATGATGGATGACCTTCAGGTTAACCGGATCGTCGTCAACGATAAGCAGCCTGCCGTCGCTTGGACGGGCAAGCGCCAGAGCCTCCGATTCGGCGTCATCCTGTTCGTGCATATCTGACATATTCGATTGCGTCTCCTTCTCTTTCTCTGGATTTGAAGCCGGGGAATCCGCGATAAACTCCTGTTTATCCGCGTTCTCCTGCTTCATCATATCGTCCACTTTCAGCGTGAACGTAAAGTCGCTCCCCTGACTCGGAGCGGATGTTACGGAAATATCCCCTCCATGGAGCTCAACCAGCTGCTTGCTGATGCCCAGTCCAAGCCCCAAACCGCCTCCCGAAGCGGCAAAACCGGAATCTCCCTGCTCGTAGGGGAGGAATATTCGGCTTAACGTCTTTTCGTCCATACCGATCCCCGTGTCGCGAACGTGGACATAAGCCCTTCCTTCAATGACCTCGGCAGCCACCGTGATACGCCCCGCCTCCGTATATTTGATGGCGTTGTGAATCAGATTGAACATGATTTGAACCAAACGGCTTTCATCTGCCCATACCTTGGGGCCATCCTCCGCGATCTCGCATACGAGCTCGATTCGCTTGCCTTCCGCCATCGGACGGAGCATGTCCAGCACGCCTTGAACAGCCGAACCGAGGTGAACGCTCTGCACATTCAACCGAACGCGGTTGTCCTTCAATAACGAAACATCCAACAAGTCGTCCAGGAGCAGTGACATCCGTCTGCCGATGCCGGTGATCAGCTCCAACTGATTGCGATCCTCTTGCTCCAATACGCTCCCTTTGCGTTCCAGCAGCGTTTGCGCCATGTTGATGATACCGTGCAGCGGATTTCGCAGCTCATGGGACGTATTCGCCAGAAACTCATCCTTCATCTTGTCCGCTCGCTGCAGCTGCTCGGCCTGTTCCCTAAGCATGACGCTGTTTCTGGTAAACCGGATAAACCAGAAGGAAGCAAACCCGAGAAACGCAACGATCAGGTCGATCGGGTAAAAAGGCAGTTCCTTAAAATACCGGAATCTTAAAATTCCGCTTATCATAATGTTGCAGGAAACCGCAACCGCCGACAGCAGGATGAAGATCGCAGCTTCCTTCCGCTCGCTGACCGCCTTTCTGGCTAGCGAAGGCACGAACAGCACGGCGCTTATCAATACCACCGACAAATATTTAGAGAGATGGACCATCAGATGAAACGGAAGCAGCAAATAGACTGCGGCATACGAAACCACAAACAACGTGTAAGCCCGGTAAAAGCCCTCCTTGATCCTCGGCTTTAGCAAATGCTTGGTGCACAGAATCAAGCATAAAGATATCGCGACATAAGCAATAACCTTAAGCTTCACCGCCCATTCGAAAGGGATGCCGGGCAGCCACACCAACAGAAGCTTATCATCGTCGCTCAGCGTAGCCAGCAGCGTAAACAGAATAAGCCCGGCAAAATAAAAAAGCCCTCTGCTTCGATAGCCGATCAAGTACAAAATAAAAACATAGATGACATGGAGCAATAGCACGATGCACACCAGCAGCTGCATGTTCTCGGAGAAGGCCTTTCCCCTCATCACCGCTTCCGCCGTTCCGAATTGGATCGGCAGCCGGATCCCGCCTGAATCGGCATACTGATAGTTGCTCACTTCCACGATGATATCCAGCTCATCACCGCCAGTCGGGGGGATGAGCTCCATATGGGGGACGATTCTGGCCACGTGGGTCTCTGGCAGATCGGACGGATGTCCTGATTCGTGCAATAATTCCCCGTTTACATACAAACGATAGGCTGTACGGATATCGCTGATCCAGATGCCGTAAGTTTTGTTCCGATCCGGTACGAGCAGCTTGAGGCGGTAAGTCCCGTAGCCGATTTGGTTTCCGTTCTCGTTCACGCCCTCCCATGGCCCCGGAACCTGTATCCAGCGCGGGTCGGCGGCAGCCGGCTCTCCTTGGGACGCTCCATCCGGGCCCTTCCATTGATTCGGATAAAAGGCCCACTCCCCGTTCAGGGCGACCCTGCTCCGGTCATCCGCCGGCCAAGCCCGAAGATCCAGCACGCCTTGCCGGAACGGACGTTCCTCGGGTACCGTAATGGTGTTGAACCAGACCAAGCGCACGGAAAGTAAAATCACGATAAACAGAAAAGTAATCCCCAGCAACCTTCTGCCGGAGACGGGCTTCGATTTGATATTGGAATAGATCGACAATATTAACAGTCCTTTATATAACGTATTGTAAGAATCAATAACACTACATAACTGTCCATTATTTTACATCGTTGCGATGCAATTGTCTGTCCCATTCCCTAAAGTTCACATGAAACCACGGGTTCGTCCGGCCGCCTAAACAATCGAAAGCGTTTTGCCCGAACGCTGAAGAGGCTGATGCGGGCATAATTCGTCAGCGGATACATGCTTCACCGTATAGTAGGAGTAGAATCTTTTTCTCCCGGAAGCTTCATAAATCCACGAAAAAAAGTCGAATATCGAATCATCCACCCATCTTCCGTTATATTCGATTAACGACCGCAAATATGGAATCTGAAGCTTCACGCCTCCATTCCACATGAAGATAAACGTATTAAACTCGGCATTTTTTTGCAGCAAAAAATGAACGGTACGCTCATCCAGCAAAAACTTCTCCTGATCACACAGAAATACCGGTCCCTCGTCCGTAGCAACGATGCCAATCCGCTTGCCGTTGAAGTAAACATAGAAGCCTCGGCAATGCTGGACATCCTTAGTTGCATCCAGCTCAATCTCCCGAAACGTACCAAGCTCCAGCCCCATGGCTTTATGCAGCGAAGATTCCTTAAATTTCCGAATGAATTTCATAACCGAATATTGTACCTCCCGATTCTTATGGTTCACACTCTACAGTATAAGAGGCGGTCCTCTACAATTTCTGAACAGGAACCAACAAGAACAGACCTTCGGTTGACGCATACAAAAAAATCACCGGTCATAGCGGCCGGTGATTCCTATCTTATGATTGCTTGACTAGGTCATTTATTGTATATGGGTGATTTGGATTCCATCGCTCCACTCGTCATACCATTTCTTGATGTAAGGGCTTGGCTCCTCACCCATCTCATCCTCCAGCACTTGACGCAGCAGGCTGAATTGACGGTGTACCTGGGCCGGGTTCCCCTGCAAGCCGTATATTTTCATCAATGAAAAATAGGCCTTCTCTTCCAAGGGATGCAGCCTCTGGATCGAGGCGAAGCACAGTACGGCCTCTTCGAAGCGTTCCTGATCCACATACCATTCCGCCATGGATAACGATACGCTGAGCCACAGCTCCTTCAGTCTTTGACGCTCGCCTTCCGCCCACCAATAATCATATTCCTGCAGATAATCGCCCGTATACAGCTTCATCATTTCAAGATGGCCGTCTATCGAATCGGCCGACACCGAGGGGTTCGCCATGAACCAGTTCTCCCACTCCTCGATGTCCAGCTGGACGTCTTCCACATTCAGCACATAGCCTTCCGTCGTGTTGGTGATTTGAAATCGGGTATCATAAGGCTCCAATGTTTTTCGGATATGATAAATGGCGGTATACAGCTGGGGATAGGCCTTATCCATGTCGAACTCCGGCCATAGCATATCGATCAGTGCCGACTTGCGCACCAGCTGCCCCCGATGCTGCAGCAAGTAAATGAATATTTCCTGGGCCCGGGTTGTCCGCCAATGAAGCATGGCGAATTGCCCCTGCTCGTTCGGCTGTTCGATCATAACCTGGCGGAACATCGTCATCCGAATTTTACGATTGGGGTTTAGGACCTCTTCCGGTCTGGACGCAATGCGACTTCGCAACCGCTCCATCGTTTTGGCTACTCGATCGATCTGGACCGGTTTGACGATATAATCGACGGCATTCAATTCAAATGCGGTAACTGCATATTCGTGATATCCCGTCACAAATACAATGCAGAGATGGGGCTTCTGCTCCAGCAGCTGCTCCGCCAGCTCGATCCCGTTCAATTCCGGCAAGCTGATATCCAAAAACACGATATCCACGTCCCTTGCAAGAATTTCTTTTCGCCCCTCAAAAGGATTCGTATACGTACCGATTACATCTATAGGCATGGTATCCAGTTTTAACAGCTGACGTTCTAAATACTTTAAGGCCAACGGTTCGTCATCTACGAGAATTACCTTCATTCATATAACTCCTTGGATTGGAAAAATACGGTCCTATGTAAACTATATTGATTCCTGCGCACGGTTGCAACAATCGAAAGCATGTTTATGACAATATTCTCTTATTTTTTCACTTGAAAAACTCATAATTCCAAGTATAATACTTGGTATAAACAGGTTTATACGTTTGCTAAGGGGGCATTCAACATGGAACATGGCGATAAAGAACCGACATCTCTGTCCCTTGATGATTATCTGGATCTTCTCAATTTGGCGATTCGCTTGGAAGATCGGAAGTGGCAAGCAGACATCATTCGTACGCTTCACCACATGCAGGAATCGCTGGGCGAGGAACAAGCGAAGTCGGAGGAATGCACGGAACAGGAGCTGTGGCAATGCGTGGATCAAATCAATGAACGGATGTCTGCCCTGTATCATGAATTGAAAGCAACAGACGATAAAGATATACAGCGGAAGCTGCTGGACCAAATGTGGGAGCTGAAAATTGCCCGGGTTGAGGTTTTTCGAAAAATACGCTCGATTTATCAATAAAGAACAAAGACGATAACTCCTTAGGGGTATCGTCTTTGTTTGTTATGGATGCCCTCTGCGTCAGGATAAACCCAAATGGTAATGCACAAATTCTTCGTCCCGCTTATATCCTGCGGATTCGTACAGGCGTTGAGCGGCCGTGTTGTGAAGCTGCGTCGAGAGGGTCAAGCCTTTGGCCTTGGTCTGAACGGCGTGCGCACGGGCTTGATGAAGCAGCTCCCTTCCAATGCCAAGCCCGCGATATTCGGAATCCACGTACAGATCATTCAGAATCCACAACCTGGACATGGATAGCGACGAGAAGGATGGATATAATTGTAGAAAGCCTGGCGTGGCCAGGGATTCACAGCGGGTGCAGTCCGCTAAATATATGACGGAATCGCCATGGGTCAGCCTTTCCCTGATATATTCCCGGGCCCCGTCCAGATCATCTTCCCGCTCATAAAATTGCCGATACTGATTCAACAGCGCGGCCGCTTTGTCCAGATCCTTCAGCTCTGCTTGATATATGCGAATCTCTGCCTTCACATCCTCCACACCCTTTTCGTCCCTTGTTTTCCCCAAGTGTACTGGATATTGGTTAAGGTTTGGAATGCAGAATACCATGAAGGGTTTGCACGTATCTTCATCTTCTCGCTGCGATGACTTCTCTTATGGACCTAAAATTTATTCTTTGCGTATCGGTACTTAGATCGCACGTCCTACAATAACCAGATCCCGCTTGACTCCGTCAAGCTCCGCAACCGCTGGGAGAAGCCCCCACTGGTCGAAGCCGAACTTCTTCAACAGCTTGAGGCTTGGTTCATTATGACCGAATACGAATCCGACGAGATTGCTGACGCGAAGACGCGGGCACTCCTCGATGGCCTTCTGGATCAATAGGCTGCCGGCACCAACGCCGCGATATTTCTCGTTAACGTAGATACTGATTTCAGCTGTCCCGTTATAGGCGGGACGGCCATAGAAGGATTGAAAGCTCATCCACGCAACCAGCCCGTCATCAGATCGCATGACCCAAAGAGGGCGAAAATCGTTGCTATGCTCTTCAAACCAGCGTATGCGGCTCTCCACCGTGACCGGCTCCAGATCGGCCGTTACTTTTCTGCTTGAAATCGTTGAATTGTAAATGTCCACAATGGCCGGCAAATCCTCTTTGACGGCATAATCGATACGGTATGGATGCGTCACGATGTTCTACCTCCGAATAGATGTCTTTATTACGAGATCTATTGTACAAGAGGTAACGGAAAAACGCTTCTATTTTCTCAAGCCGCGATTCATTCACGTGGAAAACTTTACTTACGCGATGGAACGCGATACCCTTACATTAACGGCATGATGAACGTTTTGAGTAAAGAAAGGAATGAACAGGATGAACGAACGACTGCAAAGTTTGCTGTTATCCATGAAGGATCAGGGCTGGGATCATGTCCTGGTGACAGACCCCAAGCATGTTTATTATTTGACCGGCTTTGCGAGCGATCCCCATGAGCGCTTTCTCGGCCTGCTCCTCTCCTCCGCCAATGATCCGGTGCTGATCGTGCCGGCATTGGACGCGAATGCGGCCGAGGCCGCTTCAACCGTGAAGAACATTGTCACGCATCAGGATACCGATAACCCTTACCTTTTGCTTAAGGAACAGATTCAAGGCACCGCCGGAACGCTGGCGCTGGAGAAGGATCAGCTGACCGTCTCCCGCTATGAACAGCTGCGGCAGCATGTGAACGCGGACCGCATCGAAGATGTCGGCCTTGCGCTGCGGGATCTTCGGATTCGAAAGTCTGCCGAGGAAGTGAAGATCATCAAAAATGCGGTGAGGCTGGTCGAAGAAGTTCTGACGCAAAGCCTGGCCCGGGTAAAAATCGGCGTCAGCGAGCTGGAGCTTGTCGCGGAACTGGAATACTTGATGAAAAAGCTTGGCGCGGACGCGCCCTCCTTCGCCACGATGGTATTATCCGGCCCCAACACCGCCCTGCCTCATGGCGTTCCGGGTGCGCGCCGAATCGAAGCAGGGGATCTGCTCATGTTCGATTTGGGAGTATACGCCGGCGGTTATGCGTCGGATATTACCCGTACCTTTGCGGTAGGCGATCTGAAGCCGGAAGCCGTTAACATCTATGAGACGGTTCTTGCTGCGAATCTGGCCGGGATTCAGGCCGTCAAACCCGGCGTGACCTATGGCTCGATCGACCAAGCGGCACGCAATGTGATTGACGGCGCAGGTTACGGCCATGCCTTCGTACATCGCCTGGGTCACGGGCTTGGCATGGATGTCCACGAATATCCGTCCGTTCACGGGTTGAATCAGGACATATTGCAGCCTGGGGCGGTCTTCACCATCGAGCCCGGCATTTACCTGCAAGGCGTCGGCGGCGTTCGAATCGAGGACGATGTCATCGTGACCGGCGATGGCGTCGAGGTGCTGACCTCCTTCCCGAAAGAACTGACCGTCATCGGATAAAGCATGTTCAGCATGAAAAAAAGCCCGAATCACCGTTTCGCTTACGGTATTCGGGCTTTCTCTATTCACGCAGAAGAGCCAATCTTGAAGGCAGAAACACTCCCTGCAAGATGGCTCCCCTGGATGCGTTCATTATGCCTGAACCATATCCAGTTCTATATTGTCGTCGTTATACACGTCTTTATCCACTTCATTCATGACTTTCCCGGTAATCACGCCGGCCGTCATGGAGTCATTCACGTTCAGTGCCGTCCGTCCCATATCGATCAGCGGCTCGACGGAAATCAACAGGCCTGCCAAGGCAACCGGCAGGTTCATCGTGGAGAGCACGATGAGCGATGCGAAGGTAGCTCCGCCTCCGACACCCGCCACGCCGAAGGAACTGATCATAACGACCACGATCAAGGTCAGGATGAACGACCACGACGTCGGATCCACGCCGGCCGTCGGGGCAATCATGACGGCCAGCATGGCAGGATAAATGCCCGCGCAGCCGTTCTGCCCGATCGTGGCGCCAAACGATGCCGAAAGGTTCGCGATGCCTTCCGAGACGCCCAGCTTTTTGTTCTGGGTCTGCACGTTAAGCGGGATCGTAGCCGCGCTGGAACGCGACGTAAAGGCAAAGGTCAGCGTCGGGAACACCTTCTTGACGTACTTGAACGGATTGAACCCGAATATCGCCAGCAGCACCAGATGGATAATGAACATGGCGATCAAGGCCACGTATGAAGCCAGAACGAAATCGATCAGATTCATGATCACCGCAAGATCGGTCGTGGCGATCGTTTTGGCCATCAGCGCCAGAATCCCGTAAGGCGTCAGACGAAGCACCAGCGTCACGATACGCATGACCACGCCGTATACGGCGGAGATCATGTTGCGGAAGGTCTCCGCCTGCTCCTTGTTTTTACGGTCCAACCCGAGCACGGCGATCCCGATGAATGCCGAGAATATGACGACCGCAATCGTCGAAGTTCTTCGTGCTCCCGTCATGTCGGCAAACGGATTGCTCGGAATGAAATCCAGAATCTGCTGCGGCAGCGTACGACCCTCGACATCCCCGAGCCGTTCTTGCAGCAGCGCGCCCTGCTGCTCCTCGGCAGCGCCGCCCTGAATATTGACGGCGGACAAATCGAACGCCAGCGCGGTCGTAATTCCGACAGCGGCGGCTACCGCCGTCGTCAGAAGCAGCACCGTAATGATCATTCCGCTCATTTTGCCCAGGTTCTTTCCGCCCTTCAGCTTCATGATGGCCGATATGATCGACACCATGATCAGCGGAATGACCATCATCTGCAGCAGTCTGACATAACCGTAGCCAACCAGATTAAACCAATCGGTGGATTTCACCACCACATCGGAGGTCGAAGTGTAGATGAGCTGCAGTGCCACTCCGAACAACACACCCAGTCCAAGTCCGGCAAACACGCGTTTGGTAAACGAGTAATGCTTTCTCTGCATCCAGTACAAAATACCGACCAGCAGAATCAGAACAAGGACATTGATGATAACCCAAAGCGTTTCCATCCTAATGATTCCTCCCATTCTATAAATAAGGATATACTGCGTCATCCTCATGTCATAAGTGCGCTAGTATGTATTCATATCCATTTCATAGCCCACTCTAAACATATCATTACCCGTTTGAGAAAATTCCTGTCAAAAACGTTATTTTTCTGTTGACGTGAATTATGTCGACTATGTTGATCGGAATACCACCGCATTGCTCTACTATCATATCATGTAAACTTCAAAAGGAGAACTACCAAAATTAACACAATCGTTTCAATCCATTCATTCAACGCCCCATAGGTATCTCCCGTCAATCCCCCGAGTCTTCGGCTCATCCGTTCGGCCGTCAAACTTCCAACGGCCCAGGCTGCCAACGGGATGACGAGGATCCCTCCGATTCCGATCGCCGCAAGATCCAGTGTGCTTGTCGTGCACCAGAGAAGGCCTATGACGACCAGCGTTAACAGGATCGCGACTATGCCTGCCAGCGACCTCCTTCTAACGGACAGTCCGTGAAACAAAGCTGCCAGCCCCTCGCTTCCCCGTGCCATCGGCCATCGATACATGGCGTGGACCATAAACCAGCGGCTCCAGACCGGAGCGAGCACCAGCAGCCACGCTTCTTGCTTCCATACCCCCTCAGACAAATCCCAAACGGACATGATTAAGGAAGCTTTCAGAAGGAGCAGCAGCATGCAGGCCATGACCCCCATCGCGCCTACCCGGCTATCCTTCATAATTTCAAGCATTCGTTCGCGCGACCGATGGCTCAGCAGCGCATCCGCACTGTCCATCCAGCCATCGAGATGAAGCCCTCCGGTTAACGCTACCCATGCAGCCAGCAGGATGACGGCAGCTGGAAAGGAAGGCAGCACAAAGCTTAAGCCCAGTCCCAATACGGCAACGATAGCACCTATGACTGCCCCTACGAAAGGATAAAAAACGACGCTCCGCTGTTGAACTTCGGGTGTAAAGGGAATTTCCCTCCGCACGGGAAGCCTCGATAAAAATTGAAAAGCGGCCGCAGCCGCTTCGATCATCTTGCTCATATCCGATACTCCCTGCTCTTGATTTCCATTGGAATTCCCGCGGTCACCAGAAATACCTCGTCACAGACCTGGGCCAGTCGTTGATTCATGATCCCTGCCCAGTCGCGATAAATCCGGCCCAGCGGATATTCGGGTACAATCCCTGAACCCACTTCGTTTGTTACCAATATAACCATGCCCGGGTATACCTGAACCGCTCTTGCCAGCCTGCCGATTTGAAGCCCCAGCCGCTCTTCCATGACGGCCGTCCCTTCGGGTTCGGCCTGCAGCAGCACGTTCGTAAGCCACAGCGTCAGGCAATCCACTACCACCGCAGGGGCGTCCGAGGCAGACTGGCCGAGCGTTTCGAGCAATTCGGGCAGAGCGACAGGCTCCTCCACCGTCTGCCAACCATAGGCTGTATCCTGCCTGCGGTCTTGATGAATACGGATCCGTTCCCGCATCTCATCGTCATAGGCTTGCGCAGTCGCTATATATGTACCGGAATCGGCGCGCTTCATGCACAGCTTCTCCGCGAACGAGCTCTTCCCGCTCCTCGCTCCGCCCGTAACCAACACGCTTCCACGATGACTCATACGGCTCCTCCGCTGATGCCGGCGCTCTCAAACGTCGCCATCTCGTTCACGATCCTGCACGCCGCCTCGACCAGATGAAGGCACAGCACACCGCCCGTCCCCTCGCCAAGACGCATGTCCATTTGAAGCATCGGCTGGAGTCCCAGCTCTTTCAGCAGAAGAACATGCGCCTGTTCATGCGAAACATGGGAAGCAATCATATAAGGAAGGGCATCCGGGCAGATCGATTTGGCAACCAACGCCGCGGCACTGGATATGAATCCGTCAATGATGACAGGACATCCATGAGCAGCCGCCCCCAGAATCAATCCGGCCAATCCGCCGATTTCGAAGCCCCCGACTTTGGCCAGCACGTCGAGCGGGTCGGCGGCATGAGGCGCATTGACTTGTATCGCCCGTTCCACAACCCGAATCTTATGGTTCAGCCGTTCATCCGTCACGCCGGTTCCTCGTCCCACAACCTCGGATGGCTGCTTGCCGGACAGAACCGAGAAAATAGCCGCGCTTGGCGTCGTGTTCCCGATGCCCATCTCTCCGGTTACGAACATCTGCGTGCCTTGTATAACCAGCTCTGCCGCCACCTCAGCTCCGGTCACTACGGATTGCAGCGCTTCTTCCCTTGTCATTGCGGGTCCTTTGGCCATATTGGCGGTTCCTCTGCCAATGTTCCGGGACAGGAGCCTCTCATGGGTCAGCTCGGTCGCTACGCCGATATCCACGCAATGAACGTCTGCCCCCGCTTGACGGGCCAGCACGTTAACGGCCGCCCCTCCATTCAGGAAGTTCATCACCATTTGGGGCGTCACCTCGGCCGGAAATGCGCTGATTCCTTCATCACACACCCCATGATCGCCAGCCATGACAACCACGGATGTTTTGGTAAACGAGGGCTTCATTTTCCCCGTGATTCCCGCTAATTGGATCGCCAGCGACTCCAGCTTGCCCAAACTGCCCGGAGGTTTCGTTAACGTATCCAAATAGGCGCCGGTTTCCGCCTGCGCTTCGGCATCCAGCGGTTTAATGTTAGCGGTAATTCCCTTCAAACGACTTGTGAGTGTATCCGTCAATGAAACGGCCTCCTTCCTCTTGCTCCTAAATCTTACAACGCGGCTGAACCTGCGGCAACACCGCTTTAGGTCCAGGTGCTGTTCGCAGTTAACAGCACCTGCGGAGCCCCATTCTCGGGATGGGTCACGATGGAGGGCTCCACCCGGAAAATCCGTCGGATATACGCTGCCGTCAGCACGTCCTCCGGCTTGCCCGCCCCTGCGATCCGTCCCTGATCCAGAACCAGCAGCTTATCGCAGAATTGAGCCGCCAGATTGAGGTCATGCAGTACGCTGATCACCGTTATGCCGGACGAGTTCCGCCACTCCGCCACCATATCCATGAACTGAAGCTGATAGCGGATATCCAGATAGGTCGTCGGTTCGTCCAGCATGAGCAGCGAAGGCTCCTGGACCATCACCTTGCCCAAAGCGACACGCTGGCGCTGTCCTCCGCTTAACTCGGTAAGCCGGCGCTCCTCCAGGCCGTTCAGATCCAGCTTTCGAATAACGGCCTCGATAAGCGGGGCCGCATCCTTATCCTCACGGCCAAGCCAGTTCAAGAACGGGAATCGCCCCATCTCCAGCACGTCCCGGACGGTAAAATCGGTAGGGTCGAGTCCCTCCTGCTGCAGCACCGCCACGATTCGGGCCAGTGCCTTCCGGTTATAGCGTCCAAGCTCCTTGCCCAGAAGCGTCACGCTTCCTTCCGTAGGACTCTCCACGCCGGATAACAGCTGCATGAGGGTGGACTTGCCGCTGCCGTTCGGTCCGATGATCCCCCACCATTCCCCTTCGGCAATGTGAAGGTCCACCCCGGATAGAATCGACGCCTTGCCATAGGCTTTGCCAAGCCCTTGGGCCGTAATCATGATAACCCCTCCCTGCGCCGTTTTTTGTTCCGGTACAGCAGATAAGCAAAGAACGGAGCGCCTATGAATGCCGTGACCACCCCGAGCGGGATTTCCGTCGGCGCCAAGACGGAGCGTGCTGCCGTATCGCACCAAACCATGAAAATCGCGCCGCCCAGCGCCGACAGGGGAACAATCACGCGGTAATCGGAGCCGGTGATCAGCCGAATCATATGCGGTACTACAAGCCCGACGAACCCGATCACGCCGGAAACCGATACGGCTGCCGCGGCAAGCAGGGTAGCGACGATCAGCACGCTGGTCTTCAGACGATCGACATTCAATCCCATATGAGCGGCCTGCCGTTCCCCGAGCGACAAAATGTTAAGCGCCCGCGACCTGCTCCATAGATATACGAAACCCGCTGCAAAATACGGGAAAAGGATGGCCGTATACGACCATCCGCGCATGCTCAGGCTTCCCATCGTCCAGTACAGGATTTGGTTCACCGTATCTTTGGACATCACCGTCAGAAACGAAACGACGGCGCCCAGAAACGACTGCATCACCACCCCGGACAGGATGAGCCCATGGATCGGCAGTTTTCCTTGATCCCTTGCCAGCAGCAAAACGGCCCATAGGGTGCCTGCTCCGGTCAGAAACGCTACAACCGGCAGTGTATAACCTCCGGCAAAGGAATATTCCATTCCGAAAAAAATCAGGGATGCCGCGCCAAGCGCAGCACCCGAGGACACACCGAGCGTAAACGGATCCGCCAGCGGATTGCGAAGCACGCCTTGAAAGGCGGCTCCGGCCACCGCCAGGGAGGCTCCAACAAGCATCCCGAGCAGGATCCGCGGCAATCTCACCTTCATCAGGATTTGCTCGGAGGAAGCTTCCCAGCCTGGAACGATGGAATCGCCGATTCCCGGCAGCCGGTGCAGCAGCATCGCTCCAATCTCTCTCACAGGCAGGTGAACGGAGCCGATTCCGAGACTGACAACCAAGGTCAGCAGTAAAAGGATCAGGCCGGCCGCACCGAATCCTGCAAGTTTTTTACTCATGGATTCATCAATTCCGGATAAACGGCCTTCGCCACTTCCATCAGTCCTTGCGTCACGCGCGGGCCCGGACGGCTGAGCAGATTGGCATCCACGGAAATGACCTGATCGTTCTTGATGGCTTCGATCTGATCCCAGCCGCCGCGCTCCTTGATCAGCTGATCCAATGTTTTCTTGGTGGCTTCGTCCACCACATCGTCCGTGTACAGAATAACGTCCGGGTTCGCGGCGATGATGTTCTCCTCGCTGATTTCGAACCAGCCTTCCGCATCGCCGGCTGCATTGACGCCGCCAGCTGCGGTAATGATCTCATCCATGAACTCGCCTTTGCCGACGGTCCATCCCGGAGAGAACTCCACGTATACTTTCTTCTTGTCTTCATCCTTCACGGATTTCACGGCTTCCGTAACGGCAGCCAATTCCTGCTTCATCTGATCGACGACCGCTTTCGCCTCGGCTTGACGGTCCGTAATTTGACCGATCAGCTCGATGTTCTCCATCACCGCATCGATGGTTTTCGGATCGTTGACGAACAGCGTAACGCCAAGCTCGCGCAATTTCTCGGCATTCTGGGCATTCATCGAAGCCGCGAATACCACATCGGCGTCGGCTGCGATGATCGCCTCTTCATTCACCTGGAACCCGCCCAGTTTAGGCTTGGATTTGGCCGCTTCGGGGTAATCGTCGTTATCGGATACGCCAACGATCTCCTCATCCAGTCCCAATGCAAACAGTTTTTCCGTCTCGGACGGAGTCAGGGACGCAATCTTGGTCGGCGCTTTCTCAAACGTCATTTCCACGCCCGTTGAATCCTTGACGGTCAGCGGATACGTGGTCTTAAGCTCTTCCGCCGATTCCGCCGGCGCTTCGTTATTCTGCTCTTGCTGCTGTGCCGGCGGCGTCGCATCCTTCGGTGCTGCTTCTTCGCCGCCGCAGCCGATCAAGGCCAGGGCCATCAGTATGGCTACCAGAAGTACGGACCATGTTTTGTTTAATGCTTTCATCTCTTGGAATCCCCCTAAACATAATTGAGAACCTGGCGCAGGCGTGTCTAAATTCCTTCGACCGATCCTTAACTGGTAAGAAACGTTCAATCTTCATACCCTAAGAAGCAAAAATCCCCGACTCCTCGATGACAAGGACTCAGGGATTACGTTTGTATCATAAGGACGCCGGGATAACCGTTCAACGATGGCGCCTTAAACTTCCGTCCGCATGGCTCCATGCGTCCGGTAAACGTAATCCTCTCCTCGAAGGACCGTCTTTCATTCGCTGAGGGCAGGTCTCCTGACTTGCAGGTTGTAACGACTTCTCCGCCTTCCCAAGCGCTAAGGCTCAGTGGCATATGGAAAAGTCCCTGCTTCACAGTGGCGGGACCGTGCCGGACTTGCACCGGCTTCCCTATTAACCCGGCAGAAAACAATAACGCCCTCTGTCCGGGACCCTCGCAAATCATATGAATTTATGGATGATAGGCCAAGCATGGTTTCTCTGCACAAGATTATAGGCGATAAACCATCCCCTTACAACTGAAAGTTTCGGGCGTTTCGATTGCGTCATGACACCGATTTAGCCCGTTATCGCCTATTCCGACCGAAATCATACGTTTTCGTTTTATTCGCTTAACCGTACGCCTCGCCAGCTCGCTCCGTCCCATGTCAGCTGCAGCTTGAGCACCTCGCCCGGCATAACCGACGTCGCCCAGAATTCCGTATCCGGCACGGTAGCCGCTGCCATCTCCCGAATAACGCCGCCGTGGGTGACCACAAGCACGTCAACTCCTTCAGCGAGCGTTCCACGGCCATCATCACCACGCCTGGCCTCTGCCTCTGCCTCAGCCTCTGCCTCTGCCTGCGAAAGGGGATCCGGAGCTTCCTCCATATGCAATAATTCCTTCACATCCAAATGCAATCCCGACAAAAAGGCCTGGACGCGGGAACCGAAAGCTTCCCAGCTCTCCCCGCTGGGCGGCGTAACTTCCGCAGGGTTATCGATCCAGCGCCGGTAGAGGGAATCCGTCTTCAACTCCTCGTAGGTCTTTCCTTCCCAATCCCCGAAATCCAGTTCGCGCAGCCGCGGGTCATATCGTACGCCCGGCATAAACTGGCCCAATATGTCATCATCAGGAACAGCACCCCTTTTTGAATCCGATAAGATCACATTGAGCGTCTGCCGGCAGCGGAGGAGATCGCTGCAATAGATCCGGACAAAATGCCTGCAGCGAAGTTCCTCCCGCAGCGGGAGGAGCTGTTCCCTTCCCTCAGCCAGAATTCCCTGATCCTCATGGCCGAGATAACGGCGCTCCTCGTTCCACAACGTGCGGCCGTGACGCACCAGATGCAGGCTGATCCTCATATCCATAGGCTTCCTCCTGCCGCGGCAGCAAGTCCGAGCACCGCGGTGCCCAGCATCGTAAACAAAACCGATACGCCCACAAGCAGACGGTTTGTCACCCGGATATCCTCCGCTTCGAGCGGTCGGTCGGGGTCCCCCATGTAAGCCCGGAACGAGATCACGCCTTGGTACGAATTTTCGCCTCCCAGGCGAATCCCCAAGGCACCGGCAACGGCCGATTCCGGGAAGCCGCTGTTCGGACTGGGATGCTTACGCGCATCTCGTTTAACCATCTTGATCGCTTGTTTCCACTGCAGCGAGAACATCGCCGCCGCGATGGTCAACAGCCCGGCGGTCAGGCGTGCCGGTATCCAATTGGCGAGATCGTCCAGCCGGGCGGAGGCCCAGCCTACATGCAGGTACTTCTCGTTTTTATAACCGACCATGGAATCCAGCGTATTCACGGCGCGGTAGGCCAACGCAAGCGGCGCCCCTCCGATCAGGGCAAAAAACAGCGGAGCGATGACCGCGTCCACGATATTTTCCGCAACCGTCTCCACCGTCCCCCGCACAATTTCCGGCTCATCCAGATGAGCGGTGTCCCTCCCGACCACCATGCTTAGCGCTTGCCTGGCCTCGGCGATATTCCCGGAACGAAGATGGCCGTAGACCTCCAATCCTGCCTCGCGCAGCCCCTTGATCGCAATCGTAGTCGCAATGAGAACGATCTCCGCACCCCAGGCAAGCCAAGGATGAATCGCTGCGCACAGCTCCAGCAGCAGCCATGCCAGCACGAAGGAGCCGCCGGCCACGATCACCGGCAGCAATATCCCCGCCCGCTTCAGTCCCTGAGCGGAAACCGTCCGCTGGCGAATCCATCCTTCGACCCGGCGGATCGCCTTCCCCATGCCGATGACGGGATGCGGCAGCCATCTCGGATCTCCGATCAGCAGGTCCAGCGCCACCGCCGCCCATATGACCCATACGGCGGTCATATCCGATCTTCTCTTTCGGCGGCGATGCTCTCCGTGACGCTGTCGTAGACAAGACGTCCGATCATGCCGCCCAGATCGGTCGCGGTTCCGGCATAATGATGGTTCACGCCAAAGGCTGTATTGCCGCTGACCGCAAGGACCATCGCATCCGTCGTCGTCCCCGTGGCGGCGGCTCCGGTTTCATGATCCTTCACCCCCAGGTCATGCAGCGCCGCGGCTTTCGCTTCGGCTGCCGTCAGCATGGCGTTCACCATGCAAGCCGGCGTCAGCCTTCCGTCCACCACCAGCACGACATTAATCGTGCCAGGCTGGTAAGCCGCGAAGGTCGTACGGCTCGACCCGGCGCGGGCTGCATTGCCCACGCCCGCGGTAGTACAGCATAGAACGGAAGCTTGCTCGCCCCGAGCCTCCCGAATGGAGGCATATTTCAGTTTTACCGCCGTCATCAATCCTGCCGTGGAATCGGCCGGATAGCCGTGCCCAGCCATAAAGCTAACCATATCGTTTATCGGATCGCTGCAATCGTAATGCTTGTCGACATAACGGTTCACGATATGGTCCAAGTGCAGAAAACCGCCGCCGTATATGGCGCTGCTTATGGACGCAGCCGGACTCGGAAGCGAGATCCGAATATGCGGATGCTGCTGCTCCGAATCCAAGGACACGATGGCTCCCGGCCATGCATCCGAGTTATATGGACGATTGCTGCCTTTCAGAAAAGGTACTGCCATGTTTTTTTCTCTCCCTGCTCCTTAAATATCTGAACCAACTGTACCTGTAGCGTTCTTCATATGGATCTGCTGCTAGAAATCCCTAAGTCGCGTCAGCAGAAGGATTTCCAAGGACCTCCGCGGTTATCGCCAGCAATCTGTCGTTAGATCCGGCATCCTTAACGGCTAACCGGATGTGGCGCTCACCGAGGCCCGGGTACATGGCGCAGCTGCGGACGAGCACGCCCCGCCTGCCCATTTCCTGCTGGAACGTCCCTGCATTCCAAGGCCGCGGAAGCTCCATCAGCAGAAAATTGGCCTCCCCCGGCGTAACGTCAAGCCCCAGCGCTCGTAAACCATGTATCAGCTTCTCGCGTTCCACGCGAATCAATTGCAGCGTGTCCAGTTCATATTCCCTGCCGCTGTCAAGACAAGCCTCTCCCGCAAGCAGCGCCAGTCCATTGACGCTCCACGTCACCTGTTTGCCTGCCATGGTGCGTATCACGTCGTGGTGGGCAACCGTAAACCCGAGCCGCAGGCCCGGTATCGCATAAAACTTGGTCATCGACCGGACAATGATCGTCCGCGGATAGTCCTGCAGTTCCGGCATCAATGTCTGTCTGTCCTCCGGCGGAATGAAATCGATGAAGGCCTCATCCAGCACCAACCAGGTCCCTTCTTGCTCAGCGCATGCCGCCAGCTCGCGAATATCCTCCAGGCTGTACTGAACCCCGTTCGGATTGTTCGGCTGTCCCACAAATACGAGATCCGTGCAGGCGATCAGCTCCATCATATCCGCCTTGTCCGCACGCCAATCCCGCTCCGGCTCCCCGCACACGGAGCGGATGTCCGAACCAAATTTCAAGGACAGCTCCCGGTATTCGGAAAAACAAGGATCGACCACGCCGACCGTTCGGGGCTGCAGGCCCAGCAGCAGCAGTGCCATGCATTCTGCAGCTCCATTTCCGACAAGAATGCACCGGGCATCGGTGTCCAATTCCTCCGCAAGCAGCCTCTTGAATTCGCGGTGCCCCGGATCCGGATAACGAATCACCGCGCTCATCCCTTCTTCTAACGCTGCCATGACCCCTTGGGGCGGTCCTAGCGGGTTAATATTCGCGCTGTAATCCAGAAAAGCCGAGGCTGCCCTTCCATATGCAGCCGCCGCCGTCTCCACGTCCCCGCCGTGTCCGTACACCTCGATCAAAGGTTGGTTATTATCGCTCATAAGGGTTCCTCCCGTTCCATGCCCATGGCTCTTGAAAGCCCTGCCGTTATGTAATGCCATCATTATGTCGCTACCGTCCCTGACTCGTCAACATGGAATGCTTTGTCTCTGCCTTCAAATTGGTTTACAATAGTCTGGAAGCACCACATTTTGAATTGTGACGACGGAGGATGCTATGCTATTTATCGATAATCAGGGGATTCACGACCCATCCATCAACCTAGCGATTGAAGAATATGCGCTTAAGCACTTGTCCATGGACGAGAGCTACCTTCTCTTTTATATCAACAAGCCTTCCATCATCATCGGAAAGCATCAGAATACGATCGAAGAGATCAACCAGGAATACGTTCGCGACAACAACATCCAGGTTGTGCGCCGGCTGTCCGGCGGCGGAGCCGTGTACCACGATCTCGGCAACCTGAATTTCAGCTTCATTACGAAGGACGACGGCCAGTCGTTCCACAACTTCCTGAAGTTCACGCAGCCGGTCATCGACTTCCTGCAAAAGATGGGCGTGCCAGCCGAGCTCAGCGGCCGGAATGACCTGCAGGTCGGCGAGAAGAAAATTTCGGGGAACGCTCAGTTCTCGACGCGGGGACGCATGTTCAGCCACGGCACGCTCATGTTCGATCTGAATCTGGATGACGTGCAGGCCTCGCTGAATGCCAATCCGGAAAAGTTTAAATCCAAGAGCACCAAGTCCGTGCGCAGCCGCGTAGCTAACATCAAGGAGCTGCTTGGCACCGACATGACCATTGAACAGTTCCGCGCGGAGCTGCTTCGCTCGATCTTCGGGATGGAACCGGATCAAGTACCGCAATACGTGCTTCAGGAGAAGGATTGGGAGATCATCAACCAGATTTCGAAGGAACGCTACCAGAATTGGGATTGGAACTACGGGCTGTCCCCTGAGAGCAACGTGAAGCATGCGAGGAAGTTCCCGGTGGGCATCATCGATATCCGCATGGATATCCGTGAAGGGCATATCGGAGAGATTAAAATTTACGGCGATTTCTTCGGCGTCGGCGATGTTGCGGATATCGAGAATCTGCTTCGCGGCAAACGGTACGAAGAAACGGCGGTGCGCACCGCGCTATCCGGCATCGACGTCAAGCATTACTTCGGCAACCTCGAGCTCGACGATCTGATCGGCCTCATCTTTCTTGAGGAATAGATCCGGCTGAAATCTAAATAAGCCTCTCGCCCCGTATGCATTGCATAAGGGCGGGAGGCTTTTTCATTGTAAAACTGCATATCCCGGATTTAAGAAGCCATAAACACGTACCAAACAAGGGCCAGCGTCAGCACAATGCAGGCATTCTCTACCGTGCGTCCCCATTTGCTTCCGGTGCTCATGATCTTCAGCTTGATTCTCCATTTGAACGGAGGAAGCGGACGGATTCCGCGGTTGGTCAGCGCATCTGCGAGCAAATGAATCGAGTAGGATAAACCGCCGGCAAACCATAGGCTTTCCCCGCCGATCTTGCCCTGTGACGCAAAATACAGCAAGCCCGTCCATCCGGCTGCGGCATAGACGGTATGGGTTAACCCCCGATGGGTCACCAAGGAGCCTGCAATCAGCACGCTGCCTGCGATCGTATTCCATGGGCTGAAGCCCTGCCCGAAGGAAATCAGTCCCAAGCCGATCAGGAACATGACGACATGGCGCAGCGTCCGGCTCGGCAGGTACGAAACAACCCCGATCAGCCCGGCCAGGGCGATATTCCAAGGCGCATACTCCTTGCCGTAGAATACGACGAATATGGCGGCGCCAATCATCGCCAGCTGTAGAATTCGCAGCAGCCCGGAAGGAATCGCCTTGCGCACCAGCAGGGAGTTGGGCTCGTCGATGTCGGGAAGCAGCGAGCTGACCAAAGCCACTGCCGCGGCAGGCAGCGTGACAGGCACTCCGCTCATGCCCATGACGGATAACGTGACCCCTGTGCTGATAATCAAATGAGCTCTGCCCATCATGATGACATTCTTCCTTTCTAAGCTCAATGCTGACTATGGAATCGATGGATCGCTTGCCGATCTCCACGTCCGATAGCCCAGGGTCATGAGAATATACGTTCGGTTCATTAGTATAGCAAAATCATCCTCTTTTTGTCTACCCCTTCCACTTTTGCAGGCTTAAAAATGGTTGTCCGATCCGCTCATATGGGATACAATTTGATCACTTGCCCATGCCTTACGCCCGGGGACGAAAGTACGGGAAGCTGCAATTTGAGTTTCGCATCATCGGAAAGGATGACTACCTAGTGAATCGCTCACGTATCGCCGACATCAGCCTGCTTCTGGTGGCCATGATGTGGGGCTCCACGTTCCTCATCGTTCAGTATGCGGTGCGCGTCCTCCCGCCTATGGCCTTTAATTCGGCCCGCTTTCTGGGAGCGGCCCTGCTCCTCGCATTGATCATCACCCTCTTTTACCGGAATCAGTGGAAGCTAATATCCGGCAGGATGCTGCTGCATGCTTGCCTGCTCGGTCTTTTTTTGTTTATCGGCTATGCCTTTCAAACGGCGGGCCTTCTGTACACGACCACGTCCAATGCAGGTTTCATTACCGGCTTGTCCGTCGTGCTGGTGCCTTTCATATCGTACGCGCTGTTAAAACACTCCATCTCCAGATTCACTTGGATCAGCGCCTTGCTTGCTGCAGCGGGCCTGTACCTGCTCACCTTCGCCGGATCCGGCATGAGCCTGAACAAGGGCGATGTGCTCGTATTCGTTTGCGCCATCGGTTTTGCGCTCCATATCGGTTATACGGGCGTTTATGCCGGCCGATATCCCTCCCTGCTGCTGGCAGCGCTCCAGATGGCCGTCGTTGGGGTATTCAGCCTGATAGCTTCCGCTTTAACCGAACATGTGGGCCATGCAGCGGATCTGATGGAGAAGCTGACCGAGCCGAACGTGCTGTGGGCGCTCGCTGTATCCATCGGCCCTACCAGCGCATTCGCCTTCTGGATCCAAACCGTCTGCCAAAAATACACGACGCCGTCCAGGGTAGCCATCATCTATGCAACGGAGCCCGTATTCGCGGCACTGACGGGAATTCTGTTTGCCGGAGAACGGCTTACGCTTTTCGGCGGCATCGGTTGCCTGTGCATTTTGGCGGGAATGGTGATTGCGGAATTGAAGTCTGCGCCACAGAAGGTACAATAGAGTTAAAGACAGAGACAAAATCAAAAAGGAGAGATACCCATGACAACTTACAAATTGATGGCCATCGACATTGACGACACCCTGATCAATGACGATAAGGAAGTAACCCCAGGCGTCCAGCAGGCGCTTGAGCAAGCGGTCGCCCACGGCGTCGTCGTGACGCTGGCAACCGGACGTGCCTATGCGTCAGCCCAGGCGATTGCCCGTCAAACCGGACTCAACGTTCCCATCATCACCTACCAAGGTGCCTTGATCAAAAACCTGCTCGACGAAAAGGTTCTCTACGAACGCTTCGTTCCCGTCGACGCTGCCGTAAAGCTGTTTGAATACTGCGTGGAGCACAATCTGCATCTGCAAACCTACATCGATGACAAGCTGTATGCCCGCGAAGAGAATCAGAAGCTGATCGATTACTGCGCCCTGAACCGGACGCCTTATTATATCGAGCCTGATTTTATGACGATGGTTCGGAAACCGACACCGAAAATGCTCATTATTGACGATCCCGACTATCTCGATGAACTGATCCCTATATTCCGCGAGCTGCTCGGCGATGAAGTGCATATTACCAAATCCAAGCCGCATTTTCTGGAGTTCATGCATAAGGAAGGCACGAAGGGACATGCGCTGACCTTCCTGGCCGATCATTTTGGCTGCGATCTCAAGGAAACCATCGCTGTCGGCGACTCCTGGAACGACCACGAAATGCTGGAGGCAGCCGGACTTGGCGTCGCTATGGGCAATTCGATCGAGCCGCTTAAGGCGATTGCCGATTACGTTACGTTGGGGAATAACGAAGACGGCGTGAAGCATGTCATTGATAAATTCGTGCTCAACCAAGGTTAATACGAAAAATAACTAGCTGCGCAAACAAGCCTCCATGATATCCATGGGGGCTTGTTCCTGTCCATAAACCGGGCCAATGCGGCGCCCAAACCGTTTCCTTGGGAAGCGCAAGGCCGCCGCGACCTGTCGATCATTCCCGATCCGGGTTAAATGTTAGAATCGGCTTCAGAAGAGCCGCATCGTCGAACTCCAGCAAGCCTACCTCCATGCACAGCTCCATCAGCTTATGAATGCCGTTGAATTGCTGCAGATTTCGTTGATGAATGACCGACAACGCTTCGCGGACCAATTTTTTGGCCTGCTCAATGCTCTGATGCTCCACGGCCTGAATAATCTCCTTGATGCTCTCCAGGTAATATACGGTCCGCCTCAGCGAGCGAATCAGCAAAATCTGCCGGACATGCGAGGGGCTGTACAGCCGATATCCATTCTCGGGGTTGCGATCGGGAGTGATCAAGCCTTCCTTCTCCCAGTGACGAATGGCGGACGACTCCACGTTGGTCAATTCGGCAGCTTCGCCGATTGTCATATGCGCCTTCAGCTTTTTATCCCTGATGCTGTCAAGCCCGGGATTCTCAAGCAGGGCAAGCGTTTCGTCCGCAATGGTCTTTTCCTGCTGCAGTTTGACCTGCTCCCCGTTCACGAGCCAGAGGGCTTCATCCATCTCCCTCTTCTGGATATGGCGAATCACATCATAGGTTACGGCATAACCGAACCCGGGGAACATGGCCCGCAGACACCGGAAGTAGGCGAGATGCATCTTCGTGTATAGACGGTACCCCTTCTCGTTCCGCTCAGGTGAGGGCACCACTCCCCAAGATTCGTAATGCCTTAAAGCACTCGTACTGATATGCAGCTCTTTGGCGATGTCTTTCGGCTTGTAGTAATGCATGCCGTCCCCTCCCCGACCACGATTGAGAACCTACTTTACCAGAATCGCGGGCCATTGGCAAACCTTAAATTAAAACATTAAAGTGCTCAGATAAGGTTTGTGCAGCATCAACAAGAGTGCTGGCGAATTCGCCGCCCGGCAGCTTCTCACTTGCATCAATGTAGTATATTGGTTGGTGTAGAGGCAAGTTGAACGTATTCTTAACAGCGGGAGGCTGATCAATGATGAATATGCACATAACCGAGGAAGTTCCACAGCTTAAGGAATATATCGATCTCCGATTCGATGCAGGGCTGCCTGAGGTCGAGGAATCGATCGCAGAGACGGCTCTCAACCGCAGCCTGCTCTCCGTCCTTGTCCGGGACGGCAATGACCGGCTGATCGGTATGGGAAGGGTGATCGGCGACGGCGCTTTGTATTTTCAACTGGTAGATGTTATGGCCGCGGCATCCTATCGGGATCAAGGGCTTGAAGAAACGATCGTGTCCGAACTGCTCGCCCGCCTGAAAAAAATAGCGCCAAGCGGAGCCGAGGTCACCGTCATCACGGACGTTCCCGGAATCAAGCTGTATCAACACGCCGGCTTCAAGCTGCTGTACCCTGAACGATACGGTATGGCCGGATCTGTGTGAGAGATATCCCAGCAAGCGGCTTAAGACGGCAATCCTGCCGCATCTTCACGTTAAAGGTCTCCGCACGGGGGCCGTCGGTCCGCACACATGGCTGGATTAACTACTCCATATTTTCATTTATTTAATCTCACCGTCATCCCTGCCACCGCCACACGGACTCCCTCCGGCAGAGGCAGCTCTTTCCGAACGTCGACGTCATGCGACATATGGGTATACACCGTTTGGCGAGGTTTCACCTCGGCGAGCAGCTCTGCCGCTTCCTTCATGTCATAGACGGAGCGGGTCTCGAATTGGGCGGTTTCATGAACAAAGCTGGTTCCCAGCACCAGGAGATCCACGCCTTTCAGCGGCTCCTTTTCCTTCGGGCTGAGATCAATCGAATCCGAATTGTACACCCATGTGTACCCGTCCTTCTGGAACCGGTAGGCGTAGGAGTACCCGTTTTTGCCATGGTTTACTTTCCAGCACGAAATCTCCCAGCCAGCCAATGTAAATCCATCATCGACTGGCGTCATCTCCATCTGCCGCGGAAGCCACGGATACTGGCGGACAATCTGGTCCAGCACCTCGGCTGGGGCGTATAGCCGGCCTTTTTCCCTCTGCCATCTGCAGGCATCGCTCCATTCCGGAAGGCCTCCGATATGATCAAAGTGGGCGTGCGTAATCAGCATGTCGCTCATTTTTCGAATCCCGAGCCCCTCCATCATGACGCGCCAATCCGGACCGCAGTCGATCATAAAGGACGTTTCGCCGCACTCCACCATCGCCGAGGAGCGCAATCGCCG